>NZ_AUFM01000012.1 GCF_000426505.1 Nisaea denitrificans DSM 18348 | reverse complement strand
GCCGGCAACGACACCATCGACGGTCTCGCCGGCGACGACGTGCTGGACGGCGGCGCGGGCAATGACGAGATCACCGGCGGTGCCGGGAACGATGCCATCGACGGTGGTACCGGCGACGACACGATTGACGCAACCGAGGGCGCCGACACCGTGTCCGGCGGCGATGGCGACGATGCCATTTACGCCGGTTCTGACGGCGTCGTGGACGGCGGTGCCGGCGACGACACGCTTTATGTCGACACCCGCTCCGACCTCGACGGTCTGACGCTCTCCAACATCGAAGACATCGTCATCGACGACGAGCAGGCGACCGACGGCGACGACGCCATCACCGGCTTTGCCGACAGCGACACGCTCTCCGGCCTGGCAGGCAACGACACCATCGACGGTCTCGCCGGCGACGACGTACTGGACGGCGGCGCGGGTAATGACGAGATCACCGGCGGTGCCGGGAACGATCAGATCGACGGCGGTGCCGGGAACGACACCATCCATGCCGAAGACGGTGTTGATACGGTCAATGCAGGCGACGGCGACGACGCGATTTACGCCGGCGACTCTGGCGTCGTGGACGGCGGTGCCGGCGACGACACGCTTTATGTCGACACCCGCTCCGACCTCGACGGTCTGACCGTCTCCAACATCGAAGACATCGTCATTGCAGACGAGCAGGCCACAGACGGCGACGACGCCATCTCCGGCTTTGCCGATGCGGATACGCTCAGCGGCCTCGGCGGCAACGACACACTCGACGGCCTCGCAGGCGACGACGTGCTGGACGGCGGCGCGGGCAATGACCAGATCACCGGTGGTGCTGGTGATGACACGCTGCAAGGCGGCGTTGGTTCCGACACTCTCTCGGGTGGTGCGGGCAACGACCAGCTGGATGGCGGCGAAGGTTCCGACGTTCTGTACGGTACCGACGGCAGCGACACCGTGTCCGGCGGTGACGGTACAGACGCGATCTATGCAGGCGATTCTGGTGTCATTGACGGCGGTGCCGGCGAAGACACGCTCTATGTCGACACAAGATCCGACCTCGACGGCCTGACGCTCTCCAACGTTGAAGACATCGTCAT
>NZ_AUFM01000010.1 GCF_000426505.1 Nisaea denitrificans DSM 18348 | reverse complement strand
GTCACAGGCAAGCTCGACCGCAAAGCCCTGCCCGTGCCGGACATGGTTGAGCGGAGCGGGTCCGCTGTGCCCGTGACGCCGGGCGAGGAGCTGCTTGCGGGCCTCTGGCAGGAGGTCCTCGGATGTTCCTCCGCCGGACGTTCGGACAACTTCTTCGATCTCGGCGGGCATTCCCTGCTGGCAACGCAGCTGCTCTCCCGCATCCGCGCCGCCTTCGGCACAGACATCGCCCTGCGCCTGCTGTTCGAGCACCCGACCCTCTCGACACAGGCCGCCGCCATCGAAGCCGAACGCCGCGGCACACCGCCACCGCCGATCGTCAGGCGGGATGACCGCGACACGCTCCCCCTCTCCTTCGCACAACAGCGCCTCTGGTTCCTCGCAGAGCTGGAAGACGGGGAGCATGCCGCCACCTACAACATCACCGCCGCCCTCGGCCTTGACGCTGCGCTCGACGAGAGTGCCCTGCGTGCGGCGCTCCTCGCCCTCACAGCACGGCACGACAGCCTGCGCATGACTGTCCGCGCCGAGAACGGACAGCCCGTGCTGGGTTTGCGCGATCCCTACGACCCGCTGCTTGTCGAGGATCTGACTTGTGAAGAAGCGGACCGCGACGGTCTGGTCCGCGCCCGCGCCGCCGCCCATGCGGCCGCCCCCTTCGATCTCGCAAGCGACCCGCTGCTCCGCCTCACCCTGCTCCGTCTTGATACAGACGCCGAAGTGCTGCTGGTCAACCTGCACCACATCGCCGCAGACGGCTGGTCCCTCGGTGTGCTGGTCCGCGATCTCAGCGCCCTTTACGCCGCTGCGCTGGAAGACCGTGAAGATGATCTGTTGTCTGTTCTGCCGCCGCTTCCGATCCAGTATGCCGACTATGCCGCATGGCAGCGCGACTGGCTGAGTGGAGAGGTACTGGAGACCCAGCTCTCCTACTGGCGCGACCGCCTCGGGAACGCACCGGCCTTGCTGGAACTCCCAGCAGATCACCCCCGCCCCGCCGTCAAGAGTTACAGGGGCGGGCAGCGTACCCTCACCCTTGAGCCAGAACTTGCTGAACGGCTGGAGGCCTTCAGCCGGGCCAAGGGCGCCACCCTCTTCATGACCCTGCTCGCCGCCTTCAAGGTCCTGCTGCACCGCTATAGCGGGTCCGAAGA
>NZ_AUFM01000009.1 GCF_000426505.1 Nisaea denitrificans DSM 18348 | reverse complement strand
TCTTCGGACCCGCTATAGCGGTGCAGCAGGACCTTGAAGGCGGCGAGCAGGGTCATGAAGAGGGTGGCGCCCTTGGCCCGGCTGAAGGCCTCCAGACGTTCCATCAGCTCCGGGGGCAGGGTGAGGGCACGCTGCCCGCCCTTGTAACTCTTGACGGCGGGGCGAGGGTGATCGGCGGGAAGCTCCAGCAAGGCGGGTGCGTTCCCGAGGCGGTCGCGCCAATAGGAGAGCTGGGTCTCCAGTACCTCCCCGCTCAACCAGTCACGCTGCCAGGCGGCATAGTCGGCATACTGGATCGGAAGCGGAGGCAGAACAGACAACAGATCATCTTCAGGGGCTGCGAGCGCAGCGGCATAAAGCGTACTCAGGTCACGCACCAGCACACCGAGGGACCAGCCGTCTGCGGCGATGTGGTGCAGGTTGACCAGCAGCACTTCGGCGTCCGTATCCAGGCGGAGCAGGGTGAGGCGGAGCAGCGGGTCTCCTGCGAGATCGAAAGGTTCGGCTGCATGCCGCGCGGCGCGGGCGCGGACCAGATCGTCGCGATCCGCTTCCTCACAGATCAGATCCTCGACAAGCAGCGGATCGTAGGGATCGCGCAAACCCAGCACGGGCTGACCGTTCTCGGCGCGCACAGTCATGCGCAGGCTGTCGTGCCGTGCTGTGAGGGCGAGGAGCGCAGACCTGAGGGCGTCTTCATCAAGTGCCCCCGCAAGGCCAAGGGCGGCTGTGATGTTGTAGGTAGCGGCATGATCGCCGTCTTCCAGCTCGGCGAGGAACCAGAGGCGCTGTTGTGCGAAGGAGAGGGGGAGCGTGTCGCGATCTTCGCGCCGAACAATCGGCGGCGGTGGTGTGCCGCGGCGTTCGGCTTCGATGGCGGCGGCCTGTGCCGAGAGGGTCGGGTGCTCGAACAGCAGGCGGAGGGTGATGTCTGTGCCGAAGGCGGCGCGGATGCGGGAGAGTAGTTGCGTCGCCAGCAGGGAATGCCCGCCGAGATCGAAGAAGTTGTCTGAACGTCCGACGGAGGAGCATCCGAGGACCTCCTGCCAGAGACCGGCGAGCAGCTCCTCGCCCGGCGTCGCGGGTACGCCGGAGCCGCTCCGCTCAACCATGTCCGGCACGGGCAGGGCTTTGCGGTCGAGCTTGCCTGTGACGGTGAGGGGCAATGCGTCGAGCACCATCACTTCCGA
>NZ_AUFM01000007.1 GCF_000426505.1 Nisaea denitrificans DSM 18348 | reverse complement strand
AGAGGCAGGCACCGCCGCCGATCAGGTCCTCAGCGCCGCCAAAGGCGTCGCCGGACAGGCACAGTCCCTCGACCGCGAGGTCAAAACATTCCTCGCAAAAGTCAGAAACGAGTAATAAAACGCACCACGCACATTCCGGAAACAGGCGGGCCAGTATGGCCCGCCTGTTTTCATTCCAGAATGACAGCAACAGTCTGCTGCTACCAAAAAATCCATAACTTTTAAGGCGTTAATAGATACGCCCACTGTTGCGCCGCAGCATTCTTTTTGAAGTTCACATATTTTTGCTAAAATTTTACCTTAACCTTCAGAAATAAGTTGTTATTTTTCCTGCCTTTTTCGCACTTGAATTTATCGCCGAGTTCACGTTGATATTAACCAAACTCCCTTCCATCCTGAAAAACGTTTCGATTTCGTGATGAAAGGAAAAACCTGCGTTCGTTGCTCCAGAGACCGCCTCGAAGAACACGGTCGAGGCCTCCTTACAGAATCACTATTGTTTAGAGGTATTTTTAATCGTGGCTGATGTATTGCACTTGGATAACACCGCCGCCGTTCCCGACGATCAGGAAGACTCCGCGAAAAAGAAGCCGTGGAAGTTAGGGGTTGGCGGGAAGCTTTATTTCTCCTTGCTCGCGATCACGGTCATCACGCTGGTAGCGATCGGCATTTCCATCGCCGCCTTTGTCGAGCTTCAACGCACACTCAATATGTTCACGGGCACCTCGATCCCCGCGATCAAGAACTCCATGGCCCTGGCAAATACCAGCGCCTCAATTGCCGCGACCGCGCCGGCGCTCGTCAGCGCGCCGACCCAGGAACAGCGCGACGCCATCCAGGAAAACATGCGCGTCGGTATCGACGGGCTGCGCGCCCGTCTCGAAACCCTCACGAGCCTTCCGGAAGAGCAAAAGGAAAAACTCGCCGGCCAGGTTTCCCAGATCGAAAGCACCCTGACAGACCTGCAATGGACGATCGGCCGGCGCGAGGAACTGCGCGGCCAGATGGACGAGCTGACCAAGAAAATCCGCCAGACCCACGCCCTGTTCGTCGCCGAGGCCATCCCCGTGGTGCAACAAGCGAACGCGACGCTGGAATTCCGTGGCGATGAAACAATCAGCAACGCAGTCAGTTCCATTGAGAACCTGCTTGAAGAAGAAATCCTGCAGCTCGAATCTGGCCTGAAAGTCGCTGCCAATGGCCATGGAATGCTCGCCATCACCGCCAGGGCCAGCGTCGCCACCTCCGAGGAAGAAGTCGATAAGCTGAAAGAGACATTCGGTGCCCGCTCGAACGACGTCTATGACGCCGTGAACAGACTGACAGACAGCGACAACGCCAACGCCCTTCGGGAAGTCGCCCTCAATCTCAGTCTTTACGGAATCGGCGAGAAGTCGGTCTTCGATCTCAGGAAGAAAGAGCTCGTCAAGAATACCCTGTCCTACAATGACCAGTTCGAGCTAAAGGCAAAGAGAGACGCGCTCCAGGCAGAAATCGCGGCGCTGAGCGATACGTTCAACGCGGCAATCGGACCTGTCACCCAGGAAGCGAGCTTCCAGCTTATTTCCGGCGGCGAAAAATTGATCGGCGACATCGAGGGCTCGATATCGACCCTCGTGAACGACGATGCCGGTGTCATCCGCAATTCACTCGAACTGGTGGCGCATGCGAACCTGGTTGCCGGTCTTCTGAATGCCGGAGCAGTCTCCCCCGATGGGGAAGCCATCAAGCAGACGAACTACCAGTTCATGGCTGCCTACGATGCCATGAACACTGCGCTGGACGAATTCCGCGAGCGCGGGATCGACGAGGATGCCGCAGAGAAAGCGGAACAGCTGGGCGCTTTCGGCAATGGCGCGGAATCTGTCTTCGAAATCCGCGTTGAGCTGCTCTCCACCGAGGCAGCCGCTGTCGATGCGCTGAACAACAGCCGTGAGCGCGTTGCCGAACTCATCCACGAAGTCGAAATCCTGGTCGAACAGGCCGAAAACGATGCGGCGGTCGGCGAAGAATCGGCGAAGACCACAATCTTCCAGAGCCAGCAGCTTCTGCTCGCCGTCGGCGGCATCAGTGTCCTGCTCAGCCTACTGATCGGCTGGTTCCTTGTGTCCCGTCAGGTGGTGAGCCGTATCAACGGCCTTGCCGACACGATGGGCGTGATCGCGGACGGAGATCTGGACACGGATGTGGATACGTCCGGCGGTGACGAGATCACCACGATGGCCCGGACGGTGGAGATCTTCCGCGACAATGGCCGCGAGGTCGAG
>NZ_AUFM01000006.1 GCF_000426505.1 Nisaea denitrificans DSM 18348 | reverse complement strand
GTGAGTACTTCGGTATTTGCTTCTGTATGAGTTGCGATCAAGCGTCAAATAAGGGCATTTGGTGGATGCCTTGGTGCTGAGAGGCGATGAAGGACGTGACACGCTGCGAAAAGCCGTGGGGAGCTGCGAGTAAGCTTTGATCCGCGGATATCCGAATGGGGAAACCCGGCCGTAAGGTCATCCGTACATGAATACATAGTGTGCGGAAGCAAACCTGGTGAACTGAAATATCTAAGTAGCCAGAGGAAAGGACATCAACCGAGACTCCGTTAGTAGTGACGAGCGAACGCGGACCAGGCCAGTGGCCTAAGTGAAGAAACCGGAACCGTCTGGAAAGTCGGGCCGTAGCGGGTGATAGCCCCGTACGGGTAAAGCTTCATTTAGGTCCTTGAGTAGGGCGGGGCACGTGAAACCCTGTCTGAACGTGGGGGGACCACCCTCCAAGCCTAAGTACTCCTCAGCGACCGATAGTGAACAAGTACCGTGAGGGAAAGGTGAAAAGCACCCCGATGAGGGGAGTGAAATAGACCTGAAACCGAATGCCTACAAGCAGTCGGAGGGGCTTTATGCCCTGACGGCGTACCTTTTGTATAATGGGTCAGCGAGTTAGTCTGTCGAGCAAGCTTAAGCCGTTAGGTGTAGGCGTAGCGAAAGCGAGTCTTAATAGGGCGTCGAGTTCGTCGGATTAGACCCGAAACCGGGTGATCTAGCCATGGACAGGCTGAAGGTGCGGTAACACGCACTGGAGGGCCGAACCCACTTCTGTTGAAAAAGAAGGGGATGATCTGTGGTTAGGGGTGAAAGGCCAATCAAACTCGGATATAGCTGGTTCTCCGCGAAAACTATTTAGGTAGTGCGTCGTGTGATTACCGCCGGGGGTAGAGCACTGGATGGGCTAGGGGGGCGCGAGCCTTACCAAACCTAACCAAACTCCGAATACCGGTGAGTACAGCACGGCAGACAGACCATGGGTGCTAAGGTCCGTGGTCGAGAGGGAAACAGCCCAGACCTCCAGCTAAGGTCCCCAAGTTACGGCTAAGTGGGAAAGGATGTGAGGAGGCCAAGACAGCCAGGAGGTTGGCTTAGAAGCAGCCACCCTTTAAAGAAAGCGTAATAGCTCACTGGTCTAGTTAAGCCACCTTGCGCCGAAGATGTACCGGGGCTCAAGCCGTACACCGAAGCTGAGGGCATGGATTTATCCATGCGGTAGCGGAGCGTTCCGTAGGCCTGCGAAGGGGGAGTGTGAACTCTCCTGGAGGTATCGGAAGTGCGAATGCTGACATGAGTAGCGACAAAGAGTGTGAGAAACACTCTCGCCGTAAGCCCAAGGGTTCCTGCGCAAGGCTAATCCGCGCAGGGTAAGTCGGCCCCTAAGACGAGGGCGAAAGCCGTAGTCGATGGGAATCAGGTTAATATTCCTGAACCTGGTGGGATGTGACGAATACCGGAAGCCGTACATTCTTATTGGATTGAGTGTGCGGCCTGGGTGTTCCAGGAAATAGCCCCATCGTATAGACCGTACCCCAAACCGACACAGGTGGGCAGGTAGAGCATACCAAGGCGCTTGAGAGAACAACGTTGAAGGAACTCGGCAAAATGCCCCCGTAACTTCGGGAGAAGGGGGACCTCGCATTGGGCAACCAGTGAGGGGTGGCACAGAGTAGGGGGTGGCGACTGTTTACTAAAAACACAGGGCTCTGCGAAGCCGCAAGGCGCGGTATAGGGTCTGACGCCTGCCCGGTGCTGGAAGGTTAAAAGGAGAGGTGAGAGCTTTGAATTGAAGCCCCAGTAAACGGCGGCCGTAACTATAACGGTCCTAAGGTAGCGAAATTCCTTGTCGGGTAAGTTCCGACCTGCACGAATGGCGTAACGACTTCCCCGCTGTCTCCAACGTTGACTCAGCGAAATTGAATTCTCCGTGAAGATGCGGAGTTCCCGCGGTCAGACGGAAAGACCCCGTGCACCTTTACTACAACTTTGCAGTGGTATTAGAAAATGAATGTGTAGGATAGGCGGGAGGCTTTGAAGCACTGGCGCCAGCCAGGGTGGAGCCACCCTTGAAATACCGCCCTTTTGTTTTTTGATATCTAACCGCGACCCGTTATCCGGGTCCGGGACCCTGCATGGTGGGTAGTTTGACTGGGGCGGTCGCCTCCCAAAGAGTAACGGAGGCGCGCAAAGGTAGGCTCAAGCTGGACGGAAATCAGCTGACGAGTGCAATGGCATAAGCCTGCCTGACTGTGAGACCGACAGGTCGAGCAGAGACGAAAGTCGGTCATAGTGATCCGGTGGTCCCGCGTGGAAGGGCCATCGCTCAACGGATAAAAGGTACGCCGGGGATAACAGGCTGATACTCCCCAAGAGTCCACATCGACGGGAGTGTTTGGCACCTCGATGTCGGCTCATCACATCCTGGGGCTGGAGCAGGTCCCAAGGGTTCGGCTGTTCGCCGATTAAAGTGGTACGTGAGCTGGGTTTAGAACGTCGTGAGACAGTTCGGTCCCTATCTGCCGTGGGTGTTCGAGACTTGAGAGGAGCTGTCCCTAGTACGAGAGGACCGGGATGGACGCACCTCTGGTGGACCTGTTGTCGCGCCAGCGGCATAGCAGGGTAGCTAAGTGCGGACAGGATAACCGCTGAATGCATCTAAGCGGGAAGCCCCCCTCAAAACCAGGTCTCGCTGAGAACCGTGGTAGACCACCACGTCGATAGGCCAGGTGTGGAAGCGTGGTAACATGTGAAGCTAACTGGTACTAATCGTTCGATCGGCTTGATCCACTCATACAGATACAAATACCGGAGCAGGGCAAAGCCCTCACCGGTAGCAAACATCCAAAGCGAACTAAAAAACGTTCAC
>NZ_AUFM01000005.1 GCF_000426505.1 Nisaea denitrificans DSM 18348 | reverse complement strand
AAGGCGCTCGGGGTTGAGCTGCCCGCGAATGCGGTCTTCGCCCATCCCACCGCACGCGCCCTCGCCAAACATGTAAGAGACGCTAAACGCATAGACGACAGGTCAGTCGTAGCGCGCGATCCGTCGCAGCCGCGGCCCGCAAGTTCTGCCGAAGCGCGGCTCTGGGTGATGCAGCAACGGGACTTGGATGACGTTGCCTACAATATGACCGGTGCCATCGACATCCATGGCACGCTTGATGCCGGTGCCATGGGCCGGGCGCTGGCGGCGGTCCAGTTGCGACACCCGCTTCTGCACAGCCTGTTCCGGGAAGAGGGCGGTCAGCTTCAGGTCGTTCCGTCGGCTGATCTGGTCAACGAACCTCCGCTTGAAGCGCTCGATGATGTTTCGGCAGCATCGGCAGTGGAGCAGGCTGAAGCCGCGTTGCCATTCCGGCTCGACAGTGAATTGCCTTTCCGCGCCCGCATTTTTGGTCTCGGGCACGGGCGGTGGCGCGTCCTGATTGCCTTCCATCACATCGCCGCCGATGCGGATTCCATTGCATTGTTTGGCCGCGATCTTGAAACGGCTTACCGCGCGGCTCTGGATAAACCCGGGGCGACACCGACGGCCCTTGCGGCTGCGTTGCCTGAACCGGGCCTCGATCCGCTTGCTGTGGAAGACCGTCACGATTTCAGCCCGGACGGGGCCGGTACGGCTGCTCTCGCACGCTGGACGGAGCGCCTTGCCGGTATCGCCGGCGGCCCGGCGCTGCCGCATGCGGAAATGCCTGATGCCGCCGCTCCGGCGCTTGTCGAGAAACTCTTCATCGAGCCGGCCCTTCGGCGCCGGGTCGGGGCGCGTGCCCGTGTGGCGGGCCTGACGCCCTTCATGCTGTTGCACACCGCGCTTGCCGTTGCGCTTAACCGTTTTGGCGGCGGCGAGGATATCGTGATTGGCACCCCGGTCAGTCAGCGCGCCGATGGGAATTTCGAGCGCACTGTCGGCATGATGCTGAATTCAGTGCCGCTGCGCCTCACCATCGATCAGGACAGCACGCTCGGCGGGTTGGCAGAGCAGGCTCGTGACAGTCTGATGGCGGCCCTCGCTGACGCCGCTGTGCCGCTTGACCGGATTGTTGCCGCGCTCCATGCCGGGCGCGACGGCACCGAGGAAGAACTCTTCCAGGTCCTGCTCACGACCCATCCGCCACATCTCGATGCCTTGTCGTTTGGCGAGGCTGAAGTCTCTGTCCGCGTGCTGCAGCAGGCACGGGCGAAGATGGATCTGGTTGTGTTGGTTGCCGATGACGGCGCGGCGATGGAAATCACCATCGAGCATGCGTCCGGGCTATTCCCGGAAGGCGGCGCGGCCGGGTTCGCCCGGGCCTTCGAACGCATTCTTGAGGCCCTCTCCGATACGCCGAATGTGACTGCGGGCGCGATTTCCTTGCTGTCGGTAGGCTCTCCGGAACGTACAGCGGAGCTATACGGCTCCGATGTGTTGGATGCGCGGGGGGCTCCTGAGGGGACTGTTGTGTCTCGTTTTGGGGCTATGGCGTTGGCGCATGGGGATCTTCCGGCGATCGAAGGGCCGGACGGCGCGGCTCTCAGCTACAGCGAGCTTGATCGCCTGACGGATGACCTCGCGGCGGGCCTTGCCGCACGGGGTGTTGGCCGGGGCATGCCTGTCGGCGTCAGCATGACACGCGGCACAGAACAGATCGCCGCCTTCCTTGCTGTGCTGAAAGCAGGCGGTGCCTATGTGCCGCTGGACCCAGAACAGCCGGGACCGCGTCTGGCCGGGATGGCCGAGGATGCGGGCGTATCACTGGTCGTGAGCGATGGCGCTGCTCTGGACTGGCTGCCTGAAGGCGTTGAGGCGATTGCTTGCGACGCCCTGCCTGTCACGGGCGGTTCGGTTGCCTGTCCGGCACAGCTGGGTGCTGATACGGCCTATATCATGTTCACCAGCGGCTCGACCGGACGGCCGAAAGGCATCCGGGTGCCGCACCGTGCGGTATTGCGCCTCGCGGTCGAGCCCGGCTTCGCCAGCTTCGGTCCGGGCAAGCGCGTGGCGCAGATCGCCACCACGGCCTTCGATGCGGCAACTTACGAGATCTGGTGCGCTCTGCTGAACGGCGCGACGACGGTTGTTGTCGGGCGCGAGGCGACCTATGAGGCCGAAGCGCTGGCCGAGGCCTTTGCCAAGGCCAAAGCGCATTCGACCTTCCTGACGGCCTCTGTCTTCAACCGGGCCGCTGTCGCTGACGCGGATGCCTTCAGTGGCTTCGAGGAAGTGCTGTTCGGGGGCGAGGCGGCCGACGCGGATGCGGTGCGGGCGGCGGTCAAACGCTGGCCCGATGTGCGCTTCGTCAACGGCTACGGCCCGACGGAGACGACGACCTTTGCCGCTTGCCATCCCTCGAATGACGAGGCGGATGACACACGGATCATTCCCATTGGGAAACCGATAAGAGGCACGGCGCTGTATGTGCTGGACACCAATCTGGAGCCGGTGCCGCGGGGTGTGGCGGGGGAGCTCTATATCGGCGGCATGGGGCTTGCGGACGGTTATATCGGCCGGCCGGGCCAGACGGCGGAGGTATTCCTCTCCGATCCGTTCTCGGAGGAAGCCGGCGCGCGGATGTACCGGACAGGAGATCTGGTGCGGCGGCGGGCCGATGGGGCGGTGGAATATCTCGGCCGGATCGACCGGCAGATCAAGCTGCGCGGGTTCCGGATCGAGCCTGGCGAGATCGAGGCAGCCCTCAGAGCGGTCTCCGGCGCCGATCAGGCCGTGGTCGATGTCCGAGAGACGGACGGCGACCGGGCGCTTTATGGCTGGGTTGTGCTGCCGCAGGGCGAAACCGCAGCACCGTCCGACTGGCGCGCTGCGCTGGCTGAGCAGCTCCCGGGCTGGATGGTGCCGCGCCGGATCGCGGGTCTGGACGGCCTGCCGCTGACACCGAACGGCAAGCTGGACCGGGGCGCGCTTGCCATCCCGGCCGGTGAGGACGTCACCAAAGAGGCGGGTCCGGTGACATATGTCACGGACACGGAGCGGGAACTGGCGGCACTGTGGTCGGACCTGCTCGGCGGCGGGTCGTTCCGGCCCGAGGACGGGTTCTTTGCTGTCGGTGGCCATTCGCTGCTCGGCGTGCGTCTGGTCGCACAGATCAGGCAGCGCTTCGGTGTCTCACTGCCGCTAAGGGCCGTTTTTAGCGAGCAACGCCTGAAAGACATGGCGGCCGCGATCGATGCGCTGCAATCCTCCGTCGCCGATCATCCGGAGTCGAAAGTGTGGGCGGACGATATCCGCCCGGCATCACGCATGCAGGCGCGCCTTGCCCTGATGGACCAGATCGACGGTTCCGGCATCGCTTATACCGTGCCGATCGTGACCCTGTGCGAGGGCGTGCCGGACGCAACGGCCCTGCAATCCGCCCTGCGATCCCTTGCAGAACGGCATGAGCCGCTGCGCAGTGTGATCCGGATCGGCGAGAAGGTAGACGCTGTTCTGTTGCCGCTGGGTGCAATTCAGCTCGACTGCGAGACACGCCCGGCCACTGACCGTGACGCGGCGCGGGAGCAGACGGCCGAAGCCGCGCGTCTGTTTGCGCAACAGCCCTTCGACCTTGAGGCCGAAGCGCCGTTGCGTGCCAGATTGCTCGATTTCGGCGGTGTGCGTTCCGCGCTCATCCTGATCGCACATCACAATGCGGTCGACGGTCACTCCGTGCCGGTTCTGCTGGATGATCTTGCCGCGTTCTATGACGCAGTCCTGAAAGGCGTGACGCCGAAACTTCCGGATCTGACAATCCGTTACGCCGACTGGGTGTTCTGGCGCGAGGGGGCGGGCCGATCAGCGCGTGATGCAACCGCGTTGACCCGTGCGGGTGAAGCACTGGATGGCGCGCCGCCATTGCTCGACCTGCCGACGGATCTTACCCGTCCGGCCCAGCGCAGCCATCGCGGCGATGTTGCGGCGTTTCCCATAGACGCCGATCTTGAGATGTCCGTCCGGCAGCGGGCACAGGAGCTGTCGACAACACCCTTCGCCCTGATGGTGGCGGCCTATGCGGTGCTGCTGGCCCGCACCGCCGGAACCGACGATCTCGTTCTCGGTGTGCCCTTCGACGGGCGGGAGGTTCCGGAGGCGGGAGGCCTTGTCGGCTTCTTTGCCGACACGGCCGCGATCCGCGTCACCCTCGACGATGATCCTGACCCGGCCCGGTTGATCGGGCGAGTCCATGACGAGCTTGCCCGCGCCCTGTCCGATGCGGCGCCGCTCGACAAACTGATCGAAGCGATGGACCTGAAACGCGACACCAGCCGCACGCCGCTGTTCCAGGCCATGATCGCCTATAACGAGGAAGAGCAGCCATCTGTTCGCTTTGGGGCGCTTATGGCTGAGCCGCTCATGGTGCATCCGGGCACGGCCAAATTCGATCTGCAGCTGCAAATAATTCGGCAAGCTGACGGTCTGACGGCGGCGCTTGAATATGCGACCGATCTGTTCACCGAGAGCACGGCGACCGCCCTTGCCTCCCGTTATTCGCATGTTTTGTCGTGGTTGGCATCTGGTGGTTCTGGATCTGTTTCGTCGGTTCCTCTGGTGGACGCTTCGGAGCGTGCGTGGCTTCTTGATGGTGTGAACGCGACGGCGCGGGATTATGGCGGGTTCGAGCCTGTGCATCGGGCGTTCGAGCGGATCGCGGCGGAGTCTCCGGAGCGGGCTGCTGTGCGGTTCGAGGGCGTGGAGCTTGGCTATGGCGAGCTGAACAGCCGGGCGAATGCCCTGGCGCGGCGCCTGCTGCGGGCGGGCGTCGGCCGTGACGTGCGTGTCGGCGTGGCGCTGGAGCGGTCTGTTGATCTCGTTGTGTCGCTCTTGGCGGTGATGAAGGCGGGCGGTGCCTATGTTCCGCTCGACCCGGAACTGCCCGGTGATCGTCTCGGCTTCATGATCGGGGACGCGGCGGCGCCTGTGGTGATCACGCGGACAGGCTTGCTGGACGTGCTTCCGGT
>NZ_AUFM01000004.1 GCF_000426505.1 Nisaea denitrificans DSM 18348 | reverse complement strand
TCGCGCCGATTGCCATGGATGAAGGCCTGCGCTTCGCTATCCGCGAAGGTGGCCGCACCGTTGGCGCCGGCGTCGTTGCCAAAATCGTCGAGTAAGATTTGAATAACAGGCTGCCGCCCTGCCTCTCAGCATGAGAGATTGGGGCGGCAACTTGCAGCGCGGTATAGGAGTGTAGCTCAATTGGTAGAGCACCGGTCTCCAAAACCGGGGGTTGCGGGTTCGATCCCTGCCACTCCTGCCACGCTTCACTACAGTTGATTTCATTCTGCCGGGGCGCTATACAGCCCGGCTGACAGAAACGGATCACGATGGTAAAGGTCTCTCCGGCGCAGTTCGTCCGGCAGGTTCGCCAGGAAGTATCCAAGGTGACCTGGGCGAGCCGCAAGGAAACGGGTGTGGGCACCATGATGGTTTTCATCATGGTGACGCTTGCGTCTATCTTCTTTTTCCTCGTCGATGGCGCGCTGTCGTGGGGTGTGAAATTTATATTGGGTTTGGGGGCTTAGGCCATTGGCACCGCGTTGGTACGTCCTCCATGTCTATTCCGGCTTCGAGAAGAAGGTCGCGCAATCAATTCGCGAGCAGGCAGCCGCGCATGAGATGGAAGACCTGATCGAAGAAGTTTTGGTTCCGACCGAGGAAGTCGTGGAAATGCGACGCGGCGCGAAAGTGAACGCTGAGCGCAAGTTTTTCCCGGGCTACATCCTCGTGAAGATGGAGTTGACCGATCAAAGCTGGCACCTGGTTCAGGACCAGCCGAAGGTTACCGGTTTTCTCGGCAGCAAGGGCAAGCCCCAGGCCATCTCCAGGTCCGAGGCCGAGAGGATCATCAAGCAGGTCGCCGAAGGTGTGGAGCGGCCGAAGCCCTCCGTCATCTTCGAGATCGGCGAGCAGGTACGTGTTTCCGACGGACCGTTCGCGTCCTTCAACGGATATGTTGAGGATGTGGACGAAGAAAAATCCCGTCTCAAGGTTGCGGTGTCGATTTTTGGACGGTCGACACCCGTCGAGCTGGAATACACCCAGGTCGAAAAGATCTAACGTTCAAATTGATGTTCGCGTGGGAGGTCTTCCTGAAAACCTTGGGAGCCCGCACCACCCGGCACTATGAGAGGTAAGTACAATGGCGAAAAAGATCGCTGGCTACATCAAGCTGGAGATCAAGGCCGGTGAGGCGAATCCGTCTCCGCCGGTCGGCCCGGCGCTGGGTCAGCGCGGGCTTAACATCATGGAATTCTGCAAGGCGTTCAACGCGGCTACCGGCAACCTTGAAAAAGGCATGCCGATCCCGGTCGTGATCACCGCTTATCAGGACCGTACGTTCTCGTTCGTGACCAAGACTCCGCCGGCAAGCTTCTTCATCAAGAAGGCCGCGAAGCTTCCGAAGGGCGCGAGCAACCCGAGCAAGGAAATCGTCGGCAAGATCACCATGGACCAGGTCCGTGAGATCGCCGAGACGAAGATGCCGGATCTGAACGCCGTCGATCTTGAAGGCGCATGCCAGATGATCCGCGGTTCCGCCCGTTCCATGGGCGTTGAGGTTGTGGAGTAAGACGATGGCGAAACTGGGTAAGCGTCTCAAGGGCGCCTATGAGAGCGTCGATCGGCTGAAGCTGCACGCTCTCGACGAAGCTGTGAAACTGGTCAAGAACGGCGCCAAGGCTAAGTTCGACGAGACCGTCGAGATCTCCATGAACCTCGGTGTTGACCCGCGTCACGCCGATCAGATGGTTCGTGGCGTTGTCGCCCTGCCGCACGGCACGGGTAAGGACGTTCGCGTCGCGGTTTTCGCGAAAGATGCGAAAGCTGACGAAGCGCGTGAGGCTGGTGCCGAAATCGTCGGTTCGGATGACCTGATGAAGGAAATCCAGGATGGCCGGATGGATTTCGACCGTGTCATCGCGACGCCGGACATGATGGCCCTCGTCGGTCGTCTCGGTAAGGTGCTGGGCCCGCGCGGCCTGATGCCGAACCCGAAGCTCGGTACAGTGACCCCGGACGTGGCTGCTGCCGTGACGGCCGCTAAAGCCGGTCAGGTCGAGTTCCGCGTCGAGCGTGCCGGTATCGTTCAT
Source organism: Nisaea denitrificans DSM 18348 (assembly GCF_000426505.1). Classification (GTDB taxonomy): domain Bacteria; phylum Pseudomonadota; class Alphaproteobacteria; order Thalassobaculales; family Thalassobaculaceae; genus Nisaea; species Nisaea denitrificans. The sequence continues at coordinate 13,700 of NZ_AUFM01000004.1, read as the reverse complement.
GCCGGCATCGGCAAGGCCAGCTTCTCCGAGGAGCAGCTGCTCGAGAATGCGAACGCATTTGTTGATGCGATCACCCGCGCGAAGCCGACAGGTGCCAAGGGCACTTACGTTCAGCGTATCGCGCTTTGCTCCACGATGGGGCCGGGTGTGAAAGTGGATACCTCTATACTGGGCGCTTCCTAGTATTGAGTGTGATTTCCGGTGCCTGTAAGGGCGCGGGAAACAGGGGCCGGCCTTCGGATCGGCCCTGACCTGTCCGAGACTACGGGTGCCAAAGCGGCTTCGGCCACGGCGGCTTAATCTTCCCGTACAGACAGGGGTGAAAACGGAATTCGATCCCGGTATGCCGGGTCAGACTAACGTTTGAGCTTCTGGGACAGGCGAACCGGGCCGACGGGCATGGTGTTCGTCGGTTCATGTGCAAAGGGGGCTTCGGCATTGTGCTGAGGCCCGCAGATGCGGAGATGATCAGTGAACCGTACTGAAAAAGCGGCTCTGGTCGAGACCCTGAACAAGACCTTTTCGGATTCCGCGCTCGTCGTGGTTACCCATCAGGTCGGTCTGACTGTCGATGAGGTCAATGACCTTCGCGGCAAGATGCGTTCAGCAGGGGCCCGATACAAAGTCACGAAAAATCGGATCGCTCGTCTCGCTCTGAAAGGCACGGAGTACGAAAACCTTGAAGCGTCCTTCACGGGTCCGACGGCGATTGCTACGTCAGAAGATCCGGTTGCCGCTGCCAAGGTTGCCGTCGAGTTCGCCAACGCCAACGAGAAACTGTCCATTGTCGCCGGGGCTCTCGGCACAAAAATGCTCGATGTCGAGCAGGTCAAGGCTCTCGCCAAGTTGCCGTCTCTCGACGCACTGCGTGCAAAGCTGCTGGGCTTGCTGCAAGCCCCGGCGACCAAGGTCGCTGGTGTTCTGCAGGCACCTGCCGGTCAAATGGCTCGGGTGCTTTCCGCCCGTGGCAGTCAAGAGGGGTGAGTGGGCGTTCCACTCCGTTTAACGAAGCTCAAGTCTGGAGTATTTACTAATGGCTGATCTTGAGAAGCTTGTTGATGAGCTTTCCAAACTGACGGTCCTCGAAGCGGCCGAACTGTCCAAGCTGCTTGAAGACAAATGGGGCGTTTCCGCTGCTGCTCCGGTTGCTGTTGCAGCCGTTGCAGGTGGTGGCGATGCCGGTGGTGCCGCTGCAGAAGAGAAGGACTCCTTTGACGTTGTCCTGATGGCTGCTGGCGACAAGAAGATCAACGTGATCAAAGAAGTTCGCGCGATCACCGGTCTCGGCCTGAAAGAAGCCAAGGATCTCGTCGAAGGTGCACCGAAGCCTGTGAAGGAAGGTGCTTCCAAGGACGAAGCCGAAGAGCTGAAGAAGAAACTCGAGGAAGCTGGTGCGACCGTCGAGCTGAAGTAACGCCTTGGCGTTACTCTGGAATACGGGTGGGGTGCGGGCGCGTCGGTAGACGCGCTCGTCGCCCTGCCCTTTTCCTGTTCTTACCGTTGCTGCCTCGGCATCAGCGGTAAGGCTAGGAGACCGGTTTCCCCGGTCAGGCTGATAAGGCGGTTCTCGCGGCGGGCGCGGGAGCCATGGAGCGGACGGATACCCGTCCCGACCGCTCCTGTTCGAACGAAAGGTGGGCGAGGTTTGACCATGGCGATTTCCTCCGTTGGTTCCTTCACCAGTCGCAAGCGTGTGCGCAAGGATTTCGGGCGCATTTCCGAAGCGTCCCCAATGCCGAATCTCATTGAGGTTCAGAAAAGCTCCTACGATCTGTTCCTGCAGAAAGACGTGTCGATTGAAGACCGGCAGGTTCTGGGGCTCCAGGAAGTCTTCAAGTCGGTTTTCCCGATCAAGGATTTCTCTGAGCGCGCAATGCTCGAGTTCGTCAGCTATGAGCTCGAGACGCCGAAATATGACGTTGAGGAATGCCAGCAGCGCGGAATCACTTTCGCGGCGCCGCTCAAGGTGACCCTGCGTCTCGTCGTCTGGGACGTCGAGGAAGAGACCGGCTCCCGCTCCATCCGCGATATCAAGGAGCAGGACGTCTATATGGGCGACATGCCGCTGATGACGAAGAACGGTACCTTCGTGATCAACGGCACCGAGCGTGTCATCGTCTCCCAGATGCACCGGTCCCCGGGCGTGTTCTTCGACCATGACAAGGGCAAGACCCACTCGTCCGGAAAGTTTCTCTTCGCAGCCCGCGTGATCCCGTACCGCGGCTCCTGGCTCGATTTTGAATTCGATGCCAAGGATATCCTTTATGTGCGCATCGACCGTCGCCGCAAGCTGCCAGCGACCACGCTGCTGCTGGCGCTGATGAGCGACCAGGCTGAAGCCTATCTGAAGCAGTGCCACGAGACCGGTGTCGACGTGGACCGCTCTCAGGTGACCGGCCTCACCGCCGAGGACATCCTCAGCTACTTCTACGAATCCATCACCTTCAAGAAGAACGGCGAAGGCTGGAAAACCGCTTTTGACGTTTCCCGCCTGCGCGGCCAGAAGCTTACCCGCGATCTGGTCGATGCGGATTCTGGCGAGGTTGTTGCCTCGCTCGGTGACAAGATGACCCCGCGACTGGGACGCAAACTGGCTGAAGCCGGCCTCAAGGACGTTTACGTCCCGAGCGAAGAGCTGATCACCCAGTACATCTCGATCGACATCATCAATCCGGACACTGGCGAAATCATCGTCGAGGCCGGTGACGAGATCACCGAGGAGCTGCTCGAGACGATTGCCGAAGCAGATATTGAAGAGCTGCCGGTGCTGGCAATCGATCACATGACGGTCGGTGCCTACCTGCGCAATACGCTGGCGATGGACAAGAACACCACCCGCGAGGAAGCGCTGGTCGATATCTACCGGGTCATGCGCCCGGGTGAGCCGCCGACCCTCGAGACTGCGGAAAACCTGTTCAACGGCCTGTTCTTCGATTCCGAGCGCTACGACCTTTCTGCGGTCGGCCGGGTGAAGATGAACGCGCGTCTCGATCAGGAAACCGACGATCAGCTGCGTACCCTGCGCAAGGACGACATCCTGGCGATCCTGAAAATCCTGGTCGACCTGAAGGACGGCAAGGGCGATATCGACGACATCGACCATCTCGGCAACCGCCGTGTCCGGTCCGTCGGCGAGCTGATGGAGAACCAGTATCGTGTCGGTCTGCTGCGCATGGAGCGGGCGATCCGCGAGCGGATGAGCTCGGTCGAGATCGATACCGTGATGCCGCATGACCTGATCAATGCGAAGCCGGCGGCGGCTGCTGTCCGTGAATTCTTCGGCTCCTCGCAGCTGTCCCAGTTCATGGATCAGACCAACCCGCTCTCCGAGATTACCCACAAACGCCGTCTTTCGGCGCTTGGCCCGGGCGGCCTTACCCGTGAGCGTGCAGGCTTCGAAGTGCGTGACGTGCACCCGACCCACTATGGCCGGATCTGCCCGATTGAAACGCCTGAAGGCCCGAACATCGGTCTGATCAACTCTCTCGCCACCTATGCCCGCGTCAACCAGTACGGTTTCATCGAGACCCCGTACCGCAAGGTTGTCGAAGGCACTGTGACCGACGATGTCCGTTACATCTCCGCGATGGAAGAAGGCCGGTACACGGTGGCCCAGGCCAACGCCCCGGTCGACGACAACAACCGTTTCGTCGAAGAGCTCATCCCGGTTCGCCGTCAGGGCGACTTCGGTCTGGCCCGTCCGGAAGATATCGATCTGATCGACGTCTCGCCGAAGCAGCTGGTATCCGTTGCCGCGGCGCTCATTCCGTTCCTCGAGAACGATGACGCCAACCGCGCGCTGATGGGCTCGAACATGCAACGGCAGGCGGTGCCGCTGGTGAAAGCCGAAGCGCCGTATGTTGGCACCGGCATGGAAGCCCGCGTCGCGCGCGACAGTGGCGTGACCATCGTCGCCAAGCGCTCCGGCATTGTCGATCAGGTGGACGCGACACGTATTGTTGTCCGTGCGACTGACGCGACGGCCAGTACGGAAAGCAACGTCGACATCTACTCGCTGTTGAAGTTCCAGCGCTCGAACCAGAACACCTGCATCAACCAGCGTCCGCTGGTGAAGGTTGGTGACCGGGTTCAGTCCGGCGACATCATGGCTGATGGCCCGTCCACGGATCTGGGCGAGCTCGCGCTCGGCCGTAACGTGCTCGTCGCCTTCATGCCTTGGAATGGCTACAACTTCGAAGATTCGATCCTGATCTCCGAGCGCATCGTCCGTGACGATGTCTTCACCTCGATCCATATCGAGGAATTCGAGATCATGGCCCGCGATACCAAGCTGGGTCAGGAAGAAATCACACGCGACATTCCGAATGTCGGCGAAGAAGCCCTGAAGAACCTCGACGAAGCCGGTATCGTCTATATCGGTGCCGAGGTGAACCCGGGCGATATTCTCGTCGGTAAGGTGACGCCGAAGGGCGAAAGCCCGATGACGCCGGAAGAAAAGCTCCTCCGTGCGATCTTCGGTGAAAAGGCTTCTGACGTCCGTGATACGTCCCTGAAGGTTCCGCCGGGGGGCACAGGTACGGTCGTTGAGGTCCGCGTCTTCTCCCGCCGTGGCGTCGACAAGGACGAACGTGCTCTGGCCATTGAACGGTCGGAAATCGAGCGCCTTGCGAAGGACCGTGACGACGAGCGGAAAATTCTGGAGCGTGGCTTCTTTGCCCGTCTGAAGGAACAACTGCTCGGTCAGAAGTCGGTCGAGGGTCCGAAGGGCTTCAAGGGCGGCGTCGAGATTACCGAAGCAGTGCTCGCCGAATACACCCAGGGCCAGTGGCGTCAGTTCTCCGTCGAAGACGAATCCCGGATGGAATATCTGGAAGGGATCAAGGGCGAGTTCGACAAGAGTGTCGAAGAGCTCCAGTCACGCTTCGACAACAAGGTCGAAAAGCTGCAGCGCGGTGACGAGCTGCCGCCGGGCGTCATGAAGATGGTCAAGGTCTTCGTCGCGGTGAAGCGCAAGCTGCAGCCGGGTGACAAGATGGCCGGCCGTCACGGCAACAAGGGTGTCATTTCCAAGATCAACCCGGTCGAGGACATGCCTTATCTCGAGGACGGTACCGCCGTCGACATCGTGCTCAATCCGCTTGGCGTGCCAAGCCGCATGAATGTCGGGCAGATCCTTGAAACCCACCTCGGTTGGGCGTCGCATGGCCTTGGGCTGCAGATCAACGAGATGCTGTCCGACATCCACAACACGGCCAAGACCGGCGGCTTCAAGGCGCTGTTCGAGAAAGTGTACGGCGAAAAGCAGTACAAGGCCGAGATCGAGCCGCTGGATGACGGCGAGATTCTTGAACTCGCCGGCAACCTCAGCCGCGGTGTGCCGATGGGTACGCCGGTGTTCGATGGCGCCAAGGAAGACGACATTGTCGCCATGCTGGACACGGCGGGTCTCGACTCCACCGGTCAGGTTACCCTGATCGATGGCCGGACCGGCGAGGTGTTCGATCGGAAGGTGACCGTCGGCTACATCTACATGCTGAAATTGCACCACTTGGTGGATGACAAGATCCACGCACGGTCAATTGGCCCGTACAGCCTTGTTACCCAGCAGCCGCTGGGTGGTAAGGCGCAGTTCGGTGGTCAGCGTTTCGGGGAAATGGAGGTCTGGGCCCTGGAAGCCTACGGCGCTGCATATACCCTGCAGGAAATGCTGACGGTGAAATCGGACGATGTGTCCGGCCGGACCAAGGTGTACGAGGCGATTGTTCGCGGCGACGACAATTTCGAGGCGGGTATTCCGGAATCCTTCAACGTTCTCGTGAAGGAACTCCGCTCCCTCGGTCTGAATGTCGAGCTCGGACAAGACCAGCAGTAAGCCATTCCGGGTGGTCTCTTCAGAGGCCGCCCGGTTCTATCCTCCCGGGTGCGGACTTGCCGTACCCGGCCGCGTCGCCCACACTATGGTAAGTCGGCGCACAACGTCCCAGTGACGTAAGGAGATGCTTGATGAACGAGTTGATGAACATCTTTGGTCAGCCGTCCGGCCCACAGAGCTTTGATCACATCCGGATCGCTATCGCGAGCCCGGAGCGGATCCGCTCATGGTCATTCGGTGAAATCAAGAAGCCCGAGACCATCAACTACCGGACCTTTAAGCCGGAGCGCGATGGCCTGTTCTGCGCCCGGATCTTTGGCCCGATCAAGGACTACGAATGCCTGTGCGGCAAGTACAAGCGGATGAAATACCGCGGCATTATCTGCGAGAAGTGCGGTGTTGAAGTCACGCTCTCGAAGGTACGCCGCGAGCGGATGGGCCATATCGAACTGGCCTCCCCGGTTGCCCACATCTGGTTCCTGAAGTCTCTGCCGAGCCGCATCGGTCTGTTGCTCGACATGACCCTGAAGGATCTGGAGCGGATCCTCTATTTCGAGAGCTTCTGTGTCGTCGAGCCGGGACTGACGCCGTTCAAATACCGCCAGCTCCTCAGCGAAGAAGATTTCTACGACGCGCAGGACGAGTACGGCGAGGATACCTTCAAGGCCATGATCGGCGCCGAGGCGCTGAAAGAAATGATGGTCAACCTCGATCTTGACGAGGAGAAGGAAACCATTCGCGAAGAGCTGCGGACAACCGGTTCCGAAGCCAAACGCAAGAAGCTCGTCAAGCGTCTGAAGCTGATCGAGGCTTTCGAGGAGTCTGGCTGTCGTCCGGAATGGATGATCCTCGACGTGATCCCGGTCATTCCGCCGGAACTGCGCCCGCTGGTTCCCCTGGATGGAGGCCGTTTCGCTACCTCCGATCTGAACGATCTCTATCGTCGGGTGATCAACCGGAATAACCGTCTGAAGCGGCTGATCGAGCTGCGTGCGCCGGACATCATTGTCCGCAACGAAAAGCGTATGCTGCAGGAATCCGTCGATGCCCTGTTCGACAACGGCCGCCGGGGCCGGGTCATCACCGGCGCCAACAAGCGCCCGCTGAAGTCCCTCTCCGACATGCTGAAGGGTAAGCAGGGTCGCTTCCGTCAGAACCTGCTTGGCAAGCGCGTCGATTATTCCGGCCGTTCGGTCATCGTCGTCGGCCCGAGCCTGATGCTGCATCAGTGCGGGTTGCCGAAGAAGATGGCGCTCGAACTGTTCAAGCCGTTCATCTATTCGAAGCTAGAGCTCTATGGCCTCGCCAGCACCATCAAGGCTGCAAAGCGGATGGTGGAGAAGGAGCGTCCGGAAGTCTGGGATATCCTCGAAGAGGTTATCCGCGAGCATCCGGTCATGCTGAACCGTGCACCGACCCTTCACCGTCTCGGTATCCAGGCTTTCGAGCCGGTGCTGATCGAAGGCAAGGCGATCCAGCTGCATCCGCTGGTCTGTACCGCGTTCAACGCCGACTTCGACGGTGACCAGATGGCGGTCCACGTACCGCTTTCCCTGGAAGCCCAGCTCGAAGCGCGCGTGTTGATGATGTCGACCAATAACATCCTCAGCCCCGCGAACGGTAAGCCGATCATCGTGCCGTCTCAGGACATCATTCTGGGTCTCTACTATTTGACGATTGAGCGTGAGAGCATGCCGGGTGAGGGCATGGTCTTCTCTGAAATGGCCGAGATTGAGCACGCGCTGAATGCCGGCGCGGTGAATCTGCACACCAAGATCCACGCCCGTGTCGAAACATTCGACGAGACCGGTGAAGAAGTGACCAAGCGGGTTGAAACCACGCCGGGTCGCCTGAAGATCGCAGAGCTGCTGCCGAAAAACCCGAACCTTCCCTTCACTGTCATCAACAAGCTGATGACGAAGAAGGAAGTGCAGAGCGTTATCGATCAGGTCTATCGCCACTGCGGTCAGAAGGACACGGTGATCTTCGCCGACCGTCTGATGACCCTCGGTTTCGGTCATGCCTGCCGCGCCGGTATTTCGTTCGGCAAGGACGATCTGATCATCCCGGACGCTAAGCAGGAACTGGTCGATGAGGCCCATTCCGAGGTGAAGGAATTCGAGCAGCAGTATCTCGACGGCCTGATCACCCAGGGTGAGAAGTACAACAAGGTCATCGACGTCTGGTCCCGTTGCACCGATGCGGTTGCCGAGAAGATGATGGAGCACATGTCCAACGAGGAGCCGGGCAAGCCCGTCAACTCGGTCTGGATGATGGCCCATTCCGGTGCCCGTGGTTCTGCAACGCAGATCAAGCAGCTCGCCGGCATGCGGGGCCTGATGGCCAAGCCGTCTGGTGAGATCATCGAGACGCCGATCATCTCGAACTTCAAGGAGGGCCTGACCGTCCTTGAATACTTCAACTCTACCCACGGTGCCCGTAAGGGGCTGGCCGATACCGCGTTGAAGACCGCGAACTCCGGTTACCTGACCCGCCGTCTGGTCGACGTCGCCCAGGATTGCATCATCACCGAAGAGGATTGCGGCACCGAGCGCGGCATCACGGTGAAGGCTGTTGTCGAAGGCGGCGAAGTGATCGATCCGCTGAGTGAGCGTATCCTTGGCCGGACCTGTGCGGACGAACTGATCGCTCCGCTGACGGGCGAGAAGATTGCGGATGCGACGACCATCATCGACGAGCCGCTGGTTGACGCGATCGAGCGTGCCGGTATCGACCAGGTGCGCCTGCGTTCGGTGCTGACCTGCGATAGCAAGGTCGGCGTTTGCGCCAGCTGTTACGGTCGTGACCTGGCCCGTGGTACCCGCGTCAATATCGGTGAAGCGGTCGGCGTCATTGCCGCCCAATCCATCGGTGAGCCGGGCACACAGCTGACCATGCGGACCTTCCATATCGGCGGTGCGGCCCAGCGTGGTGCCGAGCAGTCGAGCATCGAAGCCGCGTTCGACGCCAGTGTGAAGGTGTTGAACCGGAACGTTGTGACGAACTCCGAAGGCATCCTGATCGTGATGAGCCGGAACACGGAAGTGATCCTGCAGGACGACCAGGGCCGTGAGCGCGCCCGTCACCGTATCCCGTACGGCTCCCGTCTGTTCGTCGATGACGAGCAGATCGTGAAGCCGGGCGACAAGATCGCCGATTGGGATCCGTACACGATTCCGATCATCACCGAGCGGGAAGGAACGGCGCACTATGTCGACCTCGTCGACGGTGTTTCCATGAACGAAGTCACGGACGAAGCAACGGGTATCGCTTCACGCGTGGTCATCGACTGGAAGCAGCAGCAGCGTGGTGGCGACCTGCGTCCGCGGGTTACCCTGCGGGACGAGAAGGGTGAGGTCATCGAGTTGGCCAACGGTCTCGAGGCTCGCTACTTCATGTCTGTCGACGCCATCTTGTCGGTTGATAATGGTGCACAGGTTCGTGCCGGCGACGTGCTGGCCCGTATCCCGCGGGAATCTTCCAAGACCCGCGATATCACGGGTGGTCTGCCGCGGGTTGCGGAACTCTTCGAGGCTCGCAAGCCGAAGGATTACGCGATTATCAGCGAATCCGAAGGTCGCGTTGAATTCGGCAAGGACTACAAGACCAAACGCCGGATCATGGTTGTGCCGCAGGAGGCCGAGAAGGAAACGGTCGAATATCTGATCCCGAAGGGCAAGCACCTAGCGGTTCAGGAAGGCGACTTTGTTCAGGTCGGCGATCTGTTGATGGACGGTAACCCTGTCCCGCATGACATTCTGAACGTTCTTGGTGTCGAGGCACTCGCTGAGTACATCATCAACGAGATCCAGGACGTTTACCGACTGCAGGGCGTGAAGATCAACGACAAGCATATTGAAGTGATCGTCCGTCAGATGCTGCAGAAGGTCGAAGTCTCCGACGCCGGCGATACCACGCTGCTGATTGGCGAGACCGTCGACCGGGATGAGTTCGACGAGGCGAACGAAAAGGCTCTCGCCGAAGATCTTCGTCCGGCGAAGGCGATCCCGATCCTGCATGGTATTACCAAAGCATCCCTGCAGACCCGGTCCTTCATCTCCGCCGCGTCCTTCCAGGAAACCACCCGCGTCCTCACCGAGGCGGCAGTTTCCGGCAAGAAGGATCAGCTCGAAGGCCTGAAGGAAAACGTCATCGTTGGTCGTTTGATCCCGGCTGGTACCGGCAGCGTGATGAATCGCCTGAAGCGCATCGCCGCCGATCGCGACCGGGTGTTGGCTCCGGCAAAGGAAGAAGCTCCGGCGATTGCGGAAGCAGCCGAGTCGGAGGCGCAGGCCCCAGCCGCGGAATAAGACACGGCGCGAAAGCGCGAAACATCGTTCGAGTCGAACGCAGACGGCGCCCGGATTACCTTCCGGGCGCCGTTGTCTTTCCGGCCGGAGCTCGACTTCGGCATACGAGGGACGGAATCTTGCGCGAAAAGCCTTAACCGGGTTCGGGTATTTCCTTGGAAAGCCCGGATCTAGTGGCTTTCCGATCTGCAGACAGCAAATAGGCGCTATGCGGAAAAAAGCGGGATTCAGTCCTTGACCGCACAAGGGTGCGTCAATAGTATCCGCCAGCCTTTGGAGGCTGGTGGTGACAAGGATGTCGGTAACGGCACGTTTGTTCAGACGCAGTCTCGGCGAAACGCTTGAACACTAGGTTCGAATTCGAACGCCGCGCAAAGAAATGGTTGGCCGGCAGGGCGGTGCCCTGGGGCCGATTGTTGTTTGCATAATTGTTTTAAGTCGAGAGGGTCGACTGAATGCCGACGATCAACCAGCTGATTCGGCAGGGCCGTAAGGCTCCTGTCGAGCGCAATAAAGTACCTGCGCTGGAAGCCTGCCCGCAAAAGCGTGGCGTGTGCACGCGCGTTTACACAACGACGCCGAAAAAGCCGAACTCCGCGCTTCGTAAAGTCGCGCGTGTCCGTCTTACCAACGGCTTCGAGGTCACTAGCTACATTCCGGGTGAAGGCCACAACCTTCAGGAACACTCCGTCGTGATGATCCGCGGCGGCCGTGTGAAGGATCTTCCCGGTGTGCGCTATCACATCATTCGCGGCACGCTGGATACCCAGGGTGTCAAGGACCGCCGTCAGCGCCGCTCGAAATACGGCGCGAAGCGTCCTAAGTAAGGAGAGACCGGATGTCCAGACGTCACCGCGCAGAAAAACGCGAGGTCCTTCCCGACGCCAAGTTTGGCGACGAAGTGGTCTCAAAGTTCATGAGCTGCCTCATGTATGACGGCAAGCGGTCCGTGGCTGAAAGCATCGTTTACGGTGCCTTTGATCGCGTCGAGGCCCGTACCGGCCAGGCGCCGGTCGCCGTGTTCCACGAAGCGCTCGCCAACGTGAAGCCGACTGTTGAAGTTCGTTCCCGCCGTGTCGGTGGTGCGACCTATCAGGTGCCGGTCGAAGTTCGCACCGAGCGGGCGCAGGCGCTGGCTATTCGTTGGACCATCGACGCAGCGCGCAAGCGCTCTGAAAACACGATGGTTGATCGGCTTTCCGGTGAGCTGATGGATGCCGTGAACAATCGCGGCGCCGCAGTGAAGAAGCGTGAAGACACGCACCGTATGGCTGACGCCAACAAAGCATTCTCGCATTACCGCTGGTAACCCAGGGATTTTGGACGGACGCCATGGCTAGGACACATCCGCTCGAGCGCTATCGTAATATCGGCATCATGGCTCACATCGATGCTGGTAAGACCACGACCACGGAACGCGTGCTGTATTACACAGGCCGTTCCTACAAGATCGGTGAGGTCCACGACGGCGCCGCCACGATGGATTGGATGGAGCAGGAGCAGGAGCGGGGGATCACGATCACCTCGGCTGCGACGACCTGTTTCTGGAACGATCATCGGGTCAACATCATCGATACACCGGGTCACGTTGACTTCACGATTGAGGTCGAGCGTGCGCTTCGGGTTCTCGATGGCGCGGTTGCCGTGTTCGACTCCGTTGCCGGTGTCGAGCCGCAGTCTGAAACGGTCTGGCGTCAGGCGGACAAGTATCATGTCCCGCGGATCTGCTTCATCAACAAGATGGATCGCATCGGCGCTGACTTCTATCGCTGTGTCGACATGATCATCGATCGCCTTGGTGCGACCCCGCTGGTCATGCAGATGCCGATGGGGTCCGAGTCCGATTTTGTCGGTATCGTCGATATCCTGAAGATGAAGGCCGTTCGCTGGCTGGACGAGAGCCTTGGTGCCGAGTTCGAGATCATCGATATTCCGGACGACCTGAAAGCCAAGGCCGAAGAGTACCGCGCCCAGCTCATCGAAACTGCCGTCGAGCAGGATGATGCCGCGATGGAAGCGTATCTCGAGGGTACCGAGCCGGATGAGGCGACCCTCAAGGCCTGCATCCGTAAGGGTACCGTTACGGGCGCTTTCGTTCCGGTGACCTGTGGTTCCGCGTTCAAGAACAAAGGTGTTCAGCCGCTCCTCGACGCCGTTGTCGATTATCTGCCGAGCCCGCTTGATGTCGGCGCCGTCAAAGGCGTTGCCATGGATGGCGAAACGGTGATCGAGCGCAAGCCGTCCGATGACGAGCCGTTTGCCGGCCTCGCCTTCAAGGTCATGAATGATCCGTTCGTTGGCACTCTGACCTTCGTCCGTGTCTATTCGGGTGTGCTTGAAACAGGTACGTCGACCCAGAATACGGTCAAGGATCAGCGCGAGCGCGTTGGCCGCATGCTTCTCATGCATTCCAACAGCCGTGAAGACATCAAGGAAGCGCGCGCTGGTGACATTGTTGCCATCGCCGGCCTGAAGAACACCACGACCGGTGACACCCTGACCGAGCCGACCAAGCAGGTCATCCTGGAGCGCATGGAGTTCCCGGATCCGGTCATCGAAGTCGCGGTCGAGCCGAAGACCAAGAGCGACCAGGAAAAGATGTCGACCGCTCTGCAGCGCCTCGCGGCCGAGGATCCGTCCTTCCGCGTGTCCGTTGACCACGAAAGCGGCCAGACGGTGATCAAGGGTATGGGTGAGCTTCACCTCGAGATCCTGGTTGACCGTATGCGTCGCGAATTCAAGGTCGACGCCAATGTTGGCGCGCCGCAGGTTGCCTATCGTGAGACGATTACGAAAACCGCTGATATCGACTACACCCACAAGAAGCAGACCGGTGGTTCCGGTCAGTTCGCCCGGGTGAAGATGACGTTTGCTCCGGCTGAAACCGGCGAAGGCTTTGTCTTCGAGAACAAGGTCGTCGGCGGTAACATTCCGAAGGAATACATCCCTGGCGTCGAAAAGGGCCTGAACAGCTCCAAGGATAGCGGTGTTCTCACCGGTTTCCCGGTCATCGACTTCAAGGTCACGCTGACTGACGGTGCGTCCCATGATGTCGACTCCAGCGTGCTGGCGTTCGAGATCGCGGCCCGTGCCGCCTTCAAGGAAGGCATGCAGAAAGCCGGACCCCGGCTTCTTGAGCCGATCATGAGTGTCGAGGTTGTGACGCCGGAAGACTATATGGGCGACATCATCGGCGATCTGAACAGTCGTCGTGGTCAAGTGGGCGGTATGGATCAGCGCGGAAATGCGCGCGTGATCGAAGCCATGGTCCCGCTGGCCAACATGTTCGGTTATGTGAATACCCTGCGCTCGATGAGCCAGGGACGTGCGCAGTATACCATGCAGTTCGACCACTATGAGCAGGTGCCTCAGGCTGTCGCGGATGAAGTCCGCGCCAAACTGGCCTAATGCTCCGCTGGTGTCGGTAACGAAAACGAAGAACAAAAGGTACGGAGCCTAGAACGATGGCGAAGGAAAAGTTTGAGCGGAATAAGCCGCACTGCAACATTGGCACGATCGGCCATGTTGATCACGGCAAGACGTCTTTGACGGCAGCG
>NZ_AUFM01000003.1 GCF_000426505.1 Nisaea denitrificans DSM 18348 | reverse complement strand
TCGAGGTACCCGTCGGCCAGGCCGTCGCCGCCGAGATGCAGCTCGCCCGCGATGCCCGTCGGGACGGGATTGCCGTCCGGATCGAGGATATGCGCCACGGTGTTGGCGATAGGATGGCCAATGGGGATCGAGGTCGCGTCCTCGGGAACTTCCGAGATGTGATGGCAGACCGCGAATGTGGTGCATTCGGTCGGCCCGTATCCGTTCAGAAGACGCCTCGGCGGCTTGGCCTCAAGCACGGCACGTATCCAACGCGGATCGAGAGCTTCGCCACCGACCAGCAAGGTGTCGAGTGTTGCAAAGAGGCTCGGGTCGATCTGGGCCATCCTGTTGAACAGGGTGGCGGTCAGGAACATCGTATTGAACCTGCCTTCGCGCAGCAGTATTGCGAAGCGATCGGGATCGAGGATGTCGTCGCGCTGCAGGAGTTCGATGGCAGCGCCGTTGAGGAGCGCGCCCCAGATCTCGAAGGTTGCTGCATCGAAGACGGGTGTCGCGGCCTGCGCGATCCGGTCACCGGGCTTGATGTCGATATAGTCGGTGTTGCGGACGAGGCGGGTGACGGCGCGCTGGGGCACCATGACGCCCTTGGGGCGTCCTGTTGAGCCGGATGTGTACATGACATAGGCGAGGCTAGCGCCGTCGCTTTGCGCGGAAGGAACATCCGCGTCACAGGCAGCGATCTTGTCCGCATCGCGATCCAGCAGCAGAGATGCCTGCCCGCCCTCGGGCAGCACGCCCGCCAGCGCCTCATGGGTGAGGACCAGCGTCACCTGCGCCTCCTCAAGCATGTAGCCGAGCCGCTCCGCCGGAAGATCCGGGTCGAGCGGCAGATAGGCCCCGCCGGTCTTCAGGGTGGCGAGCATGGCGACGATGAGATTGACCCCGCGCGGCAGGCAGAGCCCGATGACGGCGCCGGGCGCAGGATCGAAATGCTCTACGATATAGGCCGCCAGCTTGCCCGAGCGGTTGTCGAGTTCCGCATAACTGAGCTCGGTCTCACCAAAACGGAGGGCGACCGCGTCGGGTGCCGCCTGCACCATCTCCGCGAAGAGATCTGCCAGTGCGGCGTCACGCGGATAGGGGCTCTCTCCACCACTCCAGCCCACGATCTCGTCCCGCTCGGCCCGGGTCAGCAGCGGCAGACTGCCGACCGGCGCCTCGGGCGCCGCAAGCATGCTCTCCAGCAATCGTTCGAGATGGCGGCAAAGACGCTCTATGGCGGCCTTGCTTAAAAGGCTGGTGCTGTAGGTGAGGTTGAGGACGAGTCCCTCACCATGCTCTGCGAACTCAAAGAGGAGGTCGTATTTCGCCGTCTCCGGCCCGGCCTCGAACGGGCTGACTTTGAGATTGGCTACCTGCGCTTCCGCCGCGGGGACATTTTGCAGCGCGATCAGAACGTCGAAGAGCGGCGCTCGTGTGGCATCGCGCTCGATACCCAATTCGCCGATCAGTTCTTCCAGTGGGTATTGTTGATGGGCAAAGGCCTCAAAGGCGGTGCGCGTCACCTGATCAAGCAATGTTGTAAAGCCGGCAGCGGGATCCATCTGATCTCGCAGGGCAACGACATTCATGAACAGGCCGACAATCGTCTCCAGCTCCGCCCGGTCGCGCCCGGCGACCGGTGTGCCGACAATGATGTCGCGTTGATGGCTGTAGCGGTAGAGCAGCAGCTTGACCAAGGCGGTCAGAGCCATGAAGAGGGAGGCGCCGTGCCGAGTGGCTAATGTTTTCAGGCCGTGGATATGGAGCGGATCGAAGTCGTATCGACGGCTGGCTCCTCGATGCAGGACCTTGCGGGCACCGGGTATGTCCGAGGGAAGTTCAAGAAGAGCCGGGTCCGCCAGTTTGTCCAGCCAGTAGGTTTTGGCCGCCTCAATGGTCTGGCGCGCTTCCGGCGATCGTTGCCGGATCGCATAGTCCCCGTAAGTGAGCTTTGGCGCCGGGAGGGCCGATTTCGCTCCTGCCGCGTGTGCCTGATAGCGCAGGGCGAGTTCCTGTTGCAGCAATTCGAGCGACCAGGCATCGGCGATGATGTGATGGATGACCTGCGTGAGCACCCAATCCTCGTCCCCGAGTTTGCAGAGCCGCACCCGCCAGAGCGGAGCCCGGGCAAGGTCGAAAGGCATCGACGCATCGCTTTGGAGGAGATTGAGGCTGTCGGCTTCCGGGTCGTAGGCGTTGCTGAGATCGTTCTCCATCAGCGGCGGCGGCATGCGCGGCTCCACAACCTGACGCAGGGCGCCGTCCTGCATGGTGAAGCGGGTTCGCAGTATTTCGTGCTGCGCCATCATTCCGTCGAGGGTGGCCGAGAGGGCGGCCGTATTCACCGGGCCACGCAACCTGAGGGCGCGGGTGATGACATAGGCATCGGCTGACCGGTCCATCTGGGAGAGAACCCATATCCGCTGCTGTGCGAAGGATGCCGGGTAGCCTGGTTTTTGCATGTGCGTGGCGGAGCCAGACGCTTCGGGAGCGGGCTCCCTGGCGTCGAGCACGTCCACTTCGGCATCACTCAACGGGAAAAGTTCCGGTGTCGTCATGCCAGGCCTCCCGCTTCGTCCAACTGCTGGCAAGTGTGCTCCCGCTGCGCGCCGCGTGCGGCGAGTGCCCGGGAGAGGCCGCGGACCGTGCCGTCCGGAAACAGCTCCTGAAGCTTCGCTTCGACTCCGAAAGTCTGGTAGACGCGCGAGAGCACACGGATTGCCTTTAGGGAGTCGCCGCCGAGATCGACGAAGCTGTGCGTCACACCGACTTTCCCCAGCTCAAGCACCTCGCCCCAGAGTGCGGCCAAGCTGGTCTCGGTTTCGTTCGCAGGAGCGATAAAGGGAGCATCCTGGTAGAGCATCTCGGCGGGAAGAGGCAGGGCGCGGCGGTCGATTTTTCCGTGCAGGTTCAGCGGGAACTGGTCCATCTGCACATAGTGCGCGGGCTGCATGGTTGGGGGCAGCCAGTCCGCCAGATGCCGGCGGATGTCGGCTCCCGTGAGAGGCGTGCCGGCGATGAAATAGGCGGTCAGCCCGGGCTCCGCCGCCGATGAGCGGTGCGCGACGACGACGGCGGTTTCGATCCCGGCATGCTGCCGGATGGCGACTTCCACCTCCGCCAGCTCTATCCGGATGCCGTTGATCTTGACCTGCTGATCTTTTCGGCCGAGCAGCTCGACCGTATGGTTCTCCAGATAGCGGCCGATATCCCCGCTTCGGTAGATGATGTCGGGCGTGTCCGGTGTCAGGGGATTCTGGACGAAACTCTCTGCCATCAGTTCTGGCGCACCGAGATATCCCTTGCTCATGAAGGGCGTCTTGATGAAGATCTCGCCGATCTCTCCCGGATCGCAGAGCTCGCCTTCCTTGATGACCAGCAGCGCGCTGTTGGGGAGCGGTGTGCCGACCGGGACCATGCGTCCGGGCTCTCCCGGTGTCTCCGTGATCCGGTGAAATGCCTTGGCGAGGGTGGTCTCGGACGGGCCGTAAAGATTGGTGAGCTGGATGCGCTGCCCCATGAGCGCGTGCCAGCGCTGGACGTCCGCGCCGTAGAGCGGTTCTCCCGCCAGAAGCAGATGCTGCAGATCGGGAAGGTGCACTTCAGGTGTGGACCCCGCCGCTAGTTCCGTCATGAGCTGCCGGAAGAGCGAGGGCACGCAATGGACCAGCGTGGCCTTTGTGGTCTCTAACCAGCTAAGCAGGCAACGACTGTCGGTGCGGGCGTCGTGCGGCGGGATACAGAGCGTTCCGCCTGCCAGCAGCGGCGCGAGAATATCACGCAGGCTGACATCGAAAGTGGCGGGTGCGAGCTGGCTGATCCGGCTCTCCGCACCGAGCTGAAATTCTCCGATCTCCCAATGCAGGAAATGGCTGAGACCCTTCTGGCTGCCGAGGATCGCTTTCGGTATGCCTGTCGAGCCGGACGTGAAGATGATGTAGCTTGCATCGTCTCCCTCGGCCGTGAGTTCCGGGTTCTCAGGTCGGTCGAGTGACAGCTCCTCAAGGCTGCAAACCTTGAGGTCGGGTTGTTGCTCGACCGGCTGGTCGGAGATTGCCAGCACCGGATCTGCGACGGAGAGCATCTGCGCCTGACGCCGGGGCGGGGCCGCCGGGTCCAGAGGCAGGAAGACGCCGCCCGCCTTGGCCACGGCGAGAAGGGCGATCACATAGTCGACGCTGACCGGCATCGACAGGGCGACGACATCGCCCCGGCCCAGCGCGTGCTTTTCCGTCAGTCCGTGCGCGGCCCGATTTGCGGCCTCGTTCAATGCCGCGTAGGTGATCGTGCGTCCCGGTTCTTCTATCGCCGTCCGGATGCCGTTCGTGGCGGCGGTTTGCTCGAAAACGTGATGCGGGATCAACTTACTCATGGATACGGTCCTTGCGGGCTTACAAAGGGGGGACATCGAAGCACTCCCGGAAGAGTTCGAAGGAGAGGACGATCATCAGAAGGTCAGGCTCGAAGGTTGTGTTCAGCCGGAAGCCGGGCTGCCGATAGCGGGTCTTCAGACGCTCAACCGTGTCGGCGTTGAAATAACCGGCGCGTTTGATCCGTTTATGGCTCAGCAGATCCTCGACCCAGTCGGCGCCGTCCTGCAGCAGCGACGCGCTGGAGGGGGCGACAAAGCCGAATTTCTCGCGCTTGGTCACTTCCGGCGGCAGGCGGTGCGCGGCGAGACGGCGCAGCGGGTATTTCTCGGTCATGTCCTGGACAAGGCAGTCGGGCGGTGCCGTCCGCACCCACTCGATCACCTCGGGATCGAGAAACGGATAGCGGGCCTCGACCGAATGGGCATAGGCCACCCGGTCGCCGTGATCGGAGAGCAGATGGTCGGCCAGGCGGAGTTTGAAGTCGGCATAGGACCGCTGGTGCAGCGGGTGTCGCCCGATCATCTTTGAGCGGTCGAGCAGTGCGCCTTGGCAGCAATCGAAGGAGGCAAGATCGGCGGTGATTTCGGGCGCGTAGAGCGCAATCTTGATCTCCGCGAAGGCCCCGTAGTCGCGCTCGTAAAAGAAGTCGGGGTCGCCCCAGAGCCGTTCCTGGGTTTCGCGGGCGCTTTGTGCCTCGAGGCCGAAATCATCCGCGCCTGCACGGCGCTGCCGGTCGAGACGGTAGCCGACATAACCGCCGAACAGTTCATCCGCGCCTTCGCCCGTCAGGACGACCTTGAGGGCGTTGTTGCGCACCAGATTGGAGAGGGCGAGAGAGCAGGTGTTGTAGGATTCCTTGAGCGGCGCCTCGGCGTGCCAGACAGCCTGGCGCAGACGGGTCCGGATTGCCTCGCTGTCGAAGATCTCGGTGTGGTGCCGCGCACCGACCTGACGGGCGACCAGATCTTGCGGCTCTCGCTCGTCGATCAGCCGGTCGGTAAAGCCAATGGAGAAGGCATGACGTGCCCGGTTCAGGTTGTTTGCATGATCGTGCTCGCAGATCAGGGCGGCGATCAGCGAGGAATCGAGGCCCCCACTCAGATAAAAACCGACATCGACATCGGCCTGAAGGCGCCGGGAAACCGATCTCCGCAGCCGCTGATCCAGATCGTCGTAATCGGGCTTGGCCGCCGGATCGAGATCCATTGCCAGCGGGTAGTCGAGATCCCAATAGGGCTCGGAGTTCACCTTGCCGTCTTCCAGCGTCAGCAGGTGGCCGGGCGGCAGACTGCGGACGTCGGCGAAAAGGCTGTTCGGGCTCACCGGGCCGGGGAAGGTCAGCACCTGGTCAAGGCCTGTCAGATCGACCTTGCGGCTGACCATCGGATGTTCCAGGAGAGCCTTGATCTCGGAGGCGAAGAGCAGCATTCCGTCGCGGAAGACGTAGAAGAGCGGCGCAATCCCGGCCTGATCCCGGCCAAGCAGCAGCCGGCCGCGCGTCCGGTCATGCAGCGCAAAAGCGAATTGGCCGTTCAGCCGCGAGACGAAGGACGGGCCGAACTCTTCATAGAGATGCGGTAGCACTTCCACATCGACCCGGGCGCGGAAGCCGTGGCCGCGCTGGATCAGGTCGTCGCGCAGCTCCCGGTGATTGTAGATCTCGCCGTTGCAGACAACGGTGATCGCGTCGTCCTCGTTCCGGACCGGTTGCTCGCCACCCTCCAGATCGATGATCGCCAGCCGGCGAAAGCCAAGCGCGAGACCGGGCTCGATGGTGACGGACTCACTGTCAGGCCCCCGGTGCGCCACGGTACCGGTCATGCGCCGGAGAAGCGCCATGTCGAAATCGCCGGGCGCGCCCGGGTTATAACATCCAACAAAACCGCACATCCCTAGAACACCTCGTCGAGATTGAGCGCGCCGGAGAGGAAGGCCGCTTTCTCGGTGGCTGCCTCGGAGGCGGCTTCTCCGGTCCGCCTACCGAGCCGTGCACAGAGGGCGCGGACGCTTTGCTCCGGGTCCGCCGCCAGGCTCCGGAGCAGGATCAGATAACCGTCGGCAAGCGCCTGTATTGCTGCGGCATCATGGCGTTCGGTGTTGAAGGCGAACTCCATGGCGAGGCCGGAGGGAGCGTCGTTGACCATGACGTTCAGATCGAACAGCGTTGTTTCATTCTCGGCCATGAAGCTCTCAAGCTTCAGATCGCCAAGCTGCAGGTTCAGGTCCTGGCTCGGCATCAGATTGAGCATGGCGTCGAACAGTGGTGTGCGCCGTTCTGTGCCGGGGGAGGAGAGGTCCTCGACCAGCCGGTCGTAAGGGTAGGACTGATGTGCGAAAGCTTCGGCCACGGTGGTACGCACCTGACGCAGCAGATCCTTGAAGCTCTCGCGCCGGGTGACGCGGTCCCGCAGAACCAGATTGTTGAGATAAAGCCCGATCTGGCCGTCGAGCTCCGCCACCTCGCGGCCCGCAACAGGGGTACCGATGACGATATCTTCCTGGCCGCTGGCCTGGTGAAGCAAGACCTTGAAGGCTGCCGTCAGCACCATGAAAAGCGTGACCTGTTGCTCGCGGCAAAGATCCTCCAGAAGCTGCTGGTCCGTCCGCGCCAGAGTGACGAAGACCTGCCCGCCGTCGAAGCTGGTACTCCGGCTGGCAGGGCTTCGGTCGCCGAGGTTCAGGGCCGGTATCTCGCCCTGAAGCTTGTCCAGCCAATAGGCTTGGTGCTGTGTCATGGCCTCGCTTTCGATCTGCCTGTTCTGCCAGGCCGCGAAATCCCGGTACTGCAGCGTCAGCGGCGGATGCGCCGGTTTGGTGTCGTCGCGCAGCGCGCTGTAAGCCTCGTGCAACTCGCGCATCAGAACATTCAGGCTCAGGCCGTCGCAGACGATGTGATGCAGGCTGACCAGCAACACGTGATCCTCGTCCGACAATCGGAGCAGCTCGGCGCGCAGAAGCGGCGGCTGGGTCAGATCAAAGAGCCGCCTGGCTTCCGCTTTGGCGGCATCGCGCGCCGCTTCGACGGGATCCCGCGTACCCGAAAGATCGCGGACAGGTAGCATGAAGGGCAGCCCGGCTCGCACGCTCTGGCGCGGCTCGCCCTCGCGCGTCGCGAAGGCCGAGCGGAGACTTTCGTGCCGGTCAATGATGTAGGCGAATGCGCCACGTAGCGCCTCTGTATCCAGCGGTCCGCCAAGGCGCATATTATAGGCCATGTTGTAAGCGACCGAGGCTTCGCGGGATTGCGACAATATCCAGAGCCGTTTCTGGCCATGGGTCAGGGGATAGTCTGCGGCGGTCTCGGCGGGGGTGATGCTCTCCGTCTCTTCCGTGCTGTCTTCCGCCCCCTGATCTTGCTCGATCAAGGCGCTGAGCCCTGCCACGGTTGGGCTTTCGAAAAGGGTTTTAATCTGGAGCCGGCTGCCGAAGCGCCGGTTGATCTGCGCCATCAACTGTGTGCCGAGCAGGGAATCCCCGTTCAGGGCAAAGAAATCGTCATTCGGGCCGATTTTTTCGAGACCGAGAACCGCACACCAGATTGACGTCATGATTGTCTCCGTCCCGCATTCCGCACTCTCGTTATCGGAAGAAGAGGCGGCTTTTTCGCTCGCCTCGGGACGATGCTGGACTTGCTGACGCGCGAGCCGGGCCAAAAGGTCGCTGGTTGAGACTGCGATCTGGCCGGTCGAGGCGCTGTTGAACAGCAGGTCGAACGCGCGTGTTCCTTCCTCTGCCGTGATGGATGCCTCACGCAGCCGGCTTTCGAGTGCGGAGCCGCTGGTGCGTGTCGTCTCGAAATCCCATCCGTCCCAATTGACGCTGATCCAGTCCGCGTTGCCTGCGCGCTGACGGTCCCGGGCGGTGGCATCGAGGATGCTGTTGGCTGCCGCGTAAGCAGCGAAACCGAGTCCGCCCAGCACGGCAGAGAGGGAGGAGAACAGCATGAAGAAATCTGGGGGCGTTTCTTCGAAGATCTCTTCGAGAACAGCCAACCCGTCGACCTTGGCGTGGAACTCCCGTGCCCGCTCGGCGGCGGTGAGTGCAGCGATTTCGCGATAGCTTTCGGAAGCGGGCAGGGCTGCTGCGTGGATGACCCCGTCGATCCGGCCGAACGCGGCTTCGGCTCTGGCCTTTGCGCAGCGCATCTCTTCAGGATTGCCGACATCGGCAGGGAAGGCGAGCACGCGCCCGCCGCTCCGTTCGATCGCGGCGATATGCCCGGATTGTGTGTCTGTCGGGGTGGAGCGGCCGATCAGCACGAGCCGGGCGTCCGCACGCTCTGCGAGATAGGCTGCCAGCAACAGGCCAATCCGGCCAAGGCCGCCTGTGATGAGATAGACGCCCTGATTACGGAGCCGGATCGGCAGGCTTTCTTCAGGTGCGGTCGGGGAGGCGGGCTCGAATACTTGCCCCCATTTGTATCGGCCCCGTAAGGCGATGCGTTTCTCCGCGCTGGGGTTGGTCAGCAGGCGGATCAGCGCGTCGATACATGTGCGCCGTGCGTCCTTATCCTCGCCCGGATCGACGATGTCGACGCTACGGCAGGACAGGCTCGGGAATTCCTGGGGAATCACCATGGCCGGGCCCATCGCGGCGGCGGCGTGTGGAGAAAGTTCTTCCTCGCCATACACATCTTCCACGCCGCGGCAGACGAGTGTGATTTCCGCCTGCTGTCCGGTGTCGTGCTCCGAAAGTGCCTTGGCCGTTGCAATCAGGCTCTGGAAAACGAAGCCGTCCTGATCCGGATCGTCGGGCACGAGAGACCATAGGTGCACGATGCGGGCAGGCGTCTTTCCATCGCGGGAGAGTGCGTCCAGCATTGCGGTGAAATCCTGATGCGCTGTCGGGCGCACCAGAAAGGAGTCTGCTGTGAGGCTGAAAAAACCGGGGCCTCTACGGACCGTGACGACATGCTCGCCCCGCGCTCGCAGGCGCTCGGCAAGTGCAAGACCGAGCCCGTCACCATCGCCCAGCAGGAGCCAGGGAGATTTGTCCTCGGTGACGGCGTGTCCCCCGTCACCCCAGGGAAGACGTTTCCAGGTGGGGGTGTAGAACCATGTGGCGACATCTGCGCGTTTTCCGGTCTCCGGCTCCGGCGCGGCGATTTCGGCGGTGGCTCCCGCATCGACCCAGTGGCGCGCACGTTCGAACGGGTAGCCGGGCAGCGGTACCCGGCCGCGTTCCGGCTCGGAGATATTGTCCCAATTGACATCGGTCCCCGCGCACCAGAGCGCGCCGAGACTTGCAAGCAGGACACGATGGTCTTCGGTCCCGCTTCCGGCAGAAGGCAGGGAAGAGAGCGCGCGTGTTTTTGGTCCCGCGATGCGGCTGGCCATACTGGCCAGAGCCCGGCCCGGCCCGATCTCCAGGAACACGGCGTCGGGATAGTCTTTCAGAACGCATTCGATCCCGGCGGAAAAGGCGACAGGCGCGCGCAGATGGCGCTGGTATGCGGCTGGATCACGCGCTTCTTCGGCGGTGATCCAGGTCCCGGTAACATTGGACACGTATGGGATTGAGGGCGCGTTCAGCGTGTGGCGTCCGATCTCGCGCGCGAAATCCTCCAGGATCGGCTCCATCAGGGCAGAATGGAAAGCGTGGGAGACAGACAGTCTTTGCGCCTGATGACCCGTTTCTTCTAGCCGTTCGGAGAGCGTGTCGATCGCGTCGCTGGTGCCGCTCACTACGCAGCGGTTGGGCGCATTGATGGCGGCAATCTCGAGCCCATCGCCGAGGAATTCATCCAGCTCCCGGGGGGACAGTGCGACAGCCAACATGGCGCCGGATGGCGCGGACTGCATCAGGCGGCCGCGCGCGGCGACCAGCGCCAGCGCGGTATCAAGATCCATCACACCGGAAAGGCAGGCGGCGACATATTCACCGAGGCTATGCCCGATCAGCGCCGTCGGCTCCACGCCCCAATGGCGCCAGAGAGCAGCCATTGCGTATTCGACGCTGAAGAGGGCGGGCTGGGCGATGGCCGTCTGACGTAGCCGGTCCACTGCCTCTTCCTCGTCCACCCCCGGTTCGGGATAGAGCAGGCCGCGCAGATCAAGTCCAAGATGGGGGTTCAAGCCGTCGGCGCACTCATCAAGGGCGGCGCGGAAAACCGGCTCGTCCTGGTAGAGGGCCCGAGTCATCCCCGGATACTGGCTCCCCTGTCCGCTGCACAGGAACACGATGGGCGGTGCATTCTCCGACGTGACGGAGGAGGCGGTGGCATCGGTCCGACGCAACGCCTCGCGCGCTTCTGCACTGTCCCCGGCGATAACGGTGGCGCGGTGGCTGAATGCCCGGCGTCCGCGTTGCAGCGTGAAGGCGGTATCGCCAAGGGGCTCTTCCGGATGGGTTTCCAGCCAGGACGCCAATCCCTGAATGCGTTCGGCAAGAGCCTGTTCACTCCGCGCACTGACCGGCAAGAGCTGGAGCGGCCGCGCGTCAGGGCAGGTTTCTCTTGCCGGCGCTTCCTCGAGAACCACATGGGCGTTGGTGCCGCCGATCCCGAATGAACTGACGCCAGCCCGCCGTGGTGTGCCATCAGCCGATGCCGACCAAGGACGGACGGTGTCATTCACTGTAAAGCCGGAAGCGGGTAAGTCGATTTCCGGGTTCGGACGCTGGAAGTGCAGGCTCGGCGGAATTTCGCGATGCTGGAGGGCCATCGTGGTCTTGATCAGGCCTGTGATGCCGGCCGCTTCATCCAGATGGCCGAGATTGGTTTTCACCGAGCCCAGATGGCGTTCCATATCGCTGGCGCCGAAAACCTGGTTGAGCGCCGCGATCTCGATCGGGTCGCCGAGCGGGGTGCCGGTGCCGTGGGCTTCGATATAGCCGACGCTCGCGGGGTCGACCTCTCCGACCTCCTGCGCTTCGGCTATGACCCTTGCCTGACCGTCGACGCTGGGCGCGGTGTATCCGGCCTTGTGAGCGCCGTCATTGTTGACGGCAGAGCCCCGGATGATTGCGTGGATGCGGTCGCCGTCGGCCACAGCGTCGGCCAGCCGCTTGAGAACAACGATGGCCGCCCCATTGCCGCCAACAGTCCCCTTGGCGTCGGCATCGAAAGCGCGGCAATGGCCGTCCGGGGAGAGGATACCGCCCTCCTGGTGGAGATACCCCGTTTGCTGCGGAACCTGGATCGACGCCCCGCCCGCCAGTGCCATGTCGCACTCGAAGCCGAGCAGGGACTGGGCGGCGAAATGCACGGCCACGAGCGATGTCGAGCAGGCGGTGGTGATGCAGACGCTGGGGCCCGTAAGGTTCAGCTTGTAGGAAATCCGGGTTGCCAGATAATCCTTGTTGTTGCCGATCTGGATCGGTAACTCGCCGCTCCCGGCGAGTGCGGCTCGATTGGGATAGAGGTTGTTGAGCAAATAGCTGCTAGGCCCGCAGCCGACATAGACTCCGATGCTGCCGTCATAGCGCTCCGGATCGTGGCCGCTGTTTTCCAGCGCGTTCCAGGCCAATTCCAGCATGACCCGGTGTTGCGGGTCGGTGATCCGGGCCTCGCTCGGAGGCATCTGGAAGAAGGCTGAGTCGAACATCTCGATGTCGGGGAGCGCACCATTCACCGGAACATAACCGGGTTGAGCGGAAAGCTCTTCATGAACACCCGCGGCGCGCAGGGTATCCGGATCGAAACGTGTCAGTCCCTCGCGCCCTTCGCGCAGGAGCTGCCAGAGGGCTTCCACCCCGTCCGCCTGCGGAAAACGCCCGGCCATGCCGACGATCGCGATCAGGTCCCGCTCCGGAACTGTGTTTTCTGCCGTCATCAGGGTCTCGCTCCTTGTTGTTTGCCACGTGTTCGCGATGCTTTTCGTCCGCGCGCGGCCCCGCGCCGTTTTGCCGCCCGGTCGGTGCCGTCGCTGGCGGCCTTTGCTCCGCCGGAGCTCTCTGCCGAAGCTTCAAGAGCCGCCGCCAGGGCGGCCGGTGTCGGGTGCTGGAACAGCAGGACGATGTTCAAATCGCGTCCCAGAAGGGCCTGAATGCGGGCGCGCGCCCGGACGGCGAGCACGGAATGCGCGCCGTGCTCGAACACGTTCTGTTCGACACCGAGCCCCGGATGGCCGAGCAACTCGCGCCAGATGGAGAGGACTTGTTCTTCCAGCTCTGTTCCCGGTGCCCGTCCGGCTTGGTCTGTCGAGATCGTCGCCGGATCGGGTAAGGCGCGGTGGTCAAGCTTGCCGTTGATCGTCAACGGCAAATGCTCAAGCGCGATGAAGCGGGACGGAACCATGTAGGCGGGAAGCTGTGCCTGCAGATGACGGCGTAGGTCCTCGGTGGAGAGGGACGCCTTGTGCGGCACGTAATAGCCGACGAGGGATCTTTCACCGTCCCGTTCATGGATGATGATGGCAGCCTCGCGGATGCTCTCATGCTGATTGAGACAGGCGGAGATCTCGCCAAGTTCAATACGGAAGCCGCGTATCTTCACCTGGCTGTCGAGACGGCCGAGATATTCGAGCTCGACATCATTGCGCCGCCGCACCTTGTCGCCGGTCCGGTAGAGCCGTTCGCCCGGCCGGAAGGGGTTCTCGATGAAGCGCTCGGCCGTCAGGTCAGGGCGGTCCAGATAGCCGACGGCAAGGCCGGCGCCGCCGACAAGCAGCTCGCCCGGAATTCCGTCCGGCACGGGTTCCAGAACGTCATTCAGAACATAGAGCTGCAAATCGGGGATCGGCTCGCCGATCAGGCTGGCCGGTCTTTCCGCGTCGGAGGCGGAAAGCGGCCGATAGGTGACGTGAACTGTCGTCTCGGTAATGCCGAACATGTTCACGAGTTGCGGAGAGCTGTCGCCGCGTCGTTCGAACCAGGGCCGCAGCATCGTCGGATCGAGGGCCTCGCCGCCGAAGATCACATAGCGCAGGCCAAGCGGAGTGGTCTGCTCCGGATCGGCCAGCAGCAATTGCCGGAAGGCCGAAGGGGTCTGGTTCAGAACTGTGACCCGTTCCCGTTCCAGCAGCTCAAGGAAGCGGTCGGGCGCGCGGCTGACATCGAAGGGAACGATAACCAGCCGGCCGCCATGCAGAAGCGCGCCCCAGCTCTCCCAGACCGAGAAGTCGAAGGCGAAGGAATGGAACAGGGTCCAGACATCTTCCGGACCGAAGCCGAACCAGTGGTCCGTCGCGGTGAAGAGACGCATCGCATTGGCATGGGTGATCACGGTGCCTTTTGGTTGCCCGGTACTGCCCGAGGTGTAGATGACATAGGCCGCACGGTCCGGGCTTTGCGGAAGGTCCGGATTGCTGTCTTCCTCCGCATCCCGAGCAGCTTCCTCGTCCAGCAGGCAGAGTGTGCAGTTCCCCTCCTCGGCGAGCGATGCGAACTCATGGCACGTGACAAGGACCGGCGCCTGCGCGTCTTTCAGGATGAAGTCGAGACGCGCCGCCGGGGCGTTCGGGTCCAGCGGCAGATAGGCCCCGCCGGCCTTCAGGATGGCGAGCATCCCGACGATCAGCTCCGGGCTGCGCGGCAGACAGAGTCCGATCAGTGGTGCTGCGCCGCCGTCGGGTATGTTGATCAACGTGCTAAGGCGGCGGGCCAGACGGTTCGCCCGTGCATTCAGTTCCGCATAGCTCAGTCGTGTCTCGCCGTCGCTGACCGCGATGGCCTCAGGACTGGCTGCAGCCTGGATCTCGAACCATTCCGTCAGGCTCTGGTGAGCAGGCTCGATGGACGCATCGGGAGCGGCTCTGGTGAGTAGCGTCGACCGCGCGTCGCGGGTAAGAAGCGGAAGGCGCCCGATGGAATCGCGCGGGGTTTCGAGGGCGCTTTCCACGAGCGTCATCCAACAGGTGAGCTGACGCGCGATGCTGGCTTCCTCGAACAGATCGCGGTTGAAGCGGAGTTCCACCTGCAACCCTGTATCTGTCTCCGCGAAGCTCCAGAGCTGGTCGAACTGGGTCGTGCCGTAATCGAGCGAGAGGGAGGAGACATCCAAGCCGGGAAGATCGAAGGCGACATTCTCCGTGTTCTGGAACGCGACCATCACGTCGAACAGCGGATTGCGGCTGGGATCGCGCGGCACATTGAGGTCGCGCACGATCTCGTCGAACGGATAATCCTCATGGGCATAGGCCGCGATGGAAGTCCGCCGCACCCGGTCGAGAATGTCAGAGAAGCTTTCCGCCCCGCTCATCCGGTCGCGCAGGACCAGGGTGTTGACGAAGAAGCCGATCTGATGCTCCAGGTCGACATGGCCGCGCCCGGCGGCTGGCACGCCGATGCTGATATCGTCCGCGCCGCTGATCCGGTGCAGGAAGATCTTCACCAGCGCTGTCAACACCATGAAGAGGCTCGTGCCGTGTGCTCTGGCGAGGCCGTTCAGAGCGTCCAGCGTGCCCGCGTCGAGTGTTTGCCGGAGTTTCCCGCCGTTATAGGTTTTGACCGGTGGGCGCGGGAAATCGGTCGGCAGATCCAGGGGCGGAGGCAGGTCACCCAACTGGTCGCGCCAGAAATCGCGATGCTCCTCGGTCCGCTTGGCAAGGCGCCCGGACTGCCAGGCGACATAGTCGCGGTGCTGGATCGGGAGTGGCGCCAGGCTTGCGTTGCGGCCTTCGGTTTCAGCCCTGTAGAGCGCAACGACCTCTCGGACCAGCACGTCCATGCTCCAGCCGTCCGAGACGATGTGATGCATGTTGAACAGCAGCACATGATCGTCCGCGCCGAGCTGGAGAAGATGCAGCCGAATGAGCGGTGCCCGCGTCAGGTCAAACCCCCGGCCCGCGTCGGTAAAGGCGCGTTCCCGTGCCGCTTCGAGCGGGTCGGGCGCGTCGCTCAGGTCGGTAAGCTCGACGGGTGGCTCGCCCGGAGCCTCGATCCGCTGGCGCAAAGTGCCGTCACGTTCAATGAACGCGGTTCTGAGACTCTCGTGGCGCGCGATGACGGAGCCGAAGGCGGACCGCAGGCTCTCCACATCGAGCGGTCCCCGGACCCGGAGGCTGTCGACCATGTGATAGGCCTCGCCCCCGTCCATCTGGGAGAGGAACCAGAGCCGTTGCTGCGCATAGGAGACAGGATAATCCTCCGCATCGGGCAATTTGGAGATCGGGGCGGCGTCGGCATCCTCCTGCTGGTCGAGCAGCTCCGACAGGGCCGTGATGGTCGGGTTATTGAAGATATCGCGCAGGGTCAGCTCCTTCCGGAGACGGTCCTGCAGACGGCTGAGCACCTGTGTCGCCTTGAGGCTGTGTCCACCCAGCTCGAAGAAATTCTCCTCCGTGCCCGGCGGTGCGATGCCGAGCACTTCCGCCCAGATTTCCTGCATGGCGGTTTCGGTCGGTGTGGCGGGCGCGGATCCCGTGCCTGAAGCAAGCGTTTGCACCCGCGGTGCCGGAAGTGCCTGCCGGTCGACCTTGCCGTTCGGCATCAGCGGGAAGCGATCCATCACGACAAAGCCGGACGGGATCATATGCTCCGGCAGACTGCCTTTCAGTTCCTGGCGTAGCCGGGGCAGCAGGTGACGGGTAAAGCTTTCGCTCAGTGGGTTGTTGGTCAGTCCGGCAAAGGCATCGTCCGACGGCAGTGAAGACAGAGTCTCCGTCTTCTCCATCAGACTGGACCAAGCGCCGGCGATTGGGGCGTGGCCCTTCGGCCGGACCAGCACTGCGAGCTCGCCGCAGTCGCTTTCGGGCTCCCAGAAGATCTCGACCGTTACCGGCAGTGTCTCCTGCAGTCGCCAGAGAACTTCGGGGTCGAGCCCCTGTCCCGCGGCCGCCTGCATCCGTTTCCGTGCCGCTTCGACCGTATCGGCCGGCTCCGCCTCGTCGAGCCAATCGAGCAGAGAGCGCATCCCGTCGAGCCGCGCGTTGGGAATGTTGCGAAGCGCGAGGAGACCGTCCTTCGTCTCAAGCCGGTTCTGGATCGCGTCCAGGCCGGGACAATCGGTCCGCCAGTCCTCCCAGTCGATTGGGGGAGGAGCGTCTTCCTTCGTTCCGACGCGGATCACCACGTCATAGCGGAAGCAGGTCATCTCGTTATGGACCGCGCCGCGTTTCGGCCGGATTTCCACACCCGCGACACGCGGTAATATTTGGCCGAGCAATTCGAAGAGGGCGGGCGCGACGGCAAGCTCCTGCTCGCGCGCCAGATGATCCTCGATCCGCTCCGAAAGGTCGGCACTGGTGAGGTCGGGCTCTGCCTTGAAGCATTGCACCGCGCTGTGATAGCCGCGCAGAAGCGGCAGACTCCGAACGTCCCCGACGAAGATCGCACCGCCATCGGCGCACCGCTCGACGGCTTCGCGGAGAACGGTCAGCAGATAGTCGTGGTTCGGGAAGTACTGGATCACCGAATTCAGCACGAGAGTATCGAAGCTGCCCGGTGCGATCCCCTGGAAATCATCGGCAGTCTGCGCCCGTAGCTCGGCCCGGCTCAGTCCCTCGACCGGGAGTCGGTTTTGCCGCACCCGCAGCTGCTCGATGGCGACCGCCGAAAGGTCCGTGCCGAGATAGCTCTCGCATTCCGGCACGAGGCGGTAGAGCAGCAGGCCGGTGCCGCAGCCAATTTCCAGCAGGTGCTTCGGGGCAACCTCCAGGATCCGCGAAATTGCGTTATCCACGCATTCCCGCATTTCTTCCGCCGAAAGCGGCTCGCCCGTGAAGGTGCTGTCCCACCCGATCGTGTTGAAGGTGGCATCCTCTTCGGCGACGCTTTCGTCCGCGTAGCTGGCCTCGTGCAACTCCTTCCAGAGCGCGACCTGATCCTGCACCAGCTCCGACGCCTCGGCGCTGGGCATCCGGACTTGCAGATAGGCGGCGAGGCGGCGCTCACCCCGGGGATCCTGATAGTCCTGAACCAGAACTTCGCGGATCTCATGGTTGCGGGCGATGGCCGCTTCGATCTCGCCCAGCTCGACCCGGAAGCCCCGGATTTTCACCTGCCCGTCAATACGGCCTAGATATTCGAGATTGCCGTCAGGCCGCCAGCGCCCGAGATCGCCGGTGCGATAGAGTGTGCTACCGAAGGTCTCATCAGTGTGGGGATTGGCAACGAACGCCTCGGCGGTCAGCTCCGGACGGCGCCAGTATCCGTCCCCGACACCGATGCCGCTGACACAGATCTCGCCGGGCACGCCAATCGGCTGCAGCTCGAGTGACTCTCCCAGGACAAGCACGGAGATATTGTCGACGGGCATGCCGATCGGAACCGTGACCTGTTCAGCCGGAAGCGGTACGTCGATCACGCTCTGGCACACATCGTCTGCGGCTTCTGTTGGGCCGTAGGCATTGATTAGCGGGATATCCGGCCAGATCGACAGCCAGCGATTTACAAGAGCAACCGAGACGGCCTCTCCCGTAACCATCGCCGCGCTCAGATCGGGCATCGCTCTGCGGTCGTCCGGCAGGCCGTCCGCCTCGTTCATCAGGCTTTCGAGAACCACGGGCACCAGCTCGATCAGGCTGACGTGGCTTTCCCTTATCAGGGAGAGCAGAGCGCGCGGAGAGGCAACTGTCTCGAAATCCGCGAAGACAACACGGCCGCCGACCAAGAGCGGCCCCAGGCATTGCCAGACCGAGATATCAGAGGATGCGGGCGCGCTTTGCAGGATGGCCCCATCGGCGCCGAAATCGAGCAGGCGAAACTCGGCGAAGATGTGGTTCAGGGCTCCTTCGTGACGCACCAGCGCGCCTTTCGGCCGCCCCGTCGAGCCCGATGTATAAAGCAGGTAGAGCGGATCGCGGGGGCCGCTGGTGACAGATGGGTTTTCGTCCGTTTGTGCGGAGAGTGCGCTCGCCATATGCACCCGGATCCCGACAGGGCTGTCCCCCAGTGTCGTATTGCCACTGACGAGAATCACATCGCCGACAGTCTCCGGCAGGCCATCTTCCGCAAGTGTCGCGAGACTGTCCCCGTCTGCCACAAGTATGGCGGCGGTGCTGTCTTCCAGCATGTGACGCAGCCGAGCCCCCGGATAGGCCGTGTCGAGCGGCAGGAACATTCCTCCCGCCTTGATGATTCCGAGCACACTCGCGAGATAGTCGAGGCCGCGCGGTACCAGAATGGCGACCGGGTCACCCGGCGCGATATCCAGTGCGATCAGAAGATTTGCGAGCCTGTTCGCGCGCCGGTTCAGCTCCGCATAATCGAGGCGGATTCCGTGCGCCTCGGCCGCCACGCGCTCCGGCGAGGCGGAGACCTGGTGCTCGAACGCTTCGGCGAAACTCTGCGCGACGGGATGCGCAATGTCCGGCCCGTTCGACAGGGCCAATACCGCCGTCCGTTCGTCCATCTCCATCAAGGGCAGCGCGTCGACCTTCGTCTCCGGTGCCTCGGCGATCGCCCGCAACAGCACCGTGAGGTGACCGACCATGCGCTCGACCGTGTCATGGTCGAAGAGGTCGCGGTTGTATTCGATGACGCCCTGCAGTCCGTCATCCATGTCCCAGAAATCCAGCACCAGATCGAACAGGGCGGCACGCCGATCGATATGGACGGGGCTTAATTGCAGGCCTTCCACCTCGCTCTGCTCAAGCGGCATGTTCTGCAGCGCCATCATGACCTGGAAGACCGGATTGCGGCTGAGGTCGCGATCCGGCTGCAGCTCATCGACCAGATGCTCGAAGGGGAGATCCTGATGGGCATAGGCGTCCAGCGCCGTCTCGCGGATGTCAGAGAGAACAGCCTCGAAGGAGAGATCCCTTGAGACAGTGCTGCGCATGACGAGGGTATTGACGAAGAAGCCGACCAGCTCCTCGCTCTCGGCTCTGGTGCGGTTGGCGATGGGGGAGCCGATGACGATGTCGTCCTGGCCGCTATAGCGGTACAGCAGCGTGGCGAAGCCGGCCAGCAAGGTCATGAACAGGGTGACGTTATGCGTCCGGCTCAACTCTTTCAGCCTGTCGCGCGTCTCCGCGTCGATGGTGAAACGAAGGCTCGCCCCCTGGAAGCTCTGCACGGCCGGGCGTGGCCGGTCTGTCGGCAGGGAGAGCATCGGCGGTGCATCGGCAAGCTGGCCGCGCCAATAGGAAAGCTGCTTCTCCAGCACATCCCCGGTGAGCCAGTCGCGTTGCCAGGCAGCGAAGTCCGCATACTGGACCGGTAATGGCGGAAGGGTCTCCGGCACGCCTTGCAAATGCGCTTTGTAGGCATGGGCGAGTTCGCGGGTCAGGACGTTCAGCGACCAGCCGTCGATGATTATGTGATGCACGGTCAGGAGCAGGACATGCTCTTGCGGTCCCAGGATGACGAGTTCCGCGCGCAACAGGGGAGGCGCACCGAGATCGGTGAATGGCGCGCGTGCGGCCCTTTCCGCCTCTGCCAGCATCGCGGTCTCGCGTGCATCCACCGGCGTTCCGGTAAGGTCGATTTCCTGCAAGGGCACGTCGAGATGGTCGAGGATGACCTGAACTGGCTCCCCATAGTCGTTCCGGAACGCGGTACGCAGCACCTCATGGCGCGCGACCAGTTGGTCGAATGCCTGTTGCAGCGCGGTCCTGTCGAGCCGGCCCTTGAGGCGTAGCGCGAGTGGTGTGTTGTAGAACGGGTTGTCCGGCTCCAACTCGGCGAGGAACCAGAGGCGTTGTTGCGCGAAGGAGAGGGGGAGCGTGTCGCGGTCCTCGCGCCGAACAATCGGCGGCGGTGGCGTGCCGCGTCGCTCGCGCTCGATGGCGGCGGCCTGGTTGGAGAGTGCCGGGTGCTCGAACAGCAGGCGGAGAGCGATGTCTGTGCCGAAGGCGGCGCGGATGCGGGAGAGCAGCTGTGTCGCCAGCAGGGAATGACCGCCGAGATCGAAGAAGTTCTCCGACCGCCCGATGGCGCCTGTCTTCAGCACATCCGCCCAGAGGCCGGCGAGCAGCTCCTCGCCCGGCGTCACGGGCACAGCGGACCCGCTCCGCTCAACCATGTCCGGCACGGGCAGGGCTTTGCGGTCGAGCTTGCCTGTGACGGTGAG
>NZ_AUFM01000002.1 GCF_000426505.1 Nisaea denitrificans DSM 18348 | reverse complement strand
TTCCCGTTGTTACCGGAATTGCCATTCCCGTTGTTACCGGAATTGCCGTTCCCGTTGTTACCGGAATTGCCGTTTGCCGACGCGAGAGCCGTTCGGATCGCAGCCCGATTTCCGGATCGCGCTGTCGCGGATCGATCGGAAACACGCGCGGACTCCACGGCCGAACGAGCCGATACCGCACCGTTTCCGCGTCCATTACCATTTGCGTTGCCGTTCGAGGACGACTTGGCCGCCCCCCGGCCTCCCGAGGCCTCGGCGCTGCGAACCAAACCGTTGGTAGCGCTGCTGATATCGATTTTAACCAATCCGACCGGCGCCGAAAGCACCGCCCCAGAAGCGACCTCCACGGTGGCTGCAGATGTGCCGCCTTCCGTTCCCGCATCAAGCGTTTCGCTCGGGGCAACATCCGGTGTGCCGTCTTCAACGGTTACCGCACTGTCCGTCTGGGTCGTCTCTGTCCCGTTGTCCACCGGCGCGCCATCCAGTTGCAGGCCGCTTCCGGAAGATGTCCGGGCTGTCTGCCCGGGACGCACCATGACTGCAGCGCCACTGGCCACGTCAGTGACCTGAACCGCCCCTTCAAGAACATGGACGAGACCTTTCCCTTCCCGGACATTAACCGTGAAGGACGTCCCTTTGACGACTGCCGCCATATAAGGCGTGACTACCTCGAAGTGCGGGGACGATTTCTTCTGAACTTTAAAAAGCGCCGTTCCGAGCGATTGCAGAATTCGCGTCCCCCAGCTCTTGTCCTGCTCGGGAATACTGATTTCCGTATTCGGGCCGACGATGATCGACTCATCACCGCGGATTAGAACCAGCCGGCCCCGATCCCGGGTCCGGATGACACTTCCCTCGTCAAGACGGCTATCGACAGATACTGGAGCGATACCATTGCCACCCCGGTCGATCTCGACATCACCCGAGATTTCCAGAATGGTCCAGTTTCCATCTTGCTGCGCCTGCGCGGGAGCAGTGCCCATGAAAAACACGATCAGGGCCAGACCCAAGATTACGTCGGTAGCTACTTTGATCGTTCTATTCATTTCGGTCTTCATCCTTAACCCGGCGTTTTTGCCGTTGGAGCCTTCGCCATGCTGGCAGATCCCCGTCGCAAGGCTGTTGTGCCTCTCACTTTATGGAAAATTTTCCATAAATTTGAAATAATCACTATTTATCAATAACTTACACGCTCTTATCTACGCTCTACACCAAACAAATTCAACAATATTATCTGGCGACAAAGTATTAATCACAGTTAACCACTTTTTTACTTATCTACGCTCGACTTCTAACTGAAAATAATTAATAATTAACTGAATAAAAACCACTTATAACCTTAATACCTCGATGGTCAGACGAAAAATTTACTTATACACATTTTTTTTGCTGTTACTGATTTTGCATGGGGCACGCACCCCTGCATGCGCTCAACAGAACCCACAGCCGCATTCGTCTCCCGATGCGCAGATCGAAGAACGGGTGCCCCGGGCGGCCGGGCGCACCTCACCTGAGCCCGAGACCCCGTTATCGCCCGAAGGTCATGAGCTATCAGAGCAGCAAGAACAGACTTTCCTGCTCGCGGCCGTCACACTCGAAGGTAACACCGTTTTCTCGCGCGCGGACCTGGCCCTTTATTATGAAGACATTCTCGCCCGGCTCGTAACCACCACCGACCTCCAGGCAGCTGTAGCGCAGATCACGAAACACTACCGTGACCGGGGATACTTCCTTACCCAGGCCTACCTCCCCCCCCAGGATCTGTCCTCGGGTATCGCCGTGATCCGGGTAGCGGAAGGCTATGTCGAACGTGTCGATTTCGAGGGCGACGGAGAGAGGGACGGATATGTCCGCCGGCTCGCCTCTGCAATTGACGAGTTCAGACCCATCAAACGGAAAGATCTCGAGCGGGTTTTGCTCCTGATCGGAGATTCCTTCGGCCGGGTCGTCGAGAATGCGGAGATGGCGGAGATAGATGCGCGCGACGGTCGATACGCCCTTCAGCTTACCCTGACGGCTAAACCGGAAAGCGGGGTGATCTCCTACGACAACCGGGGCACAGACTCATCCGGCAAGCACCAGCTCTGGGCATCCATTTCAAGCAACCGGCTTCTTGACCCGGACACCCAGCTGCGGGTCGGTCTTTTCACCATCCCCGATCAGCCACAGGAATTGCGCTACGGAGAATTGGAAATCAGTCGTTTCGTCGGCTCTAGCGGAACCACCGTCGGCGCAGCCCTCTCGGCGAGCGAAAGCGATGCCGGCGGAATCGATGCAATCGACGGGATCGAAGGCAACAGCCGACGCTTGGTCCTGAAGGCAGCACATCCGATCCTCCGGTCCACAGATACCAGCCTCTGGGTCAATCTCTCGGCCGATGTCCGGAGCGTCTCCGAAGAAGACAATGACGGCAGCAACTTCAAGGACCAGCTCCGGGTTCTGCGGAGCAATTTGTACATGTATGCAGAGGATGATTTCGGCGGCCAAAATCAACTCTTCGGTGAAATATCCGGCGGTTTGCCAATACTCGGCGCGTCCGGGGAAGGAAACCTTCGTTCCCGCCTCGGGGCTGACGCAGAATTTCTGAAGCTGCGCGCGTCGCTCACACGCCAGCAGGAGATCACCAAAGAAATCGGCATCCGGCTCCACGCCGCAGGGCAGGTCGCCGACGATGAGCTGCTCTCCTCAGAGGAATTCAGCCTGGGCGGATCCTCGATCGGCCGAGCCTATGATTTCAGCGAACTGACAGGAGATCACGGCGTCGGCGGCAGTATTGAGCTGCAATACGGCGACGGTTTGCAGGACGACTATTTCACCTGGTTCCAGATTTTCGGATTCTATGATTTCGGCATGGTCTGGAACAAAGGCGAGTTCGAGCAGCCCCGGGAAAGCCTTTCCTCCGCCGGAATGGGACTGCGCCTAAATCTGACGGACAGTATCCGCCTGCAACTCGAATACGCCCGCTCCCTGACACGTCCTGTCGATGATGATGACGGGAACTTCCAGCGCGTGTTCGTTGAACTGAGCAAGAACTTCTAACGCAATAACCGCCGCCGGCTATTCCTCAACCACAACTTTCGCCGCCGCTGCGATGGCGAGAGCGACGCGGCATAAGGTGATATTCTTAAAAAAAGGAGCGCTTTGGCGCTCCTTTTCTATTTCTGAGCTTGCTTCTGGCTCTGCTTCTGAGTGGTTGCGTGCAGTGGCCAAGCGACCTTCCGCCAGAGCAATGCAATCCATCTGCCGAGCCGCTGCCAGCGCCTAACTTCTCCACCAAGTAACATTCGATTCTCCATTCCGGATCTGCAGGATCATGCTTGCCGCTTGCCAAAGCAAGGCTTCTCAAGACTTTAGACTGCTCGACACCGGTCAATAGCCAGTCGTCCCAACTGTGAATGAACGACGTCAATCAACTCACGACATAACCCTAAACTGATAGGACGATGGCGAATACCGTGCGAAACTGTATTCTCGCATTCATAGAATAATGACTAGAAATCACCAGATTTCGGCAAGTCCCCGGAATTGCTGATTTCCACGCTCCGTTAACGTCTCCCTAAGCACTCCCATACTATTCCAATTGCAACTCAAAACCGCGGAGGGGGGCCTTATGACCTTGTGGATGAGCTGCACACGCCGGCTTCCAGCAATAGCACTTGTTGCCTGCATGACACTCGTCACGGCGGCACACGCGGACGATGCAAATCCGTTAACCCGCATGTCGCTCGAATATCTCATGAATATCGAGGTCACAACGGTCTCCAAACAACCTGAACGGGTTCAAAATGCCGCCGCTGCGGTTTACGTCCTGACCCGCGAAGAAATACGGCGCTCCGGCGCCAGCACAATCCCGGACGCACTGCGCCTCGTGCCCGGCGTGAATGTCGCGCAGATCAACGCCAATTCCTGGGCCGTGAGCATCAGGGGCTTCAACAGCCGCTTCGCCAACAAGCTGTTGGTCATGATCGATGGACGCAGCATCTATTCCCCCCTGTTTTCCGGCGTGTTCTGGGACAGGCACAGCGTTCCGATAGAAGAGATCGACCGGATTGAGGTGGTGCGTGGCCCCGGCGGAACGCTTTGGGGAGCGAATGCCGTCAACGGGGTCATAAATATCATTACCCGGCACTCCTCCGAGACGCAGGGACAGCAGGCGGAGTTCTCTGTCGGGACCGAGAAAGCCGGCGGCCTTTCGCTTCGCCAGGGAGCCTCGATCGGTGACGAAGCGACCTATCGCCTCTCCGCTCAATTCGATGGGTATAACGAGACGAAGCTGCCCGACGGATCCGGCGCAAACGATCAATGGGAGAACGGCCAGGCAAACCTGCGCGTCGACTGGACGCCGACGGTTGATGACGAAATCCTGATTGAGTCCGGATACAGCAGGGTGATGGCCGGTGACCGGCATACGCAGCCTTCCCTGTCGTTCCCCTACTCAACACTCCGCAACGGCGACATCGACCGTTACGGAGCCTTTGTCATGGGACGATGGAACCATCAGGTGAATGAGGCCTCCGATGTCTCCCTGCAGGGCTTCGTCGATCACCGCTACATGGATATCGACACTCCGATAGCCGAGGAATACCGCACCACAGCCGATCTTCAGGCCCAGCACGGGATCAAGCTGGGGGCTAAAACAAACCTGACATGGGGGGCGGGGTATCGCGCGATCTTCAGCGACATCCAGACAGGCGACTTCAGTCTCGACGCCGCCCCCGAAAGCGAAAACATTTTTGTTTACAACGTCTTCGCACAGGCATCTCGCAGGTTTTTCGATGACCAGGTTGAGCTGACGCTCGGCAGCAAGCTCGAACACCACTCCGTGTCCGGAACCGAGATCCAGCCCTCTGCCAGGGCACTCTGGAACGTCACGTCAAGGCATGCGGTCTGGACCGCAGTCTCGACCGCGGCTCGCACGCCAAGTACAGTCGAAAACACCGGCACCGTGCGAAACATTGTTGTCCCGCCCGGCACCCTGACCAATCCTTCCCCGCTGCCGCTAGTCCCGTCGATAGAAGGCGACAAAAGCCTGGATGCGGAGAGAGTAACCGCCTATGAGGCGGGTTATCACGGTCAGATATCGGAAACCGTCTCACTCGACGTCGCAGGCTTTATCAACAGCTATACAGACTTGCTTCTGGATTCAGATGTCGGCGTCAGCAGCATCAATACGAATTACGGCACGCCGTTCATCGAGCTGCCGATAAGCATCAACAACAAGGCAGAGGCCACGACCTACGGGTTCGAGTTTTCCGGGCTTTGGCAGGCGCGTGACAACTGGCGTCTGCGCGCGGGCTATGCCTGGCTTCATGAGGATATCAAGGCGCCGGCGGGAGCCGAGGGCAACGCGCCGGAACATCAGCTCACCCTTCAGTCCTTCTACGACATTGACGAAAATTGGCGCTTCGACACTGTCTTCCGCTTTGTCGACAATCTCGAAAACGCCGGGGCCGATGCATATCTGAACATGGATGCCCGACTGTCCTGGTCCCCAAACGATTCCATCGAAGTCGCACTCACCGGCCGCAATCTTCTGGATAGTGGATATCTGGAATACGGGAACGAGAGAGCCGATACACCGTTGCCGACAGCAAGCGAAGTCGACCGTAGCGTACTCCTCACCATGACAATGAAGTTCTGACATTGGTTAGACTTCCCACGATAACGCTCCCACGTGGTGCGGTTAGCAGCATATTGCTCACAGCTGCACTGTTCCTTGCGCTCAACGTGGTCTGGAATATTCTGCCAATCGGCGCCTCGGCACGCGCCAATGAGACGCAGAGAAGCGTCATTATCGCGGGTTTCCTCTATAATTTCGCCCAGTTCGCAACCTGGGACGGAACACCCTCCACAACAGATCCCATAGACTTCTGTGTAGAGCGGGGCAAGATTTCCAGCTGGGTTTTTCATGACTGGGACAACCTGCATATTCGCAAGCGGCCCCTTCTCGTCCATGAAGTTACCGCCCTACATTCCTCCGAGGAACTTGCCGGATGCGATCTTGCATTTGTCAGCAGCACTCTGGCGCCTCAACAGGAGTTATTCGACCTGGCGAACCAAAACCAGGTCCTGCTGGTTTCGGATTCGCCCGGCTTCGCAGCCTCCGGCGGACATATCGAGCTATTTCTCTCCGAGGGAAAATTCCGTTTTCGCGTCAATCTGGACAGCCTTGAACGCAGCGGCGTGAAACTGAGCTCACAAGTACTGCGCCTCGCGGAAATCATCGACCGGGATCGGAACTGATGAAGCGGCTCGGGAAAACCACTATCCGCAACAGGTTGGTCCACCTTTCGACCGCGATTAGCATAATCGCGGTCCTTCTGGTCACAACAGTTCTGGCCCTGCACGCCTACCAATCACGCCGCGCTGCCCTCACTCAGGAACTGGGCGCCATCGGAGCGATCCTCGCCTCAAACCTGCAGGCATCCCTGATGTTCCAGGATCGGGAAGCGGCAACGGAAACACTGTCAGCGCTTTCCTCCCGTGCCTTGGTTACCAGCGCAAGCGTCGTCGACAGTCAAAACCGGATCCAGGCCAGCTACGGGTCCCCGGTTGATGTAAAGGCCTGGCCCGTTAACGGATATGCGACGGTTGACGGGAGCCTGCTCCTGACCGTTCCCATTGTGCAGGACGGCATTGCGCTCGGGGTATTGAAGATATCGGCGTCTCTCGCCTCTTTGGACGCGGCGGTAACAGATATCCTGATGCTGAGCCTCGCCATCCTGGTCATTGCCGCACTAATGTCCTGGGTCCTGGCATCTCTTCTCGGCAAAGCGATCTCACGCCCGATCGAGCATCTTGCGCAGACGATGCAAACGGTCTCGGAATCGAAGGATTACCAGCAGCGCGCGGCACGGATGACGGATGACGAGACTGGTGCGCTCATCGATGGTTTCAATCATATGATCGACACCATCCAGAGCAATCATAAGGATCTCGCCGAAGCCCGTGACCGTGCGGAGAAAGCGAACCAGTCCAAGTCACACTTTCTGGCCACCATGAGCCACGAGTTACGCACCCCACTCAATGCCATTATGGGGTTTTCCGAGATCATCCGGGAGCGCTCATTCGGTGACAAGCCAATGACCTATTCCGACTATGCCCGCGACATCCACGACAGCGCCGGCTTTCTACTCGCATTGATTAACGACATTCTGGATATGGCGCGGCTGGACAGTAAGGTTTACAGCCTGTTCGAGGAAGAAATCGACATGGGTAAGATGACCCGTGCAAGCGTCACCATGATAGGCCCTCAGGCACAGGCGAAAAATCTGCAGGTGGAAACCGATTTCGAGGCGCACGGACCGTATCTTTTCATCGACAATCGCGGACTCAGGCAGGTGCTCCTGAACATCCTCGGCAATGCCGTCAAATTCACCCCTCCAGCAGGCCGCATTACTCTCACGGCGAAATTTAATGAGACCGGAGATTATCTGATCGACGTCTCGGATACCGGTCCGGGAATTCCCCAAGCGGACCTGCAACGCGTTCTTCAGCCTTTCGAGCAGGCCTCGTCAAGCCTGTCCCGGGAACATGGCGGCTCCGGGTTGGGCCTGTCGATCAGCGCCGCAATCATGGCCCTGCATGGCGGCTCCCTGACACTCTCCAGCGTGTTTGGAGAAGGCACCACCGCATCCATAGTGATCCCGGCATCCCGCGTAATCGACAAGGCTGACGGTACCGGCCAAACGGCCGAACAGCATCGTCCGAATATTTCCTAGCGCCTGACTTTTCCCGAGCCTGAGGCCTTCCGCTTAAGCAGGCGCCACAGCCTTTGCCGCGGCGGCGATAGCCTCTTCCGTCTGCACCAGATCCGCCTCGGTCAGGGCGAGCGAGATGTAGAACTTGCTGGGCGGCTTCAGGATGCCGTGCTGGCGCAGCACCGCGTTAAAGATGTCCGCCTGCTGCGGATTACCGTCCGCCCCGTCGCGGTAATTCTTCACCGGTTTGTCGGTGAATACCACATCGAACATCACCGGCTCGCCCACCACCTGATGCGCGACACCGGCAGCGCCGAGCTCGCGGCCGAGTGCCGTCATGATCCGCGTGCCGTTGGCATGGATTTTCTCGTAGGCGCCCGGTCGCTTCAGGATTTCCAGAGTCTTCAGCCCGGCAACGCTGGCCACCGGATTGCCGCTGAGCGTGCCGATCTGGAAAGTGAAGCCCTCGGCGCCGACCTTCGCCTTGTCGAAATGGGCCATGATCTCCTCTGACCCGGCGATGGCCGCCAGTGGGAAGCCGCCAC
Organism: Nisaea denitrificans DSM 18348; assembly: GCF_000426505.1. GTDB lineage: Bacteria > Pseudomonadota > Alphaproteobacteria > Thalassobaculales > Thalassobaculaceae > Nisaea > Nisaea denitrificans. The sequence goes on along the minus strand of NZ_AUFM01000002.1, from coordinate 20,806 downwards.
CGATCACTTTGCCGAGGGTGCAAATGTCCGGGGTTACACCGTACTTTTCCTGACCGCCGCCATAGGCAAGACGGAAGCCGGTCACCACCTCGTCAAAGATCAGCACGATGCCGCGCTTGGCGGTTTCCTCCCGGAGCATCTCGTGGAAACCCGGCTCCGGCGGAATCAGTCGCTGCAACGGCTCCACAATCACCGCCGCGATCTCGTGGCCACGCTCCTCCAGAATGCCACGGACAAAGTCGAAATCATTGAAGGGCGCAACCAGCATGCCGTCGCGCACGACTTCCGGAATACCGGCGGAATCCGGCACGGCGAGCGGGAAATTCACACGCTTTTCCGGCGCGAGTGACATCAGCGAGTCCCCGGACATGCCGTGATAGCCGCCTTCGAATTTCAGGATCTTCTCGCGGCCGGTATGAGCCCGGGCGAGCCGCATGGCGTACATGTCCGCCTCGCTGCCGGTAGAGACGAAGCGAACCTGACCGGCACAGGCCATGGCGCCGGCGATTTCCTCGGCCAGCTGGATACCCTGCGCGTTGTTGGCAAAAAAGGTGAAGCCCGCCTTGATCTGCTCCTGCACCGCCTGCAGCACCTCGGGATGGCCATGGCCGACCAGCATCGGGCCGGAGCCGATCAGGTAGTCGACATATTCAGTGCCGTCCTCGTCCCAGACCCGCGCGCCCTCGCCGCGGGCGATCACCACGCCGGGATCGAAATTCCCGAAGCCGGCTGCGGGAAGCACCTTGCCCGCACGGTCCCGCCAGTCCTGAAGGGTCGGATTGCTGCTCATTTTGTCGCTCCCACGGCATGCGTCTGACACCATTCAGACACAAGCGCGCAGGGCGATGCAACGCGCACCGGACGCGCGGCCTTCATTTCGGGACGGCGTTGATCTTGAACTCCACCGACGCATACCAATCGGCCGCCGCCCGGATCTCCTCGTCCGACATCGCCGCGGCGATACCGTTCATGATCTCGTGCGTCCGCTTGCCCCGTTTGAAGGCTTTCAGCTGGGTGTCGATATAGATGTTGGTCTCCCCGGCGAGGTTGGGGGCATCTTCGAAAAGCGCAATGCCGTCGACGCCGTGGCAGGCCGTGCAGGCTTTCGGCGCATTGGCCGGATCGGTCCCGGCAGGCAGAGACGCTGTCGCCTTATGGGCGGCATACCAGGCCGAGACATCGTCGATCTGCTGTTCGCTCAGCCCAGACGCGACAACCGACATCATCTCATGACGACGGGCGCCGGATTTGAAGGCGCGCAATTGCCGCTGGAGATAGCTGCTCGGCTCGCCCCCGATATGCGGGGCGATAGGGATTTTCGCAAACCCATCGAGCCCATGACAGGTCCGGCACATATTCGCGACCTTGCGGCCGGCCGCGGGATCTCCTGAAAAAGCCGGAGCGGTCCCGGCAAGCATCAGCCCGCCGAGACCAACCAGGATTGCACGCCTCATTTGGCGTAGCTGATCCGGTAGAGAGCACCGGCCAGATCATCAGAAACCAGAAGCGATCCGTCCGGAAGCTGCGCCACATCGACCGGGCGGCCGAGATATTCGCCCGTCGCTTCATCCAGCCAACCTTCGGCGAACGGCTCCATCGCGGCACTGCCCTGATCGTCGATGAAAGTGACCATGACCCGGGCGCCGACAGGAGTGGTCCGGTTCCAGGAGCCGTGCTGGGCCGAGAAGATGGCGTTCCTGTATTTCTCCGGGAACATCCGGCCCGTATAGAAATGCATCCCGAGATCCGCCGCATGCGCGACCGTCGCGACAACCGGCATGACCGTGTCGGCCGGCGGCTCTTCTGACTTGTACTCGTTGGTGCGGGTGTCGCCGCCGCCATACCACGGATGGCCGAAATTCTGGCCCGCTGCCGTCTGCCGGTTCAGCTCGCCCGGCGGGATATCGTCGCCCATGCCGTCGACCTGGTTGTCGGTGAACCAGAGCTCCCCCGTAGCCGGATGGAAATCGTGACCGACCGAATTGCGAATGCCGTAGGTGTAGACTTCCCGGCCTGTACCATCGAGGTTCAGGCGGATCATCCCGCCGATGCCCCACTTGTTGTACAGATCCAGCTTGTCCTTCGGTGCCACATTGAAGGGCTGGCCGAGCGAGATATAGATCTTGCCGTCCGGGCCGATCCGGCAGACCCGCGCCGTGTGATTGAAGCTTTCCTCGTCCGGCGGGATCAGATCGCCCTTGGCGACAAGATTGAAGGCCGCAACGTCCGGGCTTTCGTAAAAGAACTCGGCGGCCGGGAACAGCAGAACCCTGTTCTGCTCGGCGATATAGAGAAAGCCGTCCTTGGAGAAACAGGGTCCGTTCGGAATGCTGAATGTCAGCGATGGCGCGAAATCCTTCACCTCGTCGGCAACGCGATCCTTGTTCCGGTCCGTGACCGACCAGACCTTGTCCTTGCGGGTGCCGACGAAAGTGACGATGCCCTGCGGGCCGACAGCCATGTGCCGTGCGTCGGGAACAACGGCATAAAGCTCGATCTTGAAGCCATCCGGCAGTTTGATGCGTTCCAGCGTCCTCTCGATGCCGGCAGCATAATCGCCACCTTGCTCGATAAAGGTGAACTCGGTGACGCCGGTGGTCTTGAAGCCCGACAGTTTTTCAAGATTGTCTGGAACCTGTCCGGACTGCGCGAAGGCGCCACCTGCAAAGAGCGACGCAGCCACGGCCAATACGATTATCTGTTTCATCAGATTTCCTCCCTGTTGGCACGCTTATGCAACCATGATTTGCGTCGCCACGTGGTAGGTCAACCCGATTCCGGTTTTTAAAATCCGCTAAAAAGATCCGTCATTGCCATCTGGCAGCGCACAGGAAAATTCATAATTTCGATCAGTGCTTGCGAAACAATCGGTTACAGGACTTCCGTCTGACGCAATCGAGGTTCAGGCTGGTACGGCAATCAGCAAACGCAGACGGCGCGCTACCAGCACGAAGACGGCGGACAGCCCGACGCACCAGAGCATCATGACCACGCCTTGCCGTTCCAGCGTAATCCCGGCATCGATCAGCAGACCCGTGATCGCCGGTCCAATGGCGGTGGAAAACACCATGGCCGAAACTGCCAACGCCCGGATTGCACCGAGATTGCGGGTGCCATAGAGCTCCGCCCAGACCGCCCCGTTGAGGGCGCTCGAAAACCCTGCACCAAAGCCGATACAGCCGAGCACTACACCCCAGATCCAGACCGCGTCGCTGGTGCCGAGCAGGACGATGCCGAGGCCGGTCGGCAGCAGGAAGAGCGGCAACAGGGTCAGCGCGCCGAACCCGTCGGTGATCCGGCCGGCAATGAAGACCGCGATCATGGCGCAGGCCGCATAGACCGGATAACCGGCAGCCATTTCGATCAGGCTCCAGCCCTTCTCGCCGGAGACATGCGCTTGATGGAAGAAGATTACCGTGCCGATGAAAGGCGGTGTCAGGATGCCGGGGAACAGCGCCCAGTAGGACCAGTGCCGGAGCGCTTCCGGCCGGGTCCAGTGCCTGCCCATAGCGCCAGTCGCCGGACCGCTGGTCTCGCTGCCCTGGGGTTCCCGGTCCCGGGCAAACAACACCCAGAGCGCGCCGCCGAAAACCACGACCAGTATCCCGGCGGCGAGCAGCCAGGTACCGCGCCAGCCAACCAGTGCCATGGCCAGAACCGCCAGCGCCGGCAAGACCGCCTCGCCGATACCGTAGCCCAGGCTGGTGATGGCGATCGCCCGCCCGCGCCGCGCCTGGAACCAGCGGGCCGTCGCCGTCATGCCGACATGGCCGATCATGCCCTGCCCGAAGAAGCGCAGGCCAAGGACCATGACGAAAAGCATGACGATGGATTCGTGCAGGGCCATGCCGACGCAGATCAGGGCGAAGCCGGCAATGACCAGCACCGCCAGAGTGCGCAAGGACATCGTATCGGCGAGCGGACCCGCCTTAATGAGCAAGGCTGCGGAGGTCAGCGTCGCCCCGGCATAGAGCGTTCCCCAGTCGCCGTCGCTGAGACCGTGCAGCGCCATGAACTGGCTGGCGAAGAGCGCGATGAAATAGGTCTGTCCGAAAGACGAGCCGAACGTGCACAGCAGGCCTGCACCGAGCCAGCGGGCATTTGCGAGGTAGAAATTGTTCCGGGGGCGATCAGAGTCCATTTCTCTGCTTGGCGTGGAAAACCATGGCATGTCAAGCAGATGAATGGTTGAGCACGACCGATCAAAAGGCGAGAAGCGACGATTTGCCTCTTGAAGCGCGGACCGGCCTCCCCTCACACTGCGGGCTTCCGATACAGGTGTCCCGCACGCCGGTATACCATTCCGGCAAAACAAGCTCCAGACGTCGCCGAAAGGGGTCATCCCCCTGAAAAAAGGACCTTCAAATGCCCGTTGAGAAAATAGACACGCTGGTCGTCGGCGCCGGTCAGGCCGGGATCGCGATGAGCGAGCATCTCGGCAAGGCTGGCGTGCCTCATCTGGTTCTGGAGCGGTCCCGGATCGCCGAGCGCTGGCGGTCCTGCCGCTGGGATTCTCTGGTCGCCAACGGGCCTGCCTGGCACGACCGGTTCCCCGGTATGGAGTTCAGGGGCGAGAGCCCCGACGCCTTCGTCGAGAAAGAAAAGGTCGCCGACTATTTCGTCGACTACGCGAAGATGATCGAGGCGCCGGTCCGCTGCGGTGTCGATGTAACGTCCGTGACACGCAACGAGGGCCATCCGGGCTTTCGTGTCGAGACATCGGAAGGCGTCATCGACGCCAACAGTGTGGTTGCCGCCACCGGCCCGTTCCAGACCGCGACGATCCCGCCGATGGTCCCGGATAGCCTCGGGATCACCCAGCTTCATTCCAGCGCCTATCGTAATCCGGCACAGCTCCCGGACGGGGGCGTTCTGGTGATCGGCGCGGGCTCGTCCGGCGTGCAGATCGCGGACGAGCTGAATCGGGCGGGAAGAAAGGTCACGCTCGCGGTCGGCCCGCACGACCGGCCGCCACGCGCCTATCGCGGACGGGACAATTGCTGGTGGCTCGGCGTTCTCGGCAAATGGGAGGCCGCGACTCCGCCCGCCGGGGCCGAGCATGTGACGATTGCAGTGAGCGGGGCGCGGGGCGGAGAGACCATCGATTTTCGCAAGCTCGCGGAACAGGGCCTCACCCTCGTGGGTCGCGCGGAAGGCTGCAAAGACGGCGTCATGAGTTTCGCCGATGACCTCCGCCGCAACATCGAGAATGGTGACAGGAATTATCTCTCCGTCCTGCGGGAAGCGGACGCCTATCTCGCCCGGACCGGGCTTGAACTGCCGGAGGAGCCCGAGGCGCACATCATCGGGCCCGATCCGGATTGCGTAACCGACCCGATCCGTGAGCTCGATTTGAAAGCAGCCGGGATCTCTACGATCATTTGGGCAATCGGCTTCGGACATGACTATAGCTGGCTGAAGGTCGATACCTTCGACGAGACCGGCAAGCCCTTGCACCAGCGCGGCGTCTCGCGCGAGCCGGGGATCTATTTCCTCGGCCTGCCCTGGCAGTCGCGGCGCGGATCGAGCTTCATCTGGGGCGTCTGGCACGATGCCCGATATGTCGCGGACCAGATTGCCATCCAGCGATCCTATCTCGACGTCGATGCCGCCGCCCGTGCGCGTGGCGCGGCAAAACTCTAAATCGACAACGCTTGGCGGTCCAATGGTCCGCCTTACTTTTCTTCAAGGAGGCCAGCATGGCGCATGAGCGGCTGCGAAAGTTCAACACCAAGGACACCTACCCGGAGCAGAAGCTGGACAACGACCTGGCCCAGGCGGTGATCACGCGCGGCGGCCGGACGGTCTGGCTGCGCGGCCAGTGCCCGCAGGATCTGGACACGGCGAAGAACATCGAGAGTCACGATCCCGTCGAGCAGACTCACAAGGTGATGCAGAACATCCGCCAGCTTCTCGAAGAGGCCGGGGGCGACATCCATCATTTGGTAAAACTTGTCGTCTATATAACGGACGTCCGGTACCGGGAGGCCGTCTACCGGACCATGGGCGAGTACATCAAAGGCGTCCATCCGGTCTGTACCGGCCTTGTTGTCCAGGCGCTGGCCCGGCCGGATTGGCTGGTCGAAATCGATGGCACCGCCGTTATCCCGGATGAATAATCCGGACGCGTAATCAGGAGCTCCGCATGACTTTCTCCCTTGTTGCCCGCTGCGCCGAGACCGGCATGGTCGGCATCGCAATCTCCTCCTCCTCGCCCGCCGTCGCGGCGCGCTGCGCCTATACCCGCGCCGGCGTCGGCGCCGTCGCCAGCCAGAACATCACCGACCCGCGCCTCGGCCCGCTGGTGCTGGACCGGATGGAGATCGGCCTGTCCGCCGGGGACGCCATCGAGGCAATGCGCAAGGAGTGCGAGTTCCTTGACTACCGCCAGGTTCTCGCCGTCGACAAACACGGCGGCAGCGCCATTCATTCCGGCGGCAACGCGCTGGGTATCTGGTCCGAAGCAAAGGCTGAAAACGTCGCGTCAGGCGGCAACCTGCTCGCCAACGCAGAGGTGCCGGCTGCCATCGTCGCTGCCTTCACGGCATCCGCCGGCCATCTTGGCGACCGGCTGATCGCCGCCATGAAAGCCGGCCTTGCGGCAGGCGGCGAAGCGGGTCCCATCCATTCCGCCGGCATGCAGATCGCCGACAAACTCGGCTGGCCCGTCGCGGACCTGCGCTGCGACTGGACCGAGGAGTGCCCGATCGAAGCGATTGCGACGGCATGGGAGGTCTACAAACCCCAGCTCGACGCCTATGTCACCCGCGCGCTCGACCCGCGCGAGGCACCGTCCTATGGCGTTCCGGGGGACGAGTAACCTAATACCGGGTTGTGTCAGCCCAGTCTTAAACGCTACAGGTTGTGCCGACACGGGATCAATGATTTGGGGATTCGAATGCGCGCCTTCTCGATGGCTCTCGCCTTTGCGGTTTTCTTGACCGGCTGCCAGACGACTAAACCGCTTGGGCCGCAGGCATTACAGAACGGCTATGGCGGAGGGCTGCTTCAGCTTTGTTTCAGCCATTTTTCCGTCAACCGGTACATTACCATTACCCTGCAAAAGATCGCAGCCAACGCCCGCATGCTTGATTACGGACCCGCTGCTTTCAGACTGGAAAAAACACTGCGCCTCCATGAAACACGGGACGTCAGTGGTGGCGCATTCTTCCCCAAAGACAGGCGCCATTGCGCATTCTGGCAATTCGAAGCGCCCGCGGGTGAGTATGCCATCGTCAAAGTGGGCGAAAGGCTTTCGACTGCCGGCAGTTCCGGAGGTTCCTTGTTAGGGGCGGTGTTAGGTGCAGCAATCGCCGCTGCGATTATCGCCAGCGCGAAGAATGATGAAGTTGTCTTTGTCAGGGCTGACGGCAGCCTGAAGAACGACACACCAACATTTGCAATTCGACCGGGTGAGACAACGCATCTTGGCACAATCATGTATGATGGCGAGCAGGAGCCGCGCGAACAACCCAGGCTCGACAATCACGGATATTGGGACGGCTTGAACACCGACACCGTCAAAGTAACGAGACTTATTCTTGCCTATTTCCCAGCCGGGTCCGTGCCGGACACAACCAAGGCCATCGCGGGGAAATATGAAGCCAATCTTCCTCGGCAGACGATTTCCCATCTGACAGGCCGCACGGTCATTATCGAGGATTTTCCCGAAGCGGCTCCTCTGTAGCAATGAAGATCCGAGTAGGCCGACCTATTAGCATCCCGATATCGAGGAATAGAATGCGCACGACACTTCTGGCCATCTCCGCCATGTTTCTGCTGACCGCCTGCCAGACGACCGGGGAGCCCGTGCTGCCTCTGGATGTCACCAACGGGCAGGGTGCGGCGTCAGTCAAGCTTTGTGTCACCGGCGATGTGCCCGACCGGTTCTACAGCGCCACGATCAGAAGCGTTGAAACCGTCGCCTCCGCGCCTGCAGCAAGTCAATCAAACGCCCGCACTGAGACGATTTCCTACCGCAAATATAACTTCCTTGAGGACGGCCGCGCGTGCCGGATGTGGCAGTTCGCGGCCCAGCCAGGAACCTTCGCTGTCACAGAACTCAGGGAATCCTATACCAGCCCATATCCTGTAATCGGAACGCCGACCATGATGCTGACCGCAGCCATCGTCGCCGCCGACAAGAAAGACGATTTCGCGTCATTCACGAATGCCTCCGGGCACCTCACCAAAGACGCGCCAACATTCGAGATCCGCGAAGGGCAGGTCAGCCGGCTCGGAACAATCATTTTCAATGGCCGTTTCGTTTTCCGGCAGGTCCCCGTTATTGATAGCTCAGGATACTGGGACGGTCAGACGACTGAGGCCCACCAAGAACCTAAACTCTCCGTCGAATATCAGGCTCCAGCCGAGAACGAGCCTGACAATGGTGCACCGATCGTCGGTAATATTACCGGGATGAGCATCCAGACTTTGGTCCCTCTTCTTGGGAAGGAGATCATTCTGGAAGAACCGCCGAAGACAGTTCTGCCTCAATAACTCATCCCTCAGCCGCGACAAACGCGACCGACTGCATCGCCGTTCGCATGACGTGCTTGCGCTTGATCTTCGACTGGAAGAACCGGTTCACCGCCGCCGCCAGAACCGGGACCCAAGGGGCATCCGGACGGACACGGATTTCCTCGCGGGTGGCGACCGGCAGCTTCACCATGTGGGCGGAGACGATATATTCCGGCTCCGCATGATCGAAGAGACCGGGCAGCAAGTCGTCAAGGAACGCCTCCGGGTCATCCACCGCATAGGGCGCCGTGTCCTGCTGCGCCTCGACATAAGCCGCGTTGCGGCCGGTAAAGCAGGCCATCTGCAACAGGGCGTCCGGCCACAGGTCTTCTTGGCGTCCGCACTGCGCCCGCACCGCGTTGGCGAAGGTGATGCCGTGGGTGAAGTCGAGCCAGTTCACATTGTCCGGCACCGGCCGGTCGTGCCGGGAGCCCCAACGCGCGTCGAAATGCAGCATCTGCCAGGCTGCCGCCCCCATCAGGGCATCGAACAGGGCGGTGCGGTCGCCGCTTGAGCGGTTCGCACGGTCCAGCGCGCGCGGCACGTTGAGACTGTAGAACTCCTCCGGCGCGACCGGCGTATCGCCTGCCCCGTCCCATGCCTCGCGGGCCGGACGATATGCTTTGAATTCCGGAATCAGATCCTCCCGGCTGGCATTCACCAGCGCCCGGACCAGCGTCAGGTAAAGCGGCTCGGCCAGATCCTCGCCAAGCCGTTCAACGAGCTGCCGCGTCTTGTAACAATAGATCAGCGCGTGGCCGAAATCCTGGTAATGGGCGAGCGCCGCCCGCGTTACCGGCGCATCCAGCACTTGCCAGCCGGGACCACGACAGGCGCCACGCACCAGCGCGGCCGCTTCCGCCTCGTCCTCCGCCTCAATGGCTTCGACCAGCCGGTCCGCATCGAACGCGGTCTCTCCATCCGGGAACGGAAACCGCTCCCAGCGCAAACTGTCCCATGCCAGATGGGCGACGATTTCGACATGCGGGATGATCGCCGAGGCGTCGTCCTGTCCGCCATAATCTTCAGCAAGCTCCAGCCAGTCGGGCGCCGCGGCGATGGCGTGGGTGGTGCCCCATTCGAACCGTTCATGCGTCCAGAGCACCGCCTGCCGCACGGCCTCCAGCGGATCGCCCCCGGCCGCTTTCAGCCGAGCGATTTCCCGGGCCATGCGGGTGTAATTATGGTCGCGGAAGCTCTCTTTCAGATTACCGAGCGCGGTCTCGATCCGCTCCGCTGCCGGGGCATCCGCAATGTCGACAAAGATGGCGCCGTCCCGGACTTGCGTGGGGTAGATCCGCAGACGATCACCACCGACCTGATTGGCCCCGCTGACCAGATCGAATTTCCAGTTATGCCAGTTGCAGGTCAGCCGGCAGGCGCCCGCCGCCTGATCAACTGTGCCCTCGATCAGGGGATAACCCTCATGCGGGCAACGGTTGTTGCAGGCATGCACGCGCCCATCCGCGTGAAACAGCACGATCTGCTTGCCTCCTGCCTTGAAGACCTTCCGGCCAACCTGCTCCAGCACAGTGAGCGGCATTGCCTCGACCCATTCGGGTTCCCGTCTTTTGTCCATGGCACATCTCCCACTTTTTTATCCGGTCAGCCCGGCCGCATACCCTTTTCGGTCAGCTCATCGATGGCCGCGTCCGTCTTCCGCAGATAATCGAGCCCCATGCCGCGCAGCACATGGTCCGCCTTGGTGAACTGGATATTCTCGTAGCCGATGATTTCGATCCGGTTGCCCCAGGGGTCGAGAAAGTCGAGGAAACGATCCGGCAAGGGCAGGATCTCCACCCCGTTCGCCAACAGCGCTGCCCGCACGGCTTCCTTGTCCGCAACCACAAAGCCAACATGCCGCTTCACATCAGCAGGCTGCATCCGGCCCAGGACCAACGCGATGAACTGGTCGCCAAGATCGATCTCGGCCTGGGTCTCGCTTCGGCTACGCTGCTCGAACTTGAAAAGCTTGCCGTAAAAGGCCAGCGCCTCATCAAGATCTCCAACCTCAAGTGCAATGTGATTGATCCCAACCACGGGAACCGGGGCGGGAGTTAAAGTCGGGGTTGGGTTCTCAGCGGGTTCTTCCGGCACGGCAGATCTCCTCGCAACGACGGGTGCGTTACGGAGCATTCTGCGCCGACAATTTATTATATCAAGATTTTTCTTTTTTAATCAAAACACGGGCTCAATCCCGCATGAACAGATCCCGGGAGGCGGGCCGGCCACGCAGCCGGGTCAACAGCCAGAGGATGATTCCGAGTCCGCCGAAGACCAGCCAGGCCGGGAACAGCAGGACTGTCACCATCACCGGGTGCCAGAGAAAGGGATGCAGATAACGGGCGATGGCCGGCTCGGCGAGTTGCAGGCTATCCCGGTGCAATCCGGCCCAGAGCGTGCCTGCATCCATGATGCGCAGCGCCTCCGCCTGGTAGCTCGCATATCCGTCCCGCGCGGCGAGTGCCAGCGCAATCAGGATCAACAGCAGCGCAATAAACCGGATCAAACGCCTCATACATCCCCCGGCGCGCCCTCACCGGTTCTCCGGCGGACCTGCGCGCAACCAACTGACGAGCCCCCTAACAGACTGGAAAGCCTACACCAATCGAGTGCCACAACCAATCGTACTGAGCATATCCGGGGGTCAGCACCGCAACTGTCTTTTTTTCTTCAATTTCAAGCTTCAAATCGTTGCAAAGCCCGGTCGGCTTTTGTATGGTCCGCGCCTCTTCAGGAGGGATGGCCGAGTGGTTTAAGGCGCACGCCTGGAAAGCGTGTTGGGGTGTAAGCCCCTCCGGGGTTCGAATCCCCGTCCCTCCGCCACCGCTTTCCGACGCACATCCGATGTGCGAAAACCCGGATGATGCGTATTGAAGCTGACCTGCGGGGCACCCGGCGAGGAAGCTTTTTTCCGGTCACGGAGCGTCACCAGAAATCTATGCCCTGAGATCAAGCGGACAATTGCTCCCATTATCGCGTCGGCATGTGTGGATTGCGTCTGGCGGCAGCGGGCTGGAATTGCGTATCCTAGAAAACACGTCTCATGACAACGCCATCTGTCGACGCTATTCTTACACGCTCCATTATTGAATATGCCGCGACCCAAGAAGCTCGGGATCGGCTCCACCGAATTTGTGCCGCCTATTAACCATGGTTGGAAACGCCTTGCAGTCGTACTTAGCCAAACTTGATCACTGCCTCAATCTTGTAGGAAAAAACAAAATCGAGGAATTAGAGCCACTGATCAACGATCTCTTGAGGACTATAAAAGACTGGGGCGGAGACGGAGGGCGGGACGATCGAATCAGCGCATTCGGTCAAATTCTCGTCAATGCAGGGAAAGCCGAAACCGCAGTATCCCTCCACAGGCAGTATGTGGACATTGCGCACTCGATGCGCTGGGATGGGCTTCAACGTGCCGGTGACGCGCTGCTTGCCCAAACGAATATAAATGATGCTGTGAACTACTACCGTATGGCGCTGGATATGCCGCTGGCTGCGCCGGGTGGGTCTGAGCGGATCGCCCTCAAGATTTCGCGGGGAAGAATCAAATTTCTCGTAGACCGCTTCTCTGGTGAAAGAGACGAGACAGAAGACGCCGTAACGCGGGAAACCATCGCCGGTATGAATGCCTACATCCTGGCGCAGGGTGTATATGCTCCTTCCGGTTTCTGGACGCATTACGCCGGATATTCCGAATGGCTTCTGGATATATACGGAATCGAGAACTTCAAGAGAACCGTCGACCACCTGTTCCATAATTTCCTGATGTCGACGGAGACTCAGCCACAAGTCATACGCCTCAGGGAGCTGGTGCCGGATGAGCCCACGGGTGCCGATGAGCTGCCAGAACCGCCTTCTTTCGGCGTTACGCAGAGCTTCCGGAGAGGAACAATCGACTATCCTCTGGCCTATCCGGTGGACTGGAAAATCTATCACTCGTCCGTCTGTAGACTTTGGAAATACACCCTCGACCATGACACTTACGGGCTCCTCGGTCAGCTTGAAGAATCGCCGATCGGTGCCCCCCTGCCGGTGAGCTATGACGGCAAGCTGATCTCTTCAAATCTGGCACATTCCGTGCGGGAGCTGACGACTATTTTCCGCGAATGCGGGCTGACCGGAGACGAGGGTTTGACCGTCTGCGAGCTCGGTGCTGGATCGGGCCGACTGGCCGAGGTGATCGGTAGAACCACCAATTACAGATATATCATCGTCGACATCCCGCCGACGCTGTTTATCTCCCAGTGGTATATTACCGAGCTGTTCGGAGAAGATCAGGTCTTTGCCTTCCATCCCGAAGATGACCTCACGCCCTACCGGGAAGAAATAAAGTCAAAGCGGTTTGTGTTTCTGACCGGGAATCAGATGGACGTCCTGAAAGACAAGGAAATAGATCTCTTCGTCAACATCAATTCAATGACGGAAATGAATCCGGTCCAGATCAGGAAATTTCTGGAAAACATCGATAGAGTGACTCGGTCCTTCATTTTCACGAAGAATGTACTCTCTCAGCATAACAAATTCGAGGATCTGACAGTTCTCGAGTCAGACATTACGTTCCCGGACCGCTGGAACATCATCTACGAAGCAATGGATGACGTTCATCCGAAATATTCGGTAAAAGTGCGCCGGTCGAACGATCCCAGTCACTGAGGGCTTCCTGTTACGCATGCAACCCGGCGACGGGCCTTCCAGGCCCCATCCCGGGCGGACGAAAGTCCGCGAATGGCACCCCCGGTCATTCGTGCCCCTACCTTTGCCCGCGCACCACGGTCCCCGGCAATTCCCCCGTCGCCTCGCCGCCCCGGTAGGTCACCTTGCCGGAGACGATGGTCGCGTCATAGCCGGTCGATTTCTGCATCAGGCGCTTGCCGTTCGCCGGCAGGTCGTAGGTGACGTAGGGGTCGGAGAAACCGACCTTGTCCCAGTCGATGATATTGACGTCGGCCTTCTTGCCAGGCGCCAGCACGCCGCGGTCGGACAGGCCGGCGGCGCTGGCCGTGTCGGAGGTCAGGCGCCGGATCACGTCCGTCATCGGGAAGCGGGCCCGGTCGCGGCCCCAGTAGCTCATCAGCCAGGTCGGGTAGCCGGCATCGAGGATGAAGCCGACATGGGCGCCGCCGTCGCCCAGCCCCATGATCGCGTTCCTGTCCGCCAGCATCTCTTCCGGCGCGCTCATGTCGTAGTTCGCGTAATTCACCAGCGGCGTGTAGATGAAGCCGCGCCCCTCCCGCTCCAGCAGGATGTCGTAGGCGACCTCGGGCGCCGTCCGGCCTTCCCGCTCGGCCATTGCCGCGATGGACTCGCTCTTCGCCGGCTCGTAATTCGCGGGCGAGCCGAGGCGGAACATCTTGGAGAAGGAAATCCGGTGGATCAGCGGGAAGGTGCTGTTCTTCACCGGATCCTCCGAAAGGATCTTCCGCCGCACCTCCGGATCGCGCAAAGCCGTGACACGCTCCGCCAGCGGCAGATCCGCGATGGAGCGATAGGTCTCGGTGCCGGAGAACGGGTTCTGGCTGCCTTCGAGGCCGAGCAGGATACCGATCGGGCGCGGTGCCACCACTGGCCGGATCGACAGCCCGTCATTTGCCGCCTCCCCCGCCATCCGCAAGAGGTCACGCCAGAAGTCGGGCCTGTCATGCCGCTGGTTCAGAGTGAATACCGCCGTCCGGCCGCTGTTCTCGACCACCCGGCGGAGCATGGCGAACTCGGTTTCCGGGTCCGGCTCGTCCCAGTCAGAGACGATCTCCAGGAAGCCCGCGCCCGCATCCTGCATGCCGCGCGCGATCCCGGTCAGCTCCTCCTCCTGGGCGCGCAAGGTCGGCGTGTAGTCGCCCGCGAGGCTCTTGTGGCTGATCGTGCGCGAGGTGGAAAACCCGAAGGCGCCGGCCCGCACCGCATCCGCTGAAATCTGCCGCATCCGGGCGATATCTTCCGGCGTTGCATGTTCCAGCTGGATCGCCCGCTCGCCCATGACATAGACCCGGACCGCCGCATGGGGCAGCAGCACGCCGAGATCCATGTCACGCGGCAGTTTCTCCAGCACGTCGAGATATTCCGCGAAACTCTCCCATTGCCAGTTCAGCCCTTCATGCAGGACCGGGCCGGGAATGTCCTCCACCCCCTCCATCAGCTCGACCAGCTTCTCCCGGTCCTCCGGCTTGCAGGGCGCGAAGCCGACACCGCAATTCCCCATGATCGCCGTGGTGACGCCGTGCCAGGCCGAGGGCGCCATGTGCTTGTCCCAAACCGCCTGGCCGTCATAATGGGTGTGAATATCGACGAACCCGGGCGTGACCAGCTTGCCGCGCGCGTCGATTTCCTCGGCGGCGCTCTGCGCTCCGAAATCGCCAATGCCGACGATGCGATCCCCGGCCAGCGCCAGATCCGCCTCGACCGGCTCCGCCCCGGTGCCGTCAACGATGGTTCCGTTCCGGATGATCAGTGTGGGCTCAGCAGACATGGCGCATTCTCCCAGTTCTTATTCTCTTTTTCCGGGAGTGTGAGCCTGCGGGCCGGTCCCGTAAAGCCGCAGGCGGGCACAAGTGTGGTGACGGTTTGCCGGAACACCCGGCACTCTCCGCGCCGCTCGCCAGCCGTGCTGCCAAAATACCATCAATCGGCGCGGCCCGGCTTTGCTAGCCTCCTGGCAAAACACGAAGCACTAATATCGCGAGGGGAAACGCGGCAATGGACAGCTCAAGCAAGGTTGCCCTGATCGGCGCCGGACTGATGGGACACGGGCTTGCCCTGGTGCATGCGATCGCCGGGCATCCGGTGAAGATGACCGATATCAGCGAGAGCCAGCTCAAGATCGGTATGGATCTCGCCGCCAGCGCGCTGGAGACCATGGTGTCGGCCGGTAGCATCGCCCGCGCCGACGTCGCCCCGATCCTGGCCCGGATCACACCGGCGACCACCCTCGCCGACGCGGTTTCGGACGCGGATTTCATTATCGAGGCGGTGGTCGAGAACCGGGATGTGAAGCGCACGGTCTATGCCGAGATCGAAGCGGCGGCCCCGGCGACGGCGCTGATCGCCAGCAACACCTCCTATCTCGATGTCTTCCCGCTGGTCCCTGCCAGCCTGCAGACCCGGTTCATCATCACCCACTGGTACACCCCGCCCTACATCATCGACCTGGTCGATATCGCCGGCGGGCCGGAAACCGATCCGGCGCACCTGACGACCATGCGGGACCATTACCGCGCCATCGGCAAGAAGCCGGTGCTGTTCGACCGCTTCACGCCCGGCTATGTCGCCAACCGGCTGCAGGCGGCGATGACGCTGGAAATCACCCGGATGCTGGACGAGGGCTGGGCGACGCCAGAGGCCATCGACGACAGCATCAAATACGGCCTCGCCCTGCGCATGGCGACCATGGGCGCGCTGATGAAAGCGGACTTCACCGGCCTCGACATGACCCGCCGCTCGCTCTCCAACAAGATGTACACGCCGCCGGAAGTGAAGGGCTACAGCGAGACGCTGGAGGGGCTGATCGCGGACGGCAGGATGGGCGTGATGAGCGGGTCCGGCTATTTCGACTATGGCGACATGAAGCCGGACGAGCTGTTCCGGAACCGGGATATCGGGCTGCTGAAACTGAAGGCGGCTGTGGAGACGGTGGAAAAAGAAACGCCGCTGTCGCCGAAGGGGTGATCAGCATGGATGCGATGGAAACGGACTATGTCGTGGTCGGCGCAGGCTCCGCCGGCTGTGTCGTGGCGAGCCGCCTGAGCGAGACCGGGGCCAAGGTCCTGCTGCTGGAGGCCGGGCCCGCTGACCACAATCCCCTGATCCACATTCCGGCCGGCGTGAAGAGCCTGCTCTATAACGCGAACGTCAACTGGAACTATGCGAGCGAGCCGGAAGAGGGCACGGCGGGACGGGCGATCCACTGGCCGCGCGGACGCGTTCTGGGCGGGTCGCACTCGATCAACGGGATGCTCTATGTGCGCGGCAACCCGGCCGATTATGACGGCTGGGCGCAGCTCGGCTGCCGGGGCTGGAGCTTCGACGAGGTCCTGCCTCTGTTCCGGCGCTCCGAGCGCTACGGCAAGGGCGAGGAGGGTATCCGGGGGCGCAGCGGCCCGATGCCCGTCGAGGATTACCGGACCATTCTGCCCCTGACCCACGCCTTCGTGCGCGCGGCCCAGGAGGCCGGTTTTGCCTTAAACCCCGATTACAACGGCTCGCAGCAGGACGGGGTCGCTTATTCTCAGATGACGCGGCGCGGGCGCTGGCGCGCATCGACCGCACGCACCTTCCTGGCCGAGGCGCGCAAACGCTCCAATCTGCGGATCGAGACGGAGGCCCTCGTGCAAAAGCTGACCTTCGACGGTCGCCGGTGCACCGGGCTGGTGTTTCGCCGCCACGGCGAGGATGTCCGCGTCCGCGCTTCCCGCGAGGTGATCCTGTGCGGCGGCGCCGTCAATTCACCGCAAATCCTGCAGCTCTCGGGGATCGGCCCGGCCGGACATGTCGCGGGACTGGGCCTGCCGGTGGTACAGGACCTGCCCGGCGTGGGCGCCAACCTGTCCGATCACTACGTCACGCGCATCACGCACCGGGTGCGGGACGCGATCTCGCTGAACGAGCTGTCGCGGGGCTGGCGGGTGCTGCGCGAGATCGGCCGCTTTGCGTTTTTCGGCAACGGCGCGCTGACCTTCGGCGTGACGAGCGCGATGGTGTTCTGCCGCAGCCGCGAGGGCCTGGAGAGCCCGGACCTTCAGCTCCTGTTCACGCCGGCCAGCTACGATCCGGACAAGCCGCTGGCGCTTGAGCGCGCGCCCGGAATGGCGACGGTTATCTGTCCGACACGCCCCTCCAGCCGCGGCACGGTGATGGCCGCCAGCCCGGATCCGTCGGAGCCGCCCCGCATCAAGCCGAACTATCTGTCGGATCGCGACGATCTGCGCGTGATGCTGTCCGGCATGGAGCATGTGCGGCGGATCTTCGCGGCGCCGTCGCTGGCGCGCCACAGCGCTGCGGAACTCTGGCCGGGACCGGCTGCAGCGGACGAGGCCGCGCTCGCGCAATTCGCCCGGGAACGCGGCACCACGCTCTATCATCCGGTCGGCACCTGCAAGATGGGGATCGATCCGATGGCGGTCGTCGACCCGGAGCTCAAAGTCCGGGGCGTCGAGGGGTTAAGGGTCGCCGACGCATCGGTGATGCCCTATCTGACAACCGGCAATACGAACGCCCCCACCATCATGATCGCCGAGAAGGCGGCCGACCTGATCCGGGCGGAAAGCGCGTAATCGTCGCGCGCCCGAACCTCACTCTAAGTGCCGTCGATATAGACCCAGTCTGCGCCCTCGCGGCGGAAGCGGCTGGTTTCGCGCACGCGGCCGGTATGGGTGCCGTTCCGCCATGTCGCCGTGAAGCGGACAGTCGCGGTATCGGGCCCGGTCACCTCGTGCCGGTCGATCACGAGCCCGGTCCAGACCTGGGCGGGGTCCAGATCAAGGATCAAGGGCCGCGTCTCCGCTGCCCAGCTCTTCTGCAGATAGGCCGTATTTCCCCGGCTGAACGCGCAATAGCGGGAGCGCATCAGCTCCTCCGCGTCCCGCGTCGGCGCCCCTGAATGCAACCGGGCGCAGCAGCCCAGATAGCTCTTCCCGCTGCCGCACTCACATGGTTCAAACAACACGCTCTCCAATCAGGTCGCGCCCCATCAATTCGCGCCGAGCTCGTCGAGATAGATCCGCACCGCATTCTGAACATGCCGGAAGCGGTCGCCGCCCAAATGCTTGCCGCCGAACCATCGTGTCACCACGATGATATGGTCGTGCAACCCTTCCCGCTCCAGCATCCGCAGGATCACCATGCCCGCTCCCGCCTCGCCATCGTCGTTTTTCGACGCCGTATCGGCGGTCAGCAGAGCCCACGTATTGTGCGTGGCCTTGGCGAATTTCTTCTTGGCGCAAAGCGTCTTGATAAAGGCCTTGGCCTCCTCTTCGGACGCGCACGGACCGCCCGAGACCGCATATTTCGATCCGCGGTCGCTGATGATGTTTTCGAGAACACGCATCGCGCAGGCTTAGAGCGATCCGATACCGGCAGCAAGAGTGTCTGCGGCGCATCGGATGGTATTCTCGTTCGCACTCTCAAAATCGTTTTCCACTGCAGCAGGCAGCCTCCCACCCAACGCATTTTTCGTGGGCGCTGGAGAGGGCGAGGTTGAGATCCTGTTCGAGTCCTTCATCCCCGGCTATGTCGCCAACCGGCTGCAGGCGGCGATGACGCTGGAAATAACAAGAATGCTGGACAAAGGCTGGGCCAGTCCCGAGGCCATCGACGACAGCATCAAATACGGCCTCGCCCTGCGCAGGACGACCATCGGAGCCCTGATGAGCGGATCCGGCTATTTCGACTATGGGAACATGAGCCCGGACGAGTTGTTCCGGAACCGGGATATCGGGCTGCTGAAGCTGAAGGCGGCGGTGGAAACGGCGGAAGAGGCGCCCCCCTCAAGCCGAAGGGGGGAGGGGAGAGAAGAAAGCTCGTTGGGAAGGCAACATTTGGGAGGGCCAGATCGCAACCACTCCCAAATCAGCACATGCACTTCACATCGCTCAACCAATAGCAGAAAGATTTGTTTTTGGGTTAAGTGCGCATCCGCCTTGTTTTCAGGTTACTTTCCGGAGAAAGTTCACGGGGACAAGGCGGCAAAAAACTGGTGCCGCCAAAGAAGGGGTTGGAAGTTGACAAGCGGCTTATTTGGCGAGCAACACCGAGAACTGACAGCGTGGCTAACTGGGCGCTGGCAGCAGGAAGGCCCCCCAATTGCGGCAATTCAAGGTTTTCCAGGACTTGGCAAGACCGCAATCGCAGAGCATGTCCTCGCCGAAATTTCTGGGCATCCTGACGGCATGACGACTGTTCACATCGATTGTCCGGAGGGAACCGCGACGCTCGTAGACGACTTGGTGCTGATCCTTGCTGAAACGCTCAACGCGAAAGGTGACGCTGAGGTGGCAGATGACCTTGGGAAGGGTATGAATGCCGAGGGGGTATTCCGCAAACTCTTGACACGTCCACGGCTTATTATCCTCGACGAAGCCCAGCGGCTCATGAGTGAAATAGAAGGGACACCGAAGAACAAGCAGATCGGCAACATGCTTGAGGGCCTGTCTCGTGCTGCCGGCCATCCGGGCCGGGTGCTACTTCTTTCGAGCAGGGAATTCGGCGCTGCTCGCTGGGAGGAACGCGCCGACACGGCCACGCTGTATTCCTTGAGACCAAAGGATGCTCAAGACTACCTGCAAGCCCTGCTGGAAAGAAACGGGCGAACCGACGCGGTTCCCCTTGATAGAATCGCCGACGTGGCGTTGTGGCTCGGCGGTAACGCTCGCGCAATCAATCTGCTCGTGTCAGCTCTACGGCGCGAAACGCTCGACTATCTGGTTGGTCTGGCTCCCGAGGCCTGGGAAGCCCGCGACCGCGAGGTCTCACCCCGCCTATTGCGCGAGTTCGAAACGAGAGTCCTGACACGGGCGGTAGAGCAACTCGACAAGAGAACCGAAACCTTTCTTCGACGCCTCGCCGTCTTTCGCAATCCGGTTCCTAGAAAAGCGCTCGAAGCCGTTGCGATGACCAACATCGAGATGGAGGCCTCACGTGACGAACTTCTCGCACGATATATAATTGAGTTTCGGACGGGCTTCTACCGCGTCCACCCGATAGTTCGCGACACGATACTGCAGCATTCAGAGCCGGCGCAGAGGCGCAACGCCCACAAGATGGCCGGCGATTATTTTGCGAAAGCATTCCGCTCCAAGCAAATGGTGGGTGAGGCAGAGAAGTTGGGGGCCCGGTTCGTGGAGGCCCGGTATCACTTCACGCTTGCGGAGGCCGAGAAAGACCTGCACGACGTCGCGGGTTGTTTCGAGCAACACCTGCAGGCGCAATTCAACTTTAACAGCCCGACACCTACAGATCCGAAGGAGCTAGATCAGCGGATTGCGCTGCTGTCGGCCTTGTTAAAGGAACGCGGTCCCCACGGAATGGAGTACCATTTAGCCCGCTGCATTCTGGCGCGCGATAGCGCCCAGAGCAATCGCCTCGCACTGCCACATCTCCGTCGGTCAACTGGCCCAAAGTCACCTGCTCCCGCTTGGGTTCTCAGAATCCGAGTGGAAGCTGCAGTTTTTGGATCAGGGGAAGCAGCCAACGTGGCTCGCGAGGGGATCAAGGTGGTTTCGCCAACCCAAAACCTGTTTTCGCTCTACCAGGCGGCGGCTGAGATTCTCGACCGGGACGGCAAGGCGGAAGA
>NZ_AUFM01000001.1 GCF_000426505.1 Nisaea denitrificans DSM 18348 | reverse complement strand
CAGATGCCGATGATGGACCGTGGCATGATGGGTCAGATGCCGATGATGGGTAGATCCGGTTACGAGCAGATGCAGCCTTTGCGGCGCGACCTGACCACCGACGAGGTCAAGCACATGATGGAGCATCGTGTCACCTGGGCTGGGAACCCGAACCTGAAAGTCGGAAAGATTACGGAAAAAGACGCCGATACCATCGTTGCCGAAATCGTGACCAAGGACGGCTCGTTGGTTCGGAAGATCGACGTCGACCGTCACACGGGGCGCATGCAGGCGGTTCAATAGTCGAAACGGATTGCTTGCATTGCCTCCGTGAACTCAAGAGGGTTTAGTCATGCTAAAATACACATTCGCGATGGTTGGCGTGGTGGCGGGGCTGGCAACGTCACCACTGGCCCTTGCCCAACAAGCGCAAATTCCCAATTACGGTCCGCACATGTGGTCGGGCGGTTGGCACGGATGGTTTTTAGGGCCTATCATGATGATCGTATTCATCGCCGTCGCCGTGGCCGTGGTCGTTTTTATGGTGCGCTGGCTCGGTGGAACCGGCCATGGCGCCGCTCATCACGCGCACGCGGCCGTTAGAACGCCCCTCGAAATCCTTAAAGAGCGTTTCGCCAAGGGTGAAATCGACACGGAAGAGTTTGAGGAACGTCGACGAGTTCTTGGCGAATAGATCGCATCAAGAATCATTCCTAGATGTCAGACATTAGCTAAACTCGGCTGTTCAACGGATAAGCCTATCTTGCCCTGAAACCAGACCTTGATTGGTGCATCCCACGATGGATCTCCGGATCTAAGGTCTTTTTCTCTTGGAGGTGTTTACCTTAAATCTCGCTGCCGCTCAGTGCGGAGAAAGGACGTCGCTCCCTCTCTGCATAGGCGAAACGCGCGTCCGCTCGCCTCGTTCCGGGACTCCCTGTTTTTGGGCTGCGTCCGTCACCCTCGAGCTGCTTGTGGCCTCGGGTGCGAAGTCCAATCCGATGGGATAGGTCCGAAACACGCCGACGGCCCCGTTAAGGAACAGCAACCGCTGTGCCTTGTACATGCGCAATCGGGTCACGTCGGGTCCATTGTACGGCCGAAACTTGCTGGCACAGCCTGACAGGGAGGTGGCCAATCCACCCAACAGCAAGAGACGCCCCATTTTACAGGGTCTGGTAGTGGTCAGACGCTACTCTCCCGACAACGCCGGATCAACGACCATGCGCCAGCGCCCCTTTCGTCACCTTCTCGCCCGCCGGTTCACCGCCGGATGGGCCGTCGTTGACCCGATGGCCGTTCAAAAGGCGCAGCGCATTGGCCACGACGAGCAGCGATACACCCACATCAGCCGCGATCGCGCCCCACATCGAGGCCATGCCGAACGCAGTCAGCCCAACGAAAAGCGCTTTCGTCGCGAGCGAGAGGCCGATATTCTGGCGGATGATGCTGATCGTGCGGCGCGAATGGCCTATGAGCCAGGGAATCCTGCCGATGTCGTCGGTCATCAGGGCGATGTCCGCCGTCTCGATGGCTGCATCGGAACCGACCGCGCCCATGGCGATGCCGTAATGAGCTCGCGCCATGGCTGGGGCGTCGTTCACTCCGTCGCCGACCATCGCCACCATCTCGTGCGACGCAACCAACTTCTCGATCGCCTCGACCTTGTCTTCAGGCAGAAGCTCGGCGCGCACCTCGTCGATACCGACCTCGGCGGCGACCGCGCGTGCGGTGCGTTCGTTGTCACCGGTCAGCATGACTATGGTCTTGACGCCCTGGGCGTGCAGTCGCGCCACGATGCCCTTGGCGTCGGGGCGAATGCGGTCGCGCAGTTCGAGCAAGCCAAGCACTCCGCCGTCGTCGCCCACGACGACCATGGTCGCGCCCGCAGCTTCGATCCGCTCACGCAGGTCGGCGGGGATCGCTTCGGCAACCCCCTTCTCGGCGGCGAAGCGGTCGGAGCCGAGCCAGACCGCGCGGCTCCGGAAATGGCCTTCGAGGCCGCGGCCCGGCACCGTGCGGGTATCCTCGGCGGCAGTCACTTGCGAACCGGCGCGGTCCAGAATAGCGCGCGCTAGCGGGTGCGAGGAGCGCGCCTCTAGCGATGCGGCGACGGCGAGCAGATCGGCCTCCGACGTACCTCCGAGCGGATACACGGCGGCCACCTCGGGCTTGCCTTCTGTTATCGTACCGGTCTTGTCGAGCGCTAGAGCCGTGGTGCGCGCCGGCGCCTCGACATAGGCGCCACCCTTGATCAGCACGCCGCCCCGCGCCGAGGCGGTGAGCGCCGCAACGATGGAGACCGGCGTAGATATCACCAGCGCGCAGGGGCAGGCGATGACCAAAAGCACCAGCGCGTTGTAGAACCAGAAGCCCCAAGCCCCGCCCGCAATGAGTGGCGGCAGCAACGCGATTGCGACCGCCAGCGCCATCACGGCGGGAGTGTAGACACGGGCAAACCGCGTCACCCACTGCTCCACCTCGGCGCGGCGGGAATGTGCGTCCCCCACCATGCGGACAATCTTCGCGAGCACCGTGTCGGACGCAACCTTCGTGGCCCGCACTGTCAGCGTGCCCTCACCGTTGATCGTGCCGGCGTAAACGTCATCGCCCGGTCCCTTGGGGACAAGCGCGCTCTCGCCCGTGATCGGCGCCTGATCGACCGCACCCGCACCGTCTGTCACCACGCCGTCGAGTGGGACGCGATCACCACCACGCACGACGAATCGGTCGCCCACGGCAACCCGTTCAGCCGGCACGACCGCTTCGACCCCGTCGTCGCGGATCACCCGCGCCGAGGGCGGGGCGAGATCGAGCAACGCCGCGACGGCATTGCGCGCACGCCCCACACTCCAGCTTTCTAGATAGAGCGAAAGCGCGAAGAAGAAGGCCACGGTCGCCGCCTCGAAGAACTCGCCGAGCCCGATCGCGCCGGCGACGGCGACTACCATCAAGAGGTTCATGTCGGGCGAGACCCTGCGGGCCGATGACCACGCCTTGGGCGCGACGAGCCAGACACCGAACAGGATCGCCAGGCCAAATAACGTCACCTCGGTCAGCGGCATCGGCGCCTCGCCATGGCCGGCGAATAGCCCGAGCGCGCCACCCAGGCCCGTCTCGACGATGTGATAAAGGAACCCCGCCGCCCAGAAGCCGCCGCTCAGCGCCGTGAACCGTCCCTGCTGCAGCAGATGCGCGGCCCGGTCGGCCTCGGCATTGTCCGCATCCCACGGACGGGCGCTCATGCCCGTGCCGGCAACCGCCTCGACAATGCGGTTGTCGGAGGCATCGCCGGCCGTGTCGAGCACCGTCATGCGCCCGTTGATGACGTCGAAGGCCAGATGTTCGGGCCCGCCGACTTCAGGCCCAACAACCTTTTTCAGAATTGACACCTCCTCAGCGCAATCCAGGCCGGTTACCAAGAAACTGCGACCGGATACTTCGCCCAGTGAAGTCACCATACCGCGGTTGGTACTGCAGCACCTGTCCACGCCATCATCATTGTGGCCAGGCTTGTGACTGCATTGACCGCTCGCTTTGTCAGAGCAGTAAGTTTGTCTCGAGTGTTCTTGCATGACCCAGCCTCGTTTTCCCGATAGTGCAGAATATGTAGTTGCTACAGCGACTAGAGCTTCAAGAGGAAATTCGCACTTGTTAAACACGATTCATCCGGTCGCACTCGATCAGGCCAGTCCATCTTCTTAGGATAGGTCGTTCGCAGCGCGATAGCTTGCCTAGACATTCAGAAGTGAAGAGAAATATCCCGCCTGTTTGAAACACAAACGGCAATTTCCTCGGCGATGTTATCAGGCAGACGGATTTGTCCGCGCAGGCCGATCGTATCGGCGATGGCTCGATCATGAGGAAGAAAAGCGCTAGAAGACGCCCCGCCTTTATTGATCGAGTTGTCCTTCTATGTAGCTCGGTGCTCCTCCGACTCCCATTGAGACTCGACTCGTGCTTAAAGTGAGCTCGGCGCACCTTTCCTCCTACAATCGAGTAGCTTCAAAAGTGCCTGTCCCCCGCACTGGCTATGCTGAAAAAACCTGATTTTCCACTTCCATAGAAGCGCCCTGCAAGCCTACGCTCTCTAGTCAATATAGCTTCAAGGGGGGGTCACTATGGCCGTTGAGCTTTCAATCGGTCAGCTTTCCGAAACAACGCGGTGCAAGGTTCCAACCATTCGGTACTATGAACAGATTGGGATGATGCCTGCGGTTAGTCGCACTAGTGGCAATCAACGGCGATATGGGCCGGAGCACGTTAAGAGACTCCAGTTTATTCAACATTGCCGAGATTTGGGTTTTCGTCAGAACGCCATAATCGAGCTTTTGGCCCTTACAGCTCAACCAAGTCAAGGATGCGAGGTTGTAACAGAAATAGCCAAATCCCACCTCGAAGAGATCAACCGTCGCATCGCTCGATTCTCAGGACTTAAACTAGAGCTCGAACGAATGATCGACTCCTGTAGCAGCGTAAATATTTCTGAGTGCCGTATTATCGAGAGTCTTGCGGATACTTCAAACGCTGATGCTTCCTAGCCCATTTGGCAGCATTTCCATTATTCGGTCATCCGAGTCTGCGCTCGATAGAGCCAATCGGTGTTTACGGTTCTGGCGTCAAATCCCCAAAACGGCTTTCGGTAGTATGGTTACCAGTGCGGGAAACATCAGCACCGCGGCTATCATTAAAAGCTGGATCGCAACGAGTGGGATAACGCCACGGTAAATCTGCGCCATTCGAATGCTGTCAGGAGCCGCGCCTTTGAGAAAGAAAAGCGCAAAACCAAAGGGTGGGGTCAAAAAGGAAGTCTGAAGAACCAAGGCAACGAGAGCGCCAATCCAGAGTCGGGCCAGTTGTTCGGATCCAACATATGCAGAAAAATCAAGCTGGCTTATTGCCGGGTAGAGAATTGGCAATGAGACTAGAGTGATCTCGATCCAATCGATGAAAAAGCCTAGCACAAATAAAATAATCAACACGACGGCCAGCACACCAAAATCGCCGATCGATAGATCTTCGAACAAGCCAATCGCTATGTCGTCTCCTCCATAAAACCGGAACACCAACGAGAAGATTCCAGCTCCTAGGACCACGAAAAACACCATTCCGGTGATCACCATCGTGCGAACCAAGGCTTGACGTAGTAGGGCCAGATCAAACCCGCGGTATAAAAAGATCATCGCACCGCCGCCGATGGCCCCGACAGCCGCCGACTCTGTCGGCGACACCCACCCCGCGACGATAGAGCCAAGCACCAATGCTATGAGTCCGACCGGCAGAACCAGGCTTCGAATAAGATAAATAAGTATTGAGCGTCCATTTTCGGACGGCATGGCTGCCGCACCGGAACGTGGGCGCAGCACATCAATTACAATAAAATAACAAATGAAGGCCCCCGCCAAGCACAGTATAGGCAAGATTGGCGCTAGAAACATACTGCCAATCGTCAACTCCATTGCATCCGACAGGAAGAACAACATAATCGCTGGCGGTGCTATCACCCCAAGCGTCCCGGCGGCCGCGATAACGCCGCTGGCGACTTCAGGACGATAACGCTGGGCCATCATGGTTGGTAAGGCAGCGGCGGCGATAGTAGCGACTGAAGCCCCAATCACGCCGGCAAGTGGCGCCAGCAGCAGGCCAATCAAGATCACCGATACGCACATGCTCCCGGGCGCGCGGCCTAAAATACGCTGTAAACACAGGAGCAGTTCTCGCGCAGCGCCACTGACTTCAAGCGCAACGCCCATGAATAACAGCATCGGTACAGCCGGATAGGTTAGATTCTCACCGATAGACATGTAAATCTTACTCGGAATGAGGAAGAGTGACTGAACCGGATACTCACCAATAACAACACCGAGCAACCCAAAGCCAACTCCAACCCCAGCAAGAATAGCCCCAACGGGAAAGCCCGACATTAGTAGGAGGGCAAGAACTATCAGCATGAGATGGGGGAGGTAATCCACCAAGATCATAGCTCGCTTCCTCGATCAATCGTCGGAAAGGCAAAACGGTAGATACCCGCCAAGAACAGGAGCAGAGCGCAGACTGGCAGCGCAGACTTGACTATCCACCGGGCGGATAGCCCCATAGCTGCGCGAGACCCTTCTCCCTGAACAAAAGAAAGCCAAGTCATTTCTGCGCCAAACCAGAATAATATAAGACAAAACGGAAGAAGGAGCACCGTCAACAAGATACGCTCGAGCCTTCTTTTTATACGGGCAGGGAGGCGTTCACGCAGAATATCAACTCGGACATGGCGCTCTTGAATATAGGTGTATCCAATGGCGAACATCACGCAACCGAAGAAGAAATGCCAGGCAAGCTCCTGCAATAAGGTCGAGCTGAAATGAAAAAGCCGCCGTCCGACGATGTCGTAGCCCGACACAAGAATGAGTGCTGGCAAGAAAATCAATGCTGCAGCGGCCCCACCTAGCTCGACGAGCCGTCTACAAGCAGATAACCAACCCTGCATCGCTTTCTGCCCCCTCACCTAAATCTGCCGCAATGAGAAATCTAGTACCTATAGCTACTATAGGTTCAAGCGATCATTTTGGGCCGGGCTGGTTACCTATCGACCGTACAGTGCGATGCTTTGTTCGTTGACCACTCAGCCTGCCAACGAGAATCTGATCCGATGAACGGCATATCTTAAGGTTTGGTGCTCTGAACCTCTTCTTCGCATCGATTGAGGGTAGAGTTTTCCTACTTCATCAGTATGACGGGCTTAATCCCCTCGCAAAAAGGTCCGCCCAAGCGTCATAACCCTTATAGGGCAGAATCGCTTTGATCCGTCCGAGGATGGGTGCGGAGACGGCTTGGGCAAGGCCGGAAGTGCACGCCTCGCACTGCTCGTCGCAACAGACGGCCTCGGGCGGATCGACGCGAATGCCGATCAGATTAACTCCGGAGACCTACTCCGCATCATCGAATCTATGAGCATCCGTGGAAATCGACTGAACGGCCATTGAGCTGAATCAGATAAACATTAAGAACCTGGAACCTGAGCAAGCCGACATAACAAATACTGACCGCTTTGGGTCGCCGCCGGCCGAATAGACCATCAGGCGCTGCAGGGTGGGAAGAAGATTCTGAAATTGAATTCAGACCAAACAACTTTTCTATCACCGCTCACGGCCCTGCGATCTACCTTGCTGCTTTGATTTCTTTTTTGAGCTGCGAGCCGGACCTGTTCCTGGCTTGCGTGAAATATCGCGTTCGATAACATTCTCAACAACCCAACTGTTCCGTTCGACAATTTTCCCGTTTGGGAGGCGCACCGGCGTTGTTCCCGTATGCTCAATTCGGATTGCCGCACCCGGCTTCGGATTGGCTCTAATCATCGCCTGCTTAAGATCAACGCCCCATATTGTGTGGCGTTTCCCGTTATCGCGTTCAACCGTCACGAAGTAGCTTTGGCTCTTGCCCGGTTTGTTCTCGAACGGTGCTCTGCCTTGCTCAATGAAACGAACTTCAGCCTTCGCAATCTCCGCCGACTTACGATTCTGTTTCCGGGTTCTTGCAATGCCGTTGCCAGCGTTGGCGCGGGTACGTGGCGCGCCTGGCGCTATAGTACCAACGCCCAGAAACAGGTTCATCATCTCCCTGTTTGCGACTACAATCACAAAGGCTAAGGGGTCCGTGTGAGCTTCGGTCAAAAGGAACGCTTTCCAGTTCCGAGCCGTGAGCCCTCGCACACGCGGTAACAGAGAACGCTTGCGGGCAATATAGCGGTCCCATAACGCGGTTCCGCCTGATGGCAACGCCAGCAGGGGCAGTTTTCTATATCCTATATTTCCCCCGCGCTTAGATCCCCTGTCAGGGCCGACAGGACGTTCGACGGCGTTAGGGCCTAAAAACGGCCCTAACCGTTCTTCCAGCTTCTTCTTGCTGGCACTACGGTCCAACGAAGAGGCTTTGATAGTGTTCTGTCCGCCAAGGTCTGCAAAGACCAAGCCGGCTCCACGCTTCTTGAGCTGAACACCAGATTCCCTGAGCGCTGTGTGAAGTTCATGCCAAGTAGCACTTTTCTGCAGGGCCTCGATCAGATTGGTTTTGTGGCCGCGGATCCAATGATCAAAATTATCTTTGTCCGGAGAAGGTCCATTCTTTGATGTTTCTTCGCGTACTGGATCTTCTCCGGCTCTGGTAGCCTCTTCGAAGCCTCCAAGCCGGCTCTCAAGCCCTCGAAGGCTTGCCGACCGGTCGAAGGACGAGGCTTTCATGGTGTGCCGGCCATCCAGGTCAGCGAATACCAAGCCAGCGCCGCGCCGTTTCAACACCACACCAGATTGCTGCAGGCTGGCATGCATAGCCGCCCAGGTGCGGCTCTGCTGCAGAATTTTCTTCAGTGGCTCTTTGTTCTCGATCATCCAACGCTGAAAGCTGACTTCCCACGTCTCACTTTCATAATCCCGCGCCGCTGGCGAAAGTCCCTCTGGATCCTCGCCTCGATCAGACATCCCCCGATCGATCGCTAGCCCAAATTGCGCCTCCATCGCTCGGCTGGTTTTCTCCAGGACCTTGAAGTCCCGATAGGGCGTGTGAACCCGGCCCGTCACCGGGTGAATTTTATTAAACGCGACGTGCATATGAAAATTGTCAGTGTTGATATGCGTGCCGGCAACATATTGATGGTCACCGAATCCCAACGCGGCGGCGTAGCTCTGAGCTATTTCTTTCAGGTTGTCTGGCGTCAGTGTTTCCCGCTCGCCGTCTCTGAACGACACTATCAAATGATAGGTCCGGTCGCCCTTTCCGCCCTTTAACTGACGGACGGCTTCAATCTCGGCTAACGCCGCTTCGAAACTCTCTGGGCTATCTCCGGCAGCGCAATTTGCCATCCAAAGATGATCGAGTTTCTCGCCTGTTTCCTTTGCTGCAGCGATATATTCACCCAGGCGCGTGAAGTCTTCGCCTCTATCGCCACTCTTGCTAACTTTTTTGGCGATCATCGAGGCGCTTCCTGGTGGGCTGCAGCTTACCCCTGATGCTCAAAACAACATCACGAATGATCCCCTTCGTCGTCTCAATTTCTGCAGCTATGCGGTCCAGCCGGGCGTCCAAATCGGATTCCTCTTTATCATCCAGAGCCATCTTGAATAAATTGCCGAGCCGGGCGAGATCGGCGTTGAGCTGAAGCAGATGCTGAATATTCGCCCACCCCGCGCGAGCTTCTGGCGACGGCAGCGGGACGCCCATAATTAATCGTCTTATAAGCTCAGAGGCAGAGAGTCCGGTCTGTGCCGATAAGACAGACAGCCTTTCGCGCTCGACCTCTGTCAAATAGCTCTTGGCTACGTGGCGATCCGAAGCCATCTGTCACAGCCCAAAATCACGTTCTCGCACCATCGACCTAACGGGGCGGGTTTTAACGCTACCAATCTGCTTTGATACTTCGCATTCAGAGCGGATGAGCGCCTTTATTGATTCATCGATCCCACGCACGCGGCGCAAGTCGTTCCAATCCGTAAGGCCGGCTGCTTTTTCAGCATCGGTAAACGGGGGCACCACGTAGAACGCGCTGCCGCCTTCAGAGACAACTGCAGTCACTGCTTTCTCGGCCCCTTTTATGCCCCCATTGAAAACTTTCGCGTTGTGATCATCATCGGCGCCAATGATCAAGGTGCGGCCCGGATGCAATTTGTGGATCGCGCTGGCAACGGCGGACAAATTGCCGCTATCAAATCCGACGACTGTTGCTCTTCGGGATGCTTCATGAAGTGCGGCTGCTGTCGAATACCCTTCTCCGATCATGATGTGCCCGCCATTCTTGATGCTCTGGTTAGGATCAATAATGTGGAACAGGCCGGCTTTCCTCGACCCCTTCAAATACCCCTTCCGACCGTCAGGATCGATCCATTGAAAACTCCATAGGAATCCATCTTCATCACGTAACGGGACCAACAAACGATTGTTCTTGTCGATCTTGAGGCCAAAGGAATCAATCTGCTTTGCTAACAGATACGGATGGTTCGTCGGCGCCGGCCGGGCGTTTGCAAAGATCCCGTAAGCCACCCGCGCAACGGCCTTGTGTTGCTCAAGAAGGCTATGATCGTCCGCCTTCTTTGATGCCGCGATTTCTGCCCGCCGTGCCGACAATGCGGGAGCAGAAAGATTGCCGCCTTTTCCGATCCACGTTACCGGTTCGGCGTGCTTGAAGTTATTGATAATGCCGCGAGGGACTCCATCATCCAGGAAGCCACGATAAGATCCGGATGTTGTACCTGGCTTATCGCCTTCGACCGGCGCCCGGTGCCAGGCGGAATCCATTACCGGTCGGGCCTCTAATCTGAATCCATTTTCGTGAAGAGCAGACGCGAATTCATCGATTGGATCATAAATATCCGACATTAGTTTTACCCAACTTCATGGACCATCGCGACCGATGGTGCAGGAATGGATGCGCGCTTGCGCAAGGCTCGATTTTGAAAATAGAGAAGCTGAACGCCACGGATCGGCCGGCTGCCCGCCACAAGCAGAATCGCTTCACCTGGCGACATGCCGCCGAAGCGTTTTTTAAGCCATTCGCCGGGTAAAGACCGAGACAGCCAGTTCTTCCTTATCCGCCCCAAACGCATCGCTTCGTCTGGAGTCAGCAGCGATCGTCCTGTCTCAGTCTCGCTTTGACTTACTGACCCACACCCACCAATAGAGCCCGACGCCGAACGACGCGACTGAATGACAGTTGCTCTACCCGCCATATCCGACACGGTTTTCGCTGTCTCATACCGGTTCGGCGCGAACGCAATCTGAACATGACAGTTGCTCGTGATTGCCTCTTGTTGCCCATAGATTCCCTTGAGCATCTGCAAATCTTGCACGAACAGAAATGCTTTCACGCCATAGCCAGCGAGATAGGCAAGAGACGTTTCGAACACATCAATTTTCCCGAGGGATGTGAATTCATCCATCAGCAAAAGGATCTTTCTTTCGGCAATTCGGCCGTCGAGTGTTTCCGTCAGTCTCCGCAGGATCATTGCAAAGATGATCCGCGTAATGGGCCGAAGCCGTTCCAGATCCGAGGGCGGGATAACTAGGTAGAATGACGTTTTTTGATCACCGGCCAAATCGCTGATCGCGAAATCCGATGCTTCTGTATTGCGTGCCAGGATTGGATCGGACAGGAGACTGAGCGACGCCAACGCCGTTGAATGAACGCCGCTTCGCTCTTTCCAGTCCTTCAACCGCATAATCTTCGCTGCAGCCTCGACTTCGCGGTCGATTACCGGATCACCATGATCGAACGTCAACATTGCATCGAGCAATGCATCCATCGGATCTTCATTTTCTGATTTACCTTCGTCCGCACTTTGCGAAAGGAAACCGCGAACATCATTGAGCGACGCAGGGCGCCCTACACACTGATGGTTCCTGAACAAGACATGTAGGATTGCGCCGGTAAGCCAAGACGCGCCTTCACGCATCCAGTGGTCTTTAAGCCCCTTCCCCTCTGGGTCGATCAGGGTAAGAGCAATGTTCTGCGCGTCCTGGATCTCACGACCGGAGCCAAGGCGTATTTCGGCCAATGGATTGAATCGCGCAAATGGGGCCAGCGCCGTTGGATCGAACCGAATTATCCGCTGACCTATCTGGGCTCTATAGCCAGCAGTGAGTTGATAGTTTTCACCCTTAATGTCTAGAATGATCGCCGTGTCAGGCCATGAAAGAAGCGTTGGAATAATTAATGAGACCCCCTTCCCTGATCGTGTCGGGGCGAAGCACAAGACATGCTCCGGGCCATCATGTCGCAAGGGTTTTGCCCTGCGAAACCGCCTCTTCCATCCCCCAACTTGTATCCCGCGCTTAGCAAAAAGGCCGGCCTTGCGCAGATCGGAAACACGCGCCCAGGACGCCGTCCCATGAAGGGCTTTCGCCGCGAACTCACCGCTTTTTGTTTTTGATCCAGCCTGGGGCAACAAGATCGACCCGAGAGCCATAATCAATGCGCCGACGATACCGGCATACAGAACGGAGTTATCCATTCCGGCTGGCAGCCCACCACTTTTCTTTAGGTTGGAAAGCAGCCATTCCCACCAACGCTTGTCAGCGGGATCAAAGCCGACCAGTAACCACCATTGATACAAAATGCTGGCAACGACGGCGCTAAAGATGAGCACGAGAAAGACGCGATGACGAACCATTGTTAGCGTCCACCATCAACAGTTTGACCGTCCTTGATCACGTACCGGTCATTCCGCGCCTCATATATGTCTGAGACCCTTCTAAACCCATCCGAAGAGCGCTTGATCTGAATGATCACATCAACAAGTTCTTGAAGGAATTCCGGTATGCGTGGCATCGAGGCACCTGACCAGGCCACGTTCTGATCGAATTTTCGGTGGATAACCTGCTGGGGGCTTTCGGCGTGAATCGTACACATAAAGCCAGTAACGCCGGAGTTTAACGCTGCCAGCGCAGCAAAGGCGTTTTGGGTGCTTATCTCCCCCAACACGATATGATCCGGCGTAATACGCATCGTGTGGTCATACAGTTCACGCCACCCCACCATCCCGGCGCCTTTTTGCTCCTCACGGGACGCCAGAAGCCCGATACCATCGAAGAACCGCCCTAGGTGGAGTTCGGGGGTATCTTCCATGGCGACGACGCGCCGATCTGGTGGAAGCGTTGCCAACAACATATTCAATAGGGTCGTCTTTCCAGTGTTGGTCGCTCCAGAGACGATAATGTTTGCCTCTTTCGAGACGGCCGTCTCGATGTAGGCCTGTGTCTCTTCCGAAACGCCCCACTGGTCCCATTGCGGCTCAAATGGATGTTTGCAGCGCACAGCTAAACTGACACCGCTCTGGGTTGAGTTTCCAACAAGACACTCGAAGCGATGACCGCCCGATAAAACACAGGAGAGCTTCACGTTCTCCTCGCCATCAAAAACAAGACCGTTCTTGTTGGCTAGAGACCGGGCAATTGATTCAATTGCACCGCGCGAAAGCTCACCGTCTTCGAATTCCTCCTTGCCGACTCCTCGACGTTCCACAACGACGTGGTGTGGTCGCGAAATGCGAAGTTCGACTGTTTTAGGATCCGCGTAATACCGGGAAAGCGGCGCTAGAATTCGCTCACTGAGACGATCCATGATCGCCTACCAGGCTGGCGGGGTTGCGAACCCGCTATACATCTGTGTGCCCGTACTAACGTCGCTGCACGTCTTGTCCGTTTCAGAGCTCGACGTAGCTCCCGACCTATTTGCCGAGCCGGCCCATGTATAATTGGTTGAGACAACCGCGTTGGTTTCACCGTTCGTCACAACGACCTTGCTGGCTACTCGCACCAGGTCGTATCTGAAGATCGTAATAGTCGAGGTATCGTTATGGTTCTGTTGTGAACACGTACTTTCCTCTCCCACCTTATAGGTCTTATACCCGGCGTTGGTTTCCTGGCAGATATTCCCTTCGCGAACCGGCGTCCCGACCCCTTCATCTTTTAAGTATTCGGAATTATCCGGGCGCGAATAGACAGCAATACTCCGTGTGGCCCGGATTGCGGCGCACCCTTCGTAGGTACTGACACCAGTAAGTTCCAGCTTTACCCGGTCTCTTGAATAAGGCTCTGCAGGTGCTCCCGACAGCAGCTCCGACTCACTGATGACATATGTTCCCGAGGGAGCATTGATTGAAACTTTATGCAGCCGTTGGGCCGTCAGAGAGCCATCATCAGTAAGCCAGCCCGCAAGCTCAATATTGTGCGTGTAGGTCCGGGTTCCGGTGATGCATTCGTTGATATACTCACGCTCACCGTTTCTCATATAATATTCACGGATCTTGTTATATGAGATCCCGGATGTCAGATCATGGTCCCAGGTTGCCGGATCCTCGCATCCGTCTGTTGTGCTGCTAAGCAATAGATTGCCTGCCGCGGGCCTGCATTCCGTGATGTAGGAATCAACCCCTTCGACGGTGATCTGTAATCGGTATTGCTCAGTGACCGTTTGACTGACGTCATCAACAATGGGCTCACAAACGCGTCGCCCGCCCTCATCAACAAATGTCTGCACATGTGAAAATGTGTCGCCGTTATCGATGCAAGAGCCGGCATCCCAGGTCA
Organism: Nisaea denitrificans DSM 18348; assembly: GCF_000426505.1. Taxonomy (GTDB): domain Bacteria; phylum Pseudomonadota; class Alphaproteobacteria; order Thalassobaculales; family Thalassobaculaceae; genus Nisaea; species Nisaea denitrificans. The sequence goes on along the minus strand of NZ_AUFM01000001.1, from coordinate 79,764 downwards.
CACCGTCCAAAGTGTATTGATGGTGGCCCTGCTGATAGGAAAGCTCTTCATCAAAGGCGTGCCGCACTGCGCATCCATCCGTGGTAGGAACCAACGGCACGGCCTGTTTGGTTTCTGACGCGGCACAGCCGCGCACCTCGACGGTTGCATTTACGTCATCGGCGTAGCCAAGCGTTGCTTGCGGCACCGCGAGAAGAGACGCGTAATCCAGAAAGACCGGACACCCATCATGTAGTTCTACGATTTCGTATGTTTTGTCTTCGTCATCAACACAATCTTGTGCCGTTACACGGCCGCCGCCTGGCCCTGTATAATAAAGCTCAAACTGCGCCGTTGCCGTTCGCGCATTTAAATCAACCCGATCCGGGCATGAGGCATATGACCGTTCGAGCGGATATCGTGCGTTCCCGTCTTCGCAGAGTGTTTCCGTGCGATCGCTCCCTTCGACCGTCACCACTTTGCTTTGCTGAACGGCTACCAGTTGGCCGATATCGACACGAATTGGACACCCGTCCGTCACGACCTCTACCGATATTGAAGGTGCTTCAGCAGGTGATTTTTTTATTGGATCCGGTGACTGATAACCCGCCGCGTCGTTGTTCGAGCCGCTATTGCTCCCGACGACCGCTTGCTCGTCGTCGCCTGCAGCTTCCTGTTTCTCTTCTGTCTCTCCTTCCTCTTCTTTGACAACAAGCCTTTTCAGAGCCTCAAGAAGCTCGTAATGATCGCCCTCGACCGTGACCTTTTCGGCGCTGCTGAGTGCAGGGTTTGAAAGCTCAAACTGTGCGTAAAAATTGTCTGTTGTTAGGGTTTCCGCTTTCTCGCCTTTGCGCACCCCCGACATGACAAGCTGAGCTACCTTTTTGTCGTCAACCTGGACAAAGCGCGAATAGGCATCAACAGTCACGCCTCGGGTTAGATGACTCGGAATATGCGGTACTTTTTCGAAGTTCATCTCGAACATCACCGGATCTTCTTCTGGGATCTCAATCGGCGCATTCGGGCGCAGATCGATATCGATCTTTTTCGTATGTTCCTGGACGGCCTCGCCTATTTCCCCCGCTTGGGTGTCTTCGGTTTTCCCCCTTTGTGTTTGTGAAGACACCGGCATGACAAAGATCATCAGACCAGCAATTACAAAAAACATAAAACTTATGTAATGCCTCGCCATTAGTAATCCTCCATCTTCGCTATGTACCAGTCCGTCCTCGGTCTGATTTGAAGGCGTGTGCCTTGCGGCACTGTGATTATGGGATTCAGCTCAAGTGTCCGTTCCAGCACACCAGCGCTGATTTCCCCTAGCCGCTCCGACAATTCCGAAGAGCCTGATTCAAGACCAGATTGGAGGCCATTGCTATCTTCATCATCAGACGCGCCTGCAACGGCGCTGGATAAGGCTACACCCGTCGAAATGCCCGTCAGCAAGAAAGCAGTGCCATAGCGCTCTCCGAAGCGATCATCTACTTCGCCAGAAGTACCGGCCCTGCCCTGCACGTCCGCGAGAAGGCTACCCAGGTCTCGAATTTCCGCTCGATGTCCCGCGAGCAAGATGCGCTCACACTCAACAGCCAATCGGCTTGAGCCAAAATCCTCGGGCTCTGAGTAATTGCAAATTATGCGGGATCCTTTTGGCACCAGCACATTGCGCCCGTGGTATCCATAGACATCGCGGGAAACCTGCACATTGACTGTGCCGGTAGATCCCCCGCCAATCTGGCTGTTGATCCCGGTTTCCAAGACAACAGAAATGTACCTATCGGCCGCCAGGATCCTACTGTTATCGACCGGATATCCCGACGTTCTGCGATCACCTTCGTAATCCGAGGTCTTAATTGAGTGCGTCGGTGCCAGTGCGCTTTCAACGGGTTTCATAGGCGCCGTCGAGACTGGTTTTGCAATGTTGATCGGCCGATCTGGCATAACCAAATCGAGGCCGCGAACAGAGCGCCTTGGCGGTGCATCATACAGAGCCGTCAGAGCGCTCACCAACGGATCTGGTGGCGGTGACGGAGCCTCCTTCACGACAACTGGTTCGGCCTTCGGCCGGGGGGCCTCCCGTATGACGATGGGCGGAAATTTTGGTGGTGGTGCCGGTCTTACTATTTCGACCGGCACCGTCGGCAATGCATACGCCGAGTGATCGTCTGCCGGTAATTGGAATTCGCTTCGCTCGACTACACCGGTCGCGCACAAACCGTTTAGGGTGAGGCCAACTGCGAGCGCAATATCACAGAATGCGCTCATGTCAGGTCCCCGTGTACTTGATGCAAAGGAAGCTCTTGCCGGACTTCAGCGAAATCAGCTCTCGCGTGCTTTCAACAATAAATACCTTGCCCTGGACACGTGTATTAACCGTCTCATCGATCTCATCCACGACGACATAGGCAACCGGCAACTCCATATCCTTCCACTTTTCTCCGAAGTCGATATAGGTGAAATGATCATCGCGGTAGACGCGTTCGGGCACCAAGGAATCGTCGTCGCCCCACATTTCATAGTCCTCGAATCCGCGAAGTTTCGCCGGATCAAACTCGACGTTCGCCACGAAATCATCCCTCGGCGTAGTCGGATTTGTTGTGGTTAAATCGGCAACAATTTTGTCAAGGCCTGGGTGAGACCCACTCTTTTCCAAACTGTCTGTTGGTGAAATTACAGCGTCGGGCTCAGCGTTTTTCTCGAGGGACGACACAATGCCTGGCACCGCAATTTCTTCCTCAATCGACACCCGGCCCGTAATGCGAAAAACGACATCGGGGGAGTTCTTGGAGTTAAAGCCTTCGGCGCGAAGATAGAACGGGTAAACTCGGCCGCTATCTCCATAAATTAGTAACGTGCTGTCATAGCCAGCACCGGTCGGGCGGAGCACCATTCTGTTGTCTCCGCGTGTTTGAATTTTGAAGCCATCCGGATCGCCAATATCCGCGCTTCCAATCCGTTCACCGCGCGGCAGCTCGATAACCGATACGACCCACTCTCGCAGGCGCATCTTATAGACGCAGCCATCACATATCGCAGTGATATAGACGGCATCTGTTAGGTCGCTCTCGTCCCACTGTTCCTGTATCTGACCTGGGGACCGTGGCCGCACCAATTGACCGTAATTACCGTCGAACTGCTCCCGTGTTTGATCGAGCACGGAATCTGGCATTGGCAATCGCTGCACCTTTTGCACCTCTGTAACTGGTGCGTTTGCCGGGCGTGGAATTGAGCGAGATGGTGTCTGGGCTCCCGCCGAGACGGTCAGGACAGCCAGGAGTACGAAAACAATCCCTTGGCACGCGAACAATTTCGTTTTCATCAGGATCTTTCCTTCACAACCATGTCGGTAATCAAAATGCCAAGCGGATTGATATAGCGATCAGCTTCCCGCACTTCGTTGACCCGAGTGATCATTGTCAAATACGCTTGAAGGTCTTTGCGGCCGACCTCAACGCCCTTACGCGTGTCTATCTGCTCGAACTCGACCGACATTAAATATCCGCCTGATTTACCTTCTACCTTGCTCGCCGTTCTCACATGAATTCTGCGCACGAGCCCATTTTTGAGAGCCGTTGCCATCTCCTTCGTATCAAGCCGATTTTGGCGGAGCTGTTTCCAGAATCTCTTTTCCGTCATGAGCATCGCTTCTCGATGACGCGATTCTTGCGTTGGTTTGTCTACTTCCAGAACTAGCCGAACATAGGTTTGCGTTTGGCTTTCGAGATAGTTGACGAACCCCTCCACTTGTTCCGTTATGGGCTCAACCCGGTAAAGGCGGTCGTCCGGACCATAGGTGCGAACAAGCGCTATCTGCGTTTCTTTGAGCGGGGCTAACTCCGCAATCCCATTCACTAAAAGAATCACGGCAATTACGAGCGCGACGTTCGTCATCGCAGACAGTCTCAATACGAATGCCAGACGACGGTGTGCTATTTCGAAGCGGTACGGATCCGACGCGATGGAGGAACCGTGCCCGCCAACCCCCGTTATACTTTCTGCCATGACGCTCCCCCCGGCTTGTATTCGAGCTGATAGCAAGCGCATGGCGATTTTTTCATCTCATCGGACCCTTCCAAATCGTCCGGAAGCTCGTGAGCCGCGCATCCTGAAAGGACGAGCAAAGACAGCAGAGCGACAAAAGCAAATCGCCGGTTCGTGTTCGGTTTCGGATAATCCGTTTTGTTCATGGTTAGCTCCCTGACGAGTTGTGCGAGTTATCAATGCCGGGCTCATTGAACCGATCACTTCCTTGAGCATTGCTCTCTGAGGATCCAGTGCCGGCGTTGCTCCCCGACCCTCTTCCTTGATCGATTAGACTCTTGCCTTTTTGCCAAATTTGACCCGCGCGGCCTTTGCCGTGATTCAGCAGCGTCAGTCCCGTTGCTGTTGCGCCTGCCGTTATGATGGCGGCCGCCTGATTAGTGAGTTTTGCTTCTGAAATCGAATTGGCGATCGATGTCGCTTCAGCCATGAAAGCGGTGCCGAGCCATCCGAGCATGATCGTGACCCAGAGGCGGGAATTGCTCCAATTCAAGAAGCCAGCAACTTCTTCTTCAATCGGCTCACCCGCAATATCCATTGAGGACACACCGTATAGGCAGACTGCCAAGGCGATGGTGGCCCCAAACAGGACCATGAAGCTGGCAAACATGGTTCTCAGACCGCTGAAAACCATGCCGCGCCCAAAATTGAAGCCGAACATCAACATCAGGATCGGTGAAAGCGCCGCGATCATCATCACACGGAAGATGGTGACGACGACTTGCGCAAAATAAACGATCAGTAAAATGGCGTAGGGCAGCAAGATTAGAAAGCCGGTGACGTAAGCGCCAATCGACGGGCCCCACCCTGGCGCGTTAGCAATCATCAGACCAACCATTTCGAATACCTTAAAAATCCCTTGTTCCGCGGTCATGACTAGAGAGGTCATTCCGTCAAGATTGGTCACTCCATTTGATGCAAGGGTATCTGGCTGGCCGCCTGTAACTCCTGTTTCGTCGGCAATTGTGCCGGTTGAAAGCACCGCCGACGCCGCACCGGAAATTGTTGAAAGGGAAGCCGAATAAAGTGAATTAACCAGCTCCGGGCCTTGCCCAGAGAGCATGCCAGCGGCTATAATCATGTAAATAAACTCGCGTCCAAATTCGCGAACATCCAATGATCCGAGGATTATTTTAATGCCGTGCACAACAATCCATAGACTCGCTAAAGAGCCAAATAAGATCCACATGGGTTCAACAATGGAATTGCTTAGGTCGCTAGTGAATTTTCCAGCGAGATCAACGTATGAATTCACTACGGCGCAAGTGAAGCATTCGCTTTCATTAGCCATGATTGTTGCCCTCGCATTCCTGCCTATGAAAGATGCCCAAGCGTTCGGCTGGAGCCAAAAAATCACCAAAGACAGTTTTTATGATTTTGACCGTGCGCAGGAATGGTGGAACACGATCAAAACTCGCGAAGAGTTCGAGGGACGGAAACGAGCGCTTCGTAAACCATTCGGTTTGTGGACCCCGACAAAATCGATGGTTGAGCGCTACAAGAACGATTCCAGTTACGAAGGCCGACAGGAATACTTCGATTTCATGCAGCTTTTTTATCTTTGGCAGCAAATCGAGGCAGCTTCTGTCTCGTCTTGGGCAAATCAATTCGGCGCAATTCCTGGATCCGTTCCAACGCCTTGGGGCGTTAATTCTCCTGAGGAATGCGAAAGAATGTCCAACCTCAATATCTTCTCTGGCGACTGCACCAATGTTCCCAATTGGATGGACAAAGCCATGCAAGCGAGGATTGCGAAGGCAATCGACACCCATCAAAAGAAAAGCAATTGATCGCGAGAATCGAGGGGACATTTAATTGTTACCCTCGATTTCTTCTTTCTCTGTAATTTCAATGTTATCCGTTGCCGGAAGCGACATACCCATAAGCAAAGAGGAAAGCAGCTCAACCTGCTTTGCCTGTAATTGGTTCGACTGAACTTGGAGCTGCGCTTGGAGCACAATGCCTTGTGCAATGACTGCAAGGCGCGAGTTCTGGTCCTTTGCGGCCAATACACTGTTTTGTAACTCCTGGACCGCACGCCCATTCGTTTCAGGAACATCCGTTGTATTGAGTTTTGCCAAGGCGAGGCCGCTGACAACCGCTTCCTTAGAGACAGCATGGCGCCGATAATTGACCGCCTTGACCTCTTCTGATCGCTCCCGCCAGGTCAATGGGCGCTCGTCGTCCTCAACTTCTGCCCCTTTAATAAAAAGCGCTTTGGAATAGGCCGTGCGGCCAGCACAAATACTGGCGAAATTTAAATTCTCGAAGCCCAGTGTCGGATAAGCGTCATTGAGATTGTTTATTAGACATCCGACATCGCTATTCAACCGGCCGGTTAGCCGCTCCAGATTGACCGTTGGGAGTGTTATTGCGCCGGCTGTCCCAACAGCATTGAGAGTGTCGTTGGCGACTGCAGATATCTCCTGGAGCCACGTTATTTGATCGAGCGCTGCCTGAAGTTGCTCTTTCATATTGTTTATCTGTTGGGTCAGTTTTGTAATTGCCGTTGCGTCAACAACCGCCATAGCGGCTACCGCAATCGTTGGCACACCGATGATAAGGCCGCTCACCACTGCTAAGCGGATGGTGAACTTGCGAAATGTGATCCAGCCGTTCGCCATCAAAGATGCCTTCGCCATTCCTGCCCCCACTCTTCTTGAAGTTTTTCGATCTGTTTGTTCCGATCGGGACCGCTTGCGTAGAACCGCAGCGCGTCACCAAGATATCCAAGATCGATATCGATGATGGCTGTCTCTTCGTATCCGCTGGAAGCATCCCGCTTGACCACCAGCGCTTCACGGTGCCCGGACTGAATTGTCCTGCCGGTAGCAAAGGCCAGTTGCTCTTCGTTCAAACCGAAGGGAGCGAAACTTTCCGGCCGGGCATTGGAATTAGGCAGGAAAATCATAGTCGCCGTGTTTTCGATGATTGCTTTGCTATGCCGGCATGCAGCCAATGCGGCCGGATCCTGAAAAGCGAGCCCTATAACCCCGCCTAATTTCCGGTACTCCCGGTACATTTCTGCCGCAAAATCTTCGAACCCAGGATTCTCCAAAAGTTTGGCGGCTTCATCGATGAAAATAGCGAAACCTTTTCCCCCACCAGCCGTTCGCCCGATGGCGCTCGCAATATGAGATACGACAGGCGGCCCGAGCAGAGGGTCTTCAAGTGCCTCATTCATATTGATCGCGACCATAAAGTGATCGAGGACGCCGCTAAGGCTATCGTCCGGCGCGTTGAAGACGTGTGAATGGGAGCCAATGTTGCCTTTGGCATCACGCACCCAAAGCCCCAAGCTCCGACGCAAGTTCGTATTGCGCGGAAAGGCATGCTCAAAAATGCCATTCAGAGATCGGTGCGGCGGCTCGTCCAGAAAGGCCAGATCTACTGCATGCCGGAGAATGTCACTGGCGCCGTCTTCGTATGCGGCTTCGCCTGCAAGAAGTCTCAGCATGGCACTCACACGGTTCCGGTTGGCTACCGTGTCGGCGCCAACATCGAGCGGATTGAGCGCCAATTTCTCATAAGGCTGGTAAACCCCGCCCATCGCTTCGACCATGAAGCGGGCGCCTTCCTTTGAATCAAAGAGGTAAGATCGCACCCCCGGAAATTTCGCCAATCCGGATAGTAAGTGGAGCATCAATGTGGATTTGCCGCCACCAGTCGGCGCGAAAACCAAAAAATGCCCCAACGGCTTATCTTTATTCGAGACATGGAATTGAAAATTGTAGGCTTGTCCTACGCGCGTTCTGAACAAACGCACCGGTCCTTTGCCGAACGGACTCTCATGCATGCCCGATGGCGAATGTATAAAGGGCCACAACGCCGCGACTACGTTCTCAGTGATCGTTAGTGGCCGTAAAAATTTAGCGCCAGGTCCCGCAACACCCGCTACGACGGGTCTTGGGAGGCGATTGAACCAACAAATGGGCGCTCCCACGGTTTCGACCGATGCTACAACTCTCCGGTCTCCCAGAACCTCTCGCACTTTGTCCACGAGCCGATCAAGTTCGGTCTCATTCGGCGCGCGGGCAACAATTTGAAACTGGCTGACGAGAAGGCACACGGTTCCGTCTGACAGTTTTTCCAGCACGTAATCTATTTCGTCGGAAAGCGCCCTATTAGGGAAGAGGATGTTCGACTTCTCCTGCCGTTGCTGACGCTTCCACATCAACAAAGCGCGGTCGCGGGCCCAGGGCTCTATGAGGTGATCAATCTCTAGATCTCCCTCGATGGCCAGCAAAGCGGCGATAAGCTGTCCAGAGACGGCTTCGGGCCATTCCCTAATGGCTATAATTTTCTGAACCGCCTTCTCTGAACCTTCAGTGCGAACCGTTCCCGACTTGTCGAATTGGAGATCCGCTGCCGGCAGGCTTCCAGAAATTGAATGAGACCTCGCCGGAAGAACGTCGGAAAACTCGCCACAAACCAATCCGTTCAAAAAGCCGGTCAGCTCGCAGGCGCCTTCTCCGGGCGGTGATGATTTAAGCAATTCAGGCTTAAACACACCAAGCCGACTTTTGAGAAGTAGGTCGGCATCAATGAGCGCTTGCATAGAGCGACCGGTCGCCATGAGATACCAATCAATCCGATGGCTCGACCTGTATTGTTTTTCTTCCGCCCGGCCTATTTCAGCAAGTGTCTCTACAGGCCAAGCACCCGCTACCGACAGCGGTCGTCTCCGTTTGACAACAATCAAACGCAAGGCCAGATCGGCTTTTTTGCAGAGTCCCGACAGTGCGGCTGAACGCGCTAGATGAAGCGCCTTTTGCTCTTCGTCCAATTTGGAATCATAGCTCGTCCCTTGGATCTTCCAGACTCGTGTCAACGCCCCGCATTTGTTGTGAATTGTCGCGCTGTCACTGTCTACACGGTCAATTTCCAGCTCATCATTGAGCCAATCCTGACGAACATCCCCGAAGGCCTTTCGGCGCAACGCCGGTACTGCCAAAGCCCCAGAAAGGCCGACCGCAGCGAACGATGATAAAAGTGTTTCCCAACCCATCAGCGTCCCCCTGCCCCAGCTAGCAAGGTACGCTGCTGCTTACCGGCCCAGAACCTGGGTGTTTGCATCAGCACCCGGTCATAGTGACAATCCTCCCGGACGTGCTTCCAGAACCATGCCCATAGACCAATAGTGAGGCTAATGAAGACAATTAGGCTGACGCTGATTACCCCCATGAGAACGCATACCGCCAAACCTACTGCGCCTCCCGAAACGGAGAGCATCATTAGGGCGGGCGGCAGGCCGAACATTGTTTGTGGCCGCTGTGTTTGGGTAAGGATTGCGCTCGAGGTTTTCATAGCGGCATTTAACCGAAAAGATTTGTTACGAGAGTCGGGCCGAGCATCACCAGAATCCCGCCAACCAAGGCAAACCCGAACCTGGGCCAGTCCATGCGGCCGGTCCATGACGCCCAAAGCCCAATTGCGATGATACCAATGCCCAGAACCGCTGATCCGAGCTGGCCCAAGCCGGTTGTCAGCGTCTCAAGAAAGTCAGTGATCGGCGCGACCCAATTCGCATCCTGGGCGGCCGCTGGCGATGCAAGAATCGCGACCACGAAGACAAATGTAATCAGGCCGGTTGCGCGGCCCATATTGCGTGAATAACCCATCGGATATCCCTTCATGACAAAACAGATTTTAGGATTAGGAGGTTGATGCCGACGCTCGCGACAGAGACGGCAATTAGGATGCAGTTCCAGCGCAACAAGCGTTTGTGCGCGGATACAGAGCGGTCCATGATCACGGCCGATTTTTCAATCGATGCCATGCTGGCCCTAATGCTCAGGTTGCTAACTTGGCCTATGATTTCATCGAGAGAGCTTCTAATGCGCTTATCGATGGATTCGGCTCCGTGATCGCAGGAGGTTTTAATACCCGCCTTCAGCGCGCCGCCGACCTCAACCGCTTCATCGAGGCAAATTCTCATGATCGAATAGAGGAGAAGAACCGGATCATCACGATCTACGGCCGCGTTATGCTGATCGAGTAGAATGGCTCGAAGCTCGTCTATTTTTTTTGAGGCCGGCAGCTCGTTGGCTGCCTCCTGCTCAATGCCCTGGCGGCTCACAGGTTGGCCTCGCTCAAGGCCTCGTTGATACGGCCCCAAAGGCTTTTGAGGCGATGCTTCGCAATGATGGATAGGCCTTCGTCAGCCGCGGCCTCGCTAAAGGTAAGATGCCGCGATAGTATAAAGTCCAGATCCTTCCCGAAGGTCGCCGGATTGATCTCTGGAAGAACGATAACGCTCCGCACCCGTTCTTCCAGCTCGCTGTAAAGCCGCGTTTCTGTGAACTGGACTGTTTTGCCCTTCACGACAGATTGAATAGGGCCGAAATACTCATTGAGGACGATCAGCAGCTCTACGGCGGGAACCAATTGCGCAAGCTGGCTCAAGCCCATTGCCGTATCTTTCAGCGCCTGCCCGCCTGTAAGAATGGAAATCGGAATAACCGAATGCCCTGATTCTGTTAGGATCGAGACCGCTTCGCTCTCCGCAAGATAGTTGATGAGCGGCAAAAAGGTTGAGGCGCCGTTATCAATAACGAAGACTTCTTCGGGCTCTGCCGACAGGATCTCCTCAATCAGCCCATCGAACGACCGTGGATCGATTTGATCTACGCGATGGCCTAATTGAAACTTTGTCGTGTTGAAGGCTTGGTATGAGCCGAAGGTTCTGTTCACCGGATCAGTATCAAAACAACGCGGTGTTATTCCTCGCTCAATGAAGTGCTGCGCTACAAGCGCCGATACAAGCGATTTACCAACGCCGCCTTTGCCCTGCAGTGTCATGAAGACTTTAGCCATTGGAATCATCTCCTGATTGTGGCTCTTCGCTCGGGCTCAACAGATCTTCCGGATCTACCGTCAGACTGTTCACATCACGACCGGCGCGCGGCCGAATGACCTTGCTCTTTGATTGGATGATGGGCTCGGACGGCTGGTCCGTCCGTCGCACCGCTGTTTCGCTTGATGCCGGGGCATCTTTCGATGCCGCTCCCGTGCCCAAAAATTCTCGGCAATGGGTGTAAAATGTCTGAACGTGGATCGTTGTACGATTGCGGCTTTTAAGGTCCTTGTAGATGTCCGCTATGGTCTCTTTATTGTTGTCCAGGCGTTGTGAAACTTCCGGCCACAAGGCGGCAAATTCGACCTTCGCAAACCCCCACGGCGCCCTCGTTCTCTTGGCGCCAGATGGCTCGATCTGCTTCGCCTGGCCTTGCCCATTTGACGGTTTTGAATTCATACCCTCGCAACCAATTCTGTATCTCAAGCGGGATTCTGAACGGCTCTCGTCATCACTGAGCAGGGGGGCGAGCCAGATGTTGTTCTACGATTGACCCATCGGAATTATTCTTTGCTCAGCTTGACTTACTCGCCAGCAACAGCCGATTATGGAAGTTCAGCGCAGGAAATTTTGACCGGTTTGATTTTCCATTCCGCATCAATTTCCGGTGGTAGACATTGCTGATTAGTGCCAACACGAAAGATGCTGAAGGTAAATCAAGCCCATGAGCCAAAGAGTTCCGAATTCTCAGGGTAGGATTAGTAATCTTATTCGGTTCACTGAAGCAGACGGCCAGCTAATCAACGAGTATGCAAAGCAACACTACTCGAAGAAGTACGAGTATTATTGCGCGTCAGCGCAGGCATTCATTGACCACTTCAAATCCAACGCAGACATAAGCTTTGTTCAGACCCCGTTTAATGTTTCATACAAAGGAATCACTATTTATTTGACGCCTCATCTCTATGACCAATTGAACGAGATAGCCCTTTCAACTGGCACACAAATTGGCCGTGTTATTGCGACCGCTATGCTGCACATGGCCCGCAGCCATCACCATTAATCGGCGTTAACCACTGGCTCGATACCCTCTTTAATAATTTGCCATAGAAAAAAACGCAAGAGCTAACTATTATCTTTCTTCAATAATCCAGACCTATTATGACAGTAGGTGACGGGGCTGCGATTCCCCGACGAGCAGACCAACACAATGTTTGTTCCGCTTCGAAGAAGTGGCCTGTTGTCAGTTGCTTAGGGGGACTATTTTGTGCCGGAAAGAGAGTGCGTGGTAATATCTTGTGTTAGGCCCACGCATAAACTAGCCGAAGTCATCATCAACAGTAAGGAGCGTGTGAACAAGGAGCCATAAAAACACAAGGCCGCCCCAAGTGGGACGGCCCGTGAAAACTCTACGATGTGACAATCAAGAGTTTCCGCGATCCCCAAAAAAGTGTCAAGCAGAAAAGCGGTAAAACGCCACCCTTTTTTGCGTCCTTGTTTAGCACGCCTCCAATATCGCGGAGGCAGTGAATGTCGGAACTCGACCTACTAAAAAAAAAGCGGTTGCTGTTCATGAAACAGACCGCCGATCAACAACCTACCTTGGATCAGTGGAACCGCTGGCACAAGGAAGCCTCTGTTCCTGAACGTCACCGGCAAGAAGTCTTGCCGGGTGTCCACGACCGCTCGCTACGACGCGGTTTCAGGGGACGGCGAGCGGGAAGAACGAGGACTTCGATATACAGCTGCCGGCGACCGCGGCCAGGACGCGAAAGCCGTTGGGCCGACCAGGAACTACGCGAGACAGATTCCTTTGCCGTCTCCACAATACCATCAGCGATTCTTGAAGAGTCGCACCTGTCCCCAGCGGACAGACGAGTTCTTTTAGCGCTCCTGATTTACTCACGCGGCCGCGAAAGTTGGACCATGTATATGGCCCCTATCGCTAACATGGCCCGTGTAGCCCGATCCACGGCCCACCTATCAGTCGCACGCCTTGTCCGCGCCGGATACATCGGCCGGGTTACAAATCCCGTCACGGGGTCGCGCAACGGCCCTAATACCTGGACCCTTCTCGATGCCCGTCTATTGCTGGCAGCAGAGGAGATGTTGAATTCTAAGCGGAGAGATTCTGGCGGCGAAGCTGTGTTCTTTTCTTTTGGGGATAGGGTCCAAAAGAATGATCCGGTGAATCACGTCAATTATATATCTTCTATCACGCGCTCTACAGCGCCTGATGTTGATCCAAGGCATAACCGCTTGGGCGCCGCTATAAGCGCCTCTGGCGCCGCTGCACCCCCTCACCTCAATCATCCCTACCAAGATCCACGAAAGAAGGCTCGGCGATAGCCGAGGAAGCCGAGAGGCCCCTGCCCTACTGATCAAAATTATGCGCCAGGTATGTGGAGCTGAACGCGATTCGGAACATCAAACACATTTCCGATCCGAACATCCGCCTCGCCTAACTCGCAGGATTCGGAACATCGATCACACTTGATGACAAAATTCGGAACATCACTCACAATTCGCCATGGCTTCAAACGATCAAGTAGATCTCTTTCTCAGCTCGATCATCGACGCGCCGATCAAAGATCAGCGGGATGTCATGGAATTTCCTCACTTCGCCCTAGCGAAGCGCCCGAGGATGGATCCCATGATTTACGACGATCCGAAGCGTGGAATTCACGTAGAAGTCCGGCCTGGTCACAAAGGAATTGCGACCATCTGGGACAAAGACGTGATGATTTATTGCTCATCGCTGATAAATGAGCAGATCGAACGGGGGCTTACTCCCGCGCGTACGATCCAGTTTCACGCCTATGACTTTCTCCGCCTGGCTCGGCGCGGCGAAGGCAAACGATCTTATCAGCTCCTGCAAGATGCTCTTGACCGTCTGCAGTCGACTGCCATCCGAACCACGATCAAGACTGGGGAAAAAGAAGAGAAGCGGTTCTTTTCGTGGATTGAGTCGGCCCGCGTTGTCGAAAGAACAACCCCGGCCGGCAAAGAACGCATGGCCGCGATCGAGGTCACGCTGAACGAGTGGATTTTCCGGGCACTGACCAAAGACCGGACCGTACTCACGATTGACTCGCGGTATTTTTCGCTCAAGGGCGGTATCGAACGGCGGCTGTATGAGCTTGCGCGTAAGCATTGCGGGCATCAGCAGCGCTGGGACATTTCTCTGGTAAACCTTTGGAAAAAATGCGGTTCTCAAACAGAGCTACGCTTTTTCAAGGTTAACATTCTCAAGATTATCGAGACGGACCCCCTGCCCTCTTACACGATATCCGCCTCTTTCGACCCGAAACGCAAACCGGGGCCGCCGGCGGACACACACGAGGTCACGAGGCGATATCAAAAAAACGAGAATATGATCATCAGCTTCCGGCCAAAAGAAGGGATCACCGTCCTGGAGTGATTCGGAACATCACTCACACAACGTCCGGCAGATCCTGCGGTGATCCACCTCTCTTGAATTCGGAACATCGACCACGGAAAATTCGGAACATCACTCACAAACTGATACGGAACATCACTCACAGATCCTCGGAATATCGATCACATTCACTTCGGAACATCATTCACGATTATTCGGAACATCGATCACAGAAAGCCTAAATACGCCTTTGCGATCAACTTACTAAAAAAGCGTAACTCTCTAACTTCAGAATCTAACGATCTAACAGTCTTTTTTTTTCGACGCCCGAACGGCAGATACCTGTGGATAAAGTAGGCGAGCCCATAATAGCCCCCTGCCCTATTTCTCTGGCTCCTCCGCCTTTTCCCAGAATTCGAAAATAATTTGGAATAGCTCACCGTTCGTAAGGCGCCGCTCGGCGGCAGCTATCTGGAAATTGTCCTTGAGCTGCTTCGCCACCTTCATATTCAGCTGCTCTCGCGGACCCTTGGATCGTAGACTTCGCCCATCGATCTTGGCCCCGCTACGCGGAGTGAAACCGGACTGAATAGACGTACGATCAAGTTCCCGTTTTGCTTCCGGTGTACGTGCAGGTTTTGGCACTCGTTTTTTTTCTTCAGTCGCTCCGAATTCGAGAGAACCGAAGTCTAGTTTCGCGCGTTCCTTACCCATGAGCGACCTCCTTCAGTTTGTTGATCAATTCCTGAGTAACGGCTTCGGCATTCTCAATTGCTCTCTCCACATTTGATGCATCCGCTTTGGACATTTGATAGATCGTCCCCCCGGTCTGAAAAATTGTCGAATAGACCGCTCGTTGCGTCACTGCAGACTTGAATGTCGGGATTCCGGCTGCAGCCAACTCTCTTTCGATATGGGTTAAGTCCCGCGGCCGGATTGCGGGGTTAACGCGCGTGAACAGGATCGAGAATGGAATCTTGCGGCGCGTCTGCCTTTCGCCATTTTTGACGAGCGCTATCACACGGGCGGCCTGGTCGACGTCGAGCTGGGTGCCCTGGCACGGGATCACAACGAGATCCGATGCGCTGATCGCGTAACTCACGGCGATCGACGCTGTTCCTTCCAGGTCGATTAGGACGAAATCGTTCTTCGACTCTTCCTCTTCGAGCACGTCGAGAATTGTTTTCTCAGTAACATCACGGACGATTGCCAGATTCTCAGGCATGTCATCCCCTGTCCGGTCGGCCCAACTGCCGAGGGGTTGGTTTGGATCCGCATCGAGGACGCACACTGTTCGGCCGGCTTCAGCAAGAACTTGCCCCACGAGGAGCGTCGTCGTGCTTTTACCTGCGCCACCCTTGGAATTAGCGAAGCAAATGGTTGGCATAATCAGTCTCTTCTCAGTTGTGACGGCATATCCGATATCCCGAGATATCTGATACCCTTTGATAGATGTTAACAACAGATATCCGGTATCTCAAGATATATGATATCTATAAATATCGCATATCTTTTATATATTGGGTATCTATCGATATGTCATATCTATCCGATAACTGATATCTCATGCTATCCGATATCTTCAGATATCGGATATCTAGGGGCGGACTATATGGAAATCCCTTATGGCGGTTTAAGAAAGGGGGGGAGGGCGCCACATTTAAGTCGTTGAGGGAAATCGACACGGGCTAACTCTTCGGCAACAGGTCCTTCAGGGACTTCAACGCTCCCGGGCCGTAGAACATTGCTATGGTCGCCGCGACCGCCTCGGACATCAACAATGTGTATCCGCTCCAGTGAACAAATCCACAAGCAGCTACTGCCACACCCCAGCAGCCAATCGCTCCGGCTGTCGTTGTCCCGAGGGCAGGGAGGGTGTCCAGAAATTGCGACACTCGTCCGGGCAGTTTTTCAGTGGCTTGAATTGCAGCTTCGATATTCTCTTCGCTCGGATCTTTTAGCACTCGCGAAGTCGCTGACTCGACCTCTCTGGTAGACCCGCGAAGCTCCCTTAAAGCATCGATCACGTTACGCACGACCGGTTCATTCGAACCTTCTTTTTCAAGCTTCTCTAGAAGCTCTTCTGCAGCCTCTCGGATTGCCGTGGCGCGACTTAAATGTTCTCCAGGGTCTTCGCGTATACGCGCGCCCGGATCGCCGGCAGTGTCCGAAACAAGCGTCTCGGAAACCGTTAATGCCCGGATCAATTTAATCGATTGAACTATCGACCTTAGATCACGATCAAAACTCGATAGTTCAGCTGGAATATCGATATCTTCCGGAGGTTCTGAGTTTTTTTTGGCAGTTCTCGCAACCCAACAAAACACCTCACGCTCTGATCGAAATGGAGGGTACCTTAACCGACCGCTACTCCCTAAGATCGAAATGTCGCTGCCTCTAATAGTCTTAGAATATGCCGCATTCCCAATAATACGGACCCCTTCTGGATCCGGTTTGATAAACTCAAAAAGATATAAGTCTTCGAGTTCCTCAGTCGGCATTTTGCTTAGTGTTTCTATAAAATCACCAAACGAATCTATACCCATTATCTCCCAAAATGCCTCTGGTTCTTCAGTAGCATACGAAATTGTGTGAACAGCGTGATCGAGAAGCTCCTGAGAATTCTCTATACCGGGGAATGTCTCTCTCAAAACCTGAACAATTCCCTCAAATGAAGGAAAATCAAAATCTGTGTCTGGCATTTCGGAATCGTCGCACGCCGTTTCGGATAAAGAACTTTAGTCAGAATCAACTAAGTGGGGAAAGCCTTCCCCCTGGTCGGAGCCGAGGTCTCCTCCACACCCCCTTCTGCGGGGGCACCCCGCAACGCCCCAATGAATGAGCGCGCATCGCGCGCATGGTCCGAAAACGGGCAGACCGGCCGTCGCTTCGCTCTAGCCGGCCAGACTCCATAGATTTCCTTTATCCGCCCAACATCCCGTTCCGTTCCCGTCAATCGGCAAGCGTCGCGCATGCGCGCCGTCCTGCAGCTCCCCCGTGTCCTCGGCTACGCCTGCGGCCCGCACCAGGCCGCCTCCGGACCATTGACCGGCCCAGACCGGGCCATGGGTCGGGCTGCGCCCCAACCCACTCTGTTCAGCCGAAAACTGTGTTTTCGACCAATCAGACCGGTTGAGACACGCCCATTGGCGGAAGAGGGGAGGGCAACACCCCCGCCGCTCGTCATAGACAAAACCGGGAGTACAGACCATGACCACTACAGAAATGACCACCTACGCCAAACTGCTGCCGCCGAAAAACAACCAGCGTAAGAGCTTCGATAAAACTGCACTGGAACAGCTTGCGGCTTCTATCGCATCGGTCGGCGTCACGCAGAGCCTCACCGTGACGAAAGAGCGCGGCAGGTTCCGCACCATTGCCGGGCACCGGCGATATCTCGCCATCGGCATCCTGATCGAGCAGGGTAAGGCAACGGACAGTTTCCCAGTTCCTGTGACAATCCGCACGGAGAAAGGCACGGCGCTTGAAGAAATAGCGCTTGCTGAGAACGCCCTACGAGAAAATCTGTCCGCCATTGACGAGTGCGAAGCGTTCTCCCGTCTGAGCGATGGCGGTATGGACTTGGCTCAGATTGCGGAGAAGTTCGGCACCAGTGAAATGACCGTCCGTCGCAGACTCGCGCTCGGAAGCCTTTCCGAAAAGGCGAGGGACATGGTGAGGGCAGGGGAGATGTGTTTGCGCGAAGCCAAGCATTTGGCCTCCGTGAGCGTCGAGGAGCAGGCTGCCTATTTCAAATATCTCGACTACAATAACCGGGAAAATGGCGAGTACGCGGCCCGCAAATATTTCTTCGAGAAGCCGACCGCCGATATGGCGATCTTCGATCTCGGAGATTACACGGGCGGCTACCTTCAAGATCTCTTCAGCGACAATGCAGACCGGCATTTCGATGACGTCGACCAATTTACGGCGCTTCAGAATGCAGCCTATGACGAGAAGAAAGCGGCATTCGAAGCAGACGGGCTGATCGTCCTGGAGCCGGGCCACGATTGGTACATGGTGCAGGACAAGTACCGGAAAGCGGAGGAGGGCGAGGAGCCGACGACTGTCATCATGAAGAACCAGCACGGCCGGGTAACGATCCTCGACGGCATGGTTAAAGCGAAGAAGGTCAGCGGATCGGGCGGTCTTGCGGAACCGAAGCCGCGATATACGGCAGCACAGCTTAAGCATGCCGCCGAGTTGAGGACCATCGCCGTTCAGCGGAACCTCATCTCCAATCGGCGTAAGGTGTTGGAAGTCTCTGTGCTCCAATACATGACCGGGTTTCAGCTTCAAACGCCTGTCAGCCCGAGCCCGCGCCTTGCGGATCACTTCGGCAGCGATATGCTGAACAGCATCGAGGAAATCGCCGCCGTGTTCCTGACGAAGTTCCGCGATGCTGGTTTGTCTGCCTTGCGTTGCTCTTGGTATCCGGAGGAGGGCGAGATTACCGAGCCTATTCCGGCGCTGTTCAAACTCACTGGGGGCAGGGAAGGGATATTCAAGGTTATCCGGTCCCTAGCCGATGAGGAGCTGGAAGGGCTCCACTCACTGCTCGTTACCGTGACATTCCATCAAGCCGGTGACGGGATCAAAACCGAGGAAGACGAGCACAACCTTGTTGCCATCGATGTCAACGCAGACGTGCGCGATAGCTTCGTTCCAGACGAGACTTTCCTGAAACGGTACAAGTCCGACCGGTTGAAGGAAATCGCCGTCGAGTGCGGCGCTGCGCTCAACGTCGAGTCAGTAGCCAAGTCCACGAAAGGTGATCTCGTCGCACTTCTCGCCGGGTGGTTCCGGGCGGTTCCATCAGATACCCCAGCCACCCGCGCGAACATGGCAAAGAGCTGGATGGACCCGATCATGTCTTTCCCCGCCATCGATCCGGACGCTGCGTCCGTGGCTTTGGCCGACGAAGCTACCCCTTATGCGGAAGCCGCTGAATAATTACTCCCAAAACCTGCGGGCGCCCCGTCGGGGCGCCCGGTTTTTCTCTGCTGGTGAAAATAAAAATACTCAGCCAAAAAGTGCTGATTTGAGTAAAATAGAATTCGATTGAGTTAGAGTGAGATTTTCTCATACATAAGACCGTTATTTTTCACTCTGAAACTGTCACCCATGCACAATAGCGACCCGCTGCTTTTGAGAAAGTTGCTTCCGATCCTGAATGTTCTGGAATCGGGTGGTTATTATCTCGAAACAGGCACTGACATGAGCCGGTTTTCCGCAAGGCTCATCGGTCGTAACCGCCACGTTTACCCCGGCTTTCGCCGCATATATGAGCCCGACAATCCGGGAACATACGGCGCAATTCTGAATCATCGAGACGAGTTGATCTGCTGCATGGCTTGGCGGTGTTTCGAAACCACGGATCTGTTGTCAAACATTGAAGATTTTTTGCCGATGTATTGCGACCACGACGAGGCGATGCCTCGTTGGACAACTGATTTAACCGGCATATTGAATCTCAGAGGGACGATTGGATACCGCGGCGGCCTTCACAGTATGGATGAGGGCAATTTCATATCTTGGTTCATGACATCAATTGCAATGATTTGCCTCGATCATGCCGGTGTAGACATTCAAGCGGGTGAGGCGAGGGAGGAAATGATACGGAGCGGCCGTTTTCGTACAATGTCCGGCTATGGTAACGCCAACCCTCTGGGGACGATCTTCATTCGCAAGCACGGACACGACGAAGCCTTAAACCTCGTCTGGTCTACCGCCAAGCAGGTCACTAAAGAGATCGACGTTCGATTGAAGATTCTTTCGGATTGTGACCCAAAAAATTTCAAAGCCGCCGTCGCGACGCTTCAGTCGTTGAAGTAGCCTAAAATACATTCGTTTCATCGGCGGTTCGGTCTGCCGGACTATGCCGTTTCGATATATTGCGTGGTAGAGCGGAATGCCCGCTTCACGGGCCATTTCAAGGTCTTTGTGGATTTCCTCCTCAAAGACCTCATCGCCGGCAAAAGACACCGGCAATCCGCTCAGGTCATCACCACTAAAAAAGTCCGGAGTGCTGTCCCAACGAGCCCACACCGCCTCGGTTGCGTTCGGCGGAGCTGTTGCCAGATGAAAGCGTGCACCAGGTGCGAGATACCGAAGAACGTCATAGTTCAGATCTTCGCTGAATAATCCTCCTCGATCTCGCTTTAAGCCCTCGCAATACCGATCAACCTGGGCCAGCTCTCCGGCAAGTATCGGGACAGCAGACTCATTCAGCAACACTCTCACCGTATGCTGCCTGCCGACAAATTCTTGCCGATCGACAACAGCCGCTGCAGAATTCTCCAAGCTCACTATTGCATCAGTCGGACCGATGACGTTTTCCAGAGCCTGGACGATGCGAACGGTCGGATTAAACCCGTCCTTACCTATCACCAATTTTTTACCAAACTGGACACGCGAAAACACAGATCGATCAACGCCAGCTTCAGCAGCTAGGCGGGCCACTGTGTAACGCCTTTTCCACGCTGTCTCTAATAGGGCTTTGATGTGGGCTTCAATTGAATGCATGTATTTTCTTGACCGTCGTAATCATCTATGTAATTTGAGGATATATACCCATTTACGCGGGTAATTCCACATTAAAGACACTCTGACTCCACTAAAAATATGGAGAATATCAATGAATGTGACCGGTATTGCCGAGAACGGTATGCGGGACGCCATATATTTATTGTCATGGAGTTGGCCAGATAGTTCTGAATATCATACGAAAGTGCGATTATCTAAAAGTTTACTCGATATTGTTCTGAATGTTCTGGCTAATCTGCCGAATAATCTTTCGATTAGAAACATAAAATCTACCAAAATTATATCAGATGGCGATTGCCATACCCAATCATCCCTGTTGTTTGAATGGTCAACATTTGCAGTTCAGGAATCTGGCGACGGAAATTATATTTCTCTTTCGGATGTAATATTGAATGAAATGAATGAAGGCGGCGAGGGCGAGCGCAGAGAGCGCTTTGAGGATGCTTACGCAACACAATGAGGCTTTCCATCACTGTAATTTGACAGCCGTTCATTGATAGTCGTGGAGCGCAGATGACACGGCTTGCAGATGCAAAATGTGTGTGATGTTCCGAATATCGATGATCGCATAAATAGCGTCTTTTGCATGAAGGTCCAGTTCAGTGGTTGCGCGTAATAGCTAAAAGTTAAGTATTAGTTTGCTGAGAGTCCGGCCCGTGAATTCCTTTTTTCCGCTACACGCCGCGCTCATCACAAAAACCAGATCTTCAGTAAGAAAAATCCCCTGGCCAATCGCCATTCCTCGCGAGGCATTTTTCTCCGTCTCTGGTGCTCCTCTTTGTTCCGCCCCTGGCGGGTTTTACGTCTCCGCGCTCTGTGTTTACGCGGGGTCATTCACAACGGGCTCAGCCCTCAACTCAAGGAGACTTAAAAATGGCTACTATCGGTTACACCACCAAAAATCAGGATCATTACAAAGGCAGGATCAAAACGGTCAGTATCGATACCAACATCACGATCATGCCGAATCTGGAAAAATCCACGGACAATGCTCCTGACTTTATCATCCTGAGCGACAACTTCCCGATCGGTACCGCCAATGCAAAGGTCGGCGAAGCGTCCAAGCGCGAGTATCTGACGCTCTATTTCGACTCCCCGGACCTGCCGGCACACTTCTTTGTCAATATGATCCAGGATCCGAAGCAGGACGACCCGAACGTCTACGTCCTTCTCTGGGACCAGAAACGCCAAACACCAAAATAATGACAGTACCAACGGCCCGGCCACTTGGCCGGGCCGCTTCGTCATTCTCTTACCTATTAATTCTGGAACGTCGTATGCGCTTCATCGTCAAAATTGCCCTCTGGATTCTCGCTGGTTTATTTTGTTTTACCTATTTCGGCTTTCCGGGAGCGCCAAACGGGGTGTTTGACGCTGGCGACCAGTACAGTTTGCTCGCCGCTTCGGCGCTATGGGGAATTTTCTGCATTCTGATCAACAGGATGTTTCGAACGCTCCCGACAAAACCATCCGCCGTAGATTCCGAGATCATCTTGGATCCCATCAGAACGAAACTCGTTGGGACCATCCAATGCTCGTGCGGAACTGTTTCACAGATCGCGGCCGATCACGCCGAAAACACCCAATGCCCCAGATGCTGCGAATTCTTCCGAATCACCCTCGACCCTGTTTTGACGCCGCTCGGTGAAGAACATCCAACCGGAGCCGTAGCGTTCGCCCGAGAGGCAAACTGGGAACGTGAGGCCATCGTTGCGGATTTCGAGCGCAGTGCGCGTAAGAATCTTTGAAGTCCCTGAATAGAAGCTCAGACCGCCGGTCGATCCCCAGGCTCTACTCCGCCGCCTTCGGCCGCTCCACGGAGCCACGCAAGCGTGTCTCCGCCCATTCGGTAGCGATCCCTTTCGCAAGTGCCACTGCGCGGCACTGAAAGGAATCCTCCAGGATGAATATTCGCCCGGTTGCCGCTCCCCAGCCGGCGACCGGGAGGCGGGAAGGGGCTGTGCAGAAAGTTATAGTCCTTTATCCCGCTGCCGCTCATGGCGGGAAGAGAACGCTGCTCTCTCCCCACAAAGCCCAAGCGCGCTCCGCTTACGTCCTGCCGGGTATCCCCAGGTTTCGGGCCAAGGCCCTGCCAACCCGCCGCTCCGCGGCGCCCTACGGGTGGGTGATTCCCCTCCCGGCATGCCGGCCTTTCACCCCTCTCTCGCTCCTCGCCGGAGATGCTGGGTTGCAGTTGTGAACAGCAACCCAGCACCGAAAAAATAGAAAGACAGACATGACTGGCACCATCGAGCGCACCATGAAAATCAATGTTCTGCCGTCAGCCCGCGAAAGCCGTGAGCAACATTATGAAAACTTGAACAGAGCCGGGCGCGAAAGGACCGGATCGATCCTCAATGCCGATTGGACCGGCCAGCATGGCGACATGTGGGAAATCAATGAATCAATCTATCACGAGTTTCTCGGCGTGCTTCCGCCGCTCGCTTGGCGTGATGGCTCTTTCTGCATTTGCGAGATGCTTACCGAAGACATAACCAGCGTTTTTTTCATGCATTCCGACCGGTTTTTCTGCGGCTATTTGCGGATGAGCGAACACAGCGAAAACCTCGCAGCCTTCCGCATCCGGGCTGCGGATATGATCTAGCGATTTGATGTCCGGGGAAAGCGGGGTTTCTGCGTTTTCGACTTGCTACAATATCGCATATTTGCTATATTACAGTACAGAATGAGGGGGCGGTATGGAGTGGTCAATCAAGTTTCTGAACGAGAAGGTCAAGGCGGAATTTCTCTCATTACCCGATGATATCAGAGCACGTTTCTATAACTTCGAGGATCTGCTGAAACAGGTAGGAATCGAGAAGCTAGGCCCGAAACGAGTGAAGCACTTGAGGGGCAAGCTATGGGAAATCCGGCTGACCGGTAGGGACGGGATTGGTAGGGTCGTTTATGTAACAGCGTCCGGGCGGCGGATGGTCGTTTTGCACGCTTTCATGAAGAAGACCCAGAAAACACCGGCTTCGGCAATTGCATTGGCCGAACAGCGAGCAAGGGAGATGGATCAATGATCGATATCGATGAAGTGCGGGAAGAGGATTTCAAAAATAACCCGGCCGTAAAAGCTGAGTATGAAAAGATGCGCCCGGTCTACAAGCTGATCGGCAGGCTTATAGAAGCGAGGACGCGAGCAGGTTTGACGCAAAGCCAGATAGCGGAGCGGATGAAAACGACCCAATCCGTTGTTTCCCGCATGGAAAGCGGCGGCAGTATGCCGAGCATTAAAATGGTAACCCGGTACGCGGAAGCGACGGGGTATGAGGTGGGGCTTGTTCGGGCGGAATAGACCGACTTCAACCCTTGGTCTGGATTTGTGTCCGGGCGCCGGGGCGGTCCTCGCTGCGCTCGTTGCGGCCGTCCCATTGGTCCGGCCGCGAAATCCATGATCGCATACGATCATGGACCAACCGCCCTTGATCGAGGACGATATTGACCCGAACCCGCCATCGATCGACCTATGCAGCAATGGCGAACAAGGCGTTTCGCCATGGCGTCGATCATGATCTGGCGGGTCAGCAATTCAGTGATGCTTTGGCGTGGCCGAAAACCCTGCAACTCACGCACTGGATGGAGCACCACGGCAACCAGGTGCGCGGCCGTTGGTTCCAGTTCGGCGGAAGGTTCTATTTTCCCGACGAAGAGACAGCCGCAGCCTTCTGCCTGAAATTCGGCGGCAGGCGCTGGTCCCTAGCGGATCTCACAACACAGCAGATGCTTACCAAAGTGGCGCGGGAGGCCGCTCGTCAACGCTCCGCAGATAATGAAAAATCTCCAGGGTAGGGGGCTTAAGCATGAGTTTTCTGTGCGAGATCACCTTATCTGAACATCGCTCACCTCGCGGCAGCCACCAATCGAGTGGACCTGGCTACAAACGATTGTGATTATGTGAAATAAGGTCGATCTCCGTTGGGGCCGGGCTCTACTCCGCGTCCTGCCGGGTATCCACAGGTTTCGGGCCAAGGCCCTGCCAACCCGCCACTGCACGCCGCCCTGCGGGTGGGTGATTCCCTTCCCGGCACGTCAGCCTTTCTCCCCTCTCTCGCTCCTCGCCGGAGATGCAGGGGCGCAGTTGTGAACAGCTGCCCTGCACCAAATTAAGAGGGGTTTAGACATGCGCAAGACGATGATAAAAACCGACCGCATGCAGGCGGTAACAGACAAAATCATTTCTGCACTGGAAACAGGCGTCCGCCCTTGGAAAAAGTCGTGGGACGCCGGAGCCTTTCCCGAAAAACCGCTTCGATCAAACGGCGAAGCCTACAAAGGCGTGAAAATCATTATTGTTTTTGGCGTGCGCCTAAATCTTAGCATCCTCTTCTTGATAGATTGGCAGTGCGCCAAACGCCAAAAGTATTATTCCAAGAGTTTGTTAACCTGGGTCAATTCTGGTTTAGTCCCACCCAGAGCGACAATACCTGCGTCTTGAAGACCGGCGCGTTGCCGCTGAAAATTATTTGGGGTGCTGCTGGCCCGGCCCGGTTGATTAAGTATCGACCTCTAAAGACCTTGTCCCACGACGCGTGACCAAGCCCACACCGAGAATTGTGAGCGCGATGCCAACTAGTTGCGGCCAGCCCAAAGTCTCGTCGTAAAACAGGAACCCCATCGTCAAGCCGAAGATTGGGATCAGGAAACTGAAGGCATTTGCTCGGTTGAGTTGGGTCTTCTCCAGCACAGAAAACCAGAGCCAATAGACCAAAGCCGTTCCGAGTAGGCTGAGGCCCAGGAGTGCGCCCACGAACGTGAGCGACCATCGGATCGACGTCGGATCTTCCATGGTCCATGCACTCAGAGCGAGTGGAATACTGCCTATCAGCATTTGGAGGCCCATGGCCATAAGGGCATCCACCTTGCCCGCAATTCGCTTAATCAACACATTGCTGACGGTGATGCCCAGCGCGGCTAGGGTAATGTAGGCCACGCCGATGATGTAGTTTTCCTGCCCGCCGGAGAAGAGCCTAGTTGACGTGATGGCGAGAATCCCGACAAAACCCAAGAGCAGCCCAACCTTACCGTGGGCGTTGAGCCGTTCGTTGAGGACGGCGCCCGCCAGTACGGCTGCTAGCAACGGCTGGGTGTTGGCGATCACTGTCGCAATGCCGGGGGAGACGAATTCCGCTGCATGAAACATGCCTACAAACCCCAGGGTCGTGGCGCCAAGGCCGACGATGGCCACCATCGCCCAGATTTGAGGTTCCTTGGGTAGCGGCCGCCGCAGCGCGACCGCCAGAAGGGTCAGCGTCACGCCCGCCAGAAACGCGCGTAGTGCGGCGAAGGTCATGTGGGGGGCGAACTCGATACCGGCGGTTATCAGAGGGAAACAAGCGGCCCAAAGCATCATCACCAGAATGATTTTCGCAATTGTCGCGATTGACATCCGTCCAGCTCCTCGTCCTCTGACCAATGCAAGAAATGCCGTTTACGGAGGATCACCGCTCGACGCACCAGCGCACTTTCTTTGGAAAATGGAGGCGATGCAATAGCATCAACCAACGAGAGCCAGAGCCATCGTCACAGAATGAGGATCGGTGTCTCCATTCACCTGACGACGGAGAGAAAATCTTCGGGTATCCCGAAAATAGGCGTTGACCCTCCACCTAGTGGAGACATTAAATATATGCTGATGTTGAGAAACGTACTCATAGTTTTTTTCCTGTTGCTGGCGACGACACATCCGTCGTTCGGCTCTGTGGATGCATTGCATTCACATACCCAAGATTGCACGGAACAGCAGGCCCATAGCGAACATGCACACAGCATGCGTGGCGACGAGCGCGGACAGGACTGCGGAACAGTCGCGATTGGGCATTGCGTTTCCGGTTTTTTTGCCCCCACAGGGGTAGGTTCCGATTTAATTTTCTCTGAGTCGACCCTTTCATTCCACACGATACATCAGACCGTTATCGGCCTTAATCTAGAAGCGGACATACCCCCTCCGCGATTCTGACCGGACTTCATCTAAAAATAGCGCACCCGTGCGGGAGCGCTCTGAAGCTCAGTTACATCGTGAAGGAACAAACATGCTCCGTTCTAAACTTTTGAGTGCCGTTTTCGGCGCCAGCCTTTCTCTTGCTTTGATCTCCTCTGGCACGGCTTTCGCCGCAGGCTCACACGGTGGTGGCCACGACATGAAGATCGGCAAACCGGGTGATCCCGCAAAGGTGTCGCGGACTATCGAAATCACCATGTACGACAATTACTACGAGCCTGAATCCCTCGATATCAAGGAAGGCGAGACCGTTCGTTTCGTCGTCCGCAATGCCGGAGAATTCGTGCACGAGTTCAATATTGCCACAGCTGCGATGCACGAGGCGCACCGCCCCGAAATGATGATGATGATGGAGCACGGCGTGCTCGAGCCAGACCGCATCAATCACAAAGCGGCCAAGGCCATGCAGGCCTCCATGGGACACGGCATGCACAAGGAGGCGAACAGCGTTCTCCTGGAGCCGGGCAAGTCCGGCGAGATCGTCTGGACCTTCCCGAAGCATGCGGACCTGGAGTTCGCCTGCAACGTGCCAGGTCACTACGAGACCGGCATGCACGGCCCGGTCAAGCTCAGCCACTAGAACCCGTCCCCCCTTTCTCAAGGAGTATTGCAATGCCATCATGGTTGTTGCGCCGAGCCCTCGTGCTCGGCGCCGGCCTGGCGGTCGCGCTCACAGGCGCTGCCAATGCCGGCGAATACAATCTCACCGTCGATCGCGTCACGGTCGACACGGGCACCTTCTCCCGCTCCGGGATCGGCTATAACGGCGCCTCGCCGGGCCCGGTCCTGCGCTTCAAGGAAGGCGAAGAGGTCACGATCAACGTGACCAACAATCTCTCGGAGCCGACCTCGATCCATTGGCACGGACTCATCCTGCCATTCGACCAGGACGGCGTGCCTGGGATCAGCTACGACGGGATCGCGCCCGGCGACACCTTCACCTACAACTTCCCAATCGTGCAGGCCGGAACCTACTGGTTCCACAGCCACAGCGGTTTCCAGGAACCGGACGGCGCTTACGGCGCGATCGTGATCGAGCCAGAGAAACGCGAACCGTTCCGCTACGACCGCGAGTACGTCGTGCAACTGACCGACGCGCATCCCCATTCCGGCAACCGGATCATGCGCAACCTCAAGATGATGCCGGACTACTACAACCGGCAGCAGCGCACCCTGTTCGATTTCCTGAAGGACTCCCGCGAGCAAGGCTTCGACGCCGCGCTCGCGGACCGGGCCGCATGGGGCGACATGCGTATGATGCCGACCGACGTCGAGGATCTGCAGGGCTTTACGCCATTGATCAACGGAAGGAGCACGGAGCAGAACTGGACCGGCCTCTTCAAGCCGGGCGAGCGGGTTCGTCTGCGCTTTATCAATTCCTCGGCAATGGCCTATTTCGACATCCGGATCCCCGGCCTTAAGATGACCGTTGTGCAGGCGGACGGGAACAACGTCCTCCCGGTTCCGGTCGATGAATTCCGCATCGCAGTGGCAGAAACATATGACGTGATCGTACAGCCGAAGGACAATCGCGCCTACGCGATCTTCGCGGAGTCGATGGCACGGACCGCATCCGTCCGCGGAACGCTTGCCACCGCCGAGGGCATGGCGGCGGAAGTCCCGGACCAGCGCATGCCGCCCCGGCTCACCATGGCCGACATGGGTATGGCACACGAGGGTATGGATCATGGATCGATGGACATGGGCGGCATGAGCCACACCATGCCCGACGGCAGCACCATGCAAGGCATGAACCATGGCGGAGCAGGTATGACCGGAATGGCCAGCGGGGCGCACAAGATGCCCGATGGCTCCACGATGAAAGGCATGGATCACAGCGGGCATGGCAGCATGGCCGCGTCCGACCCGTTCTATGCGCCGGGCAGCGGCCTGACGCCGACTGCGGCGAACGGCGGCAAGTTCTTGTCTTACAAGGACCTCCGCGCCCAGAAACCGCTTTACGAGCATCGCGAGGCAACCCGCGAGATCGAGATGCGGCTGACCGGCAACATGGAGCGCTACATCTGGTCGATAAACGGGGTCAAGTTCAGCGACGCCGAGCCGGTGCGGCTGCAATATGGCGAGCGGGTTCGCTTCAAGTTCGTCAACGAGACCATGATGACTCACCCAATGCATCTGCACGGCATGTGGTCGATCCTCGATGTTGGAAAGGGCAAGTGGAACCCGATCAAGCACGTGGTGAGCGTTGCGCCCGGGACCACGGTCTTCATGGAAACGGAGGTCGACGCGCCCGGCCAGTGGGCTTTCCACTGCCATCTCTCCTATCACGCAGACAGCGGCATGTTCCGCAAGATCGTGGTCGAGGGCGGCCCGGACGGCAAATCCGCACAAGTACCAAGTTCCAAGACGGAGGGTTGACCGATGCGGAGAACGCTTTCAGCGATGTTTGTTCTGCCCGCGATTCTTTTTGCCAACGCCGCATCCTCGGAAGAATGGTTCTGGGGCATTCAGGCCGAGCAGCTGGAATGGCGGAGCGGCGAAGGTTCGGAGGCTTATGCCTGGGACGCCGACGCCTTTGTCGGCACGGACGAGCTCAAGTTCGTCCTGCGCAGCGAGGCCGAATATGGCACCGAAGAGGACTCATTCGAGACGCTCGAGAATCAGTTCCGGCTTCAGGTCCCGGTCAGCAATTTCTTCGATGCCGTCGTCGGCGTGCGCTATGACAGTCCGGACAACGGACCTTATCGCACCTACGGCGTACTCGGTCTGAAGGGGCTGGCCAAGCAATGGTTCGAGGTGGATGCGGACCTTTACCTTTCCGAGTATCCCTCTGCCCGCTTCGAGATCGAGTATGAAGGTCTTATCACTAACCAGATCATCTTCACCCCGAGCATCGAACTGGACCTGCCGCTGGCCGACGATGAGGCGACAGGGCGAGCTGCCTTTGGACCGAAACTGGAGATCGGCGGGCGCCTCAGCTACGACCTGCTTGATCGGGCCATCGCCCCATATGTCGGCGTTCACTGGGAGCGGACTCTCGGCGAAAGCGGGCGGCTGGTCCGGGACGAGGGAGAGGATGACGACGTGGTTTCCTTCGTCGTCGGGTTCCGGGTCATGTTCTGACCTGTATATCTCATCGACTACTCCGGCGGTCCACTTCGCCGGAGTAGTTGAAACCCAAAATACCGATATACGGCGAGAACCCTGAAGATGATCGATCCCCGGCATCCGTTCCTGGACGAAATCATTCATGCACTGGGCCACAAGATAGGACCATCGGTCCCTATGTGGCTGCACCCGGTAATGCATGTCGTATTGGTCTGGGCGCCGCTCGCCCTGGTCACCGTGGGTTTGTATTTCCTGGTCAAGGCGCTTTGGAACAATGCGCGCGCAAGGGCAAAATCACTCCCGTCCAAGCGAACCTATGCGCAGGGTGAAGCGGGGATATATGCGTTCGTGCTCAGTTACTCGGCACGGAAACAGGCAATGCTGATCGCAGCCGGCCTCCTCTCGCTTCCCATCCTGTATGCCACGCTCGAACTGCCAAAACTGATCATCAATAACGCACTATCGGAGGCTAGACCGGAATCAGTGATCGACCGGTTCGGCTTCTCGGAAACAACCCTACTATTCGTGCTCAGCGGATTGTATCTCCTCGCCATTGCCGCAAACGGCCTCGCCAAGTACTGGCTCAATGTTCGAAAAGGACGTGTCGGTGAGCGCCTTCTCCGTCGCCTTCGCCTGACCATATTCCGGCATTGGCAACGCAGGGCTCACGGAGAGCGGGATACCGAAGTCATCCCGCTGATCACACAGGAAATTGAGCCGATAGGCGGATTTGCTGCCGATGCGTTCGCTGTTCCCGTTTTCCAGGGCGGGACTCTGGCGACAATCTTGTTTTTCATGTTCCTCCAGGACCCCGTACTCGGCGCAGCCGCCCTGACCCTGCTGCCGGTTCAGCTTGCACTGATCCCTAAAATCCAGCGGCGTGTGAACGCGCTGACACGAACGAGAGTTTCCGGAACCCGGGCCTTCGGCCGAGAGCTTGGAGCTGTTTTGCAGGACAGTGGCGCCCCGCGTTCGTCCGGTATCCGGTTTTCCATACGCAAGAGGATCCGGTTTCTCGAGGAAGTGCGTGAAAAGATTTACCGCTGGAAATTCTTCCAGAAAGCGCTGAACAACTTCCTGACCTCGCTCACCCCGTTTTTCTTCTACTCCATCGGAGGGTACCTTGTCCTCGAGGGTCGCCTGACGATTGGCGCGCTTGTCGCCGCGCTTGCCGCCTACAAGGACATCTCAGCACCTCTGAGGGAGCTTTTTCAACATTATCAAATCCTTGAAGATGTGAAGATTCGCTACGCAGCACTTCAGGACTTCATTCACGAAACCCGCCACCAGAGCGGTGACGAAGAACTTGTGGATCTTGGCAACATGGAGCGGAGGACAGCATGAGACTGGATGTCATCAAGGGAAAACCGGCTCTCCGCGCCGGGCTCGCCATATTTGCCTCCCTGATGTTTTCAGAGGGCTTCGGACATGCGAATGCGGACATCTCCAAAGATGTCTTCGATGCCATCTCCATTGAGCAGCTCTCCGTTGAACCTGCCACGCAAGGGGCTTCGGCGCGTGTCAAGTTCGCCATAGAGAATGAGAGCGGACAGCCGCTCACACTCACCGGGGTGAGTTCCGGCACAGCGTCGTCCGGTGCCTTGCGGCTGCGCTTTCCAATCACCGGAATGAGCCCTGTCCCCGAGCTGGCGATTCTGGATCGCGAACGCCTAGACCTCGGAACCTCGCATGTCGAAGCGGTGCTGCTTGATGTCCGGGAACCGATCAGTCATGGCGACACGGTTCATCTGACCCTTCACTTCCGCAGGTTCAGCATTCCCGTCGTCGCCCACGCCCATCCGTGACGCTCAACGGGTGTCGATGGCTTTGAAGGCGGAGCGTTCCCCCTAGCAGGTCGCCCTGTCACGAAGCTTCGTCCTCAATGGCTGTGTTCGGTTTGCGGAGCCAGCCAACGAGCCAGATAGAAGCGCTCGAAGACGAAGACCGAGATAATCGCCCCGGCCGCGTAAAACACGATCATTGGATCGGTATCCAGCTTCATCAGAGTGAATGCAGCAAGCACGGTGCCGTCAAATCCGAGCGCCAGCAGCAACACCGGCGCCGACGCTCCGATCTCGTGGCGCCGGAAGCGGAACACACCCCAATGCACCACCATATCCATCACGAGGTAGAAGAATGCACCGAGTGACGCAATCCGGCTCAGGTCAAAGAAAACAGCGAGGATCGACGCGATCACCACGGTGTAGACCAGCGTGTGTCGCTGGATTGTCCCGGACATGCCGAAATGGCTGTGGGGGATCATCTTCATGTCCGTCAGCATGGCAAGCATGCGGGATACGGCGAAGACGCTCGCGAGGACGCCTGAAACCGTTGCAACGGCTGCGAGGAGCACAGTCATATAAAAACCGGTCTTGCCAAAAGCCGGCTCAGCTGCTTCTGCTAGGGAATAGTCCTTTGCAGCAATGATTTCGTCGAGGCTTAAGCTCGAGCCGACCCCGAAAGCGACGAGAAGATAGGTTAGCACGCAAATTACGATCGAGATCATGATAGCGCGGCCCACATTGCGATGCGGGTTCGTGATTTCGGCACCGCTATTGGTGATGGTCGTGAACCCTTTAAAGGCTAGGATTGCCAAGGCTACAGATGCGACGAAACCTATCGGGCCGAACGAGCTTCCGGGATTGGAGGAAGAGGCTGCAAAGCTGAAGCCGCTTGACCAGAGTGCGGCGATCCCGAACAGGGCAATACCGCCGATCTTGACAGCGGCCATCAAGATCGAGAACAACCCCACGGACCGGTTTCCGGCAATGTTAATCAGAAACGCGAACACGATGACCCCAACCGCGAGTATCGGCACCAACGGTCCGTCCGCGATATCGAAGGGGCGCAGCACATAAGTCGCGAAAGTTCTCGCAACGAGACTCTCGGCGATAACCATACTCAGCGCCATTAGGAGCGCGGCGCCGGCGGCGACTGCCCCCGGTCCGTAGCATTTTTGCAGGATCATTGCGATCCCGCCGGAAGAGGGCCAAGCGTTCGACATGCTGATGTAACTGTAGGCGCTGAACCCGGTGATTATGGCCCCAACGATGAAAGCCAGAGGAAACAAAGGCCCTGCCAGTTCTGCTATTTGGCCCGTCAAGGCGAAGATCCCGGCGCCGATCATGACTCCGGTTCCCATGGCGACGGCGCCACCGAGTGACAATGAGTCGGCTTGATAGCTTGCTTCGCGTTTTTCGTTTTTGGCGCTGTTCATTTGATCGAGTTCTCCTCAAGTGTTTGCGCGTAGGTTTCTGGGCTTCCGGCCCTGGTTCTCCAAAGACCGAAAATGATGCCTATACCCGACAAGAGTCCGAGCCCCGTGAGACTGAAAAGGATGTCCATGCCGTCATCTTCTATCGCCCTGAGACCGGCGCCGGTATGCGATAGCAGGAACGTCGCCGGTATCATCCCGGCGGCGGTCGCGAGGGCAAACCACGACCGATCCAAGCGAGTGAGGCCTGCGGCATAGCTGATCACGTCGAAGGACACAGCCGGCAGCAAGCGGGCGATAAATACGACCGTGGTGAGGCCGACTTGGGAGTTCACCGTTCGCGGAAGCGAGATCGTCCCGATCCAGCGGCCAATCCGTTCTCGCCCGAACCGTCTGGCGAGTTCGAATGCGATTAGTGCGCCGATCTCGGCACCAGCAAGTGCGTATATAGTGCCCCATAGATGCCCGTAGACCGCTCCCGCCGCCAATGTGATCGGGGCGCTTGGTATGGGGCTGAACACGACAGCGGCTGCCATGATGAGCATGAGAATCACTGGACCCCATTGACCGGTATCCGCGATCTTGACCACGATTTGGTCGGCGGACCACCAAGGCACCGCTGAGGCGAGCGCATAGAGTAGTCCGGCCATGGATATGACCGTGACCGTTGCAGCTATGTGTTTGACCGGCAATGTGAAGCGATAGCCGAAGGTCAATTTCGAGGGCCTCCACTCGATGGAAGCGGATCTCCGAAGCGTGGGATGAAACGGGGTGTCCGTTCGGCATAGCGGCGGTATTCTTCGCCGAAGGCGGCTTCGGCGGCCTTTTCTTCCGACAGTGACAGGCGCCAATACATGAACAGCAGAACGGGATACATCGCGATGGTGAGTAGCGTCGGCCATTGGACGAGAAACCCGGTCAGGATTGCGACGAAACCGACATACTGAGGATGCCGGATACGCGCATAGAGACCGGCTACGGCGAGCCTTCCCTCCTTTTGCGCCTGATGGAGGGCGGGCCATGCTGCTGACAGGAGAAGGAAGCCGATGCCGAGCAAGAGAAAACTTAGAAGGTGGAACGGCCCAAAATGGGGATTGTTTTCCCAGCCGAATATCATTTCCAGGAGATGCCCCGATTCATGAGCGAGCCAGTTGATATTCGGATAGGCGCTCTGCAGCCAGCCTGACAGCAGGTAGATGGTCAGAGGAAACCCGTACATCTCCGTGAATAGAGCGATCAAAAAGGCGCTGAAGGCACCAAAAGACCTCCAGTCGCGTTTCGTCTGCGGCTTGAAGAAGCTGAAAGCGAAAATGATGAACACGGCCGAATTGATGATCACCAATGACCACAATCCGTAGTCAGCCTGCGGCTCAGTCATTATTCCGCTCCCCGGCTTGTTCGCCGAATGATCTCGGTGTTTCGTTTCCTTTTTTCGATCTGGGGCTGTGATCGGAATCGGCCGGAGCTTCGTTGCCGTGCCCGTGTCCTCCATGCATGAAAACATGAAGCAACGGACATGCAAGAAGTAGGAGATAGGGGAGGTAGGGTACGGCTAACTGAATGTGGGCCGAGTGCTCTGTCCAGAGGAAGTATCCGGCGATTAGAATAAATCCTGCGTAAGCAATAGACCTGCGATTAAACAAGGAGTTCATTTATACCATCCAACCAACAGCTCCGAGGCTGTCGTTCAATGTGCTTCGAGTAACTGAGGAAGGGTAGATCCGGTATCGAATCCACCATTCATCTGACTACGACCATTTGATGCCCCACTCCGGAGAGTTGGAACCTCTTGACCACTGCGCCGCTCGAGATGTCGACCACCCAAGCTTCTGGGTTAGCTCTGGATGAGACTAGAGCCTGACCAGAATTCGGAATCGTGGTCACGTGATATGGTTCGGAACCAAGAGGGTAGGTCGCAATCGAGCCTGATTTTAGGTTTATGGACGCAACGGCATCGCTTCCTGTAACTGCGACAAACAGACGTTCTCCGTCATCTGACAGATCGAGACCGTGAACTTCACTATCGATGGCAATGTCTCGGAGAACTTTACCGGTGTTGACATCCAGCTCGATGACGCGGCCTGTCCCGGCATCTGCGATGTAAAGAGTTCCGGTACCCAGTCCGTACGCCATATGCTCAGGCGCTTCTCCCGCGAGAAAATTGCGCCTAACAAATGCGCGCGCAAGATCGACTTCGCTTACAGTCCCGTTCCCGGTGTTCGTCACAAAAGCCGTTTGGGATGACTGTTCAATGATTACGTAATTAGGCATCGGGCCGGTTGGAACCCATCCGGTGACCTCATAGTTGCTCAAATCGATTATAGAGATGCCGTCGGCCCCGGGATGGGTGGCAACTGCGTAGCGGCCATCTGGGGACATCGCCGTGTGATGTACTGCACCGGGAACTTCTAATCGACGAATGATAGTTCCTGAAGCTCGGTCGATGATGGAGAGGATGCTGATACCTGCAATGTCTGGCCCGATCGCTCTTCCAGAGGCCCCATGATGAGCAGTATGCTCGTCAGCAGTTACGGAAGCTGGAGCCTCCACGGGCTTGTCCGTTTCTATAAGGCTTCCGGCGACGAGAACGCCGGAATTCGCTGTTCCAGACAGACCGTGGACCGCTTCCAATCCGTCAATTCGGCGGATCGTAGATCCGTTTGCACCATCGACAACGAGAACCGAATTCGCGCTCCCTTCCGGGATATAAATTGTCTGGGCATAAACCATACTGGAGGTGAAGCTCAGGATAGCAGTAACAATGATCGCCCCAAATGGCATACAGAATGGGACTTTCAGGTGAGATGAGAAAGCGCTAGCAAAGGAATTCGCTGTCACGAGACAGCACCGGGATCGCTGAGAAAATCTCGACGACATCGTTCTCTCCATGGATTCTGGTCATGACCCTCGGAGGTCACCCCCAGAGAGATCAGGCGCTTGAATATTTTTCAGATTGTTTGGCAGAGACCAGGCGGCCCGGAATTACGGAGGCACGCCTTAGCCCCATCAAACGGCTCGCCAATTGGCCAAGCCTTCGGAAAAGCCATTAGACCGATTTGCTCAACGATGGCGGCCTGAGCAGGCCAGTCACAGCCAATCCGTCACCAAGGAAATTCGACTGGGAATGGAAATGTCTCGAAACAAGATGGAAAAGCCGCAAAACATCATTCGCGACAATAAAAGTCAGACAAGCGAATGTGAGATGACAACGCACCTCCGGATCGGAGGGAGAAGTGTTTTCTGAATCAGTGTCCTGTTCGTCAAAATCCTGCACGGTCAACTCGGTATGATGCGCTTGGGATTCCCACGGATCGATCACGACAGCATTGTTGGCAATTAGAGACAGAAAGGCCATTGCGACGAAAAGTGGTGCCGCCCAATAAGCTCTCTTTCTGCCAAAAATGCCAAGCATTCTCTATCTTCCTATTTTCGAGTAACTTGGACAATCTCAGCGTTTGGTGCCTTGATCCAGATCAAGAAGAAAGCGTACAGAAACACTTTCGCTACCCCCCATTCTCTCACCGGATCCCGTTTGCAAGTTGCAGAGCGCGAACGTACTTAACGATCATCTCGACTTGCTTCTCGGTCACGCCATTAACGGGCTTCATATCTCCGAACCGCCAATGATGGGCTCGTGCGCCGCGCAGGGCTGCGAGATAGAAGGATTCGTCGCTATGGTGGCCCGCCGCATATACACGATGCAGGAATGGAGGACCCTTGTCGGTCCCCACGCCATTTATTCCATGGCATGCTGCGCAGAATTTGTCGTAAGCGATTTTCCCAAATACTGCCGCGCC
This sequence comes from Nisaea denitrificans DSM 18348, assembly GCF_000426505.1. GTDB lineage: Bacteria > Pseudomonadota > Alphaproteobacteria > Thalassobaculales > Thalassobaculaceae > Nisaea > Nisaea denitrificans. The sequence goes on along the minus strand of NZ_AUFM01000001.1, from coordinate 42,939 downwards.
TTTCAGGTCTGGTTGTCTGACCTCCTGGCTCCATGCGGAAGTGGACAGAACCAATAACGCAATCGCAGTCGATGTAAGGACTCGCATACTATTCTCCCTTGTCCGAACGCGTGACTTTCTGTTGCCTTTGCTGAATTTCCCGTGGCCAGGTACTCTTGATGAAAGACAGCACGGCAACGATGCTTCGATCGTCGAGGATCTCGTCAAAGCCGGGCATGTCGCTCTCGTATCCGTTACCCACCAAAACGGTCGGACCGAATTTTGTCAGTTCGAAGATGATGCGATCCGGGTGATGCCACGTATGGCCGCTCTTATCGTGAGGCGGTGCGGGTAGCCGCCCGTCCGCTCTTCTTTGTCTCCAGGACGGCTGCCCCTCCAGATTATGTCCGTGGCAAACTGCGCAATTTTCGGCGTAGATAATTTTCCCGGCGGTCACGAGCTCCGGATTGTTGGTATCCAACGCGGGGGCCGACGTATTGTTCTGTCCCTGCCAATAAAAAGCGGCCAAGCCGGTTCCGATAATCGCGACGATCGCAGCGGCCCCGAGTACGATGTTTCGGGCCTTCACCGCGAAAGTGCCTTCTTTCGATCCTCGAACTCTTCTCTGTCGATTTCCCCTCGTGCGAAACGCTCTTCAAGGATGCGCAAGGCGGAGCCGGCACTGCTTCCAGACCCGAACAAGCGGCTGACGACAACAATTGCGACAATGATCAGTCCAAGCGCGACCAGCATCATGAATGGCCCCATGAACCAGCCGCCGTACATCATGTGTTCGCCGTAGAAACCGTCGCCTGGAGCTGCTGTCGCGGTGCGCGCGAGGGCCGCTGATCCAGCTAAAGCAGTTAGGCTGCAGATACCTTGTCGGATTAGCATGTTTTGTCCTCCCGTGTGCGTGAGCTTAGTGACGTATAAGGTTCCCGGAGCTACCGTCGCCGGAAAGATCGTTGATAATCGGACATTCAGGGCGATCGTCCCCAGCGCAATGATCGAGAAGGTGAACAAGAACCTCACGGAGATTTCTCAATTCGACGATCTTCACCTCGATCTCATCCAGGTTTTTCTGGGCAAGTCTCTTCACGTCGGCACTGCTCCTCCCCGAGTCCTCATAAAGCGACAGAAGCGTTCGACAATCATCGACGCAGAAACCAAGACTCCGGGCTCTTTGAACAAAGCGCAATTTGTGGATCTCGATGTCTCCATACTGCCGGTAACCGTTCTCGGAGCGTGGAGCCACAACCAAACCGATATCCTCGTAGTAGCGGATTGTCTTGACCGGCAGGTTCGACGCTCTTGATGCTTGACCTATATTCTTGAGAATGCTCATTTTTTCCTCACGAGCTGTAAGCGCCGGATGTGTGCGGCCCAGTAAGGTGCCACGTAGCCTTACTTTAGCCGGACTCGTTTGAGACGCAGCGCGTTGCCGACCACGGAAAGCGACGAAAGGCTCATGGCCGCCGCCGCAAGGATTGGAGACAACAGAATCCCAAAAACAGGATAGAGCACACCCGCAGCGATCGGCACGCCGGCTGCGTTGTAGATAAAGGCAAAGAACAGGTTTTGACGGATATTTCGCATCGTCGCCGTCGACAGGTGACGCGCTCGTACGATGCCCTGTAGATCGCCCTTTACCAGCGTGAATCCAGCGCTCTCGATTGCAACATCGGCTCCGGTACCCATCGCAATGCCGACATCCGCCTGTGCCAGCGCCGGCGCGTCGTTCACACCGTCGCCAGCCATTGCAACCTTTTGGCCCTGCCCTTGGTGCTCCCGGACGATGTTGACCTTGTCTTCCGGCAAGACATCAGCGCGAAACTCCGCAATTCCAAGGCGATCGGCGACCGCTTTCGCGGTCCTGGCGTTGTCGCCTGTCGCCATAAGAATCCGTAGCCCGGCATCCCGCAGCGCCTTGAGTGCTGCCGGTGTAGTTTCCTTTATCGGGTCTGCCACTGCGATAAGACCGGCCGCCTTTTTGTCAATTACGACGAACATCACTGTCTCGCCGTCATTTTGACGGGCCTTGATCGCCTCGCCCAGTTCTCCGGTTTCAATGTTTCGTTTTGAAAGAAGTCTTTCGTTGCCGAGAGCGACCTCAGTTCCGTCGATACTGCCGACCACCCCCATACCCGTGATTGCTTCAAACTCACCGACAGAGCGTAGAGTAAGACCTCTTTCCTTTGCGCCCTTCACGATGGCCTCGGCAAGGGGGTGTTCCGAGCCGCGCTCCAGGCTTGCCGCGAGCGTCAGAAGCTCAGTTTCGTCAAATCCTTCCGCAGTTTCCACAGCAACCAGCTTTGGGCGCCCCTCGGTCAGAGTGCCCGTCTTGTCCACAACCAGTATAGAGACAGCGGAAAACCGTTCGAGAGCCTCGGCGTTCTTGATAAGCACGCCAGCTTCTGCGCCTCGGCCCGTCGCAGTCATGATGGACATCGGCGTTGCGAGCCCGAGCGCACAGGGGCAAGCAATGATCAGCACCGAAACGGCGACAACCAATGCATAGGCCATGGCCGGCGGCGGGCCCCATATTGACCAAGCAGCAAAAGCCGTGGCCGCTATCAAGATGACAGCAGGGACAAACCATCCGGCCACGGTGTCAGCTAGCCGCTGAATCGGCGCTCTGCTGCGTTGCGCCTGACTCACCATGTCGACGATTTGGCTGAGCAGGGTGTCCTTGCCGACGCGCCGCGCTTCCATGATGATCGAACCCGACTGGTTGATCGTCGCGCCGGTCACGGTGTCTCCGGATGATTTCTCCGTGGGAATAGACTCGCCGGAGATCATCGACTCGTCAATCGATGTGCGACCTTCATGGACGACGCCATCGACGGGAACCTTTTCTCCCGGTCGGACGCGTAACCGGTTGCCGACGACCACTTGATCAAGATCAATCTCTTCCTCTGTTCCATCGTCCCGGACAATGATCGCAGTCTTTGCCGCAAGGCTCAGCAGGGCTTTGATTGCTCCCGACGTCTTTTCTCGAGCGGACAGTTCCATGATCTGACCGAGTAGAACCAGAATCACGATGACCGCTCCGGCCTCGTAATAGACACCGACCGACCCGTCACTGTTTCTGAAGCCATCGGGGAACGTCTGTGGCAGAATCGTTGCAATCAAACTGAAACCATATGCCGCCCCGACACCGAGTGCGATCAGGGAAAACATGTTCAGGTTTCGGGAGAGGAACGATTTCCAGCCACGCACGAAAAATGGCCAGCCGGACCAGAGTATGACCGGCGTTGCCAGAACGAGTTCAGCCCAACTCGCCATCTGTTCGCCGAGCCATTCGCGAACCGGTATGCCTAAGTGCGGCCCCATGGCCAAAACCAGAACGGGTAGAGTCAGGATCGCACCAACCCAGAATCGCTTGGTGAAATCGATCAGTTCAGGGTTTGGGCCCGCGTCGGCCGAGGGCAACAACGGTTCAAGCGCCATGCCGCAGATCGGACAGTCTCCGGGGCCTTCTTGAATGATCTCTGGATCCATCGGACAGGTGAAGAGGGTATCTTCCGGCATCGGCTCATGCGCTGGCCTGCCGGTCATATAAGTATCGGGAGCTGCCAGGAATTTGTCTTCGCACAAGGACGAGCAGAAATAAAATTTCTCCCCGCCATGTTTTTGCATATGCGCGGCACTGGAGTGGTCAACCGACATGCCGCAGACCGGGTCCTCGCTCCTCAGATAACTCTCGGGGTCGGACTGGAACTTGGTCAGGCATTTTGGATTGCAAAAGTGATACAGGTGACCCGCATGATTGAGTGTCAGATCATCTTTTCTATGCTCGACAATCATGCCGCACACCGGATCCCGGGTAACAATCGTCTTCCCGGAACTCCGCGTTTCTGACGACAAATTGACCATAGTCAGCTCGCTTCCAGATCTATTTAGTTTGATGATAATTGACTCTGGTCCTTCCAGTTGGTGGAGGGTCAAGAGATATGATGGGAATTTTTTAGATAGTTAGATCGATGGTTTGTGGTGGCAGCTGTAAGAACATGCCTCAACTGTGGGCTGCATGCTTAAATTATGAGAAGTTTTTATAAAATTAATAGTATTATCAAAGTGTTATGACGTTATAAGTTTCGATCTTATCCGGGCTTGTTTGGCGATCCCCGTTGGGTCCGGGCTCTATTCCGCGTCCTTCGGTCGCTCCGCGGAGCCCCGCAAGCGGGTCTCCGCCCATGCCGAAACGATCCCTATCGCGCAGCACCACTGCCCGCTTCGGGTGGGAAGCGGTCGTTCGCTGACGCAACATGGACCGGTGTTCTGCTGGGCTTGTACCTCCCCGACACTTGCAATCACATCCCGGCTGAGGGGTCGAGACCGGATCTCGTTTCAAATCAGCAAATATCTACTGAGCATCAAACACGCCAGAATAGTTCAAGTCTTGGGTTCTTAGCCTGTCGGGTTCCAGAGTAAAGCGGATATACATCTGGATCGCGGTGAACTCTGGCTCTAGAACCAGCGTCGATGCACCATGATCTTCAGGTGGCCTTATGACAATCAAGTTCTCTCCGGAAGACACCGCCCTTATCCGGCAGGCTTCGCTCTTCAAAGACCTGAGCGAAGGCGCCCTCACGACGCTGCTGGCCGAAGCCGCAGTCAAGTCAATGGGACGCAACGAGACCCTGTTCATGCAGGGAGACCCAGCGTCTGCTTTCTTCATCATCCTGGAGGGATGGGTAAAAATATACCGTCTGACTCATTCCGGCGGAGAGGCAGTGGTCGGCGTGTTCACGCGCGGTCAGAGCTTCGCGGAGGCAGTCGCTTTTACGTCCGGCGTCTATCCCGCCAGTGCCGAGAGCGTCACGGACACACGGATCCTGATTATTCCAACACGGCGCCTGCCGGATGTGATTCGCAGTGCCCCCGAGATCGGTCTGAAAATGCTCGCGTCACTCTCTCAGCATCTTCACGGACTGGTCCACCAGGTCCAGCAGCTCAAGGCCCATACGGGGGCCCAGAGACTGGCTGAGTTTCTGCTCTCTCTGGCGCCTGTGGACACCGGGGCCTGCACGATTGTCCTGCCATATGACAAGGCGTTGATCGCGGGGCACCTCGGCATGAAGCCGGAAAGCCTTTCCCGCGCCTTCCTGCGGCTTCGGGAATACGGCGTACGGGTCAAACAGAACATGGCGACGATCAGCGACGTCGAGATCCTGCGAGATTTCTTCGAGCAGGAGCGCGCCGAGATCCTGCGCTCCCGGGGCTGATCTTCCGGACGGCGGTGTCAGCCGCGGAGCCATTCGACTTTGCCCGACATATCGATCAGTCGGGCGGAGACGCTCGGAAACGCCTTTAGAACCCCCGCCAGCGCATCACGTCCGCAGACAAGCGCCGCCGTCGAGAGCCCGTCCGCCAGCGCCGCATTCTCCGCGATCACGCTTGCCGCGGCGAGTTCCGCGCGCGCGGGGAGTCCGGAACGCGGATCGAGGATATGCCCGACACGGCCGGCGGCATCGAAGGTGGTGCCAAGACATGCCGAGCTTGCGACGGCCCGGTTGCGAAGGCCGAGCTTGCCGGTCGCGGAGCCGGAACGCTCCGGATCGAGAGTGACCCGCCAGCCGTCTCCGCCACCGTCCGATCCGGTGGCCCGGATCTCTCCGAGATCGGCCAGGACATCGGTCATGCCTTCGCTCTCCAGCAAAACAGAGACGCGGTCGGTGACGAAGCCCTGGGCGATGCCGTTCAGGGTAAGCGCCATGCCGGCGCGCGGGAAGCGGATCTGATCCGTGCCGCTCGCAACCGCATCGAAACCCAACATACTGCGAGCCGCTTTGATTGCCGCTTCTTCCGGCCCTTTCTCAGACGCTGCGAAGCCTTCCGCATAGGCCTGCCAGAGCGGCTGTACCGACGGATCGAACGCCCCACCGGTGACGCCATGCAGACGGTGACAGAGTGTGAGAAGCTCGACCAGGTCGAGCGGTGGCGCGTCGAGCCGGCCATCCTGATTGAGGCGCGAGAGCGCGCTTTCCGGCCGGTAAAGACTGAAAATCGACTCCAGGCGGCGGATCTCCCGCTCAACGCGGGCGAAGATCCGCTCCGCTGCCGCCTTGTCCTGATGCGCCAGACGGATCTCGGCGGCCGCTCCGAGAGCGATGCCCTGCCAACGCCGGACCGGCACGCTGGCACGCGCGGCGAGCGGGACCGCAGCCAGTCCGGCCGCGGCTGCCGAGATCGCGAGAAACCGGCGACGGGACAGACCCGCGGCGCCCTGTGACATGCTCATGGCTTTACCTCTCCCGCATATGCGGCGTGATGCATTCCGGTAGCGTGACCGCCCCCGGCGGGCTCGGAGCGTGACATCGGGGCGCCCGGATTCCCCGAGTCCACGGGAGCGAGGACATATTCGGAGGGAATCTCTCCGAAGCGCACGACCGCGCCGCCATTTTCGCTCACGAAGGCATCTGCCGCCGCGCGCGTGCCGAACGGAATCGCTTCCGGCGCCCCCATGCCGCCGAGCTGGCGGCTGCCGATGACGAACCAGGCCGCCTCGGCATCGATCCAGTTCGCGGTGCCGGGCTGGGCCCAGCTTTCGGCCTTGGCCATGTCGTTCACGTAGATTGCGACATAATCCTTCGGCTCCTCCGGCAGACGGGTGAAGGCCACCGCGTCACGAACCTGGGTGAACCAGAAGGGATGGCTGTTGCCGGCAAGATGAATCTGCGCCTTCGGGCCGTCATGCTCGAGCACGGTCATCTGACAATAATGGCCTGCCGCCTCCAGGGTGAGCTGGACCGGCGCCGGCTTCACGGACGCGGCCTCCTCCTTGCAGCCGGCAACGGCGAGCACGAGAACGAACAGAAGAGCGAGGCGAGGCATCATGGCGAGATCCTCCGGACAAGTGCGACGGCGAGCGAGAGTGTCAAAATTGTGAAAGCAGCCATGGCCGCGAGCGCGGCGGCGGGCGCGAACGGCAGATTTTCCGACACCCCAGCCATGCCGCCGACAAGGTCGCTGGCCCCGAGCGCGGAGAGGTTGAAGAGACGGAACGCGTCAGCCGGGTTGAAAAGAATGGCGAATGGCAGCGCCTTCGCGGCAAAGAAGCCTTCGGCGTCAGCGACCAGCGCTCCGAGCAGCGCGAGATCATAGAGCACGACGAGGAGAAGCCAGACGCCGACGGCCAGGGCTGCCGCCGTGGTGGCCTGACGGGTCAGCGCGCTGAGCACGTAGCCGACCGCGAGAAAGGCAAGACCCAGCAACGCCGAGGTCGCGATCAGGCGCAGGAAATCGATCAGCCCGGTCGCCGAACCGGCGCCGCTCGCGAACAGAAGTGCCGACGTGGCGCCATAGCCGAAGACCAGGGCCAGAGCCAGTACGGCGAGATGGCCGACCGCCTTGCCGACCAGGAATTCGCCGCGCGAAATCGGGCAGGAAAACACCAGTAGCAGCGTCCCTCGGTCGATCTCGCCGGCGACGGAATCGAAGGCAAGCAGCAACGCGATCAGCGGCACCAGATAGACGGATAGCGTCGCCAGCGAGGCTACTGTAACGGTCATGCGGTCGATCCCGAGCGTGCCGGCCGGGGCCGAGCCGAGAAGCGCCAGAGCCAGCGAAAACGCCGACAGGATCACCGCCGAAAGCAGGATCCAGCGATTGCGCAGGCCGATGCGGATTTCCTGGGCCGCGATGGTGAGAATGCGGGTGAACATGTTTCAGGCACCTTTCCCGTCTGCGCCGGAAAAATGGCGGTATATGTCGTCCAGACTGGGCAGGCTGATGTCGATGTCGGACACCAGAGGGCCGAGTGCGGTGATCGCGGCGAGACGCGCGGTCTTTTCTGACGGATCGCAGATCAGTTCGACGGACCGGCCGTTGACCCTGGTCCCGCCGAGCCTGCTGGCGATCTCTTCCACATTCGCCTCGGTGCCCTGGACCTTGAGGCGGATTGGCAGGCGGGCCGCCGCCCGCAGGCTGGCAAAGGTATCGTCGGCGACGAGCTTGCCCCGCGAGAGAATCAGGATGCGGTCGGTCCGGGCCTCGACTTCCGTCAGGGCGTGCGAGGACAGCAGGACCGTGGTGCCGCCCGCCGCGACCTCCTCGACGATCTCGTAAAAATTCTGCCGCGAGATCGGATCGAGACCGCTGGTCGGCTCGTCGAGGAGCACCAGTCTTGGGCTGGCGATCAGCGCCTGCGCCAGACCGAGACGCTGGCGCATGCCCTTGGAATAGGTGCCGACGCTCCGGCGACCGGCGTCGGCGAGACCGACGCGGTCCAGCAAAGGCATCGCTTTCCGAGGATCCGCGCCTTTCAGGCGGGCGAAAAAGCGCATGACCTCTTCGCCGGTCAGCGATTTGTGGAAAGCGACGGCCTCCGGCAGATAGGCGGCGGCGTTGCGCGCTCCGGCCGATCCGGGCGCCGCTCCCAGCACCGAGATCGCGCCGCTGTCCGGCACGAGAAAGCCCAGGATCAGTTTGAACAGGGTGGTCTTGCCGGCACCATTATGGCCGAGCAGCGCCACCCGCTCGCCGGCCGCAAGTTCGAAGGAGACGCCGTCGACGACACGGTGCGCATCGAAGCTCTTCACCACCCGGTCGAGATTGAGGGCGGAACCGTTCATCCGTCTGTTCCCGCGCGCGGGGTTGCGATTTCGGGGGCATGCATCAGCGGCGCGCTGTCGACGATGCCGCCCGGCAGGAGCGCCGGAAACTGTGACTGCGTCCAGCGCAGCAGCTGGACCGCGGGGCTGCCGATCAGCAGTTTTGCCGCCGGCTGCGTCCAGAGAATCTGATCGACCATGTCGTTCGGCCTGTAGACCGTATCGGCGATGCCGTCTCCATTGGCGTCGAACGCGGCGTGATCGCTCCAGTAGTTGCCGCGCCCGCCACCGCTCCATTCGAGATTGCGGCTGCCGACATACTTCACCTGCGTCCGGTTGCCGATGAAGGCATTGCCGGAGAACTCGTTGCGCGCTGACCCGGCGGTGAAATGAATGCCTGTCGGGCACGCCTCGAAACGGTTGCCGGTGACGGTGTTCTTGTTCGCATTGTACATGAACAAGCACTTCTCGCCGCCTGCGCGGACAAGGTTCCCGGCGATCTCCGCGTTGTTGGCATAGTTCAGCATCAGGCCGTGATTGCGGTCGCCGATCGAAGCATTGCCGCGAACCGTGAGACGGTCGGAAAACATCAGCGCATAGCCGATATCGTTGCCGATCGAGAGATTGCCGATTATCTCGCCGTCGTTGCCGTGCATGTAGTGGATCGCGAAGCGCAAATCCTCGAACCGATTGCCACGGAAAACGTCCCTGTGGCTGGTGTTGACGAAGATGCCGTCGCGGCCGAAGCGGATGGTGTTGAATTCGGCCAGCAGGCCCGGCGCGTTCCAGACATAGATGCCGTTGCCGCGCTCGTTCATGCGCAGGTCCCGGCGCCCCTCGATCAGGTTGCCGGCGACATGCGCATCCTTCGCGCCATGCACGTCGACCCCGACCAGATTGTCGAGAATGCGATTGTCGCGCACTTTCGCCCGCACGGCCTTGCCCGTCAGCTTGACGCCGGCATCGAGCGTCTGCTGCGAGAGTCCCGAGCCCGTAACGGTCAGGCCGATGATCGCGCCGTCCGCCGCGTCGACCGTGATCACACTGCCTTCGCCGATCCCGACGACGGCGGCATGACCGCCGCCGTCGAGGGTCAGGGACCGGACGATGACGACCGGTCCCTCATGTGTTCCGGGCGCGAGGCGCAGCACGTCGCCGTCCTCGGCCGCCCGGATGGCTTTCCTCAGCGCGTCCCCGCCCGCTGGCACGCTACGCTCGGCCGCCACCGCCGGCGCACCGAGGCCCGCCGTAAGTGACAGAGCGAGCAGGATGCCGCTTATGGAGAGAACGCGCTTCATCGCTCAGGTCGCCCGCGGTTCGACGAACATCCGCCCACGCATTTCCATGTGCAGGGCATGGCAGAACCACTGGCAATAGTACCAGTGCACGCCGGGACGCTCCGCAATAAAGGTCACCGAGGCAGTCGCCTGCGGCGCCACTTCCATGGCAACACCGAAGTTCGACATGCAGAAACCGTGCGTCAGGTCATCGATATCGTCCAGATTTGTGACGTATACCGTTACTTCGTCGCCCTGCTTTACGGTGAACTTCTCAAGACTGAAGGTGGGCGCTACCGAATACATGTAGACGCGCACCTTGTTCCCGTCGCGGATCACATGCGCGGCGTCCTCGAGATCGACCCCGTCGGCTTTCGCCTGCGCGATCGCGTCGGCGAACATGGGATGATTGCGGTCCCACGCCGTCTTCGGGTTGAGCTTCGAGCGGTGGACGATGATGCTGTCATGCGGCTCGGCGAAGGTCGGGCCGTCATGCACCACCTTCATCTCGTCCGATGAGATGTCGATGAGCTGCTCGTTCTCCGGCTTCAGCGGGCCGACATTGAGGAACCGGTCCTTGGAGAACTTGTTCATCGATATCAGCCACTTGCCGTCCGCTTCCGCGGTCTCGCCCATGGAGGTCGAGTTGTGGCCCGGCTGATAATGGACGTCGACCTTGGAGATGATCGGGTCCACATCCTCGCCCGCATATGCGCGGATCGCCTTGTCGATGTTCCATTTCACGACCTGGCTGTCGAGGAAGAGCGTGGTGAAGGCATTGCCCTTGCCGTCGAAGGCGGTGTGTAGCGGACCGAGGCCGAGCTGCGGCTCGCCCACGATGGCCGAGCGCGGGTCGGCGTCGCTCTCGAACAGTGCATCGAGCTTGGTCACGTCGATGATCGAGACGGTCGGCGAGAGCTTGCCGGCGATCATGATGTGCTTCTTGTCCGGTGCGGCGTTGCAGCCGTGCGGGCTGTTCGGGATCGGGATGTAGCGGGTGTATTTCGATCCCTTGCGCCCGTCGAGCACCGGCACGCCGTTCAGCATCTGGAAATCGCCGGCCTTCACGCCTTCCTCGATCCGCTTGATGTTGTACACGACGACGTGGTCGAGCTCGCTTTCCGTCATTTCGGCCAGGTTGGTGCCCATCTCCGAGTTGTAGCTGGTGGAGAAGGCGTACTTGCCCTGGTAGTCGGCATCGCAGTTGTCGAGGTTGCCGCTGACGATGACCTGCCAGGCGACCTTCATCTCATCGCCGTCGATCGCGGTGAAGACGCAGGAATACTTGTCCGGTTCATCCAGGATCTTGCCGTCGTTGACGAGCGGAGCCTCGTGCTCGCCGTTGGCGAAGATGTAGCCGGTCCGCGGGTACTTCTGCGGCCGCATGCCGTGGATGTCGTGCGCGTTCGGGATCTCGATGATCTTGTCGCATTTCATCGTGGCGCAGTCGACGCGGGCGACCCGGGTGTTCGCCTTGTCGTTCATGAACAGATAGCGGCCGTCATAGGTACCGTCGGTGAACGACATGTGCGGGTGATGCAGGTCGCCGTTGTCGTAGGTCACCTTGCCCTGGGCGGCGAGGTAGGCCTTGGTTTCCGGGAGGAGGCCTTCCGTCAGGATCTTCAACGACTCATTGGTCTGCCCCCAGCCGGTTGCGGAGCAACGGTTGAACACCGGCACCCGCATCAGCTCGCGCATCGACGGAACGCCAAGGATACGGAGCTCGCCGGACTGCCCGGACGACCAGAAGCCGTAATACTCGTCGAGTTCGCCGGGGGAGAGCTCGAACTTCTGGCCACCCTCGGCAGCCTTGGCCGGCAACGGATTGGCGATCGTGGTCGCCCCCATGCCGACAGCCACGAGCGCGGTCGTCGCCGTGCCGCCGAGCAGATCGCGGCGGGAAAAACCAGAGACTTTGCTATCTTCCGTCATGACGTATCTCCTTGTTTCGTCTTCGGAACTCATTCGGCCGGAGCCTTTGACACTTTTTGCGGCAGCTCAGGCCCATTCGGGCTGGAAAGCGCTTGCCGACGCGCGCGCTTGGCCAGTTTCTTGATGCAGACAGGGCATTTCTGGTCGTGCTGGTAGAGCACCTGGCAATGCAGGCAGTTCAGGCACTCGTTCGGGTTGATGTTGCCCTCGGGATGGATCGCCTGGACCATGCATTCATTGGCGCAGCGCATGCAGGGATTGCCGCATTCCCGGTAGCGCTTCAGCCAGTTGAACATCCGCAAGCGGGCCGGGATCGCCAGCGCCGCGCCGAGCGGGCAGAGGTAGCGGCAGTAGAAGCGCTCGATGAACAGGCCGATCCCCAGCAGCACCACCACGAACAGCACGAACGGCCAGGCCCGCTGGAACTTGAGGATGATCGCCGTCTTGAACGGTTCCACCTCGGCATAATGCTCCGCGACGTCGAGCGAGTAGAGCGAGAGCCCGAAGAGCGCGAGGAAGATGATGTACTTGATCGGCCAGAGCCGCTCATGCAGCCCCCAGGGAACCTCGAACTGCGGGATCCGCGCCAGCTTGGCGAGCCGGTTGGTCAGTTCCTGCAGCGCGCCGAACGGGCAGAGCCAGCCGCAATAGGCGCCCCGTCCCCAGAACAGCAGCGCGGCGGCGACCGAGAACCAGAGCAGGAACACGAGCGGGTCCATGAGGAATGCGTCCCAGCTGAACTCGGTCGTCAGCGCTGAGAACAGGGCCAGCACGTTGACCACCGAAAGCTGCGCGTTCTGCATCCAGCCGAGCCAGACCAGCGTGAAGGTCAGGAAGGCAATCCGGAACCAGAAGGTGAAACGCTCGTTCCGCGTGACCTGCATCTGGAAAAAGAACACCGCTGTCAGCACCCCGACGGCTGCGGCGAGTATCAGGATGTCAAACTTCCGGTCGTTCCAAATCCGTTTCCAGAGGGCCTGCATCGCGGCCCGGTCTCCGAGGTCGGCGCGTTCGGCCGATGCCTGATCCGCCTCGGAAACCGGTGCAACGGTCTTGAGGTAGCGGTCGGGCAGCCGGTAGCCGAGATCGAAGGTGAGGAACACCTTGTCGATCGCCCCGACGGCCCTCTGGACAAGCAGCTGGAGGCGGAAATCCCCGGCCGGATCGAAGTCCGTCTCGGCGGGAACGATGAACAGGTCCATCTCGGTGAAGGCGGGTGCTCCTTCAGCCGCGATCTGGCCGACACGGGCATGCTGGCGATCCCGGAAGCGCGCAGAATTATCGTCCTGGATGAGCTGGATACGGTCGAAGATACCGCCCCGGACATACCCCGAGCCCTTGAAGGAATAGCGCCCCCGTCCCATCACCAGAATGGCGTGCTCGCCCTCCGCCATCCTGGCGCGCAGATTGGCGTATTCCGCCTCCCCGAGGAGCGACAGCCCGATCGACGGGACATCGGCGAGGGCAACATACATGTCGATATAGGTATCGGTATCCGGACCGCGTTCCGGCCGGGCAATGGCAGCGGCATCGCCCTGCTCGCGGAAGGCTTCGTTGATCTGGGCCACGTCTAGCGACAGCCGGCGCACCGATCCGTCGCCGGTGAGCGTGGCCCAGTCCGAGACCTCGCGCATGTCCGGATCGATCACCTTGCCCGGGCCGGCCTGAGCGGCGTCCTCCTTCAATCCGCCGAGGCCGAGCCGGCGCGCGACCTTGATCCCGGCGCGGACGATCGAGTCGTCGATCACCATGATAGTGACCGTGGCACCGGAAATGATGTCGAGATCGTGCGCCGATCCACCGGCGGCGGCTTCGGCCTTCAGGTCGAGGCCGGCATATCTCTCCGTGACCGCACGGATCTCGCTGTCCGGGATCCCGATCAGCACGATCGGCTCGGAATGCTTGACCAGCTGCACGCCGGTGAGCACCGCCTCCTTGTCGATCCCGACCAGGGTATGAATTGGCTTGCCGGAATACCCTGTCGTGGAGACGAAATCGGAGGTCAGGAAGACCCACCCGACGGTCTGACCGGCTTTGAGTGCCGGAACGACCGGCACATCGTCCCTCAAGGCGCCATAGGCCTCGGCGCCCGGAACCAGATCGCCGGCCGGAACCTTTTCCAGAAACGACTGCACGAGGGAAGCTCCGTGCGCCGGCGTTCCCAACAGAAGGAACGCCAGGGCTGCACTGAAGAACAGGGCATGCAATTGCAGGAACGGTGCTCGAAAGAAAGGCACGAATGGCTCCAGACTCGCTCGAAAATCATTCGAGCCCAACCTGCACCACCCCCGGGAGGCGAACCTTGACTTTGATCAATTCGGCTCGAAAAAACGCGCTTGTTTTCGGGGGCGGTCGAGAAGGGATCGGAAAGCGCGAGAACTCCGAAGCCCAGCGACTTATCAGAGGGACAGGGTGGGCAGGATTGCGAGCATGTTAAATTCGCGCGACGGTCCGGAGCGTATTCCGGCTATTGCGCGCGCTTCACGGCAAGATCACGAAGAAGCGGCGGAAGCGACGCGGCGATACCCCGCCTCCCCGTAATAGTAACCGTTGCTGAACGCGACCTCGCCGCATATCCCTCGCAGCATCGCTTCGGCTTCGTCGACCGCGATCGCTCCGCGCAACACGGAATGGAAAACGGCCGCGACGGAGACCATGTCCACCGCTTGCGGCATCAGTCGCAAATGGGTCACGCCATCGGCAACCAGCCGGTCCAACTCGGGTAGGAGATCGACATAGCTCTCGGACTGGGTCTGGATACCGTTCACGCGCAGGATGGGTCGGTCATCGGTCGTGCGCAACGGCATTCCATCCCGGTCCTGTTCGCAGACAAACTGACAATTGTCCTTGGTCCGACCGTGAGCGCGGGCGTGATAGCAACGCGCCGACACCGCCAGCGACGCACGCCCGAAAACCTGCACTTCGGCGCCAATTCCGAGATCTTTCGCGGACTGCGCGGCAACCCTGATCGCGCTCGCAGGCAGCTCGCAGGGCAAGCTGACATGCGTCGCCCCCTGCCCGGCCATCCACGCGATGGTCGCCTCGTTGTAGGCATTCATGAACGGCCCGACCCGGTGAGGCCGGCCAGCCCGCTCGTAGAGCCCCGCGGCATTGTTGATTTCTATTTCGGGCGTATCCATCGACGCGATTTCCGCCGTCGCCTTGCGCTCGCGCTTCAGCATGACCTCTGCTAGCGTCGAGAGGATCACTGTCTTCCCGGCCTGTTCCAGCCGTTCGATCAGGGTCGGCAAATCGGCCTCGTGGAACGGCGCCCGCTTCGAACAGATCACCTCGCCCAGATAGACCTCGTCCACGGGGGCTTCGTCCGCAATCCGGAAATAGAAGTCGCGGCGCTCCTCTGCGGACCAGTGATAGGCTATCGGACCGAGGGTCAGTTTCGCCATTTCGTTCACCGCCATTTCTTCGTCTCGAAGGCTCCGTGGGTCTGTTTCTGGCCTTCCGTCAGCGCGACCAGATCGGCCATGTTCGCCGGTCGGCCCGCGCGAATATCGTCGACCGCCCGCCGGAACGCCGAGACCACGCCGCGCACGTAACTCTTCGACCGCTGCCGCCCCTCGATCTTGAAGGCATGAACGCCGGCATCGATGAGCTCGGGCAGGAGCCGTGAGAGATTGAGGCTGACCGGCTCCTCGAAGGCATAATAACCTTCACGCCGGTGAGGTGCCGCATAGCGCCCCTTGCAGATCGTGGGATACCCCGCCTTTTCGTCGCAGCGGAAACAGTCGATGGTGAATCCACCAAGCTGGGAGGACATCGAGCCGTCCTCGTGGCGCTTGTACTCGACGTCGGCGGCGGGCGAACAGACCCCGTCCATATTGGTGGACTTCCCGGTGAGATAGCTGGTCAGGCTGCACCGTCCCTCGACCATGAGACCGTGATTTCCGAAGATGAACGTCTCGATCTCGCAAGGGATTTCCTTCCGGATCTCGCGGATCTCGGGGATCGTCAGGATACGCGGCAGGACGACGCGCTTTACTCCGAAATGCTGACAGTAATAGCGGATCGCCTCGGGGCTGGACGCGGCGGCCTGAACCGACAAGTGCAGCCTGATGCCCGGATGATTCTGCGCCAGATAATGCGCCACCCCCATATCGGCGATGATGAAGGCATCGACCCCAAGCCCCGCGCCGATATCGGCGGCCTGCCACCAAAGGTCGGTCTTTCCGGCCGGCGGATAGGTGTTCAGCGCCAGCAACACTTTCGCGTTCCTGGCATGGGCATAGGCGACGGACTCGCGCAACTCCTGCGGAGTGAAATTCAGTCCCGGGAAATTCCTCGCGTTCGTCGCGTTCTGAAAACCGCAATAGACGGCATCTGCTCCCGCATCCACGGCGGTGCGCAATGCGGCGGGCGTTCCTGCGGGGCAGATCAGTTCAGCAAGGCTCATGACGCCGTATGTCCCTTCACTTCGCTCGGGTAGGCCTTCCGGAGTTGCGTGAGGACCGCGCGACCGGGCACTCCGAACATTTCGGCAATCTCCTCGGCGATGGAGCCGTCGATATCGTCGAGCGCGTTTCTGAGCTGCACGACCGCTTCGGTTTCCCCCGACACCTCCAGGTCACGCGAGAAGAAGGCGGCGTCTCCATCCACTTCCGAGTCGATCATCTCCAGCAGGAGCATGAACCTCCCCCGGATGACCGCACCTGCCCGCGGCGCGCGATCGCGCGGGAAGGCGCGCAGGACAAGCGCTTGCGGATCCGGCCGGAGATAGAACATGAAGGGGAGTTCGATCGGGTCGATCAGGAAGCTTGTCGCCTGGTGTGGCCCCAACCGGGCAAGCAAAGACGGATGACGGCCAGCGATGCTTCCGATGATGCGTGCCAGCAGTGGCTGCACGAGCAGGCAGGCGAGCCGCGACGCGACAGCTTCCCCCCGCCTCGGGACGAAGAGCATTGCATCGGCGATGTTACTCATGGCTGGGATTCCAGTTCTGCATCGTCACCGGTCACTGTGGCCGTGGATCCGGCCGGAGGAACAAGAAGGCGCGGAGAGAACGCCGGTCTCCGGCCTGTTCATCCGGCGGACTCGAAACGCGGAAAGAGCACCGCTTCTTCAAGGTATCTGTGCTCGTCGAGATCTCCCGCCAGCTTCCCCAGGCCCGCATAGAGACGACGCCAGGACGCGCAGGCGTGAGAAGGCAGGCGAAACCCGTGCGTGATAGCCGCGACCCGGTTCAGGGCCACTTCGTGCTCCGCGTGATCGTGCCGCAAGCCGGCGAGCGACCGGGCCGATTTTCCAAATTTCCCGGCATGCAGACCGGAAAACACGATCGCCTCCTCCTTGTACATGTGATCCTCAAGATCGGCGGCAATCGTGGTCAGCGCATTCGTCAATCCGTGCGGGGCGCTTACGTCATCCGCATGGACGGCCTCGACCTTCCGGGCCAGCGCAATCAGCTCGGGAAGTTCCTGCCGGAGCGTTTCCTTGAACTGCATCTGGATCAGATCGATAAGCGCCGGCGTCGGAACCTCGTTTACCGGATCAAGCACTCAAGCCTCCTCTGTGACCGTGGCATTGCTGCGAACCATTGCCCGGCACCAGGCCAGAACCGCGTCCTGATTTGGCGAGAGAGCGTCGGCCAGTCCGTCGGAAAAATGCTCGAATGCGACGCGGTGGGCATCGGACAATCCGACCAATACCGGCACATCGCGCGCGAGCATCTCTGCGATCAGCGTGCGAAAGCCGCGCCCCTCGGCCTCGCTCAGGCCGAACTTGTTCAATACGAAGAGGTCGACCCTTTCCGCGGCGACCCGCGCGCTCACAAGTCCGACCGCGTCTTCAAGTGCTCCGGCGTCCAACCGGCAGGCGGTCGATCCAGCTCCCAGGTCCTGGGAAATGCGGACCACCGGGCCTTCCGGCAACAGCAGGAGGTCGCTGTTGCAGAAATCCGACGCCTCTTCCGGCCGGCGTTCGCGCAGGGCTCCCGCAATCCTGACCCCGTCAGCGGCCAATTGTGCAACCACGCCGGCCAGCAGGCGGTCTGTCGCGCCTCGCCCGTTCGACATAACACTCGCGAGTGCCATCGCTCTCTCCCTACTTGCCTTCGAACTGCGGAAAAAGCACCTCGTTCTCGAGCCGCATATGCTCTGTCAGATCGTCGACGAACTCGGCGAGGCCGGCATAGAGGGCCCTCCACGTACCGCATGCTCCCGCGGGAGCGGACAGGTTGCCCGTCAGAAGGCGGATCTCGTCGATCTCACGACCATGATCGTCGTGATCGGCGCGCATGACCGCGATTGGCGCCCCTATTCCCGGCCCGCCACCTGCGCGCATCGCCGGGAACAGGATCATTTCCTCCTTCATCATGTGCCCGTCCATGTCCTCGAGCATGCGGCGGAGGATCGCAGACAAGCCCGCGGGAAGGCCTTCGCTTCCCGCATGGACCGTTTCGACCCTGTCGGCCATCTCGACGAGCCGGGGCAGTTGAACGCGATGGCGCTGATGGTACTCGGCCTCGATAAAGCGGGTCAGTTCGGCGGCATCGTGGATGGGAGCGGCAATGGGCATCATGCATCCTTTCGGGTTGCAATTGACCCTACGGCCGCTAAATAGGTATCGTAAATACCAATTCGATGGCGGAAGCTGCGACCATGCGTCTCACCTCTTTCACTGACTATGGCCTGCGTATGCTGATGCGCATGGCGAGCGCCCCCGACAAGGCTTTCTCGACAGCCGAACTGGCGGCGGAATTCAACGTCTCGCGCAACCATCTGGCCAAGATCATGCAGCACCTTGCCCGCGCCGATCTGATCGAGACGCGCCGAGGCGGAGGTGGCGGTGCATGCCTGGCCCTGCCCGCGGGCAGCATCCGACTGGGCGAACTGATCCGGACACTGGAGGAGAACCAGCCCCTTGTAGAATGTCTCGGCGCCGATGGAGGTGCCTGCGTTCTCGACGGCCGGTGCCGCCTGAAGGCCCGCATGCGATCGGCGGAGGCCGCTTTTCTGGCTGATCTGAACCGGTCGACCCTGGCCGACATCGCCCTTGAGGCGATGCCGGCGTGACAATCCGGCGCCCGCACGAAGGAGTGAGGCGACATGAGCGAAATCGAGCGTGACGAAGACGGGTTCGTTGTTCCTGCATCGGTTCTGGGCGAAGCTTTCGGCCTCGCCGAAGAGGAAGTCAGGCAATGTATGCAAAACGGCACCATGACTTCGCGCTGCGAAGTCGGACATGGCGCCGACGAAGGACGCTGGCGCCTCATTTTTCGTCACAAAGAGCGCGGTCTTCGTCTCACCCTGAATGCAAGTGGACAGATACTCTCACGCGCCAAGTTCGCAGACCGACGCGCCAGGCGCGGTTGTGGGTGAGGCGGTTTCGCGCCGACCACAAGCCGGCACTCAGCTTCGAAGGCTGATCGCGACCGACGGCCACGCGCCGGATACCGCTATGAGAGGGCCTTCGGGCGCCGCGTTCCGACAGATCCGACACAGGAGATCCGGACTGCCTCGAACGCCAGATTCATGCGGATTTCGACTGGCGGATGCACAGATCGGTAAGTCGCGGACGGTGACACCGTTTCTTGACATGACTGCCCGCTTTGGGTCGCCGCCGGCCAAATGGGCCATCAGGCTCCGCAGGGTGGGAAGCGGTCATCCGACAATCTGCTCAGCTCCTGACGATCAATGCGCAGCATTCTATCACTGGTGAATACGGTGTTCTTTTTCCCGCCCTTGGGCGGTGCGGTACGGTTCTTATTCCCCGCTTTCGCTCTCGGCGTGAAGAGAGCGCTGCTCTCTCCCCACAAAGGCTAGACTCGGTCCCCTCGCGTCCTGCCGGGTATCCCCAGGTTTCGGGCCAAGGCCCTGCCAACCCGCCGCTGCGCGGCGCCCAAGAGGGCGGGTGATTCCCCTCCCGGCGTGCCGGCCTTTCACCCCTCTCTCGCTCCTCGCCGGAGATGCAGGGTTGCAGTTGTGAACAGCAACCCTGCACCAAAAGAAGAGGGGCCTAAACATGGGCAAGACGACGACAAAAACAGATCACATGCAGGCGGTAACAGACAAGATCGTCGCAGCGCTGGAAACCGGCGTCCGCCCTTGGCAAAAGCCGTGGGACGCTGGAGCCATTCCCGAAAAACCTCTTCGATCAAGCGGCGAAGCCTACAAGGGCGTGAACATCATTGCCCTTTGGATGGAAGCGCAGGCGAGCGGCTACACGTCGCCTTACTGGATGACCTACCGACAGGCAACGGAGCTTGGCGCCCAGGTCCGCAAAGGCGAGAAGGGCACGACCGTTTTCTATGCCGGGACAATGACCGTCAAAACTGACGAGGAGCCAGACAACAGCGAGGACGAAGAAGCGCGGCAGCGCCGCTTCACGAAAGCCTACGCCGTTTTCAATGCGGATCAGATCGAGGGTCTACCGGGTGAATACTTCCCCAAGGCTCAACCAACCAAACCGAACGCCGAGAGGAGGGACGACGCCGAACGTTATTTCGCGGCAACCGGTTCCGAAGTGAGGCACGGCGGGAACAAAGCATTTTACGCTTACGGCGGGACTGCCGATTACATCCGCATGCCGTCTTTCGAGACCTTCGCCGACCCCGAAAAATACTACGGCACTCTCGCGCACGAGCATATCCACTGGACGAAAGGACCGGGACGGATTGACCGGAATTTTGGCCGAAAAAAGTGGGGCGATGAAGCCTACGCCATTGAGGAGCTTGTTGCAGAAATCGGCTCTGCATTCCTTGGCGTCACGCTGGGGCTACGCCCGGATCACCTGGACGACCACGCCGCCTATATTCAAAGCTGGCTGAAGGTCCTGAAGGGCGACAAGCAGGCAATCTTCCGTGCTGCTTCCCATGCACAACGCGCCGTCAATTATCTCGACGGCTTGCAAGCCGATCCGGCATTGCAGATCGCGGCGGAGTAGGGCCCGGATCATGAAACAATATTCAGACGAAACGCTGCACCACGTGAATTTGGGCCGGTACATGTTGGAAGCCTATGTCGGGAACGTTTTCCCTAAACAGAATTTCACGATCGAAGACGTCGTGCGGGATCTTCTGCTCTATGTGCATGTTGTCGAAAAGCTGGACGAGGACGCTATTTTAAAGCGTTACGGACGGACATTCGCCGCGCTCAAAGAAGAGGGAGCCCGGCCATGAATATGCTAGTTCCCCGTGAGACAGTCGCCCAGAACGTCGAGAAGAGGGAGGCGGCTCTTGCCGCCTTCCGCGAATCCCATGCCCGCCTTATCGATGCGCAAGAAGCGCTCGCCCAGGCAAACAGCCTATTGCGTTCGATCAGCCCCCAGAATGGGGTGAGCTACAATCGCCACACACGAGACAACGAGGAATTCTATATCCAGCCAATCAAGGTCCTGGACGAAGCCGATTATATGGCGAAGGTCGAGTTCATAACGTCCGTCAATCTTTGGGCTAAACTCATCGAGCACACGGACCTTGAATCGATCATGAACCGCCGCCAAAAGAACGAGTTGCGGCAGGCGTTGATTACAGATCCGCCCGAGCCGACCGTTGAGAATATCTTTGCCACATTACAGGCGCGGTTCGCTGGGCTGAACCACACCATTCAAGAAGGTATCGCCGACGCCTTCACGGCGCTGGATCGCCGTTTTCGCTCCAACGACACTTTCAAGTTCAAGCACCGAATTGTGCTTGAAAACGCGCTGAGCGGGTGGGGCGGATGGAATCATGGCTGGCACTATGACGATACGCTAATGGACGTTGAACGAATCTTTTGTTTTATGGAGGGTAAGCCGCCTTTACCGCGCCATCTGTCTGTTGCCGCCGCGGTGACGGATGCCACACGCGGAGCCTATTCGACAGGGCTCCGGCAAACCGTCTTAGAGACCGAGTATTTCCGGATCCGAACGTGGAAAAAGGGCAGCTTGCATCTCTACTTTACCCGTAAGGATTTGCTGGCGGAGGTCAACAAGGCGCTTGGCGAATTCTACGGCAATCCCATCCCAGAGGAGCGAGAAGCCGACAAGGACGATGGGCTTACACCCAAGATGGGACTGGCACGTAACATGGGGTGGTTCCCGACCCCGGAGGCCGTCGGAAGGATGGTGATGGAGCGGGCGCCTCACATGGTGGTCAATGGTGAACCACGATTGGTTCTTGAGCCATCAGCTGGGACAGGAAATCTTGCCAAACTCGCTGTTGCGGCTGGGGCGGTTGTCGATTGTGTCGAGTTGAACACAGATCGAGCAAAAGCACTCAGCGAAAGCGGCCTTTACCGGCGCGTTCTCCCGGTCGATTTTCTCGCCTACCAACCCGCCGCCGACGCGCTTTATGATGTGGTGATAATGAACCCGCCTTTTGATAGGGAGCGCGATATAGACCATGTTCTCCATGCCTTCTCACTCCTGAAGGACGGCGGGCATTTGGTCGCGGTTATGAGTGCCGCAACCGAGTTTCGCGAGACGAAAAAATCAAAGTCGTTCCGGGAGATCGTAGAGCAACACTCAGGGCGTTTTTGGGACTTTCCGTCCGGCTCGTTTCGAGAGGTCGGCACGAACGTCAACACCTGCCTCCTGGCGCTACGGAAGGGCGGACTCTACTCCCGCTAAAGCTCAGGCGACGGGGCCGGATAACACCGGGCCCCGTCGCTCCGATAGCCTAACCACACTGGAAAAGTTCCGCGCTTTTGTCGGCCGGGCCAAAGGCCCGGCCGGCTTATTCTTGTGCGCCCGCTGTCGTGGACGCGGCGCGGATTTAATAGGAAAAATCGGGCGCTTTGCGCCCAATTTTGGCTTTCGAAGAAGGACGTTTGACTATTCCTTCACGTCTGAGCCAAAGGAATATCTGAAAGCGGGGTAGTGAAAGGCGGTGATCGTTGTCGATGGCGGGATGAATTGCATTTTATTATTGTTTAAAATAAATGTTGCGTAATGAACATTATGGGAAATTATGATTTATAATCATCTGATTTAATTAGTTTTTTTTGTAATAAAAAAATTACCCCCCATTCGAAATGACATCTTGAACGCGTTCAAACTGTTCCATTTCAATGATTCTAAGATACAGAACAGCAACCCGAATCCATTCATCTATCGAGCGTGGAATTGCTGTGCGTTTTCCTGATCTCTGCCGATGATATTCTTGTTTGCAAAACGTAATCAGGCCCACATAGAGCGGTTGCCTCAGAATCCCGCTTTGTCGGGATGCAGTGCCTAAAAGTGTCGTCTGATGCCAGAGTTTACCGCGCGGCGATAGTATTCCTTTCTCATTCAATTGTCGGCATATCTCGCGTGGGCGCACTCCGGACTCAAATTGATTGAATATCAACCGGACGATTTGGGCTTCGCCTTCATTGATTATGCGCAATCCGCGCAGCGGATCTACGCGCTCATCAATGCCGCGCACGATATCATATCCATACGTCTTGCCGCCTGGCACACCGCCACGCTCTACGGCCCGGCGTGTCCCTTTATGGGTCTTTTCGCTGCTGGACCTTTTCGACATAGCGTGCAGCTCCGCGACCAGGACCTCAGCCGATGAATTCGGCTGCAGGATGCATCGGAGCATGGTTGTGAACTGATCATCTGTCGATGCGTTCAGCGTCTCTTGATGGCTTCTAGAAGACCGAGAGTTTGGCATATGTAATTTACTTTAACTTCAACATGATTTTCATAATTTGGTTGACCATTGTGAAATATTAAAACTGTAAATCTACAAAAATATTTCACATGAATTTTAGTATTTTCCCTGTGATGTACAAATTATTGGAGATTATTGAAGTTGCAGCTTTATAAAGGTTAAAATTATTGTAGGTTATTGGAAATAATCTGAATTTGTAGGAGATATTCAGAAATTATTGGAGATTATTGAAGTTTTTCCCGATTCTCTTCTTTTATTTGTCTTTCCGTTGGCAGGATAGGTGTGGTGGTCCCACTCGAATAATCTCTTATACCCCCACACGCCGCTTTAGGCTGTCCCCTGCCCTATTCGCATGGCAAGCCATGCTCAACGGGATTTGTAATTTTCTATGGTTTTCGAGGATGACCGGAACGGGTAAGAGCGGACGTTAAGCGAACTTACTAAGCGGCTGCTTGGGCCCAAGACTAGAAATGCCATCATCGTGGTACGACAGCATCTCGTTTTCGTAGTCGCAGTAGTACGGCAGGTCGTGAGGATAACCGGGACGCTTTAAGAGAGGCGGCCTGACAACTGCACCAAGGCGGAAGGCGCCGCGAGAGACGGTGACAGTCGCAGCCGAGTAGCTCACGATTATGAAGCGAGTGCTTCCAATACCGGACATTTAGGGACATCGTCGCCAGTACAAGACGCTGCGGTCGTTGCGAGCACCCGCTCGATCCTTTGGAGATCGGCGATTTTCGCTCGCACATCGGCAAGGTGGCGCACGGTGCGCTCCTTCACCTCCGCGCATGTCTGGGTTCCTCCATCTACCAAGCCAAGCAGTCCCCGGGTTTCCTCAATAGTAAACCCCAGTTCGCGGGCGCGCAGGATAAAGCGTAAGCGCGCGACGTGCTGCTCATCATAGACACGGTAGCCCGATGCGGTGCGCGGCGGCGCTGGCATGAGGTTGATTTTCTCGTAGTAGCGGATGGTCTCCAGGTTGCAGCCGGTCCGCCGCGCCAGCGCCGCGCGCTTCAATCCTCTCCCAGCAACGCGATCGGTCATTGCGTCGAAAACCTCTTGAGCCTGTAGTTACTACAGACCTTACCTTATTATCAGAACAATAGCGAGGACGATGACGGATGGCACTCATACGAGCGGAACCAGTGGCACTTCAGTCTGATGACGCTGTGGACCGCAAGAAAAGATGGTTCGCGGCAGGAGGCATCATCGGCGCCATCTTGGCATCGACCTGCTGTATCGCGCCACTTACTCTTTTGATGCTGGGCGTGTCCGGGACGTGGATTAGTACGCTGACGGCGCTGGAGCCTTACAAGCCGTACTTTGCAGCGGTGACGCTCATCTTCATCGGGCTTGGTTTTCGGCAGGTATATTTGAAGGCCAAACCTGCTTGCGTCGATGGATCGTGCTGCGCCAAACCGCAATCCGCCCTCATCACCAAAACTGCTCTCTGGCTGGCGACTGCGCTGGTCCTTATGGCTCTGACAATCAACTGGTGGGCGCCACTCTTCTACTAAGTAGCAAACGATATGAAACGGTCCCTCATTCTCGCGGCAGCCGTGCTCGCTCTCGGCGGACTTGGGGGCTTCAGCTTTACGACTGTCTCTACCGCTTCAGCGCAGTCCGCGGCCGCCCAGGTGGCCACGGTTCAGTCGACGACCTTCGCGGTCGAGAACATGACCTGCGCACTCTGCCCGGTCACGGTAAAAAAGGCGATGGAACAGGTCAGAGGCGTGCGATCGGTCAAGATTGACTACGCGGCGAAGACAGCAACGGTTGCATTCGATCCGTCGGTCACCACGATCGAAGCCATTGCCGCAGCTTCGGCCAATGCGGGCTACCCCGCCTCGGTTAAGGGTTAGGCAGGGATCGATGAAAGACGCAACCATACTGAAAACGGGCATCGCAGGCTCGGTAATCGCTGCCATTTGCTGCTTCACGCCGGTGCTCGTCATAGCACTCGGCGTCGTCGGTCTGTCGGCCTGGCTCGGCTGGATCGACTACGTGCTGTTTCCGACGCTCGCGGTCTTTCTGGCAATGATGGCCTACGGCCTTTGGCGGCAGCGTGCGGCGGCCTGTTGCTCAAATCAAAGCAAAGCAAACCTCTAAGGAAAAAGCCTGACATGGCCGACTGCAGCACAACCAACAGACAGAAGAACACATACGACCTTGCCGTGATCGGCGCTGGTTCCGCTGGCTTCTCGGCCGCAATCACCGCGGCCGAGGGCGGCAAGCGCGTCGCTCTGATTGGGCATGGCACCATCGGCGGCACTTGCGTGAACGTCGGCTGCGTGCCCTCGAAAACAATGATACGCGCTGCGGAAGCCCTGCATGGTGCCCAGTCGGCGCATCGGTTCCCGGGCCTGCATGGCGAGGCGCATGTCGCCGACTGGGCAGCGCATGTCACCGCCAAGGACGATCTCGTTTCGACACTGCGCAAGAAAAAATATGCCGACCTGCTGCCGGCATACGAGGACGTGACTTACATTGACGAGGGTCACGCGCGGCTCGTCCCCGGCGGAGTCGAGGTCGCCGGTCGTAAGTTCACGGCACCCAGGGTAATTGTCGCCACCGGCGGGCGCCCGGCCGTGCCCGATATCCCCGGCATCCAAGACGCCCCCACGCTTGACAGCACATCGCTTCTGAAGTTGGAACAGTTGCCCGACAGCCTGATCTTCCTCGGCGGTGGCTATATCGGTGTCGAACTCGCACAGATGATGGCTCGGATGGGCGCCCGCGTCACCATCGTCTGCCGCTCGCGCCTCTTGCCGCGCACCGAGCCGGAAGTGTCAGAAGTGCTCACGGCGACTTTGCGCGCCGAGGGTGTCACGGTTCTTGACGGCGCGACCTACGATACCGCGCGACGCAACGGGGACCGTGCAGTCCTGACCGTGACGGTGGACGGGGCCGAGCTCGATCTGATGGCTGACTGTCTTGTTCTGACGACGGGACGTGTACCCAACACCGAGGAACTGGGCCTCGCGGAGATAGGCATCGAGACCGACGCACGCGGTGCAATCCGGGTTGGCGACGACATGCAGACGACGCAGCCCGGGATCTTCGCTGCGGGTGACGTCACGGATCGCGACCAGTTCGTCTACATGGCCGCTTACGGCGCCAAGCTCGCGTCTCGCAACGCCGTGCTAGGCGGGGCGGAGCGCTACGACAACGCCGCGATGCCCTGGGTTGTGTTCACCGATCCGCAGGTCGCGGGAGTCGGGTTGACAGAGGAGCAGGCGCGTGCGGCAGGACATGACGTCATGACGAGCGAGCTGTCGCTCGACAACGTGCCTCGCGCGCTCGCCGCCCGCGACACGCGGGGCCTGATCAAGCTGGTTGCGGACCAGGCGACCAACCGCCTGCTGGGAGGTGTGATCATGGCGCCGGAGGGAGCGGACAGCATCCAGACGCTCGCGATGGCGCTGAAGGCGAAGATGACGACCAAGGCGCTTGGTGAGACGATCTTCCCCTATCTCACGACAGTAGAAGGCCTGAAACTCGCTGCGCAAACCTTCGACAAAGACGTAGCGAAGCTGTCGTGCTGCTCAGGGTGAGGCAGGGCGGCGCGAGCGTTCACCAAGCCAAGCATAGTATAGGGCGTGTACTCATAAACGGGCGAGCGCAGATGACCGCTTTCGGCGGAACCTTCGAAGACGATCAATCAATCGCGTAGGTCGGCATTGCGGACTTTCCAGACATTGGCCGCATGTCCGCTTCTCATCCGGATAGCCGAGTAGCCCCGTCTATCTCCTTCATTCTCTTACGTCGATGCGCACAAGAAACGTGGCTTGACCGATTGCTGCAGCTAGCGCAGTCGCGAATACGATCCATGTTCCCAAGGAGGCGACGGCTAAACCTCCGACAAGCGGGAGAACGAAAGCGGGTGCCGTCAGCGCGTTGAAATACCCACTATAGGCAGGGCGTCGGTCGTCCGGCGATATCTCCATCAGCAGTCCGATGACCGCAATCGTCAAGCCATTCGCCAATGCGCCGAGAACGAAGAATACGACGAGCAGAACCGGCATGGCTGCCTCCGGCGGCACGGGTATCAGCAGAAGAACCAGAAGTGCAATTTGCGGAGCCATGCGGGCAACTGCGATTCCGCGCATAAGGCTCAATTTGCCCCGGCTATCGCCCCACCAGCCCCATAACGGATTTCCCGCAAGCGCCCCCACGGTCTGGGCACCGAGCAAAAGCGCCACGTTTTCCAAACCTACCCCAAGCCTGTTGGCCGCGACGATAAAAAATGGAGCGGCAATCAGAACCGCGCCGCCGCACCATTGCGCAAAAACGAAGCGGCGGAACACTGGATCGTCTCGAAACGTCACAGCCCCCTCTCGCAGATAGGCCGTGAAACTTGTGGCCGCTTTGGTAGGCATTGCCTGTTCCGGCTCTCCCATCGCAGTGAAGATGAAAGACGACACCAACATCAGGCTCGCCGCGATCCCCAGCACTGCGGAATAGGAGATCGGGAAGTCGAGCGTCCTGAACAGTTTGTCTGCCAACGCGGCGACAAGAAGTGCAACAATCCCTCCACCGAAGAAGCGGATTGAAAGCATCCGGCTCCGGCGTTCCGACGGAACGGACCGGGCAACAATATCGTTGTAGGGAACGCCGACAATACCACTGAGGAAGGCATACAGTACCCACAGCACAAGTGTCACTGTACCGAGCGCTGCGTAGGTCCCGCCGAGTTTCGCGCCGACCCAGAGTGCGATTGCGAGCATGGCAATCGCCGCCGTTCGTCCAAACGCGCCCACGACATAGAACGGCATGGAGGAAGCACCACGACCGGCGAAATAGCCAACGAAGAGTTGAGGGAGAAGCCAGCCGAGTCGCAGGATCGTCGAAACCGCTCCGACGGCGACAGCGCTGCCCGTCAGTTGGTAGACCAGCGCCGACATCACTGTTGCGCTGTCCACCGCTGCCGAACCAGCCTGGAATGCAGTGCCTGCGCCCGCCACATGCCAAAAGCGGCGGCGGGGGGTCACGTCCCACTCCAATCCACAGGTTCTACGAACAGGCCAAACCAAATTGACCAGATACCTAGCCCTATGAAGATCATGCCCAGTAGCCAGCGACGCGGTCGCAACCAGTCCGAAAGCCGATCAAGGGGCCGGGCAAGACCGGGAACTACGGAGAGCGGTAGGAGTGGGAGCGACAGCGCTAGCGCAAAGACCCCCATCATAAGAAAACCAGTCGTGGCCGACCCGCTGACGGTCGCTGTGCCGATAAGCCCAAAAAGGATTGGTGCTGCGCAGGCGGGAATGTTCAGGCCGAACGCCAGTCCCTGAAGCAGCGGGTTGGAGGCAATCTTCCATCGTTCGGGCGCTAACCCGATGCGGTGGCGCATTATTTTGTCCCATCCCGTGAGTATCGCAAACCCAAGGCCAAGATAAATTGCGCCGAAAGCTAGCCACGCACCGGTCTGCACCTCGATAAGGCGTTGGCCCAGCACGACGATCAGGCCACCGAATCCGCCCATCACGACGAGCCGTGCCAGAAGAAAGATGAAAGCTGCGCTGATCCGCTGACCCATCGGGCGGACTCTCTGGCCTCCCAGAAAAAGCAAATGTGCGCCGATAGTGCAGGGTTCGATAAAGCCAAGTAACCCGAGGCCGAATGCAAGCAGCAGCGTTTGATCGGTGATCTCCATAGGTGCCCCTAAAATCATTAATCATAGAGGTTGATGCTAAACCTTCCACCAGCAGGAGGCTCAAGCAACCTTTCCATGAGTTGACCTGGCTACATTGCAGAAATCATGCATTTCGGGCGCGAAGCGACCGGTCGATCTAACGGACCAAGCCGCAGTGCCTGGGGGCAAAGCAGACATTGAAGTTTGGCATGCCGGCGTGATTCAAGCTCCGAAAGGGAGTCTTGAACAAGGGACATGCCCTCTCCGACGCCGAATAGCGGTTGATAGCGCCAATCCTTCCTTGCATGCCGCGAAGCGTCCCGCGTGTGGATGACAGGCGTGTCCTGAACGGCATTTTCTGGATCTTGAGGTCGGGAGCGCCATGGCGTATCTACCCGAGAGCTGGCTCCTACACCACCTGCTACAATCGCTTCGTGCTTTGGCGTTACGCAGGCGTTTGGGACCGTATCCTGACTGCCATATCGCATCGGGACGATGCCGAGGTGCAGATGATTGAAGCACGATAGGCCGCGCTCATCAGCACGCAATTTGCATCCCGAATAGTGCCAGCGAAGGCTTTGGACGTTCGCGTGGAGGGCTGACGACCAAAATCCACGCCGTTGTCGATGCGAACGGACTGCCGCTCCAAGTTATGATTACTGGCGGTCAGCAGCATCACAGTCTGATGGCGTGTGCTCTACTTGAAGGCCTACCGAGCGGCGGAATGGTTCTCGCCGACGAGGCTTAGGACGCGACCGAGATAAGAACGTTCGTGAGTTCACGTGGATGCTGGGCGAACATCCCGCCCCGTCGGAACCGGCGCGATCCGATCTGCTTCAGTCCGTATCTCTTGCATCATCGAAATCACGTTGAGCGGTTCTTCAACAGGATGAAGCACTGTCGGCGCATCGCTACGCGATATGAGAAACACGCAGCCAACTTCCTTGCATTCGTCAAGCTCGCTGCCATCCGGGATTGGCTACGCGTTAATGATTCCACGGCCTAGTCATAAGAGAATTGGGCAACAGAAGCCTCCCGGGCTTTGCTACCTTGACCTTCCCCCTACAGGAACCCCTATGTGTGAGAAAACCACGCGAGATGGAAGGCCGGTATCAATGGATGCGCAGCATATCAAGATTGCTATTGAGGGCATGACATGCGCGTCTTGCGTGGGGCGGGTCGAAAGAACTTTGGCGGATGTGAATGGGGTGACGAATGCCTCGGTCAACCTAGCCAATGGGGCCGCGCAATTGGATATCACGGAGGGTGTCGATTTAAATCAGGTCGCTACAGCACTTGGAGGCATTGGCTATCCGCTGCGGACCCGGACCGTGAAACTGACCCTTACATCGATGTCCTGTGCCTCTTGCGTTGGCCGGGTGGATCGCGCTCTCGGCGCATTGTCCGGCGTTCTGGACGTCAACGTAAACCTCGCCGCAGAGAGCGCAGTGGTGACGGTTGCCGAGGGAGTCGTGAACCCACAAGATCTTTTGACCGCGACGCGCGCGGCTGGTTTTCCGGCGGAGCTGGCAAAGACGAGCGAGGGCATCTCGGCAGCGGCACGCAAGGAGGAAGATGCTCGGCTGATCTCCCGCAAGACCATGATCGCCGCCATGCTGGCGCTGCCGGTCTTCGTGATCGAAATGGGCAGTCATTTGATTCCTGGGGTGCATGAGCTGATAACTGGCGCGATCGGGCAGCAGGTAAGCTGGTATTTCCAGTTCGCGCTGACAACGATCATCCTCGGGGGACCGGGGTGGGTTTTCTTTGCCAAGGGCATTCCCGCGCTGCTGCGAGGGGCGCCGGATATGAACAGCCTTGTCGCGGTCGGCACTGGTGCTGCTTGGGCTTATTCGGTGGTCGCTACATTCCTGCCTGGCCTTCTGCCCGAGGCTGTGCGCGCGGTTTATTTCGAAGCGGCGGCGGTGATCGTCGTGCTGATCCTTCTAGGCAGGTGGCTTGAGGCGCGCGCAAAGGGTCGGACCGGGGCAGCTATCGAGCGGCTGTTGGGGCTTCAGGTCCGCACGGCCCGCGTGATCCGCGATGGAGAGGCGGAGGAGGTCGAGATTGACGGTATTAGCGTTGGCGACATCCTGCTAGTGCGCCCAGGCGAGCGCATCGCGCTGGACGGTGAGGTTTTGAGCGGCGAGGCATATGTCGATGAGAGCATGATCACCGGTGAACCCGTACCGGTGGCCAAGGCCGAGGGCGACGCGGTAACGGGCGGCACGGTCAATGGATCGGGTAGCCTGCACATTCGCACGATGAGGGTGGGCACGGATACGACCCTAGCGCAGATCATCCGTATGGTCGAAGAAGCGCAGGGCTGCAAGTTGCCGATTCAGGGGTTGGTCGACCGGGTCACGTCGTGGTTCGTGCCGGCCGTCATGGCCGTGGCCGCGATCACCGTAGCGATATGGCTGACGGTCGGCACGAACCACGACGTGACGCTGGCGCTGGTGGCCGGAGTATCGGTGCTGATCATTGCCTGCCCCTGCGCTATGGGACTAGCCACGCCAACCTCGATCATGGTGGGTACCGGGCGCGCGGCGGAAATGGGAGTGCTGTTTCGCAAGGGCGACGCGCTGCAGGCGCTGGCGTCCGTCGATGTGGTGGCGCTAGACAAGACAGGCACAGTGACCGAAGGGCGTCCTGAAATGACCGATTTGGTGCTGGCAGACGGGTTTGAGCACGATGAAGTCTTGTCGTTGATCGCTGCGGTCGAGAGCCAGTCCGAACATCCCGTTGCCAAGGCAATCACCCGCGCAGCGCAGGTTGAGGGGGCCGCGCGCGCCAAGGTGGAGGAGTTCGAATCGATCACCGGCTATGGTGTGCGTGCCCGCGTATCGGGACGTGACGTGCTGGTTGGGGCGGACCGCTTGATGGCGCGCGAGGAGCTGGATCCCGGTAACCTTGCTAGGGCAGAGGCCGATCTCGCTGCAAAGGGCCGCACCTCGCTTTACGCTGCAATCGACGGGCGAGTCGCAGCGGTGATCGCCGTGGCGGACCCGGTCAAACCGTCGAGTGCCAGGGCGATCCGCGCACTGCATGCGGCGGGATTGCGCGTGACGATGGTCACCGGCGACAAGCGCGAAACGGCGGAGGCCATCGCTCGGGAGGTCGGGATAGACACGGTAATCGCGGGCGTGCTGCCGGATGGCAAGATTGCGGCGCTCGACAGTCTACGCGAGGGCGGCGCGCGCGTGACCTTCGTTGGCGACGGGATCAACGATGCGCCCGCGCTGGCCCATGCGGATGTCGGTATCGCGATCGGGACCGGGACCGACATCGCCATCGAATCCGCCGATGTCGTGCTGATGTCGGGTGATCTGCGAGGCATCGTGAACGCATTTCAGGTCTCCCGCCATACGATGCGCAACATCCGGCAGAACCTTTTCTGGGCCTTCGGCTACAACACAGCGTTGATCCCAGTGGCGGCGGGCGTGCTTTACCCGGCTTTCGGGCAGCTATTGTCGCCGGTTCTGGCGGCCGGGGCGATGGCCCTAAGCTCGGTCTTCGTTCTGTCGAACGCGCTGCGCCTGCGCCGCTTGCGCCCTGTCATGGACGAGCGGGCGGCCTCGACTGGACCGCGCGAGATGGCGGTCCCACAAGAGACCGCGTCATGCTGATCCGGGCGCGCGTTTGCCGCCAGCCGAGGATGACACGGGGGCCCATCACAAAAAAGTGGCTGGATAAATGCCTTCTGCGAAGCCACCCTCTAATTATGTCGCAGGTCCGAGTCATCTTTCTTTCAGCCTTAGTGGCGCTTCTTGCCCTAGGCACGGTCACGCACGCGGTGAGTGCGAACGCGATGGCGTTGGACATCGCGATGTCTGAGGGCGGCGAGATGTCGATGCCCGACTGTCAGGGTTGCCCCGAGGACGGCGACAGCGATGCGAACACGCTATGCGACCTTGTTTGTACGGCGCCTGTCACGGCCGTCTTGAAAGGCGTGGACATCGCGCAGCCCGCAGCACCATTGCTGCGTCAGGACCACCTTCTCGGCATGACGACTCCTCGCGGGCTGCGCGCGCCGCCGGACCCATTTCCTCCTCGACCCTTCATCTGATCCGACGACACACCTCCCGCGAGGGCGGGTGTGCGACCGTCGCGTCTTCTCTGAGTCCCTGACGGACGCCAGGAGACGCGCAGCCCTTGCGCCATGTGCGCGAGACCAACGGCATGCATCAGATGAGAGAGATACATGAGATCTGCATTATCACCGACGCTATCGCGCCGCGGCTTTCTGGCTGGCAGCGCCGCGTCCGGCACAGCATTTGCTCTGCGCCCCGCATGGGCTGACACGCCCGGTATCTTCACCCTGCGCGCGGCACCGGGTCGGGCGCGTTTGGCGCCCTACCCCTGGGGCGAGAGCGACATCTGGTGCTATGGCGGCACCGTGCCCGGCCCCGAGATCCGGGTGCGCCAAGGCGCGCGGCTCCGCATCGTGGTCGACAACGCACTTGCCGAAGACACGACGGTTCACTGGCACGGACTGCGGGTGCCGAACGCCATGGACGGCGTGCCGCACCTGACGCAACCCCCGATCGTGCCGGGCGAGAGCTTCGTCTACGAGTTCGACGCGGTCGATGCCGGCACGTTCTGGTATCACCCGCACCAGCGAAGCTTCGAGCAGGTCGGTCGAGGCCTCTACGGCCCGCTGATTGTCGAGGAAGCGACCCCGCCGCGCGTGGACCGTGAACTGGTCTGGGTGCTCGATGACTGGCGCCTGACGCAGGATGCATCAATCGCTGCGGATTTCGGCGACTTCCACGATATGAGCCACGGCGGACGGCTAGGCAATACGGTGACGATCAACGGTCGGGTCCCCGACGCGATGCCAGTACGAGCGGGGGAACGGATCCGGCTCCGCCTGATCAATTCTGCCAATGCTCGCATTTTCGCGCTCGATTTTGGTAATCTTGCGCCGCAAGTGATCGCGCTCGACGGCCAACCGGTCGCGCCGCACTCGGTGCCCGGCGGGCGGCTGGTCCTCGGTCCGGCCATGCGCGCAGACCTGATGATCGACGTAACCACCGAGCCGGGTGCGACGGTCTCCGTCATCGACCGGTTCTTCGCAAAGGACGCCTATGCCCTCGTCGATCTGACGGTAGCGGAGACGCCGCTCCGCGACGCGCAGCCCGACTGGTCCATGGATTTGGCCCCGAACCACCTCCCCGAACCAAACATCGGGCGCGCCCATCGTCATGAGGTGACCTTCACTGGAGGCATGATGGGCGGGATGGTCGAGCGCAAGATGGGCCTTTCTAACGGACGCGGCATGAGGGGTATGATGAACCGAATGCACGATAGCGGCATCTGGTTTGTCAACGGCGTGGCGGCCGAAGGCCATATCCTCGACCCGATGCTGACGCTGGAGCGCGATGCCTCCCACGTTATCGCCATGACCAACGCCACGGCGTTCCACCACCCGATCCACCTGCACGGCCATTCCTTCCGAGTGCTCAGCCGCGACGGCACGCCCACCGCACATCGCGAATGGCAGGACACCGTGCTGATGGCCCCGCGCGAACGGGTCGAGATCGCGTTCGTCGCCGACAATCCTGGCGACTGGATGTTTCACTGCCACATCCTCGAGCATCAGGCGGGCGGGATGATGGGGGTGATCCGTGTGGCCTGAGGGGAGAGCGATGATGAACGAGCACTCAAGGACCGGATCTCCGCTCGGACGACGCCAAGCATTGGCCATGCTGGGCGGTGTGGTCCTCTCTGGGCTGTCTCCGGCGCGGTGGGCGCATGCCGGGGGCGCCGTGGCATCCGCACTGGCTTTTGACGGCGGTGCGCTTGTCGTCGCGGGCGCGCAGGTGTGGCGGCATGACTTGTCAGGTGGCGCTTCGGCAACATTTCCCACGCCACGCGCCCATATCCGGGCGCTTGCTTGTCACCCCGCGCGGACCGGGCGGCTCTTCGCGGCGCTGGAGGGCGGCGGTCTCGATCGGTCAGACGATGGCGGCCGGACATGGCACCCGGCATCGGGAGGCCTGCCGATGCCGCAGGTGACGGCGGTTGCCACCGCGGCGGGCGCTCCGGACACGGTCTATGCCGCCGTCGCGGGCGACGGGCTATGGCGCAGCGAAGACGCGGGGGAAAACTGGTCCTTCGTGATGGACCGTCCCTGGATCGCCGATGCTGAGCGCGAGGTGCTGACGATCGCCTCTGTCAATCTCGCCTCAGGCATGGGCGGCATCTGGATCTACGCCGGCACCGAGCGCGGCTTGACCCGCGTTCCCGACTGCTTCTGCCGTTGGCAGGACGTGGTGGCGGGGAACGCGATGGATGCGCTGGTCGCGGGAACGCCGCCCGCGCCAGAGACTCCGCTGCCCGAGGGCGAGCCCGTATTGGCTCTGACCTCGGCAATGGCTGCCCCAGAACGGCTCGCTGCGGCGCTGCCCTCGGGACTTTGGGCGTCCTCCGATAGCGGGGTGAACTGGGCGCATAGATCGGGCCACGTCGCGCCCGCGCTCGCCGCTCACCCGACCGAGCCATCCCGGATCGCCGCCATCACCGCAGACGAGGTGATCCTCAGTCATGACAGCGGGGCCTCATGGGCTGCGCTCCCGACCACGTGAAAGGACATCACATGAAACGTCTCGCCCTGGCCATTTTCCTGGCTTTAGGAACCCCGGCGCTCGCAGCCGAGCCCATGACCATTTGGCGCAGTCCCAGCTGCGGCTGCTGCGACGCTTATGCCGAATACCTGCGGGCGGAAGGCTTCGAGGTCACCGTGATCGATGATCATGACTTCGTGGCCCGCTCTGTCGCCGCGGGCGTCCCCAAGCAGGGAGTGGGCTGCCACCTTGCCAAGATCGACGGCTATGTCGTCAGCGGTCTGGTTCCCGCCGAGCTCATCGAGCGGCTGCTTGAGGAACGTCCCGAAATCACTGGCATTACGCTGCCCGGCATGCCCGCCAACGCACCGGGGATGGCGCCTGAGAAGACCGGCACGCTACGCACTTACTCATTCGGACCCAAAGGAGTGACGGTCTATGCCGATGAATGACATCACACTCACCCCGCAGACAGGCTCGGGCGCTGAATTCTTACACTACCTCGCCGGGTTGGCTGCATGGCGCGAAGATAACTGGGAGGCAGGCTGATGGGCGACTGTATGAGCCAGATGATGAGCGGGTCCATGATGGGCATGATGCTGGGTGGCGGACTCGTCCTGTTGCTGCTGATCGTGGTGCTGGTCCTCGCGACGGCAGCGCTGATCAGATATCTGCGGAGGCCCGAATGACACGCCGGGCTCCCATCGCAGCGGCCGTCGCTGTTGTGGCGGCGATCGGTGCGGCAGGCTGGAACGCGGCGGCTCAACAAGCGACGGACGTCGAGAGCCTGACTTTCCTCGGCAAGACGGTCACCGCGGCGCAGCTAGTGCTTGGGCAGGAGGATTACGCCGCCAATTGCGCCTCCTGCCACGGGGCAAACCTGGAAGGCCAGCCCGACTGGCGCAGGCGGAACGAGAATGGTCGTATGCCCGCGCCTCCGCACGATGCGAACGGCCATACCTGGCACCATGCCGACCGCCAGTTGTTCACCATAACCAAGCTCGGTGTGAGCGCCATCGTGCCTGGCTACGAGAGCGACATGCCCGCCTTCGAGGGCATCCTTTCCGATGACGAAATCGTCGCAGTCCTAGCCTTCATCAAGAGCACCTGGCCCGAGCGCGAGCGCGGATTCCAGGCCGAAGTGACGGCGAATGACGAGGGCGGGTCATGAGCGACGGAGCCCGTCATGTCGCTCGCCCTGTGGGCGGAAGGTTGCTCGCGATAATCCCCCTCGCCATCGCTGCGCTGCTCTTCGCCGCCTTATACTGGGGGCTCTGGAACAAGGACGACCGGCTGCCCTCGACGCTGATCGGGCGATCAGTGCCAGATTTCGCCCTGCCGCCGATCGAAGGGCGCGACAACGGTCTTTCGTCGGAGGACCTGCGCGGCCAGGTCTCCATCGTGAACGTCTGGGCTTCCTGGTGCGTGCCCTGTCGCGTGGAGATGCCCCTCCTAGTCGAACTGGCCCAGACCGGGACTGTTCCGATCCACGGGATCAATTACAAGGACGCTCCCGACGCGGCGCTCGGATTTCTCGCGGAGCTCGGCGACCCCTATACCCGGACCGGCGCCGACCGGAACGGGCGCGTCTCCATCGACTGGGGTGTTTACGGCCTGCCCGAGACCTTCGTTATCGATGGCGAAGGACGTATCGCCTATAAGCATGTTGGCGCCTTTGACCGCCGCGCGCTGGAGGACGAGATCTTGCCCGTCGTCCGCCGGTTGCAGGCCGAGGACGGATTATGAGGCGGCGTGACCTGCTTGCCGGTGCGCTGGCATTTGCCGCCACGCCCGCCGCCGCACGACCATTGATGCCGTTGCACGAGACCCCGCGCGAGATGCTCTCGATGCCCTTCGTGGATGGCGACGGGCGGGACCTGACGCTGGCGGATTTTCGGGGCCGCGTTGTTTTATTGAACGTTTGGGCCACTTGGTGCGCGCCCTGCCGCGAGGAGATGCCGACACTTGACCGTCTGCAGGCGAAGCTTGGCGGTGACGATTTCCACGTCCTTCCCCTCTCCATTGACCGTGCGGGGCTTGGGCCGGTGCTGCGCTTTTACGACGAGACTGGCATCCTACATTTGGGCCAGTACCTCGCCGAAGACATACGCGCGATGCGCGCCCTTGCCGTCATTGGCCTGCCCACGACTCTGCTGATCGACCGGCAGGGGCTCGAACGCGGTCGCCTGATGGGTCCCGCCGAATGGGACAGCGCAGGGGCGATCGCACAATTCCAGACCATCATCGCTGAAAGGAACAGATGATCATGCCTAACATATCTTATGACCAGGACACCATCCGACCGAGGGGCTTCTCGATTCCATTCGGACGCCGCGGCCTCATCCTCAGCGCTATGGCGCTGATAGGAGCAGGCTTGTGGCTCAATTGGGGCTGGGTGGCCGCGATCGGCGCTGCCCCCCTGATCCTTGCCGTCGCCCCCTGCGCCGCCATGTGCGGATTGGGTCTCTGCATGATGGGTGGCTCGAAATCCTGCGCCACCCAAAAGAATTCGGACGCTGGTCCGGAAACTGCGAGAGAGTGATCCTCGCCCCACCAAAAAGAGCAATCCAATGAAAACGATTCAGAAACACGCATTAGCCGCCGTTCTTGGCCTCGGGCTCACCACCTCTGCGGCTCTGGCGCAGGCCAATGGCCCCGACATGCCCAAGGAGCCGATGCAGGGCATGATGGGCGGCGATATGCAGGGCATGATGCAGATGATGCAGGCCATGGGTCCGATGATGGAGGCCTGCACCGACATGATGCAGCAGATGGCGCATCATCAACCCGCCCATCCCGACAGTGCGACGCCCCCGGCCGATCAGGACACGACCACAGCGCCCGAGGGCGGCTGACATCAAGACGCCCGGGCTGCGCCGCCGCCCGGGCGACCACCCTGAAGGACACGATCCGATGCACACCACGTCCAACTCAGATGTCTTGCGACGTATCCGGCGCCTGCTCTGGGCGGCCGTTGCTATATCCGTTCTGGCTTTCGGCGGCGCGGCTCTCTGGCGCGCCCTGACCCCTTCCGATCTCCCGGCGCCGCGTGTAACGGGCGAGGCCGCGATCCTGAACGCTTATACGCTGACCGAACATACCGGTCGCACGGTGACGGCAGACGCCTATGCCGGGCGCTGGCAACTGGTCTTCTTTGGCTTCACTTTCTGCCCTGACATTTGCCCGACGACACTTGCCTATATGGCCAGCATCATGGATTGGCTGGGACCGGAGGCAGACCGCGTCGCGCCGATATTCGTTACCGTGGATCCGGCACGCGATACGGTCGACGTGATGGCTGACTATGTTGCGGCGTTCCACCCCCGTCTGATCGGCCTGACTGGAACAGAAGCACAAACCGCCGAGGCTGCTGCCAACTTCCTGGTCTGGTACGAGCGGGCCGAGGATGCCGCCGCGCCAGACGGCTATCTCATGGCGCATTCCGGATATATCTACCTGATGCGTCCCGATGGCCGATTTGAAACCATCTTCCGGGAGGGTGATCAGCCGCCGAAGAAACTCGCCGAAGAGATTTCCGTGCGCATCAAGAAGGACGACAGAGCCGAATGAAGCTTTTTCTTGCAGCGGCCTCTCTTGCCGTATTCCCCATAGCAGTATTGGCGGAGGTGGTCGTGACCGACCCCTGGGCGCGTGCCAGCATTCTCGCTTCCCGCCCGGGAGCCGCCTACCTGACCCTCGTCAGCGACATGGACGACCGGCTTTTGTCGGCCACAACACCGGCAGCCGGTCAGGTAATGATGCACGCCTCCGAGACGGATACCAACGCCATAACGCGCATGATCCATCTCGATGCACTCGACCTTCGGGCGGGGCAGACGGTGCGGTTCGCACCCGGCGGCATGCATCTGATGCTGATGGGGCTCACGGCCAAACTCGAGGAAGGCGGACAGTTTCCGCTGACCCTCAGCTTCGAGCACGCAGGTGACATTACCGTCGAGGTGCCGATCCTCAGCGTCGCATTCACAGCGCCGGAGGCAAATTGATGAGGCTCCTCACACTTGTCGCCGCGATGCTGATTGCGGGCATCGCACCGGTTGACGCGCATCATCCTGGCGAACGACTCGACGAAGTGATGGCCAAGAAGGAGCCGGGCTTCGAGCCAACCGACCTACGCCGCCTGCCGCCGCGGGCGCTGACCGGAGCCGAGGGCGCCAGCCTCAATCTGGTAGATTTCGCTAACCGTATCGTCGTGCTCAGCTTTGCACCGGAGGGCTGCGGTGCGCCCTGCGCCAATCAACAGGCACTTTTGCAGGGGGTTCAGGAAGCGGTTAACATCACACCGATGCGCGACATGGTCCTGTTCGTGACAATGGGCAGAGAGGCGGCGGATGATCCGGGTTGGCAAGCCGGAAACTGGCGTCGTGCGACGCCCACCGATGGCACGGTGGCGGAGGCCGCCAGGGCATTCGCCGCACTCTCCGCGCACGGGACGGATGCGCCCATGGTCCATATACTCGACCAAGGCGGGCGACATGCGGGCATCTTTCATGGGCCGGGCTTCGGGCGTATCAACACAGTGCTGTACATCAACGGCTTGACGAACGCGCGACCGCCCGAACCCGGGCTGCTGGACCGGTTGCTCGGAGCGTTCCGGTGACAGCGCGGTCGGAGACAGAGATGGTGGCGGGGCGTGACTGGCTAGCCGCGTTGCGCCGGTATTTCGCTTTCACCGCAGTCGCGCATCTGATCTGGGAGTTCGCACATCTGCCGCTCTACACGATCTGGCTAACTGGAACGACGGGTGAGCTTGTGTTCGCTGCGGTCCACTGCACTGGCGGAGACATCCTGATCGCGCTCAGCGCAGTCATGCTGTCCCTGTTCCTTTTCGGTAAGGGAGCATGGCCCGCGGAACGCAGAATTCCTGTCGTTGCGGGCGCGGTCGTCTTCGGACTCGTTTATACGATTTTCAGTGAGTGGTTGAACATCGAAATACGGGAAGCCTGGGCCTATCGCGACCTGATGCCGGTGATCCCGGTTCTCGGTGCCGGGCTCAGCCCGGTGCTGCAATGGATCGTTGTCCCTCTCACCGGTTTCAGTCTTGCAAGGGTGCTCCCGACCGTCCGCCGAAGTCAGGGGACCGTCAATGTTTGAACTGTCCGGGATCGGACTGATAGCTGCGTTTCTTGCCGGCGCAGTTTCCTTTGTCTCGCCCTGTGTGCTGCCGTTGGTGCCCGGCTATATCTCCTATGTCGCCGGGCATACGGCGAGTTCGATGGATATCGAGCCGTCGGATCGTCGACGACAAGCTGTTAGGATGGGCCTTTACTTCGTCGTCGGGTTTTCCACAATATTCATGGTGCTAGGCGCAAGCGCGACCGCGATCGGCCAGGTGCTGCTGAGTTACCGGTATGAACTCAACTTTGTGGGCGGTGCTATCGTAATCTTGTTCGGTCTGTTCATGATTGGCATGGCAAAGATCACAATGATGCAACGAGATATCCGTTTCCACCTGTCCGTTCCGGGTGGAAGGCCTCTTTCTGCTTATGTCCTCGGCCTCGCCTTCGGCTTTGGCTGGACTCCCTGCATCGGGCCCATCCTCGGTGCCATCCTGACAGCCAGCGCCGCATCGGCTACCGTCCCGGAAGGCATCGCCCTGCTTGCCATCTATTCTGCCGGATTGGGTATCCCGTTCCTCCTTGCTGCCGGCTTTACAGATCGTCTGACACGGCGGTTACGCACCATTGGCCAGATTGGTCGG
This sequence comes from Nisaea denitrificans DSM 18348, assembly GCF_000426505.1. Classification (GTDB taxonomy): domain Bacteria; phylum Pseudomonadota; class Alphaproteobacteria; order Thalassobaculales; family Thalassobaculaceae; genus Nisaea; species Nisaea denitrificans. The sequence goes on along the minus strand of NZ_AUFM01000001.1, from coordinate 1,683 downwards.
CGGCTGCATCAAGTGGCGGGACTGGTCATGGTCGCGATGGGGATAGCCATGATGACAGGGCAGCTTTCGGTGCTGTCCTATTGGCTCCTCGATGCTTTTCCGGCCCTCGGCCGCATCGGGTAGCTGCCGCATTCAAATACGGATACTTGACTCCGTACTATAACACGGACCTTTAGCCATTCTCCGAGCCAATGTGAAGAAGCGGTGCACAATCAGTTGTGCCGCAAATGAAATGGGCTCGGCAACCTGGACAAGTCGCCAAAGTTCAGGGTGTATCCGGTTTAGGTTTAATCTTGCCTGCGTTTCGGGTTTGCCGCCCCAATTTGCTTCCCCGGGTGTTCTGTGTTCAAGCGCGGAGCGAGGCCGCTTGGTGTTGTAGAACGTGATCCAGTCTTCGATGACCTGTCGCGCTTGGAAACCGTCCTGAAACTTGGTGAGCGTCGTGATCCAATCGGCACTCGTGAACTGGCTGCCCTGATCCCTGTTCATAATCTCAGGCGCGTCGCGTTTGGCGAGGGCTTCATCCAAGGCTTTAACGCAGAAGCTGGCATGCATGGTGGTTCGGCCTCCGCCAGGCCAAGATGCGGCGGGTAGCCCAATTCATGACCCCGGCCAGAGAGAGGAAGCCGCGCCGAAAGGGGAGGAAAGTGATGTAGGCGCACTAGACCAGATCTGGCCGGTCGACCGCCATTTCCGCCAGACGCACCAGAGCGACAGTCACTATTCCACGGAACGGCCAACCGTTGCTTTTTATCGACCTTAAGAAATCAGCCCGATAGATTGCGAAAACAATCAGAAGCAAAAAAACCAAATTAGCTGATTCATGTTTTGTTCTTGGCATGATAAAATTTGATCATGCTTTCACTTGTTTACCTTCGTCTGCGCCTCATTGATTCCGAGCGAAACCGCAATCGGGTTTACGAGATTGAGATCGATCGTGATCTATTTGGCGTCATTACAGTGACGTCACGATTTGGCCGACACGGATCCAAACTGCGGGATGTTGTTTCTATAGCTCGTAATCTGGATGAAGCATACCGTACCGCCGCTTGTGTTTTACGCCGGCGCCTATCCGCACGGAGGCGTCTGGGAAGTGCTTATGTGCTCACGATGGCGGACGGCGAATGCGCACCATTGGTAAGTCATTGGCAGAAAGCCGGCGGCGCGGATCAGCGCGGGGCCGTAATTTCGCGCATTAAACAGCGAAAACCCTATGTTTCGCCAGTCGAACTACCGTTATTCGCCGCTTAAGGATTTCCGGCAGCTTCTCATCCTGCAGTGTCGAATAGGCCGTCACACGCCGATGCATGACACTTAAAACCGTCGAGGGGCTGTGCAAACCTGAATACATTCAACTGCTTCATCAACCGCAGGAGATTGGCGCCAGAATGTCTCATACATCACATCTTGGGACACTATCCTCCAAGACCTTGACCCAAATCAATGTACGCATTCGACAACTGACCTAAGTTCCATGAAAGCGGTGATCTTTTTTTGCACAGCATCCATGAAAGGACGACGCCATGAGACTGACAGTGAAGTTACCCGAATTGGCATTGGCAGGGGTTTTTATCGTATCGGTGGCCGCGTCGGCTATCGCGCACGGTCCCGACTCTCAGGGCAGCGGCCAAGGACAGATGCCGATGATGGACCGTGGCATGATGGGTCAGATGCCGATGATGG
>NZ_AUFM01000022.1 GCF_000426505.1 Nisaea denitrificans DSM 18348 | reverse complement strand
AACGTTCACACGTTGTTCTGACCCTTCTCCAGTCACCCGCAGGCGCTCACGCGCATGCGTCGTTGGAGAAGGTAAAGAACAGGTTTGAGGACGACGGAGCTGCAACGCAGCGACGGTTGACCCGAAAACCAACAAATTCTTGCTCGTAGATGACCTGGTGGTCATGGCGAGGGGCCCGCACCCGATCCCATTCCGAACTCGGCCGTGAAAACCCTCCGCGCCAATGGTACTGCGTCTTAAGGCGTGGGAGAGTAGGTCGCCGCCAGGTCATCTACGAACAAGACAAAAATCTTAACCTCTGAACAGATCCGATAAAGCCCCGTGAACAGTTGTTCGCGGGGTTTTTCTTTGCGTCGAGGGCCGCGTAGAGTTGTTAAGTTTGTCAGGTTGATTTGTGGGAGAGCATGTCGGTGACTGGTTTGGTTCTTGGCGGATTAGGGCTGTTGCTGCTCGGCATGGCTTTGATGACCGACGGGCTGAAGCTCGCCGCCGGCAGGTCCCTGCATGCCTGGCTGCGCCGCTTTACCGACTCTCCCCTCAGGGGACTTGCTGCCGGTATTGGTATTACAGCCGCTGTCCAATCGTCTTCGGCGGTTACCATGGCCACTCTCGGGTTCGCCAATGCGGGTCTGCTGACGCTGGAGCGTGCCGCGTGGCTGGTTTATGGCAGTAACATCGGCACCACGGTTACGGGGTGGCTGGTCAGTCTGATCGGGTTGAACTTCAAGATTGAGGCTTTTGCCCTGCCTCTGACCGGGATCGGTGTCCTGATCCGGATCTTCTGCCGCAACGAGCGGATGGTCGCCTTCGGGACCGCTGTTGCCGGTTTTGGAATCCTGTTTCTCGGTCTCGGTTTCCTGAAATCGGCTTTCGGTGAGCTGGGAGCGGATTTTGAGAAGCTCACCGTCGGTGCCGTCGGGGCGCCAGGGCTGATTTACGGGGTGCTGCTCGGCATTTTCATGACCGTGCTCATGCAATCTTCAAGCGCGGCCATCGCTTTGATCCTGACGGCTCATGCGCAGGGGCTGGTCGGTGAAACAGTAGGAGCGGCATTGGTCGTCGGTGCCAATATTGGTACCACGTCGACCGCGATACTGGGAGCGCTTGGAGCGACTGCCAATGCAAAGCGGCTGGCGGCGCTTCATGTTGCCTTCAATATCATTACTGGTATTGCCGCCCTGCTATTGCTCGGGCCGATGCTCTGGTTCATCGGAGTGTTGCGCGACTGGCTTGGCGCGATCGGGGACACAGCGTTCACGCTCGCCATTTTCCACACAGGCTTCAACATTCTCGGTGTGCTGCTGATCTGGCCTATATCGGCGCGTCTCACCAAATGGCTGACCGGGCATATATCCGGTTCGTCCGAGATGATTTCGCAACCGCGCTTCCTCGACCGAAGTGTGCTGTCCCTGCCTGAATCTGGTGTGAGGGCGGCCGAACTTGAATTGCGGCTGGTGGGGCAACACCTGGCGTTGGCAGCGCGGCAGGTCACAGGAACCGGCAAAGTCGCCGGGCTTGATCGTTTCCTCGATGATCTGAGGGACCTGTTGAAGAATATTGACGAATTTCTGGTCCAGTTGAGTCAGACGCGGATGGCCGGCGAGGCCGCGCAGTCGTTGATGCATCTCGTGACGGCGCATTCCCGGTACGACGCGGCTCTCCGGGCTCTTTCAGTCTTGACTGAGTTGCGTGAGGCGAAAGCGGAGACAAGCGTCGATGTGCTTTCCGCTGCAAGTCAGGCGCGCTTCGACAATGTTCTGCGCTATGCGAACCCGAATGACGCCGCTTTTTCGCCGACGTCAGGTCGTGCCGAGAACAAGTCTTTCCGGCAGGTACGAAGCGAAGACAGGAGAGCCTGGCTGCAACGTGCCTCGGCGATAGAGGGAAAGATGGACGACGTGTCTCTCGCTCTGCAGTGGATTACGACGATATCTCAGTTCAGTAATCAGTATTCAAAGGCGGCAAGGGCAATTGAACGGGCGAGCCGCGCAGAAGGTGGAGCGGAAGAGGCTGTAACGCCCGTGGTGAACAGAGATACCGAAACAGTCGAAACGTCGGCAGGAACGTAGAAGCTCGATTGTGCCAGCAGGTGCCAGCCTTTCAAGCCAGCACCTGCTTCTGTCGCGATTTACACTACAGTCCGCACCCTGTTCAGGAAGTCTCCGACGACGGATCTCAGCGATTCCGCCTGCACCGACAGCTCACTCGCGGCGCCATTGACCTCGTGAGCCGTGCGATTGGTTTCCTGCGCGGATGCTGTGACGGCCGTGATGTTTTCCGTCACTTCGGAGGTCCCAGCTGAGGCCTGCTCGATATTGCCGGCAATTTCCCGCGTGGCGGCGGACTGTTCTTCCACGGCGGCGGAAACGGCTGCGTTCGCTTCGCTGATCGTGTTTACCTGGGTGGAGATGTCGCGAATACCGGTAATGGTATGTTTGCTCGCTTCCTCGATACTCCGGACGAAGCCGTTGATTTCCTCGGTTGCGCCGCTGGTCTGATTGGCCAGTGCCTTGACCTCGTTTGCAACCACGGCGAAGCCTTTGCCGGCTTCACCGGCCCGCGCAGCTTCAATTGTGGCGTTGAGTGCAAGCAGGTTCGTTTGCTCGGCGATCTCGCTGATGATCTTGAGGGCACCGACGATGTTCGCGGTAGCCTGCTCCAGACTATCCACGCGCTGGGTTACTTGGCCCGTCAGCGCGGCGGCGTCATTGGCGACGCTGGATGCGTGCGAGACCTGCTGGCTGATTTCCGTGATCGAGGACGAAAGCTGCTCCGAGGCCGAGGCAACGGACTGGACATTGACTGAGGCTTCTTCAGCGGCCGCAGCGACGGATGTCGCTCTCTCGCTGGTGTCGGATGCGATATTCTGCATCGATTCCGAAGAGGACATCAGCTCGGTCGACGCGGACGCGACAGTCTCGACGATGCTCTGCACGGTCGCCTCGAAAGCGGCTGTCGCACCGGAAAAGTCCTGGACGCGCTTGTCGATCGTGGAAAGGGCGTTGTTGACTGAACGGGACGCATTCAGGAAGTCTCCCTGCATCCCGGTCTCGATGATCTTGCGATAGTACTTGTTCTCGCTGACATGGGACATGCAGGCGGCGGATTCCCGGAGATAGGAGTCGCAGCGATCGACGAGATCGTTGACCAGGTGGAGCAGTTCCGCTGTCTCCGAATTTCCGGAGATCTGGGTAATTCGCTGATCAAAATCACCTTTTACGAGCTTCTTCAGGACGGGAATGGCGGCCTTGACGTCCTTGCTGCTGGCTGATCCGAACATCTAAACCCCCAATGCAAACATGAGTTCGTTGAATGACATGTTCTTCGAGCGGAGAAGGTCGAGGACATGCTTTTCGCCGGCTGCCAGGACATCCTTCGGGCTGCCGGCGCTGCGTTCTATCTTGAGCAGCTGTGTGTAGAGCGGCTGGATATGCTCGCGGATCACGACATGGTTCGGCGCGCGCCGGTTGCTGTGGTAGCCGATGATCGACTTGTTCGCGCCAAAGTTCGGGGTCACATGGGCGAGGACCCAATAGTGATCGCCGTTCTTCGCCCTGTTATTCACGTAGGCGAAGATCTCGTCTCCGCCCTTGATGGTGTCCCACAAGAGTTTGAACACCGTGCGCGGCATTTCCGGGTGACGGATGATGTTGTGCTGGGCGCCGATGCATTCGGCAGGCGTGTAACCGGCGAACTTGTAGAATGTCCGGTTCGCGTAACGGATTTTTCCTGAGGTATCCGTCTTGGTCACGATCAACTCATCCGGTGCCAGCGATCGCTCGACACGGGTTAGAGACGCGTTTTTATTGTGCATTTAACACCTGTCAGTATTGAAGCAAGCCGCGCCCCGCGTCGGGAGCGGCACCGATAATCCAAGGAACCAGGGGGTAAGTCAGAAGGTCAGAATGTGACGGCATGCATACCCGGTGAGGCGAATAAATGGAAGGCAGATGATGGAGAGGGATGTTTTGTCGCAATCTCTTTGCTGAGGCGCGGGCTCTAGGCCTGCATATTGCGCGGAGCCTTCCCGTGCGTGGCGCGGAATGCGCGGGTGAAAGCGCTCGGATCGGAATAGCCGCAGCGTAGAGAAATCTCGGCAATCGAGAGATCGCCGTCGCGCACCAGCCGCAGTGCTTCCGCCATGCGGAGCTGACGGTAGACGGTCCTCGGCGTTGCTCCGAAGGCCCGGCGGAAGCGGTCTTCCAGATCGCGTTGCCGGCATCCGGCGGCGCGGGCCAGTGCCGAAACCGACAACGGTGTTTCCAGATTGCCCCGCATCACTGTCAGCGCCCTTTGCACCCGGCGGTCGCCTGGCGTCGGCACACCGCGCGCGCCGGCACTCTCGTCTCCCTGCATGAACAGACCGGCGATCTCGATGGAGACTGCCGCGCCGTGTGTTGAAGCAATCAGGTGCTGGACCAGCTCAAAGGCGGTTGTGGCGCCGCCTGCACTCATCCGGTCCCGGTCGACGATCCAGCGCTCCCGGACGGCGGTCACGTCCGGAAAGCGTTCCGAAAAGCGCTCGAACTCGTCGAAATGAATGGTCGCACTGTAGCCGTTCAGCAGGCCCGCCTCCGCCAGCAGCCAGCTCCCTGCATCAAGCCCGGCCAGCGTCTCGAACCGGTGTGCGGCCGCCCGGAGCGCGTCGAGGCAGGCAGGGGTGCCGTAGGTCCGGTAGGCGTAGCTTGGCAGGATGAACAATGCATCGCCGCCGGGCATGTCCGACAGTTTGCCGTCGGGCATCAACTGCATGCCGCTTGAGGACGTGACCGGCCCGCCATCGAGGCTAAGCAGGCGCCAGCGATAGGCGATGCGGCCGAGAGCATCGTTCGCGGCCCGCATCGGCTCGACGGTGTTGGCGAGGCAGTAGTTGGAAAAGCGGTTGAACAGCAGGACCGCGATTTCCTGGGTGCCGTCGCTCTGATTGATCCAAATAGGCATGATAAAGAGCTAAAACGGCATGATGGCCTCTGTCAACGCATCCTAGGCTGGCGGCGATTGAAAGACTGCTTATGGGAGTTTGCGATGCCGCTCGAAATGAACCGCGAGGTTTTCATCACCTGTGCCGTAACCGGTTCCGGAGGCACGCAGGACCGCAGCCCGCATGTGCCGCGCAGCCCGCAACAGATTGCCGAGAGCGCGATTGCCGCTGCCAGGGCGGGAGCGGCCGTGGTCCATTGCCATGTGCGCGATCCCGAAACCGGTGCGCCTGCCCGTGACCTGAAGCTCTATCGCGAACTGACAGACCGTATTCGCGATGCCGAGGTGGACATGGTGTTGAACCTGACATCCGGCATGGGCGGCGATCTGGTGTTCGGTAGCCCGTCCCAGCCGCTGCCGCTGGTCGAGGGCACGGACATGATCGGTGCCGAGGAACGTGTCGCCCATATCGCCGAGTGCCGGCCGGAACTCTGCACGCTCGATTGTGGCACCATGAACTTCGCCGAAAAAGACTACGTCATGACCAACACCCCTGGGATGCTCGAGGCGATGGGCTCGATGATGACGAAGCTCGGCGTGAAGCCGGAGATCGAGGCTTTCGATACAGGTCATCTCTGGCTGGCCAAGAAGCTGGTCGATGACGGTGTGCTGGAAAGCCCCGCCCTGGTGCAGCTCTGCATGGGCGTGCCGTGGGGCGCGCCGGACGATTTGAATACACTGATGGCAATGGTCAACAATGTGCCGGCTGACTGGAACTGGTCGGCCTTCGCCCTTGGGCGCCACCAGATGCCCTATGTTGCCGCCTCGGTGCTGGCCGGCGGCAATGTCCGTGTCGGACTTGAGGACAACCTCTGGCTTGCCAAGGGACAGCTCGCGACCAATGCGCAGCTGGTCGAGAAAGCAGTCACCATCATTGAAAATCTCGGCGCGACCGTGATCGGCCCGGATGCCGTCCGCAAGAAGCTCGGCCTCGTGAAGCGGGCCCCGAAATGAGTGCTGCACGCAAAACAGCCGCCATTATCGGCGGCGGCGTCATCGGTGGCGCTTGGGCGGCGCGCTTCCTGCTGAACGGTTGGGACGTCCGGCTGTTCGATCCGGATGCGGAAGCCGAGCGCAAAATGGCGGAAGTACTGGGTAATGCCCGGCATGCCCTGCCGATGCTGTACGAGACCGCACTCCCGGCGGAAGGCACGCTGAGCCACGTCGAGACCATTGCGGATGCGGTCACCGGTGTTGACTGGATCCAGGAGAGCGTGCCCGAGCGGCTCGACCTGAAACACAAGGTCTTCGCGGAAATCGAGGCGGCCACTGGTGTGCAGACGCCGATCGGCTCTTCCACCTCCGGCTTCAAACCCTCGGAGCTGGGTGAGGGGGCTGTAAATCCGGGACGTATCTTTGTCGCCCATCCGTTCAACCCGGTCTATCTGCTGCCGCTGATCGAGGTTGTGCCGGGGCCGGGGGCGGACTTGGGAGTGATCGAGAAGGCCGAGGGCCTGTTGCGTTCCGTTGGTTGCTACCCGCTTCGGGTCCGGGCCGAGATCGACGCCCATATCGCCGACCGCTTCCTCGAAGCTGTCTGGCGCGAGGCGCTCTGGCTGGTGAAGGACGGTGTCGCGACCACCGAAGAGATCGACAATGCGATCCGCTACGGTTTCGGCCTGCGCTGGGCGCAGATGGGCCTGTTCGAGACATACCGGATTGCTGGCGGCGAAGCGGGCATGGCCCACTTCATCGCCCAGTTCGGCCCGTGCCTGCAATGGCCGTGGACCAAGCTGATGGACGTGCCGGAGCTGACCGACGATCTGGTCAAACAGATCGCGGACCAGTCCGACGCCCAGTCCGGCGCGCTGTCGATCCGGGAGCTGGAACGGCTGCGGGATAACAACCTCGTCGCCATGATGCGGGCGCTGAAGGGGCAGGGAGCCGCCGTCGGCAAGTTGATTGCCGTGCATGAGGGCACGCTGGCCAAACCGGCAGCTGAAGGTGAGCTGGTGCGCTCCGTGGACCGCATCGTGCCCGTCGACTGGACGGATTATAACGGCCACATGAACGAAAGCCGGTATGGCCAGGTCTTCTCGGACGCGGCTGACGCGATGATGAAGCTGGTCGGCGCGGATACCGCCTATATCGATAGCGGCAAAAGCTACTTCACGGTCGACAGCCGCATTCGCTACCTCAACGAAACCCTCGCCGGTCAGCGCATTGTAGTCGACAGTCAGGTGCTCGAAGGCAAGGGCAAGAAATACCGCGTCTTCCACCGGATGAAGAACGAGGCGGGTGAGGAGTTGGCGACGGGTGAGCAGCTCATGATCCATGTGGATCTGACCACCCGAAGCTCCTCTGTGCCGGATGCCTCCGTTTTGGAAAAGCTCGAAGCCCTTGCGGCGGCTCATGCCACGCTGCCGCAACCGGATCCGTCGGAGGTGCTCTGATGCATTTCGGGCTGAGCGAAGAGCAGGAGATGATCGTCTCGACGGTGCGTGAGTTCGTCGAGACCGAGATTTATCCACATGAAGCCGAAGTGGAACGCACCGGCGAGGTGCGCCCGGAACTGGCCGAGGCGATCAAGCAGAAATGCCTCGATATCGGTTTCTATGCCTCGAACTTCCCCGAAGAGGTTGGTGGCGGCGGGTTGAGCCATCTCGAGTTCGCGTTGGTCGAGCGTGAGCTTGGCCGTGGCTCCATGGCGCTGACCCATTTCTTCGGCCGTCCGCAGAATATCCTGATGGCCTGCAAGGGCGACCAGATCGAGCGTTACCTGACTCCGGCGGTTAAGGGCGAGCGGATGGATGCGCTTGCCATGACGGAGCCGGGGGCCGGGTCTGACGTGCGCGGCATGACCTGTTCGGCGAAGCGGGACGGCGGCGACTGGGTGCTGAACGGCAGCAAGCATTTCATCTCCGGCGCCGATCATGCGGATTTCATCATCGTCTTCGTGGCGACCGGTGAGGACGACACCCCGCGCGGCCCGAAAAAGCGGATCACGACCTTCCTTGTAGACCGGGGCACGCCCGGCTTCACCATCCGCGACGGCTACAAGTCGGTCAGCCATCGCGGTTACAAGAACATGATCCTCGAATTCGACGATTGCCGGCTGCCGGACGCCCAGGTGCTGGGCGAGGTCGATGGCGGGTTCGAGGTGATGAACGAATGGCTCTACGCCACCCGCATCACGGTCGCCACCATGGCCGTCGGCAGGGCCCGGCGCTGCTTTGACATGGGGCTTGCCTATGCCGCCGAGCGAAAGCAGTTCGGCCAGGCTATCGGCAAGTTCCAGGGCATCAGTTTCCAGCTCGCCGACATGATCACGGAGATTGATGCCGCAGACTGGCTGACACTCGCGTCGGCCTGGAGGCTCGATCAGGGGCTGCCGGCTAACCGGGAGATAGCCAGCGCGAAGGTCTATGCCTCGGAGATGCTGGCCCGGGTCACGGACGCCACATTGCAGATCTATGGCGGCATGGGGCTGATGGATGATTTCCCGATCGAACGGTTCTGGCGCGATGCCCGGGTCGAGCGGATCTGGGACGGCACGTCTGAAATCCAGCGTCACATCATCAGCCGGGAACTCCTCCGGCCGCTGGGCGCCTGATACCACATGTCATCAGGTCTCGAACGGCTGCTCCGGCCCCAATCCATCGCGGTGATCGGGGGCGGTGCCTGGTGTGCGAATGTCGTCGCCGAATGCCGCAAGATCGGCTTCGAGGGCGCGCTCTGGCCGATTCATCCGAAACGGGGGGAGATTGCGGGCGTTCCGACCTATCCCGCGATCGCGGATCTGCCGGATGCGCCTGACGCCACCTTCATCGGCATCAATCGCCACGCCACCGTCGATGCGGTGGCGGAGCTGGCAGAGATGGGGGCGGGCGGCGCCGTCTGTTTCGCCAGCGGGTTTCGCGAGGCGGACAGGGAAACCGGCGACGGTGCGGCCCTGCAGGAGAGGCTGCTGGAGGTTGCGGGCGACATGGTCCTGCTCGGCCCGAACTGCTACGGGCTGATCAACTATCTTGACGGCGCGGCCCTCTGGCCCGACCTGCATGGCGGGAGCCAGGCCAAAAGCGGTGTGGCAATCGTCGCCCAGTCATCCAACATCGCCATCAATCTGACCATGCAGCGGCGTGGCCTGCCGCTGGCTTATGTGGTGACCGTCGGAAATCAGGCGCAGACCGGTTTCGCCGAAGTCGGCATGTGCCTGCTGGATGATCCACGGGTGACTGCGCTTGGCCTTTATATCGAGGGTGTTGGCGATCTCAGGGCTTTCGAGGAGCTGTCGGAGAAGGCGCGCAGGCTCGGCAAGCCCATCGTTGCGCTCAAGGTCGGCCGGTCTGATGAAGCGCGGACGGGAGCTGTCTCTCACACCGCCTCCCTTGCGGGGAGCGATGCAGGCGCGACGGCGCTGCTGGAGCGGCTCGGCATTGCCGAAATACGCAGCCTTCCGGCCCTGCTGGAGACCCTGAAACTGCTGCATGTGACAGGGCCTTTGCTATCGAACAGGATCGCTTCCATGTCCTGCTCCGGCGGGGAGGCCAGTCTGATGGCCGACACCGGCTTGTCGCGGGGCGTCGTCTATCCGCAGCTGCAAGACGCGCAGCGCTCGGATCTTGCCGGTGCGCTCGGCCCGAAAGTGACGCTCGCCAATCCGCTCGACTACCACACCTATATCTGGGGCGACGAAGCGGCGGTCGAGAAGACCTTTACCGCCATGATGCAGGGCAGCGGTCTTGCGCTCGGGATCGTTGTGCTCGACTTTCCAAAGGTTGAGCTCGGCGGCGCCGCCGAATGGGATCAGGTGATCCGCGCTGTCCACAAGACAATGGCGAACAGCGGAAAGCCGATGGCGATCCTCGCGTCCCTGCCGGAGAACCTTCCGGAAAAGGTGGCGGAAACCCTGTTCGATCTCGGTATTGTGCCTTTCACCGGCATGGATGAGGCTCTGACCGCGATCGCTGCCGCGGCCTGGCTTGGGGCGGATCGCTCGCCTTCCGAGCCGCTGCTTCTTCCCGGGACGCCGGGAAATCTGCGCACTTATGCGGAGCGGGAGGCGAAAGACGCTCTGGCTCGTCACGGCCTTTGCGTGCCGAAAAGTATCGAGGCGTCTAATGCGGAAAGTGCGGCGGCGGCCGTCGGCGAAATCGGTTTTCCCCTGGTGCTGAAAGGTATCGGGATCGCGCACAAGACCGAGGCGGGGGCGGTCCGGATAGGGCTCGCAAGTGCGGAAGATGTGCGTGTAGCGGCCTGCGCCATGCCGACGGAGCAGTTCCTTGTCGAGCAGATGGTCTCGGGTGCGGTTGCCGAGTTGCTGGTCGGCGTGACGCTGGATCCGGCGCATGGTTATGTTCTGACGCTTGCCGCCGGCGGCGTGCAGACGGAGATATTGAAGGACAGTGCGATGCTGCTGCTGCCCGCCTCTGATGCGGAGATCGAGGCGGCGCTGGACAGGCTCCGGATCGCGCCGTTGCTCGCTGGATATCGCGGAGCGCCGCCTGCGGACAGGGTGGCGATTGTCGCCGCTGTGCGGGCTGTGCAGGATTTTGTGGCCTCCCATGACGGGCGGGTCAGCGAAGTGGAAATCAACCCGCTGCTCTGCTTGCCCGAGGGCGCGGTTGCAGTGGATGCCCTGATCAGGATGGGAGACGACAATGAGTGAAGGCCCGATCAAGACCCGGCGCGATGGCCATGTGCTGGAAGTGACGCTGGACCGGCCGAAGGCCAATGCCATCGATCTCGCGACCAGCCGGATCATGGGGGATACCTTCGCCGCCTTTCGGGACGATCCGGAGCTGCGGGTCTGCATCGTCACCGGCGCGGGTGAGAAGTTCTTCTGCCCGGGATGGGATCTGAAGGCTGCTGCCGCCGGGGATGAGGTCGACGGAGATTACGGCGTTGGCGGTTTTGGCGGGTTGCAGGAACTGCGCGGCTTGAACAAACCGGTGATCGCGGCGGTGAACGGGATCTGCTGCGGCGGCGGGCTGGAGCTCGCTCTCTCCGCCGACATCATCCTCGCCGCCGATCACGCGACCTTCGCGCTGCCGGAGATCCGCTCCGGTACCGTGGCTGACGCGGCGACGGTGAAGCTGCCGAAGCGCATTCCCTATCACATCGCCATGGAAATGTTGTTCACCGGGCGCTGGATTGAGGTCGAGGAGGCCGCGCGCTGGGGCCTGGTGAACCATGTCTATCCGGGCGCGTCCCTGATGGACGAGGCGCGGGCGCTCGCAAATCATCTCGCCTCAGGCCCACCGCTGGTCTTTTCCGCCATCAAGGAGATCGTCCGCGAGGCCGAGGACATGACCTTCCAGGACGCGATGAACCGGATCACCAAGCGCCAGTTCGAGACCGTCGACCGGCTCTATTCATCGGAAGATAACCGGGAAGGCTATACCGCCTTCGCCGAAGGCCGGGATCCGGTCTGGAAGGGGCGCTGACGCGGCTCTATTCGTCCCGCAGACGGCTTTCTGCGATCTGGCCTGTGGATTCCAGGATCGGATAGGCGACCGAGGTGATGTGGCTGTTGATCCGTTTCAGGTCCCGCAGCACGTCGAGATGCAGGGAAGAGCTGTTCAGCGACTCCGTCTTGCCATCGCGGATGCGATTGTAGTGCGCTTCTGAGTATTTCTGCTCCAGCTCGCGGATATGGACTTTCTGTTCCATCAGGCGTCTGGCGAGACGCGCATCTCCGGTCATGAAGATGCTGAGAGCCAGCTTGAGGTTGGACAGCACGTCGCTGTGCAGTGCCTCCAGCTCCTCCAGCCCGTCCTTGGAGAAGACGCTGCCGTCCTTCAGCTTCTTGGCCGCAAGTTCCAGCAGGTTCTTGTCGATGATGTCGCCGATATGCTCGAGATTCGTGGTGAAAGTCAGGATCTCGACAACGCGGCGGCTTTCCGCCGGATCCAGCTCCTGCCGGGATAGTTTGGTCAGATAGATCTTCACGGCTTCGTGCAGGGAGTCGACGATGTCGTCCTCGCGCTCGATCTCCTTGATCTGGTCGAGGGTGCCGTTGCGCAGCACGTCCATGGTCCGGGACAGCATGTATTCGACGGTGTCGCCCATCCTAAGGGTTTCCCGGGCGGCGGCGGAAAGCGCCACTGACGGCGTGTCGAGGCTTTCCTCTTCCAGATGCTTAGGGGCGAGGATGTCGTCCGGCCCGGCCCGGTCCGGCAGGATGCGGACGACGAGACGCGCCACCCAGCCGACGAACGGCAGGAAGATTATGGCGACCACGAGGTTGAAGCCGGTATGGACGTTGGCGATCAGGTGCGCTGAATCGACTGAAAAGTCCGCAAAATACGGCACGATCCAGGGGATGAAACCGAAGGTCAGAATGACCCCGGTTGCGCGCATCAGGAGATTGCCGACAGGCACTCTGCGGGCAGCGGGATCAGAGCCCCAGTTCATCGCCACGGGGGTGATGGCGCTGCCGATATTCGCGCCGAGCACCATCGCGATGGCCAGATGTATCTCCATCACGCCAAGCGAAACCATCGTCATGATCAGGACAACCACGGTCAGGCTCGAATGGGCGATCCAGGTCAATAGCGCAGCGAACAGGATCGCCAGCAGCGGCTCGCTCTGCAGCGGGGCAAGCAGGAGGGACACAGTCGGCCCCTCGCGCAGTGGAACCGATGCCAGCATGACCATCTTGATCGCCAGCAGCATCAGGCCGAGGCCGATGAAAAACCGCGCGATCGCCCGGCGGCGGGAGTTCTCCGACGAGAGGAAGGCGGTGACGCCGATGAACAGGAAGACCGGCGACATCCAGGAGACGTCGAAGGCCAGAACCTGAACAACGATGGTGCTGCCGACATCCGCGCCGAGCATGAGAGCCAGGCCGGCAGGAACGGCAATCATCCTGCGGCCGCCGAACGACCCCACGATCAGGGCCGTTGCCGTGCTGCTCTGCAGGATGGTTGTGACGCCGAGGCCGGTGAAGAACGAGCTGAACCGGTTCCGTGTGGCCGCTGAGACACCTCGGCGAATCCCGGAGCCGAAGGCCCGTGTCACTCCCGTACGCACCATGCGGACGCCCCAAAGAAGCAGGGCGACTCCGCCAGCAATGTTGATCAGTAGTTCCATGGGCCTGTCCGCGCCTCGGCCGGGCGCTGTTTGATAACGCTGCTAGATAATTGCGTGCCGCACTTTGGCCGACACCCACTCGCTGACCAGCACCGTGATCAGGATCAGGATGAAGATTATGGTCACCTGGGGCCAAGCAAGGACATTCAGCGACTCTTGCAGTCGCAGTCCGAGCCCGCCGGCCCCGACCAGCCCGAGAACTGTTGATTCCCGAATATTGATGTCCCAGCGGAACACAGTGATCCCGGCGAAGGCGGGAAGGATTTGCGGCACGACCGCGTAATCCATGATCTGCGCCTTGCTGGCCCCGGTGGCGGAAACAGCCTCGACCTGGGTCGCGTCGATTTCCTCGATGGCTTCATACAGAAGCTTCGCAACGAAACCGATGGACCGGAAGGCGATGGCGACGATCCCGGCCATCACGCCAGGGCCAATGATTGCCACCAGCAACAGGGCCCAGATCAAGGAGTTGATCGAGCGGCTGGATACAATGATCAGCAGGGCGACGGGCCGAATGAAGCGGGTGCTGGGCGTGGTGTTGCGGGCAGCGAGAAAGGCAACGGGGACGGCCATGAATAACGCCAGCAGGGTGCCGAGCGTGGCAATCGCGATGGTGTCCCAGAGCGGCTCCAGCAGGTTGGGAAGGTACTCCCAGCGCGGCGGGACCATCCGCGATCCGATATCCAGCGCTTGACGCGGAGCGTCATAGACGAAGGCCCAAATCGTGGTCTTCGTCATAATCTGCCAGCAGAATATGAAGAAAGCGGCCAATGCCAGCCAACCCAGCCAGAGAGCAAGCTCCTGCTTGGTCGTGCGTTTGCGCCAGACCGGCCCGGACGTCACTTGTTCGGATGAAGTATCTGTCATCACTGGAGCCATTTCCGCACGTAGCCTGATGAATATTCAGCCGCCATCACGATCAGGATGATCAGGATCAGGATTGCGGCGGCGGAGTCGTATTCGTAGCGGTCCATCGCCGTATTCAGCGTGGCGCCGACACCGCCGGCCCCGACAATGCCGATGACGGCGGACTCGCGGAAATTGATGTCCAGGCGATAGAGGCTGAGCCCGATCAGGCGCGGCATGACCTGTGGCTGGATCGCGTAGGTCACGATCTGCCACCAGCCGGCGCCGGTTGCACGGACGGCCTCGGCCTGGCTCTCGTCGATATCTTCGATATCCTCGGCCAGCAGTTTGGCGAGGAAGCCGATCGTGGCGAAGGACAGGGTCAGGAACCCGGCAAAGGGCCCGAAGCCGAACATCGCGACGAATAGAATAGCGATGATGATTTCCTGAAAGCTGCGGGACAGGGCAATGATGGCCCGGCAGATCGCATAGACAGGTAAGGGGGCGATGTTGCGGGCGGCACCGATCCCGATCGGGACCGAGATAGCGACGCCGGCCACGGTCGAGGTGACAGCCATCGTCAGGCTTTCTTCCATGCCGATCAGGATGTCTTCCCAGCGGCTGGTGAAGTCAGGCAGGAGGAAGCCCTGAATGAAGCGGAGGCCGCGGTCGAGACCTTCCCAGACGCGCATCCAGTTGACCTCGACCGAGCCTACGGCGAGGATCATGTAGAGCAGCGCGCCGAGATAGAGCGTCCAGCGCAGCCAGGCGCGCTTGATGAAGGGGGGACGCGACCAGGTGGTCGGAAAGGCGGGTGCGGTGGCCGTCGTCATGTCAGCCCCGCAAGACGTTCGCGGTCGAGTGCTGCGGCAATTTCCTCGGCACTGTCTTCTGTGCCTTCAGCATCCTCGTCGACCTTGCGGATCGTTGCGGACCAGTCTTCTTCACCGTAGATCCGGGTCAGCACGTCCGCATCCAGCTCATCCGGGCTGCCGTCGAAGACGACTTTGCCGCCCTGCAGGCCGATGATGCGTTGCACGAATTGCTGAGCGAGAGCCACGTCATGAATGTTGATGATGGCGGGCAGGCCGCGCTCGTCGCAGATCTCGATAATGAGACGCATGATCTGGCGTGAGGTTTTCGGATCGAGCGAGGCTGTCGGCTCGTCGATCAGTAGCAGGTCCGGATCCTGCTCGAGCGCCCGGGCAATGCCGACGCGCTGGCGCTGGCCGCCGGACAGGGCATCGGCTCGCTTGTTCACATGATCGCTCAGACCGACGCGGTCCAGCAGGCGGTAGGCGTTCTCGACGGATTTCGGCGGGAATTTGCGAAAGAAGCTGCGCCAGAAACCGACATAACCGAGCCGTCCGGAAAGCACGTTCTCCATGACGGTGAGGCGTTCGACCAGGGCGTATTCCTGGAAGATCATACCGATCCGCCGCCGGGCCTGACGCAGGCCGCCGCGGCTCAGTTGCGTGATATCCAGATCGCCCAGAGAAATTTTCCCTGCCGATGGCTCAACCAGCCGGTTGATGCACCGTATCAGCGTGGATTTGCCGGCTCCCGATGGCCCGATCAGGCCAACGACCTGACCGGGCTCGACCGTGAAACTCACGTCGGTGAGCGCCCGATCGCCTGTCCCATAGACTTTTGACAGACCTTCAAGTCGCAACATTAAGGGCGCTCCTCAACTCATTTTGGCGATCGCTTGGAGCGATCGCCTGTCAGGTTCAATCGGGTGGATTACTTGCAGGCGTAGGAAACGCCGTTGGCCGTGTCGATCTTCCGGATCACGTCCCAGTATTCCTTGTAGGTGATCGGGATGAACTGCTCTTCACCGGAGCGCTTGAACTCTTCTTTAAGAGCCGAGCCTTCCCAGTTGAAGCTGAAGAACGCTTCCTTGATCTTTTCCTGCAGTTCCGGCTTCAGGTTATAGGCATAGCCGAAGCCGGTGGTCGGGAAGGTCTGCGACTTGTAGATCGAGACAACCTGATCCTGCTTGATCACGTCGCGGGCGACCATGCGGTGCCATACGGAGTTGGCGATGGCGGCAGCCGGGTAATCCTTGTTGGCAACGCCGAGAATGGAATTGTCGTGCTTGCCGGAGAAGACCGGCTCGAAATCGCGCTCCGGAATCATATTGTAGTCGGCTTTCAGGATGGCGGAGGGTGCCTTGAAGCCGGAGTTCGAGGTCTGCGAGGTGAAGGCCATCTTCTTGCCCTTGATATCCTCGACCTTCTCAATACCGCTGCCCGGATAGGTGATGATTTCCATGTTGTAGCCGAAGTTACCGTCCTTCGACGCCATCATGGCGAAGGAGACGAAACCGGCGCAGTTCACGGCGAGCGGGTTGGAGCCGGTGTTGAAGCCCGCGACATGCAGGCGGCCGGCGCGCATGGCTTCAATCTGGGCAGCGTTGGACTGAACCGGGAAAAACTGGACCTTCTTGCCGGTCACGTCTTCCATATGGCGCAGGAAGCCGTCCCACACCTTGGCATAAACGGCCGGATCTTCGACCGGCGTATAGGCGAAGATGAGGGTGCTTGGATCAACCTGCTGGCTCGGATCGGTCGGCGTATCGGCGACCAGATCGCCATTCTTGTCCTGGAACCGCGCATCGAGGGCGAAAGACATGCCCGACCATCCCATGGTCACGGCGCCGAAAGCTGCGGCTGCAAAACCGATAATCCCGCGTCTATCCATAACGGGTAACCTCCCTGTTTTTTCCGTTTGAGCCCTTCCTTTATCGGAAGGGTAGTTTCATTTGAAGATATAGACTTTCGTTCGAAAGCGAACCTTTCGTCAGAATGAGCGAATTGTCGAGCGGAACCGTATGGCTATCAAGTAGTTTCAATGTGCCTTGGAGCGGTGCGTGAAAGTTTTCGTTCGCACGTTCGCCCCGATTCAGGGCAAGCACGTCTTTGCGGCAAACGCGAATCGTCGCCGTCGTTCCCTGATATGGCCGCTTCCAGATACGGTTGCGGACGGTCTTTGTTGGCGCTGGCTGTCAGGCCTCGCGATCGAGGGCGCCGATATCCAGCACTGGCGCGGCGTCGATTTCCTCCGCGTCGAGCATCGCTGCGACCCGCTCAAGGCTGGCCACCAGCATCATTTGCTCCCAATTCTCAAGCTTGTCGAAACGGCTTCGGAAGAGCTCCTGAAGATCGTCGGGCGCTTCTTCAAGGACGGTTCGGCCGTTATCGCTCAAGCTGAGCCAAACCTGCCGCCGGTCTGTATGGCCGCGCTTTTTTACGACCAACCCTTTGGTCTCCAGTTTGTGGACCAGAGATGTGGTTGTGGCCTGGGTTATCCCCAGCCGGGACGCAATTGTCCCTGCCGTGCACTCGACCTCGTCGGCGAGGGTTTGCAGCAAAAGCAGCTGAGAGGCCGTGAGCCCCGATTCACGGGAGAGCGCCCGGGCCCGGTTTTCCGTTGCCCGCAATATGCGGCGCAGCACCACGAGGGCGTGTTGTGACTGGTGGTCCATAGTGTCTCCGAAAACTCGCGGCCCGACTATGAACCGAGCGAGGGATAGCGAGAAATTGTTTTAGTTTTATAGGCTAAATAAATATTTCCCTCTTTTGCCCCGCTTGTTTCGATTGTTAGGCATAATAAGCTCTGATTACGACATTCTGGTTTGGCCCGACATTCGGCAAAAAAATTGATTAAAAGCGTAGGAGAAACAGAAATGTCTTATTTGCGACATTTCTCTGTCGTTGACAAAATTAGTTAGACTAACTAAATAACGGCCACCTACTCAAGAGGGGTGGCTATGAAGATCGAGATCTCTAAAGACGGATCCCGCCATAAGGCGGGCCGAAAAAATGGTGTGACCTTTCGTCGTCCGACATCGACGGACGGTGCGTCAGTGTGGAACCTGATAGGTGACCTGGACGCACTCGACGATAATTCCATGTACTGCAACCTCCTGCAGTGCACGCATTTCGCGGAGACCTGCGTGGTTGCGGAGTTGGACGGGGACGTGATCGGCTGGGTATCGGCCTATCTTCCGCCCGCCAAGTCCGGAACCCTGTTTGTCTGGCAGGTCGCGGTTGCTCCCCAGGCGCGCGGACGAGGGCTTGCGAAAGCCATGCTGCGCGACCTGCTGAAGCGGGGCGCCTGCGAAGACGTCACCCATATGGAGAGCACGATTACCAAGGACAACGAAGCGTCCTGGGCTCTCTTCCGGTCGATTGCCGGGGAGATCGAAGGCGATCTCAATCACAATCCCCATTTCCGGCGCGATCAGCATTTCGACGGTGAGCACGCGACGGAACATCTGGTCCGCATCGGGCCAATCGAGCGCGAACGCTACGCCAGCGCGGCCTGATCGCCGCTGCCGTGCCTTCTCCCGGCGCTCGCCCAGCAAAAAAAATATCAGGCTACAAGGAGCCGACAATGACAACGGATCTCTCCATTTACGAGAATGTCGAATCGAACGTGCGCAGCTACTGCCGCAGCTTTCCGACGACCTTTACCAGTGCCTCCGGCGCGGAAATCACCGGCGCGGACGGCAAGACCTATATCGACTTCCTGGCCGGCTGCTCATCCCTGAATTACGGGCATAATGACGAGGACATGAAGCAGGCGCTGGTCGACTACATCACCAGCGACGGGATCACGCACGGTCTCGATTTCCATACCGAAGCCAAGGGCGCCTTCCTGGAGGCGTTCGACCGGATCATCCTGCAGCCGCGCGAGATGGATTATCGGCTGCAATTCACCGGTCCGACCGGCGCCAATGCCGTCGAAGCGGCATTGAAGCTCGCACGGAAGGTCACCGGGCGTGACCGGATCGTTGCTTTCACCAACGGCTTCCACGGCGTGACGCTCGGTGCGCTTGCCTGCACCGGCAACGGCTATCATCGCAAGGGCGCGTCCCGCCCGCTCGATGGTGTCGACCGCATGCCGTACGAGGGCGCTCTCGGCAATGGTATCGACTCCCTCAAGGTGCTTGAGGAAATGTATCGGAATCCGTCCAGCGGTTTCGAGGCGCCGGCAGCTTTTATCCTGGAAACAGTCCAGGGCGAGGGCGGTCTGAACGATGCCAGCGCCGAATGGCTGCAAGGCGTCGAACGACTGGCCCGGGAGCTCGGCTCATTGCTGATCATCGATGATATCCAGGCTGGTTGCGGCCGGACCGGCACCTTCTTCTCATTCGAGAAGATGGGCATCGCGCCGGACATCGTGACCATGGCGAAGTCGCTCTCCGGCATGGGCCTGCCTTTTGCCATGGTGCTGCTGCGTCCGGATCTCGATATCTGGTCGCCGGCTGAGCACAACGGCACGTTCCGGGGCAACAATCACGCCTTCGTCACGGCCCGGGTCACCCTGGAGAAATTCTGGTCCGACGCGAGCTTTTCCCAGAAGGTCGAGGCAAAAGCGGAGTTGCTGGAAGAGCGGCTCAAGAAAATCGCCATCAAGACCGGCGGCAAGGTCAAGGGCCGTGGCATGTTCCGCGGCGTCGATGTCGGCTCCGGCGAGCTGGCGGACGAGATCTGCCGGGAATGTTTCGAGAACGGCCTGATCATCGAGACCTCCGGCGCCTTTGGCGAAGTGGTCAAGGTGCTGGCGCCGCTGAGCATCGATGTTGGACTTTTTGAGCAGGGCCTCGACATTATGGCCAACGCTGCCGATAGCGTGATCAAGGCTCGGCAATCCAAAGCAGCCTGATCTCCTGATCCGATTTCAAAAAACCTGAATAAACGAGAGTTAAAGATGATTGTCCGTACCTATGACGAATGCCGCGACACCGACCGCCATGTTGTGACGGAAGGTTGGGAAAGCGTTCGCATGCTGCTGAAGGACGACAAGATGGGCTTCAGCTTCCACATCACCACCATTTTCCCGAACAGCGAGCACACGTTCGAATACAAGAACCATTTCGAGTCCGTCTATTGCGTCTCCGGCGGCGGATCCATCACCGATGTTGCCAAGAACGAGACCCACGAGATCAAGGTGGGGACCATGTACGCCCTGAACCTGCATGACCGGCATGTCCTGAGGGGCGGCCCGGAAGGCATGGTTGTGGCTTGCTGCTTCAATCCGCCGGTATCCGGCCGCGAAGTGCATGACGAGACCGGCGCCTACGCCGCTGATGTCTAGGACGCGGCCTGATCGGGCCGCGCCGACTGCGCGCGAACAATGCCAACGGAGTAAAGATGCTAGAGCCAATCGCACAGCGCCATACGGTGGAGAAGATCGGCGGCACGTCGATTGCCAATACCGACGTGGTCCTGAATAACGTATTTCTGCGCAGCCATGTGGAAGCGGATCCCTACAACCGCATCTTCGTGGTCTCGGCCTATGCCGGGATGACCGACCGGTTGCTGGAATACAAGAAGACCGGGGCGCCTGGCGTTTTCGCGCATTATGCGGGCTCCGAGTCCGACTGGGCCTGGGGCGACTCGCTGACCGAGCTTGCCGACGAAATGATCGCCAAGAATGCGGACGTGCTGGCCGACCCGGCCTCACGCCGTCTGGCCGATGGTTTCGTCCGCGACCGGGTTGAGGGCGTGCGCAACTGTCTGCTCGATCTGCAGCGACTTTGTACCCACGGCCATTTCCGGCTGGACCACCATATGGAGACGGTGCGGGAAATGCTGGCCGGGCTCGGCGAAGCGCACAGCGCTTTCAACACGACCCTGCTGCTGAAGGATAACGGCATCAATGCCGTCTTTGTCGATCTGACCGGCTGGCGCGACGAAAGCGACCCGACACTGGACGAGCGGATCTCCGGCGCGCTGGAAGGGATCGACTTCGCCCGCGAGCTGCCGGTCGTGACGGGCTACGCCCATTGCCGCGAAGGCATGGTGCGCCGGTTCGACCGTGGTTATACCGAGGTGACGTTCTCCCGCCTTGCGGTGGTGACGGAAGCAAGGGAAGCCGTGATCCACAAGGAGTTCCATCTTTCCAGCGCCGATCCGAAGCTGGTCGGCGAAGGCAAGGTCCGGACTATCGGTCACACCAACTACGATGTGGCGGATCAGCTCTCCAACATGGGCATGGAAGCGGTGCATCCGAACGCGGCCAAGGGGCTTCGCCAGGCGGGTATCCCGCTGCGGGTCCGGAACACGTTCGATCCGGCCGATCCGGGCACCATGTTCGAAGGCGACTATGTCTCTGAAGAGCCGCGTGTCGAGATCGTCACCGGTCTGAAGGACGTGCATGCGCTTGAGTTCTTCGAGCAGGAAATGGTCGGCGTCAAAGGCTATGACACCGGTATTCTTGAGGCGTTGAAGCGGCACAATGTCCGCATCGTCACCAAGAGCTCGAACGCCAATACCATTACCCACTTCCTGGCCGGCTCGCGCAAGGCCGTGAAGCGGGTGATCGCGGATCTCGGCGCAGCCTTCCCGACGGCGGAAATCTCCACCCGGAACGTCGCCATCGTCTCGGCCATCGGCAGCGACATGTCGGTGCCGGGGCTCGACGCAACGGCGCTTGTGGCATTGACGGAAGCCGGCATCGAGTTGCTCGGTGTGCACCGCCTGTCCCGCAAGGTGGACATGATGTTCATCCTGGAAGAGAGCCAGTTCGAGACGGCCATCGCAGCTCTGCATGCGGCGCTGGTTGAAACCGATACGGATACCGCGGCTGAACGCGCCGCCGCCTGAAAGCACCGATAGAGATATTACGGCAAAGGCCGGCCCGATCATGGGCCGGCCTTTTTACCTTCATACGCCTGTAGTCTGTTTTCGCTAGAAAGATCACTTCGAAACCGGGAGTGGCCGATGAGCGGAATTCGCTATCAGGGTGTGTCGAAAAATTTCGGCGATGTCGAGGTCATCAAGAGCCTCGATCTGGAAATCGCCGATGGCGAGTTCGTGGTTTATGTCGGCCCGTCCGGCTGCGGCAAGACGACCCTGCTCCGGATGATGGCCGGGCTTGAGACGGTCTCCGCCGGCCGGATCTTCATCGGCGAGACGGACGTTACCGATGTGCCGCCGAAGGATCGGAATATCTCCATGGTGTTCCAGAATTACGCCCTTTATCCGCATATGAACGTGGCCCAGAATATCGGCTTCGGCCTGCGCCTGAAGGGTGTGCCGCGCGCCGAGCGCGATGCGGCGGTGCGTGAGACGGCGGAGCTGCTCGGTCTTGGCGCCCTGCTGGAGCGCAAGCCACGCGCCCTCTCCGGCGGCCAGCGTCAGCGGGTGGCGATGGGCCGGGCGATCATCCGGCATCCCGAGGTCTTCCTGATGGATGAGCCGCTTTCCAACCTCGACGCCCAGCTCCGCAATCACATGCGCACTGAAATCAAGGCCCTGCAGAGCCGGCTCGGCGTGACCACGATCTATGTGACGCACGATCAGGTCGAGGCCATGACCATGGCGGACAGGATCGTGGTGCTGAACGGCGGCGAGATCCAGCAGGTCGGCACCCCTGATGAGCTTTACTCAAACCCGGCGAACAAGTTCGTCGCGGGCTTCATCGGCGCGCCGGTGATGAATTTCTTTCCGGCGGACTGGCTGCGGGAAGCCGACGCGGGACGGCTCGCGGACGGCGCGTCCGAGATCGGCATCCGGCCGGATCGCCTGCGCCTTTGCCAGAGCGAGGGGCCGCTGCCTGTGCAATGGCGCGCGCGGGTGGAGCTTGTTGAACCGCTCGGTGGCGAGGCGCTGGTTCATGTCGCTTTCGACGGCCAGCGCGCCTGCCTGAAACAGCGTGACTGTGTCCGGCCCGCTGAGGGGGATGAGATAGAGATCGGGTTCGATCTCGGAGATGCACATCTGTTTGCGGCGGATGGAGTGGCGCGGCCTGTGGCTGCTGGCTGAGTGGCCCCTACAATATAGACCTAAACACCGCTGCGACCTGTTCGGTGGTGGGCTTCGGACCCTGGCCGGTGGCATGCATCAGCCCGATCCCGTCGATCAGCCCGGCGCATGTCTCGATCGGGACATCGGCCCGGCCATCCGAGATCAGTCTCAGGAAGAACTCGATCGGCCGCCGCGCCGCCGCGGTCAACTGGGCGCCAACATCTGCCAGATCCTCGCGGCGGGCTGAGGCCATGGTGAGCTCGATCCGGGCCAGAAACAGGTTCCGGGAGTTGTCGGCATAACTGACGACTTCCTCCGCGACATACCGGACCGCCGCGTCCATGCCGTCCTTCGCCGCGATCTCCGCGAAGCCGACCTGAAGCTCGTCGCAGTCCTTTGCCAGAAGCTCCGCAAGATGCTGTGAGGCAGCGACGAGGAGCGAAGCCTTCTTGGGGAAATAGTAGGACGAGGAGCCTTGCGGCAGGCCCGCAACCTCATCGACCGCGCGATGCGTGACGCCTTCCAGGCCCTTGCTGGCGAGCAGGTCGATCACCCCATTCAGAATGGCATCACGACGCGCGGGTTTTTGCATTGAAAATTGTCCTCTACATATGTAGAGATTAAATGCGCAATCGCAGTAAAACCTCTATCGAAACCGGAGCAAGTTATGACGCAATCCATCACCAGATTGAACCCTCCGTCTCTGCCCGATGCAGGGGAGATGGGATATTCGCAGATCTCGATCGCCGAGCCGGGCCGCATAGCCTTCATTTCTGGTCAGGTTGCCTGGCGCCCGAATGGTGAGCCGGTTCCCGA
Organism: Nisaea denitrificans DSM 18348; assembly: GCF_000426505.1. GTDB lineage: Bacteria > Pseudomonadota > Alphaproteobacteria > Thalassobaculales > Thalassobaculaceae > Nisaea > Nisaea denitrificans. Next base: position 117,104 of record NZ_AUFM01000022.1, on the reverse strand, counting down.
AAGCCTGAGCGAGCAGATGGAGATCGTTTCGATCAACGCAAAGGCTGCGTTGGACGCGATTGGCGCCACACCGCAGGACGTCGTGATCGCACGCGTCTATCTGGTGAATCTGACGCCCGAGCGGCTGGAGGAGGTGATGCCGCCCTTTATCGCGACATTCGAAGGCGCGCAGCCGAGTGTTACCGGTGTTGGCGTCGCGGCCCTGGCTGCCCCGGACCTGCAGGTCGAGATGGAAATGACGGTCCGCCTGCCGGACTGATCTCAGCCGGAGGAACTGCTATCCAGACAAGAAAAAGCCCCGCTGGCGACAGCGGGGCTTTTCCGTTGAATATTGGCAGCGCTTATTTCAGCGTCAGCGCGGTCTGTTCCGCGTACGGAGCCAGCACGGCGTCGGCGTTCTTCTGTGCCCGGGTAGCGGCTTCGCGGAAGGTCAGTTCCGGGTCGGACAGAAGGGCCTGCATTTCGTCCTCGACGGCCTTGCGGACGGCGACGGTGTTGTAGGTCGCGATCCACGGACCGGCATAGGCGAGCTGCTCGACAGCGCGCAGCGCGTCCGGGTGCTCGGCGGTGAACTTCTTCATTTCCGGCAGATCGTAGGCGGTCTGGCGCGGAGCGAAGTAACCGGTGAAGCGGGACCAGTGGCCGATTTTCTCAGGCGAAGTCAGCCAGGAGATGAATTCCCACGCACCCTTTTTCTGGGCGTCGGTGGTGCCTTTGAAAGAGACCAGCGAGGCGCCGCCGATCGGAACCGAGTTGCGGATGTTGCGCGGCATGAAGGCGACGTCATAGTCGAACTTCGCATTGTCGCGGACGAAGGTGAGCGCGCCGGTGGAGAGCACGATCATCGAGGCCTTGCCGGAGAAGAAGGAGGTGGAAACCTGCTTGGAGTTGGTCACGCCCGTCGGCATCGCCTTGTGCTGATGCGCGAAGTCGCGCCAGAACTTCAGAGCGCCCTGCGTGGAGGCGTGGTCGTAGAAGATCTCGCCGGGATAGACAGTGTTGTAGAACTGACCGCCATTGGCCATGGTCAGCGCCTGCACCAGCCAGCCGTTATAGTCGTAGTTGGACGGCATCATGATGCCCCAACGCTCGCCTTCCGGCTTGGTCAGCTTCTTCGCTGCATCGACCCATTCGGCCCAGGTTTCTGGTGCCTTGGTGATGCCGGCTTCGGCGAAGTGCTCCTTGTTGTAATAAAGGATCGGGGTCGAGTTCTGGAACGGGATGGAATAGACGTCGCCGTTGAAATAGGCGTTCGGACGCACGGCCGGCCAGAATTCCTGCATCAGGCCGTCGAGGTCGGTGCCGCCCGCCAGCTCCTTCATCGGAACGATCAGGTCGTTCATCGCCAGTTCGGTGGCAAAGTTGGCGCTCATCAGCACCACTGCCGGCGGCTTGCCCGCTTCGGCGGCGGCCTGGGATTTCACCTTGGTGTCGTCATAGCTGCCGGTAAAGACACCGACGACTTCGACGCCGTCCTGTGAGGAATTGAATTCCTTCACCAGCTTCTGCATTTCGCGGGACAGCTTGCCCTGGACCGGGGCGGGGAACATGAATTCGATACGCTCGGCCGCAACGGCGGACGAGGCGATGAGACCGGCGCAGAGCGCGCCAACCGCAGACCTGATGAACATCGTTAAGCTCCTTATTTCACGCCGGATGACATGAAACTGTTGACGAATTGCCGCTGGAACGCCGTGAAGGCGATGAACAGCGGCGCCATGATGAAGAGCGTCCCGGCGGCGATAAGCCCCCAGTCCGACGCTCCCTCCGCGCCTTGCGCGAAGCTGACGAGGCCCACGGTCAGAACCATCTTGTCCGGATCGTTGATAACCATCAGGGGCCAGAGAAATTCGTTCCAGTGATAGACCACCGAAACGATGGAAAAGGCGGTGAGCCCGGGCAGCGAGAGCGGGATCAGCACATGGCGCAGCACTTGCCACCAGGAGGCGCCGTCGATGATCGCGGCTTCCTCGAAATCCTTCGGGATGGTGCGGAAGGTCTGGCGCATCAGGAAGGTGCCGAAGGCCGAGCCCCAATAGGGTGCCATGACGCCGATCAGGCTGTCATAGAGGCCGAGATGCACCAGCGTTGTCAGGTTCGGCACGATCAGCACCGGCGGCGCCAGCATCAGCTGCAGCAGGAATATGTAGAAGATCGCTTCCTTGCCGGGGAAAGTAATCCGCGCGAAGGCATAGCCCGCGAGACTGATGGTGACGAGTTGCACCACCAGCGTGCCGGTAACCAAGATGGTCGAGTTCAGGAACCAGAGCGGCCAGTAACCGTCCTCGATGGCGTATCGGTAGCTTTGCAGCGTTGGGACAAAATCCGGGACAAGTGAGGCCATGCCGAGCCCGCCACCAGGGTCCGGCCGGAAGCTGGCGATCAGCATCCAGAGAAACGGCGTCGACCAGAGGAAGACCACGGCACACATGGCGGCGGCGAGCAGGGCGCCGGGAGTGGCCCATTTCTTCAGATCAGGTTTCATAATGCACCTTGCGTTCGACGGTGCGCAGCGACAGAAACGAGAGCGTCAAGAGGGCGATCAGGGTGACGACGGTGGCCGCGGTCGCCTTGCCCAGATCGTAGAATTCATGGGCCTGCTGGTAGATGTAGTAGAGCAGCAGATTGGTCGAATTGTTCGGCCCGCCGTCGGTCATGACGATGACATGGTCGATCTGGCTGACCGCGCTGATCAGGGCGATAACCAAAACGAAGGCGAAGGTCGGCCCGAGCATCGGGATGATTACGAAGTAGAGCCGCTGCAGCCAGTTCGCGCCCTCGATCTTCGCCGCTTCCTCCGCGTCCTGCGGCACAGCCTGCAATCCGGCGAGGAAGAACAGCATGTAGTAGCCCGCATTCTTCCAGGTCGTGAGCGCCATCAGGGAGACCAGCGCGAGATCCGGGTTGCCGAGCCAGTTGGTGGCGGAGATGCCGAGTTTGGCGAGGTAATAATCGAGCAGGCCGATATCCGGCATGAAGACGAAAATGAAGATCGCCGCCGCGCCGACCAGCGGCACCAGCGTCGGGAAGAACAGGATGGAGCGCAGGACGGCCGAGAGGTTCGTCGTCTCCCGCAGGGCCAGCGCGAACAGAAAGCCGAACAGCACGCTCGGCATCACCGTGCCGGCGGCATAGAGCACGTTGTTCGCCAGAGCGCCGAGAAAATGTGCGTCCTGGAAGATCCGGACATAGTTTTCCGCGCCGGCGAAAGCGCCGATGTCACCGACCCGCTTCTTGTCCGTGAGCGAGGCCAGCAGGACCTGCAGCATCGGCCAGTAGGTGAAGGCGGCGAGACACAGAAACGCTGGCAGCAGCAATAGATACGGCCGTGCCGATCTGAAGGACCTCGGCGTTTCTCGGGTGGGCTTGTTCACAGCTCTCAACACTCCTCGTCACGTGAGGAGGAGTGGGTATCACCCTCGTTCGAACAGTCGTGTCACCGCCATGTGAACATTATGGGAATGATTGAAGTCGGAACGAAGATGCGGTTGCATCTTCGTTCGAACATTCGTGTTTTGAGCCTCAGAACCGGCGCGGGACGAGCCCTGACTGGAACCAGGAAACGAAGCTCAGCATGGAATAGACCGGCAGGCTGGTGGCGTCCCTTATATCGGCCGCATAGGGCAGCATGTTGGTGCATTCGAGAACGAGCGCACCGATGTCCGGATGGTCCCGCTGCATCTTCAGGGCGGCCTCGACATTGTCTTCGCGCGCTGCTTCGACATCGAGTTCGAGCTCGTTATTCAGGATGGCGCGGGTGAATTCCCGGCCGCCCTCGGTGCTGCCGATCGGTGTGCCTTCGGGGACGCGGGCCTTTTCCAGATGGGCGGGAGTGAGGGTCGAGGCCGAGATGGTGAGTACGCCGGCCCGCTTTCCGGCGGGCAGCAGCCGGTTCACCATGTCGACCTGCATCAGAGAAGAGGTGGCGACAGGCACGCCAACCGCGCTCGCCAACTCCTCCTGAAAGAGGCAGAGAAAGCCGCAATTGGTGGTAATGCCGTCGACGCCGTCAGCGACCAGGCCTTTTGCGGCCTCGATGAAATTTTCCAGCAGGCCTTCGGCGCCGTGCCGCACCACCCGGTCCGGAGAAGCGTCGCGGACCACGCGGTAATGCACGGGGAAATCCCAGGTCAACGCGTTGCCCATGTCGCCGGGAATGCGCGGGAACTGCGCCTCCAGCATGAGGATGCCGACAGAGGCGCCGTAGATTGCTTTCCCGCCGCGTACTTTCATTTCCGGTCTCCTGATCTTCAGTCTTCCTGGGGCTCGAACTGCCGGTCGAACAGCTCTTCCGGGCCGGCCATGTAGATATTCGAGAAGCTTTCCTTCACCGAGGCGACGATCTGGTCCATCCGGCGGCGGATATGCTTGCCGAGGATCCAGGCGGCCCGGTCCGCGTCGCGGGCCAGCAGGGCCTCCATGATTGCCTTGTGCTCGCCCTTGGTCTCCTTCACCCGGCTGGCCATGTCGAGCCAGCGGATAAAGCGGATGCGCTGGTTGATCTGCCCGAGATGGCGGGCGAGTTCGTGGTTGCCGGAGAGCTCGGCTATGGCGACATGGAAGGCCTCGTCCCGTTCGGTCATCTCGCGCACGGTCTTGCCTGCATAGGTCAGGCCGTTGGCATGGAGATCGTCGTGCAGGGCTTTCAGGTCCGCGTCGCTGGCGCTCTCGCAAGCCTTGCGGACGGCGGCCAGCTCCAGGATCTCGCGCAGCTCGTATAGCTCATAGACCGAGCGCGCGTCCAGCTCGCGGCAGAAGAAGCCGTGCCCGGGCTTGAAATCGATCAATTGTTCCGTGACGAGGCGGTTCAGCGCTTCGCGCAACGGCGTCCGGCTGACCGCCAGTTCCCGCGAGATGCCGATCTCGTTGATCCGTTCTCCCGGCCGGAACTGGAAATTCACCGCCCGTTCCTTCAGCCGCATATAGGCCTCTTCGACCCGGCCTTCACTCATGGTGTTTCATCCGAACAGTTTCTTGCCGATGCGCCTTGACTCAGGCGTCGCCCTTTTACAACATGCAGGCCTGTATACAGTACTGTGTTCACGAAAATCTCACCAGCGCATTCCGCGCGCCACCCGAGGAAACTGATAAGATGGACAAGTCGATGGGCAACCGGATGACCGGCGCGGAAGCCATGGTCCGTATGCTCGAAGCCCATGGTGTGAAGCACATGTTCGGGCTTTGCGGCGATACCACGCTGCCCTTCTATGACGCGATGGCGCGGCTCGATCACGGGATCGAGCACATCCTGACTCGTGACGAGCGGCATGCGGCCTATATGGCGGACGCCTATGCCCGCGTGACCGGCCGTCCAGGCGTCTGCGAGGGGCCGTCGGGCGGTGGGGCGACTTACATCCTGCCGGGCGTGGTCGAGGCGAATGAAAGCTCGGTGCCGATCATGGCGATCACCACCGACGTCTCGACGACGGCGCGGGGGCGTTATCCGCTGACAGAACTCGATCAGGTCGCGATGTTCCGGCCGCTGACCAAATGGAACACCTCTCTGGACGGTGCCTCGCGTCTGCCGGCTATGATGCGCACGGCCTTCCGGGCGATGACCACGGGCCGTCCGGGCGCCGTCCATCTGGCGTTGCCGTTCGACACCCAGAAAGGCGCGGTCGAGGATGCCGAAATCTGGGCCGATCCGGGGCACCGTTCCTATCCGGCGGAACCCTCCGGCCCGGACATGGCAGCGGTAAAGGAAGCAGCGAAGATTCTCGCCGGTGCCAAATCCGCGGTCGCCGTGTGTGGCGGTGGGCCGGTGATCGCGGGCGCGACTGAAGCCCTCGGCCGGTTGGCTGCCTTGCTCGATCTGCCGATCGCGACCAGCGTTTCAGGCCAGGGTGCGATTGCCGAGACCGATCCCTACGCGGTCGGTGTCGTTGGCTCCAACGGTGGCGTGCCCACGTCCCGCGCGGTTACGGACGAGGCGGATGTGATCCTTTTCATCGGTTGCCGGGCCGGGTCCGTGACCACGGAACGCTGGCGCTCTCCCGCTCAAGACAAGACCATCATCCATATCGACAGCGATCCGATGGTGATCGGCGCCAATTACAACACGGCCGTTTCCATCGTTTCCGACGCGCGGCTGGCGCTCGAGGCGCTGAACGTGGAAGTCGCGGCGATCGCCGATCGCAACATGCAGAACGGCAAGACCCGCGCCGCGTCAGCCTGGGAAGGCAAGCTGAAGAACTTCCTGCCGCTGGCGGCAACCGCGGAACGTCCGATCCGGCCGGAGCGGGTGATCGCGGACCTGATGGATCTGCTGGATGACGATGCCACTATCGTCGCCGATCCGGGTACGCCGTGCCCGTATTTCTCCGCGCATTACCGCTGGCCACAGGCCGGCCGGCATTTCATCACCAACCGGGCGCACGGTGCGCTCGGCTACTCTCTCGCTGCCGCGATGGGGGCCTATATCGGCCGTCCGTCCTCCCAGACCCTTGCGGTCATGGGCGACGGCTCCTTCAACTTCTGCTGTGGTGAGTTCGAGACCATCGTCCGCCAGAAAATGCCGATCAAAAGCATCGTCTTTTCGAACTCGGTCTTCGGCTGGATCAAGGCCGGGCAGGATTCCGGCTTCGGCAAGCGCTTCTACAATGTCGATTTCACGCGCACCAACCATGCCGCCGTCGCCAGCGCCTTTGGCATAAAGTCCTGGACGGTGGAAGATCCTACGGAATTCAGGTCGGTGATGAAGCAGGCATTGGAACATGACGGGCCGACACTGGTCGATGTCATCTCCCAGCCGCTGCATGAAGCCGCGGCTCCGGTCTCGGAGTGGATTGCCTGATCATGTTCAGCGCGGACGAAAAGATTATCGGTCTCGACCTCTGGCATCTCGCCTTGCCGGTGGTCTCCCGCCGGGATCATGGCATCGGGTCCGTGGAAGGCGCGGTCGAAATTGTTGTGGTCCGGCTGACTTCGGAAAGCGGTGCGGTTGGCTTCGGCGAGGCATCGCCCTGGTCCGTCTTCACTGGTTCTCCGGAGGCCAGCTATGCCGCGCTTGATCGCTACATCCGTCCGCATGTCGTCGGCAAAAAGGTTGGCGGCATCGCGGCGATCATGGAGATTGCCGCCAAGTCGGTAGCCCATTGCACGGAAGCGAAGGCGGCGCTTGAAAGTGCGTTGCTGGATCTTAACGGGCGGATCGCGGGCGTACCTGTCTGGGCGTTGCTCGGCGGCAAGGCGCGGGACACGATCCCGCTCTCCGTCTCGCTTGCCGATCCGGATTTCAATGCCGACCTGGCCTTGCTTGAACGGCTTGCCGAGGACGGTGTCGGGATCGTCAAAATGAAGGCCGGCTTCAAGGAGCATGCTTTCGACATCATGCGGCTGGAGAAAATCCGCGCCAACTGGCCGGATCTGGATGTCCGGGTCGATTTCAACCAGGGCCTCGCGATTGAAGGCGCTGTTGCCAAGGTCCGCGATGTTGCCAGCTTCGAGCCGACCTTTATCGAGCAACCGGTCGCCCATCATCATTTCGACCTGATGGCCGAGATTCGCGCCTCAATCGACGTGCCGTTGATTGCCGACGAGAGTGTCTTCGGCCCGGAAGACATGGTGCGCGCCATTGCCGAAGGGATCTGTGACGGGGTTTCCATCAAGATCATGAAGGCGGGCGGAATGCGCCGCGGGCAGACGGTCGCCCGCATGGCCGCCGCGTCGGGCCTGTCAGCCTATGGCGGTGATATGTTCGAGAGCGGCCTCGCCCATCTCGCAGGTGCGCACATGATCGCGGCGACACCGGAAATCAGGCTCGGCTGCGAATTCTATCAAGCGCAATATTACCTGAAGGACGACATTCTCGCCGAAAGCTTCCCGAGCCAGGGCGGTGTTGTCACAATTCCCGACACACCCGGTCTGGGAATACTTCCGGATGTGGAAAAGCTGGCGCACTATGCGGTCCAATCGACCGTGGGGGCGGGCAAGTGAGTGATACGAAGAAGCATGTAATTGTCGTTGGGGCCGGGATCGTCGGGGTTTCAACTGCGATCTGGCTGCAGCGCGACGGGCATCAGGTGACGCTGGTCGACCGGGAAGGTCCGGCAGCGGGTACCAGCTATGGCAATGCCGGTCTGCTTGCTTCCGGCTCCATTGTTCCGGTCACGGGGCCGGGGCTGATCGGCAAGGCGCCGAAGATGCTGTTCGATCCGGACCAGCCGCTGTTCCTGCGCTGGTCCTACCTGCCGAAATTGTTGCCTTGGCTGTTCAAATATCTGGGCCATGCGAATGCCGCGGATACAAAGCGGATTGCCAGTGCTCTGTACGACATTATCGGCGATAGCGTGGCCGACCATCAGGCTCTTGCCGCTGGAACCGGGGCGGAGCAGTGGATCAAGCCGCAGGAATACATGGTCGCCTACAATGACCGGGCGCATTACGAGGGCGATGCCTTCGCCTGGTCGATCCGGCAGGCACACGGCGTTCAGTTCGAGGAGCTTGAAGGCGCTGCACTGGGCGAACAGGAAGCGACCTTGAGTGACGATATCAAGTTCGGCGTTCGCGTATTGAATCACGGACGGATCTCCGATCCCGGCGCCTATGTGAAAGCGCTCGCGGCTCATGTCGTCGCGGAAGGCGGCACGCTGGTGCAGGCCGAGGTGTCGGATATCGTCCGCGAGAACGGTGTGGCAACTGGTGTGCGTGCTGGTGGCGAGACGATTTCTGGCGATGCGGTGGTGGTCGCCATGGGCGCCTGGTCCGGCAAGCTGTCGAAGCTGCTCGGACTCGATATCCCGCTTGAGTCCGAGCGCGGCTATCACCTTGAGTTCTGGGAGCCGTCGAAGATGCCGAAGACGCCGATCATGGTGGCGTCGGGCAAGTTCGTCCTGACCCCGATGGAAGGGCGCCTCCGGGCGGCCGGTGTGGTCGAGTTCGGCGGCCTTGAGGCGGGACCGTCCAGGGCGCCGTTCGAGCTGCTGCGCCGGGCGGTGCGGAAGGCGATGCCGGATCTGACGTTCAAGGAAGAAACCGAATGGATGGGGCATCGGCCGGCAACGACGGACTCGATCCCGGTGATCGGGGAAGTTCCCGGCACCCGGGGGGCTTACCTCGGCTATGGGCACCAGCATGTCGGGCTTACGGGAGGACCGAAAACAGGGCGGATCCTCGCTCAACTCATCGGCGGCAAAAAGCCGAACATGGACTTAACGCGTTACTCTCCTTCACGCTTCGCGGGGTGAGGGGAGTATGACTGGCCGAACAGGGTCATAAACTGGGAGACTTGAGATGAAAAAACTTTCGACAGCAATTGCCGCGGCTGCGTTCGCGGTTGCCGGTTCTGCCGGTGCGATGGCGGAAAAATGGGATATGCCGATGGCCTATTCCGGCTCCAACTTCCATTCCGCCACCGGCGCCGAGTTCGCGAAATGCGTGACCACCGGTACCGGCGGTGACATCGAGATCGTGACGCACCCTTCCGGCTCTCTCTTCAAGGGCAACGACATCAAGCGTGCTGTTCAGACCGGCCAGGCGCCGATCGGCGAGCGTCTGCTGTCCGCGCACCAGAACGAGAACGTCGTGTTCGCTTTCGACTCGATCCCGTTCCTCGCGACCTCCTTCGACGATGCGGCGAAGCTCTGGAAAGCGGCGAAGCCGACGCTTGAAAAGATCCTCGCCGACCAGAACCTGGTTCTGCTTTATGCCGTTCCGTGGCCGCCGCAGGGTCTCTACTTCAAGAAGGAAGTGAACGCGGTTGCCGACATGAAAGGCATCAAGTTCCGCTCCTACAACAACGCCACTGCGCGGCTCGCCGAGCTGACCGGGATGCTTCCGGTGCAGATCGAGGCTGCTGAAATCAGCCAGGCCTTCGCGACCGGTGTTGCCGATTCCATGATCTCTTCCGGCGCGACCGGCTATGACCGCAAGGTCTGGGAGAGCCTGACCCATTTCTACGAAGTCGATGGCTGGCTGCCGCGTAACTCGGTCATGGTGAACGGCGACGTCTGGAACGGTCTCGACGATGCCAAGAAGGGCGTCCTGCGGGGCTGCGCAGAGCTTGCCGAATATGCCGGTACATGGCGCGCGATCGAGTACACCCAGTTCACCCTGAATGGTCTGAAAGCCGGCGGCATGACTGTCGGTCCGGCAAGCGACACTCTCCAGGCCGAACTGCGGGCGATCGGTGAGACCATGACCAAGGAGTGGCTGGAATCCGCCGGTGCCGAAGGCAAGGCCATTGTCGATGCTTACAAGGCGATGAAGTAACTCCTCATCTTTGGACCGGGGGCGAAGCAATTTCGCCCCCGGTTTTATATCGATCCGACGCTCCGCCCCACTGATACCTGTTCCGGAGCTGGCTTACCTCCCGAGGAGACCTCATGGTTTTTCTGGCAAAACTCAGAGCCGGGCTGGACCGGCTTTATCTTGTATCCGGCGCGATCGGCGCGTTGTTCCTGATCGCCATATTGAGTTTGATCGTCCTGCAGATGCTGGCGCGCTGGACCGGTGAGGTGTTTCCGGGAGCCGCTGAATATGTCGGGTACTGCATGGCTGCCGCTTCGTTCTTCGCCTTTGCGCACACCCTGCAGCGCGGCGCGCATATCCGTGTTTCGATGCTGCTGAATGTGGTCCCGGCTGGTGTCCGCCGCGTGCTGGAAATCTGGTGCTTTGCGATCGGAACGGCGCTCGGCTGGTATTTCGTCTGGTATGCCGTGAAGTTCGTCTACTGGTCCTGGAAGTTCAAGGATATTAGCCAGGGGCAGGACGCCACTCTGCTCTGGATGCCGCAGACCGGCATGGTCATCGGCGCGGTCATCCTGGCGATCTCGCTGACCGATTTTCTCATTCACATGGTCTTCACCGGACGGCACAGGATCGTGCACGAGTCGGTCGAATCCCACGCGGAGTAGGGCATATGGAAGATATCTCGATTATTGCCCTGTTCCTGTTCGTCCTGTTCATGCTTCTCGGCACGGGCGTCTGGATCGGGTTGGCACTTCTTGGCGTCGCTTTCGTCGGCATGGAGCTGTTCACCACACGTCCGGTGGGCGACGTGATGATCACCACCGTCTGGACCCACTCCTCGTCCTGGACGCTGGCTGCCCTGCCGCTGTTCATCTGGATGGGTGAGGTGCTGTATCGCACCCGTCTGTCGGAGGACATGTTCCGGGGCTTGGCGCCTTGGCTGGCGAAACTGCCTGGCGGTTTGATCCACACCAACATCGTCGGCTGTACCGTCTTCGCGGCGGTCTCCGGCTCGTCGGCAGCAACGCTCACCACGGTCGGCAAGATGTCGATCCCGGAGCTGCGCAAGCGGAACTATCCGGAGAAGGTGGTGATCGGAACGCTGGCAGGCGCGGCGACGCTCGGCCTGATGATCCCGCCCTCGCTGACCCTGATCGTCTATGGCGTGACCATCAACGAATCGATCACCAAACTGTTCATCGCGGGCATCGTTCCGGGCATGGTGCTGGCCTCCATGTTCATGGCGTATGTGGCGATCTATTCGAAAGTTTCGAAGAATTATCATCCGGATGAAGAGCCGGAGTTGAGTTTCGCCGCCAAGGTGAAGAACTCGCGTTTCCTGATCCCGGTTCTCTGCCTGATCACGGTGGTTATTGGCTCGATGTATCTCGGTCTCGCCACGGCGACCGAGGCCGCGGCTTTCGGTGTCATCGGCTCGCTCATCCTGGCGGCAAGCCAGGGCTCGCTTTCCTGGCGGACATTTCGGGAAAGCCTGATGGGGGCGACCCGGACCTCGGCCATGATCGCCCTGATCCTTGCCGGTGCCTCCTTCCTGTCTCTGGCGATGGGCTTCACCGGCTTGCCGCGCGGGCTGGCCAACCTGATCGCGGACATGAATCTCAGCCGGTTCGAGCTGCTGATGGCACTGCTGGTCTTCTACATCGTGCTCGGCTGTTTCCTCGACGGTATCTCGTCGGTGGTGCTGACCATGGCGGTGGTGGAGCCGATGATCCGGCAGGCGGGCATCGACCTGCTCTGGTTCGGCATCTTCATCGTTGTGGTGGTCGAGATGGCACAGATCACGCCGCCGATCGGCTTCAACCTGTTCGTGCTGCAGGGCATGACGCGGCACGAGATGGGCTTCATCGCCCGCTGCGCGATCCCGATGTTCCTGATCATGGTTCTGATGGTGTTCGTGCTGATCGGGTTCCCGGAAATCGCCACCTGGCTGCCGGACAACATGCGGCAAGGTCCTTCCTGACCAGCCGACTTCCCACTTCCTGAAAAGGGCGGTCTTCGGGCCGCCTTTTTTATTGCCGCTCCTCCTGCTGGACGGGAACGGAGGAGAGGGTATTCTCTGGCCCCAGAAAGGTCCGGGCCGGAAGTGCGCGGACAGGGGAGGGAGTAACAATGGAATTCTCAACACCGCCGCATATCGCAGATCTGGCGGAAAAGACGCGCAGTTTTATCGCCGAGAAGGTGATCCCGTTCGAGAGCGATCCGCGCTGGACCGCGCACGGGCCGACGGAGGAATTGCGCAAGGAGCTGACGGATCTCGGCAAGGCCGCCGGGCTGTTCGCCCCGCATGCGCCGAAGGAATTCGGGGGCCTCGGCCTCGGGCATCTGGAGCGGGCCTTTGTCTTCGAGGAAGCGGGCTACTCGCTGCTGGGCCCGACGGCCCTGCATTGCGGCGCGCCGGACGAAGGCAACACCCATCTGCTTGAGGTCGCCGCCAGCCCGTCACAGCGGGAGCAGTTTCTTGCTCCCTTGGCGAAGGGCGCGCGCTCCTGTTTCGCGATGACCGAGCCGGACGGCGCAGGCGCCGACCCCTCTCTGCTGGCGACCACGGCGAAGGTGGATGGAAACGGCTATGTCATCAATGGCCGGAAATGGTTCATCACCGGTGCCGAGGGCGCGGATTTCGTCATCATCATGGCGAAGATCGAGGGCGGCCCGGCTGACGGCGGGGCGACGATGTTCATCGTGCCGAGCGACCGGGCGGGCATCCATCTGGAAACGCAGATGGACACGCTCGACAGCTCCTTTGCCGGTGGGCACTGGGAGATGCGGTTCGAGGATCTCCGGGTGGATCAGGAAGACGTGCTGGGTGAGCCCGGCGGCGGCTTCCGGCAAGCCCAGGTCCGGCTTGCCCCCGCGCGCCTGACCCATTGCATGCGCTGGCTCGGCTCCGCCCGCCGGGCACATGACACGGCACTCGATTATGCCAACCGGCGCGAGGTTTTCGGCCAGAAACTCGGCAAACATGAGGGTGTCGGCTTCATGCTGGCGGATAACGAGATGGATATCCGCACAGCCCGGCTGTCCCTGATGCAGGCGGCCTGGCTGCTCGATCAGGGTGACAACGCAGCGGAAGAGAGCTCGATGGCCAAGGTGCAATGCTCCGAGGCGATCTGGCGTATCGTCGACAATGCGGTGCAGATCCTCGGCGGCGCCGGCACCAGTGCCCACCTTCCGGTGGAGCGGATCTTCCGCGAGGTGCGTGGCTTCCGGATCTATGACGGTCCGTCTGAGGTGCATCGCTGGTCACTCGCCCGCAAGGCCCTGAAGCGGGCCGACGGGCGAGCGTAGAAGGTCTTTGCCTAGGTGGCAGCCTGGCTGCCGCCGAAAGCATAGGCCGACATGCTGATGGAGCCATGGCTGTAGCTGCCATGCAGCTTGCGCCCGGCTTCTCCGGCCCCGGCCCCTGCAGCGACATAAAAAGGCAGGAAATGTTCCGGCGTTGGATGCGCCCGGCGGCTGGTCTCCGGTGCTTCCGGGAACTGCATCAGGTTTTCCCAATCTCCCGCTTCGACCGCAGAGGAGACCCAATCATCAAAGGCGGTGGCCCAGACCGGGGGCGGTGTACCCTCGGCGCCAAGTTCCCGCAGATTGTGGGTCACTGAGCCGGAGCCGACGATCAGCACGTCCCGGCCTCGCAGCGGGGCGAGCGCACGGCCGATCTCGAAATGTTGCCGCGCCGTGCCGCCCTGCACCAGCGAGAGCTGGACAACGGGGATATCGGCATCCGGATAGGCCAGAGAGAGCGGAACCCAGGCACCGTGGTCGAAACCGCGTTCCGGGTCGCTTGCCGCCGCGACCCCTTGATCTGCCAGAAGATGATCCACCCAGTCGACCAGGTCGGAGGCTGTCCGGGCGGGATACCGGATGCGGTAAAGCGCGTCCGGAAACCCGAAGAAGTCATGCACCGTTTCGGGAGCCTCGGCCGTGGTCAGTGTCGGCTGTGCCGCTTCCCAATGGGCCGAGACGATGAGGATCGCCGCCGGGCGCTCGACCCGGCTGCCCAGCGTCCCGAGAAAGTCTTTCGAGACGTGAGTGCTGAGCAGCAGGTCGGGGGCGCCGTGCGGCAGAAAGAGGCTGGGCAGGCTTGCCATGGATCTAGCTCTGCCGGGCGAAGCTGTCGGGTGTCAGGGTCAGGATCTTCGGCGTGCGCACTGCATAGGCGCCGTCACCGAGCAGGGCTTGAACCACGAGAGTAGCCGCCCAGAATGCCGGGAATTCCCAGCCGCCGTTCGGGTTCGTGTAGAGCCAGCCGTTCCCGCCATGCACCATGAAGACGGCACCGAGCAGGATCGGCAGGGTGGCGATGGAGACCAGCCGGGTGGCGAAACCGACTATCAGCGCGATACCGCCACCGACTTCGGCGAGGATGGTCAGGTAGGCGAAGATGGCCGGCAGGCCGATGCTGTCGAAAAAGCCAACAGTGCCGGCCGGGGTGAAGACAAAGATCTTGAGAGCGCCATGGGCGAGGAAGAGCACGCCGAGGGAGACGCGGAGGATGAGCGCTGCATAAGGCGCGGTGTTCTGGTTGGTCATCGGATCGTCCTTTCGTTCAGGTGAAAGGGCGGCACACCGCGCCGCCTGTCCGACATAGTTAATTGCTATCCATTATCGCCATAAGCGCTCTATTGATTGAATTAATATAAACGTTATGTTGCCAATATGGATTCCATAGAGCAAATGCGGATGTTCTCGGCCGTGGCCGCCACGATGTCCTTCTCGAAGGCTGCCGCTCGCCTCGGTACCAGTGCCCAGAATGTCAGCAAGAACATCCGGGCGCTTGAAGATAGCCTTGGGGTTCTGCTGCTGAACCGGACGACGCGGGTCGTCACCCTTACGGAAAGCGGCAGAGCCTATCTGCCCCGCTGCAACCGGGTGGTCGAGGAGTTCGACGAGTTGCGTTCGGTGATGCGGGATGAAGGCGCCGCGCCGAGCGGTAATCTCGTCGTCACCGCACCGGTGCTGTTCGGCGAGATGTATCTGATGGCGGCGGTCGAGAAATATCTGGCGGCCAATCCAGCCGTGAGCATCGATCTCCGGCTGAGCGACCAGCATTTGTCCCTGATCGACGAGGGCGTCGACCTTTCGGTCCGTATCGGCGTTCTGCAGGATTCGACACTGATCGCGAAACGGCTCGGCGAAACCCGGCTGATCACCTGCGCGGCGCCATCCTATCTGGATCAGGCTGGCCGCCCGGCGCATCCGGACGAGCTTCCGGCGCACAGCTGCGTTTTCGACACCAACCGCCGGACGCCGGGACAATGGTCGTTTTGCGATGGCGGGAAAAGCCTGACAGTGAACATCCGGCCGCGTGTCCGGGTGAACAGTGCTTCCGCCGTCAGGAGGTTGCTGCTGTCCGGCGAGGGCATCGGGATCGTGCCGAGTTTCGTCGTCGCTGACGACTTGCGCAGCGGGCGTCTGGAGGCATTGCTGGAGCCGTTTGAGGACCGCAGTCTGCCAGTGTCTTTGCTATACCTCGCCAACCGCCACCTGTCGCGGAAGGTCCGGTCCTTCATCGGCTTCATAGAAGCCGAAATCGCGGCCATGGAAGACTGGAACGCGGTCTGACGCAACGATTTCGGCACCGTCATCAAACGGTCAAGCTCTTCGGTTAAAGTCTTCCGACTTGCAGGGTGTATTCCGTATCCCGGAGCTGGTATGCGGCTGGCTTCCGAACGAGAATGGATGGAACGATGCGACAGGCATTTGCGCGTGCAGTGATTGCGGCGACCAGCATTGCCGCTTTTGCAGGGTTTCTGTTTTCAGCTCCGGCAGCCGAAGCCGACGTTCTCCGGATCGGCGTGCTGGGCGGCAAGGCTGTCTCGGACGATTTCGCCGCCCAGAAATGCCTGGCGCATGACCTTGCGGACGGTCTCGCCGCGCCGGTGCAGATCCTGGCCCTGCCTTCCGGAGACGAATTGAGGCAGGCGCTGATCGTCGGCGCTGTCGATATGACTGTCCTCTCGACCCGGGCATACAGCGCTCTCTGGCGGACGAACCCGGGGTCGGTGCAGCCAGTGCTGGCCACGCTCGGTCGTGGTGGCTCCATGGGATACCGCGCGGTGGCGCTGTCCCGTCCCGATGCCCTTATCGCCGGGCTCGAAAACCTGAAAGGCAAGAACATCGGATTTGCGGATCGGCGCTCCATGCCGGGCTATTTCGTGCCGTCCGTCGCGCTCGAACGCGCGGGTCTGAATACCGAACGGGATCTGAAGTCGGTTCAGTTCGGCGGTGGCTATCACGCTACGCTCACAGCGCTGGAAAGCGGCGCCGTTGATGCGGCGCTGACCTGGCGCTCCGATGCAGGCTCCGATTCTGTATCAGGGGCCGGGCCGCTGCAGCGTTTCCAGGTCACCTCGGATGCGAACTTTACTGAATTCTGGCGCTCGCCGCTGATGCCGAACGGTCCCGTGGTTCTGCGCAAGGCGCTCCCGGAAGAGATCAAAAAGATCGTGACCGATCGGATCGCGGCCCTTGGCGAGACGGCGCCGGATTGCCTGGCAATGGCTTTCGGCCTGCCGGTTACGGGGGTGTTCCCGGTCACGCATGCCGACTACGAGACTTTCATCGCCGCCGACCACAAGCGCATTTCGCTGTCCGTCGCAAGCAACTGAACTCCCGCCTCACTCTGACGGCTTCATGAAACTGAAGCAAAAGAGTCACGAGAACGACCCGCTCGATTGATACCAACGCTGCAATCGGATCTCGCGCGGTGTGATCTCTCCAGCCGTGTTGTCCGAGTTGCCGGTCGCCCTTGTGACCGGTCCAGGCGGGCTGTTCTCAGCCCCGCACGGCGCGAGACTCAGAGGTAAGGCATGATCGAATTCAAAAACGTTACCAAGGCTTTCGGCAACATGGTCGCGGTTGATTCCGTGACTTTCACTGTCGACAAACCGCAGATGATCGGCGTCATCGGCCGCTCCGGCGCCGGGAAGTCGACCTTCCTGCGACTGTTCAACCGTCTGACTTCCGCCACGTCCGGGCAGATCCTCGTAGAGGGTACCGACGTGCTCAGTCTGAAAGGCAATGCCAAGCGGCGTTGGCAGAAGGACTGTGCGATGATTTTCCAGCAGTTCAATCTGGTTCCGCGCCTCGATGTCGTCACCAATGTGATGCTCGGCCGGTTGAACCAGCAGGGCACGCTGCGCTCCATGTTCAAGATCTTCTCCCAGCAGGATATCGACGATGCGCTGGCCGCTCTCGACCGCCTCGGCCTGGCCGAGCGGGCCTTGCAGCGGGTCGAGACCATGTCCGGCGGACAGCAGCAGCGCGTGGCCATCGCCCGTGGCCTGATGCAGGCGCCGAAGATCATTCTTGCCGACGAGCCGATTGCCTCGCTCGATCCGTTGAGCGCCGAGGTGGTTATGGGCTCGCTCCGGGAGATCCATGACCGCGACGGTATTACCGTGATGTGCAACCTGCACACACTCGATACCGCGCGCAGCTATTGCGACCGGGTTATCGGCATGAGCCAGGGCAAGGTGGTTTTCGACGGCACGGCCGACGAGCTGACCCCGGAAGCGGCGCGCGAGATTTATGGCGCCGACGAGGCTCTGAACGAGGCGGTGACCTCCACAAGCATTTCGGCCGGCGCCTCCGCGCGGGCCAAATCCGATCCCTCAGTACCGGGCCATGGGGCCACGGTTGCTGAGGCGAATGCTGCCACGGCCTGATTAGCGGCTACCGCCGGTGTTCCGTGACAGCAATTCCAACCTAGGGAGTAGTTAGGGATGAATTTCGTTCGCAATTTTGCGGTGGCCGCAGCCGTCGCCATGACGACGTTCGGCGCCGTCAATGTCCATGCCGAAGACAAGATCTCCGAGTTCCGCATCGGCGTGCTCGGCGGTGAGAACCAGTCCGACCGTATGCGCTCCAACGAGTGCGTCCGGAGCAAAGTCGAAGCGCTGCTCGGCGTGCCGACGAAGATCTTCGCACCGGCCGACTATAACGGTGTCATCGAAGGCCTGATCGGCCGTAACCTCGACATGGCCTGGCTCGGCGCGTCCGGTTATGCCAAGACCTACATCACGGACCCGGAAGCTGTTGAGCCGGTCCTGGTGAAGATCAATGTCGACGGTTCCATGGGCTACCACTCGATCGGCTTTGCCCGCGTTGACAGCAACATCACGTCCCTCGACGACATGAAGGGCAAGAAGTTCGGTTTCGGCGATCCGAACTCCACCTCCGGCTACCTGATCCCGTCCATCGAAATCCCGGCTGCCGGTTTCCCGATGGAAAGCGGCAAGTATTTCGGTGAAGTCGTCTTCACCGGCGGTCACGAGCAGACCATCGTTGCGGTCGCCAACGGCGACATCGACGCCGGCGTGACCTGGGCCGACGGCCTGGGTGCCTGGGAAGAAGGCTACAACAGCGGCGCCCTGCGCAAAGCTGCCGATGCCGGTCTCGTCGACATGACCCAGCTCGTGCAGATCTGGAAGTCCAAGGTGATTCCGGAAGGCCCGGTCGTGCTCCGCAAGGATCTGCCGTCCGACGTCAAGCTGAAGGTGACGGGCCTGATCGCCGGTCTCTCTTCCCTCGATCCGGAATGCGCTTACAGCTTCATGGCCGGCGAAATCAAGGGCATGGCCCCGGTTTCCCACGAGACCTACGAAGTCATCATCGAAGCGCGCAAGCGGAAGATGAAGTAAGGCACTGCCTTACTGACTGAACACGGGCCGGGATCGCCAATGTGCGGTCCCGGCCACGTTCCGGACCCTGGGTCCGAAAATCTCAAATTTCCAAATTGCAGGACATACTCATGGTCGAAGTGATGCGCCAGGAAGTGCTCGCGCTCGAAGGGCGCCGACGGCTTTATACCGGGCTTTCCCTCGCGCTGCTGCTCGCCGTCGTGCTCTCCGGCTACAGCGAGGCCTCGGCACTCAATTCCGGCGGTTTCCTGCAGGGGCTGTCCAAGTTCTTCGACTACCCGGCGCAGATCGTCATGCAGGCCTGGGATCAGGGATGGGCCTTCTGGGCCCTGTTTCCGAAATTTCTGCCGGCCCTGATCGAGACCCTGAACATCGCGGCTGTGGCCACGCTTATCGGCGCTGTCTTCGCCATGATCCTGTCGCTGCTTTCCAGCCGTAACCTGGAGGTCCCTCCGGCCGTCATTCCGGTCGTGCGGCGCATCATGGATATCATGCGCGCCTTCCCGGAGCTGATCATCGCCCTGTTCCTGATTTTCGTGCTCGGCGCCAGCCCGGTGCCGGCCGCCATAGCGGTTGCCTTCCACACCTCCGGCGCGCTCGGCAAGCTGTTCTCCGAGGTGAACGAAAATATCGACGTGAAGCCGCTGGAAGGCCTGAAGGCCGTCGGCGGTAACTGGTTGCAGCGTGTCCGCTTCGGCGTCATTCCGCAGGTGCTGCCGAACTACAGCAGCTATTTCCTGCTGCGTTTCGAGATCAATGTGCGCGCTTCCGCCATCCTCGGCTTTGTCGGCGCCGGTGGTATCGGCACCGAGTTGAGCCGGGCCATCGGCTGGGGCGCCGGGTCCGAGACCGCTGCGCTATTCCTCATGCTGTTCCTGTCGATTGTCGCCATCGACCAGCTCTCATCCTATCTCCGTCGGCATTTCGTCGGCGCCGACAATTTCAGCTAGGGGAGGCGGATATGGCTGTCATTTCCGATCAGGGCGCCGCTGTCATGGCCGAGCCGGTTCGTATCTCGGTGAAAAAGGCATCCGCCGTGCCGATGCTGTTGCTGGCCGGCGTCGTGCTCTACCTGTTCTATGCCTGGACCGCGTTCGATATCACGGCACTGCTCGCCCGCGCCCAGCTCTCGAAGGGCGCGCTGCTGATTTCCGATGCTGTCGCCTACAAGACCCACGTGACCAAGAATTTCCGCCGGGGCGACTTTGAAGTCGCCATCGAAGGGGAACGGCACGCGACTTTCAAGACGTTGCCGGACTGGGTGACGGGGGATGCCAGTAAATTCACCGTCGATCTCGGCGAGGGGTATGTCGTCCGCGTCGAGGACAAGAGTCTCGCTTTCGAGGTGCCGGATTACGGCATCATCCGGTCGAAACTTGTGGATGGGAAGATCGTCACACAGGTGCCGGACGGCCCGGTGCCGGAGTGGCTGAAAATCCGTGACGTGAAATTCGAGGCCCGCCCGACCTTCTCCCGCAGGGTGCAGTTCACCCGGGCCAAGCTGGAGATCCACAAGTTCCAGTTCGGCTGGGAAAATTTCTGGTTTCCTTTCACCTCCGAGCTGCACGGCAAGAGCTTTGGAGAGCTGGTCTCGCTCGCCACCTCGGATGATCGGCTGAACCTGGACCAGGCGAACTGGCAATACATCCTGTCGAGCTTCTGGGGCAATCCTGAATGGCAGCATGGCCATGTCGCTGTGGCCTTGTTCGAAACCATCCTGATGGCGGTTCTCGGCACCGTGACGGCGGCCTTCTGCGGCCTGCCATTGGCCTTTGTCGCGGCCTCCAACTTCAATCCGAACAGCACGGTTCGCTTCGTTGTCCGCCGGGTGTTCGATTTCGTCCGCGGCATCGACATGCTGATCTGGTCGCTGATCTTCATCCGGGCCTTCGGCCTCGGCCCGCTGACCGGCTCCCTCGCCATCGCCTTCACCGACACGGGCTCGCTCGGCAAGCTGTTCTCGGAGGCGCTGGAGAATATCGACCGCAAGCAGGTGGAAGGCGTCGGCGCCACGGGTGCGAACCGCTGGCAGCGCTACCGCTTCGGCGTGATCCCGCAAATCCTGCCGGTTTTCACCTCGCAGTTCCTCTATTACGTGGAATCCAACACCCGCTCGGCAACGGTGATCGGCGCGCTCGGCGCCGGCGGTATCGGCCTTGTCCTGGTGGAGACCATGCGGACCTCGCGGGACTGGGAAAACACCTTCTATATCATCAGCCTGATCATCGTCATGGTGTTCATGATGGACGGTGCGTCAAGCTGGCTGCGGCGCAAGCTGATCGCCGGCGGGGAGAGCCGGTAAAGAATTCGACCGGGCAGGGCACCCCCTCTGTTGACAAGCCCCGCCCGGCTCGCCTATATGCGTGCTTCCGCGCGGACAAGACGGCTTCGGCCATGCCCTCGCGAGCCCCATGGGGCGGAGTAGCTCAGCTGGTTAGAGCAGCGGAATCATAATCCGCGTGTCGGGGGTTCAAGTCCCTCCTCCGCTACCATCTTCCTGAAGTGAATATCTGAATATATTGACAAAATTCAGTTTTCGTTTTGTGGCGATGTGTATGGGTTCGCACCCCGTTTCTGCGTGCTGTCGATCCTGGGGGTGAGGAAATTCTCGTGGTTCACTGACATACGCCTGAACCCTCGGCGATCCGGAACTCCTGCGATCTTGATATTCCCGTTCCGGAGGATTTCGGAGATTCGGATCAATTCGCGGCCTATCTCGATGCCGGCAGGCATGGGATCCGGGGCGGTAAGCTAAACCTCGATGGAGGGTCTCCGTCGGCCGGGCTGATGGCAGGCGCGCAGATCGAGCGATGGATCCGGGACCGGGTTCTGAGTGAGGATGAGGAAGCGCCATTGACGACGGTCGATATGGCGGAGGCTGATCTGGAAAGCGCCGAGGCAAGAGATGCGAGCGGTGGCAACCGGATGACATTTGGTCTCTCTTGGTGGAGCTTGGATCAGCTTGGGAGGTAACCTGGCGGCATCCGAGCCGGAACCGGGATGGTATGTTCGACCATCATTCTGCGGAGTTTTTTCGCCTTATGCGTGTCTAGATCTGCAGCTTGGAGTTTAAAGTTTTGTTTTTGCTTGGAGATCGGAAGGGATGGCGAGGAAGTGTTAAAAGCCGGAAGAGAGCGACCAGACGAATTCGGTAATCGGAGCACATTCTCCTTGAAGTTCGGACACGTCCTATCTCAGCGCACTCCAATTTTAACTCGACACTGTCAAGTCAAAGTACCGCGACTTTTCAGCCAAGAGATTGGTCTCTGTTCCCGTGATTGACGTTTGAGACGGTGTCGCTTGGCTCTTCCCGGATGGTCAATCGCAGACGCTCTTGTGCTGTTTCCGGTCAGTTTTGAACCTCTCAATATAGGCCGCGACGTTCGAAATAGGTACGGCGCTGACGCGCCAAACATGGAACTGGTTGAAGCAAAGGTCGGGTTTGTAGAGTTGAGGTGCGTCAGGCTTACAAGCGCTGTCTGCGTCCGGCCAGTCGCCTGCTATGCCGGGATCGCCGGCGGTTGTCTCAAGGATGCGCCAGTTTCCCTTCTCGTCTTTGTAGATTGTCCAGACGTGCGGAATGAGGTCGCCCGCAATCCGGGCAAAGCCAATGACGACGCGGACGCAGAACGGGCTGATACCCGATGCGAGCAGAAGCGTGGCCAGTAACACTGCCGAGTCCTCGCAATCGCCCTGGCGAAGAGCAATGGTCTCTGAAGGGAACTGCCAGAACTCGCGACTGCCCTGTGATCCAAGATCATCGACATAGCCGATTTCACGACAAACCCAACTCCAGACGATATGGGCCCGTCGATCGAAGCTGCCATTGCCCCTTTTGTCCGGGAGGTCGAGTGCCCGGACGGTGCGGATGATTTCTTCATGGGTCCCAGGAGAAACCCATTCCCGCAGATCGGTTAGAATCGGAGCTTCAGGATGGCCTGGAACGAACCGTGCTGCGACAAGGCAGGTATTCTTCTGCAGTATTTCACTGCCGTCCAATTGATAGCGCATGCGTTCGCCTCCTATGCGGTCCTATATAGCCGGAAAAGGCGGAGCCCCGTTCTAGGGCTCCAGGGGAGCTCAGGAGAAAAGCGGCCGGAATTTCATTGCCGTCGGACCCTCGAGTTGTGGTCTCTGATTGTATTGTGACGACGGAAGGAAACGGCGAAGTTGCTTGTGGAAATCGAGATAGGACATGCCGGTATCTGTGCGGATGATCTGCAAGGCATGAGCCGACATCGCGCCGTTCCATCTACCGTTGATATGGGCGTCGTAGGAGTATTCTAGGGCGTTGCAGCCGGTGATCAGGATCTCCGACATGCCGCTTTCTGGATAGAAGATGCGGCGACGAACTGGCAGCCGGAGGCTTTGCAGCGCGAGCGTATCGTCCTCCGGCGGCATGTAACGGGGCTTGGGCGCCTCGGATGGCATCAAGCCTCGGGCGACCGCCTCGTTCCCACGCCGCAACGCGGCCCTCGTCACACCTCCCGAGAAACAGGAGTCGCTGATGACTGTGAGGCGGGCACCTGGCGTGAGCTTGGCGATGATCCCGCGGATCTCATCGTCGAGAACCAATCCGTCATATGCGCAGAGCGCTTCGTCGCGGTTGTCCATTTCATCCGGGTCCTCCGCGCCATCAGGAACCCAGGTCCCGTGTCCGGAGTAGGTGAAGACGATTACATCGTCTGCCCCGGCACCGGTAACGAGCCCTTCCAGAGCTGCTTTCATCGCAGACATGGTTGCTTGGCTGTCCTTGAGTTGCGTGACTGAATCGAAGCCATAATCGGCCTTGAAAAGCGTCGCCCAATCGTCGGCGTCGTTCACGCATCCGGACAGATCATTATAGGTACCCGGATAATCATTGATTCCGATACATATTGCTTTCTTGGCCATTTTAAGATTCTCCAATGGTGGGGGATGGGGCACGGTCACTTCGGAACAGATACGCCGAGAGACGTTGCGACGGTCGTTGGCGTCGCCTGTAACAACTGTGATCCCGTGGGGAGTGCGAACCCCCAGAAAAGGCACTCCCAAAAATCGGTCGGCAGGCCGAAACCCGGGTTTGACCAAACCAGGACATAGGCTCCGACAGCCGTGGTCAGCAGGCCGTAAACGGCCCAGACGAGGCCACTCAGGCGCCGGATTTCCAAACTGATCCGCTCATATGTCTTCGGACGCGGGGAGGCGGTTTCTGCGCTCAGCGCACGTGCCGATGGCGCGGTATCAAGAATCGTTCCGATGCGTGTGCTGAGGTCTTCCGTGTTGGAAATATCGGAATCGGCGAGGGAATCGAGGTTCGCGATGGCGGTCTCGATCCGAGGGCGCTCCTCGGGCGACGCTGCACTCCATCGCGTATGTAGGATCTCTGCGGCGTCCACAAGTAGATCGAGGCCCGACAGCTCTGCTGCCTTCTCCTCAAGAAAGGTCTTGTAGAGGACCGGGTTGGGACTCTTGGTCGTCCAGGGCAACGGCAGGCCAGAGGAAATGTAGCCTTTCCGCTCCAGAGCCGTCTCGTCGAGCGCTGAACTGTTCGATTGCAGCCTTTCAGTCAGAAACGGCGTTGTCCGTGTCAGAATGCTCAAGCGCTTGGTGAGTGCGTCGATCCGTTCCCTCAAGATCGTAGCTGGGCGCAGGAGTGTTGCTCTTTGGATTTGGGCACGGATCGGGACCGTGATCGCCCAGGCGGCGGCAACGCCGAGGCCAATGACAAGAACGCCGAACCAGCGATGGACTTCGGTGGTTATGAAGATGGTTGTCCGGATGACGTCTCCGGCGACCTTTTCCGCCGCGGCGACGGTTATGGTTCCCGAATATTTCCCCGGGACAACCGGTACAGAGACATCCGGCTTTAGCCAGAGCCGGTGCGGCTGGTTTGCCGCGAGGGCCAGCGGCCCGTCGGTAGAACAGGCCGGTTTCTCGTCGCTGCAAAGCGCAATACGGCCAGCACCGAGCTGCCGACGGGTTGTTGTTTCGACCAGCGAGGTTCCGAGGATACGGACATTGCTGGCGGGGATGGGGCCCACCGCAATGCCGAATCCGAGACCGTCCCCGACGTTCAGGCTGACTTCGCTGGGCGGGGGAAGCACCGTCCAACTGAAGGATGGTGCTGTATCCGCGGCGCATTCCGTAGATGCAACATGCAGTGCAACGAGGGCGCTCACCAGGCTTGCCGTGACCTTTCCCGCGCCCAAGCGAGCATAAAACGTGCGGGCAAAGAGCGCTGGCAATTGGCGGATTGATCGCGTCATGAAAGGTCTCCTCATTCGGGTGGGACAACCGCAGCTGGGCTAATTCGTACCCGTGTCGTCTTGCCCGCTGTCGATCAGCGTCTTGAGGCAACTCGTCTGGTCGTCGATGATTTTTTGAAGACCGGCGGACGCAGTTGCCATTTCGTTGGCTTCCTGGAGTTTTTCTTCCGTGAGGGTGGACGCTGCGTCGATGGCGCTCGTGAGGGCGCTGCTTGTGATGCCCAGACGCACGGCCTCAGTACCTGTGTCCGTCAGCGCATCGTTCGTGTCTTCCACGGTCTTCTGGGTCTCGGCGATTGCCTGGCCGATCTTCTCGCTGTTGGCCTTGGCGTCCTTGACGAGAGAAAGAGAATTGTCGCGCATTGCCTTCAAGGCCGCTTCGGGATCAACCCTCGCTTTGTCGAGTTGCTCCGCTATCGCGGTGATAACGTCATCGGTCGCTTCCATCAGCCGCTTGCCGCGATTAACCATCAGGGCATTTGTTGTTGCGACCAACTCACGGACCCTGGATCGGGTCTTGTTAAGCGAACGGTCAAGCAGGCGCGTTTGCGCCTCGAACAAGGCGCTTCTCATGACCAGGGATGGTTGGTCAGCAGGCGCGGCACGCATGAGGGGGGCTGCGGAAGGCATCACGGTGACGGCCGCCCGGCGGCTTCCGAGAGTGCTGTCGCTCAAGTTGCTGAGTTCGTTGAGATATGTATTGAGAGATATGCCACTGGTGTTGGAAAGATTTCGTGACGCCAGTGTATCGTCGCTGGCCGGTGCTTCTCCTAGTCCAATGGAGGTGGCTTTTATGGCGCAGGTAACCGCCTTCGCGCCGTTGCCATATATGGACTTGCGTTTCTCGGTCGGTAAAAAGGCCTGTGCACCATATGCTGTTCCGCCTGCGAGACCGGCCCCGAGGATCGCATCGGTGTGCGCGCCGAAAGCAGCGAAGGCGAGACCGGCCAGGCCGCTGCCGAAAATCAGGGCGCCGGTGGAGGTCTCATACCGGTCGAGTTCATCCCGGCGCTTGGTGAATTCGGCACGCTTTTTCTTGGCGTATTCGACCGCCTCGGCGTAACTCGGGGAGACAGGTTCATCCTCGCCCGTTTTGACATATGGGTCATATATTGCGCTGCAGCCGCTGATCGCGACGGCGGCAACACCGACGGTCAACCGGGACGCCAGCGGAAACCGGAAAGTACGCCGTGCATTAACACCATTACAGTTCTGAGCCATCTCTCTGTCCTCGCAATTCATTGCTAACAGTGGCGAAAGGCACGGCGGCTTGGCGCCATGTCGCTGCCTGGATTACTCAGCACCATCGGTGTCAAAGGCGTGTGAGATTGGCGTGGTTAACGTGTGATTAATGAAGGCGGTGCATTTTTTTATCCGGATATTGCGCCCGTGCCTCGTTCGGACGCTGCGGTTTCTGGGGTGGAAACGCAAATCGCCGCCAGGGCGTCCAGCCGTGGCGGCGATCTGAGCCTCGGGCCCTGCGGCTTCCTGTCAGTGATCTATGCGCCGGCGGTGAGGTGGTATCTGGTCTGAGAACAGGCGTCCGGCTCCGCGCCGGAAGCAGTAGAGGCGTCTGCAGCCGGGGTCTTCGCAATTCGCGCCGTTGCAGTCCGGATCCTTGTAGTAGCCGCGCGGCCCATAGAGCCCGCCCGCATCTGTCGTCCGCACCAGTTCCACGAGTGCGGCTCGGTCCCGTCCTTCGGCAATAAAATCCGCGAGGAACCGGGTGATGACCGGGGTCGAGACGCTCGTTCCGTTCTGTATCACGGCGGAGCCGCTTCGGGTGCCGGCAGCGATAACGCCGCGATGATACGCGCCTTCTTCGGAAACCGCGGACAATGTCGGCTCCTTCTTCTTGCCCGTAAGCGATCCAGAGCTCGAATAGTCGGCCATCTCACCGTCCGAGCGCCTGTATCCGCCGACGATCACCGGATCATGAGGCCCTGTCGCGTGAACGTATCCGTTAAGGGTTCCTAGGCGGGTTACTGGGCTCTGCTCCTTGCAGGCATCGACTCGAATACGGCCTGTATCCGGTTCAAAGCGGCGATGGCCGGGATGATCGAAATAGGACTGCCGCCCCGTCGGCCGTTGACCGATCAGAGAATCGTCCCGTCGGATCCGGACATCTATCACCGTCCCCGGCGCAAGGCCGATATTCTCGAAATCCAGCCGCCAGATACCGGCCGGGCTAGTTTCCGCGTCGAGATCGCCGTCATTCTCGGTCGGCCTGAGGGCGACCGTTATCTGCTCGCGCTGACCGCCCGCGGGTTGATGCACGATCCGGTGATAAATACCGGCCCTGGCGTAATGCTCGTTGGTCTTTCCTTCGGGTAGCCAATCAACATGGCTGCCGAGTTCGCTGAGGCCGCATGGCGCGCAGTCCAATGGAGGTTTCAGGGATAAACGGATTTGCGGGTCGTCGTTGTCGGAGGCTTCGGGCAACCAAATATGCAGGTAGCTCGACGTCTTATCATTGGACGAGACGCGCCAAGGCAGAGACTCGATCGTCCCATCCTCCTGAACCTCTAGCCGCGCAACAACCCGCCAGAGATGGCTATTGCCCGCCGGGAGCACGCATTCGCATTTCGGGTTCCCGGGGTTGGTCGGGTAGTATTCGAGAAACTCCGCAATCGTTTCCTCTACGATAGAAGAGCCGTCATGAGGTCCGGCGGTCGTGCCAAAGCTGAAATTGACCACGATCGGAAGGGTTTTTTTGAGTTTGCCATTTTCGTCCATGAAGCCTGGAACCTGCCGGGAAAGTTCCAACGCTTTCTCCGATATCTGGTCGAGAGCCAATCGAAGCGCGTCGACCATAAGGATGTCGGAACGCTCAGAGATCACTTCGGAGGGTAGCTGCACGGCGATGATCGGCCGCTTTACGGCTGCAGCGCGCTCCGATGGGTTGCGATAATCGTATCCGGTGGCGAGGTCCAGGACATGAGTGCCGTGGGCGCGGCGGAACTTAAGGGACTGTCGGCGGTTCGAACTCGTATCGATTGTGCCACTCGCCTCGTAGAGCAGTTCATCGTTATCCGGGAAGCGGCGCAGAAACCCGTCGATCTGATCCTTGTCGAAACTGCCTCCAACACAAAGACCATCCGTTCCTTTGTTATTGGTCCTATCCTGGCTCATATCCCAGAAGTACTCGACCCGCGTCTCCGTCAAGCCGTGACGGAAACGCTCATGGGCGAAACCGATACCATCGTCGATGATGGCGACAATGACGGTGTCTTCTCCCCACTCCGTCCGCAGGGGCAGGACTGCAGGCGCTCTGGGGACGGCAAGGTTCGGAGCCGATATCGTCTCAGGCCGCAGTGACGGTCCAACGCTCGCAATCTTTCCGCCGAGTTCGTGAACCAGCTTGACCAGATCTTCGAGAGCCTTGTCGCTGGCAACAACCGAGAACAATTGATCACCGTCATTTCGGCTTTGGCCAAATTTTACAAGGCGTTCATAGGTTGTCTGTCCCGTAGTGATTTCCTGAAAGTCGATCGGGCCGTCAAGTTGCTTGGGATCGCCCGAAGATTCACCTGCTTCTCTAGCTTCGCTTCCGTACACCAGGGCTTTGGCGAGGCACGCTGCGGCTGTCCTGTTGAGGCGAAGTGTAACCAGACGCGGTCCGCGATCCCTTATAACGTTCCGAAGCCAATGGGCCTCCGGTGAAAGGTCGCCGGGCTTAAGCGGAGTTGCCCGCCACGCACCGCAAGGATGTGGTTTTCTCGTAGGGTCTGTCATGGCGATTACTCCTGAACCGGCCATTCAGCCCGCGCTTTTTTCCACAGCCAATGCAGTGGGCTGAGATTGCCTTTCGTGTCTGGCTTGCGATCTGGCGGAATGTTGAATTCTTCCCTGCGACGGAGGAACTTGAGGCCTTTGGGCTTGCGTTCGTTCTTGAGGATTTCGATGTCGATATCATGCCAAGGGAAATCCGTGTCTTCGTATAAGTGGGTCTTGAATTTCCAGCCGGCGAATTGTTCTCCACCGCCTTGGCACCGGGAGAGAAAATAGTCACCGAGCGCCATGCCGAGAACCTGGCCAGCTGCATTGTCTACAGGAAAATGGACGCCAGCGACGACGCGGTTGGTGGCAATGCGCGCGGCCATCCGGATCAATTGGTCGCGAATGATCCGCGTTTTTGCGCCGCTGGTGGCAGACGGGTAAAGTTCCTTGTCCAGATCCTTGGTAAGTTCGGAAAGGACCCGTGCAACGAGAAAGGTCTCGACGGCGTGACCGCTCGGGAGGGATCCGTGTCCCGGTGTGGGAATCATCGGTTGCACCTGTCCGCTGAATTCGACTGGCCGGTATGAGCCGATCGTGTGTTTCAGCCTCATCTCGACAACGACGCAGGCCCGGAGCAGCGCCGCAATAAGCTCGTTTGTGTAGCGCGTGCGCTCGCGGTGCAGAAAACCGATGCCTGCAAAGAAATCTACGTGACCGCTCATCTGTGAGAGGATTTCCGCAGAGCGATCCCGTCGTAGATCGCTGTATGCGTTGACGTATTTCAACTGGTGTTTGCGCATCTCGTCGGGATGCGGCTTGGACACCTTGTAGATTTGTCCGGTGTCTTCGCCGTTTTCCGGATTTCGATACTTAACCCAGACAACCTCAAATTTCTTGCTGCCTTCAATTTCCGGTCCGGAGGCGAAATACAGACCGTTGAGAAGCTCGAAAGCCAGAATGTGGGAACGGACCCGGGGCGACCAGCGCTCCATCTCCTTGCTTGAATCAGCAGGGATCTCATCTTGCGCTCCGCCTGGGGCCTGCCAGGGACCCACGATCCCCTCATAGCTGCTGATCAAGGCGCCTGAAGTGTAGGGCGAAATCATGCGGCCCATGAACGGGTCGGCTGCGTTGAGGCCGGCATTTTCGCCGTTCTCACCATTTTCCCCGTTCTCGCCGTTTTCTCCGTTTTCTCCGTTATACAGACCGAACAAAGCCATCTTTTGCTCCCTTTGCGCGTGGGCGGGGGCTTCAGAAAACAATCGCGTTTACTTCAGACACCTGCCCGTTCTTGTAAGGGAAACGATGGCGGTCCGGTTTTAGTGCAGCAAGCCGGTATTGTAACTTTCACGCCCTTTTCACGGTCGAATTGCGCGTGAGGAGAAGTTCAGTGCTTTGCTTGCTATCTAGAGAGCTATAAAAATGTACGTTGAGAATCCATAAAGGGTAAATGTAGGTTAGGATTCTCGTTAAATTATTTTTAAAATTTCAGAAACTCTCGTAAAGAGGGCGAGAAGGTGGCGGAGGGGCAGAGCATAGAACGACTCCACGTATCTGTCGTTGGGGTCTTCCGGATCGTTGGAAGTGACGGTGAGGATTTGACACCAAGCGGTTCAAGGGCAAAGTGCCTGTTTGCTTTGCTTGCCTTGCCGCCGGGGCGTAAGCGCGCGAGATCGTGGCTACAGGACAAGCTGTGGAGCGACCGCCAACAGAAACAAGGTTCCGACAGTCTTCGCCAGGAACTCTCTAACCTTAGGAGGGATCTCGGTCCCTACAAGGATTGCCTGTTGGCGGAGCCAGGGATCGTCGCCCTTGATGCGGAACGGATACAGGTCGACCGCTACCAGGAACCCTTATCGAAACTGGCTGCCGAGCACGGGCCGGAAAGACCCGAGCTGCTTGAGGATCTCCATATCCAGGACCCCGAATTCCAGGACTGGCTGCGCCAGCAGCGCACGCATTTTGAGGCCGAGCTCGATAGTTTGGCAGAGGCGCCGATTGCCACGCATCCCCCCACGGAACTACAACGGACGCCGACACTGTTGGCTACCCCCATCTCTTCGAAAGCCGCGCGCCCGTGGATCTGTATCCGGCCATCAGAGGTGACTGGAAGCGGGAAGCCGAGCTTCTATGCCCGCATCATTTCCGAAGCGATAGCGCTCGGAGTCAAAGAGCAAGGTGTTGCCCGGGTCGTCGGTGCACCGGCTGAGCCTCCGGGGTTGGAGCTGCAGGTCGAAACGACACAGCTTGAAGACAGCCACGTGGTTCATGTCTCGCTCTGGAATCCAGCCGAAAACGCGCTGGTCTGGTCCGGCACGCAGGAAGTTCCGCGCCGCCGGGAATTCATCCTCAACATCGCGACCCTACAGCGCCTCATCAACCAGACCGTTGATATCGCCATATTCGAAATCAAACTCCTGCTTTCTGATCATGATGCTGCCAAAGCAACCATATTGGGCATCGAAGCGGTTCAGCTTATGTTCCAGGGCGAGCGGGACGGGCTCGGTAAGGCCGACAAACTTCTGGATAGTGCCTTTGATCGCAGCCCGCGCGGGATCGCGCTTGCGTGGAAGGCTTATCTTAGAACGTTTCTTGCAGGAGAGCATCGGACAGACCGGGCGGCGCAGTCGGACGAAGTGCGCTCAATGATACGAGACGCCCTTCAGGCAGAACCTCACAATTCCACGATCCTGGCTTTGGCATCCCACGTGCACAGTTTTGTTCTTGGGGAATACGAAGCTGCTCATGAGCTTGCCGAGGCGAGCCTGAAATACAATCCGTCTAATCCGCTTGGCCTTGTCTATCTGGGACGTGCCAAATCCTATCTCGGCGATTTCGAGAACGGGTACATATTAGCTAACCGGGCCCGCGAAGTAGCGGGGCCGGGTCCATATCGCTATACGATTGATTTCATGTGCGGCGTGACGGCGGCGCTCGCCGGGCGGCATGATGAAGCACTGCGCCTGCAGGAATTGGCTCGGCGTCTGCACCCGGGCTATCGCGCACCGCTTCGCTACCTTGTTGCGCTCTATCTCAAGCTTGGCCAACGTGACATGGCGCTTGGAGTGCTTCAGGAACTGAAGCTCATGGAGCCGGATTTTTCGCTACGCTTGATGCGCGAGCAATCCTATCCGAGCGCTGGACTGCGTAGCTCCGGCTTGCTTGATTCGGTCGACGAAGATTTCAATTGAGCTAATTTGGTGCTGCTGGATGATGGTGGGGGCTCTGAACTCGTGGCGCGCAATCTGGTCCTGACGTTTCTCGTTGGTCTCAAGTCACGGGGCTGACCTCTTGTCACCCGATCTAGAAGACTAGGAAAAATGCTTGGGTGCATTTTGGCGCAATTTGCGCCCACAATATTCCGCAGATATCCGCCATTTCTTGTTCTCAACGTTGCGTTGACATCGTAAGGGGCGCTCTCCCGAGGGATCCGATGTCTCCGAATTGGCGCTTTGCGCCATTTTTGCGCCAGTGCCGCCCAGAACACGTGAGAACTAGGAAGAACTCTTGGATCTGAAAATTACATGATTTCCGAGGGGGGAGGGTCAAAAGGCTAAGTTTTCTGCTGAACAAAACTCAGGCTCATAACCGAAAGGTCGTGGGTTCATATCCTACCCTCGCAACCGACAATATCTAGGCATCAGACGCTAACGCGCTAACGCGCTAAGGCCTTATTTGCGTCCGGAAGCATACTGGAAGCAGGTGGAGGCGCAAAGGAGTGCCCTCTCCAGCCGACTAATCGGTGCGGCCTTCTTGCATCGTTGTCCGGTTGTGACCCTTCAGAGCCGGATGGCCTTATGTGGCCGACCGCGACCCGAAGCGGACGTTCGAATTTGGGACGATTCCGGCACGCTGCCAGGCGACGTGGATACCGAAATTATTGGCTTGTCCACGCCAAATGCGATCCTAGAAAGATAGATAGTAGATGATTGATTTTAGAGAATGCCCGACATTTAAAGCAGAGAACGAAAAGCTGAAGTCCGCGAGTGATTTGATTATCGCTCTTATTCAGCCGCGGCAGATAGCCGGATTAAGTCGGAAGCAGGTTGAGGAGAGGATGAGGTCCAGTCAGTCCGTCGTAAAACGATTGCGGACCTGTTTAAGTTTCAAACCGAGCCTCGAACTTGATCGGCGGTTTGCAAAAGCAACAGGTCATGAGGTGCACTTTTTTGCAATTGACGATTAAAGGCTCCCCACTGAAGTGCGGACACTGGCCTGCGCCCCGTATTTTCCGAATTCTCGGGTAGCGTCAGTCACCTGAAAGAAGGCCGCTTAGACAAAGCGGAGGAGATTCGGACATACGCGGATCATCCCAATGTTGACAGACCAGGGAGCTGCCCGGTGACGGGTCAACGTACCCAGCGTCTCCAATTCTTTGCACTTTATTCAAAACAGTAACGAGAACGCCGTAGCCTGGTTGTTTACACTGCGGTTTTCCGACACTGCTTAATCATGGGAACTCTCTTTAATACAGAAAACCTGTACGCCTCAGGCGTCCGCCGACTGGTTCCGCATCTGCGACTCTGCCTTGCCAGCACCGGAAAGCATATTCTTTCAATCCCGATACTGCGCGGCGCACATATTGGCATCCTGCTATCGATGGCGCTGCTCCCGGGGCACGGGTCGGCGCAGACTCTGGAGGAAGCGTTTGCTCTGGCTTACAAAACCAATCCTGGCCTGATCTCCGCACGGGCCCTGTTGCGTCAGACGAACGAATTGGCACCCCAGGCACGCGGCGGCTGGCGGCCACAGGTATCCTTCAACGGGACAGCCGGATACACAGACGTCAAACAGTCAAGTCGTGGCCGCACCGTTAACGACGACAATTACAACAACCGCACACTCTCTCTAGAGGCAACTCAGCCGCTTTATACCTTCGGAAGGGTCGAAGCCCGGGTCGATGCCGCGGACGCCACCATAGAATCCCAGCGAGCTCAGCTTTTCCAGACGGAGCAGAATACGTTCGTCTCCACTGCCACCGCCTACCTGACGGTCATACGCGAAGGCGCGACTCTGGACCTGCAGCGAAACAACCTTTCAAGGCTTCGCCAGCAACTGGAAGCCACCAGGGCCCGGTTCGAGGTTGAGGATCTGACCCGCACAGACGTTGCCCAGGCACAAGCCAGTGTTGCCTCGGCGGAAGCGGATGTGGCCAGTGCAGAAGCCTCACTGGCACAGGCACGCGTCAGCTTCGCCCGGGTGATCGGACAATCTCCGGAGGAACTCACCGTTCCGGATCTGCCTTCGGGTTTGCCCGAGACCAGAGATGAAGCCATCAAAATCGCGGTAGGCGGCAGTTTCTCACTGCTTGGCGCCAAATTCTCCGAAGCGGCCGCCGCGCGCCAGCTGGAAGCAGCCAAGGCCGATCTCCTGCCCACGGTAAATCTGGTCACCAGCCTCAATCATTCCGAAGATTCCAGCATCAACGAAAACGAAAGCTGGAACGCTGCGGTGAGCGTCCGGCTTACGGTTCCGCTCTACCAGTCAGGCATTACCTATTCGAAAGCACGTGAGGCACAGGAAAATCTCCGTCGCCTGCGCTTTAGCGCCATCGATCAGGAGCGGGTTGCGAGTGAAGGCGCCGCCAATGCCTATGAGGCCTTGCAGGGCAGCTACTCTCAAATCGACGCGTTGCAGGCACAGATCGACGCCGCCGCCATCGCTCTGGAAGGGGTGCAAAGCGAAGCCACGGTCGGTGCACGCACCGTGATCGACGTTCTCGACGCCGAGCAGGCCCTGCTCGATGCCCGGGTCCGCCTGGTCCGCGCCAGATATGACGTCCTGGTTTCAAGCTACAGTCTGCTATCCGCAATTGGGCGGCTAACGGCTCAGGACCTCGAACTGCCAGTCGATTATTACGACTATGACCAGCATTATCGCGAAGTACGGACCCGATGGCTCGGCACCGAGACCAGCGATCCAGGGTATTTCCGCGACTAGACGGGGCAACGGCGCCCCAGCCGCTCAGCCGATATCAGCGCGGCCCTTCGACAATATCCCGTTCGGATCGCCGACGGCGCGGATTTCTTCCAGGTAAGTTTGCAGCGAGGACGGCTCGGTTGCCGTGGTCTTTGCAAGACCGTTCGCCAGCCGGTACGGCGCCAGCCCCATGCGCTCGGCTTCGGCGAGAAGGGCGCGATAAGCATCAAGCGCCGCCGCATCGCTCTCCGGTCCGGCGCGCCGGTAGGACAGGCTGATATAGGACAACAGGCACCGGAAGCTGGTGGCCTCGACGCCTATATTGAGATCTATCCCGTAGGGACGCAGAACCTCCGCCGCGCACCGGACGAAATCAGCCAAAACCTCGCCATCGAAAGGAAAAGCAAGGCAGAGCCAGAGCAGCCCGCACCTGTCCGCGTCCGGATCCATATCCTCGAAGCCGGGAATGCTGTCGCTCGACCAGTAAACGGTCCGCAGATTACGCGGGCTGGGTTTTCCAAGCAGCCCCTCGCACCCGTCCTGCCAGACAGCGTCTGTCCGCACGATCATACCGGAGGTTTCCGCGCCGGCCGCATTGAAAGACTGTATGACACGGTCGCCACGCAGTCCCAGGATCGTGCTGTCTTCCGCCTGCAGATACCCCGAGAGATGCCAGGTTTCGGTCTCGGCCAGACGCACCTCGTCTTCGAAATAAAATGAGCGCGGGTTCTCCCGGGCGAGATATTTCACACCGTTCCAGAGCGTGACCGAGCGCCCCTGGACCGCACCGGACCGTTGTGCTTCCCGCCAGGTCGAGATCAGCTCCGGAAGCCCCTTGAGACTATCGATACGGGACGTGAAAATCGCGAGATTCCCTGGCATCGGCTCGAGCCGGATCCAGGCCGCCACCACGACACCGAGATTGGACTGGCTGAACAGCCCCTCGATGATCGGGCCAGCCGCTCCGGAATGCAGCCCTGTCAGGCGATAGGCTTCCGTGGCGGAATATCCGGTCTCAAGAGTCCGGCCGTCCGCGAGCACGACCTCAAGATCGCCGAGAGACGCCCAGCGGTCCCCGATCGACCCGTCCCCACGGTCAAGCGCGTTGGCCAATACACTCGCCTCGGGCGAGCCGCCTATTTCCGGGACGAAGTAACGGGACTCACGCTCGGCAAGATAGGCCGCCAGCATCCCGAAAGTCACACCGGGCTCGACCCTAACCAGCCCTTGCACGGGGTCGTAACCCGAGATTTCGACTAGACCCGACAGATCGAGAATGACCGAGCCATTCTCGAACGGCGCCCTCGATCCCATGCCCCAGTTCGCGCCCCGGCTCACCGGATGAACAGGGAGGCGGTGCTCAGTCGCGGCACGCAGGATGGCTGATATTTCGTGCCGGGATCCGGGCCGAAGGATAGCCGAGACCGCCATGTCCGCCCCGAAAGTGCGGCACCCCCAGGCATCGCGCTGGTCCGCATCGAGGATGACATTCTCCGGCCCGACAATATCGGACCAGACCGGCTCACCGGCCGAACGGCACGTCCCGGCTACCACTGCTTCACAAAAGCGCCACCGAGATGCCCATGCGACATCTGATGGGAGCTTAGGGATGTGGTTTGTGCGACACCTCTGTTGAAGCCAGAGAAGCTAAATCCGCCAGAGACATTCTCCAGATCACCATCGGAATTGTCTGTAGAAGAGCCAAACTGCCTTTGCATATCGGCGACATCCCTCGTCGTGACGGCGAAACCGTTTACACTGCAATATTCGGCCACCGCCGCAATCACGAGATCACCCTGCTTATCGCTGACGGCATCCACCAGCCCCTTGGTAAAGCTCTCGTCATTCGAGGCTTTTTCGAGCATTCGGGACATTAATTGCTCGGTCATTGCGAGTTCTCCA
Source organism: Nisaea denitrificans DSM 18348 (assembly GCF_000426505.1). Classification (GTDB taxonomy): domain Bacteria; phylum Pseudomonadota; class Alphaproteobacteria; order Thalassobaculales; family Thalassobaculaceae; genus Nisaea; species Nisaea denitrificans. The sequence continues at coordinate 80,461 of NZ_AUFM01000022.1, read as the reverse complement.
TTCGGGATAAAGAAAACAAGACGGCCGCAGGCGCACGAACACCTGCGGCCAAAGTGCAAATCACCACTTCTTGAAAAGATCTCCGATCACCTCTCCTTGCGGTCGCGTAGGGTCAATCGCGGTGGCAACCATGCCGGCCGCAGTGTTGGCAATACCTATGCCGGCCTGCGCTGCTTGTATGCCGGTCATCGCCAAACCAAGCCCCATGAGGAGAACACCGCCGGAGACATTTTCGAGGTCCTCATCGCTCAGATCGCCATCAGCAGAATCACCGGCCTTTTCGAACTGCCTTTGAACTTCTTTCACGTCATCGACCGTCACTGTGAAACCATTGTCGTTGGCAAGCGTGACAACCTTCGGAAAGATCTCCTCGGGTTCATTTTCGTGAATGATGGTAACCAGCTGCTCGCCCAGTTTTTCGTCGGCCTGCGCTTTCTCCAGAAATTCCGTCATTGTCTGCATGCTCATTATTTTCTCCTGTTGTATGCGCTCCCTGCGAACGCGGTTCCGACCCATCATTAAAACGAAATGAAATCAATGCCTTGCCTTGATTGAACAGTCACAGGTCCAGCGGGCGGCAGGTCGACAAATGCCCGCTCGAACAATCAGGTTTTGGGAGAGGAAGATCAGGGCAGATCCCGCCCGCCGATCCAGGCGGTGACGGGACGGAAAGGCGGTCCGGCCGCCCTTCCATCTCGACCTCAGCCAGTCATCAAGACCGGGGCCAAACAGTTACCACTGCTTGATAAAGTTATTGACTGCGCCGCCAGCGACAGTGACCGCGTTGTTAACAAGACCGCCAGCACCGCCGCCAAGCAGGTTTTGCGCGGCGGACTGGGTGACTCCACCACCGAGCATATGGTTAAGCGCGCCGCCGCCACCGAGCAGGTTGCTGATCACGCCGAGACCAATACCGCCGGACACGTTTTCGAGGTCCGCGTCGTCGAGATCGCCATCGGAACTGTCGGCGGCCGCGAGCAACTGACGCTGCATTTCTGCGGCATCTTCCGCCGAAACGGCAAATCCATTCGCATTGCCATATGCAGTCACAGCACCAAGAGCACTTTCGCCCTCCTTGTCGCCAACCGCTTCCACCAGTCCCTTGGCGAAGGTCTCGTCGGTCATGGCCTTTTCGAGCATTTGGGACATTGCTTGTGTAGTCATTGTCATTCCCCCTTCTGGGTTAAAATTGGCAAGTACGCCATGGGCTTCACAGCGCAGATGGCCTAGTTTCGGATCACCACTTTTTGAAGAAATTCCCGACGTCACTGGCGGTTTTGTTGATGCCGCGGTTGATTACGGCGGCCGTGATGCCACCGGCAGCCCCGACACCGGCCGCTCCCACGCCAAGACCGCCAGCACCCAGGGTGGCGCCGCCCGTGATCAGAGCTGCGACAACTACCGGGGCGACACCACCTGAGACATTTTCGAGATCGTCGTCGCTCAGTTCGCCATCTGCGGAAGCCGGAGCCTGCTCGAACTGCTTCTGAACCTCTTTCACATCGTCGACGGTGACGCTGAAGCCATTGTCGTTGGCGAGCGCGACAACTTTCGGAAAGATCGCTTCTGCTTCATTCTCGTCGATAATCGCGACAAGTTGCTCGCCGACCTTCTCGTCCGCCTGTGCTTTCTCCAGAAATGCCGTCATCGTTTGCATGCTCATTTGTCGTCTCCTTTCGTGAGCGTTCCCTGTGAACGCGGTTTCGACCCGTGTTTTACTCAGCTTGCCAGGGTCATTTTCCCCTTGAGCCGCTTGTTGTTCGGTGGGCCTCGGGTCTTGAATTGCCTTTCCGAACCAAACTTCTTGCGCCGTCGTCATCCCGCACGGGTTTCAGCGTGACCGGCTAACAGGCCGCTACCACTGCTTCAGGAACCCTTTCAGATCTCCCTCCCCGTCCGTCGCGTCGGCGACGGCCGCGCGCAGGACTTTTGTGATCGAGTTGACCGCTTGACGGCGTGTTTCGCTGGCCTGCTGAAAAGTGATCTCGTAGCCATGCCGGGACGCGAAATTCATCACTGCGAGGATGGCTTCGTCGCCATGCTTGCCTCGAATTTCGGCACGGCAGACTGCGAAAAGCTCCGGATCGGCCGCGAAATGGGCCAACAGCCTGTCGATGTCCGAACTCTGCGCCGTCATAGGCGTAACTCCTTTGAGACTTCATATGCCCCCCTGTCAGGCGATCTGGCGCTGCGCCAAGTCGCGGAACGGACCTTCGACCTGCATCAGCTCTTCATAGGTTCCCGCCTGGACAATCCGGCCGGCGACGACGACGAAGATCCGGTCCGCATTCACAACGGTGCTGAGGCGGTGAGCGATCACCACCCGGGTGGCGTTAAGATGAGCCAGACTCTCCGAGACGATGGCCTGGGTGCGGTTGTCAAGGGCGCTGGTGGCCTCGTCCATCAGCAAAATTCTCGGTTGCCGCACCACGGCACGGGCAATCATCAGCCGCTGGCGCTGGCCACCCGAAAGCGTGCTGCCGCCTTCCGTGAGGACCGTGTGCATGCCCATCGGCATATGCTGGACATCCTCATCGAAGCCTGCCATGCGGGCCGCTTCCCACGCTTCCTCCTGGCTGAGAGGGGCTGAACCAACAATGTTCTCGAAGATCGAACCGGGCAGGATGGCGCCACGTTGCAACACCACGCCGATCTGGCGCCGCACCGTCTTCAGATCGAGTCGGGAGAGATCCAGGCCGTCATAGCCGACCGTCCCCTGCTCCGGTGTCTCGAAACCCAGCAGCAGCCGGAAAATGGTCGACTTTCCGGAGCCTGACGGGCCGACGAAAGCGGCGAATTGACCGGCCCCGATATCCAGGTCCACCCCGTCCAGGATCAGCGGACCGTCGGCATCGTAGCGAAACGACACATTGCTGAGATGGATGCCCCCGTCCAGAACAGGCGCGGGTTTACGTTCCGGGTCGAGTTCCGGTTGCTCATCCATGATCGGCTTCATGTTTTCGTAGATCGGGATCGCCGACAGGGAGGTGGAGACTGCGCTCACGAGCCCGAGAAGCGCGCCGTGGAAGCCACCGAATGCCGCGTTGAAGGCGACGAAACTGCCGACCGAGAGTCGGTTCTCGCCGGTACCGACCAGGTAGAAGAACATGATGCTGGCGAGCACCGGAAGGATCGAGCTGAGAGTCTGAATGGCATTGCCGATCCGCGCCGCTCGTACCGTGTGCTGGCGCTGATCGGAGAATTTGTGAACCCAGCGCGCAAAGGCCCTGTCCTCGGCCCCCATCAGCCGGATCTTCTGGATACCGACCAGGATCTGGATGACGAAGCTGGAAACCGCCGCGTCGGCCTTGAGTTGAACCCGTTCGAACCGGAGCTGCAGGCGGCTAAGGCCGAGCAAAACGAGACTGGTCACCAGGGTGAACAGGAACGCCGCGCCGGCAAGCGTCGAATCATAGGTCATCATCAATACGAAATTGACGACGGAGAAAATCGCCGAGAGCGCCGAGCTCAATGCCGTATCGGAGACCGCCTGACGCAACTGGGTCGGCCCCATGGCCTTGATCAGCAGATCCCCGATCTCGTAGCGCCGGAAGAATGTCAGTGGCAGCCGTAGCATCCGGTCCCAGACCGCGGCCTGCAGGGCGCCGTCCGCAAAGGCCTCCACCCGCAGCAGAGCAATCGACCGGACAAGCTGGAACAGGGCACTGCCAAGCGCGACAAAGCCGAGACCGAGAGCCAGATGCACCAGCGTCCCTGTTTCCGAGAACGGCACGACCTCGTTCAGCAACGTGCCGGTCAGCATCGGCGGCAGCAGTGCCAGCAAGGCGGTAAGGATTGCCAGCGCCGCCGCCCAGCGCATGTCGAAACGGGCGCGCCCGCTCAGGACGTGACGCACAAGGTCCATGGCCTTGAGCTTGCGGAACGGCAACGGTTTGAAAACGGTGAATGCCTCGTCATGCATCCGCTCCGCAATGCGCGCAGATATCCGGACCTTCGTTTTACCGTCAGGGTCAATCCGCTCAAACCGGCCCGCTCCGGTGCGCAGAATAGCGCACGGCTCACCGGTTTCGGCATCGAACCCGACGGCATCACTGCCTTCCCGGCGCCACCATCCGTCTGTCAGCACAATCTTGCGAAAACGCAGATTGGCCCGGCGGAGGACATCCTGCAGCATGATCTGGCTATCCGGCTCGTCCGGCATCTCCATCGGCGCCTCGAACTCGATGCGCTGAGCCTCACAGACCATTGCAAGCGCGGAGACCACTGGCGGTACCGTGCCTCCACGGAGAGCCCGCACGGTACTATCCGGCGCCGAATTCACGATGGCGGGAAGCCGCCCCAGCGCATTTGAGAGCTGTTCGGCGTCATCTTCCAGACGGCGGGCCTGGCGTGCTTCCCTGTCCTGAGACACCTCGAAAAGTGCCAGGGCAACGTCTATCACCGCCTTGGTCATCCAGCGGTCGACCGGCTCCCATCCGAAACGATGGACGGCATCTCCTGTGCCAAACGCCTGAATTTCGGCCCCGGCCGGAACGTTCACGGCCCGGCCGGGGCCGACGAGATCGACAGTCACTGCCGATGCATCATCTTCCCCGTCAGCCGTCTCGAACGCGATCCAGAGTGCCCGCGCGGCTGAGACAGTTCCGTCAGCGGCAAGAGTGGCCGTCTCGCCGACGGCAATGGCATAAGCTGAATGCGCGGACCGGTCACCGTGCACCATATGGTGCAGGAAATCTCCGAGCCCGCTTTCGAAAGCGGCGCTCAGTTCTTGCGGTCTGTCCAGGAGCTGGCTCCGCTGCTCTCCGGAGAACAATCGGACCGATGCATCTCCGACACCGACCAGCAGTAGACGCATTCCCTTGAACGCACTGTCCGGCAGCGGCAGCATCGCGCCTTCTTCCAGTGTCGCCACCATGCGCCGGGCGCCGAGCGGTTCACCGTCTTCGGAGATGAGCTGCACAAACAGGTTCGCTGCGCCCTGTTCGATAGCCAGAACCCGATGCTCAACATCAATGACCAGCCTGTCCCGGCCACTGATCCGGGCAAGCTCGCCCATGTTCTTGATCTCTTCTGCGATACTCATGTCGGCCTACCCCTGCGCGATCAGCTGAGCGTAGGGGCCACCCGCGGCCACCAGCTCTTCGTGGGTGCCCCGCTCAACGACCTCGCCGAAATTCAGCACGACGATTTCGTCCGCATCCCGGATCGTAGAGAGTCGGTGAGCAACGATGACGCAGGTACAGCCGCGCCGGCGGATGGCGACGTCGATATCTCCTTCCGTCGTGGCATCCAGGGCACTCGTCGCCTCGTCCAGGATCAGGATCGAGGGGTCTCCGGAAAGAGCTCTGGCAATTTCAATACGCTGCGCCTGGCCGCCGCTGAAATTCCCGCCACCCTCATCGACCTCGGCCTCCAGGGCGCCGCCACGGCTGGAAATCACATCCAGGATTCGGGCATCGCCGAGCGCGCCGAGCATGTCTTCCGCTGGCATGTGGTCGTCCCAGGCACTCAAATTGTCGCGGACCGTGCCGCCGAACAGGATGATCTCCTGGCTCACCGACGCGATCGACTGGGTGAGCGTGCTTACCGGCAGACTGTCCAGCGGCACCCCGTCATAGAGGATCTCACCCGACCAGGGCCGGTAGAGTCCGGTCATCAGTTTGGCGATTGTCGATTTGCCGCTTCCGGAGCCGCCGACCAGAGCCACGCGGGCGCCGGATTGGATAGTCAGGTTGAAGTTTTCGATCAGCGGCGGCTCAAGCCGGCTGTAGCCGAAAGTGACATTGCGCAACTCGATGCGCCCGCTGAGCCGGGCGGGACCGCCCTCGGGACGCTCCGCATAGCGCCGGTCTTGGGCCTGCTTGACCACGTCGTCGGTCCGGATCAGATCGGCGTTCAATTCCTGAATGGCGCCACCAGCCGCCACCAGCGCATTGATCGGACCGGAGAAATTCTGGATCAGAGCCTGGAAGGCAACCAGCGTACCAATGGTCATTTCACCCTGCATGATGCGATAGCCGCCGAGGCCCAGAACAACAGCGATGGTCAGCCCGTCGAGCAATGGGGGAAACGCGTTGGCGACGATGCCGTAGAGTCCAAGCCGGCGCTGGTTGTTGAGGTTCTTCGCCTGAAATCCGGCCCAGCGTTCAAAATAGTCATCGTCCGTTCCGGTCGCCTTCAGTGTCTCGATCGCCTGAATGCCGGTAACCGACGCGGATTGGAATTGGCCAAATTCCTGCTGCACCCGCAGGCTCGCATCCGCCCTGCGGCGCATCAGCAGCTGAAAAACCAGGATGTTGATCAGCGACAGAGACATGGCCGCGAGTGCCAGGATCCAGTCGAAAAACAGCATGACAGCGCCGTAGAAACCCACACGGATCACGCTGACGATGCTTTCCCCGAGATCGCCGGCGATGGAGGCGGCGATCCGGTCATTGGCATCGATCCGGTTTGAGATATCGCCCGGATGACGCTGATTGAAAAAGTCGACGGGCAGGCGCAGCAAATGCCAGACGAACTGCGCTGAAGCCACAAGCGCGAGCTTCGACTCCGTACGGAGTAAAACTGCCTGTGACAGCCAGGTAAGGCTCGCAGTGACGACGACCGAGCCCGCCATGAAGAAGAGCAGCGGAACGAGCCAGTCATCCTTGCTGTTGATCAGCACCTCGTCGACGAACACCTTCGAGAAACCGGGGACGACAAGCCCCGGGATCACCAGCGTGAGACTGATCAGGATAGAAAGAACGATAGCTGTGCGGATGGGACGCGTCCGGGGCAACAATCGGGAGATCACCCCCGGCGGCTTCGGATCTCGGGTAAAATCCGCGCCCTTTTCGAAGACCAGAATCACGCCGGTGAAGGCATTGTCGAAATCCTCCAGCGTCACCGTGCGCGGCCCGGTCGCCGGATCGTTCAGATAAACGATGCCGTTGCGGTAGCCCTCGACGACGAGGAAGTGGTTGAAGTTCCAGAATGCGATGAAGGGAAATTGCGTGTTCAGCGCGGTCGACACCTGCGCCTTGCGCCCCTTGGCTTCCAATCCAAAGCGCCGGGCGCCATACAAGATGTTCTTCGCCTTCGAGCCATCTCGCGAGACACCGCACTCGGTACGCAGCTCTTCAAGCGGCCGCCATTTACCGTGATGCGCAAGGATAATGCCCAATGCCGCGGCGCCGCACTCGACCGCCTCCATCTGCAGGACAGTCGGGGTTTTAACGCGCCGGTTGGCGATTTTCATCTGCTCTGCCACGTCTCAGAGCCCGACGAATGATTTGAGGAATGGAAGGATCAATGTGACCGGACGTTGCCGGCGCACAGTGATGGTCGCCGCGATCAGAGTGCCCTGTTCGACATCGAAATCGGGCCCGGCGCCACCGGTCCAGAGAAAGCGCTCTGTCTCACCCGCAACCTCATTCAGGTCGGCGCGGATGGCCACGGGCGACCCTTTCGAGGTGAAGCGCTGGACCAGCTTTTCGTTATGCAACATGGCCTGGATCGCCGAGGCGGACATCGGCAGGTCGGAGACACTCCGCACTGTGGAGACGATGGTGCCGAACTCTTCCTTCTTCGCGACCGTCGGCTCGACATTTGCCGTCATGCCCGACTTGATCAGTTTTCCGTCCGCCGGCGGAACAAAGAGCAAGGCATCCATTTCCGAGGCTTCGGACACGATGCGAACCACCGGCTTACCCGCCGCCACCACATCTCCGAGGCTTGCGGAGATCTCCGTCACCGTGCCTGAGATTGGCGCATCCACGGTGCGAATCCGGCGTAAATGCTCCCGAATATTATCGATCTCGTCCTCATAGGCCTCTATCTCCTTGTCGGAGGCCTGCATCCGGTCCTTCCAGTATTCGGCCCGTTCGCGGTCCTGTACTTCCAGCTTGACCAGTGCATTCTTCAGGTCTGCGATCATTTCCCGGACCTGGATCTGTTCGTTTTCACGGGCAAGCAGCCGCGAGCGCTCAATGAAGCCCCGGTCGAGCAAACGCCGCATATCGGCAACAAGCGCCTCCAGGTTGACGAGCCGGGCGCGGGCATTCGTGATCTTTTCCTGCAGAGACGCCCGCTCCTTCCGGGTCAGCGACGCCCTGAGAGCCACATCCTCGTCCTGGGCAACCAGATCGGCCTCCCGCCGAGCCTCCGCGCTGGACAGTTTGTCCCTGGCAGTTTCCAGGCGGAGTACATCCACGTCCTGGTCGAGAACCGCAACGGTCTCTCCCGCCTCGACATGGTCACCGAGGCGAACGCGAATCTCGATCAGCTCGCCGCTGCCTTCGGCCGAAGCGGAAAAAACCTCACTGTCCCGGTGCAGCAGAATGCCGTCCGCATTAACGCGAGTGGGGACCTCACCCAAGAACCCCCAGGCAACAGTGATGCCGACCAGCAGCGCGGCCGCGGCATAGGCCACCCAGTGAAAAGGAGAGGCAGCAACCAGCGCTTCGTCCAGATTCTCTGGCGACGATAGTCGCTTGAGAGCCTTCTCGCGAAAAATGGACATGCTTCCTCCGACACTTCTGTTTGCGCGGAAGGCCATCCATTTTCGGACAACATTCCCGCACTCGAATCTGGAAGGAAGTATGACGGCGCAAATCGACGCCACTTGTCCGAACGTTCGGCATTTCTTGCAGTTGGTCCGAGGGTGTTTGCTAGGTGTTCCGAATCATTTGCCGAATGGATCGGGAGTCTGGAACCGGCCAGGCCGGATGAACGGTCTGGATGGGAATGCGGGAGAAAACAAAACCGGCGCCGTGATGAACGGCGCCGGTGGACGATTGGGGCAAGGGTTTAGGGAGTGATGGGTCTAGACAGACAGATGATGCAACCAACGCTCATACCGGCGGTCAAGTTCATCGGTAAACCGATGCATGCTCTCGGCCTGCCATTTTTTGTTCCGGACATCTCGCGGAGCAATGCCATAGCGTGTCCGGAAAGCCCTGCTGAAGGCTGCATCGCTGGTGTAGCCAGAAGCCAGCGCAATGTCATAGATCGGCCGGTGTTTCGACCGCTCATCGGTCAAGGCCAGCAACGCTCGCCGGAGACGGCGATCCCGGATATAGGCGCCGACTCCGCCAAACACATCGAAAAGCTGATACAGTTTTGAACGCGAGGCTCCGACGCGCTTGGCGATCCATTCCGCCGAAAGGTCAGATTCGGAGAGATTGGCTTCGATAAAGCGTCGGATCATAGTCAGTTGCGCTATGGCGACGCCCGCCGTCTGGTTTGGAGCTTCCTGATCAATAGCGGCATTCAGGCAGGCTGCAGTGAGGCCGACCGTCGCCGGGGCGATCTCGATTGCCTGTCGATGGCTCATCTGACTGGCCAGCGCCTTCAACGACATCATGTGGTCGCGTAACAGTTTCACCATCGGTTCTTCCCCGGACAAGGTCCGGAGATGCTGATCATTCTGGGATTTGAGCGCACCTTCGAGCATGTCCCTTGGAATAATCAGTGAAATATTTGCGAAGTCGTTGGTTCTTGATGCCATCTCCTGCGCCAGATCGAAGATGACCAGTCCTTTTTCCGGAAGCTCCCGCAGTCCGGTATTGTCTTCCCATTGCATCTGGCCCCGCTCATAGAGTTGAACCATGTAATGATCCATCCCATCTCGGGCCATGATGGACGGTGTTCGTTTCCAGCTCTGTCCCAGAGATTGGGTCCGGGCCACCATGACCGGACCGAACATGTTTGCATCTACCTGAGCGGTGAAAGACTCATCCCGCACGTCTTTCTCGCTATCTACATCAAAGATGCAGGCGATGCTGTCTTTCCAGAGATCGTAGCGCTCTTTTCCGGCAACATCGTCAAGATGAAACACCGCATTCGGCACCGGCTGCGTCGCTGCGCTATCGTCTTCTATGAATGCGCCATGAGTCATCTTTTGCCCCCGCTGAGGTGACTCGAGAAAGGTTTAATCAGATACAACAAAACTGACTGCAAACCTTAAATTGAGACCAAACAAGTATGATTTTAATCATATTATTGGATAAAATATTATCACATCTACTTTTTTCATACGAAATTATTCCCGATCTGATAGCCCTGCACGGTATATTGGACATACGGCAAAGATCGTCGAGATAAGAGAAAGATCCCAAATGCCGGTATGATTTTGCACCAGTCACGAGCTGGACAAAGAAGTCCCGAACTGCAGATCACCAAAAGCGGCATGCAGATCGGCCGGAAAGGCTACAAGCGTTCCGCCGCCGACAACTCCGTCAAGAGCCTCATCCGATAGATCAGCTTCGTAAGCATTGGACCGCGGCGATAAAATCGCACCCAATGCATCGTGCAGATCAGATTCTGAGAATATATAGCCAAGCTCGTTGGCGAATGCCGTGATGTCGCAAGCGAACTTCGAGCGATCAAGAATAACGAGGAGTTTCTGTTTCACTTCGCGGTCAATGGAGACACGATTGAGAAAGTTCGCCAAAGGCCGCGCGATCATTTTCTGTTTCATAGCCCCCCTCAACACCGCCCGTTCGAGTTACAACAGGGTATTATGACCGTCTTATTCTGTCCTTCAATGTACCGGCTCCATTAGCGCGCACCTTACCGGATGTTCGCGGTACCATGCTGAACATCCATTTTCAGCGCGTCTGCATAGAACACGCTGCCGGTCAATTGAGATGCAGGGTACCCTCGGCCGTATTACCGGCGGTTTCCTGAACAGCCTGCAGCACCGGGCGCTTGAGTCTCTCCGCAGCAGACCAATTCTCATCCAAATGATTAGGATGCACTACCCAACCTTTGAAGGTGGGCTTCAAGTTAAAGTAGGCCGGGACATGCATGCCAACAAAGCCACGCATCTATCGATATAATGGCGCGACTGGGAAATCGGTGTTTGGGAGGGATTGGTGGCTCTCGTCGTTCATGGATTGATATTCTCGAGGGACTGTTTCCCACCCAAAGCCGTCAATTCTTGCAACCGGCAAAGACGTTGCCTAACAGAAAACTGTATCTCGATCAAACGCTTACCGGATTTTATCGTTCAATACGCTGAAGCCATGTGGCGTCGAGGTGAGTGGCGCGACCGAGCGTTTGAAGGGGCTCGCTGCACCGCGAAGGCCCGCGAAGCCGAACCTACTGATCGATAGCCCCAAGGCCTACCCCCCTATCGATGGCGTCAAAAGAGAAAGGTAGTGGTGCGACTTGTGGACCTGGGTGGGACCTGAGTAGCTAATTGGAAAAGAAAACTTGCCGAGAACGCTTAGGTTCCTGTCAAGTTGAACAGGGAGGCTTCACGTCTGGGAGACGAATAACCAGTGGAGCCTATTTCCCTAGGCAAAATTGTCCCCAGCGCTTCATGAGCTCCCGTCGTCGGTCGAACATGTCAGACCGAGCATATGCCCGTTCCACCTTGTCGCCGAATGCATGAGCAAGCGCTGCCTCGGCAACTCCCCGCTCTGCATGTGCATATTCGCTGCACCAGTCGCGGAAGGTACTTCTCAGGCCGTGGATGGTGAAGTCCGTCCGCTTCATGCGTTTCTGAAGTGCGACGAATACCTGATCGGACTGCGGCTTCGTGTGTCCATTCCTGTCCCGCCGGTTGCTTGGAAAAATCAGGTTATCGTCAAGCCCCCGTAAAGCTTCCAGAACGTCTAGAGCCTTTCCTGTGAGAGGAACCCGATGTGGTTTGTCGGCTTTCATACGCTCCTTCGGGATCACCCAGAGGCCGTCCTGGATTTCGCTCCACCTTGCACCGCGCGCCTCTCCAGACCGCGTCACGGTCAGAATCAGGAATTCGAGTGTCCGGGCCGAGATACCTTCACGCTTCGAAAGCTGCTTCATGAGGGTTGGCAGCTCGCGCCAGGGCAGGGCGCGCATGTGCTCGACGCTGCGCTTCACGGCGGGAAGAAAGCGCTCGATCCCGTTTGTGGGGTTTTCGCTGTGGTAATAACCGGCGCCCTTGGCCCAGTCGAAGATGGTCGAAAGGCGCTGCTTCACGCGTTTCGCCGTATCGTGTTTCTCGGTCCAGATAGGCGTCAAGACCTACAGCACGTCGCTGATGCCAATCTTCTCGAGCGGCATGTCACCCAAAGTCGGCTCGGCATAGCGCTGGAGAGAGGCGATCCACTTCTCGGCATGCTTCTCGCTCGACCATGCGCCACGGTGGTTCTCTTGGACCGTCTTCATGGCGTCGCTGAACCGGACTGTCTTCCGTCGCTTCTCGGCGAGTGGGTCGCCGCCGTTCCGCGCAATGCGTCTGTAATCGATCGCGAGTTCTCGTGCCTCGGCAAGAGAAACAAGCCCGGCCGACCCGAGGCCGATGTCACGGCGGCGGCCATGCACGACAGTGCGCAGGATCCAGGACTTGCCGCCCTTGGGGCTGATGCGCAGATAAAGGGCAGTGCCGTCACCGAAGAGACCCGGATCTTTCAGGGACTTGACCGTCTTGGCGGTGAGGCGGTTCATGACCCTTATCCCCACATAATTTCCCAACATTAGACCCAACACGAAAACTGCGATGTGGGGACATATTAAGAGACAACATGAAATAGCGTTTCGGAAACTATAGTGTTATCAGAATGATATTGGAGCCATCTGAAATTCTATGAGACAGGGGGTTTGTAGCCTCCTCCGCTACCATTTCTTCTAGAACTTTCATGAGTTAGGGGCGCGGTTCAGTCGGAACCGTTCCGGCCAGTAAGGCGACACGCTATGCAACGAAGTACGGCAGATCGTCCTTCGCAGAACATCCAAGAGTGACAATCCGTTCCGTGATTTTTATCGCGCGCTGGTATTTAGCCTCGCATTCGGCTCGGGAGAAGTCGTTCAGGATTGGTCCCATGATCGAGACGCCATAGTCGGCTTGCAGGGTGCGCACATGACGGCGTGTATCCAGACCATCTGCCAGCCAGCTTAGCTCGAACTCCATTTTCTTGGTAACAAAGCGTTTATTATCAATCAATTCGCGGCGTATTTCCGCTTCTGTCCTGAGAGTGTCTTCCCAATAGAGTCCCTCGGTGCTGGCAACGTCGGGGGATGACTTAACGAAGGCTAGGCAAAAGACGAGATAGACCATCTCCCTCTCGTTTGCCGTGCGCCAAGCGCTGCCCTCAAGGGTTCCCCAGATTGAGGTGTTCAGGGTTTCATAGATTTCCGGCACTTTGGAAAAGAAAATGCGATGCAACTTGTTGTCGTTAAGCGTTAAATCCAGTTTTTGCGCTTTATAGATATCGACGGCTGCATACTTGTTGCAGGCAGGGCAGGTGTCGCCCTCAAAACGGCCTTTCTTATAGATGTGGGAGCATGACTTCCCCTGGGCCGTCTCGTTCTTGCAGAGCAGATAGGTTTCCGGATTGTCCTCATCGTCCTGTTGCTGGCCAATCCAGTTAAACCGGTTTTGAAACTGCAGGAATGACCGGGGAGGGCTCCAGAGAGTCCATTTCAAGTTTTCGACCGGGCCGAAAGTCGTCCAGTTCGAGCTGACATCGATGACGACACATTCGGTCTTGCTCGGGGAAGACCGAAGTCCGCGCCCTATCGACTGGCCCCACAAGACCTTTGAGAGCGTCGGCCGCATATGGACAATGATATTGCACTCGGGATTATCCCATCCTTCGATCAGCACGCCGACAGAAATGAGGGCCTCGATTTCACCCTTGTCATGCGCCGCAAGGATGCGGCGCCGTTCCGTCAAAGGTGTTCCCGCCGTTATAATGGCCGTCTTGATTCCGATGGTGCGGAGCCGCTCTTCGGTAAATTCGGCAACTTTTATATCAGGGCAAAACCAAGCTGAGATCGGAAGTGGATGAATCTTCTCCCGCTCTTCCAGGTAGGCCTGCGTGGCGTAATCGAGCATCGACGATCTGATGATTTCGTCCGTCAGCCGGGATACGGGATACTCGCCGGAGCTGACTTCGATACCGTCCAGATTGAGGTCATGAACGAAGTGCGGCCGGTATCTCGGTTGCACCAGGATACCTTCCGCAATCAGGTCCCGAATATCGGCACAGTCGATAATGGCGTCAAAAGCCGCGCTCAACTGGTCGCGCTGATCGCCAGTCCGTCGCTCGGGCGATGCCGTCAGGCCCATGAAATGAGCGCCGGCTTTCCCCTTCTCGCGGAACAGATCAATGATGCGCTTGTACCCGCTGCCGTTCGGCGAGACGCGGTGGGCCTCATCCACGATGATCAGGTCTGCTTTCGGGATCGCGTCTTCGAGCACTTCCCGCGCCCGCATGCTGGTGGAGAGCAGGACATCGTAATCGTCGAAAGCCTCCCCTTTATCCGAGACCTTCAGTGTTTTAACGCGACGTCCTCTCGTCAAGGCCGCTTGAAGCTGGTCCAGCAAAACCAGCCGGTGACAGAGAATGATGACTTTCTTGCCATCGTAGAACCTGTCGATGATTTCCCGGGCAAGAACCGTTTTCCCAGCCCCGGTCGGAGCTTTGAGAACAAATCGTTTGTAGCTTTCGCGTATGGACTGGAAGTCGTCGATAACACTTTGCTGCCAGCGGCGGAGCTTCATGACTTAAAACTATTCTTTCTTTTATAAGTGGTTAGCCAGTGCCGTCTGGCTAATTCCAACCCGTCTCAGCTTCCGGGGGGCTCACGTGACTATGTCCGCAATGTCCGCTTTGCTTCATCTGGGCTCCCGATCCGAGCCGTTCAGGTTCAGAATTCGAACGGTTTTGTCGGGCCGACCTGCATAGGTACGAGGAAATCTTTAACAATTCAAATATGAAGCGGAGAAATGACGCCGCTTATTGGTGTGGCGGCACTGGATATAGGAATTTCAGGAGCGAGATCTCGGCCCGCGACGGAACAGGGCTAGAAGGGTCTGGAAGGGGAGTAACAGGGCGTCGGTCATCCGGCTGCCTTCCACCAGATAGCGCAATCCGACAATGGCGCCGACGCTGATGGATGCGGCGGTCACCGGTGCGCTCCAAGCCAGTACGGAAAACGCGGAAAGGCCCTGTCCGACGGAACAGCCGAGCGCGATCACGCCGCCAAAGCCCATAAGGACCGCACCGAAGATCTGGCGGCGCAGCTCGCCAGGGTCGTCGCAGGCTTCCCAGTGGAACTGTTTCCGTATGCGGGCGCCGAGCAGAGCGCCGCTCAGGACGCCAGAAACCGATCCAACAGAGAACCCGCCGAAATGACCGCCAACCCCCATGACCTGCAGGACGATTTCGCCGAGCGGCATCGTGAAGCTGTGGGATTCAACAGGAACATGCTCGAACCCGGTATGCGCGACGTAACTGGTGCCCCACCAGGCTGCGCTGCAGGACAGTCCGATCAGGACGGACCAGATGACGGCGGAGCGGTTGCTGATGAAATGCGGGTCGGTGAGTGCGGGCGCGATCAGCAGAACGGCGAGGGCCAGCGCGACGTAGAGCGCTGAAATGCTGGTGTGTTCCGCGATAAAACCGGCAATGGACCCGGAGCCCGGATGCGCTGCTTCGGTCCGCGGAAACAGTGTCGTGCGGAGTTCCGCCAGGGGGCCGACTGCGGCCATATAGGCTGCGATGCCGATAACCAGGACGATCAGGACCGAGCGGATATCGCCGCCGCCGACACGCGCCAGAGCACCAAAACCGCAATTCCCGGCGAGCGCCATGCCGATCCCGAACATCAGGCCGCCGATGATGGATGCGGAGAGGCTGAATTCGAACCTGAAAAAAGCGGAGTTTTCGATCGTTGCCCACCCGAGTGCCGCAAGCACGGCCGTTGCCGCGACCGCGACCCCTATCGCCATCGGCCACATCATGATCCGGTCGCGGTTTCCGCCATAGAGCGCATCTTCGATCGCACCGAGGGTACAGAAACGCGGAATCCTGGCGGCAAGGCCCAGAACAGCGCCGGTCGCAAAGCCGATCAGGGTCACGGCGGCTGTATCGGAGAGTGCAAACATCGGGGGAGTGTGGCGCGTCACGCGCTGGGTGTCGACCCGAGCTTTTTAAGGGGCGCATCGCCCCCGAATATCTAGGCTTCGAGGACGAGCTCTTCCTTGCAGAACATGTCGTAGAGCAACTCGATCATACGGATCGCCCTTTCGTCCTTCAGGCTGTAATAGATGGTCTTGCCTTCGCGACGGTGATTGACCAAGCCTTCCAGCCGGAGCCGGGCGAGCTGTTGTGAAACGGCGGCTTGCCGGGAGGAGAGTAATTCCTCCAGCTCGGTCACGGATTTTTCACCCGTGGCCAGCTGGCAGAGAATGAGGAGCCGGCCTTCATGTGCCAGCGCCTTCATGAACTCGGTCGCATGCGTCGCGTTCTCGATCATGGCGTCGATCTCGGCGTCGGTCGCGGTTTCGTCCAAAACAGGCAAGGGCATAGGTCGGCTCCAGAGTTGGCAGCGTTAGAAATCTAGGAAATCCTGGATGGTTTCAATAGCCTTTTGGGCACAATCATCATCCAGATCGGCTCCGGGGGCGCCGGAGATCCCAATCCCGCCGATTATTTTGCCGGCGGCCAGGACCGGGACACCGCCGCCGAGGACGAGGGCGTTGGTGATATTGGGCAGCTGCGCCATCACGGCATCGGTCTGTACCAGGGAAGACAATTCCAAAGTCGACGCGCGGAAACTCACTGCGGTCCAGGCCTTGCGGGTCGCTGTTGATACTGTGTGCGGCCCGGCGAAACGGTCTCGCAGGAGAACCTGGGTCAGGCCCGTCCGGTCGACAACGGCAACAGCCACCTGATAGCCGGCCTCACCGCAAATCTTCAGTGCGGCTTGCGCGAGATTGAGGGCGACCTCGGGCTTCATCGACTCGTAGGTGACAAGTGCTTCGGCGTTCTGAGCTTTTGACGGATGGAACGGTGTGAGCGCCAGCAGGGTGGCCAGGGCGGCACATGCTAGAATGGTCTTTTTCATCAGTCGTTTCCTTCCTTGAGCGGGTTTGTCCGCTTGTTTTTGTCGAGGAGCCGGACGAGCATCGGCCAGAAGAAATCATCACCCGGATAGCCTTCGATCCGGCCGGTCTCCGTTCCGTTGTCCAGTAAAATGAAGGTCGGCGTGAAGTGCACCGATCCCTTGATCGTTATGTCGGCTGGCCAAGTATCGAACAGGTCCTGTCGGCGCAACGGCGCGCGTTTACCCTCGTCCGTCAGATGATAGATTCCGCCGATTTCTTCATTCCAGGCCTCGCACCATTCACAGCCCGTCTGTTCAACCATGAGCAGCTCGTTGCCAGCGGCGGCCGGTGCGGTGTGGCTGGCAAGACTCATGGCAAGCACCGCCATCGCGGCAGCCGCCAACAATTTCTTGCTTTGTCGTAACGGAGCATGGAACATAATAACAAATTCTAATGTGAGAATATGTTGACCGCAAGTACGGTCGAGGAAACGTTCGGGGAAGATAAGAAAATGGGCTCAAAATGGGCTTCGATATAGGGATTGGCGGCGCGTTTGTTGCCGGGTTGGCATCTTTTCTGACCCCATGCATCCTGCCAATCGTCCCGTTCTATCTCTGCTATATGGCCGGGGTATCGATGAACGAGCTCGAAGAGCGGGAAAGCGACGGAGCCGCGCGCCGGAAGGTTGTGCTCTCCTCCATTCTGTTCTCGGCCGGGGTTATTACGGTGTTTGTCGGCCTCGGCGCCAGCGCGTCGGCGTTCGGACAGCAGCTGCGCGAGTATTTCGACATTCTGCGCTATGGCGCAGCGATCGTAATCGCCGCCATGGGACTGCATTTCCTTGGCTGGGTGAAAATACCGCTGCTGTACAGGCAGGCCCGGATGGATGTCGCGGCCCCGGCCGGGATGATCGGCCCCTATCTGGTCGGGCTTGCCTTCGCTTTTGGCTGGACCCCTTGCGTCGGACCGGTTCTGGCGATGATCCTGTTCAGTGCGGGAGCCGCTGAAACGGTCCAGCAAGGTGCTTTCCTGCTGTTCGGCTATGGCATCGGCATGACCTTGCCATTCATCCTCGCGGCCTTCTTTTTTGGGCCTTTCATGCAGTGGATGAAATCGGTCCGCCGTTACGTTGCTGTTGTCGAGAAGGGCATTGGCGCCACGCTGCTGGTCTTTGCCGCCCTGATCGGCACCAACACGGTCGGCGTTATTGCCCAGTGGATGATCGACACTTTCCCGGTATTCGGAACCATCGGATGAGGAGACAGGACATGACGCGTGTGATTTTTGGACTTCTCGCAGCCTTGCTGATCATTCCCCCGGCATTGGCCGAGGTCGGTGAGGACGGTCTTCACAAGAAGCCCTGGTTTACAGTCTCTTTCAAGGATGTGGCCGAGGATATCGCGGACGCCGAAAGCCAGGGTAAGCGGCTGGCCATGATCTTCGAGCAGCGCGGTTGCATTTACTGCAAGCAGCTGCATGAGGGGCCGTTGTCAGATCCGGAAGTCGTCGAGTTCATCAAGTCGAACTTTGTCGTGGTTCAGTACAATCTTTTCGGCGACGAGGAGGTGACCGACCTGGATGGCACCGCCCTGCCTGAAAAGGATATGGCAAAACGGTGGGGCGTGGTTTTCACGCCGACGATCCTTTTCATGCCGGAGGAGGTACCCGAAACCGGCAATGCCGGCGCAGCCGCAGTCGCGACGATGCCCGGGGCCTTTGGAAAATGGACCACGTTGAACATGTTCGGCTGGATTCGGGAGAAAGGCTACGAGGGCGAGGAGCACTTTCAGAAGTATCATGCCCGCCGTTTCCTGGAACAGCAGAAGACGCAGTAGGAACGACCGGATGATGCCTCAAGAAGGCACATGCCTGTAACGCAACAACAAATTCAAAGATATGAATTTGTTGTTGCGTCTAAGCGAGTTTTACGATTTCCTAAATTCAAAGGTCAGCCAAAGCGCTGTACCGACAAAAAAAATGGGAGGAGATCCGGTGATGAGGATTGCTGTCACCACCGTGCTGGCGTTGATGCTTGGTATTTCGGGCGTCTCGGCCGAGACGGTTAAGCCTGCGGATGTGAAGATCGTCGATGGTGCGATCGCGCAGGCGCTGACTGACAAACCGGGCGATCCCGTCAAGGGACGTCAATGGTTCATGGGTCGCAAGCTCGGCAATTGCCTGGCCTGCCATGTGAATTCCGATCTGGCCGATCAGCCCTATCATGGTGAAGTGGGGCCGCCTCTCGACGGGGTGGCTGGCCGCTGGTCTGCCGCTGAGCTTCGGGCGATTGTCGTCAATTCCAAGGAAGCGCTTTCGCCGGAAACCATCATGCCCGGTTTCTACCGTGATGCCGGCCTCAATCGGGTCGCCAAGAAATTCGCAGGCAAGACGGTTCTGTCGGCTCAGCAGGTTGAGGATGTCGTCGCTTACCTGATGACGTTGAAAGAGGAATAAGGCCGTGCGGTGGACCTTATGTGTCACCGCGACGCTACGATAAACGGAGGAATGCCCAATGGAGATGACAAGGCGTGACATGTTCGCGCTTGCCGCCGGACTTGCCGCGGTCGGCCTGATTCAGATGCCGGCTAACGCAAGTGAAGATGCGGTAGAGGCGGCTATCAAGAAATTCGCCGGCGGTATGCCGGAAACAGGTGGTGTTGAGATCGGCGCTCCGGAAATTGCCGAGAACGGGAATACCGTACCGATCGAAGTGGCCGCTGCGGGCGCTACGTCAATCATGGTCCTTGCTGCGGGCAATCCGAGCCCCGGTGTAGGAACGTTCCACTTTACCGAAATGTGTGCCGAGAGCCGCGCCTCCACGCGTATTCGTCTCGCGGGCACGCAGGACATCGTTGCGGTGGCGAAAATGGCAGACGGGTCGACGAAAATGGCCCGGCGCGAAGTCAAGGTAACGATCGGCGGCTGCGGCGGCTGAGGACGGAGGAAACAGAATCATGGCGAAAATCAAACCCCGCGTGAAAGTGCCTAAAAAGGCCAAGGCCGGTGAGGCAATCACGATCAAGACCCTGATCAGCCATCCGATGGAGTCGGGTCAACGCAAGGACCGGAAGACCGGTAAGTTGATCCCGCGCAAGATCATCAACAAGTTCGTTGCCAAATATAACGGCACGGACGTGTTCTGGATGGATATGGAACCTGCCGTCGCCGCGAACCCCTATGTCGAGTTCTCGGTCAAGCTGACGGAATCCGGAACCATGCGGTTCGAATGGACCGATGATGACGGTTCCGTCTACGACATCGAGAAAAAGATCTCCGTCGCGTGAACGAACGGAGACATGGGAGGATGGCATGAAAAAACTCTTGGCAATGGGAGTCATCGGACTCTTCGCGGCCACGGCTAACGTGGCGTTGGCCAACGAAGATGCCGAGCTGGTGGTTGACGGTCAGGCCTTTGTCACCAAGCTGGACGCACCGGCGGACTCACCCCTGTCGGAAATCCTGTCCGGCTGGCGGTTCCGTAACGATGAAACCCAGGAACTGCAGACCGACG
Organism: Nisaea denitrificans DSM 18348; assembly: GCF_000426505.1. Lineage (GTDB taxonomy): Bacteria > Pseudomonadota > Alphaproteobacteria > Thalassobaculales > Thalassobaculaceae > Nisaea > Nisaea denitrificans. The sequence goes on along the minus strand of NZ_AUFM01000022.1, from coordinate 60,188 downwards.
ATTTCGAGAACCCGGCAATGATCTTTGCCGAATACGGCTCGGAGTTGTGGGAAACCGCCGACGGTGCGGATGGAAAGTCCTGCGCAGACTGCCACGGCGATGCCGCTGAAAGCATGAAGGGTCTGCGGGCCTCAATGCCGAAATGGCACGATGGCAAGAAGACGCTGTTCGCGCTTGAGGATCACATCAACTGGTCCCGCGAAGAGCATCAGAAGGCCAAACCGTGGAAATGGGAAAGCCAGGAGATGCTGGCGATGACTGCCTATATCGGCCTGCAATCCCGCGGCATGCCCGTGAAGGTGAAGGTCGACGGTCCGGCCGCCGACTGGTGGAAGCGGGGTGAGGAACTTTACTACACCCGCGTCGGCCAGCTCGACATGTCGTGTGCCCATTGCCACGAGAACAATTACGGCAACATGATCCGGGCCGACCATCTCAGCCAAGGGCAGATCAACGGCTTCCCGGTCTACCGTCTGAAGTGGCAGGGCATGGGCTCGATCCACCGCCGTTTCAAAGGTTGCATGGACAATATCCGCGCAACACCATTCAAGCGCGGCTCAGACGAGTTTACCGCCCTTGAACTCTATCTTGCATCGCGTGGTGAAGGCCTCTCGGTCGAAACACCGGCGCTGCGTAACTGATCCGGTTCGTGTCCGGGGTCCGTCGAGGGCTCCGGACACGGTCGGAGTTTAAACGCTTTATCTGCTCCTTTGCCTGAAATGCAGAGCGTTTCAGCTGGGAGAATTGTGTCCCGAAACGGGACTTGCTGAAGGAGCCTCATGTCATGTTGTCGCGCCGCGATTTCCTCCAGACGTCGTTTGCCGCCTCTGCAATCGTCGGTCTGAGCGGTTTCGGGAACTGGGCCCAGCTCGCCGCACAGCAGCGCCTTACCCAGAATCAGCTGCTGGACTTCGAGACCACCGGCAATGTCACCCTGGTGCACCTCACTGACTGTCATGCCCAGCTCATGCCGGTCTGGTTTCGTGAGCCGTCGATCAATATCGGGGTCGGTGAGTCTGCAGGCCTGCCGCCGCACATTTCCGGCAAGAAGTTTCTCGATGCGTATGGTCTGAAAGCCGGCACACCCGAGGCCTACGCGTTGACCTCCGAGGATTTTGTCGCCCTCGCCCGTGAATATGGCCAGATCGGCGGCTTCGACCGGATCTCCACGGTCCTGAAGTCAATCCGTGCCGACCGGCCGGACGCGCTGTTCCTCGACGGCGGCGACACCTGGCACGGCTCCATGACCGCCTTGCGCACGCAGGGGCAGGACATGGTGAATGTCATGAACGCGCTGAAGCCGGATGCGATGACCTCGCACTGGGAGTTCACCTACGGCATCGACCGGGTGACCGAGATTGTCGATGAACTGCCGTTCCCCTTCCTTGGCGCGAACATCTTCGACAGTGAATGGAACGAGCCGGCATACGACTCCCACAAGATTTTTGAGCGCGGCGGCGTCAAGATCGCCGTCATCGGTCAGGCCTTCCCGTATCTGCCGATCGCCAATCCGGGCTGGATGTTCCCGAACCTTTCCTTCGGCATCCGCGAGCAGCGCATGCGCGAGGTGGTCGAGGAAGTGCGCGGTGATGGCGCCGAATTGGTCGTTGTGCTGTCCCATAACGGGTTCGACGTAGACCGCAAGATGGCGAGCCAGGTCGAGGGCATCGATGTCATCCTGTCGGGGCATACGCATGACGCCCTGCCGGAGCCGGTCCAGGTCGGCAATACGCTGATTGTTGCGTCCGGCTCCCACAGCAAGTTCGTCTCCCGGCTCGATCTTGATGTCCGCGACGGTGGCGTGAAGGGCTTCAAGTTCCGCTTGATCCCGATCTTCTCGGACGTGATCGCACCGGATCCTGAAATGACCGCTCTGGTCGATGCTCAGCGGGCCCCGTTCAAGGCGGAGCTGGGCGAGGTGATCGGTCAGACCGAATCACTGCTGTATCGGCGCGGGAATTTCAACGGCACCTGGGATGACCTGATCTGCCAGGCCCTGCTGGAGGAACGCGAAGCCGATATCGCGCTTTCGCCGGGCTTCCGCTGGGGGCCGAGCCTGCTGCCGGGCGACGACATCACCCGCGAGGACATTTATGGCGCGACGGCGATGACCTATCCCAACGTCTATCGCAGCGAGATGACGGGCGAGCTGATCCACACCATCCTCGAGGATGTCGCCGATAATCTGTTCAATCCCGACCCCTACTATCAGCAGGGCGGCGACATGGTGCGTGTCGGCGGCATGGGCTACTCGATCGACGTCAACAAGCCGATCGGCAGCCGTATATCAGGAATGACCCTGCTAAAGACCGGCGAGGCCATCGACCCGGGCAAGTCCTACGTGGTCGCGGGCTGGGCGTCGGTAAACGAGGGTACCGAGGGGCCGCCGATCTATGACCTTGTCGAGCAATATGTCGCTCGCAAGGGACGGATCGAGATCACCCCGAATTCAGCCGTGAAGACAACTGCCGGATAGACCGGGCCGGAGACGGAAAGATGACTGAGAAGACACCAACCTCACGCAGAACCTTCCTGAAGGGCGGCCTGGCTGCCGGTGGCGCACTCGCCGCGGCGCCGGCATTGGCCGCAGGCGATCCCGCGATCCTTGAGGTTCAGCCCTGGGCAAACGAGCTTGGCGAAGGCGTTGACGTAAAGCCCTACGGCACGCCGTCACCCTATGAGGCCCATGTTCGCCGCCGGAACGTTCCCTGGCTGACCGCGGACCCGGTGAGCTCGATCAATTTCACCCCTCTGCACGAGCTCGACGGCGTGATCACGCCGAACGGCCTTTGCTTTGAGCGCCATCACAGCGGCGTCGCGGAGGTTGATCCGGCCAAGTACCGGCTGATGATCAATGGACTGGTCGAGCGCGAGCTTGTCTTCACCATGGCGGACCTGAAGCGTTTCCCCCGTGAGAACCGCGCCTATTTCCTGGAGTGTGCGGCTAACAGCGGCATGGAGTGGCGCGGCGCGCAGCTGAACGGCTGTCAGTTCACCCACGGCATGATCCACAATGTCATCTATACCGGCATCCCGCTGAAGACGATCCTCGAGGAAGCCGGCCTCAAGACCAACGCCAAATGGATCATGCCCGAAGGCGCGGACGCAGCGGCCATGACCCGCTCCGTGCCGATCGAGAAGGCCCTCGACGACTGTCTGGTCGCCTTTGCCATGAACGGCGAGGCGCTGCGGCCGGAACAGGGTTATCCGGTGCGTCTGGTGGTACCGGGCTGGGAAGGCAATATGTGGGTGAAGTGGCTGCGCCGCATCGAAGTCGGCGACATGCCTTGGCACCATCGCGAGGAAACCTCGAAATACACCGATCTCATGGCAAACGGGAAAGCGCGTCGCTTTACCTGGGAGATGGACGCCAAGTCGGTGATCACAAACCCGAGCCCGCAGGCGCCGATCCTGCACGGCAAAGGCAAGACCATCATTACAGGTGTCGCCTGGTCCGGGCGCGGTACCATAAAGGAAGTGCACGTAACCACCGATGGCGGCCGCAACTGGCATCAGGCGCGGATCGACGGGCCGTCCTGGGACAAGTCGATGCACCGCTTCTATTACGAGTTCGATTGGGACGGCAGCCCGCTGCTGCTGCAGTCGCGTGCCGTCGACAGCACCGGTTACGTGCAGCCGACCAAGAACGAGCTACGTGCCGTCCGTGGCGAGAATTCAATCTACCACAACAATGGAATCCAGACCTGGCATGTCAATGCGAACGGGGAGGCGGAGAATGTCGAAATTTCTTAATCTGGCGGCCCTGACATTCGCTGTCGGCCTCACGGGTACCACCGCGATGGCGGAGCCGACTGGCCTCGGCCGTCCGGCGACACCGGACGAGGTAGCTGCCTGGGACATCGACGTGCGCCCTGATGGTCTCGGCCTGCCGGAAGGCAGCGGCTCGGTAGCGGACGGAGAGCCTATTTTTGCCGAACGTTGCGCCTCCTGCCACGGTGATTTCGGCGAGGCCGTCGATCGCTGGCCGGTGCTGGCCGGCGGTATCGACACGCTGACCAGTGCTCGCCCGGTCAAGACGATCGGGTCCTACTGGCCCTATCTCTCGACGGTCTGGGATTATGTTCACCGGGCCATGCCGTTCGGCGATGCGCAGTCCCTGACGGCTGACGAGACCTATTCGATTACGGCTTACCTGCTCTATCTGAACGATCTGGTTGATGATGATTTCGAGCTCAGCCGGGAGAACTTCACAGAAGTCGCCATGCCGAATGCCGAAGGCTTCTATCCGGACGACCGTACGGAGACCGCCGTCTGGAAGAACCGCGCTCCCTGCATGACGGACTGCAAGCCCGAGGTGAAGATCACCGCCCGTGCGCAGGTCGTCGACGTCACGCCGGACGATCCGACATCCAAGCATTCCATGGCCGCTCCGGCTACCGATGAGGCCGCGAAAGAGGAAGCGACCCAGGTCGCCGCCGCTCCGGCAGTGGACCCGGCGCTGGTCAAGGCCGGCGAGAAGGTCTTCAAGAAATGCAAGGCGTGCCATGCTGTCGGCGATAAGGCCAAGCACAAGATCGGCCCGCACCTGAATGGTATCTTTGGACGAGCCGCTGGTACTGCGGAAGGTTTCAAGAAATACTCCAAGGATATGCAGAAAGCCGGCGCTGATGGGTTGGTCTGGGATGAAGAAACGCTCGCGACCTTCCTTGCCAAGCCCAAGTCGATGATCAAGCGGACCAAGATGGCCTTTGCCGGTCTGAAGAAGGAAGACGATCTCACGGCTGTCATCGCTTACCTGAAGGCGATGACCGAGTAGGAAAGGATGTCCGGATGAGTGTGTGGACGGCTCGCATCATCAAGGCAGTCAGCCTTGCCGTGATGCTTGCCGTCTCACCTGCGTCCGGCCCTGTCGCCGCGAGCGAAATCGGAGATGCGAAGACCGGGGCGAGGCTGTTCCAGGTCTGTAAGGCCTGCCACCGTGTCGGTAAGGAAGCCCGAAACGCTGTCGGACCGCACCTGAACGGGGTGTTTGGCCGCGTCGCCGGTTCGGTCGAGGCTTTCCGGTATTCTGAAGGATTGATCCGTGCCGGGGCGGATGGCCTGATCTGGACGGCGGACAGTCTGAACGCCTATCTCGAAAATCCTAAAAGCCTGGTTTCGCGGACGCGGATGAATTTCATCGGCATGCCGAGCGCCGAAGACCGGTCGCATGTCATCGCCTACTTGCGCGCGTTCTCCGACAAGCCGAGCGACATTCCGGAAGCGGAACCCACATCGACGGCGACCGACCATGCGGTCGATCCGGCCATTCTCGCCATCGTCGGCGATCCGGACTACGGTGAATATCTCTCCGGTGAGTGCCTGACATGCCACCAGAAGAGCGGATCGGACAGCGGTATCCCCGCGATTACCGGGTGGCCGCGGGAGGATTTTGTCGTCGCCATGCACGCCTACAAGACCGAGGTCCGGCCGCATCCGGTTATGCGGATGATTGCCGGCCGCTTGTCGGACGAAGAGATCGCCGGTCTGGCAGCGTATTTCGAAAGCCTCGAATGAACGGGGCGTAATAGGGAGGAAGTGCAATGTCTCTGAGTAGAAGGTCGATCCTTAAAGGAGCGGCGGCAAGCGCCGCTCTCACCACAGCGCCGATGATCATGGGCGCCAGTCACGGAAAGCCGAAAGTGGTCGTTGTCGGCGGCGGCGCCGGCGGCGCGACTGTAGCGCGATACCTTGCGAAAGACAGCAAGGGCGCGCTCGACGTCACTCTGATCGAGCCGACCCGCACCTATTTCAGCTGCTTCTTCTCCAATCTTTATCTCGGCGGTTTCCGGAGCCTTGAATCGCTTGGCCATACATACGGAACGCTCGCCAGCGAATACGGCATCAACGTCGTGCACGACTGGGCCGTTGGCGTCGACCGGGACAAGAAAACTGTCTCCCTGGCTGGCGGGGCAGCATTGCCCTATGACCGGCTCGTTCTCTCTCCCGGTATCGATTTCGTCGACGGTTCGGTACCAGGCTGGGATGTCACGAAGCAAAACCATATGCCCCATGCCTACAAGGCGGGCTCGCAGACTGAGCTTCTGAAGGCGCAGGTCGAAGCGATGCGGCCGGGTGGTGTGTTCGCAATGGTCGCTCCGCCGAACCCTTACCGGTGCCCGCCGGGTCCGTATGAGCGTGTTTCCATGGTCGCGCATATGCTGAAGGAGAAGAACCCGAAGGCGAAGATTCTGATCTTCGATCCTAAGAAAAAATTCTCCAAGCAGGGGCTGTTCCAGGCCGGTTGGGAAAACAGCTATCCGGGGATGATCGATTGGCTTGATTCCGAATTCACCGGGTCGCTGGAAGAAGTACGTCCGGAGAGCATGGAGCTGGTTGTCGGTGGAGAGGTGACGAAGGCGGATGTCGTCAATGTCATTCCGGCAATGAAAGCCGGCCGGATTGCGGAGCTCGCCGCGATTACGAACGACAAGGGCTGGGCGCCCGTGGTCCCCGCCACGCTGCAGAGCCGCGAGGATGAGAATATCCATGTTCTCGGAGATTCTGCGCACCAGGGAGACATGCCGAAATCCGGTTTCTCCGCGAATAGTCAGGCCAAGGTGGCGGCGAACGCCATTCGCGGCGCTCTGACCGGCTCGAAGGTTTTCCCGGCCAAGTTCTCGAACACCTGCTGGTCGCTGATCGGCACGAACAACGGCGTGAAGGTCGGCGCAGCCTATGAGGCGACGGCGGAGAAGATCGCGAAGACTTCGGGCTTTATCAGCCAGAACGGCGAGGATGCCGCCCTTCGCAAGCAGACCTACGAGGAAAGCATTGGCTGGTACGCCGGAATCAGCAAGGACATGTTCGGCTGACACTGATTGACCCCGCCGCCTGGCCGGACTGGCCGGCGGCGGGGCGCTTTGCCTGAGCATCTGACAGACTGGTCGATATGGAATTTCTTGAGACATTGCTTGCGAGCGACCTGCTGTCGGATCCGGCGAAGGCCGGACTTGGCGGGTTGCTGGTCGGTGTCGCTTTCGGGGGCTGCGCTCAGGCCAGCCGTTTCTGCTTAAGAAGCGCATCGCTGGAATTCTGGCGCGGCATGCTCGGGCCGAGTTTCGCGGTCTGGCTGCTTGTCTTCGGCTCCGCGTTGCTATTCGTTCAGCTGTTACTCTGGTCAGAGACCCTGCCAGCAACGGAAGTACGGCAACTGACCTCCGTCGGGACGCTCTCGGGGGCGATTATCGGCGGTGCGCTGTTCGGCATTGGCATGATCCTCGCCCGCGGTTGCGCCAGCCGCCTGCTGGTGCTTTCGGCGACCGGGAATCTCCGGGCCCTGATGACCGGGCTGCTGGTAACGGTCGTGGCCCAGGCGGCGCTTTCCGGCATCCTGTCGCCCTTGCGGCTTGACCTCTCCGCCCTCTGGACGGTCAGTCCGGAAATCCGGAACCTCAATCTTCATGTTCCCGATGTTTTCGGCATTCTCCTCGGCGGCGTACTGCTGGCGGTCGCGGTGCTGCTGGCATCCAGATCGGCTCTGGGCTGGCCCCGTGCCCTGCTATCCGTGGCGCTGGGCGGGACCATCGCGGGCGGGTGGCTCTTTACGGCGTCTCTGGCGCACGTCTCTTTCGAGCCTGTCTCGGTTCTGAGCGTTACCTTCACCGGGCCTTCGGCCGATACGCTCATGGCTCTGATCACCGCGCCCAGCGTACCGCTCAGTTTCAGTCTCGGCCTCGTGCCCGGCGTCGCTCTCGGATCCTGCGCCTCGTCGCTCGTCAGGCGGGAATTCCGTGTCGAGGTCTTCGATCAGTCGACCGGCATGGTGCGCTACGTCTTCGGCGCCGTGTTGATGGGCTTCGGCGGTATGCTCGCCGGCGGCTGCGCGGTCGGTGCAGGGGTCACCGGCGGGTCGGTACTCTCTCTGACCGCCTGGCTGGCATTGCTCTCCATGTGGCTTGGTGCCGGAGCCAGCCAGTGGGCAATGGGAGACCGGGGCGTTGCGCCGACATCTGGACGGGTTCTCTCATGACTGACGTTGCAGAAAGAATAGGCTCCATGCCGCTGATTATTCGCCTGTTTCTCGGAACCGTCCTGTTCCTCAGCTCGGCCGGTGGCCTTGTCGTGGAGATCGTTGCCGGCCGCCTGATCGCGCCCTATGTCGGCATGTCGCTCTATACCTGGACGGCGATTATTGCTGTGGTTCTGGCTGGCCTCTCCGCCGGGCATTGGATCGGTGGTCTCATGGCCGGTCCCGAAACGGACAGGCAGAGTGTATTGAAGCGTCTGGCTGGTTCGCTTGCATTGGCCGGAGGGAGCAGCCTGCTTGCTCTTGTCTTGCTCAATGATCTGGCTGTCGGGCTGCTGTCGTCAGGGCTCGGCCAGGTGACGATCGTGGTCTGCCTGACAACGGCACTGTTCCTGTTGCCGAGCCTCTTTGTCGGGATGGTCGCGCCGATGGTCACAAAACTGTCCGTCGACGCCAATCCGGGCCAGACGGGGGCCGTGATTGGAACCATGTATGCTGTCGGCACGGCCGGAAGCATTTTGGGCACGCTCTCGGCCGGCTATCTCTTCATCTCCTGGATCGGCTCCAGCGGCACGCTGATCGCGGTGACCGTGCTATATGGGACCCTCGCTTTGGGGTGCGCACTGCTCGCGGGACGGCGTCCGGCTCTGATTGCCGCCATATCGATCCTGCTGTTATCCCTGCCTCTCGCAGGAACGGGTATCGCCCGCGGCGCATTCGATTCCAGGTGTACTGTCGAAAGCGACTATTTCTGCATCGTCATCGATGACTTCGCGCCCTATAGCGGGCGCCCGAGCAGTCTGATGGTGCTGGATAATCTGGTGCACAGCATCAATGACAAGGCAGACCCGAGCCTGCTCTTCAGCCCCTATATTCAATTCGTCGATGAGTTTGCACGGCGCCGGTTCCAGCTCGATCTTCCCGGTGTGGATTTCTCAGCCTTCTTCATCGGCGGCGGCGGTTACTCACTGCCGCGTTCTTGGGCGGCGACAGTTCCCGGCGCGCGTCTGGTGGTCGCGGAAATCGATCCGGCGGTCACGGCGGCGGCGCGTGACCATCTTTGGCTGGATGTGTCCGCATCCGGGCTCGAGATCCATCACCGCGATGCCCGTGCTCTGCTGCAATCCCTGCCGCCCGAGCCCCGGTTCGACGTCATTTTCGGTGACGCCTTCCACGACATATCCGTGCCGACCCATCTGGTCAGCCGCGAGTTTAATGTCGAAGTCGCGGCCCGGCTGCGTCCGCAGGGGTTCTTCGTCGCCAATGTGGTGGATGGGGCCCGCAATCCGCGCTTCCTCGCGGCGCTGGTCCATACACTGGCGCTCGACTTCGCGGATGTGACGGTCTGGCGGGAGATGGGTGAGGGGACCGGCGTCGGCCCGGACGGTCGCGTGACCTATGAGGTTGTCGCGGCCTTGTCAGGCGTGCCGGACGAAACGATCCATTCTGCCTTCGGGATCCGCCGCAGCTGGCAGCGGATCCCGATCGCGGATCTGATGGATCCCGGAGAAGCGTCTCCGGTTGTGCTGACCGACGATTTCGCGCCGGTGGACCGGCTGCTGGCGCCGGTCCTGTTCTCGGGTGTGCCTACTGAGTGACCTGGGCCGTCTGCGGGCGCTCCAGCATCGAGTCAACGGGAAGGCCCGCGTCCGCCGACCATTCGACCATTGAGCCGTCATACATCTTGGCAGCCCTGTTCCCGAGGATTTCCTGGGAAACGAACCAGCCGAGGCTTGCCCAGTGGCCGGTGTTGCAGAAGTTGATCTGCGCGCCATCAGTCTTGATGCCAGCCAGCTTGTAGAGCTTCGCAATCGTGTCCCGGTCCCGGAACGTGCCGCCGTTCTGCGTCAGCCAGTTTTCCGGCAGATTGCGGGCACCCGGGATGGTTCCGGCGCGCTTTGCCTTGGCATGCTTGTTGATGCCAAGGAACTGGTCCTGCGGCCGGTTGTCGACGATCAGCTCGCCAGCGTTGCTTGCTGCGGTCATATCGGCTTTCGTGACCAGCATGTCTTCACGCAGTTCTACGGTAAAGATCGTCGGTTCCGGCACGACGTCGCCTGTTTCGAGCGGGTTCACCGGCTGCTTCGTCTTTGAGTCAATCTCAGCTGTGTAGGCCTTCATGCCGCCGTTCAGGATCGACACCGCGTCATGGCCGGCGACCTTGAACGTCCAGTAGATCCGGGTAGCCGTCCCCATATCGAGCGCCGATTTCCCGGCCGGAACGATGACGACATGGTCCTCGTTCTCGATGCCGAGATTGCCGATCGTGGTCTCCAGTGTTTCGGCGCTGGAAAGCTGGGCGATCGTGCCGTTGGCATCCTCGGTGCGCCAGCCGTCTTTCAGATAGTTGGTCCAGATCGCGCCGGGGATATGGCCGCGCAGATAATCTTCCTTGCTGGCACCGGCGAGACGACCGCGGACATCAAGAAAGACGACGCCGGACTTCCCGATATTGGCCGCTGCCCACTCGACGCTGACCAGGGGCGTCGCCGCCTGGGCGGCCGCAGACCCGCACAGTGCGACGAGGGCAATCAAAGCTGTGACGATCGATTTCATTGTCGTGTTCCGTTCTCTTGACCGGCCGGTTATTTCGGTGGCGCTTGATCCGGGAGTGGGCCGATGTGGCCTCTGTTCCGGTCGGCGGCAATGACGGCAATCCGGTGCCGGTAATCTTAGAAATTCTTATCGGCTGTTTCGCTTAATAGAGCGAGAGATCAGCTGTTCGTGGAGGATAAATATAAAATTCGTTCCCGATCGCCTAGGTGCGGCTATGAAATTAGAACGAAGCGGTCAGATATTGTTTCTCGTGTGGAAAATACGTTCTCCGCTGCTGCTGTTCCCGGAACGGATCGAGTGGGTTGCCGGCGCGTTCGTCCCGGTGGCATCAGGCTTGGCGGAGCGCATTTTTCCTCTGCTCGCCCGACGGGCGGAAAAGAGGACGCCTGCAAGGACTCTATTTATCGGATGGCTGAAAGTCCGGCGGGGGGTAATCTGTCAGTGCCAGCCGCTTCGCCTGTTAACATTTTTGGCTTGAGCGCGTTCAACGGAGTTTTATCGAATGATCCTGACATTTTGCGGCGCGGCCGGAACCGTCACCGGGTCGTGCTATTGGCTGCAAACCGACCGCTGTCAGTTCCTGGTCGATTGCGGGATGTTCCAGGGTTCGAAAACCCTGAAGGAGCTCAACTACGGGCCCTTTCCGTTCGATCCGAAGAAGATTTCCTTCGTTCTGCTGACCCACGCGCATATCGATCATTCGGGGCTCATTCCCAAGCTGGTCAAGCAGGGCTTCACCGGGCAGATCTTCGCCACAAGCGGAACGGTCGATCTCTTGACCTACATGTTGCCGGACAGCGGCAATATTCAGGAGATGGAGGTCGAGCGGCTGAACCGGCGGAACGCGCGGCGCGGCCGTCCGGCTGTCACCCCGATGTACGACAAGGAAGATGCACAGACCGCGCTCGGCTCCTTTTCTTCTGTCGAATACGAGACATGGCGTGAGGTCGGCGAGGGCGTTCGTGCCCGGTTTTGGAATGCCGGACATATTCTCGGGTCGGCGTCTATCGAGGTGGAGGTGTCGTCCGGCGATCCGGACGCGCGCCTGTCCCGACTGCTGTTCTCCGGCGATATCGGGCCGGACCACAAGCTGCTTCACCCGGACCCTGAAGCGCCGGGGAACTGGGACTGGGTCTGCTGTGAGGCGACCTACGGCGGGCGGCCTCGTATCGATGTAACGCCTGAACACCGGCGGACTGTGCTTGCCGAGGAAGTGAACAAGGCATTGGAGCGGGGAGGCAACCTTCTGATACCCGCGTTCGCGGTCGAGCGGACGCAGGAGCTTCTGCTCGATCTCGGAGCGCTGTTCGATCAGCGGCGTATCCCTGAGGTGCCGGTTTTCCTCGACTCGCCGCTGGCGATCCGAGCGACCGAGGTATTCGAGAAGAACTCTTTCATGCTGGAGGATCTGCCGGCCGTTGGGGCCAGCTTCAGACGCCCGAACATCCGCTTTACCGAGTCGGTCGATGAAAGCAAGTTGATCGCCCGGGTGACGGGCGGGGCGATTATTATCGCCGGTAGCGGCATGTGCGACGCCGGACGGATCCGGCATCATCTGAAGCAGAATCTGTGGCGGTCCGATGCGACTGTCCTGCTGGTCGGCTACCAGGCTCCCGGCTCGCTTGGAGCGCTCCTCTCGGCCGGGGTCGATGCGGTCACGATTTTTGGTGAAGAGCACCGCGTGAAGGCGGCGATCCGGCAGATCGATGTGTATTCCGGACATGCTGACGGAGACGAATTGATCGACTGGCTGACGGACCGGTTGCCGGTGAAATCGGCAATCTTCCTCACACACGGCGAGGAAGAGGCTCTTGCGGCCATGCGGGACGGTTTGCAGGCCAAGGGTGTCGACCCGGACCGGATCGTCATTCCACAACTGGATGACGCCGTCGACCTGTCGGCTGGCCGCGCCGCGATCCAATTCAAGAAAAAGGTCAGGCGGCTTACGCCAGAAGCGGTTCGGGGGCCGGATTGGCATAATGATTTGGCAGAGTTCTCTCTTCGCCTCAGGGAAAAGATGGAGACCGCCGCCGATGACCGGACAAGGCGCAAGATCATGCGGCGGGTCATCAGGGCTCTGGAGGATCCCACGCGGGGGTGATGCGCTAAGTGAAACCAGACCCGCCTCCAAGCTCTGGGCTGATCATTCAAGGATCTTGCATCACGAAGCCGTGAGCGCTGGTTATCCCGTGCTCTGATCCTCATAAATCATAAGGGGTCTTGGGGTATGGATCGGCGATTGGCGAGATATATCCCGTTGGATGGTCTTGGAAATGTCACGCGCAATTGGAGAATTCCATATGTCCGTTGATCTGTTCACCCGACGTACCCTGCTTGTAGCGGGCGGCGCTATCGCAGCAACATGGGGGGGCGGCCTTCATGTTCCGGCACAGGCGCAAGGCCTGGCGCCGACGCCTTCGATGCGTGGCGGTTCGAACAACTACATTCCCAATGCCCCGATTGTGGAACGTATCGGAGGCGGGGGCTTCTGGATGACGGGAACCGTCCGCCGCGCGGGCGATGGCGCCCCGCTTGCGGGCCAGCGCATCCAGATCTGGGCGCACACGACCGAAGGGTACGAGAGCGATCCGCACAGTCATGGCGCCACGCTGACCGACGAGAACGGGGAATTCCGGCTTGAAATGCCGCAGATCGTTCCTGCCTTCGGCCAGCCGCACGGGCATCTCGCCTATGACAGTGACGGGTTCGAAACCGTCTTCCTGCGTCCCGTGATGCCAAGCTCGAAAGATACCAGCCTGCGCGCGGATTTTGTCCTGAGGCCGGTCTGATAGAGTAAGCGAAGGATTCCGCATTTCAAATCACCGGGGCCGACTGCTGCCGCCAAGCGCGCTGAACGTGCCGGTGCCGGAGCGGGTCATCGCGGTTTGCACTCCGCGAATGGCAAAACCGATATCAGCTTTTGATTCTCTCTTCGGGCATATAGATTGAATTCTGAATTCAGAATTCTGGATGCGAAATATGCTCAAGATCGTCCCCAATCTGACGGATCAGGTTTACGACGCACTGGTCGAAGAAATCTGTGACGGTCGCCTCCGTGCCGGAACCCACCTCGTGCAGGAGAGACTGGCGGATCGTTTCGGTGTCTCCAGACAGCCGATCCAGCAGGTCATGTCGCTGCTGAAAGCGGATGGCATGGTGGAGGAATGCGGCCGCCGCGGTCTTTTTGTGGCCCCGCTCGACCACGGCCGAATGAGGAATCATTACGGCATTCGCGCAGCTTTGGACGGCTGGGCTGCCAGACAGGCCGCCGCGCGGATTGCTGCCGACCCGTCGCTGTCGGCAGCGTTGAAGGTACAAGGGGCATCGATAGCGGAAGCTGCACGGACGGCGGCGGCCGAGGGGGACTCGGTTTCGCTGATGCGCCGCGACGACGATTTTCATTTCATGCTCTATGCGGCTTCCGGCAATCCGATGCTGGCGACAACGGCGGAACCCCATTGGCGGTTTCTGCGCCGGGCGATGGTCGATGTGTTGCGCCAGGCCGAGCGACCGGAAGTGATCTGGAAACAGCATGCGGAAATCCTTGAGGCCGTTTTGGCCGGCGACGGCGATACAGCGGAACGGCTCGCCGTGAGCCATGTCGAGAATGCCTGCGAGCTGCTGGCCAGCGCCCTCGAGATGGCGCAGCAGCGGGAGGCTGGTAGATGACACCAATGCCGAATATCGGGCAGATGCTTTCCGCCCAAGCACGGCTGCAGCCGGGCCGGATAGGCGCTCGCGATCTTGACCGGGAGATGAGCTTCGCGCTCTGGAATGCGCGTGCCTGCAGACTGGCCAATGCGCTGCTCGGTTTGGGGCTTTCCAAGGGAGAGCGGGTCGGCGTGCTGGCCTGGAACCGGGTCGAGTGGCTGGAAATCTATGCCGCTGCCGCCAAGGCTGGGCTTGTCGCGGTGCCGGTGAATTTCCGTCTGGTGACGCCGGAGATCCGTTTCATTCTGCAAGATTGCGCGGTTTCGGCGGTCGTTGCCGAGCAAGGGCTGCATGATGCAATCGACGAGATTCGTGCCGATCTCGGGGTCCCGGAGGACAGGTTTGTGCATCTCGGCGGGACCGGGACGCCGACCGGCTGGCGCGGTTATGAAGACCTGATCGCGGCCGGTGCTCCGCGTGAGCCGGAAGTGGCCGTCACACCCTCGGATCCCTGGTGCCTGATGTATACATCAGGAACGACCGGCAACCCGAAAGGCGCAATCCGCGGACATGAGGGAATCGGCAATCTCGCCCTGATGACGGCGGTTGAACTGGGCATCGGCCGGAATGACGAGGCAATGCTGGTAATGCCGATGTGCCACGCCAATTCCCTCTATTTTTTCGCCTCCTTTCTGCATTGCGGCGGTGCGACAAGCGTGTTTTCCCGCCGCAGTTTTGACGCCGGGCACTGCCTTCGGGCCTTGGCCGAGACCGGAGCGAGTTTCACCTCCCTGGTGCCGACCCATTACGAGATGATGCTCGATCTCCGGGGCGAGGCCGGCGACCTACGGCGGATGCAGAAGCTGATGATCTCATCGGCGCCTGCGCGTGAGGAAACCAAGCGCCGGGTCATGGAGATGTTCCCGAACTCCGGCCTGTTCGAGCTGTATGGCTCGACCGAGGCCGGCTGGGTGACCATGCTGCATCCGGACGAGCAATTTGATCATCTGGGCTCGGTCGGCCGCGAGGTCGTCGGCTCTCTGCCGGTCCGCCTGCTCGACGATGACGGCAACGAAGTGCCCGACGGCACGCCTGGAGAGCTCTACAGCAACGGTCCCTATGTCTTCGACGGCTACTGGAGCCGGCCCGACAAGACGGCGGAAGCCTTCCGGGGAGATTATCTCTCGGTGGGCGACGTGGCCCTGCGCGAGCCGGACGGATTCATCCGCCTGATCGACCGGAAGAAGAACATGATCATCTCCGGCGGCGAGAATATCTATCCGACCGAGGTCGAGGCGGTGCTGGCCCGGCATCCCGATGTGCGCGACGTCGCCGTCGTCGGACGCTCGGACAGCCATTGGGGAGAACGGGTCGAGGCAGCGGTCGTGCTGCGCGATGGTGCAGGCGTTTCCGCGCAGTCCCTGATCGAATGGTCGCGGGGGAAACTCGCAGGCTACAAGCGACCGCGTGTCGTCACCTTCATCGAAGCCACGGAAATGCCGCGGACTGCCACAGGCAAGATCCAGCACGGTGTGCTGCGTGACCTGCTGGCAGGCCGCATGTCTGAAAACTGACCCGCAAACAGGGCCCCAGGGAGAAACAGGAATGACCGACGTCCAAGACCTCAATGCCGACACGCTGAGTGTTGCTGCGTGGATCGCGCGCCTGCTGAAGGAGCGCGGCATCGACCGGTTCTTCGGCCTGCAGGGTGGTCATATCCAGCCGATCTGGGATCATGCCACACGGAACGGCATCAAGGTTTACGACGTCCGGCACGAGGCCGCCTCCGTGCACATGGCCCATGCCCATGCGGAGCTGACCGGCACGCTCGGCGTCGCCATGGTGACGGCGGGGCCGGGTGTGACCAACACGGTGACAGCAATGGCCAATGCCTCGCTGGCGCGCATGCCGGTGCTGCTGATCGGCGGCTGCACCTCGCGGCCGCAGGCCAATATGGGCCCGCTGCAGGACATCCCGCATGTCGACATCCTGCGTCCGGTGACCCGCTATTCCCGCACCGCCCGGGTGCCGGAGCAGGTGATCCGTGAGCTGGACGAGGCGATCTCCTGTGCGATGGGTGACACGGGCGAGCCCGGTCCGGTCTATATCGAGATCCCGACCGATGTGCTGCGCACCCACGTGCCGGAGAACCTGATACCGGCAGACTGGATGGCGCCGAAGCCGCCTCGCAAGCCGGCCCCCAGCCCGGACCGGGTGTCAGAGGCTGTCGCCGCGATCCGGGCCGCCCGCCGCCCGCTGGTGATCAGCGGGCGTGGTGCCCGCTGGGCCGGAGACGCGCTTGTCCGCTTCCTCGACACCGCCGATGCGCTTTATCTCGACACCCAGGAGAGCCGCGGCCTTGTGCCGGCAGAGCATCCGTCCGTTGTGGGCGCGGTGCGCGCTGCGGCGATGGGGCAGGCGGATCTCGTCATCACCCTCGGCCGCAAGCTCGACTACCAGGTGGCCTTCGGCTCGCCGGCGGTGTTTCCCGACGCCACTTTCCTGCGCATCGCCGACAATGCGGGCGAGCTTTTTGACAACCGGCGTGGCCAGCCGGAGATCCTTGCCGATGTCGGGCTCGCCCTCGACGCGCTGACCGACGCGCTCGGCAATGATGCGGGCACACGGGACGCGGGCTGGCTCGACGGCCTGCGCTCAAAGCACAGGGAACGGATTGCAAAGAGTGCTGCCGGAACCGGCCCCTCGAAGGGCGGTGACGGCAAAATCCATCCGATGGCGATTTTCGACGCGATCCGCAAGGTTGCCGATCCGGATTATCTTGCGGTGGCGGACGGCGGCGACTTGCTCAGCTTCGCCCGGGTCGGCCTCGGTGCGACGACCTACATGGATGCCGGTGCGTTTGGCTGTCTCGGTGTCGGTGTGCCCTACGCGGTTGCCGCGGCGCTGGCGGAACCGGGCCGGCAGGTGATCTCGGTAAATGGCGACGGCGCCTTCGGACTCAACGCGATGGAGGTGGACACCGCTGTCCGGCACGGCGCCAAGGCGGTGTTCATCGTTTCCAACAACGCGGCTTGGAACATCGAGCGTTTCGACCAGGAAGTGAATTACGGCGGCCGCGTCGTCGGTACCACGTTGCAGCATGCGGATTATGCGGCCATGGCCCGGGCCTTCGGCGCCCATGGCGAGCGGGTAGAGGATCCGGCGGACCTGCCGGCCGCGCTGGAACGGGCGTTGGCCAATGCGCCGGCTGTCATCGATGTCGTGACCTCGCGGGATGCGGTCTCCTCCGACGCGCAGAAAGGGCTTGGCTTCGTGCCTGACTACCAGGCGCTCACCGCCTGGGACGATGCCGAGCGGCGCCGGCGCGGCGAAACCGTCTGAGCGATTAACCCCTCGCTGTCAGTTGTCGGCGAGGAGTTTTTACTTCTTCTGGAGGGCGGTGTTTCCGTATCCCGATGACCAGAGGGCCGGGGGCGGTCAGAATGACGGCGAAATGTTGAGTGCACGAGATACCAGTCTGCACGCGGGTTTTGTCCTCAAGCAGGCCTGAACGAGGGGAGGTCGACTATAATGAATCCGGTCCGTACGACCCTGGTGTGGGCTGTTCTCGTTGTTGCCATTGCGGTGCCAATCGCCGCGGCGGCGGTCAGTCCGTTGCTTGCATGGCGCAGCCCGGCCTACATAGCGGCCGGGTTTGCGGGAATTATCGCGATGGCTCTGCTGTTGGTTCAGCCTTTGCTGATCGGAGGGTACTTGCCGGGGCTACCCGCTCCGCGCGGACGGAGGATCCATCGCGTTATTGGAGCCGTTCTTGTCATCGCGGTGGCGATCCACGTAGCGGGCCTTTGGATCACCAGCCCGCCGGACGTGATCGACGCGCTTCTCTTCGCATCGCCGACGCCATTCTCGGACTGGGGTGTGATCGCCATGTGGGCAGTCACCGGGGCCGCTGTTTTGGCCGCGTTCCGGCGGCGGTTCCGGATGCGCGTGCGCACGTGGCGCCATGCGCACACGAGCCTCGCAGCAATCGTAGTCGTGTGCAGTGTGGTTCATGCCCTCCTGATCGAGGGAACGATGGAGACACTATCGAAGGTGGCTCTTTGCACGCTGGTCGTTCTTGCCGCGATAAAGGTCGGGGTTGACCTGCGAGTGTGGGCCGTTCGGCGCTAGGTGTGCTGCATTTCAGCTCCCTGTTTTGCCTCGCCAACCGGGAGCGATATACTGTTCCGACAATGACATGCTCATGCTTCTGCAACCCACTATTCGCGAGCTATAACTCCACGTGCTCATATTCGGTTTGACAGAAGGCGAAAAAGAGCTCTGAAGTCAGTAAAATCGCCCCTGATCTTCATGTGTCCGAACGAGGCCAAGAGTGTCTGTCGACAATCTGAACAGCTTGCTGCTGGAAAATCCCGAAATTGAAGCCGTCTTCGCCTGTGTCTGTGACCTGAATGGTACCATGCGCGGCAAGCGCCTGCCGATTGAACAGGCGGTGAAAATCCTCGGGGGTGGTCTGCGCATGCCGCTTTCCACCCTCAGCGTCGATGTCTGGGGAGAGGATATCGAAGGCAGCGAGCTTGTTTTCGAAACCGGAGATTCCGACGGGATCTGCGATTTCACCGGACGCCCGATCGTTCTGATCAACTGGACCAACAGACCCTCCGCGCTGGCCATGTTGTGGATGCGTGAGGAGGACGGAAAACCTTTCCTGGGCGACCCGCGCCGGGCATTGGCCGAGGTCGTGGCCCGGTACGAGGAGCGGGGCTTGACCCCGGTGGTCGCGACCGAGATGGAATTCTATCTCTACGATCCAAGCGGCACGCAGCCGGAGCCGCCACGCTCGCCGATCACCGACAAGCGGTTGGATTCCGACGGCGCATTGTCGCTGGACGAGCTTGAGCATTTCGATGAGTTTCTGGACGATGTCTACGATGCCTGCGCCGAGCAGGGTATCCCGGCGGACGCCGCCATATCCGAGAACGGCGCCGGTCAGTTCGAGATCAACATGGTGCATGTGGCCGACGCGCTGAAGGCGGCCGATGATGCAGTTCTTTTCAAGCGTCTGGTCCGTGGTATCGCCCGCAAGCACGGCCTTGCCGCGACGTTCATGGCGAAGCCCTACGGAGATCGGGCGGGCAGTGGTCTGCATGTCCATTTCTCGCTCGAGAACGAGGCGGGCGAGAACCTTTTCGATAATGGCACCGACGAAGGTGCGCCGCTGATGCGGAACGCGGTCGCAGGGCTGCTGGCGACGATGCAGGAAAACACGTTGGTCTTCGCCCCGCACGAGAACTCCTATCGCCGGTTGCTGCCCGGCGCGCACGCGCCGACAAGCGTTGCCTGGGGGTATGAGAACCGTACCGCCGCCATCCGCATTCCGGGCGGCAGTCCCAAGGCGCGCCGGATCGAGCACCGGGTCGCCGGCGCGGACACGAACCCCTATCTTGTGCTGGCCAGCATCCTTGGCGGTGCGTTCATCGGGATCGAGGGCGAGATGCAGCCGGAGGAGCCGATCACCGGCGATGCCTACAGCATGAAGCTCGATCATTTGCCACTGGACTGGGCGACCGCGATCGAGGCCTTCCGGCGCGGCCGCAATATCCGGAAAGTCTACTCGAAACGGCTGCAGACCATGCTGGTCGAAAGCAAGCTGCAGGAGTTGAAACGCTTCGCCCGTCAGGTGACTGACTTCGAGTATGACAGCTATCTGGAGGTCGTGTGATGAGCCGCCCGGAAATGATTTTCGAGGGCGTGACCGCGCATACTGGCAGCTACTATGCGGCCAGCGCCAACCCGTCGCCGGAGCGTCCGCCACTGAAGGGGGACGTTCAGGTCGACATTCTGGTCGTCGGCGCTGGCTATAGCGGGCTTTCGACCGCGCTGCACCTGGCCGAGAAGGGGCACAAGGTCGCGATTATCGAGGCGGCCCGGGTCGGTTGGGGCGCCTCGGGGCGCAATGGCGGGCAGATCGTCAATGGTCTGAACGCCAGCCTGCAGACCATCAAGAAGCGCTATGGCGCGGATACCGCCAATTTCGTTGCAGGCCTGGTGCAGGAAGGTGGCGAGATCATCCGCGAGCGGGTGAAGACCTATAACATCCAGTGCGATCTGAAGGATGGCAACGTCTTCACTGCCTATACCGGCGCGCATATGCGCGAGCTGGAGGAGCGGCTGAAGCTCTGGCAGGGCTACGGGATCAACAATCAGGAAATGCTCGACAAGGAGCAGCTCCGCAAACATGTCAATTCGGACGTCTATGCGGGCGGTGTGATCGATCATTCCGGCGGCCATATGCACCCGCTTAATCTGGCACTGGGCGAGGCGGCCGCGTTTGAGAAACTGGGTGGGGTGATCTACGAGCAGACGCCTGCCGTGCATGTCGATACCGAGGCGGCGAAGCCTGTGGTGAAGACGCCGGATGGCTCGATCACCTGCAACACGCTCGTACTGTGCGGCAATGCCTATCTCGGCCATGTGGTGCCCACGCTGACGGCACGGGTCATGCCGGTCTCGACCCAGGTCATGGCAACCGAACCCTTGGGTGAGGCGCGCGCGGCCGAGCTGATCCCGACCGACGTCTGTGTCGAGGATGTGCGCTATATTCTCGACTATTTCCGCCTCTCCGCCGACAAGCGCATGCTGTTCGGCGGCGGAACGGTCTATGGCGGTACCGACCCGCACGATATCAGGGCCAAACTGCTGCCGAACATGAACAAGGTGTTCCCGCAACTGAAGGGCGTGAAGATCGACTACGCCTGGAGCGGAAATTTCGCCCTCTCCTTCAGCCGCGTGCCGCAGATGGGCCGGATTGGCAACAACACCTATTTCGCCCATGGCTATAGCGGCCATGGCGTCACCGGCTCCCACACTTTCGGCCGAATCCTGTCGGAAGCCATCCATGGCGACCGTTCCCGGTTTGACGTGTTCGAGAAGGTGCCTTGGTACCCATTCCCGGGCGGCCGGATGTTCCGGGTGCCCTATTCGGCGGCGGGCTCGTGGTGGTACGCGCTGCGGGACAAGCTGGGGATTTAGGCTGGGGGTTTAGACAGAGAAAGGCGCGGTCCGAAAACCGCGCCTTTTCATTTTCAAGCAGCGTCAGTCAGTGCAGGTCATTCGGCCACGCAATCGGCAAAGTAGTGCATCTGGCCGTCTTCTCCGACCTCCTGCACGAGGCCGTGGATGTCAGTTTCGAAACCCGGACATTCGCGCGCGAATTCCCGGTTGAACTTCAGATACTCGACGATTTTCCCGTTGAAAACCTCACCGGGAATGAGCAGCGGAATGCCTGGCGGGTAAGGCGTGACGAGGCTTGTCGTGATGCGCCCTTCGAGCGCGTCGATCGGCACGCGTTGCGTCGTGCGGCGGGCGATATGGGAGAATGCCTCGCTGGGGATCATGGCCGGCGTCAGGTCGCTCAGATACATTTCGGTGGACAGGATCGCCACGTCATACTTGGCATAGAGCGCGTGAACGTGCTGACACAGATCGCGCAGCCCCATGCTCTCGTAGCGTTTCTGCGTGGCGCAGAACTCGGGCATGGTGCGCCACATTGGCTGGTTTTTTGCGTAATCGTCCTTGAACTGCTGCAGCGCGGTCAGCAGCGTGTTCCAGCGGCCCTTGGTGATGCCAATGGTGAACATGATGAAGAAGCTGTAGAGACCGGTTTTCTCCACCACAACGCCATGTTCGGCCAGATATTTGGTCACAATGGAGGCGGGAATGCCCCAGTCGTCGAAGCGGCCGTCGAGATTGAGGCCGGGGGTGACGATCGTGGCCTTGATCGGGTCCAGCATGTTGAAACCCGGCGCCATGTCGCCGAATCCGTGCCAGGAATCCTCGCCATCGGCAGCCTGGACACCATCCGCATCGGTCTTCTTCAACACCCAGTCCTTGGTGTTACCGATGCCTTCATCGGCCAGCGCGTCAGGGCCCCAGACCTGGAACCACCAGTCGTCCTCGCCGAATTCCTCGTCGACCTTGCGCATGGCACGCCGGAAATCGAGTGCCTCGGCGATGCTTTCCTCCACCAGTGCGGTGCCCGCCGGGGGTTCCATCATGGCGGCGGCGACATCGCAGCTGGCGATGATGCTGTATTGCGGGCTGGTGCTGGTATGCATCAGGTAGGCTTCGTTGAAGAGGTGACGGTCCAGCTTGACCTCTTGCGAATCCTGCACCAGCACGTGGCTTGCCTGGCTGATTCCGGCCAACAGCTTGTGGATGGACTGCGTGGCATAGGTCACCGAGTGCTTCGTTCGCTCCCGTTTGCGGCCCATCGAGTGGTATGTGCCGTAGAACGGGTGGAAGGAGGCATGCGGCAACCAGGCTTCGTCGAAATGCAGGTTGTCGACATAGCCGTCGAGCAGGCTCTTGATGGTCTCTGTGTTGTAGAGCACGCCGTCGTAGGTGGATTGCGTCATTGTCATGATGCGCGGCTTGACCGCATCGGCATCGACGCCCTTGAGCAGCGGGTTTGCCCGGATCTTGGCCTTGATCGACTCGACCTCGAACTCGGATTGCGGGATCGGGCCGATGATGCCGTGATGGTTCCGTGTTGGCTTCAGGAAGACCGGGATGGCGCCTGTCATGATGATCGAATGCAGGATGGACTTGTGGCAGTTGCGGTCCACCACGACCACGTCGCCCGGCGCCACAGTATGGTGCCAGACCATCTTGTTCGAGGTCGAGGTGCCGTTGGTCACGAAGTAGCAATGGTCGGCGTTGAAAATGCGCGCGGCGTTGCGCTCGGAGGCGCCGATGGCGCCGTTGTGATCCAGTAGCTGACCAAGTTCCTCCACAGCGTTGCAGACGTCGGCACGCAACATGTTCTCGCCGTAGAACTGGTGGTACATCTGGCCGATCGGGCTTTTCAGGAAGGCAACGCCGCCCGAGTGGCCGGGGCAGTGCCATGAATAGGAACCATCCTCGGCGTAATCGAGCAGGGCCTTGAAAAAGGGCGGCTGGATGCTTTCAAGATAGCCTTTGGCCTCGCGAATGATGTGGCGCGCCACGAATTCCGGCGTGTCCTCGAACATGTGGATGAAGCCATGCAGCTCGCGCAGGATATCGTTCGGGATGTGCCGGCTGGTCTTGGTTTCGCCGTAGATATAGATCGGCACCTCGGAATTCTTCCAGCGTACTTCCTCGATGAAGGTGCGCAGGTTCAGGACTGCGGGATCGAGATCCGGACCCGGGGTGAATTCCTCATCGTCGATGGACAGGACGAAGGCGCTGGCCCGCGACTGCTGCTGGGCGAATTGCGACAGGTCGCCGTAAGTGGTCGCCCCGAGCACTTCGAAACCCTCGGCTTCGATGGCTTGCGCGATGGCACGAATGCCCAGGCCGGACGAGTTCTCAGAGCGAAAATCTTCGTCGATGATAACGATGGGGAAGCGGAACTTCATGGCCATGTCCTAGCGGGGAAATCGGTGATGGGGCACCTATCCATAATCCATAGACCAGCTCAATCACCCTGCCAACGAGGATTGAGTCGCCGGGCACACTGATGCGCATGCAGTCCGCTCGTCTGGCCGGGGACGACGCTTACCTGCTCACTCCACCCCGGCGAGGATGGCATCGATTTCGTCTGGGGTGCAGTTCAGCTCTTCCAGGATAGCGCGGCTGTCCTGGCCGACCCTGACCGGCGCGCTGGCCTCTGTCAGCGGGCCGTCCTCGTTGGCCAGAAACGGGGCGCCGACCAGGTCGGTGTTCTCGTCAAGACCCTCACCGGACGCGTTGACCAGAATGCCCCGGTGCGCGAGTTGCGGGTCCGAGAGTGCTGCTTCCAGGCCGCGCACCTGCTGCACCGCGACACCATGCTTCTTCAGGATCGGGAGCCATTCTTCCGCAGTCCGGGCTTTCATGGCGGCCTGGACCAGATCCCGGCCGGTACCGAAATTTTCCTGCCGCGCGGTCTCGGTGGCATAGCGTGGGTCCTGCAAGTGTCCCTCCAGTCCGAGGGCACGGAAACAGGCTTCCTGTTGCGCCGATGTAAGGGTCGCCAGAAGCAGGATCCCGTTGCTTGTCTCGAAGGCGCCAGCAGTGGGCTGCGCCATCGGGGAGCCGTTGCCGAGCAGGCCCGTAAGGTTACCGCGCATCATGTAGTCCGCCGCCTGGCAGGACATCATCTGAAGTGCCGTGTCGTACATCGCGACGTCGAGATACTGGCCCTCGCCGGTGACTGCGCGCCGATACAGTGCGGAAGCGATCGCGTAGGCCGCCGAGATGCCGGTGGTCATATCGATCAGCATGAAGCCGACACGGGTGGGCCCGGTTTCAGGATGCCCGGTCAGGGACATCATGCCTGAATCCGCCTGCACGGCGACATCGTATGCCCGCTCGGCGCTTTTCGGGCCGCTCTGGCCGTAGCCGCTGATCGAGCAATAGACCACGTTCGGGTTGGCCGCGCGCACGCTCTCGTAATCTATGCCGAGCTTGGCGGCGACGCCCGGAACGAAGTTTTCGACGACCACATCCGCGTTCTCGACCAGTTTGAGCGCTGCCGCTCGCCCAACGTCGGATTTGAGGTCGAGCGCGATGCTGCGTTTGTTGAGATTGACAGTGAGGAATGCGGGAGACATCCGCTTCGCCGCCATTTCGGGATCCGTCAGCACGCCGCGCAACTGGTCCCCGTCGCCAGGCGACTCGATCTTGATGACGTCGGCATCGAGCAGGCCCAGCATCTGTGTTGCGACCGGGCCCGACAGCACGCGGCTGAAATCGATGACTCTAATGCCCTTGAAGGCTCTCATGCGCCGGCTCCCTGCAGCTCTTTGCGTTTCGCAATTGTTCAACCGGAATAACGAACCCGGTTGTTTGTTTCTCTTTCTCTATGATGCATGTGGTGCGGTGAGTAGTTCCGGTTTTTATACGGCTATTATGCGATGAGAGAACGGGGCGTGAGGCCGACAATCTATGCGCTTGGCTTTGCCCCTCCTTGTCGATGCCGATCATCGGTCAAAGCGCGAGATCGTGCGCCGGATCGTCAGCCCCGGTCCACGTAAACCCATGATGAGATATTCCTCGCCAGGACTTGTCTTCCTTTGGATAATCACCTTTTAAATATCGTATCCGGAAATTCCCATTTCGATTCTGCCGACCGGGGCGGAATCGTTGCGCGCCAACCTGCGTGGTTGGGCGGAAGAAAGCTGATCGTGAATGGTCAATTCATACAAAGTTCAGGTGCTTCATTTCTCCAACATCCTGGAAATAGAAGGGGCGCGGACGACACGTGATTTCGAGGCACTGCTCGATGCCATGGAATACGGTAGTCAGTCCGGAATGAGCGACGACGAGAAGCGTGAGATGTGCATCCTTTCGCTGCAGGATCTCGAGCCCGAAGAGGCGGCTTACCAGGTGCTCAAGCACGACATGGCTGACCTTCTTCGAGACGGTCAGATGCGTAACGCAGCCGGTGAGATGCAAGATGAGAAACTTTGGGAGGAATACTCGAACTCCACCCTGCATGAACGGT
The DNA here is from genome assembly GCF_000426505.1 of Nisaea denitrificans DSM 18348. Lineage (GTDB taxonomy): Bacteria > Pseudomonadota > Alphaproteobacteria > Thalassobaculales > Thalassobaculaceae > Nisaea > Nisaea denitrificans. The sequence goes on along the minus strand of NZ_AUFM01000022.1, from coordinate 34,581 downwards.
TCTTCAATGCCGGAAGCCTGCTGTATGCGGCTCTCCCAAAATCGTTCCCGAAGCCCGATGCGGTTCGTCTGGAGCTTGAGGTTACGGCGGTGGGCGCAGGCGCGAAGCACCTGCTGAAGAACGTCAACAATGAGACGTTCCTGGTGCGGTTGCTGGCCGACGGTATGGACGACCACGCCATTCTGCACCGACTGTACGGAGATCAACTGTCCGGAAAGTCGTTTCCCAATGCTGCCGAGGTCGTCTGGACCGTGCGCGCGGAACCTGTTGGCGAAGACGCTGTAAAACTTGAGATCATCAGCTCCGGTTATTGGCTGGATGCTCTTGAGCGCACTAAAAGCTATGAGTCGACCGCCTATGCTGATGAAACCTAGCGCATGAACCGGCAGCCGTGAGGTTAAGCAGCGAGCCGATTTCTCGTTATCTGCTTTGACCTCACGCCGACCTGTCCCGGGGCGCTATCCATGCTCTGTTGTCCGGGCTTTGCGTCTCGCGGCGTCTCGGTTACCGTCTTCCGGAGCCGCCTTTCCGAGCGGCGCTAAAACATCATTCAGTTTAGGCCGTTTATCGCATGAAGATCGCGTCCATTCTGGCGGAGCGGGAAGTCGACAGTCCCTACGCCTGGTTCCGGCTTTCCATGTCGCTGCTGATCAGCATGATCGGCGGTGTGGGCCTGTGGTCCGTCGTGGTCATCCTGCCGGCGGTCGAAGCAGACTTCGAACTGGCGCGGGCGGATGCCTCGCTACCTTATACAGCGACCATGATCGGTTTCGCTGTTGGCGGCATCCTGATGGGCCGGCTGGCTGATCGCTACGGCATCGTGGTGCCGCTGCGTTTCGGCGCTATCGCACTGGCGCTCGGCTATTTTCTCTCCGCCCATGCGGAAAATCTATGGCAGTTCGTACTGCTTCAGGGGCTTCTGGTCGGCATGCTCGGCAGTTCGGCCAGCTTCGGGCCGGTGATCTCTGACGTTACCCACTGGTTCCAGCGCCGTCGCGGCATAGCTGTGGCGATCGGGGCCAGCGGTAGCTATCTCGCCGGCACGATCTGGCCACCCGTGGTGCAGTATTTTGTCGACACGCAGGGCTGGCGCGACACGCACATGATTATCGCGGGCGTCTGCCTGTGCACCCTTCTGCCGCTTTCGGCGGCTTTACGCGAACGCAGCCCGTCTGTGCCTGCGCCGCTACCGGGAAGGCCTGCCCAACCACCGACCGCACCGGCCCTGGAAAGTGCCGAAAGTCCCTTGTCTGGCCGCGCCGTGCAGGGCCTGCTTCTGGTCGCCGGCCTCAGCTGCTGTGTCGCCATGGCGATGCCCCAGGTCCATATCGTCGCCTATTGCGGCGATCTGGGTTACGGCACGGCGCGCGGTGCGGAAATGCTCTCCCTGATGCTGGCAACGGGCATAGTCAGCCGTCTTGTCTTCGGCTGGCTTGCCGACCGGATCGGCGCCTTGCCGACGCTGATCGTGTCCTCGGTCATGCAGGGCCTGTCGCTGCTGCTGTTCCTGCCCTTTACCGGGTTGATTTCCCTCTATGCCGTTTCCGCCCTGTTCGGTTTGGCGCAGGGCGGCATCGTGCCGACCTATGCGCTGGTCGTGCGGCGGTTTTTCCCTGCGGCCGAGGCCGGAACCCGGGTGGGGCTTGTTCTATCGGCGACGTTGCTCGGCATGGCGCTTGGCGGCTGGATGTCGGGAAAAATCTACGATCTGACCCTGTCCTATGACGCCGCTTTCCTGAACGGCGTGGCCTGGAACCTCCTCAATCTTTCGGTCGCCTTCTTCCTCTGGCTACAGCTCGACAGGAGAGGGCCCGCGCGGCGGGCCGCCGAGACTGTCTGAAGTAAGTGAACGGGCTGGTGATCTGTATTGTCGCCGGTCCGATCCCGAGCCATTGATGGCCGGCTCCGGCAGGCTGCAAAAAAGATCCGTCGCCAGCACAGCAGCGTAAGACTTCATGCGAGGTCAGCACCAGTTTATTGAGCGAGGCGGAAAATGGCGGACACAGAAAGTCGAACAGTTGTCTTCTTTGACGGCTCCTGTCCTCTCTGCCAGTCCGAAATCCATATGTACCGGCAGCATGATGTGCAGGGGGCGCTATGTCTTGTGGATGTGTCCGATTCCAATGCCGTAATGCCGCCGGCCCTCGACAGGGAAACGGCGATGAAGCGTTTCCACATCATCGCGAAAGACGGACAGATACACTCAGGCGCCGCCGCCTTCGTCGAGGTCTGGCGACAATTGCCGGGATGGAGGTGGGGGGCCAGGATTGCATCGCTACCGGGTCTGACGCCGCTGCTTGAATGTGGCTACCGTCTGTTCTTGCCGATACGTCCGTGGCTCGCACAGATGTTCCAGCGCGTCGGAGACCTGATCCGGAAAGACTAGATCTGTAATGAACAAGTTTGAATCCTTTACACCCGGTGGGGTGGCCGTCGTGATCGGCGCGTCCGGCGGAATTGGCTCGGCGCTGTTCTCTGCCTTGAACGAGACGGACCGTTTCAAGACTGTTCTCGGTTTCAGCCGCCGCAGTCCTCTTCCCATTGATCTTGGCGACGAGGCCAGCCTCGAACGTGCGGCAAAGGCGGCTGCAGCGGATGGGGAGATTCGACTGGTTATCGATGCGACCGGATTTCTTCATCAGGGCGGCGAAGGGCCCGAGAAAACCTGGCGTGAGCTCGACCCGCAGAAACTCGCGACCGCTTTTGCCGTAAATGCGATTGGGCCGGCCCTGCTCATGAAATATTTTCTGCCGAGACTCCCGCGCACCGGAAAAACGGTCTTTGCAACATTATCCGCAAGGGTTGGGTCCATTGGCGATAATCGTCTCGGTGGCTGGTATGGCTATCGTGCCTCGAAAGCGGCGCTCAATCAGTTTGTCCGGACAGCGTCCGTCGAGCTGGCCCGCCGCGCTCCGGAAGCTGTTTGTGTCGCTTTGCATCCGGGAACGGTCGACACTCATTTGTCCGTACCCTTTGCAAAACAGGGACTGGACCTGCACAGCCCGGATGCCGCTGCCGCCAATCTGCTCTCTGTTCTTGACCGTCTGAAAACGGAAGACACCGGCGGTTTTTTCGATTGGCAAGGCGCTTGCGTCCCTTGGTGACATCAGGGCAGGTACATGTTGATAATCTACAATGACGCGCGTCTTGACCGCGGCACACTTGCGCAATGGCGTCATTGCGGGCATTCCAGGTGAAGATGATCCGCGGCTCAACGCGGACGGGGCCTGAGTTCGCCGGACGCGAGAGTTTGACGCGACGCCATGGTCCGGGGAGTGAGGCTGGTCGGAAAATTTACCGAACCCACAGGGTGCATTCGGAGAGTCTTTCATGACCGATACACGCATTGAAACCGACACGATGGGCGAGATGTCCGTTCCGGCGGACCGTTACTGGGGAGCCCAGACCCAGCGATCTCTGCAGAATTTCAAGATCGGCGGGGAGCGGATGCCATCGGCGCTGATCCGCGCCTTCGCGATTCAGAAGAAGGCCGCGGCGCTGGCCAATATGGACCTTGGCAAACTGGCTCCTGAGCTTGGCAGGGCCATGGTGGTCGCCGCCGACGAGGTGATCGCGGGTACGCTCGACGACCATTTTCCGCTGGTGGTCTGGCAGACAGGCTCCGGCACCCAGACGAACATGAACCTCAATGAGGTGATCTCGAACCGGGCCATCGAGCTGATGGGCGGCGTTATCGGCAGCAAGCAGCCGGTGCATCCGAACGATCACGTTAATATGGGGCAAAGCTCGAACGACAGTTTCCCGACCGCCATGTCGATTGCCGGCGTGCTCGAGATCGACAGGGCTCTGCTACCGGCGCTACAGGAGTTTCACGCTGCGCTGCGGGCAAAAGCGGAGGCGTTCTCGGGGATCGTCAAGATCGGCCGGACCCATCTGCAGGACGCGACGCCGGTAACGTTGGGTCAGGAGTTCTCCGGCTATGCCCGGCAGATCGAGCTCGGGATCGAACGGGTGCGCGGTGCGTTACCGCGGCTGATGGAGCTTGCCCAGGGCGGCACTGCGGTCGGCACCGGTCTGAACGCGGCGCCGGGCTTCGCCGAGGCGTTCGTCGAGAGGGTCCGGGAGCTGACCGGTCTGCCCTTCACCAGCGCGGTGAACAAGTTCGAGGCGCTGGCGGCGCATGACGCCATTGTCGAGATGTCGGGCACCCTTAATGTTCTCGCCGCGAGCTGCATGAAGATCGCGAACGATATCCGCATGCTCGGCAGCGGTCCCCGCAGCGGACTTGGCGAGCTGCAACTGCCCGCGAACGAGCCGGGCTCGTCGATCATGCCGGGCAAGGTCAATCCGACCCAGTCCGAGTCCCTGACGCAGGTCTGCGCCCAGGTGATGGGTAATCACACAACCATCACCGTCGCCGGGGCGACGGGGCATTTCGAGCTGAACGTCTTCAAGCCGGTGATGATCTTCAATCTGTTGCAGTCGGTAGCGCTCCTCGCCGATGGCACTCGTAGTTTTTCCGAGAACTGCGTTGTCGGGATCGAGGCGAACGAGGAGCGTATCCAGCAATTGATGGAACAGTCCCTGATGCTGGTGACGGCTCTTAACCCGCATATCGGTTACGACAAGGCGGCCCGGATCGCGAAGAAGGCCTTCGTGGACGGAACCAGCCTCAAGCAGGCGGCAACCGGGCTCGGTCTGGTGACGGCGGAAGAATACGACGCCTGGGTGCGACCGGAAAACATGGTCGGGAACGAGCCCGGTAATTCGTAAACGGAGCTGACCGGGCTCTTCGGCACGCTTGGCGTGTCTTTCATGCAATCAACGCCGCCGAATAACGGCGGCGTTGATCGGGCCGAAAAAGCCTGAATTCACTAATTATTTGCTTCTTTTTTTGTCGAAACAAGGGCGTCGCTTTGGCGATAGACCGTTTCCCTAGCTTGACCTAAGCTGATCATAACAACCGATAGGAGATTATCCTGCCGGTATACGAACAGGGGGTATCAGAATGAAGTTGATTATCGGGCTGGACGGCCACGGTTCTGGCGAACGCGCGTTAAAGTTCGGGCAGAACCTGGCGTCTGTTACGGGAAATTGCGAGCTTCTGATTGTCTACGTGATCGAATGGTCGCCTTTCTCTTTTCAGACACCTGAAGAAAATGCCGAGCGTCACAAACGACGTGAAGAGGAAATCGCCCTGGCGATGGAACGGGTTGTTGCCCCGGCGCTCGAGAGCTTGAAAAAGGCCGGTATGAACGCGCGCGGCATGGTCCGCCACGGCAATGTCGCCGATACATTGAACGCCGTCGCAAGCGACGAGAAGGCAGATCAGATCATCGTGGGAAGGGCCTCCGAAGGGGGCATCGCGAGCCGGATTTTCGGCAGCGCTACCGCGAATCTGGTCATGCATGCCGACGTGCCGGTCACGGTCGTTGCTTAAAAATGGGGGGCGATAATGAAAAAATTCAATCTTGGGGCAATGTTCGCATTGCTCATGGGGGTGATCAGCACTCCGGCTCTCGCGCAGGAAGCTGAAAGCCTGGATGCAAAGGTCAATGCGATCTTCGCAACAATCACGGGCCCGTTTGTCAGCCTTATCTTTGCTCCGATCCCGGGGACCAGCTTTCCCTGGATCGTGATGTGGCTGGTAATCGCCGCGACGATCTTCACGCTGTATTTCGGCTTCGTGCAGTTCCGGTTCTTCAAGCATTCGATCGAACTTGTGAAAGGCGATTATGCCGATCCGAACGATGCTGGTGAGGTTAGCCACTTCCAGGCTCTGGCCACCGCACTGTCCGGGACGGTCGGTCTCGGAAATATTGCAGGTGTTGCCGTTGCCGTCGGGATCGGCGGTCCGGGGGCGACATTCTGGATGATCCTTGCCGGCCTGATGGGGATGGCTTCCAAGTTCACCGAATGTACGCTCGGTGTGAAATACCGGAACGAATATGCGGACGGCACCGTCTCCGGTGGCCCGATGTATTACATCTCCAAGGGCTTTGCCGAAAAGGGACTCCCCGGTGGCAAGATCCTGGCGGTTCTGTTCGCGATCTTCTGCATTCTTGGTGCATTGGGTGGCGGGAACATGTTTCAGGCGAACCAGGCCCATGCCCAGATCTCCGGCATTCTCGGTGACTATCCGGGCTGGATCACGGGTCTGATCTTCGCGGCAGTTGTCTTCGCCGTCATCGTCGGCGGTGTGAAATCGATCGCCCGTGTGACCGAGAAAGTCGTGCCGTTCATGGGCATTCTCTATGTCGCGGCGGCGGTGATCATTCTGGCGGTGAATTACGACAATATCGGCTGGGCATTTGGCCAGATCTTCGAGGGTGCTTTCACCGGTCTCGGGATTGCTGGCGGTTTTGTCGGGGCTCTGATCCAGGGCTTCAAGCGCGCCGCTTTCTCGAACGAGGCCGGCGTCGGCTCGGCCGCTATCGCGCACTCCGCGGTGCGGACGAAAGAGCCGATTACCGAAGGCTTCGTCTCCCTGCTGGAGCCGTTCATCGATACGGTGGTGATCTGCACGATGACGGCCCTGGTGATCACGATCTCCGGCCAGCTGATCTCTGACCCGGCAACGGGGAACTACATGCTCAACGGCAACCACATCGCGACAGTGGACGGAAATACGGGCGTTGCCCTGACGTCCGCCGCCTTCGGCTCTGCGGTGAGCTGGTTCCCGTACGTTCTGGCAATCGCGGTCATCCTGTTTGCGTTCTCGACCATGATTTCCTGGTCCTATTACGGACTGAAAAGCTGGACCTATCTGTTCGGCGAAGGGAAGACGGCGGAGCTCGTGTTCAAGCTGATCTTCTGCGTCTTCGTGGTGATCGGCGCGGCTGCCAATCTCGGCCCGGTGATCGACTTCTCTGACGCGGCCATCTTCGCCATGGCGGTGGTCAACATCATCGGTCTCTATTTCCTGATGGGCATCGTGAAGAACGAGATGACGTCTTATATCGAGCGTCTGAAGTCAGGTGAGATCCGGAAGTTCAAAAAATAGACGGCGCTTACATCGTCTCGTGACGCCATTGATTGAGGAGGCACTCGAAAGGGTGCCTCCTTTTTTATAAGCTTCCTTGTGAAGCGACCGACATCTCCCGTCACGAAACGGAACCCGTAAATGAAGACCTTCAATCTGGCCGATCTCTCGGCGACGGATGCCTATAAACTGCTGCGCAACGTGGTGACCCCGCGTCCCATCGCGCTGGTGACCACGATTGATGAGGCCGGGGTCGTCAATGCCGCGCCGTTCTCTTTCTTCAATGCCATCGCCTTTGATCCCTGCATGGTCGTTCTCGGGCTGGAAGCGCGGCCGGACGGTTCCCCGAAGGACACTTCGCGGAACATCCGCGATAGCCGGGAGTTTGTGGTCAATATCGTTGACCGGGCCATGGCGGAGAAGATGAACGCCTGCTCGACGCCCCTGCCGCATGGCGAGTCCGAGATTCCGCTCGCCGGGTTCACGGTGGAGCCGTCCCAGACCATCAAACCGCCCCGCATTGCCGAGGCGCCGGTCGCTCTGGAATGCACACGGCACACGACGCTTGAGTTGGGCAACCGGCGCGAGATCGTTGTCGGTGAGGTGCAGAGCATCTCCGTCCGCGATGCGCTGGTGCTCGACGAGGAGAAGCTCCATATCGACCAAATCGGACTGGATACAATCGGGCGGCTGGGCGCGAACCTCTATGCGACCAGCCGGGATACCTTCGAGATGAAGCGCCCGGACGGCCGCTAGGGCTTGCGTTCCAGGGTGTTCTCGCCGGCCATGTAGACGGCGACCGTATCGAACTTTCCGTTCTTCAGGGTGAAGAAGTTGCAGTTCGATTTATGGACCTGTGTGCCGTCATGCAGCGTGTTGACGACCCGGAAACGTGCCGCGATCGCACCGTTCTCCGGGTCACAGACAAATTGGAAGTTGTCATGAAGAACGGCTTTGTGACGGCTCCATAGCTGCGTCATCATCCCGCCGATTTCGGCATGACCGTTGAGCGCGACATCGTGGGTTTCGACGGAAAAGCGGCAGTCCTCCGTCAGGGTCGCAAGCACCTGGTCCAGGTCCTCTCCGTCCACGCCGGAAAAGTAGCTCTGAACCAAGGCAATCAGCGCGTCGCGCGTCATGGTGCTCACGCGTTCCGGCCGGGACGGTAGTGCGCGATGGTCTGCGCGATACCGTCCTTCAGGGATGTGCGTGGCAGTGGCCCCAGCAGATCCTCGGTCGGGGTCCGCTCCATGTGCGCCGGGATCGGCAGGAGAGGGCCGTCCCAGTTGATCCGGGCGCCCGGCACCTGATCCTGGATGGCCTCGGCGATGGCGCTGACATCCACCATCTCGCCGGACAGAGTGATGACATGGGCGCCCTCGAAAGGCTTCAGGGCCGCCGCTTCGCAGAGCGCCGCCACATCGTCCACGAAGATCAGATCCGCTGCGCCGGAATAGCCGATCGTGTAGGGCCGTCCCGCCACTGCCTCGCGGCAGGCCACCGAAGGACCGGCGGAGATGCCTGTTTCCCGGGCCGGGCCGTAGACGATGGCCGGGCGGAAACCGATGCTGGAAATGCCGGATTCTATCCAGTAGGCCCGGGCGCAGCCTTCGCAAGCAAGCTTGTAGGCACCGTAATGGGTAACCGGGCTCAGATCCGCGGCGTCATCCGGCGCCAGTGCGGAGGCGCTGCTGGCATAGGCGATGCCGCGCATGCCTTCCGCTTTCGCTGCCTCGAAGACATTGAGTGTGCCGATCAGGTTCACCTGCGCGCCGAGCACCGGATTAGCGGCGCAATCCGGGGTCAGCAGGGCGGCGAGATGGACGGCGAAGCCGCAGTCGCGCGCCGCGTCGCGGACCCGGTCCGTGTCGGTAATGTCGCCGGTCACCCAGTCGATGCCATCGGCCACCTCGCCGATGATCTCCCGCAGGATGGAGCGGTCTTCCTTGCGGTCGAACACCCGGGCTTCGATACCGCGCGCATTCAGTCGCTTGATGAGCCATGCGCCGAGGAAACCGCCGCCACCCGTGATCAGGACCTTCATCGCGCGCCCTCCGTGCCAGCCATATCTGCGGCAGTGAGCTGATAGGCGAGGTTGTAGACGATCGTTTGCGGGTTGCTGACGCCGATACTGCTCTCGGCGATGACTGCCTGGAACTCAGGGACGGAGGCCTCCAGTTCAGGCGCGCCACTGCCCTCGATCAGGACGACGACGTCGAATTCCTTCTCCGCCATGCCGGGCCGGAGCTCGGTCTCCCTGGTCTTCACACCGGAGACTTCAGTGCGGGCGAGACCGATATGAACGCCGCAGGCGCCGGTGACCTTGAGCAGGATGTCGGCGAGGGACTGGGACCCGGCACGCACGCCGTCCGGTCCGGCCCCCGCTGCGAAATCGAGACGGATGGTGGCCATCGCACCGCCTTCACCCACACCGGCCGAGGCAACCCTGTCGCAGGCGACGCGCAGGAAATTGCGGAAGGTTGGCTGCACCTTGTTGGACCAGTCGGTCGGATTGTTAAGCCGTTCGAGATAGGCGGGCGAACGAAACACCTCGACGCTGTCTCCGGCATAGACCGTGCCGTAGCGGTAGCGCGGAACATCGTGATTGATCAGCCGTTTGCCGATTGTGAAGCCCGGGATCGACAGCCGCTCGGGCATATGCTCACGGGTATGCCATTCCATGTATTCGGTCTGGGATGGCGGGTCGATATCGTGCCAAAGCGCCAGAAAGGCGCTGCCGGTCAAAGCCATGTCGTTTCACTCCCTTGGTTTCTTGCTGGTTGTCTCTGCCTTCAGTCGCCGAGCAGGATCTTCGTTGCCTGCAATGCACGCCGGGCGATCTCTGAGGCACCGATGGTTTCGGCCAGAGCATGGTTCGGAACCTCGACGCTGACGGTCATGTGCTTCGGGACAAGCGCGGCGATGGAGGCGAGATCGATGCCGCCGTCTCCGGGGATAAGTCGTGCCGTCCGGGCAACCCTTATCAGTTCCGCGTCTGACGGGTCATAAGGCACCGGTCCGTCGCAGATCTGCACATAGTTCATCAGGTCCGGCGGCAGGGCGGCGAGCTCTTCCAGGGTTGAGCCGCAGCGGTCGAAATGCAGGCTGTCGAACAGGACGGCTGCGGATGGATGATCGGCTGCCTCGACCATGCGTCTTGCATGGGCCAGATCCTTCACCCCGGTCCAGGGCATGAATTCGAGATCCGCCGTGAGGCGGTAGGTGCCGAGCCGGGCGCAAAGGGCGGTGTAGCTATCCTGGCTGCGAACGGGATCTGGATCGTCGACCGCGACCAGCACATGCCGCGCGCCAAGCTCGGCGATCCGGTCGAGAAACGGTGTGAAGTCCTCGATTTTCGTTTCGGCATTCAGGCGGATCATTTCCGCGTCGGCCATGGTGATCCCTGTGTCGCGGAGTGCCGCCTTCAACTCGCGCAGCAGAGCATCGTCCGTGAGCAGCGGAAAGAGGCTGTCGCCGGGGCCGGCCGGCAGCAGCCGGAAGCTCACCATGTCGTAGCCGTGCTCGGCGGCGATGCCGACTGCAGTCACCGGATCGACGCCATTGCCGGTCAGGTAGGCGAGGGAATAGGCGCGTGTCATTGCGATCTCGCTGTTTTTGTCTGAGGGTGCTCTGGTGCCTCGAAATAACCCCGGCCCAGCCGGCTAAAGAATTGCGAGGCATCGGCCGCAGTCGAAAGCTCGGCGGCAGCCTCGGCCAATACCGGCGCCAGGCTGGTGACACGTGCCTCGTCTAGCCGGACTGATGGCCCTGCGATTGACAGGCAACCGACCACGGGGCCGCCGTTTCCGAACCGGACCGGCACCGCCATCGCCGCCATGCCGATCATGTAGCTGTTGACGGTCAGGGCGTAACCGTTCGCACGGGCTTCGCTCAGGGCGGCGAGCAATGCCGTCAGGCTTGTCGGGGCGCCGGGTCCCGGCTCGTATTCGGTCGGTGTCAGGCCCTGCCGGCTGATCAGCGCAATCGCGTTCTCATCGCTCATACTGGCGAGCCATGCCTGCCCGCCCGCCGTGCTGGCGAGATGCAGCGATACGCCCTGCTCGCGCCCCGGGTCGTAGCGCAGACCGCCTGTTGCCCCCTGTGCGACGGCGACCCAGACCAGCCTGTTCCCGTCGATGACGGAGAGCCGGATCAATTCGGTACTTGCCGCCGCCAGCCGGTCGAGAATGGGCTGTGCGATGTCTGTCACCCCGGACCGGCCGAGAAAGCCGAGGCCGAGGGCAGAGAGCTTCACGCTGAGCAGATAATCGCCCTGCTCACGCGCCTGCCGGACATAGCCGAGCCGGGCCAGCTCTTTCAGCTGCCGATGCACGCCGGAAACCGGCATGTCGAGCGCGGAAGCGATGCCGCTTACCGGCATGCCACCCGGGTGGCCGACCATCAGCTCGAGAATGCGAAGGCCGCGTTCGAGGGCGCTGCTCACTGCTCAACTCCGTTCATTGCCGTGACTCCGGTATCCGGGCAGGCGGTCCCGCCGTCTTTGTCAGCCCGCAGGTTACATCGGTGAAATCAGAAAGTGGAAAGAGATTCTAATTTTGAATCATGTTTCGGATTGGGAGCCTCTATGATCGGCTTGTCCGACACAATCCGGCAGCAAGAGTGCGCTCAATGTCCGATCCCAAAATCGCCTCCATATCCGCAAAATCTGAACAGGCACCCGATGACTGGGATGTGATTGTGCTTGGTGGTGGGGCGGCCGGGATGGCCGCTGCGGTTTTCGCCGCGCTCGACGGGGCAAGAACGCTTCTGGTCGAGCGTTCGGCGTTCGTCGGCGGCACCTCGGCGCTGTCCGCCGGGACGGTCTGGATTCCGAACACGCGGCATGCCGGAGAGGTCGGCGCGGGGGACAGCCCGGAGAGGGCGGCCGCGTTCCTCGATGCCGCCGTGGGCAACCGGGCACCGAAAGCGATGCGGGAAACCTTCCTGCGCGCTGGTCCGGAAGCGGTACGGCACCTGGAAGAAAATACGGCAGTGCAATTTCGGGCTCGCCCGTTCCATCCTGATTATCTCTTCGAGCTGGAAGGTTCCGCCGCGGGCGGGCGGGCGCTTGAGGCGCTGCCGTTCGACGGCGGGACACTTGGAAAGGCGCTCGGCCTGCTGCGGCCCCCGATCCCGGAGTTCACCATCCTGAACGGGATGATGGTCGACCGGGACGATATCGGCCATCTGCTGAAGATGACGCGATCGCTGAAATCGCTGGCCCATGGTGCCCGTCTGATTGCGGGCTATGCCGTCGACCGTCTGCGCCACGGGCGCGGGGGGCGGCTGGTGATGGGAAATGCGCTGACTGGCCGGTTGCTGAAAACCCTGCGGGATCTCGGGGTCACACTGATGACGGAGACCGAAATTCTCGATATTTCGGTCGGTCCGGAAGGCACAAGTGCTCTGGCTCGCACCAAAGGCGGGGATCTCAGGCTGCGGGCGCGGGGAGGGGTGATCCTCGCATCCGGCGGCTTCGCCCGTCACCCGGAGCGGCGCCGGGAGATGCTGCCCGAACCGCAGCCGGAATTCAGCCCGGCGGCCCCCGGCAATACCGGCGCGCTGCATGATATCGTGCTCAGGCTCGGTGCCCGCTATGGGGAGGGTGCGGAGCAGCCGGTATTCTGGGCGCCGGTGTCGCGCCGCCAGCGCAAGGACGGCAGCATGGCGGTGTTCCCACACTTCGTGCTCGACCGATCCAAGCCCGGCATTTTCTCGGTCGGCAGGGATGGACGGCGCTTCGTCAACGAAAGCCGCTCATATCATGAGTTCGTGGCGGCCATGTACGCTGCGAGCCGGGATGGCTCCACCATCCCTGCCTTCGAGATCACCGACGCTGAAGGGCTACGGAAGTACGGGCTCGGCATGGTGCGGCCAGGCGGGCGGGGCCTTCGGCCTTTTCTGGAAGATGGATATCTGGTGCAGGCGGAAACGCTGGCAGACCTTGCTGGTAAACTCGGCATCGATCCGGGTGGTCTGGCGGACACTGCCGCACGCATGAACAGCTTTGCCGAAACCGGCATTGACCTCGATTTCAGCCGGGGAACAACCGTCTATGAGCGCGCCAACGGCGATCCGTCCCATGGCCCGAACCCGACGCTCGGCCCGGTCAGGACGCCGCCCTACTACGCCATCCGGCTCTGGCCGGGGGATATCGGCGCGGCCACCGGTTTGCTGACGGATACCGAGGCGCGGCTGGTCGATGCGGACGGCCAGCCGATGCCCGGGCTTTATGCCTGCGGCAACGACATGCAGTCGGTCATGGGAGGCGTCTACCCGGCTCCGGGCATCAATCTGGGACCGGCAATCGCCTTTGCCTATGTTGCCGGGCGGCATGCGGCGCGGCGCGCCCATTCGGGGAATTCATAAATTCTCGGAAAACGGATAGGCTGTGCTGCTGCATGCAAACGCGTTCCCGGGATATCAGGAACGAGGATGGTTACAAATTAAAATAGTTATGTTACATAACTAATCGGAAGAGAGGCGAAAAAGCCTCCGCCGACATCGGTCATTTGGGGAGGAAACCATGACCTTTATTCGCGTAAGCCTGACAAGGGCGGCCGCGGCATTTGCCGTGCTCGCCATCAGCGTGGGCGTCTCCGCCGCGGCGGAAGTAACCCTGCGCATGCATCAATTCCTGCCGGCGCAGGCCAATGTCCCGAAAAACATTCTCTATAAGTGGGCCGACAAGGTTGAGGCGGATTCCGGTGGCCGGATCGAGATCCAGCGCTTTCCGGCCATGCAGCTCGGCGGCAAGCCGCCGGAGCTGATCGACCAGGCGATTGACGGCGTCGCCGACATCATCTGGACCGTTTCCGGCTACACACCGGGCCGTTTCCCTAAGGCCGAGGTGTTCGAGCTGCCGTTTACCATGACCAATGCGGAAGCCACCTCACGGGCTTATTGGGAGCTTGCCGAGGAAACCATGATGGACAGCGATTTCAGCGCTTTCCATGTGCTGGGACTCTGGGTTCATGGCCCCGGCCTGATCCACTCGAAGGCGCCGATCAGCTCTATTGCCGATCTGAACGGGGTCAAGTTGCGGGCGCCGACCCGGGTGACCAACATGCTGTTCGGTGCGCTCGGCGCGACCCCGGTCGGCATGCCGGTTCCTGCCGTACCGGAAGCGCTTTCCAAGGGCGTGATCGACGCGACCGTTATTCCCTGGGAGGTGACCGGTGCGCTGCGGGTGCCAGAGCTGGTGCAGAATCACACCGGCTTCGGCGATGCCTCGCTCTATACCACCACCTTCATCTTCGCGATGAACAAGGACCGGTACAGCGCTCTCCCGGACGATCTGAAGGCTGTGATCGACGATAATTCCGGGCTTGAGTTTTCCGCCTTCGCGGGAGCCCAGATGCAGCGGGACGACGGCCCTGCCCGGCAGTCGGCGGTCGACAAGGGGAACAACATTATCACCCTGACACCGGCGCAGACCGACGAGTGGCGCAAGGCCGCGGAAGCCGTGACCGAAAACTGGGTCAAGGAGATGGACGGCAAGGGGCTCGACGGCACCGGCCTGAAGGCCAAGGCCGCCGCCCTGATCAAGGAACACACGGCGCAATAACCGTATTGCCCCGGGCCGTCTGAGACGGTCCGGGGCAACCCGTTCTTGTTTTCGTTCCCGGAGTTCAAACTATGGCTGTCCTCGCGACACGGCTGGCCCGCCTGATGGCCTTGCTCGGCGGCGCCGTTCTGCTGGTGTTGATCGCCATCACCTGCGTCAGCGTGCTTGGCCGCGGTCTTAACACGTTCGGCCACAGCGCATTCCTGACGGATCTGGCGCCCGGGCTTGCGGAGGCGCTTCTGGCAAGCGGTGTCGGCGCGGTGACGGGGGACTTCGAAATCGTCGAAGCCGGGATTGCCTTCGCCATTTTCGCCTTTCTCCCGATCTGTCAGCTCAAGGCGGGACATGCGACGGTAGACATTTTCACCGATCAGCTGCCGGCCGGGGTGAACCGGGGGCTGATAGCCTTCTGGGAAGTTGCCCTGACGCTGGTCATCCTGCTGATTTCCTGGCGCCTGTTCGAAGGGCTCCAGAGCAAATACAGGTATGGCGAGACTACCTTCCTTCTGCAGTTTCCGGTTTGGTGGGCCTATGGCGCGAGTTTCGCGGCCTCGGTCATCGCCGGGTTGATCGCGCTTTATGCGGCCGGGGCCAGAATCGCCGGGCTACTGGTTGGGCGGGATGTCGTGACATACGACGGGAGCATCCGGCCGTGAGCCCTCTCGAACTCGGTTTCTGGTCCTTTCCGGTCCTGCTTATCCTGATTTTCCTGCGCGCGCCGATCGGTCTCGCGATGTTCTTGTGCGGCATTGGCGGGCTCTATTTCTCGACAGGCGGCAGCGCCATGTTCATGGCCAAGCTGAAGTCGGAAACCTATTCGACCTTTTCCAGTTACTCGCTGACCATCATCCCGATGTTCCTGCTGATGGGCCAGTTCGCCACCGCGTCGGGCATGTCCACGGCCCTGTTCAAGGCGGCGGAAAGCTGGCTCGGTCATCGCCGGGGCGGTGTGGCCATGGCGGCGGTCGGCGCCTGCGCCGGGTTCGGGGCGATCTGCGGCTCCTCGCTGGCGACTGCGGCGACCATGAGTAAGGTCGCCCTGCCGGAGCTGAGGCGCTACGGCTATTCCGGCGGCTTCTCGACGGCGACGCTGGCCGCTGGCGGCACCCTCGGCATCCTGATCCCGCCGTCGGTGATCCTGGTGATCTACGCCATCCTGACAGAGCAGAATATCGCCAAGCTCTTCGCAGCCGCCTTCATTCCCGGATTGCTGGCAGCAGCGGGCTACATGATCACGATCTCGCTCTATGTCCGGCGCAACCCGGACGCGGCCGGCACACGGGAGCCGGTTCCTTATGCGGAACGCTTCAGCGCGCTGATCAATGTCTGGCCGGTGCTACTGGTCTTCGGGCTGGTGGTCGGCGGTATCTATCTTGGCTGGTTCACGCCGACGGAAGGTGCGGCGGTCGGTGCGGCGGGCACGGGCGCCATTGCGCTGGCGCGCAAGGCACTGAGTTGGAGCTTCCTGAAGGAAAGCATCATCGCCACCGCCCAGAATACCGCGATGATCTTCTTCATTATCCTCGGCGCGGCCCTCTATAACGGGTTTCTTGCCCTCAGCCAGGTGCCGCAGGAGCTTTCGGCATGGGTCGTCGGCCAGGGCTTCAGCGCCTGGACCGTACTGACTCTGATCCTGCTGTTCTACCTCGTTTTCGGCTGCCTGATGGACAGCCTGTCGATGATCCTGCTGACCATCCCGATCTTCTTTCCCGTGGTCAGCCAGCTCGATTTCGGCATGAGCCCGGAACATATGGCGATCTGGTTCGGCATTCTGGTGCTGATCGTGGTCGAGGTCGGGCTGATCACCCCGCCGGTGGGCATGAATCTTTTCATTATCAACGTGATGGATCGGGAAACGCCGATCAGCGAGACCTACAAGGCGGTGCTCTGGTTTGTCACCTCCGATATTGTCCGCGTGGTCCTTCTGGTGCTGTTCCCGTCGATCACGCTGTTCCTTCTTTACTGAGCGGAGCGAAAGCGATGCGCACACTCATTCGACATGGATTCAAATCATGCTGATCAAAGGCAACGCGGCACTTGTGACGGGCGGCGGCAGTGGCCTCGGCGCGGCGACGGCGCGTCATCTCGCGGCACAAGGGGCGAAGGTCGCCATCCTTGATTTCGATGCCGAGCTGGCAGAAGCGGTTGCCGGCGAGATCGGCGGTTTGTTCCGTCAGGTCGATGTCAGCGATGCGAATGCGGTCGGCGCCGCGATCGATAGCATTGCGGAAGAACTGGGTGCCGCGCCCCGCATCGTCGTGAACTGCGCCGGGATTGGCACCGCCGCCCGCATTGTCGGCCGCGAGGGCAAGCTCTCCATCGACGTCTTCGAGCGCACGCTGCGGGTCAACCTGTTCGGCACCTACAATGTGATGAGCCACGCCGCCCGGCACATCGCCGAGCTGCCGCCGCTGGAAGGCGGTGAGCGCGGGGTGATCGTCAATACGTCCTCGGTGGCATTCGAGGATGGCCAGCTCGGCCAGGCGGCTTATGCCGCGTCGAAAGGGGCGATTGCCTCGCTCTGCCTGCCGGCGGCGCGGGAGTTCGCCCAGTTCGGTGTCCGTGTCGTCGCTATCGCACCCGGCCTGTTCCAGACACCGATGATGCAGGGCCTGCCGGAAGAGGTGGCGCAGAAAATCGCCGAAAACATTCCGTTCCCGGCCCGGCTCGGTGAGCCGGAGGAATATGCCCTGCTCGCCGGGCAGATCATCACCAATCCCTATCTGAACGGCACGACCATCCGCCTCGACGGCGCGGTCCGGCTGCCGAAACGCTGAGGTATTCCCATGACCGACCCTGTTCTGACGATCGAAGCGCGCGGCCAGATTGCCGTTCTGAGCATGAACCGGCCGGACAAGCGCAATGCGATGTGCGATGCGCTGCTGCAGGCGATTGACGCTTTTTTCGTCAATCCGCCGCCGGAGATCAAGGCCGTGGTGCTGACCGGCTCTGGCGGGCATTTCTGCTCCGGCCTTGATCTCAGCGAGCATGTCGCCCGCGACGCCGAAGGCACGATGCGGCATTCCCGCAGCTGGCATGCGGTGATGGACCGCATTCAGTTCGGCGGCCTGCCCGTGGTCTCGGCGCTGTCCGGCGCCGTAATTGGCGGTGGGCTTGAACTCGCCACCGCGACCCATGTCCGGCTGGCGGAGCCCTCGACCATTTTCCAGCTTCCCGAAGGCCGCAGGGGGATCTTTGTCGGTGGCGGCGCCAGTGTCCGCGTGGGGCGTATTCTTGGTGCCGACCGGATGATCGAGATGATGCTGACCGGACGGCGTTATTCGGCGGAAGAGGGGCTGGCTCTGGGCCTGACCCATTATGCGGTAGGCGAAGGCGAGGCTCTGGAGCAGGCTCTGGATCTGGCGGCCAAGATCGCCTCGAATGCGCCACTCTCCAATTACATCATGATCCAGGCCCTCAGCCGGATTGAGGATATGTCCAAAGCCGATGGCCTCTTCACCGAAAGCCTGTGCGCGGCGCTGACCCAGACCAGTCCGGACGCGATTGAGGGGCTGGCCGCGTTTCTGGAGAAGCGGGCCCCGAAATTCGGCGGCGCGGCATGACGGCGCCCAAGACGAAACCGGGCGCGGTGCCGCCTCTTGCAGGCGAGGCGTCCGATGCCCTGTTGCAGCGCTTTCTCGGCTACCGCATGAAGCGGGCCTTCAATGTCGTGCAGGCGGATCTGGCGGAAGCTCTGCGCCCGTTCGATCTCAGGATGACGTCCTATACGGCGCTGGTCCTGATCATGGACAATCCGGGGCTCAGCCAGTCCCAACTCGCCGCGGTGATGGATATCGAACGGCCGAACCTCGTCGTGCTGGTTGATGAGCTGGAGGGCCGGGATCTGATCGTCCGCGAGCGGGTGCCGACGGACCGGAGGACCTATGCGCTCAACGTCACCCTGGCGGGGCGGCAGCTCTGCGAGAAGGCAATGGCGGCGGCCGAGCAGCACGAGGAGCAGATGTTCCGCGGACTTTCGCCGGAAATGCGGGCGACAGTGGCCGAAGCGATGGTGATCATCCGGCAGGCGGGAGGACAGGCGGGATGAAGCGCACTTCCAGTTTCCTGCCCCACCGCACCGAACGGGAGGATCGTCCCGACGGCAGCATCATCCTGCGTTCGGCTTATCCGCTCGGCCCGGTGGTGGAACGCACTGGAGACTGGCTGCATCGATGGGCCACCGAAGCGCCGGACCGCGTTTTCGTCGCCGAGCGTAGCGGTGCCGGCTGGCGGGAAGAGCGTTTTGCCGCCGTGCTGGAGAAAGTCCGGGCACTGGCGGCGGCGCTTCTGGCGCGCGGAATGGGAGCCGGAACGCCGATCATCGTGCTGTCCGGCGCCGGTGTGGATCACGGGTTGCTTGCCCTAGCCGCGCAGTATATCGGCGCGCCGATCGTCCCCGTGGCCGAGCAGTATTCTCTCATCCATGGCGCCCATAACCGGCTCCGCCACGCGGTGGAACTGGTCCGCCCGCGCATGGCCTTCACCGTTGACGCGGACCAATATGCCGAAGCTCTGGCGCTGGAAGTTTTCGACGGCATCGAGATCGTCGCCAGCCGCACTGGCGGGCGGAGTGATGTCACGGCCTTTGATGATCTGCTGAAGGCGCGGGCCGGGGCGGATGTCGACGCCGCCTTTGCCGCCGTCACACCGGACACAGTGGGCAAGATCCTGATGACCTCGGGCTCGACCTCGGACCCGAAGGGGGTGCTGACCACTCATCGGATGATGTGCGCGAACCAGACCCAGATCGCCGACGCCCTGCCGTTTCTGCGTGAACGGCCGCCACGGATCACCGACTGGCTGCCCTGGAACCATGTCTTCGGCGGTTCGCACAATTTCAACATGATGCTGGCAAACGGCGGCAGTCTCTATATCGATGACGGCAAGCCGGTGAAGGGGTTGTTCGAACGCACGGTCGAAAACCTTTCGCTGATGCCGGGGACGCTCTCCTTCAACGTGCCGGTCGGTTTCTCCATGCTTGTCTCCGCGCTGACGGGCGACAAAGCTCTGCGCCAGCGCTTCTTCGAGGGGCTGGATCTGATCTTCTACGCCGGGGCTTCCCTGCCGCAGGAAGTCTGGGAGGGGCTTGAGCGCATGGCCTTCGAGATCAAGGGCGAGATCCCGCTGATCACCTCGTCCTGGGGCCTGACGGAGACCGCACCTGCGGCGCTTATGCAGATGGAGCCGACGGAACGTTCCGGCGTCGTCGGCGTGCCGCTGAACGGGGTGACGGTAAAGCTCGTGCCGGATCCGGATATGCGCTGCGAGGTCAGGGTCAAGGGGCCGAACATCATGCCCGGCTATTTCGAGGCACCGGAAAAGACCCGGGCGGCGTTCGACGAGGAAGGCTTCCTGATCACCGGGGACGCCATGACCTTTGTCGACCCGGAGGATTTAAACCGGGGCCTGCGGTTCGATGGCCGGATTTCGGAAGATTTCAAGCTGCTGACCGGAACCTGGGTCCGGGCCGCGCAGCTCAGGCTCGACCTGTTGTCCTGCCTCGCGCCGCTCGCCGCCGACCTTGTGGTGACCGGTGCCGACCGGGGCGAGATAGGGGTGATGATCTTCCCCAATCTCGCCGAGCTGGAGCGTGAGGGATATGCTCTTGATGAGGCGGACGGCGCGCTGACCGACAGGCTGTTACTCGGCGATATTCACCGCCGGCTTGCCGTCCGGGATCGGGAATTTTCCGGCAGCTCGACACGTGTCAGCCGGGCTATTGTGCTGTCCGAGCCAGCGTCGATGCCGGAGGCGGAAATGACCGCCAAGGGCAATCTCAATTTCCGCCGTGTCCTGCAGCGCCGGTCCGCGCTTCTTGAGCGGCTCTATTCCGACGGCGATGCAGCCGTGACGACACTCTGAAGGAACAGGAATATGGTTGATATTTCCAAGGTCAGGGCGATCGATATCCATACCCATGCCGAGGAGCCGTGCGGCTGCCACACGGACGATGGATATGACGATTTGCAGGCGACCATGGCGCAGTATTTCCGGGCGCCCTGGCAGCATCCGCCGACCGTGCCCGAAACTGCACAGCATTATCGTGAGCAGAATATCGCCGCCGTGATTTTCCCCGTTGATGCGGAGCGCGAGACCGGCTACCGGCGCTACAAGAACGAGGAAGTCGCCGAACTCGCGGCAGAGAATGACGACGTGCTCATTCCCTTCGCCTCCATCGATCCTTGGAAGGGCAAGATGGGGGTACGGGAAGCCCGCCGTCTGATCCGGGATTTCGGCATCAAGGGTTTCAAGTTCCATCCGACCATGCAGGGCTTCTATCCGAATGATCGGATGGCCTATGCACTCTATGAAGCCATCGAGGAGGAAGGCGGCACCGCGCTCTTCCATACCGGCCAGACCGGTGTCGGCTCAGGCATGCCCGGCGGTAACGGCATGCGGCTGAAATATTCCAATCCGATGTACATGGACGATGTCGCCGTCGATTTTCCGGATCTGAAGATCATTCTGGCGCACCCGTCCTTCCCCTGGCAGGAGGAGGCGCTGGCCGTCGCCCAGCACAAGCCGAACGTCTATATCGACCTCTCCGGCTGGAGCCCGAAATACTTCCCGGAAATCCTGGTCCGCTATTGCAATTCGATCCTGCGGAAAAAGGTCCTGTTCGGCTCCGACTGGCCGATGATCACGCCGGAACGCTGGCTCGCTGACTTCGAGCAGATCAAGATCAAGGACGAGATCCGCCCCGATATCCTGAAAGGCAATGCCGCCCGTTTGCTCGGGTTCGCCTGAGATGCGCGCCGCGCCCGGCCTGCGTCCGGTCTGTACGCTGACGGTGGAGCTGAGCCCGATCCGTGAGCTTGGCCCGGGCCGGGCGGGCAAGCGGCGCATTATCCCGATCGTGGGCGGCCGGGTCGAGGGACCGGAGCTTAACGGCACAATCCTCGGTGTCGGTGCGGATTGGCAGACAGTCTATGACAATGGATGCGCCTGGCTCGATGCCCGCTATGCCTTCGAGACTCAGGACGGCGCCTTGATCGAGGTCGTGAACCAGGGCTACAGGCACGGCCCGCCGGAAGTTCTGGCGCGGCTCGCCGAAGGCAACCCGGTCGATCCGGCGGAGTATTATATGCGCACATCGGCCCGTCTCGAGACCGGCGATGAGCGCTATGTCTGGGTTAATCGCACACTGTTTATCGGCACAGGCGCCCGGCTCCCGTCCGCCGTCGAGATCACGCTCTTTGCGGTGACATAAGCTTGATTGCCGACGAGGTTTCGGCCACTCGCACGAGACCCATGCCGTAACCTTCTCCTCCGCCTGCTCGCTGTCCGGGTGCCACGGCAGCAGAAACGGTGTTCTGAGTTCACAACCCGGGCTTAGTTCACTGTCTTTGGCGTGGCGGCATTCTTGCCGGCTGCGCCGGTGAATTTATCCAGCCATTTACCAAGCGTCTGTTCGGCCGACGGATCTGCCAGCGGCATACCATCGGTGGCCTGGGGCGGATTCCCTGCCTGCTGTAGGCCGTTCGGCGAATTTTTCTGGTCCGGTGTGGGGGTGCCGGGCGGAGTCATGGTGTCCTGATTGATGATGGCACCAGTAGCGGTCAGCGGTGCCGGCCCGGCGAGGGAAGGCATCTTCAGAAGGTCGCTGCGCGGTCCAAGCGAACTGTTGCCGCCCGGCGCACCTCGTTGTTCGTTCTCCACACCTTTCATGCCAGGGTCGGTGTTGAGGATTATCGGCAACCCGTCTGCGCCGCCAATGACGATAACCTTGGCGTTGTTGGACTGGGCCAGCTGCAGGGTTGCCTCGATGCCGCGCCAGCGCAGATAGCTCTCGGTGATGCCCGGCGCGACAATTTCCTGGAAACTGCGAATACCCTCTGCTTCGATCCGCTTACGCTGACGCTCTTTTTCTTCCAGCCGCAGACGGAATTCATAGGCCTCGCTCATGTGGCGGACCCGTTCCTTCTGCTCGATGGCATTGCGTACAAAGGTTGGCAAGGTGATTTCCTCGATCAGCACGTCCTCGAGATTGACGTAGGCTTCGTCGAACGGGACGTTGGAGGAAATGTTCGCCAGTTTGCTCTGGAACCGGGTCTGCACGATGGTCTGCACCCGCTCGCGCCGGGTTGAATAGAGGTCGGAGGCCTCGTTTTCTGAAATATAGGTCAGGATCAGGGTGCGGAGCTGGGGACGCATCAGGGTGTCGGTATAGTTCGGCCCGATGCTCTTGTGCAGGAAGCCCGCATATTTACTGTTGATGACGAAGCGGCTGGAGATATTGACCGTGATCTCCAAGCCGTCGACGCTGAGTCCTTGCACACTCTCGCTGATGCGCTGCAGGCGCGCATCGTACATGTAGATTTTGTCCCACGGGAGGATGAAGTGAATGCCTTCCCTGAGCTGTTCGCCCCTCGTTGTGACTGTGCCACCGAAGAACCGGTACCACATCACCCCGACTGATCCCGGCGGCACTGTGTAGACAATCAGTGGCCATAACACGATGATCATCAGGAGCAGCAGCGCACCGGCGGCGAAGAACTCTACCCAGTGCCTGCCCGTCCAGGCCGACGCCCATTTGAAGAAGCGACTAATCATGGAAAAGCTCCGGGTCGAAGGTCGCCATCATACCATCTTCCATGTGCATTTGCCTGTCGGCAGCATCGAAGAAGCGGTTGTCGTGAGTGACGGCAATGATAGTGGCCCCGCGTGATCGCAGCATACCCAAAATCTCACGGTAGAACTTGCGTCTGAACATCGGGTCCTGATCGGCGGCCCATTCGTCGAGCACGAGGATCGGGCGCTTTTCCAGCAATGCGGCAAGCAGGGCCAGGCGTTTGCGCTGGCCGGTTGAAAGGTCGATGGTGGAAAAACGCTGGCCGTCGAACTTTACCTTGTTGAGGATCTCCAGCGTGGCGATCCAGTCCGCGACCTCGTCCAGTCCCTCATCCGGAACACCATATAGTTCCGAGAACAGGTGGAAGTCGCCGAAGACGGCCGCGAAGATTTCGCGATAATCCTGCAATGCATTCTGGGGGAGAGCCTTGCCGTCCACCAGGATGGTGCCTTCATGCAAGGGGTAGAGGCCGGTAAGGACCCGCAGCAGGGTCGATTTTCCGGAGCCATTTCCGCCGGTGATAAACAGAACTTCCCCGCGCGTTACGGTGAGATCTATCGGGCCGATGGCAAAGCTTTCAGTGGGATCGCCGTTTGGTGGGGTGTAGCGGAACACTGCTTTGCGCAGTTCTAGGGTCTTGAAATCTGCGAAGCGCGTGCTGTCCGCCGTCGGCGCTTCCGCCAGTGGTTTGCCGTCTTCGTTGACCGCCAACTCGACACCGGACATCCTTTTCAGGTCGCGTTCCAGATCCATGATCGCCTCGGCTGCGGCGGAGGAGTTCTCGAAGATCGGGATGGAGCCTATCAGGCCGGAGATCGGTCCGATGATGAAGAGTACGGCGGTGGTCGACTTTTGAACCTCGTCTGAATAGCCCGAGGTCAGGATCGGGACCACGAACACCATGGTGCCAAGCAGCAGGTAGAAGGCGGTCTGGGAGAACACGAAGTTCTTTGCCAGCATGATTTGTGTAACGCCCCGCATCTCCGAGGCGCGTTGGCTGATTTCCTCGATCCGAGCGATGATGGCCCGGGCCTTGCCCCGGCTCAGTTTGGCTTCCTTGAAGCCGTCCAGCAGGTCGTCGATCGTGTTGTAGACGTCGTTGTCCATCTCCAGAGTGCCGCGGAGGTCGCTTCGCACCGAATAGGATTTTCGCCAGTAGACGAATAAAGCAACGCTCATGAAGGCAACGAGAGCGATAAAAGATGTGATCGAAATCCACGCGATATAGAGCGCCGTGAACAGAATCAGGATCGTCATCTGCACCGCAATGGTCATGGTTGACGCGGATTGCGAGAGCGTCTGCATATGGCGTGCGATGCCGCTGTAGATCACCACCCGGCCGAGCTGCTCCACATCGAGCAGTTCGCAATATTGCAGGTGGGAGACGATGCGCATGCGCACGCGATGGATCATCGCCTCGACCTGTTCGGCGGCCTGGGTCAGGATCCAGCGCTGTGAAACAACATAGAGAATCATTGCGGCAGCGAAAAACACTGCATAAAGCGGGCGGGATTCCGACTGCTCGGCATGCTCGGCCGCCGTATTGATCACCGCAAGAATCATCGCGTTGGTCAGGCCGGCAACGGCGGCCACGGTCAGTGCCTTGCGAGGCGATAGCGTGGCTTCGCTGCGCAGGAATTTGATCAGGCCGTTTGACGCAACCAGATCGGCAGCGGCGGAACCGGTCTCCATCGCGGAAATTCCTCCCGGGGCGGGTTAGCCTTCTTGAGAAGGGCCGGATGAAGCTTTTTTCAAAGCAGGCCGGACCAGCGCAAACACTAGCCCGACCAACAGCGGCGTAAAGATCACGCAGCAAAGGAACACCCCAAACGCACCGATCCGGGTGTGCCGACCGGCATAGGCCAGGATCACGGAAAGCAGCACATAGAGGCCGAGTGGTATAAATTGCATTAGGCGCAATCCGATTTGAGCGTCGCTGCGTTATGACAGCCGACCGGACCGCCTATGCCGTCCGGTCGGGTTGTCCAAGATTTCAGCTGTCGTGACTGATCAGGCTGCGGCCTTCGTCGATGTGGAGGCTTTGGAAACGCCCTCTTCGAACTCGGCTTTGAAATGCTCGCGCATAGCTTCCGGGTCGAAGTTCAACACGTTGCCGCCGGCTTCGAAGTGCTGGATGAAGACCTTGCCGACCGCGTAGGTTGAGGCCGTGGTGAAGACCGGAGCGGCCAGCACACCAAGCACGGTTCCGACGCCCGGGATCGCCTTGATCAGGCTGGAGGCGCCGCGCGCCAGTCCGGCCGGAACCAGGCTACCAAGCAGGCCGCCAATGATAGTTTTCACGACATTGCGCGAGAACGGCACTTCATAGAGCTTTGCCAGATCGGCAACCATCTTGATCTGAACCAGGGTAACCGCCGCCAGATCGGCGAAGGGAAGCGGAATGAAACTGGCGCCTGCGGACCAGCCCATATAGGTGTTTACGATGCTCGAGGCTTCGACACGCCGAGCAGCTAATACATCATCTGCCATCATTACTCTCCAGAGTTGGTGAAGTCGTGTTTTGCGTAATGGTGCGTGGCCAAGCGGCCCCTCATCTTTATTCTGCGCCCAGCCGGTCGAAGGTCTTTCTCAATCATTTCAAGCATATCCGAATCGGTCCTTCGAGTACAACCGCTCAGAAGCTTTTGGCAATTCTCAGCTGCGGCAAAATGAAGCTTTCCTCTCCGCCTGCACCCAGAGACGCCGCCACCTTCAACTCCGCCCGTAATCCGTTGGATGCGAGATACCGAAGGCCACCCGCCAGATTGAACAAATTCTGCGCTCCGGCACGGGAATCCGCGTGGATAATCTGCCCGGATGACAGGCGGGCGTCGATCTCGCGCTCCGCATCAAGCAGGTCGTGCTCATAGCCGACGCCGAGATAGGGTTGCAGGACACCGTTCGTCATGTCGACATCTGTCCAGACGGTGAAATCCACCCCAGCCTTGACCTCGGCGACATCGCTATCATCGACCGTGAGATTTAGGAAACTGGCACCGGTCTCCGTGAAACCGTCGAGGGTTGTCCAGCCGGCGCCGAGCCGTCCGCTAGCGGCATAGCCGATGCGCCGTTCCCCGATCTTCAGGTCGTTATCCCAGCGCGCCTCCAGTTCGGCGTTCGCGCCCCATCCACTGGTATCGCTGCGCGCAGTCGGCATCACCGAAAATCCGGTGTCGCGCTTCACGTCATCGACCGTGTGGTAGGACAGTCCGGCCTGCAGTCCGAGGCTGAAGGCACCGCTCCGCCAGCCACCGAAGCCGCCGAATGTCACTGCGTCATTGTCGAAAGAGCCGCCGCCGTTGATGGAGGAATCCAGGTTGGCATAGCCGATATGGGCGCCAACGATGAAGTCTCTGCTCGAGTCATCTGGGCGATAGGAGATGCCAACCATCGCCATCCTGCTGTCGTAGTCGTACCCGGAGAAGTCTCCGTCCCTGTCCCGGCTGCCGAAGCCGTTTTCGGCAATGATGAATACGGTGCTGTCGCCGAACTGCTGGCTGCTGACCGGTGCCGTTCCCGAACCTGCAAGGCCGGGTCCGCGACGCAAGTCATGGATCTGCCCGCGCAGGGCGGACATTACGGCGCGCTGCTGTTCCAGGCCTGAATCGGCGAGAGCCGCGAGCCTGCCGCCGTCGCTGTCGACCGCCTGCAGGGTTGCCGTCACCAACTCGGCGATATAGCCGTGCGCAGCCGTGGTCGGATGCTGGCCATCCCAGTAGAGAGTGGCGTTCTCGCTCGCTGCGTCCGGACATTGCCCGTTTGCGACGTTATTGGTGATGCAGGAGCCGGTGGTATTGGTGAAGCCGTAGAGGCTTGGCTGTGCGTCGATATCGTCATAGAGCGCGTCGAGATCCACCAGAACGATTTCGAGGCCGGTATTCGTCCGGGCCGTTTGCAACATGGTTGGCATGCCGGCATTGTGGGACGCAGACAGGCGCCCCGATTGCGCCAATTGATCTGCTGTAAAATCCGTTACCAGGGTCGGTACCCGGTCCAGATCGAAAAGGTTCAGTACGATCACGCGCCGGGCGCCGAGGGTGGAAGCCCGCTCAATGCCGGTCTGGATGTTTCCCAGCGTCTGATCAACGATGCCTTGCTCGCTGACGCCCGGATTGGCGCCGATAACATAGTTCGTATAGTCGTTGCCGCCGGTCAGGATGGCGAAGGTTGCGCCGGAGGTGTTGGCGACGACGCCGGAGGTGTTATAGGCCGTCAGATCGTCAAACACTGACAGCAGGCCCGGCGCGGCGCTCGGCAAGTCTTCCGTTCCGGCTTTCGCCCCGCCGAAGGCAAAGCTGAGACTGACGCCGTCCTGCGCTCCTGGATTTGTGGTTGAGCCGCACAGGCTTGCAAGTCCGTTGGAAGCGTTGGTGGTCGCGCAGTCAGGATTGCTGAAATAGTAATCCATGTAATAGAGCTGCGTCGGCGCCAGCCGGTCGGTCCAGTTAGGGCCGTTGGAAAAACGTCCCTGATAATAGGGCGGTGTTCGCGGGATCACGTTCGTCGGCGTGATGAGCCCGGTCGCGATGAAGCTGTTCTGATTGTCCACCAGGCTGTCGCCGAGGAAGATGTATCGGTCGTCGGCCGAAGCAGCTGCAGCAAAGCAGAGGGTTGCGCTACATATGGTTGCGGCGAAGCGCGCGCGGGATGTCTTCTGTGCCATGACGCTTGTTCTCCGGGGTTAGAACGTAACGACGACCGAGATCGTCGCCGACGTTTCGCTGTATTGGAGATCTGCGAGGAACGCGTCGTTCACGATCTGGTTCGATGCCGAGGCATTGAACATCAATTCGACGCGGTCATGCACTTGCCATGCGGCGGTCGCATCCAGGGTAAAACTCTCCGCCTCGTAGGGGGTTCCTTCGATTGTGTAGAACCTGTAGGTCGGCCCGAGCTTCAGATAGATATTATCTGCCGGGCGGTAGAGTGCCGAAACTGCCGCGAGATTGGTGAAGAGGCCAGCCGATGTCTCGATGTTCGTTTCGTCGAACGTGCGCTGTAGCGCCGCGCCGACACCCCATTGGTCGTCGATCTTGTAGGTCAGTTGTGCCGTGCCGACGCCGGAAATCACCTTGCCAATGGTCGGAGCGTCGAAATATTGCGCAAAGCCGATGATGCGGACGAGGCCGGACAGGTTGCCTTGCACAAACTCGGCGCCGATGCCGGCGCGGCCGCCCTCAGAATCACGGTCCTCCGGCAGAATAAAGTCTGAGCCCGAATACCGGATCCGTATCGGGCCGCCGAAGACAGAGGCCTTACCCCAGCTGTAATGCTGACCCGCTTCAAGAGTGAGATTGTATTCCTCGCGGTCCTGAGACTGCACCCGGCTGACGATAGTTACATCGATATCTGTATCGTTCGATACGTCCTGATAGCGGCTCAGCAAATTGACGAAGTACTTTTTGTCGTCCCATCCGAGTGCGGCTTCCAGGGTGTTGGTCTGGGTTGTGCCGTTCAGGTTTCCGTTGAATTGCAGCGGATCGTTCTTGCCGATGATGCTGCCTTCGTTGAGGGCGCCGAGCCGCAGGTTGAGGGCGTCTGTGAAGTCATAGCGTCCGCTGATCGTTCCGGAGAGTGCGCTGCTCTTCTGATCGGAAACATCGACGGCTTTCTGGTCGACATAACTGACGGTGGCAGCCACCGCGTGCTTCTCCCAGTCCGACTGAGCCCCTGCATTCAAAGCGAAAATCTTTTTAAAGTCAGATTCTTCTGTCGGGTCGAGGCGAATGTTATCGGTTGCCATAAGGCCGGCCTGGATCCGGTTGTAGAATTTGAAACCGCCGAAGCTGAGTCCGGATGGCTGCTCGAAGCCGGAAACGGGCGGAAGCGGTGCAATTTGAGCCATTGCCGACGGTGTGGTGGCAAGGCCCGTCAGCAGAAGCATCAGTGAAGCCACAGTTGTCCTGCATGCCAACGCCAATGGGTGTCCGCTCATAATCTTCGACGACTTGGGTAATCCGAACATTGTATCCCCCCTGGAACCGCCGGTGCATCCATCGTCCCCCGCGGATGCGTGGAGGTTCTCTATTAGTTCTGCTTCGTTTGTGCGGCCTTTTCTTTCGGGGCAGCGATCTTGGCCGGTATTGTTCCGAACTGTGTTGCGGTCACAACGTCACGGCAATCGAGCCCGTTCTCGAATGTGCAATAGGGTATGTTGACGGTCGCTTCCAGGTTCTTGCAGGTCTCCAGAAAAAGGGGGGAGGCGAGGTAATCACCTTCCTCACCGTCATCTAATGGACCAGCCATCACGCTTGTCGCTGATTGGCCGCTGCCGTCTTTCACCGTAAATTCGACTTCGGCAATGATGCGGAAAAGGCCCAGGTTGGTCAGATTTCGAATAGTGAGGACCGGGATGCAATTGTCATCCGTGCTGTGTTTACTCCTGTCCGTCGTAATAGCGCGGGAGACGACGATTTGCAGTGGTCCGCCGTGGCCTCTTGCATATTTCCAGCGAAGGACAGGATGCTTTGTCGCAGGGTCGGTCGTGCGTGAAAGCGTGATGACCCGTCCGTGGTCGCTCATCGCGGTCACTTCGTCGGCGCTATAGAATTGATCTATCTTCCAAGTTCCATCCGGTAACAGAATCACCCGTTGACCAACTGTTGTGGCGCCGAGACCGGAAGGCGGTATGGCTTCGTCATCATCGATCGGCGGGGCGGGTGTTTGAGCATCTGCCGTGTGAGGCAGTGCCGACAACAGAAGGGCCATCGCGACGAGTAAGGTCCGGAAAAAAATCATGCTTTGCTCCCGCCAGCATGGCTTGCGGATGATATCATATCGCGAATTTGATGGAATGCGGCGCTTGGGTTTTCGTTAATGAAGAAGTGACCGCCATCAATCCGGGCAAGTCCATAATCCGACTTGGTCCGTTCCGCCCAAGCAGCGTCCCGTCCGTCGGCAGTGGCTGCATCGGCCGTACCGGCAATGGTGTGGATGGGGCAGCGTAATCGTTCGCTTTCGGCCCGGGCATAAAGATCGTTCGCGCGGAAGTCAGCGCGCATGACCGGCAACATCAGTTCCGCGAACTCAGGCACTTCATCGACCTCTTGCGGCAGGCCGCCGAGACGCCGGACATAGTCGAGGAACGCATCGTCATCCATATCAGCGACGGTCGGTTGCGGTGTGGTCTGTGGGGCGGCGCGGGCCATTGCGATAAGACAGGCGATATCGATGTCTTCGGCTTCCAACTGCATCGCGGTTTCAAAAGCAAGCAATGCACCGTAGCTGTAACCGAGCAAAACCGGGCGATCCCAGCCTTCCGAGGCGATAGCGTCGGCGATGTTCCGGGCGAGCGCCACGGCATCTTCTTCGGGCGCTTCTCCGAAGCGCTCCTCGCGGCCGGGTAACTGAACCGGAACAATGCGGATACCGGGCAGGGAGCCCGCCCACTCTCGGAAAAAACCGGCACCGGCGCCTGCCGGAGGGAAGCAGATAAGAACGCTGCCAGGTCCTGTGCCCGCGCCGGCCCGGCGCTGTACAGGCAGCCAGGGCCTCGGTGCGGCTACTGATCGCAGGACGCCCGGCATTGCTCCCGTTGCCATCAATCCCGAGGCCATCAGGCCCGAACACTCTTTGGTCGCATGTCGATCCATGTCCTGTCGACATGAGCGACGCAATCCTCATGCTTTCCTGAAAAGACGGATCTCCAGCCGCTCGGCACCGCTTTTGCCAAAGGCCATAGGCAATACTGCTCTTCATCGTTGATCAGAACCTGATGTGTCGCGACCGGGTTTTCTGCCTGGTTGGGAGCTGTCTCGGATCCGGTGCTCATGTTGTCCTCGTCTGTTTTTGAGAGGCGGAGCGGGCCTTTTTGGCCGGCGCTGATTTCGTGGTTTTTGGTGCCGGTTCGCCTTCCGGTTCGACGCTCGCATTGTCTGCTGTCACGTCCTTGTCGTCCGGCAGGATTCCCAACCGGCGCTCCCGCATCTCCAGCATTTCCACCGTCGACTTATAAGTCGGCAGCGCCCAGAGCACGAAGAGTGCGAGTTTCACTAATGCGGCGGCGACAGGCATCACAATACCGTAACAAATATTCGCATGTTTCGATATGTCACATGCTCAAAATGCTCGCGCTGGGCGATCTTATCCTGAAAGCAGCTTCCAGCGGCGACCGCGGCACTATGAGGTGAGGCTAAGGCGTTTGCAAACGATTAATTATTTGTTCACAATGGGTTCTGGGTATATTGAATTTATCGTTTATGCTTAAATTCACGCTGTTTTGAGCGAATTCAATCAATTTTGTTGGGTGATGAATCGGGCGTAATTTCATGCTCTGGTTTTGTTTATTGAAAACCCTCGGAGATTGACTGTGAGTGGCAAGATGAATGAGCAGGCTCATTCCATAGACTATCCGTTGCCGCTTTCGATGGCGCAACAGGAGGTTTGGCGAGAGCATGTTTTATTCCCTGGCACGGCCGTGCATACCGTGTCGGCGCGCAGTATCGTTTCCGGGCCGCTTGACCCCGAGAAATTCGAGCAGGCGCTTTTCTGGGTGTGGCAGAGACACCAGGCGCTGAGGCTGACACCCGTCGCAGACGATGGTGGGCTGGAGCCGGTGCAGATCGAATGCCCGGCGCCGGAGCGGATGTTCGACCTGCATGATGTTTCGGATGCTGCCGATCCGGAAAGTGCTGCCGAAACGCTTGCCGCCGATCTCGGGCGCCGGGCTATTCCGCTCGATGGCGGCCCGACCTTCCGCTTCGACCTCATCCGCTTTGCAACGGACCGGCATATCTGGGTGATGAGCTATCATCACATCAATATGGACGCCTGGGCCAACGGCATTCTGATGCGGGATGTTGCGGCAGCCTACAGCGCGCTGGTCAGAGGAGAGCATCCGGAGCTGCCGGAGGCGCCGCAATTCGCGGGTGCCGTAGAAGGCGACCGCGCCTTCCTGGAAAGCAAGCGCTTCGCCAAGGCCGCTGACTACTGGAGCGATCAATACAAGACACTGCCCGACCGACTGGTCGATGCGGTGCCGAGCGTGCTGGAAGGGCGTCCGCCCGAGCCAACTTCATTGCAGCGGATCGGTGTCGACGCGGCGACAATGACAAAACTGCGTGCTGTGGCTGCCGAAAAGGGCGCGACACCGGCACGGCTCTTCATGGCCGCCGCGCTGATCCTGTTTCACAAGCTCTCTGGTGCGACCGACATGGTGTTCGGCATGCCGGTGCTGAACCGGCCAACCGCACGGGATAAGGAAACCTTTGGCCTGTTCTCGCTGACTACAGCGCCCCGTGTTCGCCTCGATCCGGCAGACGGGCTGGACGCCTTGCTGGCCGAGCTTGACCGGGCCATGAGAGGCGCCATGCGGCATCACCGCTATCCGCTCTCCGGCGTCAACCGGAGCCTCGGTCTGGCAGCGCAACGGGTACTGCAACTTTTCGATATCAACATCTCCTATGAACGGGTCGATTTTGGCGAGTTGCCGTTCGGCGATGCAGTGGCCGGTGTGCCCCGGGTGCTGCTGAACGGCGTCGAGCGCACGCCGGTCGAGATCTTCGTCCGGGAATATGGCGACGGTGAGCGGGTCGAGGTTGACCTCGACTTGTCGCTCGGTGCTTTCAGCGAGGAAGACGCCGCTTTATTGGCCTCCCGTTATTCGCATGTTTTGTCGTGGTTGGCGTCTGGTGGTGCTGGGTCTGTTTCGTCTGTTCCTCTGGTGGACGCTTCGGAGCGTGCGTGGCTTCTTGATGGTGTGAACGCGACGACGCGGGATTATGGCGGGTTCGAGCCTGTGCACCGGGCGTTCGAGCGGATCGCGGCGGAGTCTCCGGAGCGGGCTGCGGTGCGGTTCGAGGGCGTGGAGCTTGGCTATGGCGAGCTGAACAGCCGGGCGAATGCCCTGGCGCGGCGCCTGCTGCGGGCGGGCGTCGGCCGTGACGTGCGTGTCGGCGTTGCGCTGGAACGGTCTGTTGATCTCGTTGTGTCGCTCTTGGCGGTGATGAAGGCGGGCGGTGCCTATGTTCCGCTCGATCCGGAACTGCCCGGTGATCGTCTCGGCTTCATGATCGGGGACGCGGCGGCGCCTGTGGTGATCACGCGGACAGGCTTGCTGGACGTGCTTCCGGTGCATGAGGGGCGGACGCTCTGCGTCGACGATGCCGGGCGCGGCAGCAGACGCGGAGCCGATGCGGGCAACCCTGATATCGAGCTCGGGCCGAACGACCTTGCCTATGTGATCTATACCTCGGGCTCGACGGGTCTGCCCAAGGGGGTGATGAACCACCATGCGGGGCTGGCGAACCGTATCCTCTGGATGCAGGAAGCCTTCGATATCGGTGACGGCGACCGGGTGCTGCAGAAGACGCCCTACACGTTCGACGTCTCTGTGTGGGAGTTCTTCTGGCCCTTGATGACGGGCGCCTGCCTCGTGGCGGCAAAGCCCGGCGGTCATAAGGACCCGGACTATCTGGCAAAGACGATGATCGAAGAGCGCATCAGCGTGCTGCACTTCGTGCCGTCGATGCTGCAAAGCTTCCTCGGCCATGGTGGCTCGGCAGCGACGCTCTCCGCGTGCACAGACCTGCGCTATGTGATGTGCAGCGGCGAGGCGCTGTCACCGGGGCTGGTGGACCGGTTCCACAGCCTGAAGCCGGAGCAAGCCGAGCTGCATAATCTCTACGGCCCGACGGAAGCGGCCATCGATGTGACGCACTGGAAGTGCGAGAGCCCGTCGGACGACCCGCTGCCGATCGGCACGGCAATCGCCAATACCAGCCTCTATGTTCTGGACAGCGCGCTTGAGCCTGTGCCTGTCGGCGTTGCGGGGGATCTCTGGATTGGCGGTGTTCAGGTCTCGCGCGGCTATCTCGGTCGCCCGGCATTGACCTCCGATACCTTCATCGCGGACCCGCATGCAGCCACACCCGGCGCCCGGATGTACCGGACGGGAGACATCGCCCGCAGACGGGCCGATGGCGCTCTGGTCTATCTTGGCCGGAGCGACTTCCAGGTGAAGCTGAGGGGCTTCCGGATCGAGCTTGGGGAGATCGAGTCCGTTCTGATGGGGCATGGCGCGATCCGTGAAGCGGCGGTGCTGCTGCGGGAAGACCGGCAAGGCGACCCGCGTCTGGTCGGGTATCTGGTTGCCGAGGGGAATATGGTGCCTACAGATCTTGGCCCATACCTGCGTGACAAGCTTCCGGAGCACATGGTGCCGTCGGACTGGGTGACGCTGGACGCTTTGCCGATCACGGCGAACGGGAAGCTGGACCGGAAGGCGCTTCCGGCGCCGGAGCTGACGGCGGCGGGCCTTGGCGGCGGGCCCAGAGGCCCGGAAGAGGAAGTGTGCTGCGCGGTTCTGGCGGGTGTGCTGGGGCGTGAGGAGGTCGGGGCGGAGGACAACTTCTTCGCCCTTGGCGGCCACTCGTTGCTGGCGGTGCAGGTTGTCGGGCGTCTCAGGAAGGCGCTCGGGGTTGAGCTGCCCGCGAATGCGGTCTTCGCCCATCCCACCGCACGCGCCCTCGCCAAACATGTAAGAGACGCTAAACGCATAGA
>NZ_AUFM01000021.1 GCF_000426505.1 Nisaea denitrificans DSM 18348 | reverse complement strand
ACCTCAGGGCAGGTTCCCACGCGTTACTCACCCGTGCGCCACTGTCCAGTACCCGAAGGTACCTTCTCGTTCGACTTGCATGTGTTAGGCATGCCGCCAGCGTTCGTTCTGAGCCAGGATCAAACTCTCAAGTTGAGTGAGCCATCCATCCGCAAAAACACGAACAGACAACACAAAACTTTAGATCCAATCCTATGCACAAGAGCTTCTGTGTTAACTTTAGCTCAGGATGCTCAAGATCAATCATTATGATCGAAAACCGGCAAACCAATTCAGGCCCGCCGCCTGCGCATCCCTTTCCTATATCTACAATGTCAAAGAGCACCCGAGGTCTCCCCCGAACCCAAAATCTCCAAACATTCCAGAGACTTCGGACCCCGCCGCCGCGCCCCAATCAGTGGGCCGCCCCGCAACGGGAGGCGCCTTATACGACCCTCCCTCGCAAACCGTCAAACACTTATTTGCAAAAAAATGACACGCAGAGAAAATTATCTGGAGGACTCCCGGATTTCCGCCAATTTCCGGATCCGATTTATTCGTGGGAGCCTCCGAGCGCTCCTGATGAGCCCCTTCGATGCCCGGCTGACCCGCCTGTTTCCCGACGCTGTTCCGGTCCGATCCGACATCCGGGCCCCAGTGTCACCGTTTCCTGCATCCACGAAGATACGCGGCAATGCCGTGACCGCTTGGCGAGCTGTCGTCGCAATGCGTATTTCAGCGGCCCCATAGACCGCGTGCTTTCAGCCCCCGAAAGCATAGTAAGGACAGCTCCCTATAGAGCCTCCATATATAGCTCTCTATATAGGGGGCCTAAACAGGCCCTAATAACTCTACAGTTTGCAGCCAAGCTGCCGCAGCCTATCCGCGATTTCCCTCAACCATCTTCTCGATTTAATTCTCCGCCTTAAGTTTCCATCGGCAGGGTACTGATTCAATTGCGGTTAGCCTTGACTTCACATGGCAATCACAACAGAATCAGCGGAAATATCGTATATTTCGGGATCGCTTACATGACACAGCGGGTTCGCCCTCGCTCGGCACTAGCTGCCGGCGTACTCGGTACCGTTCTTCTGGCCGGCATCGGCGGCTTCGCAATGTTCGGAACCGTCGGCTCCCCCGACACCGATCCGACGACAGCCGAAGCCTCCAGCGCGAACAGCTTCGTCATCCCCTCTCCAGAGGGCAGCACCCCCACGCTCGAGACCCGCGCGGTCAAGGTTGAGCGCGGCGATACTCTGATGAAGCTGCTGACCAAGAACGAGATCGATCGACGGGAAGCCCATGCGGCCATTGTGGCCCTGACCGAGGTCTACGATCCACGACGCATGCAGATCGGCCAGCTGTTCGAGCTCTCTCTGGAAGAGTCCGCGGAGAAGCCCGACACGCCCAGCCTGCTCTCTATCTCCTTCAAGGCCGATCCGGTCCGCACGATCCAGGTACGCTATACCGAAGACGGCGCCTACAAGGCCGACGTCAAGGAGAAGGCCCTGAAGCGAGGGGATGCGTATGGCGCCGGCCTCATCCGCTCAAGCCTCTATGAGGCCGCTGTCGATGCCGGTATCCCGATCTCCGTACTGTATGACATGATCCGGATCTTCAGTTTCGATGTCGACTTCCAGCGCGACATCCAGAACGGCGACCGGTTCGAAGTACTGTATGACGAGCAGCGCACCGGCGACGGCACCCTGGTGCGGAGCGGCGACATCGCTTATGCGGCGATGACGCTTTCCGGCAAGGAACTCGCCTATTACCGCTACACGCCGAAGAGCGGCTTCACCGATTATTTCGACCGCAAGGGCCAGTCCGTCCGCAAGACACTGATGCGTACCCCGGTGAACGGCGCCCGGCTGTCCTCAGGGTTCGGCAAGCGCAAGCATCCGATACTTGGTTATACCAAGATGCACCGCGGGACAGACTTCGCGGCCCCCACCGGCACGCCGATCATGGCCGCCGGCGACGGTGTCGTGGATTATATCGGCCGCAACGGCAGCTACGGGAAATACATCCGCATCCGCCACAACAGCACCTACAAGACCGCCTATGCCCACATGTCCGCCTTCAAGCGCGGACTGACCAAGGGTGCGCGGGTCAAACAGGGCCAGACCATCGGCTATATAGGCACGACCGGACGTTCCACCGGCCCACACCTGCACTATGAAGTGCTGGAGAATGGCCGCCAGCGTAATCCGATGAGCGTGAAACTGCCTGCTGGCGAAAAGCTCAAGGGCCAGGAGCTGAAGCGGTTCGCCGCCGTGCTGCCGACACTGGAGCAGCGGATTGCCGTTGCCCGGGATGACAACACGCTGGTCGCCGCCCAGAGCAACTGATCACCAAGGGAGGCGGCAAACCGTCTCCCTCCCACTCCCTTGTTAATAAGGTGACTACCGGCGTTATTCGGCGGGGATGCCGAATATCGCGACGGCAGCGCAGGACAGCGCCAACAGCACGCGCCATGCGACCGCCGCCCCGTGCCCACCTGCCCTCACCGTTGCTACCGCCGCTATCGCACATTGCAGCATGTAGTAGACGGCAAAAGCCCGGCTCGCGAGGGCGATCACCCCGTAGATATCCGTCTCCCACAGCACAAGCGCCGAAACAAAGACAAGCAAC
Organism: Nisaea denitrificans DSM 18348; assembly: GCF_000426505.1. GTDB lineage: Bacteria > Pseudomonadota > Alphaproteobacteria > Thalassobaculales > Thalassobaculaceae > Nisaea > Nisaea denitrificans. Next base: position 150,489 of record NZ_AUFM01000021.1, on the reverse strand, counting down.
GGGTAGACCTGATGGCCGTTGAGCCTGTGGCTCGCCCCGTTGGCCAGTCCCGCGCCGCCGATGGCGTCCGCCACAGCTGCGCTGAACTGGCTGGCGACAGCCCCGAACACCAGGGCAAGGGGAAGCAGCGGCGACACTATAAGCGCCGCATCCATCACCGCGGTCTCACCCGTGCCTTCCATCGCTGTCAGCATCAGCGGCGACAGCAGCAGGAAAAAGGTAATATAGATGACCGTCGCGACCAGCTGCGCCAGACGCATTGTCCTGACCCGGGTCGGACGATCGAATTCCTCGCCAAGAAAACGCGAGGTCTCGAACCCCTGCACCATGATCAACATGCCGAGCAAAACCGGCAGACTGCTCCAGTCGCCGTGCGGCTCGGGCGGCATGACAGCTTCGCCGTCCGCCAGGAGACCGCCGCCATAGAGCGCGAGCGCGGTCAGGAAACCGCCGATGACCGCCAGCTTGAGGGCGACCACACCGGATTCGACACGGAGCACCTTCCCCAATCCGCCTGACCAGCCGAGCCATCCGATCAAGGCCAACAGGAATGTGGCAATCAGCTTCGCCATCACCGGATCCACGGCCCCGGTCACCTGCTTCATGACGAAGGCACCCAGCAGCGCCAGATAATAGGCGACAGAAATCACATAGGCGAAGAACAGGGTGAAGGTACTCAGCCGCTCCAGAACCGCTATGTGGCGTGGCGGCGGTGCCTGCTCCAGCAGCTGCTCGACATGCATGATGTTGTATCGGATAGCCCCGCCAATCGCCCAGGCGAATGCACAGAGGCCGACAATACCCAGGATCGCAAAACCGCCAAGCTCGCGCCCGAGCAGAGGCGCGGAGACCAGAAAGCCGCTGCCGATGATCGAGGCCAGCGGCGCCACCATCGCCCGCCATGTCACGGAGCGGCCGATACGGGTGAACAGAATGGCCACGAACAGGGCCAGGCTGGCGGTGATAAAGGAAGCTTCGATCATGACTGAAAAGATACCGGGTTGCCGACTGGTGCCGGAGAATAGTCCCCCTGCGTAGACGACGCCAAGCGCACGCGAACGACGCCGCGCGGGCAGGCTGTTCAGGCTCTCAGAAATGCGCCCGGACGACAGATTCGTGAACAGTGTCGCAATTGAGAGAAGTTGTGACGCGAGACAGCCATTGAATTCCCGCATCTGCTCTTAAATCCGAAGAACAGCGCGATCAGGCGCCAACGGGATCTGAGGAGAGGGCGATGGCCGCGAGCATGACGGATATCCAGACTCTGGTGCGGGGTTTCTCGGTTGAGACCACCCCTGGCTCCGCCGCCAAGGTGGACGATTTCGGCGCACTGCTGCCGGCCGGAACCACTGTCAACGTGACCCAGCTCCCCGGCACCGCCCTCACCGACACCATTGCCGTCTGCCGCCGGTTGCGGGCCGAAGGTATGGAGCCCGTCCCCCATATCGCCGCGCGCAGCATCGAGAGCGACGCCGCGCTTGCCAATTACCTTGAGGGCCTCACCGGCGAGGCTGGCGTGACCGAGGTGCTGGTGATCGGCGGCGGTGTCGACACTCCGGCTGGCGCTTATACGGAAACCATGGACGTGCTGCGGAGCGGCCGACTGGAAGCCGCTGGCATCCGCAAGGTCGGCGTGGCCGGCCATCCCGAAGGCTCTCCTGACATTACCGCCGACGGTCTCGCCAGCGCATTGACGGCCAAGAACGAGTGGGCAGCGAAGACCGGGATAGAGACCTATATCGAGACCCAGTTCTGCTTCGATGCGGGCGCCATCCTGAAATGGGAAAACAGCATCCGCGATGCCGGTAACGCGCTGCCGATCCATATCGGCGTTCCCGGCCTCGCCAGTCTGAAGACGCTGCTGAAATTCGCCCAGGTCTCCGGCATCGGCCCGTCCATGCGAGTGCTGACCCGGCAGACCCGGAACATCGCCCGCCTGCTCACCGTGCAGGCCCCGGACAAACTGCTGGTCGGCCTCGCCGACGGCATCCAGGCGGACCCGGACTGCCTGATCCGGCATTTGCATTTCTATCCGTTCGGCGGCCTCGCCAAGACCGTTTCCTGGGTCGATCAGGTGACGGCAGGCGCGTTCAGCCTCAACAGCAAGGGCGGGTTCGACACCGCCCCTTTGGCCGAAAAGACGGCCGCGGCTTCCTGACCCGTCTCATCAGCCGCATCAAGGGAGAAAAACCGGAATGACCGATACCGTCATCAGCTCGGCGACCAAGGAAATCGTGATCGGTTTCGAGCGTCCGTTCTGCGTCATCGGCGAGCGCATCAACCCGACCGGCCGCAAGCTGCTGGCGGCGGAAATGGCCGCTGGCGACTATAGCCGGGTCCGCTCCGACGCTCTCGCCCAGGTCGAGGCCGGTGCGAACATGCTGGATGTCAATGCGGGCATCCCGATGGCGGACGAGCCAGCGATCCTCGCCGAGTCCATCAAGCTGGTGCAGTCCCTCACCGACACGCCGCTCTCCATCGACAGCTCGATTGTCGAGGCGCTGGAAGCCGGCCTTGCCGTCTATCAGGGCAAGGCGCTGGTGAATTCGGTGACAGGCGAGGAAGAACGGCTCGAGGTCGTCCTCCCGCTGGTGAAGAAATACGGCGCCGCCGTGGTCGCCATCTCGAATGACGAGACCGGTATCTCCGAAGACCCGAACGTGCGCTACGAGGTGGCCAAGAAGATCGTCGAGCATGCCGCCGATTACGGCATCCCGCGCGAGGATATCGTGGTCGACCCGCTGATCATGCCGGTCGGCGCGATCAATCTCGCCGGCCGCTCCGCCTTTGACCTGATCACCCGGCTGCGCACGGAGCTGAAGGTGAACACGACCTGCGGCGCCTCCAACATCTCCTTCGGCCTGCCGAACCGGCACGCCATGAACGCCGCTTTCCTCTCCATGGCGATCCATGCCGGCATGACGTCCGCCATCATGAACCCGCTGCATGCGGAGGAAATGGGCGCAGTGCTGGGTGCGGACGTGATGATGGGGCACGACCCGGAATGCCGCCGCTGGATCAAGCGCTTCCGCGAACAGCCGGCGGAAGGCGAAGCGGTCGGCGCGCGCGGCGGCCGTGAGCGCCGCCGCCGCAGGGCCTAGGCGGCACCATGGAAGTGACGCCATGACCGCACCGGCTGACGCTGCCTCGGATATCCGGCAGGACGACACTCCCGAGGACGTCTATGTCGTCTTCACGCCCTCCGGACGGCGCGGCTTCGTGCCGCCTGAAACCACCGTGCTCGACGCCGCCCGGTCCCTCGGCGTCGATCTCGATTCCGTCTGTGGCGGGCGCTCCATGTGCGGGCGCTGCCAGATCCAGCTTTCCGAGGGTGAGTTCGCCAAGTTCCAGATCACCTCGCGCGCCAGCAGCATCAGCGAGACCACCAAGTCCGAGCAGCGCTACGCCGAGAAGCGCGGCCTGAAACCGGGCCGCCGCCTTGGCTGCAATGCCAAGGTTCTTGCCAATTGCGTGATCGATATTCCGCCGGAAAGCCAGGTGCACCGGCAGGTCGTGCGCAAGCGGGCCGAGGTCCGGGATATCGAGATCCGGCCGGTCACCCACCTGCATTATGTCGATGTGCGCGAGCCCGACCTGCATGATCAGTCGAGCGACTTCCGCCGGCTGTGCGAGAGCCTGCGCGAGCAATGGCCGAACTGGGGCATCGCCGACGACGTTTCCTGCGATTACGCGGTCATGACCAGTCTGCAGAAGGCCCTGAGGGACGGCGCCTGGAAAGTCACCGTCGCGCTTCGCGGCAACGACCGGGTGGTCGGCGTCTGGCCAGGCTTCCGGGAGAAGATCTACGGCCTCGCCGTCGATATCGGCTCCACCACCATGTCCGGCCATCTCTGCGATCTTGCCACCGGCAAGGTGCTGTCCTCGGCCGGGACCATGAACCCGCAGATCCGCTTCGGCGAAGACCTGATGAGCCGGGTTTCCTACGTCATGATGAACCCCGGCGGCGACGAGGAAATGACCCGCGTCGTGCGCGAGGCGGTGAATTATCTGGCGACGCAAACGGCGGCCGAGATCGGCGCCGGATCGGACGAGATCGTCGATCTGGTCTTTGTCGGCAACCCGGTGATGCATCACCTGATGCTCGGCATCGACCCGACGGAACTCGGCGGCGCGCCCTTCGCGCTGACCGTCGATACCGCCGTCGAGCTGACCGCCGCCGAGATGGACCTTTATCTGCATCCAGGCGCCCGGGTCTATGCCCTGCCCTGCATCGCCGGCCATGTCGGTGCGGACACCGCCGCCGTGGTGCTGTCCGAAACGCCCTACAAGCGGGACGAGATCACCCTGATCGTCGATGTCGGCACCAATGCGGAGATCGTGCTCGGCAACCGGGACCGGCTCCTGGCCTGTTCCAGCCCGACCGGCCCGGCCTTCGAAGGCGCCCAGATCTCCAGCGGTCAGCGCGCCGCCCCCGGCGCCATCGAGCGCGTGCGGATCGATCCCGAGACGCTGGAGCCGCGCTTCCAGATCATCGGCACCGACCGCTGGTCGGACGAGGAAGGCTTCGAGGAAACGGTTGCGGAGCTTGGCATCAGCGGCGTCTGCGGCTCCGGCATTATCGAGGCCATCGGCGAGATGTTCCTGGCCGGCATGATCACCACTGACGGCATGATCGACGGCGCGCTGGCGGCAAAGTCGGACCGCGTCTTCCCGGACGGCCGCACCTTCTCCTACCGGATCAGCGACACCGTCTCGGTGACGCAAGGCGACGTGCGGGCCATCCAGCTCGCCAAGGCCGCGCTCTATGCCGGCTCGCGCCTGCTGATGGACCGGCTCGGCGTGGACAGCGTCGACAGGGTGGTGCTCGCCGGCGCCTTCGGCAGCCATATCGACCCGAAATACGCCATGGTCCTCGGCATGATCCCGGACTGCGAGCTGGAAAACGTCGTCTCCGTCGGCAACGCGGCCGGCACCGGCGCCCGCATCGCCTTGCTCAACGGTCAGGCGCGCAAGGAAATCGAGTGGGTGGTGCGCACCATCGAAAAGGTCGAGACCGCCGTCGAGCCGCGCTTCCAGGAACATTTCGTCGGCGCCATGGCCCTGCCGCACAAGACGGACCCGTATCCGAAACTGTCGGCGGCGGTGAAAATGCCGGCGCCGAGGGTGGCGGTGAAGTCGGGAGACGAAGGCGGACGGCGGAGACGGCGGCGGGGGTAGGTTTGCGCTATCTTCTCCAAACGGCCCTAATCCTGTTGAAAAACAGGCTCCAAATGATCGTCGAACTAGTCGTAGGCCTCCACATGATCGGAGAACGTCAGACTTTGTACAGACGTTAGCCCCGGTCTTTGAGGTAATCCATACCAGAACCTAAGCGCCGTTTGTTTCGTCGTAGTGACACTACAGCCTCTCCGGAGCAGGGCGTTAACAACGACCTTCCTAGGATGCGTTGGATCGCTCACCCCTGCAGACACAACACACTGCGTACGTCTGCTCGCGCCTGGACTGACAGGCCCTCCAAGAAAATAGTTTAAGGCGCTAGGTGAGATGTTGTTTCTGCTTCCGTGATGAGGCACTTGGAAAATCCAGAGTCCATCGCTGATATCTATCCCACTCTCATCAGCGAACCTCGAAGCCTCATAGAGCGCCCTTAGACCGGCGTCAGCTGTAAGAAACACTCCACCGTGACCGAGCCTACCGTAGAGGACAACGCTGCTCTCGTTCTCGGCTGAAGTGACCCCTCCGTCTTTCAGCGTCTCCGTCGCCCAGTCTTCAGGAATCACCATTCGAGTTGCCTGCGCTACCCGACGACCGATACCTCGAAGCCAGGTCCCGAGCTGGGTGAGCAACTCTATGTCAGGAGGGGGCGTATCTCGAAATTGCGGTAAAAGCCCCTCGTACATTTCACGCGAAGGCGACAGGACCGTAAATGGGCCTATCTGCTGGCCTTGGAACGGCAAGTAAATCGTCGTCCCCTGAGCTTCAGCAAGTTGAAGAAGCGTTGTGACGTAGTCATAGGACTTTCGCAGCTCGCGCCTAAGATTCTCGACCTGCCACCGTCGACTCTTGAACAATGGCAAGATATCTGCTGCGTGCGCTTCCGGCACATTCATCCAGAGCTGCCTTACATCCATCTCCTCCATGACGGTTCTCAGGCCGCTCATATGGTCATTGTCGGGATGGGTACTCACCAAGTGATCAATAATCTCGGTTTCGTAGTATCTCCGGATATGGTCGCATATCGCTTTTCCGGTAGCCGCATAACCGCCGTCGACAACCATCACGCGCCAGTCGTTAAGGTCGGCATCCCAGTAGCGCAGGACAATGGCGTCACCGCTCTTCGCCCCTTCACCGACAGGGAGAAACTCTATCTCGCAATTCATGCGCCCTCACACCCGCAATGGGTCTTCTCATCGGCGGTCAAATTCTCTATGGTAGTATTTAAAACATGGATACCTATGACCTCCAAGCTCGGCATTTGCCAACCGTCCTTGCCGTCTTACCAATGCTGCTCGTTGCTGTCCTTCTGGTGCCAGATGCCAGCACAACCTTCGCGCTGCCCGCTACGCTCGCTGGCAGTGTGGGAGTGGCGATCTACGTGTTTCTCGTGAGATATGCCCGGATGAAAGGTCGAGAGATCGAAGCTGGCCTGTTCGAGCAATGGGGCGGACAGCCAACCACTGCAATGCTCAGGCACCAAGACACTCGGGTAAATCAACACACTAAGGCTAGGTACCACGACGCACTCCGAGCTTTCGGACCAGCATTTGAGATTCCGACTGCCGACGAAGAACAGGCTAATCCATCGGCTGCGGACAGCCTTTACGAGACGGCAATTGATGAAGCGAGGCGAAGGGCTAAGATCACCGGAGTTAAAGGAGTTCGTCGCGAAAACATAGCATATGGGTTCTGCCGAAACCTACTGGCCCTAAAACCAACGGCACTTAGTATCAGCTTAATTTCACTGTCGAGTTACGCATGCGCGACCCTGGCACTGGCTGATTGGAAGTTCGCAGAACTCTCCACAGCAAACAATTTTGGCTTCTTGGTGCTCGTGCTGATCACTGTCGGCTGGCTTTTCATGGTCCGCTCAGACCTTGTCCGACACCATGCCGACGCCTACGCGCAGGCGCTACTTGAAACTCTCGAACCAATGCCCCCGTCGGCTGGCTAGGCACACTCGGTTTTAGATCCTGCAGCCACATGACCCTGACCAAGTTGGGGCTTGCGTCGCACAGCTCCCTACTTCTCTCTTCGACCGTCATCCCGGCCGGAGGGCCGGGAACCAGCTTTTCATAGAACCGTGACAGTGGTCATATGGATCCCGGATCACGTCCGGGATGACGGATTGAGGTCCGCGATCTGAGTATCCTGCCCCCTTCTTTCTGCCCGCCCCATTCCCCAACTGCGGAGCCCCCCCATGGATTTCAACGCCCTGCCTTTCGACTCCGACGCCATGTGCACCGGCCTCCGCCCGTGGATCGAATGCGAGAGCCCGACCCATGACGCGGCGGCGGTGGACCGGATGATCGACCTTGCGAGCTATGACCTCGCTTCCATGGGCGCCAGGATCGAGCGCATTCCCGGGCGCATGGGCCTCGGCGGCTGCGTCCGCGCCAGTTTCCCGCATCCCAGGGCGGGCGCGCCGGGCATCCTGATCGCCGGGCACATGGACACGGTGCATCCCGTCGGCACGCTCGCCCGCCTGCCCTGGCGGCGCGAGGGCGGGAAGTGCTGGGGGCCCGGCATCCAGGACATGAAGGGCGGCAACTACCTGTCGCTCGAAGCGATCCGGCAACTGGCGGCGGCGCAGATCGAGACGCCGCTGCCCGTGACCGTGCTGTTCACGCCTGACGAGGAGATCGGCACGCCCGCGACCCGGGAGCTGATCGAGGCCACGGCGAAAAGCCAGAAATACGTGCTCGTCCCCGAACCGGCCCGTTCCGATGGCGGCCTGGTCTGGGGCCGCTATGCCATTGCGCGCTTCAACCTCCGGACCACCGGCACCCCGATCCATGCGGGCGTCGATCCGCGCCTCGGGCGCTCGGCGGTGCGGGAAATGGCCCGGCGCATCCTCGAGATCGAGGAGATGAGCACCGACAGCTGCACCTTCTCGGTGGGCTGCGTGACCTCGGACCAGCTGCACGTCAATTGCCTGCCCTCGGGCTGCGCGGCCGAGGCGCTGTCCATGGCCAAGCGGCAGCAGGATCTGGATGCGGGCGTCGGGAAGATGCTGGCGCTGAACAATCCCGATGGCGATGTCGGCTTCCAGGTCGCGCGCGGCGTCACCCGCCCGGTCTGGGAGCCGAGCGCCGCCGACACGGCTTTGTTCGAGCATGCAAGACGCCTCGCCGCGGATCTGGGCTTCGAGATCACGGCCCATATGGCGGGCGGCGGCTCGGACGGCAATTTCACCGGCGCGATGGGCATCCCGACCCTCGACTCCCTCGGCGTGCGCGGCGCCGGCCTGCATACGCTGGATGAGCATATCGAGATCGAGAGCCTGGCCGAGCGGGGCAAGCTGATGGCCGGGCTGCTGGCGACGCTGCGCTGAGAGTGACGCCGTCCTCGATCGTCATCCCGGATCGGGGTCCGGGATGACGGCTGAGGGAGGGTCCGTGATGGCGGCTGAGGGAGGTCCGGGATGACGGACTTTTTGCCGCCACATGGAACCGTGCATTGACCCATGACGCCGGCCATGCGGACAGTGCGTCCCGAGCGGCACCCAATGACCCGCACAGCAACAACCAGAACCATCTTCCAGGGAGATCCACCGCCATGGCGCACGCAATCATCATCCACGAGCAGGGCGGCCCCGACGTGATGCGCTTCGAGGAGTTCGCTGTCGGGGATCCGGGGCCGGGCGAGGTGCGCCTGCGCCAGACCGTTGTCGGGCTGAACTATATCGACGTTTATCAGCGGTCCGGCGGCTATAAACTCGATCTGCCCGCCTCAATCGGCATGGAGGCCGCCGGGGTCGTCGAAGCCGTCGGCGCGGGTGTCGAGACCGTCAAGGTGGGTGATCGTGTCGGCTATGTCATGGGCACACCCGGCGCCTATGCCGAGGAACGGATCTACCCGGCCGAACGGCTGATCCCCCTGCCGGACGATATCAGCGACGAGCAGGCTGCGGGGTCCATGCTAAAGGGGCTGACCGTGTCCTACCTTGTGCGCCGCACCTTTCCGGTACAGGCCGGCCAGACCGTCCTGCTGCATGCAGCGGCCGGTGGCGTCGGGACGATTGCCTGCCAGTGGCTGAAAAAGATCGGCGCCACGGTGATCGGGACCGTCGGCTCCGATGAAAAAGCGGAGATTGCCAGGGCGCATGGCTGCGATCATCCGATCGTCTATACCCGGGAGGACTTCCAGGCCCGGGTGATGGAGATCACCGGCGGCGAGGGCGTTTCGGTCGTCTATGACGGGGTCGGCGCCGCCGTCTATGAGGGCTCGCTCGGCTCGCTGGCCCGCTTCGGCACGCTGGTGCATTTCGGCGCCGCCTCCGGCCCCGCACCGGCGGTCGAACCTAAACTGCTGGCCGGCAAGGCGCTCTACTTCACCCGGCCCGGACTTGCCCCGCACACGGCGACGCGCGCGCTGACCCTCGATATCGCGGGTGCGTTGTTCGACAAGATCCGTGAAGGCGTGAAGATCGAGATCAACCAGACCTACGCCCTGAAGGACGCCGCCGAGGCCCACCGTGCGCTTGAGGCACGGGAGACGACGGGCTCGACGATTTTGACGGTTTGATCCTGCCAACCAGGAGGAAACACAGACATGAGTGATGCTGTGATGGCGGTATGGGGCGACACGACGCCCGAATGCGATGCCGAATTCGGCGAGTGGTACCACCGCGAGCATATTCCGGAGCGGGTCGGCATGCCGGGATGGCGGAACGGGCGGCGCTATCGCAAGCTCGGGCGCGGCAAGCACAGGTATCTCGCGGCCTACGATGTCGAGGGCCTGGCCTGTTTTGATGATCCGGTCTATCGCCATGCGCTCGACCATCCGACGGAATGGACGTCCCGGATGATGCAGGAATTCCGCAATTTCGTGCGCGCGACCAACCGGGTGCGGTTCTGCAGCGGTGAGGTTCTGGGCTCGGTTGTCGCGACCGTGCGCTACGATCCGGGCACGGGGGATCCGGAGGCGATTGCCCGCTGGCTCGCCGGTGCCGCCCTGCATGACCTGCGCAACCGCGAAGGCATCACAAGGGTGCAGCACTGGCAGGCCGATATGGGCCGCTCACTTGCCGGGACCGGCGAGCAGTCGATCCGCAAGAGCAAGGATGGCGAGGCGCCGTTCACGGCGGTGATCGAAGGCACCGACCGGGCCTTCGTCGAAGCCGCCCTCAAGGAGGCGGGGATCGTCGACGGCCTTGCCGAGCGCGGCGCGAAGCATGTGGATGCCGGGCTCTACGCGATGATGTTCGCGCTGCAGGGCTGACGGGGCATTTCGACCGGGTTCCGGCCGGCGCGGAGATTGGGGCTTCAGGTCGCCCGTCCCTTCAATTCGTTTCTCTTCAAATCCGCATAGGCGGCCTGATGGGCCATCTCGTCGCTCTTCAGCCGGATTTCGAGAATCCACTCCTTGTCGGTCCGCACAATCTTTCTGGTGCCGCTGCGCGGGATGACGACGTTGGTTTCGATGCAGAATCTGACGAAAGCCTCGACCACATTCTGCTGCTCGAGAATGAACTTGTCCTTGCGGATATTGGGGCCGAATTTCATCTCGATGGCGACCAGAATGCTGCCGTCGGGCTGCGCTTCGATCCCATGCACCGTGCCGGGCGGCAGAAGGTCCTTGTTGACCCGCCGGAATGAGTCGACCGCACCGCTCAGCTCGGCGTCGCTCAGGATAATCGTTCGGACTTCACGGGGCATAAGATCGCTGTTTCTGGCTCTGGCCGGTCATCTGGAAGCCGAATTTAGGCCAGACTTCATTAATACGGAGTAAAAGGCGGAAATCCGCCGATAACTATACTTCCGCCCAGCGCCCCGGTAAGCGCTCCGTCGGCACCCGCACCACCGTCATATCCTCGTCTCTGGACCTCTTCCCCCGAACACGCCTAGACTCGTCAGGAAAGCGATGAAGCCGCGCGGCCTCTGGTGCGCGCCAGATGTGGAGTGAGACGATGAAGCGTTTGGGGATGATTGTAGGGGCCGTTGTTGCGGTCCTGTTGGTGGCGGTGGTTGCCGTCGTCGTCTTCGTGTTCGGCAATCTCGACTCCCTCGTCAAGGACGTGATCGAGAAGCAGGGCACGCGCGTTGCCGGTGTGCCGGTGACCGTCTCCGGGGTGAAGATCGAGGTTCTCGACGGCCGGGCCGGGATCAACGGGCTGACGGTCGGCAATCCCTCGGGCTTCAAGAGCGACAGCGCGATCTCGCTCGGCGGGATCAGTGTTGCGTTGGATACCGCAAGCGTCAGCCAGCCGGTGATCGTGATCAAGGAGATCTCCGTAGACGGGCCGGCGGTGACCTACGAGCTGATGCCCGGCGGTAACAATATCGGCACCATCGCGGACAACGTGAAGAAGAACAGCGGTGGTGGGAGCAGTTCGTCCAGCGCGCCATCGTCCGGTGAAAGCGGCGGCACGGACAAGAAGCTGATCATCGAAACCCTCAAAGTGCGCGGCGGCAAGGTGACGGTCGCCGCCTCCCTGCTCGATCAGGGCAAGGCACTGGAAGCACGGCTGCCGGACATCACCCTCCGAAATATCGGCAAGGAGTCCGGCGGGGCGACACCGGAAGAAGTGGCCGCAGAGGTGATGGCTGCCCTGACCGACGCCGCCAGCCGGGCAGCCGCCAGCATCGGTGTCGGCAAGACCCTTGAGGCGCTGAAAAATAATCTCGGCAAGATCAACGGCGGCAAGCTGCCAACCGATGTGGAAGGCGCCAAGAAGGCCGTCGACGATACGAAGAAGGTTATCGAAGACACCGGCAAGGAGTTGGAGAAGGCCGGCGAAGGGCTGAAGAAACTGTTCGGGAACTGAGTGGGCCGATGCCACACCGCGTCACCCAGCAGGAAACACCCTCTGCGCCGCCTTGGTCAGGCCCTTTGCCACCGCCGTGAACGGATCGGACGGGACGATCCGGGCGGCGGGGACGCAGGCGGTGATCGTCCTGCGCATGTCCGGCAAGAGGGTGGAGCCGCCGGTCAGGACGATGTGGCCGACCTGCTCCGGCCGCACCCCGGCCAGTGCGAGGGTCTCCCCGGCGGCCTTGGCGACCTGCTGTTCCAGCGGCGCGAAATACTGGGCCAGGGCAGCCTGGTCCACCGTGATAGGGGACAGATCTTCGATATCCGGGAAATCCAGCGTCGCCGCCTCACTGTCGCTGAGGGCGATCTTCACCCCTTCCACGGCATTCGCAAGCCGATGGCCGAGCTGCCGTTCCAACAGCTCCAGCAACAGCTCGATCTTCTCCGGCTCGATCGCCTGACGCATGACCGACCGGACATCCCGCTTCATCGCGTAGCTGTAGCAGAAATGAATCTTCTGCCAGGTGGCGAGATCGTTGTAGTAGCTGGGCGGCACCGGTAGCAGGACATCGGAGGTCAGCGCCTTCATCTCCGTGCCGTACCCGAAGGCGGGCATGACGGCCTTCAGCGACAGCCGCTTGTCGAGATCCGTGCCGCCGATATGCACACCGTGATTGGCCAGGATCTCGAACCCGGCGACCTCTTTGGAAGCGCCGTCCACTGACCGGTGGGCCAGCGTGAAATCCGAGGTGCCGCCGCCGATATCGGCGACCAGCACATAAGTCGGGTCCTGCATCGCCGCCTCGGCATCAATCAAAGCCGCTACCGGCTCGTAGATGAACCGCACCGGGCCGAAACCTACTTCCTCCAGCACCTCGCGCAGCAACGCCTCCGCCCGTCTGTCGCGCGTCTCGTCCTCGTCGACGAAGCGCACCGGCCGGCCGGCGACCAGCCCGGAAATCTCCCCGCCGGCCGCCTGCTCGACGCTCTTCTTCACCGCAGTCAGGAAGCTGGTCAGCAGGGAACGGAATGGCCAGGACCGGGCGCCCATCCGGGTCGCATCATCGGCCAGGCTGGTGCCAAGGATGCTTTTGAGCGCCCGCAGGTAACGGCCCTCATACCCCTGCAGGAACCGCGCTTCGGCGTCATGCCCGCTGACCAGCACGCCCTCTTCCTCGTCATAGAACAGGGCCGTCGGGACGGACTGACCGCCATGCTCGAACCTGTGGAGATCGAGGGCGTTGCCGGACGCGTATCCGATGGCGGAATTCGAGGTGCCGAAATCCAGCCCGGCGACAATCGGTTTCATGGGATGCGGGCTCTCTCGGATTGGAAATACAGTTTCCCGTCTCAGCGGAGCCGACCTGTTTACAGCCACTCCCCCGTATGGGGTCAAGATGAAAGTGGCGTGGCAACGAAAGCGTCATATGAGGCGCGGCTGGATAACCCGGTCAGTTCCGAACGCGCTCCAAATCGGTCCAGCCGCCTCTGCGGTTTTCGACACTCACGCCGATGACCTCGCCTGCTTCGTTCGCCGTGAACACCGCTTCGCGCTCAAGATCCTCGATCAGAAACCTTGTGTCCGATTGTGCCAGCAGGCGGAACTGGCCAAGCCGCGGATCGGCGATCTCGATACCGTCTTTCGTCTCCACCACATGAATCGTTGCCCGGCGCCCCTTATATGCGCCGGGCAACCGGGATTGTTGTTCCGGCCCCAGCTCAACCGTCGCGCCAGGAATAACCGGTTGCACCGCCGGGACCAGTTTCGGCGTGGCAGCGGGAGGGCCGGTTCGGGCTTTCAGGATCGCGACCAGAACCTCGACGATATCCCCCGTCTCGACCCGATGGCCGTCTGCGGTATTCGCTTTATGCACCAGCACCAGCCGGGCGGCGGGTACAATGATGATGGTCTGCCCGCCATTACCCAACGCTGCATAGGTGCCGAGTTCCTCGAGACGCCGGGCGAAGGTCCACCACATATAACCGTAGCCGCCGCCGCGCTCCCGCTGCACATGCGCGCGTGTACTCTCCGCCACCCAGTCCGCCGGGATGAGCTGGCTGTCCCGCCAGCGGCCCTCGTTCAGGAACAGCAGCCCGAACCGGGCCATGTCCCGTGCGGTCAGGCGGTAAAGATAGGCCGGATGGTGCGAGACGTCAGGGTCCCCACGGTAGAATGTGTGCCGGAGGGAAAAGTCCTGCATGCCGGTCGGCCGGGCCAGCCGGGTCTCGAAATCGCGGAACAGGTCGCTGCCGGTCTGCTGGTTGTAGATCGTGCCCAGCGCGTTGAAGTCCCAGTTATTATAGTACCAGAAACTGCCCGGTGCGTGGCTGCCGCGCTCGGGACGGCCACGCTTCATGCTTCTCGTCTCATAGGCGGCGGGCAGATAAATGCCGGAACGGGTTTCCAGCAGATCCGCGACGGTCGCGCTTTTCTCGATTTCTGTCAGCGGTGTGATCTCGTCGATGCCGAGGGTACCGAGACTGGCGGAAATATCGACCTTCCCCTCCCCCACAGCGATGCCGTAGAGAGCGCTCATCAGCGACTTGCGAACGGAATGCACATTCATCCGCCGGGCGATCTGCCCCCATTCGGCCAGAACAGCGCCGTTATAGACCACGAAAAGCGCATCGCCGCCGAGTTGGGAGCCAGCTTCCATGGCGGCATCCAGCGAGGCGGAAGACCAACCGGCTTCTTCAGGAGAGGCATAGCGCTGCCAGGTTTCCCCCGGGAATATCGGCGGTGAGGCCGCATTCCAGGCTGGCCAATCCACAGTCATGTCGCTGGCATGCGCGATTGAGGCGACCGCGAGCGATGCGACCAGACCAAGTGCAACGGTAGCCCTTCGCAAGAGTCTTGAGAAAGCGGCCACCCTGTCCTCCCGTCCAGCTTAAGTACCCGGATTTGAAATGGGGAGTCTGGCCTAGGCTTCAATCACTCGGAAGATTATTCTTCTTCTCCCTCCAAAACCGTCATTCCAGCCTGCGCGGGAATGACGGTAGTTTAGAGAGATCGGACCGGCGCTCACACAGCTTCTGAGGAAGCCCTAGCCCGCGCGTACCTCTGCGAGGAAGCCGTTGACCGCCTGGGTCAGCTCTCCCGCCTGGCCGCCGAGATGGTTCGCTTTATCTTTCACCCCGACGGAGACCGAGCGGGTTTCGGCAGAGGCGGAGACGACCTCGCCGATATTGACGGTGACGTCCTGCACATTGGCGGACGTGGATTCGACGCTGCGCGCGATTTCGTTCGTCGCGGCCGACTGTTCCTCAGCAGCGGCGGCAATGGTCCCGGCCACCTGGTCGATGTCGTTCACGGTCCCGGCCAGCGCCTCGATCGCCTCGACAGTGCTACGCACCGCTTCCTGCACCTTCTGGATCTGGCCGCCGATCTCGTCCGTCGCCTTGCCCGTCTGGGAGGCGAGAGACTTGACCTCGTTGGCAACCACCGCGAAACCCTTGCCCGCCTCGCCTGCGCGTGCCGCCTCGATGGTAGCGTTGAGTGCCAGCAGATTGGTCTGCTCGGCAATATCGGTGATCAGCCCGACAACCTCGCCGATCTTGTCCGCAGCCTCCGAAAGCTCCCTGACCTTACTGGAGGTCTCCTCCGCCCGCTGAGCGCCGTCCCGGGACATCCGGCTGGTATTCTGCAACTGCTCGGTAATCTCGCGGATTGAGGCCGCGAGTTCCTCGGCGGCGGCCGACACGGTCTGCACGCTGCTCTCACTCTCCCGCGCTGCGCTCTCGACGGTGCTGGCCCGCGAGGAGGCGTTGTCCGCGACGCTCATCAGCGTGTCGGCGGTTGTGCCAAAGTCGGCGGCGGAGCCTGCCACAGCATCAACGATGCCCTTCACCTGATCCTCAAACTTCTGGGCCAAATCGAGCACCGCCCGGCGCCGCTCCTCCTCGGCGCGGGCCTTGTTCGCCTCTTCCTCTTCTTTCAGCCGTTCCGCCTCGACCAGCCCGTCCCGGCACTCGGCCATGGCGCGGGCCATGATTCCGATGTCATCGGCACGGTCCAGGTTGGCGATCTTCGTCGTGAAATCCTTCTGGCTGAGACGACGGAGGACATCGATGGCGTTCTGTAGCGGCGCCGAGATCAGACGGCTTATGAAAAGCAGCAGAACGAGAAGAATGACGATACTCAGCGCAAGAAGCACTCCGGCCGAGATATAGGCATTATCGATGGCTCGGTCGAAGCTCGCCCTGTCGACTGCCACCAGCGCGGTACCGATGACGGTGCCGGCAAAGTCTGTCACCGGCTTCACAGCCAGTGCGTAGGAATGACCCTCGGCCTTGACGTTCAAATCGAACGCCTCCCCCTGAAGCCCCTCCTGCAGCAACGCAGGGTCGATCACAACCCCTTCAGGAAAGGTCGAGGCCAGCGGTTCCAAGCCACTCTCGCGAGAGACGAAAAGTGCTGCGTGCGCCTCGTGCTTCTCCCGAAACGCGTCGAAGAAGCTTTGTCCGAAGGAGAGGCCGAACTCGACGGAGCCGATATGGCCCTCGGCATCCGCAATCGGCGCGACTCCGCGCATGCCGAGGCCGGCGACCCCGACCTCAAGTCCCTTGGTCGAAACCTTCTCGTTATTGACCTTCAGTACCGTGTTTCGGAAGCCGGAGAGGTCATCGCCGAATTTTTCCGGCTTGTGAACCCGCAGGAAAGACGTCGCTGGCGGCAGATGAAACTGGAACTGGCGAACGCCATAGTCTGCCTTCAGTTCCTTGAACCCCGGAACGAAGATCCCAGACAGCTTTTCTCGGTCGCCAGCGCGCATTGCCTCGATCACGTTCGATTGCAACGCGATCAGACGCGCCATCGAAAGGGCCCGCAGCCCTTCCTGCTCGATTTCCTGGGTCAGTGTCGTCGTGTTGGCCGTCAGCCGGTTCTTCAGTGCCGTATTCGTCAGCTCAAGAGAATTGTAGAGGCCGGACACAGTGGCGATCGCAATCGCGATCAGCAACCCTGCCGCAACCAACAACGCGAGCTTGGTCTTTACCTGGAGCTTCCGAAACATTGCTTCATTCCAATTAAATTCCGCCGTATAAGCGCCATTTTAAACGGCCGAAATTAATCAACCATTAATGTAAAATTTTAATCGGAATTCTTGACTGCAATGATCGGCTATCTCCAGAACGCTGAAACGCCCGCGACCTCACGCATGCGACCAGTTATCCGGATCGTCCGACTGGTTCGGTGACAGGCCGATGATGTCCCCGGCCGTGCTCACTCCAAGCCCGAGAACCGTTCTGTTTGCGTAACAGAAGTAACTGACAACCTGGTTTACTTCCAAAATCCGCCCGTCATCCAGACCGGCGGCGCGCAACGCCTCGATTTCAGCCTCGTTCACCATGGCCGGATCGCGGGTCAGTTTTTCGGCATAGCGGCACATTTCCAGCTCGGCACCGTCGAAGGCCAGCTCGGGTGCGTCGGCCTCGAAAGCCGCCCGGATGGCGTCGGCGCGGGCATCGTCGGCCAGCAGTCGCTTCATGCCCTGAAAATGATGCTCGACGCAGTAGCCGCACTGGTTGATCTGACTGACATAGACGCCGAGCGCCTCCAGCATCCATTTCGGCACCTTGTTGCCTGTGTGGTGCAGCACGTACTTGTAGAGGTGCATGTGCCCTTCCATGGAATGGGGGCGCAGGCTGTGGGCCATCATGATGTTGTCGACATTGTCGTCTGGCCCCTTGACCCGGTCATAGAGCGTCTTCAGCCGGCCGGTTGCCTCTGCGTAGGGCACGGTCGCGATCCAGGTCATAGGGTTCCTCCGGTTAGATTTCTTCGTGGAGCAGCTTCGGCGTCTCGGCAGAAGCGGTCAAGGCATGCCGGATACGACAGCCAGTCGACCTCACGCGTCCGTGAGATGCACTGGCGGGACAGATGCGCCATGTCACTCTGGACTATGTTTGGGGGACCGTTATGAACACTGTTTCGCTTGCCGACTGGCGCCGCCGGGTTGCCGAACTCTATACAGATATCCGCCGGACCGACGATCCGGAGACCGCATGGGCGCTCTGGCGCGACACGCGCGATGCATTGTTCTGCGAGCATGAACAATCCCCCATTAGCAAAGACCGCCGGGCAAACTACGGCGCGATCCCGCTATTTGATTACGATCCCGAAATGCGTTTCGAGGTCGCGCTGGACGCCCCGGCAAACGAAGGCGTTCTGGCGGGTGAAATCGGCAATGACGGGCACATCTCCCTGCGCCCAGCCGCCCGCACGCGCGGGCTTGCCTCGAAACTCGGCGCCGAGCTGACCGTCTACTGGATCGAGGGCTATGGAGGCGGCACCTTTTTGCCTTTCACCGACGCCACCAGCGGCCACGAGACCTATGGCGGCGGCCGGTACCTGCTGGACAGCATCAAGAGCGCCGATCTGGGCCAAACGCCGGATGGCAAGCTGATCCTCGATTTCAACTTCGCCTATCACCCGTCCTGCTATCACTCGCCAGACTGGGTTTGCCCCCTCGCCCCGCCGGAGAATCGCTTGCCGGAGCCGGTCCGCGCCGGGGAACGCATGGGCTGAGCCGGTCACTCATCGAGATAAAGGATGCGCTCCAACGTTCCATAGAACGCGTCGCGTGCGTATCGCTCCAGCCACGGCTTATGGCCGCATCTGTCCAGAAGCACGAATTCGAAATCAGTCAGCATTTTACCCAATGGGTCGCTGACACCGTCAGCAGGATGAGGATCGGAGTCTCCGTGAATTGCATGCACTGGGCATCGGATTTTCTCGACGACGCTCAGTAGTTCCCCGGATTTCCTGAGTTCGGCGGCCTCCGGCCAGACGGCCTCGAATATCGCCCGGTCGAATTTGATGACAGCATCGGAATCGCCGAGCAATTCATACGCGTCCGCCTTGTCGGACAATTGCATCGCTCTCTTGAAAGCCCTCTCGTTCCACGTCCCATCGGCAGCGAAAAAAGCGCTCAGCTCCACGTTCTCGCTGTCGGTCAGCCGGGAACGCCTGACCGGAGCAATCCTTGTCGCGTCCCGAGCATGAAATGGAGCACAGCCGACGAGAATGAGTCTGGACACTAGGGAGGGATGAGCAGCAGCAAGCAGGCAGCTTAGCCAGGTTCCCCAGGACCAGCCGATCAGAACAAACGGCCCGCTCCCGTTGCTTTCCAGCTGGCATTTCAGTTCATCGACCTGAGCTGTGATCGACCTCCCGGTCTGCATCGGCTCAAGCACGCCATACCCTCTCGCACCCAGTTCCCGCGCGAGAGGGGCAACCTCTCCGGCTCCGCCCGGTCCACCATGAATAACGGCGACCCGAAAAGGGGGGCTTCCGTATTGCACAACGTCTGGAGCAGGTACCGTCAACAATGCCTCCGCTGGTCGCTCTGCCTTAATCGCTGGATCTTTTTTTCGGCAGCAGTTTCGCATCTAGAACGAGGTAGGGAACGTTAGGCCCCTCCGCTGGGCGGAATTCACCTTGCCACGCAACCCGCGCCATTGTGCAGTTCAAAAAAACTGGTGGGGGGAGTTCCGTAATGAAGGCGTTGGTGCTGGGTGCGAGTGGCATGCTTGGCAGTGCGATCTGCCGCCGCCTGATCGAAGACGGCCAAAAGGTCGTCGGTGTCAGCCGCAGACCGCCGCGCGAACCGTTGCCCATCCCCTATCTCTCGATGGACCTGCTTGACCCGGCGGATTGCCGGACAAAGGCTGCGGAACTCTCAGACATAACGCACATCTTCTATGCCGGACGCGCCCCGCACGGCGAAGGCGGTAACGAGTCCGTTGAAGACAATCTCGCCATGCTGGTCAACGCGGTCGACGCCATCTCCGCCGCCGCGCCGGGCTTGCGCCATGTCAATCTGATGCACGGCACCAAATATTACGGCAATCATCTCGGCCCCTATAAAACACCCGCCGAGGAAGACGATCCCCGGCCCGGCGTGCCGAACTTCTATTACGATCAGCAGGACTGGATATCCGGACTCGATGCGCCGTGGAGCTGGAGCGTCGTGCGGCCGCCGCTGGTCTTCGGCTTCACCCCCGGCAAGCCGCGTAACCTGGTCTCGGTGATCGCCGCCTATGCCGAGATCATGCGGGAACTCGGCCGCCCCTTCAGTTTTCCGGGAACGGAGACGGCCTACGACTGCCTCGCCGAGTGCGCGCATGCCCACCACATCGCCCGTGCAGCCGTCTGGATGGCTGGCACACCCGCCGCCGCCAACCAGGCCTTCAACATCACCAACGGCGACATCTTCCGCTGGAGCACTTTATGGCCGCGTTTCGCCGCCTATTTCGGCCTTGAAGTCGGCCCGCCGCTTGGCATTTCCCTGGCGGAGACCATGCCGGAACATGCCCCGGTCTGGGACCGCATCGTCGCCAAACACGATCTCGTCCCAACGCCCTACAGCGACATCGCCCTTTGGGACTATGGCGATTATGTCTTCGCGCCGACTTACGACATCATCGCTGATACGACCAAGGCGCGGCTCGCAGGCTTCCATGATGTGGTCAAGTCGGACCGGATGTTCACCGACCTGTTCGACAGCTATCGGACGGCGCGCCTGATCCCCTGATCCGGTGAAAGACTGACAAACGGGAGGAATGCATGACCGATGCAGATCTCGCCCGCTTCGCCGACATTGAGGCGATCAAGCGGCTGAAGGCGCAATATTGCCGCTATATCGACACCAAGCAGTGGGACCGGCTGGCCGGGCTGTTCGCGCCCGGAACCGTGTTTGAGGGATTCGGATCCGCGCCGACCGGGTCCGACGAGCGCGCCTTCGTCACGGGCATTTCCACGCGCATGAAAGATGCCGTCTCGGTCCACCATGTGCACAATCCGGAAATCACCTTCTTCGGCCCGGATCGGGCCCGCGGTATCTGGGCGATGATGGACCTCGTCGAACTCGGACCCGATATGCCCTTGAAAGAGTTTCCAGGCGCCCGCGGCTATTGCGGCTACGGTCACTATGAAGAGGAATATATCCGGGCGGACGGCATCTGGAGGTTCAGCTTCCTGCGCCTGACCCGGCTGCGCCTCGACCCGATGGCAGCGGACCACCCGCCGATCCGGCACGACCTGCTGGCCCATTCGCCGGACTGGCTGGACGGCTGAAACGCCGATGCCCTCAGGCGTTGCCGCCATTGGCGATCAGTGCCTTCAGTTTCGTGCCGTCATACTCGGCTTCGAGTTTATCGGCCGCCGCTTGCGCCTCGGCTTCGAGGTCCTCGCCGCACTCCACCGGATCGGCCCGGCGCCAGCCTTCGAGATAGGCGCCCTCGTCCTCCGAGCCATCCCGCATAGCGGCCATGTCGATGGCGTGGATAAAGCGCACGGGCAACTCGATCTTGGCCTGCTCGCGTTTGCGGCCCCGGCCGCGTTCGGCGATGACCTGGGCCGGGATATCGCGCCAATAGACGATGATGAGATGGGCCATGCCGGCTCTCCGTTAGTGTGTGCGGCCGTTATCATCCGGCATGCACGGGATGTGCGGTTTCGATGAAGCTCTGCAGCTCGCCATAGCCGCGATAGCGATACGCGAAGGCGAGGCCGAGCCGTTCGGCGGCCTGTTCCGCCTTTACTTTCAGGCGCGGGTCTTCGGTCTGGGCGATATAAACCAGCGCCGTGTAATTGCCGAAATACATGTCGCGCAGTTCCGGGAAACGATCCAGCCCCAGCCCTTTGACGATCAACCGGTCGAAATGCCGGACAAGATAATCGGTCAGGAAAAAGCAGGCGGGGTCGTCGTCGGTCAGCGCCGTGAACGCGTCCGTGCCCATGAAGAACTGGTAGCAGTGCGGCCCGGCGATGCGCTCGACGCCGAACTCCTCGATCACCTGATCGACTTCTCCACCGGTGCCGCAATCACCATAGGCGACGAACACCTGCTCATAGCCCTTCGCCGCCTGCAGCTTGCGCCGCAGGCCGGGGGCGATCTTTTCGGGATGATTGTGCCAGATTGCCGGCAGGCAGGTTATGTCCAGCGCGTCCCAGCCGGTGCTCTCTTTCAACGCGACCAGCTCCCGGCCGAGAGCACCGCAGGCAATCACAAGCGCCCGCGGTCTCTCAGAGTATGTCGAGGCGGCCATTGCCGCCCCGCTCAACTGACGCCCATGGCCGCCGAGTTGGAGCGCTCGCGCTCGGCGATCATCTTCTTTGCGGTCTCGACCGCAACGGCGGCATCGCGGCAATAGGCATCGGCGCCGACACTCTCGGCAAATGCCTCGTTCAGCGGCGCGCCGCCGACCAGGACGATGTAATCGTCGCGGATACCCTTTTCCTTCATGGTGTCGATGACGACCTTCATGTAGGGCATGGTGGTGGTCAGCAGGGCCGACATGCCGAGAATGTCCGGCTTGTGCTCCTCGATCGCGGCCAGATAATTCTCGACCGGGTTGTTGATCCCGATATCGATCACCTCATAGCCCGCGCCCTCCATCATCATGGAGACGAGGTTTTTGCCGATATCGTGGATATCGCCCTTCACCGTCCCGATCACCATCTTGCCCATGCGCGGCGCACCGGTCTCGGCGAGCAGCGGGCGCAGGATAACCATCCCGGCCTTCATGGAGTTGGCGGCCATCAGCACTTCCGGCACGAACAGGATGCCGTCGCGGAAATCGATACCGACGATGCGCATGCCCTCGACCAGGGCTTCGGTCAGAACCTTGTAAGGTGTCCAGCCGCGCCCCAGCAGGATGTTGACGCCCTCTTCGACCTCGTCTTTCAGACCGTCATAGAGATCGTCGTGCATCTGCTGCACGAGTTCTTCATCGTCCAGTTCGGACAGAACGATATCGTCTTCCTCGGCCATGCCGCCTCCACAAGAAAAGCGCTTGAATTCTTTTTGCTATCACAACACTTACGCGGGACGCGTCTGAACTCCATACCCCGGGCGACATCAAGTATCGGCAGCACGACGAAAAATCGACAATCGAAAGCCGGCCATATTCGTTGCAGGGTTGTAATTGCGCTAGTAATTCTCCCTTCTAGGAAATCTTGGAGGCTGCCATGCTGCTCGTCACAGCCGTAGACGGACCGGAAACTGCGGAAGTCGGCTCAGTCGCCCATTATGAGGCGTCAGCGTTCAACCAGCCCAACCCCGAACCGGCGGATCTGGCGCGGATCAACTGGGAGGTCCAGTGTGACGGCGTCCGCGTCTCCCGTTCCATGGCCGCCGGCCCGAC
The DNA here is from genome assembly GCF_000426505.1 of Nisaea denitrificans DSM 18348. Lineage (GTDB taxonomy): Bacteria > Pseudomonadota > Alphaproteobacteria > Thalassobaculales > Thalassobaculaceae > Nisaea > Nisaea denitrificans. The sequence goes on along the minus strand of NZ_AUFM01000021.1, from coordinate 127,407 downwards.
ACTCTATGTCGCCATCGCGCCGGAATATGCGGGGCGTACCCTGCTTGCCATGCCATTCGCCAACAGCCCGACCGAACGGGTCTCCGCCAAAACGGCCATTTCCGGCCCGGCGCAGCAGATTACCGAGCCGGCGACCGTATCCATCAGTACCGACGGACAGCGCTATTCGGCGCAGATCAATGACGGGCCCACATTCTTTGTCGGCAGCGACGTCCGCTTCCAGAGCCTCCGGGGCCTGATGAACACCACCCCCGGCACCGACATCTACACACCTGAGGCCTACCGGGAAAATTTCGGGATCTGGGCCGATCTTATCGCCCCGACAGTGATGTGCGAGAGCAAGGGCAGCTTCCACTGCCTCAACACCTATGACCGCGCGGCCTTCACCTTCGGATTCATGCAGGATGCCGTTCACGAGCCCGATGAAAACTTCGTCCTGCTGCTACGCCGGTTCCTGTTGCTCAAAGACGCACAATTCTATTTCCCTGACTTGGTCCTGCAAAATGGCCACATCTTCCAGAAAACACCTGGAGGCACTGTCCAGCTCGAAGACGACACCAGCAGCCAGGGGCTGATGAGTTATCTCAATCCGGATCCGGATGCTGTCTGTCAGCAGGAGGCCGAGGTCGCAGCGAAATTCGTACACTGGGCGGAGAACAATCCGGAGAACCGGGCAACCCAGGTTGCTTTCACCATCGAGCAGCAACGCCAGAAATATGCGAGCTACGCCCGGCGCTACAATCTGAACGGAGCAAAGGATTCTGTCTGTATCGTGGTCGCCGACATCCGCCATCAGGGACGGGCGAAAAGCAGCGTGATCGAACAGGCTCTCAAGGCCAGCGATCCCCTGAACGCCCTGCTCGATATCGGCAGCACGACATACGCGTCCCGCATCGAGACATTGCGTCAGGAGATCGAAAAAATGACGACGGCCGGCATTCTCGCCAAGCACGTCTATAACCTGGAAAAACAGGATTTCGTTGTCGGCTAGCGTCTGGCCACGGCTTCCAGCCGAACCTCCCCATCATGCAGAAAGCAGCTCTTGGTGAAGAGTGTCAGGTTCACGGGGTTGGGCAGGCGGACATCGGACAAGTCCGGCAGCGGCTTTTCTCCCGGGTCATAAGCGCGGTCGATCTGCGAGATCAGGACCACGATGTGACCGGCCGTTTGCGCAAAACTCTTCAGCGTGACCACCTGCTCGGCAAGTTCGGGGTTCCGACGTCTCTGGTCCAGCAGCTGCAGATAATCGACTACAGCGATGCTGTGAGGCCGAGCCTCCTGCATCTCCGAGATAATATGGTCGGCGCAAATCCCGTCGGATGTATCCAGCGTCACCCGTGAGGAAATCGCTGCGGGCTCGATGCCGAGCGCACGGACACGGTCGATGACGTCCGCATCGGTGTAATCCAGTGTAAAGAAGAAACCGTGCCGTCCGGCCTTCGCCGCTTCAGCCAGCAGTTCAAGCCCAAGCAGTGTCTTGCCATGGCCCGGCCGTGCGCCCAACAGGACGAGATCGCCGGGAGAAAGCTGTGCCAGCATCTCGCCGGCCGGCCTCTCGGGTGATGCATTGGCCGCGAGATGGCTCCAGCTCTTGAAGCCTTCCCCGGCGGCAATACGGTCGAGTGCCTTGTTCAGAGGGATACCGTCCTCGCGGGACAGCAGACGGGCCTGACGTTTGAGACGGAAAACAGGATGAGAGAATCTCATCGGGAACCTCCTGATGCGAGCGTCTGTCGCAATCCCTCCTTATGCGCATACTCGAACAGTGGGTTCGATAAGATCGAAGCCCAACATGTCGGATGCTTTCCCAATGGAGGGGGGAGGCTCGGGCGTGCCTGTCAGGTGAGACTAGGCAACGCCTATGCAAAACTCAAGCGCGCTTCAGACGCCCGCACGAAGAGTATGCGCGTGATTGAGGGGGCCGTGACCGTGACCGTAACCCGGCGCACTCAGGATCGACTTGCGCACATAATCCCGCGCCCGACTGACGGCATCCTCCACAGATAGCCCCTGGGCAATCCCGGCGGCCATCGCCGAGGCCGTGGAGCAACCAGTGCCATGCGTGTGGACGGTGTCGATTCGCTCTGAGCGGAAGGTGACCGGCTCAGCATCCGCGGACACCAGGATATCGATCAACTCGTCGCCCTCCATGTGCCCGCCCTTCATCAGAACGTGCTTCGGGCCGAGCTTGAGCAGAACCTCGCCGACGCGGAGCATGTCGTCCCGGTTCACGATCTTCCTTGCTGTCAGAAGCTCCGCTTCCGGAATGTTCGGCGTCAGGATGGTCGCGCGGGCGACCATCCTGCGCTTCATTGCGTCCAGCGCCTGCGGCTCCAGCAGCGGGTGTCCGCCCTTGGCAACCATCACCGGGTCGACCACAAGCGGCGTATCCGGCGCCAACTCGGCCAGCGCCTTATGCACGGTCTCGATCACCGGGATCGAGTGCAGCATGCCCGTCTTGATGCAATCGGCACCGAGATCCTTCAGCACCAGCTCTATCTGCTTGGCGATGAACTCCTCATGGACGTCGTAAACGTCATGCACGCCCTCGGTGTTCTGAGCGGTCAGGGCGGTAATGGCTGTCATAGCGAAACCGCCGAGGCAGGTGACTGCCTTGATGTCGGCCTGGATACCCGCGCCCCCGCCGGAATCAGAGCCGGCGCAGATCAGGACCCGCCCCTTCATCGGATGCATTTCGCTGGAGCCTGTTGCATCAACCTGCGGCACGCTCAATCTCCCGTACAATATCGTCCACCACATTCGCGACGAGCTTTTCGTCCGCGCCCTCGGCCATGACCCGGATCAGCGGCTCGGTCCCGGATTTCCGGATCAGCACCCGGCCACTTCCGGCCAGACGCCCCTCGCCTTCCCGGATCGCATTCTTGACGGTCTCTGCATCCAGTGGCGGCTCACCCGAATACCGCACGTTCTTCAGCAATTGCGGCAAGGGCGAGAAGACCGAGGCGACCTCGCTCATTGGCTTGCCGGACGAAATCAGCACCGCCAACACCTGAAGCGCCGCGATCAGCCCGTCGCCGGTCGTCGCATGCTCGCTCATGATCATGTGGCCGGATTGCTCGCCGCCAAGATTGAAATCACCGGAGCGCATATGCTCCAGCACATAACGGTCGCCCACCTTGGTCCGGTGCATGGCAACGCCGATGCCTTCGAGATGTTTCTCCAGGCCGAGATTGCTCATCACGGTGGTGATCAGCGCGTTACCACGCAACAGCCCGGCTTCCGCCCAAGACGTCGCGATCAGCCCCATGATCTGGTCACCGTCGATGATCCGGCCATGCTCGTCTGCCATGATCAGGCGATCCGCATCGCCATCCAGCGCAATGCCCAGATGCGCGCCATTCTCCGTCACCGCTTTGCACATGGCATCCGGGGCCGTGGCACCGCAGCCGGCATTGATATTCGTGCCGTTGGGAGATACCCCGATCTCGATCACCTCGGCGCCAAGCTCGAACAGAACGCGCGGCGCGACCTTGTAGGCGGCACCGTTGGCGCAATCGACCACCAGCTTCAGGCCCTCGAGCCGCATGCCCTTCGGGAACGTGTTCTTGGCAATCTCGATATAACGGCCCTGGGCATCCTCCAGCCGCCGGACCTTGCCGAGTCGGTCCGCCGATGCCCTGTCCTCGGCGCCCAGCGTATCGATCCGGTTCTCGATCTCGTGCTCGACCTCGTCCGACAGCTTGAAGCCGTCCGGGCCAAACAGCTTGATTCCGTTATCCTGATAGGGATTGTGCGAGGCGGAGAGCATGACGCCGAGATCGGCCCGCAGGGAGCGGGTCAGGCTCGCCACGGCCGGGGTGGGAAGCGGGCCAAGCAGCACCACATCCATCCCGATCGAGGTGAACCCCGCCACCATTGCCGGCTCCAGCATGTAGCCCGAGAGCCGCGTGTCCTTGCCGATCACCGCCAGCGGCCGGTGTCCGGTCTTCGGCCTGCCGTTGCTGTGCACGAAGTGACGGCCGGCCGCCATGGCCACGCGAAGCGCTGTCTCGGCTGTCATCGGCTCGGCATTTGCGGTGCCTCTGATGCCGTCGGTTCCGAAGAGATTTCTGGTCATGAAGTTCCAAGCAATATCAGAATGACTGGAGCGAGCACCGCAGCTTACCGCCGACCGGCGATTCCCGCCCAGACTTTTAGCGCCTGCACGGTCTCGGCAACATCGTGCACCCGGACGATCTGGACGCCCTGCTCCACACCGGCAAGGGCAATGGCGAGCGAGCCCGGCACTCGTTCCTTTGCCGGCTCGTCCCGGCTGATATTGGCGATCATCTTCTTGCGCGACGCGCCGAGAAGAACGGTGCAGCCGAATCCGTGCAACAGGCCAAGCCGGGCCAGCACTTCGAGGTTCTGGTCCGTGTTCTTGGCGAATCCGATACCGGGGTCAACGACGATACGCTCACGCGGGATGCCGGCCTGCTCGGCCTCCAACACCCGTTGCTCCAGCTCCTCCAGCATCTGCAGAGGGGTGAAATCGTACTGAGCCTCGCTCTGCATGGTCTGCGGCTCGCCCCGCATATGCATCAGCATTACCGGGACCTTCGCTTCCGCGACAATGCGGCGGCTTTCCGGATCGGCGAGCCCTGTCACATCGTTGACGATGTCCGCCCCGGCTTTGAGCGCGGCCCGCATCACGTCCGAGCGCCGCGTGTCGACGCTGATCACCGGGCGCTTCGCCCCGGACCGGCGACGAATACCCTCGATCACCGGCACCACCCGGCGCAGCTCTTCCGTTACCGGTACCGGATCGGCGCCCGGCCGGGTGGACTCCCCGCCGATATCGAGAATGTCCGCGCCTTGCATCAGCAGCTCGAATGCATGATCCACGGCATCATTCGTCGCAGCAAAGTCGCCGCCGTCGGAAAAACTGTCCGGCGTCACATTGACGATGCCCATGATCAGGGGGCGATCCGCCGGCAATCCGGCAAGCGCAGGACGCGGCGCGCTGATGAGGTCGAGTTGTTGATCGAAGATGGCGCCGATCCCTTCGCCCTCAGCCCAGACAGTGGTCGCATCAAGCGGGGCGGGTCCCAGCAGGTGAATGGCATCTGCGGAACGGGCAATGATCTCGACGGCGGAGAATGCGGCGGGGCCGCCAGCCAGGGGGCGGCCAAGTCCGGCCTTCAGGAGCCGGTCCGCCATCTCACCCCAGACGATACCGGTCGGTGCGAGGCGAACTCTGGCCCCGGACGGCAAAAGGCCGCGCATCAGCGCGGCCTCTTTTAGAATGTCGGTCATGAATTACTCGCCGGGCTGCGGATCGGGCTCTAGGCCCCCACCGGTCTTCCCGGTGTCTTCCTTGCCGCCGGTCGGCACCGACGAACGGCGGCCGGCCCCCGGCTTCGGTCCGTCTTCCTTGTTGTTCTTCACCAGGCTTTCGCCAGCAAGCAGGGCTTTGATTTCGTCGCCCGAGAGGGTCTCGTATTCGAGCAGCCCCTTGGCCAGCGTTTCCAGCTCGTTGTAGTTTTCTTCCAGAATGCGGCGGGCGTCGCTGTAGGCGCCATCCACGATCCGGCGGATTTCCTCGTCGATCACCTTCGCGGTCGCATCGGAAACGTTCTTCTGCTGGGTCACGGAATGACCGAGGAAGACTTCCTGCTGGTCCTGCGAATAGGCCAGGAAGCCGAGTTTGTCGCTGAGGCCCCACTCGGTGACCATGCGGCGCGCCATGTCGGAGACCATCCGGATATCGGAGGAGGCACCGGTTGTGACCCGCTCTTCCCCGAAGACAAGCTCCTCGGCGAGCCGGCCGCCACAGGCAACCTGCAGATCCGCATAGAGCTTGGCACGGGATAGCGAGATCCGGTCACCTTCCGGCAGACGCATAACCATACCGAGGGCACGGCCACGCGGGATGATCGTCGCCTTATGGATCGGGTCGCTGTCCGGGCAATGCAGCGCGACCACGGCGTGGCCGGCTTCATGATAGGCCGTCAGCGCCTTTTCCTCGTCGGTCATGACCATGGAGCGGCGTTCCGCGCCCATCATAACCTTGTCCTTGGCTTCCTCGAACTCCGCCATGGCGACCACGCGCTTGCCCTTGCGGGCGGCGAGCAGGGCTGCTTCGTTCACGAGGTTCGCAAGATCGGCGCCGGAGAAGCCCGGGGTACCGCGCGCGATAACCTTGGCATCGACGTCCGGACCCAGCGGCACCTTGCGCATATGCACTTTCAGGATGCGCTCACGGCCCAGGATATCCGGGTTCGGCACAACGACCTGACGGTCGAAGCGACCGGGACGCAGCAGCGCCGGGTCAAGCACGTCCGGGCGGTTGGTGGCAGCGATCAGGATCACGCCCTCATTCGCCTCGAAACCGTCCATCTCGACCAGCAACTGGTTCAGGGTCTGCTCACGCTCGTCATTGCCGCCGCCGAGACCGGCGCCGCGATGACGACCGACAGCGTCGATTTCATCGATGAAGATGATGCAGGGTGCGTTCTTCTTGCCCTGCTCGAACATGTCGCGAACACGGCTGGCGCCGACGCCAACGAACATCTCGACAAAGTCTGAGCCGGAAATGGTGAAGAAGGGCACATTCGCTTCGCCAGCGATGGCGCGGGCCAGCAGCGTCTTACCGGTACCCGGAGGGCCCACCAGCAGACAGCCCTTCGGGATCTTGCCGCCGAGACGCTGGAAGCGCTGCGGGTCCTTCAGGAACTCGACAATCTCTTCGAGCTCGGTCTTGGCTTCGTCGATACCGGCGACATCGTCAAAGGTGACCCGTCCGACTTTCTCCGTCAGCAGCCGAGCCCGGCTCTTGCCAAAGCCCATGGCTTTGCCGCCGCCGCCCTGCATCTGGCGCATGAAGAAGATCCACACGCCGATGAACAGCAGCATCGGGAACCAGGAGATCAGGATGCCGAGCAGGCCGGACATGCCCTCTTCAGGCGGCGCAGCGGCAATCCGCACGCCCCCTTCCTTGAGCCGGTCCACCAGACCAGGATCGTTCGGGGCGTAGGTCGCAAAAGTGCGCCCGTCGCTGAAGTGACCCTTGATGGTATTGCCCTGGATCACGACGTCGGTCACCCGACCGGACTCCACCGAGCTAAGGAAATCCGAAAATGCGAAATTCGGATATCCACCAGGTTTGTTCGAACTTTGGAATAGATTGAATAGCGCCACGAGCAGGACGCCTACGATAATCCAGAGTGCGAGATTCTTGCCGAAATTGTTCACGCCGATTATGCCTCGGTAGGGTTCCTGTTCAGCCGGACGGCCCATTCTTAGTCGTTCGTCACGGCCCTGTCATCCCTGCTGGCCCGGAAAGCGTCGGCTACCCATGGCACAGCTGGACGAAATTCAATGTGGAACAAACCAGCCTCCAAGGGCCGCCGACTTGTCCATGTGTCCGAAAGGTGGGGGGCAAAGAGACGCCCGTCAAGGTCAGTTACAGCAGGAAGTGACGCGCGAATGCCCGCTGGAAGCGCCACGGAGGTCTTCGCGGCCGCCCCGGTCAGCCGTAAACGGCGCTCACCCCTGCGTTCCAGCATGTGAATCCAGGCCGGCTGCGCACCTGACCAGGTGACGTCAAAACGTCCGTCCCAACGGCTCACACCCTGGCTCCGCAGCATTTCCGGGCCGGTTTCTCGTGGTGTTTCCCTGGCAATCCAGAGCCTGTCCGACCGGCCGCGCCAGACGAGGCAGCCTCCGAGTGTGACCCGATCGCCAACGCCATCATCCAGCCACCTCAAAAAACGCTTCATACGCTCTGCGCGTGGCGGATAATCCAGCCCGCCGATCGATTGCAGCAATCCGGAGAGCAGTTTGGCACGCAACGGCAGCGGCAAATTCAGAGCAGCAGAACGATCGAGCACGGCGAATCCGCGCGGGTCCAGGTCAGCGAACTCAGTCAGAAAGCCTGCCAGTCGGGCCTCACTCCAGTCCCTCAGCCGTCCGAATACCCGCGCAAGGCGATTGAGTTGGTGCGCATCCAGCCCAGCATCCGTCATTCCCTGCGCGCTCTGACGAACCCGAACCCGTTCGAAACGCCGGTCACGGTTGCTCGGGTCCTCGACCCAGGCTTGCGCCTCGGCGAGGCAATGAGCGCGGAGCCGAACCGGCGGCAGGCCCAGCAGCGGGCGCAGGACAGCAATGCCACCGCGCATCTGCCTTGGCCGGATACCGGCCAGCCCGTCCGGGCCGCTGCCGCGCGCAAGCCGCATCGCCATGGTCTCGGCCTGATCCTGCATATGGTGTGCGAGGAATAGCGCTTGGGCCCCAAGAGACAGCGCATGATCCGTCAGAAGCGCAAACCGCGCCGAACGGGCTGCCGCCTGCAATCCGGCAGACGGTTTCGTCCCGGACCATGACAGGATCTCGTGTTCGATCCCGCGCGCCGCCAACCAGCCAGATACCCGACGGGCTTCCGCAGCGGAGTCCGCTCGCAGCGCGTGATCAACAGTTACGGCAACGAGACGATGCCCTCGGGCCCGGCACCAGTGCGCCAGCATCAGGCATAGAGCCATGCTGTCCGCGCCGCCCGACACTCCGGCAATAAAGACTGAAGGTCCGGCAGAGGCGAGCGCCGGATCGGCGTCCTTGAGAAGCGCCTCGAATTCGGAGTCCGAGACTGGTTTCAAGCCGGACAGTCGTTTTCTCCCACTACCCGGGGATGCGCTAGCAGCCGATCCGCTGCCGTTCCGTCTCCGCCCGGCGCTTGATATTGGCCGAAGCGTTCGGGAAGTCGGTCTTCAGCTGATCGAAGGTGACGCAGGCATCTTCCTTCCGATCCATCCGGGCCAGAGAGAAACCGAGTTTCAGCAGATTATCGGCGGTCTTGGAGCTGCCCGGGTATTCCGTATAGCCCTTGGCGAAGGTCTTGGCCGCATTGGCGAAATCCTTACGCACATAATAGGTCTCCCCGAGCCAGTAGATCGCATTACCGGCCAGCGGGCTCTTTGGATGACGGTCGAGGAATGCGCTGAGCGCCTGCTCGGCAGATTGGAAGTCCTGCTTCTGCAGATAGGCAAAGGCGTGCTTGTACTGCTCTTCGGGGGAGCCGTCGGGCAGGATCTGCTGGGGAACAGCCGAAGGTGCGCTTGCGACGGTCTCGGGAGCTCTGGCAGGCGCAGGAGGCTGTTTAGCCTCCGTGGCGGGAGCCGGCGCATTATCGAGAGCCTTGACCTCGGACTGCTTCAGATAACCCAGAACGCCTTGCCCCTGGCCCGCGGCCGGCGTCTCCGTCGACGCCGGTCCAGCCGCGGCATTGTTCGAATTGCCCTCGACAGATCCTGTCTGTACCGGAACACCGCCACGTTCGAGCGCCTGGAGCCTGAAATCGATGTCACGCACCAACCGGTCGATACGGCCGGAATTCTGTTCCACCTCGAACTCAACTTCCTCGATCTTACCGGTGAGAGAGCGGATCAGGGTTTCGAGCTGTTGCAGACGGACTTCAACACGGGCGGCATAGCTTGTATCAAAGCCTGCGCCCTGATTGCCCGCGGCGGCCGAGGTCGTTGACGTCCCGGACGTGATCGGTGCCGGGGTCACAGGTGTCGCCGTGATGCCCGTGCCGCTGCCGCGATAGAGCTGGCGCTGCAGGTCCTGCATGTCGCGCTCCATCCGGTCGATACGGTTCAGCAAGTTCTGGACGTCCTGCGCGGCTGCCGGCAGCGCCGTCAGGGCGAGGACCATAAGGACCGCAGCACCAATCGTGCATGCTCCGCCAAATACGAACCGGCTCGTCATCTCTCGAACTCCCAGTCTCACTATCGTCGAGTCTCACAATCGTCGCGACCGTCACATCTAACCCGCCAATCGAGCAGGAATAAGGCACGGCTGCCATCGGAGTGCAGGCAATTCCGCCTCCACAAAAGACAACGCGCCGGTCTGGAAAACCAGACCGGCGCGGTCTAACTCAAGCGGGCAGGCCAAAGCCTTAATTGATGGTGGTCACACCGCGACGGTTCTGTGCCCATGCTTCTTCATTGCTGCCGAAAGCAACCGGACGCTCTTTGCCGTAGCTGATGGTGCTGACACGACCGGCATCGACGCCAAGCGCGATCAGATAATCTTTTGCTGCACTGGCACGACGCTCGCCAAGGCCCAGATTGTATTCCCGGGTACCGCGCTCATCGCAATGTCCTTCGATGGTCACGGTCGCGCTCGGATACTTACGCAGCCAGAAAGCCTGACGCTCAAGCGTCGTACGGGCTTCCGGAGTCAGGTCGTACTTATCGAACCCGAAGAACACCCGGTCGCCGACTTCGGCGACGAACTCTTCGCGCGAACCCGGAGCAGCCGTAACAGCCCCTGTCGAGGCTGATGATGTCGAGGGCTGATTCGCAGCCGGTACAGTCGAACCCGCGCCGCCCGACTGGGACGCCGTTTCCTGGTCGGTCGAGCACGCGGCGACGAGGAGACCCGCAGCCACGATTGAAAGAAACTTCATTGCCATTCTTTAACCCCCACAGAAGTGAGCCTTCGATCCAAGTTTACGGCCGTGCCCCTTAGACTCTAACCGGACGCGCCAATCCTTTGTGTTCTCTAACAGATTTCTACGGATGGCGATACCCGCTCATTACCGGAGAAGGCTTGTCGAGAAAAATATATTTGCATGCCGCTAAGGAATCAAGGGCGACCATGCGGGATCGGAAGCATCCACAGGTGTGACAATCTCGCGCTCGTTATATCCTGTGAGGTCAACGGAGTAGAGTTTGGTTTTGCCCCCTCGGCCAGAAGAATCCGATGGAAACTGCTTGAAATATATAAGAACCCGGCCATTCGGTGCCCATGTCGGCGCCTCCACGAGATAGCCCTGGGAGAGCAGACGCTCACCGGTTCCGTCCGGCCGCATCACCCCGATATAGAACTGACCGCCGACGATTTTGGTAAAGGCAATAAGGTCGCCACGTGGAGACCAGACCGGCGTGGCATAGCGCCCTTTGCCAAAACTGATTCGCCTCACATTGCTGCCGTTCGCATCCATCACGTAGATCTGCTGGCTGCCGCCACGATCGGAGTTGAAGGTCACCTGACCGCCATCCGGTGCGAAGGTCGGCGATGTATCGATCGACGGGCTATCGGTCAGACGACGCACCCGCCGGGTTGCGAGATCCATCGTGTAAATGTCGGTGATACCGTTCCGGGCCATACTCATGATCACCCGGTTGCCATCCGGCGAGAAACGCGGCGCGAAGGTCATGCCTGGGAAGTCTCCCAGCACTTCCTGCTGCCCGGTTTCAATGTTGAAAATATAGACCCGCGGCTTGTCGTTATAATACGCGAGATAGGTGATTTCCTGCAGCGTCGGCGAGAAGCGCGGCGTCAGTACGAGATCCTTGCCGTCTGTCAGGAAACGGTGGTTCGCACCGTCCTGATCCATGATCGCCAGCCGCTTGGTCCGGCGGTCCGGCGGACCGCTTTCGGCGATATAGACGACACGGGTATCGAAATAGCCGGATTCACCAGTCATGCGCTGGTAGATAGCGTCGGAGATGATATGGGCGACACGGCGCCAGTTCGCCGGAACCGTGGTGTAGGCGTTCGCCACCATCTGCTGCTCGGCAAAGACGTCCCAGAGACGGAACTCGACTTTCACAGCGCCGCTCGCCTCGAAGCTCACCGCACCATGCACCAATGCCTGCGCATTGATCAGGCGCCAGTCACCAAACCGGGGCAACGCACTCAGCGATACATTGCGCTGGATAAAGGCCGCATTGTCGATCGGGGCGAACAGACCGGAGCGCTCCAGGTTGGCGGCGATCACGGCAGCGATATCCCGGCCGATCTGCGCACTCTCGCTATTGTTGCCGGTGAACTCGGAGACCGCCACGGGCAAAGGATCAACCTTGCCCTGGGTGATATCGATCCTCAGCTCGGCCCGGGCCGGGCCTGTTGCAAGAAGTACCAGCAGCAGAGCCGGCAGTACCCACCGCCAAAGCATTGCAGCAGGCGAAAACTCCATAGTGCCCATAGTGCGGGACGGTCCAGCGAACCTCATGATCGGCCTCTCAAGTCGGTCGTGATCGCGGATCTTCACAGCAGATCCCTCGGATTGAAAGTCATGGTGATGTTTTTCCATGACTCATATTTTTCAGGCGGCAACGGAAGCTTGCCGCAGCTCAGCACAGCGCGCCTTGCGCTTTCGGCAGCACTCCGGAAAAAACCGTCCCGGGACAGCCGTGCCTGGTCGACGATCCGCGCATCTCGCACGGTGCCGTCTGCCCCCATCTGCAAGGCAATCTCGATGTAGAGATCTTCCGCATCCTTGGCGCCTGCCGGAACGTTCCAGCATTGCGCGATCTGCCGGCGGACCGCGTCGATCTCGCTGATGGAGACCTTGTTCTCCGGATCGAACGCCTTGTCGGACCGGCTGCGGGCCGGTGCCTGCAGCTTGGCGAGCACGTCCTTCAAGGGATCCGCCTTTTTCTTCGGCTTTTCTTCTTCCGGTTTCACCGGCTGTGCGGGCTCCGTCTTCTCAAGCGTCTTCAGCAGGCGCGAGAAATCGAGCTTCTTGTCATCTTTTTTCGGCTTCTTCTCCGCCTCTTTCGGCGTCGGTTCCGGCGCGCGCGGCTTGGGGCGCGGTTTCGGCGCGGGCGCCGGGGCCTGCGCAACCTTCTCCGGCTCAGGCGCCTTCTCGGGCGCGGGCTTCGGGATCGGCGCTGGTTCCGGCTCGGGCACTTCGGCAACCGGCTCAGGCGCAGGTTCCGGTGTAGGAGCTGGGGGCGGAGGTGGAGGCGGAGGCGGAGGCGGTGCTGCCGCCTCAGGTGGTGGGGGCGCAGGTTTCGGGGCTTCGGGCTCCGGCTCCTTGGGCTTCGGCTCTTCCACCTTCTCGGGCTCGACCGCTGCCGTCGGGGTATTGGTCACTTCCGAGATATCCACCACGTCGACAATGACCAGTTGCTCCGGGAGAATATCGTCATTCCGGAGTTCGGGCAGGCCGAACCATGCAAATGCGAACACCGCAACATGGATGCCAATGGATATGGAGAGCCCGGTGCGCATGGCGTCAGCGCGTCCCCTTGCTGTCCGGAATTTCGGCCAGAAGCGCGACTTTCTTGAAGCCGGCGGAGCTGATCAGCCCCATGACCTCCATCACCGTGCCGTACTGGATCGTCTTGTCTCCGCGCACGAAGATCCGCACATCCGGTCGCTGCCCGGTGACGGCGTTCAGCCTCGGCACCAGATTTTCCCTTGGCACTTCAGTGTCCTGCAGGAAGATCACACCTTCCGCGTTCACCGACACAACCAACGGCTCAACCTCATCCGTCAGCTGCGCCGCCTTGGTTTTCGGTAAATCCACCGGCACACCGACAGTCAGCAGCGGCGCGGTGACCATGAAGACGATCAGTAGCACCAGCATAACGTCGACCAGCGGCGTCACGTTGATCTCGCTCAGCGGACGATAGCGCCCTCGCGCGCCCCGCCCAGCTCCGATCATGGAAGCGGCCATGGCTCAGCCTCCCTCGTCAAGCTGACGGGACAGGATAGAGGCGAATTCGCTGGAGAAGGTTTCCAGGCGCCCCGCATACCGGCCAAGGTCAGTGGAAATCTTGTTGTAGGCGATCACTGCGGGGATAGCCGCGACCAAGCCAAGGGCCGTTGCGAACAGGGCCTCTGCAATACCCGGCGCCACCACCGCAAGTGAGGTGTTCTTGGTCGCCGCGATGGACTGGAAACTGTTCATGATCCCCCAGACGGTGCCGAACAGCCCGACGAAAGGAGCGACGGAGCCGACCGAAGCAAGAAAGGTCATGTGTTTTTCGAGGCGATCCATCTCCCGGGAAATCGAGAGCTGCATGACCTGCTCGATGCGCTGGCGCAGACTGGCTCGGATGTCTGAGCCTTTCGTGGTCAGCCCTTTGGCGGCAGACCGGCGCCACTCCCGCATTGCTGCCGTGAACACACCGGTCATCGGATCGCCCGGCTGCCCGCCAATACGATCATAAAGATCCTCAAGCGAGCCGCCGGACCAGAATGATTCCTCGAACTGCGCTGCAGCTTTGGAAAGCCGCCGCATTTTCAAAACCTTATCGACGATAATCGCCCAGCTCCAGATCGACGCACCGATCAGGATGATCATCACGGTCTTCACGATCCAGTCCGCCGCCATGAACAAGCCCCAGATGCTCATGTCCATGGCGGCGGTGCCTCCAAGCGTCACGGTATCGACTAGTGTCTGATCCATTTAGATACTCTTCCCCGACGTCTGTCTTATGGCTTGAGCGGCGATCATCACGATCGCCCTCCGTCGTGCCGGTCCAATTTTGATTTCACCGATTGTGGCACCCGCGCCGGGCGCCCCTTCCGGTCCACACAGGCAATGGTGCTGACCACCTTCACCAGATATCCGTCCGTGCCCGTCTTTGATATGGTCTGCTCGACCAGAAACGACGCGCCCTTGATCCCGGCAATCACCGTCTGGATTTCAAGCGCATCGTCGAGCCGGGCGGGCAGGCGAAAATCGATCTCGCTGCGCCTGACCACGAAAAAAACGCCTTCCTGGTCGGTGAGTTCCGACTGGGAGACACCGATGTCGCGGAGATATTCCGTGCGGCCACGTTCGGCGAAACGCAGATAGTTGGCGTGATAGACGACACCACCCGCATCCGTGTCCTCGTAATAGACGCGGGCGCGGAGCAAATGGGTACCGTCCGCCGTGAACCCCGTCACCGCAGGCTGCAGCAGCCGCTCAGACATCCTCACCCTCGGCATTATTGTCGAGAAGGTTCATTTGCGCCGCTTCGGCGGGCGTCCTGTTCGGCATGGCAAGGCCGAGATAGCGGTAGCCGGATTCGGACAGAAGCCGCCCGCGCGGCGTGCGCTGGAGCAAGCCCTGTTGCAACAGATAAGGCTCGATCACTTCCTCGATCACATCACGCTGCTCGGCCAGTGCCGCCGCAAGGGTCTCCGCCCCGACCGGGCCACCACCGTAATTATCGGCGATGCAGCGCAGATAGCGCCGATCCATGGCATCCAGCCCGCGCTTGTCGATATCGAGACGGTTCAGCGCTCCATCAGCGGCCTTCTGGTCGATTTCATCAACCCCGGCCACGACTGCGAAATCCCGCACCCGGCGCAGCAGGCGTCCGGCCACGCGCGGAGTCCCGCGTGAGCGGCTGGCGACTTCCGCCGCCCCTTCGGGCAGCAGGTTCATGCCTAGCAGGGAGGCACCGCGCATGACGATGCTCTGCAGTTCCTCCGGCGTATAAAATTGCAGCCGCAAGGGAATGCCGAAACGTTCGCGCAAAGGCGTCGTGATCAGGCCCGACCGCGTCGTCGCAGCCACCAGCGTAAAAGGTGGCAGATCGATCCGGATAGACCGGGCCGCCGGGCCTTCGCCGATAATGAGATCGAGCTGAAAATCCTCCATGGCCGGATAGAGCACTTCCTCTACGGCAGGATTAAGGCGATGTATCTCATCGATGAAGAGAACGTCGCGCGCCTGAAGGTTGGTCAGCAGGGCCGCGAGATCTCCGGCCTTGGCGATCACCGGACCAGATGTGGCGCGGAAATTCACCCCAAGCTCACGGGCGACGATCTGGGCCAGCGTGGTCTTGCCAAGACCGGGAGGGCCGAAGAAAAGCGCGTGGTCCATCGCCTCTTCACGAGTCTTCGCAGCCTCGATGAAGACTTTCAGATTCTCCCGCATTTGCTTCTGGCCGACGAAATCGTCGAGGGTAACCGGACGCAGCGCCCGCTCGGGCGTGTCCTCGGTCGACCGTTCGCCGTCGACGATCCGGCCCTCTTCGCCATCATCCCAGTCGCTCACGAAGCGAGCTCCTTCAGCCCGCCGGTGATCAGCTGGTTAAGGTCCGCATCGGGCCCCATCGCTTTGACAGCGGCATGAACAGCGCCATAGGCAATGCTGCGGTCATAGCCGAGATTCACAAGGGCGGAGATCGCATCGGCGACAGCGGCGGACTCTCCCGCCGGTGCGGCCTTGCCACCCGCAGGTGCCGGCATCGAGGCATCGGCGCCAAGCGAGATGTTCACCGCCTTGTCTTTCAACTCGTTCACGATCCGGCCGGCCAGCTTGGGGCCGACGCCGTCCGCCCGGGTCAGCATCTTGGCATCCCCGGCGGCAACAGACCGCAGGACCTCGTCAGGCGCCAGCGCGGACAGGATGGAAAGTGCCGCCTTGGCCCCCACACCCTGCACTGTCTGCAGGATCCGGAACATCTCCTGCTCTGCCTTGTCGGCGAAACCGTAGAGATGAATGTGATCTTCGCGGACATGGGTTTCGACATGAACGGAGACAGTCCCGCCCTTGTCCCCCAGTTTCGCGAGAGTCCGGCTGGACGCAAAGATCAGATATCCGACACCGCCGACATCGATCACGGCGCTGCCGTCACCGAAGGAATCGAGAACACCCCGCAACTTGGCGATCACTGGCCCATCTCCTTACGCAGAGCCGCCTGGATCGCGCGCTCGTACCCACCGGTTACAGATTGTTGTTTGATCCGGGACACGCCTACCGTCTCGCCGAAGGCGTGGCGGCTCTGGGCAAAATGCGCGTGGCAGATCGCCACCGCGAGCGCATCCGCCGCATCCGCGGAATCAAACACCGCTTCAGGCAGCAGCTTCGACACCATGATCTGGACCTGGTCCTTGTTGGCGTGTCCGGCACCGACCACAGTTTTCTTCACCCGGTTCGGCGCATACTCGGTAACCCGGAGGCCTTGCTTGGCGGGAGCCAGAATGACGGCGCCACGAGCCAGTCCGAGTTTCAGGGTCGATTCCGGGTTCTTGTTGACGAAAGTTTCCTCGACCGCCGCCTCACCTGGGCTGTAACGGTCGAGAATCTCCAGAACACCGTCATGCAATTCGAGGAGACGTTCCGCAATGGACCGGGATGACGTGGACTTCAGGGTCCCATTGGCGACGTGGCGCAGCCGGTGGCCATCCACATCGACCACACCCCAGCCGGTAAAGCGGAGTCCCGGGTCGAGACCGAGAAGCCTCATCGTGATTGCATCTCCCCAATGGACTTTTGGCAAACGCCTGACATGGATCTCAGGCGGCCGCCGTCAGTTTCCGCATAACATCGTCCGGGATCTCGAAGTTCGCCGAAACGGACTGGACATCATCCAAGTCTTCCAGCGCGCCCAGCAGCTTCATGATGGTCTCGGCGTGGTCTTCGTCCACCGGCACAGTGTTCTGCGGCTTCCAGGACAATTCGGCCTCCTCGGGGGCACCGAACTGCTCGGAGAGCGCCTCGCGCACCGAACTCAGATCGTCAGGCGCGCACGTGATGACATGCCCGTCCTCGGAAGATTCGACATTCTCGGCGCCTGCTTCCAGAGCCGCCTCGAACATGGCGTCTGCCTCCGCCTTGTCGGCCGGGTAGGAGATCTGGCCAACGCGGTCGAACATGAAGCTGACCGAGTTGGTCTCACCCAGGGTCCCGCCATACTTGGAAAACGTGGACCTGACCTCGGAAGCCGTCCGATTGCGGTTGTCGGTCAATGCCTCGACGATCATGGCGACACCGCCGGAGGCATAGCCCTCGTAGCGGATGTCCTCGTAATTGTCGTCAGCACCACCGCCTTCGGCCTTCTTCAGCACCCGGTCGATATTGTCCTTCGGCATATTGGCCTCGCGGGCCGCCTGAATGGCCGACCGTAGCCGCGGATTGGCACTTGCATCGGTACTCGCCTTCGCCGCGACCGCGATCTCTCGGATCAGCCGGGTGAACAGTTTGGCGCGCTTTTTGTCCTGCGCGCCCTTGCGGTACATGATGTTCTTAAATTGGGAATGCCCTGCCATTTCCTTACAATCCTCGTGGAGCCCAGGCTCATTCGAAATACCGAACGGAGCGCAACACGGCGCACCGAGCGGTCCGGAGGCCGGATCAATCGGCGAATCGGACTTCAAGTCAAGAGCGACGGGCAAACTTGTTTGCCGTCACGTCGCAGTTTTCTGCCGATCGCAACCGAACACAGCCTAGTCAAAACCAAGTTGATCTATACCAGATATTGTATGAACACGCACCAGAAGAGGCGGATTTCCGGGCTTGGGCAGAATTCGCACCATGTGCAAATGGGCAAACAACGTCGCCACCCTGAATTGAGAAGCGCGCAATCCGGCTATAGCCTTAGCCACCGGAAGTCGATTAAACTCCGGCAAGGATAACGAATTGTTAAGATTCTACGGATTTCGGCGTGCCGAGACCGGGGAAGTCATGGTGAATGTCTCAAAGTCCGACCAACGAAGCACGCTTTCAGCGTCTCTCGGTGATGATCGTCGAAGACAGCCAGCCCATGCGGGAAGTGCTGCGGGCGATGCTGCAGTCTGTCGGCGTCAAGAACATCATTGATGCCCGAGACGGACAGCACGCCATCCGCAAACTTAGCGAATATCAGGTCGATCTGATCATCACCGACTGGGTGATGGAAGAGATGGATGGCATAGAGCTGACACACTGGATACGGAACGATCCGACCAGCCCGGATGAGTTCTTGCCCATTATCATGGTCAGCGGCCACACAGAATCGAACCGTATCGAGATGGCCCGCGATGCAGGTGTTACCGAGTTCATGGCCAAGCCCCTCACCGGAGTAGGGCTGATCCAGCGGCTTGTTGCCGTGGTCGAATATCCTCGCCCGTTCGTCCGAACCGATGACTATTTCGGGCCCGACCGTCGCCGAAAGGTAGAATCTTTCACCGGAGAAGAGCGTCGGGCTGCAGAATTGCGCGATCGGGACGCTCGCAGCGCTTAACCGAACCAGGAACAGACCGGACAAACCGGCTCACGAGAGGAAAGCAATGGCCCAGCCCCCGAAAGGTACGTACGAGGTCATTCATCAGCCCAATAAGCTGAAAGATCTGGTTGGCGGACCGGCCCGCATGGACGATCGGCTGATCGCAAAAGCCGAGGCCGCGCTGGCAGACGCCGTCTCAAAGATCGACCTCTCGGAAACCGCCAAGGAAAGCATCATCAAGCTGGACGAAGCTGTCGAAAAACTGCGGGCGGAAGGTGCCGAGCCAGCCGGGCCCGAGCGGACGATCTATACGGTCATGCACGATCTGCGCTCTCAGGGATCAAGCTTCGGCTATCCCATGGTCGAGAAGATCGCCACCTCGATGAACCGTTATCTGGAGCTGGGTGAGCCCGGGCAGCGCGGGCACAATGACGCGGATGCCATCAAAGCTCATGTGGACGCATTGAAAGCCGTGGTCGCGACCAAGATGAAGGGCGAAGCGGGCGCTATCGGCCAGCAGATCGTCGCCGGGCTCTACAAGATTTCCCGTACCAAGACAAAATAAGCTCCCGCCTCACTCAAAGCAGGCCATTACTCAAGGCACAGCTTTTCCATCTCGGCGCGCATGTGCTCAGGGATGGGGACCGGCGTCTGCGTTGCCCGGTCGACATAGACATGCACGAAATGACCGAGCGCAGCGATCTCGTCGTCGCCTTCGCGGAACAGCCCGGTCGCATAGGTAACGCTCGACCGGCCAAGGCGCTCGACCCGGATGCCCGCGTCAATCCGATCCGGGAAAACCAGTGATTGCTTGAACTGGCAGCGGGTCTCCACCACCAACCCGACGATGGGACTGTTGTGGATATCGAGCCCGGCCTCCCTGATCAGGTGCGTGTTCACGGCCGTATCGAAATAGGAGTAATACTGGACGTTGTTGACGTGCCCGTAGACGTCATTATCCATCCAGCGCGTCGGGATTTCGAGCCACCAGCGGAACCGCTGCCGGGTCTCCGTCACGGATTCCCCGCTCACTTTATCGCCCCGAAAAACTCGGCCAACACATCAAGCGATTCGTCCGGCTGTTCGATCATCATCATGTGGCCCGCACGGGGCAGGACAACGGTGCGGACATCCGGCAGAGCATCCACCAGCGGCCGGGACAGCTTGGCCGGGGTCATCTTGTCGTCGGAGCCGGAAAGCACCAGCGCCGGGCATGAGACCGCCGCAGCAGCCTTCAACGCCCCGTCATAGGCATCACAGGCGGCAAGGTCGGTCGCCAGCACCGCATAGTCGCCAGCCTCCAGCAACCGCATGCTCGCCCCGCAGACCCAGGCCCCCGGTGCCCTGTGACCACCGATCTGGGCGCGCTTGCCGACGCCCCAGCCGACCATGGTCTCAAGAGCCATGTGATTGCCTGTGCGGGCGGCGTTCAGCAGATCCGGATGCACCTTCATTTCCGGCACCGAGCCAAGCAAGGCCAGCGCTTTCGCACGAGCGCCCAGACGGGCCGCGACCTCAAGCGCGATGAGCGAGCCCATGGAATGCCCCATGACCACCACTTCGCCAGCGCCGACCGCATCCAGCGCCGCGAGACACCAGTCCGCCAAGTCAGGAATGCTCTCCGGCACAGGCCCCTCGCTGCGTCCGTGCCCCGGCAGGTCGACCGCCAGAACGGAGAAGCCGTGATGGGCGAAATAACGCGCCTGCATGGACCAGACCGTATGATCCATTCCGGCACCGTGCAGCATCAGTATCGCAGGCAGCGCACCGTCAAAGGGGCGCCCGCCCGTGGCGGCAAAAGCCTCACGTCCAGCAACGTCGAATTTCATCGGCTTACCCTGCCTTGCGCACAGTTGCGGCGCGCAGCGCCTGTTTCAGATCGGTGATCAGATCGTCCACATCCTCCAGCCCGACCGAAAGCCGGACCAGATCCTCGGACAACCCGGCCACCTTCATCATCTCCGCATCCATCTGCTGATGCGTCGTGCTGGCCGGATGAATGACAAGGGACTTTGCGTCACCGACATTCGCCAAGTGAGACCAGACACCGAGCCGGTCGATGAAAGTCCGGCCTGCCTCCCGGCCGCCCTTGATCCCGAAAGCGATCATCGAGCCGGCGCCTTTCGGCATCATCCGTGCCGCCAGCTCCTTATCCGGGTGGCTGTCCAGTTCGGGATAAAGCACCCATTCCACCGCCTCCGACGCTTCCAGAAAGGCAGCGACCTTGCGGGCGTTGGCGACATGCCGGTCCATCCGCAGAGGCAGGGTCTCTATGCCCTGCATCAGATGGAAGGCATTGGTCGGGGACATGCAGGCGCCGAAATCGCGCAAGCCCTCGGCCCGGGCGCGCATGCACAGGGCCTGCGGTCCGAATTCCTCGGCAAAATCGAGGCCGTGATAGCCGGCATAGGGTTCCGTCAGGGTCGGGAACTTGCCGGAGGCCTCCCAGTCGAACCGCCCGCCATCGATCAGCACGCCGCCGATAGCCACGCCATGCCCGCCAAGCCATTTCGTGGCGGAATGCATGATGATGTCGGCCCCGTGCTCGAACGGCCGGCAGAGATAGGGGGTGGCGAAGGTCGAGTCGATCATCAACGGGATACCGGCTTCGTGCGCGACCTCGGCGAGCGCCGCAATATCCAGCACCTCAAGGCCAGGGTTGCCGATGGTCTCTGCGAAGACCAGACGGGTCTCCGGCCGGATCGCCTTGCGGAAGCCGTCAATGTCGCGCGGATGCACCTTGGTAGTCTCGATGCCGAAGCGCGGCAGGGTATGACTAAAAAGGTTGTGGCTACCGCCATAGAGCGCGCTGGAGGCAACAATGTGCGAGCCCGCGCCCATCAGCGTGACAATAGCGAGATGCAAGGCCGCGTGACCGCTGGCCGTTGCCACCGCGCCGACCCCGCCCTCAAGCGCAGCCATGCGTTCTTCCAGCACCGCGACGGTCGGATTCGAAATCCGCGAATAGATGTGCCCGGCCCGCTCCAGGTTGAACAGCGAGGCCGCATGCTCGGAGTCCCGAAACACATAGGACGTGGTCTGGTAGATCGGCACCGCCCGGGCGCCTGTATCGCTGTCCGGCTGCTGTCCGGCATGCAGCGCGAGCGTGTCGAAACCGAAGAGATTTCCGTCTGAAGCCATGTTCTGCCCCTCCATCCTGCACTGTTGTCAGGTTCGGCGCGATCTTTAACGGATGGAGGATTGGACGCAAGCGCGATGGCGCTTCTGGGAGGATATTTTAAGGAGTCCGGCTCCACTCTGTAGAGTCGTCCGGACCATCGGCCCAGAATCAAAGGACCGCGCAAAAGCGCGGCCCCTTTTTTATTCTTTTTAGAGTTTGAGCACCCTGTTCAACTTGCCCGAGGCAGACGGTAAAGCCCCCACCAGAAATGTCAAGTCGGAGTCAGCGGGGCGACAAAAATGTGACATCGAACCGTGCGAACGAACATTCCAATACCGCCCGGGAAAGCTCATGGTAGCGGCAGAATTATATGTTGCAACGGCACGCTAACGCCTTGAACGAAAAGTCCTTCCGGCTCCGCCCCCCAGACAGAGAATCCGAGACTGGCATAAAGCGCACGAGCCGGTCCGGCCTGCTCTGAGACACTCGAAAGTATGCCCGCGACACCGTCGAGTGTATCCGCATGAGAGATCACGATTTCCATCAAGGCGCGTCCCGCGCCAAGCCCCCTCGCAACCGGTGCAACATACATGCTCCATATATGAACCTTATGCCGTGTTTTCTGTTTTTGCTCCCGCTACAGCCCCGCCATTCCGCACAGACGATCGGTAAAGGCTCCGAAGACGACATCACCGTTCCGCCGTGCGAACAGCTCACGCGCATCTTCTAGTTCTTCAGGAAATCATCTTCGGGGGCGGCGGCAAATGATGTTGGGCACCCAATCAGCGCCTCTCGTCTCAGGGCAAGGAACGCAGCTTCTTCGCCATGGTCAAGCGCACGGACAGAAACGGCTGTTTCCCCATCCAGGCTCACGGCGCAGCGTCTTCCTTCCAGCGGCGAACCGTGCCGCTGTCGATATCGAAAAGATCCAGCACCCGGCCAACGGAGTGGTCCACCATATCCGCGATGGATTCCGGCTTCGCGTAGAAGGCTGGAACCGGCGGCGCAATGATCGCGCCCATGTCGGACAATGCCAGCATGTTCCGCAGATGGCCGGAGTGCAGCGGTGTTTCCCGCACCATGCAGACCAGACGGCGGCGCTCCTTCAGGATCACATCAGCCGCGCGCGACAACAGCGTGTCGGTGACGCCCGTCGCGATCTCCGCCAGTGTCTTCACCGAGCATGGGGCAATGATCATGCCCATTGTCCGGAACGATCCGGAGGCGATGGCGGCACCGATATCCTTGTTGGCATGCACCACATCGGCCAGCTTCTCGACATCCCTGACCTTGAAGGTCGTTTCATGCGCCAGCGTGATTTCCGCTGCCCGGCTCATGATCAGATGTGTCTCGATTTTTTGCTCTTCGGGCAGAGCCCTGAGCATTTCAAGCAACCGGATGCCGTAGACAACTCCCGAGGCCCCGCTGATCCCGATTATCAGCTTGTTTTTTTGAGGATTTCTCATGAAAAAAATTTACCTCGGGAATCCAGCATGTTGGGAGTTTTAACCAAAAAACCGCGCAACATGCCCGAAGCGGACTCATTGCACAAGCCCCTAAAGATACCTATTCTCTGAATTGTAACGTTTGAAAGTTCACGATCAAAAAAGGAGAGCATAGGCATGGCCCAGGCACAGCGGATTGAATCGCTGAAACAACGCCACGAGACCTTGGAGCGAAACCTTGATCAGGAACGTACCAGACCCATGCCGGACAGCGCTGCTGTCGCAGAAATAAAACGGAAGAAACTTGCGATTAAAGATGAGATGGAGAATCTCAGGCCCTAGCCGGGCAATCCCGTTACTTCACCGCTTTTATCAGAAAGCCATTCGCACCCGCCGGATTTTCGGCGGGTGTTTGTTTTTCCGCTCCAATAATCGCTAGATAGCCATCCAGCCGCCGTCGAGTGTCAGCGTGGTACCGGTCATATTGTCGGCGGCACTGCTGCACAAGAACAGAGCGGCGCCCGCAAGCTGTTCGACCGTGGTGAACCTTCCAGACGGCTGCTGGTCAATCAGCAGGTCATAGGTTGCCTGCTCGATACTTGTTCCGTCCCTTTTCGCCCGGTCTTCAATCTGCACTTCGACCAGCGGTGTTTTCACCCAGCCGGGGCAGATCGCATTACAGGTCACACCGCTCCGGGCGTTCTCAAGGCCGGTCACCTTGGTCAGACCGACGACACCGTGCTTGGCCGCCACATAGGCCGACTTGCGGACCGACCCGCCGAGACCCGCATTGGACGCAATATTGACGATACGCCCCCATCCACGCCGCTTCATGCCCGGCAGGGCCGCGCGCGTCGCATGAAACGGAGCCGAAAGGTTGATCGCGATCAGTGCGTCCCAGCGCTCGACCGGAAAGGCCTCAATCGTTTCGGTGTACTGCACCCCTGCATTGTTCACGAGGATGTCGACGGCTCCGAATTGCCCCTCGGCGGTCCGAACCAGATCTTCGATCTCGTCCGGATTACTCATGTCCGCGCCATGGTAGATCACCGGAACACCATGCTCAGCTGCCAGAGCGGCCCGTCCCTTCTCGATCTCCGCTGCATCGCCCAGGCCGTTCAACACGATATTCGCGCCCTCGGCGGCAAAGCCTTCGGCCAGTGCCGCGCCGATTCCGCTGGTCGAGCCGGTTACGAGAACTGTCTTGCCTTTCACGGAAGCCCTTTCGAATAGCAGAGCTATATCAAGCAAATATCGGCAGTGGGAGCGCAGCCAGAGAAGACGTTATTGTGCGGTCCAGCCGCCATCGAGCGTGACAGTCGTGCCAGTCATGTTGCTGGCGGCATCGCCGCACAGGAACACGGCAGCGCCAGCGAGCTGCTCGACCGTGGTGAACTGTCCGGAAGGCTGCTTTTCCAGCAGCAGCGCCTGGGTCTCGTCCTCGACACTGGTGCCGTTGGCCGCGGCACGCGCCTCGATCTGAGCGACGACCAGCGGTGTCTTCACCCAACCGGGGCAGATCGCGTTGCAGGTCACACCGCTCTGGGCATTTTCCAGCGCGGCCACCTTGGTCAGACCGACGATGCCGTGCTTGGCCGCGACATAAGCCGACTTGTTCACCGAAGCGACAAGGCCGTGCGCCGAGGCCACGTTGATGATCCGGCCCCAGCCGCGCTTCTGCATCCCGGGCAGAGCGGCCCGCATGCCATGGAAAGCCGCGGAAAGATTGATAGCAATCACCGCATTCCAACGGTCCACCGGGAAATCCTCGATCGGCGCGGTATGCTGGATGCCCGCATTGTTCACGAGGATGTCGACGGAACCGAACTGTCCCTCGGCTGTCCGGATCAGATCCTCGATCTCCTCCGGCTTGGTCATGTCGGCGCCATGGTAGATCACCGGGACGCCATGCTCCGCTTCCAGAGCCGCCCGTCCTTTCTCGATCTCGGCCGCTTCGCCCAGGCCATTGATGACGATGTTTGCACCTTCGGCTGCGAATGCCGCCGCCATGGCCGCGCCGATGCCGCTGGTCGATCCAGTAACGACTGCCGTCTTGCCCTTCATGCCCCTGTCCCCGTATCCGTCCATTTTTGTCTATCTCGTGCGATACAGAGAATAATGCTGCACCGCAAGGTTCGGCAGGCCGCCGCCTAGCGCTTGAAAAGAGATTCCGCCGCCGAGGAAACAGACTGCTTTTCAGCTATCATCGCTTCCGCACGACTGATTTCCGTCTTCATGTTCTCGATATAGAGCTCAAGGTCCTCGATATTCCAGGTCGAAAGATCGACCGGCTTGCGGGTTACGTTCTTCGGCTCCAGATCCTCGAATGTCATCAGCCCTTCTCCCGTTATCCGGTTTCGCCTCGATCCGTGTTCAAGCATCGCACATTTGACGAAGACTATGATTGGATCGTTCCGTATCTTGCTCTATATAACCATCATTCAGAACATTTCAGACAACCAAGAAAGAACGGATCCGTATTCCTTAAGGCATACGGATAACGCGCTTCAAAGGAGATATCATGGCGAATCCGCTGATGCCGAAAGCGACGGCCGTCTGGCTGATCGACAATACGGCGTTGTCGTTCGAACAGATCGCCGATTTTTGCGGCTTGCACCCCCTCGAAGTTCAGGCCATCGCCGACGGCGAGGTCAGCTCCGGAATCCAGGGCATTGATCCTCTGCAGAACGGCCAGGTGGCCCGTAGCGAGATCGACAAGGCCGAGGCCGACACGTCCTACCGGATGAAAATTCTGGTCAGCACGCTGCCGCAACCGAAAGCCCGTTCCAAGGGACCGAAATACGTCCCGGTTTCCAAGCGCGGCGACAAGCCGGACGCGATTGCCTGGCTGGTCAAGCACCATCCGGAACTTAAGGATGCCCAGGTCGCGAAACTGGTCGGCACGACCAAGGACACGATCGACAAGGTACGCGACCGCACGCACTGGAATTCCCAGAACATCACAGCACGCCATCCAGTCCTGCTCGGCCTCTGCTCGCAGATCGATCTGGATCAGGCCGTGACCAAGGCCGGCGGCACCGTCGCCCCGCCTGAAGCTCAGCTAGAGTCGATTTCCGAGGTACCCTGATTCAAGTCCATCAGAACGACAAACGGCCGGTCATATGACCGGCCGTTTTGCTATCTGGCCGGTCCAGCGGCCACAAGGGCGGCACTACGCACCGCAGCGGCAATCTCTTCCGCCGGTCCATCTTCCCCGACCGCCCGTGCCATCGTCAGCCCGCCGATCAAGCCGGTCAGGAAAGCCCAGGCCCGCGCACGCCTGCCTGCATGGTCACCGCCAGCCAGCCCTTCCGCAATCCGGTCCACAATCTGGTTCATCCTGTCCGCGTAAGCCTGATGCAGATGCCCCTGTCCTCGCGCTACCTCCGGCGACAGACTCGCCATGGCACAGCCGCAGGAGAGGTCTGCGCGATGCGGCTTTCCAAGATAATAGTTGGCGAACGCCTCCAGCCATTTAACTCCATGCTCACCTCTGAACAGCCGGATGCCATCCAGGACCTCGTCCAGACCAAGTTCCAACGCTGCGGCGAAAGCACGGTCTTTCGACTTTAAGTGTGCATAGAACGCCCCGGACGTGACCCCGGCGGCCTTTGCAATTCCATCAACCCCGATCCCGGCATAGCCACGCGCCCTAAATCCGGCACTGGCCGCGGCCAGCATCTTTTTCCTCGTCTCGTCCCTGCGCGCATTCATGCCGTCACTCCAGCAAAAAATAACGATCGTTATATATCTGTTGACTCGCTGCGATCTCCGCCATAGGTAACATCACGACCGTTATATAACGATCGTTATATCGGAGAAATTTATATGGAAGCAAACCGACCACCAAGATCCGAACGGCATCCATCCCGGCGCGAAATTCTCGCCGGCGGCATGGCTGCGACAGCGACGGCACCCCTCATCGGCAGCGCAATATTGCGGCTTGGGACCGGACACGCCCAATCATCAACATCGGAGATCAAGATGCCCCCACATGCCTTCGTTTACACAGAACTCCAGATTTCAGTACCGTTCGACCAAGGACCATGGCGCCAAGTCAATCCAGTCATCCGGCAACAACCCGGCTTCCTGAGCAAGACTTGGCTATTCGGTCTCGGCACGAAATCGCTCGGAGGATTCTACAGCTTCGATTCTGTCGAGAACGCCAAGAAATTCGTAACCGGGTACTTCCCGACGGAAACGCGCAGGTTTGGCGTCACCCATACAACCCGGGTGTTTGATGCGGAGGGTGTCGCCGAAGCGAGCACAGATATGGGGTCGCCCTATTTCGGTGGGATCACCGAGCAAGCCCCCGGCGCCTATGTCTACACGGAGTTACAGCTCAGTATTCCGTTCGAGCAAGCCCCATGGCGAAAGCGTAACCCCATCCTGAAGAACCAGCCGGGGTTACTGAACAAGACCTGGCTGAGCGGACTGAATAACAACAGCATTGGCGGATTCTACGCCTTTGAAACCGTCGAGCATGCACAACGGTTCGCTCTAGAGGATTTTCCGGCCGAAACAGCGCGCCTTGATACAGCCTATTATGCACGAATCTTCGAGGCACCGCCGGCCGCTGACGCAAGCCGCGACCTAAACTCACCCTACTACAGCTAGCATTGAGTTTGAGGCGCTACACAAAGGCCGCCATGTGAAAGGCCGCCTGACCTGCTCCGTAGGCATAATCACGGCCAACGGGGCAGGCCTGGCGTGCCAGGCAAGAACCGTCGAGACAATAATCCCCCGCACCGGACCGCAGATGCCTACGGCATGCCTGCACGTCATACCCCTGCCCAGAGAACGCCCCGACAGGGCAAGTTGCGAGACAGGGTCGCGCGGTACAGCTGTCGCAGGGGTTCGCCGACATATCCTTGTCCGGTAGATCCAGCACCCGCCCGAACAATAAAGCACCCCGGTAACCGTGCCAGAGACCGTAGACGGGATGGATCAGAATACTGATCGGGGACGGGAAAACCGGCTCGGCCCGCATCGCCCATTGTTGGAACGGTCGGTAGGGCGGGCCGTCGGACGGCAGCGCCACCTCAGCACCGAACTGTCGAGCCGCGGCACCCAGCACATCTCCGCTCCAGCGATCCAGCGGGTCCGCACCCGCAGGCATTTGTGCGGAAAAAGCCTCCCACATTCCCGACCCCGCATTACCGACGAGCAGGACGGTCCCGGCTGATTCGCCCCCCGCGAGCGCTGTTTCCCCCGCATCCGGATGAAATCCGCCGCGTAATAACAGTCCATGGCGCGCGAGAGCGGCCTCGATCCTGTCACAGTCGGTCATTGGACCCTCCTTCGCCCCCTCAAAGCCACGCTGGAAATCGCCTATTCCCGACCCAGTGTCCCGCCGCCGACATAGCTAGAGCCAGAGCTACCCGAAAACATATACCAACACCTTATTTTCATTGCTCCGGGGCACCGACTTGGCTTTATCCTTTTCACGACAGAATTACGGGACTGGAAAAAACCCAAAACCCGTTCGGTGGAGAGTATGGCCAAATATGTTCGACGACCCAAATGATGTCCCGCTCACCATCGACTTCTTCCTGACGCCGAACTTTTCACTGCTTCCCTTTACTGCGGCCGTAGAGCCCTTGCGCTCTGCCAACCGCATGGCCGGAAAGACGCTGTATCACTGGCGCGTGCTAAGCGAGGACGGCAAGCCCGTACAGGCCAGCAACGGCGTCGAAGTAAATACTGTCGGAACACTCTATGATCTGAAGGATTCCGACGCCGTCATCGTCGCTGCCGGAATCGACGCCCAGCATTATCGCAACGACCGGGTTTTCGGCGCCCTGCGGCGCTTGTCCCGTCAGGGTGCGGCCATCGGGTCGGTCTGCACCGGCGCGCATGTGCTGGCCCGGGCCGGCCTGCTGGAAGACCGGCGCTGCACCATCCACTGGGAAAATCTCGGCGGCTTCACCGAAGAGTTCCCGGAGATCGAAGTGACGTCGGACCTGTTCGAGATCGACCGGGACCGCTTTACCTGCTCCGGCGGGACGGCCGCGCTCGACATGATGCTGCACCTGATCGCCAAGCAGCACGGCTTCAAGCTGGCGAACGAGGTCTCCGAGCAGTTCATCCACGACCGCATCCGCGAGCCGCACGATCATCAGCGCATGGAATTGCGTGCCCGCCTTGGTGTCAGCCATCCGAAACTGATCAATGTGATTGCTGAGATGGAAGCCAATCTGGAAGAGCCGCTGAGCCAGACCGCCCTTGCGGACAAGGCCGGGCTCTCGACCCGTCAGCTGGAGCGGCTGTTCCGGAAATATCTCTCCAGCACGCCGACACGTTACTACCTGAACCTCCGCCTGCAGCGCGCCCGCCAGCTGCTGGCCCAGACCAGCATGTCGATCCTCTCGGTCGCTCTTGCCTGCGGCTTCGTCTCCGCCAGCCATTTCTCGAAATGCTACCGGGAATGTTTCGGCCGGACACCCCGTGCCGAGCGTGCGGTCCGGCATGACGCGCCCACATTGGTGATGCAGAAACTCGCAGGCTAAGATCGACGCGTTACCCAGTCTAATTGCATCGCAACAAAATCTCGTTTGACCTTGCCCGCCCCCGGACGCACACCTATCCGGTACCTGGCAGGATTTAAGATGACGACCTTCACTTCAGCAGGCATGCGCACGGGCGCGTTCCTCATCTGGCCTATTGCCGTCAGCGGCTTCTTTTTTGCTGTCGCGGTTGGTGTGATCAGCCGCAATGTGGGAATGACCTGGCTGGAGGCCGTCACCATGAGCGGCTTCGTGTTCGCCGGTGCCTCCCAGGTCGCGATCATCGATCTCTGGCAGGATCCGCTTCCACTGCTGATCATCGCGATCACGACACTTGGTATCAATTCCCGCATGCTGCTGATGGGCGCATCGATCCGGGAATGGTTCGCCCCCCTGCCCCGGCACCTCACCTGGATCAGCCTCTTCTTCCTGACCGATGCCAACTGGGCCGTCGCGATTTCGGAACGCCGGAAAGGCGCAACGGATGCCGGAATTCTTCTCGGCTCCGGCATCGCGCTCTGGTTCAGCTGGGTGTTCGGCACCGGGCTCGGCCATGCGCTCGGCGCCGCGCTGGACCCGAAGGCCCTCGCCTTCGATGTGCTGCTGCCGGCCTTCTTCGTCATCATGATCAAACCGATATGGACCGGCAGGAAGCAGATCCTGCCGTGGCTCGTAGCCGCTGCCGGCGCCATCCTCGCCAACGAGTTTGTGCCCGGTGAGGCCCATGTGATCATCGGCGGCATTGCCGGATCCCTGGTCGGAGGCCTGCTCCGTGAACGCTGATTTTCTCGCCCCATACCTCGCGTTCGACTGGACCGCGATGGTTGCCATCCTGCTGATGGGAGTGGTGACGTACTTCACCCGGGTCGGCGGCTTCCTGATGATGCGCTGGGTGCCGGAAGGCGGGTTCGTGTCCCGCTGGCTCGCCGCCATACCGGGCGCCGTCCTGGTCGCGATCCTGGCCCCGACGATCTGGCATACGGGCTGGCTGGAGCGCGCTGCCCTGGTTATCGTCGCCGCTCTCTCACTGCTCGGCGCCAACCCGCTCGTGGCTGTGGCTGTCGGCACCGCGAGCGTCGCTGCGGGGCGCGCCCTGTTCTAGCTGAACTGCCGAGATTGCCTTGCACCGCATTGATCGGGCAAACTCACTGTA
Source organism: Nisaea denitrificans DSM 18348 (assembly GCF_000426505.1). GTDB lineage: Bacteria > Pseudomonadota > Alphaproteobacteria > Thalassobaculales > Thalassobaculaceae > Nisaea > Nisaea denitrificans. Next base: position 96,517 of record NZ_AUFM01000021.1, on the reverse strand, counting down.
ACAAGAACAGGATGGACGCCCGCATGCAGACCGAAGAAGCGGAGCTGCTGGCTCTGACAGAAGACGCCTCGGCCAACAAACTTGGTCTCACGACCATCCTGATAGACCTGTCTTCCATTCCCCATATCAACGATCCGATTTTCTTCCGGACGCTGATTGCGCGCATCGACGTGGTCCCGAAAGACGGCAAATCCCGGATGTACCGGCTTGCCCACCATATCGTCGCCATCGTCACCCCGGACGACCAGACACATCTGGCCGTCCAGGCGGTCGACCGGCTCGACGCGTTCCTGAAGCGCAGCGGACGCGGTGCCGCGCGGCATCAGGAATTCAGTATCAAGACGGAAGCAAACAAGCTTGCGAAGATCTGTCGCAAACTCATGTCAGAAGTCGACAACACGCGGCAACCCAGCCGCGACAGCGGCGAGCTGCAGAGTTTCATGCGGCTCTTCGAGTCGCTCCGAAATGCCGATATCTCCAATCTGGTCCGTGAGCAGGCGATCTGGGATCTTACCAACCTGCATCAGCCGACTTCCCTGGCCAGTGCGCTTACCGTCTCCATCGACGCGCTCGACGATATGTTCGGGCAGGACATCCGGGCCAATCCCTGGCTTTTCGAGAAAGTGATCGAAGTCGTCGATATCCGCATGCTCGACCATCTGGTGGAAGATCGCCTCAAGGCGGACAGGACCTATACGGTGAACGTCAACAGCACGGTGGTTATCGAGAGCGAGCTGGACGAGGCCTTCGCCGACATTCCGATGACCACCCGCAAGCGCATCATCCTTGAAGTGCCCTATGTCGAGGCACTGCACGAGCGGGCCGACTTCGACCGCATGGTGGATGATCTCAAGCATGAAAAATTTCCCATTGCCCTCGACGGTGTTCGCTGGACATCCCTGCCGAAACTAGAAGTGCCGCCAGAGAACTTTGCCTATCTGAAAGTCATGTGGGATCCGCACCTGACACCGGGGAACGAAACAGACTGGGCCGCCTTTTCGGCATGCGTAGCGAAGCTCGGCCCCGAGCGCTTCATCCTCTACAATTGCGTTGACGGTACGGCGATCCCGGATCTGCACGCGCTTGGTATCACCCTGTTCCAGGGCCGTGGTGTCGAGGAATTCATCCGCCGCGACCGGGTCGAACTCCTGCATGCACAGGAACGCGATGAGCAGGACGAACAACTTGCCGACGAGACCGACCTGAACGGCGGCAGCAAAGGAATTCTCGGAAAATTTCTTGGTGGATAGTGCCAACTTCCCGAAGCGCCCGAAGCTGCGGCAATCTGGGGCTTGATTTGCGCGGCATGGCCATCGACCATGCGGTCAGAGAAACACTATAAAAAACGTTATCAGGGAGGCTCGGAATATGGGCCAGTTCGACGCCGTCTATCGGCATTCTCTCGACGACCCGGAAGCATTCTGGGGCGCGGCGGCCGAAGACATTTTCTGGTTCAAGCGCTGGGACAAGGTCCTCGACGACACCAATCCGCCATTCTATCGCTGGTATGCCGGCGGCACGACGAACACCTGCTACAACGCGCTTGACCGGCATGTCGAAGAAGGCCGCGGCGAACAGGCGGCCCTGATCTATGACAGCCCCGTCACCAACACCAAACAGACCTTCACCTACAGCGAGTTGACCGACAAGGTTGCCGCCTTTGCCGGCGTGCTCTCGAAATACGGGCTCGGCTATGGCGACCGGGTGATCATCTACATGCCGATGATCCCTGAAGCCGTGATTGCCATGCTGGCCGCGACACGGATCGGCGCAGTGCACTCCGTCGTCTTCGGCGGCTTCGCCTCGAATGAACTGGCCAAGCGGATCGACGACTGCAAACCGAAGCTGATCGTCAGCGCCTCCTGCGGCATCGAGCCCGGCCGCACCGTCGCCTACATGCCGCTGCTCGACGGCGCCATCGAGATGGCGACCCACAAGCCGGATCATTGCATTGTCCATCAGCGTCCCATGGCGGAGGCCACACTGACGCCCGGACGCGACATTGAGTGGAACGCCGCCCATGACGGCGTGGAGCCAGCGCCCTGCGCCGAAGTGCTTGCGACCGACCCCGCCTATATTCTCTACACTTCCGGAACCACCGGTGTACCGAAGGGAGTGGTGCGCGACACAGGCGGGCATCTCGTCGCCCTCAAGTGGTCGATGAAGAATATCTACGGGGTCGATCCGGGCGAAGTCTTCTGGGCCGCGTCGGACGTCGGCTGGGTGGTCGGCCATTCCTATATCGTCTACGCGCCGCTATTCCATGGCTGCACCACCATGCTTTACGAGGGAAAACCGGTTGGCACGCCGGATGCGGGCGCCTTCTGGCGGGTCATCTCGGAGCACAAGGTGAGCACGATGTTCACGGCACCGACCGCGATCCGCGCGATCAAGAAGGAAGACCCGGACGGCAAGCTGCTCGCGCAGTATGACCTCAGCCACTATAAGGCCCAGTTCCTGGCAGGCGAACGGTGCGATCCGGACACGCTGCACTGGTGCGAGGAGAAGCTGAAGGTTCCCGTGGTGGATCACTGGTGGCAGACCGAAACAGGCTGGCCGATCGCCTCCAACTGCCTCGGCATCGAGGAACTTCCGGTCAAGGCGGGCTCGCCCACACGGGCGGTACCCGGCTGGAACGTTCAAATCCTCGATGAGGCGAACAAGGAAATGAAGCGCGGCGATATCGGCGCCATTTCCATCAAGCTGCCCATGCCGCCCGGCTCCCTGCCGACTCTCTGGCAGAATGACGACCGCTTCGTCGAAAGCTATCTCGCCGACTATCCCGGCTACTACAAGACCGGAGACGCGGGCTACATGGACGAGGACGGCTATCTCTACGTGATGAGCCGGACAGACGACATCATCAACGTCGCGGGACACCGGCTCTCCACCGGCGGCATGGAAGAGGTGCTGGCGGCGCATCCGGCCGTCGCCGAATGCGCTGTCATCGGCGTCGCCGACCAGCTCAAGGGTCAGGTCCCGCTCGGCTTCGTGGTGCTGAAGGATGGCGTGAACACGCCGGACGAGCAGATCCTGAAAGAACTGGTGCAGATGGTGCGCGACCGGATCGGGCCGGTGGCCGCCTTCAAGCAGGCCACGATTGTCCATCGCCTACCGAAAACCCGCTCCGGCAAGATCCTGCGCGGCACCATGCAAAAAATCGCCGACGGCCAGGACTACCCGATGCCGGCCACCATCGACGATGCGTCGATCCTGCCGGAAATCAAGGAAGCACTGGAAGATATCGGCTACGCGAAGTAGCTGAAAAGGTGATGAGCGGCCCCGGCTTTACTGGCCGGCGTCGCTCATCACCGATGGAATCAGAGGCAATCCGCATCCGTAAAACCTCCTTTTAAGGCCGTAATTTTTTACATTTACCTCTTTAGGTTGTATTTTTCTATACCCAATCGTGAATAACATAATACTCTCTCCATCTTGCCTTCACCGCATCCAACAAATGGAGAGGAAAATGCTTCGTATTCGAATGAGTAAAAAACTAACTCGCCTGAAAACGATTTTCGGGGTCGGGGCCCTTGTGATGCTTCCATCAGTCGAAGCAATCGCTACCTGCGTGCCAGAGCCATATCTTGGGTCGGTCTGCGCCACCGCCGCCAATTTCTGTCCTCAAGGCTATTTGCCATTGGCTGGTCAGATTCAGGCGGTCGCGGGCAACGAGGCATTATTCTCGCTACTGGGATGCAAGTGGGGCGGAAACTGCAGCGCAACTTTTGCATTACCGGACATGCGCGGACGATCACCGATGGGCACAGGAGCAGGGCCCGGGTTGACAACGATCCAATTAGGACAATCACGCGGACAGGAAATTCAGGCTTTAGGTCCGAACCAACTGCCAACGCATAATCACAGCGCAGCATTTACTCCCAGTGGGGGCGGAGGCAGTGATGTGACGGTCACTTTTGAGGCCTACACATCAGGAGCAGTAACGGAAACCCCAGCCGCCGGAAATTACATCTCAGGTGGCGGGGGTAGCACCATGTTCGGAGCAGGCGGACTTGGTGCCGAACTCGTGGAGCTTGCCGGAGTAACGGCTACTGGTGGCGGAACAGTAGTGGTTGGGAATGCCGGGAATGGCGCGGCTTTCTCGGTCGAGGGCCCAGTGACGGCGCTCACGCACTGCATCGCGACTGTAGGCTTGTATCCGCCACGCCCATAAGCCTTCGGCAGGAAGCTACATACCATTCCATTCTCAGGCCGCCGCCTCGCAATGCGGGGCGGCGGTTCTGTGTCTGGGCCCGTACCTGCCACCAAGGCATTAGGAGAACCCGTAAAGATACTCTTCTCCGTCGACAGCGGACAGGATGGGACCAGGCATAACGGAACGCGCCACCGGGATGATTTCCATGCCCAGGCAGAACAGCAACAGGCCCACTGTTCTTTAGAACCCACCGGTAAAGCAGAGACCCGAGGCACGTACTGAATGTCCGAGCCCCGGGCCTCTCTTGTTGGTGTCAGAATTCTGCACCGGACGTATAGCCGAGCTCTAGGCGCTCAGCCCTTCCGGCACAGCCGGCTTGCTGATGATCGGTGCGTCCGGAATGCGGCCTTCCTCGATGCCATGACAGGCGACGAGTGCACCGTCTCCGGTCGGCCTAGGATCCGGGCGTTCGCTCCTGCAACGATCATTCGCGAAGGGGCAACGCGGATGAAAGGCGCAACCGTCCGGCGGATTGATCGGGTTCGGGACTTCACCAGCCACCGGCATCCGCTCACGGCCGGACATTTCCAGATCCGGAATCGTATCCAGCAGCAACCGCGTATAGGGATGGCGTGGTTTGCTGAACAGGAGGTCAGTCGGCGCCACCTCAGCCAGACGGCCCAGATACATGACGCCGACGCGGTCGGAGACGTGACAGACCACCGCGAGGTTGTGGCTGATGAACAGATAGGTCAGCCCCAGTTCCTTCTGCAGATCCCGCATCAGGTTCAGGATCTGGGCCTGCACCGAGACATCGAGCGCCGAGGTCGGCTCGTCGCAGACCAGGAAATCCGGCTCGCTCGCGAGGGCGCGTGCGATGGAGAGTCTCTGGCGCTGACCGCCGGAGAACTCATGCGGATATTTGTCACCATCCGCCGGCGCCAGGCCGACCTGTGTCAACAACCGCCCGACCCGCTCCAGCACCTCGTCCGGACTGTCCGCCAGATCGAAAGCGCGGATCGGCTCGGCAATGATATCCCTGACTTTCCAGCGCGGATTGAGGCTGGCATAGGGATCTTGGAAAATCATCTGCAGGCGGCGGCGGATCGGCGCCATCTCCTTGCGGGAGCGACCTGCGATATCCATGCCCTCGAACTCGATGGAACCGCTGCTCGGCCCATGCAGGCCAACGATCAGTTTCGCCACCGTGGACTTGCCGCAGCCGGATTCTCCGACAAGGCTGAAGGTCTCACCCGGTTTGATAGCGAAATCAATGCCATCCACGGCCTTCAGGATCTGCTTCGGTGCCCCTTCGAGGACACGGTTCAGCCATGGAGCTGAAACGTCGAAGTAACGCTTCAGGCCCTTCACCTCGAGGATCGTTTCGAAAGGCACCTTCGCCTCGGCCTTTTCCCTGGCGACCATCTTATCAGACGTCATCGCATCAGACATGGGCCGCCTCCTTGTCATAGAGCCAGCAAGCCACCTCGGTTCCGTCCACATCAATCGTGTTCGGCCGCTCCTTGAAGCAGCGATCGAACGCCTTCGGGCAACGCGGATTGAAAGCACAGCCGGTCGGAATGTTAGTCAGACGCGGCATGGAGCCTTCGATCTGCTGCAGTTTTTCACCAGTATGGCCGATCATCGGAATCGAGCCCATCAGACCTTCGGTATAGGGATGCTTGGCCTGCTTCACAACCTGACGAACAGGACCGACCTCGGCGATGCGGCCGGCATACATGACGGCCACGCGGTCGGCGGTTTCGGCGATAACGCCCATATCGTGGGTCACCAGCATGACCGCTGTGCCATGATCCCGGCACAGCTTCTTCAAGAGCGCGATGATCTGCGCCTGGATCGAGACGTCGAGCGCCGTTGTCGGCTCATCCGCCACCACCAGCTTCGGATTGACGCACAGGGCGAGCGCGATGACGACGCGCTGGCGCATACCGCCGGAGAACTGGTGCGGATACTGATCGACCCGCTTCTCCGGTGCCGGGATGCCGACCTCCGTCAGCAATTCGATGGCACGTTCCCGGGCTTTCGTCGGCGTCATGTCCGTATGGGTCATGATCGTCTCGGTAAGCTGGCGGCCAACAGTATAGAGCGGGTTGAGACTGGTCAGTGGATCCTGGAAGATCGCGCCGATCTCCCGGCCGCGGATCTTCCGCATTTCCTCGTATCCGAGGTTGTCGATCCGGCGACCGTTCATGATGATCTCGCCACCGGCGACGCGCCCTGGCGGCTCCAGCAGGCCGATGATGGCCGCTCCCGTGAGGGATTTACCGGCGCCGGATTCCCCGACCACGCCGAGCACTTCGCCTTCGTCGATATGGAAAGACACATCGTCGATGGCCGTCAGCAAGCCCCTCCGCGTCGGAAACTCGATACGGAGGTTTTTGACTTCAAGAAGATGTTTCGACATCAGCGCAGCTTCGGGTTGAGGGCGTCACGGAGCCAATCCCCGAGGAGATTGACGGCGAGCACGAGGACCGCCAGCGTCATTCCCGGGAAGATCGAGATCCACCAGAGGCCAGAGAACAGGAAATCGTTACCGATCTGGATCAGGGTGCCAAGCGACGGCTCGGTCGGCGGCATGCCGACGCCGAGGAAGGACAGGGTCGCTTCCGTCAGGATGGCGAAGGCAAGCCCCAGCGTTGCAATAACCAGCACCGGACCCATCACGTTCGGCAGCACGTGCCTGATCATGATCAGGATCGGATGCAGGCCGATAATCCGCGCCGCCTGAACATATTCCTTGTTCCGCTCGACCAGGGTCGAGCCGCGCACCGTACGGGCATACTGCACCCAGTTGGAAATGCCGATGGAGAGCACCAGCACCGGAATGATCATCGCATCATGCTGTTCCCGGTCCAGAATGCCACGCATGATGCCGTCGATCAGCAGGGCGATCAGGATGGTCGGGAAGGAAAGCTGGATATCCGCGATCCGCATGATGACGGCATCGACCTTGCCGCCGATATAGCCGGCAACGAGACCAGCCGAAATCCCGATGACCGCCGACAGCACGACACTGGCGAAACCGACCAGCAGCGAGATCCGCATGCCGTACAGGATAGTCGAGTAGATATCGCGGCCGAGATTGTCCGTTCCGAGAAGGAACCGGGCTTCGCCATCTTCGGTCCAGGCCGGTGGCAACTCTGAATCCATCAGGTCGATGGAGGCCAGATCGAAGGGATTGTGCGGCGCTATGAACCCGGCGAATACGGCCGACAGGATCAGCAGCAGTGTGACCACCGCCGCCGCCACGGTAAGAGGAGAATTCCGGAAGCTGTAGCAGAGCTCGTGATCCCAGATCCGGTAGAGCAGACTTGGCTTCGCCGAGGCGAGTTTGGGTGAGGTTGTATCAGTCATCTGCCGGCCCTCAGTGTCCGCTGCCGTGGCCTTCGACGCGCAAGCGCGGATCCACGACGTAATAGAGAATATCGACGACCAGGTTCAGAACGACGAAGAGGAACGAAATCATCACCAGGTAGGCGGACATGACGGGCAGATCCACTTCCTGGATCGACTGCAGGAACAGACGTCCCATCCCCGGCCACTGGAACACGCTCTCGGTGATGATCGCGAAGGCGATCAGGTTGCCGAGCAGCAGGCCGGTCACGGTAATCACCGGCACCAGCGTGTTTTTCAGGGCATGGCCGAAATTGACAGCCCGGTTGGTCAGCCCCCTGGCGCGTGCGAACTTGATGTAGTCGGTACGCAGCACTTCCAGCATCTCGGCCCGTATCAGGCGCATGATCAGGGTCAGGGTGAACAGGCCGAGCGTCAGGGCCGGCAGGATGATCGCCTTGAGGCCGCTGGCCGTCAGCAGGCCGGTGGTCCAGCCACCCGGCAGCGTTACGACATCGCCTCGCCCAAAAGACGGCAGCCAGCCGAGCACCACCGCGAAGAGATAGATGAACAGAATACCGATCAGGAAGGTCGGTACCGAAATCCCGATCAGCGACAGGGTCAGCATCGCCTTGCTGCTCCAACGGTTCCGGTACAGACCAGTATAGACACCCGCCGGAAGCGCCAGTGCGAAGGCGATTACGGCGGAGACCATGCTGAGCTCGATGGTAGCGGGCATCCGCTCCAGCAGCAGGTCTGTCACAGGCGACTTGTGCTGGTATGACAAACCAAATTCGAGCTGCGCCGCGTTCACGACGAACTTCCCGAAACGAATGATCAACGGATCATTCAGGCCGAGCCGTTCGCGCAGAGCTTCGCGCTCAGCGACCGGAGTGTCGACCCCGACCATCTGGTTCACGGGATCCCCGAGGAACTGGAACATGAAAAAGGCAACGAGGCCGACCACGAGCATCACAATGATGGACTGGGCCAGCCGACGAAGAATGAATGCGGCCATGAACGGTCACGCTTTCCGGCAGGTTAGCAAATCTCTCAGAAAGGCAAGGGCCGGTCCCAAGACCGGCCCGCACCCATTCGCCCGTGAATTACTTCACGTTGACGTAGTAGAAGCGGAACTGGTTATCAGCACGCTGCTTCAGCTCGATGTTGTCGCGCTTACCCCAGGCGAGAGCCTGCTGGTGAAGCGGGATCGTGGCAACTTCAGACGTTGAGATCTTGAAAGCTTCCTCGATCATCGCGTCGCGCTTTGCCTTGTCCGTTTCGACACCGATCATGTCGGTCAACTCGTCGACACGTGCATTGCTGTAGCCAGAATAGTTATACGGGCCACGGCCTTCGGCCGGTGTCGGCGTGTTCAGAAGATTGAACAGCACGTTCCAGGAGTCGAAGCTGCCCGGGGTCCAGCCGAGCAGGCCGAACGCGTAGTCGCTGCCGCCCTTCGGGTTGATCGCGGCGAAATACTTCGCTTTCGGCTGCGCAACCAGAGAGGATTTGATGCCGACCTTGGCAAGCATCGAGACGATGGCCTGACAGATCTGCTCGTCGTTGACATAGCGATCGTTCGGGCAATCCATCCGGGTTTCGAACCCGTCCGGATAACCGGCCTCGGCCAGCAGAGCCTTGGCTTTGTTCCGATCGTACGGCAAACGCTGGAAGCCTTCGGACTTATCGAACAGCTTCGGAGAAATCATGATCGCGGACGGATCGGAGAGACCGCGCATGATCTTCTTCTTGATCGCCTCGATATCGATCGCGTGATACATCGCCTGACGGACCTTGAGGTCCTTGAACGGGTTCTTGCCCTTGACGTTGGAATAGAGCAGCTCGTCACGGAACATATCGAAGAACAGGAAGATCGTCCGCAGCTCCGGACCGACGAGCACGCTGGTGCCGTCGTTGCTGTTCACCCGCTTGATGTCCTGCACCGGCACCGGATAGACCATGTCGACTTCACCGGACAGCAGAGCCGCGACGCGGGTCGCGTCCTGGCCGATCGGGGTCATAATGACCTCGGTCAGGTTGTGCTGCGGCTTGTCCCACCAGTCCTTGAACGGAACCAGAACCGTCTTCACGTCGGTCTGGCGCTCGGTGATCATGAAAGCGCCTGTGCCGTTTTCGTGGTGAGCGGCATAGCTCTCGACACCCGTAGAGGTGTTGGTCGGGGTCGTGGCGCCCTTCTCTTCGGACCACTCCTTGTCCATGATGAACCAGGTATCCCACTCATAATAAATGATGGGATTCGGCTTCTCCGTGATGAAGTCGACCGTGTAATCGTCAACCTTTACGACTTCCTTGATGCCGACGACGCGGCCGCGCAGGTTGGCGTCCTCGTTGTTCGTCCGCTCATAGGAGAAGAGTACGTCGTCCGCGTTGAAGTCGTTCCCGTTGTGGAACTTGACGCCTTTGCGGAGATGGAACCGCCAGCGGGTCGGCTCAAGGTTTTCCCACTTGGTCGCGAGACCCGGCTCGAACTTAAGATCCGCGTCACGACGGACCAGACCCTCATAGATGTTTCCGAGGAAACCGAGGGTGAAGGTCACGTTGTGGGCGTGCGGATCGAGAGATGTCGTGTCTGTCTGGAAACCCCACTTCAAGGTCTTCGCCTCGGCGAGACCTCCGGAAGCGGCAACGACGGCCGCTACCGCAAGGGCGGTGAATGCTTTGCGCATGAAAAGCTCCCCAATGATGCCTCTGTCGCGCCCAATGCTGACCCTTCTATGACTTTCGGGATCCCGAACAGGGCGCGGCCCGGCAGAACTACTGGCCGGGATCAATGCATAAAACCCTCTCGCCCTGGTGGCGTCAATGACATTGATGCCTTCGGAACCCCTAGAAAAACAGCGCAGAAACGCACAACGCGAAATAGCACACCGCGCGCATTACCTATGCTTCAGTGCAGTGCAACATAGGCAATACAGTTCGCCGATCCATTTTATTTCAGGGATCGCGCTCTGGCTTTTCAAGCCAAAATGGCGTGCTATGTTGGCGGTCTGTCCCCACGGCCTGTTCAGCGCCGTTCCCGAAGGAGAATCGCAATGCCTTTCCAGCCGAATTCACCGGCGGCGCGCGACGTCGCTTATGTGCTGCATCCCTACACGAACTTCGAGGCCCACGAAGAGAAGGGCCCGATGATCATCGAGCGTGGTGAAGGCATCTATGTCTATGATGATGCCGGAAAGAAATATATCGAAGGCATGGCCGGCCTCTGGTCGACCTCGCTCGGCTTCAATTCAGAGCGCCTGAAACAGGCTGCCATGAAGCAGTTCGATACCCTGCCCTACTACCATACCTTCGCGCACAAGGCGCATCTGCCGAGCATCGACCTCGCCGAGAAGCTGATCTCCAAGATGCCGGTGCCTATGTCCAAGGTTTTCTTCAACAATTCCGGCTCGGAAGCGAACGATACCGCGATCAAGATCATCTGGTATTACAACAATGCCCTCGGCCGGCATCACAAGAAGAAGATCATTGGCCGGATGAACGGCTATCACGGCATCACTCTCGCCGCGTCGAGCCTGACCGGCCGGACGATGAACCATCGCGGCTTCGACGTGCCGCTTGCCAACTTCATCCACACGGACGAGCCGCACCATTATTCCAAGTGCAATCCGGGTGAGAGCGAAGAGGATTTCGCGACCCGCCTGGCCGAGAACCTCGAGAACATGATCATCGAGGAAGGCCCGGACACGGTTGCCGCCTTCTTCGCCGAACCCGTGATGGGCGCCGGCGGCGTGATCGTTCCGCCGAGAACCTATTTCGAGAAGATCCAGAAGGTCCTCAACAAATACGACATCCTGCTGGTTGCCGACGAAGTAATCTGCGGCTTCGGCCGGACCGGCAATTACTGGGGCTCCGAGACCTTCGGCATGAAGCCGGACATTCTGGTCTGCGCGAAGGCCCTGTCTTCCAGCTATCTGCCGATCTCCGCGACCATCATCAACGACAAGGTCTACGAGCCGGTGAAAAAAGCCAGCGCCGAACTCGGCGCCTTCGGCCACGGCTATACCTATTCCGGCCACCCGGTCTGCGCCGCCGTCGCCCTCGAGACCATGAAGATCTACGACGAGGAAAACATCATCGAGAAGGTGCAGGGCGTGGCTCCGCACTTCCAGAAGGGCATCCGTTCTTTCGCCGACCATCCGCTGGTTGGTGAAGCGCGCGGTGTCGGCCTGCTCGGCGCCATCCAGGTGATGCAGGACAAGGCATCTAAGAAACCGTTCGAAGCCTCTGCCGGCGTCGGCCCGATGATTGCCAATCTGGCAACCGAGGAAGGCCTGATGCTTCGCGCCGTTGGCGAAAGCATCGCCTTCTGCCCGCCGCTGATCATCACAGAGACCGAGATCGACGAGATGTTCGGCTGCTTCCGGCGCGCCCTCGACCGCGGGCTGGAACATCTGCGCAAGGAAGGTCAGGCCGTCGCCTGATCTGGCACGAGCGTGTAAAAGACAAAGGGTCGGCATGTTTGCCGGCCCTTTTTCTTATGCGCCTCTCAGAGCTTTTATGCCTCGAGATCCGCCCGGAACCGGCATCTGGGGCCACGTCATCAACGGTTGAACTCAGGGTCATTAGCGCGGAATGACAGCGCCCTGCCGCGCTTAGCTCGTGGACGCCGTCACCAGCATGCCAACAAGTTGGTATTTCCTGCTGTTTTCGCTTATCTTTTCACCACGCGTTATGCAGTTGGAGTTTCAATATGTCGGCACCGGACAATCCCGACGAGAAGAACGATCCGAAAAAGACTCCGAACGATCAAAAGCCGGAAGCATCCGCCACCGAAAAAAAAGATGCCGCAGCATCCGGTGTAGCGGCGTCCGATGCGAAGGATCCGGCCTCCTCTAAAAAAGATCCGGCCTCCCCGAAAAAGGACAGCCCGACGAACGCCAAAAGCGCCTCGGCTCAATCCGGCAAGAAACCTGATCTTTCCGCCAAGAGAGATACTGAAGACACGCAGGCCGAAACGGCCGCCGAACCGCCGCACAGGCGCAGGCGCCTAGGCATCACGATTGCCGCTGGTCTCGCAATTATCCTGCTCGGCGGCCCGGCTCTGTTCGCATTTTGCCTGTCGCAATCGTCACAGACCTTCGATGCCGCCATCGCACCGACCGGCGGCCCGGTCGCCTGCCCGGTGGTCGCCGGACATTTCGATGATTGCTATCTCTCTGAAGAAATCACGGTATCCGCTCCCGCTGCGGCGGCTAAGTCGGGCATGGAGGCATTCTGTTGCGACTTTGCCGTCGAGCGATCTTTGATACTCAAGGCCGAGTACACTGATGCGTCCGGCACCCTGCCGAAGACCCTGAATGCGGACGGAAACAGCCTGTCTCTCGACGATGGCGCCCGTATCACAGGAAACCCCGTTCTGCTGAGCGGCACCTCACCCCCGCAGCGTTCCCTTCATCTATCCGCCGTGCCGGAGTTTTCCATGCCGCTGCTGGAGCAGGCCAAAACATTCCTTGGCCGCCCCACCGGCGTTCCCGTTGAGCGGCTGATCGCCGCTATCGCCCCGAGCGCAGTGGAAGAACGTGTCATCCAGAAAGACGTTCCTCTGACCGAGGGCGGAACCATGGTGCGCATTTCCACCGGCACGCCCGAATTTCAGCAGATCAGCATCCGCGCACGGACATCCGGCACCCTGCTTTTCAGCGATACGCTTTCCGGTGGCGGAAACGCGGCGGAGATCCTGACCGCCCCAAGCGGGCTTCAGCGGGCCGATGACGGCTGGCTGATGCGCAGGATCGCATCGGCTGGTCCAAGCGGCTTAGCCGGTATCGGCGCGACCTACGACACTCTGCAACGGCAATCGGTATCGCGCATCACGGCCAGCGACGAGGCGCCGGACGAACTACAGACCGCCGGACGTGCATGTGTCGCATTCTACAGCGCCATGCGTGAGGATTTCAGTCGCTTCGACGCGGCTGTCGCCACCTATCTGGCGGCCAGGCCGACCGGGCTTCTTACTGCGCTCTCACCGGCTGATCCGCATGGCTGCACCGATAACGGCAACTCCGGGCGGTCCGCAGAGTTGGCGGCGGACTGGCTGGCTCTGAATGCGCCAATGGTCGAACTTGTCATGGTGTCTGCAAGCGAGACGGAAAAAGCATCCGACGCCGGTGAAGCCGGCCAGGAGCTCGTCAAGAAGCTGCTGCTCGACTTTGCTTCCGCGGCCAAGAGCGGCGCCCGTCTTCAGGACATCAAGGCAGCCATCAATGACCCGGTCGCCATCCGCTTTGGCCGTAAGGGTGAGACAACGCCTGGAGCCCGCGATTCCGTATTACGCATGCTGCATCAGCAATGGGCCCATGTCGGGTGCTGGATCTACGCGCCGTCTAATGGTGCACGCGGGATGGCGATGATGCTGGCGGAGGCGCAATATCCTTATCTTAACCGCATCGTTCTCGGGTTCGACGCCGGGGGACAGGTTGAAAAGGTCGAGGTAGCTGGCGTCACCTTCGACGATATCCTGCGTTTCAAAGCAGCCAATCGCGGCAGAGGATGCCAGGAATTCCTGAATGCCATCCGGCTTGCCGATTATCGGGACTGGTATGCGGACAATCCAGCTGGTACAGCGACCCCGTCCGACCATGCAGAGCGGCTTTTCCATGAAGGCCTAAAGCGGAAGTTTCGTCTCAACTAACCCTCCGATGACACATGCCAGATGAAGACCACCTCGTCCCGAACCTCGACGGCACGAGACGGGGCGGACTGATCTCCGCCGTCGAGCTTTCGCGCGACGCACCAGCGGTGCGGCCCTCCCTTCACATGCTGGAGCGCTGGGAAAGCTGGACCGGGCCGGGCCTGCCGCCGCGTTCTCATTTCCCGCCCGAGAGCTTCGGTAAACTGATGGGCCGCATTTCCCTGCTGGAACCCGTCAAAGACGGCGCAGACTTCATCTACCGGCTCTACTCGGTCATTGCCGCCAACAAGGGCGGCATGGATTTTACAAACATGCTTGTCAGCGACATGCCCTATCCGGACTATGCCGCCACCCTCATCCGGCAGAACCGGCAATGCCTGTCATCGGGCAGCCCGACTATTCACGAAAACCGCTTCATATGGCGCAATCAGACATACGGCATTTGCTGTGTCCGGCTGCCGATCCGCGACAAAATCGACGGGCATGACATGCTTATGGCGATCGACCTGCACGCCAACCCGGACAAACGACCGGACGCGGCGGATTACATTCCGAATCTCTAAACTCCCTCGCTTGCGGTAAAAGAACGCATCCGGCCTGTTCCAGCGGCGTCACGGCAGGTCGGGCCGGAACAACAGGGGCTGGACAGCTCCGATTACCGTCCGGATCATTCTGGCGAATCTAGGTCCTATGGGGGCAAGGCGATGAAAGGTTCCGCGAACGGCATGCGGGCACTGAGAGGCGGGGCTTCCCGCTACTCGATCTTCGCACTGGCGCGCAACGCGCTCAGCTATCACGAGAACTGGCAAAAGGCCTGGCGTTCGCCGGAGCCGAAGCCCGAGTATGACGTGATCATTGTCGGCGGCGGCGGCCATGGGCTGGCGACCGCCTACTACCTCGCCTCCGTGCACGGCGTGCGCAATATCGCCGTGGTCGAAAAGGGCTGGATCGGCGGCGGCAATACCGGCCGGAACACCACCATCATCCGCTCCAATTATCTCTGGGACGAAAGCGCCGGCATCTATGAGCACGCGCTGAAGCTCTGGGAAGGCATGAGCCAGGAGCTGAATTTCAACGTCATGTTCTCCCAGCGCGGCGTGCTGACGCTGGCGCATTCGGAGCACGAGCTGAAGGAAATGCGTCGCCGGGTTGAGGCGATCCGCCTGAACGGCATCGACAGCGAGGTGATGAGCCCGGCCCAGATCAAACAACTCGTGCCGATCATCGATACCAATCCCGGCATTCGTTATCCGGTGATGGGCGGCTTTATCCAGCGCCGGGGCGGCACCGCCCGGCACGATGCCGTGGCCTGGGGCTATGCCCGCGCGGCCGACGATCTCGGCGTCGACATCATCCAGAATTGCGAAGTCACCGGCATCCTGCGCGACGGCGGAAAGGTTACCGGCATCGAGACCAGCCGCGGCACCATCAAGGCGAAGAAGGTCGGCGTTGTCACCGCCGGACATTCCGGCGTCGTCGCCTCCATGGCGGGCTTGAACCTGCCGATCGATTCCCGGCCGCTGCAGGCGCTGGTTTCCGAGCCGATCAAGCCCTGCATCGACACGGTCGTGATGTCGAACGCGGTGCATATGTATATCAGCCAGTCCGACAAGGGTGAGCTGGTGTTCGGCGCCGGTGTCGACAGCTACAATTCCTACAGCCAGCGCGGCAGCATCCCGACGGTGGAGAGCCTGCTGGCAGCGGCGGTCGAGCTTTACCCCATCGTCTCGCGCCTGCGGGTGCTGCGGACCTGGGGCGGTATCGTCGATACCTGCCCGGACGCCTCGCCGATCATCTCAAAGACCCCGGTCGACGGGCTCTATTTCAATTGCGGCTGGGGCACCGGCGGCTTCAAGGCAACACCGGGTTCCGGCCATGTCTTCGCCGACCTGATCGCCCGGGACGAGCCGAACGCCATCGCCGCGCCGTTCAGCCTGAAGCGCTTCGAGACCGGCTACCTGATCGACGAGCACGGCGCCGCCGGCGTCGCGCACTAGGGAGACACAACATGCTGCATATCACCTGTCCCTGGTGCGGACCGCGCGACGACAACGAATTCCACTATGGCGGCGAGGCCCACATCCTGCGTCCGGCCACGCCGGAAAAGCTGAGCGACGGGGAGTGGGCCGAGTATCTGTTCCTGAGGCAGAACGCCAAGGGCCCGTTCCTGGAGCGCTGGTCGCACAGCGCCGGTTGCCGGCAGTGGTTCAACGTGGTGCGCAATACCGCCACCGACGAGATCATCGAGATCTATCCGATGGGCGCGCTGCCGAAGAGTGCCGAGGGCATCAAGGCCTATGAAGGCAACTGGCGGCGCCAGAGCGCGGCTGAGAAGAACGCGAAAGCGGGAGTGTCGGGCACATGAGCGGGCAGTCTTTCCGGATCCGCGACAAGGGGCGTATCGACCGCTCCAAGCCGGTCCGCTTCACCTTCGACGGCAAGAGCTACGAGGGTTATGAGGGCGACACGCTTGCCTCCGCCCTGATCGCCAACGGCGTCCACCTGATCGGCCGCAGCTTCAAGTATCACCGCCCGCGCGGCATCCTCGCCGCCGGATCCGAAGAGCCGAACGCGCTGATCCAGCTCGGCGGCGGCAACAAGTCGGAGCCGAACCTGCGGGCAACCCAGATCGAGATCTTCGACGGTCTGGAAGCCGCCAGCCAGAACCGCTGGCCGAACCTCAAGTTCGATGTCGGTGCCATCAATTCGGTGTTCCACCGGTTGTTTCCGGCGGGCTTCTATTACAAGACCTTCATGTGGCCGGCCTCGCTCTGGCTGAAATACGAGCATGTCATCCGGCATGCAGCCGGTCTCGGCAAGGCCCCGCCGGACCGCGATCCGGACCGTTACGAGAAAGTCCATGCCCATGCCGACGTTCTGATTGTTGGCGGCGGACCTGCCGGTCTGGCCGCGGCGCTGGCGGCCGGCAAGACCGGTGCCCGGGTGATCCTGGCTGACGAGACGGCTGACTGGGGCGGATCGCTGCTGTCCGAGAGCGATTGCGAGATTGACGGCAAGGAGCCTGCCCGCTGGGTCGAGGAGAGTGTGGCGGAGCTGGAAGCGATGCCGGAGGTCACTCTGGTCAAGCGCTGCACCATTACCGGCTACTACGATCACAACTATCTGACCGGCCTGGAGCGGGTCAGCGATCATCTCGGCGCCGCGCCGGAACACACACCGCGCCAGCGGCTCTGGAAGATCCGGGCGAAGCGCGTGGTACTGGCGACAGGCGCCCTCGAACGGCCGCTGGTCTTCACGGACAATGACCGTCCGGGCGTCATGTTGTCCTCGGCCGTGCGCACTTACGTCAACCGGTATGGCGTGCTGCCGGGCCGCAAGGCGGTGATCTTCACCAATAACGACGATGCCTACCGCACCGCCCTCGCCCTTGAGGAAGCACACGGCCGCATCGCCGCCATCGTCGATGTCCGCACATCCGTCACCTGCCCGCTGGCCGATGCGGTCCGGGCCAAGGGCATTACCGTCTATGAGAACCACGGCATCGTCTCGGTGCAGGGCTCGCAGAAAGTGTCAGGCGTTGAGGTCATGCAGCTCGACGCAGACGGCACCGGCGTCACCGGTACGGCCAAATCGGTCAATTGCGACCTGATCGCCATGTCCGGCGGCTGGAACCCGACGGTCCACCTGTTCTCCCAGTCCAAGGGCAAGCTTACCTGGGAGCCGGAGATGGCCGCGTTCATCCCCGGCACGGCAAGCCAGGCTCTGGCCAGCGCCGGCGCCTGCAACGGCACCATGGGTCTGGCCGACAGCCTGAAGGAAGGCCTCAAACTCGGCGCCGAAGCCGCCCGCGAGGCCGGACACAAGGGCCGTGCACCAGCCGCCCCGAAAGCCACCGAGCCTGCACAGGGCAGCCTGCGTCCGCTCTGGATCGCACCGGGCAAGGCCAAACTCGGCCGCAAGGGCAAGCATTTCGTCGATTTCCAGAACGACGTGACCGCCGCCGATGTGCAGCTCGCCGCTCGCGAAGGCTACCGCTCGGTCGAGCACCTGAAGCGCTACACCACCACCGGCATGGGCACGGATCAGGGCAAGACCTCCAACGTCAACGCGCTGGCCATCCTGTCGGACGTGCTGGCCTCGGACATTCCGGCGGTCGGCACCACGACGTTCCGTCCGCCCTACACGCCCGCCACCATCGGCGCCTATACGGGCCGGAATGTCGGCAAGCTGTTCGAGCCGATCCGCAAGACCCGGATCGACGAATGGGCCCGTGCCAACGGCGCGAAATTCGAGCATGTCGGCCAGTGGATGCGGGCCTGGTATTTTCCGAAGCAGGGAGAGACCTTCCGTCAGGCCATCGACCGCGAGGTCAAGGCCGTGCGCGACGGCTGCGGCATCCTCGACGCGTCGACCCTCGGCAAGATCGACATCCAGGGCCCGGACGCCGCCGAATTCCTCAACCGCATCTATACCAATGCGTGGCTGAAGCTCGGTGTCGGCCGCTGCCGCTATGGGCTGATGCTGAAGGAAGACGGCATGGTCATGGATGACGGCGTGACCACCTGCATCGGCGAAAATCACTATCACATGACCACCACCACCGGCGGCGCGGCGAACGTGTTGTCCTGGCTGGAGGAATGGCACCAGACTGAATGGCCGGACCTGAAGGTCTTCTTCTCCAGTGTGACCGAGCAATGGTCCGTGGTGGCAATCAATGGCCCGAAAAGCCGGGCGGTGATGCAGAAGCTCTGCACGGATGTGGATTTTTCCGCCGAGGCCTTCCCCTTCATGGCGATGAAGGACGGTACCGTCGCGGGCATCCCGGCGCGGCTCTACCGGATTTCCTTCACAGGTGAGCTGTCCTTTGAGATCAACGTCCCGGCCCGCTACGGCCTGGCCCTCTGGGAAGCGCTGATGGAAGCCGGCAAGGAGTACGACATCACGCCTTACGGCACAGAGACCATGCACGTGCTGCGGGCCGAGAAGGGTTTCATCATCGTCGGGCAGGAAACCGACGGCACGGTGAACCCGCTCGATCTCGGCATGGACTGGATCGTCTCGAAGAAGAAGCCGGACTTTGTCGGCAAGCGCTCCCTTGAGCGCGAAAGCATGGCCTCACCGGATCGCAAACAGCTTGTCGGCCTGCTGACGGAAGATCCGCAGACAGTCCTGCCGGAAGGCGGCCATGTTGTGGAGAAGCTGAAACCGCAGCCGCCAATGGAAATGCTCGGCCATGTCACCTCGAGCTATTACAGCCCGAATTGCGGCCGTTCCATCGCCATGGCCCTGATCAAGGGCGGTCATGCCCGGCACGGCCAAACCCTGCATGTCCCGCTTGAGGACAAGGTCGTGAAGGTCACGGTGACCGAACCCCGGTTCTTTGATCTGGAAGGAGAGCGGATCAATGGCTGATCTGGAAACCCTCACCGCCCGCACCGCGCTCGACCCGCTGGATATCGTCATTGGTGGCCTGTCCGATGCCGGGATCACACTGACCGAGATCCCGTTCCAGACCAGGCTGGTGCTGCGCGGCCTGACGTCGGACAAAAAATTCACCGCCGCCGTCAAAGCCGCGCTGGGTGTCGAACCTCCGTCTAAGCCGGGCACTGTCACCAGCTCCAAGACTGCCCGCGTGCTGTGGACCGGCCCGAACGAGTGGATGGTCTATAGCGACGATGCGGACCTTGCCGCCACGCTGGCGAAGGCCGTCGCCGGACTGCATGCCGCCGTCACCGACGTGACCGAGCATTACACGCTGATCCGGCTTTCCGGCAGACACGCCCGGGATGTGATGATCAAGGGCTGCGCCATCGACCTGCATCCCCGCGAGTTCGGTCCCGGTCAGTGCGTACAAAGCCATCTCGGCCGGATCACGGTCCTGTTCGACCAGACCGACGAGACACCGACCTACGACATCCTCGTCCGGGCCAGCTTCGCCGAATATCTATGGATGTATCTGGAAGATGCCGGGTTGGAATTCGGTGTCCGAATAGAAAGCGTAGGCTGATCCACTCAAGGTGCGATACAATCACACCATGAAATTTGCCGCCATTGCCGACATCCACGGAAACAGCCTCGCTCTGGAAGCCGTCCTCGCCGACATCAAGGCCGAGGGGATTTCCGACATCGTCAATCTCGGGGACTTCTTCAGCAGTCCGCTGGATGCCGAAGGAACCGCGGAACTGCTGCGCGGCATCAACGCCGTCTCGATCCGCGGCAATCATGATCGCTGGCTCATCGAACTCGCGCCCGAGGATATGGGGACGTCGGACCGCCTCGCCTATGACCAACTGGCGACGGAAACGCTCGATTGGATCCGGGAGCTTCCGGCAACCATGGTCTGGCGCGACGAAGTCTTTCTCTGTCACGGCACGCCGGAAGACGACAACACCTACTGGCTGGAACAGGTGACCCCGGACGGAAGGGTTCGCAGCGCGGCGCTTACCGACATCGAAGCACGGGCGCAGGACATCACGCAGCCGCTGATCCTCTGCGCCCATACCCATCTGCCCCGGACAGTGGCCCTCGCGGACGGGCGCCTGGTCGTCAATCCCGGCTCTGTCGGCTGCCCGGCCTATATCGACCTCGAGCCCATACCGCACAAGGTGCAGGCCGGGAAGCCCCACGCCAGCTACGCCATTCTGGAAAAACGGCCGGAGGGCTGGTCTGTCACCCACCGGCACGTGCCATACGCCCATCTGGACATGGCGACACTTGCCATGGAGCGCGGACGTCCTGATTGGGCGGAAGGTCTCGCCACCGGATGGATCAGTAACGAGACCTTCGCCACGATAGCCGGAGCCTGATCAGGCAGCCTTGCCGATCAGACCCTCAGCCTGCATTGCTGCCTGCACCGACGGACGCTCTGCCATCCGGCCCATATAGGCTGCCAGGTTCTGTCGTTCGCCGAGCCCGAGGCCGGTGGGGTTGGTCCAGTTGGTGACGGTGAAGAGATAAGCGTCCGCAATCGAGAAATCCTTGCCGAGGAAGTATGCCCGCCCGTCGGACAGCACTGCTTCAACGTCATCCAGACGCAATGCCACCTTCTTGCGCGCGGCGGTTTTCTCGTCCTCGGTTGAGTCCTTCTTGAACAGCGGGCTGAACGCCTTGTGCAATTCGGCGGAAACGAAGTTGAGCTGCGATTGCAACCGGGCCCGCTCGATACTGCCTTGCGCCGGGGACAACTCTGTCCTGGTGGAGGTGTCCGCGAGATATTGCAGGATGGCTGCACCTTCGGTCAGCACCTCCCCGTCATCGAGCTGCAGAGCAGGAACGTAGCCCTTGCGGTGCACCTGGTAGAAATCGGCACCTGTTTCGGTTTTGTGCGTGGCGCCGTCGACCTTCTCGATATCGACGGAGGCTCCAGTCTCGTGCAGGATGATATGAGACGCGAGGGAACAGGCGCCGGGGATGTAATAGAGCTTCATTGTCTTGGTCTCCTCTGGATAAAACCGCCGGACCGGCGCCGCACACTGCGGCAATGGATGAGACGATCCGACAGCAGGGGTGTCCCGCGGCATTCAGGCGGCGCGGACGGAGTCGAGATCGCCGGTCAGATCATCCATCAACGCGATGGCCGAGCGGTGTTTCAGGTTCGGCGCTGACTGGCCAGCATAGAGCGAGACCAGATCGTCCCTCCCCTGCTTGAGCGCGGCGGCCTTGATGGCGCCGAAGAACCAGCTCTGCACCGGGAATGGCGGCAGCTCGCTCTCCCGTTCCGCCATCTCGTTGATCCAGCGATTGCGGATGCCCCGGGCCAGTCGGCCGGTATAGGAGCGGGTAAGAGCCGTATCACGGGCAGCATCGGTGAAGAGCATGTCCCGGTGCGCCTGTTTGGTGCCGGATTCGGCGCAGGCAAGAAAGGCGGTGCCGATCTGCGCCGCCCCGGCGCCGAGCGTCAGCGCCGCACGGATACCGCGTCCGTCGACAATACCGCCAGCGGCGATCACGGGCGCCTCGACATGAGATGCGGCGACCTGCGTCAGCGAGAAGGTTCCCGTCAGGCTCTCCTCCGCGGATTTCAGGAAGGAGACCCGATGCCCGCCGGCCTCAAGCCCCGTGGCAACGATCAGATCGACACCGGCCGCATCCAGCGCTTCCGCCTCGGCCAGCGTGGTCGCCGCGCCCATGGTACGGATACCGAGCCTGCGGCATTCCTCCAGAACCTTCCCGGATGGAATACCGAAAACGAAACTGAACACCGGAGGACGCGCTTCCAGCAATGCTTCAATCTGGTCCTCGAAGCGGTGGTGGAAACGTTCCGGCGGGGTCGGTTTGGCCAGCCCGAGCTCCTCGAAATAGGGCGCGAAGACCGGATAGAGCCGCTCGAAACCTGCATCGCTCAGATGCTCCCCGCCCGGATCATGATCCGAAACCCAGAGATTGAGTGCGAATGGCTTGGCGGTGGCGCTTGCAAGCTCATGCGTGAGCGCGCCAATTTCCTCCGGTGCGGTGATATGGGCTCCGTAGGAACCAAGCCCGCCCCTGTTGGAGACCGTGGCCGCCAACTCGACGGTCGAAAGGCCGCCGCCGAATGGCCCCTGGATGATCGGGTGCCGGATGCCCAGCCGGGCAACGGCGTCTTGGGTGAACGTCATTCTGCGCTCCTCCTGCTGCGATGACGTTCTTCACTTAGGGCTACTGGTTACTATTGTAAATCAAGTTACATTTGGTAATCTTATTATCCTGTTACAGCTTGGTAACCAGCACACCAAAAGGTAATCCCGCCATGGCCCTGAAGATGCGGAAGAACACGGTCACCCCGCCGCCGGAAGAGTGCCCACTCGGAACCTGCCTCAGTATCATCTCCGGCGCCTGGGCGCCGAACGTCATCTGGTATCTGAGCGAGGCCCCGCGCCGCTTCAGCGAGTTGAAGTCGGATATCCCCGGAGTCTCGTCGAAAATGCTGACGGCACGGCTGAAGGACCTGCAGCAGCACGGCGTCATCTCCCGCACGGTAAAGCCAACCTCTCCGCCATCGGTTGAATACGCGCTGACGGATCTCGGTCTGGAACTGGTTCCTGCGATCAACGCCATCATCGAAGTCGGGCACAAACTGAAGAAACGCAAGGAAGTCGCCGCGGCCTAGGCTTACTGCGCGACCGGCGCTTTCAGGATCAATGTCGCCGATCCATTGAAACGGACTAATTGCTGCCTTCTGTTTCAATCTTCAGCGGCTCGCCGCAATGCTTGCAGTGAACCGCATCTTCCTCGTGCCGGTTCAAACCGCATGACGGACAGGTATAGGACACCTTCCGCGGCCGGAAAATTGCCTGGGCCAGTTGCAGGAACAGGGCCACGCCGACGATCATGATGCCAATCGCAAGCAGCCGCCCGGTCGTTCCGGTCAGCACGATATCGCCGAACCCGGTCGTGGTCAGCGCGGACACGGTGAAATAGAGCGCGGCAATGAAATCCTCGATCCCCGGATTGGCGCCGAACTGCAGCACGAACACCAGCGACGTCACGAAGAAGACGAACACGCCGAGATTGACCGCGCCGAGGATGACGTCCTCGTTGCGGCGGAAAAACGGGGTTTCGGATCGAAGGTCACGCAGCACGTGATAGGAATGCAGCAGCCGAAGCGCCCGGAGAATGCGCAGGAAGGCGAAGCTCTGGCTGAAGATCGGCGCCAGCAGCAGTGACAGGATCACGAAAATATCCGCGATCGTGTAGATTTGCCGCAGCATGCGGAACTTGTTCGGCGCAATCCAGAGCCGGGCCATGAAATCGCCAAAAATCAGCAATCCGACCGCAATATCGATCAGGAATATCTTGGTCGACGGGGTCATGGGGATTGTGACGATAAAGAAGGCGATCGTGAAAACATCAAACGCAATCAGCGCGTAGCGGAACAGCTCCGCCCTGCGGCTCCGTCCGGTGTAAAGCAGTCTTATCGCTTCTTTAAGTTTCGTCTCAGCCATGGATTTGACTCGTCACCCCGTCCGCGCATTTCACTGACCGCCCCCGAAAGGTCAGACCCGGTGCCATACAAACCCATATCCGGTTGTATTGAAAACAAAACCCGGCGAAAGGCGAACGCAAACGGCCAGTCTCTTTACCGCTGTTTCATTGATTGAACGGCCGGGCGGCTCTAGGCTGCTCCTCCCGCCGACATCAGCCCCGCGAGCGAGCATGAAACTCTCCGACCTCCAGACCCCCTGCCTGATCCTCGACAAGAGCCGGGTGGAGCGCAATTGTGCCCGCATGAGCGCGCGTGCCAAAGAGCTCGGCGTGGCCCTGCGCCCGCATATGAAAACCGGCAAATCGGCGGAGATCGCGAAGATCGCAACGGCGGGCCAGACTGGCGGCGTCACCGTCTCGACGCTGGCGGAAGCGGAATATCTGTTCGAACACGGCTTTGCCGACATCCTCTATGCCGTCAGCATCCCGCCCTCGAAACTGGACCGTGCCGCCGCGTTGACGGCTGAGGGCGCGGATCTGAAGATCCTGATCGACAGTGTGGAGGTGGCAGAGGCCATCGCCGCCCATCCGGGCAGCCACGCGGCCCTGATCGAGATTGATTGCGGCGAGCACCGGACCGGTGTCGACCATGACAATGACCGCCTGCTCGCCATCGCCCGCATTCTGGACACGTCCCCGCGCGCACGCCTCGCCGGTGTGATGACCCATGCCGGCCATTCCTATCGCGGCCGCACGCCGGAAGACATGAAAGCCGTCGCCAGCGTCGAACGGGACGCGGCCGTCGCGGCGGCGGAGCTGATCCGGGCCGACGGCATCGCCTGCATGATCGTCAGCGTCGGCTCGACCCCGACCGCGCTCTATGCCGATCACCTCGACGGCGTCACCGAAATGCGCCCCGGCGTCTATACGCTCGGCGATCTGTTCCAGGCCGGCATCGGCAGCCACGGCATCGACGATATCGCCTCATCCGTCGTCGCCAGCGTGATCTCCCACAACAAGGCCCGAGGCACCCTGATCCTCGATGCGGGCGGCATCGCCCTCTCCAAGGACCGCTCGACCGAAGCGCTCGGCAAGGATGGCGATATGGGCTTCGGCCTGCTCGCGGATCTGGAGACCGGAAAACCGCTGCACGACCTCACCATCCGGGGCACGCACCAGGAACACGGCGAAGTCCACCTGCCCGACCCGTCACTGTTCGAGGAACTGCCTATCGGCGCCCGCGTCCGCGTCCTGCCGAACCATGTCTGCATGACCGTCGCGGCCTATGAGAATTATGAAGTGTTCGAGGAAGGCTCGGACGAGATTATCGCGCGGTGGGACCGGCGCAACGGCTGGTAAGCCGCCGCGCCGTCCTCAATCAGATCAGACCATCGAGTCCGGGAAGGACGCCTTGCGCTTGGTCATGAACTCGACCAGCGCCTCGTCCACCGCCGGATCGATTTCCGGGGCCTGGTATTCCGCCAGCATGGTCTTCACCCGGTCCCCGGTGCGGCGGTAGGCGTCGCGTTCGCCTTCGGCGTGCCATTGCTCGTAGGTGTTGTTGTCGGCCACTTGGGAGCGGAAGAAGGCGTTTTCGAAATTCGCCTGGGTGTGAGCGCAGCCGAGGAAATGCTTGCCGGGGCCGACCTCGCGGATCGCGTCCATGGCCTGACCGTTCTCGGTCAGGTCGACGCCGCCTAGAAGCGTCGGCATCATGGCGAGCTGGTCCGCATCCATCAGCAGCTTCTCGTAAGAGGCCACGAGCCCGCCTTCAAGCCAGCCGGCGCTGTGCAGGACGAAATTGACGCCCCCCATCACCGTCGGGTTCAGGGTCTGTGCGGACTCATAGGCCGCCTGAGCATCCGGGGTCTTGGAGCCGCAGAGCGAGCCGCCGGAACGGAACGGCACGCCGAGACGGCGGGCGAGCTGGGCGCAGCCATAGAGCACCATGGCAGGCTCCGGCGTGCCGAAGGTCGGGGCACCGGACTGCATGGAGATGGAGCTGGCGAAGGAGCCGAAGATCACCGGGGCGCCGGGCCGGACGAGCTGGGCGAAGGCGATCCCGGCCATGGCTTCGGCCAGGGTCTGGGCGAGCGTGCCCGCCACCGTCACCGGCGACATGGCGCCCGCGAGGATGAAGGGTGTGGTGATGCAGGCCTGATTGTTGCGGGCATAGGTCTTCAGGGCGCCCAGCATGGTGCCGTCCCAGACCATCGGCGAGTTGGCGTTGATCAGGCTGGTGCAGACCGTGTTGTTTTCGACGAACTCGGCGCCGAACAGGATCTTCGCCATGTCCACCGTGTCCTGCGCCCGTTCTGGCGCGGTGACAGAGCCCATGAACGGCTTGTCACTGTATTTCATGTGGGCATAGACCATGTCGAAATGCCGCTTGTTCACGGGCAGATCGACCGGCTCACACACCGTCCCGCCGGAATGGTGCAGCGACGGCAGCATGTAGGTCAGCTTCACGAAATTCTGGAAGTCCTCGATGGTCGCGTAGCGGCGGCCGCCATCGACATCGCTGACAAAGGGCGGGCCGTAGACCGGCGCGAAGATCGTGTTCTTGCCGCCGACCTCGACCGAGCGGGCCGGGTTGCGGGCATGCTGGGTGAAGGTCGAGGGCGCCGTCGCGCAGAGCTTTCGGGCGAGACCGCGCGGGATGTGGACCCGCGTGCCCTGCACGTCCGCGCCAGCATCGCGCCACAGGGCGAGGGCTTCCTCGTCGTCCTGAAACTCGATGCCGATCTCTTCCATGATGGTCTCGGCATTGGCCTCGATGATCTCGAGACCTTCCTCTGTGAGGACTTCATAGACCGGCACGTTGCGGGTGATGTAAGGCGCCTGCACTTGGCTCGGCTTCGACCGGGAGGCGCGGCGGGCTTCCCTGCCGCCGCCGCTGCGGCCACGACGGCCGCGCGCTTCGCCAGAAGCATCAATACCATTACCGGCGTTTTCGAGATCCCGAGCTTCCGCGGCCATCTCGTGTCCTCCAAAGTTTGTTCGCTTCATCGATATGAGCACGATTGGAAGTGTGAACTTTCAAATGCGCGTCATCTGTTGTCGCCCTTGAGCCAGATTTTGATCTGGCGCAATCCCTTGCTGAGCCTGCGACACAGCCGGGCGAGCCATGTTCGGAGCACGGCACAGGGCCATAGGCATGCATGAATAGGCAATTGAACCTATGCGCGGGCGGTGAGATGCTTTCTTCAACGCATAAAGCCGGACGTCCCGGCCTTCATGGTTGCGGGACAGACCGGCCAGCTCCGGAGGAGATAGCCATGTTCCGACATATTGCGTCTTTCGCCCTCTGCTTGGGCCTTGCCGCCGGTATCGCCAGCAGCAAAGCCGAGGCCAGCGCGGCCGAAACAAAACTGCCCCAGGTTCTCGGCCTCATCGCCACCAAGCTCCCCGTCCCGCTTAATTGCACAGACGGCACCTGCACCGGTTTCTTCTCCGCCTTTTGCCTGCAGGAACATCGCCCGAAGCCGGACGCCGGCCATGTCTATGACGTCGCCGGGGAAGGCGATATCACCATGGTGGTCGCGAAGAAGGACGGCAGCACAGCCGAGTTCTCGGCCGCGGGCCTACTGCATTTCGAAAGCACCGGCGCCTATACCTCGGTCCGGATCTCCATGGATGCAGGGCGGCTCGCCTCCCTCGATGCCGCCTCGATCTCCCTGAGCGTGCCGCGCCGGGTCTCCCTGCTGCCGCGTTCCGAGCCGACTGTCGCGGCCCTGCCCAGTAAAGAGGATCTGGAAACGGCGCTCGGCGAGAAGCGGGTGCTGGCGGAAGGCTATTTCGAGAATGGCTCGCCCCGCGCCGATAGCGGCGCGTTGATCTCCCGGATGATCAACCTCCTGCCGGCTGACGGGTATGCAGGGAAAGCGCTGCGCGGCGGCGTCTGGGACAAGGCGACCACACCCGCCAATCTCCGGCAGTTCGCACCGCAGGGCATCGAGGCCGCCCGCGACGCCTACGCGCGCTGCAAGGCCTATGGCGATCAGGGCTACAAGGTCCGCCTGCGCGGCTGCCTCGAGAAGAGCCACGACAAGCTGATGCGGAACCTGAACGACAAATACTGGGAAGGCGACGCCGGGTTCTGAGCCGCTTTCCATACGTCGAAATAGGCCACCGCCGCTCCGGGTGGAGAAGCGGCGGTGGCCCTATCACTACGCCTTATTCCGCATCGGCGGAAACGTAGATCACTCCGCGAACGGTCTGGCCACCTTGCGGTAATTGCGCCTTCACAAAACCAACGGACTGCACGGTTCCACACGAGCCTGGGGACACACGCAACGTCCCCTCGCTCACACTATTTGACGGATCGATCAGCTGTATATTGAAGCTCACCTGCGTGCCGTTGCCCTGACAGAGGCAAACCGTCGCCGTATGCCGGTTTTGTTGAAAATCCGAGAACAGCTCGCGGGTTGCCTCCGCCGATGTCGCCTCGGAAGCCGGGATCACAAATTGCAGTCCCTGGCCCACGCCCTCCGACCCCGAGCATAGAAGCTGTTGCGCATGTGCCGGCCGGGGCAATCCGCTCATTGCAGCGGCACAAACAGCAGCTACGCCGAACACGTTTGATATGAGTTTTAACGTCATCTCACCCTCCTCTTAATGAGAAACGCAATCATAGCGCGATTATGAGTAATTTTATACTCAAATTTAAGTGACTTCAGGATAAGGGAGATTCTTCAGTAGTGAATCACTCTGCAATTCACCGATCGTCATCCCGGCCGGAAAGCGGGACGACGGATTTGGGAATTGCCTAAAGCGTTCGACGTTCTTGCAGAACCGCTTCCTCGACATGTATCCGATAGGCCAGCAGGGCCAGGTTGGCGGCACCGAACAACACGGCAATGTCCCAGGCGCCGAAGGCGAACGGCAGCAGCGGGATTTCCACCGCGACCAGCAGATAGTTAGGGTGCCGGAGAAAGCGATACGGGCCGCGCCGAACCAAAGGCGCGTCCGGCAAGGTCACGATCCGCGTGGTCCAGTATGGCCCGAGGCTGGCGATGATCCAGACGCGGACAACCTGCAGGGCGGCGAAAACGGCGAGCAATGACAGGCTTGGCGCCTTTGCCTCATGCACCAGAAAGAACAGGGCAAGCAGCCAGCTTCCGTGCAGCAGGACGAACAGCGGATAATGCCCGGCGCCATGCTCTTGCCCGCCCCGCGCTATCAGACGCGCGAGGTTGCGCCGCGCATAGACCAGCTCAGCCAGGCGCAGCCCGGCCACGACCAGCGCCGTCCATTGTGCCCATCCCAATTCCATCCCGCTCACCCTTCCAGCACGGCGAAGCCGGCGGTGAAACCGGGGCCGAGCGCCTGCACCAGAACGCGCCGGCCGCCGATGCCGTCCGCTTTCATCCGTTCCAGCACGAAAAACACAGTCGCCGCCGACATGTTCCCGTAATCCCGCAGCACCGACCGGGAATGCTCAAGTCCGCCTTCCGGCAGGTCGAATGCCTCTTCCAACGCATCAGCAACCTTCGCACCGCCGGGATGGCAGGCGAACAGGTCGATATCAGAGAGGCTCAATCCGTGGCGGGCCAGGAAACGGTCCACCTCGCTGCGCATGCCAGTGCGAACGATCTCCGGAATGCGCGGGCTGAAGATCACGCCGAAGCCATCCTCCTCCACCGACCAGCCCATGACGTCGAGGGAGTCTGGCCAGGCGTGCTCACCCCAGGCAGAGACAGCCGCACCTTCACCGCCTTCACCACCGCGCAACAAAGCCGCCGCCGCGCCATCGCCGAAGATCGCGGTCGCCACCTGATTGGATTTACCGGTGTCGGACCAGCGGAAGGTCAGACTGCACAGCTCAACCACCAGCAGCAGGACCGTCTCTCCCTCCCCACTCGCCGCAAGCTGTGCTGCCCTGCCAAGGCCGAGGACACCACCGGCACAGCCAAGCCCGAACAGCGGGACCCGTTTCACATCGTCCCGGAAATCCAGCCGCCGCAGCAGCCGTGCATCCAGGCTCGGCGTTGCAATGCCGGTGCTGGAGACGACGACCAGAGTGTCCACGTCCGAAGCGGCGAGACCGGCCTGCTCCAGTGCCCGGCCTGCGGCCTCGGCCAGAAGGTCCTCGGCGACCTCGAGATAGATCCGGTTCGCCTCTGCCCAGCTGCGCGGCCTGGCGAACCAGTCGAGCGGTACGGACAGATAGCGCGTCTCGACCCCGGCATTGACATAGACCGGTGCCAACCGGGCAAAGGCCGGCACCCGCTCTTCGAAGATCTGGCGGGCATGGGCAAGGGCATCGGCTTGCAACAGGCGGTGACGGGGCACGGCGGTCGCGACGCTGAGAAGTTTAGGATTAACCATGCTGTCAATGTGCGCCCGATCCTTCACACGACAAATGAAAAACCCGCGACGCTTTTTGTCGCGGGTTTTTCATTCAGGCGCGGGACGGTTTTGGTAATCCAGCCCTCAGGCCAGTGCAGCCGTTTCGACACCCCAGATGCCGGTCAGTGAGGTCCGCTTCGCATAGTCTGTAAAACGGCGCGGCGGACGGCCGAGCGCCTGGCTTACACCATCCGTCACATTGGCATTGCGCCCGTCCAGGACAGTGGTGAAGAGGTACAGGACAAGCGAGATCATATCTTCCGGCACGCCGGCCTGCTCCATCGCGGCCTTGTAGTCCGCCGCCGGGATCTGCCGATAACGGATCGGCTTCTCCGATGCAGCTGCAATACCGGCAACGGCTTCGGAAAAGCTCAGCAGCTCCGGGCCGGTGACCTCATAGAGCTTGCCGATATGCGCTGGATCGGTAAGGGCCGCCGCCGCCACATCGGCAATA
Organism: Nisaea denitrificans DSM 18348; assembly: GCF_000426505.1. Lineage (GTDB taxonomy): Bacteria > Pseudomonadota > Alphaproteobacteria > Thalassobaculales > Thalassobaculaceae > Nisaea > Nisaea denitrificans. The sequence goes on along the minus strand of NZ_AUFM01000021.1, from coordinate 65,683 downwards.
TCCTCGACGTCTATGAACGGCTCCTTCACATCGCCGATCGGCAGCGCGACCTCGCCCGTATTGATGGCGTCGGCCAGGAAGGTCTCGCTGAAATTCTGGAAGAACCAGCTCGCCCGGACGATGGTCCAGTCAGCGCCCGAGGCGATCAGCATCTGTTCCGTCTGCTCGGCCTCTTCCTCGCCCCGGCCGGACAGAAGAACCATGCGCTTCACACCTGCACGGAGCGCCGTCTCGACAAAGTCGCCGACCGTTTTCAGGGCGCCCGGAACAGCAAGATCCGGATGATAGGCGATGTAGATGGCCCGCGTTCCCTCGACCACAGGCGCCCAGGTTTCCGGCGCGTCCCAGTCGAACGGCAGCGCTGCTTCACGGGAGCCGATTCGGACAGGCTGTCCCTGTTCGATCAACCGCTTCACCACCCGTTGTCCGGTCTTGCCCGTCCCGCCCAACACCAGGATCGGCGCCGTCTCGTCGTATCTGTTCATCACGTTCTCCATAAATGTGAGGATTACTCATATTTTGAAATCTGATAAACTCTCACATTTACCAAGTCAACGAAATTTGCTCAGATGCGGGGTGAGTTCACGGAGTGGTTATGTCGAAGAATTTGCCGGACATGTCGCAGGTCGCGCTGGAGCACATCTCGCTCCGCCGCATGCCCAATCAGGAACGCAGCCGCGCACGTGTCGAACACATGCTGAACTGCGCCATCCAGCTGATCGCCGAGAAGGGCAGCGAGGCGATGACGATGAGCGAGGTGGCGCGGCTGGCCGACGTCTCCATCGGCTCGCTCTACCAGTATTTTCCGGACAAGAGCGCAATCATCCGGGCACTCGCCGAGCATTACGGTGCGGAATGCCTCAGATGCATCAGGGACGGGCTGTCGGAAGCGGAGACGCTAGACGCCCTCTGCGATGCGCTGAACGAGCTGATCGACGTCTATTACGCTCTCTTCGAAGCGGAACCGGTCATTCGCGACATCTATTCCGGCATAGGCGCCGACAAGACCCTGAGAGACATGGAAATCGCGGAAAGCCGCAAGAGCGGCGCCCTGCTTTCCGAGGCTCTCTGCCGTGTCGCGCCGGACTGTGACCCCGAGCGCGCCGCCACAGATTGTTTCCTGATCATGCATTTTGGCGAAGCCGCCATGCGGCTCGCGATTTCGGTCGAGCCGGACGAAGGAGCGAAACTCGTCGATACCTATAAACGCATGGCCGTGAGTGAATTGCACCGGGCCGGAACAGAACGCTGAACGGGTGTCCTGCAGCGCTCACAGTCTTGTGTGTCCGCATCCTTTTTACCCGGTCGACAGAATGCCTCTTTCGCCACACAAAGCTCCCGCAAAGGGGAGATTCGGATGACGAATACGGCGAAATTCTGGAACAAACACGCAGAAGGCTATGCGAAACGCCCCGTCGGGGACGAGGCAGCGTACGAACGCAAGCTCGCCCTGACCCGCGCACGCCTCACCCACGGCATGGAGGTTCTCGAATTCGGCTGCGGCACTGGAACCACGGCCCTGCATCATGCCCCGCATGTCGCGCATATCCGGGCGGTGGATATCTCACCGAAAATGCTGGAAATCGCACACCGCAAGGCGGAAACCGCCAGCGTCGGGAATATCACCTTCGAGGTTGCGGATTTCGACAGCCTGGAGGCTGAAGACGGAGACTATGATATCGTCATGGCGCACAGCATCCTGCACCTGCTGCGGGACCGCCGGACCGCCATCGCGAAAGCGGTGCGCCTGCTGAAGCCGGGAGGGCTCTTCATCAGCTCCACCCCGTGCCTTGCCGGTGGCCGGTTGGGCTGGTTGCGCTTCGTTCTCCCACCGGCACGCTGGCTCGGTCTCGTACCGTGGGTCGGCTTCTTCACCGCCGAGACCCTGATCGCCGACTTCGAAGCGGCGGGGCTTGAGATAGAGGAAAGCTGGCACCCCGGACCGGCAAAGGCGCTATTCGTAATCGCCCGCAAACAGTGACCGGCGCGGGTATGTGTCAAAGCCCGACGGGCGTACCGCCACTGATCGGCATGGCGATCCCGGTGATGTATTCCGCGCGCGGGCCGGCAAGAAATGCAACGGCCTCGGCCACCTCTTCCGGCTCCCCTGCCCGGCGCATCGCCACGGTTTTATAGCGTTCCTGCTTCACCACTTTGACCGGACGGCCGCTTTCGCGCGCCAGACGCTCGTTCGCCGCCGCATGCATGTCCGTTGCGATGAAGCCGGGGCAGACCACGTTGCAGCGAATGCCATCCACGCCGAACTCCGCCGCGACCGTCTTGGTCAGACCGACCAGCCCGTGTTTCATGGCGGTATAGGCGCCGAATCCGGCATCGGCACCGAGACTGCCGGTGGAGCCGATATTGACGATGCTGCCGCCACCGGACGCCTGCATCTCCGGGATCACCGCCTGGGTGAACATGGCCGGGCCTAGCAGGTTCACGGCAAAGCTCGCTTCCCATTCGGCCGGCTTCGTTTCCAGGAAAGGCGCGGACCCGGCGAGAGAGCCCGCATTGTTCACCAAAATGTCGATGTGGCCGAAATGCTCCCTCGCCAGCTTCACCGCGGTCTCGATATCTGATTTCCGGGTAATGTCGACCGTCACGGCCAATGCCGTTCCCCCGGCCGCCGTGATCTCCGAGACGATATCCGCGAGTAGGTTCGTCGTTTCAGGTGTCCCGATGTCGCTGACGATGACGGACCCGCCTTCCGCCGCCAGACGCAGGGCAACAGCCCGGCCGATGCCACGTGGAGCGGAAGCCCCGGTCACGATCGCCACCTTGCCAACGAGTTCTGCCATGATCATCAGCCGCCCCAAATGAAAGTCCCGGAGGCTGAGCGGTAGCACCTCAGATGTCAATCGACGAGCGGCCTGCCCGGCGCCTGCCAAAACCGGCAAAAATCAGCGAAATCCACCCCATCCATCAGCTTCACACCCAATTTCCAATTTTTCCAAAACGTTTTCCAATTTTTCCAATTTTTCCAAAGCGTTTTCCAAAAATTCCCATAATTCCAATATCTTGATACTCCCCACACCAGCATTGTGCGCTTCCCGAACTATCGCTTCATCTCTCAGAGCCAGCGGGTACGTGCAGTATGAATCACAACAAGCGCTATCTCTTCGTCGATCCGGCGGTCCATGACACGAACCTCCTCACCGCCAATCTGCGGGCGGGGACCGAGGTCTGCACGCTTGCGACTTCAGGCGATCCGATCGCGGAAATCGCGGCCGTGCTTTCCGGCGCATCGGGCGTCCGGCAAATCTCGATCCTGGCACATGGCTCCCCTGGCGCCGTCGAACTCTCCGAACGGCGGGTCGACAGCGCGGCGCTGACGGCCAACCGGCACAATCTCGACCGCATCCGGGACACGCTCGCGCCCGGCGCGGAGCTGGTGCTGATCTCCTGCCTCGCCGGAGCCGGGCGCACCGGTGCGGAGTTGATCGACACACTGGAAGAGACCCTCGGCGTCAGTGCGCGCGCCTCCGCCATTCCGCTCGGCGGGGATGCAGGATGGCTCGGCCTACCGGACGCGGCGACACTCTTCACGGCATCAGCGCTGGAGGCCTATCCGCACCGCCTCGCGGTGACGGGGACGCCTTCCGCAGGGAACGACACGCTGACCAGCGATGCCGCCGCCGACAATATCGACGGGCTCGGCGGTGACGACATCATCTACGGCAATGCCGGGAACGACACGCTCTCCGGCAATGCCGGCAACGACACGCTGTATGGCGGCCTGGGTGAAGACCTCGTCTACGGCAATGCCCTGAACGACATCCTTTATGGCGACGGTGGCGACGACACGCTCTATGGCGGCGACGGCAATGATTCGCTCCGGGCCGGGACCGGCAGCGACGTGCTTTTCGGCGGCGACGGCAACGATACGCTCGGATCTTCGAGCGACTCCGACACCAGTGCCGACACCTTCTATGGCGGGGCCGGGGACGATTTCAGCTCGGGCTTCATCTTCAATACCGGCGCGGTGTTCTATGGCGGCGATGGGAACGACACCGTCCAGGGCCCGGGCGGCTCCGGCACCGGAACCACCACCGGGGCGGTGCTGTACGGCGATGCCGGCGACGATTGGATCCACTCGGACGACGGCCCGGACACGATATATGGCGGCACCGGCAACGACACGCTCTACGGCGACGATGACGGCGGCAAGGCCCTCAACCTGCTCTATGGCGACGAGGGCAACGACGTTATCTATGCCGGCTCGAAAGCCGACGACGGCGGCGGGGGAACTGGGAACACGCTCTATGGCGGCACCGGTGACGACAGCCTCTATGGCGGCGGTGACAAAGATATTCTCGTCGGCGGATCCGGCGCAGACCTCTTCACGGGCGCGTCCTTTGGCGCAGCCTCAAAACTGAACGGCGACACGATCCACGGCCTCGAGATCGGCGACTCGATCTATGTGAAAAGCTCAGATCTGAGCTCCCTCAACGGGTCTATCGTCGGCAGCTCGATCAGCCTCGGCGGCTCGAACGCGGTCAACGTCACCAACGTTTCAGGGAGCCTGCAAATCTCCGTCTCGTTCGACGGTACGCATTCCACACTGACCTTCTCCAACGCGCCGCAATCCTCCGGCAACAGCGGGTTGACGAAAACCGGCCAGAGCTCCGGCGACAGCTCCGGCACGGAGACCAGCCATACGCTGACAAACAATACCGGGTCAGTCGCGAGCGGCGTGCTGATCTCGGACACCGGTAGCGGCAATACCGTCACCGTCACCCTACCGGCCGGACTCTCCCTTACGAACAGCGGCACCGGCACGGCGGTCAGCGGCGATGCGGCGGGAATCACATTCACAAGCCAGATCCAGGGATCCGGCACTTCAACCACGGCCCAGACCTTCCTCGACAGCCACGGCCAGACCTTCGTGAACAGCCTCGGCGGAGCCCCGGTTGATATCCGGACCATCACCTTTTCAGACAGCAGCGGATCGCAGCAGACAATCCAGTTCACCGGTACCTCCTCGGACAGCGGCGAGGCCTTCATCATCGACACCTCCGGCCTTACACCCGGCTCGACCCTGCAGCTCGACCATATCGACTTCGCCGCCATCCTCGGCAACGCCACCGTCATCGGCGGCAACGGCACGAACTATGTCGTCGGCGACGATGCCGCCCAACTCGTCTCGCTCGGCAACGGGAACGATACGATCGCCGGAGGCGGCGGCAACGACACGCTTGGCTCCAGCTTCGGCGAGGACCTGATCTACGGCAACCAGGGCTCCGACTCTCTCTTTGGCGGCGGCGGCTTGGACACGCTCTTCGGCGGTCAGGGCGCGGACATCGTGAACGGCGGCAACGACGCGGACATGCTCTACGGCAACAAGGGCGCGGACACGCTGTCCGGCGGCGGCGGCCTGGACCTGCTCTATGGCGGCCAGGGCAACGACATCGTCTACGGCAATGCCGGCGCCGACACGCTGTTCGGCAATCTCGGCGATGACACGCTCTATGGCGGTCAAGGCAACGACGCGCTGGCCGGCGGAGAGGGCAATGATCTGATCTGCAGCAATGCGGGCGACGACACGCTCTCGGGCGGCGCGGGCGCGGACACCTTCGTCTTCAGCTTCGGCGGCGGCAACGATCAGGTGAACGACTTCCAGGCCGGCACCGACACGCTGGCGCTCGAGGCCGGGCTCGGGGTCAGCGGCGGTGTCGAGAGCGGCGGCAATACCTTCGTCACGTTCTCCGACGGCGGCACCGTCACCGTGGTCGGCGTCAACAAGACAGACCTCGCCGCCGCGACCGGGTGGGAGCTCGGGTAGAGACGAGCTTGCGCATCGTGGAGCGGAGCCGAGGCGCTTAGCCCCGCATCAGGGCGCCCTTCGGGTCGTGCAGCGGCGCGGCCACCCGGTGTGCCTTCAGAATCTTGCCGAGAATCTCGACCTCGAACCCGTCTGACGTGGCGGCATACTCCTTCGGCACGTACCCGATGGCTATGCTCTTGCCCGTGAAGTGACCGTAGCCCCCCGATGTCACCCAGCCGATGGCTTTGTCGTCATGGAAGATCGGCTCGTCGGCGATCGGATCGATGTCCTCGACATCGATGGTCAGCGTGATCAGCTTGTATTTCCCACCGCCACTTTCCTGTTCTTTTGCCAGCGCGTCACGGCCGATGAAGCTGTTCTTCGACATGTCGACAAAGCGGTCGAGTCCGGCCTCGAAAGGTGAATAATCCGGCGTGAATTCGGCCCGGAAACCGCCAAAGCTCTTTTCCAAACGCAGGGAATTGAGTGCCCTGCCGCCGAAATGCTTCAGCCCAAATTCAGCACCGGCCTCGACCAGCATGTCGTAGAGCGTGATCAGGTAATCCGGCTTCACCCAGATCTCGTAGCCGCGCTCGCCGGTAAAGGAAACCCGGCCAACCATGGCGTTCAGCATGCCGAGGTCCATCTCCCGGAAGGACATGAACGGCATGGCTTCGGTGGACACATCCTCATGGGTCAGCTTGGCAAGCAGATCGGCCGATTTCGGGCCGGCGATGGAGAGCCCGACAAGTTCCTGACAACGGCTGCGGATGGCGACGCCGCTCTCCGGCAGGTGATCCCAGAACCAGCGCAGATGGAACATTTCCGCGATGCCGGAGCCGAAGACCATGAACCGGTCGTCGGCCAGCTTGGCGATGGTGAAATCGCCGATGATCTTGCCCTGACGATTGAGCATCGGCGTCAGCACCATGCGGCCAGTGCGCGGCATCTTGTTCGCCATCAGCTCGGACAGCCAGGCTTCCGCCCCCTCGCCCGTCACCTCGTATTTGGCGAAGCTGGAAATCTCGATCATGCCCACGCCGGTACGCACGGCCTTGCACTCTTCGGCCACAGGGCCGAAAGCGTTGGAGCGGCCGAAGGTCACATTCTCCACCGGCTCCATGCCTTCCGGCGCGAACCAGAGTGCATGTTCGAGCCCATATGACGCACCGAACACGGCATTTTGCGCCGCCAGCCGGTCATAGATCGCGGTTTTGCGCAGTGGACGGCCCGCCGGCAGCTCCTCGTTCGGGAAAGTGATGGAGAAGCGGCGGGAGTAGTTTTCCTTCACCTTCTCGTAGGTATAGCCCTTGGTCGCGTAGGAGCCGAAGCGGGCGCAATCCATGGCATAGATATCCATGTCCGGCTCGCCCTCGATCATCCATTGCGCCAGCGCCAGACCGACGCCGCCGCCCTGGCTGAACCCGGCCATCACACCGCAGGCGAGATACATGTTCTTGAGGCCCGGCACCGGGCCGACCAGCGGGTTGCCGTCCGGTGCGAAGGTGAACGGCCCGTTGATCATCGACTTCACGCCGGCATTCGCCAGGAACGGGAAGTGCTGATAGGCGATGTCGAGGGACGGCGCGATCCGGTCGAGATCCGGCTGCAGCAGCTCGTGCCCGAAATCCCACGGCGTCTGGTGCGGCGACCAGGGGACGCAAGCTTTCTCGTAGGTGCCAAGCAGGAAGCCCTGGCCTTCCTGGCGGGTATAGATCTCCGCCTCGAAGTCGATCAGGTGCGGCAGCTCGGCATCCAGCGCCTTGATCTCGTCCAGCGGCTCGGTGATCAGGTAATGGTGCTCCATCGCCAGCACCGGTAATTCCAGCCCGGTCATGCGGCCGATCTCGCGGGCCCAGAGGCCGCCCGCATTCACCACCTTCTCGCACCGGATCGTGCCCTTGTCGGTGACGACGGACCAGGTGCCGTCCTTTTCCGCGACCAGTTCCTCGACCTTGGTGTGGCGATAGATTTCCGCACCGCCCTTCCGGGCCGAGATGGCATAGGCGTTGGTTACACCGGACGGATCGACATGGCCCTCGTTCGGATCGTAGACGGCGCCGGTGAAATGGCTGGCATCGACCAGCGGATGCAGGCGCTGCGCCTCGTCGAGCGAGATAAAGTCGATATCGAGGCCCATATATTTGCCCTTGGCGACCATCGTCTTCAGATAGTCGAGCCGCTCGGGCGTCCCGGCAGCCATGATGCCGCCGGAGAGATGCACCCCGGTCGCCTGACCGGAAATCTCCTCGATCTCCTTGTAGAGATCGATGGTGTATTTCTGCAGCTTGGTGACGTTCGGGTCGCTGTTCAGCGTGTGCATGCCGCCCGCCGCGTGCCAGGTCGAGCCCGATGTCAGCTCGCTGCGCTCCACCAGGACCACGTCTTTCCAGCCCAGTTTTGTCAGGTGATAGAGAACGCTGCAGCCAACGACGCCCCCGCCGATAACAACGACTTGCGCATGCGATTTCATCGATATGTCTCCCCTCGCCACCGGCGCGCCCGGCGGTCTTGAATCTGACACTAGTGCATCAGGCCGGCCGAAACGAAGCGCGCCGGGCGGCGACATGGAGCGCGGCGGTTTCGTCGGAAATTGAGCATTGCGTGAAGAGATCGGCGCCGGGCCCCGGACGCAATTGACTTGCATTCGCATTTTCCATAGACCTACGCGCATCATCGAACGATTTCAGCCGCATATCTTTGGCGTTGCCGGTGCCTGGCTATCTTTGGCAATGCCGGTGCCCGGCCGGGCCTGCAGGAGACGAGACGTGGAAGACGCGGGAAAGAAGAGCAATTCGGCGACACCGTCCTGCATGCAGCCGAGCCGCCGCGCACTGTTGGCCGGCGGCGGGCTGCTCCTCGCAAGCCTTGCCGCACCGCCAGTCTTTACCCCACCCGCCTTCGCGTCGGAACAGGAACTCCGCTTCAAGCATGCATTCGGCGAGACCGTTCTGCCGAAACCGGCCAAAAGGGTGGTTTCTCTCGGCTATACGACACACGATCCTCTCCTGGCGCTCGGCACCGTGCCGGTTGGAATCCGCGAATGGTACGGGAACCTGCCTTACGGCGTCTGGCCCTGGGCGGCCCCGTATCTCGGCGACGGCAAACCGACACTGATTTCCGGCGAAGTCTCCGTTGAAATCGTCGCCTCGCTCGCACCCGATATGATCGTCGGCATCGGCTCCGGTATTTCCCGGGCGGAATACGATCTGCTTTCACAGATTGCACCGGTGCTGATGCAGCCGGAAGGCCATGACGCATACGGCACGTCATGGGATGTGGTTACACGCATTCTCGGCCGGGCCGCAGGCAAGGCCGACAAGGCGGAGCAATTGATCGCGGAAACCAGAGGCGCCTTTGCCGGCGCCCGGCAAGCCCACCCGGAATGGGAAGGAAAGACTGCCGTTTGCGCCTATCATTATAGCGGCGAGACCGGCGCGTTTATCGGCACCGATACTCGGGCGACCTTCCTGAAGGAGCTGGGATTTACAGCGCCCGATGCGATCGCCAGCCTGTCCGCGCCGGACTCGTTCTTTGCCCGGCTGTCACCGGAGGACCTGGCCCCGCTCGATGCCGATCTGCTGATCTGGATATCCTCCGTCGACAAGGCGCCAGACATCGTCGCTCTCCCCATGCGCAAGACCCTGAACGCTCACTGGCAGGGGCGCGAGGTATTCGCCGGCCCGTTCATTGCCGGCGCCCTGTCGTTCGGCAGCGTGCTGTCACTGCCTTTTGCCCTGAAAGCCCTTGAGAGCGATATCGCCCTCGCCGTCGACGGCAGCACGGATACGCCCGTGCCTTCCAGCGTCAAGGCCGGGCTGACCCGGTGAGATTCGCCCTTCCCGTCCTGCTGCTGGTTTTTGCCGCCATCGCGACTCTCGCCGCCGGTGTGCGCTCCGTTCCCGTGCCGGAGATCTGGCATGCCCTTACGGCGTTCGATCAAACAAACCCGCTGCATATCGTGGTCCGGGATATCCGTCTGCCGCGCCTGATCGCCGGACTGGCAGCGGGTGCGAGCCTCGGCATGGCCGGGTCCATCATGCAATCGCTCACCCGTAACCCGCTGGCCGATCCCGGCCTGATGGGCGTCAATGCTGGCGCCGCTTTCACCATCGTGCTGGGTGCGTTCCTATTGGGCCGGGCGGATGGCGGGTTCATCGCCGCCCTGTCCTTTCCCGGCGCCGCCCTGGCATCGCTCGCCGTCTTCGCCATCGGCGGGGGCTTGCGCGGCGAGACAGGCCCGGTCCGGTTGACGCTCGCCGGGATCGCCCTCAATGCACTGCTGATGTCGCTCGTCTCCGCCATCGTGCTGACGCGGACCGAAGCGCTGGAAGTCTTCCGCTTCTGGGCCGCCGGATCGCTCGCCCAGGCCAATGTGCGCCCGCTGCTGGAAATGAGCACCATTGCCGCCCTCGGTGCCGGGTTGGCCCTGCTCCTGGCACCCAGGCTGGAGGCTCTGGCTCTCGGCTCCGGGCTCGCCAAGGGCCTCGGCACGCGGCCGGGGCGCATTCAGCTCGGCGCGCTCGCAGTCGTGACCATGCTGACGGGGGCCGCCGTGTCGATCGCCGGTCCGATTGCCTTCCTCGGCCTGATGGTACCGCCGCTGGCACGGCGCATCAGCGGCCACACCTTGCGTTTCGAAATTCTGATCTCCGCCCTGTTTGGCGCCACCATCCTGTTGCTGGCGGATACGGCCGGGCGCCTGCTGATTGCCCCGGCGGAAATCCGCGTCGGCATCATGACCGCCCTGATCGGGGCGCCGGTCTTCATCTGGATCGCGAGACGCCTGAGACCCGGAGCGCTGACATGAAAGGCACGCTGCTCGTCATCGCCCTTCTCCTGCTCGCGATACTGCTCAGCCTTTCTGTCGGTCAGGTCATGATCGGCCCCGCCGCGCTGTGGGACGGGCTCTGGCACGGGTCCGGCCAAGGCGCGCTGTTCCTTCGGGTGCTGCGCGGCCCCGGCGTCGGCACGGCACTCGGCGCGGGCGCTGTGCTCGGCATGTCCGGTGCGATCTTCCAGATCCTGCTGCGCAACCCCCTCGCCTCGCCGGACGTCATGGGCTTCACTTCCGGTGCCGGGCTGGCGGCGATCTGGGGGGTGTCCGCCGGGATCGCCCTTCCCATCCCTTTATTCTCCGCCATCGGCGGCCTGGTCGCGGCCGGCGCCGTGATTTTCCTGGCAACAGACCGGAATGGATCGCAGCCGCCCCTGACACTCATCCTCGTCGGGCTCGGGGTCGGTTTCTTCGCCGCCGCTGCCAGCAGTTTCATTATGACCCGTCTGCCGCACCAGGAAGCCACCGAGGCGCAGCGCTGGCTGACGGGATCGCTTGCCGCCCGGAACTGGGGCCATGCGCTTCAGGTTCTCGGCCTGGGCGCGGCCCTGACTTTCGCCCTCGCCTTGCAGGTCCGCTCCCTTTCGCTGCTGGAGTTGGGGGACGACCTCGCCACCGGACTGGGCACACGGATTTCCCGGTCGCGCGGGCTACTGGCCCTGACCGGCGTGCTGCTTGCCGCAACCGGCGTCGCCGTAGCCGGCCCACTTCCTTTCATCGCCCTGATGGCCGCCCCGCTGGGGGCAAGACTGACCGGCGCGAGGCACCCCGCAGGCCGGCTGGCTTCGGCGGCGGCGGCAGGCGCCATCATCACGGTGCTGGCCGATCTGGCGGCAAGGGCGGCCATTCCCGGCCTGCAATTGCCGGTCGGGGTGATGACGGGAATATTGGGTGCGCCTTATCTGATCTGGCTTCTGGTACGGGAAATGGAGACGGGGGACCTGTGACGCAAACCGTTCTGAAAACCGAAGGGCTCACCCTCGGCTATGGCGACCGGGCCGTGATCGACGACCTGTCGCTCGCCTTCCCGGACAGGCAGGTAACCTCGATTCTCGGCCCGAACGGCTGTGGGAAATCCACCCTGCTCCGCGCCCTTGCCAGACTGCTCCGTCCGTCGCGGGGGACCGTCACCCTGGACGGAGAAGATGTCTTCGCCCTCGACACACGGGCTCTGGCCCGACGCATGGCGATCCTGCCGCAAGCGCCTAATGCGCCTGACGGCATCACTGTCATGGAGCTGATCAAGCGCGGCCGGACACCGTGGCGCGGGCTGCTGGCGGCCTGGAGCGCGCAGGATCTGGAGAAATGCACCACCGCCCTACGGCATGTCGGCCTGGACGACCAAATGGACCGCCCGCTCAACACGCTGTCCGGCGGGCAGCGCCAGCGAGCATGGATCGCCCTCGTACTGGCGCAGGACACGCCTTACCTGCTGCTGGACGAGCCGACCACGTGGCTTGACCTGCGCCACCAGCTCGAAGTCCTCACCCTGTTGCGGGAACGCAACCGGCGGGACGGCACCACGGTCATCACCGTACTGCACGATCTCAACCTCGCGGCCCGCTATTCGGACCATCTGGTCCTGCTTGGCCCCTCAGGGCTGGTCGCAACCGGAGCGCCGGACGAAGTCCTGAGCGAGGATAATCTGCGGCACGCCTTCGGTCTCGAAGCCATGGTCACGCCCGACCCCGTGACCGGCACACCGATGATCGTGCCGCGTTGACATTCCGGAAGCCGACCCGGAACCTTGCCTTATCCGCATCTGGGATTACTCTGCTAGCTCCAGTTCTTGAGGGAGGCGGACATGGCAACTGTGGATATGAGCGTGAAGCTGGCGGCACCCGCCGCGGAGGTCTGGGAAGTCGTCGGCGACTTCCTCAATCTCGACAAATGGCACCCGGCCGTCGAAAAAAGCGAAACCATCGGCGAAGGCGGCATCCGGCGTCTTACATCCGGTGGTGGCGGGCCAACCTTCGACGAAGTGCAGCTGGAGCGAGACGAGGACGGCCGCAGGTTACGCTATGCCATCCTCGGCAAGCCCTTCCCGCTGGAAAATTACTCGGCCTGGATGTCGGTCGAGGATACAGACGGCGGTTGCGTTGTCCGCTGGTGCTCCGCCTTCGCCCCGGACGAAGGCAATGAGACCAAGGCGAACGGCATCATCCAGTTCATCTACAAGAGCGGCTTCGATGCACTGGTGGCACGGTTCGGCGCCGCCTAGCGGCTCCCGTCCACAAGCTTGATCCAGAAAACCAGAACGAGGCCGGCCACGCCGAGACCGATCATCGGCAGGTGGCCGTTCGACCAGCCGCCAAAATAGGTCACCACCGTGGCGAAGATCGGGGCTGCCAGCAGGTTGCCGAGATTGGAGCCATGCACAACCACGCCGCTGCATGTCGCAACCTCGGAAGCGGTCCGGGCATGCGACGGCGCACCGGCGAGGCAGGCGGCAGGCAGAACACCGCTGATGCAGGACATGGCAATCGCAGCAGGCACCCGGAGGCCGTCCGGGGCACCGCCGGCAAAGACGAACCAGGCCGTTCCCATGATCCCGATAAAGCTGATGGCGATGATGAGCCAGCGCGGTACCTGGCGGTGCATCAGCCAGGCTGCGCCAAGATTTCCAACAATGTTGACCAGCACCACCGCGGCGCCGATCAGAGCAGCGCCTTCGAGGGAATAGCCCAACCGCTCGATCAGAAAGGTCGGCATCCAGGTCATCAGCGCGAAGATCGCGCAGGCATAAAGGAAGAAGGCGGTTGAGAACAGATAGGGCCCCGGCAGGCGCAATGTCCCGAGCACCTGTCTGAAACCGCGCTCCCGGCTGGGCCGGGGCACACCGGGCCAACGTGAAGGCGTCGTTAGAACAGCCAGAATACCGGCGAAGAGAACACAGATGCCTGCATCCGCAAGCCAGAGCCCGCGCCATCCTGCGGCGGCCATCAGCACCGGTGCGGCAACCATCGCAATCGCGGCACCAATGGGGAAATAGGCGGACCAGAAACCAAGCGCCAGCGACCGATGCATTGGTCTGGCGGCGGCAACGATCAGGGTCGGCGCGGCAATCGAGGTGGCAACGAAGCCGAGACTTTCCAGCGCCCGCCCGGCGAACAAGGCGAACGTGGAGCCGGAAGCTGCACCGAGCGCCGAGCCTGCCGCGATGACGAGCATCGCCGCGACCAACAGCCGGGCGGGACCGGTTCGGTCCGTGGCCATGCTGATGAGAATGGCGAACAGGGCCGCGAAAAGATGCAGCAGGGAGGCGAGCCAGCCACCACCGACCAGAGAGAGATCCAGATCGGCCCGCAGGGCCGGAAGGGCGGGGGGGACTTTACCGACCTGAAGGGCGGCGACGACACCCGCACCAACGGCGAGCGCGACAATGTCCCAGCGGGTCCGCTCGGAAGCAGGCGCCACGGCGCCGACGCTCACGGGATCGCCAGTCGAGCCAGCTCGTCCGCCCGTTCGTTCTCGGGATGGCCGGCATGGCCCTTGACCCAGTGCCACTCGATCTCATGACGCTCGACGGCGGCCTCAAGGCGCTGCCACAGCTCCATGTTCTTCACCGGCTTCTTGTCGGCGGTGCGCCAGCCACGCTTCTTCCAGCCATGAATCCACTTTGTGATGCCGTCGCGGACATAGGTGCTGTCTGTGTAGAGGTCCACATGCATCGGCCGGGTCAGGGTTTCCAGCGATGTGATCGCCGCCATCATCTCCATGCGGTTGTTGGTCGTCTCCTTATCGCCGCCGGAGAGTTCTTTCTCGGTATCGCCATAGCGCAGGATCGCCCCCCAGCCGCCGGGGCCGGGATTACCGCTGCAGGCACCGTCAGTATAAATCTCGACCCGTTTCTTCATCATCAGATGCCGTAGCCCGCGCTGGAGGAGACGCTCTGATGAAAGCTCAGCTTGCGATGATATTCCATCGGGTCCTTCGGCTTCACGAACGCCCCTTCCGGGTGGTTCAGCCAGTCATACAGACGCGTCAGCAGAAAGCGGGTGGCAGCGCCGCGCGCGAGTACCGGCAGAGCGGAAAGCTCCGCATCGGAGAGGTCCCGAACCTCTTCATAGGCCGTGATCATCAACCGCGCCTTGGTGATATTGAAACTGCCGTCACTCTCGAAACACCAGGCGTTCAAGCAGATGGCGAGGTCGTAGGCCAGCATGTCGGTGCAGGCGAAATAGAAGTCGATGAAGCCGGACAACTCGTCGCCGAGAAAGAAGACATTGTCCTGGAACAGGTCGGCATGAACCACGCCACGCGGCAGGTCCGTCGGCCAGTTCTCCTCCAGGAAACCGATTTCCTCGTCGAGAAACCCATAGAGACCGGGTTTCACATTGTCCGCCTGCGGCCCGCAGGATTCCAGCAACGGCCGCCAGGAGCGCACCGAGAGGCTGTTCTCCCGGATCATCTCGAAATCGGCGCCCATCTGGTGCATCCGCGCCATTTCCGTACCGAGCGCCCGGCAATGCACCGGCATGATCTTGCGGTGCCAGATCCCGTCGAGGAAGGTCACCACCGCCGCCGGGCGGCCATTCAGGCTGCTCAGCGTCTCGCCGGATTTTTTCGGAACCGGACGCGGGCAGGACAGGCCCTTGCCCGCCAGATGGTTCATCAGATTGAGGAAAAACGGCAGATCGTCAGGGTTCACCCGCTTTTCATAGAGCGTCAGGATGTAGGTGCCGGTCGTGGTCCGGACCATGAAGTTCGAATTCTCCACCCCTTCGGCGATGCCTGAAAAGGACAGAGGATCGCCGATATCGTAATCGGCGAGAAAGGACGCGAGGTCCTCGTCGGAAATAGACGTGTAAACGGCCAAGAACTTAACTCGCCAGCTCGCGGGGCAATTTGAAATGAACGTCCTCGCGGGCGACCGTCACCTCTTCGATGGTGACAGTGCGATGAGCCCGGCAGGCCTCGATCACCTCGTCGACAAGGATCTCAGGCGCAGAGGCCCCGGCGGTAATGCCGAGCACGGAGACATCGGCCATCCAGTCCCAGTCGATATCGGCGGCACGCTGGATCAGCAGCGATCTGGCGCAGCCGCGCCCCTTGGCGACCTCCACCAGACGCTTGGAGTTGGAGGAGTTCGGGGCGCCGATGACGACCATGCCGTCGCAACGCTCCGATATGGCTTTTACCGCTTCCTGCCGGTTGGTCGTGGCGTAGCAGATATCTTCCTTGGCCGGCCCGATCATCTTCGGGAACCGACGCTGCAGGACCGAGACAATCTCCGCCGTGTCGTCCACCGAAAGCGTGGTCTGGGTGATGAAGGAAAGATCCGGATCGCCCTCGAAGCTGACCGTCTCGGCATCCGCGCGTGTTTCAACAAGCGTGATGGCGCCGTCCGGTACTTGCCCCATGGTGCCGACCACTTCGGGGTGCCCTGCATGGCCGATCAGGATGATATGGCGACCCTGCTTCAGATGCCGCTCGGCTTCCAGATGCACCTTGCTGACCAGAGGGCAGGTGGCGTCGAGATAGACCATGTTGCGCCGCTCGGCCTCGGCCGGAACCGATTTCGGCACGCCGTGTGCGCTGAACACCACCGGCGCGTCGAGCGGCACCTGGTCCAGCTCCTCGACGAAAATCGCGCCCTTCTTTTCCAGGCCCTCGACCACATAGCGGTTATGCACGATCTCGTGCCGGACATAGACCGGCGCGCCGTACTTCTCGAGGCTGCGCTCGACGATCTGGATCGCACGGTCCACCCCGGCGCAAAATCCGCGCGGCGTGGCCAGCAGAATTGTGAGATCAGCTTTGTTCATGCCCGCGATGTAGTCCCTCGGTAAAAACTTGTCCATAGAAGACGGAAGCAGGCCATGCCCATTTGCGGGTCTGCTGCACCATTTAACACGGGCACCCTCGCCAATTGCGGGGGCGCCTGCGAGCGAGTAGTGTGTGCGCCGACCGAACCCTAGCAGAGCTGAGCCATGTTTTCTCAATCGCGATTCCGCTTTCCAACCCGCGCCCTGCTGCCGCTAGTGCTGCTGGCGTTCGTGGCCGCCTGCTCCAGTGACGAGGCCCCGCCCCCGGGTTGCCCGGTGACGAATTTCGTCAACGATCTGGACCATGTGACGGTCTTTACAGACGGTGCCGTCGGCGATCTCACCGATGTCCGATTCGACGCTCAACTGGCCAGCCTCAGCGCGATCTGCAATTTCGAGAGCGACGAGCTGGTGATGGATATCGCGTTCCAGGTCATTGCCACCCGCGGCCCGGCCAACAAGGATAATCAGGCGGCGGTGACCTACTTCCTTGCCATCGCGGACGAGACCGGTGTCGTCATCGCCAAACAGACCTTCGACAACACTCTGCCGTTCAAGGGCAACCTGCGCCGCGTCGCCATCAAGGACGAGTTCGAGCCGACCATCCCCTATCCGGCGGACCAAAAAACCCTGAACAGATATCGGGTGCTGATCGGCTTCCAGCTCACCCCGGAACAGCTCGCCTATAACCGGGCACGGCGGCGCTAGTCACCAACGCCCCTTTTCTTTTTGTTGGGCGGCGACTATTGTTTCGCCACTACCGACGACCCTCAAGGGAGAGACCGGCCACATGGTCGGCGCCGAAGGAGCAACCGCCCCCGGAAACTCTCAGGCAAAAGGACCTTGAGGCGAGGAACTTCTGGAAAGCAGGCGGGAAACCGCCTCACCCACGGTGAAAGCCCGGCACAGAGTTCGCCGGGTGAATCTCTCAGGTTAGCGACAGAGGGGGCAGGTTCCGGCGTTTCGCCGGGATGCCTTTACGCTGACCGGAGAGTGCCATGACGGAACCGACCCTTCTCAAGACTCCCCTGCACGGACTGCATGTCGAGCTCGGCGCCAAGATGGTGCCGTTCGCGGGCTATGACATGCCTGTCCAGTACCCCGCCGGCGTCAAGGCCGAGCACCTGCACACCCGCGCCAAGGCCGGGCTGTTCGACGTCTCCCATATGGGCCAGGTCAAGCTGACCGGTGCCGACGCGGCACGCGACCTGGAACGGCTGGTGCCGGGCGATCTCGACGGACTCGCGATCGGCCAGATGCGTTACAGCATGTTCACGAACGACAAGGGCGGCATTCTGGATGACCTGATGGTCTGCCGGATCGAGGACGGCCTGATGGTCGTCGTCAACGCGGCCTGCAAGGACGCGGATATTGCCCATATGCGGGCGCACCTTTCCTCCGAAATCACCGTTCTGGAAGATCGCGCGCTGATCGCCTTGCAGGGCCCCGGCGCCGAGGCGGCGCTCTCCGCCCTCGCCCCGGCCGCCGCGACGCTCAGCTTCATGACCGGCGCCGAAATGGATGTGGACGGGGCAGCCTGCTTCGTCACCCGGTCAGGCTATACCGGCGAGGACGGTTACGAGATTTCCGTGCCCGCCGATCAGGCCGATGCACTCGCCCGCAAACTTCTGGCCCAAAATGACGTGGAAGCCATCGGGCTTGGCGCCCGGGATTCCCTGCGCCTCGAAGCCGGGCTTTGCCTTTACGGCCACGATATCGACGAGACAACGACGCCGGTCGAAGCCGCCCTCACCTGGTCCATCGGCAAGCGCCGGCGGGAGGAAGGCGGCTTTCCCGGCGCGGAAATCATTCTCGACCAGATCAAGAGCGGCGCCCCGCGGAAACGCGTCGGCATCCTGCCGGACGGCCGCGCTCCCGCCCGCGAAGGCACCGAGATCCAGGCGCCGGACGGCACCAGTATCGGCACCATAACCAGCGGCGGTTTCGGGCCGAGCCTCGAAGCACCGCTGGCCATGGGATACGTCACCACCGAACACGCAGCCGCCGGTAGCGCTGTAAATGTTGTCGTTCGGGGCAAAGCCCTGCCCGCCAAAACCGCCAAAATGCCGTTCGTCCCGAATGGCTACAAACGTTAAAACAAAGCACCAGAGGGGATCAGATATGAGCGAGCGTCGCTTTACCGAAGACCATGAATGGATCGATCTCGACGGCGAGATCGGCACAGTGGGGATTACCGATTTCGCCCAGGAACAGCTTGGCGAAGTCGTGTTCGTGGAAGTCCCGGATGTCGGCAAGACCGTCGCCAAGGGGGACGAAACCGCCGTCGTTGAATCCGTGAAAGCCGCAAGCGAGCTTTACGCACCGGTGACCGGTGAAGTAGTCGAGGCCAATGCGGCACTGGCCGACACGCCGGATCTGGTGAACAGCGACCCTGAAGGCGCTGCCTGGTTCTACAAGATCAAGATTTCCGACAAGGCCGAGTTCGACGCCCTGATGGACGCGGACGCCTACAAGGCGCACGCGGAGGCCTGAGGCCGGGCGCCGTTCGGGCGCCTGATGCACGAGATGACGTATGGCCTGCGGGCCACAAGGAGCAGAAGAGATGATGGACAACAGGCTGGCCTTCGCCGAACAGGAAGAAAGCGAAGAGTTCATTCGCCGTCATATCGGCCCCGGCCCGGAAGATCAGGCAACGATGCTGAAGGCGCTCGGCTACGAGAACCTCGGCGCCCTGATCGATGCCGCCGTTCCGGCAAAGATCCGCATCAAAGAGCCGCTCGACCTGCCGCCCGCGCAGACCGAAAGCGCGGTGCTGCAGAAGCTCCGGCAATATGCCAACACCAACACGGTGAACCGCACCCTGATCGGCATGGGCTATTACGGCACCCGTGTGCCGGCCGTCATCCAGCGCAACATCCTGGAAAACCCGGCCTGGTACACGGCCTATACGCCGTACCAGCCGGAAATCAGCCAGGGCCGGCTGGAAATGCTGCTAAACTTCCAGACCATGATCGGCGATCTGACCGGTCTGGAAATCGCCAATGCATCGTTGCTGGACGAAGGCACGGCGGCAGCGGAGGCCATGGCTTTCTGCCACAAGGCCTCGAAGAACAAGGGCAACGTCTTCTTCGTCTCAAAGAATTGCCATCCGCAGACCATCGACATTCTGCAGACCCGCGCCGCGCCGGCCGGGTTGACCGTGCTGGTCGGCGATGAGAACGATGCTTTGCCGGAAGACGCCTTTGCCGTCCTGCTGCAATATCCGGACACCAACGGCGCCGTGCATGACTATGCCGGTATCGTCGAGAAAGCCCATGCCCAGGGCGCACTTGCCGTGGTCGCGGCGGACCTGCTCGCCCTGACCCACCTCACCCCTCCGGGCGAGTTCGGCGCGGATGTCGCCATCGGCACCAGCCAGCGCTTCGGCGTGCCGCTCGGCTTCGGCGGCCCGCACGCGGCCTATTTCGCCACCAAGGACGAGTACAAGCGCTCCATCCCGGGCCGCATCGTCGGCGTGTCGGTCGACAAGAATGGCGACCCGGCCTACCGGCTGGCCCTGCAGACCCGCGAGCAGCATATCCGCCGCGAGAAAGCGACCAGTAACATCTGCACCGCCCAGGTCCTGCTCGCCGTCATGGCGGCGGCTTATGCCTGCTATCACGGGCCGGACGGGCTGACCAAGATCGGCCGCCGGGTGCACCGCCGGACCGCTATCCTGGCACAGGGCCTGCGCGAGCTCGGCTACACCATCGCGCACGATAATTTCTTCGACACCATCATCGTGCAGACGGACGACTGGACCGGCTCCGTCATCGAGGCGGCCCGCATCGAAGGCGTCAATCTGCGCATCTTCGAGAACAGTGTCGGCATCTCTCTGGACGAGACCTGCACCCGCGAGCTGGTCGAACGGCTCTGGGCCATGATGGCCTTCGACAGCATGAAGGAACTGACCTACGAGGCCGTCGCCGACCGCACCCCGGACGCCATTCCGGCAAAGCTGGAACGCAGCTCGGACTTCCTGACCCATCCGGCCTTCAACAGCTATCATTCCGAGACCGAGATGCTGCGCTATCTGCGCCGTCTCGCGGACAAGGACGTGGCGCTGGACCGCTCGATGATCCCGCTCGGCTCCTGCACCATGAAGCTGAACGCGACGACCGAGATGATCCCGGTCACCTGGGCTTCTTTCTCCGACATCCATCCCTTTGCCCCCCGCGATCAGGTCGAGGGCTATCATCTGATGATCTCGGAGCTGGAGCGGATGCTGGCCGAGATCACCGGCTATGCCGCCGTCTCCCTGCAACCGAATGCCGGCAGCCAGGGCGAATATGCCGGCCTGCTGGTGATCAGCGCCTATCACGCCAGCCGGGGCGAAGGGCATCGCAATATCTGCCTGATCCCGAGCTCCGCGCACGGCACCAACCCGGCGTCAGCCGCGATGGCCGGCATGAAGGTCGTGGTCGTGAAATGCGACGATGACGGCAATGTCGACATGGCCGATCTGACGTCCAAGGTAGAGCAGCACAGCAGCAACCTCGCCGCCCTGATGATCACCTATCCCTCGACCCATGGCGTGTTCGAGGAGACTGTCACCGAGATCTGCGATCTGATCCACGAGCATGGTGGGCAGGTCTATATGGACGGCGCCAACCTCAATGCCATGGTCGGTATCTGCAAGCCGGGCCAGTTCGGCTCCGACGTCAGCCACCTGAACCTGCATAAGACCTTCTGCATCCCGCATGGTGGCGGCGGACCCGGTGTCGGCCCGATCGGCGTCGGCGCGCATCTGGCGCCGTTCCTGCCGGGCCATCGCAACATGAACGCCCAGGAAACCGCCATCGGCCCGGTCAGCGCCGCGCCATACGGCAGCGCCGGCATCCTGCCGATCTCCTGGAGCTATATCGAGCTGATGGGCGCCAACGGCCTGAAGAAAGCGACCGAGGTCGCGATCCTCTCCGCCAACTATCTGGCGCAGCGCCTCGAAGAGCATTTCCCGGTGCTGTACAAGGGCAAGAACGGGCTGGTTGCGCATGAATGCATTATCGATCTGCGCCCGCTGAAGGATGAAACCGGCGTTACCGTCGACGATGTCGCCAAGCGCCTGATGGATTACGGCTTTCACGCCCCCACCATGTCCTTCCCGGTGCCGGGCACGCTGATGATCGAGCCGACCGAAAGCGAGCCGCTGGCCGAGCTGGAGCGGTTCTGTGCGGCGATGATCGCCATCCGGCAGGAAATCCGCGATATCGAGGAAGGCAAGCTCTCCCGCGACGAGAGCCCGCTGGCCCATGCCCCGCATACGGCCGGAGATCTGATGGCGGACGACTGGGACCGGAAGTATTCCCGCGCCCAGGGCGCCTTCCCGGTCGAAAGCCTGCGGAGCAACAAATACTGGCCGCCGGTCGCCCGGATCGACCAAGCCTACGGCGACAAGCACCTGATCTGCTCCTGCCCGCCTTTGGAGGCCTATCAGGACGCGGCAGAGTAAGTAACGGTGCAAGGCAGTATCCTGCAGGGGACGGGCAAGCGCCCCGTCCCTCTCCGTCTCGATGCGTTGCTGTTCGATCTCGACGGCACGCTCGTGGACACCGCCGAATTGCATGTCGACGCGACCAACGCCGCTCTCGCGACATTCGACCGCGAGATTTCCCGGCCAGACTATGAAGCGCACCTGCATGGCGGCGCCAATGACGACATCCGACACTTTCTGTTTCCCGAAGATCCCGAAGGCAAGGGCCGGGAGTATGTCGACCTGAAGGAGCAGCTGTTCCGGAACAGCGTCGTCCAGCTGGACAGAATGCCAGGACTGACCGAGCTTCTGGACTGGGCCGCCGAGCACAGTCTGAAAACCGCCGTTGTAACCAACGCACCGAGGGCGAATGCGGATCTGATGCTGCGCGCGCTTGGCCTTGCGGACCGCTTCGACGCAATTGTTGTCGCGGAAGAAGTGCCCTTGGGTAAACCGGACCCGGGACCTTATCTGGAAGGCCTCTCTCGCATCGGCTGCACGGCAGAGGCGGCAATCGGGTTCGAGGATTCGCCAAGCGGGCTGACCGCGCTCATCGGCGCCGGTGTCTTTTCAGTCGCAATTACCGGTGCGGGCGATCCAGCTCCACTCATCGGGGCTGATCTCTTAATTGACGACTTCCGGTCACCCGCGCTTCAATCGCTTCGTCACTCCATCCTCAAGCCGCCCCCCTTATAACAGCCCGTTCCGGAAGCGGCCCAAGCCAATCGGCTCCTATGTGCCGCGTGTTGGACCACGAGCCCGGATATTTGCATTTCCAGCGGCATTGCCGGAAGGTGTGCGGCATTGACGGAACGACATGTCGTCACAACCAGTTGAGAGAGGCTTTGCGTGCGCATACTCCTGATTGAGGATGAGCATCATCTTGGCGCGGCTGTCCAGGAGCAGCTTCGAAGCGAGAGCCATGCCGTCGACTGGGTGCAGACGCTGGCCGATGCAGACGCGGCGGCTGTCGCAACTGACTACGAGCTCTTGCTTCTGGATCTGAATCTGCCGGACGGAAATGGTATTGATCTGCTCAAGTCCATGCGTGAGCGGGGTAGTAGCTGCCCTGTGCTCATCCTTACCGCACAGGACCAGATCAGCGACCGGATCGCAGGCCTTAACGCCGGTGCGGACGATTACCTTGTAAAACCCTTCGATCTGGAAGAGCTGTCGGCGCGCATTCATGCGGTGATCAGACGTTATGTTGGAAATCTGAAGCAGGTTGTCGATTTCGGTGACGTCTCGGTCGATATTACGGCAAAGCTGGTTCGAAAGAACGGTGCGGAAATTGCTCTCACGCGGCGGGAATGGGCGATACTCGATCTGCTCTCACGCCGACCCGGCACGGTCATATCGAAGGAAAAGTTTGAGGAAGCGCTCTACGAGTTCGGCGAGGAAGTCGAAAGCAACGCGGTGGAGGTGCATATCAGCCGCTTAAGGAAAAAGCTCGGCGCCGAGTTGATCAACACGCAGCGGGGCGTGGGCTACAATCTGGTGATCTGAATATGGCACGATGGAGCCTTACGCAGCGATTGACTGTCCGCCTGAGCGCGGCTCTCGCACTCCTCTGGATCGCGGCGGCGGTAACGACCGCGTTTGTTATCCGATACGAATTCAACGAGGTATTCGACAGCGCACTTCAGGAAATCGCGCAGCGATTGCTGCCACTTGCGGTCGAAGACCTGAAGGAGCGAGGCGAGCCCGTGGAATGGTCGCGCGAGATCCGCGAAGAGATCGTTGTCGCAGAGCATGAAGAATACCTCATATACCAGATCCGGGCATCAGACGGCCGCGTGCTCATCCGTTCGCACGATGCGCCGAAGCAGGGTTTCAAGACACCCCTGACCCCAGGCTACGCGAACCGGAATGGCTGGCGCGTCTATACCGAGCCGAGTGCCGGCCAGGATGTCTTCATCCAGGTCGCCGAAGCCCTGGATCACCGTGACGAAGCACTCTTCAATCTGGTGCTTACCCTGACCGCGCCTTTGTTCGTGTTGTTGCCCCTTTCCGCCTTCATCGTTCGCTGTTTCGTTCTGGGAACGCTACGTCCGATTACAAGCGTCCGCGCGTCGATCGCTTCTCGCGGAGGCGGTAACACAGCGCCTATCGACGATGAATCACTCCCGCAGGAACTGAGCCCGATTGTGGAAGATGTAAATCGGTTGCTCGAACGCTTGCAGAAATCACTGCAGGCGGAACGCGCCTTTGCCTCAAGCAGCGCTCATGAGCTGCGCACACCCGTGGCCTCTGCCTTGGCGCAGGTATCCCGCCTCAAGGCTGACCTTCAGCAGCATCCGGCAACGGATCGGGTTAGACGGATCGAAGAGATCCTTCGTGAGCTTGGTGGCCTGGTCGAGAAGCTGCTGCAGCTTTCAAGAGCAGAAGCCGGGGTGGCCCTGAAACGCGAGCCGATGAAACTCGGCTACGTCGCACAGTATCTCGTGGATGAATTCGACCGCAAGACACCCTATGCAGGGCTGGTGAAGCTCGTCAATGAGACCGACGAAGAAGGTCAGGATGTTGTAGAGACCGATCTCGATGCGCTCGCGATCGCCCTCCGGAACCTGATTGAAAATGCCCTGGTTCACGGCGCGAAGGATTGCACGGTGATCGTGCTGATCGGGAAAGACTGTTCGATTCGGGTGATCAACGAAGGCGCTGTCGTTCCCGGTGAGAAGTTGTCTCACCTGACGGACCGGTTTTCCCGCGGTCGTTCCAGATCCGAAGGCAGCGGCCTCGGGCTCGCGATCGTGAAGACGATCGTGGAGCAGGCTGGAGGAACGCTCGAACTCCGGTCCCCGACGACCGGACGCAATGACGGGTTCGAGGCGATCATCCGCTTTTAGTAACCCAACCGTTTTTTTCAAAGCTGTCAGGTTCACGTCAGGTTTGCGTGAGAGTGTTGCACGCTATACGGCGACTCTCGTCGCGAATGGAGCCGAGGAGAAACTAATGGCTAGCTTCGACGAACTCGATGACGACTGGAACGAAAAGTTGTTCGCAGAACTCGCCCATGATGACGACGACGACGATGATGATGAAGATGATCATTACGACCATCTTTATGATAGCGATGACGATGACGATGACGATGATGACTACGGCGATCTGGATGATGACCATCTGGAAGGGCACGAAGGTCATGACGATCTGTATGGCGGCATCGGCTCGGACTTGTTGTATGGCCGAAACGGCGATGATGATCTCTATGGCGAAGCCGACGATGACATCATCTACGGCAACACTGGCTCCGATCACCTCGACGGAGATGATGGGTACGACATTCTCTACGGGGGACAAGACAACGATACCGTCCTCAGCGGGAACGGAGACGATTTTGCCTATGGCAACTTCGGCAATGACACGCTGGATGGTGGCGCTGGCAATGATTGGCTGCATGGCGGGCGGGACAACGACACGATCGACGGCGGTGACGGCAACGACATAGTGAACGGCGGCCGCCATGACGATCAGCTGACCGGCGGAGCCGGTGCCGACACGTTCGTGTTCGCAGGCCAGTCCGGTCAGGACACGGTCTATGATTTCGCCCCGGACAACGGTGATGTCATCGCGTGGGACCCGATTGATGTCGAGGGTGATGCCAACGATGGTCCCGAAAGCGCTCAGGAATTGCTGTCTCGGGTTACCGAGAACGAAAACGGCGATGCGGTGATCGCGCTCGGTGGGGACAACACTGTCACCCTTATCGGCGTCGCGCCAAGCGATCTCAGTGCGGCAGACTTCTTGATCATCTGATTTCAGATTAATGTGTACGAGCCCCGCAATCTCTGTTGCGGGGCTCGTTCTTTATTTTCAACCCCGGTTGAAGAGCCCGCCCAATTCCGCACGGCCAATAGAGAGGCATGCGCCGCTGCCATCGGTTGACGATTGGCGATTGACGACTCCTTCGCGCCTGCGCTCCACTCCTCTCTTGCCCCCCTCCTGAAAGACGGACCCCCTTGAGCAAGAGCGTCAATCGTGTGAAAGCAGCCGCCGAGGCGGCCGGGCTGACCATCGAGATCCTGCGTATGCCGGACTCTACACGGACCGCCGCCGAAGCCGCCGCCGCCTGCGGCTGCGATATTGCGCAGATCGTGAAGTCGCTGATCTTCAAGGGTGGCGAGACGGGGGCGCTGAAACTGCTGCTGGTCTCCGGCGCCAATCAGGTGGATCTGGAAAAGGCGGCGGCGCTGGTTGGCGAGCCGCTGGAACGGGCCGATCCGAAGGAAGTCCGCGAGATCACCGGTTTCGCCATCGGCGGTGTCTCCCCGCTCGGACATCTGACCCCGGTCACGACCTGGATGGACGAGACTTTGCTTGGCTTCGGAACAGTCTGGGCGGCGGCCGGTGCGCCGAATGCGGTGTTCGAGATCACCGGCACCGCGCTTCGTGACGCCACCGGCGCCACAATCGCAGATCTCGGTTAACGCTCGGCCGAAGAGGTTTCTTCCGTCGCCTCCATCCCTGGCAACGGGCCGCCGAGCAGATCGTCAATGAACAGGCTGACCAGTTGGGAGCGGCTGGTCACCCCGGCCTTGGCATAGATGCGGGTAAGCTGGGCCCTGACAGTGCTTGCCGCGGTCCTTCGGATCTCCGCGATTTCCGCTATCTCGAACCCCTTGATGGCGAGCATCGCAACGTTTGCTTCGGCACCAGTCAGTTGCCAGTGCTTGAAATGCTCTCCGATCATCGTACCAAGCGCGCCGGACGCAATCGTTACAGCTTCTTCCGCCCGTCCCGCCTGCTCGATCGTCCGGCGCATTTCAATTGCACCGAAGACGATGCCTGACACAAGTGCGACAGCAACAGCCGCCTCCAGCAC
Source organism: Nisaea denitrificans DSM 18348 (assembly GCF_000426505.1). Classification (GTDB taxonomy): domain Bacteria; phylum Pseudomonadota; class Alphaproteobacteria; order Thalassobaculales; family Thalassobaculaceae; genus Nisaea; species Nisaea denitrificans. The sequence continues at coordinate 39,016 of NZ_AUFM01000021.1, read as the reverse complement.
ATCGTGCCCGGACAAGCCGGAGAAGTGCAGATCCCTGATCGCGTCGCCGACAAAGAACACCGCGCAAACGGACTGCAGAACAAGAACGGCGGCGAGCCCATAGACCCGCCGCCGCAATCTGGCTTTTGAATCAGTGTCGCCCAAGAATGCCCCCTCACACAGGCCCGGACTTGCCGCGCCGGCTCCATGTCATTTGCCGGATCAGATTGATCCCGGAAAGTCTCGATTCCAGCAATACACCGCCGACATGCAAGGCGGCCATGAGAACCAGGAGATTTGCCGTAACCTCATGCACCTCTTCGGCAACCTCGCCAATCTGGCTGGCCTCACCGAAATTTTCCAGCAGGATGCCCGTTCCGGCAACCGCGAACAACATGCCCCACAGCCCATAGACCATCAGCGCGCCCAGAGGATTGTGGGACCGGTTTGCCTCTCCATGCCCATGCCTGCCGGGACTTAACATGGTCCGGGCACGATCCCGCGCGGCCGTCAGGCTGGGCGGAAAGGAAGAGAACCGGGCGCGTCGGGCTCCGACGACGCCCCAGATCATCCGCAACACGACCATCGCGAGCGCCACATAACCGAGCCATTCATGCAGCTCCGAATGTTCCGAAACGACAGTGAAATTCAGCAGGACGCAGACCGCGACGGTCCAGTGTGTGATGCAGACGACCGGGTCCCAGAGCCGAAGGGGCACCGGGCGGCTCCCGTCCATCAGTCCTTGCGCTCCTGTTCGAGGGTCTTACCGGTCACCGGATCGAGTTCCAGCTCCCACGTCACACCATCGCGTTTCACATAGACCTCGATCTCATCGTCGTCGTGTTCCAACCGGATAATTTCGTAGCCCTGCTTTTCGAGCAGGGTCCGGACCTGTGCATCCGACAGCCGCTCGCCGGATTTGCTGTCGGTTCCGGCAACGCTGTAACCAACCAGGGGAATGGCGATGAGCGCCGCAGCGCAGACACCGAGCATCAGCTTCTTCATGACTGTCTCCAATCTTCAGATTGTCCGACAACATGATTGCCGCCGGTGATCTGCAGATGGCGCATGACATACCGTTACGGAATGCGCTTTTCGCTTATGAGAAGCCCTGTAAGCGGATGCTTACGCGCAGGATTAGCTCAGAGCTTTAGGCCTTTGTCCTCACTCTCGTCGCCGTCATGCTTGTCCGGCTGCCCGCCCTTCGGATTGACCCGGCGGATGATAATGTCGCCGTTCGGCAGGACTTCCGGTGCCTCGTATTGCGGGATCGAGGAAAAGAAAGCGCGCAGGCCGTCGAGCACCATCTGCGCTCCGCGCTCGATCGTGTCTGCAGGCGGCTCTTCGGCGGCCCTTGCAGGTCCCGCGGCGACGGCCATGGACAGGCCAAGAAGTACGGCTAGCGACGGTAGAGTCTTCATCTATGGCTCCTTTGTCAGGACAACCCATCATAGCCATGATTTAGCCGACAAAAAGGCAGAGGCAAGTTATCTGCCCCGCCCGGCAACCACGGCACCGGTGACACCATTCAGATCCTCGACCAGTGTGCCAATCTCCTCCCGGCTCATGCCGATGGTCTCGAACAGGCAGGCCGCGACGTCCCAGGACTTCTGCTTCAGCTCCCGCCCCTCCGGCATAAGGGAAACCTGCACCTGGCGTTCGTCGTTGGCGGTACGGCGGCGGCGCACCAGCCCTGCACTTTCAAGCCGCTTCAGCAAAGGCGTCAGGGTGTTCGATTCAAGATGCAGCAGCTCACCAAGCTGACCGACGCTCTGATCGTCCTGCTCCCACAGGGCCATCAGCACCAGATATTGCGGATAGGTCAGCCCGAGCTCTCCCAGAAGCGGCTTGTAGAACCGGTTCATGGCGTGATGCGCCTTGTAGAGGGCGAAACACAGAAAGTCGTCCAGATGAGGCGGCTGGTGCTTTTCCGAATGCGGGTCCGTCATGGATCTCTCCAGAGAGGTTCAGGAGAAATTTAATCGCACACGATTTAATCGCAAGCCCTTGACGCTATCGACATGAGCATTATTTATATCGTGCACGATATATTTATCACCGCACTTCAAGGAGCCTAATCATGTCAGTGAATGTCCTCTACACCATCGGCGCCACCGCAACCGGCGGCCGGGACGGCCAGGCAAAAACCAGCGACGGCGCGCTCGACGTCACGCTCTCGACCCCGAAGGAACTCGGCGGCGCGGGCGGCGCAGGTAACAATCCGGAACAGCTTTTCGCGGCGGGCTATGCCGCCTGCTTTCTCGGCGCCATGAAGTTCGTCGCTTCCCAGGGAGACTCTTCGGTGAAGATCACGCCGGAGGCCACCGTCTCTTCCGAAGTCGGCATCGGCCCGCGCGCGGAAGGCGGGTTCGGGCTTGAGGTATCGCTCGCCGTTTCCGTTCCCGGCGCGGACAAGGACGCGGTGCAGGATCTGATCGAGAAAGCCCATCAGGTCTGCCCGTACTCGAACGCAACACGGAACAATATCGACGTGAAGCTGTCGGTCGCCTGAGGCCGATCCATATTCCCGAAAGAACCAGCGGACCGCCTATTGGCGGTCCGTCCGTTATTCGTTCCGCAGCAGCGGTGCCGCTTTCTGTGACAGAGCACTCCAGGTGCCGATCAGGCCGAGCGTGATGGTGATCGCCGTCGAGAAGGCCGCCGTCAGCACAACCGACGGCGCGTCGAAGGCGAAATCGCCCCGCATCAGCTGGGTGATAACCACATAGCCGATGACCGTGCCGATCAGGGCCGCGACCAGAGATGTGGCGAGGCCGAGCAGGCCGTATTCCATGACATAGGCAGTCAGCACCTTCCGCCGGGTCGCGCCGAGCACCTTCAGCACTACAGCGTCGTAGATCCTACGCTGATGACCCGAGATGACAGCGCCCGCCAGTACCAGCACACCGGCCAGCAGCGTCACCGATGCGGTGATCCGGATAGCGATACCGACCGCGTCCATGATCCGCCCGGCATTCTCCAGCGCATCCTTCACCCGGATGGCGGAGACATTGGCGAACCGGTCCGTGACCGCCCGCTGCACCGCCTCTTCCGCCTCCGGTGTCTCGGCATAGACCGTCGAGATGATGCTGTGCGGCGCCGCCTCCAGCGTGCCGGGAGCGAAGACGAAGACGAAATTCATCCCGAGCGACTGCCACTCGATATTCCGCAGGTTATGCACCGTCGCGGTGATCTCGCGCCCCAGCACGTTCAGCGTGATGGTATCGCCGACACCGATGCCGTAGCCGCGCGCGATTTCCGCGTCGAAAGACAGCAGCGGCGGACCGCTATAATCCTCCGGCCACCACTCACCCTCGACCAGATCGGTGCCGGGTGGCGGCGTGGCGGCATAGGTCAGGCCGCGATCGCCGTTGATGGTCCATTGCACGTCTGGATCGACCTTGCGCTCCGCGACAGGTACACCGGCAATCTGCACGATCCGGCCGCGCACCAGCGGCGTGCGTTCCATCTTGGTGATGCCGGGCACGCTCTCCACCGTCTCGATAAAGCCGTCAACCTGGTGCGGCTGAATATCGATGAAGAAATAGGACGGCGCGATTTCCGGAATCTGCTCTTTCAATTGCCGCGACAGGTTGGCCTCGATCAGGGCGATGGCCACCAGCACGGTAAGACCAAGCCCGAGGGAAAGGATCACGCTGGCGGTCGGCGCACCGGGCCGGTGCAGGTTGGCAATGGCCAGCCGCAGGTCCGGGCGCTTCGGCGTCGGTATCATGCGGGCACCCCGGACGATAAGCTGGGCTCCACCGCCGAACAGTAACAGAACACCCACAGCCCCGGCGATAAACCCGCCAGCCAGTTTCGGATCGTCCGTTGCAACCACAGCCAACCCGGCCAGAATCAGGGCGCTGATCGCACTGGCAACAATGTATTTACCGGCAGGCCGTCCGGACGGCGGCACGATCAGGGCGCGGAAAAGCTGCGCCGCACGCACAGCCCCCGCCCGGCCGAGCGGCCATAGCGAGAAGGCGACGGTGGTCAGGTAGCCGAAGGCGCCGGCGGTCAGCAGCGGCTTCCAGTAAAGCCCGCCCGGCACTTCGAACGGCAGCATGCCGCTGATCAGCGTGCCCGCGATCAACGGCGCCAGCGCGCCAATGGCGAGCCCGGCGCCGATACCGACGGTAGCAACCGCCAAAATCTGGATGAAATAGGCGGTGAAAACGGTCCCGGTCGTGGCACCGAGGCATTTCAGGGTGGCAATGGTCGCCATCCGCCGGTCGAGGAAGGCCCGCACCGCATTGGCGATGCCGACACCGCCGACCAGAAGCGCGGTCAGCCCGACCAGTGTCAGGAATTGCGTCACCCGGTTGATGAAACGGTCGAACCCCGGGGCAGCGCGGTCGACGCCGCGTATCCGCCAGCCCGCGTCAGGGAATTTCTTGTTGGTTTGCTCGATCCAGTCGGCTCCCTTGATGCCCTGTTTCAGGGCGATCAGGTAGTGGAAGCGGATCAGGCTGCCGCGCTGGACCAGACCTGTCTCCGGCAGGGAAGCCGCCGGGATCATCACGCGCGGCCCGAAGGAGGCAAAGCTGACGGCCCGGTCCGGCTCTTTCGCGATGACGTCGCGGACCTCGAAGATGGCCTCTCCAACTTTCAGGCTATCACCCGGCACAAGCTCAAGCCGGGTCGCAAGAGCCTCATCCACCACCGCGCCGTAGGTACCGTCGCGCAGCGCCAGTTCCGTCTGGATGGCGCCACCTTTTTGCAGATCAAGGGAGCCAAACATTGGGTAGGCGTCGCTCACCGCCTTCAGCTCGACCAGAGTGCGCCGGTCAGCATCCGTCTTGCGGGCCATGGCACGCATCTCGACGGTTTTGGCCACGGTGCCGGACTGGTGGAACCAGTCGATCTGTTCGGGTGCCGCCTCGCGGTGGGTGTAGCGGATCTCGATATCGCCGCCAAGGATCTCCCGGGCGTCCCGCTCGACCCCGGCCATCATGGCCGAGGAAACGGAGCCGACACCTGCCATCGCCGCCACGCCAAGGGCGAGGCAGGCCAGGAACACGCGAAAGGACGAAGCGGCGCCGCGCAGCTCCCGGCGGGCAATCGTCAGGGCAATGAAGAAATTTCGCATCAGGCGCTCTGCCGCTCGGCTGCCGCACCGTCATCCGGTTGGGCGACCTCACCGGGTGCCGTGCGTCTGGTATCCCCTACGATCTTGCCATCGGCCATGGAGATCACCCGGCTACAATGTTCCGCGAGGGCCATGTCATGGGTGATCAGCACCAGGGTAGTGCCGTGGGTCTCGCTCAACTCAAAAAGCAGTTCCATGATGTTGTCGCCGGTAGCACCGTCGAGATTTCCCGTCGGCTCGTCCGCCAGCAACAGTTTCGGCCGGGTGACGAAGGCGCGGGCAATGGCCACGCGCTGCTGCTCGCCTCCGGAAAGCTGGTCCGGGTAGTGCGTCACCCGATGCGCCAGTCCTACCTTGGCGAGGCTCTCTTCTGCGACAGCAAAGGCATCGCGGGAGCCCGCCAGCTCAAGCGGTATGGCCACATTCTCCAGAGCTGTCATGGTCGGCACCAGACGGAAGGCCTGGAAGACGATCCCCACCGTATCCCGGCGGAACACGGCAAGCGCATCCTCGCTCATGGCGGAAAGGTTGTGATCGGCGACGGAGACACTGCCGGAGCTGGCCTGCTCAAGTCCGCCCATCACCATCATCAGGGTCGACTTCCCGGCGCCGGACGGCCCGACGATGCTGACCGTCTCGCCGGCAGTCACCTCAAGATCGATTCCGCGGAGGATATTGACCTCGCCCGCCCCGCTCCTCAGGTTAAGGTGCAAGTCGGACAGTCGGATCAATGCCATGAGTGAGTCTTCCCAGATTAAACAACGGCGGAGCCCGGCATCGCCAGACGCCCCGGAATTATGCGCACCTCCGCCATATAGGGTTACCATGGTGCATTGCAACGCTGTCAGCCGTGCTTTCCGACGCTGTGCCGCGGTTGTCTTCCCGGCGTTATTGTTGATTTTCCTCACTCTCGGCCCAGTAGCACATGCCGAGATCCGCATCCTCGGCCTCGGTGACAGCCTGATGGCAGGGTATGGATTGCCCCCGGGCGACGGTTTTCCCGACCAGTTGCAAAACGCGCTGCGGGCTACGGGTATCGACGCCGAAGTGGTGAATGCCGGTGTGTCCGGCGATACCAGTGCAGGCGGACGGGCCCGGCTGGACTGGGCACTTGCCTCCAATCCGCACGCGGTGATCCTGGAACTTGGCGCGAATGACGGTTTGCGCGGGCTGGAGCCGGCGGAAACCAGACGCAATCTCGACGCCATACTGACGACGCTCGATGAAAAAGGCCTGCCGGTTCTGCTCGCGGGCATGCTGGCGCCGCCCAATCTCGGCCAGGAATATGGCGCAGAGTTCGAGGCGGTTTTCCGGGAACTGGCAGAGAAGCACGCGGTGCTGTTCTACCCCTTCTTCCTCGATGGTGTCGTCGGCGACCCGGCGCTTAACCAGAAGGACGGCATCCACCCGACCAGGGAGGGCGTTGCCATCATCGTCAAACGCATCATGCCGCGCGTGAAAGAGCTTATCTCGAAAAGCAAGACAGCCGCCCGTTGATCCCGGACGCGCCCAGCGCTTAAACTCCGCGCCTTCGGGCCCTGCCTGCCCGGCTATCTATCGCCCGTGAGCCAATCGCCTATCTGCCAATCAACGGAAGTGAGCTGCCAATGGAATACCGCCCGCTCGGACGAACGGACCTGCGCGTCAGTGTGATCTGCCTCGGAACCATGACCTATGGCGAGCAGAACAGCGAAGCCGAGGGCCATGAGCAGATGGACTACGCGCTGGAGCGCGGCGTCAATTTCTTCGACACGGCGGAAATGTATTCCGTGCCGCCCCGCGCCGAGACCTACGGCCGGACTGAGGAAGTCATCGGCACCTGGGTCAAGGCCAGCGGCAAGCGGGACAAGGTGATCCTGGCGACCAAGGTGGTCGGCCCGGGCGAGCGCTTCGCCCATGTCCGCGACGGCAAACCCAAGTTCAACCGCGAGCACATTACGGCTGCGGTCGATGCCAGCCTGAAGCGGCTGCAGACGGACTATATCGACCTCTACCAGCTGCACTGGCCGGAGCGTTCCACCAACACTTTCGGCAAGCTCAACTATGTGCATGCCGAGGAGCAGGACTGGACACCGCTGGAAGAGACCCTCGGCGTGCTGGCCGACCTGATCAAGGAAGGCAAGATCCGGCATATCGGCCTTTCCAACGAGACGCCCTGGGGCACGATGAAATGCATCGCGCTGTCCGATGCCATGGGCCTGCCGCGCCCGGCCTCCGTGCAGAATCCCTACAATCTGCTGAACCGCAGCTTCGAGGTCGGTCTGGCCGAAGTGGCGATCCGCGAGGATTGCGGACTGCTTGCCTACTCGCCCATCGCCGGCGGCGTGCTCAGCGGCAAATATCTCGACGGCGCGCAGCCTGAAGGCGCCCGCATGACGCTGTTCCCCGGCAATTTCTCACGTTATCTGAAGCCGAATGCCGAGGAAGCCACGATCGCCTATGCCAAGCTCGCTAAAGAGTACGGATTCGCGCCTGCGGACCTCGCCAACACATTCGTTAACACCCGCCAGTTCACCACCTCGAACATCATCGGCGCGACGACGATGAAGCAGCTGGAAAGCAATATAGACACTGCTGAAATGGTGCTTCCGGAAGCCCTTCTGGAAGAGATCGAAAAGGTTAACCAGCTGTACTCAAATCCCTGTCCTTGACAGCCTGCGCGAGCGTGATAGCCAATTATGTATGAACAGGTTGTTCGTCGCGCTCGCGCTACCCGACCATGTCCGCGCCGCACTCTCCCGGCTGCGCCGCGGTTTTCCCGGCGCCCGTTGGGTCGCGGAAGAAAACTTTCACCTGACATTGAGATTTATCGGCGCGGTCGATAACCGGGCGATGGACGACATCGCCGCGCAACTGGATCGTGTCCGCGAGCCGGGTTTCGACCTTGAGCTCGACGGTTTCGGCTGCTTCGAGACCAAGGGCCGGGCCCGCGCGCTATGGACTCGGGTCGTGGCCAGCGACGAATTGCTTCATCTGCAACGCAAGATCGACACCGCTCTTGATGCGGTCGGCGTCGAACGCGAGACCCGCAGGTTCAAACCTCATGTGACACTGGCCCGCTTCAAGGACGCGCCGCTCGGCCCGGTAAATGATTTCATCTGCGAGGCGAGCCCGTTCAGCACCGGGCCGTTCCCGGTCGGCTCCTTCACGCTCTATCGCAGTTTTCTCCACCGGGACGGACCGATCTACCGTCCCGAAGTGGTCTATCCGTTGGACGGTGATGCCTTTTCAGATCCCTATTTCGACGAATTCAGGGACGAAGAGGATTACGAAATCACAGACGGCGCCGCCCTTTCGTCGCATTAAGGCGGCATCGACACGGTTTTTTCACAAAGATCTGCAAGGATAGCTGCCCGGCAGGAAGGCTTTGGTGGACCATGCTTCGTCTCGTTTGTTTGATCCTCGTGTTCGTTTGTTCCCTACCGCGCATCGGCGCGGCCGACATCCCGGTTGATATAGAGCTGGTTCTGGCCATCGACTGTTCTTCCAGTGTGGATGATGAGGAATTCGCCCTGCAGGTCTCCGGCATGGCCAACGCCTTCCGCGATCCGATGATCCAGGACGCCATCCAGAACGGTGTCGAAGGCGCCATCGGGATCTCCATCATCCAGTGGTCGAGCGAGCGTTTCCAGAATGTCGCGGTGCATTGGCGCCTGCTGACCGGTCCCGCCGACGCGAACAATCTGGCAAACGAGATCGAGGCGATGCCGCGCACCATCGGCACCGGTGCGACCTCGATAGCAAACGCGCTGCTTTTCGCCGCCAACAGCTTCAACGGGAACGGCATGGAGGGGTTCCGCCGGGTGATCGACATGTCGGCGGACGGCGAGAACAATCAGGGCCTCGACATTCATATCGCCCGCGCCCAGGTGCTGGCCCGCGGCATCACGATCAACGGACTGGCGATCCGGAATGAATTTCCCAATCTCGACATCTATTTCGAGGACCGGGTGATCGGCGGCGACAGGGCTTTTACCGAAGTGGCGAAAGATTACGAGGACTACCGAAACGCCATCTTCCGGAAACTTTTCCGCGAACTGCGCGACGTCCCCGTTGCGGACGGGTCCGGCCTTGACCCATCATGGAACGAGGCGCTGCTCATGGAGCGGCGCTGAAGAATCAGTTCGAACGCGGCGACCAACGTGGCGATCAGGGTGACGGTTTGAGATTTCTGAAGGCGGTTCTGGGCCTGTTTCTTTTCTGCCTCGGGCCGTCTTCCGTTGCCCAGAGCGAGTACCCGGTCGATGTCGAACTGGTGCTCGCCATTGATTCCTCCGCCAGCGTTGATCGCAATGAATTCGACCTGCAGCTGCGCGGTCTCGCCCTTGCCTTTAACGATCCGGACGTGCAGCAGGCCATCAAAAACGGCGCCTTCCAGGCCATCGCGGTTACCCTTATCGAATGGTCCAGCGTCGACCGCCAGGCGGTCAACATTCCCTGGCGTCTGATCAACAGCGTCGAAAGCGCCGAAGCCTTCGCCGCGGACATCGCCTCCTCGGCCCGCATGGTCGATACCGGCGCCACCTCGATCTCGGCCGCCATCGCCTACAGTGTGCCCCTGTTCGCCGTGAACGGCTTCGCCGGACAGCGCCAGGTGATCGATATTTCAGGAGACGGCTTCAACAATTCGGGCCGGTTGATGCAGGAGGGCCGTGAGATAGCCAGCAATGCCCGCGTCACCGTCAACGGGCTGGCGATCCAGAATCAGGTGCTGGATCTCGGCGGCTATTTCGAGGAAACCGTTATCACCGGCCCCGGCGCTTTCGTCATCACCGCAGCGGACTACGAGGACTATATCCATGCAATCCGGCGGAAATTATTGCGGGAAATCAAGGCGGCGCCGATTTCTTAGGAGCGCACGCCCTCAAACCCGTTCAGGAATGCCGCCAGATTGGCGCCGAGCTGATCGGAGATGTAACCGCCTTCCTGCACCAGCAGGCTCGGGTATCCGGCTTCCGAAATCGTCCGGCCCATGCGGCGGAAGCCGTCCGTGGTGACCTTGCAGAAAGCCAGCGGGTCGGCTTCGGAGGCGTCGAGACCGAGGGCGACGACGAGCACATCCGGCTTGAAGGCAGCCACGCTTTCCAGCGCGTCGGCAAGGACGTCCATATAGGCGTCGTCGCCGGTGCCTTGCGGCAGCGGGTAATTCACGTTGCAGCCCGCACCGTCACCCTCGCCGGTCTCGCCCGCGAAGCCTGTGAAGAACGGATAGTAGGCCGCCGGATCGCCATGCAGCGAGACGGTCAGCACGTCGCCACGCTCATAGAAAATGCCCTGCGTGCCGTTGCCGTGATGCACATCCACGTCGAGGATCGCGACCTTTGCCGCTCCCCGGTCGCGCAGACGCTGGGCGGCGATGGCGGAATTGTTGAGGAAGCAGAAGCCGCCTGCCTGATCTGCGTAGGCATGGTGCCCCGGAGGGCGGCAGAGGGCGTAGAGATAGGCCCCACTGTTCCCGCCGTCGAGATCCTGCGCCAGCATGTCCGCGCTGGTCACTGCGACGTCCGAGGAGGCCAGAGCCCCTTCCCAGGTGCCTGCGCCGATCGGGCAGGCCGTGTCCGCCTGATAATGGCCTGACTGGGCAACGATATGCTGCGGCGGCTGTGACATGTTGCGGCCGGAATGCACGTTCGGGATGATCTCGTCCGCATGGTCCGGCAACGCGCACCAGCGCTCCCAGGCATTCTCCAGAAAGTCGAGATAGCCCGCATCGTGTATCCGGGCCGCAGGAGCAGCACCGTGCGTACTGGTCGGGATCAGATCATGCCCGGCTTCCGTTGCCGCCTTGAACAGGATTTCCGCCCGTTCCGGCCGCTCCGGGCTCTGCACGATGGCGCCCCGCGTAATGAACCGTTTCGGGGCATGCGCCGCATGTCCGTCCGTATAAACCACACGCATCTTGTTTGCCGTCCGAGAGGAAGGTTAGAGAGGAATGTTGTCGTGCTTCTTCCAGGGGTTTTCGAGCTGTTTGTTCTTCAGCATCGAGAGGCCCCGGCAGATCCGCCGCCGCGTGTTGTGCGGCAGGATGACATCGTCGATATAACCGCGCGCACCGGCCACGAAGGGATTGGCGAATTTCTGGCGGTATTCCTCGGTCCGTTCGGCGATTTTCTCCTCGTCGCCGAGATCGCCCCGGAAGATGATCTCCACCGCGCCTTTCGGCCCCATCACGGCGATTTCCGCCGTCGGCCAGGCGAAGTTCAGATCGCCGCGCAAATGCTTCGAGCTCATGACGTCATAAGCGCCGCCATAGGCCTTGCGGGTGATCACCGTGATTTTCGGCACCGTGGCTTCGGCATAAGCATAGAGCAGCTTGGCGCCGTGCTTGATGATGCCGTTGAACTCCTGCGAGGTGCCCGGCAGGAAGCCCGGCACGTCGACGAAGGTGACAATCGGAATGTTGAAGCAGTCGCAGAAGCGGACGAAGCGCGCCGCCTTCTTCGAGCTTTCGATATCGAGGCAGCCGGCCAGCACCATCGGCTGGTTGGCGACGATGCCCACCGTCGAGCCCATCATCCGGGCGAAACCGACGATGATGTTGCCGGCATAGTTCGGCTGGATCTCGAAGAAATCGCCCTCGTCGACGACCTTCTCGATCAGCTCCTTCATGTCGTAGGGCTTGTTCGGATTGCTCGGCACCAGCGTGTCGAGCGAGATTTCCGGCCGGTCCATCGTATCGGCGGTCGGCCGCACCGGCGGCTTTTCCCGATTGTTCAACGGCAGGAAGTCGATAAAGCGGCGGAGCTGCAGCAGCGCCTCGACATCGTTCTCGAATGCCATATCGGCAACGCCGGACTTGGTGGAATGCGTGACCGCGCCGCCCAGTTCTTCCTGGGTCACGGTCTCATGCGTCACGGTCTTCACCACGTCCGGGCCGGTGACGAACATGTAGGAGCTGTCCTTCACCATGAAGATGAAGTCGGTCATGGCCGGGGAATAGACGGCCCCGCCGGCGCACGGGCCCATGATCATGGAAATCTGCGGCACCACCCCCGAGGCGAGTACGTTGCGCTGGAACACTTCGGCATAACCGCCGAGGGAGGCTACGCCTTCCTGGATGCGGGCCCCACCGCTGTCATTCAGCCCGATGACCGGCGCACCGACCTTCATGGCCTGATCCATCAGCTTGCAGATCTTCTCCGCATGGGCTTCCGAGAGAGAGCCGCCGAAGACGGTGAAATCCTGACTGAAGACGAAAATCATCCGGCCGTTCACGGTGCCGTAGCCGGTCACCACGCCATCGCCCGGCACCTTGTTCTCGGCCATGCCGAAATCGGTGCAGCGATGCTCGACGAACATATCCCATTCCTCGAACGAGCCTTCGTCGAGCAAGACCTCGATGCGTTCCCGCGCTGTCAGCTTGCCTTTGGCATGCTGCGCCGCGACCCGCTTCTCGCCACCGCCCGCACGCGCTGCATCGCGCATTTCCCCGAGCCGCTCAATGATTTCCTGCATACGTCTAATCTCCCTGGATCGCGCCACGATAGGCGCAGCCCGCGCGGTGCGTCAAACCCGGCAGAAGGTAATGAAACGGGCGGCGTTCGTCATGTCCGTTGCCATCGCCTTGCGGCGGGCCGTCGCTTCCCAGTCCTCGCCCCAGCGCTCGGCCTGGAACAGCTCGTCCAGCAGTGCGTATTCGATGCCTTTTTCCGCCTCGATGCGGCCTTCCAGAACGGACAGCGCGATGACGAGCGAGCCGAAACCGGTTGTCAGCTGATAGAGCCCTGAGAGGACCAGATCATTGTGATCGGCAATCTCACCACGCAGTGCGGCAAGAGCCTCTTCACTCTGGGTCAAGGGCATGATCCCGGCAGTGACGGCAAGCTCGGCGCCGAATCGCTCCCGGCACCAGTCCAGCAGCGGCTGCCATGACTTGGCCTGCCGGATCACCAGATCATCAGGGTCTTCCGCCCGGTAGCAAACCAGATCGGAGCCGCCATAAGCGACGATCTGATCGATCACGGCGTCGCGCTGCGGCGTCACCCGATCGATGCCGGTCGATGCCAACGACATGAACGGCATGGAAGCCGGGAGAATTTTCTCCTCCTGGGCATTCCATTCGGTCGCGATTTCCACCGCGAGTTCTTCCCCCGGCAGCAGCAGCGGCGCCTTCGCCGGGGTACGGACCGGTCGGTCATCAAGCAGAACCTGATAGCCGCCTTCCGCCGCCCCGACCGAGGCCGCCTTGTAGAACCGTTTCACGCACTCACTCCAAGACTTTCTTGATCCCGCCGAACAGGCCGTCGACCGCCTTGCCAGGCAGCTTCAGAACACCTTTGCCGGTCTCGACAGCGCCGTTACCCTTGCCTGAACTCTTGTTCGCCGCCCTGCCGATTGCAGCCGCTTCCTCCAGACTCTTGCCTTCTGCCAGCGCGAGCGCCGCCGGGCAAGGGTCTTCCGTCTCGCCGGAAGACATCAAAGGCAGCACGAGCGCCAACGGGTTAACCACCGTCAGGGCCACGGCGCCCGCACCAAGCACAGCGCTTTTCGCCGCTCCCGCCGCATCGGGCAGGAAAGTCGGGTCGGACAACGGACCGGAAATCCGGATGGGAGTCGCAAGGCTGAGGAAAGCGAAATCCTTGGGCTTGGGATGAAGCAGGAAATCGACTTTCTCATCGCGCAAATCTAGGGTGCCAGCCCCGCCAACCGTGACCCGGGAGCTGTCGACCAGAAAGACCCTGGATTTCGCTATGCCGTCGGCAATATCGAACCGTGTGGCCATGCAATTCAGCTTCGATTCATTTTCCGCCTTCTTGCCGATGGAGGGCAGCAGGCTGGTCACCAGATCGGCCGCGATCAGCTCCCAATAGGTGTTCGAGACAGTGCCGTCTTTCAGGTAAAGCGCAACATGGCCGTTCACCGTATCCATCGCCTCGCGCGGGGTGCGCCCGCTCGCGGTCAGCTTGGCCGAGGTATTGCCATAACCACGGAACACTTCCGTCTCGAAATACTCCCGCAGCACATTGCCGAAATGAGCGCCGGTCCAGGTGCCGTCGATCGAGAAACCGGTCATCGGCGCCTTGCTACCGTCGACCGTTGCTTCCAGCTTGACCAGCCCCTCGTTGAAGACACCTTCTGACGGGTAAACGGAGAGTACCCTGTCCTGCAGGGCCGCATTCAGGTCCAGGTTGGTAACGACCAGCCCCGGCAGGCGAAGGTCGCCGACAGTGAGCTTGATGGTTCCGTCCGCCCGGTCCAGCATCTCTGTCGGGAATGGCTTGTCCAGCGCTTCGTCGGACGGCGCATCGGCCTTGACCTTCTTGGCCGGGTCGCGGGGAGCCGCTGGCTCTCCGTCATCAAGATAGGGCTCAAGATCGAGGAACGTGCTGGCCAGATCGATAGCCCCTTTCGGCCGCTCGCCTTCCATGCTGAGCTTGAGGGAGCCAGTCAGATCCGACTTACCGATTCGGGCATCCAGGCCGGAGATCTTGAAACTGGTGAAACGGTCGTCTACCTGCACCAAGGTCAGCTGGCCCTTGATCGCGACCTTCTCGCCGACGGCCATGCCATTGAAATCGAACGGCAGTGCCTGTTCCTTTTCGACCAAGGCCTTGATGGAGGGAAACTGGCCAGCAATATCGATTTCCTTCTTGCCGAAACGCCCGGCTATTTTTCCGGTGATCGGTTTCGACATGGACTCGGCCTTCAGGGACAGCGTGTCGATTTCGACGCGTTCGTCCGGCCCGGCCGAGGCCGCCGTATAGCGCACTTTGTCCATTTCGATGCCGAAGGTACCGTCAATCGAGGACAGCATCGCGGCAATCGTGCGGCCCTGACCGATCAGATCGATATCGATATCCGCCTTCCCGGAAGCCTTGCCGTCGGCGCCGAGACGGTCCGCGGCGACACCGAGATCGATACCCTTCCAAAATACGCGGGAGGACACCTTGGTGCGAATACCCGACGGCTCAACCCGCGCGGAAGCAGACAGTTTCGCCTTGGCCAGCATCATTTCCGGAATGGAGACCGACAGCACCTGATCCTGCAGACTGACCGCTATATCGAGATCCCGTACCTTGTCCTGCGCCGTCGCAACTTCGGCTGCCCGGATATGGGCCTCACCGGAAATACCTTTCAGAACGATCTTGTTCAGCGGCGTATCGAGCCGGATATCTCCAACATTCTCGACCAGTTTCAAAACGGCTTCCGGATTGGTTCCGCTGGCATCGAGCTGGATGTCGAGCTTGGATATGGTGGCATCCCGGCCCGCGCCCGGGCCAGCCGGGTCAGTGTAACGGACCAACGGAAGTGCGGCTTTGGCATTGACCGTTGCGCCCGCCATCAACTCTCCCACGGTCCTGCCGGATGTCTTCACTGAAACGTTCAGATCGCCACTCGCCTCAAGGCCGGCCGTATCCATTGCGGTGCCGGCGAGCCGGTCGAAGTCGGCGCCCTTGATGGAAAGATCCACAGCTGCCACAAGAGCACGGTCGTCCTTCTCCACCTCCGCCTGCAACTTGATCGGCGAGTCCGCATAGACTGCCCAGAAGGGAGAAACCGACAGCTTTCCATCCTTCAAGGCGACGGTCAGCGCAATGTCCGAGGCCTCGGCGGCGCTCGATTTGAAGGCCTTCACGTTCAGCGAAAGATCGATGTCGGCCTGCTCCAGCCAATCCGTGGAGATACGGTCGTCCATGATATCCCGGATATCGCCAGTCGCCGAACCGCTGCCGCTCTTCGCGCCACGGCCGGGTCCCGCCAGCGCTTCGATCTGACGCAAATCAATGAGTTGGGACTTCAGAGTACCGGAAAGACTGGGAACGCGACCGGCGGTATCAAGCTTCAGATCGCCCGAGATATCGGAGGAAAACAGGTGGGCCACCAGCCCCTGAACAGCGATGTTGGCGGGCACGCCATCCTCATAGGCGAACAGCAATTTACCCGCGACGCGAAACGGCTGCCCCATGGCCTCGCCGCTAATATCGAAGGGCTGCGGCGCGCTGGCATCTCCAAGTGCCACGGCGGGCGGCAAGGTGCCTGCCACATCGATGCGCTTGCCGTTGACGGACATCTTGACGATGGCTTCAACCGGGTTTTCGAAATCAGGCGCAACCAGATCGACGGAATCGATATCGACGCGATGCTCCTGTCCCTCAAGCTTGTCGCTGTAGACCACATCGACATCGATCAGGGTGATGCTTTCGATAACCGGAAAGATGCTGCTGCGAGAGGGTCCGGTCTCCTCGTCCTTGTCCTCGCCTGCCTCATCGGAGCCGAGCAGCCAGTTCGCCCGGCCATCGGCTTCCCGCAGCAGGTTCACCTTGGCATGTTCGAGAAACAGCCTCTCGACGATCACGACTCCGTCGAACACCCGGTCGAGATCGAGGTCCAGTTCCATGGTCCCTACCGAGACCATGTCCGCGTCACCGGCCCAGGCCGCATTCTGGAAACGGACATCCTCGACCCGGATTTTGGGCTCCCAGGACAGCTCATACGTCAACGGACCGGAAATCGTCAGGGTACGGCCCGTGGCCTTCTGAACCTGTTCCGCGACGATCCGCTTAACATCCTCCTCGTCGAGGGACGTCAGGTAGACCGCAGCACCTCCAGCAAGGGCAACAACCATCCCAAGGAAAGACAACAGGAGAATTTTCAGAATGCGCATTTAGCCGCTCCCATCAGAATGCCAGAAGCCGCTCGACCTCCGCATCCAGATCATCAAAATGATCAATCACCGCACCGGGACCGAAAGACACAAGGTCTTCACGCTCATGGTAGCCCCAGGTCACCGCAACCGACGTCACCGAGGCGTTCCGCGCCGTTTCCAGATCGTACACCGTATCGCCGACCATGATTGTGGCGGATGCCTCAACCCCGGCCTCGTTCATTGCCTGAATCAGCATGCCCGGATGTGGTTTTCCCGGTGCCGTGTCCGAGGTCTGGATGCTGACGAAGCGATCGATCAGCCCATGTACCTCCAACGCATGACGGGCGCCTCTGGTTCCCTTGCCCGTAGCAAGGGCGATCAGATAACCCGCCGCATCCAAGCGTTCCACCACTTCCTTCGCACCCGGCATCAACGGCTCATGCCGATCGCCGCGGTCCAGCCTTGCGCGGTGGTCGCCGCGATAATCCTGTACCAGCCGCTCGCACTTTTCCGGTGAAATGTCCGGCAGCAGCGACCCGATGATGGCTTCCAGCGGCAGGCCGACCCCTGCCCGCACGACGGCGGGATCGGGAGCGGCAAAACCATTGCTCTCAAATGACCGTGTCATTGAGGCGATAATATGGTGCTGGCTATCGATAAGGGTACCGTCCATGTCGAAAACGACCAGCCGCAATGGATCGGATGACCGCATTCAGACACCCTCGCGCAGCGCATCCGCGCCGCCTTCCGGATCGAAACCGAAGAAATCCCATGCCTTCAGCATATGGTCCGGCAAGGGCGCGGTGACCTTGAGCAGGGAGCCGTTCGGCCGCTTCACCTCGATCTCGCGGGCATGCAAATGCAGCTTGCGAGACAGGCCTTCGGCCACCAGGAAGGCTTCCGGGCCGCCATACTTGCCGTCGCCGAGGATCGGCGCCCGCCGTTCCATCATATGAACGCGGAGCTGGTGGGTTCGGCCCGTGATCGGGCTGAGCGCCACCCAGGCGACGCGTTTGCCGAGTTGCTCGACCACTTCGTAGTCCGTCAGGGACTTTTGTCCCGTTTCGTAATCAACCGCCATCTTCTCACCAGCCTTGCCGGGCAGCTTGGAGATGGGAATGTCGATCCGGGCCACCCTCGGCTTGACCTCACCGAGCACCAGTGCCCAGTAGATCTTGCGCGTGGTCTTTTCCCGGAACGCCGCCGTAAGCCAGCGGGCTGCCGCAGTCGACCGGGCGATCAGCAGGATGCCGGAGGTATCCTTGTCGAGCCGGTGCACCAGCTTTGGCCGTTCGGAGCGGCCAAAGCGAAAGCCGTCCAGCATGCCGTCGACATGCACTTTCTGCCCGGTCCCGCCTTGGGTAGCGATGCCGGCCGGCTTGTCCAGCACGATCACATCGTCATCCATGAACAGGATCCGCTCGCGCATTTCCTCCAGCATGGCCTCGTCGATGCGGGGTTCCTTGCCGGGGCGACTGTCAGCCGTCGGCGGGCTGGTTTCCTTGTCTCCAAGCGGCGGCAAGCGCAGATATTGCCCCTCTTCGAGACGCTGGTTCGCCTTCACCCGCTTGCCGTCGACCCGGACCTGTCCGGTACGCAGCAGCTTTTCCAGCCGGCCATGGCCGAGGCCCGGATAATGCTTCTTGAACCAGCGGTCGATGCGCATATCCGCATCGTCGCCCTTAACCTGAATAGTCTGAACTCCGCTCATGCGAAGAGTCCTCTCATCACGGCGAGACCGCCGAACATGGCAAGAATGGCCCCCGCCACCGATAGCGCGACATAGACGCCCGCAAGCATCAGATTGCCGCGCTCCGTCAGGGTCGCGACGTCGAGCGCGAAGGTGGAGAAAGTGGTGAAGGCACCGCAAAAACCAACGATTAGAAAAGCCCGCGCTTCCAGCGGCAGACTGAACCTGAAGGCCAGCCCGCCGGCCAGCAGGCCGAGCAGGAACGAGCCGCCAATGTTCACCGTGATTGTGCCGTACGGGAACCCGCTGCCAAACAGATGCATGGCAATGGAACCGACTTTATGGCGGGCGAGCGCACCGAGCGCTCCGCCGCACGCAATGGCAAGGAGCATGTACATCAGCGCTTGCTAGCCTAAGCCGCGCCGAATATCCAGCCTTCCTTGGAGGCACCAGCCCTGCGTGCCTGCCGCCAGAGCGCGGGATCGGCTTGTAGCAGCCTCAATGCGGCCGCCGCGATCAGGGCATCCGCCTCGTCTTCGGTGCGGATCTCGGGGACCTCCCCTGCACTGGCGCCGAAGTGACCGCAGACGGCAGTGAGATTGTCCCGGTTGCCCCAGGCCCGTGGATCGCCGCCCGCCAGCTTGTAGTAAAGCCGGGGGAAGATCTCGATCATGGTCAGCTCCCCTCCCGGTTCCGGGTCGAACGGCCAGACACGGATATCCCGGTTCAATCCACGCAGCCGGTGCAGCAATCGCATCCCGGCGAGGGAGCCCGTGCCGACATTGGCCGCGCCGATACATTTGAAGACCGGGTGCGGCGTTGTCACGGAAGCGGCCGCCTGTTCCGCCAATCTCTGCCGGTATCTGTACTTTTCCCCCCGCCAGCCCGGCGCCAAGAAGTAATCCCTGTAGGGCAGGTCCGCGCGCTTGTAGAGGGCTGCACCATAGAATTCGGGGTCATCCTGCCCAACTTGCTCCACAAGCGCCCAGACCGCCTCCGGAGAGCGTGGGGCGTCCGGTAGGCCGGGGAAATAGGCACCCTCATCCTCGAAGGCGTAGCAGAAGGCGAAATCGAATCCGGCCAGCACGCGGCGGCCTTCATCCATTTTGGCAATCAGGTAGGCAAGCACATCGGGCCGGGACCAGATGCCATGCGGCCGGTAGGGATTGGCGATCAGACGAGGCAGTGCCTCACCGGGTCCGGCGGCAGCAACCTGAATCCCCTTGGTGCGTGCGCCCTTTGCCCCGGACCAGTCGATGCCGAGGAAAAGATCGAAGCCGGGATCAGCCGTCACCGTCCGGACCGCCGGCCACGCGATGGCGGCGCAGCTTGTCCCAGTAAGCCAGACGCTTCTGGATTTCCCGTTCGAAACCGCGCTCGACCGGACGGTAGAACTGCTCCCGGCGCATTTCTTCCGGGAAGTAATCCGCACCGCTGAAGCCGTCCGGCGCGTCATGATCGTAGGCATAGCCCTTGCCGTAGCCGAGATCCTTCATCAGGTTCGTCGGTGCATTCAGGATATGCGCGGGCGGCGCCAGAGAGCCGGTCGTCTTGGCCGCGCGTTTCGCCGCACCGGCAGCCTTGTAGGCGGCGTTCGATTTCGGCGCGGTTGCCAGATAGATCACGCATTGCGCCAGCATCAAGTCGCCCTCGGGGGAGCCGATCCGCTCATAAGCGTCCCAGCAGGCCAAAGCCTGGGGCAGCGCGGCCGGGTCGGCCATGCCGATATCCTCCGACGCGAACCGGGTCAGCCGCCGCATGATGTAGCCCGCATCCTCCCCACCAGCCAGCATCCGCGACAGCCAGTACAGCGCCGCATCCGCGTCCGAGCCGCGCAGGGATTTATGCAAGGCGCTGATCAGGTTGTAATGCTCTTCCCTGTTCTTGTCGTAGACCGGCGCCCGGTGCTGCACCGTCTTGACCAGCCCGGCACCGTCCAGCAGCGGCTCCGACGGCAGCAGGAAAATCTCTTCGGTCAGATTGAGCAGATAGCGCCCGTCTCCATCCGCCATCGCCTTGAGAGCCTCACGGCCGTCCGGCGTCAATGGCAGGGCGCGGCCCTCGATCTCTTCGGCACGGGTCAGCAGCAGATCCAGCGCGGTATCGTCGAGCCGCCGCAGAACCAACACCTGGCACCGGGAGAGCAGCGCCGCATTGAGCTCGAAGGACGGGTTTTCCGTCGTCGCGCCGACCAGAACGACCGTGCCGTCTTCGACATAGGGCAGGAAGCCATCCTGCTGGGCCCGGTTGAAACGGTGGATCTCGTCGATGAAGAGCAGCGTGCCGCGCCCCATCTGCCGCCGCTCCTTTGCCTTCTCGAACACCTTGCGCAGATCGGCAACGCCTGAGAATACAGCCGAGAGTGGCTCGAACTCCATGTCCGTGCCGTCCGCCAGCAGGCGGGCGATCGTGGTCTTGCCGCAGCCGGGCGGCCCCCAGAGCAGGATCGAGGCGACCCGCTGGCGCGCCAGCATGCGACCGAGCGGCGCTTCGGGACCGAGCAGATGATCCTGCCCGACCACTTCGGTAAGCACATTCGGACGCAGCCGGTCGGCCAGCGGCCTCGGTGCGTCGGCTTCAAACAGACTTGCCACCGATCAGCCCTTGATTTCAGTCGTCAGCACCTGCCCCTCACGGCGGATCGAAATCCGCCAGGCATTATTGGCTGACATCAGGGCCGGCTCGAGGCTCGAGACCAGATCGATCGTCTCGTCATTGATCTTCAGCACAACGTCACCCGGTCGGAGTCCGACACGAGCCGCAGGCGATTGCCGCGCAACCTTGAGAACCACGACGCCCCGTGCCATGTCGTCGAGCCCGTGCTCCAGGGCAAAGGCCGGCGACAGGTTCGCCACCCGGGCCCCGGACATCGGATGCTGGCCAATCATGTCCCGCAGATCCGGGGCAGGTTCGGTGAGCGGCGCCCGCATCGAAACCTCGACAACCTGATGCACACCACCCCGGAGAATCTCGATCCGCGCCACGCCGCCAAGCGGACGCGTTGCCACGCGGTACCGCAGGGCCTGCTCGTCGACAATCTCCCTGCCGCCCACATTCAGAATGACATCGCCGACCCGGATCCCGGCTTTGGCGGCCGGGCCGTCAGGATAGACGTCGGTCACGGCAACGCCGATCGGCCGGGGCAATCCGAACTGCTCAGCAAGGTCTGAGGTCATGGTCTGGCCGGAAACGCCGATCCAGGGCCTCACCACATTGCCCTTGTCCACCCCGTCAAGAATAGTCCGGACCATGTTCGACGGCACGGCAAAGCCGATCCCGACAGACCCACCGCCGCCTTTCTGGTTGCTGAAAATCGCCGTGTTCACGCCGACCAGGCGCCCGTCCATGGAAATCAGCGCGCCTCCCGAATTGCCTGGATTGATGGCGGCGTCGGTCTGAATAAAGAAGCTGTAATCGGTGATGCCCAGGGCTGTCCGGGCCAATGCCGAGACGATCCCGCTGGTCACCGTCTGGCCGACCCCGAACGGATTGCCGATGGCCAGAACGAGATCTCCGACCTCCAGCTCGTCGCTGTCCCGGATCTCAAGATGCGGCAGCTTTTCACCATCGGTTTCGATCTTCAGCACGGCAAGGTCGGTGCGCGCCTCCTGAAGCAGGATCTTGGCGTCGAACTCGCGCCGGTCAGACAGCACAACGGTGATCTCGTCCGCGCCCTTGATGACGTGATGGTTGGTCACGACCAACCCATCCTCGCGCATGATGACCCCGGAGCCGAGCGATTGCGCCGTTCGCTTGCGGGCTTCGCCTGGAAACACATCGCCGAAGAAACGCCGGAAGAAGGGATCGTCGAACAATGGCGATGCACGGCGCTCGGTCACTTCCGCCCGGGCATAAATATTCACGACGGCGGGCCCGACCTTGCGCACCAGAGGGGCGAAAGAATACTGAATCTCCGCTCGCGTCCCCGGCACCTGTTTCACGGCTTGCGCCATCACCGTCCCAGCCCCGGCAAAAACCAGAAAAAGCCCGGCAAGGCATGTCACCACCACCAATTGGCGAAGCATGAAAGCGACTGGCGAGGAGAAAAAGCGAGAAGAATCAGGGCGGCGCATCAGTTGCTTTTCCGTTTGTTGTCACAAAATTAAGTCGAAGGTAGGCTATCCTATATGGGTTGTCGGTGCATGGGCCAAAAGGGACGCACCAGACAGCACCGGACCGGGAATGGAGGGGTCAATGCCAGGCGCCCAGAACGCCGGGAAAGCCACGATTTCCAAAGCCGGAGAGTTGGCCGATACGATCAGCTCTCTCGGCGATAGCGACGGCGAGATCAAACACGCCCGCGCCTGCTACGATACTCTCTACACTCTCGCCAACGACCATGCGAATTCAGCAGACATAAGAGACCGCCTTATATGCGGGGCTCTCAGGCTCGCTGCCTGCCACGCCCGGCGCAGCGAGTTGAGCGCCATTCACGACATCCGGACCCATCTGGAGCGCTACTCTCAGGGGCACCCGCATGACCCGGGTATGCGGCGCGGCTATTGCGAATTGTCCGTCACGCTTTGTCTGGAATATACCCGCCAGGGAAAAACCGCCGAGGCTGACGCCACCTTCGAGGAAATTCGGACCATCGCCGGCCGTCATCCGTCTGACCGTCTGCTGCGCTCCACCCTCGCCAAAGCCATTGCGAACAGGATCGCGGCCCATTGCGACGCGGGCCGGACAAGCGACGCCCAACACCTGCACAGCTCTCTCTGCGCCCTTGCCGCGGTATCAAACAGCCAGCCGGACACGATGCTGCACAGGGCGAACGGCAGCTTCAATCTGGCGACCCACCTAGCGCAAACCGACGCGTCGAAGAAAGCCATCGATCTCTACTTCAATCTGGCTGCTTTCGTGAATAGTAAAAGTCGCACCGCCAGCCTCCGGGACGTGCTGGCAGATGCGGGTTTTGGTCTCATCACCGTATTCGGCGACAAGGAAAAGTTGGCTGCTGCCGAGACCATCTATATGGATTTGAGGAAACGCGCCGCGACGGACATAAGGATGCGCGAGAAGACGATGCTTGCGGCGTTTAATCTGATGACCGATTTCTGCCGGGACGGCGCAATCGGAAAGGCCCGGCACATCTATGACGACATCCTCGCGGCATCTTCCGAAGAGCCCGCTAACGAGCAGATGGCCCTGCTCCATGCCAAGGCCTGCACGAACCTGCTCCTGACCGCAGACGCACTCGCTGAGGAAGCTCACGCGGATCTGCTCTGTCAGGAGCTTACGGCACTGGTCTCCGCCTGGCCTGACGATCCCGAGATCTGGGATATCGCCGCCCGGCTCAGCCTGCTCCACACGACCTAGCCAGGTCCCGGCTGGATCAGGGCGAACCAACAAAAAGAAAAGGCGGCCCGAAGGCCGCCTTTCGTATTCCTGGAGCGACAGGCGCGATCAGATCGCGGCCGGCATCGCACCTTCGAGGGCTTCTTCTTCCTCGACCTGCACCGGACCGGAATCCTGGCCGCGGGCATCTTCGTCACGATCCACAAGCTCGATCACAGCCATCGGGGCGCTGTCGCCATAGCGGAAACCAGCCTTAAGAACCCGGGTATAACCGCCCTGACGTTCCTTGTAGCGCTCAGCCAGGACGTCAAACAGCTTGCGGACCATGATCGGATCCTGCAGCGCCGACGTCGCCTGACGACGGGCATGGAGGTCCTGGCGCTTGCCGAGGGTGATCAGCTTCTCAACGACACTGCGCAGGTCTTTGGCCTTCGGCAGGGTGGTGATGATCTGCTCATGCTTAATCAGCGCGTTGGCCATGTTCTTGAACATGGCTTTGCGGTGGCTGGACGACCGATTGAAACGGCGGCCCTTAAAACGATGTCGCATCGCGAAAACTCCAGTTTCGTATTCGTCAGCGCCTCACGGCACAAACAGTATTCAATTACGCTCAGCCGATCAGAACGGCTCTTCGAGCCGCTTGGCGAGCTCTTCGATGTTGTCCGGCGGCCAGTTCAGGATATCCATGCCCAGTGCCAGCCCCATCTGACCAAGAACTTCCTTGATCTCGTTGAGGCTCTTCCGGCCGAAGTTCGGCGTGCGCAGCATTTCCGGCTCGGTCTTCTGAACGAGATCGCCGATATAGACGATGTTGTCGTTCTTCAAGCAATTCGCCGAACGGACGGAAAGTTCCAGCTCGTCAACCTTGCGAAGCAGGTTCTTGTTGAACGGCAGCTCGGTCTTCTCTTCGGCCTCAACGACCTGCTGCGGCTCTTCGAAGTTGATGAAGAGCTGAAGCTGATCCTGAAGAATGCGCGAAGCGTAAGCCACGGCGTCTTCCGGGGTCAGAGAGCCGTCGGTTTCGACGAGCATGGACAGCTTGTCGTAATCGGTGACCTGTCCAACACGGGTGTTATCGACCTTGTAAGTGACCTGGCGCACCGGGCTGAAGATCGCGTCGACCGGGATCAGGCCGATCGGGGCGTCTTCCGGACGGTTGGCACTGGCTGGGACGTAGCCCTTGCCGGTCTCGACCGTGAACTCCATGGACAGGGTGGCACCGTTATCGAGGGTGCAGATCACCAGATCCGGGTTCATGACCTCGATGTCGGACCCGGCTTCAATCATGCCGGCCTTCACTTCGCCCGGACCCTCTGCCTTCAGGCGCATCTTGCGCGGGCCTTCGCTGTGAGCCCGCAGCGCGATCGCCTTGATGTTCAGGACCATGTCGGTCACGTCCTCACGGACGCCGGCGACGGAGGAGAATTCATGCAGCACGCCGTCGATCTGTACAGCCGTCACCGCCGCGCCCTGAAGGGACGACAACAGGATACGGCGCAGCGCGTTGCCGAGGGTCAGACCGAATCCACGTTCCAGCGGCTCGGCCACGATCGTTGCCTTGCGGGCGGGATCCGAGCCCAGTTGCACATCGAGCTTGTTCGGCTTGATAAGAGCCTGCCAGTTGTTCTGAATCACGGGAGTGACCTCATCGCTAACGAGACCCGCGGGCCTCTAACTTATGCTTTCGGCCCCAAAACCGTTCGTTTCGGGGCCACGGGCTGTACCGGTCGGGCGGCCGAGGCCGCCCTAACAGCTTAAACCCGGCGCCGCTTCGGCGGACGGCAACCGTTGTGCGGGATCGGCGTGACATCGCGAATGGAAGTCACGGCAAAACCGACGGCCTGCAGTGCGCGCAGAGCGGATTCACGTCCCGAACCCGGGCCGCTGATTTCGATCTCGAGGGTCTTCATGCCATGCTCGGCAGCTTTCTTGCCGGCATCCTCGGCCGCGACCTGCGCCGCGTACGGGGTGGACTTACGGGAACCCTTGAAGCCCATCGTACCGGCGGAAGACCAGGAAATCGCATTCCCCTGGGCGTCGGTGATGGTGATCATGGTGTTGTTAAAGGTCGCGTTCACATGCGCTACACCGGAAGTGATGTTCTTCCGTTCGCGGCGCTTCACGCGTCCCTGGGTCGGTTGTTTTGCCATTAATTTGCCGCTCCGGCTTGTCGGGTCAGACCCGAATTATTTCTTCTTACCCGCGATAGCCTTCGCCGGGCCCTTACGGGTCCGTGCGTTGGTATGAGTACGCTGTCCGCGCACCGGCAGGCCTTTACGATGACGCAGACCACGATAGCAGCCCAGATCCATAAGACGTTTGATATCCATCGCGATCTTGCGGCGGAGATCGCCCTCGACCACCTGATCGCGGTCGATGATCTCACGCAGCCGCGCGACTTCGTCTTCAGTCAGTTCATGCACACGGCGTTCGCGCGGAATACCAACGTTCTCACAGATCTTTGTGGAAGTGGTCCGGCCGATACCATGAATGTAAGTCAAAGCAATCTCGACACGCTTTTGCGTCGGGATATTCACGCCTGCGATGCGCGCCACGGGCAAACTCCTCAGTACAACGCTTGTCAGCGTCCAACAAAAATACGGGTCATTCGACCCAGGCACCGAACTCGGAAAATCCGCGCGAGCAAGTGCGCACGGTTTCACTGAAACCGAGGGCGCGGAGTATACTCAACCGGATTGCCGAGTCAACCGGTTTACCCACACCTTCAAACAGCTTGGTCAGGCCGCAACAATGCTGTCGATCTGACCACTTACTTCAGTAATGGACGCCATACCGTCCACACTCTTCAGCGCACCGCGATCCGAATAATACGGAATGATCGGTGCGGTTTGTTCCTTAAAGACACCAAGGCGCTTGCGCAGCGTCTCCTCGGTGTCATCAGCACGCCGTTCGGCTTCCGGGGTCTCCGCGATGCGGGACCGGATGCGGTCAAACAGAATGCTCTCGTCCACTTTAAGCTCGATCACGTGATCGATCTTCAGTCCCTTGTCGGCCAGCATCGTATCGAGAGCTTCCGCCTGCGCGACCGTGCGCGGGAAACCGTCGAGAATGAAGCCGTTCTTGCAATCCGGCTGGTCGACCCGCTCGGAGATAAGCTGAACCATGATACTGTCGGAAACGAGATCGCCGGCATCCACAAGGCTTTTCACCTTATTGCCGAGATCCGAACCCGAAGCCATTGCCGCCCGCAGCATGTCACCGGTGGAGAGCTGGATGATTTTGAATTTCTCTTCCAGACGTTTCGCCTGGGTACCCTTTCCTGCGCCCGGAGGGCCGAGCAGTATCAAATTCATCGACGTTTCCCCCGCAATTTCGATTTTTTAATTAGCCCCTCATACTGATGTGCCAGCAAATGCGACTGGATCTGGCCCACGGTGTCCATTGTCACCGTCACCACAATGAGCAGGCTCGTTCCCCCGAAGTAGAAAGGCACCTGGTACTGGCTGATCAAAATCTCCGGCAGGATACAAATCGCTGCGAGATAGGCAGCACCGAGCACCGTCAGCCTGGTCAGAACATAGTCAAGATAGTCGGCGGTATTCTTGCCCGGACGGATACCGGGGACGAAGCCACCATATTTACGCAGATTGTCTGCCGTATCGGCCGGATTGAACACGATCGCCGTGTAGAAGAAGGCAAAGAATACAATCAGGCTGACAAAGATCGCGAGGTACAGCGGCTGGCCTCGGCCGACCATCGCCGTAAAGGTACTCAGCCACTCCGGACCGCCGCCGCCCGCCGCGCTCATCTGCGCGACCGTCACCGGCATCAGCAACAGCGAGCTGGCGAAGATCGGCGGGATCACACCCGCAACATTGATCTTCAACGGAAGGTGCGAACTCTCGCCGCCAAACATCCGGTTGCCCTGCTGACGCTTCGGATACTGCACCGTGATCCGGCGCTGCGAGCGCTCGATGAACACGATGCCGGCAATAACGGCGACCGCCATGATCATGATCAGCACGATCACCACGGCTGAAAGCGCGCCTGTACGGCCAAGTTCAAGCATCCCGACCAGCGCCGTCGGCAGCTGAGCCACGATACCGGCGAAGATGATCAGCGAGATGCCGTTACCGACACCGCGGGCGGTAATCTGCTCGCCCAGCCACATCAGGAAGACCGTGCCGCCGACCAGCGTGATCACTGCGGTCGCACGGAAAAAGTATCCAGGATTAGCAACAGCCGTACCGTCAGCCATTGATTCAAGGCCCGACGCGATACCGTAGGCCTGAACGGCTGCCAGCAGCACCGTCAGATACCGGGTATACTGATTGATCTTTTTCCGCCCGGCCTCGCCTTCCTTCTTCAGGGTCTCGAGGCTGGGGGATACCGCGGTCATCAGCTGCATGATGATGGCCGCGGAAATGTAAGGCATGATATTCAGCGCAAAGATCGTCATCCGCCCGAGGGCACCGCCCGCGAACATGTCGAACATGCCGAGGATACCGCCCGAGTTCTGCTGAAAGATCTGCTCCAGCACCGCCGGATCGATGCCCGGAATCGGGATATAGGTCCCGAGGCGATAAATGATCAACGCACCCAGTGTAAACCAGATGCGCTTTTTCAGTTCCGCCGCTTTCGCGAAGGCCCCAAAATTGATCGATGACGCGTATTGCTCGGCGCTGGAAGCCATTTCACTGAACCCAATCAGTCGGTGGAGGAGTCGCCCGCCTCATCAGCCGGCTTCGCAGCAGGTGCCGCAACCGTCACGGAGCCGCCGGCCTTTTCAACAGCTGCGATAGCAGCCGCGGAAGCACCGGAAACATCCACCTTCACTTTGGCTTTCAGCTCGCCATTTGCAAGCAGGCGCACACCATCACGCACCCGACCGACAAGACCAGCAGCCTGAAGGGCCGCGATATCGATCGTTTTCTTGGCATCGAGCTTGCCGGCATCAATCGCCGCCTGGATCGAGCCGACATTAACCGGCGCGAATTCCTTGCGGAACGGATTTTTGAAGCCACGCTTCGGAAGACGCCGATGGATCGGCATCTGGCCGCCCTCGAAGCCATTAATCGCTACGCCGGAGCGAGCGCTCTGACCCTTATGACCTTTACCGGCAGTTTTGCCGAGGCCGGAACCGGCGCCACGACCCACCCGTTTGGCGGGCTTGTGCGCGCCCGGATTGTCGCGAAGTTCGTTGAGTTTCATCGTTCTTGCCCTCGTTCCGGCATCGACCGGATCGCCTATATGTTCTGCCCGGTTGCGTTAGGACGCGTCTTCGACGCGCACCAGATGAGCAACCTTGCCGATCATGCCGCGAACCGCCGGAGTATCTTCCAGCGTACGCGTGCGGTGCATTTTGTTCAGGCCCAGGCCGACAAGCGTCTGCTCCTGGTCCTTGGTACGGCCGATCGGGCTGCCGGTCTGAGTGACCGTAACAGTCGTCTTGGCCGCTTTCTTCTTCGTTGCCGCCATGGCTCTTCTCCGTCCTTAGGCCTGAGCCGCTTCGGCTTCGCCAGGAGCCCGGCCGAAGATCTCAGCGACCTTCTTGCCACGCTTGGCTGCTACCGCGCGCGGAGACCTGACGTTCTTCAGCGCTTCAAAAGTGGCCTTGATCATGTTGTGCGGGTTGGACGTACCGGTGGATTTCGCCACCACATCCTGCATACCCAGCGCCTCGAAGATGGCGCGCATCGGGCCACCTGCGATGATACCGGTACCGGCCGGAGCCGACCGCAGGATCACACGGCCAGCACCGAAGCGCCCGCCGATATCGTGATGCAGTGTGCGGCCTTCGCGCAGCGGAACCCGGACCATGCCACGCTTCGCCTGCTCGGTTGCCTTGCGGATTGCTTCCGGCACTTCACGGGCTTTACCCGCGCCGTAGCCGACGCGACCGCGACCGTCACCGACGATCACGATGGCGGCGAAGCCGAAACGACGGCCACCCTTCACAACCTTCGCGACGCGGTTGATACCGACTAGCTTTTCAACCAGTTCCGGATCTTCACGTTGGTCGCGATCTCTTCTTTCGCCTCGTGCCATGTTCCGGCCCCTTCTAGAACTTCAGTCCGGCTTCACGAGCCGCGTCGGCGAGTGCCTTGACGCGTCCGTGATACCGGTAGCCGCCACGGTCGAACACGACGTCGGTAACGCCCTTGCTCACCGCACGCTCGCCGATCAGCTTGCCGATCTCCGCAGCCGCGGATTTGTCCGCGCCCGTCTTGAGCTGCTCGCGCTGTGCCTTCTCGAGAGAAGATGCGCTCACCAGGGTCTCGCCCTTCAGATCGTCGATGATCTGAGCATAGATGTTCTTGGAAGACCGGAACACGGAGAGCCGGGCCTTGCCGTTTGTCTTGGCGCGCAGCGCGGCACGGGTCCGCTGGCGGCGACGCTGGAAAAGTTGTTTTGATGTCAGCATGCCACGAATCCTTACTTCTTCTTGCCTTCCTTGCGGAGGACGGTCTCGGTCTCGTACTTGACGCCCTTGCCCTTGAAAGGCTCCGGCGGACGATACCCGCGAATTTCAGCCGCGATCTGACCAACCTGCTGCTTGTCGGCACCATGGATCGAAATCGCTGTCGGGCGCTCACACTTCATGGTGATGCCTTCCGGAATCGGATAGTTCACCGGGTGGCTGAAACCGAGTGCCAGAACGAGGTTCTTGCCTTCGACCGCCGCACGATAACCGACGCCATTGATTTCCAGGTTGATCGTGAAACCATCAGACACGCCGGTTACGGCATTCTGGACGCGAGCACGCATGGTGCCCCACATCGCCCGCGAACGCTTGGAGGCATTCTTCGGTTTCACAGTGACCAGGCTGTCCTCGATCACGATGTCTACGGCATCGCTGAGCGGAACAGAAAGCTGGCCGAGTTTGCCCTTCGCAGAGAAAACGTCAGCGCCGATTTCGGCGGTAACGCCACTCGGAAGAGCGACTGGGTTTTTACCAATACGTGACATTTCCCCGACTCCGATCAGAATACCTTGCAGAGGACTTCGCCGCCAACATTGGCAACGCGGGCCTCATTGTCGGAAAGAATGCCGCGCGGCGTCGACAGGATCTGGATACCCAGACCGTTGTAGCACCGCGGCAGATCCTTGATCTTTGAGTACACCCGACGGCCCGGACGGGAAACGCGATGAATCTCGCGAATCACCGGCTCACCATCATGGTACTTCAGTTCGATCTGCAGCTCGCCGATGCCCTTGCGCACTTCGGCGCTGGAATAGCCGCGAATGAAACCTTCGCGCATCAGCACTTCGAGCACATTGCTCCGCATTTTCGATGCCGGGCTAACCACAACGCTTTTACCAGCAGTTTGGCCGTTCCGGATTCGGGTCAGCATGTCCCCGAGAGGATCACTCATCGTCATTGTAAGACTCCTCTCTTACCAGCTTGACTTAACCATGCCCGGGATCTGGCCAATCGAGCCAAGATCACGCAGGGCAATACGGGACATCTTCAGCTTGCGATAGTAACCGCGCGGGCGGCCGCTGACCTCGCAGCGGTTGCGAAGACGGATCTTCGCACCATCGCGCGGCAGCTCGTTCAGCTTCAGACGGGCTTTAAACTGCTCTTCCAAAGGAAGATCCTTGTCGCAGGCAATCGCCTTCAGACGGGCACGCTTTCCGGCGTCCCGCTGGACAATCTTCCCGCGGCTCTTGTTCTTTTCAATCGCGCTTTTTTTCGCCATGACTCTTCTCCAGCCCGATCAGTTTACGAACGGGAAGTTAAAGCGACGCAGCAGTTCGCGCGCCTCATCATCGGTATTGGCAGTCGTCACCACGACGATTTCCATGCCCCGGATATGGTCGACCTGATCGTAGTCGATTTCCGGAAACACAATCTGCTCTTTCAGGCCCATCGAGTAATTTCCGCGTCCGTCAAAGCTTTTCGGGCTGAGACCACGGAAGTCACGCACGCGCGGCAGGGCGATGTTCACCAGACGATCCAGGAACTCGTACATCCGTTCGCGGCGGAGGGTGACTTTACAGCCAATCGGCATACCCTCGCGGAGCTTGAAGCCGGCAATCGACTTCTTCGCGCGGGTTACAATCGGACGCTGACCGGTGATGATGGCAAGCTCTTCCGCAGCGGCTTTAACCCGCTTGGAATCCTGCACCGCCTCACCGACGCCGATATTGACGACGACTTTCTCGATCGACGGGCACATCATCGGGTTCGCATATTTGAACTCCGACAGCATTCCCGGCTTGATCTCGGCTTCGTAAACTTCTTTTAATCGCGACATGTCTGGCCTCGTTTCGAGCGCGCTTAAGCGTCGAGCACTTCGCCGGACCGTTTCGCGAAGCGGACCTTGCGGCCATCCTCGAGAAGACGAATCCCGACGCGCGTCGGCTCGTTGGATTTCGGGTCG
The DNA here is from genome assembly GCF_000426505.1 of Nisaea denitrificans DSM 18348. GTDB lineage: Bacteria > Pseudomonadota > Alphaproteobacteria > Thalassobaculales > Thalassobaculaceae > Nisaea > Nisaea denitrificans. Next base: position 7,025 of record NZ_AUFM01000021.1, on the reverse strand, counting down.
ATATGCGCAACGTTCGAAACATGAACGGGCGCTTCTTTCTCAATAATACCGCCGGCTGAGGTCTGGGTCGCACGCGTGTGGCGCTTGACCATGTTCACACCCTGGACCAGGACACGGTTCTCATCCGTGATGACGCGCAGAATTTCGCCCGTCTTTCCCTTGTCCCTGCCGGTGGTGACGACGACTTTGTCGCCCTTCTTCACCTTGAACTTCGTTGCCATCACAGCACCTCCGGTGCGAGCGAGACGATTTTCATGAACTTCTTGGCACGAAGTTCACGGGTCACCGGACCAAAGATACGGGTCCCGATCGGCTCGTTCTGCTTGTTGATGAGCACCGCGGCGTTGTTGTCGAACCGGATCGAGGAGCCGTCATTGCGACGGATTTCCTTGGCGGTCCGGACGATAACGGCCCGAAGCACTTCACCCTTTTTAACGCGGCCCCGCGGAATTGCTTCCTTAACGGAGACCACAATCACGTCACCGACGGCAGCGACTTTGCGCTTGGAGCCGCCGAGAACCTTGATGCACTGAACACGGCGAGCGCCGGAGTTGTCTGCGACATCAAGGTTGGACTGCATCTGGATCATGTCGTCGCTCCTCGCCGCTTAGGCGTTGCTGCCAGCAGCATCGGTGACAACGGTCCAGTTCTTGCGCTTCGAAATCGGAGCACATTCTTGGATCCGCACAATGTCGCCGACCTTGTACTGGTTCTGTTCATCATGTGCAGCGAATTTCTTCGAGCGCTTGATGAACTTCTTGTAGATCGGATGCATGACGCGGCGTTCGACGCGAACGACGATAGATTTTTCGCCCTTATCGCTTACCACGGTGCCCTGCAAAATTCGCCTCGGCATTTCTCGTCTCCTAAATCCAACGCTGCTTAAGCGCTGGCCTGCCCGTGCAGGATCGTCTTGATGCGCGCGATCTCACGGCGCACCTGCCGCATCCGCGCAGTGTTTTCCAGCTGACCGTTGGCACGCTGAAAACGAAGGTTGAATGCCTCCTTCTTCAGGTCCACCAGGCTGGTTTTCATCTCATCGCCCGTCTTCGCGCGAAGATCTGTTGCTGCCTTGTTTGCCATCATTCTCTCCCGCAGCCTTATTCGCCAAGCCGGGCTATGAAGCGCGTATCGAGCGGAAGCTTGGCAGCAGCAAGCGTAAACGCTTCTTCTGCCAGGTCCCGCGGAACGCCTTCGAGCTCGAACATGATCCGACCGGGCTTCACACGGGCAACCCAGAATTCCGGGGTACCCTTACCCTTACCCATACGTACTTCCGCCGGCTTCGACGACACCGGAACATCCGGGAAAATCCGGATCCACACCCGACCGGAACGGCGGATGTGACGGGTAATCGCACGACGTGCGGCCTCAATCTGACGAGCGGTGACACGCGCTGGTGTCAGTGCCTTCAGACCGAAAGAACCGAAATTCAGCGTCGTACCGCCTTTTGCATTTCCGTGGATCCGGCCTTTGTGGGCCTTACGGAATTTTGTGCGCTTCGGACTAAGCATCTATCTAACCTCTATCCTATCCGCCGGCTCAGCGCTGATGACCAGGCTGGTCGGTCAGCCGCTTTTCGTGGGCGAGCGGATCGTGTTCAAGAATCTCGCCCTTGAATACCCAGACCTTGACACCGCAGGCGCCGTAGGTGGTCTGCGCGGTGGATTCGCCATAATCGATGTCCGCACGCAGCGTGTGCAGCGGAACGCGACCTTCGCGGTACCATTCGGTCCGGGCGATTTCCGCGCCGCCGAGACGGCCTGCGCAATTGATCCGGATACCCTGGGCACCAAGACGCATTGCCGACTGAACGGCCCGCTTCATGGCGCGACGGAAAGCAACCCGGCGCTCCAGCTGCTGCGCAATGTTATCGGCGACCAGCTTGGCATCGATTTCCGGCTTGCGGATCTCGAGGATATTCAGGCTGACCTCGGTGCCGACCATCTTCGAGAGATCCTGACGGAGCTTCTCGATATCCTGCCCCTTCTTGCCGATCACAACGCCCGGGCGGGCAGTGTAAATGGCAACGCGGCAACGCTTCGCCGGACGCTCAATGACGATCCGGGAAATGCCGGCCTGCGCCAGACGCTTGTGCAGGTAGCGCCGCATACGGATGTCTTCGTGCAGAAGATCGCCATAATCCTTGGCAGCGAACCAGCGTGAGTCCCACGTCCGGTTGATGCCGAGGCGAAGCCCGATCGGATTAACTTTATGACCCATTATTCGGTCTCCCCGCGCTCACGCACGACAACGGTAAGGTGCGAAAACGGCTTCAAGATTTTGCCGACACGCCCCCGCGCCCGCGGACGGAAGCGCTTCATGACGATGCTCTTGCCGACGGAGGCTTCCTTGATGAAAAGCCGGTCAACATCGAGCTGATGATTGTTCTCAGCATTCGCGATCGCGGACTGCAGAAGCTTCTTAACATCGTTCGAGATGCGGCGGCGGGAGAAGGTCAGGGCCGCGAGGGCCTTTTCCACATCCATGCCGCGGATCATCTGTGCGACGACATTCAGCTTTTGCGGGCTCACCCGCACATTGCGGAGCACCGCTTTCGCCTCGGTATCGTCCAGTCGGCGTTCGACCGCACTCTTGCCCATGGTCTCTGCTCCAGTCCTAGCGCCGCGACTTCTTATCGGCCGTGTGGCCGTAATAAGTGCGGGTCGGCGCGAATTCGCCGAGTTTGTGTCCGACCATGTTCTCGGTCACGAGGACCGGGATGAATTTCTGGCCATTATGAACCCCGAAGGTCAGTCCTACGAACTGCGGCAAAACCGTCGACCGACGTGACCAGGTCTTGATGACCTCGTTACGACCGGACGCGCGCGACGCATCGGACTTCTTCAGGAGATACCCGTCTACAAACGGGCCTTTCCAAACAGAACGTGACAACGTCTATCTCCTCTTACTTCCGGCGCCGACGCACAATAAGGCGATCGGTTTTCTTGTTGCTGCGCGTACGCTTACCTTTGGTCGGCTTACCCCATGGGGTCACCGGATGGCGACCGCCCGAGGTCCGGCCTTCACCACCACCATGCGGGTGGTCGACCGGGTTCATAACGACACCGCGAACGTGCGGGCGTTTGCCGAGCCAGCGGGAACGGCCCGCCTTGCCAAGCTTGACGTTCTGCTGATCCGGGTTTGACACCGCACCGACAGTTGCCATGCATTCGCCACGAACCATCCGCACTTCACCAGAGGTGAGGCGCAGCAGGGCATAACCCTGATCGCGACCGACGATCTGCACGTATGCACCGGCAGAACGGGCAATCTGACCGCCCTTGCCTGCCTTGAACTCCACATTGTGGACGATCGTGCCCACCGGAATGCTCTTCAGCGGCATAGCGTTGCCCGGCTTGATGTCCGCGCGCTCACCGGCGATGACCTTGTCACCAGCCTTGAGACGCTGCGGAGCCAGGATGTAAGCCTGCTCACCGTCGTCATATTTGATCAGCGCAATGAACGCGGTCCGGTTCGGATCGTATTCAAGCCGCTCGACCGTCGCCGCCACGTCAAATTTACGGCGCTTGAAGTCGATGATGCGGTATTTACGCTTATGCCCGCCGCCACGCCAGAAAGACGTTGTGCGGCCCGTGTTATTCCGTCCGCCGGACTTGGTCAGGCCACGGGTCAATGCTTTGACCGGCTTGCCTTTCCAGAGTTCCGAGCGGTCGACGATCACCAGGTCGCGCTGGGACGGCGTCGTCGGATTGAATGTCTTCAACGCCATGGATCAGACCCCCTGCGTAACATCGATGTCCTGACCGTCCTCGAAAGTGACGATCGCTTTTTTGTAATCCGACCGCTTGCCGAGTTTGCCCCGGAAGCGTTTAACCTTGCCTTTGGTCAGCACGGTGTTGACGGCTTTAACCTTGCGATCGAACAACCTTTCGACGGCGACCTTGATTTCCGGCTTGGTCGCATCGAGGGTGACTTCGAAAGTCACTTGGCCGAACTGCGATCCGAGGCTGGATTTCTCGGTGACGATCGGGCGGACGATGATGTCGTACGCGCGCTCGTCGCTCAGCCGAACTTGGCTGGCATTGTAAGGACGCATGCTCATTTCAGGCGAGCCTCCAGGCTTTCCACCGCGGCCTTGGTCAGCACCAGGGTGTCCCGGCGGAGGATGTCATAGACGTTCGCGCCCTGTTCCGGCAGCACATCCACATTCGGGATGTTCCGCGCGGCCCGGGCAAAGCCCTCGTCGAGCGCACTACCGCCGATGAACAGGACCGAATTCCAACCGAGAGCGGTAAGCTTCTTGGCCAGTTCCTTGGTCTTGGTTTCGCCCGCCGCATCGTCGATCACGATCAGCTTGCCTTCGGCCTGCTTGGCCGACAGCGCAGAGCGCATGCCGAGCTTGCGGACCTTCTTCGGCAGAGCAAACCCGTGGTCACGAGACATCGGACCATGGGAGATACCGCCACCGCGGTACTGGGTAGCCCGCAGCGAGCCCGCACGGGCCCGACCGGTACCTTTTTGCTTGAACGGCTTCTTTGTCGTGCCGCTGACCTGGGAAACAGTCTTGGTCGCGTGGGTACCGGCTCGGCGCTTGGCCAGCTGCCAGTTTACCACACGGGCAAGAATATCCCGGCGCGGCTCGACGGCGAACACGGAGTCCGCGACTTCAATGTCGCCAGACTTCTTGTTGTCGAGTGTCGTAACAGGAAGCTTCATGACCCTCAGTCCTTATTCTCGGCGTTGTCGTCAGCCGAGGTCTCGGCTTCAGCCGGCGCATCAGCAGCGGCTTCGACAACTTCCGGCTCGGCCACTTCTTCCGCGGTCGGCATGCGCACGGCAGCCGGGAACGGGAGATTTTCAGGCTGCTTCACCTTTACGGCATCGGAAATCAGAACCCAGCCGCCCTTGGCGCCCGGAACCGATCCCTTGACCAGGATCAGACCACGATCGACGTCGAGCTGAACCACTTCGAGGTTCTGCGTCGTCACCCGCTCGTCGCCCATGTGGCCGGCCATCTTCTTGCCCTTCCACACACGCCCCGGATCCTGGGAGTTACCCGTGGAACCGTGTGCGCGGTGGGAGATGGAGACACCGTGAGAGGCGCGCATGCCGCCGAAATTGTGCCGCTTCATGGCACCGGCGAAACCCTTACCGATAGAGGTGCCGACAACGTCGACCTTCTGACCGGCAACAAAATGGTCCGCGGTGATTTCCGCGCCGACCTCAATGAGAGCATCGGGGCTGACACGGAATTCGGCCAGTTTCCGCTTCGGCTCGACTTTCGCTTTCGCGAAGTGGCCGCGCATCTGCTTGCTGACACGCTTGACCTTGGCTGCGCCAACGCCGAGCTGAACGGCGCTGTAGCCGTCATTCTCTTCGGTTCGAACACCTACCACCTGGCAGCTGTCCATCTTCAGGACCGTGACCGGAACGTGATCACCTGTATCGGTGAACACTCGGGTCATGCCCATCTTCTGTGCGATTACTCCGGAACGCATGAATCTAATCCTTCAGCGTTAGAGCTTGATTTCGACGTCAACACCGGACGCGAGATCAAGCTTCATCAGAGCGTCGACCGTCTGCGGGGTCGGGTCGACGATGTCCAGAACCCGCTTATGTGTGCGGATTTCGAATTGCTCACGGCTCTTCTTGTCGATGTGCGGACCGCGAAGAACGGTGAAGCGCTCGATACGGGTCGGCAGCGGGATCGGGCCCTTGACCTGCGCGCCAGTGCGCTTCGCCGTGTTCACGATTTCGCCGGTCGACTGATCAAGGATCCGATGATCAAACGCCTTGAGGCGAATTCTAATGTTTTGACTGTCCATATTCTTCTATCTCCGGCTCGGTGACCGAGCCCAATGTCCAGCTTTACTCGACGATTTTGGCAACGACGCCGGCGCCAACGGTGCGGCCACCTTCGCGGATAGCGAAGCGCAGGCCTTCATCCATGGCAATCGGCGCGATCAGGTTAACCGTCATCGCGATATTGTCGCCCGGCATCACCATCTCGGTACCTTCCGGAAGCTCAACCGTCCCGGTCACGTCCGTCGTACGGAAGTAGAACTGCGGACGATAGTTCGAGAAGAACGGCGTGTGACGGCCACCTTCATCCTTCGTCAGGATGTAAGCCTCACAGGTGAACTTCGTGTGCGGCGTGATCGAACCCGGCTTGGCCAGAACCTGACCGCGCTCAACGTCTTCACGCTTCGTGCCACGCAGAAGAACACCGACGTTGTCACCAGCTTCACCGCGATCAAGCAGCTTGCGGAACATCTCGACGCCCGTGCAGGTCGTCTTCACCGTGTCCTTGATACCGACGATTTCGATTTCGTCGCCAACATTCACAACACCGCGCTCGACGCGACCGGTCACAACCGTGCCACGGCCAGAGATCGAGAAAACGTCTTCGATCGGCATCAGGAACGGCAGATCGATCGGACGCTCCGGCTGCGGGATGTACTTGTCGACTTCGGCCATCAGCTCGAGAATGGCTTTCTTGCCGATTTCCTCGTTGCTGTCTTCCAGAGCCGCAAGAGCAGACCCCTTCACGATCGGAATGTCGTCGCCCGGGAAGTCGTAGGACGACAGAAGCTCACGAACTTCGAGCTCAACAAGCTCAAGAAGCTCTTCGTCGTCAACCTGATCGACCTTGTTCAGGAACACAACAAGCGCCGGAACACCAACCTGGCGTGCCAGAAGGATGTGCTCGCGGGTCTGCGGCATCGGGCCGTCAGCGGCCGACACAACCAGGATCGCGCCGTCCATCTGCGCAGCGCCCGTGATCATGTTCTTCACATAATCGGCGTGGCCCGGGCAATCGACGTGCGCGTAATGACGCGCTTCCGTCTCATACTCAACGTGGGCCGTCGAGATCGTGATACCACGAGCACGCTCTTCCGGGGCTTTGTCGATCTGGTCGTAAGCCGTGAAGCTTGCGCCGCCGGCTTCCGCCAGGACCTTCGTGATCGCTGCCGTCAAAGACGTCTTGCCGTGATCAACATGGCCGATCGTGCCAATGTTGCAGTGCGGCTTATTCCGCTCAAACTTTTCCTTCGCCATCG
>NZ_AUFM01000020.1 GCF_000426505.1 Nisaea denitrificans DSM 18348 | reverse complement strand
CTCCTCAACGGCGCCGCCATCGAACTCCTCGAACGCGACGACATCCTCGATCCGGACCGCTTCGCAGGGCTGCTGCGGCAGAAGCGCTTCAGCATCCTCTTCCTGACCACGGCACTGTTCAATCGTCTGGCGCAGATCGATGCCGCGCTCTTCTCCTCTCTCGACACGTTGCTGTTTGGTGGAGAGGCCGTCGATCCACGTTGGGTGCGCGCCGTGCTCAAGGCAGGGCCACCCAACCGCCTGCTGCATGTCTATGGCCCGACAGAGTGCACCACCTACGCCACGTGGTATCCGGTGCACGACGTTGCCGACGACGCCACAACCGTGCCGATCGGCGGGCCGCTGGCCAACACCACGGCACACATTCTCGATCCGGACGGCAATCCTGTGCCTGCCGGGATCGCGGGCGAGCTGCATCTCGGTGGCGACGGCCTTGCCGACGGGTATCTGGCTCAGCTGGAGCTGACCGAAGAGCGCTTCATTGACCATCCAATCCTTGGCCGCCTCTACCGTACCGGCGACCTCTGCCGCTGGGACCAGGACGGCGCCATCGACTATCTCGGCCGCACCGATCACCAGATCAAGCTGCGCGGCTTCCGCATCGAACTCGGAGAGATCGAGGCCGCCCTGCGCGTCTTGCCAGCCGTCGAAGAGGCTGTCGCCGTCCTCGCTGGCGAAGCAGAACATCGACGCATCGTCGCCTATGCAACAGGTACAAGCCTCGACGGCACGACACTCCGCCGGGAGCTGCAGACCGCACTCCCCGGCTACATGGTGCCGTCAGAAGTGATGGTGCTCGATGCCCTGCCGCTAACGGTGACCGGCAAGCTCGACCGCAAGGCACTGCCCGTGCCGGACATGGCGCCCGCAGCACAAACTTACGAAGCGCCCCGCACTGATCGGGAAATAGCCCTTGCCACAATCTGGGGCGGCGTGCTCGGACGCGAGCGGATCGGGCGGAATGACAATTTCTTCGAGCTCGGCGGGGATTCGATCCTCAGTATCCAGATCGTCGCGAAGGCGCGGAGCGCCGGGCTGCGGCTGGCGGTGCGGGACATTTTCAAGCATCAGACAATCGCCGCCCTTGCCCCTCACGCGGCATCGATCGTCCTGTCCGAGGAAGCGGCAACGAAGAACCCAGTCGGGCCTGCTCCGCTGACTCCGGTCCAATCCTGGTTCTTCTGCTGGGATCTGGCCGACCTGTCGCATTTCAATCAGGCGCTGCTCCTGCGCCCGAACGAGAAGATCTCGACAGAAGAACTGCAAGCCGCCACCCGCGCGATCATCGCGCGGCACGCCGCACTGCGTCTCCGTTTCCGGCACGGCACCGATAGTTGGCAACAGGAGCCGGCAGAGATCTCCGGAGACCTGCCTGTCCACGAAGAGGATCTCCGCGATCTGCCGATCGAGGCACAGGCTGATGCCCTCGCCGAACGCGCAAGTCATTGGCAACGCAGCCTCGACCTGAAAGACGGTCCAGTCACGCGGCTGGTCCTGTTCGAGCTGACATCTGGCCAGCGCCTGCTCTGGTGCATCCATCACCTCGCGGTCGACGGGGTGTCATGGCGCATTCTGCTGGGCGATCTCGATCATGCCTTCACCCAGATCCGGCAGGGCGCCGACATATTCCTGGAGCCGGTCCCAGCCTCCTTCCTCGACTGGGCGCATTATCTCCAGAGCCTCGCCGGAACACCGGAAATCGCTGAAGCGGTCAACTATTGGCGTGGTTGGCAGGCGACACCACCGTTGCCGAAGGACGATCCGGCGGGCGTGGCGCGTTGGGACAGCACGGAGCATGTGCGGGTCTCCTTCGACCAGAAGACAACCGCAGCACTGCTGGAGCAGGCACCGCGTGCTTTCGGCACAAGGATCAACGACATTTTGCTGACGGCTCTGGCGCTGGCGCTGGACAACTGGACCGGACGCAGCGACTGGCCCATCGCGCTCGAAAGCCATGGGCGTCCGGAGCGGCCGGGCGCGCCGGATCTGAGCGAGACGGTCGGCTGGTTCACGGCGATTTACCCGGTGCGTCTGGACCTGCCGGACCGGACCGATCTCGCGGCCTGTCTGAAGGCGGTGAAGGAGCAGCTCCGCGCCATCCCCGGTGACGGGCTGGCCTATGGCATCGAGCGCTATCTGACAGGAAGCCAGCCGCACGACTTCCCGGAAGCCGAGATCGCTTTCAACTATCTCGGCCAGTTCGAGGCTGACGCGGGCGCCGGGTTCTTTTCCGTGGCCGAAGAGGGCGCTGGCGAGAGCCAGTGCCTCGACGGAACGCGGCCGCACGCGATCGATATCAACGGACTGGTATCGGACGGCGCCCTGACTGTCTCGTTGAGCTACAGCAACCAGCAGTACCAGCCCGAGACGATGGAGACTCTGGCGCAAGGCTTCGAGGACGCCTTGCGCTCCCTCGTGGAACTCTGCCGCGACGAAGCGGCCTGCGGTTACACGGCAAGCGACTTCCCCCTCGCTCCCGTCACGCAGGATCGGCTCGACCGGCTCGCGGCACAGCAAGGGCGCGGCGTGGCGGCTCTCTATCCGCTAAGCCCTATGCAACAGGGCATGGCCTTCCACAGTCTCGCCGACGAGCCGGGCGGGTCTGTCTATTTCGAGCAACTGACCTGGAAAATCACCAATCCGTTCCGCCCGGACGCCTTCCGCGCGGCTTGGCGCGCGCTGGTGGAGCGCCATCCGATCCTGCGAAGCGCGCTCTGGCTGGAGGACGCGGAACCTCTGCAGTATGTGCGCCGCGACGCCACGCTCCCATGGCGGAATCTGGATTGGCGAGACCTTGAAACAGACAAGCAGGCCGAGGCGCTGGAACAGCTTCTCGCCGAAGAGCGCGGCGCCGGTTTCGATCTGACGCGACCGCCGCTGCTGCGCTGCCTGCTCGTCCGGCTGGAGGAGGATGTGTGGCAGTTCGTGCTGGGTTTCCACCACTTGCTGCTGGATGGCTGGAGCCTGCCGATCCTCTTCAGGGATCTGATGCTGCTCTACGGGTCACGCTCAACGGACCTTCCGGCGGCAGCGCCCTATGAGCATTACATCGCCTGGCTGCAGAAGCAGGATCACGCGGCGGCCCGCGCCCACTGGCAACAGGCTGTTGCGGATATCGACGCCCCCACCCCGCTGCCGGGCGCGCGCACGACAGCGCCGGACGGAGAAAACACTGCGCAGCCGAATGAGAAGATCTTCACCTTCGAGCCCGCACTCGGTCAGGCCTTGATCGAAACCGCACGCCAGCGCCACCTGACTCTGAACACTCTCTTCAATGCTGGCTGGGCGCTGGTACTGAGCCGGACCAGCGGTGAGCGCGATAGTGTTTTCGGCGTCACACTCTCCGGCCGCGATATCGATCTCGCCGGGATCGAGGACATGGTCGGCCTGTTCATCAATACGGTCCCGATGCGCGTTTCGACCGAGGATTGCCCTGTTGGTGTCTGGCTGGACGCGCTGCAGGCGCAGCATCAGGATAACAGCCGCTTCGGCTTCGTCCCTCTCGCCGATATCCAGCAGGACAGCGCGTTGCCGCCCGGCACCGCTCTTTTCAACAGCCTGCTCGTCTTCGAGAACTACCCGCTCGATCCCGATTTGCCCGCGGGCGAAGGCATGGACGAAGGTGGGGGAGCGCACTTCTCCGACGGACGCGCCATCGATCATACCAATTATCCGCTCACCCTGATCGCGGCGGCGCATGGCGACGAGATTCGCCTGCGTGTCGGCTATGACGAAACGCAGTTCGCAGCAGACGATATAGACCGGAATTTCGCCTTTCTGAGCACCGCGCTGCGCGGTCTGATCGAAGCGGATGCTGATCAGCCGCTCGACAGGATCGACATCGTCAGCGACGCGGAGCGCGAAGCCCTCTGGGAGGCGGGACACGCCCGCTGCCAACTGCCTGTCACGGACACGCTGACCGAGCGCTTCGCCGCGCAGGTCGCACAACACGCCGCCCGCCCCGCCGTCACCTGCGCGGGCGAGACGCTGACCTATGCAGAACTCGATGCGCGGGCCGACGATATAGCCCGGCGCCTTTCCGCTCTGGGTGCAGGGCCGGACCGGCTGGTCGGCTTGCTTGCGGAGCGATCCAACGATCTCATTACCGGCCTGCTCGGGATCGTGAAATCGGGCGCCGCCTATCTGCCGATAGACCCGGCGACACCGGCCGCGCGCGTTGCGTTCATGCTGAAAGATGCCGGCGCAATCGCCCTGGTCACGGAACGGGCGCTCGCGGAAGACCATTCCGCATGGGAAGGACCCCGCCTTTATCTGGACGATCCGGCTGAGGTTGATGACACCTCTCCGCTCTGCGCCAGAACACCGGCGCAACCGGATGATATGGCTTACGTGATCTATACGTCAGGCTCTACCGGCCAGCCCAAGGGCGTCATGGTCAGCCACGCGAACGTGCTGCGCCTGTTCGATGCGACCCAGCCCGACTGCCATTTCTCGGCCGACGATGTCTGGACCATGTTCCATTCCGTCGCCTTCGATTTCTCGGTCTGGGAAATTTGGGGAGCCCTGCTGCATGGCGGGCACCTGATCGTGGTCCCGGACGAGGTGCGGCGTAACCCCGCCGCCTTTCACACTCTGCTGGAGCATGAAAGCGTTACGGTTCTGAACCAGACGCCCTCGGCCTTCCGACATCTCATTCCGGAAGCTGTCGAGCGCGGGAGGACGCTATCGCTTCGACTCGTGATTTTCGGCGGCGAAGCCCTGGAACTGCCGGGCCTGAAGCCCTGGTTCACGCTCTATGGCGACCACGAACCTCGGCTCGTCAATATGTACGGGATTACCGAAACCACGGTGCATGTCACATGGTGCCCACTGACCGAAGCGGATTGCAGCAGCACGGCGAGCCTGATCGGCAATCCGCTCCGGGACCTCGAGCTGCATCTGCTGGACCCGCGCGGTGAGCCAGTACCAGTCGGCGTCGCTGGCGAGATCCATGTCGGCGGGGCCGGGCTGGCGCGCGGCTATCTCAACCGCCCCGAGCTGACAGCAGAACGCTTTGTGGAGCGAACTGTTGGGGGGAGCGCCGAGCGGCTCTATCGCAGCGGCGATCTCGCCCGGCGGCGCTCGGATGGCAGCCTCGAATATCTCGGACGGATGGACAAACAGGTCAAACTGCGCGGCTACCGCATCGAGATCGGCGAGATCGAGGCAACGCTGAGTCAGCATCCGGCCGTTCGGCAGGTCACCGTCATCGCGCAGCAGGAAGAAGGCCGGCTCGTCGCCTATCTGGTGGCTGACAGCGAGGCCATACAGGAGGTCAGGGACTGGGCGGCATCGCGCCTGCCTTTCTATATGGTTCCCGGGATTTTCGTTCCGATCGAACGCATCCCGCTGACACGCAACGGCAAGACCGATCACGCAGCCTTGCCGAAACCCGAAGCCCGCGTCGCTATTGATCCCGGGTCCACCGCACCTGTAAACGCGGTCGAACAGAGCCTCGTCGAGATCTGGCGGGACGTGCTGGGCGTGGGGAACATCGGCACTGATGACGATTTCTTCGCGCTCGGCGGACACAGCCTGAAAGCCCTGCAGGTCGTCGCCCGCATCAATCAGGCCTTTGGCCGCCGACTGCCCGTCGGACTGCTGCTGAAGAACCCGACCATCGGCGCGCTGGCAACACATATCAGCCTCGAGGGCGCGGCGGCTTACGAGCCGATCCGGCCAACGCCGGCGCAGGAAAGCTATCCACTCTCCCATGCCCAGAAGAGGTTCTGGCTCGAAGACCGGCTGGTCGGGGATGCCCGCTACAACATGCCCGCTGCCTTCGAGCTGAAACAGCAGGTCGACGCAGATGCCCTGCGCCGCGCGCTGGCACAACTGATCGACCGGCACGAAATTCTCCATACCGTCTTCGTCGAAGTGGATGGCGAGCCGCGCCAGAAGGTTCTGGAGGCCATCGACGTGCCGCTCACGTCCGTTGATCTGGGAGATGCAGAAGATGCAGAAGCACAAACCCGCGCCATCGTCGCGGAGCAAAACCGGACACGTTTCGCCCTCGACCAGGCGCCACTCTTCCGCATCACCCTGATTACCCGGGACGGCGGCCCCACGGTCTTTGTGCTCGTAATGCATCACATCATCGGAGACGGATGGTCGATGCAGCTCTTTTATCGCGAGCTCCTGACGCTCTACGACGCTGCGAGATCCGGCGCGTGGAGCCCGCTTCCGCCGCTGGAGATCCAGTACCGCGACTACGCCGTCCTGCAGGACGGACGCGACCGAAGCGAAGATGCACGCTTCTGGAAAACACAGCTCGACGGTCTGGAGGAGCCACTGCGCCTGCCGCACGATCTCGCGCAAAACGTGGGGATGGCCCGGAAGGGCGAACGGGTCAGTCTGGAACTATCGGAGGAATGCACCGAGGCGCTACGCGCGCTGTCCCGCGCACACAGCACCACGCCCGCCAACACCCTTCTCACCCTCTTCAAGCTCTTCCTGTTTCAACTCACGCAACAAGAGGACATCTGCGTCGGCATGGCCGTCGCCAATCGGGGAAGGCCGGAGCTGGAGCCGTTGCTTGGCGCGTTCGTAAACCTGTTGCCTCTGCGCACACAGGTCTCGGCGGACCAAGACTTCGACGCATTACTCGATCAGGTGACCGAAACCAGCACCGCCGCCCTGGACCATCAGGACTATCCCTACGACCTGATGCTCAGCGGCCGGAATACGGGTCCCGGCCGGGACCCGGTCAATGTCATCTATGCCTACCAGAACGCCGCCGACGTCAATGCCAGAGGCGGCAAGCCATCCGGCGCGCCGGACGGGGCGGACGGGGCGGACGGGCCGACGGCAAGAGAGCTTGATCTCGCGTTTCCGTTCGCCAAGGTCGACCTGATGCTGCTGGCTGCGGAACACGGCGCCCGGTTCGAGCTGACCCTCGAATATGACGCGGGCCTGTTCTCGGCGGAGGCTGCTGAACGCTATCTGCAAACCCTGAATCGCTTCGCCGAAGCCGTCGCGGCCGATACCGCACTAGAGCGCCGCGTGGGTGGACGGACATGAAACTTTCGAGCTTCAGCCTCATCGACCAGACCGGCGGCGCGGATGACGTCACCGCCCTGATCCACAGCTTCAATCGGACGGCACGGTATTATCCGCGCGACAGCACCGTGGCCGATCTGTTCTCGGACCAGGCCACGGCCCGTCCGGGCGACGTCGCGGTCAGCTCCGACGGACGGAACCTGACCTATGGCGAGTTGGACCTGCGGTCAAATCGTCTGGCGCATTACCTGAAAAACACCGCAGGGATTGCCGACGGCGCGCTGATCGCGGTTTGCCTCGACCGCTCGCCGGAGCTGATCATTGCACTTCTGGGAATCCTGAAGGCCGGCGCTGCCTATCTCCCGCTCGACCCGAGCTATCCGCCGGACCGGCTCCGCTTCATGCTGGAACATTCGGGGGCAGCGGCTCTCATCACACACAAGGACGCTTCCGGAAACCTGCCGGAAAGCGATATGCACCGAATCCTGCTGGACCGGGACGGGGCCGAGATCGCGCGGGCGTCGGAGGCCCCGCTTCCTCCGGTTTCAGGCGCCGGTGCCGGAGGACGGCTCGCTTATGTCATGTACACTTCCGGCTCGACCGGCCGGCCGAAAGCAGTCGCCGTACCGCAGCGCGGGATTATCCGGCTGGTTAAGGCTACGGACTACGCCGATTTCGGCACCGGTCAGGTCTTCCTGCAATACGCGCCCATCTCTTTCGACGCCGCTACTCTCGAAATCTGGGGACCGCTCCTGAACGGCGCCCGGCTCGCCCTAGCGCCGCGCGGGAAGCAGAGCCTCGCCGATCTCGGAGACACGATCGCACGCGAGGGCGTCACGACGCTCTGGCTCACCGGCGGGTTGTTCAACGTCATGATCGACGAATATCCGCAGAGCCTGAAGCCGCTGCGACAACTCCTCGTGGGCGGCGAGGCACTCTCCGTTTCGCATGTCCTGAAAGCCTTGGAAGCGCTCCCCACCTGCCGCCTTGTGAACGGCTACGGCCCTACCGAGAACACGACCTTTTCCTGCTGCTTCCGGATCGAGCCGGGCGACTATCGCGGCGCCATTCCCATCGGGTCGCCTATTGCCAATTCGACGGCCTATATCCTGGACGAAGAGATGCGGCTTCTGCCGCCCGGCGTGGCAGGAGAGCTCTATGTCGGGGGCGACGGCCTCGCCCTTGGCTACTGGAACGATCCCGCCCTGACGGCCGAACGCTTTGTCGCCAATCCCTTCGCTGGCCGTGATCTCCCGGAGGAACGCCCTGGGGAACGGCTCTACCGCACCGGCGATCTGGCCTGTTGGCGCAGTGACGGTTCCATCGAGTTCCTCGGCCGCATGGACGACCAGCTCAAGATTCGGGGATTCCGGATCGAGCCCGGTGAGATTGAAGTCGCGCTTCATCAATTTCCCGGCGTCACGGGTGCGGTTGTGCATGCCTGGGATGCCGGCAAAGCGGCGGCCGAAGAAGACCGGCGCGTGCTGATCGCGCATTATGCGGCAGCGACCGGGACAATCGACGAGACCGCCCTGCGCGCACATCTCCATGCGACACTGCCGGATTTCATGGTGCCTACCCACCTGATCCGGGTCGACAAACTCCCCCTCAACCCAAACGGCAAGATCGACCGCACCGCCCTGCCGCCGCCAATCCCGCAACCGGATAAGGATGACGCCGCGTCCGAGCCGCCATCTGGCGAGACGGAAAGCGCACTCGCAACAATCTGGGAAGACCTTCTCGGCTTCTCTCCCATCGGCGCGCGCGACGATTTCTTCGCCCTCGGCGGGCATAGCCTGATGGCTGCGAAGATGGTCTCGGTGATGGAAAAACAGTTCGGCGTCACCTTGCCGCTGACCTCCATCTTCACCCATCCGACGGTGCGTCAACTGGCCGGAGCCGTGCTGGATGCGGCCAAATTCGGCAATACCTCAATCGACCAACCATGCGTACGACTGAGCCCGGAGTCGGGCGGGCGACCGCTCTTCGCCCTGCCGCCAGGCACCACGGATGCCCTCAGCTATGGCCGTCTGGGTGGAGACCTCGCAGGGTTCGCGCTCCACGCCTTCAACTTCATCGAGGCGGAAACCCGGATCGGCGATTATGCGGACCAGATCGCGGAGCACGATCCGGACGGCCCGCATCTGCTGTTCGGCTATTCAGGCGGCGGCAATATCGCCTTTCACGTGGCGCGGGAGTTGGAACGGCGCGGCCGCCCTGTCAGCACCATCGTCCTGCTGGACGCCTCGCGTTTCCTGCGGTGCTTCGACTTTCCCGAAGAAGAGGCAGATCGGCTGACCAGTGCTGTTCTGGAAGCGGATGGCGTGGCCGATATCGTCTCCAGCAGCATCCTGAGGGACAAGATCCAGCGCCGCGTCCGGCGCTACTACGCCTTCCTCTCCTCGATCACCGAAGATGCGCCGATCAACGCCGATATTCACCTGATCAGCAGCCCCACGGGCGATGACGAGCATCGCGACGAAGCGGGAAACCTTATCGCCAGCAAACCGGCTTGGGCGGAGATGACCCGCGGCAGCTTTCACCGGCATGACGGCCACGGCGATCACGGCGACATGCTGCTCGATCCGCATTATCGCGCCAATGCAGCGCTGCTCGAAAAGATCCTGAGCGCCGCCGCCCGGAAGCCTGCAGCTGCACCCGACGCCGCCCAGACATTCGAAAACCACCGGAGACTGCAATGAACGCAACGGCAAAAACCGATCCCTGGATCCGCTGCTCGAAACCGAACCCGGCGGCGCGGCTACGGCTCTTCTGCCTGCCCTATGCAGGCGGCGGCGCTTCCATTTTCAAGAACTGGGGACGCGCGCTGCCGGACTGCATCGAGGTCTGCGCCATTCAGCTCCCGGGGCGCGAGGACCGGATCGCCGAGACGCCGTTCCGGCAGGTTGAACAACTCCTACCCGTTCTGCTGGACCGGCTCCGCCCCTATCTCGACCGGAATGTCGCGTTCTTCGGTCACTCCATGGGCGCCTTCCTCTCTTACGAGCTGGCCCGCGCGCTGACCGAGGAGCAGCGCGCTCCGGCGCAACTGATCGTTTCCGGCCAGAGGGCGCCTCATCTGCCTCTTTCGCGGCCCGAGAGCTATCACCTGTCCGACACCGATTTCTGCGAGCGGCTGCGCAGCCTCAACGGCACACCCGCCTCCGTGCTGGCAGAGCCAGAGCTGCTTTCAATGATCCTGCCGCTGCTGCGCAGCGATTTCGAGATGAGCGAGACCTATCGGCGCGCCCCGCAGACCAGACTGGACTGCCCCATACAGGTCTTCGGAGGCCACCAGGATGAAGAGGTCGATCAGGCCGGACTGGAGGCTTGGCAGGCGACCACCAGCGCGCCTGTGAAGGTGGAGATGTTCCCCGGCGATCATTTCTTTCTGCAAAGCCAGACGGACGCATTGCTGCAAACGGTGGAGCGCACGCTCCGACCGCATCTGCACTGACAAAGCCACGGGAAGGGAGCGAAACAGACATGAGCAATCGCGATGCCGCACTGGCCTATGCCGCATTCGAAGACAGGAATCTGGACGCCGCCGCCATCCACGCGGATGCCGCGTATGTGGGGGGCTTCAAACCGATCCAGCAGCTCGGCGCCATGATTGCCGCCCAGCGCGGAGAGTACGGCAATGCCATCGCCAGGCTGGAAGCAATGGAGGATCACAGCGAGGCCTCGGCCGCCCTGCTTATCCGCCTTCACCTGCTGGCGGGCGATGTCAGGAAAGGTGGCCAATTGCTGCTCGATTGCTGCAAGGCCAATGCCTTCGGCCCACCGCTCTACCCGATCCCTCGCTGGCAGGGCGAGCCGCTGGAGGGTCGCCGGATCGTCGCCTGGGGCGGCGGTCTTGGCGACGACATCCTCTATGCCCGCTTCCTGCCCATGCTGGCTGGCACCTACAGGGCCGAGATCACACTGCAATGCCGTCCCGGTCTCGTGGATCTGTTCCGCTCCCTCTCCGGTGTCGCCCGCGTACTGCCCCTTGAGACCGAGGTCACGGATTGCGACTTCCATGTGCAGACGGCGGAGCTGGCGGCACATTTCGGCATCGCGCGCGACAGGATGTGGGATGGCCCCTATCTTCATGCCGCCGCTCCACTGGAGCTTTCGGGTGATGGATTGAAAGTGGGCCTCGTCTGGGCCACCACCGCCACCCATTGGGAGGGCGGGTCCCGCAGCACCTCACTTGCCGAAATGGCGCCCCTCGCCGGCGTTCCGGGCGTGCGTTTCTACAGCCTGCAATTCGGAGCGCCGACCGCTCAGCTCACGCCTCCGCCGGAGGGAATGGCCGTCGAGGATCTGAGTGACCGGATCAAGGGATTCGCGAATACGGCAGCGGCCATCGCGGGCCTCGATCTGGTGATCACCATCGACACCGTCGTCGCGAACCTCGCGGGAGCGATGGGCGTGCCAGTCTGGGTCGCGACACCGTCCATGCCGGACTGGCGCTGGGGCCTCAAGGGCGACCGCACGCCATGGTTCCCGTCAGCGACTGTCTACCGGCAGCCGAAAGGCGGGAGCTGGCGGGAGTTGTTTGAAGTAATGGCATCCGATCTCGCCGCGCTTGCCAAGGATACCGGCAAGAGGAACGCCAGCCGATGAGCGCGATCTGCGACTGCACCCTCTGCCGCGCTGACCCGGCCCATCCGGCAAAGCGCTTCCACGACATGTTCCGGCGGATCACGGCCTGCATGTCTGCAGCCGATCTCGCCGCCTCTCTGATCCAGTACGGACAACGCTCCGAGATGGGGGATAGCGACGACGACATCCTGAGACAGATCGGCCGGCTGGATGCGCGGCAACTACGGGAAGCGCGCATGATAGTCCAGCAGGATCAGGACGCGTTGATGCGTGGGCTAAGCGAGGCGGCCAACCAGATCCCAGCCCTCGCCGCCAACGCCGAGACACGGGACTGGCTGATTGCCGTTGCCGATGCCGCCGCGCGCCAATCAGGTGATTTCAGGCTCCACGCCCAGCGCCTCGTCATCACGCTTAACGGGCGCCTCTACCAGATCGATATGCCATCCGACTGGATGGCATATGCCAACCTCTTCGAGGTTTTCCTGCGCCTGAACTACGCGCACGATCCCAAACCAGTCGATACGATCTTCGATGTCGGCGCTTTTGTCGGCCTCTCCTCGATCTATCTGAACAGTTGCTATCCGGAGGCAAACATCATCGCGGTCGAGCCAAACCCGGCCAACCTTCGGGCAATGAGCGAGACGCTTGGCCTCAATGCGACGCAAATCAAACATCGGACAATCGGCAAGGTTCTCGCGGCCGAATCAGGGACGGCCACCATAGCCAGTTTGGTAGACGGCCCGGACGCCACCAGCATGATGAATTCCACAATCATCACGCTGACGAACGCGCCAACCGCAGAGGTCGATGCCATCGGGCTGGAGGAACTCGTCGGTGACGCCGACCGGTACGGTCTCAAGTTGGACATCGAAGGAGGCGAATTCGGCCTGAAATCGGCACAGGCTGTGCTCTCGGATGCAGCATGGATTCTGGGCGAGTTTCATTACGGCCCTTGGTCGACATCCGAAGACCAATGGCTGCCGAAACTCCTGGCTCGGGATTTCGAGCTGAGCATGCAGGTGCCGCGTCTCGAAATGACCGGGAGAGGCGAGTTTTTCTGTATCGGTCAGGATTTCCGTGCCGTGAAACCTAAAGACGAAAGAGCCACCAGATCGCCGAATTCTCTCAGGGAGCAGGTCGATGAACGATATTTTTGAAGCCGCTGAATCCCAGGTTCGAAGCTACTGCCGAAGTTTCCCCGCCATCTTTACCAAGGCCGTCGGTCATGAGTTGATAACGGAGGATGGCCGCCACATCACCGATCTGCTGATGGGATGCGGCGCCCTGAATTATGGGCACAACAATCCGATCATGAAGAATGCGGTGATGGACTATCTGCGGGATGACGGCGTGGTTCAGGCAATGGATCTTCACACCGGCGCGAAGGATGATTTTCTTCGCCGTTTCAAGCGTATCATCCTCGACAGAAGCGGGCTCCAGCATCGCGTGATGTTCACCGGCCCGACCGGTACAAATGCCGTGGAAGCCGCTCTCAAGCTGGCACGAAAAGTCACCGGGCGGTCGACCGTGGTGGCCTTCACCGGCGGATTTCACGGCATGACTCTTGGAGCCTTGTCAGCAACGTCCAACCGCAACAGCAGGGCCGCGTCCGCGCATCTCTTGTCCAACGTGGTCCGGGTGCCCTACGACGGCTACCTGCCGGGAGATGGTCTCGACTTTCTGGAACGCTCTCTGGACGATCCCAGCAGCGGCATCGACGCGCCTGCCTGTATTCTGGTTGAAACCATCCAGGGCGAAGGCGGTTTGCGCGCAGCGACTTGCACATGGCTGCGCCGATTGAGGGCCATCGCCGATCGCTGTGGTGCGCTGCTTATCGTCGACGATATCCAGGCCGGGTGTGGGCGCACCGGCACGTTCTTCAGCTTTGAAAGTTTTGACGTGCGCCCGGACTTGATCTGTCTCTCCAAATCAATCAGCGGCATCGGCTTGCCGATGGCTTTGCTTCTCATCGAGCCGGAATTCGATATCTGGCAGGTCGGCGAACATAACGGAACTTTCCGAGGCAATAATCTGGCCTTTGTCGCCGCCTCTGCGTCTTTGCAATATTGGGAGGATGACCGGTTCCGTAACGAAGTTGCCGGCAAGATCGAGATCCTCGACACACGACTGCAGGCCATGGCCGAGCGTTTCCCCGGTCATATAGAGGAACTTCGCGGGCGTGGTTTCATGCGTGGTCTGGTCTTGCGCTGCCCCGGAACGGCGGAGGCCGTGTCACGGGGTCTTTTCGCGCGCAACGTCATGGCCGAAACCTGCGGTGCCGGCGGTCAGGTGCTCAAACTCCTGCCGGCCCTGACCATCCCCGTCGACGCTTTACACACAGCCTTGGACACAATCGCGGAGGTCATCGCACATCTCCCGACCCATGATTCTGACGCGGCAACCGCGTACCTCGCTGCAACAACAGTACGTACCACGTAAGGCGGATTACCGCCGAAAACAGTCCCGCCGTTCAAATGGATGCGTCGACAGAGAGTGTCCCGCAAGCGCCTTCGCCGACGCCATTTTCCAGGGTCACCCGCCCATCCGTCCCCGGAACGGCGCTCCCGAAATCAGTGTCACCAGATGCGCCAACAGCACGAGGCAGGTGACGACAGCCAAAATCTGGATCATCGTATAGGGGATCAGGCTAACCTGACCCGGCTCCCGCTCCCGTTTGTCCTGCCAATAGGCATAGGCGAACACCAGGGCAGCGGCGCCAAGTACGATCAAAGTGGTGAAGAGGTCCATAGACACGACAGACTGAAGAAAAGACCCAACAAAAACGACAGGGGGAAACATAAGCATGAGTGTTGCAAAGCACCAGCAGACGACGACAAGCGGCAACTACGATCCGGCGAACGTCAGCCTGCCTACCTTCCACGACGCGGTGCCGGGCTTCCAGGACGGAAGCGACAGTCCGCGGGCTTATCTGGAACGCTGCCTCGAGGTGATCGAGGCGCGGGAGCCGGAGGTCCAGGCCTGGGTCACGATCAACCGCGACGGCGCCCGCACGGCAGCCGATGCCGCTACCGAGCGTTACAAGGCAGGCCGCGCCCTTTCCCCCATCGACGGCATGCCCATCGGCATCAAGGATCTCTTCATGACGAAGGACATGCCGACGGAAATGGGCAGTCCCCTGTTCAAGGGGAACCAGACCGGAGCGGACAGTGCCCTGGTCTATGGCCTGCGTCTTGCCGGCGCCGTGATACTCGGCAAGACCGTCACCACCGAACTCGGCTTTTCGCATCCCGGCCCGACCCGGAACCCGTTCGACACGAACCGCACACCGGGCGGCTCCTCCAGCGGCTCCGCCGCCGCGATTGGCGCAGGCATGGTGCCGGCCACCATCGGCTCCCAGGTTGTCGGTTCGGTCATCCGGCCCGCCAGCTTCTGCGGCAACATCGCCATCAAGCCGACCCTCGGCGCGCTGAACCGGGGCGAACGGGCGGGCGGCCTGAGCCAAAGCCATGTCGGCGTGCATGCCGGCTCTCTCAAAGACATGTGGGCGGTTGCCTACCAGATCGCCGCGCAGGCTGGCGGCGATGCGGGCTATCCCGGCCTTTACGGCGAGGAAGCACCGGCAGAGGCGCGCAAGCCAAGCCATCTGGTCCTGCTGCAAACCGAAGGCTGGGAGATGCTGGACGGCACAACCCGTGCAGCTTTCGAGAAGGTGCTGGATCAACTCCGGCGACAGGATGTGAAGATCCTGACCCGCGCCGACAGCCCGACCATCGATGCCTGCGAAGCGGCCATCGCCGACAGCCTGAAACTGGCCCGCGATATCTGCTGTTGGGAGCTGCGCTGGACCCTGCGCAATCTGGCGGAGAAGGACGAAAGCCTGATGAGCGAGAGCCTGAAACAGCGCCTCGCCCTGGCCGAGGACATGACTTTGGACGATTACCGCGCCGCACTCGACAACCGGGAGCGGATGCGGGCCCGGTTCCGCGCTCTGGCGCCTTTCGCGGACGGCTGCATCACCCTCTCCTCCGTCGGTATCGCGCCACCGTTCGATGGCTCCGGCTCCGCCGGCGAGCCGGGCATCACGCACCAGACCGGCCTGCCCGCCTTCAACGCGGCCACATCGGCGCTCGGCGTGCCCTGCGTAACCCTGCCGCTTATGGGGGTGAGCGGTATGCCCGTCGGAGTGCAACTGGTCGGACAGGCCCACCGGGACCAGGAGCTCACCGGCACTGCCGCCTGGATGCAGGAGAATGTGAAACCGGTCTCGCTTTAGGGAGATTAGCCGCTACACCAATAGCCGTCATCCCGGCCTGCGTCGGGATGACAATTGATTGGGTGAATGTGCGTTCTAGCCGCGCCCGCGATAGGGCGGTACGCCCTGATCCGGCAGCCAGACGCCGTCCGGCACCGGGCCGGACTGGAAGAACACGTCGATCGGGATGCCGCCGCGCGGATACCAGTAGCCGCCGATGCGAAGCCAGCGCGGCTCCAGCTCATCAATCAGGCGCCG
Source organism: Nisaea denitrificans DSM 18348 (assembly GCF_000426505.1). Classification (GTDB taxonomy): domain Bacteria; phylum Pseudomonadota; class Alphaproteobacteria; order Thalassobaculales; family Thalassobaculaceae; genus Nisaea; species Nisaea denitrificans. The sequence goes on along the minus strand of NZ_AUFM01000020.1, from coordinate 147,135 downwards.
GGCGATGCCCACCGTGCAATCCTCGTGAAACGCGCCGTGATTGCGGAACGAGCCGAGAAAAAGCTTCAGCGACTTGCTTTCGACCAGCCACTGGTCCGGTACATAGTCGATCATCAGATGGGCGAAGTCGGGCTGGCCGGTCATCGGGCAGAGCGAGGTGAATTCCGGCGCCGTGAAGCGGACGAGATAATTCACATCCGCCATGGAGTTCGGAACCTTCTCCAATACGGCCTTCTCCGGGCTTTCGGGCAGTTCGGTCGCGCCGCCGAGCTGGGTCAGGCTGGAAAAACGCTCTTCGGAATGCGAGGTCATCGGGCGGCTCCGTGTAAAATCGTACCGGTCGGGCCGTTTCATACCGCCGGAGCGTCCCGGAAGCCAGCGCCTGCTCACACCTTAGATCGTCATCCCGGCCGGAGAGCCGGGACCTAGATGATCATAAGACTGCGCTCGCCTTCGCCTGGGTCCCGTCTTTCGACGGGATGACAATGAATTGAGAGAGCCAATAGCTCCCCCTATTTGAACCGTCCGGCCCCGGAGAGGACGCGATAGGCGCTGCGCAACTCGCCCCGGTCTGTGTAGCAGCCGCGCAGGTGACGGTCGCCACTGGTTGCCGTGTAGGCTTCCCGGCCATGCACCACCCGGTGATTGTCGAAACAGATGCATTCGCTGGCATTAAGCCGGAACCGCATGACGTATTTCTCATCCTGCAGCAGGCGGCCAAAGCGGTGGAAGGCCGGGTAATAGAGGTCGAGAAAATCCTGCGGCAGGTCGAAGATATCCGCCATGTGCTGGCTGATGGTGACGCCGGAAACCTCACCATGCGTGTCGAGTTCAATCACGCGCTGGCGAGCCCGCATGTCGAAGGCGTCATGCTCGCAAAAATAAGGAATCTCTGTCTCCGCCAGCAGCTTGAAATCCTCCGGATATTGCTCCCGGAAATCATTCGCGACCGCGACGGCATCGACGAAGATGCTGTTGCCGCCTTCCACCGAGTTCGCAACGCAATGCAGGTACTGGATGCCCGGCGCGAATTCCTCCGACGGAAGATCCGTGTGCAGCTCCAGCGCGCTCGCTGTGAATGCGGTATTCGTCGGGTTGATGTGGGTCATCACCTCGAACGAATTCCCGAAGAAACTCGGACGGACATAGCCTGCCAGCGCGGCCGTTACTTCCAGAGCGTCCGGTGTATCCGGCATGTCCGTGATCAGCGCCACGCCTTCGGTCAGGATCGTCTCGAACCAGGCTTTCCGGAGCGCCGGATCGGCCACAAGGGCTGGCTGGGCGTACCGAGGCACGTTCGGGTAATGATCGCCAAGCCAGGCCCGGCGTGGCAGATCGGCCGGATCGGGCCGTGGCGCACCGGCCGCATAGGAGGTGAGGAAATCGAGCGGATACCGGCTGCTATGGCCGCAGCGCCAGACCAGTTCCAGCGCATCCTCCGCCAGCACTGCCGCTTCCGGCTCCGGCGCGCTTTCCTCGGCGAAGATGTCGAAGCTACGCTCCCGGGTAATCGCATCGAAAGACGTCTGGCAATTGTCCCGCAGCCAGAAGTAATTGAAATAGGCCGAACTTCCATCCGGGAACGCCACATCGAGTCCCGTGTCGCGCAAGGTGACACCGCCTTCTTTTCGCGCCTGCATGTCAAATGCTCCTCATCCGCGCTGAAACCGCGCCATAAGAGAAAATGCGTCACCCATGTCGCAATCGGGCCAGTTCATGGCCTGAACTCGCCAAGTAACTGTATGTTTTCAATGCAAAACTTGAACTCACATTCAGGTCGTGAAAAGCCTGAAAAATCGGATTATTCGATAAGGTGAGCTTATTAAATGACACGTCACCTGCCGCCGCTCCGCCTCTTCGGTGTGTTCGAGACTGTCTGCCGGACAGACAACCTCCGGGCCGCCGCCGCCGCGCTCAACGTCTCCCAGCCTGCCGTCAGTCAGTCGTTGCGGCAGCTTGAGGACCATATCGGCGCCCGCCTGATTGACCGGAACACCCGCCCGGCCTCGCTGACGGCCGAAGGCGAAATCCTGCTTCGGGCGACGGAAGACGGGCTTAGCCGGATTTCCGGAGCCGTCGACGAGATCCGCCGCCATCTGGCGCAACGCGGCTCCAGCGTCACTGTGGCCTGCTCCGTCGGCGTCGCGACACTCTGGCTGATGCCGCATCTGGAAAGCTTTTACTGCGATCACCCGGACGTGCAGGTGAATGTCATCACCTCGGAGAGCGGCGCGCCGACCATCGCGGGCGATGTCGATATCGCCATCCGGTTCGGCGACGGCAACTGGTCCGACGGCATAGTCACCCCGCTGCTGGAGGAACGGATTGAGCCTGTCTGCACGACGGATCTGGCCGAGCGGCTCGCATTGACACCGGAGAGTTTGCACACGGCGCCGCTGATCCATGTCGATGTGAAGGACCCGCGCTGGCTCGGCTGGACGGAGTATCTCGCCGCCCTCGGCCTTGGCCGCCCTACCCACCCGGTGCAGCTTCGCTTTTCGAACTATGTGCAGGCAACCCAGGCAGCACTAGCAGGGCGCGGTGTGGCGCTTGGCTGGCGCACCATTACCGGCGGTCATGTCAGCGAGGGCCGTCTGGTGGCTGCAGCCGAAGCACCTCTGACCCCACCGAGCGCTTTCTATGCCGTCACCGCCTTCGACCGCTCCGAGGATGAGGCGACCCGTAGCCTGCTGGATTGGTTGGCTGGCCTCGCATAAACCATCCGATATTCGTCATCCCGGCCGGAGAGCCGGGACCTAGATGATCATAAGGTTGCACTCGCCTTCCCCTGGGTCCCGTTTTTCAACGGGATGACGATTTTGGAAATCAGATAAGCAGCGCTAATCGCAGCTTCCGCATTTTTGCAGTAGCGAAGATGCTGCCGGGACGTCAGTCTGCGCCCGGAACAAGACCACACCTTGCGGAGCCCGCCATGTCCTCGCCCGTCGCCCTTACCCCGAAAAGCAATCTCGGCTACTGGCCGGAGCGCGTGGATCTTGCCGCCGCTTTCCGCTGGACCGCGCGGCTCGACATGCACGAGGCGGTGGCGAACCATTTCTCGCTGGCGACAAACGACGACGGCACGCAGTTCCTGATGAACCCGAACCAGATGCATTTCTCCCGCATCAAAGCCTCGGACCTGCTGGAGCTGGATGCGAACGCCCCCGACGTGCTGAGCCGTCCCGGCGCACCGGATCCGACCGCCTGGGGCCTACACGGCTCGGTCCATCGGCATTGTCCGCACGCCCGCTGCGTCATGCATGTGCATTCGATCCACGCCACCGTGCTGGCCAGCCTGAAGGACAGCCGCCTGCCCCCGATCGACCAGAACTGCGCCACCTTCTACAACCGCATGGTGATCGACAACGACTATGGCGGGCTGGCTTTCGAGGAAGAGGGCGAGCGCTGCGCCAGCATGCTGACCGACCCGAAGGTCAAGGTCATGGTGATGGGCAATCACGGTATTCTGGTGATCGGCGACAGCGTCGGGGATACCTTCAACCGGCTGTATTATTTCGAGCGTGCGGCAGAGACCTATATCCGTGCCCTGCAGACTGGCATGGAACTGCGGGTGATCCCGGACGAGATCGCAGAGAAAACAGCGCAGGAGCTGGACGATTATCCGGGACAGGCGCAGCAGCATCTCGACGAGCTGAAGGCGATCCTCGACGAGGAAGGCTCGAACTACGCGACCTGAGCGGTAACAGTCCGCATCAATCCACGGAAACGATCACGAAGGATTTCAGCATCAGCTCATGGAACAACGGCTCGCTGCCGTCCATGCGGCGGCGGATCCAGAAGCCGACAGCAGTGACCAGCTCATAAAAATCGGCATCCGTTTCACCGGCAGCGTGTAGCAGTTCAAGCTGCGCATCGTAGGGAAAGTTGCCGAACCCGCCCGGCTCCAGCGTGCCCGCCTCTATCCGGTATTCGTATTCGGCGATCACCTCGCGGATCGTCTGCGCATTCTCCGGCGCATCGACAATGGCCTTGGCTTTACCATAGGCTGCGGCCATGCCCGTGAGGCGCGCAGCATAGAAATCCCGCGCCAGCGCCCGGGCCGTGCTGTTGCCGCTCAACGTTTCGGCAAGCGCGATCAGGCGGAGCAGGAAGTCTGGGTTGTACCGGCCAAAGTCCCGCGTGCTCTTGAAGTCCATTGCCGCGCCATGCGGGCCGGTTAGGAACACCGTCTCTCCGGTAACGGTCTCAAGAAACGCCGGCGTGATCCCATAATCCGCATAGAGGCCACGCCATCCGCGCTCAGGCAGCCATGTCGGAACCGGGTTTTCCTCCCGATGCAGAATCTTCTCGCGCGGAGGCAGCACGAGAAAGGTCAGAGCCTCCCGCAAGCGGGTAATCGCGATTTCGCTCGCGTCTTCAGAAGGCTCAGAGGAGGGGGGCTGCTGGATCGACGCAGCCATGAACAGGAACAGACCGATCGCGGCGATCAGGCCAGGGCATCTGAATGTCGGTCCGACAGAAATCATACGGCAACCCGGTCTGCCGACCAGGTTCCGGCGTTCTCGATGATCCGGTCCGGGTTCTCGAACTGGCCGCGCAGGATCTTCTCGTAAAGCAATCCCTCCTCCGCCCGGGTGACGGCGCCCTTCTTGCCGATCAAGCCGCGCAGCGCTCCATCGAGGGCAGCGACCGTGCCTGAGCCTTCGTCGAACTGCGCCTTCTTGCGCCAGACAAGATCCGCCGGCAGCAGATCGTCGCAACTCTTGCGCAGGATCCATTTCTCCGTGGTGGCACCGGTCGACTCAAGAGCGGCCGGGTCGGTCCGGCAAAGCTTCAGGGCTGCCGGGATGGATTGTGCGAAATCGATCAGACCCCGGTCGAGGAACGGCGTCCGGGCCTCGAGGCTTTCGGCCATGGTTGCCCGGTCGACCCGCTGCAGATTGATATTATGCATCGTGCCGAGCGTCCGCGTCAGCTCGTCCGCCAGCGCCCGGGGCTGATCGACATAGGCGTGATGATAGGTATAGCCGGCGAACAACTCGTCAGCCCCCTCGCCGGTCAGCACCGCTTTCACGTCGCGCCGGGCCAGCCGGGCGGCGAACAGGGTCGGAATGGCGCTGCGCACAAGATCCACGTCAGCGCTTTCCAGATGATAGATCACGTGCGGCAAGGCTTCCGCCACATCCTCGGCCGTGAAAACATATTCCCGGTGATCGGAGCCAATATGATCCGCGACGGCTCGCGCCGCCAGCAGATCGGGCGAGCCCGCCGTGCCGACGGAGAAGGTCTTCAACGGTCCCTTGCCGGCATCGCGCCGGACCTTCTGGCCGATGGCGGCGATAATCGAGCTGTCCAGCCCACCGGAGAGGAAGGAGCCGACCTCGACATCCGCGACCATCCATTTGGCGACCGCTTCCTCCAGCACCAGCCGAAGCTCCCGCGCTGTCCGGCCGACATCCAGATCCGGTTCTGCCTCCGCCGCGCCCTGCGGTGTGCGGTACCATTGCCGCCAGCCATCCCGGCTGTCATAGAGCGTGCCCGGCGGGATCGCCTCGATATTCTCGACATCAACGCCGTCGAAGGCCTTCAGCTCGGACGCAAAGGCATAGCCATCACCCAGACGGGCAACATAGAGCGGCTTGATGCCGAGCGGATCGCGCGCCGCGATGATCCGGTCACGGGTTGCCAGCACGAAGGCGAACATGCCGTCCAGCCGGCTGATCCAGCGCGCCTCGCCGGAGCGGAAAAGATGCAGGATGGTCTCGCTGTCGCTCGCCGTCAGGAAGGCGCTCTCGCCAAGGATCGCGCGCAGGTCCTGATGATTGTAGATCTCACCGTTCGCCACCAGCAGATCGTCCGTCTGGTGGATCGGCTGCCGTCCGTCCTCAGGTCCGATGATCGATAGCCGGCAATGCGCCATCACGGTTTGCGTCCCGGGCAGGCGCGCCACCTCGACGGCGTCCGGCCCCCGGTGCGCGATCTTGGCGATCATTCGGTTGGCGAGGGATTCGTCTCCGGCATTCCAGAGACAGACGAAACCACACATGGGAATTGCTCCTTCTCTTCGGGCTCGTATGCGTGCGGCAGATACGGTGCGTCACGCTACCGACAAGCTTAGAGCAGTGCGCCGAGGATGGAAGAGGCGTTCTCAAGTCCGTGGCTACAACGGGGATGGCGGCTTTTGAATGCCGTCCCGCCTTCAATTTCCTTGATTTTCAAGGGCATCACCTATGAGATCAGGATCAGTGAAGACAGCCAGGGCGACGAGCGCCGCGCCCGTTTTGATTGCGGTACGCCTCGCCCCAGCAAGGAGCGCCTCATGCAGGAAGATCGCTACTCCCTCCCCCAAAGAGTGCTCCACTGGGGGATCGCCGGCCTGGTCGCGCTGGCACTTGCCGCCGGCATCCTCTTCTTTGTCTTCGGTTTCAGCGGATTGCAGGACACGTTCGGCGGGGCCGTTACGAACGCGCTCTACAAGTATCACAAGACCGCGGGCGTTCTGGTTCTCGGCCTGATGATCCTCCGCGTCGTCCTGCGTTTGCGTCTCGGCGCCCCGCCGAAGCTGGAAAGCCTGACACCGCAGGAGCGGATTCTCTCAACAGCCGTGCAGCACCTGCTCTATCTGGCGCTGATCGCCCTGCCGGTCTTCGGCTGGCTCGCCACCGCGGCCGGCGGCTTTCCCGTCGAGTTCTTCAACTGGACACTCCCGGGCCTGATTGGCAAGGACAAGGCCCTGTCGGAGATACTCTTCACGCTGCACGGGCTGACAGCTTTGGCCGTCATGCTGCTGCTCGGCCTGCATATCGCCGGCGCGCTGCGGCACTGGCTGATCAAACGAGACGGGGTGATGCGGCGGATGAGTTTGTTTGGGTGAAGCGGCCCTGAATATCGAGAGCTGAGTCTACGCAGACGCGAATTCGGAAAACATCCAGCGGCATCAGCACTTCTTCCAACGCCAGCATTCCCCGCCCTCCCATACCCGTCATCCCTGCGCACGCAGGGACCCAGGGAAGACGAGCTCATCCCTACGATCATCTGGGTCCCGGCTCTCTGGCCGGGATGACGACATTGAGGGCCGGATACGATTACGAACGTTGATGAGTAGGAGCGAACTAAGTAGTCCGTCTCCGTAATTCTCACGAAGGTAATAACTCGGTCACGAGCTTATTTTGATTCTCAGCTTTCTGAACCCAAGCACGGACACCTTTTCCCCAATCGATAAAATGGCGCCCTTCGAGATCCGCAAGACGTCGGTCATGTTCGTTTTCATACAAATCTGAGGAACCAGCCTCAAGATAGCCACCATCAATTATGTTAACTCTCGATTCTTGAAGAATCCCGAGAAATTGAACGGTATAAATCCCAAGAAACAAAGTGCCCCCATCAGGGGTAGCAGCAAACGAAGCCCAATAATTTGGGCTGGAGTTTTGTGCCTGCGTCTCCTGATAATGTATAAATTTATTGCGGTCCTCCTTCCAGAGAGAGAGCGGCGATTTTCCTATTTCCGATATTCCGCCATGATGCCTCAGCAATCGAATATCTTGAGGGTCGATCCCTATATTCTCGAGTATAGAATTAAATAATATCGGCACGATCCGCTCACCCCGCTTCCCGTCTCCACGCCATGATGATCCCGCCGATCACCAGCAGCAGCACCAACACGCCCGGCAGCAGAGGGACGGTCTGGACGCCGGTCACGATGTAATCCTCGTTCCGTACCAGCCCGGCCCAGTCGCGGCCTGATGTGGCGCGGCCGGCGCGGACGCGGCGGAGGGATGGGGAGTCTTCCTCGGCGCCCCAGGTGACCGAGCCGCCGGTCTGTTGCGCCAGCGGGCCAAGCCATTCATCGGTGGTGCGGACGTCGGAGAATTCGACCGGGTTGAGGGCGCCGACGGCGGCGAGTTTGCTGAGGGTGCCATCGGTGAAGGCATGCAGGCCGACCTGGTCCGTGGTGAAGCTGGCCTGGCCCCGGCCGGGGCCGGTACGGCTCAGCGGCAGGGTCAGCTCGGTGCCGTCCGGCAGGGTCATGGTGACATCGGGCAGCTCACCGTCGAGGGAACGGCGGGTGACGTCGATCCGGTCGCCTTTTACCCGGACGCGCAGATCGTTCTCTTCCAGATCGGGCTCGCGCATCAGCCAATGGGCGGTGCGCCGAAGGATTTCGGCCTGCGGGCCGCCGCCGTCGAAACCGCGGGTCCAGAGCCACATCTGGTCGGTCAGCAGATGGGCGACGCGGCCTTCGCCGAACCGATCGAGGATCAGCAGCGGGCGGCCTTCTGCGCCCTCCATGAGCACGACACCGCGCAACACATCTGCCTCGATCTGCCGGAACCAGCGGCCCCATGTCGGTGCGACAGTCTCGGCCCCGTCCGCATCGAGTTCCGGGCCGCCCGGCAGGTCCGCCGTCACCGGGTGGCGATGGCCGTCGGGCGTCGTGGCGGGACGGAACGGTTGCTCGACAATGTCGCCGGTCGGCATGGCCGGCAGCACCTCGCCGAGCGGCGTGTTGGCCAGCGACAGACGGGAGGCGAAGGGCGGGCCGCTGGCTTCCAGGAAGGCACCGCCATTACGTACGAACTCGACGATGTTGCGCAGGTAGCTGCGCGGCAGCACGCCCCGGCGCTGATACTGGTCGAAGATGATCAGATCGAACTCGTCCAGCTTCAGCTCGAACAGCTCCCGCACCGGAAAGGCGATCAGGGACAGCTCGCGCACCGGCGTGCCGTCCTGCTTTTCCGGCGGCCGCAGAATGGTGAAATGCACCAGATCGACGGACGGGTCTGCCTTCAGCAAATCGCGCCAGGTGCGCTCGCCCGCATGGGGGGCGCCGGAGACCAGCAGCACCCGCAACCGGTCGCGCACGCCATTGATGGCCAGCACCGCGCGGTTGTTCTTCTCGGTCAGCTCGTCCGGCCCCGGCCCCGCCATCATCTCGATGATGGTCTCGCCGCCATGCTCGATGGGAATCTCGATCTCCACCACCTGGTTGGCGCGGATCACCGCGTCCGGCCGGGGCACGCCGTCGATCGACATGCTGAAGGGAACCGCCGCCGTCTCGTCCGCATCCTCGATCCGGATCTTGGCGGTCACCGTCCGCCCGACCACGCCGAAGGAGGGCACATGCTCAATGACAAGGCGCCTGTCCCGCTCGCCCTTGCGGCCGGTCAGAATGACATGCAGCGGCGCGCCAAGCTCCCGTCCGCCGAGCTCCTCCATCCGGTCATGGCTTTGCCCGTCCGTCACCGCGATGACACCGGCAAGCCGGCCTTGCGGCACATCGTCCAGCACGTCGCGCAGGGCGGTGAAAAGCCTTGTCCCATCCCTGCCGCTCGCCGCCCGGCCACTACCGCCGCCGACGGCGACGGTACGCAGCTCAAGATCGTCGAGGCCGCCGAGCTGCCGCTTCAGGTCTTCGGTAATTTCAGCCGCCCGTTCCGCCCTGCCGTCGATAGACTGGCTGGTGCTTTCGTCCAGCAACAGAACGGCGACATCGTCGCGCGGGTCCCGGTCCTCGGCGATCAGATAGGGATTGGCGAGCGCGGCCAGCAGCACCAGAAGCGCCAGACTGCGCCAGACTGCACCTCGTCCGCGCATTGATGCCGTATAGATCACCAGTGCGAAGCCGACCGCCGCCAGCGTACCGATCACCCACCAGGGGACCATCGGCGAGAAATCGAGCCCTACTGCCGCGCCGATCATTGGCCCAGCCTTTCAAGGATGGCCGGGACATGCACCTGATCCGCCTTGTAGTTACCGGTCAGCATGTACATCACCAGATTGACGCCGGAGCGGAAGGCCATCTCCCGTTGCAACTCGCCGCCCGGCACCACCGGGAAGCGGTAGAAACCGTCTTCGGATTTCGCCCAGGCACCGGCCCAGTCGTGGCTGCCGATGATCACCGGGGAGACTTCGCTCTCGCTGCTCCCCTCACCCAGCTCGACATAAAGCCTGCCACCCTCATAGCGGCCCGGGAAGGTATCGAGCAGATAGAAGGTCTTGGTCAGCACATGGTTTTCCGGCACCGGCGCGAGGGCGGGAATATCCAGATTGCGAGTGAGGGAGCGCAGCCTCTGCAGACCCGGCCCGGCACTCCCGGGGGCGGCATCGATCCGATCCCGCGTGTCGAAAAAGATCGTCCCGCCATTGCGCATATAGAGGTTGAGGCGCGCTTCCCCGCTCGGCGTCAGGTCGGTCTGCGCATTTGTGATCGGCCAGTAGAGCAGCGGGAACAGCGACAGCTCGTCCACCTCGACATCGACGGCCAGCGGCTCCAGCGGCTCCACCGCCGTGCGGCGGTTCAGGATTTCGCTGAGACTGCTAAGCCCGGAGCGGCTGACCTCGTCGACCGCCCGGTCTCCGGTAATGACATAGGCGAGCCGCGTATTGAGCGCGGCGCGCATGATCCAGCGATCCTGCTCGCTCATCGTGCTCGCTGTCTGCGCGCCGGCGCCGTTCAGCGGCACCAAGGACAACAACCCGGCAAGCAGAATAACAGCCGCTGGTACCCCGGAGCGTGCATTGCCGACACCTCGCACAAGTCCGCGCATGATCAGGGTGATGATGAAATCGACCACCAGCAGCAGGGCGGCGGCGGTCAATCCCCACGGTGCGAGGTCGAGTTCGTCCCCGCCACCGTAATGCGCAGTCCGGCTGCCTTCGGGTATCGTCGCGAGCGGCGCCATACCCGCCGCCATCGGACCGAGATTGAAGGCTGTGCGGGATAGCTCGCTGCCGTAATAGCCGGGCGGGTGGTCCGGCCCGATCACCGGTGCCGCATCCCCGCCCAGTTCCAGGGCCCGGGTACTGGCTTGCGGTGCGCCAAGCTGGCCGAAGCCGTTCAGGGTTTCCACCGCCGGCACGGTCCCGCCGCCCGCCGCCTCGCCGACCCCGGCACTGACCGCGACAATGCGGCGGAGCATTTCGACAAAGGCGCCGGAGATGGACAGATCGCTCCAGTCCGTGTTGGCCGTGGTGTGGAACAGCACGATACGCCCGTCTCCGCGCGTCATGGCGGTCACGATCGGCGTGCCGTCGCCCAGGCTGGCCCAGGTCCGGTCGGCCAGCTCGATGGACGGCTCGGCCAGGACCTGCTTGTAGATCAGCACATTCTCATAGTCCGGCAGGTCCGCGAACGGTGTCTCCCCTTCGAAGGGGGCGAGGGCAGCCGGGGAATCCCAGGACAGAACGCCGCCAAGCGAGCGGTCCCCGCCGCGCAAACGCACCGGCAGCAATTCGGATTCGCCAAGTCCGCGATTTTCCAGACTGGCACCGGCCAGCCGTGGCCCGGCAAACCGGATCAGCGTTCCACCATCGGCAACCCAGTCGTTCAGCAGAGCCTTTTCCCCGGACGGCAGCAGTCCGGTATCCGGCAGCGCGATGACAGAAATATCGCGCTTCATCAGATCCTCCAGCGTGCCCCGGCTGACCTCGCTGAACGGCGCCAGTGCCCGGTCGAGATAAAACATCTCCTCCAGCAGGGGCTGAGACTCCTGAAAGCCGGACCCGGCCACCAACCCCACCGGGCGGCGCCGGAAACTCTCATCCAGCAAAGCGACCGAGGCAGCTCCTGGACGATCCTCGAGTTCAAGGCGGGCCAACTCGTTGCGCAATTCCAGCGGGAGTTCGACGATGGTTTCGGCAGCGGGCTCGCCTTCCGCGAAAGTCGCCATTGCCCGGGTCAACACCCGACCATCGGTCGCCACCGCGCGAACATTCACGATCTCTTCCGCGCCGGCGGTCAGCCGGGTCAGCCTTGCGGTCAGGGCATTACGCTCACCGACGCGCGCGGTCAGGGCCAGCGGATTTTCGCCGCCTTCATAGACAGTCAGGCTGCCAAAACCGGCCAGCCGCGCCGCCAGTAACCGGTCCTCCGGCTCTTCGATCCCGTCCGCCAGCCAGAAGGCGGAGGCGGCAGCCAGTGCTCCCAATGGCGCTTCCGCTATCCGTTCCGCCGCGACCGCAGGCGCTGTCGGCCAGGGCTGCGGCGCCAAACCGTTGACGAAAGTGCGTGCGTCGTCCGGCGCCATCAAACCGCCGCGCTCGATAGCGGCGGAATCCGAGACCGCGGTCGGGAAAATCGCCACGGCCCGCCCGGCCCGCTCCACCCGTTCGACAAGATCCATCGCCGCCGCCTTGCGGTCCGTCCAGCCCGGCGCGGACGCCCAGCCATTGTCCACAACAATCACCACCGGCCCGGCGCCGGCCAGCTCCTGACGGGCCCCGATCAGCGGTTTCGCCAGTGCCAGCACGACCAGCGCCGCGAACAGCAGACGCAACAGCAACAGCCACCAGGGCGTGCGATCCGGCGTTTCCTCCGGCGATTGCAATCCGTAGAGCAGGCGGATAGCGGGGAAAGCGATGGTGCGCGGAGCCGGGGGCGTTATCCGGATCAGCAGCCAGATCGCAGGCAAGGCAATCAACCCGGCAAGGATCCAGGGGGAGGCGAATGCCAGAGGGCCGAGTGTCAGCATCGCCGTGCCCTCACCCGTCCTGCCGCGTCAACGCGGTATAGAGCTTGAGCAGGGCGGATTCAGGCGGCTCCGTCGTGACGTGCTGGGCAAAGGACCAGCCCGCGCTCCGGCAAACATCCTTCAGCTGCGCCCGGTGCTTCGCCAGTTTCTCGATATAGGCGTCCCGCACCCGGTCCGCGCGCCGCAGCAAATGCGATGCCTCGGCCTCGGTGCCTTCGAAGCGAATTCGGCCCTGGAACGGAAAAGCCTCTTCGGCCGGATCGGTCACCTGTAGCAGGAAACCGGAGACACCGGCCGCGGCGTAATGCCCGATGATCCCGGCATAGTCCGCCGCGGGTTCCATGAAGTCGGACACCAGAACCATGACGGCATGGCGTGGCAGGCTTTCAAGGGCAGGAAGGCTCGCGGCACTGTCTCGTGCATTTTCCAGAGTGTTTGCGAAGAGGTTCAGACCGCTCCTGCCGCCGCGCGGCGGTATGCCTTCGCCCAGCAGGGCGATACGCTCCCCGGCCTCGACCAGGAGGGCGCCGAGAGCAAGCGTGAGAAGATCGGTCCGCACCGCTTTTTCAGGCAGGGTCCGGTCCGAGGAAAATCGCATAGAAGGTGAGGAATCGCGCCAAAGCCAGACGCTCTGCGACGCTTCCCATTCTGTCTCCCGGACATAGACCTCATCGGTCCGCGCCGTGCGGCGCCAGTCGATCCGGCGGACCGAGTCTGTCACCTGATAGGGCCGGAACTGCCAAAAGGCTTCTCCCATGCCGACGCGCCGGCGGCCGTGCATACCTTGGGAAACAGTCGCAGCAACCCGCTCCGCCGCGACCAGAAGCGGCGGGAATTTTCCGGCGAGTTCTTCGGCATGATGACGCATCGGGGCGCCCCGGCTCAGCGGTACGGAGCCAACAGGCGCTGGATGATATCGTCGAGCGAGACACCTTCCGCGCGTGCGGCAAAGTTCAGAGCCATACGATGCCGCAGCACCGGCGGCGCCAGATCAAGCACATCCTCGACCGACGGAGACAGGCGGCCGTCCAGGATGGCACGCGCCCGAACCGCCAGCATCAGCGCCTGGCTGGCGCGCGGGCCGGGGCCCCAGGCCACATGCCGCTTCACCTCGTCCACCTCGGTGGTTTCCAGCCGGCCGGACCGCACGATTTCAAGGATGGCCTCAAGTACGGTTTCGCCGACCGGGATCTGCCGTAGGAGTTTCTGCGCGTCGATCAGTTCCGCCGCGTTCAGCACCGGTTCGACCTTCGACTCTTCGCTGCCGGTCGTGGCCAGCAGCATGCGGCGCTCCGCATCCCGGTCCGGATAGCCGACATCGATCTGCATCAGGAACCGGTCAAGCTGGGCTTCCGGAAGTGGATAGGTGCCTTCCTGCTCCAGCGGATTCTGGGTCGCCAGCACCATGAAAGGCGCCGGCAGATCGTAGGTGTGGCCGCCGACGGAGACCGTGCGTTCCTGCATGGCTTGCAGCAGGGCAGACTGGGTCCGGGGGCTGGCACGGTTGATTTCGTCCGCCATCAGGATCTGCGCAAAGACAGGCCCCTTCACGAAGCGGAAATGCCGCTTTCCGTCGTCCGATTCTTCAAGAATTTCCGCGCCGACGATATCGGCGGGCATCAGGTCGGGCGTACATTGAATGCGTTTGTCATCAAGCCCAAGAACGGTGCCAAGGGTTTCAACAAGCCGCGTTTTTGCGAGCCCCGGAACCCCGATCAACAGGGCGTGCCCCCCAGCGAGAACGGTGGTCAGCGTCTCGTCGATAACCGCGCGCTGACCGAAGATCACCGCTTCGATTTGCGCCCTGGCCTTGGCCATGCGCGCGCCGAGTGCATCGATTTTTTCAACTGTGTCGGTTTCAAGCCGATGATCGAGAGTGGAGGAATTGGTCATGGACTCTATACTTCCTTCTTAATCATGAGCTCCGCCGGCAAGCGGCGGCGCATAATGAAGAACCCATAGAAGCAGCCAGCAACCGATGACCGCATCGAACGCGCCTTCCGATGTCTCCCCCACACCAGATCAGTTAGAGCGTATCGCAGCTGCTGCAACAGGCAAGCGCGAACAACGCAAACAGATCGATATGGGCCATTACGGCATTCGTATCGCCGTTGACGGCACATGGTACCACCAGGGCGCACCGTTCACCCGCCAGGCCCTGGTAAAGCTCTTCGCAACCATCCTGCACCGCGACGAAGATGGCGGCTACTCTCTCAGAACGCCGGTCGAACGTGGCAAGATCACGGTCGACGACGCTCCCTTTACAATCGTCGAAGCATGGTACGACGATGTTTGGTCAGCGGAAATGACATCTCCGAGACTTATGCTCCGAACAAACCTTGACCGCATTGTGACCGCCGATGCCAAACATCGCATTCGAGTGGTTACCGATGCTGAAACCGGGGAGCCGCGACCCTATATCGATACAGGAAATGGTTTGGATGCCCTGATCCTGCGTCCGGTGTTCTACGATCTGGTGGATCAGGCAGTGAGCCTTGAGCGTGACGGTAAAACCACTCTCGGACTCTGGAGCGACGGCGTATTTCATGAACTCGGCACCCTCTGATGCATAATTTCGACAGCAGCCGGCTACGGATGGCGTTTGAAGGGCTTGCCCCACAAGACACCAAGAAGGGCCGCGGCGATCACGACCTCAATCCCGGCATGACGCCACAGGTCCAGAGCCGGCCGGCCGCCGTGCTGATTCCGATTGTGGAGCGCGACGAGGGCCTCACCATGCTGCTGACCAAGCGCTCCGAGGATTTGCCGGTCCATCCGGGACAGGTCAGCTTTCCGGGTGGCCGTGCCGAGTCCTATGACGATGGGCCTGTCGACACCGCCCTGCGCGAGACGGAAGAGGAAGTCGGCATCCACCGGCGCCACATCGATATCGTCGGCCAACTCGATCTCTACAGTACGCGTACCGGCTTCGCAATTACGCCGGTGGTCGGTCTGCTCACCCCGCCCTTCGACACACGGGCCGATCCGATGGAGGTGCAGGAAATCTTCGAGGTCCCTCTCGCCTTCTTTCTGGACCGCGGAAATCACGAGCGGCATAGCCGGGAATGGAACAACCAGATCCGCAGCTTCTACGCCATACCCTATGGTGACTATTACATCTGGGGCGCGACCGCCGGAATGCTGGTAAACTTCGTCGACGTTCTACTCCCCCGCGTCGATGCCTGAGTCCCTCTGATGCGCATTTCTCCGCTGCCCTGGATGACGAGCCCCGAGACACGGGCTGTGATGGATGTCCTGAACCGGGACGGCGACATGGCCCGCTTCGTTGGCGGCTGCGTGCGCAGTGCCGTGCTGGACCTGCCGATCGCGGATATTGATATCGCAACCCGCCACACACCCGATAAAGCGACCGAGCTTCTGAAAGGTGCTGGCATCAGGGTTGTGCCGACCGGCCTGCAGCATGGCACGGTGACGGCGGTCATCAATCACGAGCATTTCGAGATCACCACGCTTCGCCTCGACGTCGAGACTGACGGGCGGCGCGCGATCGTCGCCTTCACCGAAGACTGGAAGGAAGACGCCGCCCGGCGAGACTTCACCATGAACGCCATGTTCCTCCGTCCGGATGGCACCCTCGAAGACCCTTTCGGCGGGCACGGCGATGCGCTGAGCGGCCGGGTCCGGTTCGTCGGCGATCCGGCGACTCGCATCCAGGAAGACGTGCTCCGCATTCTCCGTTTCTTCCGGTTTCATGCCCATTTCGGCAAGGACGGTATCGATCCAGTCGGGCTCAAGGCCTGTGCGGACCATGCCGGACTGATCGAGACCCTTTCAGGCGAGCGGATCGGCGCCGAGTTTCTGAAACTTCTGGCCGCGCCCGATCCGGTTTCCGTGCTGGAGGTTATGGAATCAGCCGGGATACTGCAAAGCTACCTTCCCGGCCCTTACGATCCGACGGCTCTCACCCGGTTAATCGCGTTCGAGCCGGCAGTCGCCGACCCCATTCTGCGCCTCGCGGCATTCGCGCCGGAAGTGCCCGGACAGGCTTTCCGTGCGTCGGCGCGGATGCGGTTCTCGAACGCGGATGCGACCCGGTTCACCCGCCTTTCGGGCCGCAACCTCGAGGAAATGCCGGATGCCCCCGCGATGCGCCGGCAGATCTATATCCACGGCAACGCACTGTTTGAAGATCTCGTCCGGCTTGCTTATGCAAACGGCGATCTCGAGCAGGAACGCGCCCAGGACCTCATCGCCCGGTCACAAGACTGGCCCAAACCCGACCTGCCGTTACGCGGTGCCGATCTCGTGAAAATGGGGATTGCCGCCGGACCCGGCGTCGGAGACTTTTTGCGGAAAATCGAAACCTGGTGGATCGAGCGGGATTTCAGTCCCGGACACGAGGAATGCCTCGCTGAGGTCCACCGCATTGCAGGCAAGGAGTAACAATGTCTGACAGAGTGAGCGCCACGGCCCAACGGCTATTCGAGGCTTTCGGGACCGGCACACCAATCGCGGATATACCCGCTGCCGAAGCGCCGCAGACACGCGACGATGCCTTTGCCATTCAGGATGCCACGTTCGACCTCCTCGACCGGAAAGTCGGCGCCTGGAAAGTCGGCGGCAGCCCTGGTACAGAACCGACGTCAGCGCCGATAGCCGCCTCCAAACTCTATTCCTCGGGACAGGTGCTCGCCTCGGACGCCCACCGGAATTTCGGTGTGGAAGCAGAGATAGCCTTCCGGCTCGGCCAGGATTTGCCCAAACGTGAGGCAGCCTACAGCCCCGACGATATCAAGGCGGCCGTGTCGAGCATGATTGTCGCCATCGAGATCGTCGAATCCCGCCTGCTGGACTGGCCGAAAACCGATCCGCTCTGGGCGCTGATGGATTTCCAGGCGAATGACTCTCTGGTGCTCGGCACCGAAATGCCGGTCCCTGAGGCGCTCGACTTCTCCACCCAGCCCGTCCGGTTGCTGTTCGACGATAATGTCGCTTTCGAGGATACCGGAACGTTTGGCGGCGGCGATCCCTTCACCCTGATGGCATGGCTCGCCAATCATGCGCCCGGCCGGACAGGCTCTCTTAAAGGACGGGGTTTGAAAGCCGGTGATGTGATCACAACCGGGTCGTGGAACGGGGTCCACTTCGCCAAGGCAGGCACCACGGCACGGATCGAATTTCCCGGGCTCGGGCAGGCGGACATGCGGTTCGGATAGAGGGGAGGTTCGTCAGGCGATAATGCTGACACCGCCCCCTGAGCGCGGAGCCGGACGGCTGTTCAGGAATTCGAGCACCTGGGTCGACCGGCTGATTCGCTCGTTGAACACCTGTAAATCCTGCTCCGCAGGATCAATGCTGTAATCCGGGACTTCCAGCGGCTCGCCCGTCAATCGCTGTGCTTCGCTAATCAGCTCGCCAGCCTTCACCGCCTCGGGGCGGCCATCCAGGGCAATACTCTCCGTCGAATCCTCATCCCCCACCGGGACCAGACGGGCTGAAATCGTCAGAGTTCCATCATCCTCGATCTCTGTGTCCGTCTCTTCAGCCGCTTCTTGCGCCTGTGAAAGATTTGCGGGATCGACAAGCGGACGCGGCGCCAAAGGCGCCGGGCTTTGCCCTGACTCTTCCCGGTTTTCTATCTCTCCGGGAGTCACGGTTGTCACGAGAGCTTCATCGGCTGATGAAGTTTCACGGATATCGGCAGCCGAACTGTCCGATCCGGACCGGGAATTGCCGACAGCTCTCTCGAGCGCGCTGGTCACCGTCAGATTTAACGCACCAGAAATGGACATTAATCAGCAAGGCCTCAACCACCCCGGCGCCCCCGCACCGGGTCTTAACGGAAGGTTAATTCATCCGCAAAATGAGTCCAACTGAAATAGGAGTATCACTTGGTGTCTAGTCGTCTCCGGGTGCCGGCCAGATAACCATCGGAGGCATACTCATCAGGATAGCCTCGACATTTCCGCCGGTTTTCAGGCCGAAAAGCGTGCCCCGGTCATGGATCAGGTTGAACTCGACATAGCGTCCACGCCGCACCAGCTGATGGTGGCGCTCCTCTTCCGTCCAGTCCTCATTCATCCGCCGCCGGGCAATCGCCGGATACGTCTCAAGGAACGCCGCGCCGATATCGCGGGTGAAGGCGAAATCTTTCTCGAAATTGCTGTCCAGATAGTCATAGAAAATCCCGCCGACGCCGCGCGGCTCGTCCCGGTGCTTCAGGAAGAAGTACTCGTCGCACCAGTCCTTGAACTTCGGATAATAGGCCGGATCGTGCTTGTCGCAGGCAGCCTTGAAACCGGCATGGAAGGCGTCTGTGTCCACCTGCTCCGGCACCATCGGCGTCAGGTCGGCACCGCCGCCGAACCAGGATTTTGTCGTGGTGATGTGCCGGGTGTTCATATGCACCGCCGGAACCTTCGGCGACTGCATATGCGCGACCAGCGAAATACCCGCCGCCCAGAAGCGCGGATCCTCGTCGGCTCCGGGAATCGACTTGCGGAATTCTTCGGAGAACGTGCCGTGCACGGTCGAGATATTGACACCGACTTTCTCGAAAACCCGGCCTTCCATGACGGACATGACACCGCCACCACCGCCTTCACGTTCCCAGCTCTTGCGCTTGAAGCGGCCGGCGGGCCGATCTTTAAGATGACCTTCGTAATCATCCTCCATACGCTCGAAAGCCGCGCAGATCTGGTTGCGCAGATTTTCGAACCAGGCGCGCGCGGCGTCCTTTTGTTCTTCGGTGGAGATATACATTGGCCTATCCGATGCTGAACCGACGATGCCGCCCGTCAAGGGCTGCGCCCCGGTTTAGCCGGAAGCCGGAAGTCCTGTCGAGAGGCAGGGTGACTCAGACGTCGAGAATACCACTACCCGGAAAGACCGCGCTCTTCGTCACATCCTTGGCACTGGACAATGCCCGGACGCTTTCCGCATCCAGCGTACCGCCACGGAACAGGCTTTCGATATTCTGCAACGGGCCGAGATCGCCGCGCCGGAATGCCGCGAGCGCATCGCTGACCAGTTTCAGGCGTTCCAGGGCCTGATCGGCAGCCGTTTCCTGTGCCTTGCTAGACGTCGCCGGATCGTCGAGGACAAACCGTCCGGTAATGATACCGGTCTGCTTCTGCGTGTCGGTCAGGGGAAGCTTCTTGCCTTCGAAGGACAGCAATTCCACATCCTCGGCGGCAACCTTGCCGTCACGCACCAGCCCGACTTCGATGGAAAGCTGAGAGACGCTGGAAAACACATCCCCCCCGCCATCGTCAGTACGCAATTGCTGGCTGACACTGGAAATCCGGATCTGAAAACCGGAGACAGACGAATCCTCGCCGGCTTTGCCGAGCAAATCCTTCAGACTGTCGAGGGCGCGTGAAACGGAACCATCCGGGTCGTTCTTCCGATCGAGAGCACCGAACAGCTTCTCAAGCTCGCCGCCAAGCAGTTCCTGCAGGCCCGCCGTGGTGCGGTCTCCGTCGGAGATAGACGCCGAGAAAAGGTTATTTCCTGTCTCGGCAGTCCGGTATGTCGGTGATGAAGAAGACGAGGCTGAACTCTTGCTCGTCGCTTCCTGGCCGACAACACGCGGCTGGGCGACCTGCAATTTGGTCAAGCTCGACAGACTGGAAACGCTTGTCATCGTACAGGCTCCATTCTGGGCCTCGGGCATCCGGGGCTTCCTGCCCCTCATAACGGTAAGTCGTCTCGACTATACCCTAAAATCAACCTTCAGGTTAACTCATAGTGCAGTAAGAGTCACGCGAGACGACGTACCACATCTTCCGGGTTCGGCTCGTCACCGGATGGTTCATCCGGGCGCCCTGACGCAACATTCTCCCCAACGACCGCCTCGGCCGGTGCCGGAGCCTCCGCCGGTGCCGTCGTTTCAATCAGCACCGGCGCCGGTACGATATCGGATTCCGGCAGGACAACGAGGGCCGAGACCCGCGGCGGCTGTTTCCAGGTCAGGGTTGCGAAGTGACCGCAATTGCCGCACGAGACCGTCCAGCTTCCAGAGGTTGCGCCGCAATCGGAGCACGTCCAGGCAGGGTCAGCCGGCGCATTGCTCGCACGCTCCAGAAATCCCCGGGCCTGCGCCGCATCTCCGCGTTCCGCCTGCGCCATATAGGCGAGCAATCGAAACACGCTGGCGCTACGCTCCGCATCCGGGATCGCTTCCAGCGCCGCGCGGGCCACACCCCAGAGTTCTGCCGCGATCGCCGCCTCGGCGACAGCCAATCGCCCGGCCAGACCGTCAGCCTGCCGGTCGGTCAATTTCTGGATGCGTTTCAGACGCTGGGCAGGATCGTCATCCGGCCAGAGACCGGCATAAAGTTTTGCAAACGTCGGATGCGGCGCTGCCGACCAGGCATCTTCCAAAAGGCGCTGGGCTTTCTTGTCCCGCCCCTTGACCTGCTCAGCCTCGACCGCGACCTTCACCGCCGGCGGGAAAGCCGGTTCCACCGCTAGCGCCCGCAACGCGAAGTCCGCCGCGCCACCGAGATCGCCGGCTTCCTGCTTCAGCCGGGCGCGTTCCATGTCGATGGCCATCCGGTAGCGTTTCGCCTCGCCTTCCGGAATCAGGTCCCGCCGGACAGCATCGAACAGGGTCTTCTGCGCGCCATCCCAGTCTTCCGCCCCGGTCTCCAGCGTGAACAGGGTGCGGGCGACAAACCCCGAATCCGGCCGCAAATCGCGCGCACGGAGCGCAAGCGTAAGGGCTTCGTCCCGATCGCCCGCGTCGAGCGCCTGACGCAGTTTGCCGACCAGACCGACAAACCGGGTTTCCGGGCTTTCGGTCAACGCATCGAAATAACGGCCCGCAGCCTCGCTATCACCGCCGAGTGCCGCCGCCTGGGCGGAAAGCAGCCGGGTCTTCGACGGATCATTGAGAAGTTTCTCCGCCCGCTTGGCCTGCTTGCGCGCCTCTTCGGCATCTCCGGCCGCAATCGCCGCCATACCGAGGCTGAGTGCGTTCACACCCTCATCCCGGCGTCGCTCCGCGCGGCGGTCGAAAAACCCGCCAGGCAAGCCGACGATACCCCGGAACAGTCGGTAGACGACAAGCAGCAGCCAAAGGCACGCCAGCATCGCCAGCAAGGCAACGCCGAAATAGGTATCGATATGGTAGCCGAGCCAGTCGATAGAGATCTGGCCCGGGTTGTCCGCAAGCTGAATGGCCGCGAAGGTGATCGCGCCGACCAGGATGATGAGGCCGAAACAGAATTTCAACATGGTCTTACCCCGCTTCCGCAACGGACGCGAGCGCGGCACCGCGCAGGCGGGCAACCGCCTGATCGACAGCAACACGCGCCTTCGCCGCCGCGACCCAGGCAGACGCCCGTTCCGCCGGAGCGCCGGAAAGCTCTTCAAGTGCGGCAACGGCACCGGCGATATCCCCGGCTTTGACCGCACTCTCGGCCCGCACCAGGATTGCATCGACGCCGGGTCCTTCGGCCACATCGGTCCGCCTGATGGTCACCAACGAGGCAACCGTATTCAAGGTTTTCCCGACCAGCCCCTCATCGCTTCCCGCCAGCTTCGCCTGACTGACCGCCTTGGCGAGATCGTTGAACCGCTGGCTGAGCGAGGTCACGGATTCAACGCCGCCACCATGTCCCTCAAGCACAGAGAGAGCCTCCACCGTCTCGGCGGGCTCTCCGATGACCAGATCCTTCACCGATGCGAGTTGCGGCGCGAAGCTGCCGGAAGTCGACGTCGCCGCTTCGAGTTGTCCGACCGCGAGCAGCAGCAGGCCTGCGCGTTCACGCTGCGGCGCCCGCTTCTCGGCAAGTTGACGAACCGTCTCCAGATCCGCTTCCAGCCCGGCAATACGCGCACCCGCGCCGCTTTCCGCTGTCTCGATCCGGCTTGTCACCGTTTCAAGATCCGACGGAGCAACAGTCTCGCGTGCTTCCAGGGAAACAATCCGTTCCCGGAGAGAGCCTATCAGATTGAGCAAGGCCTCGTTGACCGCAGCGGCCTCCGAGCCTCCTTCGGCAGCGGCGGCAAGCGGCCGCGCCTCCAGCCCGTCCAGCCGTTGCTCCAGACGCTCCAGCCGTGCGGCGAGAGCAGTCACCACCTCTTCATCGGGCTGTGGACTGGCCGCGATCGCCGCAGAGGTCTCGGCAGCGCTTTCGGCCGCGGACTGCGCCGCCTGTGCGGTTTCCGCGAGAGTGCCTAATTTGGTTTCCAGACCATCCAGACGGGTCGCCAGAACCGTCAGTGGATCGACAACCGGCTCAGGTGCCGCTTCAGGGGCAGGCGAAACAGCCACCGTTCCCGTGTTTTCATCGGGTGCAGCGTCGGAGGTCTCGCCCTGAAAGAAAGCGATGACATCATCGACCGTTCCATAAAATTCATTGTCCGGCACTTCCGGGAGGGCGAGCGGCAGACCGCTCTGGCTCACCAATGCATCCGCCCTGTCCCGCCAGAGCGGATAGAGCGCTGCAGCCACACCGCCGGCAATGATCACCAGCAGGATCAGGAACCCGATCAGCTTGGTGCGCAAGGAAAGGCCCGACTTTTTCGCAGCGCCATCCGCGGCATCTTCGGAGACCCGCGTCGGCTCAACGTCAATAACGGTTGCGTCCGCAACATTGGTCTCACCGGCATTCTTCTCGCCGGTCTGGCTTTTCGGATCGGTCATACGTCAGATCTTCCAAACTCAGCGGCACGCAGCGCACCGCTTCAGATTTCAGCCCTTCACCATCGAAGCACCAAGGCGCCGAAGATTCAGCAAATATTTTTTAGGCATCTTTGTGACATGGGGCCGCAAGCAGGGCGAGTAAATCCCCTTTGGTCGGCTTTGCCGCGATGCGGACGGCCGCCCATGGCATTGTAGAGACGGCATCCGCAACAGCGTCGCTGAGGCAATATGCCGTCATCTCGTCGCAGAATGACGCGAGCCCGGCCTGTTCGACAAGAGAGATGAAGGTTCGTCCCGCCCGCGGCGAGAAAAACAGCACGCCCTGAATTTCCCCGGCGCGTATCTGAGCCTCGACATCGCGGGCCAGAATCCGCTCGGGAACGCCTCGATAAGCGATGATTCGCCGCAGGTCGAAACCATCCGCAGACAATGCGCCCTCTACATCGCCGGCGACAATTTCAGCGCTCAGGAAAATCAACGGTCCGGCGGCAGGATCAAGCCGGCTTCGGGCAAGCGCCGCAAGATCGGCAGCATCGCCATCCGCGCTTTCAACAGACTCGAACCCGAGATACGCCAGTCGCTCCGCCGTCGCCGCGCCCACCGCCAGAACCGGTTTGTCCCGACTCTCCGTATACCGCGCCAGCGCTTCGGCACCGTTCCGGCTGGTAACCAGATAGGCCTGCACCGGCTCATCCGGTTCTTCGACCGGATTAAAGAATTCGATGGAGAGCATCGGGGCGAGAACCGAGGAGACTTCGTGGCCCAGGAGTTCCGCCTGCAACGCCAAACCGTCCTCAATCGCCCTGGTAATGAGGACGCGCACCGCCACTAGACCTTGTAGTCCGGCCCGGCCTGCGCAATCAGCGCCTCGCCAACAGCCAGACCAAGCGCGGCAGGATCGTCCACGCTGCCAACTTCCTCAGCCGAAAACAGTGCACTGCCGTCGAGCACCGCAAGCTGGCCACGCAACCGCAGCTTTCCGCCCGGCAGCAATTCCGCGAGCCCGGCAATCGGCGTCCGGCAAGAACCGTCGAGCCGCGCCAGCATGGCCCGCTCTGCTGTCACCCGGATATCGCTGTCCCGATCATTGATGCCCCGCACCCAGTCCAGGATACACTTGTCACCATTTTCCCTGCTGGAGCGGCACTGGACGCCGATGGCGCCCTGCGACACTGCCGGGAGCAATTCCTCCGGCTCCAGCACGCGGGTCGCCTTGTCCGCCAGGCCGAGGCGACTGAGCCCCGCGATGGCGAGCATGGTGGCGTCGCAAACGCCTTCGTCGAGCTTGCGCAAGCGGGTCTGCAGGTTGCCGCGATAGAGGATGATCTTGAAGTCGGGTCGCTTGTTCAGGAGCTGCGCCGCCCGGCGCACAGATGCAGTGCCAATGACCGCGCCTTTGGGCAGATCCTCGATACTGCTGGCCACACGGGAGATCAATGCATCGCGTGGATCCTCGCGAGGGAGAATCGCTGCCAGCTCCGTGCCGTCCGTCAGGAAGGTTTCCACATCCTTCAGGGAATGCACCGCGATATCGATACGGCGCTCGATCAGGGCCGCTTCGATCTCTTTCATGAACAGACCCTTGCCGCCGATCTCGGCCAGCGCACGGTCCTGCACCTTGTCCCCGGTGGTCTTGATGACCACGATCTCGACGGCATCATCCGGCGCCAGCGCCGCGTGGGCTTCGCCGAGACGACGCTTGGTCTCGTAGGCCTGCGCCAAAGCCAGCTTGGAGCCACGGGTGCCAAGACGGATCAGGGGGGCTGCTTTCGACTGGTGTTCCATGGGCCGACTGTGTAGACCGGAGCGCATGGCATTGGAAGAGCAAACAGCCCTGTCTGGAACCCCGATCGTTCTCGGGATAGAGACCAGTTGTGACGAGACCGCCGCGGCGATTGTCGATGGTGCGGGGGTTGTGCACGCCAATGTCGTCTTCAGTCAGATCGAAGATCATGCGCCGTTCGGCGGCGTCGTGCCGGAGATCGCCGCCCGCGCCCATCTCGACCACCTGCAGCCTGTCATCGCCCACGCGCTGGACGAAGCCAGTCTCGGTTTCAACGATCTCGACGCGGTTGCGGCAACAGGCGGACCTGGCCTGATAGGCGGTGTGCTGGTTGGCACCATGACCGCCAAGGCCATCGCCATGGCGCGCGGCATCCCCTATCTCGCGGTAAACCATCTGGAAGCGCATGCGCTGACCGCGCGACTGACGGACAAGGTCGCCTTTCCCTATCTGCTGCTGCTGGTCTCCGGCGGTCATTGCCAGCTCATCGCGGTCGAGGGCCTGGGCCGGTATCGCCGGCTCGGCACCACCATCGACGATGCTGTCGGTGAAGCCTTCGACAAGACCGCGAAGCTGCTCGGCATGGGCTACCCCGGTGGCCCGGCGCTTGAGAAAGCCGCAACGACCGGCCATCCGGAGCGCTTCGATCTGCCCCGCCCGATGGTCGGCAAGCCCGGCTGCGACTTTTCCTTCTCCGGTCTGAAAACCGCCGTGCGGCAGAAAGTCGAAGCTCTCGACGCGCCGACGGAGCAGGATATCGCGGACATTGCCGCCGCCTTCCAGGAAGCCGTCGCGGGCAGCCTGGTAAACCGCTGCCGCAATGCCATCCGCGCGTTCAGCGAGGAGCATGGCACCGGCCATGCTCTCGTCGTTGCCGGCGGGGTTGCCGCGAACCAGCGGCTTCGGCTGGCGCTGTCGGAGCTTGCCGAAAAGTCCGGAATGAGTTTTACCGCCCCGCCGATCGCACTCTGCACCGACAATGCCGCCATGGTGGCCTGGGCCGGTGTCGAACGCCTGCAGGCCGGGGAAAGCGATCCGCTGAGCTTCGCGCCGCGTCCGCGCTGGCCTCTCGATCCCGGCGCTCCAAAGGCAATCGGTGCGGGAGTGAAAGCATGAGTATCGACACTATCGCAGTGCTCGGCGCCGGTGCCTGGGGCACGGCTTTGGCCCTCGCCGCCCAGCGCGCAGGGCGAAAAACCGTTCTCTGGACCCGCCGCCCGGATCATGCAGAAGCCATGTCCCGGACCCGCGAAAACACGAAGTATCTTCCAGGCATCGCCTTGCCACCCGCTCTAATGGTGACCAGCGACCCGGCCGAAGCCGTTACAGGCGCCGGTGCGATACTGCTGGTAATCCCGGCACAGCATATGCGCGGGGCCCTTGCCAGCTTCGACATTCCGGCCGGTGTCCCGCTTATCTCCGCCGCCAAGGGGATTGAGCTTTCCACCGACAAGACAATGAGCGCAGTGCTGCAGGAGCTCCTGCCCGATAATCCGGCCGTCATGCTCTCCGGCCCGAGTTTCGCGAGCGAGACCGCCGCAGGAAAGCCGACAGCCGTGACGCTGGCGGCAGCAGACCGCGACCTGGCCTTGAAGCTGGTGGAAGCGCTCGGCACCGATACCTTCCGGCTCTATGCCTCCACCGACGTTGCCGGCACCGAAGTCGGCGGTGCGGTGAAGAACGTGCTGGCCATCGCCGCAGGAATCGTCAGCGGCATGGGCATGGGCGAGAATGCCCGCGCCGCCCTGATCACCCGGGGTCTGGCGGAAGCCACCCGGTTCGCGGTCGCCCTTGGCGGCAGGACCGAAACCCTGATGGGGTTGTCCGGCCTCGGCGATGTGATGCTGAGCTGTTCCAGCACCAGTTCCCGCAATTTCTCGCTCGGCAGGCGTCTTGGCATGGGTGAACGGCTGGAGGATATTCTCGGCTCCAGCCAGTCCGTCGTGGAGGGCGTTCATACCGCCGCCGCGCTGATCCGCCGGGCACGCGCCCTTTCAGTCGAGATGCCGATTGCCGAAGGTGTGGATGCAGT
This sequence comes from Nisaea denitrificans DSM 18348, assembly GCF_000426505.1. Taxonomy (GTDB): domain Bacteria; phylum Pseudomonadota; class Alphaproteobacteria; order Thalassobaculales; family Thalassobaculaceae; genus Nisaea; species Nisaea denitrificans. Next base: position 120,274 of record NZ_AUFM01000020.1, on the reverse strand, counting down.
CTTGAACCGCGGCATCGATCTCGGCACGGTAGTGCATGAACTTCTGTCCCGGCCGACCGGCTGGGAAATGCCGGGCGCATCGGCGTCCAAGCCATCTGAGTGAAGGAGACACCGTCAATGGCCTACTGGTTGTTCAAATCCGAGCCGAATACCTGGTCCTGGGACGATCAGGTAAAAAAGGGCGCGGAAGGCGAAGGCTGGGACGGGGTCCGGAACTATCAGGCCTCGAACAACATGAAGGCCATGAAAGTCGGCGATCTCGGCTTCTTCTACCACTCGGTCAACGAGAAGCAGATCGTCGGCATCGTGAAGGTGATCGAGGAATATCACCCGGACCCGACCGACGCGAAGGGCCGGTTCGGCATGGTCACGGTCGAGGCGGTGAAACCGGTTGTGAAGCCGGTGACCCTGGCGGACGTGAAGGCCGAGCCCCGGTTGGAAGACCTGGCACTGGTGCGCCAGTCCCGCCTGTCCGTCGTGCCGGTCAGCGAGGAGCAATGGAAGATCATCATGGAGATGGCGGAAACGCCGCTCTGAGGACGGTTAGATCCCGTCTTCCTCATCCTCTTCCGGCATCTCCCGCAACCTGACCTCGGCGACGGTTTCCGGCTCAGCCCCACCTGAGAATTTCCGTTTGTAATATGCCACCCAGAGGATAATCGCGGCGGTGCCGATGATCGTCGGCATTAGCCAGCGCGCGAGCGGCGGCAGCATGTCGCCGGTGTTGACGAGAAATGCCGTGACCGAGGCGATTGTGCCGCCGAGCATCCGGATCATGTGGGTGAAGAACCAGGCGCGTGGATCTTTCGGCGGATTACGGAACCGCTTCAGATCGAAAAACGCCATCAGACTGCCGACGCTGCCAAGCACAACAAGCACCGGCGCTAGAGGTTCGGTGTACCAATAGACACCGCCATAGGTCGCCATCGCCGAACAGGCGATCATGGTGAACTGCGCTGCCCCCTTGTCCAGCGCACCGATCCGGTAGCGCAGATCAAGGGATGCTGTGGGCTGCTTCAGGTAAAGCGCACGATAGCCGCTCACCACCATGTAAAAACTGAAGATCGCCACCGTCATCAGGAACAAATCGTTGGTAGCGAGGCTAAGCGACACCGCAGTCGCGAACACCACAACCATCGACAGGACGTAAAGCTTCCCGGCAAGCCGGTGCAGGCGCCGGCCTTTCGGCGCCGCGATGGCCAGCGCGGCCATGACGAGAGAGACCGCCCCGGTGGCGATATGCAAGGTCAGCAGGAACGAGGGCGCAGCATCCATAGCGTCAGTCTTGCACCCCAACCGTGTTCCGGAAAAGCGTCAAACCGGGAACAGTTCCGGCAACGCGGCAACCCGGTAAGGCTCGGACGCGTATGACAGAGCACCGTTCACCACAGCGAAATCCACCTTCGGCAAAGCCTTGTCACTGTCATCAACCACGATCATATCTGCGCGTTTACCGACCGCAATCACACCGCGATCATCCAGGCCGCCGACCTTTGCCGGGCCGGCAGACACCAGCGCCCAAGCGCTGCCCAGGGGCAGCACGCCGTCAGCGGCAAGCTTGAATGCCGCATGGAACTGGGCCGGATAGTAATAGTCAGAGATCAGGTAGTCACAGAGCCCCTCCTCGATCACAGAGAGGGCGGAAACATTGCCAGAGGCGCTGCCACCGCGCAGGGCGTTCGGGGCGCCCATGCCGACGGGGTTCCCCAACGCCCGGGCCGCTTTCGCCGTTTCCAGATTGACCGGGAACTCGGCAATCCGGGCACCCAGCGCATTGTAATGCTGACGCAGCTCCGGCGTATCGTCATCGTGTGAGCCTGTCGGCACCCCAACCTGGCGAGCGAGTTCGGCGATCCGGCGCACCGTCTCCTCCGCCTCGTCCTGACGGGCACGACGGGCACGGACTTCGGCCCGGAAATCATCAAAGGTCATGCCGAGCTGGTGAGCCCAGCGCTGCATCCTGTCAGGTGTCTCGCGCAGGGATTGCTCGAACTGCGGCAGGTGGTCGTTGAACACCAGCATCGAAACGCGACCGTCTTCGAGCCAGCGCATCGTGGCTTCCTGCTCCTCAATGGCGAAGGTCTCGAACCGGAGATGGAACTGCAGGTCGGCACCGAAGCGCTTCCGGCCCCGTTCGATCGCGGACAGGATCTTTTCCGCCGTTGCCGAACCGCGGAGGCCGCCTTCCCAGCTCACTCCCTGGGCCAGAAAAGCCGTTGTGATGCCCGAGGAAAGGATCGAGCGGTCCGCATCCATCAAAGCGATATCGATAGGAAACTCCGTGCCGGTGCGCGGCATCAGGCTGCGCTCGAACCCGTCTCCATGCAGATCGATGATCCCCGGCAGCACCAGCCTGTCATCGAGATCGAATGCACGCCCGGTAACCGCACCCGTACCGATCGCCTGAATCACTCCGCCTTCGATAAGGATCTCGGTTTTCTCTACCGAACCGTCCTCAAGCAGAACACGGGCATTAACCAGGGAAACAGACATGGGACCTCGAACGGGCTGGACTTCGTAAAAGAGGGAATGTGTCCCCTCATTTCATGACAGCAGAATGACAAACGGGAAGAAAAGTTCCCGCCGCGATCCGAAGCCGGCCCGGTTCAGTCGTCTCCGCCCGCGTCTTTCGCAGCCATTATATCCATCCGCTTCTCGCGATGGATAAGGAAAAGGTTGCGGATATAGACGATGAGGCCAGTCGACTGACCGAGGATGAAAACCGGGTCCATACGCCAGATCGCATAGATCAGCATCATGATACCGCCGGCGCAGCTGAAGTACCAGAAGGCGACGGGAATCACGCTCTTGCGGCCGATCTCGCTGGAAACCCACTGCACCAGGAAGCGCGCCGCGAACAACGCCTGGGCGACAAATCCGAATGTGAGCATGACCATCTCTTCAGGAGAGAGGTCGAAGAAGGCATCCAGGTTCACTGATCGATTTCTTTCGCTTTAAGGCCGCCCGGACTCCGGCGCAGCAACCAGGCCACACCCAGCAGGTCGGGAATGCCAACCAATGCACGGCCAAAATTCGAGTATTTGGACTGACCGTGCTGACGGTGGCGGTGGTTTACCGGAACTACATGCACCGCGCAATTCTCGCGCTTCGCCAGAGCCGGCAGGAAACGGTGCATATGATCGAAATAGGGAAAGCGCAGGAAAGTACCGCGCGCATAGAGCTTCAGGGAGCAGCCGGTGTCCGGATTGTCGTCCTTCAACAGGGCCCGCCGGAGCTTGTTGGCATATTTCGACGCCACCCGCTTTGAAGTAGTGTCCTGGCGGTTGACCCGGTGCCCGGTAATCATGACCGGTTGCTCCGCCGTCGCGGTCTGCCGGTATTTCTCCAGCAGCTTCGGAATATCGTCGGGATCGTTCTGCCCGTCGCCGTCCAGCGTGGCGATGAGTTCGCCCCGGGCGGCGGACACACCGTTACGGAGGCCCGCGCTCTGCCCACAGGTCCGGTCATGCCGGATCACCCGAAGGTGCGGGCGATCCGCCTTCAGGCGCCGCAGGACGTCAGGTGTCTCGTCGGTGCTGCAGTCGTCGATATAGATGATTTCGAAGGCGCAGACGCCGGTCAGAGCCGCCTCGATCTCGCCGACCAGCGGCGCGATATTCTCGGCCTCGTTCAGGACCGGGACGATCACGGACAGCAAGGGCGGTGCAGTGGCGCCTGCCTCGGGACTGGAAACATTTGAATGCGGCACGTCGGCCCTTTCGAAAACGCCTGCCTCTGCGGTTCTTTAAGGTGTGGGGGCGCCCGGATCAACCGCCAAGGGCGGGACGCTGATTTGTCGCAGGCGCCTAACGGCTTGCAGCCGGTAGAGCGTAACAGCCACCGGATCGCCCCGGGAATAGTTCAGACCGCTGACTGTATCACCCTCTTCCGGCCGAAGACCGCGGGTCTCCGCCTCCTCTAGGAACGCGTCACGGTGCCTGGCTTCAACAAGCACGATGCTGTCGCTGGCCGCGTCAAGATAGCGGCGTGGCGGTGAGGCCAGGCAGATAAAGCACCAGAAACAACGCCGCGAGGGCGAAGACGAGTCGAAGGGGCATGCGGACTTTTACCGGATGGAGAACGCTAGTGCGTTGTGTATAGCGTCACATTACTTCGGTTGTGTGAGCATTCCCAATGCAGTGGCATCTCTATCTGTCATCGGCAGATACATCGGGCTAGACTCACCTCATGCTAATCACGAATGGACTCCGGATCGATGACTAACGGCAAACCGGAAGTCGCCTCGGTCGGTCTCGACGCAGCAAAAGAGATTTTTTCCCAGGCCAACCTCCAGAGTCTCGTGGAGATTGTCGGACCGCTGATGCAGCGCGGCGGGCAAACGCTCGCCTACATGCTCCCCGCGGCCTCCCGGATTGGGCATATGTGTCTGGAGCCTTTTTATCTCGCCAATCTCTTCTGCGAGAGCCATCCGAACATCGCGGCCATCATTCACGACCACAGGTTTCAGGGACATAGCCGGGGCGTCAGGCGCCTGCATGAACCACGGATCGACTTCCTGGAGACCATGAACCGCAAGCTGGTCATGATGGGCCACTTCAATGCCGGCACCATGGATATCGGACCGCTCACCTGGGCGATGATTTCCCCAAGTGCCCTGTTTCGCGATTTCGTCCTGCACCTGGAAGCCGGCAACCCTATCCGGCATCTGACGCCACCGGCAGACCTGCTCGCGGAGGGCTCCAGTCTGCTGGCCAAGATGGGCTACGACGATGACCGCCCGGCAGTCGTCTTGCATGTCCGCGACACCGGATACCTGCCTGAAATGGGCTACCACCACTTCCGCGCCAATCGGATCGAAAACTATCTCCCGGCCATCGATCACCTTGTCAGTGAGGGTTACAGAGTCTTCCGACTTGGCGACCGCACCTCGGTGCCGCTGAACCACGAAAGTCCGCTGGTGGTCGATCTGCCGCATCACCCGGACTACGCCGACATTCTGGACGTCTGCTGCATCGCACGGGCTCGTTTTGCCATCACCTGCTCCTCCGGCCCGGAAGCAATCGCCCGCATCCTCAACACACCGATGGTGATGGTGAACGGCTACAGCCAACCGGACCACTGGGTGAACACCAGGGACCTGTTGTTGTTCAAGACATACCGGAACACGGAGAATGGCGCTCAGATCGGGTATGACGAGATGCTGGCACGCGACCTCTTCCTGCAGAACACGGTCGAGGGATTCGCGCGGGCAGGCGTTGCGCTGGAGGACAACAGCCCGGAGCAGATCCTGTCGGCGGTCAAAGAGATGGAGGAGAGACTGGACGGATCTTTCGAGGCCGACGGATCTCTTGATGCACGGTTTCGCGAAATGTCACGGACCCATTTGGAGCGCTATAGAGCGAATCTGCCGGAAAAAGGCCCGGACGAGCAGGACCGCTTCGAAACCTATGCCTACGCCCTGCCTTGGACCAATTACTGTCAGTCCTTCATAATAGATAATCCCTGGTTCCTTCGTTAGGGAACAATCGCAGCCGCGCCACACTCTTGCCTCGCTGCGAAACACATATTAGGTCCAAAGGCCTCTCCCGCGCGTATCGCTGGAGACTATGTTGGGAGACGATAACGATGGCCCGAGCCAGCCTGCCGATCCTGATCGCTTTTCTCATCGCATTCGGCGGCAACACCGCCCATGCCGTGTTCCCCGAGAGCGGGGACAGCGAGATCGAACGGCCGCCGATTTACTATTCCGGCATCAAGGCCATCGAGGACGGCGACTACGCCAAGGGCCTCGAGATCATGCAGTCTTTCGTCGACGAGGATCCACAGGACGCCGATGCCTGGGCGCTGATCGGTTTCAGCCTGCGCAAGACCAAACGTTATGTCGATAGCGAGCATGCCTATCAGAAGGCTCTGGAGGCCGACCCTAAGAACCTTGCGGCCAACGCTTATGCGGCGAAACTCTATCTCGAGACCGGCCGCGTCCAGGAAGCGGAGCAGAAACTCGTCGTACTGGGCGAACTCTGCGCGGGCGGGAAAGGCTGCGAGGAGCGGGAAAGACTTGCCGGAATGATCGAGGCCTACAAGAAAACTGGCAAGGTTGGAGCAGACTGGTAGACCTTCAGTCCAGCCCGAGACCTTCATCCCATCCAGCGTTCTCGCGGAAACGTTTGCGCAAAAAATCGATAAATACCCGCACCTTCAATGGCAGGTTCCGCGCATTCGGATAAAGCGCGTAGACTCCAATGGGTGATGCCGCAAAGTCGGGGAGGATCGGCTGCAGGCGCCCTGCCCGGATGCTTTCACCCGCAATGAAGGTTGGAATCTGCGCGATACCGCCGCCCTGTTCCGCCATGGTCAGGATCGCATCGCCGTTATTCGTGATCATGCGCGGCGCAATCCGAAATTGCTGCGCTCGCCCGTCGACCCTGAAATCCCATGCGAGCCCCTCATTGAGGTAGCTGTAGGCGAGATGCTCGTGCCCCGGAAGCTCGCCGGGATGTTTCGGCTCGCCCCGCTTTTTCAGATAGTCCGGCGACGCGACAGTGACCTGCCGTGCCGGGCAGAGTTTGCGGGCGACAAGCGTCGAATCTTCCAGTCGGCCGATCCGGAGAGCAACGTCGTAGCCTTCCTCGACCAGATCCACTCGCCGATCGTTTAACACCAGCTCCATCGAGAGTTCGGGATACTCGAAAAGGAAATCCGGCAGAACGCGCGAGAGATGCAGGCGCCCGAAAGACACGCCGGCGCTGATCCGGAGGCGCCCGCTCGGGTTCGATTGCAGGGACCCCGCCTCGCGCTCCGCTGCATCGACTTCCGCCACAATGCGCTGGCACCGCTCGTAAAGCAGGGTTCCGGGCTCGGTCAGGCTGAACCGGCGCGTCGTGCGGTTGAGAAGACGCGTGCCGAGATGGTCTTCCAGCGCGCTGATCTGCTTGGAGACCGAGGATTTCGAGATACCGAGTCTGCTTGCCGCCTTCGAAAAACCGCCCTCATCGACGACTTTCGCAAACACCACCAGTCCGGTCAGATTATCCAGCATCTCGCTTACTCACAGTTTCTTATGGGAAACAAATTTATTCATTTTACCCCGATTGTTCAAATCAACCAATACCCCCAGTTTCCAGATCGAAGCGACGACACAACCCCGTCGCGGGAGACACATCATGACAAAACTTCTCGTTCTTTATTATTCATCCTACGGCCATATCGAAACCATGGCCGACGCGGTTGCCAAGGGTGCCTCCAACGTCGATGGCGTCGAGGTTACCGTGAAGCGCGTTCCCGAACTGATGCCCGACGACGTTGCCAAGAATGCCGGGATCAAGCTGGACCAGGACGCACCGGTCGCGACGCCGGCCGAACTTGCCGACTATGATGCGATCATCTTCGGCACCCCGACCCGGTTCGGCAACATGGCGTCGCAGATGCGCAACTTCCTCGACCAGACTGGCGGCCTCTGGGCCAAGGGTGCGCTGGTCGGCAAGGTCGGCAGCGTCTTCACCTCCACCGGCACTGGCGGCGGTAACGAGTCGACCATTCTCACCACCATTCCGACGCTGATGCATCACGGCATGGTCATTGTCGGCCTGCCATATGCCGCCGAAGGCCTTACCAACATTTCCGAAGTGCGCGGCGGCTCCCCCTATGGCGCGGCCACGATCGCTGGTCCCGACGGCAGCCGCCAGCCGAGTGAGCTGGAACTTTCGCTCGCGGAATATCAGGGCAAGCACGTGGCAACCATCGCGGCGAAACTTGCCGGCTAACTCACACACCAGACAGGAGTGGGAACAATGATTGATGTCAGACACTTCGACTCGCTCGGCTCGGCCCAATTCGGCTGGCTGAATGCCCACCATCATTTCAGTTTCGGCCAGTATCATGACCCGAAGCGCATGGGCCTCGGCCCACTCCGGGTCTGGAACGACGACACCATCAAGCCGAAAACCGGGTTCGATCCTCATCCGCACAAGGACATGGAAATCATCACCTATGTCCGCAAAGGGGCGATCACGCACAAGGACCGGCTCGGCAACGAAGGCCGGACTGTCGCGGGCGACGTACAGGTGATGCATGCCGGTTCCGGCATCGTACATGCGGAATACAATCTGGAAGACGAAGAAACCCAGATCTTCCAGATCTGGATTCACCCGGACCGAACTGGCCACGAGCCGGGCTGGGGCACCCGGAGTTTTCCGGAGGCATCTTCAGGCAGCTTCACCGCCCTGGCCTCCGGACGGGGCACGGACAAGGCAAGCAACGCCCTGCCGATCCACCAGGACGCGGCTGTGCTCGGCGCCAAGCTGAAAGGCGGCGATGTTGTCAGCTACAGCTTCGGCGAAGGCCGTCAGGGCTATCTCGTCTCGACCGATGCCGCCATCGAGGTGAACGGTACTCCGGCACAGGCCCGCGATGGCGTCGCTGTAAGCGGAGAGAAAACCATCACGGTCAAAGCGCTCGGTGACACCGACCTGGTGATGGTCGACGTGGCCTGAAAACCACACCTCCTGGCGGAACGGCTCCCGCCTGAACACCACGAAAACACAGCGCCTTCCCGGTCTCAGCGGGGAGACGTTTTGCTATCTTCTCCTGAACCCAAAAGAGTTTCCGGACAAATGGGCGCGGCCAACCGCAGGTATCAACCAAAGATCGTTTTCATCGTCCCTCAGTCAGAATACGCAAGCAAACAACGGTTGATTTTATAGTGACACCAAATTTATGGCAGCTGTTGAAACAGCATAAACATCCTCTATAGTCGGCACCTCTATTGCCACGGTATTCACCGTAAACTAAAGACAATCTACGGTCTCGGGAGCGGATCTCCACCATGATGAATTTCAGCCTGAAACGCGCGCAAGGCGCGACCATCCTGCTGCTCGCCGTCACACTTTCCGCGTGTCAGACGACCGGAGTGAAGAACGAGTCCGGTGTCCAGACGACCTATCAGGACTCCACCAAACCCGGTCCCGCGACCGGCATCGGAATTGAAGGCCAGGACATCATTGCAATGGCCGACGCCATGATGCGCGACATGATGTTGTCGCCGCAGCTCGCGAATGCTGCCGTCCCGCCCCGCGTCATTATCGACGCAAAGCATTTCACGAATGAAAGCGCCCAGCGGATCAACAAGAACCTGATCGCGGACCGACTGCGGGTCGGCCTTTTACGGGCCGCGCGCGGACGGATGCAGTTCGTCGGCCGCGAATATGCCGACGTGGTCGCGAAGGAACGCGAACTGAAGCGCAGCGGCACTGTCGATGTGGCGACGACCGGGAGGACGCAAGCACAAGCAGGCTCAGATTACAGGCTCGTCGGCCGCATCGCCTCGCTGGATTCTCGCGACACATCTACCGGCATGCAACAACGCTTTACACAGATCACCTTCGAGATGGTCGACCTTGAAAGCGGCATTCTGATCTGGACCAACATCTACGATTTCACGAAGGCCGCCGCGGATAGCGTCACCTACCGCTGAATGAACAAGAAACCCATCCGGCGCGCGGGGGCGCGCATGGAGGGATGAATATAGCGTATGGGGGAGAGATGCGCATGAAGTGGGTAAAGACATCCGTCGCTGTTTACGTCGCCATATCGCTGGCAGCCTGCCAGACGCTTCAGGACCATGAGAAGGAGCGGGTGGTATCGGCCGAGGAACTCAAGATGGCCCTGGCAGGAAAACCGGCCGAACTGCACGGGGACTATCGCATTCTGCTTGCGCAGGGTGAGCGGAACGCGGTTCTGAACCATGCCCGGATCGGTGTTAAGGCGTTCGAGATGGGCGATATCAAGCTGGCCCGCAGGGAGCTGGCTGCTGCCGCGGACCGGATTGAAACCGTCTATGCCGACAATACGGCCGCGAAGCAGGCTCTCGGTAAATTCGTCAAGGAAAACATCAAGGACTTCAAGGGCGAACCCTACGAACGCGCGATGGTGTTCTATTATCTCGGCCTGGCCTATCTGGCGGAGGGTGACTTCGAAAACGCCCGCGCCAGCTTCAAGGCCGGCGAGTTTCAGGACACGTTGTCCACCGAGGAAGAATATCAGGCCGATTTCGCGCTGCTGAATTATCTCTCCGGCTGGGCCTCCAAATGCAATGGCGACGACGAGTTGGCGGAGGATGCCTTCTCTGTTGCACACGAACACCGCCACACCCTGGCTCCGCCGGAAGCCAGCATGTCGACTCTGGTGATTTATGAGTCGGGCCAGGCGCCGGCTAAATTCGCAGCCGGGAAATATGACGAGCAACTGAAAGTGCGGCGCGGATACCAAACGGGCATCGACGAGATTACCTACGATCCCGATGGGTTGAAACTCACGCTCAATATGGCCGCTAATGTCTACTGGCAGGCCAGCAGCCGCGGCGGACGCGAGATCGACACCATCCTCGCGGGGAAAGCCAAGTTCAAGGATGGCATGGATGCCACCGGCACTGTGCTGGCCCAAGTCGGCGCCGGCACCGCGCTTTACGGCGCCGGAGCAGGCAACAGGGATGCGGCACTTGTCGGCCTCGGTATCCTGGTGGTCGGCCTGATCGCCAAGGCTGCCGCCGAAGCGGCGCAGCCTGACGCGGATATCCGCTATATTGACGTTCTGCCGGACACAGTCACACTTGCCGCAACCGGCTCCGGGGCAGCGCCGGGCAGCTTCTCCGGGCGCGGCGCCGAAGTCGTCCAGGCCTTTCCGGGTGAGACCTGCGGCCTGATCTGGGCCCGCGACGTCAGCATCATGAAAACACTTCCGGTCCGGGCTCCGAACAGTGCCGCACCGGCAACGTGAGGGAAGATTTCCTCAAACTGGCTCAACAGCTCATGAAGAGAGCACGCGAACGATGAAGATTTTCACGATTGCCACCGCCGCCCTTGGTCTCGCCCTGTTGTCTGGCTGCGCCAATGTAAAGCCCCGTCCCCAGTGCGATTTTTACGAATATAAGCGCAATTTCGCTCTTGCCGAACAAGGCACGCAGCGCCTGGTGCCACAGGTTCCCGGATCGATCACCGAGATGCCGCTGAATTACGCGAACGTTTCCGATATCCGGATCACCAACAAGATCCTGGTCCAAGCCACTTCGGCCCAGCGCAATGCAGACGGCTCGGTTCGGGTATTCGCGCGGATAGTCAACTGCACCGATCACACACTCCAGGTCGAGGGCCGGGCGACCTTCTTCAACGCAGGCCAAATCGAGAGCGAGCCCGTCACCGCATGGACACGGCTGATCCTCAGCCCACACACCTATCAGAGCTACGCGACGCACAGCACCAATCCTGATGCGGCGCTTTATCTGATTGAGTTACGGGAGGGTTCATGATGTCTCCCCGCCTGAAAACAGTCCTGGCGGCGCTGGCCTTCACGGCAGCCGCCGGTTCTGCCCTGCCGGTTGCGGCGCAGAGCAGCAACGGCACATGGCAATTCCGCGCGAACCAGCCCGCCGTCATGAATGGCAGCACGGATCCGAGCGGTACCGTTCAATCGGCACCGGTCATTCCGGTTAAGACGGCAGCAGATTTCGAGCGTGCCTATCGCGATGCGGGCAGCCCGAAGACCGCGATTTTCTTCAACCGCACCATCAGCGACACGCCGCGCAGCTGGGTCGCCCTAAGCCGGGCGGTCATCAGCGGCAGTGAAGAGAAGACAGCCGTTAAAGGCAACGATATCGATCCGATCTTCATCGTCCGGGGCAATGGTGGATTCGGCAGCGCCGCGTCGAGTACCTCCGTCGGCACCCAGAAAAAGATCCGTCTCGAATTCAAGAAAGAGCTGAATACCGGCGGGGAAAGCGGCACCCGAGACAACCCGCTCTCCGAGCTCGACATGGAACGCGTGCGATCCTCCTTCGAAAGCGCCTTCCTGGACCACGGCGTCAATATTCTGGACCGGGCGATGATGATCCGGCTGCAGTCCCGCGCCGGCGGCAGTGACGACCTGCAGGCGCTGGAAATCGACGCTCTGAAAGGCCATGCGGATCTGGTTCTGGTCGCCTACGGAATTCATGACCCGGATTCACCCAAGCACGTCGCCTGGCGTCTGCTGGCCATGGATGTCGATGACAGCCGGATCGTCTATTCCGGACTGGTGCGCGGTGACGACCTCAGGATCGCCGCCTCTGAAACCTGGACGGCAACCTCCGGCGGCTTCGAAAAAGCAACGGACAAAGAAGCCAATCCGGAAGAGATAGGCGCGTTACTGTCCACGGCCGTGATGAACAAACTCGGCCCGCGACTCTGAGAAGCTGACGGTGAACGCTGCGGCGCTAGGTCCCGTGATACTTCCGGTACCAGTCGACGAAGGCGGGGATGCCTTCCTCGACTGGCGTGCTTGGCGCGTAGCCGAAATCTTCTGATGCCGGATCGATGTTGGCGTAGGTGGCGTAGACGTCGCCCGCCTGCATCGGCTGCATGTCCATGATCGCCTCGACACCGCAGGCTTTCTCGATCACCCGGATATAATCCAGCAGCTTCACCGGCTTGTTGTTGCCGATATTGTAGACCTTGTGCGGGCAGGCCTCGCCTTCGCCCGATGGCGGGGTATCGAGCGCGCCGACGACACCGGCGGCGATGTCCGCGATATAGGTGAAGTCGCGCATCATGTCGCCATTGTTGAAAACCTTGATCGGCCGGCCTTCGAGGATGGCGCTGGCGAACAGCCAGGGAGACATGTCCGGCCGGCCCCAGGGTCCGTAGACCGTGAAGAAGCGCAGGCCGATGGACGGCACCCGGTAGAGATGGGCGTAGGAATAGCTTAGCAGCTCGTTCGCCTTCTTGGTCGCGCCATAGAAGGAGACCGGGCTGTCGGTCTTCTGATCGGTGCTGAACGGCATTTCCTTGTTGGCGCCATAGACCGAGGAGGAGGAGGCATAGACGAAATTCTTGCAGCCGCCCGGCCGGTCCATCAGGCCGCGGACGAACTCCAGCATGTTGGCATGGCCGACAAGGTTGCTGCGGACATAATCGCCCGGATGGTCGATGGAGTAGCGCACACCGGCTTGCGCTGCCAGATGCACCACCCGGTCAATATCGGGATAGCGCGCCGTCAGCCCCATCACAGCGTCCGCGTCCGCGATCTCCAGCTCCTCGAAGGTAAAGCCGTTGCGGCCTTCCAGATTTTTCAGCCGGGCATGTTTCAAAGCCGGGTCGTAGTAGCTGTTGAGATTATCGATCCCGACAACACGCTCGCCGCGTGCCAGCAACAGCTCCGCTACATGCATGCCGATAAACCCTGCAGCGCCAGTCAGCAGTATCGTCATAAGCCTCTTCCGGATCGGTGGAGCACTGTCATTTCCGGGATCCCTTATGCCGGAAGGAATCCGGGGCGCCAAGCTCCCGAAACAGGAATTTCATATTCGACGGTTCGTGATCGAAGCATGCTTTTCATTTCGCGCGCACTTGGATTAACGAAAAACTGCGTCGTTCTGTCGCGTCACATTGTCGATTTCTTGCGTTTTTGTGCCGCACCTTCTGCACCGATTGCCGCGCCCCCGGTAGAGGCATACCTTAATTGCAAATGAAACAAGTGGAGTGCCGTGACAATCGGCACCCAGAAATGCCGGGGAGATATCATGACGGCACTCAAGTCCGTCTCGCTCGACGACAAATACGCCCTCGACCGGGGGCGGGTTTACATGACCGGCATCCAGGCGCTTGTGCGCGTGCCCATGGCACAGCGACAGCGCGATGCCGCGCGAGATCTCAACACAGCCTGCTTCATCTCAGGATACCGCGGCTCGCCGCTCGGCACCTATGACATGCAGCTCTGGCGCGCCCGCGCGTTCATGCAGAAGAACAATATCGAGTTCCAGCCGGGCCTGAACGAAGACCTCGCTGCCACCGCCGTCTGGGGCAGCCAGCAGACCGGCCTCTATCCCGGCGCCAAATATGATGGCGTGTTTTCCATCTGGTACGGCAAGGGCCCCGGCGTCGACCGCTCCGGCGATGCCTTCAAGCACGCGAACTTCGCTGGCTCCGCGCAGCATGGCGGCGTCCTGGCGGTGGCCGGCGACGACCATGTGGCCAAATCCTCCACCATCCCGCACCAGAGCGAATATGCCTTCATGGATGCCTGCATTCCGATGCTGCATCCGGCCGGCGTGCAGGATGTGCTGGATTATGGGCTTTACGGTTTTGCCATGTCCCGGTTCAGCGGTTGCTGGGTCGGGCTGAAGGCGACGGCGGAGAATATGGACAGCTCCGCCTCCATCGATATCGACCCGCTACAGCTCGAAATCGTTACCCCCGATGATTTCGCCATGCCGGCAGGCGGGCTGAATATCCGCTGGCCGGACCCCTGGCTGGAGCAGGAGGAACGGCTGCACAGCCACAAACTGCCCGCCATACTCGCCTTTGCCCGTGCCAACAGGCTCGACAAGGTGATGCTGGACAGCCCTAAGCCCAGGATCGGTATCATCACCGTCGGCAAGTCCTACCTCGATGTCCGACAGGCACTCGACGATCTCGGCATCTCCGATCAGGAAGCAGCCGATCTCGGCCTGCGCATCTACAAGGTCGCCATGCCCTGGCCGCTGGAGCCGCAGGGACTGAAGGAATTCGCCGCCGGGCTCGAGGAAGTTCTGGTGATCGAGGAGAAGCGCCCGCTGATCGAGGATCAGGTAAAGCAGATCCTGTTCGACCTCGCCGACCGACCGCGCGTCATCGGCAAGAAGGACGAGACCGGTGCCGTCATCATGCCGACCAATGGTGAGCTGTCCGCCAGCAGCATCGCCCGGCTGCTTGCCCGGCGCGTTCTGAAGCTGCGGGACCATAGCCGCCTGCGCGACCGGCTGGCTTTTCTTGAAGATCACGCCAAGACCGCGCTGAAGCCGGTGACGGACTTCCAGCGCATCCCCTATTTCTGTTCCGGCTGCCCGCACAACACCTCGACGAAAGTCCCGGACGGCAGCATCTCCTTCGCCGGCATCGGCTGCCACTTCCTGGCAAGCTGGATGCCCCATCGGGAGACCAAGACATTCACCCAGATGGGCGCCGAGGGCTCGCCGTGGATCGGCATGGCGCCGTTCACCGAGCACAAGCACATGTTCGTCAATCTGGGCGATGGCACCTACACCCATTCCGGCCTGCTGGCGATCCGCGCCGCCGTCGCCGCGAACGTGAACATCACCTACAAGATCCTCTATAACGACGCCGTCGCCATGACCGGCGGCCAACCGGCGGAAGGCGCCTTTTCGGTGCTGGAGATCGCCAATCAGGTTGCGGCCGAACGGGTCGCGGCCCTGCGCATCATCACCGACGAGCCGGATAAGTATCCGCTCGGCACCCACTGGCCGGATTTCGCCACCCTGCACCACCGGGACGAGCTGGACAGTGTACAGAAGGAACTGCGCGAGACCGAAGGCGTCACCATCATTCTGTACGACCAGACCTGCGCCACCGAGAAGCGCCGCCGGCGCAAGCGCGGCCTGCTGCCGGAGCCGGAAAAGCGGCTGTTCATCAACCAGCAAGTCTGCGAAGGCTGCGGCGATTGCGGCGTGCAGTCCAACTGCGTCTCGCTGACCCCGGTGGAAACCGAATTCGGCCGCAAGCGGGCCATCGACCAAAGCTCCTGCAACAAGGATTATTCCTGCGCCAAGGGTTTCTGCCCGAGCTTCGTGAATGTGGTCGGCGGCGGCATCCGGAAGAAAACCGGCGCGCAGCCAGAGACTGCGGCCCGCGCTGATATCTTTCCGGTTCTGCCGGAGCCTACGCTCCCGGCGCTGGATCATCCCTACAACATCGTCGTCACCGGTATCGGCGGCACCGGCGTCGTCACCATCGGCGCCCTGCTCGGCATGGCCGCGCATCTGGAAGACAAGGGCGTCACCGTCCTCGACCAGATCGGCCTGGCCCAGAAGAACGGCTCCGTCGTCACCCATGTCCGACTGGCGAAGAAACCCGAAGACCTGCATGCGGTCCGGATCGCCGCCGGATCGGCCAACCTGCTGCTGGCCTGCGACATGATCACGGCGGTCGGCTTGGACAGTCTGTCCAAGCTCAGCCTTGGCGACACCACCGCCATCGTGAATATCCAGCAGACCATGAACGGCGCCTTCACTCAGAACCCGGATCTGCAATTCCCGGCCGAAGCGGTGAAAGCGGCGCTCAAAAGCTCCTGTGGCGAAAACTCGACCCACTTCCTCGATGCCAACCGGATCGCCACCGCCCTGCTGGGTGACAGTATCGCTTCCAACCTCTTCATGCTCGGCTATGCCTACCAGCTCGGCCAGGTGCCGCTGACGGGCGAGGCCATCCTCAAGGCGGTCGAGCTGAACGGGGTCGCGGTCGAGTTCAACAAGAAGGCGTTCCTCTGGGGCCGCAGGGCCGCGCATGATCTTGCCACGGTCGAAAAGGCCGCCGCCCCCGTGGTGGAACCTCCGAAGCATCTCGGTCTGTCCGCCACTCTCGACGAGACCATCGAGCGGCGCATCACGGAACTCACCGCCTACCAGAATGCCGGCTATGCCGCGCGCTATGCCGGGCTGGTCGAAACGGTCCGGGCGGCCGAGGAACGGGCAATGCCCGGCTCCGAAAAACTGTCGGAAGCCGTAGCCCGCTATGCCTTCAAGCTGATGGCCTATAAGGACGAATACGAGGTCGCCCGGCTTTATACCGAACCGGCCTTCTGGCAACAGCTTGACGAGCAGTTCGAGGGAAAATTCAAGCTTGAAGTAAATCTGGCGCCACCTCTCCTCGCCCAACGCGATCCGGAGACCGGGGAGCTGAAAAAGCGCGCCTATGGGCCGTGGATCTTCACCGCCTTTGGTCTTCTGGCGAAACTGAAAGGCCTGCGCGGGACTGCCTTCGATCCGTTCGGCCGAACAGAGGAGCGGCGCACGGAACGCCGGCTGATCGAGGAGTATTTCACGGACATGGAAGAGGTCGCCCGCGGCCTTTCCAGCGAGAACCATGCCGCCGCCGTCACCCTCGCAACCGTCCCGGAACATATCCGTGGCTATGGCCATGTGAAGGAACGGCATCTGAAGAATGCGGCCACGCGCCGTGAAGAAGCCCTCGAGGCTTTCCGGAATCCCGCGGCAACCCGTAACGCTGCGGAATAAAGCACTTGGCCGGTCCCGTTCATGACGGGGCCGGCCTTGCATCTCATGGCCCTCGCCCCATGTCATCCTGATGGCGCACGTCAGGATTGTCTTCAAACGCATCACTTTATTCGGTCTGGTACTGGTCGGCTTTCTCGGCTTACCGCTGGCTGCCAGCGCGGTCGGGAAATGGGCGGAAGGTCCAACGCACTGGAGTCAGGCGCGGCGGGATTCAGCCGAGATTGCGCCGTCACCCGAAACGACACCGGAAGCCGTGGTTCATGTCTATGCCGCCCGCGCCTGGAGCTGGCGCGGCATCTTCGGTGTGCATACCTGGATCGCCGTCAAGCAGCCCGATGCCGCGCACTACACCCGTTTCGAGGTAATGGGCTGGCAACTGCGGCATTCCAATACCGCCGTCCGGGCCACCAACGGTAACCCGGACGGCTACTGGTTCGGCTCAAAACCCGATCTGCTGCGGGAAATCCGTGGTGCGGAAGCCGAAACCCTGATTCCCCGCATCTTCGCCGCCGCGAATTCCTATCCGCATGCCGCCAGCTACCGGATCTGGCCCGGCCCGAACAGCAACACCTTCACGGCCCATATTGCCCGCGCAGTACCCGAACTCAGCCTCGACCTGCCACCAACCGCGATCGGCAAGGATTTCATCCCCGAAGGCGGTGTCTTCGCCAAAGCACCGAGCGGCACAGGCTTCCAGATTTCCCTCTTCGGTCTGGCCGGTGTGATGCTGGCGCTGGAGGAAGGTGTAGAGGTGAATGTCCTCGGGCTAACGATTGGCGTCGACCTGAAGAACCCGGCTCTGAAACTGCCCGGAATCGGCCGGGTTGGGATGCAGGACTAAGAAACGGGCTCGATATCACTGCGGCCCGATGCTCCCAGCTCCTTCGACCAGCGCAGCATGGTCTCGACATCCGAGAGGCCTTCGTCCTCGCCACCCTGGAACAGCTGGTTGCCGCGCAGGAAATGACTCTGGGCCGCTTCACGGGCCTCGCTGGGCGACATGCCGAAATGCTCCCGAAAGCGGTGGGAGAAATAACTGGGGGTGCCGAAACCGAACTCGAGCGCAATATCGAAAACACCGCGACCCATGTTGGCCGGCGCGGCCAATGCCCTGAAAACCCCCATCAATCGCCGCCGCTGGATGTAATCCCGCACGCCTCCATGCGGTGCAAGAATCCTGTAAAGCGTTGCCCTGGACATCCGGAAGTGGGCGCAAATCGACTCAATGCCGAGCGCTGGATCACCCAAATTGCGATCGATATATCTCTGAACCGAGGCGAGCACGCCGGACTGCGCCTCTATGGAAGTGGGGTCGCCAGCCATGATCAGGGCACGCAGCAGACCGATCAGGCTCTCGCTGAGAACCGGCGCATCCCTGACTGTCGTAGTTGGCAGGGTGTCGCGAAGGAGATGAAAGAAGCCGGCGAGCAGTTTTCCCGATGTCGAACCAGTATCGAACATCAGCCCACGGGCATCCGCCAATGCCGGGAGATCTTCGCTCACCCGGTTACGGGGCAGGATCACACTCAAGACCTCGGCATCGGAACATTGGGCATCGATCTCATACCCCATATTGAGGGCATAAATTCCGCGGCTCTCCATGACAAAGTCAGAGCCGCCATTCTCGCATTGGTTCCGGCCGCTGACGAGAAACTGCAGGGCCACATGATCGGAATCGTCATTCCGGCGGAGCCATGAGCTGTCCCGGATGAATTTCTGCCCCGAGAACTTCACGTTCACGGACAGGAACCCCTCCGCATTGAACATTTGCAGTTCAGGCAGTTGCGGCGGGTTGCGGGGGTCCTCAAGGGGGATTGTATCGAAATAAGGCGAAACCGCCCGGCGCCAATGCCAGTAAAGCTCCTCCGGCGGGGCCATACCGGGCAACAGAGACAATGACGGAATTCGCGGTTCTGTCTCCAACCCCATCTCACCTCACTCTTGAAGATGCTCTCACGCAGAAAAGGCTTTCAAACAATCAATACAACGCGATGAGACATACGCACAAAGATTTTGAGACAGCCAGCAAAGCAGCCTGACCCTGCCCTCGATATCATCTTGGTTGAAGGCTACGGCCTTATTCTAGCGCCAACAGACCTGTGAGTGCAGAAGCAGAAACAGGTCAGAGCAAAGAACAGCAACTCGGATCGAGTCTTGGCGGCACATCACGCACCGTACAAGACCGATCCCCTCTTCCTGGCAGAAGGCCGCGGAACGGACATATGGGCGACACGAGCTTCAGAAATTCGCCGGCAGGCGCAGCACGATTGCGTGCGTTCGAACACCTTGAACCGTGTCTCCACCAACGACGCATTTTGCTACCGGCGGCCTCAGAGTTCCCCAGCAAACCATCCGGCCCCGCACCGTCACGAAAAGTGAGGCAAAGCACGTCATGACACGCCACGAAACCGTTCTGTTCGTCGATTCCTCCGTCCGGTATGCCCACCTTCTGGTAGAGGGTCTTGATCCGGATGCCAGGGTGCATCGGCTGGCGTCATGGGCCGACCCGCTTTCCGAAATCGCCTCCATCGTCGCCCGCGCCGCGCCGGTAGGGCAGATTGCCATTCTGACCCATGGCGGCCCCGGGACTTTCACACTTTCGGGACAGCGCATCGATCGGGAAACGCTCGAACTCAAAGCCGACGCGCTCGCCAGTATCCGCGCCGCACTGGCGCCCGGCGCGGACGTGCTGCTCATGGCCTGCTCGACCGGGTCAAACCAGGCGGGTCGGAAGTTCATCTCCGGGCTGGAGGCCCATCTCGGTGTCCCGGTCCACGCCTCGGAAACCGATCTCGGCGCAGACGCCGGATGGAGCGGTTTGGCCGCGGCGGCGACCGTCTTCGCTCCCTCCGCCCTTGCCTCGTATCCGGAAAGCTTGGGCCCGGTGCCCATAACCGGAACGGCTGGAAATGACTTTCTCACCGGCCACACCGCCGACGATACGATCAGCGGACTGGCTGGAAACGATTCTATCTACTCTTCCGACGGCAACGACACGGTCTATGGCGGCCTCGGCGACGATCTTCTCGTCGTTGGAGGAGGAAACGATCTTGTGTATGGCGAGGATGGCAACGACAGCATAAATGGCGGCACGGAATCCGATACCCTGCTGGGCGGCGACGGCAACGATACGATATCCGGACATCTCGGCAATGACAGCCTGGTCGGCGGTGCCGGTGCCGATCTCCTCTTCGGCGACGCCGGCAGCGACACCCTGATCGGCGACGCCGGCGTCGACACCCTGCGCGGCGGCGCGGACAACGACCTGCTCAGCGGCGGCGACGGCAACGATATCTTCTACGGCACGGCTTCGGAATTCAACGGGGACACGATCTCCGGCCTCGCTTCCGGGGACCAGATCCTGGTCAACGGCCAGGACCTTTCCAGCCTGAACGGGAGTGTTGTCGGCAGCACCCTCTCGGTTGGCAGTGGCAGCGAGACAATCAACCTCGCTGGAACGAGTGCCTCGCTCAAGTTTAACGCAGCCTACGACGGCAGCACCACGACCCTGACCGCCGTGTCCTACACCCCGCCATCATCCGGCGGCAGCGGTGGCTCGTCGGGCAGTTCCTCTGGCAGCGGTCTGACGGTGACAAACCAGACCTCGGAAGATACCGCCGGTACGGCCACCGGCCGCACGCTTGTGAACAATACCGGCGGCACCGCCTCCGGCGCGCTTGTGCAGAATACCGGCAGCGGCAACACCGTCACCGCGACCCTGCCCTCCGGCCTTTCGCTAACCAATTCCGGCACCTCGACGGCGGTCACCTCGACCGCGGCGACGACCTCTCTCACGCAACAGATCCAGACCACCGAGCCGGTTGTGGGGGCGCAAAGCTTCCTCTCCGGCCACGGCCAGAGTTTCATCAATGGCTCCGGCAGCATGGCGCTGGATGTCCGCACCATCGGCTTCTCCAGTTCCGGCTCGACCGCCCAGACAGTCCAGATCACCGGCAGCACGTCCACCTCCGGCTCCGAGGCTTTCGTCATTGACACGTCCGGCCTGCCCACCGGCTCGACCGTACAGCTCGACAATATCGAGTTCGCCGCCATCGTCGGCAGCGCCACCGTGAACGGGGGCGGCGGCCAGAACTACGTTGTCGGCGACGATGCGGCACAGTTCATCTCGCTCGGTGCCGAAGACGACACCCTTGCTGGTGGCGGCGGCGACGACACCGTCGGCTCAGCTTGGGGCGAGGATATCGTCTATGGCAACCAGGGTACCGATTATGTCTTCGGCGGCGGAGGCATGGACACACTCTACGGAGGCAGGGACGGCGACACGGTGTTTGGTGGCAACGACAACGACGTCGTCTACGGTAACAAGGGCAACGACACCCTCTCCGGCGGAGAGAACGACGACCTCCTCTATGGCGGCCAGGGCAACGATATCGTCTATGGCAATAGCGGCAATGACAGCCTCAGCGGCAATCTCGGCAATGATACGCTCTACGGCGGCCAGGGCGCCGATTACCTGGCCGGAGACAGCGGCGCGGACCTGCTCGTCGGCAATGCCGGAGACGACACGCTGGTCGGTGGCGATGGGGCCGACACCTTCCTGTTCACGGCCGGCGGCGGCAGCGACCAAATCAATGATTTCCAAACCGGCATCGACAGTCTGCAGTTCGACAGCGGGCTGACCTACACGGCAGCGGAAAGCGCCGGCAACACCGTGCTCACCCTCTCCGACGGCGGCACCGTCACGCTGATCGACGTCAGCCAGTCGGCGCTTGGGCTGAATGCGTCGTCCGGATGGGATCTTATGTAACCGGCAGCGGGCCGGAGCCGGGTACGTCTCCCCTCCACCGCACCATATCCGTCATCCCGTTGAAAAACGGGACCCAGAGGTCATAGGACATAGCCCTTCATCCATGGATCCCGACCTGCGTCGGGATGACGGAGAGAGGGAGGGAGCCGATTGCCCCTCCCCCCTATCCCGTGATCGCCTTCGTCTCCAGGAAATCCTCCAGCCCAAGCGGGCCGTTCTCGCGGCCGATGCCGGATTGTTTGAAGCCGCCGAAGGGCACGTCGGTATCTGCGAAATTGCCGTTGATATAGATGTTCCCCGCCCGAAGCCGTCGCGCGACGCGCTGGGCTTTTTCAGGGTCTGCGGTCTGGATATAGGCGGCGAGGCCGTAAGGCGTGTCATTGCCGATCCGCACCGCCTCGTCCTCGCCGTCGAACGGGATCATCACCAGCACCGGGCCGAAGATCTCGTTTCGGGCGATATGCATGTCGTTCGTGACATCGGCAAACAGGGTCGGCTTGACGAAATACCCGGTCTCGAAGCCTTCCGGTTTGCCGAGACCGCCGGTCACGACGCGGGCGCCTTCCTCGATGCCCTTGCGGATATGGCCCTGCACCCGCTCGAACTGGAGGGCGTTCACCAGCGGGCCGATATGCGCGCCCGGTTGTTGCGGATCCCCGACATTGACTGCGGCGGCGAAGCGCTCCGCGAGGGAGACGGCTTCCTCATAGACCGCGCTTTCGACCAGCAGGCGGGTCGGCGCATCGCAGGACTGGCCGCTGTTGGAGAAGCAGTTCTCGACACTGAATTGCAGTGCTGCCGGCAGGTCCGCGTCGGCGAAAAGGATGTTCGGCGACTTGCCGCCCAGCTCCAGCGCCACCCGGCGGATGCCGTTCGCGGCGGCCGTCATGACAAGCTGGCCTGCACGGGTGGAGCCGGTGAAAGACAGCAGGTCGATCTCGGGATGGGCGGAGAGCGCCGCGCCGGTGCCGGGGCCATCGCCATGCACCATGTTGAAAACGCCGGGCGGGCACCCGACCTCGGCCAGCACCTCGGCGACGATACCGGCCGAAAGCGGGGCGTACTCGCTCGGCTTCAGAACCATGGTGCATCCGGCGGCAAGCGCGGAGGCGACCTTGGCCATGACCTGATTGACCGGCCAGTTCCAGGGCGTGATCAGCCCGGCGACACCCGCCGCCTCGTCCCTGAGCGTGCTGCCGCCGCGCAGGCTCGGCCGCTCGAACTGATGCGCCTCAAGCGCTTCGATCGCCGCCGCCAGCAGAGCATCACCACAGGGCGCCTGGCTGTCCCGGGAGAAATCGCGCGGCGCGCCCATTTCGAGCGTCATCGCCTCGGCGATCTCGTCCCGGCGGCGGAGATAGATCTCCAGCGCCCGGCGCAGCATGTCCGCACGCTCGGAAACCGCCGTCTCACTCCACAACTCGAACGCGTCGCGGGCGGCCCGTACCGCCCGGTCCACATCCACATCGGAAGCCAGCGAGATCACCGCGACCGGCTGCTCCGTCGCCGGGTTCAGCACCTCGAAATCGCGGGCCTCGGACGGGGCAACCCACGTACCGTCGATATAGAATGCGCGCCTGTCCAGCATGGTCTTGCTCCCGGTTATGAACGACCTTGTGGGATAATTTCATAGCCCGGCTCTTCCGGCTCGTCATCTTCCATCTCCGTTGGAAAGCCGGGGGCTGTGATGTCGAGACCGGTTACCTCTTCCAGACGCTTGATGATGTTCGGCGACAACTCACGCGGCCCGAAACGATCGATACCATCGGCGAAGATCTTGTTGATCAACGGCGAGATCTCGAGCGGCACGCCGTTCGTTTCGGCAATTTCCTGAAACAACCCGATATCCTTCAGCACCAGATCCATGGTGAAGCTGATATCGCGTGAGCCGTTGAGGATGACCTGGCTTTCCGTCTCGTGGACGAAGGAATTGCCCGACGAAATTTTGATCGCCTCGAACGTGGTGTTGAGATCCATGCCGGCCGCCTTGGAGGTCACCAGAGCTTCGCACACGGAGATGAGATTGACGGTCGCAAGGTAGTTGGTCATCACCTTCAGCACCGAGGCGGTACCGAGGTCGCCCGTGTGCAGGATGCGGCGGCCCATCATGGTCAGCACCGGCAGGATCTTCTCGAAGGTCGGGCGGGAGCAGCCGGCAAGGATCGCGATATTGCCGGTCGCCGCACGGTGGCAGCCGCCGGACACAGGACAATCCACGGCTTCCCCGCCCTTCGCCGTGACAAGGGCACCGAGCCGTTTCACTTCTTCGGCGTGGGTGGTCGACATCTCGGCCCAGATTGTGCCGGGCGTCAGGCCTTCGAG
Source organism: Nisaea denitrificans DSM 18348 (assembly GCF_000426505.1). Taxonomy (GTDB): domain Bacteria; phylum Pseudomonadota; class Alphaproteobacteria; order Thalassobaculales; family Thalassobaculaceae; genus Nisaea; species Nisaea denitrificans. The sequence goes on along the minus strand of NZ_AUFM01000020.1, from coordinate 96,185 downwards.
AATACCGTCCTCGCCTTCCATCACGGCGGCCGAAATCGCCGGGCTCGGCAAGCAGGTGATGATCACATCGCAGGCCTCGGCCACGGCTTTCGGGCTCGCGCCGAACTCCGCGCCCTTGTCGAGGAAGGGCTGCACATGCGCCGGATCAAGATCGCGCACCACCAGATCCGCGCCGTTGCGGAGCAGACTGCCCGCCAGTTTCGCCCCTACATTGCCGAGCCCGATAAACCCTATTTTCATTGCCATTCCCCGCTGTCTGGCGCTTCGAAACCGGGAGCTTGGCGAGGCGGGAGGCAAAAAGAAATCGATAAATAATTATCAGTAGATCAAGCTGTGCTTATGATAGCCGGGGCCGGGAAGTTGCTGTGCGAGACAGTCACGGGGAGAGCGCCTCTGGAGAGGCCAAATTCCGTGTGATAGAGTTGGGATCTGTCGCTTTTGCCCCTTTAATTCGTTTGGATCCTCGGCTGTGCCCTTCATTCAGAAACGCTCCCTGATAGTCATCCGGCCATGTCGCTAGTCGACAGAGTTCTCGGCGGGGACCCAGAAGCCGTTCGGGAGGCTGAAATCAGCCTTCAGGATGCCGCAGTAGTGGAGAATGCCTTCGACCTCCGCAGAGTTCTGATAAAGCATTATATGGCCTGGAAGGGCGTTCGCCGGGACGCTGGCACCAGCCATCTGGAGCGTGACTCCGAGGCAGCGCTCCGACATATGAGGGCGATCCACGAAGCCTCCCCGGAAGATACAGGCCTAGCCCACCGGCTATCCTCACTGTTGATTGAAAATGGCCGGATCGACGAGGCGTTGCAGCTACTCGAAAGGCTTCTGGAGACGGTGCCGAACAACTCCCTCGGCCTCAAGATGACCATCATGGAATCGCTCGCGCGGGTGCTTACCGCCCGAGGACAACTCGAACGAGCCGCCGCACTGTTCGAGCAGATCTTCTCGCTCTCACTGAAAGCATGCGGGCCATCCCTGAGCGAAAATCAGGAAGGTTTCTTCGGCTCGGCCCTCGCGCGACTGTCGCGGATCCGCATAAATACCGGCGACTATGCGGAAGCGGTCCGGGTAGTCGAGGCGTTTCCGCACACAATCAAACTACCGTTTCTCAACAACACACTGGACCGGGCCCGCGCCTTGTTGCGCGACGGGGTGCCATCGCAAAGCCCCGACGCGCGACCGGTCGACCTGAATCAATTAACGATCGCCTGCGTCAAACACGGAGAGAAATACGGGCCGGACTATGTCAATCGTCTATACGCGATGGTACGCCGCCATCTGCCGGGAAACTGGCGGTTCGTGTGCCTGACCGACGACCCGCAGGGCATTCGCCCCGAGGTCGGCATTATCGACATATCGAATATCGAAACTCGGGGTTGGTGGACGAAACTGGCCCTGTTCGATCCGCAAACACCGTTCGCAGACCAGACGATCTTCTATCTCGACCTAGACACGGTAATCGTCGGAGACCTAGGATTTATTGAGGGCCTGAAAGTGGGTTTCTACGTCCTTGAGCACTCCTTCATACCGGGCTACAATTCCTCCGTCATGCTGTTCGACAGGGCATTTGCCGCGCCAGTTCATCACCGTTTCGAAAGCAGCAACATCGACCGGCTGGTCGGTGACCAGGACTGGATCGAGGAATGCATGCCCGGGATCGATACCTTCCCGCGCGCGCCCATCCGACTTTATAAATCACTCGAACCGGATATCTCTGCGACAGATCTGGCCCGGACCGACGCGAAAATCGTGACATTTCCATCGGTGCCAAAACCTCACGAGATCCCGCATGGCTGGGTGGCGGAACACTGGCGCTAGGCTCGCGCGAAATTCGTCCTTCACAGTGCGGCGGACTTTCCAGGGAACGTCGCTTGAGGCAGTAAATTGTGCATTATAGCGACAGCGTTTTTCGTTACTTCGGCTATCCTTTAACTCAGATACGCTGCTAGGTATTTGTCCGAATATGTCGCTAATCGAAAGAATTCACGCTGGGGACCCGGAAGCCGTTCGGGAGGCGGAACTCTGCCTTCAGGACGCTGCGGCAGCAGAAGGCACCTACGATCTCCGCAGGGCCTTGATAAAACATTATATTGCGTGGAAAGGTGCTCGCCGTGACGCTGGCGTCAATCATCTGGAGCGCGACACCGAAGCAGCGCTCCGGCATTCGAGAGCCCTCTGCGAAGCCCATCCGGACGTTACCGGCCTGGCCTACCAACTATCCTCCTTGCTGGTCGATACCGGCCGGCATGACGAGGCATCGCGGCTGCTTGAAAAACTGCTGAAAACAATGACGGCCGAGACCCTCGGACTCGAATTGAGGATCCTGGATTCGCTTGCCAGAATTCTGTACATGCGAGGAGAGTTCGACCGAACCATCGCAATATTTCAGCAGATCTTCTCACGCGCTCTGAAATCAAACGGGCAGGCCCTGAACAAGGAACAAGAGAGTTTCTTCGGTTCTGCCCTCACGCGGGTGTCGCGGATTCGTGTCAATACCGGCGACTATGCGGAGGCGGTGCGGGTGATCGAGGCGTTCCCGTATAAAATCGACCTGCCTTTGCTCAACAACACTCTGGCACGGGCGCGAGCGTTGCTACGTGACGGGCCACCATCGCAAAGCGCCGACGCACGGCCGGTAGACCTCGATCACCTGACCGTTGCCTGCGTCAAGCACGGGACGAAATACGGAGCGGATTATGTCAATCGCCTGTACGCGATGGTCCGGCGCCATCTGCCGGGGAACTGGCGGTTCGCCTGCTTGACCGACGACCCCCAGGGCATTTCCCCAGAGATCGACATTGTCGATATATCGGCACTCCAGACCCGGGGATGGTGGACCAAGCTGGCCCTGTTCGATCCGCAAACGCCATTCACAGATCAGACGATCTTCTATCTCGACCTCGATACGGTAATCGTCGGAGACCTCGGGTTCATCGAGGGTTTGAAAGTGGGTTTCTACATCCTCGAACATGCCTACACACCAGGCTACAACTCCTCCGTCATGCTGTTCGACCGGACTTTTGCCGCGCCGGTTTATGACCGTTTCAGTAGCAACGACATCGATCGGCTGGTCGGCGATCAGGACTGGATCGAGAAATGCATGCCCGGGATCGACGCCTTCCCGCGCGCGCCGATCCGGCTTTATAAATCGCTCGAACCGGACATCACTTCGGCAGATTTGGCGCAGACCGGCGCGAAGATCGTGACCTTTCCGACGGAGCCGAAGCCCCATCAGGTTCCGCACGGGTGGGTAGCCGAGCACTGGCGCTAGGCTGCTGAGGAAAGCTTCCGGAGCTTGGATATGCCGGTCTAAGCCTTCGGGCCGACCGACAGGGCCAGCGTGCGGCTGATCGCGGCCTGGGACTGGCCACTCTCGTCGCCCCAGCGGTTAAAAGCGGCCTGGATTTTGGCCAGCGCAGATTTGGACGTGGCCAGCCCGTCGATCACGCCCGCCGCCTTCAGCGCCGTGGTGACATCCTTAGACAGAACGAACCCGTCGCGCCCGACAAAGCGGAGAAAATACTGACCGGTCAGCCCCCCAAGCCGGTTGCCGTGCTTTTTCAGATAGTCCATCAGGCCGATCTGATCGGCCGCATCCCAGTTGGCGATGAACCGGCCTGCGCTGCGGTCGAGGGCCGCCATCTGCTCCACCAGGCGCGCATTATCGCGCACCGCCAGGATTTTCGCCTTGTTACGGATGATCCCGGTATCGGCGAGCAGTGCCGACAACCGTTCCTCGCTCATCTCGCTGTTCACCGCGATGTCGAAGCCGTCGAAGGCCTCTTCAAATCCCGGCCATTTGCTCTCGATGATCTTCCAGACGAACCCTGCCTGAAAGACCCGCTTCGACATCTCGGCGAGGATGCGATCGTCCGGCAGGGATGCCGGGTCCGGTCTGTCGGCAAGATCGGCGAGACGGGCGTCGATCGCCTCTGCGCCGCCATGATGCGCTTCGGCCCGGGCGCGGATTTCCTGAAAGGACTCACTCATCGGCCTCGTCCGTGCGGTTGTAGAGTTCCGTGCTGAGATATTTGACCCCACTGTCACACATTATGGTGACAGCGCAATGGTTCGGGCCCAGATCCGCCGCAACGCGCAGCGCCACGTTCACATTTGCGCCAGTGGAGGTTCCTGCGAAGATGCCTTCCTCCCTGGCCAGTCGACGCGCCATGGCCATGGCATCGCCAGTCGAGACGGTTGCAACTTCGTCAATCGGCACCGGATCCCAGAGCGGCACGACGAAGCCCGCGCCCACACCCTCGATCCGGTGCGCTCCGGTTTTGCCACCGGAAAGAACCGCCGACTCGCTCGGCTCGATGGCGACCGTCCGGATGGAGCGGCGCTTCGACTTGAGGAATTCCGAGACACCACGCGCCGATGCCGCCGTGCCGGTCGTCTGCACGAACGCATCGACCATGCCGTCCGTCTGCTGCCAGATCTCCGCGCCCATCGCATGATAGGCGGAGAGCTGATCCGCGTTCTTCAGCTGATCGGTCCAGCAGGCGCCGGTCTTCCCCCTGATCCTGTCGGCCTCGGCGATCATGGCATGGGTCAGAGCCGCGTCCATCCGGCCCCCGGCGCTCGGCACCACCGTCAGATCCGCGCCCAGCGCCTGCATATGCCGCCGCTTCTCGATGCTGAACGCTTCGGACGAGACGATATGCAGCGGGTATCCCTTCACAGCGCAGACCATGGCGAGCGAAACGCCGGTGCTGCCGCCAGTATATTCCACCACCGGCGCACCGGGCTGCAGGCGGCCATCCCGCTCCGCCGCCTCGATCATCGCCAGCGCCATGCGATCCTTCATACTGCCGGTCGGGTTCTCGCTCTCAATTTTCAGCAACACCCGTGCGGAACCCTCGGGCACCAGTGTTTTCAGCTCGATCAGCGGCGTGTTTCCGATCCGGCTCAGAATAGAATTCTCGACGTTAATCACAACTACCTCCGGGAGCTCTGGTGGATCGGACCGTAGGCGTCTATTTTACGGTCCATAAGATCGAATTATTCGAACAATGTGGATACTATTTTGAACACTGAGTGGGACGACCTCCGTTTCTTCCTCGCGCTCCGCAGGCATGGCTCTCTGCGCAAGGCCGCAGGTGCGCTCGGGGTCAATCACGGCACCGTTCTTCAGCGCTTGAAAAAGCTGGAGGACGCGCTCGGCGCCCGCCTATTCGACCGGACACGCAAGGGACTGGTGGCGACGGAGGCTGGGCTGGAGCTGACACTCCATGCGGAAGAGATGGAAGATTCCTTCCGCAACGTCCGGGCTGCGGTTGGCGGCAAGGACGAGGCACTGGCCGGCGGCATTCGCGTCAGCCTGCCCTTTGCCCTGTTCGAGGCCGGACTTTCGGGGGTGCTTGCGGGTTTCGCTGAGCACTATCCGGGGATCAGCCTCACGCTCGATGTCGGTGATCGTTTTTCCCGCCTTGCCGATCTGGAAGCGGATATCTCCGTGCGCATGGCCTTCGCCGTCGAGGATGACGCCATCGGCCGGCGCATTCTCCAGTACGGCAAGACGGCCTATGCGACCCCGGAAACCTGCGCCCTGCTTTCAGCGGGCGATCCGGGCATCGCGTGGCTGGACTGGAAAGACGCCGAGGAAGAACGGCCCTGGACGGGCAACACCGGATATCCGGACCTGCCGCTCCGGCACAATGCCCCCGAGCACCACGCGCAAATCGGTCTGGCGGAGAGCGGGCCTTATCTGTCTCTGCTGCCCTGCTTTCTGGGCGACAGTACTCCTTCGCTGGTCAGAGTACCCGGCGCAACAGTGATACCGGATCGAAGCATCTGGCTGCTATATCGAACGGACCTCCGCCGCACGGCCCGCATCAGGGTGCTGCGGGAAGCCCTGCTTGGCCATTTCAGGGACCGGCGGAGTTTCTATTCAGGAATGCTGGGAGAGCAGGATCAGTAAGCCTTGCCACGAGCCGTTACCGGCCAGAGGCATTCGACAGCACCACCGCGCACGCCGACATACCAGTCGTGGATATTGCAGGTCGGATCGCAATGGCCCGGCACCAGCTTCAGCTTCTCGTTAATCCGCAGCACGTCTCGCGGATCGCGGATGGTGCCGTGCTCGTCGGAGCAGGCGACATATTCGACATCGTCCCGCCCGAAGATCACCGGCAAGCCTGAATCAACGCTCTGCACCTTGAGACCGGCATCGCAGACCGCCTGCCCCGGCTTGGCATTACTCATCACGCTCGTCAGCAGGAAGAACGCGTTCTTGAATTCGGAGATCGGCGCGCCACTCTCGTCCCGGACCTGCTGATAATCCGCATCCATGAAAGCGTAAGAGCCGCACTGCAATTCCGTATAGACACCGGAGCGGCCCTCGAACGGATAGGAGCCGGTGCCGGCCCCGGTCACGCTCGGACAGCCGATGCCTGCGTCGATCAGCAGGTCCCGCGTGTCGCGCGCATGTGCAATCGCCGCCTCGATCCGGGCCTTGCGCTCGGCGAAGTCGCGTACATGCTGCGCGCCGCCGTGATAGGCCTGAATGCCGCGAAATGTCAGTCCCGGCGCGGCGACGATAGCTTTCGCCAGATCGACCGAGGCCGCCCCCGGCTCGACGCCGCAACGTCCGGCTCCGCAATCGATCTCCACCAGAACCTCGATCGCGCTACCGGCACGGACCGCAGCGTCTGACAATTCGGCAACGTTATCGATATCGTCAATGCAAACGCCGATACGGACCGTCTTCGCCAATTGCGCCAATCGGCCGATCATCAACGGACTGCGCACCTGGTTGGTGATCAGGATATCGACAACGCCCCCGCGGGCGAGCGCTTCGGCCTCCGACACTTTCTGACAGCAAACACCGACGGCACCGCCTTTTTCGATCTGGTAGCGGGCAATGTCGGCCGACTTGTGCATCTTGCCGTGGACGCGCAGATCGACGCCCATATCCGCCACGAAACCACGCATGGCCGCGACATTATGCTCGAACGCGTCAAGGTCGATGACAAGGCACGGCGTCTGGATATCGCCCTCGCTCATCCCGACCGTCGCCGGTACATCGAAGCCGACTTCCAGGGTTCCGGTCTCGTCTATCATGTTCAGCCTCCCTCGCGTGGCCATGCGGCCAGAACGACCACAATAACCATAGACAGCGCCATGCCCTTATTGATCAGAGATTGCGTGCGGTCCGAAAGGTCCAGCTTTTTCAGCGAGACCCCGGCCCAGAGCCAGGCCAGATGCACCGGGATCCAGATCGCGTTGATGGCGACGAACTTCAGCACTATCTCCATACTCTGGTTCTCGGCCATGAAATGGAAACCGGAGAACAGGGTCGTGTTCACCGCATAGGCCTTCGGATTGATGAGTTGCAGGCCGAAGCCGCCGATCACGCCTGGTGCGCTCTGGCGCTCCACAAAGGCGATTTTCGAACCTGCCCAGCCGATCCGGAAAGCCAGGTAGAGCAGATAAACAACCGAGCCGTAGAGCAGGACGGGCCCGAGGATCGGGTTTGCCAAGACAATTGCTGCAATCCCCGTGACCACAAGAATGGCCACCGCGTTCGTGCCAAGAAACAACCCGATCAGGAACCGTGCCCCGGACGCAAAACCGTATCCCGCGCCGATGCCCGCCGTTGTCAGCACCCCAATTCCCGGCGTGATGAGCAAAAAGAAAATTGCCGTGACGAAAGACAGCATGAGAACTCGGAAGATAAAGGGCGGGACGACTCTGACCGGAAGACTATCCGCATCCCCAAGACTGTCAAATGCTTCAGCATCAAGCGCCCCAAGCTTGAATCAACCCTGAGGATGCATCTTGACTGAAAAGCATACCTCCCATGCAGACGCGTTTAGGCAAATTAACGGCTTCTTTAACTTCCGCCGATAAATTGAAAGTCCTATTTGGGAGTGAGAAAACCAATGACCAAGCTTCACATAATCATCTTTGGCCTCGTTCTGCTGGCATCCTCGCTTGCTGCTCCGTCACAAGCCTCTGCCCTTACCCTGGCGGAGAAAGCATCGATCCAGGCTTCCATGCAGCGCCATGTAGACGGGCAACTCGTTGATGGCGCCCTGCTCTATCTGGAGCAGAAGACAGGAGACGTTCAGCGCCTGCACCCCGTGACAGCACACCCCATGATCCTGACCATGGGCGATCACTACGTCCTCTGCTTCGACTACCGGGATGACAATGGCAAGAACGTACCCGTTGACTATTACATGGCGCGCCGGGATAGCGCGTATGTGGTGTTCCACACGGCTGTTGCCGACCGGGTTTTGTTGAAGCGCCTGATGGCGGACGGAAAGGTCGCAAGGTTGCGCTAAGGCGCACGACCTTGCACATCCGGGTGACATGAAATGAACGCCAAGCTGGCACTGCTGAAACGCCTGAAAGTCAAGTTGCTGGCAATTGTCGGCGTAGCTTTTCTCGCGCTCATCGTGCCTGGCGTTTGGATTCTGCTTGTGACAACCTCGCTTTCGGACGAGGAAATGCTGGCAACCCGGATCGGAAATCTGGCGGCCCGCACCGCACTCGCAATTGACCGTCACCAGGCCTATGGCAGCCCATTCCTGGCACGTGACCTGCTCTCTCCTTTGGCTGCGGACCGGGCATTCCTATGCGCCGAGCTGTCCAGGAACGGACGCACTCCAGTAGCCGCTCTCCCGTCTTCGCAGGGCTGTCCAACTGATCTCGAAGGCCTCGAAATCAATATCCCCGTCTCCACCCAGCAAGGCTGGGAGCTGCGCGTTCTCTTCACCGACGCGGAACTGCACGCACAGCGGCACTTTGAATACATGCTGGGCCTTTCGGCCATCGGCGTCGCTTTTCTCGCGGCCATGATCGCTGTCGCGGCGGGATTCACGTTCCTCGTGGAACGGCCATTGTCGCGATTGCTGGCCGCCATCCGAAATTCGTCTGAAAGCGGCGAGCTGCAAACTGTGAACTGGCGGGGCCGCGATGAGATGGGACTGGTGGTGCGCGCCTATAATGCAATGGTCGAACGCGAACGTCAGCGCGATCAGGCATTGGTGAATACGAACGAAGAACTGCGCCGTTCAGAAGCTGATCTGAATAACCTGAACCGACAGCTGGAAGATCGTGTCACCGACCGCACGCGTGAACTGGAACTGGCAAAGAAATCTGCGGAGTTCGCCAACTTCTCCAAAACCCGGTTCCTGCGCGCCATGAGCCATGAGCTGCGCACCCCGCTAAATGCGATCATCGGCTTTTCCGATATCATGGTGCAGGGCACCCTCGGAAAGCTGGAGAACGACCGTTACCGGGAGTTCTCCGGGGACATCCGGGATAGCGGGCGCCATCTTCTGAAGATCATCAACGAATTGCTCGACATCGCCCGGATTGAGGCGGGGCAGGATACGCTCGAGGAAGAGATCATCAGCGTCAACGTGCTGATGATGGAGTGCATTCGGTTGGTAAGTCCCCTGGCCAAAGAGCGCTCCATCACATTGCACAATTCCGAGATCGACCCCGAGTTGGTGCTTGATGTGGATGCTACAAAAGTGAAGCAGGTGCTACTCAACCTGATCGGCAATGCTGTAAAATACACACCGAATGGCGGCAGCGTTCACGTCGCCGTGACGTTGCGTCCACGCCACGGCGATCCGCGCAGAGGCGGGATCGAGTTCCACATCCGGGATACCGGAAAAGGCATGTCTGCGGACCAGATCCCGCAAGCAATGGCCGCTTTCGAGCGCCTGGATAACGAGATTACAGCCTCCCAGAGCGGCACCGGCCTCGGCTTGCCGCTTGCCCAGATGATGATCGAACTGCATGGCGGCTCGCTCACTCTCGAAAGCGAAGTGGGTGTCGGAACCACAGTCTCCGTCTGGCTGCCGGCCACGCGCGTGGGCTATATGCGGTCCGCGCTCAACGACATCCCGCCGGTTCAGAAAGCGGGCTGATTCCACTCCAGCGACGCACACATGCCGTATCGAATGTCCCCGAGCCACATAACCCGCGCATCCCCTCTGCGACAAGGTGCCGCTTTGTTGGACTGCCGGCCTTCACCTAGGAAGGTCGAATGCGTTTTCCGGGAGTTCCACACCGCGCCGTCCTGACGCGCTTCCTGATCCTCAGCCTGACCCTTCAGCTGTTGATCCCGACGGTTTTCGCTTCCATTCAAGGCGGGGCGGGGCAACGGGCATCTGACTATCCCTTTCGCACGGCCGTCATCTGCACCGCCAAGGGCCTGGTCCGGATCTCCCTAGACGAGCAGGGTAATCTCGTCAAAAACGACGATAAAGAGCCCAGTTCGGCCGTCACTCCGGACTGTATCTATTGCAGCCTGGCCAACAGCGTTCTGCCATCTCAGGCGCAACAGCCGGGCCCGGCCGGGCTCCTGGCAGGCACACGCTGCCAAACCCCGCTCGTTGACGCCGAGCTTCCCCGGGCGGCGCACCATGCGAGCAGTCTGCAACCCCGTGCGCCTCCACGCCGTCAGGCGTGATTTAGCACACGGCGCCTGACGCCACGCTTCACGCCGCTTCTTTCAGAAATCCAGGACAGACCCAATTCGCCGGCCTCATGCGCCGGACGAAGACAGCTGTCATTTGAAAGATTCCGACCATGCGAGGAACCATGGCACAGACAATGACTCTCAAATTCCTGCGTACCGCCGCACTCGCGGCCCTGTTCGCAGCACCATCCCACGCAACATTCGCGCAACATGCCAATCATGACGCAAAACACGGCATGGCCATAGACGGGCACGGGCACGAGCATCCGTTGCCGATCGGCGTCATGGGTGCACGCACACCGATGAAGGGCCGCTTCATGCTCGGCGCCCGCGTCATGCAGATGAAGATGGACGAGTTGCTGCAGGGCTCGAACGAAATTACGCCGGAAACAGCGGCAGCCAGCGTCGCCAATCCCTTCGCGCCACCCGCGACCGTGCGCATGGTACCGACCGAGATGGAAACCAGAATGGCCATGGTCAGCGCGATGTACGGCGTCACCGACACTCTCGGCGTGATGGCCATGGTGCCCTATATCGAGAGGGACATGACAATGGTCACCTTCTCCGGCATGTCGGGCACGACGCGGCGGGGCCAGAACAGTGCCTCCAGCTCGGGGATCGGAGACGTCAAGGTCGGCGCGGCCTATACGCTCTACAAGGAAGGCATGCACCGGATTACCGCAGCCGGCGCCGTCAGCCTGCCTACGGGCAGCATCGAGGAAACCGGCCGCATGCTGATGCCGACCGGCATGTACACGACCCGACGTCTGCCCTACGGCATGCAGCTCGGCTCCGGTACCGTCGATTTCCTGCCCGGCATCACTTATTCCGGTGCCGCCGGCGCCATCTCATGGGGTGCCCAGTACAAGGCCGTTCTCCGTATGCAGTCCGAGAACTCCGAGGAGTACCGCCTCGGCAACATCCACCGCGTGACCGGCTGGGTCGGCTATCGGTTCACCGACTGGTTCCAGGCGACTGCGCGGATCAATGCCCGGACCGAAGGGAAAATCCACGGCCAGGACCCGAATATCAGCGGTGCGGCCATTGGCGCCAATCCGGACAATTACGGGAGCGACCGGATCGGCGGCCTGCTCGGCTTCAACATCACTCCGGGGAATGGCGTCAGAATTGGTGCGGAGGCTGGCCTGCCCCTCTATGAAAAGGTCAACGGCACCCGCCTCGGCGCGAGCTGGAGTGCCCGGCTCGGTGTCACCTATATGTTCTAGGCAGGTAATCTGCTGATGGGCTCAGCAGGCTCCCCTCCCGGTATGGACCTCGGAGGGGGGCCTGCCGCCCGACAGACGTTCAGGCACGCGCATCCAGCATCTCGTAAATCGCCCCCATCGCGGTCAGATAACCGCGCGGGCCGAGACCGCAGATAACCGCTGTCGCCGCTGCCGACAGCAGGGAATGCTCGTGCAGCTTGTCACGGGCATGAATGTTGGAGATGTGCAGCTCGATCTTCGGACCCTCAAATATTTTCAAAGCATCGAACAGCGCGACCGAGGTGAAGCTGTAGCCCGCCGGGTTGATGATCAGGCCGTCGGCCTCATCCTCGGCCTGCTGGATCATTTCGATCAGCTCGCCCTCATGGTTGGTCTGCTTGAATTCCAGCGGGCCTCGGGCCGCTTCCCGGCACCATCCCTCGATTTCGCCAAGCGTCGTGTAGCCATAGAACTCCGGCTCGCGCTTGCCGAGCTTGTTCAGGTTCGGCCCGTTCAGGATATGGAGCTTGTGTGTCATGGCGTTTCGCCTCCCTCTTGTTTTCTTGCGCGCCCTCCCGGCGCGTATTTCTTGTGCGCCGCCCGGCGCGGCGGCCCAAGTAACGCGGCTTTGATGTCATCCAGCAAGAGAAGGTGTCGGACGGTCTCGAGTTTTTTCACATACCGCGCATATGATCTTCTGGCGGTAATTGTGAGATCACTCCCAGGGAGGGACGAGATGGACACGTCGAAAATCGATCCGCGTATCTACGCACTTTATGATCAGTATTGTCACAGCAGCATGAAGCGCCGGGAATTCCTGAAGCGGGCCTCCACCATCGCCGTGATCGGCGGCTCCGGCCTCGCCATGGCCGAGGCGCTGTTGCCGAACTATGCGGCGGCACAGACCATTTCCTTCACCGACCCCCGGATCAAGGCAACCTACGAGACTTACGAATCACCCGGTGGAAACAGCGGTGAGATGCGGGGCTATCTGGTGCAGCCGTCAGGCGACGGGCCATTTCCCGCCGTCCTGGTGATCCATGAGAACCGGGGCCTCAACCCGTATATCGAAGACGTCGCCAGACGGGCCGCCGTTGCCGGCTTCCTGGCCTTCGCACCGGACGGGCTATGGCCGGCCGGCGGATATCCCGGCAATGACGATGACGGCAAGGTCCTGCAGGCCGGCCTCGACCGGGCCAAGATCCATGTCGACATGCTGAACGGCGCCAAATTCCTGAAATCGCATCCGCTCTCGAACGGCAAGCTCGGCGCCACCGGTTTCTGCTTCGGCGGTGCGGTGGTGAACTATCTCGCCGTAGAAATGGGCGATGATCTCAACGCCTGTGCTCCGTTCTACGGACGTCAGCCGGCGGATGCGGATGTCGCCCGGATCAAGGCGCCGCTAATGGCTCATTACGCGGAAGAGGACCCCCGCGTGAATGCCGGGATCGAGAATTTCGAGGCCGCCCTCAAGGCAAATGGCGTCGACCACGAGATCCACATCTATCCCGGCACCAATCACGGCTTCCACAACAATTCGACGCCCCGCTACAACGAGACGGCCGCTAAACTCGCCTGGGAGCGGACGACAGCCTTCTTCGACAAACATCTAGCCGGGTAACGCTGACACCGGAGATCGTGCAGACCAGCCTGCACCTCAGTCGATGGCCGGAGCGACAGGGAGGGTGAAGCTGACACGGGTCCAGGCCCCTTCCTGGCTTTCGATCAACAACTCGCCCCCCATCTCTTCGGCGAGGAGACGGCAGATCGCGAGACCGAGCCCCAATCCCTCGGCAGACCCCGACCAGTGATCGCCGACCTGCACGAAAGGCTTTCCGAGGTCGGCGATCCGATCGGCGGGAATGCCAAAGCCATTGTCCTCGACGCTGATCGAAAGGAAATCGCCCTTCCGCGCCACTTCGATCTTGATCAGGCCACCGTCTTGAGTGAACTTTGCCGAATTGGACACTAGGTTGAGGATCACCTGCTGAACCGCTGTTTCGTCACCGATCACAAGCGGCAAGTTCGGTTCCAGATGCTTTTGCAGGCTTTGCTTCCGGCGCTCCGTTTCGGGCGCCATAAGCCGCGCGACAAAGTCCACGACGACAGAAAGGTCAAGTCTCTGACGGGCCAGAGTGGCACCGTCACGTTCGATACGCGCAATATCCAGAAGGCCGTTCACCAGGTAAAGCAGATGTCTCCCCGCCTCGTTGATATCGGAGAGATAGCCTGCCTTTCTTTCCTTGCTCCACCGATCAGAAATCTGCGTCTGCAGCATTTCGGAGAAGCCAATTATGGCGTTCAGCGGCGTTCTGAGTTCATGGCTCAAGGCGGCGATGAACCTGCGCTTGACATCGTTTGCATCCTGCAAAGCAACAAGCTGCTCCCGGATCTGCCGGTTCTTTTCCTCCACTTCCATTTCCCGCAGACGGAGAGCCGTAATGTCGGTGACGATCGCGACTGCAAGCCTGCCTTCCGACGTCTGCGTCGGCGATAGCACAATCCTGATCGGGATCACTGAACCGTCACGCCGATGTCCGTCGACGACCCGCCCTTCCATCATCTCGTGCAAAGTATCCTTGCCACGACTGAAAAAACTGTGCGCCAGCTGGTCGTGTACTTCCGCGGGAACCAGGACGAGTTCGCTTACAGGGAGGCCAATGATATCGGAGGCTGCCCATCCGAATATTCGCTCGGCGGCGGGGTTGAAGCTGCGAACTATCAGGTTGCCGTCAACCGCTATGATTCCGTCTGGAACAGCTTCAAGAATTGCCCGCAGCCGGTTCCAGTGATTTTCTTTTTCGATACTGCTTCGATCACCCTCCATGACCATTTCGTTGATCGATTGCACGAGCGCATCAATCTCATCCCCACAGTCAACGGAAACCGGCCCGCGATCGAGATCTAGTCTGCGCGGCGAGGCTCCGTCACCGAGACCACGCAGGAAAGCCGCGATCCGCGCAAGGTGACGCGTCACCAGATGGCGGAACAAGTGATACATGAAGATCGTCACAAAGAAGGTCTTGACGCCGTTGCTGATCAGGATGACCCAGACCTGATTCCAGAGGCGGTCATAGACTCCGTCTAAGGAGGCCGCGACCTGCAAGACCCCGAGATGAACACTCTTCTCGTTGTAAACCCAGTCCAGCGGAATCTCGACGATTCGGCTATCACTGCCGTTCTCCAGCCGATTTCCGACCTCGAACTCGGTCACTCCTTTCGCGTCCTCGATCCCCGCCCAGACGATGTCACGCATGCGCAAGATGCCATCGAGCTGCGTCATCACTTGCGGCCGGTCAAGCAGCCAGACACTTTGCGCGATACCGTTCTTGAAGCTGGCTCTTGTTAGGTCGAACTGGCTGTCGATCAGTCCTACATCGATAACGTAGCCCCGATACAGCTGTATCACGGTCGTCACAACGGTGATTCCCGAACTGAATATCACCAGAAACAGAATGATCCGTTTTCCGATCGAGGAGATCGGTTTCCTTTGCCTGGCAAGGTTGATCGTGGATTCAGCCATACGCCCGTTGTTCACCTGCCGGTCTCCAACCTATTGCCGGGCCAGATGTGCCAGTGTTTCCTCGAAAATCTTCTGGTAACTTCCGTCCGCCTTCATGTCCCGCAATGCCCGGGCAGCCGGCTCCGCAAGGTCCCTGTGCCTGACATTCAAGACAAAATAGTGCGGTGCCCGCGCAAGCGGTGGTTCGAGGAGATGAATTCCCCGGAGCCCCATATCCCGGACCTGCTGCAGTCCGCCCCAGCGATTATAGATGACGAGATCGACCCGCCCACGATCGAGGAGCTCGAACAATTGCGGACCATCAGCCGCCAGAACCACCGATTTCGCGTCCCTGACATTCCGCTCGAGGATCTTCCATCCGTTGACATAGCCCACATTGTAGGGAGCGAGACTTGTCCAGTCGCTGGGAACAAAACGGGCATTGCGCGTGAAGACCACAAAATCGCGCACAAACGCCTCTTCGGGAATTTCAACTATTCCCGGGAAGTTTTTGAGGACTCCCTTCACCCTTCCCAGCGCACCGTCGTCAAGTCCATCGTTGAGATTGATCAACGCACGCTCTGCAGGCACGAACCGAACCTCAACGTCACGTCCGATGCGGCGGAACATTTCCTTGGTCAGCCGGTCCTCGAAGCCCGTGTTCTCGTCATTCGAGAAAGGCATTCCTACCGAGGCGCTGAACCGAATTTTTTCCGCTTCCGCAAGCCCCTGTTCGGAGAAACAGAAAACCAGAGCAATGAATGCCGGCAGCGCCACCCGAAAGAAACTCTTTGCCATGTTCACTCGGCTTCCCTTTCAATCTTTGATCGCGCAGCCGAATTGCCGCAATTTCGCCGATGCGTGGCGCGCTGATCCTCCTTGGCTGATTCGGCTACAGGATGCGCATAGCGCACCATTCAATCAACCATTAGCATTTATTTGCACACCACCCTGTTCAACCAGCACTGCTACTTCGAGTTACGAAAATCAGTAGAAAACAAGCTCAAATCTCGAATAATTTGCGAAAAATCAGAGTCTTACCATCCAACACAGACTTCCCTGAACAATACGCAGGAAAACCTCTCATTAAGGCCCAGGGTAACGGCTCGCGATCTCGGTACCGGTCTCAACAAGGAGCTCGATCATCCGTTTTTGCGATGCGGTCGGTCGCCAGTTGCGGCGAATAGCCAAGCCAATCTGTCGGGGCGCCGAAGGCGCACGAAAATTCAGCTGTGTCAGAATATCGAGCGATTGCTCATGCCAGACCTGATGGGCCGAGATCAAAGCCACGGCATCACTGTCCGTCAGAATGCCCCGGATCAGGATAAGAGAGCTGGCCTCAACGACATTTGTCGGACGCAGTTCGGGGCGATCCTCAAACATCCTGTCAAAATTGCTTCGGGTCGGCGCGCCGGGGCGCGGCACGATCCAGCTGAAATTCGACAGATCTTCCAGCGTGATCTCTGTACGTGCTGCCAGCGGATGGCCCGGCCGCGCCACCAGCGCCAGCCGGTCCTCGAAAAGCGCCTGCTGTTCGATATCCGCGACCCCTTCCGGCGCTCTCAGGGCACCGATCAGCATATCGATCTCGCCATAGCGCAAGGCATCGACCAGGGTGTCATATGGGCCGTCCACAACGCTCAGATAGGCATCCGGGCGTTCATCGAGGAAGGCGTTGATGGCGCGCGGCAACAGATAGGTCCGGGCGAGCGGCAGGGTGCCGATCCGGACCCGCGCGGTATCCCGACCACTCCATGCCGCGATATCCTCCAGCGCCTGCTCCAGCTCTTCGAAGGCAAGGGCCGCGTGCCGGGCCAGCCGGTCGGCCGCCCGGGTCAGCACAACCCCGCGCGAGACCACCTCGAAGAGCGCGATCCCGGCATCCTTCTCTAGGCTCCGGGCCATGCGGTAGAGCGCCGACTGGGACATGCCGATCAGACGCGCGGCCCGTGAGAAGCTGCCGGTCTTCGCCACCGCCAGAAGCGCACGCAATTGGGCGGCCGTGATCCGTCGCCCGACCACGCCAGCTGACCCGCCGTTCGGTCCGCTTGCCGGTTTTGCCCCCCGGCGCACGGCCGGCCCTGTCCCTTCTTCAATATGCTGGATCGCCCGTTCGGCCCGCAGACGGAACAGCTCTCCTGGCTCGGTCAGCAGCAAGCCCTCGGTTGTCCGTTCGAACAGCGCCACGCCAACCTGCATTTCAATTTTGGCAATCGCCTGCGTTACGGCGGGTTGAGAGAGGTGAACCCGGCGCGCTGCGCCACTGATGCTGCCGAGCGCGGAAACTTCGCAAAAGGCCCTCAGATGGCGAATGTTGATGCGATTAACGTCCATGAGACGGTCAGCCTTTTATATGCCGGGAAATCAGTATGCATAAATCTTATACAGCTTGGCGCCGTTTGAAATTGGATGATCCGCATACGCGGATCATAGTTGGGGGAATTTCCCAGTTGAGAGGCGAGAAATGGCAGGAAACAAGACCGCGCTGGTCATCAGCGCCCATGCGGCAGACTTTGTCTGGCGCGCGGGCGGCGCAATCGCGAAGCATCAGACCCTCGGTTACGACGTCACCGTCGTCTGCCTGTCCTACGGAGAACGCGGCGAGTCCGCCAAGCTCTGGAAAGAAAGCGGCATGACGCTGGAGAAGGTCAAGGCCGCGCGCCGGATCGAGGCGGAGAATGCCGCAGTAGCCCTCGGCGTGCACGATATCCAGTTCATGGATCTCGGCGACTATCCGCTGATTCTGGAGCGCGACGACAAGTACAAGCTGGTCGACATCATCCGCGAGGTGCAGCCGAGCTTCATGATGTCCCACTCGCAATATGACCAATACAATACCGACCATATGTACACGACCAGCATTGCCCTCGAAGCGCGGATGATCGCGCAGGCCTGGGGCCATAATCCGGGCGAAAAGGTGCTCGGCGCGCCGCAGCTCTACCTGTTCGAGCCGCACCAGACCGAGCAGATGGGCTGGAAGCCGGACACGTTCCTCGACATCACCGATGTCTGGGACAAGAAGCGGGCCGCCATCGAGTGCATGGAAGGCCAGGAGCACCTCTGGGACTATTACACCAACGTGGCGGAAAATCGGGGCAACCATTTCCGGCGCAATTCCGGCGGTCAGTCCGGCGGGCGACCGGCACGCTATGCCGAGGGTTTCCAGTCGGTCTTCCCGCGCACCGTTGACGAGTTGTAATCATGAGCGAGCCCTGTTTTGACGTCGCCCATCTCGGCCATGTCGAACTGCTTACGGACAAGTTCGAGGAAAGCCTGAACTTCTTCGTGAACATATACGGTCTGACCGAGAGCGGCCGGGACGCGGACTCCGTCTATCTCCGCGCTTTTGACGATTACGAGTTCCACACACTGAAACTTACGCGCTCCGACACTACCGGCGTCGGCCATATCGGCTACCGGACAAGCTCTCCCGAAGCGCTGGAGCGGCGGGTCAGGGTGATCAAGGAGATGGGCTGCGGTATCGGCTGGGTCGAAGGCGATCCCGGCCATGGCCGGGCTTACCGCTTCACCGACCCGGACGGCCATATCTTCGAGCTCTATTACGACACGAACAAGTATATCGCTCCGCCGGAGGAAAAGTCGGCGCTGAAGAATATCGCCCAGCGCTTCCACGGGCGCGGTGTCGGCGTCCGCAGGCTGGACCATTTGAACCTGCTGGCGACAAATGTCGAAGCGATCCGGGACTTCATGCAGCAAGCTCTCGGCTCCCGCGTTACCGAGCAGATCATGCTCGACAGCGGCACCCTTGCCGGGTGCTGGTTCACGGTGAACAACAAGACTTACGACATCGCCTATACGCAGGATCATACCGGGGTCAAAGGCCGATTCCATCATGTGACTTACGCGGTCGACCAGCGCGAGGAGATCCTGCGCGCCGCCGATATCTTCCTGGAAAACGGCGTCTACATCGAAACCGGCCCGCACAAACACGCGGTTCAGGGCACCTTCTTCCTGTACGTCTACGAGCCCGCCGGCAACCGCGTCGAGGTCGCCAATGCCGGCGCCCGCCTGATCCTGGCGCCGGACTGGGAGACCGTCACCTGGACGGAAACCGATCGTAAAAAGGGACAGGCCTGGGGCCTGAAAACAATCCCGTCGTTCCACACCCACGGAACACCGCCTGTTGCAGAAGGAAGTCACTGATGGCCGTCGTCGTCCAGAATATCGAGCGGGCCGATCCCGCGATCATCAAGGCTCTCGGCGAATGCGGGGTTGCCTCCGTGCATGAGGCGCAGGGCCGCAAGGGGCTGCTCGCTTCCTATATGCGGCCGATCTATTCCGGTGCCGCCATCGGCGCCTCGGCGGTCACCATTCTGGCCCCGCCCTGCGACAACTGGATGATCCATGTCGCCATCGAGCAGCTGCAGCCGGGCGACGTGATGGTGATGGCCACCACCTCGCCGTCCGACGCGGGATATTTCGGCGATCTGCTGGCCACCTCCGCGAAAGCCCGCGGTGCCGTAGGCATGGTGCTTGATGCCGGGGTCCGGGACGTGCGCGACTTGACCGAGATGGGCTTCCCTGTCTGGTCCAAGGCCATCGGCGCCCAGGGCACGGTGAAGGAGACACTCGGCTCGGTGAACGTGCCCGTGGTCTGCGCCGGGGCTCAGGTCAATCCGGGTGACGTCATCGTTGCCGACGATGACGGGGTCTGCGTGGTCCGTCGCGAGGAAGCGGCCGAGGTGCTGGAAAAAACCCGCGCCCGGATCGCGCTCGAGGAAGAGAAACGGCAGAAGCTCGCAAGCGGCGTGCTCGGCCTCGACATGTACGACATGCGCGGCAAGCTGGCTGAAAAGGGCCTGAAATATGTCTGACGGCATCCGCGCCATGTGGATGCGGGGCGGAACATCGAAGGGCGGCTATTTTCTCGCTCCCGATCTGCCGGCCGATACGGCCGAGCGAGACCGGTTGCTGCTCCGGATCATGGGCTCGCCCGACCCACGACAGATCGACGGGCTTGGCGGCGCCGATCCGCTGACCTCAAAGATCGCCGTGGTGAAACCGTCAGAGCGTCCGGGGATCGATGTCAATTATCTGTTCCTGCAGGTCTTCGTCGATCAGGCCATCGTCACGGACGCCCAGAACTGCGGCAATATCCTGGCCGGTATCGGCGGTTTCGCCATCGAGCGGGGGCTCGTACCCGCGCGGGACGGCAAGACGCCGGTGACGATCTTCATGGAAAATACTGATCAGACCGCAGTCGCCGTGATCGAGACGCCGGGCGGGCAGGTCCGCTATGACGGCAACGCCCGGATCGACGGCGTGCCGGGCACCGCGAGCCCGGTCGAGATCACCTTCCGCGACACTGCGGGGAGTACCTGCGGCGCCCTGCTGCCGACCGGCAATGCCGCCGATATGATCGATGGAACGGAAGCCACCCTGATCGATAACGGCATGCCTTGCGTGATCCTGCGTGCGGTGGATCTCGGCATTTCCGGGACCGAAACGCGGGAAGAGCTGGAAGCCAATGACACTCTGAAGGCACGGCTGGAGGCGATCCGGCTGCAAGCCGGCCCGCTGATGAATCTCGGCGACGTCACCGACAAATCCGTGCCGAAGATGACCATGCTGTCTCCACCGCAGTCCGGCGGCGCGATCTCGACACGCACCTTCATCCCGCATCGCTGCCACGCCTCCATCGGTGTGCTCGGCGCGGTCAGCGTCGCCACTGCCTGCCTCATCGAAGGCGCGGTCGGCTCGGAGATGGCAGTGATCCCGGAAGGCGCCCGCAAGAGCATGCCGATCGAGCACCCGATCGGGGAGACGACGGTCATTGCAGAGACGGATGAGACGGGAAGCGTTATCGCCTCCGGAATTTTACGGACCGCCCGGAAGCTTTTCGACGGTATTGTGTTCCCATAAGAAACTGAAAATCCCTTCCTACGGAAACGCACCATGACACAACGCATCACTTTCATCGGCTTCGGCGAAGCCGCCACGGCCTTTGTCGGCGGCTGGACGGACGTCCCCGATATCCGCGCCTTCGATATCAAGACGGATGACGAAGCCGAGCGCCCGACCCTGCTGTCCCGCTATCAGGAACATGGCGTCGCAGGACGGATGAGCCCGGCCGAGGCCGTGCAGGACGCGGACCTCGTCTTCTGCGTTGTCACGGCGGACCAAGCGGCGATCGCCGCCGGAGCCTGTGCCAAGTATCTGAAGCCGGGTGCACTCTGGCTCGACATGAACTCCTGCGCCCCATCGACGAAGAAAAATGCCGCCGAGGTCATTGAGGCAGCCGGTGCACGCTATGTTGATGTCGCCGTCATGGCACCGGTATACCCGCTGCAGAACCTTGCGCCCCTGCTGCTGGCAGGACCACACGCCGCCGAGGTCGAACCTCTGCTGAAAGCGCTGCCGATGTCGCCGCGTGTCGTCGACGGTCCGGTCGGCTCCGCCTCCTCGATCAAGATGATTCGCTCGATCATGATGAAAGGCATGGAAGCGCTGACCGCCGAATGCGTCCTCGCCGCCGTGCGCGCGGGCGTCGACGACGAGGTCCTGTCGTCACTGCAAGCGAGCAATCCGGACTTCGATTGGCGCGCCCGCTCGGCATACAATTTCGAGCGATCTCTCGCCCACGGAATTCGCCGGGCCGCCGAGATGCGCGAAGTGGTCAAGACCGTCGCCGATCTCGGTTTCTCACCGGACATGGCGAGCGCGACCGTCACGTGGCAAGACCGCATGGGAACGCTCAACCTCGGAAACGAGGTGAAAGACGATCAGGACTATCGGGAAATCGCTGAGAAGGTGCTGCACAAGCTCGATAATTCCGGCTAGACCATTAACTCTTCCGGCAGATCAGAGCGAAGGATAGCTAATTTGTCGCACCACCTATCGGTTTATACCGTTAGATTTCCCGCTCAATGCTCTAATATTAACCAAACTGGACGTTGCACCGTTTGGCGCGCCCGGTCGGTTTTGAGTATTTCATCTGGCAAGGAGCCTCAGCAATGAACAGAGCTAGCCTCTTCCTCGCTGCCGTCCTTCTCACGCTTGGTCTTTTGGTTCCGGCGCAATCTCACGCCATGGAAACAATCGCTAAAGAGCTCGGCGGCTTCAGCGAGTCGATCGTGATCCACGACTCGAAAACCAAGAAAACCTGCCGCATCGAGAAGGAAATCGAGGCCTATCAGGATCATCTGGAGGCCAAACTGAACGGCCTCGGTTTGGACAAGAACGCGGACTCTCCGCTCGCCGCTGTCCTGCTGATCAGCAATGAATCCTTTGCTCTGGCAGGCAGCCATTGCGCGATCCATGTGGATCTGTCCTTCCAGACCCGCATCCCGGCGGAAATGTTCACCCGCCTGTCGGACGCCCAGCGCGCGGCGCTGAACCGGATCGGATCGTCCCTGCCGGTGAAAGTCTGGAGCGCATCTGCCATGTCTGTCGTGCCGCTCACCCAGCCATCCTCCGGCGGCGAGAGCGACATGGCCCAGAAAGCCGTCATCCGCCTGATTGACGCGATCGTCGACCTGCTCCAGAAGCAGCGCGGCTAAGCACCTCTACGCCGCATCGGGCGTACCGCGCCCGATGCCATCTGCCTTCCTGCCCAACCTTGATTCCGAAGAAATTTCAGCGCCTTGTCCATTTGCGTGCAACTTGGCCAAGCGTTGCTCTGCGGCATGCAATGCATAAAACTTATCGCTATGGCCGGTATTGAATTTGAACAACACTTGCCATCTGTGAAAACTCGCGTCAATGAGTGCCGCATCGCGTGATGGCGGATGAACTCCTGTCGAAGAAGCGGAGTCATCGGATGCGGAAATTTGCTGCGACAAATTGTATACAAAAATTCAGGGAGGAAGATTGATGGCTTGGAAAACACAGTTGCGAACTATTGCCGCGGGTGCGGCCGTCGCAACACTCGGCGCCTTCGCGCAGGGGCAAGCGGCCGACGCCGCCGACCTCGATCTCAGCGGAAAAACAGTCAATTTCGTCATCCCCTTCTCGGAGTCGGGCGGCTCCGCGAAATGGGCAAACTTCTATGCGCCACTGCTGAGCGAAGCCCTGCCGGGCAAGCCGACCGTGGCCGTCAAGTATATGCCTGGCGCCGGCTCTACGAAGGGCGCGAACTGGTTCCAGAAACAGAGATACGATGACGGAACCACGATCTTCGGCTCTTCGGGCTCGACGCAGTTTCCCTACATGCTCGACGATCCGCGTGTCCGCTATGACTACAACGACTGGAACGTCGTGCTCGCCTCCGGCGTCGGCGGCGTTGCCTATCTGCCACCGGATATCGCCAAGAAATTCGACGGCGATGCGGACGACCTGAAGGACATCAATTTCATCTGGGGCTCCCAGGGTGCGACACGGCTCGATCTGGTGCCGCTGCTGGCTTGGGAAATGCTCGGCATGAAGGTGGAGCCGGTATTCGGCATCAAGGGCCGCGGCGCAGGCAGGCTGATGTTCGAGCGTGGCGAAGCCAATATCGACTACCAGACATCCCCGGCCTATCTGAAAGCCGTGGTGCCGCTGGTCAAGGACGGCAAGGCCGTGCCGATGATGAGCTGGGGCGTCCTCGACGCCAATGGCGACATCGTCCGCGATCCGACCTTCCCGGACATGCCGACCTTCAAGGAAGTCTGTGCAGCGACGGCGGCATGCGAAACATCCGGCGATGCGTGGGAAGCCTGGAAAGCCTTTTTCATTGCCGGTTTCCCGGCGCAAAAGATGGTGTTCCTGCCGCAGGGTGCTCCGCAGGAAGCCCTCGACACCTATCAGAAAGCCTTCGAGGCGGTGATCGCACGGCCCGACTTCAAGAAGCTGTCGGAAGCCCGCCTCGGGATCTATCCGCAGCTGACAGGGAAGCAGGCGGAAGCGACACTGAAGCTCGGCACCCAGGTCGATCCGAAAGCGAAAGCCTTCGTGAAGAGCTGGTTGAATGAACGCTACGGCGTGAAGCTGAACTGATCAGGCTTATGGAAGCGCCCCCGGACCAATGCGTCCGGGGGCGCTTCAACCTTATTTCTCCAGGGACTTGGACATGGACCTGATTTCAACGGCGCTGCCCGCTCTCGGGGACGCCTTTGCCTTGATTCTGCATCCGGAGCAGATCGGCTTTCTGATCCTGGGCGTTGTGCTCGGCCTGTCCGTTGGCGTTTTCCCGGGGCTCGGCGGCATCGCCGGGCTGTCCATGGTCTTGCCGTTCATCTTCGGCATGGACCCGGTCTCGGGCCTCGCCCTGATGGTCGGGCTGATCGCTGTGATCCCGACTTCGGACACTTTCGCCAGCGTATTGATGGGAATCCCCGGCTCCTCCGCCAGTCAGGCAACTGTGCTGGACGGCTTCCCTCTGGCCAAGAAAGGCGAAGCGGCGCGGGCACTGTCGGCGGCTTTTGCCTCCTCACTGTTCGGCGGATTGCTTGGCGCCGCTGTACTCACTGTCTTTATCCTGGTCGCCCGGCCGATCGTGCTCGCTTTCGGTTTGCCCGAAATGCTGATGATCACCGTTCTCGGCCTGTCCGTAGTGGCAACGCTTGCCGGACGCGTGCCGCTGAAGGGTATCGCGGCGGCGGGGCTCGGCCTGATGGTCGGCACCATCGGCGAGGCCGGTGCGGGCGGCAGCCTCAGGATGTCGACCTACGATGTGCCGTATCTGATCGATGGCCTGAGCCTGGTCATCGTTGGCCTCGGCACCTTCGCCATTCCCGAAATCATCGGCCTGCTGCGGCACGACCGGCCAATTGCCGGATCGGATAGCCTCGGCGCCGGATGGGCAGCCGGCGTGCGCGACTGGTGGAAGAACATCTGGCTGTCGGTGCGCTGTTCCGTGATCGGCGTGATCGTCGGCATCATTCCGGGGCTTGGCGGCTCTGTCGTCGACTGGATCGCCTACGGTCACACCGTCCAGTCTTCCAAGGACAAATCCAAATTCGGCTCCGGCGATATCCGCGGCGTGATCGGCCCGGAATCCTCTAACAACGCCAAGGAAGGCGGCGGGTTGGTGCCGACCATCATCTTCGGTATTCCCGGCAGTGGCTCGATGGCCATCTTCCTCGGCGGTCTCGGCCTGCTCGGCTACGACGCCGGCCCGCAGCTGATCCAGTACGAGCTCGACATCACCTACACGATCATGTGGTCGCTCGCCCTGGCAAATGTCATCGGCGCCGGGCTCTGCATCATGCTGTCCGGCACCATCGCCCGGCTGACCACGATCCGCTTCACCTTGCTCGCCCCTTTCCTGTTCATGATGATCGCCTTCGCGGCCTTCCAGTCCCGTCAGGATCTGGGCGACCTCGTCAGCCTGTTTGCCGTCGGCCTGCTCGGTATCCTGCTGCGCCGGTTCGACTGGTCCCGGCCAGCCTTCCTGATCGGCTTCGTGCTCTCTCACCAGACCGAGAATTTCACCAACATGGCCAATCAGGTGGCCGGGGCGAAATTCCGGGTCGGGCTGGAACAGGGTTTCAGCTATATCGCCTCACCGATCGTGCTGGTCATCCTCGCGCTCACCGTGCTTTCCGTCGTGATCGGCATTCGCCAGGCGAAGCAAATCCTGCCCGAAGGCGCCGTCAAGACCGGCAAGAAACGGGCACCGATGATCTTCCTGCTGGCCGTCACCGCCTATCTTGCCGTCGCCTGGGTCGACGCGCTCAGCATCGACCTGATCAGCGACAAGATCTTCCCGTTGACCATTTCGTCCATCACGCTGGTCTGCTGCCTGCTGTTGTTCATCCAGATGATGCGTTCGCCGGAAACGGATGCCGTCTTCGCGGACAGGGAGGCGGCCGGGAACGAGGATCACACGGGCGCCGGGCTCTGGGGCACGCTTGCCTGGTTCGCCGGCCTTCTGGTGCTGTCCAGTCTGTTCGGCTTCATACTGGCGCTGGCAATCTTCCTTGTGGCGTTCCTCGCGATCCGGGCCCGGCTCAAATGGCCTCGGGTTCTCCTTCTCAGTGGAGCGGGGATCCTCCTGATCTGCGTCATGGCCTATTCCCTGAACAGGGATTTTCCGCCCGGCTTGCTGCAAGACATGGTTCGTTTGCCTTGGCCGTTCGCCTAGCCGACTCGAAAGCTTTCAAGCAGATGGTTTCGGGTATTTCGGAATCCGGCAGCCTTTCCGAAAGACTCTCGTCGCCCGCAGCTGGCAACGGGTTTTGGTGCGCCGCCATATTCGATTTTTGAATAGGCTACGCAACGTTTGAATTTCGGTGACCGGGACTTCGCTGATACCTTCCGGAGCATGAACGAGCCCGTGAGCTGGCTCCGAATGACCGGAATTTGTTGGAGATTGGCCGGATTTTAATAACCACGGCTCGAAAATTAGAATAATTATAGAAACGTGGGAAAATCGCACGGTTCACTTAAGAGCGAATTCCAAGCCGGTCCTGAGCCGGTAGATCATCTGGGAGGTGACAATGAAACTCAATATCGTAAAGACCGCCATCGCAGCGGCGGCCCTGCTCTCCACTTCGGTCGTGGCGCAAGCTGCCGAAGTGACCCTGACAATGTCCCATTTCCTCAGCCCGAAAGCTCCGCCGCACGCCAAGTTCCTTGAGCCCTGGGCGCGGAAAATCGAGGCTGAGTCGAACGGACGCATCAAGATCGAGATCTTTCCGTCCATGACCCTCGGCGGCAAACCGCCGGAGCTCTATCGACAGCTGCGTGATGGCGCGGCCGACATCGTCTGGACCCTGACCGGCTATACGCCGGGCGTCTTTCCCCGTAGTGAGGTCTTCGAGCTGCCGGACGTCCATGGCGGTTCTGCCAAGGCGACGACCCTGGCCATTCAGGACAATTTCGGCCTGATCGCCGATGACTTCAAAGACATCAAACCGCTTCTGGTTCACGTTCATGCTGGGCAGGCAATCCATCTCGTGAACGGCTGTATTGATGGCGCCCAGGATCTCAAGGGCATGAAGCTCCGCACGCCGTCGCGGACCGGTGGCTGGATGATTTCCGCCTGGGGTGCCGAACCTGTCGGCATGCCGGTACCTGCGCTGCCGCAGGCCCTTTCGAAAGGCGTCGTCGACGGCGCCCTGATCCCGTTCGAGATCGTTCCGCCCTTCAAGGTGCATGAGCTGACCAAATGTTCCGTCGTCGGTGCCAATGGCAGCCGCTTCGGCACTTCTGTCTTCCTGTTCGCCATGAACAAGGACCGCTACGACAGCCTTCCGGCGGACCTCAAGGCGATTATCGATGCGAATTCCGGTATGGCCATCGCCGGACAGGCAGGCGCGCTCTGGGATGAAATCGAGGCCCCTGGTCAGATGCTTCAGAAGAAGACCGGCTCCCCGGTGAAGGAACTCGATCAGGCCGCAACCGATGCCTTTGCCAAGCTGGGCGGAGCGGTCACGGCGAAGTGGGTCGAGGAAGCCGGTAAAGCCGGCATCGACGCCGATGCTCTGGTCAAGGCCGCCAAAGCGTCCGTCGCCAGCCACTCCAACTGATAAGACTTCCCGTACCATGAACGGCGGGACGCCCTCGGCGTCCCGCCGGCATTCTGGAGAATCGCGCGGTGAAACTGATCGACCGGCTGGCCTCAAACTGGGCCCTCCTCGGAGGCGTGCTGGTTTTTGCAATCATGATCGTCACATCGGTCAATGTCGGGGCCTTCGGCCTGGATCGTATTGCCCGCATGTTCGACGCTAACGTGTCCGGCCTGCCGGGATATGAGGACTTCGTGCGCCTCGCCATTTCCTGCGCCGCCCTGATGTTCTTCCCCTATTGCCAGCTGCGCCGCGGCCATGTGGTGGTCGATCTTTTCGCCTCCTCCTTTCCAGCCGCTTTCGTTCGTCTCCTTGACCGTCTCTGGCTCGTCATCATCACCCTTCTGGCGTTGTCGCTGCTATACTGGATGATCCTCGGAATGCTGGAAACATATGCGGACAACGCCTTGTCGCCGGTTCTGGGCTGGTCGGAATGGCCCTTCTATGTACCCGGTATCGTTTCCTTGTTCTTATGGGCCCTGACGGCCGGATTTCAGGCCATCAAGGGGTTCGAAGATGCTTGATCGCGAAACAATCGGCCTGATCGGCTTTGCCATCCTCTTCGTCCTTCTTGTCTTCCGGGTTCCCGTTGGCCTCGCCATGATCATGGTCGGCGTCGGCGGCAATTTCGCGCTCTCGATCATCGCGCCCTACCTGCGGTTCGAGCCCTATCTCGCCCAGTTCAAGACCCTGCTCTGGGGGACCGTCGCCAATTACTCCCTTTCGGTCGTGCCGCTCTTCATCCTGATGGGCTATCTCGCCAGTCACTCGAAGCTGAGCCGTGATCTTTTTCAGGGCTTCAACGCGCTGGTCGGGCATTTCCGCGGCGGCGTCGCCATGGCGGCGATCGGCGCCTGCGCCGGGTTCGGCGCGGTCTGCGGCTCCTCATTGGCGACCGCATCGACGATGGGCCGCGTGGCCCTGCCGGAACTCGAACGGCTGCGCTACGCGCCGAAACTTGCAACGGGAACTCTGGCCGCCGGCGGAACGCTCGGCATCCTGATCCCTCCCTCCGTCGCCCTGGTGATCTACGCCATCATCGTCGAGGCATCCATCATCCAGATGTTCCAGGCGGCGATCATTCCCGGCCTGCTGGCGGTGCTCTTCTTCATCCTGGTGATCGCTGTGATGGTCCGCCTGAAACCGGACCTGGCGCCTCAGGTCGCCGTCATGACTCCGACCGAAAAGAGGCGCGCCCTGCTCCGCCTCGTTCCGGTCGTATTGATTTTCGGCTCCATCATTCTCGGTCTCGGGATCGGCCTCTTCACCCCGACACCGGCCGCCGCCGTCGGCGCAATGGCAATCCTGCTCTATGGTCTCGCGCTCCGGTTTAAGAGCAAAGATGCCGGGCTATCTCTCACGGGCATCAAGTCCTCCGTCCTCGATACGGCCGTCACCAGCGGCATGATCTATTTCATCCTGTTCGGCGCCGAGGTCCTGAAAGGCTTCTTTGCCCGCGCCGGATTGCCGGCGGCGATGGCGAGCTGGGCGACGGATAGCGGTGTCGATCCGTGGGTATTGATGGTCCTGTTGCTGATGATGCTCATCGTGCTTGGCTGCTTCATGGACTCACTGGCCATGATCCTGGTCGTGGTGCCGTTCTTCTGGCCAGCCCTGGTGGAAGTCAATGGCGGGGACTACGCGACCGCCGCCACGGCCGCCTACGGGCTCGGCCTCGAGGATCTGAAAATCTGGTTCGGCATTGTCGCGCTGGTCGTTGTCGAACTCGGCCTGATCACGCCACCGGTCGGACTCAATGTCTTCATCATCGCGACGATGGCGCGCGGCATCCGGATGGGAGAAATCTTCGCCGGTGTGATGCCGTTCTTTGGCATCGAGATTGTCCGGATTGTCATCCTGCTTCTGCTGCCCGGTCTCTGCCTGTTCCTGCCTCACGCATTGTCCGGAGGCTGATTGCTCAAGGGGTTACTGACAGGTCCGGCACAGAATTGGCCGCGCCCTATCAAATCAAGAAACGAATGAGGAAACGCAGCAATGATCCCTGAAAACTGGGATAAGGAGACCGACGTCGTCATCGTCGGATTTGGCGGCGCCGGTGTCGCGGCGGCAGTATCGGCCCATGATCTCGGCTCCAAGGTCATGATCCTGGAGAAGGCCCCCGAAGGCCTGCATGGCGGCAACACGCGGGTGGCGGCTCAAGGCTATCTCAACGTTTCGTCCAAAGACGACGCCATCGCCTATCTCACCGCGCTGTGCGGCCCCTACAAGGTGCCGGAAGAGATGATCCGCGTCTGGGCCGACGAAATGGCCGTCAATAACGAGTGGCTGGCCGGGCTCGGCGGCGATCCGCAGGAACACCAGCATCCGCCGGCGGGCATCGAGTTTCCGGAACTGCCCGGCGCGCAAAGCTCCCACAAGTTCCATGACGGCCCGAAGCTCGGCTATGGGCTGACCTGGGATCGGTTCGAGAGCTTCGTGCTGGAGCGCGACATCCCGGTCCTCTACGAGACGCCGGGCCGCGAGTTGATCCAGCACCCGGAGACGAAGGAAATCCTCGGCGTCCGGGCGGAGCAGGACGGCAAGAGCATCCTGATCAAGGCCCGCAAGGGCGTCGTGCTGACCTGCGGCGGGTTCGAGAACAATCAGGAGCTGATCCGCACATACCTGACAGGCGTTCCCTACTGCTATCCGTCAGGCAGCCCCTACAATGAGGGCGACGGCATCCCGATGGCCCAAGCGGTCGGCGCGGATCTCTGGCACATGAACAATTTCGCCGGTCCCTCGATGGCGCTGAAGGTGCCGGAATTCCCGGCCACCCTGTCGATGCAGCCGCTGCATTTCTCCAAGGAATTCCCCGGCGGCATGATCGTCGTCGGACCGGACGGCAAACGCTTCGGGGACGAGAAGTTCAAGACCCGGCACGGCAAGGTGCCGGTGAACGGTGTCTGGAAGGCGCTGCAGGTGCCCTGCCCGATGTTCATGATCTTCGACCAGCCGCTGATGGCAGCGGGACCGCTTTACAACAAGGAGCCGAACCGGGGCTGGACGGCGATGATGGATCGCTATGACTGGAGCGAAGACAATTCCGTCGAGCTGGAAAAGGGCTGGATCCGGAAAGCGGAGAGCATTGCGGAGCTTGCCGGTATCATCGGCGTGGATGCCGCTGCGCTGGAAGACACCATCGCCCGTTGGAACGCGGGGGCGAGTAACAACGAAGACCCGGAATACGGCCGCAAGCTGATGCTGTCGCCGTTCTCCGAAGGCCCTTTCTACGCCATCGAACTCTCCCCCTCGATGATCAACACCCAGGGCGGGCCACGGCGGAACGAACGGTCGGAAATCCTGCGCCCGAACGGCGAGAAGATTCCGCGCCTCTACAGCGCGGGCGAGCTCGGCTCGATCTATAGCTATCTCTATCAGGGCACCGGCAATATCGGCGAATGCCTCGGCTTCGGCCGGATCGCCGGCCGCAATGTCGCGGCTGAGACGCCCTGGGACTGACAGACCTCCATGCCTCAAACAACAGAGCGGAGGCCTTTGGCCTCCGCTCTTTAAGATCTGATCGGGCGGCTATCCGCCACCACCGTTCCTACTTTTCGGGGATCAGGCCTTTCGGCGCAAAACGCATGACCAGCAACAGGATCGCGCCCATCAGCAGGTAGCGCATATAAACGGAACCGGCGACGAGATGATCGGCCAGGGCCGATCCTTCCGGCATCGGAGCGGTCACGACATTCATGACCCAGCTTCCGAGCGGCTCCGCCTGGATCCAAAGGAACCAGATCACGAACCCGCCGAGCACCGCGCCCCAGTTGTTGCCGGACCCACCCAGGATCACCATCACCCAGATCAGGAAGGTGTATCGCAGCGGAATGTAGCTGGTCGGCGTCAGCTGACCGTCGAGGGTCGCCAGCATGGCACCGGCAACACCGCAGACGGCGCAGCCGAGCACGAAAACCTGCAGGTGCCGGGCCTTCACATCCTTGCCCATGGCCGCAGCCGCGTCCCGGTTGTCCCGGATCGCCCGCATCATCCGCCCCCAGGGCGATTGCAGGGCCCGCTCGGCCAGCCACATAATAATGGCCAGTACGGCAATGAAGAGCAGGGCGTAACAGATCTTCACAAACACACCGGCTGCTTCCGACGTGTCGCTCACCCCAAGCGAGGAGGCAAAGGAGATGAACCAGTCCGCCTCGACAAGATCCACCTCGTAGGGCACCGGGCGCGGAATGCCGGTGACGTTCTTCACCCCGCGCGAGAGCCATTCCT
This sequence comes from Nisaea denitrificans DSM 18348, assembly GCF_000426505.1. Classification (GTDB taxonomy): domain Bacteria; phylum Pseudomonadota; class Alphaproteobacteria; order Thalassobaculales; family Thalassobaculaceae; genus Nisaea; species Nisaea denitrificans. The sequence goes on along the minus strand of NZ_AUFM01000020.1, from coordinate 64,355 downwards.
CATATTTGATGATGGCGATGATGATCTCTGAAATGCCGAGTGTTGCGATCGCCAGATAATCTGCGCGCAGGCCGAGAGAGATCCTCCCGATCAGCCAGCCCGCACCGGCCGCCACAAGACCGCCGACAGGCCATGCCAGCAGGACCGGCAGGCCGAGGCCTCCGAGATAGCCCGTCAGCGCGGGATCAATCGCTTCGATCCGCTCCGTCGCCGGACCGAAGAAATGCATCGTCAGGAAATAACCGGGGATAAGCAGAAGAACCACCACATACGGGCGTAATCCCCGCGGAACGGCACGACGGGCGAGCAGGATGGCGACGACGGTTCCCGCAAGCGACAGCAGCGAAAGGAAAAGATCGCCTCCCGCGACCTCCCACGCCTCCTGCACAGGCGCCATGGAAATCAGCACGGCGGCAAGCGCGCCAAGCGCGGTGAAGCCCATGATGCCGACATTGAACAGGCCGGCATAACCCCACTGCATGTTCACGCCGAGCGCCATGATCGCCGAGATCAGACACAGATTCAGAATGCCGAATGCAACGTTCCAGCTCTGGAAAAAGCCGACCGCGATCAGCACCAGGCCCATCAGACTGTAATAAAGGGCGACCGTCTTCGTCATATGACTTTTCCTCGAATGATGCCCGTCGGTCTGACCAGAAGAACAGCCACCAGGATGACGAAAGACACCGCGAATTTGTAATCGGTGGAAAGCAGCTGGACGAGCCCGTCAGGCACCCAGCCGTCCGGGCCGAGATAGGCCAGGAAGCGCTTGAACGCATAGGTCACCATCACTTCCGAGAAAGCGATGATGAAGCCGCCAAGCACGGCCCCCACCGGCTGGCCGATACCGCCCAGAATGGTCGCGGCGAAAATCGGCAGCAGGATCTGCAGGAAGATGAAAGGCTTGTAGGTTTTGTCGAGACCGTAGAGCGTGCCGGCAATAGCCGCTAGGGCGGCCGCGATAATCCAGGCAATCAGAACCACCTTCTCCGGATCGATACCGGAGAGCAGCGCCAGATCCTCATCATCGGAATATGCCCGCATGGCCTTGCCCCAGCGCGTCCTTTGCAGGAACCAGAACAGGAAGGCGACGACGATCAGCGCGACCACCACGGTGATCACCTGGCTTTGCTTGATGGCGATGCCCTGATCAAGGCCGGTGGCCGCCTTGAATTCCCGGACGGTGACCAGGAATCTGGCGCCGTCCGCGAAACTCTGGTCGTCCGGGCCGATGATGATACGGATCAGCCCCGCCATCACGAACATGACGCCCACCGACACGATGGCAAAAACGATCGGGTTTGACCGCTTGCGGCGGTAGAAGCGGAAGACGAAACGATCCGTCAGACAGGCCATGCCGATGGCGGCGAGAATGCCGATCGGCAAAGCCAGAAGCGCCGTTGGCAATGGCGAAATGCTGACCCCTTGCGATTGCAGGAACCAGGTAGCGAGGATCGCCGCCATGGCGCCGAAGGACATCATCTCGCCATGGGCAAAATTGGCGAAGCGCAGGATGCCGAAAATGATCGTGACCCCGAGCGCACCGAGCGCGAGCTGGGCGCCATAGGCGAGCGCCGGGACGAGGACGAAATTGCTGAGCAGAGCGAATGCGTTGGCGATATCCATCTCAGCCCCCGAGGAAAGAACGGCGAACTTCCTCGTTCGCCAGAAGGGCCTCGCCGGTATCGGTGAAGCGGTTGGTACCCTGCACGAGAACAAAGCCGTGATCGGCTATCTCCAGCGCCTGGCGTGCGTTCTGCTCAACCATCAGAATGGCGATACCTGTGCGCGCGATCTCGACGATCTTGTCGAACAGCTCGTCCATCACGATCGGCGAGACACCGGCCGTCGGCTCATCCAGCATCAGCAATTTGGGTTTGGTCATCAGGGCGCGGCCGACCGCGACCTGCTGGCGCTGCCCGCCGGACAACTCGCCCGCCGGCTGGTTGCGCTTCTCGGCCAGGATCGGGAACAGGGAGAAGACCTGCTCCTTCGACTCCGAGATGTCGTCATCACGAATGAAGGCGCCCATCTCGAGGTTTTCCTCGACGGTAAGCGAGACGAAGACGTTCCGGTTTTGCGGCACGACCCCCATGCCGTGACGCACCCGTTCCTGCGGCGCCATGGAGGTAATGTCCTCCCCGTCGAAGACAACGCTGCCCTCGCGCAGGGTGAGCATGCCGAACACCGCCTTCATCGCCGTCGACTTGCCGGCCCCGTTCGGCCCGACAACGACGGCGACTTCGCCGCGTTCGACGCGCAATTCACAGTCTGTCAGGATATCGGCCCCGCCATAGCCGCCGGTCATGCCGGTCGCGGAAAGAAAACTCATTGTTCCGACACCCGCTTGTGTTTGCGGCCGGTCCCGAGATAGGCCTCGATGACCTCTTCGTTGTTCATTACCTGATCGACGGTGCCTTGCGTCAGCAGCTTGCCCTCGGCCATGACGATGACCGGATCGCAAAGCCGGGCGATGAAATCCATGTCATGCTCGATCAGGCAGAAAGTGTAGCCGCGCTCCTTGTTCAGGCGCTGGATCGAGCGCGCGATGGTCTGTAGCAGCGTCCGGTTCACGCCGGCGCCGACCTCGTCGAGAAAAACGATCTTGGCATCGACCATCATGGTTCGGCCGAGTTCGAGCAGCTTCTTTTGTCCCCCGGAAAGATTACCGGCGAGCTCATTCTCAAGATGCTGGATTTCCAGGAATTCGATTACGTCGCGGGCGCGTTCGCGGACCTTTTGCTCGGTCTCGCGCACCGCGGCGAAATTGAACCAGGCATGCCGCAAATCCTCACCGGACTGGTCGCCCGGGACCACCATCAGGTTCTCCAGCACCGTCAAGCTGGAAAACTCGTGAGCGATCTGGAAGGTACGCAGCAGTCCCTTGTGGAACAGCTCGTGCGGCTCCAGTTCGGTCACATCCTCACCATCGAGATAAATCTTCCCCGATGTCGGCGGAAAAGCGCCGGCGATGATGTTGAAGAGCGTCGTCTTCCCCGCCCCGTTCGGGCCGATGAGCCCGGTGATGGAGCCTTGCTGGATTTCCAGCGACACGCCGTTGACGGCGTGGATGCCACCAAATCGCTTGGTGACGTTTTCAACTCGGATCATTTTTCAGTCCATATAGGCGAAACGGTCAGGCTGACGCCCGACCGTTTCCCAATAAAGTCTCTGCCTGACCGATCAGTGATAACCGACGGTTTTCCATTTACCGTCAGCAACCGTGGTCTCGCGGAAGCTGCCCGCGGACTCGCCCGGCGCGATCAACTCAAGCGCGGTGCCGCCGACATAGTCGATGTCGCCGCCATCGGCAAGAATCTTGAGTGCTTTCGCGAGTTCACCCGGGAAGATCTTCTCGCCGGGAGCATTCGACACCTTCTCGATATGGCTCTTGTAGGCTGCCGGATCGGTGCTGCCTGCGGATTGCATGGCCAGCAGAAGAATGGCAGACGCGTCATAAGCTTCCGGAACATACGGGTCGTCGCCCTTGAAGCCCTTGCCCTCGGCCAGCTTTGCCAGCAGCGCCGCGCCCGGGCTGTCGGTGCCCGGATTGGTGCCGATGGAACCATCGAGGTCGGCGCCGAAATGATCGGTCAGCGCTTCGCCGACCATGCCATCAGGCAGAACGAAGCGATCGAACGCACCGGTATCGAGCGCAGCCTGGATCATGCCCTTGCCGCCCTGGTCGAGATAACCGGCAACGATCAGGATATCGCCGCCAGCGGCCGCGAGCGTTGCGACTTCAGCGGAGTAATCGGCTTTGCCGTCTTCATGCGCCGCAACGGCGGTGATCTTGCCGCCCTTGGCTTCGAAAGCGGACTGGATCGAGTCAGCCAGGCCCTTGCCGTAATCGTTGTTGGTGTAGGTCAGAGCGGCGGACTTGATGCCCTGCGCGACAAGTACAGTGCCGATGATCTGGCCCTGACGGGCGTCGGACGGAGCGGTGCGGAAAAAGAGACCATCATCCTCAATGGTGCTCAGAGCCGGCGACGTGGCCGACGGGGAAATCATCACCATGCCGTTCGGGCGGGCGACATTGTTGAGAACCGCAGTGGTCGCGCCGGAACAGGTCGCGCCGACGATACCGGCAACCCCCTCTGACGTGATCAGGCGGTCGGCAGCGGCCGTCGCTGCAGCCGCATCGACGCAAGTGCTGTCGCCACGGACGGACACAACCTTCTTACCGCCGAGGAATGCGCCACTGTCGGACACTTCCTGGATGGCCATTTCACCACCAAGCGCCATCGGCTTGACCAGTGATTCCGTCGGGCCCGTAAAGCCCTGCAGCATTCCGATTTTGACGGCGTCTTGCGCATGAGCAGCTGTCGTCGACATTACCGCCGCACACAACAACGGTAGAAATCGTTTCATGGTCGCTTCCTCTATAAGGTTTCGTTTCGTGATTCTGAACACTATACAAATCCCCGGACGCCCGGCAATGCCAAGCGATTCACTCTTGATCGAATCTGCTATCCCGCCAAGCCACACACTTCAGGCTGAGATTTCTGGCAGCATTCCAACGATCGCTGCCATCACCCGCCCGAAAGAGGCGCGGGACCGTGCAGATTGCGTGCGTCCGCGAAAGTATCCATGGACGAGGCCCTTTTCCTCGACCCACTCGGCTTGCCCGCCCTCATCCCGAATTCGGGCACAATAGAGATCGCCGTCCGACGACAGGGGATCGCATTCCGCCGTGAAGACAATTGTCGGCGGCAGGCCCAAAAAGTCCGGATCGGCGTAGGGAATGAGCCGCGGGTCGGAATAGTCCGGGTTGTCGTTGGTGCGCAGCCGGAGATAGACATCGAGATCCGCCTCCGCCAACAATGGCGCATGGGCGTGCGTGACACGACTGCCGCCATTTCCGGGACCGCACAGAGAAGGATAGACAAGCACCTGTCCAATCGGCGGGCGCGGCAAGCTGCGAGCATGATGCGCGAGGCAGGCGGCCAGATTGCCGCCAGCGGACTCTCCCATCAGCATGACCGGCTTGCCGATGGTCCTGCTTATCCATTCGAAAGCAATGCAGGCATCTTCGAATGCCGCCGGATGCGCGTGCTCGGGGGCAAGCCGATAATCCACCGCAAGCACCTGAAACCCTGTACGGGCGCAGGTTTCGGCGCAGATATCGTCGTGACTTTCCAGGCCGCCCAGAACGAAGCCGCCGCCATGGAAATAGAGAATGGCCGCACGGTTATCCGGCTCCTCCCGCCGATAAAGCCGGACCGGCAGCGCTCCATCAGGGCCTTCAAGCGAAAAGGTCCGCGACGTTACATTCTCCGGCGACGCCTCCCGGAAAACCTCGGACATATGGTCATAGATCCTGCGGTTCTCCGCCATCGGAAGATTCAGGGATTCCGGTGGATAGAACCCGTTCATCCGGTCAATAAATCCGAGAACTTCCGCATCCAGGTAGGCGCGATAATTCATAGTCAGAATTGTCCCCATAAAGCCTGACGCTACTACAGACCGGATCAGATCCCGTGCTCAACCCTCTTGCGATGGCTCCAGATCGCCTTACATCCGCCGGCCGAGCCGTGCCGGTAGAGGGTCGAGCAGGCTGCATCATAAATCCCGTCTTCCGATGCACTCATCAGCGCCTCATCTTGCCTGGAAACGCAGCGTGGAGACTCATAACGGGAGCTTACTCCGCAGTTCGGAAAATCAAGCTGCTGACGGGGGGCTGTTTTCTGACTAAAGTTCATTGTCTGGTAGGATTTGGGAACTATCTCGTCAGACAGGCAACAGGGCCGACCACAAGGATAACCTTTGATACCTCAAGGCAACTCCCAATTTAGAGCAACATCGCCGCTCGGCAAATGGCCTCAGGTACCCGCGCTTGCGTCCGGCTGGTCTTACGGGTGTTGCCCTCTCGATGCGCGCTCCCAGAGTTTCGGGCCATTCGCCAATCTGGTTGAAACCTGGCAACAGCGGCGACCGGACGGAGGCGGCTTGCCGCCGCGCAAGGCATTCGAAATCAATGATTTCGAGGCTTGGCTCGGCCGGATATTCATCGCCAAGATCGAGCGTGATCCGATAGACATCCGTTTCACGCTCTGGGGCACCACGCTCGCCGATTGGTGGGGTGTCGATTACACCGGGGAGACTCTCGGAAAACAGTCGGAAAGCCCCGAGAGCTGGGAGACTGAACGGCGCTATTTCGAGGTCATGTCAAAGGAGCCCTTTATCGGCATCGCCGGGGGGCTTCTCACGCAACACGGGCGCGATCATATCAAGGTCCTCGGTCTGGACCTTCCGCTATCGGCAGACGGAGGCGGATTAGACCAGGTGCTGTCGGCACACATCAGGATAGATCTAGACGAAACGTTCAGCACGATAGCGCCGGACTGCCCGATCACACCGTTTGACGGCAACGATCCTTAAGCAGACCTAGCCGGTAGAAATCAGGCTGAAATCCTAACGGGCCCACGCTCTCCACCGCTCTCTCTGACCACGGCGGCGCGCGCTGCTGCATCGGCAAAGACGGCTCCCACACCGATCAGCACCGGCCGGTCAAATCCGATCTCGTCTATCCCGTCACCAAGCGCCGACAGGGTACCGAACCAGAAACGCTCCCCAGACCGGCTGATATCCCGCGCCACAGCGACCGGCGTCTCCCCCGGCAGGCCAGCGTCGAGGAGACGGGAAGAGATTCGTCCGCCCATGCGCCCCCCCATGTAAAACAGCGTCGTCGTCGCGGGGTCGGCGAGACCTTTCCAGTCAAGCGTTTCCGGCAGACCGCCATCCCGCGAGTGACCGGTGACAAAGCGAACCGATTGCGCCCGGTCACGATGTGTCAGCGACGTGGCGAACGCCGAGGCCATGGCCACGCCAGCAGTCACGCCCGGCACAACCGTCACCGGGATGCCGGCATCCTCCAGCTCCGCGATTTCCTCGCCCGCGCGCCCAAAAACCATCGGATCGCCGGACTTCAAACGCACTACGTGCTTGCCCTGCCCCGCCAGCTTCACCATCAGCGCGTTGATGTCTTCCTGGCGGCAGGAATCGCGTCCACCACGCTTGCCTACCAACATGCGCTTGGCCTCGCGCCGGGCCAGCTCAAGCACCTCGTCCGACACCAGATCGTCGAACAGGATGACGTCCGCCGATTGCAGGACACGGACAGCCTTGACGGTCATCAGATCCGCCGCGCCGGGTCCGGCGCCGACCAGTGTGACCTTGCCCTGACGTGCCTCTTTATCGGCACCGATCAGGCGGGAGATGAACCCGGAGGCATTGCCGGACATCCGGTCCGGCTCCGCCCCGGTAAATGCAAAATCGACAAACCGCTCCCAGAACGCGCGGCGCCCGGCGCCCGGCGTGCACCGAGCCATCACCTCGTCGCGGACACGTTCGGCAAGAGCGGCCCACGCAGTCAGCGCGCGCGGCAGAACAGTTTCGATCCGGCGGCGCACCGCCTGGCCGAGGATCGGTGCCGCACCGCTGGTCGAAATGCCGACCACCACCGGTGAGCGATTGACGATGGAGCCGAACTGGACCTGACAGTAATCGGGCTTGTCGATCACATTGACGATGACACCGGCGGCGCGTGCCGCCGCGTGAAAGCGAGCCGCTTCTTCATCGGACCCGGCATCACAGATGGCGAAAGCCATGCCGTCGAGATCCGCAGCACTCCAGTCCCGCCCGATCCGCATGATTTCGCCGGAAGCGGCACCATCTCTCAGCAGATCCTGCATCTCTTCGGAGACATCTTCGGCAAAGACGGAGACCATGGCGCCGGAAGCTGCCAGCAACTCCGCTTTCCAGGCGGCCGCTTCCGTGCCGCCTGCGACCAGCACGGGCTTGCCTTCAAGTGTGCAGAAGACAGGCAAAACCGACAAAGGTTCCAGCCGCACCGGGCGACGCTCAACCGGTTTTCTGATGTCTCGCATGATCGATAATCCTCTGGATTTCACCACGACATGAACCGCAATTGCTACCGGCGGAAAGCACGGCGCCAATCTCGTCGACAGTCGCCGCCCGTCCATCCGCAACGGCACCCGCGATCCGGTTGATACCGACACTGAAGCAGGAACAGATGATCGAGCCTTCCTCGACTTCACCGGCAGCGGGCCGTCCGGCGAGCGTCAAAAGCCGGTCCTGCGGCCGGCTGAAATCCGCTTCGAGAAGCCCGGCCGCCCAATTACGGGAAGCGGCAACGGGCTCCGGCCCGACGAACAAGGCGCCGATCAGCCTGTCATTCTCGAATGCCGCGAACCGGTGATATCCGCTGCTTTCATCCAGGAACGAAAGAATCTCCTGACCCGTCTCCATACCGAACAGTGCACGGGCATATGCCGGCCAATCCTCCGGATTGGTGTCGCCCGCCAACTCCAGACGCCAGCCGCCCGGCGCCGTCGCCAGCGCCCAGTAGCTGCCCGGGACGTCCTGTGGACGCTCATTCAGGACTGCGAAGCCGAACCATTTTGGGATGACGGACGAAATCCGAGCGAATGTTCCCTTCAGCGCGGGTTGGCCAGATACCGGGTCTGTATCCGGCTTGATCACGGCACCAATCCGGCCCGCATTTGAGAATTGGGCCGTCCAGTGCATCGGCGCAAAAACCGTCCCCGGCGCAACCCGCTCGGAGCGTAGAACCCGGAGTATTGCAGTCCCAAAACCGGACTCGACACGGGCAAGCCCAGCCGCATCCAACCCGAGCGCATCTGCGTCGCGAGGGTGAATTTCCAGAAACGGCTCCGCGATATGCTGCGACAGCCGGGCGGATTTTCCGGTGCGCGTCATGGTGTGCCAGTGATCGCGGACCCGGCCAGTATTCAGCCTGAAAAGGCCCGGCTCCCGTGCCCGCTTGGCTGGCGGCGTGACCGGTATGAGTCTCGCCCGGCCATCCGCCGTGGGAAACCCGCCAGTAGAAAACAGCCGCTTCTCGCCCTGACGCTTTTCCGCGCCCGCAAGCGGCCACTGGAACGGTACCATCTCGTCAAATTCAGCCGCGTCGATATTGGCATGGGCCGCTAGCGAGAAGAGCCGTGCGCCTTCGTTCCTGTACTCGGAAAGCCGGGCATGCTCCCGATAGATGTCCGCCGGAGACTGAAAGGGAAAAGCCTCGGCAAACCCCATCCGGCGTGCAATCTCGGAGACAATCCACCAGTCGGCCTTTGTTTCTCCCGGAGCATTAAGAAAAGCCCTTTGTCGGGAGATCCGGCGTTCCGAATTGGTGACGGTGCCGTCTTTTTCGCCCCAGGCCGTCGCCGGAAGCAGCACATCCGCATGCAGGGTCGTATCGGTCTTTTCGATCACATCGCTGACCACCACGAACGGGCAAGTCTCCAGCGCCTTTGTCACCAGATCGGCATTCGGCAGACTGTCGGCCGGGTTCGTCGCCATGATCCAGAGCGCCTTGATCCGGCCATCGGCCACCGCGTCGAACAGATCGACGGCCTTGAGACCCTGACCATGCGGCAGGCTATCACTGTTCCAAAAACCGCCGACGACATCGCGAGCCACCGGATCGCCCAGATCCATATGGGCGGCAAGCTGGTTCGCGAGGCCCCCGACTTCCCGTCCGCCCATCGCATTCGGCTGCCCGGTGACGGAAAACGGTCCCATTCCGGGACGGCCGACCCGGCCCGTTGCCAGATGGCAATTGATGATCGCGTTCACCTTGTCGGTGCCGGAGGCGGACTGGTTCACGCCCTGGCTATAGACCGTGACGACACGCTCCGTCCCGGCATAGGCCGCGTAGAAAGCCTGGATCGTTCCCTCGGACAGGCCGGTCGCTTCGGCGACACGCTCCACCGTCCATTCCGCCGCCGCGGCAACGGCTTCGTCAAAACCCGCCGTATGCTGCGCGATATAGGAGCGGTCGAGCGTCCCCGTCTCGGAGAGGTGTCGCAGCAATCCGTTAAACAGGGCCGCATCGCCGTCCGCCTCGACCGGCAAGTGACTGTCTGCAGCATCGGCCGTCACGGTGCGGCGCGGATCGATGGTCACGATCCGCATCTCGGGCCGCCGCTCCCGCGCCGCCACGACACGCTGGAAAAGCACCGGATGGCACCAGGCGAGGTTGGAGCCGACCAGGATCAGCAGATCTGCCTGTTCCAGATCCTCGTAGGTGCCGGGGACGATATCCTCACCGAAGGCCCGCTTGTGACCGGCGACAGACGAAGCCATGCAGAGCCGCGAATTCGTGTCGATATTGGCGGAGCCGATGAAGCCCTTCATCAACTTGTTAGCGACGTAATAATCCTCGGTCAGGAGCTGTCCCGAAACATAGAAGGCCACCGAGTCCGGCCCATGCGCGGCGATGCTCTCGGAAAACCGGGACGCCACCAGATCGAGGGCGTCGTCCCAGCCACTCTCCCTGCCGCCGATCTTCGGGTGCAGCAGGCGGCCCTCCAGATCGACCGTCTCAGCGAGAGCGCTGCCTTTCGAGCACAGCCGGCCGAAATTCGCCGGGTGATCAGGGTCCCCAGAGATCCGCACCGCGCCGTCCGCCGCTGTTTCGGCAAGAACACCGCATCCGACCCCGCAATAGGGACAGGTGGTGCGGACCGGCGCGGATGATGTCTCCGTCATTCCGTCTTCCCGGAGCCACCCGACAGCGAAACGGAGACAAGGCCGTCGGCGTCCTTGCGCACTTCATAGGTCCGCACGCAGCCCTGATCGGCTCCCATGGCGTCCCCGGTCTGCAAATCGATCACCCAATTATGCAGCGGGCAGGTGACGGCGCCGTCATGCACAATGCCTTGGCTGAGCGGACCGCCCTTGTGCGGGCATTTGTCGTCGATCGCGTAGACCTCGTCCGTCTGGGTCCGGAACACGGCAATCGGGCCACGCGGCAGAAGCACCTGCCTGGCGCCCCGGCGCGGAATGTCCGACAGGCGGCCGATGGTGAACCAATGCTGCGCCTTCGGTTCGGTCGATGTTGGGCTCAACTCGTTCATTCCGCAGCCTCCCGCATGGCGATCCGGTTCATCGGCGCGAATTCATGAGCGTCCTTGCCCGCGACACGCTCGGCCCAGGGATCTTTCTGGGCGAAGCGCTGCGAGTAGAGGAACTTCTCGAAAAGCGCGGTCCGCTTCGCCTCGTCCTCGACGACCTGCTCGCGGATCGCGTCGAGACCGACCCGGTCCATCCATTTGTAGATGCGTTCGAGATAGCGACCCTGCTCGCGGTAGAGCTGGACCACGGCGGCGCAATATTCCAGCGCCTCGGCCTCCGTCTCCACGCTGCACATGACTTCAGTGCCTTTGATATGCATGCCCGCCGCGCCGCCAACATGCAGCTCGTAACCGGAATCGACGCAGATCACGCCGATATCCTTGCAGGTCGCCTCGGCACAGTTCCGGGGGCAGCCGGAGACCGCCATCTTCACCTTGTGTGGTGTCCAAGACCCCCACATCATCTTCTCGATCTTCACGCCAAGACCGGTCGAATCCTGGGTGCCGAACCGACACCAGTCGGTACCGACGCAGGTCTTCACCGTGCGCAGGCCCTTGGCGTAGGCATGGCCGGAGACCATTCCGGCGGCATTCAGATCCGCCCAGACTGCAGGGAGATTTTCCTTCGGCACGCCGAGAAGGTCGATCCGCTGACCGCCCGTGACCTTCACGGACGGAATGCCGAACTTGTCCACCACATCGGCGATGGCGCGGAGTTCCTGTGAGCTGGTCATCCCGCCCCACATCCGCGGGACGACGGAATAGGTGCCATCCTTCTGGATGTTCGCGTGCACCCGCTCATTGATGTAGCGCGACTGGTAATCGTCCTCGTACTCGCCCGGCCAGTCCGCCACGAGATAGAAGTTCAGCGCCGGGCGGCATTTCGCGCAGCCGCAGGAGGTCTTCCATTCCAGCTCCTGCATCACCGCCGGGATCGATTTAAGCTCCTTGGCGACGATCAGACGGCGCACATCGTCATGGCTGAGATCCGTGCATCCACACATCGGCTGCACCGCATCCGGGACAAAGCCGTCGCCGAGCGTGAAGGCCATCAGCTGCTCGACCAGACCGGTGCAAGACCCGCAGGAGGCAGAGGCCTTGGTGCGAGCCCGCACCTCATCCAGCGAGGTCAGGCCATGCTCCGTGATGGCACCCACGATTTTCGATTTGCAAACGCCGTTACAGCCACAGATTTCCGCATCATCCGGCAAGGCTGCAACGGCCGCCGTAGGGTCCAGCGGGGACCCTCCGGCATAGTTCTGACCGAAGATCAGCGTCTCGCGCATCTCTTCGATGGAGGCGCCGTCGCGCATCAGTTGGAAGAACCAGGCCCCGTCCTTGGTGTCGCCGTAAAGCACGATGCCGATGAGCTTGTCTTCCTGGATGACCAGGCGCTTGTAGACACCGTTCGTCGCATCCCGCAGGACAATCTCCTCGCGATCCTTGCCCTCGGCGAAATCCCCAGCGGAGAACAGATCAATGCCGGTGACCTTGAGCCGTGTCGAGGTGACCGAGCCGGTATAGGTCGCGCTGCCATCTTGCAGCCGGTCCGCCACAACGGCAGCCATCTCGTAAAGCGGCGCGACCAGCCCGTAGGCCGTGCCGCGATGCTCGACGCATTCGCCAACCGCGAGGATGTCCGGATCGGAAGTCTGCATGGCATCGTCGACGACAATGCCGCGATTGACCTCAAGGCCTGCATCGCGCGCCAGATCGCCGTTCGGCCGGATGCCGACAGCCATGACCACAATATCCGCCGGAAGCTCTGTCCCGTCATCGAGGCGCACACCCTCAACACGGTCCTCACCTATGATCTCGTGCGTGTTCGCTGCGGTACGGACCTTAATGCCGCGCGCCTCGATGGCACGTTCAAGCAGGTATCCCGCCGCCGTGTCGAGCTGACGCTCCATCAGGGTCGGCATCAGGTGCAGGACGGTGACGTCCATGCCCCGTTCCTTCAGCCCTGCCGCCGCTTCCAGACCGAGCAGGCCGCCGCCGATGACGACCGCCGATCCGCCAGACTTGGCGGCTTCGAGCATTGCCTCGACATCGTCCAGATCCCGATAGGTCAGCACCCCGTCCAGATCCTTGCCCGGAATGGGAATGATGAAAGGAGAGGAGCCGGTCGCGATCAGCAGCTTGTCGTAATCAACGACGCTGCCATCGGCACCGGTGACCTGCTTCTTCTCCCGGTCGATGGCGGTCGCCTTGCAGCCTTTCTTCAGGGTCAGACCGTGCTCGGCATACCAGGCATCGTCATGGATCAGGATGTCCTCGTAGCTTTTCTCACCGGACAGGACCGGCGAGAGCATGATCCGGTCGTAATTGACCCGGGGTTCCGCGTTGAAAATGGTGATCTCGTAGGCGTCGGGTGCCTTTTCCAGCAACCGCTCCAGCGCCCGCCCAGGCGCCATACCGTTTCCGATCACGACGAGTTTTTTTCTTATTGTCATGATGATCTCCGTTTCCACCCTTTAAGCCGCCTCGTCCTTGGAACTGGCGGGAGACGATGGCGCCGGAGCCGGTTTCTTCGGATCGGCGCCACCTTCGTAATCAGCAAGGAATTGCAGGACCTGCTGGCGATAGCGGTAGTAGTCGGGATGATCGAGCAGTGCCCGGCGCGAACGCGGCCGTGGCAGGTCGACTTCCATGATTTCCCCGATGCGGGCGTTCGGCCCGTTCGTCATCATCACCACCTTGTCGGCCAGCAGAATCGCTTCATCGACATCGTGGGTGACGCAGATCGAGGTCACTTGGGTACGGCTCCAGACCTCCATCAGGACTTCCTGGAGATCCCAGCGCGTCAGACTGTCCAGCATGCCGAACGGCTCATCCAGCAGCAGCAATTTGGGAGACAGGGCAAATGCCCGGGCAATGCCGACGCGCTGCTTCATGCCGTTGGAAAGATCCTTGGCGGACCGGTCCATGGCATCGGCAAGGCCGACGCGGGTCAGGTAATATTCGACAATGTCGCGGCGTTCGCTTTCGGAGGCATGCGGATAGACACGCTCCACCCCGAGCTCGACATTCTGCCGGGCCGTGAGCCATGGCATCAGGGAAGGCGCCTGGAACACCACGCCCCGATCCGGCCCGGCACCGGAAACTTCATGCCCGTCGAGAATGATCCCGCCACCGCTTATGTCTGTAAGGCCGGCGACCATCGACAGCACCGTGGACTTGCCGCAGCCCGAATGCCCGATCAGCGAGATGAACTCACCCTGCTTCAGTTTCAGATCGAAACCGTCGACGACTGTCAGCGGGCCTTTTGGCGTCGGGTAGACTTTCCGGACGTCCGAGAACTCCACATACCCTTCCTGGATCGCGGACTTCGCAGTGTCCCGATAGACTTTCGGCGGCGCATCCTTCCGGGTGATCGGAACCACTTGCGGCAGCGATATGCTTTCGTCCGCAGTACCGGCCGCAGTCGCGCCGATATCCATCAGGTACTGGGTGATCTCCGCCCGCAACCGCTTGAAGGTCGGGTTATCGTTCATTGCCGAACGTTCGCGTGGGCGCGGAATATCCACCTTGAAGTCGGGGCCGAGCGTGGCACCCGGTCCGATCGTCAGCGGGATCACCCGGTCGGCGAGCAGCAGGGCTTCATCAACATCGTTGGTGATCAGGATCACCGTCTTGCGGTCCCGGCTCCAGATCTGCTCGATCTCGTCCTGCAGCTTCGCCCGTGTCAGCGCATCCAACGCGGAAAGCGGCTCGTCCAGCAGCAGCATCTCCGGGCTCATTGCCAGGGCGCGGGCCACCGCCACACGCTGCCGCATGCCGCCAGAAAGCTCCGCCGGCCGCCGCTCGGCGGCATGGCTGAGGCCGACCATGGCAATCGCCGCCTCGACGCGCTGACGCCGCTGGGCCCTGCTTTCACCGGAGAAAATCTCGTCCACGGCAAGCGCGATGTTGCCCTGAACAGTGAGCCAGGGCATTAGCGAATAGCTCTGGAACACCACGCCCCGGTCGGGGCCCGGCCCTTTCACCGGCGCCCCCTTGAGCAGGATCTCACCCTTGTCCGCCTCTATCAGTCCGGCGATCGCGGAGATCAGGGTGGTTTTTCCGGAACCGGAGAAGCCCAGGATGGCGACGAATTCGCCTTCATCCACCGTCAGGTTCACATCCTCCAGCACCGAGGTCCGGCGATCGCCAACACCGTGGGATTTGGAGATATTTCTAAGTTCGAGAAATGCCATCCGACCGCTCCTCACCGGGTTTCCGAGAAGGAGAACATGGTCTGCAGCGCCATCATCACCCGGTCCAGCAGGAAGCCGATGATGCCGATGGTGAAAACCGCGACCATGATCTTGGCAAGGGACTGGGAGGAGCCGTTCTGGAACTCATCCCAGACGAACTTTCCGAGCCCCGGATTCTGCGCCAGCATCTCGGCCGCGATCAGCACCATCCATCCGACGCCGAGCGAAAGACGCAGCCCGGTGAAGATCAGCGGCATGGCGGACGGCAGCACCAGTTTGATGACCTTGACCGACCAGGAGAGATTGAGCACACGCCCAACATTGATCAGGTCCTTCTCGATGCTCGCGACCCCGAGCGCCGTATTGATCAGCGTCGGCCAGAGCGAACAGAGCGTGACCGTCACCGCGGAGATGATGAAGCTCTTGGGGAACATCTCGCTGTTGGTTGTCGACAGGGCCGAGACGATCATCGTGACAATCGGCAGCCAGGCGAGCGGGCTTACCGGCTTGAAGATCTGGATCAGCGGATTGAGCGCCGCCGTGGCCGAGCGTGACAGGCCGCAGATAACCCCGATGGGCACGGCAAACAATGTGGCAATGCCGAACCCGAGCGCGACAGTCACCAGCGACGTGCCGATCTGGTCGAGATAGGTCGGCTGGCCCGTGTAGTTGCGGTGCTTGACCTTGTCCGCCTTGCCGGCGGCAATCAGCTTCTCGTTGCGTTTGTCCTGGCGGAGATAGAAGGCGTCCTCCTTCTCCCGCTCACGCATATGGTCGGCATAGAGGCTTTCCACCTGCTCCCAGACACCCGCCGGACCCGGAACCGTGCCAAGAGATGTCTGCACCATCGGCGCCGTCATCGCCCAGAGAGCCAGGAACAGCCCGATACCCAGCGCCGGCAGCCCGAGGCTGCGCCAGAGCTCTCCAAGCTGCACGGACGGATTGTCTCCGGCAGCAATCTTCAGCAGCGGCGAAATCCAGCCAAGCGCGACGAGATTGAGATACGGGTCCAGCCGGGCAATCCGTGCAAAGAGCCGGTCACGGCGTGCGGCGCGGGCTTTCTCCGTTGCTTCATCGGGGAGCTGCATCGCATCTGTTGCGGTCATTATCTGCGTCCTCGGTATTATTTGGATCAGACAGGAATGGGGAGCGGGCCGGCGACTGGGGACGCCGGCCCGGCTCCGTTCAGCCTCCGGCAACCTGGTTGCCGGTGACGATTTCCTTGCCCTTCAGGCCGATCGGGAACTGCTCCAGATAGGCGTTGGGCGTACGGCCATCGAAGGTCTTCTCGTCGATGAACTCGGACTGCGGCGCGCGGTATCCATCCGTCTCCCAGGGGAAGTCGGCCTTCGCCACATGGCCTTCCTCGACCAGCATCTTCGCGGCCTTCAGATAGAGATCCGGGCGATAGACCTTGCGCGCGACCTCGTCATACCAGGCATCGGTCTTGGCTTCCGTGATCTGCCCCCAGCGACGCATCTGGGTCAGGTACCAGACTGCGTCCGAATAGAAGGGGTAGGTCGCGAAATAGCGGTAGAAGACGTTGAAATCCGGAACCGAACGCTTGTCGCCCTTCTCGTATTCGAAGGTGCCGGTCATGGAGTTGGCGATGACTTCCTTGTCCGCGCCGACATATTCGGAGCGGGACAGGATCTCGACAGCTTCCATGCGGTTGGCATTGTCGTTCTCATCCAGCCACTTGGCGGCACGGATCAGTGCCTTGGTCATGGCCAGCGTGGTGTTCGGGTATTTCTCGGCGAACCCGGCAGTGATACCGAAAACCTTCTCCGGATTGTTCTTCCAGATCTCGTAGTCGGTAATCACCGGCACCCCGATACCCTTGAACACAGCCTGCTGGTTCCACGGCTCACCCACGCAATAGCCATAGATGGTTCCGGCTTCGAGGGTGGCCGGCATCTGCGGCGGCGGCGTCACGGAGAGCAGCGCGTCGCCCAGGATCTGGCCGGAGATGTTCTCCTTACTATAGAAGCCCGGATGAATACCGCCCGCGGCGAGCCAGTAGCGCAGTTCGTAATTATGGGTCGAGACCGGGAACACCATGCCCATGTTGAAGGGCTTGCCTTCGGCCTTGTACTGCTCGACCACCGGCTTCAGGGCGTCCGCCTTGATCGGGTGAACCGGCCTGCCGTCCGCGCCTTTAGGAATATGCGGCAGCATCTGCTCCCAGACCTCGTTGGAAACGGTGATGCCGTTACCGTTCAGGTCCATGGAAAATGGCGTGATGATATGGGCCTCGGTGCCGAACCCGATGGTTGCGGCAAGCGGCTGGCCAGCCAGCATATGGGCACCGTCGAGCTCACCGGTGATCACCCGGTCCAGCAGCACTTTCCAGTTCGCTTGCGGCTCCAGGCTGACGAACAGCCCTTCATCCTCGAAATAGCCCTTCTCGTAGGCGATCGCGAGCGGGGCCATATCCGTCAGTTTGATGAAGCCGAACTTCAGCTCGTCTTTTTCAACGTCGAGCATTTCGGCACTGGCCGGTCCGGCCAGGGCGGCGGCGCAGACCAGCGCGGCCGATAGCATTCTCAATCCACGAACGAGTTGCATCTTGTCTCTCCGACTTCGGCCTTGCGTGACACTTTTCCTGTCCGCTGGCCGGATGTTGTCCGAGGGCATAAAAAAAGCCGCCGACCCCGAAGTCCGCGAAACGCGGTACTCTGGATCGAGCGGCTTTGCCCGGCTACCGCCCCGTCATCGGGGCTTTATGTGCAGACGGCCCGCCTTTGGGCCTGTCCGTATCTCGCAATGCAGCATAAACCAATTTCAGAGTTGCACAAGAGCGAAAAGATGAAAAATTGACCAAATAGGTTTTTTGCCTATTTTTTATTCACCTGCTCAATTTAGTCGCGCTCACTCACTCGGCGCCGGGTCGAAAACACCCCCGTCGCAGAAGGCATCCGGGCCAAGAAACAGGCGACCAAGAGCGGATGCCGCCGGCGTTGATTCATGCAACGCGCCCTCGACTTTCGAATTGGCACTCGGGATCGCAATGCCGAGTGGCGTCAGGGCTTCGCGATAGAGGTTCGGCGCCATGGTATTGCGGACCACGCGCTGCAGCTCCGGCGTTGCCGAGACAAAGCCCCAACGCTCCATCTGCGTCAGCAGCCAGAGCGCCTGGGAGAGCCAGGGGAAACTCGACGCCCCGTCCTGGAAAACCACGAAACGGTCTATTTTTCCCTGCAGCCCCTGCGGCGTTCTGGTCAGATCACCCGACAGCGCCCGCTCAATCACCTCCGCCGAGAGATCAAGATAGGCCTCTCTCGCCAGCAGCTCGGAGAGTGTCACCCGATTGCTCGGGTCCTGCACCCAGGCGGACGCCCGGTAAAGCGCACGCAGCAGGCCCTGCACAGCACCCGCATTCGCCTCCGCCCAGCTTCGGCGCATCCCGAAAACCTTCTCCGGCGCTCCGGCCCAGATCTCGGTCGCGGACAGGAAAATCGAGGCCTCGCCCCGGTCCACCGCGACTGAGCCCCAGGGCTCCCCGACCATCATCCCGTCAATGACCCCGTTGCCAATCGCCTCCGGCATCAGCGGCGGCGGAACAACCTCGATCCGGACATCGCGAGCCGGGTCTATACCTTCGGAAGCAAGCCAGTAGCGCAGCAAAAAGTGATGGGTCGAAAAGAAAAACGGCACCCCGAATGTCACTGGCCGCCCCAGGGCCCCCGCCCGAATCCGGGCCGCAACATCCTTCGCCCCGGCATCCGGAGGCAGCCCCACCGCCTCAAGAAAAGCGGAGGTGGCGCAGAGAACATCGCCGTTGAGATTCAGAACATAGGGCACGATCAGATCGGCTGGCGGTCCCGCCAATCCGAGATTCGTCGCCAGCGCCATCGGTGCCAGCAGGTGGGAGCCGTCATAGAGCCCAACCGCAAGCTTGTCGCGGATATTGGACCAGGAAATCTCGCGGTGAAGCGAGACCTCAATGCCTTCCTCGCGGGCGAAGCCGATTTCCTTCAGGGCGACCAGCGGCGCTACGTCGACCAACGGGATAAAACCAATCCGGATCTCGGTCATTGGTGAAAGAGCTCCGCAGTAGTCACAATACCCTCGGCAATCTCGACGATCCGCCTATTCTGATTCATCGCGGTGTTGCGCAGGAGCTTGTAGGCCTCCTCCTCCTCAATCCCCCGCATCTTCATCAGGATGCCCTTTGCCCGGTCGATCAGCTTGCGCTCGGCAAGCGCGGCCTTGGCCGTGTCGAGCTCGGTCTGCAGGCGGGTGAAAGCGTTGTAGCGGCTGATCGCCAGGTCCATGACCGGCTTGATCCGCGCCTTGGCGAGACCGTTCACGACATAGGCACCGACACCAGCCTCGACCGCTGCCGCAATCGAACTCTCGCCGGTATCGTCGACGAACATGGCGACGGGTCGCTTGACCTGGCGCGAGACCTCGAACATCTGCTCCAGCATGTCGCGGCTCGGTGCCTCGAGGTCGATCAGCACGGCGTCGGGATCAAGCTCGCCCAGCCGTTCCAGCAGCCGGTCCGTCTCGGCGACGACCACAACATCCGGAAACCCGGCCTCTGCAAGTGCCTCCTTGATCAGGCCGGCACGCTCGTTCTGCAGATCAATGACAACGATCTTCATGGAATAACAGGTATCCAGCAGCGGTGAATCGCCATATCGCAATGCAAAAAACACGCCATCACCACGCCCACGGCGCTGAAGGCATTCTTTTCCACTTGAAAGATGAAACAGGCTCACAACCGCGCTTTTCCTGACAAAAAGCCGATATCAGTCATGTCGCCGAAAGAGAACTTTCCGGGCGATCAAATATTTCGCACTTGCAAAATAAAAAATCTTCTCCCTACCCTGTAAGCATGACTGGTTCTCATTCACATGAGGGCCAAGTCTCCGCCGCAACGACGCGGTATTTCTGTCAAGCGGCCTCCCAGGAGGCCAGCAGCAATGACGCTGCAACTTCGACTCTCCCGATTTCCGGGCGAGGCGTGGGTGTGCGGCGTTCATTCATCTCCGCATTCCCAGACCGAATACCGTGCGACGCCGGAGTTCCGGCGTCTTCCAGGTCAGAGCGGAGACAAGATGCCGGACCAATCTTCCTTCATCGCTCATGTACACCGCTCGGCCTCTGGCTTTCTTCCCGATGAAAGGACCCAGAAATGGCTTACGTAAATCCTTCTGAGTTCGCGGCAAAGATGATCGACGCAGGTGAGTCGAAAGTCTTCATGTCCACGAAGGATACCCTGATCCGCGCCTACATGGCGGGCGCCATCCTCGCACTCGCCGCGGCTTTCGCCGTCACCGTCGCCGTGAATACCGGTCAGTTTCTGATCGGCGCCCTGCTCTTCCCGGTCGGCTTCTGCACGCTCTACCTGCTCGGCTTCGATCTGCTGACGGGCGTGTTCACGCTCTGCCCGCTCGCCCTGCTCGACAAGCGGCCCGGCGTGACCGTGAACGGCGTGCTTCGGAACTGGGGCCTCGTCTTCGTCGGTAATTTCGCCGGCGCTTTCACTGTCGCCGTGTTCATGGCCATCATCTTCACCACCGGATTTTCCGAAGCGCCAAATGCGGTCGGCCAGAAGATCGGCGTGATCGGTGAATCACGGACCGTCGGTTACGCCGAGCACGGCTTCGCCGGCATGCTGACGCTCTTCGTCCGGGCCGTGATGTGCAACTGGATGGTCTCGACCGGTGTGGTCGCGGCAATGCTGTCGACTTCCGTCTCCGGCAAGGTCATCGCCATGTGGATGCCGATCCTGATCTTCTTCTATCTCGGCTTCGAGCATTCCATCGTGAACATGTTCCTGTTCCCGTCCGGACTGCTGCTCGGTGGTGACTTCACCGTGATGGACTACCTGATCTGGAACGAAATCCCGACTGTGATCGGCAATCTGGTCGGCGGCCTGACCTTCGTCGGCGCCACGATCTACGCCACCCACTACAAGACCTCACCGAAGCGGACCCCGGCGGGCACCTCGACCAAATCCGCCAGCGTTCCGGCTGAGTAATCCACAATCGCGCGGGAGCCCGGCCGGATGGCCGGGCTCTTCGACAACCGGAAACTCATAATGCCCAACGACATGAGCCCGACACCGGGCCTCACGGTCAGCGTCGGAAGTTATTCGGCCGCAGGCCGCAAACGCGTAAACCAGGATTTCCATGGCGCCATGCTGCCCGAAGGCAGGAGCCTGCGCCTGAAAGGCATCGTTCTGGCCGTAGCCGACGGCATCAGCACCAGCTCGGTCAGCCGGGAAGCTGCCGAGACCTGCGTCAAGGCCCTGCTGACCGACTATTACTGCACCACCGATAGCTGGACGGCCAAAACAGCCGCCAGCCGCGTGATGACCGCGACCAATTCCTGGCTGCATGCCCAGAGCCGGCGAGCCCATCTCGAGAGCATTGATCTCGGCTGGGTCTGCACACTCTCCGCCATGATCCTGAAACACCGGACGGCACATCTGTTTCATGTCGGCGACAGCCGGATCAGCCGCCTCAGCGGAGAGAGTCTGGAGCCACTGACCCGCGAGCACCACCTCACGCTATCCACGGGCGAAACCTGCCTCAGCCGGGCCATGGGCGCCGCCGCCGATCTCGAGATTGACTACCACACGGTCGATCTCGAAATCGGCGACACATTCCTGCTGACCACCGACGGTATCCACGACCATGTCCCGGCACGTGCCATCGCCGCCGCCCTGCGTGGCGCACCGGATCTCGATGCCGCCGCCCAAGCCATCGCGGAGGAGGCCACCGCCCTTGGCAGTCCGGACAATCTGACGATCCAGATCGTGCGTATCGACGGACTGCCCGAAAACGCGCTGGACGTTCCATCCGTTGAAGGCGGACACCTGATCCCGCCGCCCCTGCCTGAAACCGGCGCCGAGATCGACGGCTACAAGATCCTGCGCTCCATTCATGCGAGCCATCGCAGCCACATCTTCCTCGCCGCAGCGCCGGACGGCTCCCGCGTCGCCCTGAAAATCCCGTCCATGGACATGCGCGAGGATCCGGCCTATCTGCGCCGCTTCCTGATGGAGGAATGGGTCGCCCGGCGGCTCGCCAACCCGCACATCGTGGCCGCCGTCCCCGCGCCGGAAGAGAAGAGTGCGCTCTATACGGTCTCCGAGTTCGTCGAGGGCCGTACCCTAAGGCAATGGATGGCCGACAATCCGAACCCGGATCTCGACCTGGTCCGGGACATCGTCCGGCAGATCACACAAGGTCTGCGCGCCTTCCACCGCCAGGAGATGCTGCATCAGGACCTCCGCCCCGAGAACGTCATGATCGACGGAGACGGCACGGTAAAGATCATCGATCTCGGCTCGACCTACATTGCCGGAGTCGACGAGGCCGAACCGGAGCAGCGCGACATTCTCGGGACCCTGCAATATGCCGCGCCCGAATATTTCAACGGCGATCCGGTGACATGGAGTGCGGATCTGTTCTCCCTTGGTGTCATCACCTACGAAATGCTGACCGGCCGCCTGCCCTACGGAACCGCCGTCTCCAAGGTGCGCAGCCGCCGCGATCTCGGCCGTCTCGCCTACCGCAGCGCCTGTGACGAGAAAAACAACGTGCCGGACTGGATGGACGACGCCCTGCGCCGCGCCGTGCATCCGCATCCGGAACAGCGCCAGCAGGCCCTTTCAGAGTTCGACCTGGAACTGCGGCAGCCGGGCACCGGCTGGCGTGCCCGGAAACGGCGCCCGTTCGCCGAGCGCGATCCGGTCCGGTTCTGGAAAATCGTCTCGCTGATCCTGGCCGTTCTCGTTGTCCTGCTCCTCGTCCAGAACGCCGGAGCACTCTGAAACCCGAACAATGAAGAGGAAGAACGATGATTCTGCAGAGCAAGGAAGACGTCACCGCCCTGATCCTGTCCGCCAAGCGGCAGACCGGCATGACCTGGGAAGAGATTGCCGGAAAGATCGATATGAGCCCGGTCTGGACCCATTCAGCCTGCATGGGCATGAACGCGATGCCGAAGGAAAAGGCCGAAGCCCTGGTCCGCACCCTCAGCCTGCCGCAGGAAGCCGGCCTCCTGCTCGAGGAAAGCCCGACCAAGATCTGGGAACAGGCGATCCCGACCGATCCCTGCATCTACCGCCTGTATGAGATCGTCGGCGTCTACGGCCCGACCATCAAGGCGCTGATCCACGAGAAATTCGGCGACGGCATCATGTCCGCCATCGATTTCGACATGTCGATCACCCGCGTCGAAAATCTGAAGGGCGACCGGGTGAAGATCGAGATGTCAGGGAAATATCTCGGCTATAATTCCTGGTAGGCGCAGAGCGCGCCTCCGAGCGTCAATCGCACCGCGCCGTCATGCCGCCATCGACGATGATCTCCGTTCCGGTGACAAAGCGCGCCTCGTCGGAGGCGAGGTAGACCGCCGCATTGGCTGTATCGCGACCGTCTCCCATGAAGCCGAGCGGGATGCGTTTCACCCGGCTTTGCAGCAGGGCATCGACATCGCCGCCGGACCGTTGCCCGGCAAGCCGCGCTTCCACCATCGGCGTGTGAAGTTGGCCCGGCACAACGGTGTTTACCCGGATACCCTTCGGCGCATATTGCACGGCCACCACTTTGGAAAGCTGGATCACGCCTGCTTTGGTTGCGGCATAGGCCACCTGGGCAGCACCCGTCCAGCGCTGGCCCGAGGTCGAAGCGAGATTGACGATCGCGCCAGATCCCTGCGCATCCATGTGCGGCAGCACGTGCTTGCAGGTCAGAAAGACGCTTTTCAGGTTCCGGTCTATCTGGCTGTCCCAGGCATCCTCGCTGAGCTCGACCGGTCCACCGGCGGCGGACCCACCGACATTGTTCACCAGAATATCGACCCGGCCGAAACGGGCGATGCAGGCATCGACCATGGCGCGGACTGCATTGGTATCGGTCACATCCGTCAGCCGGGTTTCGATCTCCCCACCGGCCTCCCGGACCCGCTCGACGGTTTCCGCCAGTGCTTCCTCGCTAAGGTCGACCGCGAAAAGTTTCGCGCCTTCCTCGACAAAGCGTACCGAGATCGCACGTCCGTTGCCCCAACCGGGACCGACACAGCCCGCGCCCGTGACAATGGCAACTTTTCCCTCAAGACGTCCGCTCATACTCGCTCCCCCTATTCAAAACCGTAGAGGCGGGCCGGATTGTCCACCATCAGTGCCTGTCGGGCAGCCGCGTCCGGCGCGATCTCGCAGATCAGATCGACCAACTGGCCATCATCCGGAACAGGTCCGGCAAGATTGGGATGCGGCCAGTCCGTCCCCCACAGGACACGGTCGCCATGCTCGGCAACAAGTGTCCGCGCAAACGGCATGCCGTCGCTGTAAGGCGGGCCCTGCCGCGACGCCCGCTCGGAGCCGCTGACCTTGACCCAGAATTTTTCATCGTCGAGCAACTGCCGTAGTGCGGTGAAGGCAGGCTGGTCGAGACCAAGGCTCGCATCCACCCGGGCCATGTGATCGATCACCACCGGCACCCGGGAGCGCTTCAGATCCGGCACCATCTCCGCCAGAAGTTCTTTCTCCATATGGACCTGCAGGTGCCAGCCGATTTCGGCCAGCCGGTCCGTCATGCCGATCACATCGGACAAGGATGCCCCTTTGCCGAGATGCCGCATGAAGTTGAATCGCACGCCCCGGAAGCCCTGAAGCTTCAGAACCCGCAACGCGTCGAGCGATGTATCGGTTGGCGCTAGGGCAATGCCGAGATAGCGCCCCGGCCGCGCGGCGATGGCATCGGCGACCACGGAATTGTCAAAGCCGTGGCAGCCCGCCTGCACAATGACGCAACGCTGGAGCCCCATGGCATCATGCATGGCGAACAGCTTTTCCTTCGGCGCTTCACCCTCCGGCGTATAGGTCCGGTCCTCGGCATAGGGAAATGCGGAAACCGGCCCGAAGACATGGCAGTGGCAGTCCGTGGAACCGGGCGGCAAGGCCAGAGCCGGTTTTGACGGGTTCGGATGAAAGCTGGATTTCTGGTCCATTGTTATCTCGTCTTCTTTTCAGGACTTGGCCGGGGCCTCGATTTCAAAGGCATTGAGCGTCATCGAGATCAGGCTGTAATAGCCAAGCACCCCAACGAGATCGATCAGCCCCTCAAGCCCGAGGACGGCCACCGCCCGCTCGTGGAGTTCGTCCGACAAGCGACGGTCCAGATTGAGCTTGCGCGCCACCTCGTAGACGACCGCCTCGTCCTCTGCCTCGAATTCGGGTTCCCGATCTTCTTTCAGCGCATCGATCACCGGGCGCGGCAGGCCGGCCTTCTCCGCATGCGGCTCATGCGCCGCCCACTCGTAGGAAGCGTCCCAGATCCGTGCCGTTGTCAGGATCGCAAGCTCGGAAAGCCGTGGCGACAGGGAGCTGTCATAGCGGCAGTACCGGCCGAGCGCCTGGGCCCTGTCGGCCAGCCCCGGCCGGCGCAACCAGACCGCAAGCGGCCCGCGCACGCCGCCGCGGGGCCCGGACGCGATCTCGTCGTAGACGCGCTTCTGCTCCGCCGTCAGGCTGCCGGGATCAAGCTCAGGTATGCGGGGCATCATCATTTCCTTATTGGTTCAGGTAACGGGCTTCGGCGCCGCACTTCGTTCCCATGCGGGCACCTGCTGCCCAAACTCTTCGAGCCATGCGGCAAGCGGCGGAAACTCGGCCCGCCAGTCGAGCTGCTGGCGCCAGTCCGCGTAACCAAGCGCGCAGGCAAGCGTGATCGCGGCAATGCCGGGCGCGCGGTACTCGTCGAGATTGCAGCTGACTTCCGTCAGGCCGCGCCGGATCTTGCCATACTGGTGATCGAGCCAGACCTGACTGATCTGCTCCGGCTCGCGAAAACGGCCCTCATAGGTGACCATCAGCAGCGCATCGTTGATCCCTTCGGCGAGCGCGGCAAGGGTGAGCTGCCGGAAACGCCGGTCAGGCTCCCGGGGCAGGATCGCCCCGTCGCCATAACGGGTCTCAAGGAAATCCACGATCACCCGGCTGTCATAGAGCGCCGAGCCGTCTTCGAGGATCAGGGCAGGGATCTTTCCCAGCGGGTTGACCTGCCTGAGCCTGTCCTCCGGATCGAGCGTGTTGGCGTGCTGGACGGCGATCTGGTCGGCAAGCCCAAGAACATCAATGACGATCCGGACTTTTCGGCCATAGGGAGAGGTCAGCGAAGAATAAAGTGTCAGCATATCGGTTCCGTTGGTCAGCCGCGCATTTCATTGGAATGGCGACGGCCTACTGTTTCATCGTGTCCGGCAGGAAGGTTGCGATCTCCGGGAAGAAGCAGAGCAGGAGGAGCATCACCAGCCCCGCCAGGAAGAACGGCGTCAGCCCGCGAAAGACCTCGTCCAGCTCAACCCGCCCTTCCGACGCCGCCTGGACAACGAAGCAATTGATCCCGACCGGCGGCGTCACGGCACCCAGCTCGCAAAGCAGCACCACGAAGACGCCGACCCAGATTTCATCGAAGCCGAGGCCAAGCATCACCGGATGGGTGATCGGCAGCGTGATCGCCAGCAGGCCCGGTGCATCCATCAGCATGCCGAGCACCAGATAGATCAGCACGATGAAGAAGACGATGACCCAGCGATTGGTCTCCAGCCCGGTAAGGAAGCCGCCGAGCGCATGGGTCACGCCCGAGAGAGCCAGAAACTTGGAGAACAGGATCGCGGCAATGATGATGGCGAAGATCATGCCCGAGGTCTTGACCGTGTCGAGCAGGGTCTGCCGGATCTCGATGCCCCGCAGTCCGCGATGCCTGATCGCGGCCAGGATCATGGTGACCAGCGCGCCGACACCACCCGCTTCGGTCGGCGTGAAGAAGCCGAGATAGAGACCGAAGATGATCACCATGATGACCAGAAGCAGCGGGCCGACAAGACGCAGCGAGGCCACTTTCTCACGCAGGGTGAAGCGCTCGACCATCTGTGGCGCCGCTTCGGGATAAATCCGCACCCAGAGATAGGTCGCGAAGCAGAGGATGAAGGCAAAGAGGAAGCCTGGAATGACACCTGCCAGCAGCAGGCCGCCGATACTGGTATCGGTCAGGATGCCGAACACCACCATAAGTGCGCTCGGCGGGATCATCACCGCGAGAGTGCCGGAAATGGCAATCGAGGCGGCGGCGAGCCGCTTGTCATACCCGCGCGCCAGCATTTCCGGCAGGGCCAGCTTGGTGAAGACAGTCGCCGAGCCAACACTCGACCCAGCCGCGGCGCCGAAAGCAGCGGCACCGATGGTTGTGGAGATCGCAAGACCGCCCCGCAACCGACCGAGCCACTTCGTTGCAGCGTCGAACATATCCTGACCGAGGCCCGCCCGCATGGCGAAGAACCCCATCAGCAGGAACATCGGGATAACGCTGAAATTGAAGCTGTGTGTGGTATCGAAAAAGACGTTGCCCATCAGGGCTGTCGCCACATTGAAATCGCTGACAACCGCGAGACCAATGCCGCCGACCAGGGCCAGTGCCACCATGACATTGGCGCCGGACAGGATTGCCGCGATCAGCACGAAGGTGCCGATGGTTCCGATAACGAGACTCATCGCGGTGTCTCCCCGTCCTGGCGCTCGCCCATGGCGACGATGCCGATCTCAAGCAGGTAGCGCAGTGTCAGAGCACCAAGGCCAAAACAGACGATCATTTTAACCGGCCAGATCGGATAGGTGATCGACCCCCATTCCTGCTCTGACATGGAATAGGACTCATAGGCGAACAGCCAGCAGGCATAGGTCGCCCAGCCGAAACAGACGAACCCGAGGACCGGGGCAGAGAGATCGAGAGCCCGCTTCACGCCGCCGGTCAGATGCCGGTTCAGCACATCGACGCTGATATGGGCGCCAGCCTTCTGCGTGTAGGCGAGGGCGAGAAAGATCGACAACGTCAGCATGGATGCGGTGAGCTCGAACGCGCCGGTGATCGGCCAGTTGAGAAACTTCCGGGTCAGTGTGTTTGCAACGACCAGAAACATCATCAGGAACAGGATCGCCCCGGAAAGAACGGCCATCAAATCGATCAGGCGATCAAGCCAGGATTCAGCCCGGCTCAATGGCCCCGGCGCGGAACGTGACGCGCTCATCGGATACTCCCGTCTCAGGAAATCAAGAATGTCAGGATAAGTCCGGGATCGCGCAGCGGGCCAGCCAGTGCGCGATCCCGAGAAGATCAGAACTTCAGTTCGGCTGCGATCGCATCGGCCGGCAGACCCGCTGCGTTAGCCTTTTCGATCCAGCCCTTCCGGATCTCCTGCACACCGGCATCCTCGACCAGGGCCGCCGCTTCCGAAATCGGGAAGTCGATGACCGTGACGCCGGATGTCTTCCACTCTTTCAGCACCGCGGCAATCTGCACCTCCAGATCCACGGCATAGCGCATCGCATATTCCCGGCCGAGGCCGTCAACGATGGCTTTCACGTCATCCGGCATGCCGTCATAGGACTTCCGGTTCATCGTCACCAGATGGCCGAAGGAGGCGCCGAAGGGGAACTTGACGTAATATTTCGCGACTTCGTCCAGCTTCCAGCCACGTGCCAGGGCCGGGCCGATCGGCGAGCAATCGAGGATGCCCCGCTGCAAGGCTTCGTAGGCTTCCGAGGACGCGATCGAGACAGGTGTCGCGCCCATCGCCTCAACGATCTTCGGATAGGCAAAACCGTATGTCCGGATGCGCTTGCCCTTCAGATCGGCGAGGCCGTTGATCGGCTCGCGGCACAGCAGGCCATAGCTTTCCAGCGGCCGGAAGCCGATGGCCTTCAGGTTGTATTTCGCCATTTCCGCATCGAACTGCGGATACATCCGGTGCCATTTCTGCATCATCAGCGCGACCTCGATGGTCGAGTTCGGCTGCGGAATGAAGAAACCCACCGCATTGTTCAGCGGGAACTTGTCCTGGAAATACGGCGTGATGATATCGCCGAAATCACCGGCACCGGCGGACAGCGCATCGGGTATCTCGCGCGTCTTCGCAACGCTGCCGCCCCAGAAAACCTGGATATCGTGCTTGCCGCCGGTGCGGCGCGCGAACTCGTCGACCATCCATTGCGTGCTGATCGCCTGGGCATCGTTCGCGCCCTGCGGCTTCGAGGTGATCCATTTGTAGGTGTCGGCTGACGCGATACCTGAAAACAGGCTGGCACCAGCCAGAACAGCACCAAACAGACCCGTAACGGCGTGACGCCGCATACTGCGGAATTTCATAAGTACCTCCCTTTTTTTATCAGGCGTCGGATTCAGACCTCGCCCTTATTATTCCTTAGCTTGACGAGAATCCCCCTATCCCGCCAATGCATTAATTGTATTCATTCCATGCCCAAAAGAGATGGATATCGAGACGGTTTATCTCCGATACTCCTCGAAGTGCTTTACCCGCGCCGCCACCCGGAGTGCCGCCATGACGATCCGCGCCATAGACTGCCACATGCATTTTTTCGGTGAGGCCGCTCGCTATCCCTTCGCTCCACGGCGCAGCTACACCGTGCCGCCCGCCACCATCGAGGATTACAGGAAGGCGATCCGGGGAACCGATATTGCCCGGCTGGTGATTGTGCAGCCGAGCCTCTACGGCACCGACAATCGCTGCACCCTCGATGCGCTTGAAGAGCTTGGAGACACAGCGCGAGGCGTTGCCGTGATCGATCCGGAAGCGACCGGCGACACGGAACTGGCGACGATGCATGAGCGCGGTATTCGAGGTGTGCGGCTGAACCTGCATTCGGTTCGCACCGGCGCTCCATCGATCGAGACAATCCTGCCAGCCATGGATCGCGCGTTGGCCGGCAGCACCTGGCACATTCAGGTTTTCTGCGCACCGGAGACATGGGCCGCGATCATCCCGCTGCAGGACCGCCTGCAGCGGCCCCTTGTGCTCGACCATTTCGGACTGGTCGATCCGCTTCAGCCCGACCCCCATATCGAAAGCCTGAAACAGCTGGTCGACGGCGGCGCCTGGGTCAAGCTGTCGGGCAGCTACCGGATTTCCACCGGCCCAAACGGTCCGGGCGTTGCGGACCTCGCCCGGCAGGTCCATGCCATGGCGCCGGACCGCATGGTCTGGGCCAGCGACTGGCCCCACACCCCGAAGCATGGCGGCGGGCTCTATAGCGGCACGGAACCACTGCCGTTCCAGAAGATCGATACGGCGGGCCTCTATCACGCCATGGAGACATGGTTTCCAGACATGGGCACACGCCGGGCCATCCTGCAGGACAATCCCTGCCGCCTCTATGACTGGGCTGACTAGACGGGAGCTGCATCGCAATGTTCGATCACAGGATCCTCAGATACGTCATCACGGTCGCCGAGGAAGGCGGTTTCACGGCGGCGGCGCGCAAACTGCGCATTGCCCAGTCGGCGATCAGCCGTCAGGTCAGCTCGCTTGAAGAGGAACTCGGCGGCCGGCTGTTCCTGCGTCAGAAGAACGGCATCGAGGTGACGGAGGCGGGTCAGCGCTTCCTGCAGCACGCCCGGGAGATCCTGACCTCCATGGGGCATGCACGGGACGAGATCAGCTCCCTCCTCGGCGAGCCCAGCGGCTCGGTGGTGATCGGTGTGCCGCCGACCGCGGGCGAGACCCTGATGCCTGAGCTGTTCCGGATTTGCAGCGAGAAACTGCCGGCGATCCGGCTGCATGTCCGGGAAAGCTACTCAGCGGCGACCTATGAAGCGGTGCTGCGCAAGGAGCTCGATATGGGGCTCGTACACGACCCGGAACCTTTGGAAGAAATGCTCATCCTGCCTCTGGTCTCGGAGCAAATGCATTTCATCACCCATGCCGACAGCAATTTGCCGGATCGCATTCCCTGCAGCTGGCTGCAGGACCGCGACCTGATCCTTCCCGACGCGGCGTTCGGACTTCGGGACCTGCTGGAAAGATATGCCGCCCGGAACAGTCTCAAGCTGAACATCGAGGCTGCGGTGAATGGTGTCTCCATTACCAAGGCCATGGTTGCATCGGGTTTGGGTTCGACCGTGCTTTCGAAGAGCGCAGTCACCCATGAAGCCAGCCGGAGCATCCTGGCCTCCCGTCCGCTCCATCCGGAACTGAGCTGGCAGCTTTGCCTGATCATGCGGGCCGACCGCGCCGGCAACCGGAGCTTTTCCGAGCTGCACCGGGTGTTGAAGCAAGTGGTTGAGGCGCTTTCCCGGCAGAACGTCTGGTAACGCGATTATGTCCGGTCGCGACGGCTACCGGCAGCGAGGTTTATAGGCCGCATTAAAAGCCGTCCCCCAAACCGACCCACCCTACACGCGAGGCGCACCCAGTAACCAAAGCCCCATCGCCGTGTAGCCAACCATGAAGAGTGCCAAGAGGGTCTGGCTAACCACCGCCTTGCGGCCGGAACCCAGACGATCCAGCGCGATCGTGTGGGCCATGCAGATGCCAATGACATGGCCGATGGTGATGATCGCAGTCTGGATGTTCCAGAGGACGAAAACACTGTCCGGGCGGCTGAAGAATGAGGTGGTCGTGTGGTAATGCGCGGTCCCGAACAGATCCCAGCCCAGCGCAAAGGGGTCGGAGATCACCTGATAGACATACTGGTAGTCGACGAGAAGCCGGGTCAGGAAATGGGAGCCGTGATAGGCGACGGAAATCGGCAGGATCGAATAGACCAGACGTCCAACCAGCTCCTGCTCCGCATCCCGCGCTCCGGCCAGGCGGGCACCGATACGGACGCAGGCATGATAGAGAAACCAGACCAGCGCCCACGCTGCCAGCAAACCCAGCGTGTTCTGCCACATCACCGCGGAGCGGCCCGGATAGTTCAGCGGGTTGAAACCGAGGATTCCCATCCAGCGGAAGGTCGTGGACCAGCCGTCGAACGTTCCCGCCGCCAGCGACAGCAGCACAAAGGCCACGCCGCTTTGCGACAAAGGCGGCAGGGTAATCGCATGCACGCCGGGGAAACCAAGGCGCACTCGCCCGTCCACGCCAGGTCCCACCGGCGCTATCGTGCTCACCAGACGGAAATAGATGTGAAGCGGCTCGGCGCGGGCACACCAGTCTTCTTTTCCAAACAGCACCATGCCGGCGAAGTTGAACCCCCAGAACAGGGACAGATGCAGCACGAGCCGGTCCGGGTCCATGCTGTGCGGAGATATCAGGTCGACCCAGATGAAAATGAGAAACTGCGAGACCGCCAGCAGATAGCCGAGCCGGGCAGGCAAGGTCATCCGCGGCGGGAAATGGCTCCGGACGATATCGACGAGGCCGGTCCAGGGATTCAGCACGGCCCAGAGGTTGCCGAAAAAGGCACAGGCCAGAGTCATGCTGATCCAGCCGATGCTCCAGAGAACAAGTGGCAGCGGGTTCCGCAAGGGATCGTGCGCACCGGTCAGACCGGCGATCAGCAGCACCAGGACCAGGGCCGTCGAGGCAAGGGACAGAGAGCGGCCACCGCCCTCCGGCATGCGAAAAAGGGAGAGCGTGGCGGTCGCGATACGGTGGAATGGTTTCTGGGGAACGACCGCAAGCAGAATGAAAGACGCGGCGACCGCGAGGGTCGCCCCCATCGTGTAGAAATCCCTCGGAAGCAGCAGGATCAGGCCGCCAGCTGCCTCATGAGCAATGGCAACGGCGGGAACAAGCAGGAGGACAATGAGAGCGGCCGGGAGCAGGACAGCGCGCCGTCCCAACGGCGACAGGCAAGACGGCATGTAATTCTCCCGGCTCCGGCTACAATGCATGCGCTCAGACGGTCAGCCCACAGGACAACCGCCTCCGCGCCTAATGACCGACCCCCACATACTGATGCAACAGCGCCGTATTTTCCCGCACTTCGTCAATCGGGAACTCGGCCTTTATCTCTCCGTGATCCATGAAGGCCACGCGATCCGCGATCGGCAGCACAGCATCAACGCGTTGCTCAACCAGAAGCACGGCAACACCTGAATCCCGGAGCTTCATCACCGCGTCGCGGATACCCGCAATGGCAGACGGCATAAGCCCCTCGGTCGGCTCGTCCAGCATGATCACCGACGGGGTGATGCACATGGCCCGCGCCATGGCGAGCATGGTCTGCTCGCCACCCGACAGGGTCCCGGAGCGCTGTTTCATGCGTTCCTTCAGGACCGGGAAAAGCTCCAGCGCATAGTCGAGGCCGTCCCGCCCCTGCTCGCGCGTGAGCAAGCCGATTTCCAGGTTTTCCCAGACCGTCAGCTCCGAAAACAGCCGCCGCCCCTGCGGCACGTAGCCAATGCCCGCTCTGGGGATTTCCTCCGCCGGCCTGCCAAACAGGTTCACATCGTCCAGCCAGAGCGCGCCGGAAGCGGGCTTTACCGTGCCCATGATTGCTTTCAGCGCAGTCGTCTTGCCGGCGCCATTGCGCCCGAGAAGACACAGAACCTCGCCACCGCGCAGCTCGATGCTGAAATCCCGCAGCGCCTGGCTGCGTCCGTAGAAGGCGTTATAGCCCTCGACCCGCATCACACTCATGCGCTCGCTCCCAGGTAAGCGGCCTGAACGGCAGCATTGTTCATGATGGCGTCCGGTGTTCCCTCGGCAAGAACCGTCCCGCGCTCCATCACCGTGATCTGCTCGGCCAGCGTCATGACCACATCCATATTGTGTTCGATCAGAAGGACTGTGGTCGTCTTGTTCACTTCCCGGACAACCTCTTTGAAATTCGCGATCTCGGAGTCCGAAAGCCCCTGCGTCGGCTCGTCGAGGATCAGCAGTTTTGGCTGCAGCGCGAGCCCCATGGCGACCTCGAGAAGACGCTGGTGCCCGTAGGCCAGGGTCCCGGCGACCTCCTCCAGGCGATCTCCCAGCCCGACTGTTTTCGCCGCCTCGGCCGCTTCCGCCTCGATATCCACCTCGCTGACATGATTGCGGCTGAGCAGGCTGGGGCGCAGCCGGTTGTGAACCGCGACGCAGATATTCTCCAGCACACTCATCGAGCCATAGATATTCGTGATCTGGAAGGTATAGGCGATGCCCTTGCGCACCCGTTTGTGCGCCGGCATACGGCTGATATCCTCCCCGGCGAACTCCACACTCCCCGAAGTCGCCTTGATCCTGCCCGAAAGCAGGTTGACGAAGGTCGACTTGCCGGCCCCGTTCGGCCCGATGATGGCGCGGATCTCCCCTTCCTTGATCTGGAAGTCCACATTCTCGACCGCCTTCAGGCCGCCAAAATGCCGGGTGAGGCCCTTGGTCTTGAGCAACACTACTTCAGCCATGGCAGCCACCTGTCGCGAAGGGTTCCGAGAATGCCTGTGGGGAACCACAGCGTGACCACGATCAGCAGGGCGCCGATCACGATCAGATAGGCTGTCGTCACGCCGCTGAGGCGGTCGAAAAGCAGGGTCATCAGTCCCGTGCCGACGAGCGGCCCGAGCAGGGTTCCCGGCCCGCCGACCAGCGTGAACAGCAGCGCCTCGATGGAGATTTTGAATTCCGCGAAAGCCGAGCCGATATAGCCGAACATCAGCCCGTAGAGTGCTCCTGCCACGCCCGAGATGCCGCCGGAGACCGTAAAGGCCAAGAGCTTGATCGCGTAGGTGTCGAAGCCGAGCATGCGGGTCCGGTCCTCGTTCTCCCGCACGGCGACGAGCAGACGCCCGACCGGCCCCTGCGTGAAGGCGAACAGCCCAAGCAGGACCACGCCGAACACGGTAAGCGCCAGATTGTAGCGCGCGACATCGGAGGTCATGTCGACCTCCAGCCCGAACAGGGAGAAGCTCCGCGCGGAGGTGGGCAGGGTCAGGCCCTGATCACCGCCGGTGAATTCGGAGAAATACAGGATCAGCAAAAACGCCGCCTGACTGAACATCAGGGTGACGATCATGAAGGAAACCGTCTGTGTTCTGAGCGCAAGCAGACCGATCAGGAAGGACAGCACGATGGCGGCAAGGATGCCCGCCAGGAAGGCAACGGGAAGAGAAACGCCTAGATAATAGCTCGATAGACCCGCTCCGTAGACGCCCGCTCCGAAGAACATCGCGTGCCCGAGGCTGACGAGGCCGGTATAGCCCATCAGGACGTTGTACCCCATGGCGAAGACCGCGAGGATCAGGATCCGCGTGAACGCCAGGACCAGATAGTCCGACAGCAGGAACTGCAGGACGAACAAACCTGCCAATGTCGCAAGACAAAGCAGGAAGAGTTTCTTGTTATGGATAGACATCACCGGCCCGCCTTTCCGAACAGACCCTGCGGTCTGAACACCAGCACAAGCGCCACCAGCAACGTCGAGAAGATCTTGGCGAGCGTCGGCGAGAAGAAGACGGAGAGCAGCCCGTCGGACATGCCGATCAGGATTGCGGCGGCAATCGTCCCCGGGATCGAGCCGAGCCCGCCAACGATGACGACGACGAAGGACAGCAGCAACGGATCGTGGCCCATCAGGTAATGCGCCTGCTGGCTCGGCACGACCAGGACACCCCCGATGGCGGCCAGCATCGCACCAACCGCGAACACACCGGAATAGACCTTGGTTACTGGAATGCCGAAATTCTGCGCCGTCTCCTTATCGAACTGGGTCGCCCGCATGAACAGGCCGACTTTCGAATGGCGCAGCAGGTAAAGCAGCCCGCCGACCAGGACGAAAGCGACGGCGATGATGAAAAACTTGTAGCCGGAATAACCGAACCAGGGGAACCGCACCGTGTAATAGAACGGCGCATCCACGGCCTGCGCATCCGGCCCGAACGTGATCAGCGTCATCTGCTGGATGATGTACATCAGGCCGATCGTCGAGACGATGGTGGCCTCGGGATTATAATTGATCCGCTTCAGGATGGCCCAGTCGGCGGCCCAGGCCAGAGCGCCGACAAACACGGGCGCAATCAGCAAGGCCGCGATAAAGGGAACGTAAGGCGGGCCCGGAATCAGGTTCGCACAGACCCAGGCCGCGACCGCGCCGAGCATGAAGAACTCGCCGTGGGACACGTTCACCACGCGCATCACGCCGAAGACCAGCGACAATCCGAGCGCCGTCAGCATCAGCACGGATGCCTGCACGAGCCCTTCCAGCGTCGCCAGCAAGAGATAAGGAACAATATCCATTGAGTTGTTTGCGCCTTCGCCGCATGCGGATGGCGGAAACCCGCCGTCGCCACGGTATCAATTTCAGTGAAGGACGGCGGGCGCCGATCGTCTCGGCGCCCGCCGGTTATCGTGAAGGATCAGAAGGACATCTTCGTGTAGTCGGCTTCGTCCGGATACAGCGTGTCTTCGGGCGATACCGTGTGGACCACCTTCAGTTTGCCGTCGACCACCTTGGAGATGTTCTGCTGGGCAAAGGACTGGTGCATCTTGCCATTGAAGATTTTCCGGCCCTGCGGGAACTCGTTGCTTTCCTCGAATCCGGTGATGCTTTCCATCGCTTCCAGCATGGCGATCTTCTGCTTCGGCCCCTTGTAGTCGGCCATCTCCATCGCCTTCTTCATGGCAAACAGCGTCTCCCAAACGGAGAACATGTGCGAGAAGGTCGCGACGCTTTTGGGATCGTCGACGCTCGCGCCATTGGCATCCACGCCGACCTTTTCGCGATAGAATTTGTCGAACGACGTCTGGTTCGGCTGGGCATAGCGCGGCATGGCTTCCCAGAAGTGTGTGCCTTCAAGGTAAGCAAGCTGCGGGATATCGAAGGACACCGCTTCAAGGGAGTCGATGAAGCCGAAGATTTCCGGACGCTGGGAGCCGAGATGCTCGCCCAGCTCCTTGACGAAGGTGAGCACGCCCGGGCCGACCAGCACGTGGTAGATCACCTCCGTGTTGAGCGGAATCCGCGGCAGGTAGCGGGTGTAGGAGGTTTCGGTCGGCGGGATTGCGATATCGCCGACAATTTCACCGCCCTGTGCCTCGACAGCCGCCCTCAGATTGTCCCGGTGATCGTATCCGAAGGCATAGTCCGGATAGATCATCGTGACTTTCTTGCCGAGATTATCCGTGATCCATGGCGCCATCGAGCTGACCTGGCTCTTCACGTCGCTGATCGACGGCTGGAAAACGTACCGGTTGAAGGCACCCGCCGCGAGCGAATGGGCTTCGGAGCAGAGGAAGTAAGGCATTTTCAGCTCACCTGCACGTGGTGCGCTGGCAGCCGAGACATGAGAGAACAGGTGGCCGAAGATCGCATCGACCTTGTGCTCAGCGCTGAATTTCTCAACAGCTTCGACACCGCGCTTCGGATCGGTGCCGTCATCCTCTATGATCAACTCAACCGGCAGGCCGTTGATACCGCCCTGCTCGTTGATCAGCTTCACCGCCGCGAGCGCGGTCCGCTCGTACCAGCGGCCATAGGCTGCGCCGATGCCAGTCCGATGGAACGGAGCACCCAGCTTGATCACGTCGCCGGATTGCGCCACCGCGCGACCGATAATTCCCGGAGCAGCAAGCACCGTACCAGCAGCAGCCATGCCCTTGAGCAGCGAGCGCCGCGGCAGAGTCAAATTCTTCTTTGTACCGATAGTATTCATCTTATCCAGTCTCCCGATTTAAGCCATTCCCGTGGGGTAGATCTTGTTTTTCCCGGCCGCCCGTGCCGGATTTTTATTGGTTCAAAGGCGCTTCAGTCCCTGCATGTTTTATTGGGAAACCATCGCTTCTCCGCCCATCCTTGGCGGCAGCGTCGGCTTCCGGAATTCCTTTGTTCTTCAACCCGTTTGCACAACTCCCGGAACAGGGAGCAATCCCTCGATCCAGCCGGCAATGTCCTCGGCGTCGGTCACATCGGCATATTTCTGGCCCATGTCGTAGAGGTTCGCTTCATGTGGCGCGGCGGCCCGGTCCGCGCAGCAATCTGCCGCGACAAGGACGTTGAACCCCGACTGTACAGCATCCACCACCGTCGCCCGCACGCATCCGGATGTCGTCGCCCCGGCAACCACAAGCGTGTCGACACCAGCCCCCGTCAGCAATGCGGCGAGAGAGGTGCCGAAGAAGGCGGAAGCGCCTTTCTTGACGATCAGCGGATCACCGGGCTGGATGCCCGTGCCTGTATCGATCTCGACAAGCCGTGATCCTTCCAGGAGCGCTGTCATGCCACGCGCCTTGCGCAGCCAGGCGGTGTGTTCCAGCTCTCCCGGCTGATAGGCGATTGTGGTGAAGACAACCGGGAAACCGCCCGCACGCGCAAGGTCCGCCAGCCGCTTGGTCCGGGCGACTTCTTCCGCCATGTCCGACGCCGTCGGATAACGCACGTCGGTGAAGCCATAGCTGAAATCGACAACAAGGGTCGCCGGGCGCACGCCGCGCGGCACGGAATTTCCGAAACCGGCGGCCTGATATACCTGTTCCTGAGACATAAATTCATGCCCTCCCCGGAAGAGCCGGCCGATCAGCCACGGTCCATCTTCATCTCGTCGACAACAATATCCCCATCCACCACGATCGGTACGTCGTCCAGGAACAGAGAGCAGTTCCGCATCGGAATATCGAGGTGACAGGGCGTGTCGTTCGGCCCGCCCAGCTCATTGTTCGGCCCGGTGGAGAACATCACGTTGCCGTAGAAGCTGCGTGGCTCCATGCCCATGCCGCCCGGGAACGCGCCCGGGGTCATGCCATGCCACTTGGCGTTCGGGTTCATACCCCAGCCGACATGACTCATGCCCTTACCGCGCTCGTCATTGAAGTCCTCCATGTAGGAGATCACCAGCTCCGCATCGAGACCGCCCCGGATGTCCTGGACCCAGCCTTTTTCGATCGTGTAGACGATGGCCTCTTCCCGCACATACATGTTCTGCGGCAGCAGGATGTCGCCCGGCGCCACGACGATCTGTCCATCGACGCCGTCATCATCCGCGCCCGTGAAGACGAAACCGGACGGCCAATGATCCCACCGGCCCGGCTCATCCGTGCAGGCATATTCGGCAATGGTCGGATAGGTGTTCAGCTTGTAGGTCACATCGGTGCCGTGCGGCGAGGTGATCCGCATCACCTTGGCCTTGGACAGGATCTCGGCGCCGATCTCGACCTTTTCGCGCAGCTCCTTCGACGGTAGCATGCGGGCCAGAAGCTCCGGCGGCTCCACCGCGGTCAGGACGCGGGTGCCAGCCGCCTGGATCGCCATCTGTTCCGGAGAGAACAGCAGGAAGATGCAATCGATAAGCATGTCGCAATTCTTCAGCGCCTCGACGGCCTCCGGCATTCCCGCCAGCCCCGTCATGCCGACATTCCAGCCGCCAATCGGCAACGGAGACGGCAGACGCATGTGGTACATCACCGCCCCCAGCCGCTGACCCGCCGCCATGAAGGCATCCGCATAATCCAGCCGGTCACTTCCCTGGGTCAGGACGATCAGCTTCTCGCCCTCATGCACGCCGGACATCTTCAGCTGATGCAGGCAGATTTCCGTAAAGCTTGCTTGATCCATCGATGTGCTCCGGGTTCGGTCCAGTTACGTGTCTGCTCGGCTCAGGCCAGTACTGTATTGAAGTCCATTACGGCGTCGAGGAAGCCGTCCATATTGTCCCACGGGATCATATGGCCCGCACCTGCAACGGTGCGGATTTCCATATGCGAGGCCAGCTCCTTGATTTCCGTCACGTCATCATCGCCGATGACTGGCGCATCACCAGCCACGACCAACCGCATCGGCAGCTTGAGATGAGGTAGATCGCCATGAATGTCATCGGTCTGAAACCCGTCATAGGCAATGCGAATGGCATCGAGCTGACAGGTTCGCAGCCACTCCGCCCGGAGCTTGAGCTGATCCTCCGTCCAGGTCGGGCAAAATGCCTTCATGTCCTCGCCCGTGCAGCCCTTCTGCGACATCACGATGGAGTCTTCATACCAGGGCCAGGGTGACGGGTAGGCCGGACGGCCGGGACCGGAAACGGGCGGATCGACAAGCACGAGCCCACCGAACACATCTTCATTGCCGCGCGCGGCCCGGATCGCAATCCGGGCACCCATGGAATGCCCAAGGACAACGGGTTTCCGAAGTCCCGCGGCCTTGGCGACGGCAACAGCGTCCGCCGCCATCGCATCGAGCGAGTAATCCATATCGCCTGCCTCGCTCAGGCCGCGACCGCGCACATCCAGAACGTGAACGTCAAACCGCTCCGACAGACGTTCGGCAACAAACCCCCAGGTGATCGCCGGCGAGGTAATCCCCGGAATGAGCAGCATCTGCGGCCCGTTGCCTTCGTAGTGAAGCAAGTGCTGCAGGATGCCGTTTGCATGGAGATTATAGCCGTACAAGATCCCGGTCCCTTCAATACGAGCCTGAAGAATAGGTGACGCGGCCCAGCCTGGCCGGTATCCGCACGCACCCCGGCAAGAAAGCCGGACCTTCAGTTCTCATCGTGACGATCGAACGCGGGACACTCTGTCCGATCCGTTCGCTCCTCACCATGACAACTTCCGCTGCAACGATGAATTTCAGCGTAATTTAATCATTTGTATAATAACAAGATAAAAATTTGAGCCAGCGCACAAACACCGCGTTTGGTGCTAAACCGGGGCTCGCAAACCAGCCGACAAAAATGCCACCAGATGGCTCAGCATCTGGTCTTTTCCGATATCCGTGATGTGCCCGCTGGTCAGGTCCTGCAACCGCCCGAGATCGTTCAGCATAAAGAGGTAAGTTCCGACCAGAAACGCCATACGCATGGAGATGACGTCCTCGGGAATGTCCGGCAAATTCTTTGTCAGCACCGTGATGTAGCGGTGCAGCGAGGCGTCGTAGACCTCACGGCGCAGACGCAGGGCATCCTCTTCCGGCTCAGCATGCAGCCGGGCCTGCATACGGACGAAGGCAGCCCCGCCCGGCCCGCTGTATTTCATGTCCCACTGAGGCTTCAGGTAGGCCAGGATGATGTCTTCCACAGCCAATGGCTCGCCGCGATCCAGCAGGGCGTCGAGATTGACATGCCGGTGCCCGGCGAGGACACGCCCCCGACGGCGAAACACATCGTCGAACAATTTCCTCTTTGACCCGAAATAGTAGCTGATCAGGGCCTGATTCACCCCGGCCCGCGCGGCAATGTCGCGGACCCGCGCGCCGGCGAAACCGTGTTCGGCGAAAACCTGTTCCGCGTGATCGGCGATGACATCCCGCAAATCGCCATTGTCTTTCGGGCGTCCGGGCTTGCGTCTCCGCTCGCCGTCATCATCCGGGTTCGCCGCACTGGCCTTCCCTGGGTTAGTGGATATTCCGTCCATGGTCCCGGCGCCCCGCTCGACCGACAAATGACTTAGTATTCTGTTTCTGTTTAATATTTCAATAGAGCTTCGCGAGCAATCGAAGCAGGCTCGCACGTTCCTTCGCAGTAAGCGGTGCAAGCGTTTCTTCGGTAATCTGACATGCAAGGGGCATCAGTTTCGCGATCAAATCCCGCCCTGCCTGGGTGGTGGAAAGCATGTAGCGCCGCTTGTCGGTCTGGCTCTTCTCCATCTTGACCAGATCCCTCGCCATCAGGCGCGCCAACACCCCTTTTGTGGTTGCAGCATCCATCCCGACGAGACGGCCAAGCGCATTCTGCGAGATCGGTCCATCGACCTCGGACAACCGGACCAGCGTCGAAAACTGCACCGCCGTCAGCTCCCCGCCCATCCTCTCCGTGAAAATGGCCATATGGCGCTGATTAGCGAGGCGCAGCATGAAGCCAACCTGATCTTCGAGGCGATATGGCCCGGGCACATCCGCAACATCAACGGTCATAAGTCTTCGATCTCCATGGAAGCGCTTACACTAATCCAAACGACACAAGCGCTGTGAATGCTCGAACAGTCGGCATCCCCTGCCCTCCTATATTTCCGTGCGTCTGGCAAGCGCTCTCGTTCGCCTGCATATTAATTGGGCAGGCGTCATTTGATGGGCAAAACTGACGAACGGGGACGCAAATATATTTGCATACATACAAAACTTCGCTGAGTATCGAGGGCAATTAAGCGGGGGA
The DNA here is from genome assembly GCF_000426505.1 of Nisaea denitrificans DSM 18348. Lineage (GTDB taxonomy): Bacteria > Pseudomonadota > Alphaproteobacteria > Thalassobaculales > Thalassobaculaceae > Nisaea > Nisaea denitrificans. The sequence continues at coordinate 22,442 of NZ_AUFM01000020.1, read as the reverse complement.
CTATGGCGGGTACAATCAAGCTTACTGTGAACGGACAAGCGCTGTCGCTTGACGCGGACACGCACCTGACGCTGCTCGATCTGCTGCGCCACCGGCTCGGCTTGAACGGGCCAAAATACGGCTGCGGCATGGCACAATGTGGTGCTTGCACCGTTCTGGTAGATGGCGCACCGGCACGCGCCTGCGTCCTGCGGGCGGTCAAGGCAAACGGCGCTTCCGTCACCACCCTGGAAGGGTTGCCGGATACCGAAACCGGTGAAATGCACCCCGTGCAACAGGCTTTCGACGAGAAGCAGGCCGCGCAATGCGGCTACTGCATCAACGGCATGATCATGAACACGGTGGCACTGCTCGCCCACAATCCATCTCCGACAGACGACGACATCCGCCAAGCCCACCGCCATCACCTTTGCCGCTGCGGCACGCACCTGGAAATCATCGCCGCCGTGCGCACCGCCGCCGAAAACCTGGCGGCAAAGACCGAAGAACACGCCCGATGACCGACAATCACACCAGCACCCTCGAAATCTTCCGGCAAGTCGGCGCCGTCCGCGAGACCTTCATCCGGATCGATGCGGCGGGTCAGATCACCGCCTATAACGGCCATGTCGATCTGGGGACGGGGATCGAAGTCGCCCTTGCCCAGATCGTCGCTGAAGAACTGAATATCCCTCTGGACCGGGTCCGCGTCGTCCTCGGCAATACGGAAGAGGTACCGGATCAAGGCCCGACGATTGCCTCCGAGACGATGCAGATCACAGCCATCCCGCTGCGCAAGGCCGCCGCCCAGGCACACCGCCAGCTGCTGCGGCTTGGGGCACTGCGCCTCAATGCCCCGGAGGAAGACGTCACATCGACTGACGGCGCCGTCCACTGGCAGGCCGAGCGCTGTGACTACGGCACACTGATCGCCGGGCAGGAAATCGCCCTGCCGCTTGACCTTGAGACGCCGGTGAAGGACCCCGCACACTACCAAATCGTCGGCACATCGGCCCCGCGCCGCGACATGATGGAGAAGCTGACGGGGCAGCAGCTCTATGTGCATGACCTCGATATCGAGGGCATGGTCCACGGCCATGTTATCCGGCCGCCCTATGCCGGGCGCGACACCGGGGATTTCATCGGCAACAGCCTGATCGACTATGACGCATCCTCCGTCTCCGGCATGGACGGGCTGATCGACGTCGTGCGCATTGGCGACTTTCTCGGCGTCGTGGCCGAGCGTCCGGAGCAGGCCCAGCGCATCGCCGAAGCGCTCGACGTCACCTGGCGCCAGCCGCCGCCCCTGCCCGATCTGGACGATCTGGTTCACAGCCTCAAATCGCATCCGTCCACGCCGCGCGCACTCGACCGCAGCGGTGATTTCGAAACCGGCATGGCGGAAAGCGCGAAGACCCTCGCGCGCACCTATGTCTGGCCCTATCACGAGCATGGCTCCATCGGCCCGTCCTGCGCCGTCGCGGACTGGAACGGTGCCGACCCGATCGTCTGGTCCGGCACCCAGAGCCCGCACCTGCTGCGCGCCGACCTTGCCATGCTGGTCGACTTACCGGCCGAGACAATCGACGTCCGGCGGTATCAGGTTGCCGGCTGCTTCGGCCGCAATTGCGCCGACGATGTGTGTGGCGATGCCCTGTTGCTGTCGCGGGCCACCGGCAAGCCCGTCCGCGTGCAACTCACCCGCGCCCAGGAACATCTGTGGGAGCCGAAAGGCGCCGCCCAGATCATGGAAGTCGAGGGCGGCATGACGGCGGGCAACGACCTGCACGCCTATGCGCTCGACACCTGGTACCCCTCGAACCGGGGACCAAACCTTGCCCTGCTGCTGACCGGCGTGATTTCCGGCGAGCCGCGACCGGCGGACATGGGTGACAGGACAAGCATTCCGCCCTATCGGGTGCCGCACAAGAAGATCACGGTCCACGACATGGCCCCGATCGTCCGCGCCGCCTATATCCGGGGCGTCTCGGCGCTGCCTAACACCTTCGCGCATGAAAGTTTCATCGACGAGATGGCCTTCGAGGCCTCTGAGGACCCGGTCGCCTTCCGCCTGCGTCACATGACAGATCCACGTGAGGCCGAACTGGTCCGGCGCACCGCCGAAGCCGCTGGCTGGGAGAAACACGACGGGCCGCGCTTCCGGCGCGAGGGCCGCATGGCCTTCGGACAGGGCTTTGCCTTCGCAACCTATGTCCACGGCACCTTTCCCGGCGTCGCCGCCGCGTCGGCGGCCTGGGTCGTCGATGTTTCCGTCGATCTCGAAAGCGGGGTCGTCACCCTGCACCGTGTGTTTGTCGGCCAGGATCAGGGGCTCGCGATCAATCCGGACGGAGTCCGCCAGCAGATCCACGGCAATGTCATCCAGACCGCCGGACGGGTGCTGACCGAGCAGGTCACCTTCGACGAAATTACGCCAACACCGAAAAGCTGGGCGACCTACCCGATCCAGACCTTCTCCGAGGTTCCGGATATCCAGACCCTTATCGTCTCTCGGCCGGAAGATCCGCCGCTCGGCGTCGGCGAAAGCGCGGCAGTGCCGAGCGCCGCCGCCATCGCGAACGCCATCTTCGACGCCACCGGCGTGCGCATGCGGGAAGCGCCGTTCACACCGGAGGCAATGCGCAAGGCACTCGGGAACACGGACGGCCCGCTGCGTCTGCAAGGACAAGCCGAGGCAAACGATAATGGACGCCGGAACAAGCTTCTCGGCTGGGCGGGCGCCCTCGCCGGTGCCCTGACCCTCGGCGCGGTGTCGCTGCCGCTGCATCCCCCGATCCAGCCAAGCCCGGCACCCAAGCCCGGAACCTTTAGTGCCGAAACCCTGGAGCGGGGACGGCAGGTTTTCGCCCTTGGCGATTGCGCAATCTGCCATACGGCGGACGGCGGCCTGACGAATGCCGGCGGGCGCGCCATGGAAACGCCGTTCGGCACCGTCTGGACCACCAACCTTACGCCAGACCCGGACACAGGCCTCGGCAACTGGTCCTATGAGGCTTTCTCCCGAGCCATGCGCAGGGGTATCAGCCGCGACGGAAGCCATCTCTACCCGGCCTTCCCCTATACGTCCTTCGCCAAGATCGGCGAGGAGGACATGTTCGCGCTCTATGCCCATCTGCAAACCCTTGAGCCGGTGAAGGCCGAAACTCCAACCGCCCAAATGATGGCGCCGGTCAATATCCGGTCCGGCATGGCGCTCTGGAACGCCGCCTATCACGACGCCGCGCCGTTCCAACCGGATGCATCCGCTTCCGAGATCTGGAACCGGGGAAAATATCTGGTCGAGGCGGCGGGTCATTGCAGTGCCTGCCATGCCCCCCGGAATCTCCTCGGGGCAGAACAATCGCTGATGACCGGCACCATGGTCGACGGCTGGTTCGCGCCCGCTCTGCAAGGCACGGAAGCCGGAGCGCGCGGCTGGACCGCAGACAGCCTCTTCGCCTATCTGCGAACAGGGCTCTCCGATCATGCCGCTGCCGCCGGACCAATGGCGGAGGTGGTCAGCAGCATGACGGCCCTGCCGGACGACGATATCCGCGCCATGTCGGTCTATCTCGCCTCGCTGATACCGCCCGGCGCCCCGACCATGCACGCAACACCGCCGTCGCTGGCGCCGGACGCGACGCACCGGATCTTCGAAAGCGCCTGCGCCGTCTGCCACGATCCCGCCATGCCGGACCTGGTGACCGCCGCACGGGTTCCGCTGGCCGCTTCGGCAGTCCTGCGCGCGCCAACGCCGGAGGCCTTCCGGAGCCTGCTCGATCAAGGCATCGAAGCACCGGTCAACCTCGACCTGCGTGACATGCCGTCCTTCAGGAACGAGTTCACCTCGGCCCAGCGGGATTCGCTTGCGGCCTATATGCGGGCCCGGTTCGCACCCGATCTTCCGGCTTGGTAGGGGGCCGGGAACGCTCAGGGACGCGGCATACCCACACTCGGGGTGTCGATTGACATTTGAACCAATATTGTTTGCATGCTAATGACTAATATCATTCGCGACGAGGGAAAGGAGCCTGCTCTGTGAGCCAGATCGAGACAGTCGATATCGCCGTCATCGGAGCCGGCATGGGTGGCGCCGCTGCCGTGGCACTGCTGCTGGAGGCGGGTTTTTCCGTCCATGTCTTCGAGCAGGCCCCGGTTTTCTCACGGATCGGCGCGGGCATCCATATCGGCCCAAACGTGATGAAGATCTTCCGGACCATCGGTCTCGAGGACCGCTTGTCCGAAATCGGCTCTCATCCCGATTACTGGTTCTCGCGCGACGGAAACAGCGGCGACTATCTGTCCCGGATTCCGCTCGGCGATTATGCGAAGAAGGAATATGGCGCCCCCTACATCACGATCCACCGGGGCGACCTGCATGCCGAACAGATGGACATACTGCCGGCCGATCGGGTGCATTTCGATCACGGCCTGAGCGACCTGCAGGAACGCGACGACGACGTGCTGCTCAGCTTCACGAACGGCAAACAGGTCTCCGCCCGTCTGGTGATCGGCGCCGACGGCATCAACTCGATGATCCGCGAGAAACTGCTCGGCCCGGAAAAGCCGAAATTCTCCGGCTGGGTCGGGCACCGCGCCATGGTCAACATGGACAAGCTGCGCGCCTCGGGCCTCGACTTCGAGGCTTGCGTCAAATGGTGGTGGGAGCTGTCCCGCCACATCATGGCGTACGACACCAAGGGCGATAAGTCGGAATACTATTACGTCACAGGCGTACCCGTGGACGGCTGGGAACATGACGAGCCGTTCGTCGACAGCTCCCGCGAGGAGATGGAAGCGATCTTCGGCGGCTCGCACCCGGTGATCCAGACCCTGATCGACGCAACCGAGACCGTCACGAAATGGCCGTTCTGGAACCGCGACCCACTCAACCTCTGGAGCCGTGGCCGGTTGGTCCTGCTCGGCGATGCCTGCCACCCGATGCGCCCGCATATGGCGCAGGGCGCCTGCATGGCCATCGAGGATGCCGCCGTCCTGACCCGGTGCCTGAAGGAGCTGGGGGCAGAGAATTACGGGGATGTCTTCAATCTCTACGAGGCGACGCGACGGGACCGGGCGACCAAGGTGCAGACGATTTCCAATGCCAATACCTGGCTGAAGGAGCCGGAAGACCCAGCCTGGGTCTATGGGTACGACCCTATCCGGGCCGAACTGGGTGGCTCCCAACCCTGACGGCAATGCCGGAGGGCGGGTAGGTACGGCCCGACAACGGCAATTTCTCTGTCATCTCCAGCAGCATATCGATCATGCCTTTCTCCGCCCTGTTGAGGCGCGAGGCCGGATTGGTGACGAGAAAGACATCGATTGCCGGCGGATCGTCATAGGGCGGCAGGCGCCAGAGCAGACCATCCTCGACATCGCGGGTCATGACATGGATCGGCAACGGGCCGATCCCGACCCCGGCAACGATCAGCCGTTTCACCTCTTCCAGCTGGGAAGAGGTCGCACGGATCGTATGATCGAGATTGAGCTGAGTGCGCAGTACGGCGACGGGCCGGAGCGCATCCTGCAGGCTGTCTGTATCGAAGGTGACCGAAGGCTCACCGTCGAGATCCGCCAGAGTCAGGTTCTTCTGCCCGAAAAAGCGGTGGGTCGGCCCGCAAAAGAAGCCGAAATGCTCCCGGAAAAGCTTGTCATAGGTCAGATCGGGATGCTGGCGGTGAACAAGGCAGATCCCGAGACTGGCTTTCTTCTCCAGCACCGATGCCACCACGTTCGCACTGGTTTCGACGGATATGTCATAGGTCACGTTGCTATGCCGGTGACTGAATTCCCTCAGGGTAGCGTCCAGCGGCGGGAAGATCACATGACTGGCCAGGCGTATCCGGACATGACCGCGGATCTCGTCCTCGATATCGCGTAGCTCCACAGTCAGCCGGGCGATCGTGCCATGGATCTCAAGCGCCTCGTGATAGAGGCTCTGCCCCGCGTCGGTGACCCGGAAGTGACTGGGCCCGCGGTCGATCAGCCGCTTTCCGAGGCTTGTCTCCAAACGTTTGAGAGCATTGCTGACACTCGGTTGTTTGAGCAAAAGCCGATCTGCCGCCGCAGTGATACCGCCCTCCTGAACGATTGCGATGAAGGTGCGCAACAGGTTCCAGTCGAGCTCCCTCGCGAGGCGTTCACTGTCGTCCACCCGAGGCAGTTCCATAGACCATTCCTCAAATCAATGACCGTGATTTTCATTATCTATTGGAACAATGACCGAGCCTGATGAAGATTTCTACATTCGAGATGAGCCGCATGTGCGGCCGCCGAGAAGAGCCGGACAACCGGCCGTTCAAGACAGGGTCGCGTATCGTTGGGGACATTTTCAGGTGAGCGCATTGCGTAGCAAGGCTATGAGGCCGTGGTGGCTCTTGTCGCCGGCACTGGTCACGATCACGCTTCTTGTGGTCGTGCCGATGTCGCTGATCCTGATTTATTCCTTCTATATCAATATCGATCTCGGCGTGGACCGCCCCGCTTTCTCGTTCGAAAACTGGTCGGAGCTGTTCACCGACAACTACTACCACGTGGCCATATGGAAGACGTTCAGGCTCTCCGTCATCGTCACCGTGCTGGCGGCCCTGCTCGGCTACATTCCGGCCTATTTCATCGCCAACACCACCTACAAGCACAAATGGCTGCTGCTCCTGCTGTTGATCCTGCCCTTCTGGGTCAGCTTCATCATCCGGACGCTCTCCTGGATCCACATCATGGGCAATCAGGGCGCCATCAACGGTGTGTTGCTCTGGCTTGGAGTGATCGACGAGCCGTTGCAGATGATGTTCAACGAGTTCGCAGTCATCGTCGGCTTCATCCACGTCTTCCTGCCCTACATGATCCTTAATGTGTATGTCAGCCTTGAAGGCGTCGACCGGAACCTTGTGCCCGCCGCGCGAACTCTCGGCTGCTCGCCCTGGCAGGCTTTCCGTGAGGTGACGCTGCCGTTGTCCCTGCCGGGCCTGGCCGCGGGCAGCTTGCTGGTCTTCGTGCTCACTGCCGGAAGTTACGTGACGCCTCTTATCCTCGGCGGCCCGAACGACTTCCTGTACGGCAACCTGATCTATGACGCGATCCTGTCCGAGCTGAACTGGCCGATGGGCGCGACACTCTCCTTCACCCTGCTGGTTCTGCTCGGTCTCGTGGTTGTCCTCTACAGCCGGATCATGGGCATGAACCAACTCTACAAAGCCTTCGGGTGAGGAGCGGGCCATGGGTTGGAACCTGATCCGCCTCTATGCGGTCGCCGTCTATATCTTCATGTTCGCGCCGGTTGCGGTTGTCCTGCTGCTGGCTTTCAACAGCTCGCAGTTCGGCGGCTTCCCGATCGAAGGCTTCAGCCTGCAATGGTTCGAGAAGCTTTACGAAAACGAGGCGATCGTCCGCGCTTTCAAGACCTCGTTCGTGCTCGGAATCGGCACCGCCATCCTGGCAACCACGATCGGCATTCTCGCCTCCCTCGCCCTCGTCAGATACCGCTTCCCGGGCAAGGCCTGGATCACCACCTTCCTGATCTCTCCGGTTCTGGTGCCGGAGACGGTCCTTGCCGTCGGCCTGCTGCTGTTCCTGCGCTGGCTGTCGATGCCGCGCTCCTTCGCCCTGCTGCTGATCGGCCACACGATCATCGCCCTGCCCTTTGTCGTGCTCGTTGTCCAGGCGAGACTTGTCGGCATCCGCAAGGACTATGAGGAGGCGGCGCTCAGCCTCGGCGCCAATCCGCTACAGACCTTCTTCCAGATCACGTTGCCGCTGCTGATGCCGGCCGTGTTCGCCGGCGCGCTGTTCGCCTTCACGATTTCATTCGACAACATCACCGCGACAATCTTCTGGCGTCCGGCCGGCTCCGAGACCGTGCCGACGCAGATCTTCGGCATGCTGCGCAATTCCGTCAGCCCGGAAATCAATGCCCTTGGTTTCGTCATGATCGTCATCACCGTCGGCGTGCCGCTCATGGCGGGCGGACTCGCCCGGTACTTCACACGCAAACAACGATAATCCGCCATCTCATGAACAGAGGAGAAACAACGATGAAAATCAGCTCAACAAAGCGCTACGAAACCCTGCGCGAGCGCATGGGTAACGGCGACATGGACCGCCGTTCCTTCATGGCGCTGCTCGGTTATGCCGGCATCGCCGCCGGTGTCGCAGGCGGCAGCATGACCGCTCTCAGCCGGCACGCCATGGCCGCCGGAACCGACATCTATTTCGAAGGTTGGGGCGGCGTCGTCAGCGAGGCCCTGCGCAAGCATGCCTTCGATCCCTATACGGCAAAGAGCGGCAACAAGGTCATCGACTCCGCCTTTGGCGGCGAGTCCGAAGTGCTGACCAAGATCAAGGCAGCCGGCTCCATCGACGGCCACAACATGCTGCATTCCTCCGGTGTGAGCTGGTATCAGCGCTGGGTCGACAACGGCTATGGCAGTGAGCTGAACGAAGCCAACATCCCGAACATGGTCAACGTGATGGACGCCATCATCAAGCCGTTCCGGGCCATCACGCCGAACAGCCTGTCCGCAGTCCCGTACGACTACGGAACCACCGGGATCGCCTACAACACCAAGTATGTCTCCAAGGAAGAAGCCGAGGCGCTTGGCGCCAATTTGCTGCTCAAGAAAGAGCTGAAAGGCAAGATCGGCGGCTGGGGCGGCGACTGGGCGAACCGGGCATGGTACGGCGCGCTGCAATCAGATCAGGATCCGAACAACATCAAGGACTGGGACGCGGTCTGGGAAAAAGCCCGCGAGCATCGCGGCCTGATCGTCAAATACTGGGAGTCCGGCGCCGAGCTGATGGATCTTCTCGCCAAGGAAGAGATCTATGTCACAGAGGCCTGGTCCGGCCGTGTCGCCGCGCTGCAGGCCCAAGGTCATCCGATCGGCTATCTCGACCCGAAGAACGGCCTCGCCTGGATGGAAAGCATGTTCGTGCTCAAGGGCTCGCCGATGGCCGACGCCGAAGAGTTGCTGAACTTCATGCTGGCACCGGAAACCGCGCTCGCGGTCGCCGAAGGACAGAAATACCCGTCCTCGCTCGATCCGAACAAGATTGCCATGTCCGACGTGATCAAGGGGCTGCCGGCCTTCGATCCGACCGGCAAACTGGAAGGCCTCGTGTTCCGCGATCCGACGACCTGGAACCCGGTCGAAAAAGCGCAGAAGAAGCAGTGGAACCGCCTGAAGAAAGGCGCCTGAGCCTTTCATCCAACATCCCGGCCGGCCTCTCCGGAGGCCGGCCGGACCCGCTGGAACAGTCTATAAAGCGAGGAATGGTCAGTGGCGCAGGTTGAACTTGTCGGCATTCGGAAGGCCTTCGGCACCGTTGTCGCGGTCGAAGACGCGAACATCACCTTCGAGGAAGGCTCCTTCACCACGCTGCTGGGGCCATCCGGCTGCGGGAAAACAACCTTGCTGAGGATGATCGCCGGGCTCGAATCCCCCACAACCGGCGACATCCTGGTTGGCGGCCGGCGCGTGAACGACATACCGATCCACAAACGCAATCTCGGCCTGGTGTTCCAGAACTATGCCCTGTTCCCGCACAAGACCATCGGCGAGAACATCGCCTTCGGCCTGAAATATCGCGGTGTGCCGAAAGAGGACGCCCGCAAGAAGGTCACCGAGGCCCTGAACATCGTCCGCCTCCCCGGCGTAGAGGACCGTTTTCCGACCCAGCTGTCCGGCGGCCAGCAGCAGCGCATCGCGCTCGCCCGCGCCATCGTCGTCGAGCCGGACGTCCTGCTGCTCGATGAGCCGCTCTCGGCCCTGGATGCAAACCTGCGCGAGGAAATGCGGGTTGAGTTGAAAGCCATCCAGAACCGCATCGGCGTCACCACGATCTTCGTCACCCACGACCAGTCCGAAGCGCTGGCCATGTCCGACCGGATTGTGGTCATGAGCGCCGGCAGGGTCGAACAGATCGGCACGCCGGAGCTGGTCTATAACCGCCCAGCCTCCGAATTCGTGACAACCTTCCTTGGCAACGCCAACATTCTTTCCGGCACTGTGAAGGCCCTGAACGACGGCATCGCCGAGATCGAGGTCCCCGCTCTCGGCAGTATCTTCGCCATGCTGGAAGCAAGTGAGAGCCAGCCTTTGAAAAGCGGAACACCGGTCAAGCTGTCGATAAAGGCCGAGAAACTGGCACTGGAAGACCAACGCACAGCCGGCGCGCACGATACCGTGCTGACAGCGCAGGTACGGGATGTCGATTACCAGGGTCAGGTGGCCCGCTACTTCCTGCAGGCAGGCAATCAGTCTCTGCAGGCGATCAACCAGATCGACGAACGCCCGCATACGGTCGGCAAAGAGGTCGCGATCCGGGTCCGCGCCCGAGATTGCGTCATTCTGCCGGCGTAAGATCTCGAAGCGAATACCGAGCAACCGCTCGCCCCCCGTCCAAAACCAAAGCGAGGCCGCGAAACTTGACAGATTTCCGTCAAAATACGATCAAAAGAACAAAGTATTGGAAAGCACTGTTTCTCGATGACGAAGTCAATTGCCCTTCGCAGCTCCCAACCACGGCGGATGTCTCGCGAGGAAAAATCCCGTGAAACCTATAGGCTTATACTGGAAGCTGCAGCGCAGGTGGTTGGAAGCGAGGGATACGCAGACGCGTCGATTTCAAAAATCACCCAGCTCGCCGGCATCGCACAGGGAACGTTCTACAACTATTTCAAATCACGCCAAGACGTCCTGAACAAGCTCCTGCCCTATATGGGCCGCCAGATGCTCGATCACATCGCCACCTCGCTGCCGCGCGACCTGACCGGCTCAGAGCGCGAAAAGGCGCGCCTTCTGGCGTTCCTGGAATATCTCAACACCCATCCCGCATTCTACCGCATCCTCTATGAGGCTGAAGTATTCGCGCCGGAAGCCCATGCTGAACATTTCCGTGTGCTGGTCAATGGCTACAAGGGCTCGCTCGGCCGCGCAGTCGAGCGCGGTGAGATTCAAGGGTTCGACGAGGCCGAACTGGAGGCCGTGATCTATATGCTGCTTTCAGCACGGTCCTACATTTCGATGCACTATGCACGGGACGACAATGGTCGCGCCAAGGCGGTACCCGCGCACGTGATCCAGGCCTATATGAAGATCCTTACCCGCGGGCTGTTCTCGCCCAGCTGAGGCGCAACGCCTTCGGATACCAGACACTTCAGATCGCGAGATAGCGCTTTGTGATCGCCTCATTGGCCCGCAGACCGTCAATCGTATCGCGGTAGACGATATGCCCCTTGTCGATCACCGCTGCATCTTCGGAAATACCGAGACAGAAATGCATGTTCTGCTCCGCAAGCACGATGGTCACGCCCGTCTCGCGCAGGGTGCGGGTATCTGGGCTCCACCGTGTTCACCCAGATACCGGCCCGGCCCCATTCGGCGGTGAGATTCATGGTCATGTTGGTCACCGCCGCCTTGCTAGGCGCATAGGCATGGCGCGGCACCGAGCGCTCGGCCGTCATCGAACTGATAGTTACGATTGAGCCGCCACGGCGCTTGTTGACGTAGCAGCAGTCTCGCCATCCATCACGAACCCCTCATACCCGCTGGTCGCGATCCGGTCACAGATCCCGCGATAGCGGGCCATGCCGCCGGCATAGGGCATGAAGACTTGCGGCTTGCCGGGCACGTTCGCGCCAAGGTACCAGGAATGCCCAGCCTTCGGCAGCAGAGTGGCGTTGGCGGCATCATTGACATGCTCGACCCAGTCCGTGACAGCCTGCTCGTCCGGCTCAATCCGCTCGACACCCTTTTTCTCCATCTGCTCAATGCAGTTGGTCACCCATTCAACATGCTGCTCGATTGCGACCGGCATGTTGCAAAGCACCGACGGGCTGCCCGGACCTGTAATGGTGAACATGTTGGGGAAGCCGGCAACCTGAAGCCCCAGATAGGTACGTGGACCCGCTTCCCAGGCAGTGCTTAAGGAGACCCCGTCACGCCCGACGATGCCGAGCTTGAGCAACGATCCCGTCATCGCATCGAAGCCGGTGGCGAAAACGATGATGTCGAGCGCGTATTCCTTCCCGCTCGTGCGTATTCCCTTCTCGGTAATCTCGACGATCGGAGTCTTACGCAGGTTCACGAGGCTGACATTGTCGCGGTTGTAAGCCTCGAAATAGCCGGTATCGATCGGCGGCCGCTTGGTCGCGAAGGGGTGGTCGATATCGGAGAGTGCCTCGGCTTTCTGCGGATCCGATACGATCTCCCGGATCTTGCTCTTTAGGAACTCGGCCGCCGTGTCATTCGCCGCCTTGTCGAGCAGCAAATCCTGGAACACCGCTCTGAACCGCAACCCGCCGACCTCCCAGGCCTTCTCGTAGATCGCCCGTCGCTCCTCGGCGGAGACGTCGAACACATTGCGCTCCTCCATCAGGAACGGGTGACCGTTGGTCGAGGCATGCATGGTGTGGCGGATATCGTCAGTGTTCTTCTTCGCCCACGCCTTGAACTCGGCAGACAGCGGGCCGTTCTGTGCCGGGATGCTGTAATTTGCCGTGCGCTGGAAAACCGTCAGATGCTCCGCTTCGGCGGCGATCACCGGCACAGCCTGGATACCGGTCGAACCGGTGCCGACCTGGCCGACGCGCTTGCCGGTGAAGTCCACTCCCTCATGCGGCCACTGGCCGGTGTGATACCATTGGCCCTGAAAGCGATCCCGGCCCGGAATATCGGGTACGTTCGCCGATGACAGACAGCCGACCGCGGTGATCAGATACTTGGCCGTAAGAGTCTCGCCACTTGCGGTTTCGACCAGCCACCGGTTTGCCGCCTCATCGTAACGCGACGCGGTGACGGTCGTGTCGAGCTGGATGTCCCGCTTCAGATCCAGCTTGTCGGCGACGAAATTCAGATAGCGCACAATCTCCGGCTGCTGCGGATACCGTTCGGACCACTCCCACTCCTGCAACAAGGCGTCGGAAAAGTAATAGCTGTATGAATGGCTCTCGGAATCGCACCGCGCACCGGGATAGCGGTTCCAGTACCAGGTCCCACCAACACCATCGCCACGCTCCAGGACACGGGCCTTCAGCCCCAGCCGATCACGCAACAGGTGAAGCTGATACATGCCCGAGAACCCGGCGCCGACGATCACCGCATCAAGATGGCGGTTTGCTTGCGGGTCGGCTGCCTGAAGTCTGGCAAGTGTCGATCCATCACTCATGACTGTCCCTTTTCCTCCGTGGTCTTCAACGAATAATGAACCATCGTTCATTTTTCAGCAAGCCGAGGATCGACCGACCCTTTGCATGACTGTCATTACTATGAAGACTGTAATTGAGATGGTCCGATGAGAGCAGAGCCGGGTAAAGAAAGACCTCTGAGGCGACGAAAAACCCAACCCACGGATATAATAGTATTCTCTGACAGATCTTAGCGACCCGACGGGAAACCGTCACAGTATCTAAATGGCGGGCGAACATGAGCATATGGCGGCGGACTGACAGCATCGAAGCGCAGATCCTCTCGTACAGTGGCCTCGCCGAAGCCCTGAGGATCGGACGTGCCCCCGACACCACGCGCATCCGGAATGTTCCAGAGAGATCCCGCCTGGTAATGCGGGCGAACGTAATATCCAACGTCGACTGCGGCGCGCTCCGCGCCGTCAAGGGCTGATCCGTGCGCTTCACCCTCGACCAACTCAGAGCTTTCCTGGCCGTCGCGCGCACGGGCAACGTACGCCGGGCCGCGGAGGAACTGCATCTGACCCAGCCAGCTGTAACCGCCCGAATAAAAACGTTGGAGACAGCACTGGGTGTCGAATTGTTCGATCGTTCCGCCTCGATGCGCCCGACCAAAAACGGGGCGGCGCTGATCGGCTATGCCGAACAATACCTAAAGCTGAACAGCCTCATCCAGAGAGATGTCGGCCGACCGGACGGCATGCAGTCTCTCTTTCGGATCGGCGTGTCCGAAACCATCGTGCAATCGTGGCTCCCGGAGTTCATCACAGCGCTCAGAACGGAATTTCCCCGGCTGACCGTCGAGATTGATGTCGACATTTCCCGCACGCTAAGAGAGAGACTTTTCGCCAACGCGATAGACCTTGCACTCCTCATGGGACCGATTTCAGATTACCGGGTCGAAAACATTCCTCTCCCCGACTATCAGATGACCTGGTTTCGCGCGCCGTCTCTGTCCGTCAGCGATCCGGCTGCGGGCGCGCCTGTCATTACATTCGCCCGCGACACCAGGCCTTTCCGTCTGCTTAAGGAAACGCTTCTGGAACGCTACGGACCTGGTGCGGTCATCTTCCCGTCCTCTTCACTTTCAGCCTGTTTCCGGCTGGTTGCAGCCGGGCTTGGTATCGGCGCCTTGCCGCTTTCACTAGCCGCGGACTATCTGACTTCAGGGCAGGTCGAACAATTTGATCCCGGCTGGACGCCAGAACCGCTGAGCTTCACAGCCTCTTTTCTCGCGGCGCCCGAGGTCTCTGTGACCGGTCGGGCGGCTGAGATCGCGCAGATGGTTGCCACCGCATACGATAAAAATTAGTGATCGAATTAGCGCAAAATAACTAATTTGAACCTGATCAAATGCGCAGCCTACTGTTCTTTCGACGCAGGAGGCACCAATGCACGCATACGGCGATGCTTCAAATCCAACCTACGACGATCTCGCTGGCCGCGACGTGGAAACGGTGCGGGCGGCAATCAGGGCCGGCGCCTATCGCGGTCACACAGCAGGTCTCGCCTCTGGAAAACTCCAGGTAAATCTGGCGATCCTGTCAGTGGACCTCGCGCCCGATTTCGAAGCATTCTGCCGGCGGAACCCGCAGCCCTGCCCCTTGGTGGGGATGACCGAGCCAGGTAATCCGCTGTGGCCCGCGCTCGGCGACATCGACGTCCGCACCGACACGCCATCCTATAATATCTACCGGGACGGCAACCTGGTCGAATCCGTTCCAGACCTGAGCGCGGTTTGGCGTGACGACCTCGTAGCCTTTGCGATCGGCTGTTCCTTTACCTTCGAGACGGCATTGATTGCCGCCGGTGTGCCCATGGCACATATCGAGGCCGATACGACCGTCCCGATGTACCGCACGAATATCGAAACGATACCCGCCGGCCCCTTCGGCGGCGGCATGGTTGTCTCACTTCGTTACGTGGCGCCGGACCAGGTAGATCTGGCACGAGAAACCACCGCCCGGTTCCCCTGGGCGCATGGCGCACCGGTCCATGTCGGGGATCCGGCCGAGATCGGCATTGAGGACGTCCATGCGCCCGACTGGGGCGATCCACCTGTCAGCACCGAGGGCGTGCCGGTGTTCTGGGCATGCGGCGTGACACCTCAGAATGCCCTCGCAGAAGCCCGCCCGCCCCTCTGCATCACCCACACGCCCGGGCGGATGCTGATCACGGACATCGACGACCAGACCAACAGTTTCATCGCGTGACCACTCAAAAACAGGGAGACAAAAAATGAGAAAACTAAAGGCTTTAGGCGCTGCGCTCGCCATCACGGCAGGCTTGTCCGCGTCCGGTCCGGCGGTCGCCGACAGTCCGACGGTCATCAAGGCCGTGGGAACCTGGGGCAGCCTGACAAATTATCAGAAACATGAAGGTCCGTTCTGGAACGAGCGGATCGCCAAGGCCTCCGGCGGATCCATCATCGGAGAGATCAAGCCGCAGACAGAACTCGGCCTGAAAGGCTTCGAGATCATGCGGCTCGTGAAGAACGGCGTGTTCGATTTCGCCTTCGGGCTTCCGGGCTATGTCGCGGCGGAGAATGCCGTGTTCGAGGGCGCCGATCTTTCCTCCGTCACCCAGGACATCGAGACCGAGCGCAGTGTGGCGAAAGCCTATTACCCGATCCTCGAGAAAGCCTTCGCTGAGATCTACAACGCCAAGCTTCTGATGCTCTATCCGTTCCCCAGCCAGACGCTCTGGTGCAACGCCGAGGTGAACGGGATCGAGGATCTCAAGGGCAAGAAGGTCCGGGTCTATGCCACCACCCTCGGCGACTTCGTCGAAGGCGTCGGCGGCACCTCCGTCACCGTGCCGTTCGCAGAAGTCATCCCGGCGCTCGAGAAGGGCGTGGTCGATTGCGGTATCACCGGAACCATGTCCGCCTACAAGGCAAAATGGCACCAGGTTGCAACCCACGCCTACACGCTTCGGGTTGGCTGGGGCCTCGCCTTCGGCGCCATGAACATGAACAAGTGGAATTCCATGAGCGCCGAGAAGCAGGCTCTGCTTCAGAAAGAACTGGCCATTCTGAACGATCAGATGTGGACCGAGACCGCGTCCGAAGACGACATCGCCATCAGCTGCATCACCGGCGGCACGTGCGATATCGGCGAGCCGGGTGCGATGAAGCTGGTCAAGCCTTCAGCTGAAGATCTCGCCCTGCGCGACACCGTCGCCACTGACGTCGTCCTGGCCCGCTGGGCAGAGCGCTGCGGTGCCGACTGTGCCGCCGACTGGAACAAGACTGTCGGCAAGATTCTCGGATTGACGGCGAAAGCCAAATAAACGGACAGTCGCCGGCGCCGGTCACAACCCGGCGCCGGCGGTCCTGCCTCAAGCTCGTACCGATCGGTTCTCGAGGAGCTCCTGCATGATTCGTCTGATTGATTGCGCTCACAGGCTATCCCGCTGGCTTGTCTGGCTCGGTGGTGCGCTCATCCTGGGATCCGCCTTTCTGGTCACCCTGGAGGTGATCCTGCGGAAGTTCTTCAACACATCGATTGCCGGCGCGGACGAGATATCCGGCTACGCATTCGGAGTGGCGACCTCTCTCGGCCTCGCCTTCGCGCTTTTCGAGCGCGCCCATATTCGGATCGACGCCCTTTTTCTGATCCTGCCGCGCTCTTTAAGGATGTTTCTCAATTTCTTCGGGCTCGCACTGCTCATCGGCTTTGCCGGAATTGTAACCTGGATGGCTTGGGGACTTGTCGCCGACACATTGCAGCATGGCTCCCGCTCGATCACGCCAATGCGCACGCCTCTCGCCATCCCCCAGATCCCCTGGCTGGCAGGCTGGATCTACTTTGTCGCCTGCGGCCTTTTGCTGTTCTTCGGCATGCTGTTCACCACGCTCACGGGGGGGATGGCCGAGGCGGAGCGGCGGATCGGCGTGAAGACCCTGGACGAACAGATCAAAGACGAGACAGCCTGATGCTTGCCAAGACGCTTCTGATCCTCCTGGGCCTCATCGCACTGGCCGTTCCCGTCGCAGCCGCGCTGGGCTGGCTCGGTATCACCCTGCAGTATCTCGAAAGCCCGATGCCGCTGCATCGCGCGCTGGGCGACATGGTCTGGCAGACAGGGACCGACTTTCTGCTGGTCGCGATCCCCATGTTTGTCCTGCTTGGCGAAATTCTGCTGCGTTCCGGGATCGCTGCGAAGATGTATGCCGGCATCGTCACCTGGCTCGGCTGGTTGCCCGGCGGGCTGATGCATGCCAATACCGGCTCATGTGCGCTCTTTGCCGCGACATCCGGCTCCTCCGTCGCGACTGCTGCGACCATTGGCACAGTCGCCATCCCGGAGATCGAGAAGCGCGGTTACAACGAGCGTATATTTCTCGGGACCATTGCCGCGGGGGGCACGCTTGGCATTCTCATCCCCCCTTCGATCAACCTGATACTCTTCGGTCTGCTGACGGACACTTCGGTTCCGGAACTCTACCTCGCAGGTTTCATTCCCGGCTTCCTGCTGGCCGCGCTCTTCATGGTGACGGTCATCTTACTCTGCATTGCGAAGCCGGCATGGGGCGGAGAACCCGTCGTGGCCACGTGGGATGACCGGATCGACGCTCTGCCCTCGCTCCTGCCGCCGATCGGCATCTTCCTGGTTGTGGTCGGCTCGATATATGCGGGCGTCGCGACACCGACGGAAGCCGCTGCGCTGGGCGTCGTCGCCGCTCTGGGGCTCTCTTGGGCGAACGGCTCGTTGTCGCTGGATATGATCAGGGTGGCAGTCGAGGGCACCATGCGGACAACCTCGATGATCCTGCTGATCATCCTCGCCGCCGTCTTTTTGAACTTTGTCCTGTCGGTGATCGGCCTGACCCAGGCACTCGCGGATTTCGTCACCGGCCTCGGTCTCTCGCCGATGCAAACGATGCTGATGCTGATCGGGGTTCTCATCGTCGTCGGCTGTTTCATGGAGACACTTTCCATGCTTCTCACCGTCGCCCCGCTCATTACACCGATCGTGATAACGCTCGGGTTCGACCCGGTCTGGTTCGGGATCCTGCTCATGGTCCTGCTGGAGACCGCGCTTATCACGCCGCCGATCGGCATCAATCTTTACGTGGTTCAGGGCGTACGAGAGCGGGGTGAATTGACCGATGTCATGATCGGAGCCGCGCCTTTTGTCTTGACGATGTTTGCGATGATCGCTGTGCTGTTGATGTTTCCCGATGTCGCTCTCTGGCTTCCCAGCCTCTTCTATTAAGCAATCATCTACCTGACCAAACTTTCTAAAATCGTGCGCAAGAAGCGCAACGGAGGAATTCTGTGATGTGGCAATTCTGGGTCGACCGCGGCGGCACCTTCACCGATATCGTGGCGCAGAAACCAGACGGGACACTCGTCACCCACAAGCTGCTGTCCGAAAACCCCGAGCGCTACAGAGACGCCGCCGTTCAGGGTATCCGGGACCTTCTGGGATTGACCAAAGACGCCCCCGTCCCCGTGGGCACCATCGAGTCCGTGAAGATGGGAACGACCGTTGCTACCAATGCCCTTCTCGAGCGCAAGGGCGACCGCACCTTGCTCCTTATCACCGAGGGCTTCGGTGATCTGCTCCGGATCGGACACCAGGCGCGCCCGCGGATCTTCGACCTTCACATCACGCTGCCGGAACTGCTCTATGAACGGGTGGTCGAAGTTCACGAGCGGCTGGATGCCGATGGCGAGACCGTGACGCCGCTCGACGAGGACAGTGCGCGCGCCGCGCTCAGAAAGGCGAAGACAGACGGCATCGACAGTGTCGCCATTGCCTTCATGCACAGCTACCTCAATCCGGTGCACGAGGCCCGCATCGCCGCCATCGCCGCCGAGGAAGGCTTCGGGCAGATCAGCGCATCGCACCAGGTCTCGCCGCTGATGAAACTCGTCCCGCGTGGCGACACGACCGTGGTTGACGCCTATCTCTCGCCGATCCTCCGCCGCTATGTGAACCAGGTTTCCGACGCGCTCGGGGGCGAGGGAAAGCTGATGTTC
Source organism: Nisaea denitrificans DSM 18348 (assembly GCF_000426505.1). Lineage (GTDB taxonomy): Bacteria > Pseudomonadota > Alphaproteobacteria > Thalassobaculales > Thalassobaculaceae > Nisaea > Nisaea denitrificans. Next base: position 3,287 of record NZ_AUFM01000020.1, on the reverse strand, counting down.
ATGCAATCGAACGGCGGTCTGACGGACGCGACGCTGTTCCAGGGCAAGGACGCCATCCTGTCCGGACCGGCCGGCGGCGTCGTCGGAATGGTGAAGACCGGCGCGCTTGCCGGTTATGACCGCCTGATCGGGTTCGATATGGGCGGCACCTCGACGGATGTCTGCCATTATGCAGGAACCTACGAGAGGTCCTTTGAGACCGAAGTCGCGGGCGTCCGCATGCGGGCTCCGATGATGAACATTCACACGGTGGCGGCAGGCGGCGGATCGATCCTGCATTTCCGCGACGGACGCTTCCAGGTCGGCCCGGACAGTGCCGGCGCCGATCCGGGTCCGGCCTGCTACCGGCGTGGCGGACCGCTGACCGTGACCGACTGCAATGTGATGCTCGGCAAGTTGCAGCCGTCGCATTTTCCCGCCGTCTTCGGCCCCGACGCGGATCAGCCGCTGGATGCCGCTGTCGTCCGGGAGAAATTCGAGGCGCTTTCCAGGGAGATCGCCGCCGAGACCGGTGCTGCCGTCCGGACGCCGGAGGACCTTGCCGAGGGCTTCCTGCGGATTGCCGTGGAGAACATGGCGAACGCGATCAAGAAGATCAGCGTTCAGCGCGGATACGATGTCACGAAATACACGCTGCAATGCTTTGGCGGCGCCGGCGGTCAGCATGCCTGTGCCGTTGCGGACGCCCTCGGCATGGAGACCGTCTTCGTGCACCCCTTCGCCGGTGTGCTTTCTGCCTATGGCATGGGTCTGGCGGAGATCCGCGCCCTGCGTGAGCGCCAGTTCGATGCGCCGATCTCTTCAGTCGCCGCAGCAGAGGTCGCGCTGAAGGAGGCCGCCGACGAGGCCGTCGCAGAGGTCGAGAGACAGGGTGTTGCCAGCACGGCTATCCGCGTTGAGCGACGGGCGCATCTGCGCTATCGCGGCTCGCACCAGGCCTTGGAAGTCCCGTTCGGCGACGAAGCTGCGTTGCGTGCGGGATTCGAAGTCGCGCACCGAGCCCGCTTCGGCTTCGCCGCAGGTGAGCGCGAGCTGGTTTTCGAGGCACTCGCCGTGGAGGCCGTCGGAGGCGCGGCGGAAATCACCGCCGAGACATTTCCGGCCGGCGAAGGCACGCCGTCTGCCGTCGATCAGATCGACAGCCATTTCGGCGGCAAGGCGACGCCGCTCTATGACCGTGAAAGCATGACGTCCGGTCAGACCGTCGACGGGCCAGCAATCATCAAGGAGCCGACAGGCACCAATGTGATCGAACGGGGCTGGCAAGCCGCGGTCGATGAATGGGGGCATCTCATTCTCTCGCGTACCGTTCCGATGATCCGGGCGGAAGCTGTCGGCTCCAGCGCCGATCCCGTGATGCTCGAGGTCTTCAACAATCTCTTCATGTCCATTGCCGAGCAGATGGGCGCGACCCTGGCGAACACGGCCTATTCGGTGAATATCAAGGAAAGGCTCGATTTCTCCTGCGCCCTCTTTGGACCTGGCGGAGACCTCGTCGCGAATGCGCCACATGTGCCGGTGCATCTCGGGTCCATGTCCGAATCCATACGCACCGTGATCCGGCTCAATCCGGACATGAAGGAAGGCGACGTTTACGTTCTCAACGCGCCGTTCAACGGCGGCACACACCTTCCCGATGTGACCGTCGTCACGCCGGTCTTCGACAACGGAAAACCGATCTTCTATGTCGCCTCCCGCGGCCACCATGCGGATATCGGCGGCAAGACGCCCGGCTCCGCGCCGCCCGACAGCCGTCACATCGAGGAAGAAGGCGTGCTGATCGACAATTTCAAGATGATCGACGGCGGCCGGTTCCGGGAAGCCGAAACCCGCACTCTGCTTGGGTCCGGCCCCTACCCGTGCCGGAACATCAATGAGAACATGGCCGATCTAGCGGCCCAGGTGGCGGCGAACGAAACCGGCGCGCGGGAAGTCGCGAAGATGATCTCCCAGTTTGGACTCGAAACGGTGCATGCCTATATGGGGCACGTGCAGGATAATGCCGAGGAATGCGTACGGCGCGTGATCGACGCCCTGAAGGACGGGTCTTTCGACTACGAGCTTGATAACGGTTCCTTCATCCGCGTCGCTGTCAGGGTCGATCATGAGCGGCGCGCCGCGGAGATCGACTTCACCGGCACGGCATCGAACGCCTTGAACTACAACGCCCCGCTCGCGGTGTGCCACGCCGTTGTCCTCTATGTATTCCGCACCCTTGTCGGCGCTCCTATTCCCCTGAACGAAGGCTGCTTCAAGCCGCTGAAGATCATCGCCCCGGAAGGCTCGATGGTGAATGCGCGCTACCCCTCGGCGGTGATTGCCGGCAACACCGAAGTCAGCCAGCTTGCCTGCAATGCCCTAATGGGCGCACTTGGCGCGATGGCAGGCTCCCAAGCGACCATGAACAATTATGTCTGGGGCAACGACCGTATCCAGAACTACGAGACAATCTGCGGCGGCACGGGCGCGGGCCCCGGCTTTGACGGCTGCTCGGCCGTGCAGACACATATGACCAATACAAGGGGGACGGACCCGGAGGTTCTGGAACATCGCTTCCCCGTACGGCTGGAAGAATGGTCAATCCGGCGCGGCTCGGGCGGCACCGGGCGCTGGCATGGCGGGGACGGGATTACCCGCAAGATGCGCTTTTTCGAAGACATGACGGTCACGACGCTCTGCTCGCATCGACGCGTTCCGCCCTTTGCTGGGCCAGGCGGATGTCCCGGCGAAGTGGGCCAAGAATGGATCGTCAGAGCTGACGGAAGCCACGTTGAGCACGGCGGCAACGATCAGAACGAGGTCCACGCCGGCGACCTGTTCGTCATGCAAACCCCGTCCGGCGGCGGATGGGGAACGCCCTCTTCCTGATAAAGTCCGGGTATGGTGCAGAGGATTGATTTAACAGGAGCCGGCTTGGGTGGCTCCTGTTCATCTCTTGCTGAACTTCGCCGGTCATTTCAGTGCTTAGAATGCAAAAACGGCCCAGCCTGGAGTGGCTAAGCCGTTGATATATTGTTTAGTTTGGTTGCGGGGGTAGGATTTGAACCTACGACCTTCAGGTTATGAGCCTGACGAGCTACCGGGCTGCTCCACCCCGCGCCATGGGTGTGATTGATTTGCATTGTGGAGGTTAAGATTTTTGTCTTGTTCGTAGATGACCTGGCGGCGACCTACTCTCCCACGCCTTAAGACGCAGTACCATTGGCGCGGAGGGTTTTCACGGCCGAGTTCGGAATGGGATCGGGTGCGGGCCCCTCGCCATGACCACCAGGTCATCTACGAGCAAG
>NZ_AUFM01000019.1 GCF_000426505.1 Nisaea denitrificans DSM 18348 | reverse complement strand
GGGCCCCTCCCAAGGCGATAAATCTTTCCCCCGCAGGGGACATACGGTATTAGCGGCCGTTTCCAGCCGTTATCCCGTACCTCAGGGCAGGTTCCCACGCGTTACTCACCCGTGCGCCACTGTCCAGTACCCGAAGGCACCTTCTCGTTCGACTTGCATGTGTTAGGCATGCCGCCAGCGTTCGTTCTGAGCCAGGATCAAACTCTCAAGTTGAGTGAGCCATCCATCCGCAAAAACACGAACAGACAACACAAAACTTTAGATCCAATCCTATGCACAAGAGCTTCTGTGTTAACTTTAGCTCAGGATGCTCAAGATCAATCATATTATGATCGAAAACCGGCAAACCAATTCAGGCCCGCCGCCTGCGCATCCCTTTCCTATATCTACAATGTCAAAGAGCTTCCGAGGTCTCCCCCGAACCAAAATCTCCAACTATTCCAGAGACTTCGGACCCCGCCGCCGCGCCCCAATCAGTGGGCCGCTCCGCAACGGGAGGCGCCTTATACGACCCACCCTCACAAACCGTCAAACACTTATTTAAAAAAAAATGACGTTCTGAGAAATTTCTCATGAAAACCTAGGAAAACCGCCAGACACGTCAGCCAGACAACCGAACACCGACCGGCCGCGCCTTCGACAGTCCCTGCGTCATCAGACAATCAGCTCAGCGAGTCCGGCAGCGAGATGCTCCTGCCCCCTCAAATCCGGGCGTAAAAAATGCGGGCGTCAGGATAGCCCCCTGACGCCCGCACATACCGCCTTCAAGCCCAGCTATGCTGGACCCAGGCATATGCCCTACTGGCCTGCCTTAAGCTTCGTCCAGCTGCGCTTCAGCAGCCTGTCGTACCGGGCCGAACGGGCCAGGGTCGGGAACAGGTTCTTTTTGATCTCGTCCGTCGGATAGATCGACGGGTTGGTCCGGACTTCCTCGTCGACCATCGGCAGCGAGGCCTGGTTCGCGTTGGCATAGAGTACGTAATTCGAGATATCCGCCGCGATCTGCGGCCGCATCACGAAATCGATGAAGGCGTGAGCATTCTCCGGATGCGGCGCATCCGCCGGGATGGCCAGCATGTCGAACCAGACCACCGCCCCTTCCTTCGGGATGACGTACTGCACCTCGACGCCCTGATTGGCTTCCGCTGCCCGATCCGAAGCCTGCAGGATGTCTCCGGAATATCCCATGGCGAGGCAGGTCTCCCCGTTCGCCAGGTCATCGATATATTGCGAGGAATGGAAATACCGGATGTGAGGCTGAACCTTGGCGAGCAGTTCTTCCGCCTTGGCCAGATCGTCCGGAGATTCGCTGTTCGGATCGAGACCGAGATATTTCAGCGCGGTCGCCATCACGTCGGTAGGCGCATCCAGCAGGCTGACACCGCAATCGGCGAGCTTCGCGACGACAGCCGGATCGAAGAACAGGCTCCAGGTATCCGCCGGCACTTCACCGAGCCGTTGCTTGATGGCCTTCACATTGTACCCGAAGCCGGTCGTGCCCCACATATAGGTCACCGCGTGCGCATTGTCCGGGTCGTGCAAAGCCACGCGCGCGCTGATCACCGGATCCATGTTCTTCAGGTTCGGCAATTTCGCCGGATCGAGCTTCTGGAAAATGCCGGCCTTGATCTGGCGCTCGAGGAAGTTGGCCGTCGGCACAACCACATCGTAACCGGTCGATCCGGTCAGCAACTTGGCTTCGACGATCTCGTTACTGTCGAAAACGTCGTAATTGACCTTGATACCCGTCTCCGCCTCGAATTTCTGGATCGTGTCCTCGGCGATATAATCGCTCCAGTTATAGACGTTCAGAACCTTCTCTTCGGCGCTGACCACCCCGCCAAACATTGTTGCGGCAACGGTGGCCGCTGCAAATAACCCTCGTGACACCATAACGGCTGCTCCTCTCACGGTTCTGCAGATCCCTGATAATCCTATTGCCATAGCTCCCGTCGCCGGTCACGCGGAATGCATGGCAATGATAACGGATGAGACGAATTTATTATTGAACACTCGCCCGCATACGTTATGATGACGCACTCCAAATGCCTTCAGGGCTAGATCAAGCCTCCGCCCTGTTCGACTTGGCCCGGGCGCGTCAACACGCGACCCGGTCCATTTTTATCCGAAGCACGTTTTCTCACCGAACCCGACTGCGCTCAGGTGCCAACCAACTCCGTAAGGGTGCGGAACAGGCTCTGCGGAACCCGGATGCCATCCCTGGCCGTCTTCGACCGGGCTTTGCGCCGCCGGTCGCCAGGCAAGCGCACACCATCATCGGCCAGCATCCGCTCGAACAGCAGATCAGCGTGAGCCGCGAATCCCGCACCATCCCCGAACCGGGCCGGATCGAGAGCGATAATCAACTCCCCGCCAACAGGAGGGCCGCCATCGCCGTTATCCACCGCCTCGGCCTCGAAACTCAGCTTGTCCCCGATCAGGGCGCCCACCAGCAACTCGACCATCATGGCCAGCGCCGCCCCCTTGTAGCCACCGAAGGCAAGCTGCGCGCCGCCGTCGAGGATTGCCTTGGGGTCGGTCGTGTCCCTGCCGTTGCGGTCAATCCCGGCGCCGTAGGGAACCGAATGACCGTCCCGGGCGGCGATCATGATCTCCCCCCGCGCCATGGTCGAGGATGCCTGATCGAAAACCATCGGGTGCTTGCCGGGCCGTGGCCAGGCAAACGCCATCGGGTTGGTCCCAAAGATCGGCGTCCGGCCACCCGGCGCGACGACATACGGGAAGGCTGCTGTGAAAGCGAATGCGACCAGCCCCTGCTCGGCCAGCGCCTCCGTCTCCGGCCAGAGGGCCGCAAAATGATAGATATCGTTCAGCGCCAGTGCTGCGATGCCATTGCTCTTCGCCCGCTCCACCAATGCGGGCTGGCCTACCTCCAATGCCAATGGCGCAAAGCCGCCATCGCCCGCCACCCGGACCACGGAGGGCGCGAGATCGCTGACCACCGGCCGTGCCTTGCCATTCGCCTTGCCGCTCTTCAGCGAGGCGACATAGCCGGGAATCCGGAACAACCCATGGGAATGGCAAAGGTCACGCTCTGCCGCCGCGACGATATCAGCGACCGCGCGCGCGTTTTCCTCATCCGCTCCATGCTGGGTGAGGCACCGCGCCGCAAGCACGTGCGCCTCTTCCAAACTCATAGTGACTGACTGCATCGTCTCCCTCCATCCGTCTTTCCTCACAAAAGCACGGAAAGACGAATCGTGGAATCCGGTTCGCTCCAGATTGACGGGCTCGATTGCCAGGGATCAGGAAAATCCGTCGGCAACCGCAAACATGAAGACGATAAGAGCAATGCCTATCAGGACACCGATCACAGTCGGCGATATCCCATAGGACCCGGCGATAGCGTCTTCATCGTCCTCGTGCTGATCATACAGTGACATGGGAAACCTCCGATTAATTCAGCAACTGTGGCATCCACAGAGCGATCTGCGGGAAGAACATGACCAGGAGCATGCCGACGATCTGCAAACAGATAAACGGAATGACACTGACAAAGATTTCCTGCAGCGTGACATCACGCGGAGCAACCGATTTCAACCAGAAACAGGCCGGCCCGAAGGGCGGGCTGAGGAAATAGATCTGGATGTTCATGACGAACAGGATCCCGAACCAGACCGCGGCCCATTCCGGCTCCATACCAAGCTCGGGCGCCAGGTCCCGAACCACCGGCGCGAAGACCGGTACGGTGATGAAGATAATCGCAATCCATTCCATGAAGGTGCCGAGGATGACCAGGATCGCCATCATCACGAAGATCGTGCCGAAAGCCCCCAGACCGGCCCCCTTGATCAGGTCCCGCATGAAATCTGCACCGCCGATCAGGTTGTAAAGCCCGACAAACGCGACCGCACCGAGGATCAGCCAGATGATCGTCCCAACCACCGACATCGTGTTGGCGAGACAATCCCGGATCAAGGCGTAGTTGAACTGGAAACGGACCGCGGCGACAATAATCGCCCCGAAAACACCGACCGCAGCAGCCTCCGTCACACTGGTGATGCCGCCATAGATCGAGCCCATTACACAGACGATCAACAAGATGCACAGGACAACTGCCCAGACCTGATGGCGACCGAGCTTGGTCTCCTCACCGGTTTTCGCAGCTATCTCCGCAGCCGTCGGCGCCAAGTCGTGATTAAGGTTGCAGCGGATCAGGACGTAGGTCACGTAGAATGCGGCGAGCATGAGCCCGGGGATGAAACCGGCGGAAAACAGGTCGCCGATCCCGACATTGGCGCTCAGGCCGTAAACGATCATGACGATTGAGGGAGGTATCAGGGTCGCCAGGGCCCCAGCCGCGCAGATCAGGCCGATCGTCAGCTTGCGGTCGTAACCCAGTCGCAGCATCTGCGGCAGAGCCACCAGCCCCAGCATCACGATCTCGCCTCCCATGACACCGGACATGGCAGCCAGAATCACAGCCACGATCGTCGTCTGGAGTGCGACGCCGCCGCGCAGTCCGCCAGCGAAGATCGACATGGCATCGAACAGATCCTGTGCAATACCGGATCGTTCCAGAATAGAAGCCATCAGAACGAAGAACGGCACTGCCACTAGCGGATATTTTTCCAGCAGGTCCATCGCGTTGGTCGAGACCAGATACATGCCGGTGGTGCCGTAGAACATCAGCGCACAAACGACAGAGATGATCAGGGTCACGATGCCCAGCGGCATACCTGTCATCATCAGCGCAAGCAGCGCAGCAACAATCAGCAGCGAGATCGTCGCGATCCCGACCTCATCTCGGTCGACATTGAAGTGATCAACGAAGGCGCTGCCATTCTCGGCTAGCGTCTCTTCGAAACCATACCAGAGACTCTCGGTACCGCCGTAATGACCAAAGATTTGCAGCAACAGACGAAGGCAGATCAGCGCCATGACGGCCAAAACGGCTATCTGAAGTGGGCGGGTCCTGAAATGACGCCTCAGATTGACCAGCAACTGCATGAGATAGAGGAACAGTCCGCTGACCAATACGGTCTTCAGGACCATCGGCAACGGCGAATTCCAGGCCGTCCCGCCGCGCTCCGTCAGATCGATACTCTCGAGCGCGCGGATCAGGGTGTCCGATACCAGCATGTAGAGAGCGAAGACGCCGACCACCATTGCGAACAGATCGAGCCACCAACGGACCCGGTCGGACGCCATCAGGTAGAAAACCGTGATCCCGATATGTCGTTTACGGAGCGTCACGAAGCCGGCTGAGAGCATCCATGAAGAGGCGCACAGGACCATCACGACTTCAAAGACCCATTGGGTGGGGCTGTTGAAAACGTAGCGGGCGATCACTTCCCACAAGGTACAGGCCGCGGCCAGCAGATAGAGATTGCTTACTGCCAGACCGAGGAACCTGCTGACATGGTCCACAGAGCGGCTGAATGTCGCGGCAACCGGTGCCCCGACCATTAATTCAGTATGTCCGGCCATCGTGCGTGCGCTCCGTTGGTCGTCAGAAAAACTGGAAAGAAAAGGAAGGAGCCGCCGCACCCGTCAGGGCGCGGCGGTTTCAAGAGGAGATTTCTCTATTCCTTCAGAAGACCGACGCTACGCATGTAAGCGAGATGTGCGTCCAGAGCTTCCTTCGCCAACGGAGACTTGGCAGCAAAATCGTGCCAGGCACCGACAGCAATCTCACGGAACTTGGCGCGTTCTTCTTTCGACCAATCGATCACCGTGATTTCGCCACCAGCCCGCTGCTCGGCCGCGATGGCACGGTCCTGCAGATCGGCTTCACGCCGCATCGCGTCGTAAGCGGCCGAATACCAGACCTCGAGCGCTGTCTGGCCTTCCTTGCCGAGCTTGTCCCAAACCTTCTTGTTCACAATGAACTGAAGGACAGCCATGGAGTGGATACCCGGATAGATCGGGAACTTGGCCACCTTGTACATACCGGAGGCGTTGTTGTTGACGTGGGCCGACGCATCAGCAGCGTCGATCACGCCTTTCTCGAGTGCCGTATAGACTTCGGAGAATGGCAGCGACACTGGAGCCGCGCCGGCGCGCTTGAACACTTCCGCGGCAAGGCCTTCCGGAGAACGGACCTTCACGCCTTTCATATCGGCTACGGACTTGATCGGAATGGTGGAAACGAAGGCCTCCTTGGCATAGGGACCACAGCCGACGACATGGACTTTGCCCTTGGTGTACTTGTCGTACAGCTTCTGGAGAATTTCCTTGCCGCCACCATGCATGCAGAAGGTGCGGACCTGGTCGACAGTATCGTATCCGGCGATCAGATCTCCGATCACCGCGAAGGCCGGGTCACGACCGGAGAAATAGCTCACGGCATTCAGGTCGCCGTCGAGGATCCCGTTCGCCACCGCATCGATCGTCTCACGGTGAGGAACAACCGCCTTCGTCGGCAGCACCTCTATCTTCACCGACCCGCTGGTCATCTCGCCGAGCTTCGGCGCCCAGGTATCCGTCATGAAGCGGTGCGCCCAATCGCCCGCTTTCGAACTTGCCTGTACTTTCATTGTTTTGGCTTCGGCCACGCCCGTCAAAGCGACAAGCATAGCGGCGCTCAGAATCGCGATTCCGCGTTTCATTCTAGTCCTCCCTGTTATATCCGGCCCGATTTGATTCGGCCGTTCTTTGGAGCCCTATCCGCGACAAACGCCGTTTCGCGTCAGCCGAAGCAAAAGCTCTTTGCACGGGCAACCGTAAGGGAGGAGGCTCGAAGAGCCAAGCAACAACGTATACGTAATAATGCCTGATAAGAATGATTGCCGTTACGCGGGCACCGTCAGCCTCACCACATTCACCCCTGCCGGATAAACGGACGCTCAATCAGCGCCGAGTTTCTCGGCGACAAAATCGAGCCGGTCCTGTCCCCAGAACAGCTCCTCATCAATGATAAAGGACGGCGCCCCGAAGACGCCGCGATGCAGCGCCAATTCGGTATCCTCCGCGAACGCGGCCTTTGTCTCTTCGCTCTTGGCGGCCTTGATCAGCGATGCGCCGTCCAGACCGGCCTTCTGGCAACAGTCCGCCAGAACGCCTTCATCGTCGATCGACCGGTCCTGCTCCCAGAGGCTTTCCAGAATCAGCGTCGACAACAACAAGGCATCACCACCGGCAAGGCGGGCGGCGGTCACCAGATGAGCCGACAGGGGTGTTTTTGCCGGGAAATTCTCCGGCTCGATGACGATGGGAAGGCCAAGATGCCGCTTCCAGCGGGCGAGTTCGACAAGCCGGTAGGCACGCCGCTGCGGCGCCCGCTTCGGCAGCGGCAAACCGCCGGACTGCGAAAAGATCTGTCCGAAATCGACCGCATAGACATTCACCTCGGCGCCGACCTTCTGGGTCATCGCCATGAACCGCCGGGCGCCGAGATAGCTCCACGGACTGGAAGTGGTCATAAAATAATCGACGGTCACGGTCATGATCCAGTTTCCCCGCTGAAACGTTTATTCTGGGTGTCAGGAACGCGCATTCTACTCAGCTTTGGGCCACGCCGCGAAGAAGTATAAAGTCCGGATCTTGGACAAGAGCCGTTCAGACACCGGCGAGTTGCATTATGGCCCGTGCGGTCATCAGGTCGAGATGCGCTCCGCCGCCGTTCTTGAACAAGGTTATCTCCGCATCACCGGTCCGGCCTTTGGCGCCGGAAGCCAGATCGTAGAGGTCGGCCCTGACATCCGCCGGCCCGATCAGCCCCGCAGCGATCGGGATGGCAAGATCGCCAACATCCGCGACTGTGGTCTCCCGGCAGTCCACGAACAGGCGCGCCCTGGCGATCAGCGCATCGTCGGCCTCTCGCATCTCCGGCGTGAACCCTCCGACCAGATCGACATGAACTCCGGGCGATACCCACTCCCCCATCAGAACCGGAGCGCGGGCCATGGTCGCCGTGGCGACGATATCGGCATCCGCGACCGCCGCGGGCAGGCTATCTACCCGGATGACCGGCAGGCCGTCCCGGCGCAATTGCTCGCAGAGATCGTCAGCGCGTTGCTGGGAGCGATTGTGAATCTCGATCCGCTCCAGCCCCGGGAACAATTCCGCATAGGCCCGAGCCAACGTACCCGCGACCGTCCCCGCACCGATAATGACCAGTTTTCGGCTGTCCGGACGGGCAAGGTAACGGGCGCCGAGAACAGAATCCGCCGCCGTCTTCCAGTCCGTCACCATGGTGCCGTCGAGCACTGCTTCCGGTGTTCCGGTGCCGTCCGCGAAGACCAGCATCGCCGCCTGCACGGTTGGCAATCCCGCCGCCGTGTTCCCCGGCATCACGCTGGCGGATTTCACCCCCATGCCGAGCCCGTCGATCCAGGCGCAGCGCGTCAACAGCGCATCGCCGTCTCTTTCGAGCAACTGGTCCCCGATCCGGGCGCGCGGCAACCTGTGCCCTGCCTCGAGCGCATCGACGATGGCCCGCCAGGACAGGCGACCGGCGACATCCTCGGGGCCGATATAGCGGAGCGTCATGCCAGCTCTTCCCGTTTGATCCGGTAAAGCACGTGTCGCCGGAGCCGATTGCCGGGCTCCAGCATCGGATGGTCGAAATCATTCGCGGGATCGTGGCGCATGCCGATCTTTTCCATGACGGCCCTCGACCGGATATTCATCGGCACGGTGAAGGAGACGATTTCCTCCAGGCCAAGCTGCCCAAAGCCATGGGCCAGTGCTCCCCGCGCAGCTTCCGTGGCAAAGCCCTGCCCCCATTGGGCGTGATCCAACCGCCAGCCGATCTCGACCGCCGGCATGAAAGGCGCCTCGAAGCGCGGCACGGAGAGGCCGGTGAATCCAATGAAGGCGTTCTTGTCTTTCCGCTCCACTGCGAAGAGACCGAACCCGCGCTCCTCGAAATGAAGCTCGATCCGGTCCGCCAGTGCATCCGACTCTTCCCGAGTGAGCTGCTTCGGCAAGAACGCGCAAACTTCGGCCGAGGCATTCAGCGACGCAAAAGGCGCGCGATCTGCCGCGCGCCAGCGACGGAGGATCAACCGCTCCGTTTCGATCACTCTCCGTCACGCTCCGCATCGTGCAGGGCACGGAGATCCTTGCGGACGATCTTGCCCGTGGTGGTCATTGGCAGCGAGTCGACAAATGCGACACGGCGGGGATATTCATGCGCCGCGAGACGGGTCTTCACATAATCCTGGATATCCTTGGCCAGCACATCGTCGCCAACGCAGCCACTCTTCAGAACGATAAACGCCTTCACGGCCTGTGTGCGCAATGGATCCGGCACACCGATCACCGCCGCCATTGCCACCGCCGGGTGACCAACCAGACAATCCTCGATTTCACCCGGGCCGATCCGATAACCCGCCGAGGTGATGACGTCATCGTCGCGGCCGACATACCAGAAATAGCCATCGGCATCGCGCACAGCCTGATCGCCGGTCAGCAGCCAGTCACCGGCGAATTTCTTCTCCGTCGCTTCGGGATTGTTCCAGTACTGCAGGAACATCACGGGATCGCCTTTCGCGATACCGACATTGCCCTGGATTCCGTCCGGCAGAGGGTTTCCGTCATCGTCGACAATAGCAACATCATGCCCAGGAATGGCCCGGCCCATCGCCCCCGGACGCACCTCCATCACATCGGCGCAGTTACCGACTACGACATTGCACTCCGTCTGGCCGTAGAACTCGTTGATGGTGAGCCCGAAAGTCTCCCGCCCCCAGTCCAGCAGCTCCGCACCCAGCGTCTCGCCGCCGGAGACAACCGAGCGCACATCGTAGCTGTAGCGTTCGCGCGGCCGGTCGACCTGGCGCATCAGCTTCAGCGCGGTCGGCGGCAGGAAGCTGTTCCGCACACCGTGCTCCTGCATCAGCCAGAAAGCCTCTTCCGGATCGAACTTGCGGGCCCTGTATGCGAGCACCGGCACCCCGTGATGCCAGGCCGGCAGCAACACATCGATCAGCCCACCAATCCAGGCCCAATCGGCCGGGGTCCAGTACAGATCGCCCGGTTTCGGGAACATCCGGTTCGGAAACTCCACACCCGGCAAATGTCCAAGCAGGACCCGGTGCGCATGAAGCGCGCCCTTAGGCGGCCCGGTCGTGCCGGAGGTGTAGATAATGAGGGCTGGATCGTCCGCTTTGGTATCGATGATTTCAAAGCCGTCCGAAGCCCGCTCAAGCGCGGGCGTGAACGCCGTGAAATCATCGCCGTCCGCGGCGACGTCGGTGACAAAGATATGGCGCAGCGCGGGCACCTGATCCCGGAAGGTCCGGATCTTCGCCAGCCCGAGCTCGTCAGTGACCACAGCGGACGCGCCGGAATTGACCAGCCGGTAGACCAGCGCCTCTTCGGCAAAGAGCGCAAAGAGCGGCACCGCGATCATTCCGGCCTTGTAGATTGCCGTATGGGCAAAAGCGGTTTCGGGGCGCTGCGGCAGCAGGATCGCCACCCTTTCCCCGCGCTTGATACCACTGGCCGTCAGCACATTCGCAAACTTGCCGGAGGATTTCGCGACATCCCCGAAACTGTAGTGGGCGACCGTGCCGTCCTCGGTCCGGTAGATCAGTGCCAGGGCGTCCGGATTCTGCCGGTCCGCGATATCGCGGCCGATATTGTAGCGCTCCGGAATACGCCATTCGAAAGCGCCGCGGATCGCGGCGTAAGTGCTGCCATTCGGTAGCATGAGACTGAGTTCCCTCCCCAAGGAATCAGGCCAAGAAGCCAGGAGGGGAAAAAGATCATGGAATGAGGCGCCCGGCCAGTGGAAAGCCGGTCGGACGCCTTCATTAAATGCTCTAGGTCACCCCGTCGCCACGGCAGTTCTGCCTTCCACCACCTGATCGGCGATCCGGCCGGTCAGTTCCGCCAGATGGTCGAACGTACCGTCATAGAAACCGATCCCCCCGGTGTGGGAGCGGATCTCGATAATCAGGTCCCTGGTCTCGCTCTCAGGCAGATAGGCCTCGACCTCGTCCCAGCCGCTCCAGTCATCCTTGGCCTTGAAGCCCAGGATCTGCCCTCGCCGGCCGGAGATGATCCGCTGCACCCGCGCCGTCGCATCGTTCGGCACGGAGATCACGACTTTCTGGATCGGCTCCAGCAACACCGGCTTGCACTTGGGGAGCCCCTCGTTCATGGCCATGCGCGCCGCCGTCTTGAAGGCCATGTCGGAGCTGTCTACCGCGTGGGCCGAGCCATCACAAAGCTCCACCGCCACATCGACGACCTCGAAGCCGAGCGGGCCGCGCCGCATGAAATCCTTCACCCCCTCTTCAACCGAGGGAATGTACTGCTTGGGTACCGAGCCTCCGACGATACTGTTCCTGAAGGCGAAGCCCTCACCCCGGCCAAGCGGCTCGATCTTGATCTTCACGTCGCCGAACTGGCCGTGACCACCGGTCTGCTTCTTGTGCCGCGCGTGCTGCTCCGCGCTCTTCCGGATCGATTCCTTGTAGGGCACACCGGGCTCGCGGGCCTCGACATGCAGTTTGAACCGGCTCTCCAGCCGTTCGATCATCACCCGCAGGTGCGTATCGCCCTGCCCCCGGATCACCAACTCGCCAAGCGCGGCATTGTGTTCGACCCGAAAAGAGGGGTCCTCCTCCGCCAGCTTGGCAAGCGCGCCGGAAAGCTTCACCTCGTCGCCGCGATTGGTCGGCGTGATGGCAAGACCGTAAACCGGAGTGAGCGGTGCGGGCCAATCCAGCGCGGCGGCGCCGCCCGGAGTCAGCAAATCGCCCGTCAGGATCTCGTCCATCCGGCCGAAAGAAACAACATCCCCTAAAGACGCAGAGCTGCATTTCTCCATTTTCGCGCCGGTCACATGGTTGATGCCGCTGACCCGCTGGCCGTTCAGCTCCTCTCCGTCCTTCACCACTCCGTGCCAGACCCGGACATAGGAGAGCTTGCCCATATGGGCCGCATGCACCGTCTTGAAAACCTGACAAACCGCAGCGTCCATCGCGCTGATACCGAGGCGCTCAGCCGTCGCCGCAACGCCCGGCGTCTCATGGCGCAGGGTCTTGAGCAGCCGCTGCACGCCATGATCCTTTTCCGCCCCGCCGAGCAGGACCGGGACAACCAGATCGCCCTGAAGCGTCTCGGTGAGCTGGCCATAGACATCCGGCGCGGCCGGCTCGACATCCTCAAGCAGTTGCTCCAGCAGCGCGTCGTCGAAGTCCGACAGGGTCTCCAGCATCTCGTTCCGGGCTTCCTTCTCCCGGTCTGTCACCGCGTCCGGGATCTGCACAAGCTTCGACGGCTTGCCGTTCTGGTACTGGTAGGCCCGCTCGCTCACAAGATCGACATAGCCAGTCACCGCATCGCCACTGTCGCGGATCGGCACCTGGCGCAGTGCCACGGGCCGGTCGGAAACATCCTGCAAGGAATGCATGATGTCGCGCATGCGATCGTTCGAGTCCTCGATCTTGTTGACGAAAATCACATGCGGGATGTCGTGGGCGTCGAGGAACTTGAGATAAGGGGTAAGGGCCGCCGCCTTGCCGATTTCCGGGTCGGCCACCACAATCGCGATATCGGCGACCATGCAGGCATTGCGCATGTCCTGATTGAAATCGAGACCGCCGGGCGTATCGATGAAGATCCAGTCCTCATCCAGAAACCGGCCCCGCCCGAGGGTGAGTTCCGTACTCGCCTGACGTTTGCGGGATTCTTCGGCACTATCTCCGACGGTCGAGCCGTCCCTGACGAGACCTTTCTTGTGCAGGGTCCCCGTCGCCAGAAGCAGCGCCTCGAAAAGCGAGGTCTTGCCGCTCAGATAGGGACCCACAAGCACCGCGCAACGGGGTGTGTTTCCACTCTTGTCTGCCATTGTATCCTCCCTGTGATTTGCCGGTTCCGGATCCATGATCGGATCGGTCCGGCCCGCCTCTTTTCAAGGCGGTTTCAAGCCGGCGGTAGGCGCCAGCACCAGGGAGCGGCGCGAGCGCACACGCCATCATCATTCCCGCACTTCCGGCGGCAAGAGGCAAGGAGATTCGCCGATTCGCGGGGTCAGGCATTACCTCCCGACATGTGCCGCGCGGCGATGTAGCCAAAGGTCACGGCCGGCCCGAGCGTGATACCACCACCGGGATAATTTCCACCCATAATGCTCGCCGCATCATTGCCGGCGGCGTAAAGGCCGGGAATTGGGGTCCCGTCGCCGTTCAGCACCCGGGCATTGCCGTCCGTCGCAAGGCCGGCAAAAGTCCCGAGATCGCCAATCTCCAGCCGGACGGCGTAATAGGGTCCATCGCCGATCGGGGCGACGCAGGGATTGGGCTTGTGTTCCGGGTCGCCGAGAGACCTGTTGTAGGAGGTACTGCCCCGACCGAATTCCGGGTCTTCGCCGTGCGCTGCCGGGCCGTTATAGGCCGCGACAGTCGCCCACAAGGCCGCCGGGTCGGCACCGATGGCGCCAGCCAATTCTTCCAGCGTCCGCCCAGTCAGCAGATAACCGCTCCTGATATGCGGGCGGAATGGCACCGGGTATGGCTTCACATAGCCGAGTCCATATTTCCGGAGCGTACGGTGATCGACAATGAAATAGGCGCAGATCTCGCCGCCTTCCTCGGTACAGCGTGCATACATGGCCTGGCAGAAATCATGATAGGACTCCGCCTCGTTCACGAACCGGCGGCCGGACCGGGTGACCGCGATCACGCCGGGTTTCGAACGGTCGACGAAATGCGGAAAGGTGCCCTGGGTTCCATCCGGCCAGACCGGGCGGGAGATCGGCACCCAGGCGGCTGCATTTGGCAGATCGTCCTGCACCGTCGCGCCGACACTCTCGCCCAGGCGCAACCCGTCCCCGGTATTTCCGGGAGGGGCTGGACTCAGATGCTCATGGCCCGACGGGGCGTGCGGAAAGAGCGCGGCGCGACGCCGGACATCCTGAGGAAATCCGCCAGCGGCCAACACGACGCCCTTGCTGGCCATAACCTCGACCCGGCCTTCGGGCGTTTCCACGACGGCGCCGACAACCCGGCCCGCATCGTCCTGCAGGATCTCGCGCACCGGTGCGCGTGTGCGGATCTCAACGCCCTTGTCGAAACAGGATTTCGCCAGCCGGGCGACCAGCGCATTGCCGTTCATCAGGCGCATGGAGCGGCCATGGAACAGCACGTCGCGCATATACTTGCAGAACAGCACGGCGACGAAGAAAGCGGACACAGGCGAGCGTGTCACGTTGAAGAAATGCAGCAACTCCTTGCCCGTGCCGATCATCATGCCGAGGAAGGTGATTTCCTTCAGCGGTTTTCGCAACCGCTTGATCTCCGGACCTAGCGCGCGGCCGTCGAAGGGCCGGGCGACGATGGACCGGCCGCCATCAAGGCCGCCCGGTGCACCCGGGTGATAATCGGCGAAGGTCGGGCCAAGATCGAATTGCAGGCTGGTCTCGCTCTCGAAGAACTCGACCGCCGTCGGGCCGGCATCGAGGAAAGCATCCACCCGTTCCGGGTCGTAGAACTCTCCGGCTTCGTGCTTGAGATAGGTTTCCGCCAAGGCGCGGCTGTCCTCCACCCCGGCGCGCTTCGCCGGCGCATTCACCGGAATCCACATCCAGCCGCCGGACCGGGCCGTGGTTCCACCGAACACAGGCTCTTTCTCAACCACCAGAACCTTGAGCCCGCGATGCGCCGCCGACACGGCACTGGCTAATCCACCTGCACCGGATCCAACCACCAAGACATCGACATTTTCCTGTCGCCCCGCCTGCCTTTTCATTCCCCGCCCTCCCGTTACGCATTTTTTCTTTTGACTCTACCCCCTTCCCTGCACCGGTCCATCGCCGTAATTGTCAAAGGGCTATTCGTGGCAGGGGAGGAATAGAATGATCGACGGTAAACTGGCGCTCGTCACCGGGGCCGGGCAAGGGCTCGGCGCCGCCATCGCAATCGGGTTCGCGAAGAACGGCGCCCGGGTGGTCTGCGCGGATATCGACATGGAACGCGCCCGCACAACGGTGCACGCCATCGAAGCAGACGGCGGCATCGCATACCCGATGCAACTCGATGTCTCCGACCGCGCGGCAGCGGATCGCGTCGCGGCAGAAACCGAGACGAAGCACGGCCCGATCGACATTCTGATCAACAATGCCGGGATCTGCCCGCGCAACCGGATCGACAGTCCGGACGTGGAGGAGACTTGGCGCCAGGCAATGGCCGTCAATCTCGACGGCACCCTGCACATGAGTCTGGCATTCGTGGCGCAGCTTCGTGAAACCCAAGGCACGATCGTGAACATGGCCTCGGTCGCAGCCTTCGTCTCGACCGCCACCTCGCTGGCCTATTCGACGTCAAAGGCAGGGGTGAAAATGCTGACCCAGAGTCTCGCCCAGGAACTCGCCGCAGACGGCATCCGGGTAAACGCCATCGCGCCGGGGCCAATGAAGACGGATATCACCCTGCCGACCCGTGAGGACCCGGAGCGATACAAACAATTCCTGACCCGGATTCCGCTCGGCCGGTTCGGCGATCCGGAGGAACTGGTCGGCCCCGCCCTGTTCCTCGCCTCGGGCATGTCGAGCTATGTCACCGGAACCACGCTGGTAGTCGATGGCGGGTATCTCGCGGTTTAGCCCAAGTCCGCTTTTTTAAACCGAAACTGCTTCACCCAGCTCGGTGGCCGCCTGATCGATAGCCGCGTCGATAGCTTTCTCCCAGTCTACCGCGCTGGCGGTATCGCCGCTGGCCGGAAACAGGATGCCGCGCGAGGAGCTGACGATCCCGCCTTCGAGGCCGTTCGGGCCTTTGACAAAGCCGTTCACGGCCGCAGCCGCACTGCCGCCCTGCGCGCCATAGCCCGGCACCAGGAAGATTGTGCGCGGCATGATCTGACGAATGCGCTCCGCTTCTCCGGGATAGGTCGCGCCGACAACGACGCCGAGGGAGGACCAGCCGGTCACCCCCCCTGTCAGCGCCTCCGCCTGGCTGTTCAGCGTGTCCGCGACAGTCTCGGCGAGGCTGCGGTTGCCGATCTTCAGGTCCTGAAAGTCCCCCGACCCCGGATTGCTGGTTTTCACCAGGATGAAGAGACCGCGCCCATGCGCCTGTGCCGTCTTGAAGAACGGCTCCAGCGTGTCCATGCCGAGATAGGGATTGAGGGTCAGGGCGTCAGCCGGGAGCGGCGCGTCATCCGTCAGATAAGCCCCGGCATAAGCATCCGCCGTACTGCCGATATCGCCGCGCTTGGCATCGAGCAGAACCAGCATGCCGAGCTTGCGAGCATGAGAGCAAACCTCCTCCAGCGCCCGCAGACCGCGCCAGCCCATCCGCTCGAAGAAGGCAATCTGCGGCTTCACCACCGCCGTCTTGCCTGCGGCCCGATCCAGCACCGCCTTCAGGAAGGCTTCCACGGCAGGTGCTGTCAGCGGATTGCCGGGCGACATGTCGCCGTCTCGAAACAGGGGCGGGATACGGTCGAGATACGGGTCGAGGCCAACACAAAGCGGGGTGCCGAGCGCGCGCACGCGTTCGATCAGGGCATCGCCAAAATGCTGCATGGAAATCTCCGGAGAAGTTTCCAGCTTGTAAAGCAAACCCATCCGCCTTGTCCAGAGGGTGCGGGCTCAGATAATGCGTTCAACCCGAAGCACGTTGGTCGATCCAGGCGTGCCCATCGGGACACCGGCCGTGATCACGATCTTGTCTCCCGCAGCGCCGAATTCCTCAGATTTCGCCACCTCAAGCGCCCGCTTCACCACCGCCGAGAAACGCTGCTCCTGCTCGACATGGACGGCGTGCACGCCCCAGGCCATGGCCAGGCGCCGGGCCGTCCGCTCGTTCGATGTCACGCAGAGGATCGGCACCGCCGGCCGTTCGCGCGAGGCGCGGACCGTGGTCGAACCGGACGTCGTGTAGGTAACGATGCAGGAGGCGTTGACCGTCTCGGCCACTTGCCGCGCCGCCAGCGTGATCGCGTCGGAGACCGTCGGCTCCGGCTCGTCATGGCTGGCATTGATGATCTGCCGATAGTTCTGGTCGCCTTCGACTTCGCGGATGATGCGGTTCATCATCTCGACCGCCTCGACCGGATACTCGCCTGCCGCCGATTCCGCCGACAGCATGACTGCATCCGCGGAATCATAGACCGCGGTCGCCACGTCCGAGGCTTCGGCCCGGGTCGGGGTCGGGCTGGTGACCATGGAATCCAGCATCTGCGTCGCCACCACCACCGGTTTGCCGAGCGCGCGGCAGAGCTTGATGATGCGTTTCTGCAGCATCGGCACCTTTTCCGGCGGCATTTCAACGCCAAGATCGCCGCGCGCGACCATGACACCGTCCGTCAGCTCGCAGATTTCCTGCAGCCGGTCGATGGCCTGGGGCTTCTCCAGCTTGACGATAATAGAGGCCTTGTCGCCGATCAGCTTGCGCGCCTCGGCAACATCTTCCGGACGCTGCACGAAGGAAAGCGCGACCCAGTCGACGCCGATACTGAGAGCAAAGGACAGGTCCGTCCGATCCTTCGCGCTCAGCGGCGAGAGCCCAAGCATGACGTTCGGGACATTGACTCCCTTGTTGTTGGAGAGCGGCCCCCCGGTGATCACCTTGGTCTCGGCGAACCCGTCACCACATTTGGTCACGGAGAGACGGATCTTGCCGTCATCTAGCAGCAGATCCGTGCCCTTGTGGATCGCCTCGAAAATCTCGGTATGGGGTAGGCAGACCCGCTTCTGGTCACCCGGAGCCCGGTCGAGATCGAGGCGGAACTTGGCCCCTGGCTTCAATTCGATCTTGCCGTCGGCAAAGCTTCCGATCCGAAGCTTCGGGCCCTGCAAATCCGCCATGATCGCAATTGGACGCCCGGTCGCCCTCTCAAGCTCCCGGATCACCCGCAAACGCTCAGCGTGATCCCGGTGGGATCCGTGACTGAAATTCAGGCGGAAAACGTCCACCCCGGCCCGGAAGAGCTCTTCAATGCGCTTCTGGGTTGAGCTCGCCGGCCCCAAGGTCGCGACGATCTTCGTGTTTCTATATCTTCTCATGACACCAGTTAAACGCGACCACGGTTACAATTCAAATCGTCATTCACGAGGATTGCCGGACGGTCGCTCCGGTCACTCGATCAGGATGGCGCGAAAATCGTTCACATTCGTCAGGGTCGGCCCCGTCATGACCAGACCGCCGGCCTTCTGGAAGAAGCCATATCCGTCATTGTCGGCGAGATAGGGCTTCGGATCGTCGAGACCATCTTCCAGACGATCGAAAATCTCGCCGCTCATGATACAGCCCGCATTGTCTTCCGTCCCGTCGATACCGTCTGTATCGCAGGCAAGCGCTGAGATCCTGTGCCGGCAATCGGGCATCCGGTCCTGCAAGGTGACGAGCAGCGAGAGCAGGAATTCAGCATTGCGCCCACCCCGGCCGGAACCGCGCACGGTCACCGTCGTCTCGCCGCCGGAAAGCAGCACCAGAGGCGCGCCCGCAGGCTGGCCATGCCGGGCGACCTGGGCCGCGATGGCCGCATGCATTTTCGCCACCTCCCGGCTTTCCCCCTCGATGGCATCGCCGAGAATAAGCGCGCCATATCCCCTTGCCGCCGCATGCTCGGCCGCCGCCTCGAGGGAGCGTTGCGGTGCCGCGACCAGATGGGTTTCGGTCCGTTCGAACGCCGGATCGCCGGCTTTCGGGGTTTCGGAGGCCGCATCCATCAACAATGCCGCGACATGCTTGGGAAGATCGATGCTGTATTTCGCCAGGATCGCCCTGGCCTCCGCCAGAGTGGACGGGTCCGGCACGGTCGGGCCCGAGCCGATCACGTCAAGATCGTCGCCCGGCACATCGGAAATCGCCAGAGTTACCAGCCGGGCCGGGGCAGCGGCCGCCGCCAGCCTGCCGCCCTTGATGGCGGAAAGATGCTTCCGGACACAGTTCATCTCGTGAATGGTGGCGCCGGATTTCAGCAGCGCCCCGTTCAACGCCTGCTTCTCCTCAAAGGAAAGGCCGTCCGCCGGCGCTGTCAGCAACGCCGAGCCGCCGCCCGAAATCAGACAGACGGCGAGATCGTCGGCATTGAGCGTTCCGGCAAGCTCCAAAATGCGCGCGGCCGCTGCACGCCCCTGCTCGTCCGGCACCGGATGGGCGGCCTCGACGATCTCGATTTTCTCGCACGGAACGGCATGATCGTAACGGGTGACGACAAGCCCTTCGAAGGCACGTCCCGGCAAGGCTTCGATGAGATAATCCTCCACCGCCTTCGCCATCGCGCCGCTAGCCTTGCCCGCGCCGAGGATGACGATACGGCCCTTTACCGGCTCCCCGAACACCCGGTCGAGGAACGGCGGCAGACAGCGGACCGGGTCCGCCGCAGCGACGGCCGCGTCGAACAATTCTCTCAAAAACGCGACCTGCGAACCCATATTCTCTCCCCGAATAAGAGGCCGGAGTCTAGTCGGGCAATCTGCGCCGTACAAGCATACGCATGTACTTGTCAGCGCGCAGTAAAGGAGCTAGATCGCAACGACAAATATTTTCCTGCTCCGGATTATCATGACCGCCATCCTGACTGACAGGGATCCTTGCGCCTTCGGCGAACGCAATTCCGATGGTCGCTCGCCTATCCTCTTCATCTCGGATCATCAACGGAACCGTGTCCCGGCCTCGCTCAATAATCTGGGTCTGTCGGAAGAAGAATTGGCGCGCCATATCGGCTACGACATCGGCATTGCCTGGATTGCGGAATATCTTTCAGACCGGTTCGACGCACCACTCGTCCACACGAATTTTTCCCGTCTGGTGATCGACTGCAACCGGGTGCCGGGAACGCCCGATGCTTCCCCGGCCATCGCGGACGGCACCCGGGTTCCCGGAAACGAGGGCCTGAGCGAGGCCGGGCTGGACGCCCGCCGGACCGAACTTTTCGCGCCGTACCATTCCGCAATCCGCGCCCGCATGGACGTGATGGAGGCGGATGGCCGCAACCCGGTAATCGTCGCCTTGCATAGCTTCACCCCGATGATGAAGGATCGCGGCACACCGCGCCCGTGGGAAATCGGCATCATCTGGAACGAGGACGACCGGCTCGCACGGCCGGTAATCGAAGCCTTGCGCCAGAACCGGCAGTTGACCATCGGCGATAACGAGCCCTATTCGGGTCGCGATGGCGGTTTCTCGCTCTATGCCCACCCCGAGGCGCGCGGACATCCCCATATCGGGGTCGAGTTCCGTCAGGACCTTGTCGCATCCGAAGCAGACGCGCACAGATGGGCGGAGATTTTCGGAAACGCACTGGAAATCGCTGTTTCGTCGCTTACTCTCTGAGAAGAGAACGGAACCGTCAGGACCGAGGGAGAAGACATCATGGGTAATCCGGCAGACAAATTCGACGACCAGACACGGCTTGAGCTGGAAGCAGCGGCTTTCCGGCGGCTGCTGGCGCACCTGGACGAGCGCAAAGACGTGCAGAATATCGATCTGATGAACCTCGCCGGGTTCTGCCGCAACTGCCTTTCGAAATGGTATCTGGCTGAAGCCGAGGCCAAGGATCTGGAACTCGATTACGGCGCGGCCCGTGAAATCGTCTACGGCATGCCATACGACGAATGGAAGGCGAAGTATCAGTCCGAGGCCAGCGGCGAGCAGAAAAAGGCCTTCGACGCCGAGATGGCGAAACAAAATCACTGAAGCCCGATGCGGCGCTTGATGGGATCGAGCGCCGCGACTATTGTCCGGGCGATTTTCCTTCTATTGACGAGGATATTCCATGACCGAAGTCGGCGGCATCGCTGCGGAGCAGCTTGTTTCCTATATTGAACGGATTGAGCGGCTCGAAGAAGAAAAGGCCGCTCTCTCGGCGGACATCAAGGATGTCTTCGCCGAAGCCAAGGGCAACGGCTTCGACGTCAAGACGATGCGTCAGATCCTGAAGCTTCGGAAGCTGGACAAGGACGACCTGCAGGAGCAGGAGCACCTGCTCGAGCTTTACAAGCGCGCCATCGGCCTAGAATAGGGTTCAGTCTAGGACCGCATGATATCCGAGGATACGGCTGATCTCGTTTCCGTCCTCGGATATCGGCACGAACGCGACTTCGAGATTTATCTCAACCAGCTTAGCCGTACGGGCCTTGTCCCAGAGTCCATGCACCGGCTTCTTTGACTCAACACAAAGCTTCAGGGCATCCAGAAGCGCGTCCCTGGTTTCGGGCGCACACTCGACTTGCGACACGATTTGCCGTGTCACCAGTCCGTAAAGCTTCGCGAGGCCGGTGCCGATAAGGCTGAATTCGAAATCCGCGCCGCCGTTGATCACCTTGATCATTGAGATGTTCGGCAGGAATTCGAACAGATCCAGCGGATCGACTTCTCCCCTTTTCGGCGCCACCCGGCCCTGGCGAAGAGTCTCCCAATGGGAAACCAGCCGCTCAACAACCGGGCTGTCAAATACGGTTGTCTCGTCAATCGCCGCGTTGCTTCTTCCGGAATCCGTCGACGTCACTTTGTCGCCATCTCGCAATTATATAGGTTGATAAAAAATCGTCTGCATATAGCACCGCACGATAACGGCAACAGAGCGCACAGCCAAGATTGCATTTTATAATAAAACAGCAGTTTACGCCCAGCCGTCAGATCCAGTCCGAGACCATGACCGGTTTGCCGGCGCAAAAGGTTGCCTTCACCGTCGCGCGCCCGCCGTCCGGTGGTGCCACGAGAAGGAAGTCGGCACGCTTGCCAACTGCAATTTCCCCGCGATCGTCCAGACCGGCCGCACGCGCCGGGTTGCGCGAGACAAGATCCCAGGCCTCTGCCAACGAAGCATCACCCGCCTCGGCGAGGATGAACGGTGCCTGTGGCAAAGCAGGGTAGTAATAATCAGAGACCAGCGCGCTGCAGCGGCCGGCACGAACCTCATCGGCTGCACGAATGCCGCCATCCTTCATATGGCTGCCGCCGCGTAGCACGTTCGGCGCGCCGAAAATCGCGGTACTCCCGAGCTTACGGCTCTCCTCCGCCGCATCCAGCGTCAGCGGAAACTCAGCGATACCGCAGCCTAGCGCGTTGAAACGCCGGCGCTCATCCGGCGTGCGATCGTCGTGAGACGCCATTGGAATGTTATTCGCCCTGGCAATCTCCGCCAGCCGGCTCACCGTCGGTGCGACTTCATCCGTGCGAGCCTCTAGGCCGCGCACCAGGGCGAGGAAATCCTCCTCGGAAAGGCCTGTACGGCCGGTATAGGTACCCATCGGATCTCCGCGGTCCGCCTTGCGCAGGATTGGCGCCATATGTTCGTTGAAAGCCAGCAGATCGACCCGGCCGCGCTGCATCCAGTCCGCCACCTCGTCCGCGACATCCAGATTGTAGAGCTCAAAGCGTAAATGAAAACGCGAGTCGGCCAGCAGCCGCGGCCGGGCTTCCTCCAGCCCATCCACAATCGCGACCACGGTATCCCGCCCGCGCAAGCCCGGCTCCCAGGAATAGGTGACGGCATGATAGGCGGTCGTGATGCCATTGGAGATCAGTTGTCTGTCGGTATCCGCGAAGGCCACCTGCATCGGGAAATGCACGCCGGGGCGCGGCATGATCTGACGCTCGAAGGCGTCCCCGTGCAGATCGACGATACCGGGCAGAAGCAGCAGACCGCGTGCATCTACGAGCCGATCTCCCGGCCCGGCATCGACACCGACGGCCGCGATCTTGTCGCCTTCGATCAGCACATTGGTCTCAACCAAACCCGCGCCCGGGACCAGCACCCGCGCCCCCTGAACCAACGCCCCCAACGCACTTCTCCAAAAGCCAGCACCATGCCATAAGAGCCCGACTATACACGGTCGGCCTGACAGTATGATGACCCTTTCGGAGCCAATCAGATCATGACCAGCAACTCGCCCCAGTTCCCGGCATTCGGTGCGGCCACCAACCCGGACGGTCCGCGCTATGCGATTTATTTCGCACCGGACAGCGACACACCGCTGCACCGTTTCGGCTCAGGCTGGCTGGGCCGCGATGCAGTGAGCGGCACGGCGCTGGATCAGCCCAAGCTCGATGAAATCACCGCCGCTCGGCAGGCCGAACTGACGGCAACGGCGAACAATTACGGTTTTCATGCCACACTGAAGCCGCCGTTTCATTTGAGGGATGGGAATACCGCTGACCAGTTGCTCGAAGAGGCATCTTCTTTTGCCGCAGCGCGCGCACCTTTCGAGATACAGCTGGTGGCCCGGGACCTTTCCGGCTTCCTCGCGCTGATGCAGAAGGAAAGCAAGGCGGAGATGCGGGAACTTGCCGCCGATTGCGTCCGCCAATTCGATCCACTACGTGCCCTGCCCGGCGAGGCGGAGCTTGAGAAGCGGCGGGCCGCCGGACTCTCCGCACAGCAGGAACAGATGCTGCAGCGCTGGGGTTATCCCTACGTTATGGGAGAGTTCCGCTTCCACATGACCCTGTCGAAGCGGATCAAGGATGAGAGCGAGCGCGAGGCCCTGATGCAGGAAATCCTGAAACACGGCGCCGAGGCACTGGCAACACCGATCGCGGTCGACGCCATCTCGGTCTTCCATCAGGAAAACAAGAAGGCGCCCTTTACCCGTCTCGGACGCTTTGCTTTCGGTGGCTGACCGGGTTAACCGGCCAGCACGTCTTTCAGGGCCGTGAGAAAGCCGTCTGTATCCTCATCGCTGCCGACGGTGACCCGGATGTAATTCTCGTATCCCGGATGCATCAAGCGTCCGATCATGACGCCCTTCTCCAGAAGCGCCGCAACGATATCCGCCGCCGGCCGATCCATCTTCGCGGTGACGAAGTTCGCAACCGTCGGGAACGGTTCCGCACCAAGCGCCGTCAGGCCCGCAACCAGACGTTCCCGCTCGATCCGGGTTTTCTCCAGCAGCATGTGGCGATGATCCTTGTCATGCCATGCCGCCAGCGCGCCTGCCTGGGCGACCGCGTTGACGTTGAACACACTGCGCATCTTCTGGAAGGCGTTCGCGATCTCGTCCGATCCGGCCAGGATATACCCAACCCGAATGCCGGCAAGGCCGTAGGCCTTGGAGAAAGTACGGAACACGGCCCAGGGGCCGCTGCGTTTCGCCATCACGGCCAAATGGTCCTCGCCTCCGTCATGGATGCCGAACTCGTAATAGGCCTCGTCCAGCACCAGCAGCGCCGTATCGGGAATGCCAAGGGCAAGCCGCTCGACCTCTTCCGAGCTCAGGACGTTGCCGGTCGGGTTATTCGGAGAAGCGGCGAAGACGAGACGGGTGCGGTCCGTCGCCGCCGCGATCATCGCGTCGACATCGTTGCTGCCGTCAGCCTTCAGCGGCACCGTCACAAGCGTGCCGCCGTTGACCGCGGCCGCATTGTTGTAGCTCGGGAAAGACGGGATCGGCACCAGCACTTCGTCGCCCGGCGAGACGGACAGGCGACCGGCGGAGACAATCGCCTCGTCGCTGCCATTGCCCATGACAATCCGGTGCTGCGGGATACCGGACTCTTCCGAGATCGCCGACGTCAGCGCACGCCATTGCGGATCGGGATAGCGGTTCACCCGGGTGCACGCTTCCTGCATCGCCGCGATGGCTTTCGGGGACGGCTGGATAGGCGATTCGTTCAGGTTCATCCGCCGGATCACCAGATCCGGATTGTTCCGCGTGATATCCGCCTCCACCGGAGGCCGTCCCGGGCTGGGCAGCGCCCGCAGCGCGGGTTTCGGGATGGTCGGCTCATTAGAATTATCGGCGGAAAATTCAGCCATTGGATGGCTCCCGGACGTCACGCAAAGGGAATAGGGAACGCGCTGCATTCCCGAAAGGATATCTGATCCTATGGTCAATCAGAGAAGCCGTACAGACGGTTTTCAGCTCTGATTGTCACCATGCCCGGACGCCTTCTTCAGCGCCTCGGTCGCCCGCGCCAGGCAGTCCAGCGTTTGCTCCGACAGATGATGCTCCAGCCCTTCCGCATCGGCTTCCGCGATATCGGCAGGCACCCCGATCGTATGCAGGAAATCGAGAACCATGTGATGCCGCTGACGGGCATGCTCCGCGACGGCCCTCCCCTTGTCCGTCAGGAAAATCGAACGGTAGGGTTTGCTCTCGACATAGCCTTCTTTCTGCAACCGCTGGATCGTGTTGTTCACGGTCGGGCGGCTGACCCCGAGCAAGTCCGCCAGATCGACCAGCCGGGCCTCTCCGTTCGTCTCGATCAGGTCTGCGATCAGCTCGACATAATCCTCGGCAATCTCGACGCTATGGTCGCGCCGGATACGTTCGAACAATGCCGCTCGCTTGCCGGAATCCTGCAGGTCAATGACCGGCATATCCCGGTCTTCCGCCATCTTGCTGTTCCGACTTCTGCCCAAAACACCGACCCTTCACCCGATTAAATGCGCATCGCAAACTTAGCATAGGCTAAATTTATATTGACCCACTAATAAAATGAGCCATATCTGTTTTACGTTTATCGTAGCACGTACCGCCTGAATAGCCTGCCCCGTCTCGCAGGCTGCCCTTGGGAGTTGATCGAAGAATGAACACCGGCAAACGCCTTCTGGCACTGGCCGCGGTTTGCGGCGTCCTGATTTCCGGAGCGGTGCTCGCCTCCCCGGTCGCGGCCAAGATGAAGGTCGTTACCACCTTTACCGTCCTCGCTGACATGGCGGCAAATGTCGCTGGCGATTCGGCGGAGGTTGTCTCGATTACCAAACCGGGCGCGGAAATTCACGGCTACGAGCCGACGCCGAGAGATATTGTACGGGCCAGCGGCGCGGATCTGGTGCTCTGGAACGGAATGAATCTGGAACTCTGGTTCGAGCAGTTCCTCTCCCACCTTGGCGACAAGCCGTCGGCCACCCTGACGGACGGCATCGTGCCCATCTCGATTGCCGCCGGTGCCTACGAAGGCAAGCCTAACCCGCATGCCTGGATGGGACTGAACAACGCTCTCGTCTATATCGACAACATTGCCGGCGCATTCTCCAAGTACGATCCGGCGAATGCGTCGACCTATGCCGCCAATGCCGCTGCCTACAAGGACAAGCTGCGCGCCACAATCGAGCCGCTTCGGGTCCGGATCGCCGGCATCCCGGAATCCGCGCGATGGCTGGTGACATGCGAAGGCGCCTTCAGTTACCTCGCACGGGATTTCGGCCTGAAAGAGCTCTACCTCTGGCCGATGAACGCCGACCAGATGGGCACGCCGCAGCAGGTCCGTAAAGTTATCGACGGCGTTCGCGACAACAATATCCCGGTCGTGTTCTGCGAAAGCACCGTGAATACCGCACCGGCAAAACAGGTCGCGCGGGAGACCGGCGCCAGATATGGCGGCGTTCTCTATGTCGACTCGCTGAGCGAGCCGGATGGACCGGTGCCGACCTATCTCGACCTTCTGACCGTCACCGCCAAGACCGTCGCGGACGGCCTTACCGCCGCCACCGCGAACTGAAACCGGATCGCACCATGCTCGCTCGCACTGATCAGAAAAACAGCCAGGACAAGGATCGGGACAACGCCGGCGGTATCTACGCCCACGACGTGACCGTGACCTACCGCAACGGTCACACGGCTCTCTACGACGCCAGTTTCGAGATCCCGCGTGGCACGGTGACCGCACTCGTCGGGGTCAACGGCGCCGGGAAATCAACCCTGTTCAAGGCCATTATGGGCTTCGTGCCCACCGCCAAGGGCGAGATCCGCTTGCTTGGCCGGACCGTCAAGGAAGCGATGCGCGAGAGCCTGGTCGCCTACGTGCCGCAATCCGAGGATGTCGACTGGGGCTTCCCTGTCCTGGTCGAGGATGTGGTGATGATGGGCCGCTACGGCCATATGGGCTTCCTGCGCCGGCCCTCTGCCGCCGACCATGAAGCGGTCGAGCTAGCGCTGTCACGGGTCAACATGCTGGACTATCGCAAACGCCAGATCGGCGAGCTTTCCGGCGGTCAGCGCAAACGCGTGTTCCTTGCCCGAGCCCTTGCCCAGGACGGCCAGGTCATCCTGCTGGACGAGCCCTTCACGGGCGTCGACGTGAAGACAGAAGATCAGATCGTCGCCCTGCTTCGGGAGCTGCGGGACGAGGGCCGGGTCATGCTGGTCTCGACCCACAATCTCGGCTCGGTCCCGGAATTTTGCGACCGTACCGTCCTGGTGAAAGGCACCGTTCTGGCCTATGGGCCGACTGAGACGACCTTCACCCGGAAGAATCTCGAGCGGGCCTTCGGCGGCGTGCTGCGCCACTTCACCCTCGGGGGCGAAGTAATACACGAGGATGGCGACCCGCGCGAAGTCACCATCTTCACAGACGACGAACGGCCGTTCGTACATTTCGGCGAGCCGCCGGAGCGCGAAGAGGACAAGCCGTGATCGCTTATCTCCTCGAGCCGTTCGGTTATGGCTACATGACCAACGCCATGTGGGTCTCGGCCCTGGTCGGCGGGGTCTGCGCCTTTCTGTCTTCCTACCTGATGCTCAAGGGCTGGTCGCTGATCGGCGACGCGCTGTCCCATTCCGTTGTGCCCGGTGTGGCCGGGGCCTACATGCTTGGCCTGCCTTTCGCCCTCGGAGCCTTTATCGCCGGCGGGCTCGCGGCCGGTGCCATGCTGTTTCTCTCCGAACGTTCCGGCCTGAAGATCGACGTCATCATCGGCCTGATCTTCACCTCCTTCTTCGGCCTCGGCCTGTTCATGGTTTCGATCAATCCGATGGCCGTCAGTATCCAGACCATCACCATGGGCAATATCCTCGCCATCACGCCGGAGGACACGCTGCAACTCGCCCTGATCGGGTTCATCTCGCTGGCCGTGCTGCTGGCGAAATGGAAAGACCTGATGGTCACCTTCTTCGACGAGAACCACGCCCGCTCCATCGGGCTCCGGCCCGGCCTGCTGAAAGCAGTCTTCTTCGTCCTGCTGTCCGCCTGCGTGGTCGCGGCGATGCAGACTGTCGGCGCCTTTCTGGTGATCGCCATGGTGGTGACACCGGGGGCGACGGCCTACCTGCTGTGCGACCGGTTCCCCCGCCTGATCATGACCTCCGTCGCCATCGGCACGCTGACCAGCTTCCTCGGTGCCTATGCCAGCTATTTCCTGGACGGCGCGACGGGCGGCATCATCGTCACCCTGCAGACCCTGATCTTCCTGGTGGTCTTCGTCTTCGCGCCCAAGCACGGTCTGCTGGCGGCAAAACGCAAGGCAGCCGAAGCGCTCAATCGCGGAAGCGGCCGTCCGGCGGGAAAGGCAGCCTGATGGATCTGTCCCTCGACACCCTGCTGATGCCGTTCAAGTTCGGCTTCATGCTGAACGCTTTCTACATCTCCCTTCTGGTTGCCGTGCCGACGGCGCTGCTCTCCTGCTTTCTGGTGCTGAAGGGCTGGGCCCTGATGGGGGATGCGGTCAGTCACGCGGTGCTGCCCGGGATCGTGCTGGCCTATATTCTCGGCTGGCCGTTGATCATCGGCGCTTTTCTGGCCGGCATGACCTGCGCGCTCGCCACCGGCTATCTCTCACACAACAGCCGGGTCAAGCAGGACACGGTGATGGGCGTGGTGTTTTCCGGCATGTTCGGGATCGGCATCGTGCTCTACGTCTCGATCAAGACGAACGTGCATCTCGACCATATCCTGTTCGGCAACATGCTCGGGGTCGATGCGGGCGAGCTATGGACGGCCGGTCTGATCTCGCTAGCCGTTTCCGGCGCCATTGTCCTGAAATGGAAGGATCTGCTGCTGCACAGCTTCGATCCGGCGCAGGCGCAGGCCATCGGCCTGCCGGTCTCCTGGTTGCATTATGGCCTGCTGGCGGCACTGTCGCTGACCATCGTCGCCACGCTCTCCGCCGCCGGACTGATCCTGGCCATCGGGCTGCTGATTTCCCCCGGCGCCATAGCTTTCCTGCTGGTGCGCCGGTTCGGCGCCATGCTGGTGGTCGCGATCGGCGTCTGCATGCTCTCCATGCTGCTCGGCACCTATCTCAGCTTCTTCATCGACAGCGCTCCCGCGCCGACCATTATCCTGATCCTGAGCGGGCTGTTCGTGATCGCCTTCGTCCGCCGGATGGTGCTGACCCGTCAGGCATCTCAGAGAAAACCTGCCTGAACGCCTAGTGTGCCAGCGAGGCTTCATATTCGGGCCGAAGGATGCCCATGATCCAATCGTCATGCCTTGCGCCATCGACGAAGGCAGACTCGCGTTCGGTCCCCTCGTGCCGGAACCCGCAGGCCCGATAACACCGGATGGCACGCTCGTTAAAGGAAAGCACGCGTAGGTCCACGCGATGCAGTCCCATGTCGCCGAATGCCTGATCCAGTACCAGACGGACCGCCGCCCGCCCTATACCGCGCCCGAGACTGCGGTCGCTGAACAATCCGATTGCCATTCTGGCCCGTTGATCCTGCCGATTGATGTTGTCCAGCCTCGCCTCGCCGGCAAGTGCACCGTCCACCTCGATGATCCAGCCACAGGGATGATCCGCGAGCTTGCGGTACCAGGCGGAAGCCTGCTCGCGGGTCATGTCCGTATGAGTTCCGGCACTGCCGCCGAACATACGGTTGATTTCCGCTGAATATCCGAGTGCAAGCCGGGCATCTATGTCCGATGGAAGCGGCGCACGTAACGTTACTGAATGCTCTGGCGTCATGGCGATGTAGCGAAAATCATGCTGAAAAACAAAAAAGGACGCTCGAAAGCGTCCTTTACAAACCTTGTTTGCGCCAGACTTCAGTCAAGCCAGTTGGCAATCACATAGGGTGCGCGATCAACCGAAACTTCCGGATGATGATGGCGATAAACCGCAACGGCGGAATTGAAGCAAATCTGCTCCTTCTGCCCCAGCATTTTCATCTGACTATAGGCCGTAATCACGGCCCTGTAACAGGTGTCCGTCGGCCCGCAGCCCAGTTCTTCGTCACATGAGCTCATGATCTGATCCACCAAAAACCACCGTTCGAATACACCGGCAGGATATGATTCCGCCTCCCGAACGCAAGGAAAATCTTTTGTCTTTCAACATTCTAGAACCATTCTAAGAATCAATCTGTGAAGTTGAAAACACGATAGAGGCCTAAAATGGTCTTATTTCAATGCATTATACTGCAGTTACTAATCGTGCGCGCTGTCCGTCCATCACCTGCTCCATGATGCCCTGCATATCGTATTGCAGGTTCCAGTCCGGGAAATGGTTCTTGAACTTTGAGATATCGCTGATCCACCAGATATGATCGCCGACGCGATTCTCTTCCGAATAGGACCAGTTGAAGGCCTTGCCAGCGATCTCTTCCGCCATGGAGATGGCTTCCAGCATCGAGCAGTTGGCGTGTCGACCACCACCGATATTGTAGACCTCGCCCGCGCGCGGTGCCTGAAAGAAGTGCCAGAAAGCATTCACCAGATCATGGGAATGAATGTTGTCCCGGACCTGCTTTCCCTTGTAGCCGAAGACCGTATAGGCCCGCCCCGTGAGAGCGCATTTGGCGAGATAGGCGAGGAAGCCGTGCAGTTCCGCCCCCGAATGACCGGGCCCGGTAAGGCAGCCGCCCCGGAACACACCGGTCTTCAACCCGAAATAGCGGCCATATTCCTGCACCAGCACGTCGGCGGCCACTTTCGAGGCACCGAACAGGGAATGCAGGGTGCCGTCGATGCTCATGCTCTCGTCGATACCATCGGCATAAAACGGATGGGACTGGTCGATTTCCCAGCGTGTCTCCAGCTCGACGAGCGGCAGGCGGTTAGGCGTATCGCCATAAACCTTGTTCGTGCTGGTGAAGATGAAGGCCGCCTCGGGGCAATGCTTGCGGGTGAGTTCCAGCAGGTTCAGCGTGCCGTTGGCGTTCACGGTGAAGTCGGTGATCGGCTCCCGCGCCGCCCAGTCGTGAGACGGCTGCGCCGCCGTGTGCAACACCAGGGCGATATCGGACCCGTATTCCCGGAACACCGGCTCCAGCGCATCAAGCTCGCGGATATCCGCCATGAAATGCCGGTACTGGCTCTTCAGGCCTGTCTCGAGCTGCTCCCGGCTCCAGTCCGTGCTGGCTTCCGCGCCGAAAAAATAAGCCCGCATATCATTGTCGATACCGACAACATCAAGACCTTTTTCTGCCAGAAAACGGACAGCTTCGGCGCCGATCAGGCCTGCCGATCCGGTTACGAGTGCAATCGCCATATCTCATCCAAGCATACCGCGTTTGCCGCGGCTCATGATTTAGAATTCAAAGCTCTCACCGAGGCTTCAAGCGCCAGCAGCATGGAGCTGTGCCGGTTGGTCAGAGATCGCGCGGACTGCAATAAGCCAAGTTCCGCAAAACTTCCACTGGGAACCGGACCGTCCTCTTTCAGCATCGCGCGCATTTCGTCGCGGGCCTGCTCAATTTCGGTGGGCGAACAACCGACAATCGAGCTCGCCAAGATGGACGCCGCGGCAGAGCCGAGCGCACAGGCATCGACTTTCTGCGCATAGTCGACGATCAGCCCGTCTTCGAGTTTTAGATAAACACTGATTTCGCTGCCGCAGGCCCGGCTGACAGCTTCCCCTTTGTGAGTCGCGTCCGGCAACTTACCAAGTCGCGGGATGTTACCCGCGTATGCGAGGATCTTGTCCTGATAGATCGCATCGATACCACTCAAGGGACTGGCCTCTATCCGCCAGCGGCGGCGCGCGCCTCGGCCTTGATCTTGTTCAGCATGGCGCCAAGACCATTCTTGCGGGTTGGGCTCAGGTGCTCCTCAAGACCTATCTCGCGGATGAAATCAGGCTCCGTCGCCAGGATTTCCTCCGCAGTCCGGTTGCTGTAAATGCGCAGAATTATGGCGATAAGGCCGGAGACGATGGCCGCGTCGCTGATTGCCTTGAAAACCAACCGGTCGCCGTGTCGCTCACCCACCAGCCAGACCTGGCTCTGACAGCCCTTCAACTTGAACTCGTCACGCTGGAATTCCTCATCCAGCGGCCGCAGCTTGCGCCCGAGATCAATCAGATACTGATAGCGGTCCATCCAGTCGTCGAAGAAGGCGAACTCGGAAATCAGCTCTTCCTGTTCCTCGGCGATGGAGTGTTCCGGAGCCGGCATGTCAGTCTCAGCAACCATGTCTCTTCCTGTGTTCTCGATCTGGTTTCGACTTGGCGCGGAACCGGGAGGATGTCAATGCTCAGAGCCTATCGTGCACCTATCTGCCGGCAAAGACCTGCGGAAAATCCTCTTCCGCACGGTCGAGGTCCTGATGCTGGCCGATGTCACGCCAATACTCCCGGATCGGAAAGGCGCTAATGGTTTCACCGCCCTCGATCATGCGAGAAAACAGATCGGGCATATCGAGTGTTTTCCCCGCTTCGATCCGGTCCAGCACGCCTGGTTCGAGGATGTAAATCCCCGCGCTGATGAAGAAATTATGAGTCGGCTTCTCACGGATCGCAACCAACCGGTCACCTTCGAGCTCCACGACACCATAGGGGATATCGATTCCCTTCTCGAAAACAGCAACAGTCGCCGTAGCCCTGCTTTCCCTATGAAAATCGAGCATGTGCCGGAAGTTAATGGAGGTCAGGATATCTCCGTTCATGACAAAGAACGGTGCTTCGGGACGGTTCGACATCAGCGACAGAGAGCCTGCCGTGCCAAGCGCATCCGTCTCTCTCAGATAGCCGATTTCAGCGCCGAACCTGTAGCCGTCACCAAAATGCGCCTCGATGGCTTCGGCCCGATAGTTCACAGAGAACTCAAAGCGATAGAAGCCTTGATCGACAAAGGACTGAACCAGAGTTTCCAGCAACGGCCGCCCTCCAACCGGCAACATTGGCTTCGGCACCGTTTCCGTCAGGGGACGCAACCTCTTGCCAAGACCGCCCGCCATCAACACGACCTTGTTTTCGAGCCGGTCGGCTGCAACGAAGGTGTCGATCGTGCGCAAGGCAACGATCCGTCCCTCTCCGTCGACGATCGGCACTTGATGAATTACTTCCCGGCGCATTAGAGCCTGAATCTCGTCGTCGGACACGTCCACCGAAACGAGTTTGGGACTCCGGTTCATGATCTTCTCGACGGTATCGTCCAGAGTCACGCCGGCTAGCAGCCCACGGCGGACATCTCCGTCCGTCACCACACCGATCACGCGCCTCTCAGCATCAACAATGATCGCGAGTTGAGACGAACCGGCATCAATTTGCGTCAACGCATCACGGACGAGCGCGTCCTCGGGGAGCAGAATGGAGTCGAGCATTTTCACCGAACAATTGCCTCTTTGACGAAGCCCGCGAGAATAGGGGGTGCGGTCACTTCAGGAAATCTAAATCCGTCATCCGGCTTCCGGAGACGGCGACAGACCGAATGTCTGCAACAACCGATCGGCGGCTGCGCTCGCGGTTTGGCGATTGCCTGCGACATCCGCTTCAAGATCGGCCACAAGCGCGCGAACGGCCTCATCTTCCTCGAAGCGTGCCATCAGTCGATCCCGAACCATGGACCACATCCAGCGCACCTGCTGGTTCTGGCGTTTTGCCTGAAACTCGCCTGTGGTGCTGAGCGTCTCGCGATGTCGCACGATCTCGGCGAGAATATCCTCGAGCCCGACCTTGCCAAGCGCGCTGCAGGTGGTCACCGGTGGCTGCCAGTTTGGGCTGGCGGGGGTCATGATCTCCAGCGCGCGTCGATACTCCGCGGCGGCCCGCCGGGCGCGCGACTTGACCTCGCCGTCCGCCTTGTTGACCGCGATCATGTCCGCGATCTCCAGCACGCCCTTCTTGATGCCTTGCAGCTCGTCCCCGGCGCCGGGCAGCATCAGGACGAGGAAGAAATCCACCATCTCGGCGACAACCGTCTCCGACTGGCCAACGCCGACCGTCTCCACCAGCACATGGTCGAAACCGGCAGCCTCGCAGATCACCATGGTCTCGCGGGTCGCACGGGCCACACCGCCGAGCGTGCCCGCCGACGGGCTTGGCCGGATATAGGCATCGGGATCGCGCCCGAGTTCCTGCATCCGGGTCTTGTCGCCAAGAATCGAGCCGCCGGTGCGGTTGCTCGACGGATCCACCGCCAGCACCGCGACCTTGTGGCCGGAGCCCGTCAGCATCTTGCCGAAAGCCTCGATGAAGGTGCTTTTACCGACCCCCGGCACGCCGGTGATACCGATCCGCCGTGCGTCACCGGAAAAGGGGAGAAGCGCCTGCAAGACGTCCTGCGCCTGCCTCCGGTGTGCCGGATTCCGGCTTTCGATCAGGGTAATGGCGCGCGCCAGCACGGCGCGGTCGCCCGCACGGACGCCGGAGACATAATCCTCTACGCTCATCTGGCGTCGCTTCGTCACCGCGACGGTTTGCTGAGAAGTCATCTAATCCACGCGAACTGGGTGAAGGCTCACGCCGCCTCGACCGAATGGCCGAGCACTTCGCCGATCTTCGCGATCAGGTCCACCGCCGCATCGCTGATCACGGTGCCCGGCGGGAAGATCGCCTTGGCGCCGGCAGCATAGAGTGCATCGTAATCCTGCGGCGGCACCACGCCTCCGACGACAATCAGGATATCCTCGCGTCCAAGCTTCTCCAGCTCCGCTTTCAGGGCCGGAACCAGCGTCAAGTGACCCGCGGCAAGCGAGCTGGCACCGATCACATGCACATCGTTTTCCACCGCCTGCCGCGCCGCCTCTTCCGGGGTCTGGAACAGCGGGCCGATATCGACATCGAAACCTAGATCGGCGAATGCCGAGGCGATCACCTTCTGACCCCGGTCATGGCCGTCCTGACCCATCTTGGCGATCAGGATACGCGGGCGTCTGCCTTCAACCGCCTCGAAGGCATTGACTGCTTTCAGCACCCGTTCCACGGATTCCGCACCTTTGCCGACTTCACTCGCATATATGCCTGACACGGTCTTCACCTCCGCGACATGCCGTCCATAGGTTTTCTCAAGCGCATCGGAAATCTCCCCGACCGTCGCCTTCGCCCGCGCGGCATCGACCGCGAGTTCGAGCAAGTTGCCTTCGCCGGAGGTGGCGGACGCCGTCAGCCGGTCCAGCATGCGCCGTGTCTCGCTCTCATCCCGCTCTGCCCGCAGGCGTTCCAGCTTCTCGAGCTGCTGGCGCCGGACTGACTGGTTGTCGACCCGCAGCACTTCGACATTGTCGGGCTCGTCCGTGCGGTACTTGTTCACCCCGACGATGGTTTGACGGCCACTGTCGATCCTAGCCTGGGTGCGGGCGGCGGCTTCCTCGATCCGCATTTTCGGGATACCGGCCTCGATTGCCTTTGCCATGCCGCCGAAGCTCTCGACTTCCTCGATATGCGCCCAGGCACGCTGTGCCAGGTCGTGGGTCAGCCGTTCGACATAATAACTGCCGCCCCATGGATCGATGACATTGCAGGTGCCGGTTTCCTGCTGGATCAGCAGCTGGGTATTACGGGCAATCCGGGCGGAGAAATCCGTCGGCAGGGCCAGCGCTTCGTCCAGCGCGTTTGTGTGCAAGGACTGGGTATGCCCATGCGTGGCGGCCAGCGCCTCGACACAGGTCCGCACCGCATTGTTGAACACGTCCTGCGCGGTCAGCGACCAGCCGGAGGTCTGGCAATGGGTCCGCAAGCTGAGGCTTTTCGGGCTCTTGGGATCGAACTGCTTCATCAGCCGGGCCCAGAGCAGGCGCGCGGCCCGCATCTTGGCGACTTCCATGAAGAAGTTCATACCGATGGCCCAGAAGAAGGAGAGCCGTGGCGCGAACGCATCGATGCCGAGCCCGGCTTCCATGCCCGCGCGGGCGTACTGCACCCCGTCCGCCAGCGTGTAGGCCAGCTCCAGGTCAGCCGTCGCTCCCGCTTCCTGCATGTGGTAGCCGGAGATGCTGATCGAGTTGAAACGCGGCATGTTCGTCGAGGTGTAGCCGAAGATATCGGAGATGATCCGCATCGAGGGCGATGGCGGGTAGATGTAGGTGTTGCGGACCATGAACTCCTTCAGAATGTCGTTCTGAATGGTGCCGCTGAGCTTTTCCGGGGAAACGCCCTGTTCTTCCGCCGCAAGGATATAGAGCGCCATGACCGGCAGCACGGCGCCGTTCATGGTCATCGACACACTCATCTGGTCGAGCGGGATGCCATCGAAGAGTTGGCGCATGTCGAGAATGCTGTCGATCGCGACCCCGGCCATGCCGACATCGCCGACGACGCGCGGATGATCGCTGTCATAGCCCCGGTGGGTTGCCAGATCGAAGGCCACCGAAAGCCCCTTCTGACCGGCCGCGAGATTGCGGCGGTAGAAAGCATTCGACTGCTCTGCCGTGGAGAAACCGGCATATTGCCGGACCGTCCAGGGCTTGTTCACATACATGGTCGGGTAAGGCCCGCGCAGGAACGGCGGCAGGCCCGGCCAGGTCTTCAGGAAGTCGAGGCCTTCGATATCCTCCGCCGTGTAGAGCGGCTTGACCGCAATACGCTCCGGGGTCTCCCAGACGGCGCCGTCCGCAGCAGGTCCGCCAGTCGCGGGTTTGCCGAGAGAGACGGTCGAGAAATCGGGTATCGTGCTCATTGTTCGATCACTCCCAATCCGGCTGCCAGATCGCGAAGGGTAGCGAGTGTCTGGTCACCGACATAGATGAAACCGTCGATCCCCGCTGCCCGCCAGGCATCTTCGTTATCGCCGGGACGGCCCGCCAGAAGAATGCGCTCCGCACCGGATTTCTTCAGGACTTCGGCAGTTTCCACCGCAGCTTCGCCGTAGATTTTATCAGACGAGCAGAGAACCGCAAAACGGCAGCCGCTCTTTTCAAAAGCGGCTCCCAGATCACCACCGCTGGTTTCCGCCGGAGTGCTTTCGATACCGCCTGCTGCGAAATAGTTCTGCGCGAAGGTTCCCCGCGCCGTGTAATCCGCCGGCGTGCCGAGATTGAGCTGGAAGATCCGGGGACGTGCGCCTGATTTCTCAAGCGCCGCATCGCTCGCGGCCCGCAGGGCTTCAAACCCTTCGCCGAGCGTGTGCCGGGCCAGCGGCGCCATCTCCACACCGGCTTTCGCACGGTCCGGCAGAGCGCCTTGACCAAGGGCGGCGCGCAGCGGATCCCGGTCACACACAACGCCTGCCGCCGTTTCCTCACTCAAGTTCGGGAAGGTGCTGACGCCAGTGACCTCGTCCTTGCGACGGGCGAGGTTCCGTTCCCGTTCGGCCCAACCATCGGCAACCATCGAAGCAACCCGGCCAGAGGCAAGCGCGGCGACCATGCCGCCATCAGCCTCTATGGATTGCAGGATATCCCATGCCCGGACCGCATATTCGTCGCTCAGATGTTCGACATACCAGGACCCGCCCGCCGGATCGGTCACGCGATGCAGGCCGGACTCTTCCATCAGGATGATCTGGGTATTGCGGGCAATGCGGCGGGCGAAGCCATCCGGCAAGCCGACCGCATGATCGTAAGGCAGCACCGTCAGACTGTCCGCCCCGCCGACACCGGCGGCAAAGGTCGAAACAGTAGCGCGCAGCATGTTGACCCAGACATCCCGCCCGGCAATCGCCCGCTCCGCCGTCACCACATGCAAGCTCATCGGCGCGGCGACCGGATCGGCCCCGGACACTTCCAGCACCCGTGCCCATAGGCGTCGGGCTGCGCGCAGCTTGGCGATGCCCTGAAAGACATCAACGCCGAGCGCGAAGGTGAATTCGATCTGCTTTGCGGCTGAGGCGACATCAAGTCCGGCTGCGGTTAGCGCACGCAGATAAGCAATGCCGGTCGCCATCGCGAAGGCCAGATCCTGCACTTCGTTGGCGCCCGCTTCGTAATACGGTGCGGTATCGACCGCTACGGATCGCACCTTCGGGTGGCTTGGCGCCGTCCGTTTGGCAATCTCCGCCATTTCCGCAAGAGCATCTTCCGCCCTCTTCGGCAGCCAGCCTTCCCGGGTCAGCGTGCCCAGAGGATCGATCCGAAAACTGCCGGAAACCTCTCCCGCATCGCAGCCGCGGCGGGCCCAAAGAGCTTCCAGCATGGAGGAGACAGCAGGCGCATAAGCGCCCGCGTCGAGCGCGACCGGCGCCATGTTCAGATGAACGCCGGCAAGTGCCTTGTCGAGATCGTCAACGGAACCGATGACCACGCCATCCACGCCGGGCCGGTCAATTCTCAGCAGAACCGACGTCGCGCCGCGCTCCAGATCCTGCTTTGCCGTCTTGGCAACTTCCGCCGGATCGCCATGCGCCTGCATTTGCCGCACATCCCAGCCGGCCTCAGTCCGGTCGCCGCCCGGAGTTGGCGCCGTTCTTCCGGCCGGTACATCCTCACCGGTATAGATCGGCTGCAGCGTCAGTCCTTCATAGGTCTGACGGGTCAGAACCTTGTCGAAAGACGCGCCTTTCAGCACCGTATCGACAGCACTCATCCAGGCATCGCGAGACGTTTCGGGAAATTCCTCCGCGAGCGTCATCAAGGTTTCTTCATCCAGGGTCTTCATCGCCATGGTCGCCTCTTTGTCACGCTATTGCGTTTGTCCTACTGGGTTGCAGCGGCTTCGGCAAGAAACTCCGGCTGCGGGTTCTGCCGATCCTGACAGAGGTCAATTTACCGCCCCGCACCGATTCCCGATTGTTTCGGACGCGCGCCTCGGCTAAGGCGTGGCATCTCCGGCACGCAAAGCCGGCGCGCAAGGAAAGCATCGACGCATGCCAACCGTGATCAAAGACGACACCCGCCCCTACTTCCTGTGGCTCCTCCTCGCCGTCGCGGCACTGACCGCGCTCCGGCTGGCGGTTCTTGCGGGCAGCGGGCTCGGCCTGCATGGCGACGAGGCACAATACTGGTCCTGGAGCCGCGATCTTGAATGGGGCTATTATACGAAGCCGCCGCTGATCGCCTTCATCATCGCCGGGGCGCAGTCGCTGTGCGGCGATACAACAGCCTGCATCCGCGCGCCGTCGCCCCTGCTGCATGCGGGAACGGCACTTGCCATCTACGGTATCGCCGAAACCCTGACAGAGAGCAGGAAAGCCGGGTTCTGGTCCGGGCTGAGTTTCGCGACGCTTCCGGCTGTCTCTCTCTCCAGCTTGCTGATCTCGACCGACGTGCCGCTGCTCTTTCTCTGGGCCGTGGCCATGCTGGCCTTCGTCCGCAGCCTGAAAAGCGATGCACCCGGATGGCCTCTGCTGCTCGGCCTCGCCCTCGGTGCCGGGTTCCTCGCCAAATATGCCATGGCCTATTTCATCCTCGGTCTGGTCCTGTTCACACTAATCACGCCCGCATACCGGTCCTGGCTGACAAGCCGGAAGCCGCTGGTCGCGCTCGTCATCATGCTTGCCGTGTTCGCGCCGAACCTGATCTGGAATTTCGAGTCCGGCTGGGTGACCTTCACGCACGTCAAGGACAACACCAACCTGAAGGGCGACCTGTTCCATTTCGGCAAGATGCTGGAATTTGTCGGCAGCCAGGCTGGCGTCTTCGGGCCGGTGCTTTTCGCTGCTCTACTCTGGCGGCTTGCCGTGCTACGCCGGGATCCGGCGGCACAAATGGAAAAGCTGTTGCTGTGCTTCTCCCTGCCGGTGCTGCTGATCATCACCGGCCAGTCCTTCCTCAGCCGGGCAAACGCAAACTGGGCGGCTACCGCCTATGTCGCGGCAACAATCCTGGTTGTGTGTTGGCTGCTCAAGCGTGACCGCCTGAAGCTGGTTGTCGCCGGTATCGGCATCAACCTCACCGCCGCCGCCGTGCTTGGCTTCTTCTTCCTCGACCTGCCCGGCGTTGATGTGCCGCTGAAGAAAGATCCGCTACGCCGCCTGCGCGGATGGGATCAGGTAGCGGACCAGCTACGCCCAGTCCTCGCGGCACATCCGGAAGCCATCTGGCTGACCGAAGACCGCAAGACCATGGCCTCCCTGCTCTATGCCCTGCGCGATCTCGAGCGCCGCCCGAAGATGTGGGACTATGACGGCCACCCGGACCATCACTACGAGCTGACGGAACGCTATCTGCCAAAAGCGGGCGCAACGGTGCTGCTGGTGTCAAAATGGGACAAGCCGTTTCCGATCCTGGAGCGGTTCGGAGAAGTTACGGAGCTGTCCCCAATCGAAGTGCATACAGGCGAAAAGACGACACGCCGCCTGCACCTCTTCTACCTGATTGAACCCAAAATCAATTGAGACCAGATCAGCCTAAAGATGCATGAGCATCGTCGGTGCCAATTCTCGTAAATGCTTCTGGAAAATCGCCGGGAATAGCAACAGCCTCAAATCCCGTGAGCCGCTCGCTGATCTGGGCGGCAAGAGCCGGAACGAGCGGGATATATATCGACGATGCCTGTTGGGCATCCGAAGGGTCTGCGATAGGTCGATCAAAGAACGTGCAGCCGACACGCGAGCGATCTTCGTCCAGATAAAAATCGACCCTGCGCTCAAGATTGGATGATGCCCACGCCGCCGAGATGGACGAGCCAAATATCCCGAACACGCCGTCA
Organism: Nisaea denitrificans DSM 18348; assembly: GCF_000426505.1. GTDB lineage: Bacteria > Pseudomonadota > Alphaproteobacteria > Thalassobaculales > Thalassobaculaceae > Nisaea > Nisaea denitrificans. The sequence continues at coordinate 146,454 of NZ_AUFM01000019.1, read as the reverse complement.
CCGAAAACTTCCATCGATTGCCTGACCGTCCCAAGCCAATCCAGCGCAGCCCGAAGACCGCAAACAGTCGCACCGGCATCAACAGACGATGCCCGCCAGTTTCCCGCTCCCGGGCGGGCCACAACCGTTATCTCCCGTTTCAATACATCTACCCGTAAGGCTTCAATGTCGTAGCCAGCGCTTGCAACAACAGACGCAATACTCGCCTGCGTGAAATGGCTGCTGTGATCCGCAATCATCAGGTCAAACGGGTTGTGAGGAAAATAAGGGACCTGAATGAACAGGCGTCCCTTGGTCGGGTGAAGCAGCCTGCGAATGTCGCGAATGACCTTCGCCGGTGAGGGAATATGTTCGAAAACGTGAACGAGCGTAACGAGATCAAAGTGCTTGTCGATATCTTCGAGACGCTCATAGAGCCCGTCGACCGTCTCTATCTCGGAAAGAACATTAACGTCTTTGACGTTCGGGTCGTATCCATTGAGCCGCCAACGCGGCAGCTCCTGTGCAAAGGCCTTTAATGTTGATCCCGTTCCGCATCCGAAATCGAGCAAGAGACCATCGTCGTCCAGTTTCAGTGCCCCGCGCATCCAGTCGATCAGGTGGACAGACCTCGATTTTAGACCAGTCTCACCTGCGATCAGTTGCTCAACGCCAGACCGGGATTGATGGTAGAGCACATAGCTCTCGTAGATTCTGTCCGCTTCCCGGGACCACTCATCCGTAATCGGTTTCTGAACCAGACCGCATGCGCCACAAACAGCCAACGCGCCGCCTTTGGTCCAGCTGCGGCTATCCGACGTGACCCGGCACCAATCAGAATAACCCTCCACCGTTTCGAGTCTGGCGGAATCGCAATGGTGACAGGAAACAGAAGTCATCAAGATTCTTCTTTCTGATAGACGACCGGAAAACGCTGGTTAATCACAACCTCCCCAGCCTCCAACTCCCTGAGCCGATCCTGCTCAGCTGCACCAGATTTTGGCCGGCCGGGCCGAGAATTCTTTCCTAATTTCCCCGCTCAACAACTTATCGAAACTGATTGAATCATAGACCGAAAATCAGTCGACACTATCGTCCCGCTGATGGCTGAGTGCGTAAGTTATACGCGCGAATTGTTTTTCCCGGAAGGCAATGAAACTGTGATACGCTTTGCACGTCTTTAAACAATTGAATCAATCAGATGCAGGCATCAGCGAGAGATAAGATCAAACCTATCTCCGAACTCTCTGAGATAGCGGAGAAAATTAGGTCGTCTGGGCAGAAAATCGCTCATGCCCACGGCACCTTCGATTTGCTGCATATGGGGCATGTCCGACACCTTGAGCAGGCCCGCCGTGAGGGCGACGTACTGATTGTAACCGTGACCGCCGACGAGCATGTTCATAAGGGGCCGGGCCGTCCGGTCTTCACCGATCAACTCCGGGCGGAGATGCTGGCCGCGCTCGAATATGTCAGTTGGGTCGGGGTCAATCACGACGTGTCGGCAGAGCAAGTGATCCATGCAATCAAGCCGGATGCCTACATCAAAGGCTCGGATTATGTCGATGCGGAGCAGGATGTCACCGGCAAGATTGTCGATGAACGCAACGCTGTCGAAAGCCATGGCGGACGGCTTGTCTTTACAAGCGACATCACCTTCAGCTCAAGCGAACTGATCAACCGGCATATCGATGTCTTCGAGCCGGAAGTCCGCGACTACCTGGACCAAGTCCGGCAAACGGTCGGGTTGCAGCAGCTGCTGGAGCTGATCGAGAGCATCAAGGACATGCGCGTCCTGATCATCGGCGACACGATCCTGGACGAATACCAGTATGTCTCGCCGTCGGGACAGCCCTCCAAAGAAAACATCATGTCCACGCGCTATCAGGACATCGAGCTGTTCGCGGGCGGCGTGATCGCGGCCGCCAATCACGTTGCAAGTTTCTGCAAGCAGGTCGATATCATCACCTGTCTCGGCGAAGACGATCCGCGCGAGAACTTTATCAAGAAGCAGTGCCACGAGAATGTGAACGTCATCCCCGTCTACCGGCCGAATGCGCCGACGACGCGGAAGGTGCGCTTCGTCGACAACAGCTATCTGCGCAAGCTGTTCGAGATTCAATTCATCGAAGACTCGCCATTGCCGCCGGACACACTGGAGATCCTGCATGGCAAGATCGCCGAGCTCGCGCCGCATTATGATGTGGTCATGGCTGCCGATTTCGGGCACGGGCTGATCAGTGGAAGCACTGTCAATCTGATCTGCGAGGCAGCGCCGTTCCTGGCGATCAACGCCCAGACCAACAGCGCCAACAGGGGCTACAATCTGGTCACCAAATACCCGCGTGCCGACTATCTCTGCATTGATGCGCCGGAGGCCCGGCTGGCTGTCGGCGACCGCTTCACCGATCTTGCCAGCATCGCGCAGGACGTGCTGCCGAAACGGATCGATTGTGGCCGGATGATCCTGACCCACGGCCGCCATGGCTGTGTCGCCTACGAAGCCGGCAAGCCTGTGACACAGATCCCTGCCTTTACCCGCCGCATCGTCGATACGATGGGCGCCGGCGACGCGTTTTTCTCGATAACGTCTCCTCTGGCGAAAGTTGGAACGGATATTGCTGATATCGGCCTGATAGGAAACATCGCCGGCGCCATCAAGGTTGGCATCGTCGGGCACCGGGATTCGGTGAGTAAAGTCAGTGTGGTCAAGGCGTTGACCGCACTTTTGAAATAGCAATCCCGCAGCGGCAGAGGGACATGGCCGCAGGCGGATAAAATGTGTCGAGCAGGAAAAAAATGCCGGATACGAGTGTGACAGATTCGCCGATCCCCTATGTCGATATCGGCGCCCAGTTTGCCCAGGAACGCGACGAGATCATGCCTGTGATCGAGGATATCCTCCGCAGCGGCATGTATGTCGGCGGCCCGTGGAACGACAAGCTTGAGGGAGCACTGGCGGAACGCTGCGGCACCAAGCACGCAATCGCTTTGAACTCCGGAACAGACGCCCTGATCCTGTCTCTCGCCGCACTCGGAATTGGCCATGGCGACGAGGTGATCACACCACCCAACTCCTTCGTCGCATCCACTGCAGTCATCGCGCATGTCGGGGCGACCCCTGTCTTTGCCGACGTGCTGCCGGATCAGAATATCGACCCCGCCGAGATCAAGAAGAAGATCACGCCGAAAACCAAGGCCATCATGCCGGTGCATCTGACAGGACGCGTTTCAGACATGGGACCCATCCGCGAGATTGCCGACCGGCACGGTCTGGCAATCATCGAAGATGCGGCCCAGTCCATCGGTTCGCTCTATGGCGGCAGGCCGAGTGGATCTCTCGGCGATGCCGGCTGCTTTTCGGCGCATCCGCTGAAGAACCTGAACGCCTGCGGCGATGCCGGGTTCCTGACTACCGACCGGGACGATATCGCTGAATTCGCGCGGCTCTACCGCAATCACGGCCTGGTCGACCGCAACACGGTGGCCCGTTTCGGCTCTGTCTCCCGGATGGACCAGATCCAGGCCGCCATTCTCCATTTCAGGCTCGGCAAGATGGATGACCTGATCGAACGGCGGCGGAACAACGCGGCGCTCTATCGGGAACTGCTCGATCCCTCTCTTGCCTTCTCCCCGCCCTGCCGGGATATCGAATTCAACAGCTTCCACACCTTCGTCATCCAAGTTGATCGTCGGGATGAATTGCAGGCGCATCTCTCCAGCCTCGGTATCGGCACGGCAATCCATTATCCGGTGCCGATCCATCTGCAGCCGGCGGCGGCCTATCTGGGCCACGCGGCAGGGGATTTCCCGGTGACCGAATTGCAGTCCCAGCGGATCATCACACTGCCCATCCACCAGAACCTGACCGAGGCCGAGATCCATCGGGTCGCTGATGCGGTTAACAGCTTCCTTGCCACGGCCGCGTGACGCCGGAGAAATGCAGATGAGCGAACAGGCGATCAATTATGAAGAGCTGGTCGAGTCTTACGAGAACCGGCTGCTGAACCAGCTGCGCAGCCACGGCGTTGACCTGGAATTCCTGGAAATGTGGGTGCCGGACGAGGATTCCGTCTCGAGCATCCTGAATATGGCGGAAGCAGCAGGCGCCTTCGGGGTCGAGGGTTTCGTCATCCGGGTCAACCGGGAGACCCTGCCATCCGCCCGGACCGCCGATCTGAAAGATGCCCTTGCTCCCATTGCGGATGTCACCGTCGAAGATCACGAGGATCATTGCCTTGTCCACATCAGCAGCATTAAAGCGTGAGATAGACGTGATTCCGAATCCGGATATTCCCGAAGCTTTCGCCGGACCGGTTTCCGACCGGCTGCAGCACCTTGTGCATTACGGTCCGGTGCCGGAAACCGATGCCACTGTCATTTCCGCTGAAGCCGACGGCATGCGCCTGAGTCTCGTTCTTGACGGCGAAAACGAGACCGTCGCGGACGCCCGTTTCACGGCTCCAGCTGATGCGCCGGAGGCGGCGATCCTCGATCTGCTTTGCGCTCACGCCATCGGCGCTCCGGTCCGCGAAGTGATCGAACACGGCCTGATTTTCGCGCTGCAGGCGCTTCGGGCCCCCGAAGCGCCGTCACCGGTTGCCGGCATCCTGACGCCGCGCAACGCGGGCGCCTGCTTCAAAACGCCCTTGCGGCTCATCGCCGCCATCCGGCGCGAAACAGAAGCACGCTTCGGCCGCCACAAGGACACCAATTTTTTCGACCGACCCTATAGTGAGACCTGGAGCAAGCTGGACAAGATCGGCAAGCGCGACCTTGTCCTGCCGCATATCGACGGCTTCAAGGCAGCCAACGGTATTTCGGACGATGCCTTTGAACTGGTCGAAATCGACCAATATGATCGTCTGTTTCTCGTTTTCACCGACGAGATCCCCGTCTGGGACAAGCCCGTCCTGCTGATGAAGCTCGAACGCTGGCTGCGGAAGCAGACCGGCGAACGTATCGAACTCTTCACCGAGGTGGTGAAGGACGCGAACCGTATCCGGCGCCTCTAGAAACCGGGACCAACAGTCCAAGGAACGAAGCCATGACCGGAATGACAGATCACGTTGAACTGATCCTCGATGGCACCAAGATCGCCTGGCATCAGGATCGTATCGACGCCTGGGAGCGCGGTGAGCGGATCGCCCCGATCACGATCGACATGTCGCTGACCCGCGCCTGCAATTTCGCCTGCCATTTCTGCTACGCGATGCTGCAGGAGAACGAGCGCAAGGTGATCGACAAGAAGGCGATCTTCGAGTTTCTCGAGGACTGCGCCGAGATCGGCGTCAAGGGCATCAGCCTGGTTTCAGACGGCGAAAGCACGATCTCGCCGGTTTTCGTCGATGCCTGCAAATACGGACATGAGCTCGGCCTCTCGATGGCTGTCGGCACAAACGGCTTCGTGCTGAACCGGCGCAAGCTGGAAGAGGTCCTGCCGTCCCTGACCTATCTCCGGGTCAATATCTCGGCCGGCGAGCGCAAGCGCTATGCCGAGATCATGGGCGTGAAGGAGCACTGGTTCGACCGGGTCGCGGAAAACATCAAGGCCATGGGCGAGATCAAGCGGGAGCAGAATCTCGACGTAACCATCGGCATGCAGATGGTGCTGATGCCGGAATATCACGACCAGATCATGCCTCTCGCCCGGCTCGGCAAGGAGCTGCGGCCGGACTATCTGGTGATCAAGCATTGCAGTGACGACGAGGACGGCTCCCTCGGGGTCGATTACAGCGGCTATGCCAGCCTCTATGACACCCTGCACGAAGCCGAAGCTCTATCGGACGACACCTACCAGGTGACGGTCAAATGGTCGAAAATCGACACCGAAGGCACGCGCAGCTACCAGCGCTGCTATGGCGCGCCGTTCATGCTGCAGATGTCCGGCTCCGGCCTGGTTGCGCCCTGCGGCATGCTGTTCAACGAGCGCTACAAGAAATTCCATATCGGCAACATCACCGAGGAACGGTTCCGCGACATCTTCTACAGCGACCGCTACTGGGAAGTGATGAACTACCTCGCCAGCCCGGATTTCAACGCCCAGAAAATGTGCGGCAGTCTGTGCCTGCAACACAAGGTCAACGAGTTCTTGGACGGCTACCAGAAGGGCGATTTCGAACTTCCGGAAATGAAGGGCGAGGCGCCAATGCACCTCAACTTCATCTAACCGCGGAAAATCGACAGGATGGCTGAAAGCATGCAAACCACCACGGGCGATGATGCCGATTATCGGCTGCGCTGCCTGAAACAAATGCTGCGCATTCGTCTGGTCGAGGAGACCATTGCGGAACGCTACGCCGAGCAGGAAATGCGCTGCCCGGTGCATCTTTCCATCGGCCAGGAAGCCTCAGCTGTCGGCGTCTGCGATGCCCTCATGTCCGACGACCGGCTCTTCAGCAGCCACCGGTCCCATGCCCATTATCTTGCCAAGGGCGGGAATCTGAAGGCGATGATGGCCGAGATCTACGGTAAGCGGGACGGCTGCATCGGCGGCCGTGGCGGCTCCATGCACCTGATGGACCCGGATGCCGGCATGATGGCCAGCATCCCGATCGTCGCCAGCTCGATCCCTTTGGCGACAGGCACCGCACTGTCAGACAAGTTCGATAACAACGGGAAGGTCACCGTCTCCTTCCTCGGCGATGCCTGCCTTGAGGAAGGCGTGTTCCACGAATCCGCCAACTTCGCCAAGCTTCGCGGACTGCCTATTGTCTATGTCTGCGAGAACAATCTCTATTCAGTCTATACCAACCTCGCCGACCGCCAGCCGGACCGACCTCTGACAGACATTCCGGCCGCTCACGGCATCGAGCACCGGCATGTCGACGGCAACGACCTTGAGGCTGTCCGCAAGGCCGCACTCTGGGCCGTCGAGACCGCGCGCTCCGGGAACCCGACATTCCTGCAACTCGACACCTACCGGTGGCGCGAGCATTGCGGGCCGAACTACGATAACCATATCGGCTACCGGACCGAAGAAGAGTTCCAGATCTGGCGCGCCCGGGACCCTCTCGAACGCTATCGTAAAATGCTCGAAGAAAGCGGAACGCTCGCCCCGGCCAGCTTCGCAGGTCTCGAAAAAGACATTCAGGCCGAAGTGAACGGCGCATTTGCTTTTGCCATCGACTCCCCGCTGCCGGAACCGACCGAGGCCCTCGCCCATGTCTATGCCTGAAACAACCAGTGCGCCGGGTGCGCCGGTGATCAATATGGGCACCGCCATCCGTGACGGCTTGCTTGAAGCGGCACGGCGCGATCCGTCGGTCATCTTCTTCGGCGAAGGGGTCGAGGACCCGGCCGCCCTGTTCGGCACCCTGAAGGATATCGGCAAACAAATAGGCCACGACCGGATGATCGAGATGCCGATCGCCGAGAACGGCCTGATCGGCATTGCCATCGGCGCCGCCATGGCAGGAAAACGCCCGGTGGTCAGCCTGCAGCGCGTCGAATTCGCCCTGCTCGCGCTGGAGCAGATCCTGAACAATGCCGCCAAGACCCACTATGTCAGCAACGGGCGCCACAACGTGCCGCTCGTCCTGCGCATGATTGTCGGGCGCGGCTGGGGCCAGGGCCCGGAACATTCGCAAAGCATGGAAGCGATCTTCGCCCATGTCCCCGGTCTGAAAGTCATCATGCCGGCCTTTGCCGAGGACGCGAAAGGCATGATCGCCGCCGCCGTCGAGGACGATAACCCGGTGGTCGTGATCGAGCACCGATGGTCGCATTACACCACAAGCCCGGTCGCGGAGGGCTACGTTCACCGACCGCTCGACGGCCCGCGCACCGTGCGCGAAGGCGACGGCCTGACCATCGTTGCCACCTCCTACATGACGCTGGAAGCCGTCCGCGCCGCCGACAAGCTGGCGGAGGCCGGACACCCGGTCGAAGTGCTCGACCTGCGGGTGATCCGGCCGCTCAATCTCGATCCGATCGTCGAAAGCGTGGCCCGCACCGGGCGGCTGCTGACCGTCGATACCGGGTTCCGGATGTTCGGCATCGGCGCAGAAATCGCGTCCGAGGTGACAAGCCGCTGTTTCGATCTGCTTGACGCCGCCCCGGTCCGTCTCGGCCTACCGGATCACCCGACACCGAGCTCGCGCGGTCTGGTCAAGGGCTTCTACCCGGATGCCACCCGGATCGCCCGCACCGCGGCCGAAATGATGGGGCTGGACGACGCCAAGATCTCCGCAATCGAGGAAGACATCCTGGCCGCCCGTAAAGACATCCCGCTCGACGTGCCCGATCCCTTCTTCAAGGGCCCGTTCTGATGGCCGCCGAGACAGAGGGCCAGCCGATGCAGGTCCGCTACTCTCCCCTGGAACAGCAGTTCGCCGATGTCGATGAGATTTTCGACGAGCTGCGCGCGCTGGTCCGTTCCACCGACTTCACCCTCGGCAAGGTCGTCGGTGAATTCGAGGAGATGTTCGCTGCTGCCGCAGGATCGAAATATGCCATCGGTGTCGGCTCCGGCACGGACGCCCTCAAGATCCCATTGAAGGCGCTCGGCATCGGGCCCGGGGACGAGGTCATCACCGCCGCCAATACCTTCTACGCCACTGCGGGGGCCATTGCTGAGACCGGCTCGCGGATCGTCTTCGTCGATTGCGACGATACGTTCGGGATCGACCCTGACCTGATTGAGGCCGCGATCACCCCCCGTACCAAGGCGATCATGCCTGTCCATCTGGCCGGCGACATGGCCAACATGACGCGGATCACCGCAATTGCCGAAGAGCATGGCCTGTCAGTGGTCGAGGATGCCTGCCAAAGCCTCCTTGCGACGGAAGCGGGCCGCCCGGCGGGTACGTGGGGCATTGCCGGCGGATTCTCCATGCATCCACTCAAGATCATCAATGTCTGGGGCGATGCCGGTGTAATCGTCACCGACGATCCCGAGATGGACCGGATGTGCCGGCTCTTGCGCAATCATGGCCTGCGCAACCGCGATGAGATGGAAATCCTCGGCTACAACACGCGCCTCGATTCCGTGCAGGCGGTCGTTGGCAAATGGATCGTCGCCAGGGTTGAGGATATCGTCGCTGGCAGGATCGAGGCTGCCGAGCATTACGACGCGGCATTCGCAGATGTGCCGGAGATCACGCTTCCCGTCCGGCGTGCCACGAAAGGCCCGGAAGAACGCGCCGTCTATCTGAACTATGTGGTCTATGCCGAACGACGGGATGAACTGCTAGCGCACTGCCACGCGCACAAGGTCGACGCCAAGGTGCATTACCCGATCCCGCTCTACAAACAGGATGCCCTGCGCCATCTCGGCTATCCGGACGGTGCCTTTCCTGTAACCGACAGGCATGCGCAAACGATCATCAGCTTTCCAGCGGACCAGCATCTTTCAACGGCTGAACTGGATTATCTTATCGGCGTGGTTCGGGGTTTCTACGGACGTTAGACGGCCGGGCCGCCTGCGGCTTCAGTCATATTCTCGCTGCGTTCCGCAACCGGCCGGCTCAGCACCCATAGCAATCCGCCAAGACTCGCAGCCACAATCACTGACAGGCCCCAGAGAATGGACGCCGCGAGCGCATGTTCCAGCGGCATTCCGGTCATCGAGAAGATCCCGACCATCAGCCCCTCCCGCACGCCCCAACCACCAACAGAGATCGGCAGCAGAGTGCCGAGGATCACCAGAGGCAAAGCGCCAAGCACCATCAGGAAATCGACCTCGACCGAAATCGACTGGAACACGACCCAAAGCCCGAATGCACTGATGACATGCAGCAGGTAGCTCAGACCGATAACGATGGCGGATCGATATCCCGCCCGCCAGAGCACACGGGAATCCCGGAGCATGGCGGCCAAAGCGCCCCCGAACCGGTGATCTTCGATCATGTCCGCGATCCAGTCCGCGCTGGATAACCCCATTGCCAACAAGACAAGCGCGGCACCGACGACAAGGATCGCAACGGAACTGAGATTGGGATCTGGGGCGACCTTCGCGACTGTCACGCTGGTCACGATCAGAAGTGTCAGAATGGACACAAGGCCCGCCGTGCGGTCCAGAAGCACCGTACTTGCCGCGCGAGACAACGGCATGCCATGCCGGCTGACAAGCCAGATACGCACCGTGTCGGCACTGAGGGAGCCAGGAAGCGCCTGATTGAAGAACATTCCCGCCAACAGGATACGGAATGTCTGCCAGGGAGACAAAGGCACGCCAGTCCCGCGGATCAGCAAGAACCAGCGGCAGGCACCGATAAAGAACTGCGCAATGACAATCCCGACGACGCAGACCAGCAGCGGAAGAGACGGCGATAGCGCTGCGGAAAGCAGGCGCGAAAGATCCACCTGATAGATCAAAGATCCAATCAGGACGCAACTAACAGCAACTTTCAGGAAAAGTTTCGCTTTTGTCGTCAATATGAGGCGCCTACTCCACAGTTTACAAACGGGCCTTCTGGAAACAGCTGAATGCACCCACGAGACGCACGCCCTATTGGGTCACATCCACGAGAATTATAAAGGTAATGCCAGCAATACTGATCACAATTATATTTTCACCAATCGGCTGAACAATCGCTACCGGTACGCGGGTGTGCCGTGCGATCTTTTTGCGTCAATGAATTCCGGCCTTTGCTCCAGGAATACTCACTATGGCAAGTCAGGTGAAACAACCTTTCGACAGCTCCCTTCTCGGCGGCCCTGTCTATCGCCTGGAAATCACAAGCGAGTCCGAGCTCCAGGATATATGTGATCTGGTGCCGGACGATGCAATTCTGGTATCCGTTCGACTGCCGGAAGCTTGGGCCCATCCATCAAAGGAGAGCGGTTTCCGGGAGATCGAGACGCTCGTCCAGCTCGAGCGATATTTCATCGAAGAAGATCGCCAGCCCTCTTCCACCAACATCAGGCTTTCAAGCCCGGGTGACGGAGAGTTTTGCGCAACTATCGCCGAAGCCGTTTTCCGCTCGGACAGGTATCATGCCGACCCAATGGTCTCGGAGGAGATCGCAAACCGGGTGAAGGCTTCATGGGCCCGGAATGAAGTCAGCGGACGAACGGACAAGACCTTTATTTGGGAAGAAAATGGGGAAATTGGAGGCTTCAACGGATGCCTTCTTCAGAATCGCATCATGACCGTTGACCTGATCGCTGTTTCGCAAGCCCATCAGGGACGGGGTATCGGCGCCGCACTTATCAAAGCAGCCTTTTCCCACTATGCCGGGCTGGCTGATTGCGGCCTCATTGCGACCCAGGACAGTAATACCGGCGCGCTCGCGCTATATCGTAAGCTGGGTTTTGTCGAGACTGCCCGGTTCCGGACGTTCCACTACGTGCCGACGCCGATCGGTTTTTAATAAGAGCCCTTACTTAAAACGGCTCGGTTTTTTCCCACCGTCATGTCAGAAAGCCTGGATTTGATTCCAGATAAACCGAGCACAAACGCTGAGGCCACCGCGACGGCGTGGGTCCTTGCGTTGCCGTGCCGCGGACAGTTTCATCGAACTCGGCTGTGATTTGCAGGAAGCGGTTCAGCACTTCCAGATCCGGCGGCGTTTGCTCCTCGACAGACCGGACCATCTCCCGCACCCCTGCGAGGATTTCCTCCGCGCTATTGCTTTCAACCCGTAGCCCCGCAGCCTCCAGTGCCCCCGCAGTGGGAATCCCCTTCAGGTTGGCGAGCCCCATATCGCGATACGAGAGACGGTCTCCGTTTCCCCGCACATAGTGGGTGAAGATCGAGAGCTCATGAGGCAAGAATCCCCAGGACGAAACCGGATAGGCATTGGTCACCAGGAACGGCTTACCCAAGGACTGGAATATTGAGAAGGGTCCCGATTGCGTGCAAATGCCAAACGCAGCTCCGCCAATCAGCCCGAAATCAAGCGACCGATCATGTGCGTCGTGCCTCATGGCTTCTATGTAATTCGGGTCGGTGAGATCGAGTGCGGGGCTTGCAATATCGCCGATCCGGATCACCGCATACCCGTTTTCGAGCAGAAACTTCACTCCATCCCGGTAGGCTTCGATAGGCGTGAACCTGAACGAGTGGTACGCCATATCCGGAGCAAAACCGGCATCACGAACATGCAGCACGACATAGGGCCGTGATGGATCTTCAATTGAACTGTCGAGAAACTTTTGCGCTGCGTCACGCACATGGTCCGGCACGGAGAAGAACCGATGCGGCAGGCCATTCGCCAATTGTTTGGTGAAGTCCTTATAGAGGGTCTGTGGTGATCTTAGATAAAGATCGTAGTTGCCCAGCCCGAAGGCGCCGGCATCAATGAAACCCATTGTCGTCAAAATGATGTCGTCGGTCTCGACCACCGTGAATTCTGATTTCAGATATTCAAAGACCGCAGTGTTGGCCGCCTGCGCGCCGGGGCCGGTGACTATGACGATCTCGTCGTAGCGCTCTCGGAACATTGTGTTCAAGCACCACGGCTCTGCTATCAGATGTCCCATGCGGCTCGGCTGGGCGAGCACATAGACGAGGTAGCGTTTGTTACTATCGAGGCGCGCGTTAAGCAGCTCGACAAGCCGGCCAATATGTACTTTCAAACGTTCAGGATCGGCCAGTTCCTCACGGAACACTCTATCCCTCGGTGTTTCCTCCAAGACCAGCCTCCGGCTCTCGCACCAACATAGGTCCAGAACCTAACCCGTCTGAAGAAAGACGGGAATCCCTGAAGCTACGCAGCGGCGGCCTTCGGGTCATAGTCGAGGTTGGAGGCCAACCAGCGCTCGACCTCTTCCACAGTCGCGCCCTTGCGTGCGGCATAGTCGGCCACCTGATCACGGCCGATCCGGCCGAGGCCAAAATAGCGCGATTCAGGATGCGAGAAATAGAGCCCCGAAACGGAGGACGCAGGCCACATGGCGTTGCTTTCCGTAAGAGACACACCGGTCGCGGCTTGCGCGTCCAGCAGGCGGAACAGTTCTGGCTTTTCCGTATGGTCCGGGCAGGCCGGATAGCCCGGAGCCGGGCGGATACCGCGATAATCCTCAGCGATGAGCTGCTCGTTGCTGAGCGACTCACCTGGCGCGTAGCCCCAGAACTCCGTGCGAACCCGCTCATGCATGCGCTCGGCAAAGGCTTCCGCCAGCCGGTCGCCGATAACTTTCATCAGGATAGCGTCATAGTCGTCGTGCGCGGCCTCCAGCTTCTTCGCCCGCCCGTCGATCTCCTCGCCTGCCGTGACCACGAAGCCGCCGATATAATCAGCCACACCGGTCTCCAGCGGAGCAATGAAGTCGGACAGCGCCAGGTTCGCCCGGTCTGCGCGGCTGTGAATGCGCTGCTGACGGAGTGTGTGCAGAACGCTCCGGCGCTCGGTGCGGCTCTCGTCCGTGAAGAGAATGATGTCGTCCTTGTCCGAGGCGGCCGGCCAGAAACCGACCACGGCACGGGCCCGCACCCAACGTTCGGAAATCATCTGGTCGAGCATCCGGAGCCCATCGTCATAGAGTGATCGCGCCGTCTCCCCGACTTTCGGGTCGTCCAGGATTTCCGGGAACCGGCCATGCAGCTCCCAAGCCTGGAAGAAAGGCTTCCAGTCGATCCGTTCGGCCAATTCGCCAAGGTCATAATTGTCGAAGGTTTTAGTGCCGAGGAAAGACGGCTTCGGCGGCTCGTAAGAACCCCAGTCGATCTGGGTCGCATTCTCCCGCGCCTCTTCCAGCGTCAGGCGCTTCGCCCCGCTGTTACCCCGTGCATGATGCGCCCGGATCTTTTCATATTCGTTCGAGATCTCACCGGCGAAATTCTGGCTGTTGCTGGCCGAGAACAGGTTCCCGGTCACGCCCACCGCACGCGATGCATCGGTGACATAGACCACCGGCCCGTCATAATTCGGCGCGATCTTCACCGCCGTATGCACCTTGCTGGTGGTCGCCCCGCCGATCAGCAGCGGCAGGCTCATCCCTTCCCGCTTCATCTCCGAGGCGACATAGGACATCTCCTCCAGGCTCGGCGTGATCAGGCCGGACAGGCCGATGGCATCGACCTTCTCCACCTTGGCGGTTTCCAGGATCTTGGCGGACGACACCATGACACCGAGATCGATGACCTCGTAATTGTTGCACTGGAGCACGACGCCGACGATGTTCTTGCCAATATCGTGAACGTCCCCCTTCACCGTCGCCATCAGGATCTTGCCATTGGAACGGGCCTTGCCGTCCGCTTCCTGCTCCATATAGGGCAGCAGGATCGCCACGGCCTTCTTCATCACCCGCGCGCTCTTGACCACCTGCGGCAGGAACATCTTCCCCGCACCGAAGAGGTCGCCGACGACATTCATGCCGGACATCAGCGGGCCTTCGATCACATCCAGCGGGCGGCCAAGGGAAAGCCGCGCTTCCTCGACATCCTCGTCGATGAAGTCGGTAATACCGTGCACCAGCGCATAAGAGAGTCGGCCCGACACATCCTGTTCACGCCAGGTGAGGTCCGCTTCCCTGGCCTTGGCCTGTCCCCGGAAACTCTCGGCAATTTCCAGCAGACGTTCGGTCGCATCGTCGCGGCGGTTGAGCACCACGTCTTCCGCCCGCTCCCGCAGATCTTCCGGAATATCCTCATAGACCGGCAGCGCGCCCGCATTGACGATCGCCATGTCCATGCCTGCCTTGATGGCATGGAACAGGAAGACCGCATGAATGGCTTCACGGACCGAATTGTTGCCACGGAAGGAGAAAGAGAGGTTCGACAGGCCGCCTGAGACATGGGCGCCCGGAAGCTCTGTACGGATCCGGCGCGTGGCCTCAATGAAGGCCCGGCCGTAATCGTTGTGCTCCTCAATCCCGGTCGCAACGGCGAAGATGTTGGGATCGAAAATGATGTCTTCCGGCGCAAAGCCGACAGTCCCGACAAGCAGATCGTAGGACCGCTTGCAGATCTCGAATTTGCGATCGGCGGTATCCGCCTGCCCTTCTTCATCAAAGGCCATGACGACCACGGCGGCGCCATAGCGCCGGACTAGCCGGGCCTGTTTCAGGAACGGCTCCTCGCCTTCCTTAAGGCTGATGGAATTCACCACCGATTTGCCCTGCACGCATTTCAGGCCAGCCTCGATGATCTCCCATTTTGAGCTGTCGATCATCACCGGAACCTTCGAGATATCCGGCTCGGACGCGATCATGTTCAGAAAGCGGACCATCGCCGCTTTCGAATCCAGCATCCCCTCATCCATGTTGATGTCGATGATCTGGGCGCCGCTCTCGACCTGCTGACGGGCAACATCCAGCGCGGTCTCATAGTCGCCTTCCAGGATCAGCCGCTTGAAGCGGGCGGAGCCGGTGACGTTTGTGCGCTCGCCAATATTGACGAAACGGGCGCCGGTCTCGGTCACTTCTCCGGTCTCTGTCTTTTCCATTGTCTCGCTCATGCCGGCACCTCGAACGGCTCAAGGCCGGAAAGCCGCATGCGCCGCGGCGGTTTCGGTATCTCGCGCGGCGGCACGTCCTTGACCGCCTCGGCAATTGCCCGGATGTGATCCGGCGTGGTGCCGCAGCAGCCGCCGACGATATTGACCAGTCCATCCCGGGCCCAGGCGCCGATCTCACGCGCGGTTTCTTCCGGGGTCTCGTCATAACCGCCAAAAGCGTTCGGCAGTCCGGCATTGGGATAGGCGCTGACACAGGTTTCGGCGACGCGGGAAAGCTCGGCCAGAAACCCGCGAAGCTGATGCGCTCCGAGCGCGCAATTGAGGCCGACACTGATTGGCTTGGCGTGGCGCACCGAGTTCCAGAAGGCTTCCGGTGTCTGTCCCGAGAGCGTGCGGCCGGAGAGATCCGTAATCGTGCCGGAAATCATCAGCGGCAACCGGATACCGGTCTCTTCCGCCAACTCGTCGATCCCGAACAAAGCCGCCTTTGCGTTAAGCGTATCGAAAATGGTTTCCACCAGCAGCAGATCGGCGCCACCCTCGATCAGACCGCGCGCGGCTTCCTTGTAGGCTCCGGCCAGCTCATCGAAATTCGTGTTCCGAAAAGCCGGATCGTTGACGTCCGGAGAAATCGAGGCCGTCCTGTTGGTCGGGCCGAGGGCACCGGCAACGAAACAAATCCGTCCCGGCTCCGCCGCTTCGGCTGCATCGGCGGCCTTCCGCGCAATCCGAGCACCTTCGAAGTTCAGCTCGTAGACCAGATCCTCGGCGGCATAATCGGCCTGGGCGATCGTGGTTGCGCTGAAAGTGTTGGTCTCGACGATATCGGAGCCGGCATCGAAATAGGCCCGATGGATCTCTTCGACGATTTCCGGCCGGGTCAGGTTCAGGATATCGTTGTTCCCGCGCAGGTCGGAGCCATGGTCCGCCAGGCGCTCGCCCCGATAGCCGGCCTCGTCCAGGTTATAGCCCTGCACCATGGTCCCCATGGCGCCGTCCATCACGAAGATGCGTTCGCCAAGCAGGGTTTCGAAGGCTTTGATCCGGTCTTCCCGATTCATTTTCTTTTCCTTCTCCGGACCAGCGTCGTGGCCCCGAGGCTTGTTTTGATAACGCGGCGGAGATCTCGCGGCGACGACGACGGCAGGAAGGCAAGCCGCCCTCCCAGCATCGGGTCTTCGCACAACGTCCGCACAGTGTTGGTATCCGCCGCCGGGCTGAGGGCCACAGCCCCCTTCCAGTACGGCAATACATGTTCCAGCAGTGCCGGAGCGGTTTCAGGGATATCGCCCGGATTAACACCGATCGCCGCAACCTGCATGGTCGAAGCAAGCACGGCGGATTGTGCCAGATCTTCATGGATCTGGTCGCGGTCAAACCGGCCCGGCTGCAATGCCGGACGCAGCAGCAGCATCAGGGGAACCTTCTGCTCTGCCTCGGTCATGCCCCAGCGGGCCCCGTTCATCGCTGCCGCGACATGCGCGGGACGGGCCGCAACGTCGATCAGTACCGCGTCGACACCGCCCGCAACTTGCGCCGAGACAAGGCAACGCGCGGCGGATTCGATTTCGTCCGCCGTCATGAAGCCCGTGACCGGAACCCGCGACGGCAAGCGGACATCGCCAATCACCAGCACCTGATGAGCCGCTTCGTCCGCCACCGTCCGGGCCAGCTCAGCGCCGAGATAGCTGACAGCAAAGGCCTCGTCGAACATACGGAAGCTGCGCAGCAACTGCGGAGCAGCCCCGCCGGAATTGGTGAAAAGCACCTCGGCACCGGCCTTCACGAAACGCCTATGCACTTTCATGACCAGCTTCGGACGCTCGATATTCAGCGCCTCGACGCAGCCGCTCTTGCCGACCCAGCGCGCAAGTTGCGACGCCGGGGCGGGGGCGGCATGCGGAATGCGCTCTCCCACTCCAGTCATGCGGCCTCCGACAGGTTCGGACGCATGCCGAGCAGATGGCAGGTCGCGAAGGTCAGCGACGGCACATTGAGAGTGTAGAAATGGAAATCCGTCACGCCTTCCTCGATCAGACGATGGCAGAGATCGGCGGCAGTGCTGGCGGCAACCAGCTCGCGCGTCTCCGGATCCTCGTCCAGGCCCTCGAACCGCTCGAACAGCCAGTCGGGAACAGACGCACCGCAGCGTTTGCTGAAGTTCACCATCCGGCCAAAATGGCCAATTGGCATGATGCCCGGCACCAGCGGAGCATCGATACCCGCCTTGGTGACCTTGTCCCGGAAACGCAGGAACAGATCGACATCGAAGAAATACTGGGTGATCGCGCGGTTCGCACCATTGTCGATCTTTGCCTTGAGATTGGCGATATCCGCCGCCTCAGACGGGGAGTCCGGATGTGCTTCCGGATAGGCCGCGACGGAAATATCGAAATCGCCGATCCGGCGCAATCCGGAGACCAGATCCGCTGCATTTTCATAGCCGTCCGGATGCGGCTGATAGCGGCCGGTATCCTGGGGCGGATCGCCGCGCAGAGCGACCAGCCGGGTGATACCCGCCTCAAGCCATCCCTTGGCGATGCCATCGACCTCCGCCTTGTCGGCACCGACACAAGTCAGATGCGCCGCAGGCTCCATACGCCCGTCGCTCTTCAGTTTCTGCACCACTTTCAGGGTGCGCTCCCGCGTGGTTCCGCCGGCCCCGTACGTGACCGAGGCGAAAGCCGGACCGAGAGGGGCAAGTTTTTCCACCGTGTTCCACAGGCGCGCTTCGGCAGCCTCACTGGAGGGCGGGAAAAATTCAAAGCTGACAGAAAGTTTCTCGGCCATCAGAGCGCCTCCGCCACAAGATCATTAGCAATTTCAATCCGGCTCTTGCCGGTCCAGATACACACCGTGAGGTCTCCACCGTCGATCCGCTCGACATCCTGAATTTCGAGACCTGCCTTTGCGAACAGCCGCTCCACATCGGCATCGGAAAACCCGAGCCAGCGATGAGCATGGCGCTCGCGCAGGTCCGCGAGGTCATGAGAGGCGAAATCGACCAGCACAAGCCGGCCGCCCGGGCGCAGCACCCGCGCCGCCTCGCGCACCATATCGGCCGGGCTGTCGGCATAATGCATCAGCATGTTGGCCGTGACCGCATCAAAGCGATGTGCCGGGAACGGCAGGCGATACATGTCCGCATGCCGGACCTGGCAATTCCGCAGCACTTCCTGATCGAGATAGCTGCGGGCAATCGCCAGCATCTCGCGGGAATTATCGACACCGACCGCGGCCCGAACATCCTCACCGACAAGACGAAGCACACGTCCCGTGCCTGTTCCGATATCCAGCAAATCGCGCACCGGCGCGCTGAGAATGCGGCGCTTCAGACGCGTATCGACGCTCTCGTCATCGATATGCTGGCCTCGCATATCTTCCCAGTTCTGCGCATTGCGGCGGAAATACTCCTCCGCCACCTGGGCGCGCTGCAGCTTGATCTCATCCAGCCGCTTCAGATCGACGGAGATGACATCGTCATCATCCGGCGTCAGATCGACCAGCATGCGGGCAAGATCGGACACGTCGCTGTCTTCGCTCATCCGATAGAAGGCTCGGCTGCCTTCCTGATGGCGTTCCAGCAGATTGGCCTCGACCATCAGCTTCAGGTGACGGGAAACGCGTGGCTGGCTTTGTCCAAGCACCTGCACCAGCTCCGTCACGGACAGCTCGGCATGCGCGCACAGCATCAGAATGCGCAATCGCGTCGGCTCGGAGACGGCCCGGAGGCCTTGCAGCAAAGTTTCCATCAACTCGCCAAACAATCTGTTTAGACACAATCATATAAAGATGTCTTTATGTTTTTATATTTAAGGGCTTGGTGAGTCAAGCCGGATCGTCTACCCGAGCACCGATAGGTATGCGGAGTTGAATGAGATCGAATGGCGGGACCTAATGTCGCGGCTAAACGCGAGCGACATCGGAGTTCAGCGAAAAACAATCCGGTGGACCGTTGCACGCAGCGCCGAGCCGCTTCGCATTTCGCAAAATCTTTGACAAAGCAAACGTCAGACCACATAGAGCAGGCGTGCTTGAAGCACCCGCTTCACAGGGAACCGAGACAATGTGGCTCGAATTTTTGGAATCCGCAGGGAGCATCGCCCTGATAATTGCCGGGATCGCCGTGTTCTTCTGGATCGGCCTGACGTTCACAATCCGCCGCGTCAACAAAGGCAAGCAGCGGACGACGATGGAACATCGGGCGGAAGATCTGGAAAAAGAAATCGACGCGGAAATCGCTGAACGACGCAAGAAAAGCGGTTTGGCGAAACATCCGCCAATTACGGCATAACCCCGGCTAATAAAGAATCCCGGGACAGATCAGGACGGCGCGACAATCACTGCCGCGCCGTCATTTCCCGATCAGGAATTGCTGCCTACATCCAGCGTCCGGCCTATGGCCGTCGCAATTGGGCGCATCGCCTTCATCATGTCGTCGAATTCCGCAAAGGAACTCGCCTGCAGCGGGTCCACTGCCGCGTTGCGCGGGTCCGGATGTACTTCCAGCATCAATGAGTCGGCACCGGCGGCAACGGAAGCCAGCATCATCGACTTGACCCAAGGCTGCCAGAACGTGGCGTGAGACGGATCGGTCATCACCGGCAGGTGCGTGACTTCCTGAGCCGCCGGCACAACCTGGAGATCGAGCAGGAAGCGGGAGGTTGCCCGGTGCGTATGCGGCACAACAACACCGCGCTCGCACAGCACGATCTGCGGCGTGATGCCGAGCCTGTCATGCTCAAGCGCGATGTATTCAGCCGCCATCAGCCAGTCCCGGAGCGAGGAGCCATAACCCCGCTTCAGCATCACCGGCATGCCGGTCTTGCCGACTTCAGTCAGCAGCGGATAGTTCTGCATATTCCGGGTGCCGATCTGCAGCATGTCGGCATGTTTGGCGACGATCTCGATCTTGTCGATTTCCATCACTTCGGTAACGATCGGCAGGCCTGTTTCCTGCTTTGCTACCGTAAGCCACTTCAGGCCGTCTTCCCGCGTCTCGAAGAATTTAGGGCTGCGATATGGGAAGCTCAGCGGCTTGAAGGCACCCCCGCGCAGGAAATGACCGCCAGAGGCTTTGATCGCCTTCGCGCTCTCGACAATCATCTCCTCGTTCTCGACCGTGTTCGGCCCGGCCATGACCGGGACCAGCGGCCCGCCGATCTCGATACCGCCACAGGTGAAGACCGTCTTGTGATCCGGCGACTTCTTCGCGACGAGCGGGATCTTTCCGGCAATATCGTCTTCGGTCAGGTCTTTGCCGGGAAATTTGTTCTCTACGGCCATGGTGCATCCTCTCCTGCGGGAAATCTTTATCTTCAGCGTGCGTTTAGTGTCGATAAGACATAGTCCGTGATCCGGGCAAGCAGATTGAATGGCCCACGCCGTTCAAGGTCTACAGCTGCAATACGGGCATTCTCGGCAAACCGCTCGTGAGTGAGGGTGGCCGTAACCGCTTGGACAATATGCTCCGGTTGAAACTTGTTGCCACTTTTCATGACGGTGGCAGAACCGAGCTTGCCGAGATACTCGCCGTTCTTTTGCTGCTCGAAATGGCGCGGCACAATACATTGCGGCCGGCCGATCGCCATCACCTGCTCCAGTGTACCAATGCCTCCGTGATGAACGACAACTTTGGCATTCGCCACCGCTTGCTCAATCGGTTGCGGCGTGTCGTGGATTGTCAGACCACGCTCCCGCCATTTGGTCCGGGCTTCATCGTTTGCATCACGCAGGTAGAGGTCACCGGTCCAACTGGATCCAGCAAGAGCCTCCAGAACCTTCTGCGTTCCGGCATACCCATAGGAGAGATAAGCGAAATAATCCTGCACCGGCTCCTGCGTTGCCGGAGCGGAAAGCGGCCGTAACGGAGATGATTCCGTATTTTCGCGGAAGCTGTGGTAGGGATCGAGTTCCGGTATCGTCACGACGAAATTGCGCTCACCGTGCATCAGCGCCGGGACCCGGTCAGGCAACGCCTTGCCGCGACGGCGCTGGACTTCCCGGACGGTCTCCAGCAGCCGCTCGGGATCAACCCGGTTTGGCGCATCCTTGAACGTCCTGAACTCCGACCAGTTTCCCGGTGGCAGCGTAAACCAGTCCCCGATCGGCACCACCGGTCTCTCGCCAAAAACGGCAAGGCCGGCCGTCGGAGAGTAATCGGAGATCAATAGGTCCGGGTCGAAACTGTCGATGATCGCGGCCCAGCCATCGGTCAGAGCGGTCAGCTTGTCCGGCTCGACATAACCGACAGTCGCCAGAACATCCCCGATGGACGCGATCACTTTATCCCGGACATCCGGAGGTGCATATGGCGCCACCAACGGAGCCTGGAAGACTCTGTATCCCTCACGCGCGATCATAGAATGCGTGACAATCAGATTGCGGACAACAAAGGCGCACTCGACTCCATTGTCTCTCAGCATGTTCGCAATCGGCAGCAATCGGCTGACATGACCCAGCCCGTCACCCAGTTCCCACGCAAACAGGACTTTCTTCATCAGGAGGCCTTCGCTTTTTGCATTTCGTCAAGCGCGGCGCCGATCTTTTCAATGACGCCTGGCCAGTCACCCGGTTTGGCTTGCCGGAACAGGCGTGCGGACGGATACCACGGGCTGTCGTCACGATGCTGCAGCCAGCGCCAGTCCGGATTGTGGGACAACAGCACAAAGACCGGGCACCCCATGCCGCCGACGAGATGGGCAACCGACGTACAAGTGGTCACGGTCACGTCGAGCTGACGGACGATGGAGACCGTATCAGCGAATGATTTGACATCCTTGCTCAACGGAATAAGCGAGGGTGGGGCGCCCGCAATGTCTGCTTCGCGCGGCCCCTTTTGCAGGCTGTAGCACTGCACACCATCCATATCGAAAAGGGGTGCGTAGTAGTCGACTTTCGAGGACCGGATATCGTCCCCCGGAAAGGCCGGATTACCGCCCCAGACCACACCTACATTCAGTTTGGCCGGATCAAGATCTGGGACAGGGAAGCGGTCCGGGCCGATTGAGTTTATATAGGGGGCTTTTGGCAGGTCATCGACCGTCTTGACCCCCAGGAGCTTCGGTAAAGACAATTGCGCGATATGGCAATCGAAGTCCGGCTCCTGACCGGGCCGCCGCGGGACCAGCTCGACCATGTCCTTGTAATCAACATAGACGTCCTGAATCTCATCATGCGCCTCCAGAAGAACACGCCCTTTCTTCGCTCCCGCCTGTGCCCGCTCGACAGCCCCGGGAATGAACCGGAGGAACTGAAGGGCATCACCAACACCCTGCTCGGCGACAACTAGCAACGTTCGACCTTCGAGTGGCCCGCCGTCCCATTCCGGCTGGGTTACATCGCGCTTCTTGGTCGGGAATGACTCTGTTTCCCAGCGCCATTCATACTCATCAAACCCTTCGCCGAGCTGCCCGTCGGCCAACAAGGCAAGCGACAGGTTCCAATGGAATGTCGCCTCCTCCGGTCGGCACAACAGAGCGCGGCGAAAAGCCAGGATCGACGGCTTTAGGCTTCCAGCCTCTTTTTCCAGATTTCCGAAATTGTAGTAGCCGCCCGCATTCTCCGGCTCGGACAGCAGTGCCCGCTTGAGAGCCCGCGCTCCTTCCAGGAACTGCAAATTGTGGCGGTAGGCCGATCCCAAATTCGAATAGGCCGGGGAAAAATCCGGCTCAAGCCGACTGACCGACTCATAAATAGCCGCCGCCCCATTGTAATTCTTTGCTCGGTACCGGGCATTCCCCAGCTCCAGAAGAGCATCGCGAAGCTTCGGATCAAACTCTCGCGCCCGACGAAGAACTTTAAGCGCACGGTCCTTTTCACCTGTTTCGTAATAGAGAATGCCCAGATCACGCATAGCTGGCACGAATTTGGGCTTCAGGTTTACAGCCGCCTCATAATGCCCTCGCGCCGCTTGCGTAACGCCTTTGCGATAGCAGTAGCCTGCTGCGGCGTAGCGGATTACCGCATCGCTCGGCGTGTTCTTGAGCGCCACCCGAAACACGGCTTCAAGCAGCGCGTCATCACTCATCTGGCGCCCCAGATCAACAGCGATCCGGTTGAAGACCAGATCGCCCGCCGCCGACATTTTCAGGCCTTTCTCAAGGCATTGACGCGTGGCCTTCGCATTCTTCTGCGCCCATGCCACTTTGGCTTCCACGCCCATCAATATGGCGGTCTGCCCGACCTCCTTGCGCAAATCCGCAGCCGTCTTCTGCGCTTCATCAAGCTTGCCGTCGGCAATATGCTTGAGAGCGGCATTGGCATCTCTGAAGAGTTTCGCGCGGGTAGGAAGATCGATCGGTTTCATTGTTCACTCAACTTGATGAGGCCGAACTTCGCCAGCCAAGGCAACGTGCGATGCAATGTCGACCATCCTCGGCCGTCGATCCATTGCTCGATCTCTCCGACAGTGACAACTCCGCGTTCCGACAATCGCCGGAGTAATGCAGTCGTCTGCTCTCTCGGAAGCATGAGTTCCTGCGAAAAAGTACAGAACTCATAAGCAAGAATGGTCTGGAAATCCGCCTCCACGTTGCTGCTGTCAACAGTGACAACGGTTTCGGGCCCAAGAACAAAACTCGGATGCGGAGAGAAAATATTAAAAGGATCCGGATAGAACGGGCTGGCTGTTTCGTTGCTCTGACGCGGCGCAACTTCCGGGGCTTTTGCGCGAATTTCCCGGAGCTCCAGCCAGAGATCCTCGTAGGACCGGATGATGACGGACCAGTCGTAATGCGTCCGGGCACGGGCCCGGCCTGCCTCACCCATCCTTGCACGCAACTCCGGATCCTCCGCCAATCGGACCAAAGCGTCCGCCGCCGCGTCGAGATCACAGGACGTCATCATGCAAGCCCGGCCGATAAAGCGGTCATAATCATCCCGACCGGTCTGGTAGAGGAAGGCCAAATCGAAACCATCTCCTGTCGCAGGCGCGGTTGTGGGCACCCGGAAACCGGTTTCACCATGGACGATAGTGTCCTTATAGCCATCCCAGTCGCTGACCACCGCCGGCAGTCCCGCCGCCATCGCTTCGATCGGCGTGAGACCGAAAGTTTCCTGAATATTGTCCGAGAGAGAGAGAAATACGTCAGCACCCTGCCATGAAGCATGGACGAGATCGTCATCCTGGCCGTCAATAAAGTGCACGGCAGCAGTCTTCGTGAACTGCTCCGCTCCCTCCCGGTATATCGACATGATCCGGTCATTCGGCGCCTGGCCGACCATGACAAGATGGACCTTGCCGTTCGACATCCGTTTTGCCGCACGCTCCGCCGCGAGATACATCGGGACCGGATGTGCCTTGGCGTGAAACGTGAACCGGCCAAGGAAAAGGACGACCAAATCCTCCTCGGCAGCACCAATGCGCTCCCTCAGCATCTGCCGGGCCGTCTCGTCCTTGACGTATCGGCTGCCGTCCACGCCGAGTGGGATGACCGGCAATTGCAGCGTCGGCTCAATCCGGACCCCGGCACGGCGGCCGAGATAGTCAGCGTAGTTTTCCATCGTCCGTGTCACCACATCGCGGGCAACCTGTGACGTGCAGACAAGGGCATCCCATGGCTGCAGCGGCAGCAACAGGTAATTGGACAGACTGGCAATGATCCGGTCCGATGACAATGTGTGGGTGACGCCGCACAAGCTGTATGCGCGCTGGTTTCTGGCCCTCCGCCCCCACGCAAAGGCGTCAAAAGAAGGGCCGGCGATCATCAGGCATTCCACCGACGGAGCAGCCTGATACATTGAGTCGAGCCGCTTGACCTCTCTGTTTTTCTGATCGCGCTCCTGCGCCATTTCGGCGAATTCGGCAGCGTGCCCGTCGTTACCGGTCATGCACACGAGCTGATCAGCGCGGCCATGCTGAAACATTCCGGTCAGGAACCCGGCCCCGGCAGAGTGCCGGCCTTTTATACCCGGGCGATCTGCCCTGTAGGCGTCAGGGTGATAGTGAATTGCACAAACAGGGACAGACGACACTGAGAACCTTCCGGATTCGGAAAGACACGGGAACAAATATAAAAGCGTTGCGTTTATAGAGGATGGCTTGAGCGGTGCAAAGCACTGTAGCTTCCTGCGACAAACCGGCCCTTTCTGAGCCGACAGCGGATATGCTAATGAGACGCAAATTCGAATAGACCGAATGGAACGGTAAATGAGCACGGAAACAGCTGATTCGGGCCCCTTAAGGATATATGTCGGATGGGACAGCCGCGAGCCCATCGCCTATGACGTCTGCGAAAACTCCTTGCGGCGTCATAGTCAAGCCGCCCTCGAGATCATCCCGCTCAAACTCGACGAACTACGGGAGAAGGGCCTCTATAGCCGCGACGAGGACCCTCTGGCCTCGACCGAATTCACCTATACCCGCTTCCTGATGCCGTATCTGGCCGGTTATCAGGGCTGGGCGTTGTTCTGCGATTGCGATTTCCTGTGGACCACGGATGTCGCAAAGCTCTTCGCACTCGCCGACGATGACAAGGCATTGATCTGCGTCCAGCACGACTATCAACCGACCGAGCGAACAAAGATGGACGGCAAGGCCCAGACCGTCTATCCGCGGAAAAACTGGTCAAGCATGATGCTGATCAATTGCGGGCACCCCGCGAATGCCGCCTTGACACCGGAAGTCGTCAACCGCGAGAGCGGCGCCTACCTGCACCGCTTCCAATGGCTTTCGGACGATCTTCTCGGATCTGTAGATCATACCTGGAACTGGCTCGAAGGCTGGTACGACAAACCGGCGGACGGCTCCTACCCGGCGGCAATTCACTATACGCGTGGCGGACCTTGGTTCGAAAACTGGCAGGATGTTGATTACGGGGATCTTTGGACGGCTGAAAGCAAGCTGGTCACCCCTTCAGAAAGCACCTGACGGCATCTGACAGGCAGGCAATAGGATCATTCCATCCAGAATCGGTGCGGCGAAACAGCTGCAAACTCGGATACCAATCGGTTCTGGGCCCACTTCGTCCCCAGAACCACAGCGGCGATCTCGGCAACAGGACGAAACCGGGCCGGCGAAGCGCGCCTGCCATATGGGCATTAACGCCGGATATGGATACCGTTGCATCCAATGCCTCGATAAGGGCGGCGAGGCCCTCGATATCATTTCGGAGGTCGTCGATCGGCGACGGACATAGATTTTCCGGCCAGCCTTCGGCATCCGAAGCATCGTCATACTGAAGGCTGATGAAAGTCACTCCAGGCAACTCCAGTAAGTCTTTCCAGTCCGCCAGATCCGTCGATTTCGACCAAGATGTCCGCCTTCCCCCGCCGCCCCAGGCAAACCCGAGCTTTGGACCGCCGCCATATTGCGCCAGTTCTTCTCGGATTCCTGAAACCCGCTCCGGGTCGGCGCGCAATGGCAACAAGGCATTTCCTCTGCCGTCTCGCTCGTAGAAACGGGCCAACAATGCCGACGGCACGTGAAAATCGAAGGCTGCAAATTCGACACCCGCTTCGCCACGCGGCACCACAGTTAGGTCTGGGAAGCTACGCTGCGCGAGCGAAACAAGTCGTGCATCCGTTTCCAGCACAACCGCCGCCCCCCTCCCCGCCAGCCAGGCCGCAAGCGGAGCAAAAACGATTTCGTCGCCAACCCCGAAATCGCCCCAGACAAATATCCGCGCGCCTTTCAGGTCTTGCCCGAGCCAAAGTGGCAACGTCCCAAAGGAGAGCGTTCTGGCTTGCGGGTGCGGCTCGGTCCAGCGCACGTGGTGGCCCCTGTATCCACCATTCCGGTCGCCAGCACCTATCCGCAGCAAGGATGACAACCAGAGTGCATCCCGGTGCCCCGGATCTTCCACCAGTGTCCGGCGCAGTGCGCTTTCCGCCGCTTCTGTTTCTCCGCAATCAACCAGCGCCGCCGCCAGATTGGCGCGGGTGTCGCGCGCAGAGGGATCTGCGGACAAGGAAGCACGGTAAAGGCTCACCGACTCGCTCAAGGCACCTGCCGCATGCTTTATCGCTGCCAGATTTCGTGCAGCGGTTGCGAATTCCAGGCCGTCTGGCTGAGCACAGAAAATTGCACGGGCAAATGCGGTTTCGGCACCCGGGCCCATTTCGCTTTGCAATAAGAGCCCGCACTGGGTGTGAAGTTGGGCTGAGCATGGATGGAACACAAGGGTTTGACGAACCCTCGCTTCAGCAGCCTCCGCTCCGCTTTGACCATGCAGATAAATCGCATGCGCCCGGGTCACATCAGGGTCGGCTCCATATCTCGCAAGGAACGCTGGCACACAGTCAGGCAATGGTGCCTGCAATTCGACGCATGCCGTCAACAGCGCCACCAAAGGGCCGGGGGTATCAGGGTTCGCGAAAAGGGCATACCGCGTCAGGATGGAGAGGTCTGGTATCGGCATGCCGCGCCTGCGCGCGACGGCAAGCAGATTGGCGTATCCCGCACCGTCCTCAGAAAACAGGCAGACATATCTCTTAAGCTCGACTTGTGCCGCCGCCAAATCGCCGGCCCGGAAAGCGGCACTGGTCCTTGCCTTGAGCGCTGCGCGCTCCGCCTCCGATACTGGAATGTGGATCACGCACCCATCTCGGACCACAGCGCCAGGTCGCGGGTCTTCGTTGCATGCCAACCCATCGCCTTTGCGATATCGGACGGAACATCAGCAGTCGCTTCGGGCAGTTCCCCCCGGCCGAGCTTCTCGATAATTTCTTTTTGTATAGGGAGGCAGACCTTCTTGAGGTCATAGCGCTCGACCACGGTCTTCCGCGCCGCCTTGCGCACAGAGTCTAGCTTCTTGCCTTTCGCCAGCGCTTCCACAACTGCTTTTGCAAGCGCATCGTCATCGCCATACTCAACAAGAATACCGTTCTTCCCATGCCGAATCACTTCACGCACGGGTGCTGTGCCACTGGCCACCACGAGACATTCCTTCGCCATGGCTTCGAGCATCGACCACGACAGCACGAACGGATAAGTCAGATAGATATGCGCCCGTGAAATCGACAGCATCCGGCCGAACTCCTCATAGGGCAGCCGTCCGAGAAAATGCAGCCGCGAGACGTCAAGCGAGCGATGCGGGATCAGGGCGTCTTTCCAGCTTTCGGCATAGCCCGGACCATTTCCGTAGCTCACCTCTTCACCCCCGGTGATCAGGATGTGTGCGTTCGGCCGGCCTTTCAGAATTTTCTCAAGAGATCGTGCAACTACGTCGAAACCACGATAGGGCTCAAGGTTACGGGCAACATAGGTCACGACCTCATCCTTGGCGGTAAGGCGACGCCCATCGGCGAGGTCGATATAGGCATCCCTGTCCCTGACACAGACTTCCGTATCAATCCCGTCATGCACAACCGTCATGTTTTCCCGAAAGGCTTTCGGATGTGTCGACCATTGCCAGTAGGTCGGAACATATCCCCAGTCAGACGCAGCCATGCTCAAAAGCATGTGGGCATTCCTGACCCGGGTCCGGCAGTCGCGGTCGATATCAGACCCTTTATTGACAAAGTCGGTATCGGTGCCGTGCGAGCGATAGAAGAACTCATTGAAGCTCAAAAGCCGTGCCTGCGGGAACACGTCTTTCAGGAACATGGCCTCACCCCATCCCGTATGAGCGCAGATCACGTCCGGCTCAAAGCCCGATGACTTGATCTTGAGGCAGGCCTTCGTCACCCCTTGCCCGTGCAAAATCTGATCCTCGTATCGATCAAAATACCGGTGCGGGGCCTGCCCGGCCTGGCGGTGCAATTCATATTCGACCTTGCGGATACCGGGCAGGTTCGGCTTGCCTCGCTTCGTCAGAAACACGACGTCATGTCCATCCGCGGCCAACGCCGGCGCCAGATGCTTGAACTGGCCGGGCATGTTCTGATGTACGAACAGGACTTTCATGGATCGTGTACCTTGTTGTCACAGGAGACGAATTATCATTGATACTCTAACCGCACGCGCTTATGAATTCCCGGAAGCTGCGATGCAAGTTCGGCGTCAGAGAAGTGTGTGGAATTATGCGATGCATTCTCAACTCAGATAGCGTTGCGTTATTCTGCTATACTCAAGCAGTATATCAATAAGTACGGACAAGATCTTTATGGCGAAAGCAAAAACGCCGTCAGAGGCCAGTTCGGCGCTCGACGATCCAATGCGGCATATTTTTGAAGGGTGCCGTAGCGCTTTCGTGACCGCTGGCGTGTTCAGCTTTGTCGTGAACATGCTGATTCTGACAATGCCACTTTACATGTTCTCGTTGTTCTCCCGAGTGCTCGGGACTGGCAACATGGCAACCTTGACGATGCTGGCGCTCATGGCTGCTGCAGCACTGCTTGTGCAAGCGCTGGTCGACATAGCCAGAACGTATGTTTTTACGCATGTCAGCGCCTGGATAGACGAGCAAGTCTCCCCGCAGCTTTTTGAAAAATCCGTATTAGGTGGTCTAGCAAGAGGTAAAGGTGGTAGCGACGCGCTTGATCAGCTGCAGGGGCTCCGTCAGTTTCTCTCTGGCCAAAGCATTTTCATGCTTATGGACGTACCGTTCATCCCCATCTTCATGATGGTGTTGTTTGCGCTGAACTTTGGCATCGGCATGACAGCAACGATCGGCGGCTTGATTCTGCTGATTCTTGCTGCTGTCAATAAAGCGATCTCTGACGGAAAACTGCAGCGGGCTTCCGCAGCCGCGGGCCGCGCCAGAAAAATCAGTCGATCCGCCATCGAGAACGCCGACATCGTAGAAGCTATGGGGATGCGAAAGACCCTCATGGCCGGCTGGTCTGTGTACAATGAGCTTTCGCTTAAGCTCCAAAACGATGCCAGTCAGGCATCCGGGATCATCCAGGCCTTGATCAAGATGATGCGTATGGGCGTCATGATGGCGGTGATGACCGTCGCTGCCATTCAGATCGTAGACCCGACAAGTGGCCTTTCACGCGGAGCAATGATGGCGTCGGTCATCCTCGTATCCCGCGCGCTCATGCCTCTGGAAGCGGTTGTATCATCCTGGGCTCAGGTATCAGATGCGATCCAGAAATACAGATACTTGTCCGATCTACTGACCAATACGAAAAGCAAACCGGAAGACAGCGTTTTTCCACTTGAGCCGAAAGGTGCGCTCTCTGTCGAAGGCGTTCACTTCCAGATCCAAGGCATGAAGCGACCTATCCTTTCCCGGGTTTCTTTTGACCTTAAAGCAGGGGAATCAGTCGCGATCATCGGCCCTTCAGCAGCAGGTAAAACCTCTCTCGCCCGCCTGCTTGCCGGCATAGAACAGCCGAATGCCGGTGTTGTCCGTCTGGATGGTGCCGATGTCTATCGCTGGCCGAGCGACGATCGCGGACGACATGTCGGCTATCTCCCTCAGCAAGTTCTCCTGTTCGAGGGTACAATCAGAGACAATATAGCGCGATTTGACGATACCATTACCAATGAGCAGGTCATTCAGGCCGCCGAAATGGCTGGTCTGCACAAAATGATTCTGCAGATGGAACAAGGTTATGACACCGAAGTTGGCTTCGGCGGAAACTTGCTTTCCGGGGGGCAGAGGCAACGCGTCGGCCTGGCGCGCGCTCTGCTCGGTGACCCAAAGCTTGTAATTCTCGATGAACCTAACGCGAACCTAGATACGGAGGGTGACAACGCCCTGCGTAACTCGATCGAAATCATGAAAACACGTGGCGCGACGGTTGTCGTGATCCTACATCGGCCAAATATCCTTCAGATCGTCGACAAGATCCTCGTTCTACGCGACGGCATGGTGCAAAAATTCTCCGACCGCGACGAAGTTATGCCCCTGATTGGCGGCGTCGGAAGTCAGCAGACCATTGAAAAACCATCTGTTAAGGCTGTGGCAGAAAAATGACTGGAGCCCTCAATGGCTGATACCCTTCCTGCATTAGATGGCGACTTTCTCACGAAGCGACTCCCGATCAAGGCGCGAGATGTTGACGTGAATAATGGCGCCGTCGGCGGCTCGCAGCTCACCAAACAGACATGGCATCGCTCCTCGCTATTTGGATGGAGCGTTCTGTTTGCATTTTTCGTGCTTTTCGGCGGCTGGTCCGTTGTCGCCCCCCTAGCGAGTGCCGTCCGCGCGCCAGGCAAACTCCATGTCGCAAGCGAGCCTCAGGTTGTTCAGCACTTCGAAGGTGGTATCGTTGACAAAATCCTCGTCCATGAGGGCGACACCGTCGAAAAAGACCAAGTACTTGTCCAGCTGAACCCTCTATCGACAGATGCGCAAATCGCACAATTGGAAAACCGTTTATTTGCTCTGCTGGCAGAACGTGCAAGGCTGCGAACAGAGCGTGACGGCCTGAGCAAAATCGAATTTCCCGCTATCATTCTGAAACAGAAGAATGACCCTGAGATATCGGGGCTTATTCATCGTGAAGAAATTTTGTTCCAGAAGCAGATGAAATCGCTCAACGATCAAAAACAACTGATTGCGGAGCGGATTTCTCAGTATCAAACCCAAATTGATGGCTCAATTGAACGGCTTGCGTCTATCAACAGGCAGATTGAGATTGTGGAAGAGGAACTCACCGGGGTTCGCACACTGTTTGATAAAGGCCTGGAGCGTAAGCCGCGCGTCCTTTCGCTGGAGCGTGGACAAGAGCAACTTCGCGGAGCCGCAGCTCAACTCAAATCAACTATCGCGCAGTATAAACAGGCCATCAACGAACAAGACCTGCGCCTTGCAGCCTTGGAAAACCAGCGTGAAACAGAAATCTCGTCCCGGTTACGTGAAAACGCCCTGCAATTGAATGATATTCAGGAGCAGGAAAACGTCTGGCGCGACCGTTTGAACCGCATCCAGATCAAGGCTCCAATGAGCGGACAAATTGTTAATCTGAACATACACACGACTGAAGGCGTCATCCGGCCCGGCGAAACCTTGATGACGATCATCCCGACTGAGGACGAGTTACTGGTCTCGGCCAAGATTGACCCGAAAGATATTGATGTCCTTCTCATCGGCGCACCGGTTCAGTTGCAGCTGTCAGCTTTCAATCCACGGACTACTCCTCCGATCGAAGGAACCCTTACGTCCGTGTCAGCCGACGCTGTGACAGACGGCCGTTCATCTAAGGAGTTCTTCGAAGCCCGTATCGTGATAGATCCTGAATCTCTTTCGCATAACCTACCTGGTGTCCGGCTGACTGCTGGCATGACGGTCTCGTCTCTTATTTCAGTGGGCGAGCGGACTTTGTTCGAATACATCGTGACCCCGCTGAGCCAAAGCCTCAGTCAGGCCATGAGGGAGCCATGAGCGGACTTCTTCTTATGGGCAAGGTATGGCGCAGATAAAGTCTGAGTTCAAAGTGGAAGTGGATGAAACGGCCGCCCCAGTAGCTTTAATCAGCGATTATCCGCTCCGCGTCATTCTGATGACTGGCGAAAGGCTCCTCGAACAGAAGCAGTATGACGTTGCTGCGCGGGTCTTTATGGAAGCCTTGCTCAAACGCCCTTGGTCTATCCGAGGTCTTACCGGCCTTGGCATTGCATACAATGCCATGAACAGGCCCGACGAGGCGGCGCGATGCTTTGCGCAAGTCATGTCCTATCGACCTGATTTACCGAAGGCGATGGAGGGCTGTGGCCATGCTTTTTCGATGCTGGAGAACTATTCTAAAGCGGAATCCTGGTATCGTCGCGCCGTCGCGGCCGCCCCCACCGCAAGATCCGTTTCCATTGCGCTCGGCGTCACTAAACTTAGACTGGGTGATTGGCAGCAGGGCTTTGCACTCTACGATCAGCGGGAAGGCGTAAAAACGCTTGAACAATCTATTGGCTCAGAAAAAATATGGGATGGACATGCCGCTCTTGAGGGCAAAACCATATTCGTTATCGGCGAGCAAGGCTATGGAGACCATATCCAGTTCGCGCGATACTGCGCGTTTCTGAAAGAGAAGGGCGCCCGCGTGATCTTCTTTACGCGGGAACCGCTCCGCAGGCTTTTTGAATGGATCCCGTCCATCGACCGGATCGTGGTCGACGGACAGAAGGCGGCATTCGACTACGCGGTGATGGCCATGAGCCTGCCCGGCCTGTTCAATACAGAGGCAGGCTCCGTCCCGTTCCGGACACCATACATCTTCCCGCCTCGCCCCGTCTCATGGGACAGCCGCACCAGTAAATCGGGTAAGCCAAGGATTGCCCTTGCCTGGAAAGGCAATCCGAACAACTCGCGCGATTATGTGCGCTCATGCCCGTCCGAGCTGATAGCCGAGCTGGTCGAGACGACCGATAAAGCCAATTTCCACGTCCTGCCCTTCGAGCTTGGATCAGAGCAGAGCGCCGTCCTGCGTAACCTGCCACAGCTCTGCGGTCAGGATGGCACGTTCGCCGATGTCGCGCTTGCCTTGGACGATATCGATCTCGTGATCTCTGTCGACACCAGCCTGGCCCATTTGGCCGGTGCTCTCGGCAAGAAAACCTGGCTCATGATCGGCCGGCAGCCGGACTGGCGCTGGCTTACTGCCGGAGAGGATGCTTTGTGGTACGACAGCATCCACATGTTTCGCATGGGCGTGGACTGGCCGGAGCTCATTGACCGCATTAAACAGGAGCTGGATCGTTTTCTGCGCGATTCAGATCGGCAGAATTAATTCCGGCTGCACATCGGAGATAAGGGACTGAGAGTTGACCGCTTCCGCTATTCTGAAATCACTCGTCCGGGATCAGGCAGTTTCGCTCCTTGAATCGCCAAGCCGTTCAGACGCTTGGGATCTCGCTGGTCAGAACTTCATTCGCCAGAAGGATATCCAGTCAGCCCTGTCTTCCTTCAAGCGATCCGAGGCTTCCGGCCCCCCTTACCCCGCGGCTTACCTGTACCGGCTTGCGATGGCTCTTGAACTCAGCCAGAACCACGGCGCCGCCGCCGCCCGGTATATCCGTGTCTATCGTGACAAAGACGCGGCACAGCGACGGGATGCTTTGTACCGAGCCGTCGGGTGCCTGCACCGCATGGGGGATCAGGCGACAATCGCGGAATTATTAGGCGATCTGAACCCCGGCGACTGGCGCGGATACCAGGAACTCGGCCTGATCGCCGGACTCGCTTTTTCCGGCACCGGAAATCCGGTTCGGAGTATTTCATGGCTCCTGATAGAACCGGACATCGAAACGCCTGAAAGTTCTGCTCGGCTCGTCCTCACGACGCTGATTGATAAAGGTGCGGAATTCAGAAATGCCGCGGACGTGCGGCGGTTTCTGCTCGAAAGCATTGAAACCTTTTTCATCGGCTCTCTGCTCTGCCGAAAGGTGATTCGATGGGTCGTTCGGTCCGGCCATGCCGGACAGTTGGCCTCTCCTGAGCTCATTCAATCAAGCAAGGGAAAATCCCTCAGCTACGCGTCGATGTTTTTCCGCGAGAGCGGCGCAAAGGACACGGCCCGCCGATTAGGCAAGATGGCTCTCGTCCTTCAGCCGGATGATCCCGGCAGCATGCAGGCCATTCTACCGGATGAAACCGAGGGAAATGTAGAAAGCCTGCATTCCCCCGTGCGATGGGCCAAGGCGATCATTATCGTCCCTGATTCCACGGATTTCATGGTCAACGATGCGGTGATCGCACTCAAGATCGCGGATCTTGAATCCCTCACGACCACGTATCTCGCGCGGGCGGCCGACCGGTTCAAAGCAAGCCCCAAATTGCTCTACAATATAGGGGCGCATTTCAATGAAAAGGCGCTGGCTGAGCAGGCGGAACCGGTTCTGAGACGCGCAGTCCTATTGGAACCTGGATATGCGAAGGCTTGGAGCTCCTATACAATTTCCATGTGCACGATGCTCAAACCAGAACGAGGCATCGTCTCGTCGCTGAGAGCTTTGACGTCAGATCCAAAGGTTCAATCGGGATACACCAATCTGGCGATGGCCTATCGAGGTGTTGGCGAGCTGGATCTTGCAGTTTCTGCCGGCAAACGGCAGCTGGAGGTGTCGCCGAACGATGCGGTGGCTCGTATGGGCGTTGCCTTCAATAGCCTCGCCATTGGAGCGATCGAAGAAGGCTTCACATTTTACCGTCATCGTTGGGCCCAGAAGGGATTCCCATCCAAGAAACGCCCGTTTCCGCAAACCGAATGGACCCTTCAGAAAATTCCCCGGGCGAGTAAGGTGCTGATCTACATGGAGCAAGGCATGGGCGATGAGCTCATGTTTTCTTGGTTCCTTTACTATGCGGAAGAACTCGCGCCGGGGCAGGTTGTAGTGGAATGCGACCAGCGCCTTATACCGGTGTTTGAAAGGACCTTCCCGACAATCGAGTTCTGGCCCATGACAGGGCCATGCCAGCGGCGACTGCTTGCTGACGATATCCAGTACAAAGTCCCGATTGGGCATTTGCCAAGCATGTTTACAGCCCGGCTTAGACAGCTGATCAAGGATCGGTGGACTCTGGGTCTTGATAAAATGCGTAGCGGGAATGGATGGATCCAGCCGTCGCCAGAAGGCGTGACCCGATGGCGAGATGAACTTGCGGCGATAGCTGGCGACCACCGTATTTGTATCGGTGTTGCCTGGCGGAGCGGGAATATGGCCCGAGCTCGTGTCTCGCAGTACCTCACCGCTGAGGAAATTGCGCAAAGTTTGCCGGATAATTCAGTCGCTGTGATCCTTCAGTATGTCTACGAGGATGAAGAAATCGATATCATTCGGCGGGAAGCTTCCCGGCGCGGGATTGATGTTGTTATTTTTGACGACCTCGATCTGAAGAATGATCTGTCCGATGTTGTTGATCTCTGCGCCGCGGTTGACGCGATCGTCACTCCGCTGACATCGACCGCTTTTATGGGAGGGGTGGTTGGCACGCCGACGTGGGTGTTCCGGACATCTCCGACGGAGAGTATCTGGCAGCAGCTCGGGGCTCCCCTTATCCCCTGGATTCCCGATATTAGGCTGTTTTTCAGGGACGCGACGGAGAGCTGGGACGCGTCGATCGTCACGGTCCGTGACGATCTTTCGGCGTCCATTGACTGGGTTCTTGAGCGGCGGAGACCGCGGGCGCAAGGCACCGAGGCAGACAACCAGTGAGTTCTGGATCCGACATATTGCGACTGCCATCCCGGCTCTTTTCCGACGGCTTTTTGCATCTCCCGATCAAGAGTGCCTCTGCAGCGTCGACAAAGCTTCAATTGCGGTTTCCTGTTGAGCTTCTCGAAGATTCCGGGTTGTTGCGGTTTGTCTTTTCCGAGTTTTCCGGCTCTGGGTTTGAATTCCGTGAACGAATGTTGTTAACCTCGCTGATTGAACCTTCCGATTTTCTGGTCGATATCGGGGCGCATTTTGGATTGTATTCGCTCGTTCTATCCGATGCGCTTCCTGGATTGGCTTGTCTTGCGGTTGAGCCGTCACCGGAGAATTACGATATCCTGTCGGAGAATGTGCGCTTCAATGGATTGAGCGAACGGATTTCGGCTGTTCAATGCGCCTTGGGAAACCGAATTGGTCGGGCAGCTCTCCGGTTGAATTCGAGCATGGGTCATCACATATCCGGGCTGGCCGGAGACAGCCACGGCCGGACGATTGACATCGATCTCCAATCCCTTGACGCCTTGCTCGCCTCACCTGCTGGAGAGATGGCCGGATTACGCCCGGTCTGGCTGAAGATAGATACCGAAGGGCGTGAAGCCGATGTTCTCGAGGGGGCCAGAGGGGCATTCCTGTCCGGGCGGATTCGGGGCGTTCTCTGGGAGTTTCGGGTCGGACATCTTGTCAACCCCGACAGGGATGCGATTCTCGGGTTCTTCAGGGAGTTCGGCTTTGAGTCTTTTGAGGTCTCAGACAGCAACATGATCTCGGTGCAGGCGTCTCTATTGAAGGAAAAGCTCCAGGTGCTTTGCGCTTGATCAGCTTGCCGTGCCCCAAAGTGGCGATTCAGAGATTGTAATGCCGGGCAATCGCCTCCGCGATTTTGACGTCATCCTCATAGTCGATGTCGATTGAGCGCCACGGCTCCATGATATGGATGGCGGATTGCGGATCGTAAAGCGCGCCTTCACGCAGCAATTTTGTTGCTTTGAATATATAGACCGCCCCATTTATAGCCCAGCTCCTGTCCCGTAAGTCCGTCTGCTCGCTTCCTTTTGTGGTCTGTTCCGAGCCCAATCTTGTTCTGGTCTCGGTTGTTCCGAAGGGCGGGGATGGTGGCGTGCGCCAGCGTGTGACAGAAACCCCGCTCTCGACGTTATTCTCTGCCATTCTTTCCAGCAGCGCCGATATGTCCGCGCCGGTTCGAAAAGGCGATGTCAGTTGCAGCAGAATGATTGTGCAGGTTTCCAGACCCAGTTTTTGAATGAGGTAGCGGAGAACATCCGCAGAAGACGTTTGATCCGCCGCAAGTTCGACCGGACGTGCATCGCATTCCATGTCCGGGTACTGCTCAGCCGCCGAGATCAGCTGCATGTCATCGGTGGATAGAATTGTCCGCTCGATCACGCCACTTTGAGCCACTGCGTCCATTGTGCGCTCGAGCAGTGTGCGTTCGCCTATACGCAGGCGGTTCTTTCCGCAGACCCGTTTGGATCCCATACGGGCAGGAATGATTGCGACAATCGGCTGTAATGCTGTCAATTTTCAATAATCACAAAAAGAAAGGGCGGGCCATATTGGCCCGCCCTTCCTCATTCAAAATATGTTTCCGACTTAGCTGAACG
Source organism: Nisaea denitrificans DSM 18348 (assembly GCF_000426505.1). Lineage (GTDB taxonomy): Bacteria > Pseudomonadota > Alphaproteobacteria > Thalassobaculales > Thalassobaculaceae > Nisaea > Nisaea denitrificans. The sequence goes on along the minus strand of NZ_AUFM01000019.1, from coordinate 108,526 downwards.
TGAAGTCGTTCAGGTCCAGCGTGGTGACGCCGGTGACCCGGATCACGGTGTAGTCGGAAGCGCCGCCGCCGTTGATGGCAACAGTGACTTCGTTGGAGCCGCTGACCTGAACCAGGCTGTTGGTGGTTCCAGTAAGCGTAGCTGCGGTCTGGAACGCCGGGATCGAGCCGCCTGAGAAGCCGAAACCGGTCAGCTGGATCTTGTCGGTACCGTCTTCAAAGTTGAAGACGATGGCAACAGTTCCACCGGCACCGAGAGATGCATTATCAGATGCCTCGATGACGAAGGTGTCATTACCGGATCCACCGTACAGTGAGTCTGATCCTTCGCTGCCACCCGTAGATGCAAGCTTGGCATAGATCACGTCATTGCCGTCGGAACCGTAGATGATGTCGGAACCTGCCGAGCCCGCGTAGATGATGTCGTCACCGGCACCACCAGACAGGAGATCGCTCGCGCCTGTTGCACCGGCACCGTACATGATGTCGTTGCCGTCATCACCGAACAGGGTGTCGACGCCGGAACCAGCCATCATGCTGTCGTTACCGGTACCACCATAAAGCAAGACCGAGCTGGAATTGGCAGTAGCGACAATCGTGTCGTCACCAGCACCACCATACAGCGAGTCGTTACCACCGGTACCAAGGATCGAGTCGTTACCAGCGTCGCCGGAGATCAGGTCAGCATCGGAGCCGCCATCGATCACGTCGTTACCGTCGCCGCCGAAGAGCGAGTCAGCACCGTCGGAACCGAAAATGCTGTCGATTCCAGCATTACCGAACACCTGATCAGCGTCTGAACCACCGTAGAGAACGTCGTTATCGGCACCACCGAACAGAGTGTCCGATCCACCAGATCCACTAAGAGTGTCGATGCCGGCGTTACCATAGATCAGGTCGTTGCCGTCGCCACCAATAACGGAATCGTTGTCTGCACCACCGAAGATCACGTCGGCCTCAGAACCGCCGTTCATGGTGTCAAGACCGGCACCGCCATAAAGCGTGTCAGCACCAGAGGTACCGACCAAGCTGTCGCCGCCTTTGTTACCGTAAATCAGATCGGCGTCGGCACCACCATCGATGACGTCGTTATCCGCACCACCGAACAGTGTGTCCGCGCCGCCGGAACCGAAAATGGTATCACGCTCGGAGTTACCATAGACCAGATCCGAACCGTCACCGGCCGAGACCACATCGTTGCCGGCACCGCCATAGATGACGTCGGAACCGTCGCCGCCACTGACCACGTCGTTACCGAGATTACCGAAAACAGTGTCGGCACCGGAACCGCCGTCGACCGTGTCATTACCCTGACCGCCATAAACGATATCAGAGTCGCCGTCAGCGGTAACGTTGTCGTTGCCAAGGTTACCGTAGAGAACGTCATTCCCATCAGAACCAGACAGCGTGTCATCGCCCTGGCCACCAAACATGGTGTCCGCGCCGGAACCGCCAAGAAGAGTGTCACCACCCTGATTACCGTAGACTAGATCCGCACCACCAAGCGCGGAGACAATATCCGAACCACCAAGAGCGGTGATGAGATCGGAATCTCCCGTGCCAGTAATCGTATCCGTCGTACTGGTGCCCGTTATCGTTGCCATTACAACCCCCTAGTTAGCATCAAAGCTACACCAAAACCGTTCTGGGTTAGCTTTGGTGCCGTATCTGGATTTCGTCAACCAAAAAATCCTGCACACCAAGCGAACGCCAGTCCTATTGCTAGCCGCGACGAAACGGCTCGGGTGATTTATTACACCGCTTGCCTAATGAACGCAAGCGGTTACCGGACGGTTTTAGCGCACAAGAATACCGCAACCCAAGCTCCCCCTACGTTCCTGCGCCCGAACGCTGACCACTCCCCTTGCATCTCGTTTAATTTCATAAAATCAATTAGTTATGTATAAACACCTTATCTTTTCAGGCACCTCGTCTGTCACGGCAGGGTTTCCTCACCTTCCGCAATTGGGGCAAAGACGCGTCGATCCGGGCAAAATCCAATCTGTTACCGTGTCTTCTCGGCAACAGATTGGAGATTGCTGGCAGACTTTAGCCGCAGAAAATTACCGAAGAGATTTTACAACCGCACTTAGGATCGATTCTGGATCTTCACTTCCCGGCGGCCAGAGCAATGTCGAATTTGGCAGCATCGGGGAATGTTGTGCACCGACTCGATAACGCCAATCACGCTGGACCGGCATCAACATCGCCACAGAGCGCGTGCCTGTAGCGACAGCCATCGGGACCAAGGCCGTCGCCAGGGAAACGACAACGTCAGCGGCCGCGATGGCGTCCGCGAGCCGAACGAGATCGTCGCGCACATCGAAGTCAGGTCGCACAACCCGGTCTTCTCCGAAAACGCGGACCAGCCCATCCCATTCATGCTCTCCCATGCCATATTGCAGCGGTAGGAAGACGGCGTTCTCTATGGCTGTGAGTCTCGAGAATCTCTCGACGTCGATAGCAAACGAGAGGTGTTGCACTGGTTTCGTGCTGCGCCAGGCGAGGCCGATGAGACGTACTGACCTGCCCCCGGTCAGTCGATGTTTGACTGCGTCCACCCATTCGGGGTCTGGTCGCATCCAGCCTGTCGGTGTCTGCTGCCCCGCCAGGCCCAGCCGATGTGGAAGACTCAGGAGAGGCAATTGTGCCTGATAGTCAGAGATGTCGACCTGCACATCGAGACGTCTCGGCAACGGCGTGATCTTGGGAAAGCAACGCTGGACAAGAGGCATCAACCGAGCATCGGTCTCGACCGTAAAATGCTCCGGACGGTCAGCGAGCGCCGTTAGATAAGACAGCCCCCAGATTTCATCCCCGACGCCCTGCTCGCCCCAGAGCAGTATTTTTCCGGCTGCCGGGCGCCCCGGCTCCCACAATGGCAGGTCAAAAGAAGCATTTGGCCAGAGCGAACGTTCGCTCGTAGGCATCTCCGCCGGCGCGAACCACCGGCCTTCATATGTTGCCAAGCCTTCCGAATAGCGGCCGGATTTCAAGAGCGTTATCGCCAAGTTATTTTGAAACCTTTGATCCTGCGGGGCAGCGATGTCGGCGCGTCGCAAGTTGGTCAAAGCATCGCCGACATTGGCCATGCTTTGAAGAATCGTGCCGCAGATGAAATAGCGTTCTCCGATGTGCGGATAAAGAACGGTCACGCGCCTGGCAATCGTGAGCGCCTCCTCTAACTGCCCTGTGCGCTCTAGAATCGCCGCCCGATTAGCGAGAACAGCGAACGCTCCAGGCGCTAGAATGTCAGCAAAGTCAAGCAACCCGGTCGCACGCGTGAATGCGCGCTGCTCGATAAAATAGCCTGAAGCGGCGATATAGGCATTGAGGTTGGCTGGATTACAAATCAGAGCCCGACAATGACACCGGCGGCTTTCGGCACTCTTATACAGTCGTTGCTGAAGAACGCCTCGCAACCGCCATGCATCGGATAGCAACGTTGAGGATCGGAGTACTTTCTCAACAACCTCAAGGGGCTCCAGAATCTTGCCACCCGCGATCTGACTCTCTACTTGCCCCACTCCCGTATCTGCATGCGCTCCCTGAACCCAAGCATGGGACTGAAATTTCCAACGCTTTGTCCTTTTTGCCATAAGGGTAGAGAGGCTCGTAGAGATCCGCGCCAAACCGGGCTGCAGCAATGCCGCGCGCCGAAGGCTGACGAAAGCTTTGTCCACCGTTTCGGCCTGCACATGCCTGTTCGACAGATTTACGTACAGACGAAAATCACCGGGTATCAGAATGATCGCCCTATGAAGAAGCGTCGCTCCTCGATCCGGCCAGCACCCGGCAAGAGCCGCCCAGCGCATGCCATCAGACGGACTCAATAGCGCTAGCGCCCGGAAAGACTCACGCTTTTCATCGTCAGCAAGCGCCCCCCGCGCGGCTCTAGCACGCAGGGTTTCCTCTAGAATAACTAACGGATCAGCGTCAGGCATATCACTGTCACGCGTCATATCCGAATGACCCACGCAAAGGGCTAGAGCCCCAGGCGCTCTGATTTCGGAGCATCCTTAAGCGCAACCCAACCGCCGACTTCCATACTTCGGTAAAGGGCATGGAGGAAAGCGAGGGCCTTGCTGCCTTCATCAACCGAGACAGGTACATCCGTCTTTCCGGCGCGCCAATAGTCGATGACCTCGCGAATATAGGGGCCGTGACCAAGGCCATAGCTGGTCGGCACTTCCTGGGAGAATGCTGCCTGCACATCCTCGTCACCGGCTTGCGGCTCAATCGATTCCCATGTCTCGACCAGGTTGATCGCCCGGCCGCCTACCTTAGCAAGGGCCTTGTCACCGACAATATGGAGAGAAGCCTCGAAATCCCGCGGACGCGCCGCCGTCGTGGCTTCGATCGTACCCATGGCACCATTCTCGAACCGGACGATCGCGGTCGCCGTATCCTCGGCTTCCAGTTTGTTGATCACAGCCCGGCCCTGGGCGCAAACCGCCTCGATCGGGCCTCCGAGCCAACGCATGGCATCGATATGATGGATGGCCTGCTGGGACAGCACCCCGCCATCCATCCGCCAGCGGCCATGCCAGGGGTCGTCGTAGTAAGACTGGTCACGACTCCAGTGCACCCGGATACCAACGGAAACCAGCTTGCCGAACCGGCCCTCATCCATCGCGCCCCGCAGGAAACGCATCGCGGGATTGTAGCGGTTCTGTTTTATCTCGGCACAGATCAGACCACGCTCCCGGGCAATCCGCGACAGCTCCTCTGCATGCTCCAGACGCAGGGCAACGGGCTTTTCGACGATCACATTGATGCCGGCCTCAAGCGCCTTCTTCGCATGCTCATAGTGATTGCCCGACTCGGTCAGGATGCAAAGCAGATCCGGTTTTTCGGAAAGCAGCGCGTCCATATCGGCAACCACCGGACAGCCGCCAATATCGTCGGCGAAGGATGCCGATTTTGACCCATCGAGATCCGTCACCGCCACAACGTCGGCAATGTCCGTCAATTCGTCGCGGAACACTTCCCGGTAACGCGCCGAAACCCGGCCGCATCCCAGAACCCCGATCCGGGCCCGATTTGCCCTGCTCGCTTCCATCCTCATCTTACTCCGCTTAATGCTTTCCAGGCTCCCCACGCATAGGGCAGCCCCATCATGTCATCTCTTCAGACTTTTTCACCGTCACCCAAATAGGCGAACCAGGTCTTCGTCGCGTCCGCGATTGAATCCGGATCCCAGAGCGGGGCATCCTTCCAGCGTTCGATATCCGCCAGCATGCGGGCCACGCCATCCTCAAAGGAGATTTCCGGCGCCCAGCCAAGCTCGCCCTGCAGCTTGGAAATATCCGCCCAGGTCACATCGGGCTCACCCGGCCGCTTCGGAACATAAACGACCTCGCCGCCGATCAGCTCGACAAGCCGGTTTATGGATTTCGGGTTTCCGCCGCCGGCATTGTAGATTTCGCCAGACTTCTCCGTCAGCGCCGCCGCATGAAATGCGCGCGCCAGGTCAGAGGCATAAATGAAATCTCGTCGCTGTGTGCCGTCACCGACAACCGTGAAGGGTTTCCCCGCAAGCTTCTGGCGAAGGAACACACCGAAGACGGCGCCATAAGCCCCCGTAGTCCGGACACGGGTACCGTATGCATTAAAAATGCGTACGGAATTGGCTGGCAGTCCATAGACCTGATGCCAATGCAACACTGCCTGCTCACCCTGATATTTGCTGAGGGCATAGGGATATTGCGGCTGTGCAGGATGCAGCTCGGTGGTCGGTGTGTCCGCCAATCCATAACAGGATGACGACGCGGCATAGACGAGCTTCTCGACATTCGCCTCGCGTGCGCATTCCAGGACATGGACAGTGCCTTGCGCATTCGTCGCCATGTAATCGATAGGTCGCTCGATCGATGGCACAATGTCGCCGATTCCGGCGAAGTGGTAGACGAAACGTGCTCCTTCAAAGGCGCGCCGCATGGACTCGATGTCCCGGATATCCGCTTCGAAGATCCTGAGGTCCGGATTGTCCGCATGGTGCTTCAGATTCGAACGGTGACCGCCGACAAAGTTGTCGACCACATGCACACGGAACCCCTCGGACAATAGAAGATCGACCATGTGGCTCCCGATAAAACCGGCTCCACCGGTGACGACCGCGATCCCGCGTTCGCTATTCCGAACCATCAAACCCAATCCCTCTGTTGAATTCCGGACCCATGTTCAAGATAACTCGCTGCTTAGCACAAGATGTGGCAATTCGGACAGCACGACCCAATTCGCCATGTCTTACGATAGGATGGGCGTCTGATGCCGAACAAATGGGTTCTCGAATCCGACCTGATTTTCCTTGAGCCAGCCGCGCGTTTTGCCGGACTGAACCCGAATGCCGTCCGTGAGTATCCGGGGCCGACGAAAGTTGCAGCCCTGATCTATCCGACCCCCTTTTGCCGGAACTCCATAGATTGGATGCGCGCCTTGTCGCACCTTGTTGCCCGAAACCGGGACTTCGAGCTGTTCCTGGTCAATGTAAAATCCGAGAGCGATATGCGGGAAACCAGCAGGACCCGAATTTATCCGGTTCTCGATGACCAAATCATCACACTTCTGACCCAGATAAACCAAGCCGATACGTTAAACCTCGCGCAGCAAAGCCGCAGGGTGGAAAGTATCTTGGAGCGTCTCAAACAGCGCGCATCCGAAGCTCTGCGTGATGAAATCGCCAATTTGTACGACAAAGGGCGATAGCACCGTGTTCCTGCATACGCGCAACCGCGACATGCCGGCCCCTTGAACGGGGACACAGCATCGACTAATGAACTCTATCAGGTCTCGCGGGCGCCTGTTAAGCCTCGACGCGACGCCACTACCAGATCAGGTCCCAATGAAACAGATTCTTGCATCCATAGCTCTCGTATTGAGCCTTGCAGCCTGTAAGTCAGAGGAAGAAGCTATCGATGGCCGGTGGGTCGGCACGATTACGGATGAAGCGCGCAAAGAACTCCGGATTGACGGCAAAATCGCCGACGACTTATTCGTAGTTGTGTTCGAACCGGATACCATTCATCTGAATGACACGGTTCGCAAGGCTGAGTATCTTTCCAATAAAGGGCGGACGCTGGTCAAATTCAAGAATGAGAACCGCGTCATGACCATCTATTTTGACGAGGGCGATAAGAATAAAATCCGCATGACAGCTGTCAGCTATTTCCGCGGAAAAATCTATAACTTCGAGCTGGAACGAGACAGCGATTAACGGAATTATTTCCGCCTTGGACCCTGCCCAAAAATGAAACCACAACGCATCGGAATTTCTTGGGCCATCCTGCCTGTAACGGGCTGGGGCATCTACGGCTACCAAATCATCCGGTATATGAGCCTGAAGACCAGGTTTATTCCGGTTATGCTTGAAGACATAAATCTGGATGTCGTCGACAAATTGGAAGCAACTGTAGTTTCCAGGTTGACTGAAAAGCCCTTGTTGCAACAACCAGATGGGCTTATCCCCTTCAAAAACACGGGTAAGCGGCTACCAATTCCAATCCTCCATGCCCGCGGCACAGGCGTCCAGCCACAATTTGCAGATCATTCTCTTGGTGTCATTGGCAGTCATAATCACGCGCTGACTTTTTTCGAGAACGCCAACATCCGAAAAGAAGAATCCGAGACCTACAAACGGTTTGCAAGCGTCACAGCCGGGTCGACGTGGAACGGTGAAATTCTGAAAAATGCAGGCGTGGAGAAAACCAGCGTTATTTTCCAAGGAGTTGATCCGGCGCAATTTCACCCGGCGCCCAAAAAGGGCTTGTTCGGTGACCGCTTTGTCATTTTCGCCGGTGGCAAGATGGAATATCGGAAAGGGCAAGACATCGCGCTGGCAGCCCTGAAAATCTTCATCGAGCGGCACCCCGAAACCCTTCTTCTTTGTATCTGGGACAATCAATGGCCCCACAGTTCGGCCTATCGACAATTTTCCAACTCACCACATCTCCCCTCGGTGCCAGCTCCCAATGCCAGAGGCCATCTACAAATCGACAAGTGGTTTGAAATATTCGGCCTCAGTAGAAAGCACGTGTATGCATTCACGAACTATCCGCATCGTGAGACTCAGGGACTGATGAGAGAGGCCGACGTTGCCCTCTTCCCGAACCGTTGCGAGGGGGGAACAAATCTCGTTGCCATGGAGACGATGGCCTGCGGCATCCCAACAATTATCTCCAGCAACACCGGGCACCTCGACATTATTCATGAAGGGGCTTGCATCCCGCTCAAATCCCAATCACCGGTGCCATCGCCCGAACCGGGGTTCGACACCACAGGGTGGGGTGAATCCTCAGTTGAGGAGATCGTCGAGCAGCTGGAATACGTTTACCAAAATCGTGAGAGAGCCGCCGAGATCGGCTTGCGCGGCGCCCAACGGATGCATCAGCTTTCCTGGGATCGGCAGGTAAGCCAATTGCTCACATTCATTGAAGATCATGGCCTTTCCTGAAGCAAAACCAGAAGCAATGAACAGCAGCCTGGTGCATGCGATCGGCTGGTTTGACGGGCGTTTCGGATACAATGTTCACACTCGAAATTTCTTCGATAACTTGTCGAAACTGATACCTGTCGCAGCTTCCCCGCTGTTTGGCCTTGATGGACCGTGGCAAGAGGATCGCGCTGTTCTGACTGCGCTTACGAAGCTCTCTCCCCGCGCGACCATCGCCCTGCTCTACGGCGATATGATGGACATTCTCGACGGCGCCCCCGGTAAACGGATTGCTTATACTGTCTGGGAATCGACCGAATTCCCGGCCGGCTGGCTGGATAAGCTCAAGCGTGCCGATGAAATATGGATTCCGACGGCCTGGGGCCGTTCCGTGCTCATCGACAACGGGGTTTCAGCAAGTCAGGTTCGGATCATGCCGGAAGGCGTCGATCCTGATGTGTTCAACCCGGAGATAGAACCAACTAACGCACTGGCTGCATATGAAGGGTTCAAGTTTCTGAATGTCGGGCGCTTCGAAACCCGCAAAGGGACCGAACTTCTCATCAAAAGCTTCGATGCGGAATTCGGCCCCGACGATGCAGTACGCCTCGTCCTCTCTTGCGACAATCATCACGACCCGGATTTCGATATCGGCCGTATCCTGCGCGGCATGCGGCTTCAGCGCCCAGACCGTATTGTCGTTATCCCTCCGGTGCGGAGCCATGCCCGGTTCGCCGAACTGTATCGCGCCTGCAATGCGTTTGTTTCCCCGTTCCGAGCCGAAGGCTGGGGGCTTCCAATTTGTGAGGCCATGGCCTGCGCATTACCGGTGATCGCAACGGACTATAGCGGGCCGACCGAGTTCATGGACGACTCGGCCTATCGCGTGACCTACAAACTGGTCCCAATCGAAGATAATTATTACAGATCAGCTGCCAATGTTGGCGGATGCTGGGCCGAACCGTGCGCCCAGCATCTGCGGAAATTGATGCGCGAAGTTTACGAGGACAGGGAAGAAGCGGCCAAGCGCGGGCGCGCCGGCTCCCGCCAGATCCTGGGTAATTTCACATGGATGGATGCAGCCCGGAAAGCTATGGAAGTCCTATCAAGCTGAAAGGGCTCTTTCGGTCAGCCGCTTCCAAACCTCCAGATTGTCACCAAAAGTAGCATCCACGCTGTTTTCTATAGCTGTTTCAAACGCTCGGTCGATGAGTTGCCGATGCCACACCGGATCGGCTGCCAGACGCAGAAGGCCATCTGACAGCTCTTCTGCAACCGTCTCAAGTGTCGCACTGTTGATCCAGATACCGTTTTCCGGACATGCAACATCGCGCAAACCTCCGCCATGCATTCCAGCAACCACAATGTCTGATGCCATAGCGTCAAGGAGGGGGAGAGCACTACCGCAGAGCCCTCTGAGAGAGATAAGAACATCACAACCCACAAGCCTATCTCGCCACTCCTCAAGGGCTTCAGCATCCAGATCAACCCACTCACATTCAGCAAGCTCGGGCCAGCCTCGTGTCAAGATACCTTTGATGAAATCAATCGCGAACTGACTACCCCCGAAACAGCCGATCCGTGACACCTGCAAGTGGTCCACGATGTTTCGAGCACTGGGATTAAAGTCCAGATATTCCGCTGATATTCGAAGTGTTTCGACCGACTTCCCAAGGGCGAGTTTTTGTAACATCCGTCCCGATTCTCTGCCCGGAGCAAGCGCAGAAACCACAAGATCAGAAGTCCGAATCCAATGATGATCGGTTTGGAAAAAGATATAGGGGTTCCAAATGATAGGCGCATGGGGAATCTGCCGCTCATCAAGATGGCGACGCAGGAACTTCCGGCACGCGACATCAAACACCGCAATTGCACCGTCACCAGGCAGATGGCGTGCATCATCTGAGAACTCGTAAAGACCTGCTGCCTGCCCTCCAGCACGTAACCGATCGATCTGTCCCTGATAGAAGCGCCGCTTCTCCGAGTACGCTGGTTCTCCCTCCATCAGGACAAAGCCAATCACAGGAACGATCTCCAGAAGTCGAGAAGCGCATCATCCATTGCCTGATCCGTGTATCCGGCAACAGTCTGTCGCCCGGCCTCCACCAGTCCTGAAAATGCATTGGGATCGGCACGCAATGACAAAATCGTCTCGGCGAGCAGATGAACCAGGTTGTCAGGCGTCGCCTCATCATACCAACGACCATTGGCTGCCGTCGCATAGTCCAGACCACCACCACCATGATAACCGACCACGACACAGCCTGCGGCCATCGCCTCGAGAGGTGGGAGCCCAAGCCCTTCATTCCGGCTGAGTGAAAGGAACACGGCACTTTCCGCCATAATCGCGGCGACGTCATTCGGATGCCTGTTATGAATGCTGACAAAGGGTGTTCCCGCGATATGCGGGTACAGATACCGCAATCCATACATAACCGAACCGAATTCGATCATACGCTTGCGCGGCATATAGCAAACCTGGATTTTTTTCTCGTCCGCCGGGCCAATGGCCGGACGGATCGCCGGGCGAATGACGAACGGATCCGCAACACCATGTGCATCGCGCAGGTGCGCAGCGATCGGCTCTGATACACAGAGAAAAGCATCAATCGGGAAATCCGATAACCGCTCGTGAGGCTGCAATGTTCCCCCGAGAAAGTAGTGATTCTGGCAGAAAAAAACCCGCCTCACTGGCATAGACATGACACGGTCAAAAGTGTGCCTAGGTAACGAGTCATGCAGGACGAGAATATCGCCGGGGCCGATTGCCAGCTGGTTACTGTTCTCAAAAACGGCATCTTGATCAACCCAGGGCGGAAGCCCGCCTTCATAGCTGCTCGCGATTTTTGCGTCGAACCCAGCCCGCCTGAGGCTCGCGACGTGAGCCGCCTGCACGATCACACCACCTATCGGCTGATCGAGATTCTTCACCGTCGCATAAACTATCTGAACCATCGGTTTCCGGCGCCGCCTGTTGCCTATAACGGGTCGTGGTAGCGCTTCATGCCGACCCCGACGAAAGGCGCTGCGGTCCGGAGGCGTGCAATAGTCCGTTCCGTCGCCCGACCGTCACCATATGGATTAACCGTATTGGAACAATCCATCGCCGAAGCCCGGTGAATCGCTGCGGTGATCGCATCCCGCTCTGGCAAGCAGTCGACCACCGACGTGGCCCGTATCCGGCCATCCTGGCGAGTGCCTATATTCACCGTCGGTATGCCGAAAGAAGGTGCCTCATAGAGACCGCTGGACGAATTACCGACGACCATTGAGGCGTGACGCAATGCCGAGAGATAGAGCATCTGGCCGAGTGACTCCCGGGCGAGGATTCGGGATGAGGATAATGCAGCCTCCTCCAGGGCCAGGTTAAGAGCCGCACCACCGGTATCGGCATTGGCGTAGGTGACTAGCGACACGTGATCTGTCGGAAGATCCTCGAGAGCGGCTAAAAGTTCACCGAACTGCTCTACAGGTGAGCCTTTATCCGCAGTCGCCGGATGGAAGGTGACGACAAGCAGATGCTTGCCGAGCGGCGCCCCAACTCGACGCTCCACCTCGTCCCGTGACAAAAGGTCGAGCGTCAGGATCGAGTCGAGTGCCGGTGACCCTGTCGTGAGTACTGTCGCCGGATCTTCTCCCATCCGGATCAGGCGCGCGCTGGCCTCCTCGTTGGTGGTGAAATGCAGGTTGGAGAATTTCGAGATCGCATGTCGCAGGCCGTCGTCAAGTGAGCCTGACGTGACATCGCCACCGGCGATATGTGCAATGGGAATATTCAGCAGATAAGCGGCAGAAGCAGCAGCGAAGGTCTCGAAACGGTCGCCCAGTAACAGGACAAGATCTGGTCTCTTACCACTCCACGCCCGCGTGAAACCGGCCATCCCGGCACTGGTCGAGAGCGCCACGTCTTCATGAGAACCGCCGGTCGTCTCGCAATCGATCCTGCCGGCGATCTCGAAGCCCGCAGCCTCAACTTCGTCGACCGTATTGCCGAACCGGGGCGACAGATGCATGCCGGTGACATAGAGATCGAGCGCAAAATCCGGCTCCGCAAGAATGGCTTCCAGAACCGGTTTCTGGATGCCGAAATCGGCGCGGCTGCCGGTCACGCCGGCGATGGTCTGGCGTTTCATGCCGTCAGCCCTGGCGCCCGAGCTTCGGGCTGCTCGGCAGATTGACGATCCGGTCCACCAACTCTTCCGTCACCGAGAGAGATGCCCGAGGGCATTCGCCGTTGAAGGAGAGCTCATGCATCGGCGTCCAACAGGGCCTGGCCTGGATGCCATCCGCGTTGAGCGCTTCCAGCAGCGCTTCGCGTGCCGCCCGGTCCGGCACCATCACTACATTGAGCCAGTAATTACTGACACACCCTTCCGGTTGCCCGAAGAACTCCGCATCCGGAACAGTGGCAAAAGCCGCACGATAGCGTTCCGCTAGTGCCCGCTTCTCCGAAAGAAATTGCGGCAGCATCTCGAACTGAGCGCAGCCAAGGGCCGCGTTCAGGTTCGGCAGCCGGTAATTATAGCCAATTTCGTCATGATCGAAGGCCCAGCGGTGCGGCAGTTTCGCCGTCGTCGTCAGATGCTTCAACCGCTTGGCCAACGCCTCATCATTGGTCACCACCGCGCCGCCACCGCCTGTCGTGATCGTCTTGTTTCCGTTGAAGCTGACAGCCGCAAGGAGCCCGCCGCTTCCCATCAGCCGGCCGTCCCGGGTCGATCCGAGGCTTTCCGCCGCGTCCTCAACCAATGCCAAATGCCAGCGCGCGGCTACCTCGACCAGTCGGTCCATGCGGATCGGATGTCCGAAAACATGCATCGGCACGACCGCGCTGATCCGGCGACCGGTCTTGCGATTATACGCCGCGCCACCCCGAATCTCCGCGATGCCTTCGAGATAGGCGTCGAGCGCATCTGGATCGAGGCCCAGAGTCTCACCCTCGCTATCGACGAAATGCGGCACCGCCCCCGCATGATAGACAGCATTGCAGGACGCGACGAAGGTCAAAGCCTGAACCAGCACCTCGTCATCCCGCTCCACACCTGCAGCGACCAGAGCGATATGCAGCGCGCCCGTTCCGTTGACGCAGGCGATGCCGAAACGGGTTCCCGACGCATCCGCCACAAGTTGCTCGAACCGATCGACATAAGAGCCGACGGAGGATACCCAGCCGGTATCGAGACAATCCTTCACGTACTCCCATTCGCGGCCGATGAATTCCGGCTCGTGCAGGGGTAACGGCCGGCTCTCCGGGAGCACGGAGCGCACGGCATCGACAATGGCGGACGGATCGAACGCACTGTTCTTCAGAACGGTAGTCATCAGACCTGGTATCCTTCCGGATAGCGGGCGAGGTTCGCCGGGTCGGTGAACCACTCGATGGTTTTCTCAAGCCCCTTGTCGAAGCCGTCGCGGCCGCCATGTGCGGGCGCCCAGCCAAGACTACCTTCTGCCACCGCAACACCGGCAAACAGCCGCTCGACCTCGCTTGCATCTGGACGCATGCGCTGTTCGTCCGAAACGATCTCGACATTGCGGCCCATCACCCGGCCGATGGCCGCTGCCGTCTCGCCAATGGAGATCTCGAAACCGCTTCCGATATTGGTCACACGGCCGATGGCCGCGTCGGCTGTCATCGCCGAAACGAAGCCCTGCGCCGTGTCCCGGACGAAGGTGAAATCGCGGGTCGGCGATACGGCACCCAGCCGGATTTCCTCCGCCCCGCGCGCGAGCTGCGTGATAATGGTCGGGATCACCGCGCGGGCGGACTGGCGCGGCCCATAGGTATTGAACGGGCGCAGCACCGAAACCGCCAGGCCGAAGCTCTTTTCATAGGATAGCGCGAGATGATCCGCTGCCGCCTTGGAAGCTGCATACGGGCTCTGCGGGTTGACCGGATGTTCCTCTGTGATCGGCACGAACTGGGCGGTGCCGTAAATCTCGCTGGTCGAGGTGCAGACGACCCGCTCCGTCTCCCAGAGACGCGCCGCTTCCAGCACGTTCAACGTGCCCGTGACGTTGGTGTCGATGTAGCTCTCGGGCGCCCTGTAGGAGTAAGGAATCGCGATCAGCGCCGCCAGATGCAGGATAGCCGACGCGCCCTTCGCCATGCTGACGACACAGCTCCTGTCGCGAATGTCGCCGAGCTCAATTTGAAGGCCGCCACGCAGCTCTTTCGGAATCGTCTCAAGCCAGCCGGTCGAGCCAAAGGAATTGTAAAGCGCGAGCGCCCGCACTTCCTGGCCTTGTTCCAGCAGCGTTTCAACCAGATGCGAGCCGATGAACCCATCGGCGCCGGTCACCAAAACCGGACCCGTCATGCCTGTCCCCATAAGATCTTGCGCGCGGGAATTATGTCACCCGCGTCAGACGCCGGACGATACATCAGGCAAGGGACCGGGTGAAAGCCAGATAAGTCATACCGTGCAGAAGATCAGGAGCCTGCCGCCATTGCTTCCGCCGAAGCTCTCTTGCGGCGCTGCCAGAACGGAGAGGCATCGAACCGCCGTTCCTCGGCATAGATCGCGGCTCTGCTTTGCAAGAATTCCTGCACGCCCTGACCAACCTTTTCGGCGTAGGCAGCAAGTGGTTCTGCGTCGCCGCCAAGCCTGGCCATCGCCGCATCGGCACCCCTAATCCCGGTCCAGAGCGCGGTGGTCATACCGTGGGAGGACAGCGGGTCGAAGGCTGCCGCGGCATCTCCGATGGCCGCCCAGCCCTCCCCAGCGGCAGGGGCAAGCCAGGTCGTACCGGCACTCGCCAGATCAGGTGAGGCATCGAGGTTGAATTCGGCGTCACGCAGCCATCGCCCGACATAGGTCGTGCGCTCCAGCATCGCCCGGAAAACATCTGCATCCCGCGTCACATCCTGGGGGAGCAAATCGGGGTCTGTATAGAAATTCAGCACCAGCCGGCCATCCGCCAGCAAGGTTGCGTACCACCAGCCTTCCGGCACGGTCTCAAGCAGGGTCGCCCGGGTCGGCTCCACCCCGGCATTTTCCTGCTGCGAAAGAACAGCACACAGCGCGACAAGCTGATCCGCCCGGAACCGGGCGGCATGATCCGGTGCATGTATCCCGGCAATCACGGCGCCCCGGCCGGAGCCATCCAGGATGAACCGGGCGCCGCATCGGCCCAACCGATCCCCGTCTTCGACCTCCAGAACCCAGCCGTCGCCATTTCGGTCAAGCCCGATCAGCCGAGCCTCGACGGGTGCCGCGCCTGAGGCAACGGCCAGCGCCCGCATTTCCCGCTCAAACACAGCCCGTTCCAGAACCGTACCGGGTCCTTCGAGATGAACGATCCCGCTGCGTTCCGCCAATTGGTCGCTGCCCCAGGCGGAAAACACGGATTGTTCCGGACGATGACAGGCCGCATCGAGCAATCTGGCAGCGCCGATTTCTTCCAGCATCGGCCGGGCCGCCGGGGACAGATGCTCCCCCGGCAGATCTCCGGCCTTCTGCCCCGGAGCGATCCAGAGGGGAGAATGCCCCGTTCTGATAAGACGGAGGATTGCGGCGGTTGCCGCAATGCCGCCGCCAACCACCGCGATATCCGCTGTCGAAAACGCTGCCGCCGTCATTTCGGCAACATGCCGTCCTTCGGCTTCCAGTCGAAGCGGAACTCCATCGTGTCCGCGCGCCCGACCTCGACATAAACCTCTCTCGGTACCCCGGCCGGTGCCTTCTCGTCTCTCGGGCCGGGGAGCTTCACAACAAATCCCATCCGCTCCCAGAGGGTGATCATGTTGGTAATGCCGTCCCAATAACTGCCGTTGGCATGATAGCCGATCCCGGCCACCGCGCGGGACCAGGCCACCCGGTTGTCGAAGAACTTCCGGCGCTCGCTGGTCGAAAGCGTCTCGTTCATCAATTCCTTGTAATAGGCCTCGGGCAGCACATCGATCGGCAGCAGTGCCGGCCACCAGACTGCGGTCGGGTAATTCTCCTGCATCAGGACCTGCTGACAGGAGAAAGCATCGCACTGCCAAGGCAGTCCCATCCAGCGGGTCAGGTCCCCCGCCATTTGCGGACCGATCGGCGGCGGTGTATCGCCGTAGCCGTCGAAGGCGATCTTCGGTGTCAGCAGAAAGCCCAGATCCTGCACCAGACTGGGCCGGTCGCCATGGGCCAGCCGGAAGGGTTCCGCATTCTCATCGGTGTTGCGCTGATACATCGGCGCCAGCCGGAGATAATAGGTCAGCTCCACTCCCGGATGGAACGCACCGCCGGAACACGGCTCCAGGGCGGCTTCCGTCAGCGCGTGGGGCTGTTGTTCAAGCGGCAGGTCTTCCAGCTTTTCGACCGCATCCGCTTCGGTATCCTGCCAATCATTGACGAACTGTCCCGCCGCCCACATCCGCAGGTGCTCGTATTGCTGCTTCGGGAACTGGAACCATTGCAGCGGACTGCCGGAATAGTTCACCCCGTCCCCCATCATGTAAGGGATCTTCAGGCGTTCTTCCTTGAAGGCATCCGGCTTGGTGTTGTACGGATTGCGAAATTTCTCGAAGACCGAGAGCCGGAACGCCCTGTTGCCCTCGTCCGGATTGGCGAGCTTGGCGATGAAGGCCGGGTCGGAGAAATCGCCGATATCCATCCAGCCTTGCCGCAGGTTCGCCGCGTCGGTCAGCCAGACCATCAGCGCGACGCGCCGGAAGGTCGGGTAAATGTATTTCCGGAAGGAGATCGGCGCCTCCGGCGGCTCCACCCAGCCCTCCTCGGCATTCAGGTTGCTGACCACGTCATACATGGTCGAGATCGGCGGAATGTCCGGCGCGAAGTTCGGACCGACGCAGGCAACCCAGGCCGGATCGGCCTCGAAAGCCACACCGTTGGCCAGCTGAACCGTCGCCGTCACCGGCCCGTCGCACCAGTCGTCATGCCAGCCGTCATTATCGGCGAAACTGGTGATCGCGGCTTGGGTCGGGGAATTCGAGACACCGGACGGCGGTACAACCAGCAGCCTGCCTTCCTCATCGGTCCGGACATTGCCGAGCCCGACTTTCTCTTCCCCCCAGAATTCACCCTCGAAGGCATAGGCGGGGTCGGCTCCATCCGGATTCACGTTCTGCCCGGAGATATCCTTTTTCCCGCCATCGATCACCAGCATCCGCTCACGTTCCGTATTGTCGGTGAAATACTGGTTCCGTTTCTGCCCTGGCAAACCAGGGGCGAGATCGCCATTGTCCAGCGGGTTGTTGAAGCCGTACCAGGCCGCCTTCGCATTCACGAGATGGGCAGACCAGGAGATTTTCGCCCCCCTGCCCGTCACCTCGCCAATGACACGGTCCTGCGCATCGAAGGCATAGACCCGGAAGCGCTGGACCTGCTTCTTGATCTTCCGGTCGCCATCCTTGAAACCGCCGTTCGGCATCGGCGGCAAGCCGGGCACCTCCGGCGCATGGAACCATTCATCGCTGCCACCGACGCGGCAAATCCCGATGGCGGGATAAATCCGCACCCTGGCGATCTCGGCCCCTTCGGGCGCAGGTTTCGCAGTGCCCGCCGCCACAGCGGCTTTCGGCTGCCAGATCAGGTTTGCGCCAAGAACTCCCGCAGCCGTCCCTGCCAGAAAGTCCCTGCGGCGCACAGAATTGCCTTGCGGCTGGTTATTTAAAAATTTCCGTCCCACTGCGTTCTCCCCGTCTAAATGACCGGGCACAGACTGCCACCATTGCGCGCATCATGATAGAGTATAAATTTATTATTTCTCGTAAAAATTGCCTCCAAAAAGACACTCGTCAGGCAGAGATAATATGATCGCCTGTCAGTCCCCGCGCCCGCATGGCGTTGCGGGTATCGACCACCAGCCGGGCATGGGTCGAGATCAGTCCGTAATCCACATCGTCGTGGTCGGTGACGACCAGCACGGCATCCGCCGCGGCCAATCGTTCCGCTGTCAGCCCTTCGCTCTTGCAGCCCGCAAGCGCGCCGAATTCGCGGGACGGCAGGATTTCCGGAATCCAGGGATCGTGAAAGCCTGCCTTAGCGCCCGCAGCCCGGAGCTTCTCCAGAATGGTCAGGGCCGGGCTTTCGCGCTGGTCCGCCACGTTCTTCTTGTAGGCCATGCCGATCAGTAGGATGTCGGCGCCGTTCAGGCCCTTGCCCGACTGCCGGTCCACCGCCTCGCGCAGCCGGTCGATGACATAATCCGGCATCGCCCGGTTGATCTCGCCCGCAAGCTCGATAAAGCGGGTCGACTGGCCAACGCTGCGGGCCTTCCAGGCAAGATAGAACGGGTCGATCGGAATGCAGTGCCCGCCGAGGCCCGGGCCCGGATAGAACGGCATGTAGCCGAAGGGCTTGGTCGAGGCCGCCTCGATGACTTCCCAGACATCGATATCCATGGCGCCGTAAATTACCTTCAACTCGTTCACCAGCGCGATATTCACCGCCCGGAATACATTCTCGGTGATCTTCACCGCCTCCGCCGTCGCGGCGCTCGAGACCGGCACGACCTTTTCCAGCACGGCGCTGTAGAGCGCCACGGCGAGCTTCCCGGAAGCTTCGTCGACACCACCGACCACCTTCGGGATACGGCCGATGGAATAGTTTTGATTCCCGGGATCTTCGCGCTCCGGCGCGAAGGCGAGGAACAGGTCCTTGCCGACCGTGCGGCCCGATGCTTCGAGAACAGGCCGCAGCTCCTCGTCCGTGGTGCCGGGATAGGTCGTCGATTCGAGCACCACAAGCGCGCCCAGCTTCAGCACCGACGCCAGCGCGGCGGCGGTATCGCGGACATAGCGCAGGTCCGGATCGCGCTCAGGGGTCAGCGGCGTCGGCACACAGATCAGCACCGCATCCGCATCGCCGAGGTCAGCGATCTCTGCCGTCGCCAGAAAATCCCCCGCCGCAATCTGCGCGCCAAGCCCGTCCACCGGGATATGCGGCAGATAGGACCGCTCCGCCGTCAGCGCCGTTATCTTGGCACCGTCGATATCGTAGCCGATCACCCGGAACCCGGCCTTCAGGCAGGCCAGCGCCAGGGGCAGGCCGACATAGCCGAGCCCGATCACGCCGATCCGCGCGCTCTTGTTGGAGACTTTGTCCAGAAATGCCTGGTCGAGGAATACTTGCACCGTCATGGGATCTGTCCGTAGCCTGAAGCAGGTTCACACGCAAGCACGGGAGAAAATGCGATGGCCGGTCTCAGCGACGCGCAAAGGGATGCCTTCTGGCGCGACGGCTATCTCACCATCGAAAACGCCGTCTCGCCGGACCTGCTCGGGCGGTTGCGCGATACTTTCAGTGGCTGGGTCGAGGAAAGCCGGGGCCATGCCGCCCCCTATGGCGAGACCATCAACAACAAGCCGCGTTTCGACGTGGAGCCGGGCCACACGTCAGAGAAACCGGGCCTGCGCCGGGTCAATGCGCCGGTCGAGGTGTCCGAGGCCTATTACGAGGCGATGGCCTCCAGCCACATGACCGATTGCGTCGCCGACCTGATCGGCCCGAATCTGAAATTCCATCACTCGAAGATCAATTCCAAGCTGCCCGGCGGCGCCACCCAGGTAAAATGGCACCAGGATTTCCCCTTCACCCCGCACACCAATGACGACGTGATCACGGCGCTGCTCATGGTGGACGAGGTAACGGAAGAGAACGGCCCGCTGGAAGTGCTCCCCGGCTCGCACAAGGGCGAGATCCACGGCCTCTGGCATGACGGTGTTTTCACCGGCGCCATCGACGACGCCATCGCGGAGGAGTGCCAGAGAAAGGCCGTCCGCAGTATCGGGCCCGCAGGTTCGGTCTGCCTGATGCACACCCGCCTTCTGCACGGCTCCGCCCCGAACCGCTCGGCAAACCCGCGGACACTGTTCATCTCGGTCTATTCGGCGGAAGATTCCGTGCCGGTCTCGCCCAGCCCGATGCCGAACAAGTTCGAGGGCACCGTGGTGCGCGGCGTCCGGACCGGCCGCGTACGGGCGATCCCTTACGAGATCACCCTGCCGCAACTACCCTCGACCGCATCCTTCTTTGACCAGCAGGCGAAGCATAAGGAGTGAGTCCCGCTCCTACCGCCCAAAACCGTCATCCCGATGAAAATCGGGATCCATGATGACGATCTCCGCTCTATGAACGGTGGATCCCGACCTGTGTCGGGATGACGACTTGGGGGCAGGAGAACGCCTCTCAGATCCCTGTCGCGCCTTCGCGGATGAAGGTGCCGTTATTGAGGTCGTGGATTGCCTGCCGCAGTTCCTCTTTTGTGTTCATCACGATCGGGCCGTGCCAGGCGACCGGCTCCTTGATTGGCTTACCGGCGACGAGCAGGAAGCGGATGCCCTCCGGCCCTGCCGTGACGCTGATCTCATCACCGCTGTCGAACTTCACCAGTGTACGGTTGCCGGACATGTCGCGGACAGTCAGCTCCTCGCCGGCGAACTCCTTCTCCACCAGCACACCAACCGGGTTGGAAGCGTCCCGGAACCGTCCGGCGCCGGCGAAGATATAGGCGAAGGCGTTGGAATGGGTGTCCACAGGCAGCCGCTTGGTCGTGTTCGGCGGCACGGAGATATCGAGATAGAGCGGATCGGCGGCGATGCCGTCGACGGGGCCGCGCTTGCCCCAGAAATCGCCGGTGATGATCTTCACCTTCGTGCCGTCATCGTCCGTGATCTCCGGAATGTCTCCACCGGAAATATCCTGGTAACGCGGCGTCGTCATTTTGTGCGCCGAGGGCAGGTTGGCCCAGAGCTGGAAGCCGTGCATCTGGCCGGCCGCATTCCCGCGCGGCATCTCCTGATGCATGATGCCCGACCCTGCCGTCATCCACTGCACCGAGCCCGCCCCGAGCACCCCGTGATTGCCGAGGGAATCCCCGTGCTCGACCTCGCCCGCCAGCACATAGGTGATGGTCTCGATACCGCGATGCGGATGCCAGGGGAAACCGGCCTGGTATTTCGCCGGATCGTCGTTTCGGAAATCGTCCATCATCAGAAACGGATCGGTCTCTGACGTATCCCCGAACCCGAACACCCGATGCAGATGCACGCCCGCCCCTTCCATCGTTGGTTGGGCATGGGACTCGGATTTTACGGCGCGGATCGACATGGCTGGCCTCCAGAACTCAGAGCGCGGCGGAACTGCCGCGCTTCATGAGAGATGGGGTGATGATAGCAGATTGGGAGGGGGTGATTGTTCGCTGATGAGGACACTCTGTTGCTCTCCGTCAGCTGAAGCCATTAGCGAAATTTTCACCACTTTCGATCAAAACCGATCTGTCTGTGTTGGGGAAGGGCGCTGGCCGCAATAAAGCGCCTCGATTAGGAGGTCGACAACGATGCGTCTCAAGCATCTCTTGATTATTGCGTTCGTCGTCGTGTCGGCAGCCCCCATGTTCCTCGGTCTGCAATATCTGAATAGTCAATTCGGCCAGTACACGCGTCAACTGTTCTCCGAGAATCTCTCGGCCCTGTCCCTTATCGCCAAACAGCGCCTTCTGGGGGCTGTCGACAGGATCCGGGACACCACGTCGCTGGTCGCCAGCCGAACACAGCTTCGGCACGATATGGCAGAGTGGAATCGCACGCACGATGCGGCCTATGCAGAAGACATCGCCCGCATCATCCTCGACGCGAGACAAGGGCTGACCCTTCTGAAAGAAATCTCCGTCTATGATCGGCAAAGCAATCTTGTCGCCTCGACGTCCTCCGCACCGGCACCTTGGCGGCTCGAACCCGATCAGGTCTTCAAGGAGAGCATCTACCTGACACAGGACGGCGAAGACGTTATTGCCACCAGTGTCGCCCCGCTGGTATTCGACCACAAAGTCTCGGGCTATATCCGGCTCGCATTCAAGACCACCTTTATTACCGAACTGGTCCAGCAGCGCACCGGGCTTGGCGAGACCGGCGAATGGTTGTTCGCCGTGCGCCACGAGAGCGGCGACGCCTTGTTCGCTGTTCCTCTCAAATACGACCAGAAGGCAGCATTCCGGCGGCGTGTTGCGATGGACCGGCTCGACGTCCCGATCACGCAGGCCATGCTGGGCAACGAGATCGTCATGAGCTTCGCTCCGGACTATCTGGAAAGGCCCGTCCTGGCGTCAACGCGCTACCTCTCCGAACTCGATTGGGGGCTCGTCGCCAAGATCAACGAAGAGGAAGTCGCAGCTCTGGTAAACCGGAACACGAAGCTGATCT
The DNA here is from genome assembly GCF_000426505.1 of Nisaea denitrificans DSM 18348. Lineage (GTDB taxonomy): Bacteria > Pseudomonadota > Alphaproteobacteria > Thalassobaculales > Thalassobaculaceae > Nisaea > Nisaea denitrificans. The sequence continues at coordinate 85,950 of NZ_AUFM01000019.1, read as the reverse complement.
ACATCGCCGAGCTCTCCATCATCGTGCTGGCGATCTTCGCCGGTGTAGGACTGTCTTTCTTTATCGCCAAGCCGATCGAAAAATTACGGGCTCACACTGCGAAAGTCACGAGGGGCGAACTTGCGAAACCGCCAGAGGGCGGCGGGTGGCGCGAGGTCAGGGAACTGACCGAACATTTTTCGGTCATGATTGCCACTCTCAAGGAGTTCAACGAAACGCTGCAAAGCAAAATCGACGAACGAACGCACGACCTCGGCGAAGCCAACCGGAAACTGACCGAGCTGGCGACAAGAGACCCGCTGACGGGGCTCTACAACCGGCGCCATCTTGAAGTCTGTCTGGACCACGAGATCGGTAGGGCCCGCCGCTACGGCAGCGCGCTGGCGATAGTGATTATGGACATCGACCACTTTAAAGCGGTCAACGACGCGCACGGCCACGGAGTTGGCGACCTGGTGCTGCAACGGATCTCCGAGTTTCTAAAGAGCACTCTGCGCAAATCGGATATCGTCGCGCGGATCGGCGGAGAGGAATTCTGCTGGATCTTGCCGGAGACTCCGGAGGATGCAGCCGTGGCTTTTCTCGACAGAGTGCGCATCGGTATTTCAGAGATTGCATTCGAGGCCGATGCCGTCGCGTTCAACGTAACGTGCAGCTTCGGCCTCGCTGAGCTGAGCGACGCCTCTCCTGACGCCGACAAACTTCTGAAAAATGCCGATCTCGCTCTCTACGAGGCAAAAAGAGCCGGTCGAAACCGGATCGTCGCTTTCACGCAAAGCCCTAGAGAAGTGTAAGCGAGTACCTGCTGTCAGCGACACGCCAGTCGCCGCTCTACAGCAGCTTGGCCTTCGCCATATTCTTCACCCTTCCCTCCGCACCTCCACCTGCGCTAAACCAGTCTCACTTATTCCGGCGGCATTCCGCCACTTTCCGAACCAACACCCGGGACCGGTTCCACGTGCAGGACTTTCTCGACAACGCCCCACGCATCACCACCGAAAAATTCGCCGCCATTCTCGGGCTGACCCCGTCCAAAGGTGCACGCTCTCCGCTGCTCTGGAACGCGGCCTTTACGGCCGGCGGGATCGATGCCGCGATGGTGCCGATGGATGTAACGCCGGAGAATTTGGCCGGGCTGGTCGCGGCGCTGAAGGCAGACAAACGCTATATCGGCGGTGCGGTCGCGGTGCCGCATAAACAGGAGATCGCGAAGCTGCTGGACCGGCTGGAGCCGGAGGCGGAACGGATTGGCGCGGTGAATGCGATCTACCGGGACGGGGACGATCTGGTCGGCGCCAATACGGACGGGGCTGGGGCGCTGTCGCAGATCGCGGACGCCCTGCCGGACCTCGCCTCCCGCAAAGCTGTGTTGATCGGGCTCGGCGGGGCCGGGATCGCGGTCGCGGCCTATCTGGCCGGCGCGGTGAAAGAGCTGGTGGTCGCCAACCGGACCCCGGTAAAGGCCCAGGAGGCGGCGGCGAAGCTCGGCGCGCATGTCTCAGCGGCAGCGCTGCCGCTAACGGCGGATCTGCTCTCGGAGTGTGGCGTGCTGGTGAATTGCACCTCGGCCGGATATCAGGACGGGGATGCTGGCACACCTCTCGGTGCAGACGCGGAGGCGCTGATCGCCGCCCTGCCGGAGCACGCATTGGTCTATGACATCATCTACCAGCCAACTGAAACCGCGTTGCTGAAACTGGCGGCGGCGCGTGGTCTGAAGGTACAAAACGGGCTCGGCATGAATCTCGACCAGGCGGTGATTGCTTTCCAGAAGGCAAATCCTGGCGCGCTGCCGATTGATGCGGTACGCGACGCCATGCGGAACGCGGGGTAAGCGGCACCATGAAAATCAGACCCGCCAGCGAACAGGATGCACATTTCAAACACGGTGTAATCCTGCTCGGCGACCATGCGGACACGGTCGAAGCGGAAGCCTGGCCGATCGCTCTCGATGCGATCCGGCACGAGGAGCTGGAGAAGGTGGCGGAAGATTTCGACATCGTCGTTCCAGCCGACCATCTGTCCGCACCACCATTGCTCAAGGCCGGAACGAGGCCAGCCTTTCTGGTACACGATCTCGACGCGCTGGAACGGCTGCGGGCGATGCAGGAGACAGGTACTCTCAGGGGAACCATCCTGTTCGCGCCGACCATGGTTGCCCGCATCGAGCTGCACCGGCTGGCCCGGCCGACCCTGAAAGCCGCCCGGCCGATCCCGCTCGGCAAGGTGCTGGAAGAAGCCGATATCGCCGAGGAAACAGGCGGCCCCGGCATCGCCGCGTCGCTGAAGCCGACCGTGCTTGGAAAGAAAGTGCTGTACGCCCTGACCGAAGGCGCAGCCCTCGATTTCGGGGTGGTGGATGAAGACGACTGGAGGCAGTCATGATCAGTGTCGTCCTGCGGGCCAAGAACGAAGCCGCCTGGATCGGCCGCTGCCTGACCGCGCTGAAGCATCAGCGGGTAAAGGATATCGACGTCATCCTGGTGGATAACGATTCCACCGATGACACGCTGCCGATCGCCGAGGCCTATGGCGTCAACATCCAGTATATCAGCCGCGCGGAGTTCTCTTACGGCCGGGCGCTGAATATCGGCATCGCCGCCGCGAAATACGACACCGTGGCGCTGATTTCCTCGCACTGCGTGCCGGTGGACGAGCTTTGGGCCGATTACCTGCTGGCCCATCTCGGCCCGAACGGCGACCCGAAGCTCTGCGGCATCTATGGCCGGCAGGAGCCGCTGCCGGACACCAGCGCCATCGACCGGCGCGACCTCTGGACCACCTTCCGGGACGAACGGGTGCGCCAGCGCCGGGATTACTTCTTCCACAACGCCAATTCCGGTATCCGCAAATCGATCTGGGACGAGCATCCGTTCGATGAGGAAATCCGCGGCGTCGAGGACCGGGAATGGGGCAAGCGCATGATCGCGCTCGGCCATGAAATCCTCTATGAGCCGGGCCTCCGGGTCTATCACCATCACGGCATCCATCAGGGCCGCGACGAGGGCCGCGCCAAGCGGGTGGCCGAGGTCATCGACTACATCCGGACGAGCGCGCCATGAGTGACATCCTTACCATCATCCCCGTCTATTCCGGCGCCAGCTCGACCCCGAAACTGGTGAAGCCCTTGCACGGTGCCTCCAGCCTTGTCCGCACCATCGAAGCGGTGCTGGAAGATCTGCCGGACGCCAATGTGGTGCTGACCGCCGACGATGACGCGGTGAAGGCCCAGGCTGCGCCCTTTGCCGACCGGATCACCATCCATGACCGCAAAGCCGAGAGCTATTCGGACGCGCTGGTGGACGTGCTCGATGCACATCCGGCGAAGCAGGTCGTCGTCGTCGAGCCGACCCATCCGTTCCGGCCGCGCGGCCTGATCCGGCGCACGGCGGAGAACCTGGCGGCCCGCGAGCATCTCGACAGTGTGGTCTGCGTGCGCGAGTTCGAGGCCAGCCTGTGGCGGCTCGACCCGGACCGCACCATCCAGGCGCTCGATCCGGGCGGCGACCGGCGCAGCTCGACCTATTTCCAGGAAGTCGTCGGCCTGGCGCTGGCCACCCGGCCGGAGCTGATCCGCGAGGGCCGGCGTCTCGGCGACGCGGTCGGCTTCGAGGTGGTCGACCAGTTCTGGGCCCTTGTCGATATCCGCGACGACATGAGCCTCGCCATGGCCGAAATGGTCGCGGACCGCTTTACCGAACTCAGGAATTCCATCGCATGACAAAGTCTGACCGCGTTCTCGCCATCCTGCCCGCCCGCGGCGGCTCCAAGGGCCTGCCCGGCAAGAACGTCAAGCCGATCGGCGGAAAGCCGCTGATCGCCCATTCCGTCGAGCATGCGCTCGCCTCCGGCGTCTGCGACCGGGTGCTGGTCACCACCGACAATGAAGCGATCCGCGATGCCGCCGTCGCCGCCGGGGCCTGGTGCCCCTTCATGCGCGAAGGCTCGCTGGCCGAGGACCTGACGCCGACCGAGCCGGTGCTGAAGGATGCGCTGGAGCGGGCGGAAGAGATCGACGGGCCGTTCGGCATCGTCGTCTTCCTGCAGCCGACGGACATCTTCCGCAAGCCGGAATGGATCGCCGAGTGCGTCAACCGGCTGAAGGCGGACGACAGTCTGGAAACGGTCTTCGTCGCCAACAAGACGCACAAGAATTTCTGGTCCCGGAACGCGGACGGGGAATGGCAGCGGGTGTTCGACTGGATGGCCGTCTACGGCCCGCGCCAGACCCGCACGCCGCTGTTCCGCGAAGATACCGGCCTCGCCTCCGCCATCCGCGCCGACCTGATCCGGGCCGGCAAACGGACCGGCATGAAGGTCGATATCCTGGAGATCGACGATGTCGCCTCCGGTATCGACATCCACGACGCCTTCGACCTCTACATGGCCGAAAAGGCGCTGGAATATTTCGCGAAGAACGGCGGGCAGTAAGCCCGCCGCCAAGATCGCCGAAAGGTTATTGCAGCCCTCCGCAATTCACGCTGTTACCGGCATCATAGACATAAGCCGTCACCGGATTCTGATTCGCGTTCCAGGTCACGTTTATGTTGAAAGCACAGGCACAATTGGGGCGCTGCCCTCCACTTCCATTAACGAACGAGACAAAGGAGTAACGCCAAGTCGCCGCTTCGCCTTGTCCGAGATCTTTTTCCTGATCGGTATTATCCCACCACCAGGAACCTGCATTTGACGAGCCGCTGAGAACACCGTTGTCTCCTGGTTGCCGGTAATTGTCACCACCGAACGAGGCCACCTGCTGGACCATCGCCCCAACCTGTGGGAACTCGTGCGCTTGATTATTATCGATCCGCACATCCTGGCCGCCGATCCGTGTATCCCCATCCACCGAAGTCGTATTGATGGTTGGATTACCGGCAGCCTGGCCGTTGCTGACGATGGACATCTGGAGAATCTGACCGGGCGTGCAGTGGGCTTCGTTACTCCCGTTGTCGTAGGTTGCATCAACGTAGAAACCTGTCTTTTGACTTGGGGAATTGCCGCCCAGAATTTGGGAATTCGCGCCGGTCGGGCAGGTATATTGATATTCGTTGGCGCCGCAGTTGTTTCCGCCGACATTGGGTGCCAGCTTCGCACATTCGTTGAAATCATCGATGTTTCTCGGCGAGCACATTGTCACATTATTTTGCCTTGTAATCGTCATATCCGCGCAGCCGCATGCCGCCAATGCACTCTCCGCACCAGCCAGCCCGGCACTTACAAGCAGTCCCAACGTCCATCCGTACCGCATAGCACCCTCCCTAGCTGAGTATTTTTATACTCTATCGGAAATTCAATATTTTACAATTTTTAATTGCATAATACACCCCATCCCGGCCTTCACAAAACTACGACAAACCGGTGTTTGACCGAGCGTCGCCCTGGCATGCTATGGAAGTGACCGGACATATAATCGCTTGCAGGGGGCTGGCAGATGGAACTGAAATTCGATTCCCGCACGGATATTCTCGATGTCTTCCCGACCCGGTTGTTCATGTTCTCCATCGAAGGCAGCGCGCCGCTCAATGACGCGCTGAAAGCCGCCGTCCTGACCCGAGAGGCATCAGGCGAGCCGAATGCCGGGGGTGTTATCGGCGGCTGGCGATCCAGCGGCAATCTGTTCGACTGGCCGGACAAGGGCATCGACACCATCCGCCAAACCGCCCTCGGCGCCCTCCAGACTGTGGTGCCGCAGATCGCCGGAGGTGACTGCACATTCAACGCCCGGCTCTCTGGCTCGGCGACGGTGCTGCGCTACGGCGCCTATGAAAAAAGCCATCTGAAACCGGGACATCACCTGACGATGATCTATACGGTCGAGGCCGGCGACACACCCAGCGCCGACGCACCCGAGAGCGGGACCATCGAGATCGACGACCCCCGTGGCGCCGCCTGTCTAGCAGGACTGCCCATAGATCCTGTTGGCAGCCCCATGCTGGTCGCGCCCAAGAATGGCCAGCTCACCGTTTTCCCGAGCTGGCTCACTTTCCGCACGAACCCTTATTACGGAGATGGCGAGAGGGTTACGCTCACAATCTCGGCGGAAATCCTGAACCTCAAACGGTCCTGATTTTCAGACGGAAATATTGACCAGAGAGCCACGCTGGAGGTCTTCGGCAAGGGCAATCCGTTCGGCTCCCTCTGCTTCAGACAAAGCCCGGCGGCGCTGGTCAGCCCGGTCGGAGGCGGCGGAAGCGGCGCTTTGTGCATCGTTCAGTTCGGCCTCGCGCCGGGCGACGGCATCCTCTGCGGAACGCAGCGCAGACTGGGCTTGCGACACGGCAGCGCTTTGCTGGCCGGACGAGCCCAGAACCGCAGTGGCGGCAACCGCCGCACTGTTTTCCGCAGCAACAGGTGCGCCAGATTCCGTGGGCGAGCTTGTCTGCCCCGTTCCATTGCGGTTCAGGGTACTGAGTTGAGGTGCTATCGAAGCCGTCGCTGTGATGGCCATTTCTGGATGTCCGGTTCCGGCCCGCCGGGGCGGGGCTTCCCTTCGATATAGGCATGAATGTAGCCGATTTCAGCCTCTCCGTCGACGCGCTCCCTTGACACTGTCCCCACGCCGTCCGACAAGAGATTTGCTGACGGTTCCCGCCCTTCAACTCGGAGGGGGGATCAAAAGGGAACGCGGTCGGTTCGGCGTGTCTGCCGGATCAAGCCGCGGCTGCCCCCGCAACTGTAGCCGGCGAGCGGTCTGTCCCGAAGCCACTGGACGCAGGATTTCCTGCATCCGGGAAGGCGGACAGAACGTTATGACCCGGCGAGCCAGGAGACCTGCCGCCAGCATCGTCGCCCGCCTTGATCCGGGGTGTGATCAGGGCACGGTCTTCCGTTCGGTGACGAGAGCGCAACGCACCGATCCAAGGCATAATGCCGTGGAAGGCCCAGGAGACAGACATGACAGAGAAGATCCCCGCCACCGTTATCACCGGCTTTCTCGGCGCCGGCAAAACCAGCCTGATCCGGCATCTGGTCGAGCATAACGGCGGCCGTCGCTTCGCCTTCATCATCAACGAATTCGGCGATCTCGGCGTCGACCGCGAGCTGCTGACCGGCTGCGGTATCGAGGGCTGCAGTGACGATGACGTGGTGGAACTCGCCAACGGTTGCATCTGCTGCACCGTAGCGGACGATTTCCTGCCCGCCATCGAAGCCATCCTGGCCCGTCCGGAGCGCCCCGATCACATCATCATCGAGACCTCCGGCCTCGCCCTGCCGAAACCGCTGGTGAAAGCCTTCGCCTGGCCGGAAGTGCGCACCCGCATCACCGTCGACGGTGTGGTCACCGTGATCGACGCGGCCGCCGTTTCCGAAGGCCGCTTCGCCGACGACCACGACGCGGTGCAGGACCAGCGCTCGGCGGACGAGTCCCTCGACCATGAAAGCCCGCTGGAAGAACTGTTCGAGGAACAGCTTCAATGCGCCGACATGGTCGTTCTGAACAAGACCGACCTGCTGGACGAGGCGGGCCTCGCGAAAGTGCACGAAATCGTTGCGCCCTACCTCAGGAGCGCGGTGAAGACCGTCACCAGCGCCCATGGCCAACTCGGTGCGGATGTGCTGCTCGGCCTGGGTGCGGCAGCGGAAGACGATCTCGACAGCCGTCCGTCGCACCATGACGACGGGCATGAGCATGACCATGAGGATTTCGACAGTTTCGTGCTGCCGCTCGGCGTGGTCGATGACGCGGAAGCTCTTGAGGAACGCATCATTGCGGCCGTCGAGAGCCATGACATTCTGCGCGTGAAAGGCTTCCTCGACATTCCGGGCAAGCCGATGCGGCAGGTTATCCAGGGCGTCGGCCCGCGCATCCAGCGCTATTTCGACCGCGACTGGCAGGCCGGTGAAACACGCGCTTCAAGGCTCGTGGTAATCGGTCATCACGGGCTCGACCGGGACGCCATCGCCAGCGCCATCTCCGGATAATTCCACCGAACCGCACAAGGCGGAGGCTCCATGCATCTCCTCGCGGCAACTCCCGGCTCGGTCACGGATGGCAGCGAAGCTGTCGATCTCGGCCAGACGCCGGGCGACATCCTGTTCCTGAGCGCGGCGGACACTGAACTCGCTTGCCTCGCCCAAGGCTATGCGCAGGTGACAGCAGACCACGACGGCGCTTTCCCCAGCCTGCGGCTGGCGAACCTGATGCAGCTCGGCCACAATCTCTCCGTTGACCTCTATGTCGAAGAGATGGCCATCCACGCCAAGATGATCGTGGTCCGGGTGATCGGCGGCATCGGGTACTGGCCCTATGGCGTCGAGCAGCTCGCAGCGATCTGCCGGAAAAAGAAAATCCCGCTCGCCTTCCTGCCTGGCGACGACCAACCAGACCCGGAGCTGACCGGGTATGGCAGCCTCGACACTGCCGCCACCCAGCGGCTCTGGCGCTACATGATCGAGGGCGGGATCGGCAATGCCGCCGAGGTCATCCGTTTCGCCGCCAGCCTGATCGGAACGGAAACCGAGTGGCGTGAGCCGGCACCTCTGCCAAAGGCGGGATATTACCTGCCCGGCATGGCTCATCCGTCTCTGGAAGAGGTACTGGCCGCGTCTGAACCCGGCGCGCATCCGGCGCCTATCGTCTTTTATCGGGCACTCGTACAGGCCGGCAACACGGCTCCGGTGGATGCATTGATCGAGGCGATGCGGTCTGAGGGTCTGGCCCCGGTACCAATCTTTGTCTCCAGCCTGAAGGACCCGGTCTCCGCCGGTCTTGTGCGTGGTGCCATCGAACAGGCACCGCCGGGCGTGATCCTGAACGCCACCGGATTTGCGGTCTCCAAACCGGGCGCACCAGGGACCGAAACCCCATTCGATGGTGGCGATTGCACGGTGCTGCAGGTGATCTTTTCCGGCGGCAACCGGGAGAATTGGGAAACCTCGACCAACGGCCTTTCCGCCCGCGATATCGCCATGAACGTGGCCCTGCCGGAGGTCGACGGCCGGGTGCTGGCCCGCGCCGTCTCCTTCAAGGCGGAAGCCCGCCGGGATGAAGCGACTGAATGCTCCCTCGTCACCTATGAGCCAGTGCCGGATCGTATCACCTTCACGGCGAAGCTCGCGGCGGCGTGGGCCCGCCTGCGCGCTACCGATGCGAAAAAGCGCAAGCTGGCGATCGTGCTGGCCAATTACCCGAACAAGGACGGGCGGCTCGGCAACGGCGTCGGGCTGGACACCCCGGCCGGGACCGTCACCGTGCTGCGGGCGCTGGCCGAGGCCGGGTACGGCGTGCGCGATATCCCGATCAACGGCGATGCCCTGATCGGCCGGCTCTCCGTCGGGCCGACAAACGATCTCTCCGACCGGGCCTCCCGCAAGGGCGGCGCGCTGCTGTCACTTGCCGATTACAAGCTGGCCTACGCAAGGCTCCCGGAGACTGTCCGCACCGAGATCGAGGAACGCTGGGGGCCACCCGAAAGCGATCCTTTCGTCTCCGGCGATGCCTTCCGGCTTTCGGTCCTCTCCCTCGGCAACGTGCTCGTCGGCATCCAGCCCGCGCGTGGGTACAATATCGACCCGACGGCGAGCTATCACGACCCGGACCTGGTCCCGCCACACGGATATCTCGCCTTCTATATCTGGCTGCGCGAGCAGTTCGGCGCCCATGGCGTCGTCCATATGGGCAAGCACGGCAACACGGAATGGCTGCCTGGCAAATCGCTGGCCCTGTCCGAGAGCTGCTATCCCGAGGCCGTGTTCGGTGCGATGCCGCATCTCTATCCCTTCATCGTCAACGATCCGGGCGAGGGAACGCAGGCGAAACGCCGCTCCGCCGCCGTCATCATCGACCATCTGACACCGCCGCTGACCCGCGCGGAGAGCTACGGCCCACTGAAAGAGCTGGAAGCGCTGGTAGACGAATATTATCAGGCCGCCGGAGTTGATCCGCGCCGCCTGAAACTCCTGTCGGAGCAGATCCTGGAGAAGATGGCCTCCATCGGTCTCGACAAGGATCTCGGCCTCTCCGACCGGGACGGCGAGGCGGAGAAACTGAACCGGCTGGACGGTTATCTGTGCGAGCTGAAAGAACTGCAGATCCGGGACGGGCTGCACATCTTCGGTGCCGCGCCCGAAGGCCGCCTGCTGGACGATCTACTGACCGCTCTGGTCCGCGTGCCGCGCGGCAAGGGCGAAGGCGGAGACGCTTCCCTGCAACGGGCTCTGGCACGTGACCTCGGGCTTGAGCTGGATAGTGAGCCGTTCGATCCGCTGGCCACCGATATGGGGGCGCCATGGGAAGGCCTCCGTCCGGATGCGCTTGCCGCTGTCGATGACCAGCACTGGCGCACCCATGGCGACACGGTAGAGCGGCTGGAACTGCTGGCGCACGACCTCATCGCCGGGCGCCGGGGAGCAGCCCCCGAATGGGAGCGCACCCGCGCCGTGCTGGAGATGGTCGACAGCCATCTCCGTCCGATCGTCACGGGCTGTGGCGAGGCGGAGCGCGCGGGCCTGCTGACCGGTCTCGCCGGGCGCTTCGTTGCCCCCGGCTCGTCCGGCGCGCCGACGCGCGGACGGCCGGATGTGCTGCCGACGGGCCGGAATTTCTATTCGGTCGATACCCGCGCGGTACCAACCCCCGCCGCCTGGCAGCTCGGCTGGAAGTCCGCCTGCCTGCTGCTGGAACGCTACCGGCAGGAGAACGGCGCTTGGCCGGAGCGGCTGGCGATCTCCGCCTGGGGCACCGCCAACATGCGGACCGGCGGCGACGATATCGCCCAGGCCCTCGCCCTGATGGGCGTGAAGCCGGAATGGGACGTCGCCAGCGGCCGCGTTACCGGTTTCGAGATCCTGCCCTCCTCCGTGCTCGACCGGCCACGCGTCGACGTCACCTTCCGGGTCTCCGGCTTCTTCCGGGATGCCTTCCCGTTCCAGATCGACCTGCTGGACAGCGCCGCCCGTGCCGTCGCGAAACTGGACGAACCCGCAGCGCAGAACCCGCTCGCCGCCCGCTACAAGAGCGATGCGGCAGCTTTCGAGAAAGCCGGTGCCAGCCGGGAAGCGGCGGAAAAGCAGGCGGGTTATCGCGTTTTCGGCTCAAAGCCCGGAGCCTATGGCGCCGGCCTGCAGGCAATGATCGACGAGCAGCTCTGGGAAAACGAGGAAGACCTCGCAAACGCCTATGTTGCCTGGGGCGGCTATGCCTATGGCCAGGGCGCCGAGGGCGAGGCCGCGCATGCGCTGTTCGAGTCCCGCCTGAAGGATGTGGAGCTGGTGCTGCACAATCAGGACAACCGCGAGCACGATCTGCTGGACAGCGACGATTACTACCAGTTCGAGGGCGGCATCACCGCTGCCATCCGGCATCTTTCCGGCAATCAGCCGACGGTCTATCACAACGACCATTCGCGGCCGGAGAACCCGCGTATCCGCTCACTCGAGGAAGAGGTCGCGCGTGTCGTCCGGGCACGCGTGGTGAACCCGAAATGGATCGCAGGCGTGATGCGGCACGGATACAAGGGCGCCTTCGAAATGGCCGCCACCGTCGATTACATGTTCGCCTTCGCCGCCACCGCGCGCTGCGTCGGCGATCATCATTTCGATGCCGTGTTCGACGCCTATCTCGGCGATGACGAAGTCCGCACCTTCCTGGAGCGGCACAATCCGGCCGCTCTGAAGGAGATGGCGGCGAAGCTCAGGGAAGCACTGGATCGCGGGTTATGGCGTCCGCGCCGGAACGCGGCGCACGAGGAATTGACGGCATTGGCTGGTTGACCCACGTGGGTTGCCGGGTGCCATGATGGACGGCAAGAGGGAGCGAGAACATGAGCGACGAAAATATCGAGGCAGGCAGCGAGCCGGAAGCTGGAATAGATCCGGAAAAGGCCGCACGTCATGCCGAGAAGATGGCGAAGAAAAAGGCCGCCCGGAACAAGATCATGGCCACCAAGACCGAAACCGGCGGCCTGCTGATCGTCCATACCGGCAAAGGCAAAGGCAAGAGCACAGCCGCCTTCGGCATGGTCTGCCGGGCCCTCGGCCATGGCATGAATGTCGGCGTCGTGCAGTTCGTCAAAGGCAAGTGGGAGACCGGTGAGCGCAAGGTGCTGGAAGCCTTCGCGGATCAGATCTCCATCCGCACCATGGGGGAAGGCTTCACCTGGGACACCCAGGACCTGAACCGTGACATCGCCGCCGCCCGTGCCGCCTGGGAGCAGGCGAAGGAACTGATGGCGGACCCGGACATCGACATGGTGCTGATGGATGAGCTGAACATCGTCCTGCGCTACGATTACCTGCCGCTTGAGGAAGTCGTCGAAACCCTGAAGAACAAGCGCCCGGACCTGCATGTCATCGTCACCGGCCGGAACGCCAAGGAAGAGTTGATCGAGGCGGCCCATCTGGTGACCGAGATGACCCAGATCAAGCATCCGTTCCGTCAGGGCTTCAAGGCCCAAGCAGGGATTGAGTTCTAGGACGGCAACAGAGGCAACCGGGCCCTCAGGGTCGATGCGATGCCGTTGATCTTCGGGTCGCGGGCGTAACTCTCCCACGCCCCGTCGACGAAATTGACATAGCGCGTCGTGCAGAGGTCACGGAAAGCGTCGAACCGCGCACGGTCCGCCGGCGAGAAGAAGATATGCCGCCGCTGTGGCTGCTGGACCGCGATCTCGATCCGGACGTCGCCATAGAACGACCGGCAGATCTCCTGCACATGCGCCTGCAATTCCGGCGCGCTTTTCCCGTCCGGCATATGCTCCACCGTGACGGAGTGCCCGCCCTCCCGCGGATAGCTGAAAATCCGCGTGATCGGGCTGCCGGTGCTGTAGACCTGCATATAGTGGGGATCGGCCGGAAGCCCGGGGCCGGAGATGCTGCCCGCGCTCACGGTGATATCCACAAAGGGATCATCAAGGCGCCCCAATCCGGCGGCGGCAATCACCGGGGTCGGGTTCGCCGCCCAGACGATCAGGTCCGGCCTCAGGGTCTCTCCGCGCAGCTTCAAAATGGCAGTGTCATCTTTGAACCGCGGCACGACCGGCTGGCCTGTGCAAACAATGACGCCTGCCTCGGTCAGAATGGTTTCGAACACATCGAAAAAGGCGTTGTAGCCATGGGTTGGCAGACTGCCGATCGGCCGCCCCTCGCCCCGGACCGTGCGCGGCAGCCCCAGCAAATCGTCCGCAACGGGCGAGCCGGCCTTCAGAGTATCGATCTCTTTAACATCACCGCGCAGGTAGAGACGCCCAAGCTGGACGTTGTAGGCATTTCCCGCATCAATCGCTTCCGGATCGGCCCCGAGATGTCTGAGCCATCCAAGCACGGCGTCACCGATAGCCGGCGGATAACAATGCATCCTGTCCGCCAGACTGACGCATGCGCGGAAGGTCTCAGGATCGGCAAGACCATCCGGCGGCGCATCGAAAACGGGCGCCTCGAAATCCTCATGCGAGACGGCACCGAAACCGAGATCGGTATAGGAGCCGTAATAGTGCGCGAACCGATAAAGATTGTTTTGCAGCACGTCCGGCAAAGCCTTGTGCCACGCCTGCTCCGTGCGCAGATACTGGCAGCCATTGAAATACCATTTCCCGCCGCTCTCGAGGTCGCGCAGGATGCCACCAAGCAGCGGTTTAGCTTCGTAGAGTGTCACCAGAAACCCGAGGCGAGCAAGATCGAGAGCCGTCGCGCACCCGGTGATACCGCCGCCGACAACAGCAGCTGTCTTGCCGCCCCGCTCCGTATCCCCACGCATGGTCATTACGTCGCCCGAGGAGCCGGGTCGGTGTCGAAATCAGGCATCGATAAAACGGGGCTCAGTGACAAATCGGCGATCCTCTTCACGCGCCGGCGATCTGGTATCGGGACCGGCCATCTTTGCAATCCTACAGGAAGAGGACTGTCAGGAGGCAACCCGCGTCTTCATTATGCGGCTCACGATGTCACTCCGGGACGTAGATATCCTGCGTGCCGGGCAGGCCGCGCAGGCTGAAATCGCCAAGTTTGCGGACAGGAACCGGCAGGCATTCGGCGAAGGTCTTCGACATCAGGATCGGCTCATGCAAGGTGCGGCACTTGGCGCCGATCCGGGCAGCAAGATTCACGTCCTTGCCGATCACCGTAAAATCCAGCCTCTCGCCGGAGCCGACATTGCCAAAGGCGACCTTGCCGTGATGCAGGGCGACGCCCGCCTTGACCTCTACATCCGCTCCCCATTGCGAGGTGTCCAGCGCATCGAGGCAAGCCTGCCCTTCTATCGCGGCCTCAAGCGCACCGCCCCGGCAGAGCTGGCACTCCCCGATACCCGAGGGATCCTGGAATATCGCAAGGATCCCGTCACCGGTGAATTTCAGAACCTCGCCGCCGTGTTTCAGGATCGGCGGGATGATGCAGTCGTAATAGGCGTCCAGCAGCTCCACCGTCTGCTTGTCGCCGAGCCGGTCGGAAAGCAGCGTGAAATCGCGCATGTCGGCGACCAGGATCGCCGCCTCCATCGTGTTAACCACGCCACGCCGAACCTCACCGGCGAGAATGCGGCCGCCGGGCTCGCGGCCAACATACATGGCAAGTACATCATCCATGCTGCGATAGACGGACATCAGCTCCAGCACGATCTTCGCCGTTGGCATGATCTGCTGCAGCAAGGCGATGTCCCGCTCTGAGAAGCCTTGAATTTCACGACTGGCAAAAGTCAGCGCATTCCGCATACCGTTGGCGAAGATGATCGGCACGCACAGATAATCCGAATATCCGAGCGCCTTCAGGTCGTCCAGAATCGGAAATTCCGCCGCACTCTTCTCGTCAATCCGCCGATGGAGCCAGCTCCCGGTCTCATGCACCAGCCGGAGTGGGCTTTCCTCATAAATCCTGGCATTGCCCGGCGCGTAATGCCAGGGCTTGACCTCGACCCCCTGCCCCATGCGCCACTCGCAATGCACGCCTTCCTTGATCGCGTGCAGCACCATAAGGATCGCCGTGCCGCGCTCGACCGGAACGCCAGCCAGAGCCAGACGACGGCAGAACTCATCCCAGAGCAGGCCAAGATCACGGCCCTCGCGGGAGACCTGCAGCAGCCAATCCGAAATCTCGCGCGCAGTCAGCATATCCTCGGCGCTGAGGATCGACGGCGGAGCCGCCGGACGGTCGGTGATTGTTTTCATGCGCGGGTAGATGGGGCGGAAGGAGTGCAGGGACAAGGTACTTTTGCGTCAGCCGATATCAGCGAGGCTCAAAAGTGTCCCGGCCGGGATCGCCCGCATGGCGCGACGGCCGATCACCATATCCGCACGCGACGGTGCGATGCCGTCTCCCGGCCGCAGATATGTCAGGTCAGCGGCCGTGATTTCTGCCCCTTCGGCGATATCCGCGCGAGCGGCAATGCTGCGCCGGGCGACCAGTGCCACCTTGCGTTCCGCCTCCGTCGGCTGCTTGCGGCCATTGCCGATAGCAGCCTCGGTAATCCGGATATTATCGACCATCCGCTTCAGCTCGGCCGGATCGAGAGATGCCTTGTGATCCGGCCCCGGGAGGTTCTTATCAAGTGTGAAGTGCTTCTCGATAATAGTTGCGCCTCGTGCCACGGCAGCGATGGTCACGGTATCGCCGAGCGTATGATCGGACCAGCCGATGGGATACCCGAAAGCCGTCCGGAGCGTATCCATGGCCGCCAAGTTCGCATCCGACGGATCGGCCGGATAATCGCTGACACAATGCAGCAGGCTGATATCACCCGCGCCACTCTCAGCCAGCCAGCCGAGTGCCTGCTCGATCTCCCCGAGATTGGCCATACCGGACGACATGATCACCGGCAGCCCGGCCCCGCCGATCGCCCGCACCAGTTCGGGATTGGTGATCTCGCCCGAGGGAATTTTCAGGCGGCGCACCTTCAGGGACAGCAGATGATCAAGGCTGACAGGGTCAAACGCCGTCGACATGAACTCGATGCCGAGCGAGGCGGAATATGCGGCCAACTCGCTAAAGGCTTCCAGCGGCAGTTCAAGATCCGCCAGCATGTCCTTCTGGGAACCCGAGGCTCCGGAGTTGGTTTTCTGGTAGTCAGCCATGGGAGCCGTTGCCGCGACAATGGACTCCAGCGAGAAGGTCTGAAACTTGACGGCATCCGCGCCAGCTGCGGCTGCGGCTTCCACCAGACGGCGCGCCATGGCGAGGTCGCCGTTGTGATTGACCCCGGCTTCGGCAATGACGAAGACCCGGCCCGCTTCCGAACTATTCTGCATATATCCTCACAGCACCGTCGCGCCCGGTGCGCGCTTACGGATCAAGACTGCGGGAACACCGCCCCATAATTCGTCGCTGCCTGCGTCGGAGGCCAGGAAGGACCCGCCGCCAATAACGGCACTCTGTCCGATCGTGCGACCGTGGGACACGGCGGCACCAATGCCGATATAGGCACCAGCCCCGATCCGGCAATCGCCGCCCACCGTCGCGCCCGGAGCGAGCGCCGCATAATCGCCTAGCCTGCAATCATGCTCCAGGATCGCGCCCGTATTCAGAACACAAAAGGCATCGATTTCCGCGCCGGGATTCACAATCACTCCAGGCATCAATACGCTTCCCTCACCGATCAAGACGCCTTCGGCCACTGCGGCGGACGAAGCCACGATGGCAGGGAAGCTGGAGAAACCGGCCTGTTTGTAGCGGGTCACGGTTTCCCTGCGGCGCACACCTTCACCGAGAGCGATGATGACAGCTTCCCCACAGCGAGCCTCGAGGAATGTGTCTTCGTCCTGTACCGACCTTCCCAGGAAAGACGCGCCCTCAGCCGGGTCCCGGTCAATGAAGGAGACGATGTCGAGTTGGTCACCCGCCTCAACCATCATGGCGATGACCTTGGCGTGACCTCCGCAGCCGACAATATGGACCGGAGCTCGTGGCACAATGCGTTCCTTACGTGCGAACTTGTACGTTCGCTCTA
Source organism: Nisaea denitrificans DSM 18348 (assembly GCF_000426505.1). Taxonomy (GTDB): domain Bacteria; phylum Pseudomonadota; class Alphaproteobacteria; order Thalassobaculales; family Thalassobaculaceae; genus Nisaea; species Nisaea denitrificans. The sequence goes on along the minus strand of NZ_AUFM01000019.1, from coordinate 69,077 downwards.
CGCGGCAGTTCACGCATCGTCAAGAATACTGCGCAGCCCTTCCCGGTAGGTGGAGTATGCCAGCTTGACACCAAGTTCGGACTTGATCCGCGCGGTATCGAGCCTTTTGCACTCGGAATAAAACGACCGCGCCATCGGAGACAGCTCCGCACTGTCAAACGGAATCGGCTCAGGCGCCTCCATATCGAGAAGTTCCGCGGCGTAGCGGATGACGTCTCCGCTGGGACAGGCTTCATCATCCGCGACATTGTAGATTCGGCCATGATTCGGTCGCTGCATCGAGGCCATCAATATAGTCCCGATATCATCGACATGGATGCGGTTGAAGACCTGGCCCGGCTTATCGATGATCCGTGCCTTGCCACTGCGCAATTGATCTATGGCGCTCCGGCCGGGCCCGTAGATCCCGGAAAGCCTGAACACCTGAACGGAGACGTCAGTATTCTCGAAAGCGGAAACCCAGGCACGTTCCGCCGCAAGGCGGCGTCTGCCGCGCTCGGATCCCGGATTGGGAAGATCGGTCTCGTGCACCACGGCGCCACCACGGTCACCATAGACAGCCGGTGTCGAGAGATAGCCGACCCATTCAAGGCTCGGCAAAGCGCGCAGATCAGCCAAATGCTGGAGTAGCGCAGGGTCACCTTCCTCACCAGGCGGGATCGAAGCAACCAAGTGTGTAACGTTACGGAAAACATCAAATCCGCCAGCGACCGGGGCGTCACCGCAAAAGCGATACAATTCCAGATCTTCGTTAGGCTCCTTCTCTCGCAAACTGCGAACGGTCCCGGCCGTCCGCCAGCCAGAGAGCCGCAGTCGAGATGCCAACCGAGAACAGGTGTACCCAAAACCGAAACAGAAAAGCTGCCCGCTTACACCTGCACGGACGCCAAGCTGTTTCTGTTCCATTTTTACTCACCTTCTCGGAGGGCCGTACGGGTAAAAATATTGCTTTTAAAAGAAGCAATCGTGTTAGGAAACCGGATCAGCGCAGAAATCCATCAATCCAAGGCTTCCATGTATAAATATCCAGCGCACGTCGATATCGACTTTTCGAGCTTTGCAGCTGACAATCCTGAACCGAAAACCCGCTACGGGCTTCCGCAGGATATCGAGTTCTGTACACGGTGTGTGATCTCGAATCAGCGCCCGAACTCGACTGTCGAATTCAAGCACACAAAACAGAGCCACAAAGCGACAATCGCTCTGGATGAAGAGGGTGTATGCGACGCTTGCCGTGTCGCCGAGGAAAAACACACCATCATCGACTGGGGCGGGCGCGAAGAGGAACTGATTGCGCTCTGTGACCAGCACCGAAGCAAGGACGGAAGCTACGATTGTCTCGTTCCCGGCTCAGGCGGCAAGGACAGCTTTTACGCGGCTCATATCCTGAAAACCAAATACGGGATGCATCCGCTGACCGTGACCTGGGCACCTCACATCCATACGGACTGGGGATGGAAGAACTTCGAATCATGGATCCATGCCGGATTCGACAACTATCTATGCACGCCGAATGGCAGAGTGCATCGCCTGCTGACCCGTCTCTCGGTGGAAAACCTCTACCATCCGTTTCAGCCTTTCGTTCTAGGCCAGAAAAATCTCGCGCCGAAGCTGGCCGAGCGTTTCAATATTCCGCTGGTGTTCTATGGCGAGAACGAAGCCGAGTACGGCAATCCGAAAACCGACGTTGTCACCCCGATCCGCTCCAACACTTATTACGCGGCCAAGGATTTCGATAATATTTACTTGGGCGGGGTCTCGCTCACCGAGCTGCAAGAGGATTTTGGGCTCGAGGAGCAGGATTTCATCCCTTACATGCCTGCAGACCCGGACCGTCTGGAGAAGGTCGGAATTGAGGTCCATTATCTCGGTTATTATCTGAAGTGGCACCCTCAGAGTGCCTACTATTATTCCGTCGAGCATGGCGGATTCCAAGCTTCTCCGGAGCGGACACCCGGCACCTACAGCAAGTACAACAGCATCGACGATAAGATCGACGACCTGCATTACTTCTGCACCCACGTAAAGTTCGGCATCGGCCGTGCAACGTATGATGCCGCACAGGAGATACGATCCAAGGACATTCTCCGTGAGGAGGGCGTAGCTCTGGCAAAACGGTTCGACGGTGAGTATCCAGACCGTTTTGAAGCGGACAACTTCGCCTACATGAGCATTACTGAAGATCAATACCCCGTAGCCGCGAAGAACTTCGAAAATCAAAAAATGACCCGTGATTATTTTCTGCACCTCGCAGACCGATTCCGCTCGCCGCACCTCTGGCAGCGCTCGGAGAATGGGGAATGGTCACTGCGCAGAACGGTCTGGCAACAGAATTGACGGTTGGCCACGGAGCCCATTGAAATGCGCCCGATCCGATTAATCGCCCGGCTTGATATCAAGGGCCCGAACCTGATTAAAGGCATCCACCTCGAAGGCCTGCGCGTCATCGGAGATCCGCAAACCTATGCTCAGCGCTATTACGAGCAGGGAATTGACGAGATCATTTATATGGACACGGTCGCGAGCCTCTACGGACGCAACAATCTCACCGAAATTCTCGAACACACTGCGCACCATGTGTTTGTCCCTATTACAGTCGGTGGCGGTGTCCGATCGGTCGAAGATGCGCGGAAGCTGCTGCGGTCTGGGGCGGACAAGGTCGCAATCAATACGGCGGCTATCGCCCGTCCCGAGCTGATATCGGAAATCGCGGAAGAATTCGGCAGCCAAGCGGTCGTGCTTTCTGTCGAAGCGAAGCGGCAGAACTCCGGCGGATGGGAAGCCTATACCGACAACGGTCGGGAGCATTCTGGGCGCGACGTTATCGAATGGGTCCAGGAAGCGGAAAAACTGGGCGCCGGCGAATTATTGCTGACCTCGATTGATCAGGAGGGCACACGGAAAGGGTTCGATATCGCGTTGTTGAGCGCGATATCGGGCCTTGTCAGTATCCCAGTCATCGCTTCCGGCGGGATGGGGTCTGTGGAGGATCTTGTCGCCGCCGTGCAAGACGGGCATGCAGATGCAGTCGCCATGGCCGACATCCTGCACTACGACCGCATGACGATCGCAGAAATCCGTGATCAAGCCCTGGCCGCAAACATGAACATACGGGAGCTGTCGATCTGATGAGTGCTCCAAGGGTAACAGTTCTCGATTTCGGCATAGGAAATCTGTACAGCGTCTGCCGCGCCGTCGAAAAATCCGGGGCCTCGGTGGAGCTGGTCGACAAATGCCCGCGGGCAGATCAGGTCGAACGCCTGCTGCTGCCTGGAGTCGGTGCCTTCGCGAAATGCCTTGATGCCATGAGGCGCTATGGAGCGGTTGATCTGGCGCGGGAATTCGCCCTGACTGGCCGGCCGTTGCTCGGCATTTGTGTCGGCATGCAGGCACTCTTTGAGATTGGTGAAGAATTCGGAGAGCATCAGGGCATCGGATTGATCGCCGGACGTGTAAAGCAGCTGCAGCCAGCGGCCGGCAACAACGCGTTCAAACTGCCTCATATCGGCTGGGCGCCGCTTGAATGCCCGCGGCCGGGCAGATGGGACTCAAGCCCGCTTCGATCGGTGAAGCCGGGCGAGTTCGCCTATTTCGTGCACAGCTACCATGGCCTGCCGGATGATCCAGAAGCCGTCCTGGCGACAACGACTTATGATGGGACAAAAGTCACCGCAGCCGTGATCAAAGAGAATGTGACCGGAGTGCAGTTCCATCCGGAGCGGAGCGGGCCGGTCGGACTCAAGATCATGGAATCCTTTGTGCACTCATAATGCCGAAGCCGGGCCGCGTCAGTCCACAGGCGTGAACACAAAGAGTGAATCGCCTATTTTCTCGGCTTTGGCACTGAACCCGATGCCCGTCGCCTTAACCAGATTGGTCACTTTCTGGTTCAATTGCTTGATGTCGAGATCGATCTTCTTGCGCTGATACTGTGACCTGTTGACGGCGACCCTGAGCCCCCTGCCATCACGGAAGACCGACCCAGCGGAACGCGCCACCTCGAGAGTGTCGATGCCATGGAAGATACCAGCGGTCGCCAGCTTCTGGTCCAATCCCGAAATGTGCTGCCGGAGAATCTGATCTCGATCCTGCCGGATCGCTCTGATAGCGCCTTCCCGGTCCCGAATACCCGCTTCCACTGCATCGAACAGGCTATCCATGTCGCGGAATACAGGGGTTACAAGATTGGAGAGGAAAATTGACTCGACCCAGTTTGTATAGAACGCATAGGCACCCACCGGAACGCCGAGCACCATGGCTTCCGTGCCGGTAGTGCAGGTATTGTGGATGAAATAATCGGCCCCCAGCATCCAAGGCACGGCCGAACCCTCGAAAACGACATGGATGCGCTCTTCTCCAGACAACGCGTCCGTCCAGGACTTTACGTCCTCGGCAGGATGCGGCCGCAGGACAATCTGGTGATCGGGGAACCGATCGCGGAGCTTCCGGGTCATGACCTTGAAAGCGGCCATATTCATCACTTCTAGATCGTAAAAATCATCGAAGAACTTCCGGTCCTCCGGATCCGACCGATTGGCGTATCCGACATTTTCACAGACCTTGACGAAGTTTTCAGGCTTGCCCCAGGCCGTGTTGACATAGCCGAAATTTGTATTGATCAGGATATATCGGCCGTACCGGGTCCGGTAGGCCTGCGCATCTTCGTCGAACGCTTTGGTGAATTCCTTGCGCAGCAGATCGAACCGCGGATTGCCGGTGATTGTGAAACGGTCCTGAAAATCGGGAAACGCGTCGGCGTAGATATCGTACTGATTCTGCCCCTGCAGAAAGAAGCGGTCGATCAGTGGCAGAGCTTCCAGCGACACTTCCTTCAGCACGAACTTCCGGTCAGCGATCGCAGTGACCTCCTCATCGATCGCAACGATCTTGTGGCCGTGTTTGTTGGCATGCGACATCCAGACGGACTGAACCTTGTTCGTCCCTTTGAAAAAGACAATTCCCGGAGCGAGATTCGGCAGGTTGTTAACCATGAGCCATTGCTGGCCGATCACGACTCTGTAGCCTTTCTGCATGGCCGCCATGACGAGCAGAAGGCGCGCATCGAGTTCGCGAGCAGCCTCCTCAATTGGTAAATACAGATGCTTATAAGATTTACTCATCAACCTGCTAACTAGGTAAGAAATTTCAGCGTTCTATTTAGCGTTTCGATCCCTGCGCTAGCAAGCTGGCAATCCGGGAGAGGAGCAAGTTTTCCTGAGCTTTTTCTTATCCAGAGCAAATATCATCTACTTCGAACTTGCCCCCGTCTGTGCGACCCTCTACCCAGAGTGCTTCGTCCCAGGACCATGTTGGTCATGGTCGGCCGCAATGCCTACAAGTCGGCGGCCGCTTCGAACGCCACTCCTCCGCTTTCCTTCATGAATTGAGATGTCAGACTTTCGCCGACAGAGCGGTTTGTCTTGATCAGGATAATGTACTGACCCAAGCTATGACTCTAAGCAAACAGCCTGTCCTGCACTGACGCTTGAAAACTCAGCCTTCATGCTCCGCGATATCGAGTCCACCACGACAACAGACATTATTCCGGGACAACAATAGTGACCCCACCCGTTATTCTGACAGGTGCAGGATCGTTTCTGGGAGAATATGTGCTCAAGGCCCTTGATGCGGAAGGGGTCGATACTTTCGCCCTTTCCCGACAGGCGGTAGCCACCTGCACACGCCACAGCCTATCCGCACGAATTAAGCCCGTCGAGGCCGACCTGTCCGCCTCCAGACTCGACTGGTCCCCACCGTCAGACAGCCCGCACATAATCATTCACCTTGCTTTCGACCGCATGTCGTCGGGCGACAGCCCGCACGGCGCTGAAATCAATAACCGGATCACACGCAACGTCCTCGGCCTTTGCCGCGCCTCAAAGGGCTCCTCGATCGTGAACGCCTCGAGTACTTCGGTATATGGAAAGCCGGAAGGTGGAATGGTTTCCACAGAGACGGCACCAATATCTCCGTCAGAATATGGAGCATCCAAGTTGTTGGCGGAGCAGCTCCTCGCCGAGGCGCCGGAAGTAGCTTCCGTCTTTTCAGTCAGGCTTCCTGCAGTCCTCGGACGCGGTGCCCACCCGGAGAACTGGCTTGTCCGCATGGCCCAGCGCTTGATACAGAATAAAGATCTGACCTACTCCTCACCGGACTTCAAATTCAACAATGCCGTCCTCGCAACAGACGTAGCGAAGTTCTTCGTCAAACTTGCCGTGACGAGCCATTTACCACCAGATGTTAGAGTACCCATCGGATCCACCTCTGGACCGTGCCTCGCAGAAATCCTGCATCAGATGCGGAGCGATCTCGATTCAAAGTCCAGGCTGAAAACTTCGCCCGCGAATCAACCACCGTTCGGAATTGACAATTCCGCCGCTAAAAAACTGGGCTACCGACCTCGCAGCATAATGGAAACAATCAGGCAATTTACGCGGGACTTCGCTCAAGGCGCTTAGAATGCGCGTCTCTGCCAAGATCGGTTAATATGTTCGAAGAGCGTCATCACCATGATATTGAGAACGGCATCAGCGGGCCTCTCGGGCTTCATCAATAGGATCCCTTAAATTGAAGATGGCGTCAGACATGCTTGAACTCAGCCAGGAACAGATCGCCGAATATAAAAAATCCGGCATTTTTGCTTTTCGGATGCATGAGACAAGCAGTCGCTTGATTTCAGATATTCGCGCCCGGGTAAACCGCCATTTTCCTGAAGCGGCACAATATTACACGTCGATGGACGATGAAGCCTACCGGTCGATCGTCGCCAAAGCGCAAGATGAAATAAACGCGCTATCTTTCACAACTGAGTTCTGCCGCCTTGAAAAACAAAAAATCGAAAAAATTCTTAAAATTGATGATTTATTAGTCACCAGAATTTCATACCTTCGAGCGACACGCCCAGATAAAAAGAAAATTCAAGAAAATGTTGGATTTCATCGGGAATCTTTTTGGAATGAGAACATGAAATATGGAATCAATATTTGGATTCCATTATTAAATGTGACACCCCTCAACAGCTTACAGTACGTTCCCGAAAGCCAGAATATTCCGGACGCGAATATCGAGACTATAAATGAAGGCGAAAAGAGCAGCACAGTTGCGAAACATTCGTCAGGCCACAAAATCGGACTGCTCTATGATGTGAAAACCATCACAGGGGGCGTTGATTTTTCGAACATCAAGCGAATCTCGCTGCCTGAGGATCATTATGTGATCTTTGACACCAATCTAATTCATGGCGCAGCAAGCAACGAGAGCACAGACATCCGCTTCAGTCTCGACTTTCGCGTACTCCCAAACAGCAAAGTCGAGCAAGATCTCGGAAATTTCGCGTCCCAGGGGAAGATGTGGACCCGGTTTGACTAGGTTCGCGGTGCGCGCGCTTTCTCGACAATGAAATTACCCATCACCAGCGCATCCAGCCCGGTCGAGGCAAAGGTAGAGATCGCTTCCAGCGGCGACTCGACAATCGGCTGACCCTTGATGTTGAAGCTCGTGTTCATCACGGATGGAACACCGGTCTCGTTCGCAAAAGCCTTGATAACAGCATGAAACCTCGGATTGCTGTCGGTCGAGACCGTCTGCACCCGAGCGGTTCCGTTCAGATGGGTGACGCCCCCCAGAACGGATTTCTTCTCTTCCAGAACCGGGAATGCCTTGGTCATGTAAGGAGAAGGCTTGGACATCTCGAACAGAGTGGATGCCTCTTCCTCAAGCGTCGCCGGCGCGAACGGGCGGAATTCCTCGCGGAACTTCACACGGGCATTGACTACATCCTTCATCTCCACGCTGCGCGGATCTGCTAGGATCGAGCGATTCCCCAGCGCCCGCGGGCCAAACTCGGAGCGGCCCTGAAACCAGCCGACAATCTTTCCCTCGGCCAGCCAGCGCGCTACCTCTTCTTCCGGCGCACCGCTCTCACGGAATGCCATGCCGGTCAGATCCAGCGCGGACTTGATCGTATCGTCGGCGGCAGAGATGGATGGGCCGAGATAGACGTTCGAGAGAGGCTCCGGGCGGTCGCCCGAGGCGAAAGCTCCATGGTAAGCGCAGCCAAGAGCCAGCCCGCGGTCGGACGAAGCGGGCTGCACGAAGAAGTCCTTGAGAGACGGCAGCCGGTCGAGCTTCAGATTGGCCGAACAGTTCAGGCCGACGCCACCGGCAAGAGCCAGCCGTGACCGGCCGGTTTTTTTCTGGATCATCTCGACAAGCGAAACCGCACAAGCCTCCAGTGCCTGCTGTGTGGCAAAGGCGACATCCATCAAACGCTGGTCTATCGGCTCGCCAAGGCGTCGGGGCTCGCCGAGCAAATCGACGAGTTTCTGACTATAATAGGGCTCCAGACGGGATTTCGGGGCGGGATCGCTCCGGATAAATTCAGAATCGACCCGATAGCCGTCCGCAGTCGGCTTGGCGAAAACCGTCAGGTCGTATTTCTCTTTACCGTAGGCCGCCAGCCCCATGACCTTGAACTCATCCTCGCCCGGCATGAAGCCGAGATAGGACGTCATCGTTGCGTAGAACATGCCGAGGGAATTCGAGTTCGGGAACGATCCGAGTATCTCCACCCCTTTCCCGGTATCCGCAATACCGTACGCCCCGCTGAGACGGTCGCCCTGGGCGTCGTAGGACAGCACGAAAGTATCGTCGGCCGGCGCATGGAAATAAGCGGATGCCAGATGCGCCATCTGGTGATTGATCATCTCCACCGGCGGGCAATGACCAAAATAATAGGTGATGTAGTCCCGAATGCGGCCGGGCATGTCATCGTAGGTTTCGCCCGGATGAACGATCCCGTCGATGTTATTCATTGAGAGGCCGGCATGCTTGAGGCATGCGGATATGGCGCGTATGGGAATCTGGCCATATGCGCCTTTCATGCGAAGAAGGCGCTCTTCCTCGATAGCGGCCACGACCCTGCCGTCACAAATCAGCGCGGCGCCGGCATCGTGCTGATTGAGCGTGACGCCTCCATGGATGCCCAGAATATTCACTCGGAGATATTTCCGCTTAAAACCTCATATACGCCGGACTCTGCATTCATGAGCAAGGAAACGCCACTCCGATCTTGCGGCCGATAATCGCAACTGTCCCTAGGACTTGTCATAAAAGACTTATGGCTTGAAACTTGCATTCGCTTTCTTGTTCTGGGAAAACGCCTGCGGTCTCGTTTTCCCGTTTTCGATACGAAACAGGCTGCTTGGAGTTAGGTTTGCCGCATATTCAGCGTTTCCTCGAACTTGCGGGTGAAGTGTGCCGCTCCCTCGATCCGGTGGCGATCGAGGATATGGCGCTAACGCTCAAGCGCGTTCGTGATAACGGCGGGCGGCTGTTCATTCTCGGTGTTGGTGGCAGCGCCGGAAATGCAAGTCATGCGGTGAACGATTTCCGCAAACTCTGCGGCATCGAAGCCTACGCCCCGACCGATAATGTTTCCGAACTCACCGCCCGCACCAACGACGAAGGATGGGAAACCGTTTTTCGCGAGTGGCTGAAAACCAGCCGGGCACGGGCCGAGGATGCGCTGCTGATATTCTCCGTCGGCGGCGGCGATGCGGAACGCGGCGTTTCGATGAATCTGGTGCACGCGATTGACCTTGCGCGCGAGTGCGGCATGGCGATCTGTTCGGTCGTCGGACGCGATCAGGGTCACGCGGCACGGCATAGCACCCACGCTATCGTCGTCCCCCAGGTCGACCCGAGCCTGGTCACTCCGCTTTCCGAGGCTTTCCAGTCTGTGATCTGGCACGCCCTCGTCAGCCATCCCCAACTGCAGATTGCCGAGACGAAATGGTGATGGCAGAGGACAAAATCGCCCTCTCCCCGGCTTCCGTCTCCGCATTATCAGTGGCCGTTTACGCCGACGGGGCCGACCTCGCAACCATCGCCGCGCGCGCCAAGGACCCTTTGATCAAAGGTTTCACGACGAATCCGACCCTCATGCGCAAGAGCGGTATCCAGAACTATGAGCGCTTCGCCAAAGACGCGCTCGCTCTGGTCGATGGGCGGCCGATCAGCTTTGAGGTATTCGCTGACGATTTTTCGACAATGGAAAAACAGGCCCGACGGATTGCATCCTGGGGAAGCAATGTTTCGGTCAAGATCCCGGTAACCAACACCAAAGGCGAGTCCGCAACGTCGCTGATCCGCCTGCTGTCCGCTGAGGGCATCTCGGTAAATGTAACAGCCATCATGACTGCGGCGCAGGTCCAGGCTGTCAGTGCGGCTTTACATGCCGACACACCTGCCATCGTCTCCGTCTTCGCCGGACGTATCGCCGATACCGGCTGCGACCCGGTGCCCGTAATGCAGCACTGCAAGAACCTTCTCGGTGACAAACCGGCGGCGAAACTGCTCTGGGCAAGCCCGCGCGAAGTGCTGAACCTGTTCCAGGCCGATGCAGCAGGCTGTGACATCATCACGGTTACTGATGATCTACTGATGAAGCTGGTTAATATCGGCAAGGATCTGGATGCATTCTCACTTGAGACGGTGAAGATGTTCTTCGATGACGCAACGTCGGCTGGCTACAGTATTGTCACCGACTAGAATTTTAATCGGTCTGAAGCAGACAAATTCAGGGGAGTGAACCCGTTGGCAAATCGATTCAAGAAGGTCCTGGTTACGGGTGGGGCCGGATATGTGGGAAGCCTGCTGATCCCCCAACTGCTGGATCAGGGCTACGAAGTCGTCTCCTACGACATTCAATTCTTCGGTGATGACTTTCTGCCGAAGAACGATCCCAAGCTGACCTCCGTCAAAGGCGACATCCGCGACACGGCGGCTTTGTCAGCAGCCCTCAAGGGCTGCGATGCGGTGATCAATCTCGCCTGCATCTCCAACGATGCCAGCTTCGAGCTGAACGAATCTCTGAGCGAGACCATCAATTTCGACGCCTTCGAGCCGATGGTGATCGCCGCCAAGGCAGCTGGCGTGAAACGCTTCATCTATGCCTCCTCCAGCTCCGTCTACGGTGTCTCCGACCAGCCCGACGTGAAAGAGGATCACCCGCTGTTGCCGCTGACCCTCTACAACAAGTTCAAGGGCCTGTGCGAGCCGCTGCTGTTCAAGCATCAGAGCCCGGACTTCGTCTGCGTGACAATTCGTCCGGCCACGGTTTGCGGTTACGGTCCGCGCCAACGCCTGGATCTCTCGGTCAATATCCTGACCAACCACGCCATCAATAACGGCAAGATCACCGTGTTCGGCGGCGACCAGCTGCGCCCGAACCTGCACATTCAGGACATGTGCAATCTCTACAAGATGCTGCTTGAGGTCGAGGACGAGAAAATCGCCGGCGAGACCTTCAATGCCGGCTACCAGAACCAGTCGATCATGGATATCGCCAGGATCGTCAAGAAGGTGGTCGAGCAGGAAATGCCGGAGCTTGGGGACATCGAACTCGTCACCACGCCGAGCGATGACAACCGCTCCTACCACATCAATTCCGACAAGATCGCGGACAAGCTCGGCTTCCGCCCGGCGCACTCCATCGAGGATGCCGTCCGCGATCTCGTCACCGCGTTCAAGGCGGACAAGCTGCCCGAGCCGATGACCGATGATTTCTACTACAATGTCAAAAGGCTCAAGGCGATCAACGCGTCCTGACCCTGACCTGCTGATATTCCGGAGCTGCCGCAGGGTGGCTCCGGGTCAGGTGATTCTCGGCAAACAAAGAGCAGCGAGATAATGACAAAAACCTATGCAATTCTCGGCGGCGGCGGCAGCTTCGGTATCCATGCCGCGAAATACCTGCTCGACAATGCCGACCCGAAGAAAGTGATCGGTATCGGCCGCAACCCCTTGCGCCCGGCGCCTTTCTCGCTCGATATCGAGAGTCACCCGAAATACGAATATCATGCCCGCCACATCACCTATGAGCTCGACCTTCTGCTTGAGCTGCTGGACGAGAAAAAGCCGGACGTCGTGGTCTGCTTCGCCGCGCAGGGCGAAGGCGCGGTTTCCTGGAAACATTCGTGGCGCTTCTTCGAGACCAACTGCGTCGGCCTTTCGCATCTGACCGAGGAACTGGCCAAGCGAGACTACCTTGAACGCTTCATCCAGATCGGCACCTCCGAGCTGTACGGCTCCGTCGAGCATGCGGCGAAGGAAGACGACCCGATCCGTCCGTCCAGCCCCTATTCGGCGTCAAAGGCTGCGTTCGATCTGCACCTGATGGCGGTCTCGAAGCATTTGTCCTTCCCGATGAATATTATCCGGCCCTGCAATGCTTATTGCCCTGGCCAGCTGCTGCACCGGGTTATCCCGCGGACCATCGTGATGGCTAAAAAGGGCGAGAAACTTCCCCTGCATGGCGGCGGCAAGGCGGAAAAGTCCTACGTTCATGCCCGCGATCTTGGCCGCGCCATCCATCTGGTTGCAGAAAAGGCGCCGCTCGGCACGATCTACAATGCGGGCTCGGCCGAGCCGACATCGATCCGCCGCGTCGTCGAGCTCTGTGCCGATGCGCTTGGCAAACCGTTCGAGGACATCTGCGAGGTTGCTGGCGAGCGCCTCGGGCAGGATTCCCGCTACTGGCTCGACAGCAGCGCCATCAAGCGCGATGTCGGCTGGGAAGCGGAGATCGGCTGGGAACAGGGCCTCGCCGAAATGGTCGAGTGGGCCGACACCTACTGGGACCAGATCAAGGACTGGCCAACCGGTTACACGCTGCGGGGGTGAGCATGACGCCGAAAGCTGCAATCGGCGGGAACACCCGTCCGGAGGTTGATATCCGGCGGGAGCTCTATCGTTCCATGCTGCGAACGCGCCGTGTCGAAGAAGCAATCGTCGACCGCTATGCCGAGCAGGAAATGCGCTGCCCGGTGCATATCTGTATCGGACAGGAGGCACCGCCGACCGGCATCTCTGCCCACCTGCAAAAGCAGGATCACGTCTATAGCGCCCATCGCAGCCATGGCCATTATCTGGCCAAGGGCGGCGACATGCCGGCGATGATCGCGGAGATCTACGGCAAGTCCGACGGCTGCGCGGACGGCAAAGGCGGCAGCCAGCACCTGATCGACCTCGATGCCGGTTTCATCTGCTCCGCACCGATCCTCGCCAGCACGATTTCTGTCGGTGTGGGGGATGCCTGGGCCGCGCGGCGGCGCGGTGAAGACCGTGTCATCGTGATCTATTTCGGCGACGGCTCCACCGAGGAAGGCGCTTTTCACGAAGCATTGAACTTCGCCGGTGTGAACAAGCTGCCGATCATCTTCGTCTGCGAGAACAATCTCTTTTCCGTGCACACACTACTGGAGACCCGCCAACCGGAGAACCAGACAGTGCGCCGCCTTGGGCCGCCGAATGGAATGGAGAGTTTCGACGGCGATGGTAACGATGTGGAAGAAGTCTGGCGGCTTGCGGAGCATGCGGTGAACAAGGCCCGAAACGGCGGCGGCCCGACGCTGCTTGAATTCCACACCTACCGCTGGATGGAGCATTGCGGCCCGCTCGACGATACCCATCTCGGCTATCGCAGCGCCGAAGAACTCGAAAACTGGAAAGCCCGCTGCCCGGTCGATACCTATCGCGACCGCCTGATCGAGGATGGTTCTGTGGATCGGGCTTGGCTGGATGCCGAGGAAAACACTCTTCGCAAAGAGATCGAAGCCGCCTTCACTGCCGCCAAGAACAGCCCCTTCCCGGACGCGGAAGAACTCTTCCGGCACGTGTATCCGGAATGACGAGCGCACCGCGATGACCAGGGAAATCAAATATTTCGAAGCCCTGCGCGAGGCCCAGGCGCAATGCCTGGAAAGCGACCGGGATGTTGTCGTCATGGGACTGGGCGTGCCGGGCCCGACCGGGGTCTTCGGCACCACCAAGAATCTGGTCGACGATTACGGCCCGGACCGGGTGCTCGACATGCCCTCCTCCGAAAACGCCATGACCGGCATGCTTCTGGGGGCCAGCAGCAACGGCATGCGGCCGATCATGGTGCATATGCGGGTCGATTTCGCCGTGCTTGCCATGGAGCCGCTCGTCAATCAGGCGGCCAAATGGCACTACATGTATGGCGGCAAGATGCGGGCGCCGCTGACGGTCCGGATGATCATCGGCCAGGGCTGGGGTCAGGGCCCGCAACACTCGCAAGCCCTGCAGGCTTGGTTCGCGCATATACCCGGCCTGAAGGTCATCATGCCGACGACGGCACATGACGCCAAAGGCATGCTGATCTCGGCCGTGCGTGACGACGCGCCGGTGATTTCGATAGAGCATCGCTGGCTTTACGGCATAAGCGGCGTCGTGCCGGAAGAAATGTACGAAACACCGATCGGCAAGGCACGCGTCATGCGGCCAGGCAAGGATGTGACCATCGTGGCCGCATCCTATGCCAGCCTGCTGGCATTGCGGGCGGCGGAAATGCTGGCCGACGCCGGGATTGATGCGGAGGTTCTGGACCTGCGCACCATCACGCCGCTGGACCGGGAAAGCATTGTCGCGAGTGTCCGCAAAACCGGTCGGCTGGTTGTAGCCGACACAGGCACGGCCGAATTCGGCATCAGCGCGGAAATTGTCTGTGCCGCCGTCGAGGGCGCGTCGGAGAGCCTGAAATCCGCACCGCACCGGGTTGGCCTGCCCTCCGTGCCGACACCGACTTCACCGGCCCTGAGCGAACATTTCTACCCCCGCGCCATCAATATCGCGGAAGCGGCAGCGGCAACACTTGGCGCCAAGGTCCAGTTCACCGAACCGGAAACCGGCACCTGGCATGACGTGCCGGACCCGAGCTTTACCGGGCCTTACTGACGTTCACGAGATAATCGTCCAGGACCAGTCACCCTGATATCCGGCTTCCTCGAAAAGCGTGAGCCAGCCATCCGGGTAATCGTGGAATTCCGCCGTCAGCACCCAGTCCTCGAAGACGGCCTTCTGCTCTGGCGTGTGGTAGGAATCCACACGGACAAAGGCGTTTCCCTTGCCGACCCGGCCGATCTCGCGAAGCGCCCGGATCGCGCCATCCCGCTTCTGGTTGTGGATCACATCCAGCGCCAGCACGAGATCGAAGCTCCCGTCCGGAAATGGCAAAGCCTCGCAGTTCCCCACATGCAGCCGCCCGACCACCTCCGGCGGACAATGCTTCACCGCGTATTCCGAGATATCGAGGCCGAAAACCTCAAGTCCAGGACCGGCACCGAGCAGATCCTTGACCAGGAAACCCTTGGCGCAGCCGATATCGAGAACTCGCATGCCCGGCTTCAGCCCGTAATGCGCAACGATATCCCGGGCGACCGGTTGCCACCGTCCGTCATACCGGTAACCGCCGTACCCGTACTCTCGCGGCCCGTCGAAATAATGCTCCCCGAACTGCTTGGAGAGCCGAACCACTTCCGGGTCTTTGCCGACAGTGCGTTGCTGCAGGTTCCGTTTGGTCTTCGGCAGTGCGCGCAGAAGATCGATCTCAGGCATCGCGCATCCCGCCGGCCAGCGTCTTCTTCAGGCCTTCTTCAAGCGGCGTGAACCGGAAGTCGGGAAAAGCGCGGGCCACGTTGGCCGGATCGAACGGCCGGTAGCCATTGTGCGGCATGGCGCCCTGCCGCGACTGACCGACCACCGCGCTCGACGAGCCGGATAACCGAACCACCGTTTCCGCGATATCCCGGAAGGCATGAACATCGCCGGTCGCGGCGTTGATTACGCCTGTGCTGCGATGCAAGACCATCCGGAGGATCAGATCCGCAACGTCATCGACAAGGACATGATCGCGACGCTCCTCGCCCTCTCCGAAAAGCCGGATTTCCTCATTCGCGGCAGCAAGCCGCATGAAGCGGTTCGGGCCATAGCCGTTATGCGGATCGGACGCCCCGTAGATCAGGGTCGGCCGGATGATGCCGAGCGGCACGTCGAGTTCAGCGCCGAGCGCGACTTCCCGGGCCAGATGCATGGCCCCGTGCAGACTGGCAGGCTCGGCGGCGGCACTTTCCGACATCGGGTAAAGAACGTCGCGATAGACCGCGTCGGAGCTGACATTGATCAGATGCGCCAGTGATCTAGTGCGGAGCGCCTCGATGACGTTGGCAACAATCGTCATGTTGTCGCGCAGCATGGCGGTATTCCGGACCGGAGCCATCGCGGAAACGAAGACAACCGTATCGCCCGGCACGAGCAATCCGGCCAGCTTGTCAACTGCGTCATCAGCAAGGAGATCGACATCGGACCGGCCTATGGAAGCGACCGCAACGCCCTCCTTCTCCAGCGCCCCGACCACCGCCCCACCGACGAAACCAGCCCCGCCGATAACCGCAACACGTCCCGGAAGTACATCGGTCTCGTTCAGATGTTTCAGCATGTCAGTCAGTCCCCAATGATCGGCCGAGTACGAAATGTGCGAAACCGGCCTCGCGCATTGCTGCGCTGTCGAGCAGACCGTATGGATCGACCACAGCACGCCCCCGCATCACCTCCGCAAGGCGGCTGACATCCAGCTCCCGGAGTTCCGGCCACGGCGTCGTCAGGAACAGCACATCGGCATCCCGGCAAGCCTCCAGAGCATTTTCGCAATGGTTCAGATCGGGGAGCACACCAGCTTTCACCACCGGGTCATACACGACGATCCCGGCATCGCCGCCGAGATTTTCGAGCAGCACCAAGGACGGTGCATTCTTCAGGGAGTGGGTGTTTTCCTTGTAGGCGAGTCCCAGTATGGCGAGACGTGGAGAGTCGCCGAGCATTGGGCAAATCAGGTCTCGATACGTTCTGTATGGCCAGTCCTTGCGCCACGTGCTGTTCGACACCCAAGCCTCGACCACGCCCGCGTCTGTCTTGTGCGCTTCGGCAAACCGGATGACGGTCGCGAGATCGCGTTCCAGATTGCCGCCGGAAAGACCGAGGCCTGGCGTGAGGTATGAATATTGGCCGATCCGCCGGTCGAGTTTCAGCGCCGGGACAATTTCCGACCAGTCCGCACCGATCCGCTCGCACAGCTCCGCCAGCGTATTCGCCGTCGAGACCGAGGCGACAAGGCAGCAGTTGATCGAGATCTTCGCCAGCTCCGCACTCTCGTATCGCATCGGCAGGATCGGGCACTCAAATGCGCCGAGCAGCGCCGTATAGGATTCCGGCAACGGCACAGCCGCATCGGCGCAGCCAACGATATAGCGCTCGGGATACCGAGCCCGCTCGATGGCCCGGCCGAAGACCAGTGTCTCGACCTGGTAGAACAGACGATCCTTCGGGAAATCCAGCGCGCGTGTGAAACCCGGCGGCACCTGGCAGAGAATGACCAGTAAGGCATCGGGCCCAAGCGCGGGGATGATCCGGTCCAATAGTGCCTGTACCCGGCTCAGGTCGGATTGCCCCTCGTCATCCGTCGGCACGTCGACAGAGATATAGACGATATCGGCCCGACCGAGGTCCGCGGTCTGCGCGGTGAAGGTCAAACGCTCTCTGTTCGCGGCAAGCATCTCCGGCAGATCCGGCTCGACGACCGGTAATTCCGAGCGGTTGAGGCCATCCACCTCCGGCCCCGTCTCTGCGAACCCGATCACCTCGAAGCCAAGATCCGCAACGGCCACAGCTGAGTTCAGGCCGAGATGGGTCATCCCGGCAAAACCGATCACGGGCTTTGTCACACCGCTCGGCATTTCTCACGTGGCTCCCTGAATTTCCGAGGACAGGCGCCCAAGCGAACGATAAAGCCAGCGGTCATTTTCGAGATTGGATACTCCCTCGCCCGAGCAAAGCGCTTTGAAATGCGCATATTCGGCTTCCCACGTCGGATCATCCTGAACCAGCGTCACGGCTTCTTCCGGCGGCCTGCCGCTTGGCAGCACGCGGCGGCGATGCACAAAGCGGGAGGGCCCCCATTTGCAGAGCGATTCGATATGCGCCGTGCCGTGCTCGGCAAACACATCGCAGGTGAAATGGTTTCGCCAGGACAGCAGGGACATCTCAAGCTCGATACGGGGGCAAGCCCCATCCGAGGCGATGACCACATGATCCGGCGCCGCATTCTCGAAACTGTCAGCCGAGACGATACGAAAATCATCGGCGATATCACCGAACCAGAACCGCGCCGTATCGAGCAGGTGGCTACCGAGATCCGGCAGCACGCCAGCGCCCATATCCCGCCAGGCAGAGTCGCGCACAAGCCGCGCCGTGCCGTTTCCGTAAAACATCCGGCAGCGATAAATCTGACCCAGAGTGCCGGACGATATCAGCTCGCGCATACGGACAAAATGCGGCTCGAAACGATGATTGTAGGCCGTGTAACAGACCGCACCTGAAGACGCGGACAGCCCTGCAAGCACATCCATCTCGGCTTCGCCGGAAAACCAGAGCGGCTTCTCCACCAGCACATGCTTGCCATTGCCGAGCAGATATTTCAGCAGCTCGAACTTGGGCTCGTCCGGCGTGCAGACCAGCGCTGCATCGTAATTGTCCAGCGGGACGCTTTCGAGAGTCCGGAAACCGGCCTCGTCATGAAAAGGATCTACCGTGCCGACGCAATCGGCTCCCGCAACACGGCGTCTTTTATGGCCCTGAATGCCAAGGCCAACGACAAGGGCACGCATGGCCAAAACTCCGTCCTAGCTCTCGAATTTGGCGCGTCGCTCGACGGCGGAGATCTTTTTCAGTACGTCCGCCGGGGTGACCGGAATGTTGCCGTCCTGCTCGCACTCTATGGCTGCCGCGAATGACCCGAGGATTGTTGCAATTGGCGCGCTACCCCGCGTCATCATGGCTAGCGTCGCATAGGCAAGCAGGGCATCACCCGCCCCAACCGCGTCTTCCACCCGGTCCGCGAAACTGTCGACAACAAAGAAAGAATCGAGCGCTTCGTGATCCGCGTTCCGGCAAGTCAGAACGCCTCGATCCCCCAGCTTGAGAATCAATGTCCGACATTCCGCCTCGTCGTAAATCCGGGAGGCCAGCGGGCGGATGCCCGAATCCTGGTCCGCGATGCTGAACCGCGCTTCCCGCTCGTTCGGGGTGATCAGATCGAAGCCCTTGAACTCGGTGATATTGCCCCAGCGGCTCGCCACCTGGCTGTCGGCAACCTTGAACAGGTCAGGCCGGATCGCCTCGGTCAAAGAAGGGATGGTGCGGCGGTTGAAAATACCGTGACGGAAGTCGCTAAAGACGACCGCGCCTTCTTTCGTCGCCTTGATCTGCTTAACCAGGCGGACGCGGATGTCATCGGAGATGCTGGAATTGTCGAGCGTGTCGATTTTGAGCAGCCGGTATCCACCGGCCACGATGGCATTCTTGTTGGTTGTCGGTCGCGTCGGGTCGATGATCGGCTTCAGTCTGATCCCTGAAGCCTCCTGATCCGCGATGACAAAATCCTTGTATTCGTCATAGCCGAGAACCGTGGAAAAGGTCACTTCTGCACCGGCAGCTGCGAGATGCTTCGCAACGATCGCCGCACCGCCGATATAATCGCGCCTGCCCTGGTACGACACGCTGATCGTCGGCGTCTTGGTCTGGCCGCCGATCAGCGAGGTTTCCGTATAACTGTCGACGATCGTATCGCCGATCACGTGAACCTTTTGCCCGGCCATTGAGCTCAGAGTGGAGGAGAGATCGTCAAACCCGAAATCTTCCTGGCCCATCAGGGTCAGAAGCTTTTCCATCGGGATCTGCGGTGCTTCGAGGTCGATCAGTCTGGACGACGAATAGACGATATCTCCAGGCGTGAAGATCACCTCGCCACCGTAGGATTGGACAGTGTCCAGCTCTTCCTGCGTCTTTGGCGGCAGACCTTGCGCCGTATATTCATAACCCTTCGCGAAAAAATCCGGCTGGATTGCGAGCAAATTGTCGAGCGGTTTGTCGTTCTGGTCGATCACGACATAGTCGACCATTTCAAACGCCGCGAGATTGAGGGCCCGAAGTTGCTCCGGCACGTGCGGGCGATAAACGCCCTTCGCGATATGCCGGTCAGCGGTCAGGCTCGCGATCAGGATCTTGGCCTTGCTCTTCGCGAACCCCAGATGACGCAGATGTCCCGGGTGCACCACATCGAACACCCCGTGGCACATGATCACCTTCTTACGGCGCGGGAAGCTGCCGACAATCTCGGCGATCTCGGCAGCGGTCTTGATCTTGTGCTTGTAGCGGTCGGTGAATTCGGCACTCATTAAAAAGCTTTCCTGATCATCCGAGCCGCCCCGCCTCCGGGAAACAAGCTCTTGTAATCGCCCACGATACCCTCATCGGGATCAGGGGGCAAAGTGATGACATCACAGAAGCAGAGGTCGCGGTGGCGACGCAATTGGTCCGATCCGGACTTGCCCCGGTCCGCCCTAGCCTCTATCCAGAACACTTCGGCCCGGGACACTGACGTGACGGGCGCCTCGGGAGCGTCCGGGGCCGGATAGATCCAGCAAGGATATCCGCGGCGGCTCGTGGCCGGGATGGCAATATTCCCGCGCCCCCGTGCACGCGGCGGTGGGGGATGAGATGAGCATTTCAGATAAAAAAATCACCGGAAAACTGGGCGTGATGGTCTGCGGGCATGGCAGCCGCGATCAGGCTGCCGTGGACGAGTTCGCGAAACTCGCGATCCGGATCAAGGAACAGATGCCGGACATGCCGGTGGATTACGGCTATCTGGAATTCGCCACACCGATCATCCGTACCGGCCTCGACGCCCTGAAGGAACAGGGTGTGACGGACGTGCTGGCAGTGCCGGGCATGCTGTTCGCCGCGGGTCACGCCAAGAACGACATCCCCTCGGTGCTGAACACCTACCAGGCCCAGTCGGGCGGCATGAATATCCATTACGGGCGCGAGCTCGGCATCGACGTGAAGATGATCCGCGCCGCCTCGGCCCGCGTCGAGGAAGCCCTGCAAGCAGCAGGCGATAACATCTCCCGGCACGAGACCATGCTGGTCGTGGTCGGCCGCGGCGCCTCGGACCCGGACGCCAACTCGAACGTCTCCAAGGTGATGCGCCTGCTCTGGGAAGGCATGGGCTTCGGCTGGGGCGAGACCGCCTATTCCGGCGTCACCTTCCCGCTGGTCGAACCGGCGCTCGAGCATGCCGCCAAGCTCGGCTACAAGCGCATCGTCGTGTTCCCCTATTTCCTCTTCACCGGCATCCTGATCACCCGGATCTACGATTATGTCGACAAGGTCGCTGCCCGGCATCCGGAGATCGAGTTCGTCAAGGCGCCGTATCTGAACGACCACCCGCTGGTGATCGAGACCTTCCTCGACCGCGTCCGGGAGATCACCGACGGTACCGGCAACATGAACTGCCAGATGTGCA
This sequence comes from Nisaea denitrificans DSM 18348, assembly GCF_000426505.1. Taxonomy (GTDB): domain Bacteria; phylum Pseudomonadota; class Alphaproteobacteria; order Thalassobaculales; family Thalassobaculaceae; genus Nisaea; species Nisaea denitrificans. The sequence continues at coordinate 47,854 of NZ_AUFM01000019.1, read as the reverse complement.
AATACCGCCAGCAGGTGCTCGGCTTCGAGGACGAGGTCGGCCTGCCGCAGGAAAGCCATCACCACCATGTCGAGGGCATCAACGACAGCGGTGGCCATAGCCACGATCACGACCATGGGCACCACCATGATCACGATCACAAGCACGGACATTCCCATGACCACGGGCACGATCACGGACACGGGCACGACCATCATCATCACCCCTATCCCCACGCGGACCATCCGCTCGGCCCGCGCACGCTGACCGATTCCTGATCAGGCCAGTCGCCATGACCGCGCCAACTTTCGAATACGAGAAAGACCCGGCCGCCATCTACCGGCGATCCTTCGAGATCGTCCGGGCGGAGACTGATCTTTCCCGCTTCGACGCCGACGAGGCCGAGGTCGCGGTGCGCCTCGTGCATGCCTGCGGCATGCCGGAGATCGCGCCCGATCTGGTCTTCGCAGCCGGTGCGGTCGCGGCTGGGCGGACGGCGCTTGCAGCCGGCGCACCGATCATCTGCGATGCAGCCATGGTCGCCCATGGCGTGACACCAAGGTTGCTACCGGCCGGAAACGAGGTCATCAGTCTGATCCGCGATCCGCGCCTGCCCGATATGGCGAAGGCCGAAAGAACGACGCTCTCCGCCGCCCAGGTGACGCTCTGGCAGGATCACCTGGAAGGCGCTGTCGTCTCCATCGGCAATGCGCCGACGGCGTTGTTTCGGCTGATGGAGAGCATCCTTGCTGGCGGCCCGCGCCCAGCCGTCATTCTCGGTTTTCCGGTCGGCTTTGTCGGCGCAGCGGAATCGAAGCAGGCACTGGCGGCAACCGAAGGCCTGCCGCCTTTCCTCACCCTGCCGGACAGGCGCGGCGGCAGTGCCATGGCGGCGGCGGCGGTGAATGCGCTGGCGATCCTCGCCGGGAAAGGCACCGGCCGATGACGTCCGAGGCGCCCTGGCTGCGTGTGATCGGCATCGGCGAGGACGGGCTGGATGGCCTCACACCCACCGCCCGCGCGTTGGTGGACAGTGCCGAGGTGCTGATCGGCGGCGCCCGGCATCTCGCCATGGTGCCTGACGACAGGCGCGAACGGCATGAATGGCCCTCCCCGCTCAGCACGCTGGTCGAGGCGATCCTCACCATGCGCGGACGCCCGGTCGCGGTGCTGGCGACCGGCGACCCGATGCAGTTCGGCATCGGCGCCACCCTCGCCAAGCATCTCCCGGCCAATGAAATGGCGATCCATCCGGGACCGTCCGCCTTCTCCCTCGTCGCCGCGCGCCTTGCCTGGCCGCTCTCCGAAGTCCGGACACTGACCCTGCATGGCCGTCCGCTTGCCCTGCTCGCGGCTGCCCTGCAGCCGGGCCTGAAACTGATGCTGCTGAGCGACAGCCGGGAGACACCAGGGCAGGTCGCGGCCTATCTCTCCGGTGCCGGGTTCGGCGCCAGCACCATGAGCGTGTTCGAGCATATGGGCGGTGATGCGGAACGTCGGCTCGACGGAACGGCGTCGGACTGGCCGCACCAGTCCGGTGCCAATTTCAACACCATTGCTGTGGCGCTGTGCCAGCCGAACAGACCTGTCGCTCTCGGCACCACGCCGGGCCTGGATGACGATCTTTACGAAAGCGACGGGCAACTGACCAAGCGCGAGGTGCGCGCGGCGACACTCTCCGCCCTGCGGCCGGGACCGGGCCAGTTGCTCTGGGATGTCGGCGCGGGCTCCGGCTCCGTCGCCATCGAATGGATGCGCACGGACCCGCTGGCGAAAGCCGTCGCCATCGAGAGCAGTCCGGAACGTATTGAAACCATCCGGCTCAATGCAGACGCCCTCGGGGTGCCGTTTCTCAGGATCGTGGAAGGCCGCGCACCGGAAGCTCTGGATGGCCTTGAAACACCGGATGCCATCTTCATCGGCGGCGGAATCACTGGCGATGGCGTACTGGATTCCTGCTGGTCCGCATTGAAGCCCGGCGGAAAACTGGTCGCGAATGTGGTGACGCTGGAAGGCGAAGCCGTGCTGTTCGCGGCGCAGGCGCGCCTCGGCGGACAGCTTTCCCGCATCGCCGTCTCCCGCGCGGAACCCGTAGGCCCCTATCAGGGCTGGCGGCCATTGATGAGTGTCACCCAATGGGCAGTAACCAAGCCAGCGGCAGACAAAGACGGAATAGCGGCATGACCGGTTTGCTCACAGGCATCGGCGTTGGACCGGGCGACCCGGACCTGATCACGCTGAAGGCGCTGAAACGGCTGCAGGCGGCGGACCTGATCTGCTATCCGGCGCCGGAGGATGGCGACAGTCTGGCCCGAGAGATCGCCGCGCCGCACATACCGGAAGGCCGCGGGGAATACGCCATCCGCATGCCGATGGTGACCTCCCGGTTCCCGGCGGCGCAGGTCTATGACACAGCCAGCCTGCATATCGGCGCGGCGCTCGACGCGGGCCAGAATGTCGTCGTGCTGTGCGAGGGCGATCCATTTTTCTATGGCTCCTTCATGTATCTCTATGAACGGCTGGCCCCGAAGCACCCGGCCGAAGTGGTGCCCGGCATCTCTTCCCTGATGGCCTCCGCCGCTGCGCTCGGCGCCCCGCTGGTCTCCCGCAATGACGTGCTGACGGTTTTGCCCGCCCCCCTGCCGGACGACATTCTGCGCGCCCGGCTGGAGAACACGGACGGCGCCGTGATCATGAAGGTCGGCCGCCATCTGGAACGCGTCCGAACCTTGCTGGCAGATCTCGGCCTGCTCGACGGCGCCCGCTATATCGAACATGCCACGATGGACAGCCAGCGCTGCCTGCCGCTTGCCGAGGTGGACGCCTCCGCCGCCCCCTATTTCTCCATGATCCTCCTGCATAAACGCGGTGAGGCCTTCCTTGAGGGAAGCCGCCTATGACAATCGTCGTTCTCTCCCCCTCCGGCCGCGAGACCGGTGAAAAGCTCGCCAAGGCGCTGGAGATGGAGCTGCATGCCCGCAGCGCGCCCGCCGACCGGGTTTTCACCGAAGTCGCAGAGCACTTGCGCGATCTGTTCACCATCGGCTCGCCCATCCTGTTCGTCGGCGCCGCCGGAGCCTTGATACGCATCCTGGCGCCCTTGCTGGCCGACAAGGAAACGGAACCGCCGGTGCTGGCCATCGCCGAAGACGGCTCCGCTGTCGTGCCATTGCTGGGCGGACACCACGGTGCCAACGATCTGGCCCGCCGGGCCGGTCAAGCACTCGGCATCGCACCATCGATCACCACCGCCAGCGACCTCAGTCTGGGTGTCGCGCTCGACAACCCGCCCGCCGGCTGGCACCTCGCCCCCGGCGCCGATTACAAGAGCGTCGCCGCAGCCGTGCTCGCCGGAGAGAGCGCCGCCATCGATCCGGCTTTGGACTGGCTGGCTAACGCTGATCTCAAGCGGGACGATGCAGCGGGTTGTCAAATCACAGCCTCCGTCAAAATCGCCGATGCCGCACCGAATAGCCTGACCTATCACCCCGAACGCCTCGCCCTCGGCGTCGGCTGCGAGCGGGATGCGGAGCCGAAAGAGCTGATCCGGCTGGTCGAGGAAACTCTGGCCGAAAACAATCTCGCCCCCGAGGCTATTGCCGGTGTCTATTCCATTGATGTGAAGATGGATGAAGCGGCAGTACATGCCCTCAGCGCCCACTTGGGTCGACCGGTTCGGTTCTTCGATGCGGCCCGGCTGGAAGAAGAAACACCGCGTCTCGCCACACCGTCGGACGTGGTGTTCCGGGAAGTCGGCTGTCATGGCGTCAGCGAAGGCGCGGCCCTTGCCGCCGCCGGGCCGGACGCGACCTTGATTCTGCCGAAGCGGAAATCGAAACGCGCTACCTGCGCCATCGCCGAAGCTCCCGCACTGATCGACGTCACCTCCACCGGCACGGCGCGCGGACAACTCGCTCTCGTCGGGATTGGCCCCGGCGCGGATTACTGGCGCACGCCGGAAGCAGATGCGGCCATCCGCGATGCCGAAGTGATCGTCGGCTACGGCCTCTATATCGATCTGCTCGGCCCGCTCGCGGCAGGCAAGGAGCGGCATGATTTCGCCCTCGGTGAGGAAGAGAAACGCGCCGCCTATGCGCTCGATCTCGCGGCGGAAGGCAAGTCGGTCGTGCTGGTGTCTTCCGGCGATATCGGCATCTACGCCATGGCGACGCTGGTCTATGAGCTGCTGGACAAGGCGGGCCGGAAAGACTGGGAGCGGCTGCATGTCTGGGTGACGCCCGGCATCTCCGCCCTACAAGCCTGCGCCGCCCGGATCGGCGCGCCGCTCGGCCATGATTTCTGCACCATCTCCCTTTCCGACCTGCTGACCCCGTGGGAAGCAATCCAGCAGAGAGTGAAGGCGGCAGCGGAAGGGGATTTCGTGATCTCCTTCTACAACCCGGTCTCGATGCGCCGCCGGACCCAGCTCGCCTATGCCCGTGACGTGCTGTTGCAGCACCGCCCGCCGGAGACACCGGTGATCCTCGGCCGCTCCCTCGGCCGCGATGAAGAGACAATCACCGTCACCACTCTTCAGGATCTTTCCGTCGATCAGGTCGACATGCTGACGCTGGTCATGGTCGGCTCCAGCGAGACCCGGTTCAACGGCAAGCACGTCTATACCCCGCGCGGCTATGCCGGTAAGGCCGGCACCTCTATCCGCGCGGACAAAAACTCAGAGGCTGCACAATGACCGTCTATTTCATCGGCGCCGGTCCCGGCGATCCGGACCTGCTGACCATCAAGGGCCGGGACCTGATCGCCCGCTGCCCGGTCTGCCTCTATGCCGGCTCGCTGGTACCGGAAGCGGTCGTGGCACACGCGCCGGAGGGCGCCAAGGTGATCGACACGGCACCAATGACGCTGGACGAGATCCTGGCGGATATCGAGGCCGCCCACGCGGCGGGCCACGATGTCGCCCGGGTGCATTCCGGCGACCCGTCGCTCTATGGCGCCATCGCGGAGCAGATCCGCCGCCTGCGCGCCCTGGGTATCGCGTTCGAGATCATCCCCGGCGTGCCCGCCTATACGGCGGCGGCGGCGGCGCTCGAAACCGAGCTGACCCTGCCGGAAATCAGCCAGACGCTGATCCTGACCCGGACGACGATGCAATCCAGCGCCATGCCCGAGGGCGAGGAGCTGGAAGAACTCGGCCGCTCAAAAGCGACGCTGGCCATCCATCTCTCGATCCGCAATCTGCGCCATATCGAACGCGCCCTGACACCGCATTACGGCGCGGACTGCCCGGTCGCCGTGATCTACCGCGCAAGCTGGCCGGACCAGCAGATCATCCGCGGCACGCTGTCAGATATCCGCGGCAAGGTCCGCGCGGCCAAGATCACCCGGACTGCCCTGATCATGGTCGGCCGGGTGTTGAGCGAGAAAAATTTCCGGGACAGCGCGCTCTATGACGCCGAGCACACGCATGTTTTGCGGCCTGAAAAGAGCATCACTTAATAACGTATTAGTGTTATGAGCATTTTGTCAAAAAATGAAGAACTTCAGTTTTTTATTGTCCCCACGTTCCGCCACTCGCAAAATCGTGCAGTTTAGCATCGGTGCGTCAACGCAGCATCAGGGTTTGAAAATAAATAATTAGTAGAAATAAATTCGCAGAATGACATTTTAAGCACCCTCCCAAACGTGACACTCACCAAGGTTTACAAAACAAAACCATCACGAAACCTATTTCATACTGGATGAAATTTTGAACTTTAGGCCATCTCGATACCCGACCGACATCAACGCGTTTTCAGATTTCTCGGTTTTTATCCGAGAGGCATTCTCAGACATCACGCACAATCAAGATAAGCTGATCAAGAAAAACAGCAAAATTTTAGCTCAAGGTTCATGTTTTGCTGGAAATGTCATCGATTCCTTGAAAAAAGAAGGTCTCGCGCATTGCGATCATTTTGATATTTCGGAAAACCTTAACAACACTTTTGCAAACAAAGCCATTATTGATATAATAATAAATGAAAAAACTAATGAAGAAAATAAAAATTGGCTTGAAACAATTATTCGCGGAAAAACATTAGATCAATGTCATAAAATTCTTCATGATGCTGAAATTGTAATTTTAACGTTTGGCGTATCATTTGTTCTTGTTGACCACCAAACACACGAAATTCAGAGCAAACCCGGAAAAGGATCCATATTACAACAAACAAACGTTTCAAAAAATGCCGATAACATTGAGTACATTATATCTCGAATTAAAAAATTCAACCCAAATTGCACAATTATTGTGACAGTCTCACCCATACCCTTAAGCACAACAGCGACAGTAAGAAATGTATTTATCGATGACTTCCTGTCTAAATCAACAATCAGGTTGGCCGTTGATGAAGCGTTGAACAGAATCTCCGAAAAAATCATTTACTGGCCGTCTTTTGAAATTGTTAGATGGTCTAATATCCATTTCTCTCCCAGTTTTGGCGCGCCCCATGATGTTTCATCATGGAATGGGGAACCTCGACATCCAGACCCGAAAATCATCGCCGAAACGATGAAATTTTTCTTGGAAACATTTAGTGACATCAAATAACAGTCACTAATTTGCCTCCCTGATTTTGGCTCTGGCAGGATGGAGTATGGAACAGTGTGACGGTATGCGGCCGGACCGGATCGCCTTCGGTATTGCCTGCATCCTGATCTCGGTACTGTTCATGGCCTTTGCCGATGCGGTGGTGAAGCTGGTCAGTGCCGAGCTCACTCTGTGGCAGGTTTTTGCCGCACGCGCACTCATGGCACTTCCTATTCTGGTCCCCCTGATACTTGTGAGGAAAGCCGGATTCCGGCCGCGTACGCCGAGCTGGACCTGGCTGCGCAGCGTCTTGCTGGTGCTCACCTGGATCGCGTTTTACGCTTCGCTGCCGGAACTCAAACTTTCGGTCGCCGCCGTCGCCGTCTATACAAACCCGATCATCACCGCCCTGCTCTCCGCCGCATTGATCGGCGAAAAAGTCTCCCCGCGCCGCTGGGGCGGTGTCCTGCTTGGTTTTCTCGGTGTCGTCGCCATTCTCCGGCCGGGCACTGATGCCTTTTCCTGGTACGCGCTCCTGCCCCTGCTGGCCGCCCTGCTCTATTCCCTCTCGATGATTCTGACACGGAGCAAGTGCCGCGATGAAACGCCGCTGACACTTTCCTTCACTCTCAACAGCGCGTTCCTCATCACCGGGCTGATCCTCACGATACTGCTCGCCCTCGCGAACCTCGACGAAGGGACACAAGGAAGCGCGCCGTTCCTGCTTGGCGACTGGGGAGCCATGGGAGTCCGGGAATGGGGTGTAATGGCGCTTCTCGGCGCACTCATGGCGCTCTATTCCGCCGGCACGGCCAAGGCCTACCAGATCGCGCCACCATCGGTCATCGCAACGTTTGACTATGCCTATCTGGTCTCTGCAGCGCTCTGGGGTTTTGTCTTCTTCGCCGAACAACCAGATCTGCTGACGGTGTGCGGCATGGTACTGATCACAGCAGCGGGCCTGCTTGTCGCAGCACCGGGACGAAGAAAAACCCCAGCCGTTGTTCCTGCCAGTGAGCCGGGGCCTAGGTGATCAAAGGGTTGCGCTGACTTCCCTGGGTCCCTGCGTGCGCAGGGATGACGATTAAAGAATTCTCTCCACCCAGGTGAGCGCGCTTTCCACGTCTCCGACAATCTCCCCCTCCGGCAGGGGGGGGCGCGCAACCATCACCACTGGCATACGGAGTGACCGGGCGGCGAGGATCTTGCCGTAGGTGGCCGTGCCGCCGCTGTTCTTTGAGACGATGACATCGATCGCGTTATCCTTCAGGAACGCCGTCTCGTCCGCTTCCTGGAACGGGCCGCGCGCCAGCACCACGCGGGCGCCGGGCGGTAACTCCGCCTCGTCCGGTTGTTCGACCGCACGAACAACATGGGTGCCGTTCATCAAATAGTGAAACGGCTCAAGTTCCTGCCGCCCCACCGTCAGGAAGACCGTCAGCGGATGGGTTTGCGACAGCGCATCCAGATGCCTTGCCGCTTCCTCGTAGTCATGTGCGTGATGCCAATTATCACCGGATGCCTGCTCCCAGGCAGGGCGCACCAGATGCAGACAGGGCGTTCCGACCTCCGACGCTGCTTTCGCGGCATTGGCAGAGATTTGCGCAGCATAGGGATGGGTTGCATCGACCAGCGCTGAAATGCCCTCTTCCCGGAGATAGGACGCCAGCCCCTCCGCACCGCCGAAGCCGCCGGTGCGAATTACGCAGTCCGGCAGTTTCGGGTTGCGGGTCCGCCCCGCCAGCGACAGCACGATTTCAAGGTCCGGATGCGCCACTCGGAGTGCCTCGACGAATGCATTGGCGAGATCCGTTCCGCCGAGCACCAGAATACGTGCCATCCTCAGATCTCTCCCGCCGCACCGACCAGATTGCCCGTGCGGTCGAACACCTCGACAATAATTTCCACTTCCGTGCCCGCGACCATTGCAGCCGCTTCAGCGCGGGCCAGCGCGCCGATCCGGTCGCCCAGCGGCAACCCGGCCTCCAGCGCCATATTCAAAACTTCGAGCGCGGTGTTACCGCCCCTCGCCCGTGCAACCAGAGCCGCATCACCGCCCACCGCCGCAAGCTGTTCGGCCAACCAATCCATATCCACCTGGCTGCGGCCTGAATGCAGATCCATATGGCCCTGCGCCAGTTTCGCCAGCTTGGCGAAGCCGCCGCCGATCAACACTTTCGGCAAGGGGTGACGGCGCAGATATTTCAGCATGCCGCCAACAAAGTCGCCCATGTCCAGCAAGGCGATCTCGTCCAGCCCGTGCCGACGGACCACTGCCGCTTCCGAGGTCGAGCCGGTGCAGGCGGCGACCAACGGGAATCCCCCGGCGCGGGCAACGTCGATGCCGCGATGGATGGAATGAATCCAGGCTGAACAGGAAAATGGAATCACGACGCCGGTGGTGCCGAGGATCGACAACCCGCCGACAATCCCGAGCCGCGGATTCCAGGTTTTCTTCGCCAGCGCCTCGCCACCTGGCACGGAAATCTCGATTTCCACGTCACCACTGCCGCCATGGGTGCGGGCAACTTCCGCCACGACACCGCGCATCAGCTCACGCGGCACCGGGTTGATCGCGGGCTCGCCCGGCGGGATCGGCAGGCCGTCGCGGGTCACCATGCCGACACCCTCGCCCGCCTTGAACACCACACCGCTACCGGGCGCACCAACCCGCACCGTCGAGACGATGGTGGCAAGATGCGTCACATCCGGATCGTCGCCCGCATCCTTGATAATGGCGGCGCTGGCCACACCATCGCCCAGCGCTTCGCGAGCCAATGCAAAGTCCGGCTGCTCCCCTTTCGGCAAGGTGATGGAGACCGGATCGGGGAACGCGCCGGTCAGCAATGCCGTGTAGGCGGCCTTGGTCGCCGCCGTCGCGCATGCGCCCGTGGTCCAGCCTCGTCTCAGCGGTCCGTCCGGTTTTCTTGCCATGAAACCTCTTAACCGGTCCGGCGCTACGCTTCCATGTCGAATTCACGCGGCTTCTGGACGCAGAGGCAGTAGATCATCGTCTCGCCCACCGGTATTTTCAGAATGAAACATCATCTTCCGCCGCGCTGGAAAACACCCCGGTGCGGGAGTAGGGTCTGAGCCATGACAAACGTGACAGATTTCACCGCTGACTTCGCACCGGGCAGCGTCTGGCTGGTGGGTGCCGGGCCGGGCCATGCCGGGCTTCTGACCCTGCAGGCCCATGCAGCCATGCAGGCCGCCGACGTGATCGTCTATGACGCGCTGGTCAGCGAAGATATCCTGGCGCTCGCCCCCGCCGATACACCCCGTGAATATGCCGGCAAGCGCGGCGGCAAGCCGTCGCCGAAACAGGCCGACATTACCCTGCGGCTGATCCAGCTCGCCAAGCAGGACCTGCGTGTGCTGCGTCTCAAGGGCGGCGATCCGTTTGTGTTCGGGCGCGGCGGTGAGGAGGCCCTGTCTCTCGTCCAGGCGGGTATTCCGTTCCGGATCTGCCCCGGCATCACGGCCGGGATCGGCGGCCTTGCCTTCGCCGGCATTCCGCTGACCCACCGGGACACCAATCACGCCATCACCATGATCACCGGGCACGATGCCACCGGTAATGTCACCGGGGTCGACTGGGATGCGGTCGCCCAGGGCAGCCCGGCGCTGATTCTCTACATGGCAATCAAGCATCTGGGCGCGATCGCAGACAAGCTGATGGCTGCCGGGCGCAGCCCGGACGAGCCGGTCGCGCTTGTCACCAACGCCTCCATGCCGGACATGCAGGTGCTCGAAACCACCCTTGGCCGCGCGGCGGAAGATATCCGCCTGCATGACGTAAAGCCGCCCGCCATCGTCGCCATCGGCGAGATTGTGCGGCTGCGCGCCGGGCTCGACTGGCTCGGTGCCGCCGCCGGCAAGAGGCTCCAGGCTGACCCGCTTGGTCTCGGCAAGAGCGACACGAAGCAGACCGGATAAGCATGTGTCAAAGGGCCTGATCATCGCCGCACCGGCCTCTGGCAGCGGCAAGACCACGGTCACGCTCGGCCTGCTCCGGGCGCTCCGGCGCAAAGGCATCGATGTTGCCAGCTCGAAGATCGGCCCGGACTATATCGATCCCGCCTTCCATGCCGCCGCCACCGGCCGCGCTTGCGTCAATCTCGATAGCTGGGCGATGCGGCCGGATACGCTGTCGGCTCAGCTCTCTCCCAAACCGGCGCTCACCATCGTCGAGGGCGTCATGGGCCTGTTCGACGGCGCCCACCTCGGCAATGCCCCGGCCCCGTTGGCGGATGGCTCAACAGCCAGCCTCGCGCGCCTCACCGGCTGGCCGGTGTTACTGGTTGTCGATGCGGCCCGGCAAGCCCAATCCGTTGCCGCACTGGTTGAAGGCTTCGCCCGGTTCGACCCGGATGTCCGGCTGGCGGGCGTGATCCTGAACAAGGTGAGCAGCGAGAAACACGAGGCGATGCTGCGCCAGGCGCTTGCCAAGGCTGGGCATGCCGTACTCGGCGCCGTCCGGTCGGACACCCAGATCGCCCGGCCAAGCCGCCATCTCGGTCTGGTTCAAGCGGGAGAACATCCCGATCTCGACGCCTTTCTCGACGCGGCGGCTGACCGGATGTCGGACGATCTCGCTCTCGACGTGATCATGGAAGCCGCATCGCCCCGCACCACCGCAACCGGCGCCGCTGCCGTTGCCCCGCCGCTACCACCGCTCGGCCAGCGAATCGCGGTTGCACGGGATGCCGCCTTCGCTTTCTCATATCCGCATGTTCTCGATGGCTGGCGCAACGCCGGGGCGGAGCTTTCTTTCTTCTCTCCGCTCGGTGACGAAGCACCAGCCCCGGATGTGGATGCAGTCTTTCTGCCGGGCGGCTATCCGGAGCTGCATGCCGCCCGCCTCGCCGCGGCAACGATCTTCATGGAGGGCCTGTGCGCGCATGCCCGTGCCGGCGCCCGGATCTATGGTGAGTGCGGCGGTTACATGACCCTTGGGCAAACTCTGACGGATGCCGATGGTGTGGTTCACCGCATGGCCGGATTGCTTCCGCATGCGACAAGCTTCGCGGTACCCAAGCGCCATCTCGGCTACCGAATCGCCACGATGCTCGCGGACACCCCGCTCGGACCGGCGGGAAGCATCTGGCGTGGGCATGAATTCCATTATGCCGCCACGGCCGGGGCAACAGGCAGCGCTCCGCTATTCCGGATTACAGATGCTTCGGGATCGGATCTCGGCGAGATCGGTGCGCGAATCGGGACCGTCTTCGGGTCCTTCATGCATCTGATTGACCGTTCAGATGCATGACATGAACCGCCTACGACTCTAGCGGGCAGGCGCTTCACTCACGGGTTGGTTTGTTTAATTCGGAAAGATTAGGCCGGCGGCTTGCCGCTGATGATCTTCGTCTTGGCCTTCGGCTTATATTTAGGCGCCGCTTTCACTTCCGCCTTCTTCACCGGAACGCCGAACAGTTCGAGGTGATGGTCCACCAGCTCGAACCCGAGTTCCCGTGCAATATATTCCTTCAGGGCCTCGAGTTCCTCGTTATAGAACTCGATCACGTTACCCGTCGTCACGTCGATCATGTGGTGATGATGGTCTTCCTCACCATTGATTTCCTCATAACGCGCCCGGCCATCGCCGAAATCGCGCTTGGTGACGATATTCGCTTCCTCGAACAGCTTCATGGTCCGGTAAACGGTCGCGATCGAGATCGAACGATCGATCTCACGCACCCGCTCATGCAAGGATTCCACATCGGGATGATCCTCTGCCTCGGACAGGACGCGCGCAATCACCCGGCGCGGCTCCGTCATCTTCAGTCCTTTTTCGAGGCACAGGGCCGCAACCCTGGATTCCATGCTGGCTTCAGCCATTCCCTGACAACGCTCCGTATCCTGTCGGGACCACAGTCCGTTGGGGAGATTATACCAGCGCTACCGCCATGACAAACCAGCTTTCCGCATGCCCCTCAGAGCCTCGGGATCGCAGTCCGTTTTCCAAGGCGCAGGAAGCTGGTTTCACACCCGAATCCAAAAAAATTGAATTTCGTTCAATTTGTACTAAAATATTTTTCTAAGTTCAGGAGGCAGACTGTGGCGCAAGAAAGCACGCAATTGCTGGTGAACCGAGACAGCATCTGCAGACTATACAATGTCTGGGCGACATTACCGGTTGGGAAGCCTCGCAGACTGCTGGATCCGCTGAAATTTGGTCCCCGCCTGCTTCCCCATCTCGCCTTGCTGAAGGCAATACCGGACGATTATCGCTACGAGCTTATCGGCGGACGTATCGGTGAATTGTCACGCAGCCTGAAACCCGGCAGTACGGCTGGAGCACAGCACCAGCCCGCGACCAACCGCTCAAATATATTCCGCCTGATGCGCACTGTTGCTGAATCCCGGAAGCCGGCGGCACAAACAGCGGCTTTTGAAGGCACCAGCGGAATCCCGAGACGATGCTTCAGCATGGTGCTTCCATTGTCGATGGACGGCATGGCCGTAAACGACCTGCTTCTCGGCTTGTGGCTTGTTCCCAGCCCCGCCGAAAACAGCCTTAATATCCAGATCGAGCCTGTCCCTTCGGTTCCGGAGCTTGTCGAAGAACTGGGTTTTCCCCGCTCGGCATAGTGCTCACGCAGGTCGAGTTCGCTCCAAATGCCCGGAATCTCTTGCCCTCTGCTAGGCAATTCCGACCCTTTTCAGAGTATGGACATACACAACACGTTCAGGTTCCAACTCACCATCACGCGATAAGTGTTTGGAGTCATGACGAGTCCTCCGGCAGGCACTGAAATTGCTCATACAATGGCATGGCAATTTCCCTTTCAGAGGTTGGCGCCACCGAACCCGGTCCCGTCGGCTCGCACATCGACACTGCTGATATGGACAGCCTGTACCGGCTGCCCCTCGGTCTGCTTCCGCTCAAGACCATGGCTTTGAGGCGCCATTCCCTGATCAAGAACGCACAGCTTCACGCCGTCGTGGAACTGTTTAGAGACAGTGGCTCGGGCAGCGGACAAATCCAGCCGGACCACCTGCCCGATCACTTCAACTCCCAAGCCCCGGAATTGATGAGCGACGTTGCGATCCTGAAGCGCCTCGCGGCCATCGGCAGCTACGACGTCTACACCCTGCGCGTGGCGCTGCGAGAGTTGGATATCGGGTTCGAGAATTATGATGCACTTCGGCTTTCCCCGGAAAAATACCGAGAGCTGACCCAGCTCATGAAACAATATACGAGGCCGATCGTCCGCCGGCTTTTTGCAAAGGATGGCGCCGCCCTCGGCAGCTACGGAAATCTGGTCGAGTATCTGCGCAATCCGGATCGGGATACCGTCCTCTGTGAGCTGGAAAAACTGGCGGCCGATCTTGAAACCGATGTGTCCGCGATCCCGCGCTTTCTCGAAAATTACGGCGACACTTTCCTCGGGTTCTCCTATTTCCGCAGCTGCCTGACCGAGTCGGAAGAACGCATCAAACATTTCCGCCCCTGGGTTCAGGAGCTGCTCGGCTCATCGATCGCCCAAAGCAATCCTTCTCTCCAGAGCAGGACAACGCAGGCCATGCAGGCGCTGTACGGGATCGTCGCGTCAGTTAAACAGCGATTCGACCATTTCGATCAGAGTTCCAGCCATTTTTGGGAAGACCCTACAGCCGAGTCCTTTCACACACTGCGCGCACAGATCGTTGAGCAGCATGGAGCCACCGGCAGCGTTCTATGCGGACTTGTCGTCAAGCTGAACCTCTGGGAAGAGCGGTTCGCCTCACATGGCGGCAGCTTCCAGCGACGACTCGAGTTCCTAGAATCTGAAATCTTCCCCGGACTAAGCGCCCTTGCCGCAACGGAAAAACGAACAGCGAACCGCTACCAGAACTGAACAACCAGACTGTCCATGCAGACGGCAAAACGCCTTTGGATTGCGTAAAAATTAATCATTTCAAATTTTAGGCGAAACCCAATCGAGATCAGGTCAAATCCGACACAGCAAAGATTTATCGATACTTATCAAACAATACCGCCAGAAAATCGATACCAGGTCCGAATCTGGCAACAATGTTGCAGCGCACAAACCCTGCCAAATCCATCCGAAATCGGACCGTTGGGGGAAACCATGCTGCAATCACTGCACAATTCGCATTCCGGTCGGCCTGCCGCTTCGGCTTTTACCGGCCTGCCCAGCACGCTTTCGATCGGTAACTGCATCAGTCTGTTCAGCGAGGTTGCCGACAGCACAACAGAGGCTGAAAGCCTGCAGCAATGCCTCGCCCCCGCCCTTGAAGCAATCTGCGCGTTCATGAACTGGCAATCCGGTCATGCATATCTTCGCACGCCAGAGGCCGGCACGATGGAGAGCGCCCGAATCTGGTATTGGGCCTCCCGCATTTCCAGCCGTGCACGATCCGAGTTCATCGAGGCAAGCGAAGCGACCGTGTTCTCCTCTGGGCAGGGCATGATCGGGCAGGTGATGGAGAGCGTATCCTGGACCCGGATACCGGATGTGCGGGTTCACCCGGGCTTCGTCAGGGCGAAGGCCGCTCAATCGCTCGGGCTCAAAGGCGCCTTTGCCTTCCCGGTCATCTCAGAGAATGACGTCGTCGCCGTGCTTGAGTTCTTCAGCGAGGAGACAGCCGAACTTGATGCGGAGCTCGCGGGACTGATGGCTTTCATCGGGGATCAACTCGCCCGCGTCTGTGAAAGGGAGAAGGCCACCAGGGCGCTCGATGCAATCGCCGCCGACTTCGAAACCGCCGTCCGCGGCGCTGTGGCAAGCGTTATGGACGCTGCCGGACACATGCGTGACCTCTCGGACCAGGTGACGGAGGAAGCGGACAATGCCGTCACACAACAAGAATTGCTGACCGACGAAACCATGACGATGTCAGAGATGCTGACGGGCATGGAGGAAGCATCGGAGCGCCTGGACAGTTCCGTTTCAGTGATCCAGACACATGCTACCGATACCGCGCGCGCTGCGACCGAAAGCCATCAGGTGCTGAAGACCGGTCATTCCGCAGTGAGCGCATTCTCCAGCTCGATCCTGAACATCAAGAGCATCGCGGAGTCGATCGACCGGATCTCGGGTCAAACCCATCTTCTGGCCCTGAATGCCGCCATCGAAGCAGCCCACGCGGGCGAAACCGGTCTGGGGTTCGCGGTCGTTGCCCGGGAAGTGAAGTCTCTCGCCGCATCCGTCTCCAACCTGTCGCGGCAAATTGGCGAAGAGGTGGTGTCCTTCGCTGAAGCAACAGACGTCAGCAGCGACGCCTTCGAAAGCGCGACCAACGCAATGGACCACCTGCTGAGTTCGGCCGAAAATATCCGCGCCGCTATCGACCAGCACAATCAGGAGACCCGGAATATTTCGTCAATAAGCCAGCAGACGACCGCACGCTCGGAAGCAATGCGGGACAGGCTGTCTGAGGTCGGCGTGGCCGGACGGGCCGCGGCAGACGCGGCGGCAAGAGTGCGCAGCCTCGCCGAGAATGTTGCCGTCGAAGGATCCGGCCTTGGTAGCGCCCTTGACCGGTTCGAGGCAAACCTGGCGCGAATCCGCTGAGCCCGGCAGTTCCTATCCGGAGCGGAACTGCCGCCAGGACCAGCATGCTTGCGCGAGCCGATTTTCCCCTTGCACCAACAGCCGTGAGGGCTTAAGTAGCCGTTCCCGCGAGGGAGACGCCGCAGTAGCTCAGGTGGTAGAGCGCGTCATTCGTAATGATGAGGTCGGGGGTTCGAGTCCCTCCTGCGGCACCACACCCCCACAGAAAAAAACGCTCCTGATCAGGAGCCGGGAATCAGTACTTTAGGTGGCGGCGGGAGCTTCATCTCCCGCGGTGTACTTGACGTCTGTGCCGAAGGAATCGGCATTATCATGGCGTATTCACCCTCGGCTCGGATTTGATCCCTGGCCCTGGTTAGCCAGCTCTGGCTCTGCCCGGCGCCGACCACCAGGCGAATAAACAATCCTGCAACAGTATCGACTTCGACAAAGAGCGGGTCCTGAGCAGCCAGCAGTTCCGGGAACTCCGTACGCAGCAACTCCCATCCTGCCAGCGCGGCCTCATGGGTCCGATAAGAGGCCAGATGTAGCCCTCTGCCACCGGTCTCTTCCGGCCAGCTCAGCTCGCTGGTCCGCAATTCCAACCGTTCGAATCGGGCATTCGCGCGCGCGTCCGCCGCCTCCTGATCAGCATTCAGCTTGCTGACCGCCCTAAGGGCAGCATCGACATCCGCTTGAATCTCTGAAAGCTGTTCCGGGTCAACGGTCGCTGCTTGCGCCGGCGCGCGCGCCGTGGCAGTTCCGGCAGGAGCACTGGCGCCAAGGGCGATCCGCTTCTCGACCTTGCGGGCGACGATATTGAGATCGGTCTTCAAGCGACCGAGCGTGTCTTCCATCTCCGAGAGGCGGGCATCGCCGGTATCTGCCGCGGCCACGGTTTCGGAAACCCTCTCGTCAATATACAGCCGTCGGCGTGGGCCACGCACCGCTTCCGCGCGGTCGAGTTCATCCCGCACATAAGCGCGTACCCGCAGCTCCTCGCTGCCGCTTCCAAAGAGGTCGCCGAGGCCGCATCCGCCAAGTGCAAGCAACAACGTGACGGCACAAATATGGGTAAATTTCATCGGGTTCCTCAACGGACCTACAATATCTAGTGGAATCATAGCAGAGTCGTGGCGTCCTGAGAATCCCATGTCTGACAGTCTGTTTTTCGCAGCTTCCGTCTGTCTTTTCTCTCGGGATGCCATCTGCCGTGGTCCGGCAGCATTGCCGACACGGGCGATCCGTCTCTAAGCTGTCCCAGCAAGATCAAGGATTGTGCCCAATGCCCAAATACACACCCGGCCCGTGGCGAATGAATACGAGTGGCGAGCTCTGGTCCTACGCTCGCGGCAATGCACCGGCAGAGATCGGCACTATGAGCTGGGCAGGCGCCCCGCTGGAAAGGCAGGGGAATGCCCAGATTATCGCCGCGTCGGCGGATCTCTGTGAATGTCTCGACGAGGTCATGCTGCTGATCTCCCAGCCGGAAGTCGCCGAGGCTATTCTCGGCACCGACAGGTTGAAGACGCGAGCCCAGCTGATCCTGGAGAATGCCCGCACGGTGCTGGCCGAAGCAACCGGCCGCGACTTGCCGGAATGGCCCGGGCGTGACGAAACCGACACACGCCTCGATGGCTAAGCCCCTATGGATCTGAGAGCATTCGTCAGAACCGTCGCCGACAGTGAGGTCGTCGACTGGACACCGATCCTGCGTCCGACGCTGCGTCATCGCTTCGTGCCCCGGACCAATCCAAAGGGCGAGGAAATCGGCCTTGCGGCGGATCAACACAGCCTGCATCTGACGTTCCTGAAGGATATCCGCATCACGATGGCCTACGGCATGGTCGAGAACGCGAACTATCAGGTGCCCTCACCCAACCGCTTCGCCAGCGAGAATGCACGCACCCATCTGCTCGATTGCTTCTGGGAAGGCCGCCTTGCTTTTCGCGATATCATCATCAATGTCGGGCGTAATCGCTGCCTGCTGCCTCTGCCCGAGGAATGGACGGAAACCGGCATGGAAATTCCCGTCCTGCGCTACGGGCTGGCAAGACTGATCCACGAACTGGCAGGACCGCCGACCATATTCGATGAGTATTTCAGCATGTCCGGAATGCAGCGAGTCAACCGCCGCTGGCCTTGACGCATAGGGCAGACACCAGGGGAAACCGGCTCAGAAGAGCTTCTGGAAATTCCCGCCCGCGTAATGCAGCAGATAGATAGTGCCAAGCCCGCCGACGAGGATAAGAACTAGCAACAACGTGACCTTGGCGGCCATCGCATAATCGCCCTTCGTGTTCTTCCCTTTCACATTCCGCGCAGGTGCCGGTCGCGCAGGTGCGGCAGCAGCGGTGGCCGGCTTATCCGGTGCCGGTGCTGGCGGCGGCGCCTTATCACGGTTCACCTTCGAGGTGGTGTCGAACACCACGATTTCCTTACCGTTTCCGGTCGCCTCATCGAAGGTATCCTTGATCACCTTGACGGCCTGGAACTGCTTCTCTCCGTGCAGTGACTTGGCAACGTCGATCGCAGTATCGCGATCCGGATAGGTCGAATCGACCGCCCAGTTCCCGCTCTTAAGCGTGTGCACCTCGTAAAGGGTCTGAACCGCCATGACCAACAAGTCCTAAACTCAAAAAAACAACCTAACCGGAAATCCGGCACAGCGTGTTTATATATAAATTAATCTTGATGACCGGTTAACAGTGATCTGAAAAAAAGCCCTAAAATTAAAAAGGCCGCGCCGGGAAACCGGCGCGGCCTTTTTTATTAGATCCTGGCAGGCTATTCGCGATTGCCAAACAACTGCAGCATGAACAGAAACATGTTGATGAAATCGAGATAGAGCTGCAGAGCGCCCATGATCGACTTCTTGGTCGAGACCTCGTGGCCGTCGGACTCCATATACATGTTCTTGATGTTCTGGGTGTCGTAAGCAGTCAGGCCCGCGAAGACCAGCACGCCGCCGACCGAGATCATGAACTGCATCATGGTCGAGGCCAGGAAGATGTTGACAACGCTGGCGATCAGGATGCCGATCAGGCCCATGAACAGGAACGTGCCCATGCCGCTGAGGCTTTTCTTCGTGGTGTAGCCGTAGAGGCTGAGACCGGCGAAAGCAGCAGCTGTGATGAAAAACACCCTTGCAATGCTCTCGCCCGTGAAGACGAAAAAGATGCTGGCGAGCGAAAGGCCCATCACACCGGCATAGATGTAGAAGGTAGTCCGCGCTGCCGAAGCCGACATCGAATGGACACGTGCGGCGAGGAAGAACACCATGCCAAGCGGGGCGAGCATGATCACCCATTTCAGCGGTGAGGCGAAAATCAGCTGCGCGAAAGCCGGCGAGCTCATCGCCAGCAGCTTGGTGCCGATGGCGAAGAATCCGGTCAGCGCAAGGCCGATGGTCATATGGTTATAGACGCCGAGCATGTAAGAGCGCAGGCCGACGTCGATTTGTGCGGCCTCCGCCTCGGCAGCAGTCATGTGTTTGCGATCCAAGTTCATGTCTCACTCCCAATGAGCCGAAGGTCAAAAAACAGTTCAGAGAAGAAGTAATGAGGCACGTCAGTATTTTCAACTGAATCCGGAGCAAAAGTCGCAAGACTTGCGGATCCGGTTGGAATGGCCCAAATGGACTGACTGAATTACGCCATTTTGAAAGAAAATTCGCAGATGGTCGATCTCGGAGAGCTCAAACCCCTTTTTCGCGACAACAACGAGGCCGAGTACGAGCTGGACCTGCGCGGTCTCGACATGCCTCATTCCGTCGCCTCGACCGAGCGCATGCTGGAACGCAACAGATTCCGCACATCTCGCTCCGTCCGCATCCTGATCGACGCGCCGGACGGCGAAGGCGGTACCAGCCATTTCCAGCCCATCGGACGTTTGCTGCTCGACGCGCGAAAAGAGGGTATCCTTGAGCAGATGTCGACCCTGCCGCCGGAAGACTCGCTTGGCTTCCATATCGTGACGACCGGCAAGCCGGATGCTGGCGAAGATGAAACCGCTTCAGATGAGACGGCAGACGTGAGCGAACCGGAGGGAGAAGACGTTTGAGAAATCTGGCCGACCGCACGACGGATTACTTCGAGACCCTGGCCCGCCTGACCCGCGAGGCGAGCGTGACCGACGATGCGGGCAGCCAGAAAACACTCAGCGACGGCTTCGCCGATTTCCTTGCACAAGGCCGCGCGGCCCACGATGCCGGCAACAAACTGATCTTCGTCGGCAACGGCGCCAGCGCATCGATGGCCTCCCACTACGCCCTCGACCTCACCAAGAACGGTGGCATCCGCTCTCTTGCCATTACCGATCACGCCATGCTGACAGCGCTGACCAACGATATCGGCGGCGACGCGATCTTCGCCGAGCAGATCGGCTTCTATGCCCAGCCGGGCGATATTCTTGTCGCCATCAGCAGCAGCGGCTCCTCGCCGAACATCACGAAAGCGGTCGAGCGGGCGCGGGACATAGGCTGCGCTGTTATCACTTTCTCCGGCTTTACCGCAGACAACCCGCTGCGGCTGTCGGGCGATCTGAATTTTTATGTCGCCGGGGACGAATACGGCTTCGTCGAAACCGCCCACGCCGCGCTGATCCACGCCATCATCGACCTGTCGCTCGGCTGGGGCACGGAGGAAGACCGCAATCCGGGCGCTCTGAAACGCCGCCGTGCGGCAGTATAAGTCCCCCATCGTACTCAGGCGCTGCTGAACAAACCGCCTCGCATCCCCCGCGCAAAGGATGAGCGCCCAATGCAGACAGTCGCCGTGCCGAAAGCCGCCCTCACCTGGTCCCTGCTTCTGCTGCGTCTCGGCGTCGGCATCGTGCTCGGCATGTGGGTGCTGAACAAGTTCGTGAACCCGGCCGGCACGTCCGGCGTGCTGCAACATTACTATGGCGGCCCCGAAATTGGGGCCGGCATCTCCTACGCCCTTGGCGCGGCACAAGGCTTCATCGTTCTGGCCTTCGTGATCGGCTCCCGGAAACGCGTGGCCACCGCTTTGGTCTTCCTCATGCATCTCGGCTCCACCCTTGCACCGGTCGCGAATTATCTCGATCCATGGACCGTGCCGAACCTGCTGTTCTACGCCGCCTGGCCGATGCTGGCGGCCATCGTGGTGCTCTATCTGTTGCGCGACTACGACACGCTGTTCTCGATGGAAGATGGGATGGAAGAGAGGCTGAATGCCTTGCGCCCGGCCGGAGACTGACGTGAGCCAGGAGAAGGGCCCACATCTGTCGAAACCGGAGGTCCGGCAACTTGTCACGGGTCTTGACGATGCGGACGACGACACCCGGCGCGCGGCCATGACGCGCCTGTCATGGCGCCCGGCCTGGGCGATCCGCAGTCGCAGCGGCGCGCTGGCCGCATTTCTGGATCTGTTTCGCCGCCGCAAGGACGCGCGGAATTAAGAGGCCTGCCCGCCGGCATACCCAGCCCAGCCGGACTTGCGCAGATCGCAGGCCGGGCAGTCGTCGCAGCCATAGCCCCACGCGTGCAGCACGGTCCGGTCGCCGCGATAGCAGGTATGGCTCTCCCGCCGGATCAGCTCCACGAGATCCGCGCCGCCAAGCTCCTCCGCCATTTTCCAGGTCGCCGCCTTGTCCAGCCACATCAGCGGCGTGTGCAGCACATAGCGCTTGTCCATGCCGAGGGTGAGCGCGACCTGCAGCGCCTTGATGGTGTCGTCCCGGCAATCCGGATAGCCGGAATAATCGGTCTCGCACATACCGGCGATAATATGCCGTGTATCCCGGCGATACCCGACCGCCGCCGCCGTGGTCAGGAATAGTAGGTTGCGGCCCGGCACGAAGGTGTTCGGCAACCCGGCCTCGGTCATCTCGATTTCCTTGTCCCGAGTCAGCGCCGTATCGCTGATCGCGCCGAGCAGCGAGAGATCGATAAAATGATCCTCCCCGAGCTTCGCGCCCCAGTCCGGAAAACGCTCCCGCAGCGCCGCGAGGAAGGTCGTCCGCACCTCAAGCTCAACCGCATGGGTCTGCCCGTAATCGAAAGCAATGGTCTCGACATGATCAAACCGGTCCAGCGCCCAGGCAAGACAGGTGGCGGAATCCTGCCCGCCGGAGAAAAGAACCATCGCTGTTTCGGTCATGGGGATACCTGCTTTTGACTTGCCGTTCAGGTTCAAGAGTCGCGGCAGTCAGCGCTACTAAGCCAATCGCTCTTTTGGGGAAACACAGGTCGAAAGCTGAAAAGAGATCAGCGCGACGTTAGTCGAATGGTGACGTCTCTAACCCGCACTCGCAGCCGCAATTGCCGCGATCCGGTCTTTCTTCCTGAGCCGCTCGCTCGCGGACTTCAGCTGTCCGCAGGCCGCCAGGATGTCCCGCCCGCGCGGGGTCCGGACCGGTGAGGCGTAACCCGCCTTCAGAACCACCTGGGCGAACTTCTCGATGGTCTCGTCGTCGGAGCATTCATACTCCACGCCGGGCCACGGATTGAACGGGATCAGGTTGATCTTGGCCGGGATATCCTCGATCAGCTTCACCAGCGCGCGGGCGTCTTCCACGCTGTCGTTCACGCCTTTCAGCATCACGTATTCGAAAGTGATGCGGCGGGCGTTGTTAACGCCGGGATAGGTCCGGCAGGCGTCGAGCAGGTCCTTGATCGGGTATTTCTTGTTGATCGGCACCAGCTTGTTGCGGATCTCGTCGGTCACCGCGTGCAGGGAGACCGCGAGGTTCACGCCGATTTCGGCGCCGCAGCGCTCCATCTCGGGAACGATGCCGGATGTGGACAGGGTGATGCGGCGCTTGGACAGGCCGAGGCCCTCGCCGTCCATGGCGATCATCATGGCGCGCTTCACATTGTCGAAATTGTACAGCGGCTCGCCCATGCCCATCAGCACGATGTTGGTCAGCTTGCGATCGCTCTGCGCCGTCGGGAAGCCGCCGAGCCGGTCGAGCGCGACCAAAATCTGAGCGACCATCTCGCCGGAGGTCAGATTGCGGACAAGGCGCTGGGTGCCTGTGTGGCAGAAGGAGCAGGTCAGCGTGCAGCCGACCTGGGAGGAGATGCAGAGCGTGCCCCGGTCATCGTCCGGAATGAACACGGCCTCGGCCTCGTTCCCGTCATCGAACTTCAGCAGCCACTTGGCGGTGCCGTCCTCACTCCACTGCTCGCGGGTGATTTCCGGGCGGCCGATCTTGTAATGCTGGGCCAGCTCTTCGCGGAGCGGCTTCGCCAGCGTCGTCATCTCGGCAAAATCTGTCACACCCTTGTGGTAGATCCAGTGCCAGATCTGACCCGCGCGGAATTTCGGCAGGCCGCGCGTCTTCAGCTCTTCGATGAGCTGCTCGCGATCAAGGCCCACCAGATCCTTGGCGGCAAGGTCTGCGGCGAGATCGGTCGTCGCCGGCTGGTCGGAGGCGGCGGAAGTGGATAAAGCATGTGTCGACATGGGCCGTAAAATGAGTGCACAGGCCTGCAAAGGCAAGCCGAATCGGCGGAAAGCTGCCATGCCGGAAGCGCGCATCTCACAGCCCCGGGACGTGGCAGGGGAAGTTGCAGGGGAATACCAGCAATGAGCGCATCACAGAAGGTCGTCATCGCGGGTGCCGGGATCATCGGTGCCGTGGCCGCGTTCGTGCTGAGCCGGGCCGGTGCGCACGTCACCATTGTCGAGGCGCGGCCGGGACCGGGAGAGGGCGTCTCGGCGGCATCCTTCGGCTGGATCAACGCGATCACCTTCGATCCGGAAAACGATCCGGCACTCTATGGGTTGCGCCGGGATGCGTTCGGCGCCTGGGCAGCACTGGAACAGGCCCTCGGCAAGCCGCTTCCCGGGCACCGGCAGGGCGCACTGTTCTGGGGGCGCTCCGTCGAGGAGACCATGGAGACCCGGGATAGGCACCGGGAGGCCGGTAGCAGCTACCGACTCATCGGCCAGGCGGAGATCGCGGCCCTGCTGCCGCAGCTCACCTCCCCGCCTGAGGCCGCGCTGTTCGCGCCGGAGGAATTCGCACTCGATGTCAGTGCCACCGTCCGGATGCTGCTGAAAGCGGCGGAAGAGAATGGCGCGGTGCTGATAACCGGCGCCCCCGTCACCGGGATCGACAGCGAGGGAGGGCATGTGAGTGCCGTCCGGGCAGGCGATCATCGGCTTGAGGCGGACAGGCTGATTGTCGCGGCGGGAACGGAGAGCGGCCGGATCCTCGCCCCGTTCGTTCCCGATCTCGGTGTGGCGGCCTCGCCCGCCGCGCTGGTCACCGTCACCGGGAATTTCCCGCAGACAACCTGCATCACGGATAGCCCGGAGCTGGAATTCCGCATTCCCGCACCCGGCCTCTTGATGTCCGCCCACAGCGTCCCCGAGGGAAGCAATCCGGAAGACGCCCTCGCCCGGCGTACCGTCGAGCGGGTGAAGCGTGTCCTGAAAGAGACGGGAGAGGTTGCGGTGCGGTCCGTGCAGATCGGCCAGCGGCCGTTCCCGGAAAGTGGAGTGCCGCTGGTCGGCCCGGTTGCGTCACTCGCCGGGGCCTATGCCGCCGTGGCCCATCCGGGCGTCATCCTGGCACCGGCCATCGGCGCCACGCTCCACGATCTGATAGCAGGGCGACCCGCCGGAAGCGGGCTTCAGCCAAAAGCTGTCTAAGCCCGGCCGCCGGTTATTTCCGGCACTTGCCGTCGATCAGCTTCTTGGTAGCGGTGAAACCGCGCAAGGAATAGGTGTCCGATGTCTTGGTGCCGCGCGAGGAAACGCCGGCCACCACCATCTTGCTGCCCTTGATCATCGCGTTGACGATGGAACCGTCCGTCTTGGCATCCGGCGCCCAGGCCCGGTCCTTGTCGGTGAAGAGGGAGAATTTCCGCCCACCGATCTCGACCTCGACCTCGCTATCCGGCTTGTAGCTATAGCCGGTGACGATGCTGAACTCGCCCTTGCTGTCCGCGTCGGGGTGGTGGGTGACCAGCGCGTAGATGTGGCCGCGCTTGGAATAATTGCCCTCAGCCTTGGTCGGCGTGCTGGCCATGTAGCAGACCGTCTTGCCGCCACTCTCGTAGGTGTAGGCAATCCAGTCGCTGTTGCGGCCGATGGTCTGCGGTTCCTGGGCCAAGGCGATTGGGGCGGAAACGATTGAAGTCGCGCCGACAGCAACGGCGAGACCGAGCAAAAGCAAGCGGAAGTGCGTCATGGTGATAGAGCCAGCCATTCCGGTTTTCATATCTAGGGTTTTGGATGCCATCCCGGCGGTCAATATACAATGCAAAGAATGTGGCGGGATTGAGAAATCGGCCGGAAATCGAGAAATTTTTCCCGGCGATTGATCCGTCCCTGTGCCGCGACCGTATCCCTACCGTCATGTTTGAGCAAGCCAACCTGGAAACTTCGAGCCGCGAGCTTGAGTACGCGCCCTCCGAGGCGCTACAACCTGTCCGGACATCAAAGAGGGTGGGACGGCTCATATTGAAGATGACGCATGACCAGCTTATCGAGGCGATTGCCGAGTCGCAGGACAAAATGGCGTTCCGACAATTGTTCGAACATTTTGCCCCACGGCTGAAATCGTATCTCCTCAGGCTCGGCGCGGACCCGGCCACAGCTGAAGATGTCGCACAGGAAGCGATGGTCATGGTCTGGCGCAAGGCAGCGAGCTTCGACCGCAGGCAGGCCGGCGCGAGCACATGGATCTTCACCATCGCCCGGAACAAGCGGATCGACCGGTTACGCCGCGAGCGGCGGCCGGAGCTGGATCCGGAAGATCCCGGACTCGTTCCGGCAGCGGAACCGGCTCCCGACCGGTCGCTTCAGGACACCCAGGCGCGCCGGCACATCGCATCGGCCATGCGGGCCTTGCCGGACGAGCAGGCCGAACTGGTTCGCCGTGCATTTTTCGATGACGAGTCCCACAGCCGGATTGCCGAGGAAAGCGGTCTGCCTCTGGGAACCGTAAAGTCACGCATCCGTCTGGCCCTGACCCGGCTGAGGCACGAGATGAAGGAATTTGAATAGTCATGGCTAAGGCAAAAGCAAACGCTGGCAACATGCCCGGCGAGGAGTTGCTGCTCGACTATGCAAGTGGTGCCCTGCCGGAACCGGTTTCGGTGCTGGTGGCGACCATGCTCGCCCTGCGGCCAGACCTGCGCAAAACGGTCTCCGAGATGGAAGCTGTCGGCGGCTATCTGCTGGAAGAGATCGAACCGGCGGCCCTGTCGGACGACGCTTTCGACGCCATACTGGAACGGATAGAGTCATCCGACATGCCGGATGAGACGTCTGCGAATAACGATAATAGCGCACCGTCCGACGCCGCGACGGTCGCGGCCGTGCCGGAGCCACTGCGCTCCTATCTCGGCCGCCCGCTCTCCAAGCTGGCCTGGCGCAAGCGTGGTCCGGGCATCGAGGAATACCGCCTGCCGGTCTCGGATAAGCGCTTCGAGATGTCGGTCCTCCGCCTCGGTCCAAGCCGCAGCGTCCCGACGCACAGTCACGAAGGCAGCGAGCTGACGCTGGTTCTCGACGGGGCTTTCAGCGACGCCGCCGGCCGGTACGCACGCGGCGATCTCGCAGTGAATGGCGAGGAAGACCAGCATGCACCGATGGCCGATCCAGAGGATGGTTGCCTCTGCCTGGCAATCACCGGCGGCCCGCTGCGCTTCAGCAATCCATTGATCCAGCTCTACGACAGGATGACCCGGGGTTAGCTCTCGCTCTCCGCTGCCTTTGCAGCCGCAGCTTGCCGTTTCCGGTTCTTACGAACCCAGAGCGGCGGACCGAAGCTCGGGACTTTTTCCGGCTGCGGTTCAGTTGGTCCGCCCGGCATCACCGGTCGGCGGGCGAAATTGCCGGTGGATTGCAGCCGGTCATACATCACCAGCGCACCTGCCAGCCCGACATTAAGCGAGAACTTGGTCGGGATCTTCACGATGTGATCGCAGCGCGCCACCATCTCCTCGGACAAGCCGCCGCGCTCCGGGCCGAGCACATAGGCGGCGATTTTCGGGTGATGGAAACTCGGCAACTCGACGGCGTCGTCGGTGATCTCGATGCCGACCAGGGCGCATCCCTTCGGCAGCAGCATGTTGCCGACCGTATCGAATTCATAGAACGGTAGACTGCCTGCAGTTCCGGACGTGTCCGTCTGCTTGAGTTCGTGAACTGAAAGCGCCGCCTGGACGCTGAAGACAAAACTGGCGCCGAAAGCGTGCGCCGTTCTGTAGATCGCGCCGACATTGCGGGATTTGCTGATCCCCTCGACGCCCATTCCGAAATATCCTCGCATGGCGTCTCTGTTGCACAAACCCGTGCTCCAAGGCAAGTTGCCTTGAACGTCAATTCACCGGCCGCGAGAGCCGGGAAAAGCCATGACAGACCAGGAGACGACCAATGAGCCCGGACAGCCTCGCCGCTGACGACCGTATCGTGCGCACCCATATCTCGGAGGTTGATGCAGCTCCCCTGCTCATTGAAGTCACACGCGGCGACATGGTGGAATCCGTGCATCGCGGGATCGTTTCCGTGGTCGACGCCAACGGCAAGGACGTGATGACGCTCGGCGATGTCGAGCGCCCGACCTACCCGCGTTCCGCCATAAAGCCCTTGCAGACCCTGCCGGTGATCGAAAGCGGTGCCGCCGACGCCTTCAATCTGAGCGAGGCGGAAATCGCGCTCTGCTGCGCGTCCCACCGCGGCGAGCCGATCCACGCGGACAAGGTGATCCCCTGGCTCGCCCGTCTCGGCCTCGGTGTCGATGATCTGGAATGCGGACCACAACTGCCCTTCCACGAAGCATCCGCGCACGCCCTGATCAAGGCCGGCACCGAGCCAACCCGGGCGCATAACAACTGCTCCGGCAAGCATTCCGGCATGCTGACCACCGCCGTGCATCTCGGCGAACCCACCAAGGGCTACACCGAAGCCGACCACCCCGTGCAGACCCGGCTGATCGAGCTGATCGGCGAGATGGGCGAGATGGACCTCTCGCGCACGGCACGTGGTGTCGACGGTTGCGGCATCCCTGTCTTCGGCGCGCCCTTGCGCGGCGTCGCCTATGCCATGGCCCGCCTTGCCGCACCGGATGCGCTCGGCGCCGACCGGGCCTCTGCCTGCCGCCGGATCGTCAAAGCCTGCGCTAACAATCCGCTTATGCTGTCCGGCACCGACGCCTTCAATTCCGTGGTGCTGGCCGAAACAGGCGAGACCTGTTTGCTTAAGGGCGGGGCCGAGGGCTACTACACGGCAGCGCTGCCGGAAAAGGGGCTTGGTGTGGCGATCAAGATAGACGATGGCGCGGGCCGGGCATCCGAGGCCGCCGTCCTTGCCGTGCTGGTCCGGCTCGGCGTGATCGACGACGCACAGAAAGCCCGCATTGAAGCCACATGTTCACCGGAAGTCCGGAACTGGGCCGGACGGCTGGTCGGTTTCATCCGGCCGACGCCCGCGTTCTGACTAAAAAAACAGACTGTGGCAAAGATCACTGGCGAACAGACTATATAAAATACAATATTCCTTAACGATACTTAAGCGATCTTGGCTTTCTATCGTCCGATGGGGAAATAGGATCCGGCATCATGGCTAATGTCGACAGCGATCTGCTCGGAAACCTCGAGGGCCACTCTGTCGGCATCGAAGGGCAATACACCTCGGATCATGGCACGGACGAGACGCGCTCGATCGACCTGCAGCGTGCCAGTCAGGGCGGACTGACCGTCCTCTCTTCCGATCTGCTCGGCTTTACCTGGACGACGACGATAAATTATTCGTTCGACACCTCGTCCCTCGGCTACAGCAGTCTGGATGCCAGCTATCAGACGCAGTTCGAAGCCGCGATGGCGACATGGTCGAATGTTGCCGACATCACGTTCGTCGAAACCAGTGCCGCCTCAGCGGATTGGGTTATCGCCTGGGAGCCCAGTTCGGACGGGTCCGGCGGCGTTCTTGGAACCGCCTATTACATAGATGTCGGGCTAGACGGCAAGATGGTATCGGGAACGGACTCGGTCACCATCTTCATGGATCAGGCAGACACGGAGTATTTCTTCACGACCGCTATCCATGAGGCCGGGCACGGGCTGGGGCTCGGCCACATCAACCATACGTCCTCGATTATGTCGACCTACCTCAACACCTCGCTCTCAAATATCACCGCCTACGATATTGAAGTTATCCAGTCACTCTATGGCGAAGTCGGGTCGACGATTAGCACGGCGACCGTCGGCACCAGTGATGCAGACAGTCTGTTCGGCACATCCGCAGCGGACATTATCAGTGGCGATAGCGGCAGCGACCTGATCTCGGGCGCCGCCGGCAACGATCTGATCTACGGCAACAAGAACACGGATTACCTCGTGGGCGGCGATGGAGACGACACCATTTTCGGAGGGCAGAACAACGGCCCCGAGAGCGGTTCTCCCCTGGCTCTACGCGAAGGAGCCGACACGGTTATCGGCGGCAACGGGAATGACATTCTTTACGGAAATCATGGCGGTGACCTGATCGTCGGGGACAGTGGCGCGGATACCATCTTCGGCGGGCAGGATTCAGACACGATCTCCGGCGGCGCAGGATACGACGATCTCTATGGCAATCTGGGGCCTGACAAATTCCTCTATTCCGCAAGCAATGAAGGCTGGGATTACATCCACGGCTACGCGTCAGAAGACGCGATCCAGCTCTCGGGCGGCGTCACCGCGACGAGCGTCACGGTGGACAGTTTCGGCGACACGGTGATCAATCTCAGTAGTGGCACACGGATCGACCTGATCGGCTATTCTGACTCCAGCAGTGTCACTTTCGAGGTCGTGTAGCCCCCTGCCAGCCGGTTTTCATGCATTTTTTCTTTGCGGGCCGCCCTCTCGCACGCTAGGAGATGCCGCGCGCTAAATTCCGAAAAGATTGATCAGTCATGCACCGCTATCGCAGCCATACCTGTCACGATCTCCGCATCGACCACGTCGGTGAAACGGTCCGCCTCTCCGGCTGGATCCACCGCCGCCGCGATCACGGTCAGCTGGTCTTCATCGACTTGCGCGACCATTACGGTCTGACCCAGTGCGTCGTCGACATCGAGGACGAGACCTTCAAGACGGTCGAGAAGCTGCGGGTCGAGAGCGTGGTGACGATCACCGGCCGCGTGGTCAAGCGCACCGACGAGACGATCAACGACAGGCTGCCGACCGGTCACATCGAACTCCGGATCGACGAGATCGAGGTGCAGTCCATCGCCGACGTGCTGCCGCTGCAGGTCAATGCGGATGAGGATGCCGGCGAGGACACCCGCCTGCGCTACCGCTTCCTGGACCTGCGCCGCGAGCGCATTCACAACAACATCATGCTGCGCAGCAAGGTGATCTCCTCGATCCGCCGCCGCATGACCGACCAGAATTTCATGGAGTTCCAGACTCCGATCCTGACCGCCTCCTCACCGGAAGGCGCGCGCGACTTCCTGGTGCCGTCACGGCAGCATCCGGGCAAGTTCTACGCCCTGCCGCAGGCGCCGCAGCAGTTCAAGCAGCTGATCATGGTCTCCGGCTTCGACCGGTACTTCCAGATCGCTCCCTGCTTCCGTGACGAGGACAGCCGCGCCGACCGCTCGCCAGGCGAGTTCTACCAGCTCGATGTCGAGATGAGTTTCGTTGAGCAAGAAGACGTCTTCCAGGCCATCGAGCCTGTCATGGCGGGCGTGTTCGAGGAATTCTCCGACTGGAAGGTGCCGGGCCCGTTCCCGCGCATCCCCTACAAGGAGTCGATGCTCAAATACGGTAACGACAAGCCGGACCTGCGCATTCCGTTCGAGATCTCCGACGTGACCGAGATCTTCCGGGACAGCGATTTCGCCGTCTTCGCCAAGGTCATCGCCGGCGGCGGCGTGGTCCGCGCGGTGCCTGGTCCGAAATGCGGCAGTCGGGCGATCTGTGACCGGATGAACAGCTGGGCCCAGGGCGAAGGCGCACCGGGCATGGGCTACATCATCTTCGGTGACGGCGAGGCCCGCGGCCCTATCGCGAACCGCCTGACACCGGAGAAGATCGCGGAGCTGAAAGCACAGACCGGCATGGGCGATGGCGATGCCATCTTCTTCTCCGCCGGCAAGGAAAGCGACGCTGCCAAGCTGGCCGGTACCGCCCGCGTGAAACTCGGCAACGATCTCGATATCGTCGAGAAGGACACCTTCCGGCTCTGCTGGATCGTCGACTACCCGATGTTCGAGCTGGACGAAGCGACCGGCAAGATCGACTTCTCGCACAACCCGTTCTCCATGCCGCAGGGTGGTCTTGAGGCACTGGAAACCCAGGAGCCGCTGGATATCCTCGCCTACCAGTACGACATCGTCTGCAACGGTATCGAGCTCAGCTCCGGCGCCATCCGGAACCATCTGCCGGAAGTCATGTACAAGGCCTTCGGCATCGCCGGGTACGAGCCGGAAGTTCTGGAAGACAAGTTCCGCGGCATGCTGAACGCCTTCAAATATGGCGCCCCGCCTCACGGTGGCATCGCGCCGGGCATCGACCGTATCGTCATGATGCTGGCAAACGAGCCGAACATTCGCGAAGTCATCCTGTTCCCGCTGAACCAGCGGGCTGAGGACCTGATGATGGGCGCGCCGAGCGAAGCAGAGCCTCAGCATCTGAAAGAACTCAGCGTCCG
Source organism: Nisaea denitrificans DSM 18348 (assembly GCF_000426505.1). Lineage (GTDB taxonomy): Bacteria > Pseudomonadota > Alphaproteobacteria > Thalassobaculales > Thalassobaculaceae > Nisaea > Nisaea denitrificans. The sequence continues at coordinate 16,226 of NZ_AUFM01000019.1, read as the reverse complement.
TCTCGCCCTGCCGCCGAAGCCGGCAGCACCGGCCACCGAGTAAATAAACACATGCTTGGTGCCGCCGAGGCGTTCAAACACGCGCAGGCGGCACTCGCCGACGGGAAACTGGATGAAGCAGCGAGACTGTTTCGTCTGGTTGCCGAAAAAGCCGAAGCAGACACGGCCTCCCTGATCCATCTCGGCCAGATCGAGCTCCAGCGACGCAATCCCGGGAACGCCGAGAATGCCTGGCGGAAGGCTCTGCTGCGCCAGCCCGCGAACGCCACAGCCCTCGCCTTTCTCACGGACCACCTGGCGGCCGGCGCCCCGGGCCTTTCAGTTGCGCCCTATTATGAGCGCCTGCGCATCCTGTTGCCCCGGCATGCCGGACCTGCACAGCTTCTGGCCCAGATATATAGCACTGCAAAACAGACCGGCCGGAGCTTGCGCCGCCATGCAGAAGCCGTCCGCCTCGATGCTGGTAACCCGGCATCTCACGCCCGCTATGCGACAGCCCTGCATGGCGCAAACAGGCTGACAGAAGCGTTACAGGCCTTCCGGCGCGAGGCACTGCTGGAACCAGCCGCTCAGGAGGCCTGGTTCAATCTCTCCGTCATTGAGCCTGCTCTGGGAGATCGGGAACAGGGTCTCTCCGCCATCGCCCGCAGCCTGACACTCCGCCCGCTCGATGCCCCGGCGTTGGCAAGGCAAGCGCAGCTCCGGCGACGCTTGGGCAAACCGGGGGCCGGGATCAGCACGCGCAGATCCGTTCTGCTCGACCCGGCGGAAAACCGGGCACTGGTCACGCCGGCCCGCACCGGAGACGGTTCCGCCGCCGCGCGCTGGTGGTGCATCAGCCCGGGCGAACTGGAACCCGGCATGCTGCATGTGCGGGCATTGCTTGCGGCAGGGCGCGCGGACCAGGCGCTTGCCGTCCTGGGCGAGATCAGGAACGGCGACACTCCGCCGGACGAACTACTGCTTCTTGCCGCCGAGGCGCAACGAAAGGCTGGGCGCACGGAACTCGTTCTGCCGAAAACCCAGTATCAGCAATGGCTGGAGTCCTTCCCGCCGTCAGAGCAGGAATCACTGGCTGAGACCCTTACCTTCTCCATCCTGCTGCCCATCTACAATCCGAACCCCGGTCATCTCCGCGAAGCAATCCAGTCCGTAAAAGGCCAGAGCTATGGAAACTGGGAGCTCTGCATCGCCGATGATGCTTCCACGGATCCGGAGGTAACGCACATTCTGCGGGAAACCGCAGCCGCCGATCAGCGCATCAAACTGGTCATCCGGCCCGAAAACGGCCACATCTCAGCCGCATCCAATTCCGCGTTGGAACTGGCGACGGGCGAATTTATCGCCCTGCTCGACCATGATGACCGGCTAACGCCGGATGCCCTCGCCGAGATGGCCCGGGCGCTGGACACTCAGCCGGATCTTGATCTGATCTATTCCGACGAGGACAAGATCGATGCGGACGGCAACCGGTTCTCACCGCACTTCAAACCAGCCTGGGATCCGGACCTTTCTTTAGTCTCCAACTATATCTGCCACTTCACGGTAATCCGTCGAACGCTCGCCGATGCTGTCGGTGGATTTCGTATCGGTTTCGAAGGCAGCCAGGATCACGACCTGGTGCAGCGGGTTGCCGAGAAGAGCGCGCCGGAGCGCATCGGTCATGTCCCGCGCATCCTCTATCACTGGCGCGCCGCCGGTGAATCAACGGCAACATCCGTCGAGACCAAACCTTATGCGATTGCCGCCACCGGACGCGTAATCCGGGACACGCTGACACGACGCGGGACAAATGCACGGGCCGAGCAACGGGGCGGGCGTTGGCGGTTGCGGCGGCCCTTGCCCGACGCTCACTCCGTCTCTGTTATCATTCCCACACGCAATCGGCTGAACCTGCTGAAAACCTGCATAGACGGCCTGCTGACGCAGACCGATTACGGCGCGCTCGATATCCGGATCGTCGACAATGGCAGCGACGATCCCGCGACACTGCGTTATCTCGACCAACTCTCCCGCCGTTCCAACGTCGCCGTGCTCCAGGATGATGCCACTTTCAACTTCTCCCGGCTTTGTAATCTCGGGGCGCGCGACGCAGCGAGCGAGTATCTCTGCTTCCTGAACAACGATATCGAGCCCGCGAACCCGGACTGGCTGACGGAGCTGGTCGCCGAAGCGGCCCGCCCCGAAATCGGCCTCGCAGGGGCCAAGCTGCTCTATCCGGACCGGACCGTGCAGCATGCCGGGATCGCGCTCTCGGGTGAGCATGTGGCCCGTCACACGAATCTCGGGATCTCACAAAATGACGGCGGCTATTGGGGACGGGCGATGCAGGTTCAATCCCTGTCCGCCGTAACCGGCGCCTGCATGGTAATGCGGCGGGAGGTCTTCGAGGCTGTCAGTGGGTTCGATGAGGCGCTCGCGGTCGATTTCGGCGATATCGACCTCTGCCTGCGCGTCCGGCAAGCCGGATACCGGGTGCTCTGGACGCCGCACGCCCTCTTGATCCATCACGAGTCAGCCTCGCGCGGTACCGTGATCACACCGGAGAAATCAGCACTTTACGACGTGGAGCGGGCGTTCATGGTGGAGCGCTGGGAAGCCCTGCTCGAGGACGATCCCGCATACAACCCCAATCTCTGCATCACACCGGAACGGTCGGCCTTCGCCCTGCCGGAAGAACCACGTTCGATAGCCAACACGGTCCGGCTCGGAATGCCATCGCTCTAGTCAATCCTGAGATCAACTGTCTGAACAGCATGGTTCTTGCCGGGACCGGTCGGTCGCTCGACCTGAATCACACCGCGGTAATTCCCTTTCGGCCAATCCTGACGTGCCTTCTTTCCGATATATTTGAAGGTCCTGAGCTGGTGTTTTGCCTGCACCCAGTCCGTTTCCGCCAGCACCGCACCATCCGCGCCCGTAAATCGCATCGAAACACGGTCGCCCTTCCGCAAACCATAGAGATCCGTCCAGAGCACCAGAAGCGGCGCGTCGGGTGAAATCTTCGGATCGGCATATTTGCCTTCGGAAACGCCGAGCGTATCCGGCGCCTCGGCGGCTATTCCACTGGCCTGGATCAGCGGCGCGGAATAGCGGAAACTGCGCAGCACCGATTCTTTCCAAAGCGGCGCCTTGCCCAAGCCACACGCACTTTCGTCAGCCCCGAGCCCGACAAATGGATCGACGACTTTGCCGTTATTTTCGAACTGAACGTGGAGATGCAGGAACTCGGTCGAGCCGGACAGCCCGACGAGACCGAGCCGGTCGCCGCTGACCACCGTGTCGCCCGCCTTCACGGCAACGCTGCCGCGCTTCAGGTGGCAATACTGACTAACCCAGCCACCGCCATGATCGATCCGGACCCCGTTGCCGCAATCCCGCCCCTTGAGAGACGCCTTGCCGGCAATCCGGATATTCACGTCCGGCATTTCATCCCGGATGCCGACCACCTTTCCGGTCGCCGCTGCCAGCACGGGCACTTCATTCCGGTTCAGCCGGCGCGGATCGGAGATGGCGAAATCCACGCCCTTGTGACCATCGACGGTCATCGCCCCGCATTGGTAGTCGCGGCGGCCCTTGGACGGGTCGAGGTCGACATATTTCAGCGGCCAGCAATCCACGCCAGGGTCGCAGGAAAGCGGCATCGACAACGGTAGAGGAGACGGCTCGAGCCCCCCCAGATCCAGCGGCGCCTGTTCCGAGACTTGAGATAATACTGTCTCAGAGGCCATTGCCTCTGTCGGGCGCGATGCCTCACCTGGATAAAGCAGAGCCGCCAGAAGCCAGATAAAACCGCCGCCGAGAATCAAGACAAGCGCGATATAAATTGCGATCAGTCGGCCCAAAACCAGCTCCGTTTTTCGGTGTGCCTAGCTTTTCACCAACGACCGCAGATAAATCCCGTAGCCACTTTTCGCCAGCGGCTCCGCCAGCTTCAGCAGCTGCTCGTCGTCGATATAGCCCATATGGTGAGCGATTTCCTCGACGCATGCAATTTTCAGCCCCTGGCGCTCTTCCACCGTGCGGACGAACTCGGACGCCTGCAGCAGCGAGTCATGGGTGCCGGTATCGAGCCAGGCATAACCGCGGCCCATGCGTTCCACATGCAGGTCGCCACGCTCCAGATAAACCTTGTTCACATCGGTGATCTCAAGCTCGCCGCGGGGCGACGGCTTGATCGACTTGGCGATCTCGATCACGTCCCGGTCGTAGAAATAGAGGCCAGTGACCGCCCAGTTCGACTTCGGATGCTCCGGCTTCTCGACGATCTCGTTCGCCTTGCCCGCCTCGTCGAAGGAGACAACGCCGTAGCGCTCCGGGTCCCGGACGTAATAGCCAAAGACCGTGGCGCCGCTCTCGCGGTCGGCCGATCGCTGCAGCATCTCGGTCAGGCCGTGGCCGTAATAGATGTTGTCGCCAAGGATCAGGGCGGCGGTGTCGTCGCCGATGAAGCTCTCGCCGATGATGAAGGCCTGCGCCAGGCCGTCCGGCGAAGGCTGCACCCGGTATTCCAGAGTGATACCCCACTGGCTGCCGTCGCCGAGCAGCCGTTGGAAGCCTTCCTGGTCATCCGGAGTAGTGATGATCAGGATATCCTTGATCCCCGCCAGCATCAGCGTGCTCAGCGGGTAATAGATCATCGGCTTGTCGTACACAGGCAGGATCTGCTTGCTGACGCTGACGGTCAGCGGGTAGAGCCGTGTGCCGGACCCGCCGGCGAGGATGATCCCTTTCATCCCTCTCCCTTTCTCTCGTTTATTCAGGCCTCGGCCAGAAGCACCTCGAGCACATCGTCGAGGCCATCCTGCCAGGGTCTGCGCGGCACAGTGAAGGCCGCGAGAATTTTGCCCGCGTCGAGCACGGAATTGACCGGTCGTTTCGCCGGTGTCGGATAGTCACTCGCCGGAATGGCCTCGACCTCGGGGCGGCGGCCCCAGACGAGTTCCGCCCGGGCAAAGATCGCCTCGGCAAAGCCGTGCCAGCTTGTCTTGCCCTCGGCCGTGTAATGGTAGGTGCCCCAAGCGCTCCGGTTGCCGTCAGCAATCCGGGTGGCAATGGTCAGGATAGCGTCGGCGATATCCGCTGCCGATGTCGGTGCACCAAACTGGTCGGCGACGACGCGCAACTGGTTGCGGTCCTTGCCGACCCGCAGCATGGTCTTCACGAAATTGGCGCCATGGGCGGCATAGACCCAGGAGGTACGCATGATGACATGCTCATCCAGCGCGGCGCGTACCGCCTGTTCGCCAGCTTCCTTGGAGGCACCGTAGACGCCAAGCGGCGCCACCGGGTCGCTTTCCAGATAGGCACCGTCCTTGCTGCCGTCGAAGACATAGTCGGTCGAGATATGGATCAGCGGAATACCAGCGGCTTTCGCGGCGGCGGCGAGATTGGCCGGGCCATCGCGATTGATTGCATAGGCTGCGTCCCGGTCCTCTTCCGCCTTGTCGACAGCCGTGTAAGCCGCCGCGTTGACGATCAGGGACGGTTTGATTCTCGCCACAGCCGCCTGAACGGCGGCCGCATCGGAGATGTCGAGGTCCGCCCGGACAAGCCCCGTCACGTCATGACCATGCTTCGCCGCACGCGCCAACAGCTCCGTGCCGACCTGCCCGCCGGCTCCGGTGACGAGGATCATGACCACTACTCCTTGGAGCCGGTGCCGAGACGCTCGCCGGCATATTTGCCGTCGAGGATCGGCTGCCACCAGTCCTTACGGTCGAGATACCATTCGACGGTCTTGCGCATCCCGCTCTCAAAGCTCTCTGACGGCTCCCAACCAAGCTCCGCCTTGATCTTCGAGGCGTCGATGGCATAGCGGAAATCGTGGCCCGGACGATCGGTCACATGCGTGATCTGCTCGGCATAGCCCTTGCCGTCCTGGCGCGGCACGAACTCGTCCAGCAGGGCGCAGATGCCGGTCACCACATCGATGTTGCGGCGCTCCTCATTGCCGCCGATATTATAGCTCTCGCCTGGCACGCCTTTCGAGCAGACGGTCCAGAGCGCGCGGGCATGATCGTCGACAAACAACCAGTCGCGCACATTCTCGCCTTTGCCATAGACAGGCAGCGGCTCGCCCGCGAGACCCTTGATGATCATCAGCGGGATCAGCTTTTCCGGGAAATGGTAAGGCCCGTAATTGTTCGAGCAATTGGAGAGCACGGTCGGCAGGCCGTAGGTCTCCATCCAGGCCCGAACCAGATGATCCGAAGAGGCCTTGCTGGCGGAGTAGGGCGAGCGTGGATCGTAGGCGGTTTCCTCGGTGAACAGCCCCTCGTCGCCGAGCGAACCGAAGACTTCGTCAGTGGAAATGTGATGGAAGCGGAAGCGCTTCTTCACGTCTTCCGGGGCGGCATTCCAGTAGTTCCGGGCCGCCTCCAGCATGGTGTAGGTGCCAACCACGTTGGTCTCGATGAAAGCCGCCGGACCATCGATCGAGCGGTCGACATGGCTTTCCGCCGCCAGATGCATCACCGCGTCCGGCTTGTACTTGGAGAATATCCGCGCCAGCGCCGGGGCGTCGCAGATATCCGCCTGCTCGAAGCTATACCGATCCGACCCGCTGACCTCGTTAAGCGATGCCAGGTTCGCCGCGTAGGTCAGCTTGTCGAGATTGATCACCGTCACGTCGGTGTCGGCGATCAGATGGCGGATGACGGCGGAGCCGATGAAGCCGGCGCCCCCGGTAACGATGACGGTCTTGATGTCGCTCACGCTCGGGATTTCCTCAGGCTTCGTAGGTGAAGGGGCTGTCGAAGTCGGCAAAAGGTGTATAGGCCTCGTCCTTGGCAGACAGGATCGGTGCGCCGTCCAGCGGCCAGTCGATGCCGATATCCGGATCGTTCCAGGTCAAACCGCCCTCGCATTCCGGTGCGTATTTGCCCGTCACCTTGTACAGAACCTCTGTATTTTCCTCGACGGTGCAGAACCCATGAGCAAAGCCGACCGGCACCAGGATCTGATTCCATGCGTCAGCACTGATCGTGCGCGCAACCCATTTGCCGTAGGTCGGCGAGCCTTTGCGGATATCGACGGCAACATCGAAGATCGCGCCCCGGATGACCCGGAGCAGCTTGTCCTGGCCATGCGGCGGGGTCTGGAAATGCAGCCCGCGCAGGGTACCTTTTGGCGCCGAGAAGGAGTGATTGTCTTGCACAAAGGTCAGGTCGAGACCGGCAGCTTCGAAAGCGCCCTGATTGTAGGTCTCGGAGAAAAACCCACGATGATCGCCGAACTTTTTCGGCGTGATGATCTTAACGTCAGAGATCTCGGTTGGCTCGACCTGCAAGGCCCTGTCTCCCCCTGGATTCACGCGGCCTTATAAGGCCTGCGCGGCTATAGCATGTGGTGCGCGAAGGCGGCAAGCCGCGCGCCCCGGAAAGCCGCACGGGCGCTTGTCCCCGGAGCTTGTAACATGGACTGAAAAAATGGCACATCAGAGCCATGGAAACTCAGCGCCCAGAAACAACGCCCCCCGGCTGCGCCGTCATTATCGTCAGCTACCATACCGGCCCCTGCCTCATGGACTGCATCCAGGCGGCTCTCGGTGAGGCGTCGGCGCGGGAAGTGGTGGTCGTCGATAACGGCAATCCGCCTGATGTCCTCGCCGCGCTGAAAAAGATGGCAGCGGTCGATCCGCGTCTGTCTCTGCTGACCGGACACGGCAATGTCGGCTTCGGGAAAGCCTGTAATCTCGGCGCGCGGGCGACGACGAGCCCCTATCTTCTGCTGCTGAACCCGGACAGTATCCTCGGGCCCGGCAGCCTCGACGGCGCCATGGCGCTGCTCGGCACGCGACCCGATATCGCGCTCTATACGATCCGGATCGAGAACCCGGACGGCAGCGAGCAGCGCGGCTGCCGACGCAATCTGATGACCCCCTGGACCTGTCTGGTCGAAGCCTTCAGCCTGCACAAGCTCGGCTTCAAGCGGATCAACCTCAACCACACATCCCCGCCATCCGCACTGACGGAAGTTGAGTGCATCTCCGGGTCCTTCATGCTGTTCCCCCGCCCGTTCTTCGAGAAGATCGGCGGCATGGACGAGGACTATTTCCTGCATATGGAAGATGTCGATACCTGCCTGCGCGTCCGTAAGGCGGGTGGCAGCATCTGGTTCGACCCCGCGTTCTCCGCCACCCATGTCCAGGGCACCAGCGAGACGACTAAGCTTTATATCGAAAGGCAGAAAACGAGGGGCGGCATGCTCTATTTCGCCAAGCATTTCGGTGGCTGGGCGAACCCTCTCGTGGCGCTGGTCAATCTCGCACTCTGGCTCCGGTTCGGCCTGATCGCCCTGCGGCTCGGCCTGAAGCGCTGATGGAAGAACTCGGCGTCTATGGTGGGCTTTTCCTCCTCTCCTTCCTGGCCGCAACTTTCCTTCCGGCGCAATCCGAGTTTGGCCTCGTCGGGCTGCTCCTGACGGAGACCTATTCGGTCCCCCTGCTCATCGCCGTTGCGTCGGTCGGCAACACACTCGGATCGGTCGTGAACTGGCTGCTCGGTCGCTTCATTGACCGTTTCATCAGCCGAAAATGGTTCCCAGCCTCGCCGGCACAAATGGAGCGCGCCTGCGGCTGGTACCGGAAATACGGTCAGTGGAGTCTGCTGCTGAGCTGGGCACCTATTATCGGCGATCCTCTGACGCTCGCTGCCGGGGTATTGCGTGAGCCGTTTGGGCGGTTTCTGCTGCTCGTCGCCATCGCGAAAACCGGGCGTTATATCGTCGTCGCAGTTCTGACGATCTAACATCCTCCAACACCGACCGTCCGCCCCAGCTGCGCTGAAATTTCCGCAAATCTTGTGACTTCTTCAGTTTTTAAAAATTAAAAAACTGGTTAACAAACTGTGAATCATTTTAATTAAAATTTGTGATAATTATCACATCGAATTTTATATACGGTTGACGCTGACAGAAAGTTAGAGCCCCGATCATGACGCATGCCTTCCCTGGCGCACGCCCTTCCAGCCTTTCTTCCATGGCATCCAACACCCTGTTCTTCGTCGACCAAGAAGTCCCGGGTCCCGAAACGATTCTGTCCGGTCTCAATCGCGGAACAATCGTCAAACGGCTGCCAAGAACCGGCGATGCCCTGGATGCCATAGCGTCATTCGCGGAGATACGGACGGCTCCGGTAGAGCGCATTGTCATCCTGTCCCACGGCAGTGCGGGAAGCCTCAGACTGTGCGGCCGGGAAATCGACAGCACAGCGCTGAGAGACTCGGGAGGAGCCCTGTCCCGCATCCGCGACGCACTCGCGCCGGACGCAGAGATTGTCCTGATGTCCTGTTCCACTGGGGCGAGCACTTCGGGACGTACTTTCCTGAGAATATTGGGCAACGCGACCGGCGCGACGGTCAAAGCCGCGGACGCGGACATCGGCGGGACTGCCGGTTGGGCAGCTCTGCTGGCTGCATTTTCCTATATCAGCAGCACCGCGCTCGCAACCTACCCGCACCGTCTTGGGCTGCTCGTTGAAGGTAATCAGCTCGTTGCCACGGATGAGACGCTCAATGGCAGCGCCACCGACGACGCAATCAAAGGATATGGCGGCAATGATCTGCTGAATGGCCTCGCCGGCAAAGATAATCTCTCCGGCGGTGATGGCAACGATACACTTTCCGGCGGAATCGGCGCAGATTCGGTCTCGGGTGGCAACGGCGACGATCTGATTGCCATCAATAGCGGCGACCTCAACGAAACGACATTCATCGAAGTGATTGACGGTGGTGCCGGCAACGACACCATAAGCCTCGGCACCGGTTCCTATGAACTTTCGAGAACCAGCATATCCAACGTCGAGATCATTTCCGGCAGTTCCGGCGCGGACACCATCAACGGGCACGCAACGAACGCGCACAAGCTGTCTACCGGTGCCGGCAATGACGTGGTCTCACTCGGCAGCGGCGCCGACACACTCTCAGGCGAAGCCGGAAACGATACGCTCTCAGGTGGCGGAGGCGCCGATTCGATTGATGGCGGCGCTGGCGATGACTTGATCGCTGGCGGTTCGGGCACTGATACCCTGATCGGCGGAGACGGTAACGACACCTTCTCCGGCAGCGCCAGCGAGATGAATGGCGACACGATTTCCGGCCTCGAGGCCGGCGACAAGATCGTCATCACCGGCACCGACCTTTCGAGCCTGAACGGCAGCACCGCGGGCAGCACCATTGATCTCGGCGGTGGCAATACGCTGAACCTCACCGGCACATCCGGCAGCGTGAAGTACGAGGCTGCCTTCTCCGGCGGCAACACCACCCTCACCGTAGCGACTGTTCCTGCCGCAAGCTCGCCCGGCGGCTCTTCCGGCGGCGGCCTGACCGTGACCAACCAGACCGAAGCGGACACCGCAGGCACCTCCACCGGGCGCACCCTGGCGAACACCAGCGGCAGCACCGCGACCGGCGCGCTGGTGCAGAATACCGGCAACGGCAACGTGGTGACGGCGACACTGCCGTCCGGCGTATCGCTGACGACCTCCGGCACCTCCACTGCCCAGCCAATCAGTACGGCCAGCACCACCCTGACCGGAGAAATCCAGGCCACCGAGCCCACCGTCGGTGCGCAGAGCTTCCTAGACGGGCACGGCCAGACCTTCATCAACGGTTCCAGCGGCGTTAATCTCGATATCCGCTCGATCACCTTCACCGGCGGAGGCTCGACGGCCCAGACCGTTCAGATCACTGGCGATTCCTCCACGTCCAACGGCTCCGAAGCTTTCGTCATCGACACCTCCGGCCTGCCGACTGGTTCCACCCTGCAACTCGACAATATCGAGTTCGCCGCCATCGTCGGCAGCGCAACCGTCAATGGCGGCGGCGGCCAGAACTATGTGGTCGGTGACGATGCCACTCAGTTCATTTCCCTCGGCGCCGAGGACGACACGCTGGCAGGTGGCGGCGGCAACGACACGGTCGGCTCGGCCTGGGGGGAGGACATCGTCTATGGCAACCAGGGTAACGATTATGTCTTTGGCGGCGGCGGCATGGATACGCTTTATGGCGGCCAGGGTGCTGACACCGCGTTCGGCGGCAACGACAATGATCTCGTCTACGGCAACAAGGGCAACGACACGCTCTCCGGCGGCGGGAATGACGATCTCCTCTATGGTGGCCAGAGCGAGGACATCGTCTACGGCAATTCCGGGAACGACAGTCTCAACGGCAATCTCGGTGACGACAGCCTTTATGGCGGTAGCGGCAACGACCTGATCTCAGGCAGCGCCGGAAACGACCGGCTAGAGGGCGATCACGGCAACGATACACTGGCTGGAGGCGACGGAGCCGACACCTTCGTTTTCGCATTCGGCGGCGGCAACGACAGCGTCTCCGACTATCAGGCCAACACCGACAGCCTGCTATTTCAGGACGGGCTGACCTACAGCGCGACAGAGGACGGCGGCAACACTGTGCTGACGTTTTCCGATGGCGGCACAGTCACCCTTATCGGAGTTTCGAAAGCCCAGCTCGACATCGAGGCGACTGCAGGCTGGGAGCTGGGATAGTTCTTTCTTCAATTATCCGCCGGCGCGCAGGCCTGTGAAGGTCCCCATGATTTCAAGTTACTGACGACCTGAGACAGGACCGCGGCCCAGTCTCCGTCCGTTTCCTGACGAAATACGCACGTGTTCGGGTACCAGAGGGAATCCTTCCGGATCAGCCCCCAGCGCCAGTCGGGCCGCGTCGGCACCATCACCCAGCAAGGCACCGCCAGAGCGCCCGCGAAGTGAACGGTATTGTTCGGCGGACTGATCACGAGATCCATTGCCGACGTCAGGGCGGCGAGACCGTCCAGATCCTGCATGGGGTCGACGCCATGGCTGGTGTCGACCTGTATGCCCGCTGCCCTGAACGCGGTCATGTCCTCGTCCATCACATTGTACTGAAGCGATACCAGCGCAGTGCCGGGAACTCCAGCGATGCCCGCCCAGAGTGCCGAAGGGATCGAGCGCCGCGCCCCGGTTGGTGCTGCCGAACGCCAGGTAATCCCGACCAGACGCTTTCCGGGATGTCGGGCCTGCAACTCCGCGCGCAAATCCTTCGCGCGGGCCGGGTCGACGATAATCCAGGGATCCGGAGCCGCCTGGCCGCCGCAAAACAGCCGCAGGCGATGCGGCAGATCGCCAATCGCCAGATGAAGGTCGGCGCTATGATGGCTTTCGATCTCACCACCCGGGCCATCCACATCCGGGACCACGACATTTGGAAAACTGCGCTTGATGAGAGGCCGGAGGCGGGGCTCAGTCAGCACCGTGACTTGTGCCCCGCCACGAAGAACATGCTTCAGAAGCGTCAGGAACTGCACCTCGTCACCTATGCCCTGCTCGCCCCAAAGCAGCAGATGTCTTCCTTCAATTGCTTCGCCTTGCCATTGCGGAATAGCAAAGCGCCGAAGGATTTCACGCCCCTCCGGCGTTTCCAGCCTGCGGGTGTGAATTCGCCAGCCTTCTTCGAACTTTTCCTGTCCCAGCAAAGCGAAAGCCAGGTTGTTACGCGCATGGGCGTAGCTGTCCAAAATAAAGAGTGACCGGCGACCATGTCTCACCACAGCCTCGGGATCGCTCCGATGGCCTGCGTTGGCGGAGAGTCTGAACCAGATTTCCGGATGCTCCGGTTTGGCGACCGCGCTGCGCCGGAGCCAGGGCTCGACACCTTTCCGGCCAGGGTTCTGGGTCTCAAGAACGGCCATATTGTTATAAAATTCATGTGCTTTCGGATCGATGGATATCGTCCGTTTTGCCCATTTTCGGGTCCGCAAAAGTCCGGCAATATCCATGCATGCCATTTGATTTTCCGGCTCCATCATCAGGCTCCGTTTGCACGGCTCGAGCGCATCGGTGTTCCGGTCTAGTTTTGCAAGCGCACGCGCATGATTTCTCCACGCCTCCGCAAGACCCGGCGCTGCTAGTGTCGCCGCGCGAAACCACTCTTCAGCATGCTTGAAATCCCCGTCTTCGAACGCAATCAGGCCAAGGTTGTTCCTCGCCGTCCCGCTGCGCGGGGCGAGCCGCAATGTGCGCAAGAAAAATGATTTAGCCCCGTCGAGGTTATTCAGATCGAGAAGCACGTTCGCAAGCTGGTAAGCACCGTCCAAGTTGGCCGGCTCAAGGATTAACAGTCGGCGAATGTGGTGCGACGCCTCCTCGAATTTGCCGGATTGTTTCAGCTCCATCCCAAGTTGCAGATACGCATTGCTGTCCAGCGGCGCTAGAATCGAACACCGCCGCAACATGCGGTTTCTATCGGTGATGTGTACCAGGGCCGCAAGCCCGCGGGCAGTGTCGTTAACACCCGGCGCAAGCAACATCGCCCGGCGAAAACATCCAGCTGCATATTGCAGATGTCCTGATCTTCCGGACGCATTACCAAGATTGATCCAGATCTGTGCGTTATCCGGGATCAGCCTGGCCGCTTTCTTGAACAGTGCCGTTGCTTCTTCCACCCGGTCCGTCTCTGCCCGGATGGTGCCGAGCAATACAAGCGCCTGCGGGTAGTGAAAATCACTTTCGGGAATGCGACTGCAAATGCGCGCGGCACGTGCTCGAAGCCCGGCGTGATATTTGCGCTTGGCATCTTCAAGAGGGTGCAGGGAGTTATCAGACACCGCCAGATTCCATACTTAACCCTGACATAGATGACCAAGCGGGCCACACCTGCAGTTCTCGATTCACTCTATGCCACCTAGCCTGTCGCCGCCACCGCGCCAATGAAGCGCAACCTGAATAATATATTTTTATTCTAATTTAATTCAATTTTTTGATAAATCGCACACCCTTCTAGACAGAGAGATCAAAGCTCTTGCACACAAACCAGAACTCAATTTTTCGCCAAAACCTTATAAAATTACTACTTGTTTAAAAAATAACAGTACCATTTTTACTTCTATAAACATGATTAATGTTTGTTAACAAAATTCAACTCAATAATTTATCTTCATCTATGCTTTCCAACTATGGCGCGTGCGCCATCCAGTCACAGTAATTTCATGGATAAAATTTTTGCAATATCAATGCCTGCATACTATGAAGATCAACTTGAGGATAACGCACAGATCAATCTCGACTTAAGCCCAAAACCACCGGAACACAAATTGCCCCTGAAGGTGGCCACCCAGAACGGGAGCGAAAGTGAACTACCAAGAGCCGCAATCATCAGATGAATTTTTTAATAAAACAACTGCTTATGGCTATTTTTGGCATTCTGCCAAAATGTTCGATCGCCTTTCGCCACGCGCACGATTAGCGAGAATAAATTACTACGCACATATAGAGATGCTCGCACTGCGCGCTCTTTAGATTGCGTTAATTAACCTCCTGTATATTTCCCGTACGCTGGGTTTCCCGATTCATCTCGGGAAGCCGAACCAAACAAAAGCCAACCCTAAGCAAGAAAGCAAATGCGTCCTGCCAATAAATCCAGGCACTCGGCCGCAATTGCACGAACTGGAGACACTAATGTCGGTTACCGCAATGCCGCGCACCCGTTCTGCCCTTTTTAATCATCCGGGATATCTCTTCGTCGATCCGGATGTTCGGGATTGCGCCGAACTGCTCGCGGACGTCGCTCCGTCGATCACGGTGGTACGGCTTGCGAAAGACGGTGATCCGCTCGGCCAGATCGCGGCGGCGCTGGCAGGAGAGCGTGATCTCTCCAGTCTGCACATCCTCTCCCATGGCGAGCCGGGCGCTCTGCTTCTGGCCGGAATCCCGGTTGATGCGGCACTGCTTGAACAGTCGGAAGGCCGGCTTCGTGCCATCCGGGAAGCGCTTGCCGACGATGCTGACCTTGCCCTCTATGGCTGCTCTGTTGCAGCCGGGGACCAGGGGCGTCACTTCATCGCCGCCCTGAAAGCAGGGTTTGGCGCCAACGTGACCGCTTCCGCCATTCCGGTCGGGGCCGGTCCGGGCTGGGGAGCCTTTCCCGCCACGATTTCCGCTTTCTCACCGGAAAGCATGGCGCGCTATCCTCATACGCTGCATCAAACGACTTTCGGGGTCGTGACCACGATCCAGTCAACCACCACGCTCGTGGTCGAAAGCGGCAATGAAACCAGCGGGTTAACGATCAGCGTCGAACGCTCCGACGCCACCGCAATGGCCGGGGTCAGTTCGGGCTTCCTTGATGCCGGTCTGGTCGCGAATACCACGTCCTATACGCTGAGTTACTCAGGCCCGGTCTCGATCACCCAATTCCAGATCGGCGAATTCAGCAATCAAGAGACCGGGGCCAACTACACGTTCACACCAAACTCCGGCTCGGCGGTGACCATCGCTGACAATTCCGGGTCCATCTCTGGCTCGATCGCGACGCTGACCCCTGGGGACTGGTCCAACGTCACCTCCTTCACGGTGTCCTACGCCGGAGCCGGTAACTGGCGGGTCGGGCTCGATAATATCATCTACACAGTCGCCGGCCCCACGACCGGCAACGACGTCCTGACGGGGACCGCCGGCGCGGATACCGTGGACCTCCTTGCTGGCAATGACTCCTATTCCGGACTTGCCGGCGCCGACACCATCACCGGCGCGGCCGGTAACGACACGATCCTTGGCGGCGGCGATGCCGACGTGGTGCTCGGCGGGGACGGCAACGACTTGATTTCCGGCGGCGCCGGGGCCGACAATCTTTCCGGCGATGCCGGTGACGACACCTTTGCCGCGACTTCCGCGGACATCACAGGCCTGGCCGAGACGATCAGCGGCGGCACCGGTACGGACGTGCTCGCCCTCAATGGCGGCGGCGCCTTCGATCTCTCCAGTGCCACGCTGAACAGTATCGAGCTGATTTCCGGCTCCGCCTCCGCGGACTCCATCACGGGCACCAGCGCCGCCGACGCGATCAATGCGGGCGACGGGGCAAACCTGATCTCCGGCGGTGGCGGCGCGGATAATCTGATCGGCGGTACGGGCGCCGACACCTTTGCCGCGACCTCCGCGGACATCACAGGCCTGGCCGAGACGATCAGCGGTGGTGGCGGCACGGACGTGCTGGCGCTGAATGGCGGCGGTGCCTTCGATCTCTCCAGTGCCACGCTGAACAGCATCGAGCTGATTTCCGGCTCTGCCTCCGTAGACTCCATCACCGGCACAAGTGGCGCCGATACCATTGCCGGTGGCGGCGGTGCGGATGTTATCAATGCGGGCGACGGCGCCAATCTGGTCTCCGGCGGTGCAGGTGCAGACAACCTGATCGGCGGTACGGGCGCCGACACCTTTGCCGCGA
>NZ_AUFM01000018.1 GCF_000426505.1 Nisaea denitrificans DSM 18348 | reverse complement strand
GGCAATTCCGGTAACAACGGGAATGGCAATTCCGGTAACAACGGGAATGGCAATTCCGGTAACAACGGGAACGGTAATTCCGGTAACAGCGGGAATGGCAATTCCGGTAACAGCGGGAATGGTAATTCCGGTAACAGCGGGAATGGCAACGGCAAGAACAATTAGGTCGGCCGATGGGCTGTTTTACGAACCACTTGGATGGCGCGGGCCGTGCTTGAGCCGGGATAAATAGGGACGGTTTCAATGTGGGCTCTGGGGCGACTACGCGGCAAGACCTTGATGTTGCTGTGTGCGGTGCCTCTGGTGCTGATTCTCCTTGCCCATCTCAACTGGCTCGAACCGCTGAACCGCCGGATACTGGAGCTCAAGTTTCGCTGGCTGACAACGCCGGCCAGTGGTGAGATTACGGTTGTCGAGATTGACGCCAGTACAATCGACGCAATCGGCACCTGGCCGTTTCCGCGGCGCAACTTTGCCGACCTGATTCAGCGGCTGGACAAGGCCGGTGCACGCAGTATCGCAATGGATATCGATTTTAGCGCCTATTCCACGGAAAGCGACGATTGGGCGTTGCGCGCTGCCATTGAAGGCAGCTCGGCGCAGATCATCCTGCCGACCTTTGTTCAGCAGGGAGGACGGTCGCTCGACGGCCAGCAATTGATCGAGCGGTCGGCCACCCAGTTTGAAAGGGTCGGCAGCAGTTTCGGGTCCGTTAATGTCGAGCCGGAAGGCGATTCCAGGATCTGGCGTTACGCTACATTCAGCCAGAACGGCAACGGCAGGCGCCCTTCAATGGCCGCGCTACTGGCCGAGGGCCAGCTGCCCATGGACAGGTTCACGATTGATTTCGGGATCGATTACAGCAGTATTCCATTTGTTTCGATGCGGAAGATCATCGATGGGGAATTCGATCCGAGTCTGATCGCCGGCAAGCGTATTGTAGTCGGTGCGACCGCCATTGAGCTTGGCGACAAATTTCCCGTGCCGCGATACGGATTCCTGCCGGGAGTTTATGTTCAGGTTCTCGCCGCGGAGAGTCTCCTGCAAGGGCGCGCCCTGCAGACAAGCAGCCCGGTAACGCTCTGGATCGGGATGCTGTTCCTGCTTCCAGTCGGGATGCTGATCCTTGGCAGGTCTTGGCGCGGAGCGGTGATCGCGACGGCCGCGGCAGGAGGAGGAATCCTTGTCGCCTGCTTCATATTGCAGGCAGTCTCTCCTGTGATCCTGCAGATTACAGCCTGGCTTTGCGTGCTTGCCGGGTGGTGGTCTCTCAGGCTTCTGAAAACGTTGCATGAGCAAGGGCTCCGGCTTTTCCGCCAACGACTTTCGAGCGTCTATATGCGCGAGCTCATGCGGCGGGTCGTCGATGACAGCTTCGACGGTATTCTCATGACAGACAGCCGGGGCTTTATTGAGAGATGTAACGGCACAGCCGAGATACTCTTGGGGGTTCAAGCAAGACAGGTTCTCGGCAAGAACCTGTCATCGGTCTTCCCGGAGAAAATTTACGAGCAGATCCGCCCGCACCTGGAGGGTCAAGGCGGCGGGGAGCGGTTCGAGCTGACAATTCCGCTTCAGGATGACCGTGCGACTGAGATCGAGATGACGGTTGGTGTCATCCAGCTCGCCATGAGCAAAAGTCCGTTCGAGCGCCGGACCACCGGGCGTCAGGTTCATGTGCTGACGTTTCGCGATATCTCTGACCGCAAGAAGGCCGAGGATGAAAAAACGGAAGCCTTGCTTGAGGCGCAACGGGCCAACGAGATGAAATCCCATTTCCTCGCCAGCGTCAGTCATGAGTTGCGTACACCACTCAATGCGATCCTCGGTTTTTCCGAAGTCATGAGCACTCAGGCCTTGGGGAGCATGGGCAACGAGCGATACCTCGACTATGCGGAGAGCATCAATCACAGCGGGCAGTTTCTGCTGGAACTCATCGATTCGATTCTCGATGTGTCCCGCCTGGAAAGTGGCGAGGGCCGGCCTAACCTGGAAAACTTCGAGATCGAGAATCTTCTGGAAGAGTGCCGGGAGGTTATGCTTGGTCTGAGTGCGCGCTCCCCTCGGGCCTGGGACTTCCAGGTCGATCGCGACGTGGCGGTATTCTGGGCCGACCAACGTCTGCTGCGGCAGGTTTTTATTAACCTGCTTACGAACGCTTTCAAATTCACAGACGAGCAGGGGCGGATTCAGGTCATCATCCGCAGAGCTGACGATAATCACGTGATCATAGAAGTCGCGGACAACGGATGCGGGATTCCAAAGGGAGACCAGGAGCTAATATTTGAGCCATTCCGGCAGGCGTCTTCCGCGTATGTCCGTCAGGCAGAAGGGGCTGGCCTCGGCCTCTATATCGTCCAGCGGATCGTCGCCGCACATGGTGGTGAAATCGGGGTCGAAAGTGAACCGGATACCGGCGCGACTTTCCGCATCCGGTTCGCTCCAGATACCGCCAGCCCGCAGCCACGGGAGCTCAACGTTGAAACCCCGGAGGTTTTGTAAAATCTCATCGCGGTGATCGCTTCCTATAGTCACGATCAAACATACGTTGCTCGGTGGGGGCGTCAGGCGCTGGCGACGGCCTGGGCGTTGGATTACGACGTTTTTTCGGAAGGTTGTCGGGGCATCAAGGCCGAGCGACGGAAAGTAAAAAGGAGCGCCGAAGCGCTCCTTTTTCGATCAGGTTTTTCCGTCCTGCGTCAGTCGAGCGCCTGGACGATTTCCTCGCACATCTTCTTCGCGTCTGAGAACAGCATCATCGTGTTATCGCGGAAGAAGAGCTCGTTCTCGACCCCGGCATAGCCCGATGACATGCCCCGTTTGACGAACAGCACCGTCTTGGCGTTCTCCACGTCGAGGATCGGCATGCCGTAGATCGGGCTGGCCGGATCGGTTTTCGCCGCCGGGTTGGTGACGTCGTTCGCGCCGATCACGAAGGCGACGTCGGTCTGGGCGAAATCGCGGTTGATCTCTTCCAGCTCCAGCACGTCTTCATAGGGCACGTTGGCTTCCGCCAGCAGCACGTTCATGTGCCCTGGCATGCGGCCCGCCACAGGGTGGATGGCGTAACGCACTTTCACGCCTTTACCCTTCAGGATGTCGCCCAGTTCCCGCAAGGCATGCTGGGCCTGTGCGACCGCCATGCCGTAGCCTGGCACGATGACGACGGAGGAGGCGTTCTCCATGATGAAGGCCGCATCGTCGGCGCTGCCGGACTTCACCGACTTGTCGCCGCCGGGGCCGCCCATCGCCGCCGCCGCATCGCTCTCGCCGCCGAAGCCGCCGAGGATGACGCTGAAGAAGGAGCGGTTCATGCCCTTGCACATGATGTAGCTGAGGATCGCGCCGGAGGAGCCGACAAGCGCCCCCGTGATGATCAGCAGCGAGTTGCCGAGGGTGAAGCCGATGCCGCAGGCGGCCCAGCCGGAATAGGAGTTCAGCATCGAGATCACGACGGGCATGTCGGCGCCGCCGATCGGGATGATGATCAGGATGCCCAGCACCAGAGCGAGCACGAAGACGGCCCAGAAGGCGGCCGGGCTCTGGTCGATACACAGCCAGACAACCAGCGCGACCATCAGCAGGCCGAGTGCCGCGTTCAGCGGATGCTGGCCGGAGAAGGTGACCGGTGCGCCGGAAAGGATGCCCTGCAGCTTGCCGAAGGCGATGATCGATCCGGTGAAGGTTACCGCGCCGATGGCGAGACCAACGGCCATTTCCACCAGCGAGCCGACGGCGATGTTACCGGGCGTGCCGATACCGTAAGCCTCGGGCCTGAAGAACGCGGCCGCTGCAACGAAACAGGCAGCGAGGCCGACCAGGCTGTGGAAGGCCGCAACGAGCTGCGGCAGGGCCGTCATCTCGATCTTGCGGGCGATGAAGGCACCAATGGAGCCGCCGATGACGATACCGGCGAGGATGGTGCCGTAGCTCATCACTTCCGGCATGGCGATGGTGGTGAGGATGGCAATCACCATACCTGCGATGCCGAACATGTTGCCCTGTCGGGCACTGTCCGGAGAGCTGAGGCCCTTCAGCGCCATGATGAAGCAGATGCTGGAGATCAGATAAAGGACGGCGGAGAGATTCTCGGTCATGTCTATATCCCCCGCCTCAGCGCTTTTTCTTGAACATGGAAAGCATGCGCTGCGTGACGATGAAGCCGCCGAAGATATTCACCGACGCCAGCACCACGGCACAGAAGCCCATGATCTGGGAAAAGTTCGTTTCCGCCGGACCGGCGGCGATCAGGGCGCCGACGATGATCACGGAGGAGATTGCGTTGGTCACGCCCATCAGCGGCGAATGCAGCGCCGGTGTGACCCGCCAGACGACGTAGTAGCCGACGAAGCAGGCCAGGATGAAGACCGTGAAAAGCGAGATGAAGCTGTAGGGGCCGGAATGGGCGGCCTCTGTTACTTGGCTGGCGACTCCGCCCGCATCCGTCGCGAATTGCGCCATCTCACCCGCCAGGCTCGCGGCCTGCTCGGCGAGGGCTTTCGCCTTCTGTTCAATCTGGGTGGCATCCATGATCAGGCATCCCCCTCTTTATCGGAACCGGCCGCGGGCGCTGCCGCCGAAGTTGCCGTCGCGGCTTTCGGTTTGGCGGGCGCCTTGGCGGTTTTCGCTGCTGGTTTAGAGGCTGTTTTCGACGCTGCCGGCTTGCGGGCCGCGCGAGGTTTCGCAGCAGGTTTTGCCGCAGTTTTTCCCGCCGCAACCGCCTGAACGGCCGGGTGCACGACCTTACCGTCCTGGGTGATCAGAGAGCCTTTCACGATCTCGTCCTCGAGATTGATCTTCAGGCTCTTGGCTTCCGCATCATAGAGCGGTGTCAGGAAGTTCAGCACGTTCTTGGCATAAAGCGCGCTGGCATCGACGGCGATCCGGCTCGGCACATTGGCATGGCCGACAATGGCGACGCCGTGCTTGCGGACCACTTTGCCGTATTCGGAGAGCGGACAGTTGCCGCCCTGCTCGACAGCAAGGTCGACGATCACCGAGCCCGGCTTCATCGTCTTCACCATATCCTCGGTGATGAGGACCGGCGCCGGGCGTCCAGGGATCAGTGCCGTGCAAATGACGACATCCTGCTTCTTCAAGGTCTCCGCGATCAGCTCTGCCTGCTTCTTCTTGTAGGCATCGCTCATTTCCTTTGCGTAACCGCCGGCGGTTTCCGCTTCCTTGAACTCCTCGTCCTCGACCGCGACGAAGGTGCCGCCGAGGCTTTCGACCTGTTCCTTGGAGGCGGGGCGCACGTCAGTCGCCGAGACAACGGCGCCAAGGCGCTTGGCGGTGGCGATGGCCTGCAGGCCGGCAACCCCGGCGCCCATGACGAGCACCCGGGCCGGCGGCACGGTGCCGGCGGCGGTCATCATCATCGGGAAGGCGCGGCCGAACTCGTTGCAGGCATCCAGCACGGATTTGTAGCCGGCGAGATTTGCCTGACTGGAGAGCACGTCCATGCTCTGCGCCCGGGTGATCCGAGGGACCATTTCCAGCGCGAATGTCGTGATCTTCTTGGCCGCGAGCGCATCGATCAGCGCCCGGTCCTTATAAGGCTCCATCAGCGAGATCAGCGTCGCGCCGTTTTTCATCAGGGCGATTTCGTCCGCTTCGTTTGCAACCTCGGCACCGGAGCCAATGGGCTTGCGGACCTTGAGTACGACATCCGCGCTGCCGAGCGCGTCCTTTGCGGTCTTGACGATCTTCGCGCCCGCAGCCTCAAGAGCCGCGTCCGTGAAGGCCGCGCTGAGACCCGCACCGGTTTCGATGGCAACCTCGAAGCCCATGGCGACGTATTTTTTAACTGTATCCGGCGATGCGGCGACGCGCGCCTCGTATGGTCGCCTTTCTTTAGCGATGCCGATTTTCATTCGCGTTTCTCCTGTACGTTCTGCGATCGTTCTCTCGCAGGGCCGACGAAGGCCGAGAGTGCCGCGCTGCAGCAACCATGGCAAGACCCGGTCTTATCGGATGGTGGATTGTCGCCGGTTTACTTCGACCGTGGCGCGATCCGCCGCGCGCCGGTCCGCCAGTGCGCGGAAGGCCTTCTTGCACTGTGTATCCAATAGGATAAGGCCCTGCGCCTGGGTCAGGCGGCTCTGGCATTCCTGTTTCAGGCGGTCCTCGATGGCATCCCAGGCTGCGGCGATCCACCGCGCTTCCGCTGCGTAGTACTGGTCTCGTTCCGCGACAGTGTCGAAGCTGTTTCGCTGCAACCGGATGCGGACCCATGCCGGAAAGTCTCCGGTCGCGGAGCTTTTTTCGCGCTTTGGATAGGGGGCGAACGCGAGATCGATGGCTCCCGGCTGTGTCATTCGCTCGGCCAGACGCATGCTTTTGTTGACGTGCATGGCTTTACGCTGCCGCACAAGGCCGTCCCCGAAGCAGTCTA
This sequence comes from Nisaea denitrificans DSM 18348, assembly GCF_000426505.1. Classification (GTDB taxonomy): domain Bacteria; phylum Pseudomonadota; class Alphaproteobacteria; order Thalassobaculales; family Thalassobaculaceae; genus Nisaea; species Nisaea denitrificans. The sequence continues at coordinate 206,485 of NZ_AUFM01000018.1, read as the reverse complement.
CGACGGGATTGTCTCCATATTTGTAGAGCGGGACGAGGCGCGGCGTGGTGACGGTCAGGGGCGGGCTCTTGCCGCCGGTCACAATGCAGCGCTGACCTGTCGGCACGGTATCGACCAGGGTGAGTGGCAAGGCATCGTCACGCAGAGGGTTCGCCGGGAATGAGCCGCTCGGCGGTGGCGGGTCGGCGCAGGCCGCTGCGAGAAAAAGTGTGACCGCAAGACCGGCCATGGCTCGGGCGTTTATCATGCGGTGCTATCCAGCCAGATCGTGACCGGTCCATCATTGATCAGGGAAACCTTCATGTCTGCCCCAAACCGACCCGTTTCGACCGGCAGGCCCGCTGATTTCAGACATGAGCCGAAATGCTCGACGAGGGAGTTCGCCAGATCCGGCGCGGCGGCGCCGATGAAGCTCGGCCGGTTGCCCTTGCGGGTGTCAGCAGCAAGGGTGAACTGCGAGACGACCAGCACGCTACCGTCGATATCGGCAACGGAGCGGTTCATCTTCCCGGCGTCATCCTCGAAAATTCGGAGCTTCGTGGTCTTGCCGGCAAGCCGTTCTGCTTCGGCCTGCCCATCGCCCTCGACGGCGCACACCAGCGCCAGAAGTCCGGGGCCGATCTCACCGACAATGACACCGTCGATCCTGACGGCGGCTTCACTCACTCTCTGCAACAGCACGCGCATTCCGGATGCTCCCCTGCATGCGGGCGAAAGTGAAACGGGCCGATCCTGAAAGAAGCGGATGAATAAGGCCGGCTGTACTCACTCTTCGACGTCGTCATCCTCGTCGTCCTCGACGTCGACCTCGACCGGCACGCCGGGCAATTGCTTGCGGGTGCGGAAGGAGAGGGCGGTTTTCACGTGCGAGACGTTCGGTGCCGGGGTGAGGCGGGTGGTCAGGAATTTCTGGAAGGTGTCCCAATCCTTGGCGACCACCTTCAGCAGGAAGTCGGTCTCCCCGGACAGCATGTGGCACTCGCGTACCTCTGGCCAATCCTCGACCATCTCCTCGAAGGCGACAAGATCGTCCTCGGCCTGGCTGTTGAGGCCGACAAAGGCGAAGATCGTGACCTTGTAGCCGAGTGCTTCCGGGTTGACGTCCGCATGGTAGCCGCGGATGAAGCCGGCTTCTTCGAGCGCGCGCACGCGCCGCAGGCAGGGCGGCGCCGATATCCCGGCGCGGTTGGCCAGGTCCACGTTGGTCATGCGCCCATTGTCCTGCAGGTCGCGAAGGATGCGTCGGTCGATACGGTCAAGCTTGACGCGCCGCATGGCGGATGACTCCTGTTTCGATTGATTGACCGGCAGCGGAAGGTTTCCCTTGCCGGATATTGCAGTGCAGAATAAAGCAGGTGGGATCGTTCGCGCAAGATTATTACATCTCCTTGTCATATTCGTGCGTAAATATTGTGATGGAGCACCCTATGAGTCTGCCGGCGGATGTGTCGGCCTGGGTCGTCAGCGACGGAACCCGGGGCATGGAGGTGCAGTCGATTGCTCTCGCACGGGCTCTCGGCCTTGAGCCCGTGATCAAACGCATCCGCCCTTCCCCGCTGCTGCGCGCCTTTCCGGCGTTGGGGAGCTGGCGGATGATTCCGTCGAGCGCTGGGGGCGACCCGCTCACGCCGCCCTGGCCGGACCTCGTCATCGGATGCGGCCGCCGCAACGCGGGTGCGGTACTTTCAGTCAAGGCAAGGTCTGGCGGCCATAGCTTTGCTGTGCAGATCCAGGATCCGCGAATCGATCCGGAGTTGTTCGACGCGCTGATCGTTCCGGAACACGATCCGGCGCGGGGCGATAATGTGATCGTGACCACGGCTTCCCTGAACAGCCTCGCGACCCTCGATCTGCGGGCCGAGGCGAAACGCTTCAGCCATATGGTCCAGCCGTTGCCGGGGCCGCGCGTGCTTGTCGCGGTCGGCGGTGCCACCCGTCGGCAAAAGGTCGAGGATGCGCTGGTGGACCGGTTTGTCGGTAACCTTGTGCGGCTGATCGACAGCGGCTGCGGCTTGATGATCACCGCCTCCCGGCGGACGCCGGAGCGGCTGGTCCAGGCGCTTTCCGCTCTCGGGCAGAATGAGGCAGCCGCCTGCTTCTGGAACGGGGAGGGGGAGAACCCCTATCTCGGTTTCATCGGCGCGGCTGACGCCATTGTGGTTACATCCGACTCGGTGAACATGGTCTCCGAAGCCTGTTCATCGGGCAAAGGCGTCTATGTCGCCGATCTGTTGGTGCCGACAGGCCGGATTGCCGCCTTCCATCAAAATCTGCGGGCTCGAAAACTGACACGGCCGTTCGACGGGCATGTTGAGCCGTTTCTGTATGAGCCGCTGAACGATGCCGTGAGCGCAGCGGAGGCGTTGTGTCCGATGCTGGAGCGTCATTTGGAACGGAGCCACCGCTAATGACGTGTGTGATTGCGGCTCAGTCGAGCCTGTAAGACGCAATCACCTTGCCGTTCTTGTTTCCCGTCTCGATAAAACCGAGCGCGCGATAGAAGGCTTGGGCGTCCGCGTTCTCTTCCCGGATGACTGCGCGGATCGTTCGGAAATCCAGGCGCCTGAGGTGCTCCTGCATTTCCCTGAAGAGGTTTCTGCCGACACCCCGGCGGGACGCTTTCAGGTCCACGAACGTGCTGATATCGCACTGCATCGGACGATCGGGGGCAGGCAGGCAATCCTGGACGCCAAGCAGAGCGTCCGTCGCATCCTCTATCGCTGCCAGATAGACGGAACGGTTTGGAAGAGACCGGATGAAGCTCTCCTGATCCGGAACTGTCATGTTTTCGGTCATGGCGGTGAGCCCGCCATCCGCGATAATCGGGTTTATCAGGTCTGCTATGGCACCCGCGTCCGAGATATGGACCCGCCGCACCCGGCCGGTGGTTCTGGTCGTTGTCATGCTTTCATTTCACTGGGGCGGGGCACGGCGATGCCGAGGAGCTGGTCGACATTTTCCCGGTCGCTTGCCAGAGGAAACAGCCCGCGCCAGATATTGATTTGTTCGATCCTGTCGTGAGGAATGGCGCCGGCCCAGAAGGTCGGGGTTTTCTCCTCTACGGTCCTGTCGAAACTGTCGAGCATGAACCGGCGGTCGTTTTTCTCGAATACCTTGGACGCAAGTCGCCGCGTGGGATCGCGCCCGACAAGAGAGACATTGCCGGTTCCGTTCAATCTGTAGCAATAGTCGAGTGTGCCGTCCGGCGCCCTTATGACATCCATCAGGAATAGCCACGGAAGAACATCCCGCGGGACGTTCTCCGGCTTGAAATCGGTGCGGGCGGGAAGGGCCGGCTCTACTGACAGTCCACGCCAGAACCGGTAGGCGGTCCTTGTGAGCGAATCCTCGGGTACTTCGTCCAGCGTGATGCGCTTGAGGAAGAGAAATGCAGATCTTTTAATCGCAGACTGATCGGGATGGCCCATGCGTGCCTTCCTGATTGCTTTCCGGATCTCGGTGGGTCGTTAATCCAATAATAGTGCAAATTATTGATAAATCTACTTTTGAGATGCTATTTCATATCGCCCGATAGGCGGCGCGGCTCGCCGATACCGAGGATCATATTCACCGTTTTCCGGTCACTCGCCAGCGGGAAAATCCCACGCCAGACGGCGACAGTCTCGTAGCGTGCATGCGGGACACCGGCCTTCCAGAAGGTCGGTGTCGCCTGATTCACTGTCAGGTCGAGGCTTTCGTTGAGGTATCTGAGCTCCGGCGTCGAAAAATATTCTGTGTTCAGATGGCCGGTCGGGTCAAAGCCGATCATCGCAACGGTGCTTGTTCCCATCAGCTTGCAGCGGTAGTCGAGGGTGCCATCCTCGTTGCGTACCACCTCATGCAGGAAGACCCAGGGCATGATCTTGCGGGGCACGTCTGTTGCGTCGAAGTCGCTCCGGGCCGGCAGGGACGGCTCCGGTGCCAGAGCCCGCCAGAATGCATAGGCAGTTTTGATCAGTGAGGCCTCGGGCAGATCCTCAAGGCCAATCCGCTCCGCGAACAGAAAATCTGTTTTACTGAAAGGTTGCCGTCCCCATTGGGCCATTGTGTGCCCCTGATTTGCATCGCTTTTCGCGCATTTTATGCAATTAGTAGAGCAATTCCTTCTCAAATCCAGTTTTTCGTTAGTCTCCGAGGCGTTAGAGCTTGCCGAGTGCCCTTGTGAAATCCGCAAGCAGATCGTCCTTGCTTTCGATCCCGGCGGAGATCCGCACCAGGCCCTGACCGATGCCAAGTGCCTGACGGTCGGCCTCTTCCATCGCCCGGTGCGTGGTCGTGTAGGGATGGGTGATCAGGCTCTTGGTGTCCCCGAGATTGTTCGAGATATCGACGATCTTGAGGCCGTTCAGCAGCTTGAAGGCCGCGTCCTTTCCGCCCTTGACGTCGAAGGAGACGAGAGTTCCGAAACCGCTCATCTGCTTCGCCGCCAGCGCATGCTGTGGGTGGGAGGCGAGTCCGGGATAGATCACTCGCGAGATGGCGGCATGGCTTTCCAGGAAATCGGCGATGGCCAGCGCATTCTCGGACTGGCGGCGGACCCGGAGGTCGAGGGTCTCAAGGCCTTTCAGCAGGACCCAGGCATTGAACGGGCTGAGACAGCCGCCGGTATGGCGCATGAAAGGTTCAAGATAGTCCTTGCGGAACTCGTTCGAGCAGAGCACGGCCCCGCCGAGGGTGCGGCCCTGGCCGTCGATATGCTTGGTGCCGGAATAGACCGAGATATCGGCGCCGAGGCGGATCGGCTGCTGCAGGATCGGGGTCGAGAAGACGTTATCGACGACGACGCGTGCACCGGCCTGCTTGGCGATGGCGACGACGGCCGGAATGTCGATGATCTCCAGGGTCGGGTTGGAGGGGGTCTCGAAGAAGAAAACCTTGGTGTTCGATTTGACCGCGCTTTGCCACTGGGCGATGTCGGTGCCGTCGATCAGTGTCGCCTCGATGCCGAACTTCGGGAAGATCTTGGTCACGATGTGATGACAGGAGCCGAACAGGGCGCGGGCGGCGACCACATGATCGCCTGTCTTGAGCTGGCAGATCAGGGCTGCCCAGACGGCCGCCATGCCGCTGGCGGTGGCGAAACATGTCTCGGCGTCTTCCAGCAGGGCCATCCGGTCCTCGAACATCTGGACCGTCGGGTTGCCGTAGCGGGAATAGACGAAGCCGTCTTCCTCGCCGTTGAAGCGAGCCTCGGCCGATTCCGGGCTGTCATAGACATAGCCCGAGCTCAGGAACAACGCTTCGGAAGTCTCGCCGAATTCCGACCGGTTGGTGCCGCCACGTACGAGGCGGGTTTCCAGGTTCCAGTCTGCGGCTTCGGTGAAGGCGGGGTTGATCTTGTCAGTCATGGTCGTCTGCTCCTTGGTCTCCGTTCGGGCCCACGGGAGCATTTCCCCGTGGCGCTTTAGCACTTGGTGACGCGGATGCAAGCTGCCCTCAAATCCCGCGGGTCCGATTGGCTGGACCAAGCCTGAAACAAAAAATCCGTCGCGGCGGCGCCGGACGGATCGAAATCCCTCTTTAGCCGCATTTTTAAAGCGCCCGCAATCTGAGTCTCAAATCGGCGCTGAACTCTGAAATAGACGAGGGCGGCCCGGCCTGTCAAGCGCGGTGCCGCCCCCCGTGGCTTCAGGATATCAGGTCCGGCTGGTGATCAGCTTGTAGCTGGCAAAGCAGAAAAAGCAGTCGAGGGCGCTGTCGATCCAGCGCCGGGCCTTGCCATCGGCAGTGACCATCGGCGCTACAGGTTGATCCGCCGAGCAGGTTTTCACAGTTCTGAAACGGTCCCGTCTCTGGGTAGAGACGGGATTATGTTATTCTACTTTAAAAGGTTGTTTCAGAACGTGCCACAGAGCACGCGGACATGGAGAGAATAATGTCTGGTTTTCGCCGGTTGCGGACTTTTTTTGCCTCCGGGGCGCTGTTCTTCGGGCTTGGTGGCGGCATTGCTGCAGCCGTCTGCCCCGAAGAGCAGAGTGTTCCGGTTTTGCCACATGATCTTGAGCTCTGCCGGAAACTGGATCCCGTCGTGCGGGATCCTTCCGCGCTGCCGCTGCGGGAATACGAATTGAAGCTGCAGGAATATTTCGTGAATTTCTGCCATCGAGACAAGACGTCCGGCTGGGTGCGGGACAAATTTGTCCGCGACACCGGGCCCGAGACAGCGCATCTGACGGGCGGTGAATGGATCGGCACCTATCACGGCACGCATGCGCCGGTGGTGATCTGGTACTCGCCGGAAATGTTCGATTGGATCAAGGACAACCGGACCCCGGCGGACGAGGATTCGGGCACGGACAAGGCGCCCGTTCCGGACGGTGCGATCATGGTGAAGGAGATGTACTCCTCCCCGGCATCGGTCTGTTCTGCGGTGGAGCCGGAGAAGCTGATCCCGAACATCCACGGCGCCGCGATCATGGTGCGTGATTCCAAGAAAAGTCATGACGGCTGGTTCTGGGGCTGGTTTGGCTGGAAGGGCTGGGCTCCGGACTATCCGGCGAACCAGTCCTCAAACCTGATGGTCAACATGGGGTTCGCGCAATACTGCATGAACTGCCATGCCTCCGCCCGGGACAACATGACCTTCTCCTCGCAGAAGAATATCGAGGGGGAGCCGGGGCATCCGCTGGTGTTCCTCAATCAGGACGAGGACCCGACGCCGGACACTGCCTCGAACCATCCGGTCGTCACATTGCCGACCGATCAGGTCCGGCGGCTGGGACAGCCGCTCTATGCCTACAATCCCGCATTCACAGAGGCCTTCCAGTGGAACGGGCCCGGGCCGGCACCGGACTATGCGACTGTCCCGAAGATGCCGTCGGAGACCTATGACGAAACCTTTGTTGCCGCCGGTGGCCCGACGATCCATGACGAATATCTGACCTCCAGCCAGTGTCTTGGCTGCCACGATGCGGGCAGCACGGGCTTGCAGTTCGATATGACGGAGCCCGTGTCGCCGGATTATGGTGACGGCTCGGATGCCGCGGCCGGAAAGATGTGGAACCATTCTCCCTATGGCTCCTGGCGGACATCCCCGATGGGGTTGGCCGGGCGCGATCCGATCTTCTTCGCCCAGCTCGCGAGCGAGACCCAGACCTTCCATAAAGCCGACGCCAAGCTGGTCGAGAACACCTGCCTCGGCTGTCACGGCATTCTGGGGCAGCGTCAGTACGGCATCGATGTCAGTACCGGCAAGATCAAGCCGATCGCCACCATGCCGAAGGGTGAGGACCTGGCTGGCTGCGGAGCCTTCACCCGCGAAGTGGTCGAGGCGACGCCGTGGCCATCCGAAAAAGCCAAGAACGAGCATGTCGAATATGCCGATTACGGGGCTTTGGCCCGGGACGGTATTTCCTGCACCTCCTGTCATCGCATGGTGCTCGGCGAAAACATCTCCAACGAGGTGAAGGAACGACCCGAGAACAAATGCGTGGTCGAGCGGCAGGCCTTTCTCAATCCTGATGTAAGCGGGTTTGCCAAGACCTTCACCGGCTCGTTCCTGGTCGGTGGTCCGGAGACGATCTTCGGGCCGTTCGAGGACCCAAAGACCGCTCCCATGCTGGACTCTCTCGGCAACAAGCCGGCGCATAACACAACGCTTGCCATGTCGGAGACCTGCGGCACCTGTCACACGGTCCACCTGCCGGTGATGCATGAGGGCAAGACCGTCGGTCATGTCTATGAGCAGCTGACCTATCCGGAATGGGCCTTCAGTGCCTATCGCACAGGAACCTCACCGGACGGCCCATTGCCTGAAGGTGCGGGCTCCATCTCAAAGAGCTGCCAGGACTGCCACATGCCGTCGAAGACGGCGGACGGGAAGCCGGTGAAGTCGCGGATCGCGAGCATCCAGGAATTCTCCAATTTCCCGCAGGCCGAGTTCAATCGCGGCCCGGATGAAATCGATCTGCCGGTGCGCGAGGGCTTTGCCGAACATACGCTGGTCGGGCTCAACGTCTTCCTCACCGGTATGGCGCAGCAGTTCCCGGAGGTGCTTGGCATCAGGACCCAGGACCCGATGATGGGCAAGAAGGGCATGGACCCGCTGATCTATACCGAGCAGAAGATGCTGGATCAGGCGGCGAAGGCAACGGCCGATCTTGCCGTCACCAACGTCGCTGTCGATCCTGACAAAGCAGTCCTCAAGGCGGACGTTTCCATCACCAATCATGTCGGGCACAAGTTCCCGTCCGGGGTTGGCTTCCGGCGGGCTTTCGTGACCTTCGATGTCATGGACCGGCTGGGCAATGTGATCTGGTCCTCCGGCAAGACCGATGGTGCAGGCAGGATTCTTGATCCAGCCGGAGATCCTCTGCCGGGCGAGATGTGGTGGGAGGACGATTGCTCTGCCCGGATCGAGCCGGAAAAACGTCTGCATCAGCCGCACCATCAGGTCATCACGCGGCAGGATCAGGTGCAGATCTATCAGGAACTGGTCAGCACGCCGAAGCCGGGTTCCAGCAACCCGCAATGCGGTCACGACGCAAAGCCGGAAGGCCAGCTGACCACCTCGTTTCTGTCGATCTGCGCGGAGGTGAAGGATAACAGGCTGTTGCCGACCGGCTACCTCCCGCTCGACCAGCGCAAGGCGATCGCGGCGGCATTGGGAGCCGGGGCAGATATGGCTGAGGATGCCGGGTCTCTCGGTGTCGCGGATGATCCGGATTACAAGACCGGCGGCGGTGACACGCTGAGTTATGCCGTGCCGCTGGGTGACCTTACCGGCACGCCGGTATCGGTCCGGGCCCGGCTGTCCTATCAGGCCACTCCGCCCTTTTACCTGCAGGACCGGTTCTGCACGGCCAAGGGCAAGGATCGCGACCGGCTTTATTTCCTCGGCGGGAATCTCAATCTGGCGGGTACGCAGGCCGAGAATTGGAAGTTCACCATCGCCGATACGGGGTCGATCACCGTGCCGGCGGGTCACTAATGGAACCCTGAACGAAGAAGAGCCCGGCGAACCGGGCTCTTCTCTTTTATTCTGTGCTCGGCAAGGCGCCGGAATTACATCACGGCGATGCTGAGAATTTCGTAGCTTTTCGAGCCGCGTGGCGTCGCCACCTCGGCACTGTCTCCGACCCGTTTTCCGATCAGCGCGCGTGCGATCGGGGACGAGGTCGAGATAAAGCCCTTCGAAATGTCGGTCTCGTAGGGGCCGACAATGGTGAAGGTCTGCTCTTCGTCCGTATCCTCATCCGCGACCTTGATAATGGTCCCGAAGGTTACAGTTTCGCCGCCGAGTTTGGCGGTGTCGATAACGTCGGCGCGGCTGGTCGCGTCCTCGAGCTCGAGAATGCGGCCTTCGATGAAGCTCTGGCGTTCGCGTGCGGAATGATACTCGGCATTCTCTGAAAGATCGCCGTGTTCGCGTGCTTCCGAAATGGCCTTGATGATCTCGTAGCGCTCCACAGTCTTAAGCTGCTTCAGCTCGGCCTTGAGGCGATCAAAACCTTGCGCCGTCATCGGGACTTTTTCCATTAAACCGACCTCGGTTACTTACTCAAAAAGCTTACAAAAAAGGCGACCCGCTCTTCCGAGGAAGAGTCACCGATGGCGCCCGGTCCTACCGCCGGCCGTCAAAACGATCCGCTTAGATAGGATTGCAACGGTGCCACTTCAAGGCGACCGGCCCGCATCGCTTTCATTGCCTGAACAGCGGCCCGGGCACCTTCGACCGTCGTATAGTATGGAATATTGTGGGTCAGCGCAGTCTGACGCAAGCTGAAACTGTCCGAGATCGCCTGGGCCCCGCCGGTGGTGTTGAAGACCAAATCAACGTGTCCGGAGAGCATGTTGTCGACGATATGCGGCCGGCCCTCGAGCACTTTCTTGGTCCGGTCGACACGCAAGCCGGCCTCTTTCAGGACATTCGCCGTGCCTTCGGTAGCCAGCAGCTGATAGCCCATTTCCGCAAGATCGATAGAGAGTTTGACGATCTCCGTCTTATCTTCGTCACGCACGGACACGAACACCGTGCCGGATGTCGGCAGATGCGTGCTCGCAGCCATCTGGCTCTTGGCGAAGGCGCGGCCGAAATCCTTGTCTATGCCCATGACTTCGCCGGTCGATTTCATTTCCGGGCCGAGAATGACATCGACGCCGGGGAACCGGTTGAACGGGAAGACGGCTTCCTTCACCGCGACATGGTCCGGCATTTTCGTCGGCAGCGGGAAGTCGGCCAGTTTCTCGCCGGCCATGATGCGGCTGGCGATCTTGGCAATCGGCACACCGGTCGCCTTGGCGACGAACGGCACGGTCCGACTGGCGCGCGGGTTCACCTCCAGGATGAAGACCGCACCGTCCTTGACCGCGAACTGGGTGTTCATCAGGCCGACCACCTTCAGGCCTTCGGCCAGCAGGGTCGCCTGACGGCGGATCTCCTGGATCACGGTTTCGGGCAGGCTTTGCGGCGGCAGGGAGCAGGCGCTGTCGCCGGAATGAATCCCAGCTTCCTCGATATGCTCCATGATGCCAGCGATATAGACCTGTTTGCCATCGGAGAGGCAATCCACGTCTACCTCGACGGCGCTGCGAAGGAAGCTGTCAACCAGCACCGGGTTTTTGCCCGATACGACGACGGCCTTTTCCATATAACGGCGGAGCTGCGACGGCTCATGCACAATCTCCATGCCGCGGCCACCCAGTACGTAGGACGGGCGGATGACAACTGGATAGCCGACCTCGCGGGCAATGGCCTCTGCCTGCTCGACGGTAAAGGCGGTGCCGTTTGCTGGCTGACGCAGGCCGAGATCGTTCAGCAGCGCCTGGAAGCGTTTCCGGTCCTCGGCGAGATCGATAGCGTCCGGCGATGTGCCGAGGATCGGAATTCCGGCATCTTCAAGTGCCTGGGAGAGCTTCAGAGGGGTTTGCCCGCCGAGCTGCACGATGACGCCCTTCACGGTGCCGTTGGACTGTTCCTTGCGGACCAGCTCAATCACGTCTTCGGCGGTCAGCGGCTCGAAATAGAGCCGGTCGGAAGTGTCGTAGTCGGTCGAGACGGTTTCCGGGTTGCAGTTGACCATGATGGTCTCGTACCCAGCCTCGGACAACGCGTAGGCGGCATGGACGCAGCAATAGTCGAACTCGATGCCCTGGCCGATCCGGTTTGGTCCGCCGCCGAGGATGACAATTTTCTCGGCATCTGTCGGCTCGGACTCGCATTCCGGCGGCTCAAAGCCGTTGCTCTCGTAGCAGGAGTACATGTAGGGCGTGGGCGACGGGAATTCGCCGGCGCAGGTATCGATCCGCTTGTAGACCGGACGGATATTCAGTGCGTGCCGGGCCGCCGTCACGTCGGCCTCTTCTGTGCCTGTCAGCTCGCCGAGCCGGGCGTCGGAGAAGCCCATTTGCTTCAGCCGGGCGAAATCCTTCGCATGGGTCGGCAGACCGGCTTCGCGAACCTCGGCCTCGACGGCCACGATTTCTTCGATATGACGCAGGAACCATGGATCGAAGTGACTGGCATTCTGGATTTCCTGCAGCGAGAGACCTGCCCGGAAGGCCTGGGCCACGCGCAGCAGCCGGTCCGGCGTCTGTTCGCTGAGCGCCGCAAGGACCCGCTGTTGATCAACGCCGTCGCTGCCGACACCCGGCATATCAACTTCATTGAGGCCGGTCAGGCCGGTTTCCATGGAGCGCAGGGCCTTCTGCAGGCTCTCCGGGAAACTGCGACCGATGGACATGGCCTCGCCGACGGATTTCATCGCCGTGCTCAGCAGCGGCACCGCGTTCGGGAATTTCTCGAAGGTGAAGCGCGGGATCTTGGTAACGACATAATCGATGGTCGGCTCGAAGCTCGCGGGGGTCGCGCCGCCGGTGATGTCGTTGCTGAGTTCGTCCAGCAGATAACCGACGGCCAGTTTTGCCGCGATCTTGGCGATCGGGAAGCCGGTTGCCTTGGAGGCGAGGGCGGAGGAACGGGAGACGCGCGGGTTCATCTCGATGACGATGAGCCGGCCGTTCTCCGGATTGACCGCGAACTGGACGTTGGAGCCACCGGTCTCGACACCGATCTCACGCAATACCGCGAGGGAGGCATCGCGCATCCGCTGATATTCCTTGTCGGTCAGCGTCAGTGCCGGGGCGACGGTGATGCTGTCGCCGGTATGGACGCCCATTGGATCGACGTTCTCGATGGAGCAGATGATGATGCAATTGTCCGCCTTGTCGCGGACAACTTCCATCTCGTACTCCTTCCAGCCGAGCACGCTTTCCTCGACCAGCACGGAGCTGACCGGAGAGGCGCGCAGGCCGTTGCGAATGATCTGCTCGTATTCCTCGACATTGTAGGCGACACCGCCGCCTTCGCCGCCAAGGGTAAAGGACGGGCGCATGATGGCCGGCAGGCCGACATGGGATAGCGCATCCATCGCTTCCTCGACCGTGTGGACGAGGCTTGAGCGCGGGGAATCGAGGCCGATCTTGTCCATTGCGTCACGGAACAGAAGCCGGTCTTCCGCCTTCTCGATGGCTTCCAGCTTGGCGCCGATCAGCTCGACACCGTACTTGTCCAACGTGCCGTCCTTGGACAGCGCGATCGCGGTGTTCAGCGCGGTCTGTCCACCCATGGTCGGGAGCAGCGCGTCCGGGCGCTCTTTCTCGATCACGCGGGCCACCATCTCGGGCGTGATCGGCTCGATATAGGTCGCGTCGGCAAGGCCTGGATCGGTCATGATCGTGGCCGGGTTCGAGTTTACCAGGATGACCCGGTAGCCTTCTTCCTTCAGAGCCTTGCAGGCCTGTGCGCCGGAATAGTCGAACTCGCAAGCCTGACCGATGATGATCGGGCCGGCCCCAATGATCATGATGGACTGGATATCTGTACGTTTGGGCATGGCGCCGCTCAGCTTTCCTTGTCGATCAGATCGACAAACCGTTGGAAGAGGTAATGGCTGTCCCGCGGCCCCGGGGAGGCCTCGGGATGGTACTGCACGGAGAAGACCGGGCGGCCCGTCAGACGGATACCCTCGATCGAACCGTCGAACAGCGAGCGGTGGGTGATTTCCACACCGTCCGGCAGGCTGCCTTCGCTGATGACGAAGCCGTGGTTCTGCGAGGTGATTTCCACTTTACCGGTCGTCAGGTCTTTCACCGGATGGTTCGCGCCGCGATGGCCCTGATGCATCTTTTCGGTCTTGGCACCCAGCGACAGGGCCAGCATCTGGTGGCCGAGGCAGATGCCGAAGACCGGCTTGCCACTATCCACCAGCTTGCTGATTTCCGCGACCGCATACGCACCGGTCGCCGCCGGGTCGCCCGGGCCGTTGGCGAGAAAGATACCGTCCGGCTCATGCGCCAGGATTTCCTCGGCCTTGGCATCCGCCGGAACGACGGTGACCTTGCAGCCGAGGCTGGCGAGATTGCGCAGGATGTTCCGCTTGGCGCCAAAATCCACCGCCACGACATGACGCTTGATCTCTGGCTCGGCCTCGAAACTGTCTTCGCCGTTGATGCCGTTGCGGGCGAACTCCCAAGTGCCTTCGCGCCACTGATAGGTCTGCCGGCAGGAAACCTGGATCGCCAGGTCCATGCCTTCCAGACCCGGCCAGTCCTGCGTCTTCTGCCAGAGCGCATCGAGATCGAACACACCGTCCGGGGCATGCACGAGGCAGCCGGTCGGGGCGCCGCCGTCACGGATGCGCCGGGTCAGGCGTCGCGTGTCGATGCCGCTGATGCCCGGCAGATCGAAACTTTTCAGCCAGTCGTCGAAATGCCGTTCGGCACGATAGTTCGAGGGCTCGGTCAGATCGGCGCGCAGCACCAGGCCGAGGGCGGCCGGAGTGGTTGTCTCGACGTCCATTGAATTGGCGCCGACATTGCCGATATGCGGGAAAGTGAAGGTGATGATCTGACCGGCGTAGGACGGATCGGTCATGATCTCCTGGTAGCCGGTCAGCGAGGTATTGAAACAGACTTCGCCGACGCGGGTTGTGGCGGCGCCCAATCCTCGGCCCCAGAACAGGGTGCCATCCGCCAGCATCAGAACGGCGGTGGCGCCATCCGGCTTGGTGACGGAGGAGAAGTCGGGTCTAGCGTTATCGGCGGTCGCAGGCTGCGCCATTACGAATATCCCTCGTGAATCGCTGCGGTTCCGGCACACGTGAACCGCGGAGGATCTCATGGGATTTCCGCTTGCTCGACATTTAAATGTCAATTCAGGCCAGGCCGGGCGCTTCGGTGGCGCTTTGATAAAGAATGCCGGGCAATAGGTCAAGGGTCTTCTTTTGTGTATAATTCAATAAATTCAATTAGTTAGGAATTGTGCCTTGCGTTTTGCGCCGCGATGTCGATGGTGTAGGCGAATTCGCGAGCCGGTCTTTTCAGAAACCCGCCGCGAATAAGGCTAGGGGTAGTTTGGAAAAAATGTTGCGCGCCGCATTCAGTGACGCCTTGAAAGAGGCTTTGAAATCCAAGGAACAGTGTGCTGTCAGCACCATCCGGTTGATTTTGGCTGCTTTGAAAGACCGCGATATCGCCGGCCGTACAAGCGGTCAGCCAGACGGCATTGGCGACGATGAAATCCTTGCCATGCTGCAGACCATGCTGAAGCAGCGGACCGAGTCCATCCGGATGTATGAAGAAGGTGGTCGGCTGGAGCTTGCCGAGCAGGAAAAGGCCGAGATGGAAGTCATCCGCCGTTTCATGCCGCAGCAGTTGAGCGACGACGAGATTACCGAAGCTGTCGAATCCGTTGTGCAGGAAATCGGCGCGAAAGAGCTCAAGGATATGGGGCGCACCATGGCTGCCCTGAAAGAGCGATACGCGGGCCGGATGGATTTCTCCAAGGCCAGCGGCCTCGTCCGGCAAAAGCTCGCCTAGCCTGATATTTTCCTGAGAAACCTCGATCCGGGATTGTTTTTGACCGGAACGCCTCCGAGGTTCACTATTCCTGACCCGCTCCGCGAGGGCAGAACAATGTGCTGTGTGCGATGAGCTTTCCGCCGCAATTCCTTGATGAATTGAGGACCCGACTGCCGGTCTCCGAGGTCGTCGGCAGACGTGTGACCTTGCAGCGGCGCGGGCGCGAGTTCATTGGACTCTGCCCTTTTCATACCGACAGCAAGCCGTCGATGAATGTCGTCGATGACAAGAACTTCTATCACTGCTTCGCCTGTGGGGCGCATGGCGACATCATCAAGTTTGTCATGGAAAACGAAGGCATGGCCTTTCCCGAAGCGGTCGAGAAGCTGGCGGAAATGGCCGGCCTCGAAGTGCCCAAGGAAACCCCTGCCGAGCGGGAAAGGTCGAAGCAGCGTAACACCCTGCACGAAGTCCTTGAGCATGCCTGTAATTGGTTCGAGCAGAAATTGGCCGGGCCAGGCGGTGCGGAAGCACTCGACTATCTGCGAGGGCGTGGCTTGTCGCCCAAGACCATCGGACATTTCCGCCTTGGCTGGGCCCCGGACAGCCGTACGGCGATGACCCAGTCGATGAAGGCTGAGGGCATTGACGAGGCCTTGCTGGTCGAGGCCGGATTGCTGCGCAAGCCGGAAGGCGGCGGCGATGCCTATGATTATTTCCGTGGCCGGGTGATGTTTCCGATCACCGACCGGCGCGGCCGGGTCATCGCCTTCGGTGGGCGCATCCTGGGGGACGGGCAGCCGAAATATCTGAACTCGCCAGATACGCCGGTCTTCCACAAGGGGCGCGTACTCTATGGTCTCGCGCAGGCGCGCGAGGCGGCCCGCAAATCGGAAGAGATCATTGTTGCCGAAGGCTATATGGACGTGATCGCGCTATCGCAGGGCGGCTTCCCGCAAGCCGTTGCGCCGCTTGGCACGGCCTTGACCGAGGATCAGATCGCCGAGCTCTGGAAGCTGGCGAACGAGCCGGTCGTCTGTTTCGACGGGGATACCGCCGGCATGCGCGCCGCCGCCCGCGCCGCCGACCGGGCGTTGCCTATGCTGAAGCCGGGTCACTCGCTGCGCTTCGTCACATTGCCCCAGGGACAGGACCCTGACGACCTGATCAGCAAGCACGGCTCCAAGACGATGCGGGATGTGCTGGATGCGGCGGTGCCACTGTCTGATTTCATCTGGCGCCAGGAGTTGACCGCCCAGCCGGTGACTACGCCGGAGCGGATTGCCGATTTTCAGACCCGGATGCGGGCCCGTATCAAGGAAATCGGTGAGCGCACGGTTCAGGAAAGCTATGCTGACATGATCGAGAACCGGATCCGCGAGATGCGGCGTGCGGGTCGGGAGAACAGTAATTTTAAGCGCGGCGATAAACGCGGATACAAACCGTCCAATCAGAATACGACTTTTATCCAGGGGAACCGCTCGAATATTCCGGCGGTGATGGCGAACCGGCAGCAGCAAATCGTGCTCGCAGCCCTGATCAATCACCCGGGCCTGATTGACGAACTTGGCGAGACTGTGGGCGCGCTTTCCTTCGCCGATCCCTTCCTTGACAAGCTGCGGCAGCAGATCATAGAGATTGCGCTCGCCGATTCGGGTCTTGACACTGACGGGTTAATCTCCCATTTGACGCGGTTGGGGTTGTCGGATGCCTGCAACGGGCTTCTTGGTGGGGAGACATTGGGCCACGCGGCTTTCGCGCGGCGTAGCGCGACGCTTGTTCAGGCACGCGCGGGACTGACTGAATTATTGGCTCGCATCGGAAAGCCTCAGCTTGAGGCACAGCTGGCCGATGCCGAACGGGCCGTGGCGGAAGAATTTAGCGAGGCGAGTTGGAACCGATTGGCGTCCCTAAGATCGGCGCTGGCTTCCCTGAATTCCAGCTCCGCACTCGAAGAGACCGACATGGGTCGGTCATAAGATAACGGCGGGTCGCCCCCGGTTGGGGCGATGGCGCATTTGGAGAGGTCGACGAACGAATGGCGAAGCAATCGCTGGCGAACGAAGACGAGAACCGGGACCGCGAAGAGAATACCGCGGACGGCCCGCTGATCGACAATGTCAATCAGACTGTCAAAAACCTGATCAAAAAGGGCAAGGAGCGCGGCTACCTCACCTATGACGAGGTGAACGCGGCACTGCCCCAGGAGGAGATGTCCTCTGAACAGATTGAGGATGTGATGTCCGCTCTGAGCGAGATGGGCGTGAATGTCGTCGAGAACGAGGAACAGGAAGACAGCGGCCCGGAGCCCAAGGCCGAAGACGAGAAGGCGGTTGCCGGCAACGTCGCTGATGACGATGTAGGCCGCACGGACGATCCGGTCCGGATGTATCTGCGCGAGATGGGCAGCGTCGAGCTGCTGTCGCGCGAAGGCGAAATTGCCATCGCCAAGCGGATCGAGGCCGGCCGCGAGATGATGATCGGCGGCATCTGTGAGAGCCCGCTGACCATCAAGGCATTGATCCAGTGGCGTGACGCGCTGAAGGAGGAGAAAGTTCTCCTGCGCGACGTCATTGATCTTGATGCGACCTATGGCGCTACCCCGGAAGGCGCGAAGGCGAAGGAGAATGCTGCGAACGCCAACGCTAACGCCAACGCTGTGATCAATGCCAACGCTGCCACCAGCGGCGAAAAAGCTGAAGACGGCGCGAGCGACGAAGACGATACCAAGTCCGCTGATACCAAGTCGGAGGATACAGAGTCCGAGGAAGACGAGGCTGATGACGGCGTGGTCAAGTCCGATGAGGAACGCGCTTCCGGCGACACATCTGATGACGACGACGACGATGATGATGCGGAAGAGAACAATATGTCTCTGTCCGCCATGGAAGCGGCGCTGACGCCTCAGGTGCTCGAGACTTTCGATAAGATTGCCGAGACCTACGGCAAGATGAAGAAGGTTCAGGACAAGCGCCTGCAGCGCCTGCAGAAGGGTGAGGAACTGACCGCCCAGAGCGAGCGCCGTTACGAGAAACTGCGCGAAGAACTGGTCGATCTGATGGAGGGTGTGCGGCTCAATAACGGCCGTATCGAGGCGCTTGTAGAACAGCTCTATAGCCTCAACCGTCATCTCACAGGCATGGATATGCGCATGCTGAAGATGGCGGAAAAGGCTGGGGTCGACCGTGCCGTTTTCCTGAAAGAGCATTTCGGCAACGAGCTGGCTCCTGACTGGTCCGACCGCGTTGGCGATCTGTCCGGCAAGGGCTGGGCCAAGTTTGTCGAGCGTAACGAGCTTGAAATTGCCAAGCTGCGCGATGGCATGTCCGCTGTGTCCGAGGATGCAGGTCTGCCGATCGGCGAATTCCGCCGGATCGTTCAGACGGTACAGAAGGGCGAGCGCGAGGCAAGCCGGGCGAAGAAGGAAATGGTCGAGGCGAACCTGCGTCTCGTGATCTCCATCGCCAAGAAATACACCAACCGTGGCCTGCAGTTCCTGGATCTCATTCAGGAAGGCAATATCGGCCTGATGAAGGCCGTGGATAAGTTCGAATATCGCCGCGGCTACAAGTTCTCGACCTACGCCACCTGGTGGATCCGGCAGGCCATCAC
The DNA here is from genome assembly GCF_000426505.1 of Nisaea denitrificans DSM 18348. Classification (GTDB taxonomy): domain Bacteria; phylum Pseudomonadota; class Alphaproteobacteria; order Thalassobaculales; family Thalassobaculaceae; genus Nisaea; species Nisaea denitrificans. The sequence continues at coordinate 188,074 of NZ_AUFM01000018.1, read as the reverse complement.
CCGGTCGATTGCCGACCAGGCGCGGACCATCCGTATCCCGGTCCACATGATCGAGACGATCAACAAGCTGGTCCGCACTTCGCGTCAGATGCTGCACGAGATCGGCCGCGAGCCGACCCCGGAAGAACTGGCCGAGAAGCTGGTCATGCCACTGGAGAAGGTCCGCAAGGTCCTGAAGATCGCCAAGGAGCCGATCAGCCTCGAGACGCCGATCGGCGACGAGGAGGACAGCCATCTCGGCGACTTCATCGAGGATAAGAACGCGGTGCAGCCGCTTGATGCGGCGATCCAGGCCAACCTGCGCGAGACCACAACCCGTGTGCTCGCCAGCCTGACCCCGCGTGAAGAGCGTGTGCTGCGTATGCGCTTCGGCATCGGTATGAACACCGACCATACGCTTGAGGAAGTGGGCCAGCAGTTCAGCGTGACCCGTGAGCGTATTCGTCAGATTGAGGCGAAGGCGCTCCGCAAGCTGAAGCACCCGAGCCGGTCCCGGAAACTCCGGAGCTTCCTGGACTACTAAGTTCCAGACCTCGCCCGGAATTTGTTTTCGGGCGGGCGATCAATTGGTTATTTGAAAAGGCGGTGCCGTTAAGGCGCCGCCTTTTTCATTGCCCGGCTTCCTGCGCCGAAGCCAAAGGCGGAGCTGCGACAGATCGCTTTGCCGGGAAGAGGATCGAGATCGTCGTGCCTTCATCGGGCGCGGTGATGCAATCCAGTTCCGCTTCGTGCAATTCCGACAGTCTTTTGACCAAAGCCAGCCCGAGGCCCGCTCCTTCAGCATTGCGCACCATGCTTGAGCTGCCTTGCATGAAAGGCTCGAAGGCATGGGCTTTAGTGGCTGCGTCCATGCCGCTGCCTGTATCGGTAACAGTCAGCCGGACACGACCATCAGTTTGCAGGCAACCGGACAGTTCGATACGCCCGCCCCGTGGCGTGAATTTAACCGCGTTGGTCAGCAGATTGATGAGGATTTGCCGTATACGCCGCGCATCGGCCCTGAGAGCGCGGCCTTGCAGGTTGATGTCGGTGATGATGTCGATACCGGCGGAACTTGCGTGGTCAGCAATCATTCGCACACAGTCATCGCCCAATTGTTCGATATCGAGGGCTTCATCGCTCATTGCTTCTCCGCGTGCCTCGATGACCGAGAGATCAAGCACGTCGCCGATCAGGCTCAGGAGGTGAGTGCCGCTCGATTGGATATGCTCCGCATATTCGACATAGTTCCGGTTTTCGATCTTCCCAAGCACCTCTTTCACGATCATCTCGGAAAACCCGATGATCGCGTTCAGGGGGGTGCGGAGTTCGTGGCTCACGCCGGCAAGAAAACTGGTTTTTGCGGAGTTGGCGAATTCCGCCTCTTCCTTGGCATGCCGGAGGCCGATCTCGGCCTTCTTGCGTTCCGTGATATCCGCGAGAATTGTGCAATAGGCATAAATAGCCCCGGTATCTTCCCGGAGCGGGAATATGACACCGAGGAAGGCCCTTTCTCCGTGAGCCGTCGGTGCGGTCAGTTCGACAGCCATGCCGTCTTCACGATCCGCTGCCGAAGTCTCGAACGCCTTGATCTCCTGGACGAATGCATCCGGAAACAGCTCCTCGTTAGACCCTCCGATCACTTGATCCTTGCGGAGATCGAATACGGACAGGAATTCGGCATTCGCGATGATGTAACGACCGTCCAGATCCTTCGCGAAAATCGCTGCCGGTGCCCGATCGATGACCGATTCCGCGCGATATTCACTTTCCCTGAACGCGGTGAACACCCGTTCGATGGTATCGCCGAGGCTGTTGAATTCGCGTATCGGGCCCGATTGGAAATGTGGGATATGGCTGCCGCCCTCGATCGTGGCCGCGACGGCGTCGGCATAATGCGACAGCTTGGAAAGCGAGCGCATGGTCACCAGCCTGATGAACCCGCTGAGCATGGCGGCCAGAACGATGATCAAACCGATGACGATGGGGATCAGGCGGAGATAGGTAGCCTGGAGGTCTGCGATCGGACTTGCCGCGCGGACCGCTTCGATAACGGTCTCCGGGCCATCAGCCGTAACCGTAAAAGGGATGGTGATTTTTGTCCCGGTTGTGGCAATACCGCTTTCAGACCCATCGGTCCTCGCCCCACTGGTCTCGTCATAGGTCGAGATTCCAGAGACCGTCTTGCCGTCAACCAGCAGCGCGACGGCTTTCAGGTCCGTGTCGTTCAGAAGATCGCGCAGGACGCGCGAGTTATCGTTCAGGATAACACCGCCGAATAGTCTTCCTGTGACGGCCCGGCTTGTCGGATCGATGATTTGCAGGCCACTGACAATGGCGGCAATCACCGTACCGTCAGCCGCTTGGCTCGTTATTAAACGCGGGCCTCCGGACAGAGGAAATGCCGTGGCGTCCCGGACAATTGAGGCGCTGTTATAAGGACTTGAGCTGACATCGATGATCCGTTCGTTTCCGCCGGGATCCACGAAAAGAATATCGAGCACGCCGCTGTCCAGCTCGAAGAAGGCGTTGCCGAGAAGTTCCTCGACTGCGCTGTAATTTCCTTCTCTCAGTCGACTCACCAGCACGCCATTGTGGGACAGAACACGGAGAAAATTCTCCAGATGTCCGAGCTGGGTTCGGAAGTGGAGTTCCGTGAACCGGTGGTAATGCTGGTGACGTCGCTCCAGTTCAGCATCAAGTGTCTGGCTCGCGAACCAAAAGCCGAGCCAGACAACGATGGCGGAAATAGCCAGCATCGCCCCGAAAGAAGCGGCGGCGATGATCGTCGAATAGCGGAAGTCGTGACGCGTCAAGATCGGCGCTACCTTGAGTGCCGGAACGCTTGGTCGACCAGTGTCTCCAGCGTTTCGTCGGAGATTGTTTGATCTACCATTGAGAAACCGCCGGAGAAGATCTGAGGGATGTCCTGTATTCGATCTTCCAGAGTCATCCGGATCGCCTCGGCCATCGCGACGCCATTGTCGTCATTCATCCGCATCACCGTAAAATCGATCTCGCGGTTACGGATTGCAGCCAGCTCGCTGCTACCGCCGCCCCAGCCGTTCACCCTAATGGTTCCAAGAAGACCCAGTTCTTCCAGTGCGTCTGTAATTCCGTGCGCGATGTCCGTCGACGCAGCGAAGACGAAGTCGAGATCCTTGTTCACCCTGAAAAGCTCCAGGGCAGCCTTGCGGGCGTGCTCCCGGTTGAACCCGACATAATATTCCGCGGCGAGTTGGTAATTGGTCCTGGAGGAAATGTATCGTTTGAAAGTTCCGCCGCGCATCTCGCTGACATAGCCTACGGGCCCGTAGAAGATAGCGTACTGCGCGTTTTTACCGGCCCGCTTGATGTGCTCGTCCGCAAGCAGTCTTGAGCCGACACCGTGATCGAAGCCGACATAGAGCAGAGGCGGTGGCGGGCCGAGATCGATCAGTGGTGTGGTGATGTTCTGCAGGATCACTTTCGTATGACCGGAAGCCAGAACTCTGGAGATCATGCCCTTATGTCTCAGGGCATCAAGCGTGAAGATAAGGAAATCCGGCTTTTCCCGAAGCACTTCCCCGATGGACTGTTCCTGCAGGCGAAGGTCTTCCCCGCTCTTGGTGAACAGCGCCGTGATTTTGTGCGGGATGCCGATTTCGTCCATGCGGGCGGTGAAGGATTTCACGCTGCGCCGCCAGTAATCCGACTCCTGCAGACCCGGATAGATGATGTGGATCGCGACCGGAGTTTTTATTGGCTTCTCAAGAGGGTCTGCAAGCCTGTGGACCAGCCGCTCGAAAGAGGCCGCTTTGCGTCGCTCGTCCGGATGGGCGGCAAGAAAGGCATCCAGTTCGATGAATCGTGGATCGCCCTGTGCCGAAACCATCGCTGGGCCAAAGGCACCTGGGGAAATGGTCGCAATCAGGACCAGGATTCTTAGAAGCTTCCTCACGCATAGCTCCTTATGGATGCCGGTCCACGAGCCTGCTTTTCACGTTACTCTACACGAGTGCTTAGAGTAACGCACGTTTCACGCGATCTGCATGCAGCTTGGCGTTACTGGGATCAGGCACGAGAGCACTTCCTGGTTGCTGGGCCGCAAATCCGATTGCCGTGCTCGGTGGCGAGATGCCAAGATCGCTGCATTGCAGCAAAGGAGGCGCCGCGTGAGACTTCGGAAGCGGAACTGGGTCCCGAACGGCCCGGAAACACAGGTCGGGAAGCTGGCGGAGCTGACGGCCGCTGAAGGCGCGAGCGCCACTGCTGAGCGGATCGACAGGCTGATCGCTCGCAACAGGGAAATCCACGAGCGCGACTGCTTCAACCTGAACCCTGCAACCAACGTCATGAACCCGCGGGCCGAAGCCGCTCTCGGAGCCGGACTCGGTAGCCGGCCGTCGCTCGGTTATCCCGGCGACAAGTACGAGATGGGGCTTGAGGCAATTGAGGAAATCGAAGTCATTGCCGCAGAGCTGGCGGCGGAAGTCTTCGATGCCGGGTTCGCCGAGATCCGGGTGCCGTCTGGTGCCATCGCCAATCTCTACGGCTTCATGGCGACCTGCAAACCTGGCGACGCCATCATAGCGCCGCCGGCGTCGATAGGTGGTCACGTTACTCATCTGAATGCTGGCTGTGCCGGTCTCTATGGCCTCAAGGTTCACGAGGCGCCGGTCGACCCGGACAATTTCACCATCGATCTGGACGGGCTTAAAGCGCTGGCCGACCGGGTCCGTCCGAAGCTGATCACCGTCGGCGGCAGCCTGAACCTGTTCCCCCATCCCGTCGCCGGTGTACGTGCGATTGCGGACAGCGTCGGCGCCAAGGTGATGTTCGATGCCGCACATCAGTGCGGCGTGATCGCTGGCGGCGCCTGGCCGAACCCGCTGAAAGAAGGCGCTCATTTCATGACCATGAGCACCTACAAAAGCCTCGGCGGTCCGGCCGGCGGGCTGATCGTCACCGATGACGCCGCGCTTGCCGAAAAGTTCGACGCCATCGCCTTTCCGGGCATGACGGCGAATTTCGACGCGGGCAAGTCTGCGGCCCTCGCCATCACCCTGCTCGACTGGCGCGCGTTCGGCGCTGCCTACGCGTCCGAGATGGTCGCGGTCAGCAAGGCCTTCGCCGCCGCGCTCGCCGATGGCGGCCTGCCGGTGCATGCGGCCGAGCGCGGCTTTACCGGATCGCACCAGTTCGCCGTCGAGGCGGCGGCATTCGGCGGCGGCCAGACGGCTTCGAAGAAACTCTACGAAGCGGGCTTTCTTGCCTGCGGAATCGGACTGCCTATCGATCCGGTGGACGGCGATCTGAACGGGCTGCGTATCGGCGTGCCGGAACTGGTCCGCTGGGGTGTCGGGGTTAAGGACGTACCGGAGATCGCCGGCTATGTGGCCCGGGCGCTGAAGGCGAACGATCCGTCGGCGCTGGCGCCGGAGGTGGCTGCTCTACGAAAACGGTTCGACAGGATTCACTTCATCCGGGATTGACCGGAGCGCCTAGAAAGCAACCGCGATGGCGGCCAGAACGCCGAGCCAATAGTGCAGCAGCGTAACGCCGAGCAGGTTCTTCTGCCGCAAATACACGTAGCCGAAGATGATGCTGGCGAAGAACGTGATGGCGACGGCATCGACGCCGAATGTCAGGTGCAGCGATGCGAAAATCGTGCTCGTCAACAACACGGCCCGGTGGCCTTTGGTGTCATCGAGAAATTTCTGGAACAATCCCTGAAGAAGACCGCGCGAGCCGACTTCCTGAACGACCGTGTGCAGAAAATACTGAATGAGGAAAAACGTGTCGACGCTTGCGCCGGGCGCGTTCCCTGCCGACTCCGGCTTGAACCAGACCAGGTAGATGGCCACGGGAATGGTGATCAGCACGCAGAGGATGATCGTTTCCCGGAGGGATTGCCATAATCCTTCCCGCCTGATGCCCAGATCTGCCAGCGGGATACGCATCATTCTTATGATCAGCAGGCATGGAATGGCCAGAAAGACGACGGTCTGCCAGGAAAAGCCCGGGTCGTAGATGTCCTTTACGTAATCTTCGGCGACCAGATAGAACAGCGTCGTCGAGATCATGTAGATGGCGATGGTGAAGATCAGAAAGTATCCGAATTGATTCTGGATCGTCTTGATTTCCAGCTGCTTGCGGAGCGAGGCGAGCATTTCATCGCTGAGACTGCGGGCACGGCTGACCACGACAGAAGCAAGTGCACCCTTGAGATCGCCGATGATCGCGGGTGCATTCGCGATGTTTTGCAGCGCGTCCGCCGGGATCATGATCAGCACGCACGGCACCTCCGCCCTGACGGACGCGGATCGCCGACCACCATCCAGAAACGCCAGTTCGCCGATGCAATCCCCGGCAGTGATCGCATTGAGAACGACAGAGCTTCCGTCCCCCGACTCCCTGACAACATTGGCTGAGCCCGAGACGAAGAGGAAAAGATCCGTTTTTTCATCACCTTCCCGGACAATCAGCTCGCCGGGCGATGCTTCCGTCATTTTTGAAACCGAGGCTATTGCTTGTATGGTTTCCGGGCTGAGTCTCGCGAAAGTAGGATGCGCGCCGAGGGCTTGAGCAATGTTCTGGGATGCGTCTTCCATGAAGACCTTTGATCAAATTCGTGAAGCGAGGAGGGATATCCGCTCATCGTGACGGCCATTGTCAACTGGACAATGCCACAGACCAAGCCGCAAGACTTGAATAAGCTGCCATGATCGAGCTTCTGGAGCTTCGGTCTAGATTTTGGGTATGAGTTTGAAAAGCAAACAGAACGTCCTGATTATCAATGCTTATTTCGATCCGTGGCGTTCATCGACGCCGACGCGCTGGTTCATCCCGCGGGCGATGGCGCCGTATTATCTGGCCGGTTACTTCAACGCCGATCTTGTCAATGTGCGTGTCTGGGACGAGGTATTCCACGGCGCGCTTCTGGATACCCGGTTGTTCGACTGGCCGGACCTGGTCATTTTCACCGGCCTGACGGCGGCCTTCGACAGGGCGCATCAGCTTTCCGCCTATTTCAGAAATGCCAATCCAGCCGTCGTCACCGTCATTGGCGGTCCGATTGCCCGCGCCTTGCCCAGTCTTTGCGCCGAGGCATTCGACTATGCCTGCCAGGGTGACGTTGAGGAGATGCCACAGGTCATCGCCGAAGTGTTCGACAGATCTCATGTCTCTGAAACCGGCGCGCCGCGGTTCGATCTCGCCGTGCCCTCGATGGGGCTCGGCTATCTGGAGACGACGAAGAACTGCAATTTCGCCTGCTCGTTCTGCTCCCTGACCGGGGAGCAACGAAAATACGTGTCCCATTCGGAGCAATCCATCGCCCACCAACTCGACGCCATGAAACGCGTGCTGGGTGTCATGGTCCTGGACAACAACTTCTATGGCAACAACCGGCAGAGCTTCGAGCGGCGCGTCGAGCTGATCGGGGAGCGTTGGCGGCAAGGTCAGTTCCGCGGCTGGGGGGCCCTCGTCACCGGGGACTTCTTCAAACGCCCGGAGAATGTTGCGCTGATGGCCAGGAACGGCTGCAAGGCTGTGTTTTCCGGCGTGGAATCCCTTGATCCCGAGGTTCTGAAATCCTTCAACAAGAAGCAGAGCATGACGTCGGACCCGCGGGCATTGACGAAGTTGTGCGCCGAGAACGGCATGTTTTTCGATTATGGAATGATTGCCGATTTCTCCCAGCAGACGATCGCCGACGTGGACAATCAGCTAAACGCGGTCCTGAATGATCCAACCATTCCCCTGCCGGGTTTGCTGTCTCTGACCATTCCCATTCTGGGAACGCCTTATTTTGACGAGGCGGCCAGCGCCGGTCGCCTGATGCCAGACCTCCTGCTCAGCGATATGGATGGACAGAAAGTCGTTGAATGGCCGAAGGAGCCGCTTGAGAAAGTCGTGCCCTTTGTCGCCGATCTCATGCAGTTCAAGGGCCGCAAACGCGCTTTGGCCCGCCATGCGGCCAAGCACGCCTGGCACTGGCGCAAACATTTCGACTGGGACCAGACCGCTTTGGCGATGATCCGCCCGCTGCATCGTTTCGGCGGCAAGATCAATCTGGGCAATATCCGGCAGATGCGCCAATCGCGCAAAGAACCGCCGCTGACCTATTGCGCGATGAGCGACGGCCTGCGCTCGGCCTACAAGCCGCTGGTCCCGCTGCCGTCGAAGTTTGAAAAATGCTTCGAGCCGCTGCGGATCACCGATGCCGAGGGCGGGCTGACGGAAGAGCTTCTGACGGCACGGGCGAAAACCGCAACGGTCGCGCTGGCGAGCTGAAATCGCTCTATTGTCTGGCTTCGTGTGACGCTTGCGCCGCTGTGGCGTTATCGAGAAATTGCCGTGTGCAGGCTGCCCAGCTGTATTTGAGAGCCCAGGCACGGCAGCGTTCCGCCGGGATCTGCAGGGCGTCCAGGGCGGCCTGACGCAGGTCTTCGGAGAGAATGCCGGCACCGCTGTCGCCGATGACATCGCGGGGGCCCATCACCGGATAGGCGGCAACCGGAACACCGCAGGCCAGGGCTTCAAGGATTACCAGCCCGAATGTGTCAGTCAGCGAGGGAAAGACGAACGCATCGGCACTGGCGAAATGTCTGGCGAGATCCTCACCAGATTTCGCGCCAGTAAAATAGACCTCCGGATATTCTTTCCGGAGGCTGGCCAGTTGCGGGCCGTCACCGACAACGACTTTCGAGCCGGGCAGATCCAGATCCAGGAAGGCCTTGATGTTCTTCTCGACCGAGACACGCCCGACATTGATGAAAATCGGCCGCGGCAGGTCCGGCGGCAGCACGGAGCCTTCCATCGGGCGAAACAGATCCGCATCCACCCCGCGTGACCACATCTTCAGATTTCGGAAGCCACGACTCTCAAGATCCTGCCGGAGCGTTTCCGTGGCGACCATGCAGCCGTTGCCGAAATTGTGGAACCTGCGGAACCAGGCATAGAACCAGGAAACCGGAAGCGGCCAGCGCGCCTCCACATATTCCGGAAAGCGCGTGTGATAGCCGGTTGTGTAGGGCATGCCCATGCGGCGCGCGGCGGATGCTGCCAGCAGGCCGAGCGGCCCTTCGGTAGCGATATGCAGATGCTCGCATCCATAGGCGGCCATGCGCCGCTGAACGGCCCGGCGATGCGTCAGGGACAGCCGGATGTCGGGATAGGTCGGGCACGGGATCGTCACGAATTCCTGCGGTGACAGGAATTCGACCCGGACGCCCATCTTTTCAAGCTCGCGTGCCGTCCATTGCAGGGACCGGACGACACCGTTGACCTGCGGGAGCCACGCATCCGTGACAATGAGTATCGATGTCATATTTTAATCCTGAAACACATCGCGGATACAGAGGCGTTACCTTAAAGCCTTATGACGCTTGCTCGTCATATTTCGGGTCGAGGGTGATCCCGGAATAGCGCTCCTGTTCCTGCGACAGCTCTTCCCAGTAGAGCACCTCCAGGGTGCCGTCATGGTGCTCGACGACCGCTGTGCAGCTTTCGACCCAATCGCCGGTATTGACGTAGTGAATGCCATTAGTCTCCCGGCTCGTCGCATGGTGGATATGGCCGCAGATCACGCCGTCGAGCTCCTGGCCCCGGACCTCTTCCGCAACAATGGCCTCGAAGTTGCCGATGATGTTGACGAAGCTCTTCACATGACGTTTCGCGAAGGCGCCGAGTGACCAGTATTTCAGTCCCATGCGTCCGCGCACCCAGTTCAGCCAGGTGTTTGTCGAGAGGGCGAACTCGTAGAAGCAGTCCCCGAGATAGGCCAGCCATTTGGCGTTCTGGATCACCACGTCGTACTGGTCCCCATGGGTCACCAGATACCGGCGGCCGTCCGCTGTTGTATGGATCGTCTGGTCGAGTATCTCCACCCCTTTGATCCTGCGGCCGGCGTACCGCCTGACGAACTCGTCATGGTTGCCAGGAATGTATGAAATCTTCGCGCCGAGATGCGCTTTTTTCAGGATCACCTGAACGGCATCGTCATGAGACTGTGGCCAGTATCGTGACTTCTTGAGCCGCCAGCCATCCACGATATCGCCGATCAGATAGATCCGGTCCGCTTCATGCTTGTTCATGAATTCGACGAATAAATCAGACTGGCAATGCCGGGTTCCCAAGTGGATATCCGAAATGAAGATCGCGCGGAATTTCCGCTGCCGGGAAGGTGTCGAATCTACTGTCACATGCCTGCCTGTTCAGGGGCGGGCGCAAGCTGCTTTGCGCCGTTTATGATTGTTTGCCCCCTACCATAGCTCGCCTTGATGTCCCGGAGCCACTTTCCGGATACGGATCTGTTCCCGGTTGTGTTTTAGGTCACACTGAAGCGGTCCGGAAGGCGGCTCGGTCATACCCCGTTCGCCGTCTTGTGTCAGCTTTCGAAGGTAAAGGCCGATGCCTTTTTCATGTGCTGGTCCGCCCGGATCGTCCGGTTCAACGGCGGATGGGCGCGTTGGCTGCAATCGAGCCGTTCGCACAGCCGGCAGCTGACGCCGACCGGAGTGGCACCGGTTGCTTTCGGCAGATCCAGCCCGTCCGCATAGACCAGATGTTTCGCGTCCCTGATCTCGCAGCCGAGGCCGACGGCGAATTGCGGCTGTAATTGCTCGTGCCAGCCCCCGGCGCTGTCCAGCGTGCGGGCGATGGTGAAGAAGGTGGTCTCGTCCGGCATCCGGGCGACCTGAGTGTGGACCTGTCCCGGCGTGCGGAAGGCCTCATGCACCACCCAGCGTGGGCAGGTGCCGCCATAGCGGGCGAACTGGAAGCCGCCGCCATTGAGGCGCTTGGAGACATTGCCCGCCGCATCGACGCGGATGAAGAAGAATGGAATGCCCCGCGCGCCTGGACGCTGCAGGGTGGTCAGGCGGTGCGAGACCTGCTCGAAGCTGGCGCCGAAACGGCGGCGCAGCAGTTCGAGATCGTGCCGCAATTCCTGCGCCGAGGTCCGAAACGTTTCGTACGGCATCAGCACGGCGCCGGCGAAATAGTTGCAGAGGGCGACGAAGAGCATGTTGCGGGTTTCCGCATCCGTCGGCTCAAGCCGGTCGATGATGCTTTCGATCAGATCGTGATGAGCGAGCGCGGCGAACTGGGAGGCGAGCTGGAAGCAGCGCCCCGATGCCAGCAGGGCTTCGGACAGCAGAATGCGGCGGCCGTGCGGATCGTAGCGCCTGAGCGTGTCGGTCATGACATGCACCGGCATCACCTTCACCACGATGCCGTTTTTTTGGGAGAGGTGTTCGCTCAGCCCGCTGAACAGATCGTTGCGATCCAGTCCGGCCTCAAGCCAGAGCGCTTCAGCCGCTTCTTCAAGTTCTGGGAAGTGGTTAGCCTCGCGCTGATGCATATCCCGCACCGCCTCGACTGGGGAGAGAGGTTGGCCTGGATCGGGAAGCGGGTCACGCCCGGTGCCGATCGAGCCCGCCCGGGCATTCTCCCAGACCTGGCGATAGGCCTGGTAGAGCCGCAGCATGGCCTGCGCCGCGTTGGGTGAGCGGGCTGCGAATTCCTGCAGCTCGACCGGCCGCACCGACTGATCCCGGAACAGCGGATCGCTGAATACCTCGGCTAGTTCGGCGACGGTCTTGGCGTCGTCATCCTCGGCGAACTGTTTCAGATCCAGCTCGAAAGCCTGCCCGAGCTTGAACAACAGCGGGACGGTGACCGGCCGCTGATTGTGCTCGATCAGGTTGAGATAGCTTGGCGAAATACCGATCTCGCCTGCCATTTCTGTCTGGCTCATGCCGAGATCTGTCCGGAAACGGCGGATCTTCGGCCCCAGCATCGCCTTGCGGTCAAGCGCCTCCATGCCCTGTTCCTTCATTATGATTAGCGGGCGTCCTTCCACCTTATGGCTCTTTCGCGCCTGCACAATGATTTTCATGATTTTCAAAACATGCCCATTTAATTTTACAAGTGTGACAGATTTACTTTTTTACTTTCAATAGCTTATGGACGTTCTTCATTTTGCGTTGCACGGTCTTTTCAGTGTTGCGGTGCACATCGGCTCTGGGAGGTCGGGCGCACCGTCCGGATCAAGGCGGCGAGGCCGCGCAACCAGGAGAGCAAGCATGTCCAAGGATTTCGAAAATATGACGCTGACCGCGTCCGGCCGTTTCGACAATGTGAAGCGCGATTACTCCCGCGCCGATGTTGAGCGCCTGCGCGGCACCGTCCGCATCGAGCACAGCCTTGCCCGCAAGGGTGCGGAGCGGCTCTGGAAGAGCCTGCATGAGGAAGATTTCGTGCCTTCCCTCGGCGCCGTGACCGGCGGCCAGGCGGTGCAGATGGCGAAAGCCGGCCTGAAGGCGGTTTATCTCTCCGGCTGGCAGGTCGCGGCGGACGCCAATGTCGCCGGTGCGATGTATCCGGACCAGAGCCTCTATCCGGCGAACAGCGGCCCGGAGCTGGCCCGCAAGATCAACAATTCCCTGCTGCGCACCGACCAGATCCATCATCTGGAAGGCGATAACAGCACCGACTGGATGCTGCCGATCATCGCCGATTGCGAGGCCGGTTTCGGCGGTGCCCTGAACGCCTATGAGCTGACCCGGGCCTATATCGATGCCGGAGCCGCTGCGGTGCATTTCGAGGACCAGCTGGCGTCCGAGAAGAAGTGCGGCCATATGGGCGGCAAGGTTCTGGTGCCGACCCAGCAGCATATCAACACCCTGAATGCCGCCCGTCTCGCCGCCGATGTCGAGGGCGTGCCGACTTTGGTGATCTGCCGTACCGATGCCGAAAGCGCCAAGCTGGTGACCAGCGACGTGGACGAGCGCGACCGGCCGTTCCTGACCGGAGAGCGCACAGCAGAAGGCTTCTTCCGGTTGAAGGAAGGCACCAGCTTCGAGCGCTGCGTTGCTCGCTCGCTCGCCTATGCGCCATATTCCGATCTGCTCTGGATGGAGACATCTACGCCTGACCTCGAGCAGTGCAAGCGCTTCGCCGAGGCCATCCGCAAGGAGTTTCCGGACCAGATGTTGGCTTATAACTGCTCCCCGTCCTTCAACTGGACGGCCAATCTGGACAAGGACGATATCGCCCGCTTCCAGCGCGAGATCGGCGCCATGGGCTACAAGTACCAGTTCGTCACCCTGGCCGGTTTCCACTCCCTTAACTACGGCATGTTCGAGCTGGCCTCCGGCTACCGCGAGCGCGGCATGGCGGCCTATTCGGAACTGCAGGACGCGGAATTCGCCGCCGAGGCCAAGGGCTACAGCGCGACGAAGCACCAGCGCGAGGTCGGCACCGGCTATTTCGATGCGGTTGCGACCGCGATCAAGGGCGATGCCTCCTCGACCACGGCGCTGACCGGATCCACCGAGGAAGCCCAGTTCCACGAGAACGAACAGGCGGCTCGCACGGCAGCGGAATAAAGGTCCGGGAGGTTTGGGGCCGGCGGGCGGCTAACCACCCATTGCCCCCGCCGGCTCCCGGACAACCGGTACAGGAAAAGGAGAGAGACAATGAGCAATCGTTTCTGGGTCATCGGCGGGGAATACACGGACACCCGCTTCAGCCAGCTGATCGATGGTACCGAGAAAATGTTCGGCCCGTTCGGCGACCAGAGTGAGGCCCGGCAGGTCTGGGATCGCATCGCCAGCGAAACCCGCAGCATCTGCACGGCGCGCTTCACCATCGTCCAGGAAGGCGCCTCCGGCTGAGCCGCGGAGCACAGACCAAACGAATCGATCCCTGGCGGCTCGGATCGTTTCTTGATCGGTTATCCGATCGGCGGATCCGATAAAGCCTGACTGCCCGGCCCTCAGAGGCCGGGCATTTTTTATGGGGAGGAAGGTCCGGGGATGCGCAGGCCGGTTGACGGCGCCGCCATCGGTGCGCATAACACCTGTCCCGTGCTTTCCGCCGGAATAGGGCCTGTAGTTCAGCGGTTAGAACGCACCGCTCATAACGGTGTTGTCGGGGGTTCGAATCCCTCCGGGCCCACCATTCCAGAGACTGGTTGCCGATTTCAGCGGTGCTCCGGAATCAGTTTTGTCCCGACAGGGTCAGGGCCCTGAATCTTTCACGACAATGATGAAGAATGGCCTCTGTGGTTCACAGGTCCTGTTTCATGTCCGTCATTGAGGCCAAGATGTCTGCGTTCTTGTCGTGTAGGATCGAACAGATCGGGCGATGGGATGCCTAGTTCCCAGCACCAAGATGTCGTCAAGCGATAGGATTGCTGGGAAAGGTATCACGATGGAAAACGAGATCGACGATCTGGTCCGGCGCCTGGTGCGTCTGGAAGATGAACTCGAGCGTAAGCTGGAGGCGCAACGTGACCAGTTTCGCTACCGCGTCGAAGAAGGGCGCGCTGTCTTCGAAGAGAGCGTCAACCGTCAACACAAGTTGCTGAAAACCAGCCTCGTCACGTTTTTGAAGCGATCGCCGCTGGCAAGCCTGATCGTAGCCCCGGCTGTCTACGGGCTGATCATACCGATAGCCCTTCTGGATCTCGGGGTCTGGATCTTTCAAGTCGTCTGCTTCACCGCGTGGGGGATGGAGCGGGTGAAGCGCTCGGACCATGTGATCGTTGACCGCCACCGTCTGAGCTATCTCAACGGGATTGAAAAACTGAACTGCTGGTACTGCGGTTACGCGAACGGGGTCATCGCCCTCGCGCGCGAAGTTGCCAGCCGCTCGGAGCAGTACTGGTGTCCGATCAAGCATGCGCTGCGCGTGCGCACACGTCATCCGCGGTACAGGAATTTTGTGGAATATGGCGATGCGGAGGGCTTTCGCGCGCAGCTCGAGAAATTGCGCGATAAGGTCAGGAAAAATCCGGATGCCCGGCCGGAAGGTCCCGGCTCAGAGGGCTGAAGCATGAGACCGACAACCAGGCGAGCCTGGTTGTCGGTCCCGGTCCTGCGCGCAAATCTCGATCACAGCATTCCCGAAAGGATCGTGGCAATGCCGAGGAACGAGAAGAAGCCGGCGACGTCCGTGACTGTGGTCAGGATGATCGACGACGCGACGGCCGGGTCCTGACCGAGGCGTGACAGGACGATCGGAACGAGCGCGCCTGCGATGCCGGCAGCCACCATGGCAATGATCATGGACAGGGCGATGACCAACACGAGGCCGATGCTGCCGCTCCAGAAGAACACGCCGATGCCGCACGTGATGGCGATCGCGATACCGTTCCAGAAGCCGACATTCAGCTCCTTCCGCAGAACCCTGAACCACTGCCCTATGGTGATCTCGCGCAATGCCAGACCGCGCATGGTGACGGCAAGGGCCTGAGCGCCCGCATTGCCCGACTGCCCGGCGACGACCGGGAGCAGGACGGCGAGTGCGGTGAAGGTCGCGATAGTGTTTTCGAACAGCCCGACAACAGACGCCGCCAGGAAAGCGGTCAGCAGGTTGATCTGCATCCAGGGCATGCGCTTGCGCAGGGCGAACCAGCTCGGAGACAGGGCCCGTTCGTCCTTGCTGACACCGACCATGGTCTGGATGTCGAGGGTGGATTCCGTCTTCAGGGCGCCAACCAGTGCGCTGTGGCGGATCAGGCCGAGGATCCGGCCGTCCACGTCAATGACCGGCAGTTCCTCCATGTCGTGTTCTTCGAACTTGCGCACGACGTCCTCGCGGGGGTCCAACGGACTGACGACATCGACGACCGGTCGGGAAATCTCCGAGAGGCGGGTTTCCGGAGCGTTGAACGCAAGTTGGCGCACGTCGACCAGATTTGAGAGCCGGCTCTCGCTGTCGAGCAGCTTGATGAAGTGCACCCGGTCCGCATCGCGCTGACGCAGCAGTTCAAGCGCCCGCCCGACGGTAGCCTCGCCGGTCAGGCTGAAGACCACAGTGTCCATGAGGCGACCGGCGGTGCCGTCCGGATAGTTGAGCATCGTGCGGAGCTCGGCCGAAAGTCCGGCCGGAAGCTCGGCGAACAGGGCCTCCTGCTGCTCACTGCTCATCTGGCCAAGCAGGGGAACAGCCCGGTTCCGGTCAGCCTTTTCGATCACTGCCCGGCGGATCGCCGCTGGCATCGCCATGAGCACGGGCGTCGCCAGCATTGCCGGCAGGGCGTTCAGGATCGAAACGATCTGGACCGGCTCGAGCGATGACAGCAGATCGGCGACCGCGGTCTGCGGCAGCTGCTCAATCGACCGGGCCGCTTCTTTTGGGTAGGCGGTCAGGTAGTGGCTTGCCAGAGCTTGTGCGCACTCGGTCATTTCGCATCTCCCTCGATCGTATTCCGGGCGGCGTGGGGCTTCGGTTTCGGGATCGTCGTGAGCAGGACCTCCGCGAGGCCGACATAAAGATTGTCGGCGACACGCATGTAGTCGCTCCCTGCTTCGACCGCTTCGGGTGCTGCGACTGGCTCATTGGCCTGACGGAGAATCGCGTAGCGCACGCTGCCGACGAGCTTTCCTTCCCGGTCCACTACACCGAGGACGTCGTTGTTCATCCAATCGGGGCTTGCCAGTCCGTCTTCCAATGTCGTCCTGACATTCAGCGATTGCCGCGTGGTGTCGGCGAGAGAGCTGGCGGTTTCCGAGCCTTTGACGGAAAAGAGCCGCCCGATCGGGAAACTGCCGAGAAGCTGCTGTTTGTCGTTAACAAGGAAGATGACGGAAACCGGGCTCTCCACGGAACGCAGGCGCTTGCGGATCGCCTCGACGGTTGTGTTGGGCGTGACGGCAACAAGGCCACTGTCCGTATAGGCACCGACCCTGTGGGTGGGCTGGTGCAGAACCACCTCGAGCTGCAGGCGGGTTGCGGCCGGCATGCTGGCGAGATAGGCCTCACGCCGTTTCCGCGGGGTCCGGCGCAGGATGTTGCTCGCCTCGCGACGGGGCATGTTCCCGAGCATGGCGATCGTGTCCTTCTCGCCGAAATGACGAAGGCTGGCAGCGGCAGTCTGCGATGACAGGGCCATCAGCAGCCGGGTTGCCTCGTCCTCGTCGAGGGTTTTTGCGAATGCCGCAATTTGCTCGGAATCGCTTTTCTCGAGGATGGAGGCGGCTTCCGCCGGATGTTGCCTCAGGAAGTCGGCAGCAAGGGACTGATAATCCGTCATGGCTTAGTCTCCCGTCCGGATGAGCGTGGTCTCCTCCGCGAAACGATGGGCCGGGATGATGAGCCGGCCGTCGCTTGTCTCGAGGATCACCGTGGTTGCCGTGATTTCGGCGATGGCGCCTTCCGTTTCAGCGAAGCGGATTTTCTGCCCAATGCTAAAATCGCGATCGAGGTAGTGGGAGCCGATCACGTTACTGACAAAGGTACGCGCGCCGAGGCTGAAGGCCAGGGAGAGGCCGCCCAGCAGGGCCGCGACCGCAACGGACAGAATGGTGATGATGATGGTGATGTCGATACCGATCTGATCCAGACCGACGACAACCAGCACCACGACCGTCAGCCCCTGCACCAGTCGGCCGAGCAGGTTGCGCTGCTGCTCGGGAACACCGGGCAGGGCGGCGATCAGGGCGTCGCGGGCAATATTGGCAAGAATGATCCCGGCGAAGATGATCAGCGCGCCGGAGAGGATCTGCGGCAGATAGGTGACCAGTTGTTCAAGCCAGCCGGTGAAAACCGTCAGGCCCAGCACATTCGTGGCCGAGGTCAGGAAAAACAGGATGACCAGCCAGTAGAACACGCTCGCCAGTACCTTCGTCGTCGAGCCTTCGGACCCGATGGTCCGGACCAGGCCGCCAAGCCCGAGCGCCTGCGCTCCCCGGTTCAGGGTCTTCGCTGACCGAAGGGTGATCGCCCGCACGGTGCGAGCCACAAGCCAGCCAATGACAAGAAGCAGACCGGCACTCAGCAGTGCCGGTAGCAGCTCGATAAGTGAATTCGCGATCTGCTTCAGCCCGGAAACGATGGGTTCTGCATGTTCAAGCATGGTGCTTCTCCTTGTTCGGATTGTTCACGTGCAGCTTTGTTGTGGTTTGTTAGTGCTTGGTCTCGTCGTCGCTATCGTTTTCTTCTGTAGACGCGGTGGCGTCGTCGTCGATCCGCGAGATGCGTAACCGCTCTATGCGCCGGTCCTTCATTGCGAGGACTGTGAAGCGGAAGCCATCCAGCTCAACGACGTCCTTCGCGAGTGGAATGCGTCCGAGCAGGCTCATGACGAGGCCAGAGACTGTATTGACCTCATACTCGTCGCTTCCGACGAAACCGGTTTCACGCTCGAAATCGGCCAGCGAGGCAAGGCCGTGGGAATCCCAGTGATCGCCCTTCCAGACAATCGGGAATTCCTGCTCGTCCTTGTCGGTCTCGTCCGCGATTTCGCCGACGATTTCCTCAAGCAGATCCTCAAGCGTGACGATGCCGACGAAGGAGCCGTATTCGTCAATCACGCACGCCATATGCGCCCGCTTGGTGCGCATCATTTCGAACAGGGTGGAGACACGCAGGGACTCAGGCACCACGAGTGGATCGCGGCAATAAGGCTTGAGGTTTTCCCAGGGAGCTTTTTTGCCGTCGACCAAGGCGTTCACCAGGTCGCGGACAAGGATGATGCCGATCAGATTGTCGTGACCGTCGCTAACAATCGGGAACCGCGAATACTGGGATTGACGGATGGTATCCAGATTCTCGGCAGCACTGGCTTCGGTCCGCAGGACCCTGGTTTCGGTACGCGGGATCATCACGCTCTCGACGGTGCGCTCATCGAAATGAAACAGATTGTGCAGCATGGTTGCACGCTCCGCCTCGACCTCTCCGTGTTCCGCTGAAACATGGATCAGGCCTTTCAACTCGTCGCTGGTCAGAACTTCCGCGTGGCTGGCTTCCTTTACGCCCATCAGGCGCAGGAGCGAGATCGAGGCCCAGTTCAGCACCCAGCTCAGCGGGAAGATGGCGAGGTAAAACCAGTGCAGTGGATAGGAGAGGAGAATGGAGACCGCGACCGCCTTGCGGATTGCATAGGTCTTCGGAACTTGCTCGCCAACGACGATATGCAGGGACGAGAAGACGATAAAGCCGATCACGAACGAGATCGTGTGCAGGGTTGCATCCGAAAGATGGAGAGGCTCCAGCACGGGCTTCAGGATCGCGGCGACCGCCGGCTCGCCAAGCCAGCCGAGACCGAGCGAGGCCATGGTGATGCCGAGCTGGCAGGCGGACAGATAGGCATCGATGTTTTCTTTGATCCGCAGGGTCATCCGGGCCGCATTGCTGCCGCCCTTTGCCCGGGTCTCGATCCGGAAATGCCGTGCTGAAACGAGTGCGAACTCGGCAGCGACAAAGAAGGCGTTCGCGGCCAGAAGCGCAGTGATTGCAAGAAGTTGCACGTAAAACGAGTTCAATTCGGCTCTCCGAAATCTCTTTGATTGATCGGCGGAATATATAAAAATATTAGCTTTAGTCAAAAAAATATTTGCTATAGCGAATAAAATTTATATTTTGGGTCGCGAAATGTGAGGCGGAAATATGGGTGACGACGTGGATATCGATTACGTGGATGTACGCACACGCCTAGTGGCGCTTTACGAGCATCCCTTCGCGGGGAAGCCGCGCGGGCGGTACCGGATTTCGATGAAGCTGATGCGCCAGCTGATGGGCGTACGGCGACTCTGGCCGGAGCAGATCGAGGCCCTCCGCCGGTCGCTTTACGAGATGGGATATCTGCTGATCGATCTTGAGACTTATTTCATCGTCGTCAGTCAGCAGACCTTTGCCAGTTACCGGCGCGTGAACGAGAGCGTCATTGCCGCCGCCATGGAGTTTCCTGTCGGTGCGGTGGTGGAAGCGGTGGAGCAGGGAAGCCTGGCAGATGAAACGCCGGGCGACGAGGGCTTATGACGCGTCACAAGGATGAACGGTTGCCGGTGATCGGGTGGCGCGAGTGGGTGTCCCTCGGTGAACTCGGTGTCGATCAGATCAAGACCAAGATCGATACCGGTGCCCGGACCTCCGCGCTGCACGCTTTCGACGTCCGTCAATTCACGGATCACGGTACGCCGCATGTCGCCTTTATCGTGCACCCACGCCAGCGCTATCGGCTGCCCGCAGTCGAATGCGTCGCGGAAGTTCAGGACATGCGCGAGGTAACGAGTTCCAGCGGTCACAAGGACGTTCGCTACGTCATCTCAACCGATGTTTCGCTCGCCGGCCTTACTTGGCCGATCGAAATCACCCTGGCGGATCGCGATCCGCTGGGGTTCCGGATGCTTCTTGGCCGTCAGGCTGTCCGGGATCGCTTTCTTATCGATCCGGGAAGCTCGTTCATGGCCGGCCGGAAGCAGAAAACAGGTTTAACCAAGGTAAAGACTGAAAGGACAAGCTAATGAAAATTGGTCTTCTTTGCCGCAATCCCGAACTCTACTCCCACCGGCGCCTTGTCGAGGCAGCCGAAGAGCGGGGACACGATATCGATGTCATCGATCACCTGCGCTGTTTCATCGACATTGCGTCGAATGACCCGGAAGTGCACTACAAGGGGCACTCCCTGACCGGCTATGACGCGATTATTCCGCGTATCGGTGCGTCGGTGACGTTCTTCGGGACGGCGGTTCTGCGCCAGTTCGAGATGATGGACGTTTATCCGCTGAATGAATCAGTCGGTATCTCCCGTTCCCGCGACAAGCTGCGCAGCATGCAGCTCCTGTCGCGTGAAGGCGTGGGGCTTCCCGTCACGGTCTTCGCACACCGGACCTCCGATGCCGAGGAATTGCTGCGCATCGCCGGCGGCGCGCCGGTCATCATCAAGCTGCTCGAAGGAACCCAGGGTATCGGTGTCGTACTCGGCGAAACACCGAAAGCGGCCGAGAGCATTATTCAGGCCTTTGGCGGGGTGAAGACGAACATCCTCGTCCAGCAGTTCGTGAAGGAAGCGAACGGCGAGGATATCCGCTGCCTCGTGGTCGGCGAAAAGGTCGTGGCGGCGATGATCCGCCGCGGCAAGGAGGGCGACTTCCGGTCCAACCTGCATCGTGGCGGCTCGGCGGAAGCGATCAAGATCACCGCTGCCGAACGGGCGACGGCGCTCAAGGCTGCGAACGCGATGGGACTCAATGTCTGCGGTGTCGACATGCTGCGCTCCAATGACGGGCCGGTGGTGATGGAGGTCAACTCCTCGCCGGGCCTCGAAGGTGTCGAGAAGGCGACCGGTGTCGATGTGGCCGGTAAGATCATCGAGTTCCTGGAAAAGAACGCACGTGCCGGTCGCACGCGAACCAAGGGCGGCAAGAGCCGCAAGAAGGTCAAAGTTGCGTAAGCCATTTCAGATCGGGGGAGAGGAAATCTCCCCCGGCACCCGCCGGATTGTCGATATCCCGCTGAGCGTGCTTTCCAATCACACCCCGATGAGCCTGCCGGTCCAGGTCATCCATGGCCGCAAGGACGGACCGACTGTGTTTGTCAGCGCGGCCGTGCACGGGGACGAGATTATCGGTGTCGAAGTCATCCGCAGGCTCGCGAGGAGTTCGGCGCTGCGGCGGATTTCGGGCACGCTTCTGCTGGTGCCGATCGTCAATGCCTTTGGCTTCATCAGTCACAGCCGCTATCTTCCCGACCGCCGCGACCTTAACCGGAGCTTCCCGGGGAGCCAGACCGGCTCCCTCGCCAGCCAGCTTGCATACCGGTTCCTCAACGATGTGGTTTCGCTGTGCGATCTTGGCATCGACCTGCATTCGGCTGCGGTGCATCGCGTGAACCTGCCGCAAATCCGGATCAATGCCGACGATACGAAGGCGCTGGAACTTGCACGTGTGTTCGAACCCCCTGTGATTATCAAGTCGGCTTTGCGTGAGGGATCGCTTCGTGCGGCGGCCGCGAAAATAGGCGTGCCTATATTGCTCTATGAGGCAGGTGAGGCCCTGCGGTTGGATGAGTTTTCAGCGCGGGTTGGCGTCAAGGGTATCCTCAAGGTGCTGAAGCAACTCGGCATGATCAGTGCGCGCAGCATCAAGATCGGCAATGTGGCGCCGCCACTGGTTGAGAAGTCTGCCTGGCTTCGGGCTACCGAGGGCGGCATCTTCCGGACATCGCGCAATGTCGGCGATGTTGTCCGCAAGGGCGATACCATGGGCTACATCGCCGATCCGTTCGGCGAAAAGGAAACGGAACTAAAAAGTGAAGTGTCCGGGCTGATCGTCGGCCGCACGAACCATCCGTCCGTCAATCAGGGCGATGCGCTCTACCATGTCGCCCAGCTCCCGCGTTCCGCTTCAATGGAGGGAACGATGGGGGCGATCGAGGAAGAATTCGCCAACGACCCGCTGCTCGACGAGGACGAGATCCTCTGATCGTCTCGGCGTCACCCTGTATGATCTTACCATCGCCACAAGGCCGATAAGTTCATAATATTCAGACGATGGTGCGCACGATCTGGGATAACGGTCTCGAGTTTGTCCTTTTGCGGTGACTTGGGAGCGTCGAATCCTCGCCGCCCTTAACAGGACCGGGAGGTGCGTAGTTTGGTCGCAAAGGTGGAATATGGGCCGTCGAGCAAAGCGAATCGCAGTCTTTCTGGTCGTGCCAGCAATCTGGGGCGTTCTTACATATGCTTTGCTCGTATTTACACCAGCGGAACTCAAGTTTCGCGAGTTGGTGACGGACTGGAAATCATATCATTCGGTCACCCGTTCGATGGAGCCCACCCTCAATCCCGGTGACTATTGGGTCGCTTGGAGCGGTCAAAGTGGTGATGCGTTTCCGCGGCGGGGCACGGTGATCATTTTCCAGAATCCGTTCAAACCGCAACAAGATTGGGTTAGACGGCTGGTCGGTCTGCCTTTTGACGAAATTCTCTTCGCTGACGGTGATCTGCATCTTAATGGTAGCCTCGCCGAGCAACTCTATCTGGGGGAAGAAGAGGACGGATACCTTCGGGTCCAGGAAACATTGCCGGGTGGAAGTTCCTATACGATTCTCAGACCGAGCGAAGGCAAGGAGGCAACGAAGCTAGAGAAATTTGTCGTGCCGCACGGCCACATATTTGTTCTGGGAGACAATCGCGGGACGGCGATTGACAGTAGGCACCCGGAAGTCGGTATGGTACCGATTGAGAACATCAAAGGCTTCGCCAAACTGGTTTACTGGTCGGATGATTTGATGAGGATCGGCGCGATCGTTCGTTGATTTCCCTTATCATCACCATTCCGCCTCGAATGCCTTGAACCTTTCCTCCAGCTCCAGCTGTGCGAGCGCCTTGTCGCTGTGGCTTACGAAGGCCTCGCAGCCTTCTGTCTCGAAGCCATGCACGCACGGTGCGGCCGGCAGGCGCGCTCGGAAGTCGTGCCAAAGCGATTTCCCGGCAAGGAAACTCTTCTCCAGACTTTGCCGCGACAGGGTTTTGAGGGCGACATAGCCGAGGTCATACCGCTCACTGGCGAGCTGGTATTGGCTGGTGAGGTCGATGCGCTCGACACCCTCGTCGTCGGTGGAGAGCATCACCGGCACTCCCGCCTTCAGATAGGTCGGGAACGGGTGGTCCTTGCCGGCGACGCCGAGGATCTGCTCGTTACTGGAAAGGTTGATCTCGACGGCGATGCCGTCCTTCGCCATCCGCTCGATCAACGCGCCGCTGTCTTTCTCGAAGCCGATATCGACGCCGTGGCCGATGCGGTCGACGCCAGCAATCTCCACGGCTTCCCGGATATGGAAGGTCATGTCCTTCAACTCTGTGACGCCGAGCCAGAGCTCGCCAGCATGCAGGGACAGGCCGACCGTCTCAAACTTCCGCTTGAAATAGCCGAAGATCTTCATGTGTAGGGAATAGTCCCGGAGCGCGACGTGATAGTCCTCCGGCGCGACGAAATTCACCCCGACGCTGAGCTTTTCCCGCTCCGCGATCATGTAATGCAGCATGACTTGCGCGAAGGTGTTTTCCGGCGGCTGTGTCCGGATGCTCTGGCCGAGCTGGCGGAGCGTCACGGTGCAGCCCGGCTCGGGACTGGCGGTGCCGCAGCCCATCTGTGCACGGGCGCCAGCCATAGCGTCGTTCAGCACTTTCGCACCCTGATCCACCAGTTTACCGAAACCGTGATCAAGCAGCGCCTTCTCGAAGGCCGCGAGATCCTTGTCGCTACCGCCGGCGAGTTTCTGCGTCACGCCGAGAGTTGCCGGATTGACCCAGCCGAGGGTCATCATCGGCTCGACATAGACCACGTTCTGCAAAGCGGCGTTTCTGGCGAGCCAGGCAAGGCTCTCCGCCTTGCGCTCACCGGAAATAGCGCCGAACCGGGCGAAGGTGGAGAAGAACTGGTCGTGGCCGGAACGCTCGTCCCAGAGTGGGTTGGGCTGAAAATTGCGCATTGAGAGATTGTCGGTGATGGCCGCGATGCAGGCATCGCTTTGCGCGGCATCACTCATCCGCACCTGCGTCGCGCTTTCGCAGTCCGGCTTCGCCATTGGCGGGACGTGGGTGGCGCATTGCACGATCGACCGGGCGCCCGGGTCGTAGCAAAGCTGGAGATCCGGATCGGCGGCCCAGCGGATATAGGCCTCGGCATAGACGGCGCCGGAGAGATGGGTGTGCAGATCCGCGCCCTTCGGCATCTCCTGCAGGAAGGCGCGGGTCAGTGTGCGGTCGTCCCGGATTGCTTCGAAATGGGCGCTGGTGCGGCCTTCCGGGCTACCGGGTGAAACACCCGCGCAGGCGCCTAACCCCAGGGCAAGTACAGCCATGATCGAGATGATCCGCATCATCTGCTCCTTCTTCGTGAGGGTGAATGCAGAGTATATGCGGATCATTTTTTATGCACGTTTATGTTGTCTGAGCGGTGTGCCCTGGATCAATGCGTTCCTTGCTCAGGCGCGGCGGCGAATGCCATCGATGCTCAGCGGACCGGGGCCGGCGAAAACCAGATAGAGGAACAGGAAACAATAGAGGATTGCAGCGTCACCGCCATTGTTCACCGGGAAGAAATCGCGCGGTGCGTGAGCGATCCAGTAGCCGACGGCCATCAGGCCGGACGACAGGAACGCGGCGGGGCGTGTCAGAAACCCGATGGCGATGAGTGCGCCGCAGATCAGCTCTATGACGCCTGCCGTCCATGGCATGGAAAACATCGCCGGCGTATGTCCGCCAACCGGAAAGCCTAGAATTTTCTGCGTGCCGTGGGCCATGAAAACCAGCCCGGAAACCGCGCGGGTAATGCTTAGAACCGTCGGCACCCAGGGCGCTAGCTTGTTCCTCATCAGAGCCTAATCCATTCTTGTCGGAGGGGTAATTTCCCGGACCGTAGCGCATCGCCCCAAGCCTGGCAAAAGCTGTTGCCATGTCTCCAGTGATTTTCCCGATAAGCCTGTTTCAGATCGCGCGGGGTTAAAAAATTATAACTATATCAATATGTTGTTGGATGGGGATTTGTACGGGAAATCTCGAACGGTCGTAACTTGGCGCAGCGGGCCTTCCCGAAGCGGCTCATCATGACCGTTTCGCGATGACCCACACCCCGTGAACGATACCGGGGATGTAGCCAAGGATCGTCAGCAGGATATTCAGCCAGAAATGGCCGCCGATCCCCACAGTCAGGAAGACGCCAAGAGGCGGCAGAAGGATGGTCAAAATCAGTCGGAGCAAGGTCATGTTTCTATCCCCGGGAAGCGTTCCGGTTTGAACTATAACGCCGGGATGCGGATAAGGGTCCCAATCAGCATGGCGCAGGTGGCGGCAAATATCAGCATGGATTGTGATCACATGACGCTTACGAGATCTCTGTGGGTGTCCTTCTGCTGCTGCGCAAAAAAAACGAGGCTGAGACGAGGGGGGCTTCTGACAGTTCATTAAGTGCGGGGAGAAAAGAGGGGCACAATTAAAATGCGAAAAAAAATCTTGAACGTACTACCCTTTATATCTCGGTGCTCTTGAAATGAAGGTGGGGTCGTGGTGGCAGATACGGATGTGTTCGGTGAGGTGCGTGATAATGCGGGTCCCTCTGGGGGCGGAGCGAAGGCCGATGCAGTGAAGGCCGATACAGCGAAGGCCGATACAGCGAAGGGCGGTGGAGCGAAGGGCGGTGGAGCGAAGGACGGTGGAGAGAAGGACGGTAGGACGAAGGACGATGGAGCGAAAGATGAGGGCGGGCATTCCGATCCTATGACACCCGATTACCTGGTGCCCAGAATGCGCCAGTATCAGGTCGGCGAGACGGTGCAGTATCAGACGGCGCATCTTGTCGGGCACTTTCCCGATGTTAAGACGAATGATATCGAGGAGGCGCTGGATCCCTTTCTCGAGAAGGCCGTTATTCACGCGGGCGGAAAACCGCTCGAAGGTGTCTTGCTGACCCATCGCCAAGCCTGGCAGCAGCACGGCCTGGCAATGGGTGAGCTGTTGCACTCGATCTGTCTTGCGCCCGGTGAGGCGACGCGCATTGCCGTGGTGGACTGGCGCCGGCAGGCCCGCAGTATCGGCTCGGAGGATATTGAGGAGAGCGACCTCCTGGCGCGCGAGGACGAGCAGAACCGCTCGGTATCGGAAATACAGCAGGCCGTCGCCCGGGAAACCCAGACTGGCCAAACCCGTACGAGGATCAAGAGCGCCAGCAAGCAGAGTGGGGGCAGCAGCTCGTTTTTCGGATTGTCTGGCAGCTCATCATCGCGCAGCAGCATGACGGCTGACGTGTCGTCTGTGTCATTCAGTGCTGGGCAAAGGGACCTGTCCTCCGAGGCGAGCCAGAAAGTGCATCAGCGCACCCGGGAATTGGCTGAGGCGGCCCGCTCCAGACGGGCGACCGCGGTGCGAGAGATCGACGAGCGTGAAGGCGAGACAGCCTCGACCCGGGTGGTGGCGAATTACAACCACATGCACGCAATGACCGTCATGTATTTCGAAGTGCTTCAGGTCTTCGAGATCGAGACCAAGGTTTCCCAGGCCGAGCGGATTCTGTTCCTGCCGATGAAGATGATCGAATTCACGCCGACGGAAATCGGCAAGCACCGGGAAGCTCTGGTCGACATCGCGGTTGATTTCGGGTTTGACGACTTGCGCGTCGCCTTGCTCTGCGTGAATTGGGGAACGGATTCCATAGGCAAGGACGCAAGCGAAATTGGGGAGCTGGAGGAAAAAGAGGTCCTTGAGCAGATTAAGGAAATTCAGAATAAATTAAATCATTTAAGTGATGAATTGAAATCAATAAATGAAGATTTAAAAAATAAAGAAAAAGAGAAAGAAGAAATATCAGATAATATTAATATTGTTGGATCTAAGATTGCTGAGGCAAAGAAAAAAGGAAATCTTGGCAATTTTGGGGAGTTACTCAAAGAATTTGAAAGATTAAAATATGACAATAAGAACGTGGAAAAAGCAGAAAAAAATCTCTCCGCGGAGAAATTAAATAAACGTAGAAGTGTTGTAGATCTTACGCAAAAAATAGAAAACTTGCAAAATGCGCTTTCGGCTTTGCGTCAGAACAGGTTGACCAAAGGGTTGAGCTTGAAGCGGCAGTTTTTCAGTCAGCAATTATGGCTGCGTATGGGGGCGCATCAGGTTCAAGGACTGATTCAGGACCGCACCTATGACGGCCGGTCCTTGTTTGGGTGGATGGACCCGGAGCCGGTTGCGGTTTTCGGGAATTATGTCGGCTTTCGGCTGCCTTTCACGGATGCGGAAAGCGAAGGCGAGGGGAAGAGCGCGAAAGAGCTTTTCCGCAAAGATTTCCTGGCAGCGGATGATTCGAAGATCCGGACGAAAGTCGCCTTGCCATCCGGTGGGGTTTTCGCCGAGGCGGTGCTGGGAGAGGCAAACAGCGCGGAAGAGATTGATCTCGGCCGGTTCTGGAACTGGAGCGAGTCACCGATCCCGATCTCACCGCCTGGAATTTCTGACGTTTCGACCGGCTCCCGGGCGGCTATGGGAGAGGCGCAGCCCGGCCAGTTGAGCGATCCTGCAGTGCAGCTACAGGGGCGGGCGGCGATGCCCGATCCGACGAGCGGGCTGATCCAGGCTCTCGCCGCCGGCCAGCTTTTCCGGGACATGAGTGGTCTCGCGGGTGGCCAGCAGGCCGCGGGCGACGCCGGCAGGGAGACGGGCAGGGGCGCGTCCGATGCGGCGGGGCGCGCGAACGAGGCGAGTGCGAATTTCCTCAACTATATGAAGACGATCGTCGAATCCGGGACGAAACTGCTTTCAACAAGTAACACCACCGTGCTTGGGGGGCTGATCAAGTCCCTCGGGGTTGGAACGTTAGGCTCCGGCGAGAAAGACAAGAGGCCTGATACCGGCGCGGGTGATGCCTGACTGACAGTTTGAGTTGCTTACTGGTCAGGCGTTAACAGTCTGGCCAGGCAGCATCACCCATACCGGGACAGTACCTTGAACAGCTGGTCTTCCGTGAACGGCTTGGTCAGCACATCGTTCATGCCCGCGTTCCTGAATTCCGAGTGGCGCTCAACGAAAGCCTCGGCCGTGAGGCCGATGATGGGGACATCATTGTGGGATGCGGCGGCTCTGATTTCTCTCGTCGCTTCGATCCCGTCCATCTCCGGCATGTGGACATCCATGAAGACGAAGTCGGTTTCGCCCCGCATGACTTCGTCAACGGCTTCGCGGCCGTTCTCGACATGCTTGACGGACTGACCGAGTTTTTCGAGGACGGCGGTTACCACCATGGCGTTGATTGCGTTGTCCTCCGCGACCAGGACCTTATAAACAGGGAGCGTTCGCCTTTCGCCGGAAGCTGCCAGGCTTGCCGACTTCGTAAGTGCCAGATCCTCCTCGGTGACGGTGCCGAAGGGGATAAAGACATCTATCGTCGTCCCTTTCCCGAGTTCGCTTTCGATCCCTATCTGGCCGCCCATGAGCTCGACGATCTGACTGACGATGGAGAGGCCGAGGCCGGTACCTCCGAACTTCCGGGTGATCGAGCTGTCTTCCTGGGTGAAGGCCTCGAAAATGGATGCCTGGCGGTCCGGCGCGATCCCTGTGCCGGTATCGGTTACGGCAAAGCGGATTCCGCGTGTTGTCTCTGGTGAGGGCACGGAGGTCGGGGCAGCGTCCGCGCTGACTTCCTTGACCGTGAGTACGACACTGCCTGAATCCGTGAACTTCACGGCATTGCTGAGCAGGTTCCAGAGTATCTGCCGCAGCCGGACAGGATCGCCGCGCATCTGGGCGGGCTCCGACAACGCGTACTCGCCTCTTATGGTCAGGCCTTTTTGCCCGGCTGCGGTCTGGAACGGGGTCATGATCGAGGACAGCAGCTCTTTCAGGTCGAAGACCGTGTCTTCCAGCTCCATGGCGCCGGATTCGATCCGGCTCATGTCCAGCACGTCATTGATGATTGCAAGCAGGGTCTTGCCCGAGGCAACGATGTTGGAGACTTTCCGTTGCTGGTCCGGATTGAGATCCGTGTCTTCCAGAAGCTGGGCAATGCCCAGCACACCGTTCAACGGTGTTCGGATCTCGTGGCTCATTGTCGCCAGGAACCCGGACTTTGCCTTGTTCGCGGCGTTTGCCCGCTCGACATAATCGTGGGTCGCCTGGGACATCATCTCCATATCCCGGGCGAGGCGGCCGAGTTCGTCGTTCGAGTTGATATCGATCCGGGATATCGGCTCTTGCCGGGCAATGGAATCCGCAGCAAGCTTGAGCTTCAGGATTGGCGTGACGAGGAGGCTGCGCGATACCCAGGCGATCATTCCGGCGACGGCGAGTATGGACGCGAGAGAGACAATGATCGTCGCCAGCCGGATATCCTCGACATCCTTCGAGACTACGGACTCCGGGATCGTCAGGAGGACGACCCAGTTCCATTCCGGTTTTGCGAACCCGGCTGCGCTGAAGACCGCGTGGTCGCCGGGGGCGGCGTAATGGGTTCCGAAGAGCTTGTCGGTGACGTCAGATACAAGCTCTCCCCAACCGTCGGGAAAGAGATCGTCCTCGCAGCCGCCGCAGAACAAGGCGGAGCCGTCCCGGTTGAAAATCAGAACGCGCCGGCCGGTTTTCTGACTGAGAGTCCTGAAATCGGTCAGCGCCTCGGATTTGTACTGATCGACGTAGGAGGTCAGCGAGTTCAGCCCGGTGGTCTCCAGAAGCCGGTAGCGGCGGTCGACAAACTGGTCGATCGCACTCTCAAGCCGCAGGTTCATCGACTGTTGCTCGGTCCTGTAGAGCACATCCCTGGAATGTGTGAAGGACCAGTAGCCGAGAGCGCCTGTTCCCAGCAGAACGATGGGAATGATCGCGGCGATGAATTTCGTGTAGAGGCTCAATTTCCGCGACCTTGTCGATAAAAGACGTTTTCCTGCGCCAGTTCCAGAATGCCGGAGGGAATGACGGCACCAAGTCTGGCGGCGGTCAGAACATTCACGCCGGCAATAAACTTGCTCGGCCGGGTTACCGGAATGTCCGCGGGGTTGGTTCCGGACAGGATAGCGCTTGCCGCTTCTGCAGCGGCCCTGCCGTTGAGTTCCACCGTGGACTGCAGGGCGAGCATGGCCCCGAGACGGGCATTCCTGATATTGCCGCTATTCACGATAGGCATGCCCGTGGCCAGGACTGTGTTCACGAAATCGAGGTTGGTCTGGTTCGGCCCGGCCACCAGCCAGATGCCGTCCAGGCTGTCTTTGTGCGTAGTTATCAGTTCCACTGCCGATTTGCTCATCTCTGGGCGTCCGCTGTCTCCAGGCAAATAGGGGAAGCCGAGATCGGTCAGGCTCACGACCGGGAACTGGTGCGCGGCAGCGCGCAACTGGGCGGATTCGCTGACCGCCGACGGATATGTGGAGCGCAGGATGCCGATGCGGAACGGTGTGTCACGCCTGGCCGTCTGCAATATCTGGGAGACCAGGGCGAGCTGGGATTCCACCGGGACGACATGACTCTGACCCGTGATGTTCGATCCGCTGGTTTTCCCCATTTCACTGACGAACCCTTCACCAACCGGGTCCGTGACGATCAGGAACATCTGCGGGATCTTCGTACCCGACAGCAGGTCCCGTCCGGCGCGGGTCGCGAGGGTGGCAACTGTCACAACCAGATCCGGGGTGTTCTCATCGATTGCGGATGTCAGCAGGGATTTGGCCCGGCCGTAATCGCCTTTGGCATTCAGGACGGTATAGGAAACATCTGTTCCGTCCTTGAAACCCAGGCGGGTCATTTCCGCGCGGAACCGTACGGTCGACTTTTCCAGAAAGGTAGAGGAGAGAGTCTGGAGGATCACAATCCGTTTAGGCGTTTCGCTGGCAACCGCGCTCTGCGGAAGCAGCCAGAAGCAGAGGCCAAGAAACAGCAATTTCAAAAACGCGTGCGTCGGACGGCTCCTGATTGAAGGCACTGCGGCACCCTGTTTGTGTGCAAATACTTTTTGAGTCTAAACCTTTAGCGATTGTAAGGGCATCATAAAAAATGCAAAGCACGGAACTGTGTTTTGTGCAGAACCAAGAGGATAAAGCGATGTAGTTGCCAGCCATCGTCGCTCGAATCGACCGTTATCGGCTGCTTCCTGATCGGCATTCCGGTGATGCCGATCCAGTGGATGCTGAGCCCGGTCTGTTTCCTGTACTCTATGATCCCGTTGCCCCTTCCCGAACGCCCCCGCGAGCAAAAAACATGACCAACGATACCGCGACCATCCGCGCCTCCGCGCAGTTCCAGAAAGCCACCGACGATCTGCGTGCGGGGCACGACAGGTTCGTCGGCGAGATCGTCACCCTGACCGAGATCCCGTCCCCGCCTTTTAAGGAAGAAAAGCGGGCGGCGGCGTATGAGGAGATGTTCCGGGCGCTCGGGCTGGAAGACGTGCAGCGGGACGGCATCGGCAATGTCACCGGCCTCCGGCGCGGGCGCGGCAATGGCCCCATTGTCGTGGCGGCGGCGCATCTCGACACGGTGTTTCCCGAAGGCACGGACGTGAAAGTCCGTCGCGAGGGCACCAAGCTGTTCGCCCCCGGCGTCGGTGACGACACGCGGGGGCTGGCGACGTTGCTGGCCTTCATCCGGGCGCTCGATGCGGGCGGGATCGAGACCGAGCAGGACATTTTGTTCGTCGGCGATGTCGGCGAAGAGGGCAAGGGCGACCTGCGCGGCGTGCGCTATCTCTTCACCGAGAATGCCTATCGCGAACGCATCGCCTCCTTCTTCACCTTCGACGGTATTGAGACTCAGGATCTGGTCACCGCAGGTGTCGGCTCCTACCGCTACAAGGTCGCGTTCAAGGGCCCGGGCGGGCACAGCCTCGGCGCGTTCGGCACGGTGAACCCGGCCTATGCGCTTGGCACTTTCCTGGTCGGCATGTCGAAGATCGAGGTGCCGGGCGATCCCCGATCATCCTATTGCGCCAGCACGTTTCAGGGCGGCACGTCGGTGAACGCGATTCCGGAAGATGTCTGGACCGAGATCGACCTGCGGTCTGAATCCGCCGAGGTGCTGAACCGGGTGGATGGAGAGGTGAAAGCGCTGATCGATGCGGCAGTCGCAGGCGAGAATGCGCGCGGCGATACCACGAACGGCGAAATCAGCGTCGAGCTCACCCAGATCGGCAACCGCCCGGCAGGCACCACGGCGCACAACACCACCATCGTCGAAGCCAGCGTCGCCGCGATAAAAGCCTACGGATTCGAGCCTGCCTTCTCCGCCTCTTCGACAGACGCCAATATCCCGATGGCGCACGGCGTCCCGGCCGTAAAATTCTCCCACGGCGGCGCCGGTGGCCGGGCCCATACGGTGGACGAGTGGATCGATGTCGAGCCGAAGCTGAGCCTGCGGGGCTTGAATGCAGGCCTGCTCGCGCTGGTGGCGACGGCTGGGTTCGTGGAAGGTTAATTTACTGAAAGGATCCGGGCCGGATAGCTTCTGAGAGCTTGTCCGACCCGGTAGGGTGCTATCTCGCGGCCAGCTTCGCTTCCAGCATCTTCTTCACCTCGGGCCATTCCTTGTCGAGGATGGAGAAATAGACCGAATCCCTGAGCGTGCCGTCGGTGTGGATCATGTGCTGGCGCAGGGTGCCTTCATAGATCGCGCCGATGCGCTTCAGGGCGTTCTGGGACTGCTCGTTCCTGTGGTGGGTCTTGAACTCGACCCGGATGCAGCCGAGCGTCTCGAACGCATGGGTCAGCATCAGGTATTTTGCTTCGGTATTGAGAGGCGAGCGCTGATAGCGCGGGTTCAGCCAGGTGCTGCCGATTTCCACACGTGTGTTCTTGGTGTCGATGGTCATATAGCGGGTTGAGCCTGCAACCTC
Source organism: Nisaea denitrificans DSM 18348 (assembly GCF_000426505.1). Taxonomy (GTDB): domain Bacteria; phylum Pseudomonadota; class Alphaproteobacteria; order Thalassobaculales; family Thalassobaculaceae; genus Nisaea; species Nisaea denitrificans. The sequence goes on along the minus strand of NZ_AUFM01000018.1, from coordinate 155,015 downwards.
GCCGCTGGCGACGTCGACGGTGACGAAGGGCAGGTCGATGCCCTTTTCCTGGTTCTCCAGTGCCAGACGCACATAGGCCGCGACCGCATCCGGGTCCGTTCCGGGCCAGGTCCATTTCCAGATCGCCGGATCTTCCGCAGCCTTCTGCAGGGCCGGGATGGCGGCTTCGCTCATCGGCTCCAGGCGGACATGTTTACCGGTCAGGGTGACGGGTTCGACTTTCATTTCGGGTGGTCCTTCAGCATGCAAATGGAAAGGCAATAGGCAGGAAGTGGGTCAGACGATGGAGGCGGCCTGTTGCGGAGCACCGGCGAGGGTTTCGGCAATAACGCCGAGACCGTGGCGCACGATCTTCAGGTCTTTCGGGTTGCCGAGAGAGAGGCGGAGACGGTTGCGGCCGGCGCCGGGAGCGGTGGCGAAAACCTGACCGGAGGAGGCGATGACGCCATGCTCTCCCAGCACCGCCACGGCATCGCGGTCGGTCCAGGGCTCCGGCACGGTCAGCCAGAGATGCATGCTGGTCGGGTGCCCGGTGAACTCGAAGCCTTGCAGGATTTCGGCGGCGGCGGTCTGGCGGCTCCGCATTTCCTCGGCTTTTTCCCGGGCGAGAATGCCGGCGATGCCCCGGTCGACCCAGAGCGCGAAGACTTCCGCCATGGCCGGCGCGGCCATCCAGGTTGAGGCCCGCATCGCCCGTTCCAGCTTCGGCACCATGGCGCGCGGTGCGCTGACCCCGCCGATGCGCAAACCCGGCGCCAGTTGTTTGGCGGCGGAGGTGATGAAGATCGTCTGGTCCGGCAGGTAATTCGCCAGCGGCGGCGGTGCGTCCGCCACCAGGAAGCGGTAGAGATCGTCCTCGACCAGGATCAGATTGTAGCGTTCCGCGATGGCGGCAATGTCCTGCCGTCGCTGCTCGCCCATCACGGCGTTGGTCGGGTTTTGCAGGGTCGGCATGCAATAGAGCGCGCGCGGTGCGAAACTGCGGCAGGCTTCTTCCAGCGAGTCCGGGCGCACGCCTTCGGCATCCATATCCACCGGCTGCACTTTCAAGCCGAGCATTTCCGCGAGGGGGACAATGCCGGGATATGTCAGCTTTTCGACAAGGATTGTATCCCCCGCCTGCACCAGAGCTGCAAAGGCGGCGAGCATGCCGTTCTGCCCACCCGTGGTGACAATGGCCCGGCCCGCATCGGTCTCGACACCGAGGGCGCGCATCCAGTCCGCCGCCGCTTGCCGGTGACGCGGGGCGCCGCCATGCGGGGCATAGGCCATCAGGTTCATCAGGTCGCGGCTGTCGGCGATTTCCTTCAGGGCGTCGGAGAAGGCGTCCCGTTCCGTGTTCCCCATCGGCGGAAAGTTCAGTCCGAAATCGATCCCGCCCCGGTTAGCGCCTGCCGGTATCTCGCCCATGTCCCGGCCGATCCGGCGGCGGACAAAGGTGCCGCGGCCGACTTCTCCGTCGATCAGGCCGCGCCGGGTAGCTTCGGCATAGGCACGCGATACCGTGCCGACAGTGACACCGAGCTGATAGGCCAGCTCGCGGTGCGTCGGCAGTTGCGTGCCCGGTTGCAGGGCGCCGGTGGCGATGTCTTCCGCCATGGCGCGGGCGATCGAGAGATATTTCGGTCCGGGCCGGTCGCTCAGATCGGGGACCCAGTCCATCGGGTGGCTGTGCATACTTTGTCTCTGTGACAATGTTCCGATTGATCGATGATTGAACCGATATTACGCAGGTATTGGATCGGTTCAATCGCAATATTGTATCGATTAATGGCTGGGGAAATAGAGACAATCCGGTCGCAGGGCTTGATGGTGCCATGGATTGATGCCGCCTGCTTTGACATGATGCGGGCTGATTGACTGCAACCGGGAAGGATGGATCGTGGCTTTTTCTTTCACACGCGACGAACTTGAAGAGACGGCCCGGCTGGTACATCAGCTTGTGCCGCCGACGCCGCAACATCACTGGCCGCTGCTTTCGCAGCGGGCCGGAACAGAGATCCGCGTCAAGCACGAGAACCACACGCCGCTCGGTGCCTTCAAGATGCGTGGCGGGCTGGTTTATATGGACGGCCTGAAACGCCGGGTGCCGGACTGTCCGGGTGTGATCACCGCGACCCGGGGCAATCACGGCCAGAGCGTCGCCTTCGCGGCGGCGCGGGCCGGGCTGCGCGCTGTCGTCGTGGTGCCGCGCGGAAATTCGGTGGAAAAGAATGCGGCCATGCGGGCGCTCGGTGCCGAGCTGATCGAGCATGGCGAGGATTTCCAGGCGGCGTTCGAGCATGCGGTCTCCCTGGCCGAGGGCGAGGGGCTGCATCTGCTGCCGAGCTACCATCCGGATCTGGTGCGCGGGGTGGCGACCTATGGGCTTGAGCTGTTCACGGCCTGCCCGGACCTTGACCGGGTCTATGTGCCGATCGGGCTTGGCTCCGGCATCTCCGGGGTGATCGCCGCGCGGGATGCGCTCGGCCTGAAGACGCAGGTGATCGGCGTGGTGGCTGAAAACGCGCCCGCCTATGCGCTCTCTTTCGAGCAGAAGAAGCCGGTCTCGACCAACAGCGCGGACACGATGGCGGACGGCGTCGCCTGCCGGGTGCCGGTGGAGCAGGCGGTCGAGGTTATCCTGAAAGGGGCGGAGCGGATCGTCCGGGTCTCCGAAGACGAGATCAAGGCGGCCATGCGGCACTATTTCACCGATACCCACAATGTCGCCGAGGGCGCGGCGGCCACACCGCTGGCGGCTTGCCTGAAAGAGAAAGACTCCAATGCGGGTCAAAAGGTTGCGCTCATCCTCAGCGGTGCCAATGTCGACCTTGCGCTCTATCGCGACGTGCTGATGGGCGCGGAGACACATGAGGAGACTGCGACGTGACTGAAGAGCTGTTCCGGGAAGATTCATATCTGAAATCCTGCACCGCGAAAGTGCTGGCATCCGGCCCGGACGGGGTTGTGCTGGACCGCACCGTTTTCTACCCGACCGGCGGCGGCCAGCCCGGAGACAGCGGCACGCTGGCAGGCCCGGGAGGCACGGTCGCCATCACCGAGGCGGTGAAAGGCGAGGACGGTATTCTGCATAAACTCGAAGAAGGCGCGGCGGCCCCGGCCGTTGGCGACGACGTCGAAGTCACCCTCGACTGGGACCGGCGCTACAAGCACATGCGGGTTCATACGGCTCTGCATCTGCTTTGTTCCGTCGTCGATGGCGGCGTGACCGGCGGGCAGATCGGCGCGGGCAAGGGCCGGCTCGATTTCAACATTCCGGGCGAGCGTCCGGAAAAAGAGGCCCTGACCGAGCAACTGAACCAGGTCATCGCGGGCGACCACGGGATCAGCATCTCATGGATCACTGACGATGAGCTGACAGCCAATCCGGATCTCGTCCGGACCATGTCCGTGAAGCCGCCGATGGGAAGCGGCAAGGTGCGCATGATCCGGATCGGTGACGATGTGGATTTCCAGCCCTGCGGCGGGACGCATGTCCGCTCCACGTCGGAGATCGGCACCATCCAGATCGGCAAGATCGAGAACAAGGGCAAGCAGAACCGGCGGATCAATCTGACGCTGGTTGAGTGACCGGAAGTACAAGAAGGAAACAAGGAAATGCGGGTTCCAATTTACCAGATCGATGCCTTTACCGAGAATGTGTTCGGGGGCAATCCGGCGGCCATTTGTCCGCTCTACAGCTGGCTGACCGATCCGACCATGCAGTCGATCGCAGCCGAGAACAATCTGGCGGAAACCGCATTCTTCGTCCCCGACGACACAGGCGAGGCCGACTTCCACCTGCGCTGGTTCACACCGGCGGTGGAGGTCGATCTGTGCGGCCATGCGACCCTCGCCAGTGCCGCGCTGATCTTCGACGACCTGATGCCGGACCGTCAGGAGATCAGCTTCCGGACCCGCAGCGGTGTGCTCAAGGTGCGGCGGGACGGTGATCTATACGTCATGAACTTCCCGAGCTATCCGCCGGCGAAGCGGGACGCCCCGGCTGGGCTTTTCGAAGCCCTCGGCACGGAACCTGTCGCACTCTACGATGCGCCGCAGGAGCCGGAGCGGGACCGGTTGATGGCGGTGTTCGAGAACGAGGATCAGATCCGTGCGCTCAGCCCGGACTTCGGCGCCCTGAAAAGGCTCCAGTCGGTCTCCATAATGGCGACGGCGCCGGGCTGGCAGGTCGATTTCGTCTCCCGTTATTTCGCGCCGAACCACGGTATCGACGAGGATCCGGTGACCGGCTCGAACCATTGCCTGCTGATCCCCTACTGGGCGGACCGGCTGGGCAAGAAAGAGCTGCTCGGCCGGCAGATCTCGGCCCGCGGTGGGGAGCTGAAATGCAGCCTCAAAGGCGACCGGGTGGAGATGGCAGGCAAGGCCGCGCGCTATCTCTCGGGCCATATCGAGATCTGAGGCCACTTCAACGGTCCTCATCCCGGCTTTTCCCTCACATCGTCATCCCTGCCGGAGAGCAGGGACCCAGTCGATCATGGAGCCCGGCTCTTCGCTCCCTGGGTCCCCGCGTACGCGGGAATGACGAAGAGAGGAGTGCAGGGATGACGGCGCAGGGGAAGAGCGGGGACAGTGATCTTTCATCGTTGAGACAGCGAAAAGAAATATAGCTGCCCGAAAATCGGCGTACGCTCCGGGCGCGGTTTGATAGAGGAGGGGCATGCTGTACGACATTGAAAATCATGACCTCCTCTACGACGCCCTTGTCCGGCGGGACCCGGCCTATGACGGCAGGGTCTATGTCGGCGTCACCTCGACCGGGATCTTCTGTCGGCTGAACTGCCCGGCGCGTAACCCAAAACCGGAAAATTGCCGTTTCTTTGCCACGGTCGGTGAATGCATCGAGTCCGGCTTCCGGCCCTGCAAGCGATGCAAGCCGGTGGCGACGGCGGCGGAGGCCGATCCGGCGGTGAAGATTCTCGTCGCCGCCTTTGAGGACGACCCGGCGCGGCGCTGGACCGAGGCGGACGTCATCGCGCTTGGTCTCGACCCCTCGACCGTGCGGCGCAGTTTCAAGCGCCAGTTCGGCGTGACCTTCCTTGAAATGGCCCGGCTCAGCCGCTTGCGGGACGGGTTCGTCACCCTGTCGGATGGCGGCCGCGTGATCGATGCGCAGCTTGAGGCCGGGTTCGACTCGCCGAGCGGGTTTCGTTCTGCCTTCGCCCGGCTGCTCGGCCAGTCGCCCGCAAGCTTCACCGGTGAGGAATTCCTGAAAGCGGATTGGATCGACAGCCCGATCGGTGCGCTGGTCGCGGTCAGCGACCGCTCCAGCCTGCATCTTCTGGAATTTGTCGACCGCAAGGCTTTGCCGCGCGAGTTGAAGCGGCTGCGCGATGCGACGCGCGGTGGCATCGGTATCGGCCGCTTTGCTCCGACGGAGCAGATCGAGGCCGAGCTGAAGGCCTATTTCTCGGGAGAGGGCGCCCGGTTTGAAACGCCGATGACCTATCACGGCAGCCCCTTCACGCGGGAGGTCTGGCTGGAACTGCGACGCATCCCGGCGGGCGCGACGCGGAGCTACAGCGATCTGGCTAAGGCCATCGGCCGCCCGTCCGCGACCCGGGCAGTCGCGCGCGCCAATGGCGCGAACCAGATAGCCATCGCCATTCCCTGCCACCGGGTGATCGGGGCCGACGGCTCGCTGACCGGGTATGGCGGCGGGATCTGGCGCAAACAGAAACTGATCGAGCTTGAACAGGCCTATGCAAGCCAAGGGGGAGAACAAACACATGTCGCAAGCGGACAAGGCACAGGCATTCGCGGATCTGCATCGTAAGGGCGATCCGCTCATTCTCTTCAATATCTGGGATGCGGGCAGCGCCAAGGCTGTTGCCGTTGCCGGGGCAAAGGCGCTGGCGACGGGGAGCTGGTCGGTCGCGGGTGCGCAAGGCTACGGCGATGGCGAAGCGCTGCCGCTCGACATGCTGGAAATGATCGTGAAGCGGATCACGGCCACCAGCGATTTGCCGCTCAGCGTCGATTTCGAAGGCGCCTACGCGGCGGGCCCGAGCGGTGTGGGCAGGAACATCGCGCGGATGATCGCCGCCGGTGCCGTCGGGGTGAATTTCGAGGATCAGAAGGTCGGCGGGGAAGGGCTCTATCCGGTGACGAAACAGGCGGAGCGAATCCGTGCCGCGCGGACCGCCGCCGAGGATGCGGGCCTGCCGTTCTTCATCAACGCCCGCACGGACATCTTCCTCAAGGACCGGGATGTTGCAAACCATCCTCGCCTGATCGACGAGGCGCTTGCCCGCGCCAAGGCCTACGCCGAGGCGGGCGCCAGCGGGATTTTCATGCCCGGGCTGAAGAGTCCGGAGCTGATCAGGAGCGCCGCAGAGGAAATCGCACTGCCGCTCAACATCCTGATCATGCCGGACGTGCCCGCTCCGCAGGAACTGGCGGCACTCGGCGTGGCCCGGATCAGCTACGGGCCCGGACCATGGCGCGACATGATGGCCTGGGTGACGGAGCGGGCGTCGGCGGTCTACGCCTAACGTGCAGCTCCCAGATAGTTCCGGATTGCCCGCATGAAGACGCCCGAGCCGATGGAGATCAGCTCGTCCGGAAACACGTAATCCGGATTGTGCACATGCGGGCGGTTCTCACCGGCGCCAAGGAAGAACATCGCGCCTTTCGAGCCCTGTCCGAAGCGGCCGAAATCCTCTGAGCCACGGAACGGCAGGTCGCCTGGATCATGGGTAACGCCACGTCCGTCCAGTGCTTGTTCGAGCAGTTGCACGGCTTCGGGATGGTTCTCCGTGTGGTCGAACACGTCGTCATAGGAAATCGTGAATGTCAGCCCGGCGGCTTTCGCGGCGTCGGCGACCATCGCTTCCGCCTCGGCCACCAGAGCTGCCATTTCCCCGTCCGACTTTGTCCGCAGCGTTGCCATCAGCCGTCCCGCACCGGGGGCGACGCCGTAGGCGGGCTCGCCCATGGACGCGTGGGTGACCGTGACCATGGAGAAATGCGCGCCCTTGATGTCGCCGCCGCCGAGCGCGGACAGGGCCGGCATCAGGGTGGAGAGCGCAGCCATCGGCGAGGTGCCGGTTTCCGGCTGGGAGGCATGAGCTGTCTTGCCGGTCAGCCGGACTTCCATGCCGCGCGAGGCGCAGGTGACGATCCCCGGTGCCAGCGTTGCGTGGCCGATGGGAATGCCCGGCATGTTGTGCAGGGAGATCGACATGTCCGGGCGGATCTCGTCATAGCGCGGGTCCGCGATCACGGCGGCTGAGCCCGCGCCGGTTTCCTCCGCCGGCTGGAACATCAGCACGACACGGCCCCGCGCTGGTCGTTCCCGCTCCAGACCGTAGGCCAGCGCGGCCAATGTGGTCGTGTGGCCGTCATGGCCGCAGAGATGGGCCTTGCCGTCAATTTCAGAGCTGTAGTCGAGGCCGGAGAGTTCCTGGATCGGCAGGGCATCGAGTTCGGACCGGACAAGCAATGTCGGTCCCGGCTCCGCGCCTTCATAGATCGCCGCGACCCCGTGCCCGCCAAGGCCTGTCAGCACCTTGTCGGGTGAACGGGCGCCGACGAACTCCGCGACCTGCCGTGCGGTCCATTCTTCCTCGCCGGAAAGCTCCGGGTGGCGGTGCAGGCCGTGCCGGAAGGCGACGAGGGTTTCTTCTTCTTCCGGTGTCAGGAAATGGTCGAAGTTGCGCATGGTGTCCGGTCGATCCTGTTTACTTGTATTCGATCTCGATGAAGGCCATCGGCGCGTCGCCGCCATTGACCACGTTATGTTCGACCCCGGCATCGCGCCGGTAGGCGGCACCGGTAGCCATGTCGACGCGGCGCGGGCCTGCCGGCTCTTCCAGCAGGAACTGGCAGTCGGTCATCGGCACGACGACATAGCCCATGCCGTGGACATGATGGCCTGTTTCGGCGCCGGGCTGGAAATCCCACCGGGTGATGCGGACGACGTCGTCGTCCAGCAGGGTCGTGGGAACGGCTTGAGGGCGGGCCTCGGTCATGGCGATTTCCTTCCGGATCAGGTGGAGTAAAGAAACGGAAACCAGTCTTCCCGAAGCACCTGCCCCGGTTTCATGTCGTGGCCCGGAAAAGGCGGGGAGGTCGGGCCGGGGCGTTCCACATAGCGGGCATCGTCACCGACAAGGCGGAGCGAGAAGGCCCGCCGCCGGTTGCCGGTCTCGTTGCCGCGGGTGCCGTGCAGATTGCGGAAATGGAAGGCGACGGCATCGCCCGGCTCCAGCGGCCATTCGACGATAGGCATGCCTTCGGCGTCGGGATCGGGGATCGGCATGTAATCGTCATCGCCCGGATAGAAATTGGTGTCGGAGAGCCAGCGCGTCGGCAGGACTTCCTTCTCCCAGCGGTGCGAGCCGGCGACACAGCGCAGGGAGGCATCGGTCACCGGATCGACCGGCGCCCAGAAGCTGACATTCTGCATGCCGTCGACGAAGTAATACGGGCTGTCCTGATGCCAGGGCGTCGGTTTGGAAGTCCCCGGCTCCTTCACCAAGACATGCTCGTGAAACATCTGGGTTTTCTTCGAGCCCATCAGACCTGCTGCAACTTCGGCGGCCGGCGAGTTCCTGACCACATCGGCGAATTCCGGGATGCGCTCCCAGTTGCAGTAATCCTCGAAGAAGCGGCCGCCTTCCCCTGGCTTCAGATTGTCCCCGGCGAACGGACCCGGCTCGGCCAGATTGCGCTCGATGCCAGCGGCAATCCGGTCGACATAGCCCTTGAACAGGCCCTTGATCAGGACGGCGCCGTCGCGCCAATAGGCGTCGACCAGAGTCTGGGTGAGAAGTGGATGCAGCATGGGATGGCTCCGGAAGGCAGGAACCCGAAGGCTAACCCTGCCGAACCCGGCTCCGCAATGACCTAAAATGCCGCGCGCATTGCAGCCCGGTCCTTCGGACGTTAGCCTTCGGCACAGCGAAGGGCCGGACCGGCCAAAAATCAGGGGGAACAGCGGAATGAGCGGGAATCCGTTCGAGGAAAATCTGGACCGGAACGCGGCGAACTATGTGCCGATGACACCAATTTCATTTCTGACCAGAACCGCCGCTGTTTTCCCGACCAGGGCTTCCGTTATCGACGGGGACCGTCGCTTCACCTGGGCCGAGACGCGGGAGCGCTGCCATCGCCTGGCTTCCGCGCTGGCGAAACGCGGCATCGGCAAGGGCAGGACGGTTGCCGTGATGGCGCCGAATATCACCGCTGCGTTCGAAGCAAGCCTCGCGGTGCCGATGACCGGCGGCGTGCTGAACGCCATGAATGTCCGGCTCGACGCGCCGACCATCGCCTTCATCCTGGAGCATGGCGAGGCCAGCGTGCTGCTGACCGATACCGAGTTCGCGCCGGTGATCCGGGAGGCGCTGAAACAGGTGACGCGGGATATCCTTGTCATCGATGTCGAGGATCCGGCGGCAACCTCCGGCGAGCGCCTCGGCGAGATGGAATATGAAGCGTTCCTTCTGACCGGCGATCCGGATTTCGCCGCCGTGCCGCCGGGTGACGAATGGGACGCCATCGCGCTGAACTACACGTCCGGCACAACGGGCAATCCGAAGGGCGTGGTCTATCACCATCGGGGCGCCTATCTGAACGCTTTGGGCAATGCGATGGTCTGGGGCATGGCGCACCACCCGATCTATCTCTGGACCCTGCCGATGTTCCACTGCAACGGCTGGTGCTTCCCCTGGACCATCACCATGCTGGGCGGCACCCATGTCTGCCTGCGCCGGACCGCCGCCAAGGACATCAACGATGCCATCGCCGATCATGGCGTGACCCATCTCTGCGGCGCGCCGGTCATCATGTCGATGCTGCTGAACGCACCGGAAGAGGACAGCCGGGAGTGGGATCATCAGGTGCAGATGATGACCGCCGCCTCCGCTCCGCCTGCTTCCGTGATCGAGGGCATGGAGGCAAAGGGCGTCAAAATTACCCATGTCTACGGCCTGACAGAGGTCTATGGACCGGCGGTGGTCTGCGAATGGCACGAGGAATGGAACGGCCTGCCGATCGAGGAGCAGGCCCGGCTGAAGTCACGGCAGGGCGTGCGCTATCCGGTGCAGGAAGGCCTGATGGTTGCCGGGGCGGAAACCCTGGAGCCGGTACCGCAGGACGGTGAGACCATGGGCGAGGTCTTCATGCGCGGCAATATCGTCATGAAGGGCTATCTGAAGAACCCGAAAGCCACCGATGACGCCTTTCGGGGCGGCTGGTTCCATACCGGCGATCTCGGGGTCTGGCACGAGGACGGCTATGTCGAGCTGAAGGATCGCTCGAAGGACATCATCATCTCCGGCGGCGAAAACATTTCGACCATCGAGATTGAAGGCGTGCTGTACAGGCATCCGGCCGTGCTGGACGCGGCCGTGGTGGCGCGGCCGGACGAGAAATGGGGAGAGACGCCCTGCGCCTTCGTCACCCTGAAGAAAGGGGCGACGGTCAGCGAGGCGGATCTGATCGCTTTCTGCCGGGAGAAAATGGCGCATTTCAAGGTGCCGAAAACCGTGGTATTCGGCGAGTTGCCGAAAACCTCGACCGGCAAGATCCAGAAATTCGTGCTGCGGGATCAGGCGAGGGCGCTCTGATCCCGAGAGTAGGCTGTCCCTAGAGGACTGACTCGATGTAGACGCCCTTCAGGCTGTCCTTGAACCGGGTCGACACGTTCTTTTGTACCTGCGCCTTGAAAGCAAGGATGTCGGACGAGGATGGCCGGCCTTTTTCAAACAGCTTGAGGCAGAGCGGATAAACGATCCCGTAGAGCTGTGTCTTGGCGGCCTCGAGTTCACTTTTCTTGGCCGTGTCTACCGCTTGCAGCGCGACCTTGAGGCGGTGCTCCGTCAGGCGCCCGTCGATATAGAGCGAAATGGTAAACGGACCCAGCGGCAGCACGTCCGGCCCGATGGCGTGCCGGTAGGTAATGTCGCGATTGAACTTTTTGTCCTTTTTACGCTGGTCCTTGTCCTTCTGCAGGCGCTCAGCCTCGACTTTTGCGTTCGCTTCGTCGCCCTCGCTGGCGGCCAGCGCGTGGGGGCCGTGGCTCATCGCAAGCAGGATGGCCAGCCCGAAGACAGGCATAAGTCGCGGCATCGGATTCTCCTCAGCGGACATTTATGGGGGGCGCCGAAGCGTCTATTCGGCCACCTCCGGTGCTGTTTAGCACTGACTCTATAATTCCATGATATCGTATAAAAGTTAACAGCGCGTCTAGACGACTGACGGATTCACCGATCTCGCCGTCCTCAAGCGCGGTCACGAAGGCGTTCAGATCCTGGCGCGGTTCTGGATAGGCAACCAGGGCGGTGCGGGTTTCGGGGGCAATTCCGGCCGCGTCCCGGGCAAGCCCTTCGGCCTCCGCATAGCCGCCGAGTACATCGACAAGGCCGATACGTTTCGCGTCTTCGCCGCTCCACACACGTCCGCGCGCGGCGGCGTCAACCTCCGCCGGACCGAGGCGCCGGGCGGTGGCGACCTTGGTCGTGAAATCCTCGTAAATAGTATCCAGAACAGCGTCGAGCCGGGCACTTTCATCGGCGCTGAAGGGCTTCGTCATGCTGAACATGTCGGCATTGCGGCCGGCGCTGACGCTGTCTGTCCGGACGCCGTATTCACCCAGAAACCCGGACAGGTTCAGCTTGCCGCTGACAACCCCGATGGAGCCGGTGATGGTGTTCGGATGGGCGACGACATGGTCTGCCGCGAGCGCGACGAAATATCCGCCGGATGCCGCCATGTCGCTCATCGAAACAATGATGGGCATGCCATCGGCGCGGGCCGCCGACAAGGCGTGCAGAATGGTGTCCGACGCCACGTAGCTGCCGCCGGGGCTGCTGACCCGGAGGATGATCGCCTTGACCCTCGTATCATTCCGGGCATCTTCGACGGCATCGACGATGCTTTGAGCCGCTGCCTGACGATCGCGTGCGAACAACGGTGCGCGGCCGCGCACGATCGGACCGTCGACCGCGATGACCGCGATCCGCGTCGGGGTTTCATCGTCGTTTTCCGTACCCGCATCGTTCCAGTAGCGGGTGAGCGGGACCAGTCTGGCGCCGTCCGCCCGTGCTCTGGCTGCGTCGATTGCCTGGTCGCGGTAAAGCATCTGATCGATCAGGCCGTTGCTCTTGGCTTCTCCCGCTGTCAGCGGAGCTGTATCGATGAGTCCGTTCACCGAAGACGGGGAGAGCCGCCGTGCGGTGGCGATATCGGCGGCAATCCCGGCGTAGAGCGAGTCCACAAGCCGACGATAATTCTGCCGGATCGGGGCCGGGAACGCCGCGCTCGTCATGGACGCTGCGGCGCCCTTGTATTCGTGGCGGGTGCGGAAGTCGGCTTCGATCCCGAGTTTTTCCAGCGCCTCGCCGAAAAACGGCGTTGAGAGGCTTATGCCGCGGATGTCGAGCAGTCCGGAGGGCTGCAGGGCGATGCTCTCCGCGCCGGTCGCAAGGTGATAGGTCGAGATCCCGCCATTGCCTTCCAGGCTGTCCGCATAGGCTTGTACGAAACGGCCGCTGGCCCGGAAGCGAGAGATCGCCTCTCTCAGCTCCTGCGCTTCGGCCGGGCGAACGTCGGCGGCGGAAAGATCGAGGAACAGGCCCTGAACGCGTTCATCTTCGCTTGCCGTTTTCAGAATGTTCACGAGGTCCAGCAGCGAAGGGGAGCCGGGATTGAAGACGTTCTCGAAAGGAAGTGCGCCGACCGATGTCTCGCGCAGCTCGGGCTTCAGCGTGAGGGAGAGGACCATATGCTCGGGGAGGGGCTCTGGCTGCCATTGGCTCGCCACATAGCGCAGGCCGACGATGCCACCGACGATCAGAACCAGGAACAGGACCCCGAAACTGATCAAGAGCCCTTTCAGAAATTTAAGCATTGCGGCAGCACCCCTCGTTATCTCCCCTACATATAGGAGTTCCGCTAGAGCAAAACGATGGCTTTACAAAGGCAGAGGAGGTTCTGGCCGCTCTCAGCTTCCGCACTGGGCCGCGTGGCGCATCAGATGATCCGCCAGAACGCAGGCCATCATGGCCTCGCCGACAGGAACGGCACGGATACCGACACAAGGGTCGTGCCGGCCCTTGGTTACCACATCGACCTCGTTGCCATCCCTGTCGACGGATTGGCGCGGGGTCAGGATGGAGCTGGTCGGCTTCACGGCGAACCGCACCACGACCGGCTGGCCGGAGGAAATCCCGCCGAGCACGCCGCCTGCATGGTTCGACAGGAAGACCGGTTTGTCGCCGTCCATCCGCATTTCGTCCGCAGCTTCGTGGCCGGGAATCTCCGCAGCTGCAAACCCGTCCCCGATTTCGACGCCCTTGACCGCGTTGATGGTCATCATGGCGGCCGCAAGATCGCTGTCGAGCTTGCCGTAGACCGGCTCGCCCAGTCCGGCAGGCACGCCCTCGGCGACGATCTCGATCACCGCGCCGGCGGAGGAGCCGGCCTTGCGCACACCGTCGAGATAGTCCGTCCAGACCTCGGCGGCTTTCGCATCCGGGCTCCAGAACGGGTTACGCTCGACTTCTACCCAGTCCCAGTTGTCCCGGTTCACCTTGTGCGGGCCGACCTGAACCAGAGCGCCGCGCAGATGGAAGGCATTGCCGAGACGGGCACTGATGATCTTGCGCGCAATCGCGCCGGCGGCCACCCGCATTGCGGTTTCCCGCGCGGAAGAACGTCCGCCGCCGCGATAGTCGCGGATGCCGTATTTGGCCTCGTACGTGAAGTCGGCATGGCCCGGCCGGAACCGGCTCATGATGTCGCCGTAATCCTTCGAGCGCTGGTCCGTGTTCTCGATCATCAGCCCGATCGGGGTGCCGGTGGTCTGGCCCTCGAACACACCGGACAGGATCTTCACCTGATCCGGCTCCTGGCGCTGTGTTGTGAAACGGTTCTGCCCGGGCTTGCGCCGGTCCAGATAGAACTGGATGTCCGTCTCGGAGACGGGCAGGCGCGGCGGCACGCCATCGACTACGCAGCCGATGGCGGGGCCGTGGCTTTCGCCCCATGTCGAGAAGCGGAAGACCTCACCGAAGGAATTGCTGGCCATGTATTTTTACTATCCGGGTCAGACCGTGGAGATGTCGGGCGCGTCCACCGCCTTCATGCCGACGATGTTGTAGCCGCAATCGACATGATGCACTTCGCCAGTGACACCGCTGGACAGGTCGCTCAGCAGGTACATGCCGGCGCCGCCGACATCTTCCAGCGTCACATTCCGGCGCAGCGGCGAGTTGTACTGGTTCCATTTCAGGATGTAGCGGAAGTCGCCGATGCCGGAGGCGGCAAGCGTCTTCATCGGTCCGGCGGAAAGGCCGTTCACCCGGATATTGTCGCCTCCGAGATCGGTGGCAAGGTAGCGGATGCTGGCTTCCAGCGCGGCCTTGGCGACGCCCATCACGTTGTAATGCGGCATCACTTTTTCGGCGCCGAAATAGCTCAGTGTCAGCAGCGAGCCGCCATCCGTCATCAGATCGGCCGCCTCTCTTGCGATCCGGGTGAAGGAGTAGCAGGAAATATCCAGCGTCTTCAGAAAGTTATCCCGAGTCGTGTTGACGTATTTGCCTTTCAGCTCGTCCTTGTCTGAATAGGCAATGGCATGCACCAGGAAGTCGAGCTTTCCCCACTTCTCGCGGATCGTCTCGAAAGTCTTGGTGACGCTTGCGTCATCGGTGACATCGCAGGGAAGCACCAGATTGGAGCCAATTTGTGCGGCCAGCGGTTCGACCCGCTTTTGCAATGCCTCGCCCTGGAAGGTGAACGCGAGTTCCGCCCCCTGGGCAGCTGCCGCTTTCGCGATGCCCCAGGCGATGGAACGGTCGTTCGCGACCCCCATGACAAGCCCCTTTTTGCCACTCATGATCGGGCTTGGTTCACTCATTGATGCCTCACGACGCAGGTTGACGTAAAAAGTTACGCATGATTCGCGCGATCCTACACTAAAGGCAGCGTGCGGCAAACTGCATGCAGTGGCCTGAAGGCTGCGGAATCTGCCGTGGCGCGATCCTGTCCGGGTGCGGGCGCGCGTTGTTCTACAGGCTTTCGTGATAAGCTGACAACATGAGCAAAAAAGCCAATCGACTCGACCGCTGGAAAACCCTCGCCGCCGCAGCCGTTGTGGCTGACCTGGCGGAATATATCGGTTTCGCGCTGATGCGGTTCTATCGCGGCCGGGGCATGCAGGCGGCCGCCGCGCTGACCTACACGACGCTGCTGGCGTTGGTGCCGCTTCTGGCAATTGGGTTTGCGATTTTCACCGCTTTTCCGGCTTTCGAGACGGCCCGGACGGCCATCGAGGCGACGATCTTCGAGAATCTGGTGCCGGAGATCGCTGGTCCCGTCCGGACTTATCTGAACAGCTTCATGCAAAACGCATCGAAACTTGGCGCGGCGGGCATCATCGGCCTTTCCGTTTCCGCGATTCTGTTGCTAGCGACCATCGAATCGACCTTCAATGCAATCTGGCATGTGGAGAGACAACGGCATCTGCTGATCCGTTTCCTGATCTTCTGGGCGGTGTTGTCTCTCGGGCCGATCCTGATGGGGCTGATCCTTTCCACCACCAGCGATGCATTCGGCGTGTTGCGACAAACCTGGACGGATGCCGGTCTGGACGCGGAATCGCTCAATGTCGGCGGTGAGTTCCGAAATCATGTCATTGCGATCATTCTGCAGAGCGTCGGCTTCACGCTGCTCTTCATGATCGTGCCAAACCGTTCGGTCGCCTGGCGGGATGCGCTGATAGGCGGTTGTCTCTCCGGCACTGCGTTCGAAATCCTGAAGCTTGGTTTCGGTTGGTATCTGGCGGCGTTTCCGACCTTTCAGACGATCTACGGCGCGATGGCCGTGATCCCTATCTTTCTGGTCTGGGTCTACTTTTCCTGGACGGTGATACTGCTGGGCGCGGTTTTCGCCGCGTCCTTCCCCGACTGGTGGCACTCTCGCCAGCTTGATGCCGCGCCCGAGCTAGGCCCGGCCCGTCTCTTCTCCGTTGCTCTTTCGACCCTTGCGGCGATTCGGGAGAAGGCGGGGCCGATGGAGCAGGCCGCGTTGGACGATGTTGCTTCCGCGGATGCGGTCGGTCAGGTTCTGGAGCGCTTGCTCGCTGCCCAATTTGTCGCACGGATTGAGGACGGACGCTTTGTCCTGGCCCGCGATCCGGCCCGCTTTAGCCTTTACGATCTCTATCGGGGGCTTGGCTGTGCGGTGGATGCGGCGGAGCCGGGCAAGAACAAGGATCCGGATTCTATTGCTGCCGTAGTCGACGCTCTTTCGAAATCAGAACGCAACGCTTTGTCCCGTTCGGCGGCGGATGTGCTTGACGAACTCACTGGTGAGAAAGGCGGCGTCAGGGAGTTGCCGGAGATACCGGCGGTCGCGGAATAACCGGACGCTGTACCGGATAGCTGAGAGCGATCCACCCCGGCTTTCAGAGGTCAGCTGAAGCGCATCTTGTGGCGCGGATTGTAGCCTTTTTCATCGGCCCATTTCTGCATCAGTTTGATCAGCTCCGGATCTTCTGTGTCGGGCAGAACCACTTTCAGGGTGACGAGCTGGTCGCCGGCCGGTTTGCCGCCATGCGCAGGGACGCCTTTGCCTTTCAGGCGCAGAGTCGCGCCGGTATTGGATTTCGCCGGGATCTTCAGCGAGACATTGCCATGAACGGTCGGCACGGTGATGGTGCCGCCAAGGACCGCTTCGTAGAGCGTGACCGGCATTTCCACTTTGATATTCCGACCGTCGCGATGGAAATAGTCGTGCGGCTCCACAGTGATCTCGACGAAGGCGTCGCCGGCGGGGCCACTATTGCTGCCCTTGCGGCCCTGGCCCTTGAGCCGGAGCGTCTTGCCGCTTTCCGTCGCGGGCGGAATCTTCAGGTCGAGGGACTTGCCGTCGGACAGCGTGACGCGCTTCGTGGAACCTGCGGCTGCTTCGGCAAAACTTACCTTGAGCTTGTAATTGACGTCCGGCCCGACCGTGTAGGCGCTGCCGCCCTGGCTTGAGCCGCCGCCGGCCTGCCCATGTCGGCGCAGGATGTCGTCGAACATATCCGCGTCGTCACCGTCGAACATGTCGGAAAAGCCGCCGGACTGCTTCTTGCGGGCCGACGTCCAGGCCTTCCAGAAACCGCTTGTCGCCTTCGCCGATGCGCCGCCGGCACCACCCGCGCCCGCGTTCATGCCGCCGCGATCGTACTTGGCGCGCTTTGTCGCATCCGAAAGCAGGTCGTAAGCCGCCGTGACTTCCTTGAACTGCTGCTCGATTTTCGTGTCGCCGGGATTGAGATCGGGATGAAGCTTCTTCGCGAGCGTGCGGTACGCTTTCTTGATCTCGTCCTGCGAGGAGTCGGGTTTTACACCCAATATCTTGTAAGGATCGCTCATGGCCCGGGAGTATATGGAAAAAGCAATTGGACCGGATGCAAAAATCCGCCCGCTCCAATCATTGCAGAGCCGAAGGCCGCTGCCTAGTTCTGGATTTTCCAGCTGCCGTCGGGCTGACGGCAGGCTTTCCCGTAGGCTTCCTCGGTCTGTCCGCCGATATTCACCGTTTGGGAATATTCACGGCAATAATCTCCGGAAGGGGCCTGATAGGTGCTGGTCGGGGTCACGGTGCCAGAGTGACCGCTGTCCGGATTGTGCCAGGTCGATGTCGTGCCGACCGGCTGGGTTTCCAGCGTGTTCTGCGTTGTTCTGGCCATCGCCGCCTTGTCGGCATTGTCGAGCGACTTGCCGATTTCGCTGCCGATGAAGGCGCCAAGCAGGGTGCCGATGGCAACGGCCGCAACCGTACCTTTGCCGCCCCCGATCTGGGAGCCTGCCACCGCACCGCCGACCGCACCGAACAGGCCGCCAGCTGTCTGCTTCGCCCCGAGTTGATCTGTCTGACACGCGCCGAGGGCCAGAGAGGCGACGACGACAATCACGGCTTGAGTTCTCATGGTTCTGTTCCTCACAGTTGCGGCCGACGGGATCTATAACGGATGAAGCCGCTGAACCCGTCGCGCGGGAATTCCTTTTCGATAGTACCTCGCTCTGGCGATGGCATCCCGCTGGTCCTGGGAGGCATGCTGCGACGTTTCAGCGCTGGACAGGCCATGTTGACGCTCGCTAGTGATAGGTACTCTTCGGTCCTTATTTGGCGATCAATAAGGCAATAAAAAGACCGAAGTTGCGTTTCCTGTGTGATTCGCCACCTTCAGATTGAGGCTTGAGCATGTTTGAACCCGATACAGACAATCCTTTTGAGCTTTTCGATGGCTGGCTTAAGGCGGCGTCCGAAACGGAACCGAACGACGCCAATGCCATGACCGTCGCGACAGCTGATGCCGATGGCCGTCCGTCTGCGCGGATTTTGCTTCTGAAGGGGTTCGACGAGCAGGGCTTCGTTTTCTACTCCAACATGGAAAGCCAGAAAGGACGGGAGATCGAGGTCAATCCTTTCGTGGCGCTGTGCTTCCACTGGAAGTCGGTGCGACGGCAAGTCCGCGTAACCGGGCCGGTGGCGCGGGTTCCAGACGAAGAGGCGGATGCTTATTTCAATTCCCGGCCGCGCGGCAGTCGTGTCGGTGCTTGGGCTTCGCAGCAATCGCGTCCGCTGGCGGACCGCCCGGCCCTGATGGCGGCGGTTGAGAATGCCGACAGTAAATATCCCGGGGAATCGGTCCCCCGTCCGGATTACTGGTCCGGCTGGCGCCTGACGCCGCTCACCATCGAGTTCTGGCAGGATGGCGAGTTCCGCCTGCATGACCGGTTCTGTTTCAGCCGGGCAAGCGAAAGTGAAGCCTGGACCGTGGATCGGCTTTATCCCTGAGCCGGGAGCTGGATGCACAGAAGGATTCCGCACTGAAATTCTGGCGGGATGTTTTTTAAGGTTTTGACCTAGGTCAATGTGGGAGCATTCTTGGCCCAGATAAGGTTAACGAAAGAATCATACTTACAACGAGGTGCACCATGTCTCTGAAAACTGTTCTTGCTCCTGTGCTTGGTAATGAAGCTGATGCGGCGGTTCTTAAGGCTGCGTGCGCTCTTGCGACGCTGCATGGGGCGCATATTTTTGTCGCTCATATTCACCGTGACCCCCGCGAAGTGCTGGTGCCGCAGATCGGCATGGGCATGAGTGCGTCGATGATCGAAACGATCATTGAGCAGGCGGAGAATGCAGCGAACGAGGCCCGCGCCGCATCGCTTGCCGAATTTGACCGCTGGCGCGAAGCGAACAATCTCCCGGTGGTCGAGAAGCCGACTGCTACGGATGGGGTTACTGTTTCGTTCGAGACGCTGGTGGGTGAGCCGGGCAGGGTGGTCGCGCGTCGTGCCCGGACCGTAGACGCTATCTGTGTGGTCGCGCCGTCAGACAACGACGGTGCCGACGCCGCGGTGATCGCCGAGGCGGCCATGCTGGAGAGCGGCAAGGCAACGCTGGTGGTGCCGCAGGATGTTGAGATGCCGGCAATCAAAGGGATTGCGATCGGCTGGAATGCGTCCAAGGAAGCGGCAGCAGCCGTCGCGCATGCCATGCCGTTGTTGGTGACGGCAGAGAATGTTGCCGTGATGGCTGGAATCGATGAGGATCTGACAGAGGAAGATCTTGCAGCTTTTGTCGACTCCCTGCGCTGGCACGGCGTGAAGGCGACAGCGAAAAGCTTCGATGCATCCTCCGGCAGCATTTCCGGCAGGCTTCAGGCCGAAGCACGCGAGGCGGGTGCGCAATTGCTGGTCCTTGGTGCCTATAGTCACAGTCGGCTTCGCGAGTCGATTTTTGGCGGTGTTACCGACGATATTTTGACCGCAGCGCGAATTCCGGTTCTGATGGCGCACTAAGCCTGATGACCGTATCTGATCGAACAAAGGAGATATCCTCGTGAGTGTGCGTACCATTCGCCTTGAGTTGGCGCGGAACCCGGACTTCCCGGAAGGCAGCATCAACCACGGCTATGAGTTCAAGGCTCCTCTGACCGGGGATGGCAGTCTCGACCTTGATGCCTGGCAGAAAGTGAAAGCCGACTGCACGGTGCATCGGTTCTGGCAGGGTGAGCCGGACGAGGAAGGTCACCTGCTTCATACCCGAGGCCGGCGCTGGTTATTCAGCTATGCGGACGGCGAAGAGGATGATGAGCCGATCTTCAAATTCGACCGGCATCACTTCGTCGAAGGGGAATATGTCTCCATCACCGAGCATGACGGGGTGCAGCGCACCTTCCGGATTGCATCGGTAAAATAAGCTTCGATGACAAGTATATTTGATGCGTGCGGCGGCCTTTCTCGGGCCGCCGTATTTGCTTACACTCCGGCACCATGAGCACGATCCAGAAAACCATGCTGCTGACCGGCGCCAGCCGGGGCATCGGCCACGCCACGGTCCGTTTCTTCAGTGAACGGAATTGGGAAATCATCACCTGTTCGCGCGATGCGCCGCCGGAAGAGTGCCGGCGCGATCCGAACTGGAGCCACCATATCACCGCCGACCTGGCGGACTCGGACAGCCTCGACAATTTCATCGATGAGGCAAACGAGTTGCTCGGGGAAAAACCGCTGCATGCTCTGGTGAACAACGCCGGCTGGTCGCCGAAGACCCCCTTCAAGGAACGGCTCGGCTGCCTCAACGGCGATATCGATGAATGGCGGCGGGTCTTCGAGCTGAATTTCTTTGCCCCTCTCCGTCTCGCGCGCGGCTTCGCGGCCCCGCTTCACCGGGGCAAGGGCGCGATCGTCAACATCACCTCGATCGCGGGGCATTTCATCCACCCCTTCGCGGGCTCCGCCTACAGCACCTCGAAGGCGGCCCTGTCGTCGCTGACCCGGGAAATGGCAAACGAGTTCGCGGAACTCGGCGTCCGCGTCAACGCAGTGGCACCGGGCGAGATCGAGACGGCGATGCTGTCGCCGGAATACGAAATGCTGATCCCGCGCATTCCGCTGAACCGGATGGGGACCCCGAAAGACGTGGCGTCGACGATCCACTACCTTTGCTCGGAAGATTCCAGCTATGTGACCGGCACGGAAATCTTCGTGACCGGCGGACAGCACATGTTCTGAGCCGGGTTCCGGCGTTCCGAGGGGCTGGTTTTGGCCGTCAGGCGGAAAGTTTCCCGGTGAAATACTGCGCAAGCGCGGCCAGTTTGTATTTCGGCAGCCCGGTCCACCGGGCGGCCAGAATCCCGTTCCCGACAATGTCGACAATGACTTCGCCGTCGATTTCCAGCGGGCCGTCCGGATCATGGATGTCCCGAACCAGCATGCTTACGCGTGCCTTCTGGCGTTGGATAAGGGAGCCATTGTAGGGCGAGAGGGTGAACCCTGCCGGAGACCAGCATTGCAGCGGATAGTCGCGCCGGTCTATGCGGACATAGGAATCACCGCGTGGCCGGAGTACCTGTGCGGCCGCGAATGTATTCGCGGGTTTTGGGGTTTCTGTGCGCGACCTGAATAAGGTCATCATGTGCGTCTCCTTTCCTCAGCTTTAGCCGATTCCAGCTCTGGCACTTCAGTATCGTCAATATATATTAAAAATATCTAAAATTCAAAATAATGATGTTTTCTCTTTAATAATAAACCCTTGGGTATTTATCTGAACGTCAGCGGTCCGCCAGAAAGACTTAAAGAGGATACTCGGCTGCTCACGCTTACGCGGGACGAAATACCGTCCGCACGCACGTCAGCACGATTTACGACTGTCTGAAAGAAACGGGCTTCTAAAGCTCGGCGGCGATACGGTCGCACCAGGCCATGCGGTCTTCGACCTGGGAGATTTCCATCTCGATCCACGCGCGCAGATGGCCTTGCTGCCATTCCTCGTGGGTGAGGAGGTCAAACAGGCGGGCGTGTTCACCTTGATAGAGCGCGCGCAGATTATCGATCTGCTCGACCTGTTCGTCTTTTTCGAGAAGATGCAGAAAGCGTAACTTCAGGGCGACGACCAATTTGTTCAGGTCGTTTGAACCCGGGCGCACGGCCGCGGTCAGATAATCTTTCAGCGCGGTCCAGCCTGCATCCGTAAGACGGAGCTCGGCATTATCCTCGAAGCCTTCTCCGGCGACCGGTGCAATCAACCCTTCGAACTTCAGCAGTTCGATCGAGCTGCCGAGCAAATCGAGGGACGGGCCGACGATACGGGCGGCGAACTGACGGACTTCACCGGCAATATCCGCATAAGGTCGCGGACCACCCGACAGCGCGCCAAGCGCGGCCATGCGGATTGCTTCCTTGGGGATCAGTGAATTATCGCGGTACATCCGTCGTCTCGCAGCGGTTTTGCGCTTCGCAGAGATTTTTTTGCGAACCGTTCTTAAAATGGGACCATATGCCGCAGATGTAAAGGGGGCTCATGCAAAATGAGCCCCCGGAAGTCAAAATAGCTCAGATCAGTTGGGGCTCAGTCCGCGCAGGCGTTCTGATCTCCGTCGCAGAACCTCCATGGTTGCCAGCAGCAGGATCGAGATGCCGACCAGAATGGTGGCGACGGCAAGGATCGTCGGGCTGATCTGCTCGCGGATACCGGCCCACATCTGCCGGGGCACCGTGCGCTGCTCGAAACCGGCGAGGAACAGGGCGACCACAACTTCATCGAAAGACGTGACGAAGGCGAACAGGCCGCCTGAGATAACGCCGGGCGAGATCAAAGGCAGGATGACCTTGAAGAAGGTGCGCTGCGGTGAGGCGCCGAGGCTCGAAGACGCCCGGATCAGGTTCCGGTCAAAGCCCGAGAGCGTCGCCGTCACCGTGATCACCACGAAGGGCGTGCCAAGCGCGGTATGGGCCAGGATAAGGCCGGTATAGGTTTGGGCCAGGCCGATAGAAGAGTAGAAGAAAAACAGGCCGGCCGCGGTGATGATCAACGGCACGATCATGGGCGAGAGCAGGAGGCCCATGATCAGGGTCCGATAAGGCATGTCGGATCGGGACAGGCCAAGCGCGGCGATGGTGCCGAGCGACGTCGCCAGGAACGTTGCGGCGGCACCGACGATGAAGCTGTTCTTCATCGAGTGCAGCCATTGCTCGTTATCCAGGATGTCCTGATACCAGCGCATTGAGAATGCTTCCGGCTTCAAGGCCAGCATTTCCGGTGTGAAGGTGAAATACGGTTCCGCATTGAAGGACAGCGGGATCATCACGATGATCGGTGCGATCAGGAACAGGAAGATCGAGCCGCACAGAACGCGAAAGGCATAATACCAGAAGCGCTCGAGCGGGCCGGCGTAGGAGGGAAGGGCTGCCATGGTCTCTCTCCTTATCCGAGCTTCATGTTGCTGATGCCGACGATGCGGTTATAGAGCCAGTAGAGGGCGAGCACACCGGCCAGCAGAATGCCGCCAAGCGCCGCAGCGAGGCTCCAGTTCAGCGATTTCTTCATGTGGTATTCGATGATGTTACTGATCAGCTGGCCATCCTGACCACCGACCAGCGCCGGGGTGATGTAGTAGCCGATAGCGAGAATGAACACGAGGATCGAGCCCGCGCCCACGCCGGGGATTGTTTGCGGCAGATAGATCCTGCCGAAAGCAATTGCCGGGTTCGCGCCGAGCGAGCGAGCGGCGCGCATATGATCGCGCGGGATCGTCTTCATCACGCTGTAGAGCGGCAACACCATGAACGGCAGCAGGATGTGCGTCATGGCGATGAAGGTGCCGGTCATGTTGTAGATCATCTGTATTCGGTCGTCGGTCCCGACAATGCCCAGAGATACCAGTATGTCGTTGATCACCCCGTTGGTTTGCAGCAGCACGATCCATGAGGTGGTGCGCACCAGGAGCGAGGTCCAGAACGGTAGCAGGACGAAGATCATCAGCAGATTGCTGGTTCCCGAGGGCAATGTCGCGAGCAGATATGAGATCGGATAAGCAAGCGCAATGCAGGCAATCGTAACGCCGATCGAAACGAAGATCGTGCGTTCGAACAGGGTCACATAGATCTGCTTAATTTCAGGCTGGGCTACGATGTTGCCGTCCGGTGCCTGGGTCAGATCGAGTGCGTTCAGATAGGCGCGATAGGTATATGGGTCGCCGGCGAGCCTGATGATTTTCCAGGTATCCGTTTCGCCCCATCGCTTGTCGATCTTGATGAAGGCCTCTTTATAGGGCCCCGCGTCGACACGCTTGATACGGCGAACGGTCTTGTTCATCAGGGAGCGGAAACCGCTCTCGATATAATTCAGCCGGGTACCGGCCTTGCCGAGTTTGAAGCGGTTTTCCGGATCCGCCATCTCGGCCGCGAGAGAGGCATAGATTTCTTCGCTGGGCTGACCGACACCGTCCCATTGCTCAAGAATGGCGACGGTTTTCGGGAAAGCCTCGGAAACTTCCGGCGCTTCGATACTGCGGAACAGCATCATGCCGATGGGCAGGATGAAGGTCACCAGGATAAAGGCGAGCAACGGAGTGGTTAGCAGAAAGGCGCGCGCCTTGTTCATGCGGGTGGCCCGCGCGAGCGCTTGCTTCAGCGGCGTACCGTCCGCCGCGCGCATCAGGCCGTCATTTTCGGTGATTGCCGCCATGTCCCAGATCCTTCCAAACCGATCCTCAACCCCGGACCGGAGCTCGAGGTTGAGGATCGGTCGGGAGCGGCTCGCAAGCCGCTCCCGACCGGAAGTCGATTAGCCGGCGAGCCAGGCGTTGAAACGCTCGTTCAGCTCGTCGCCATAGTCAGCCCAGAATCCGAAGTCGTTCTGCAGCGGGTTCTTGAAGTTGACCGGAGCGGTCGGCATATGCGGCTGCATTGCCGGCGCAACCTTCGCGAAGGAAGATTTCCGGACCGGACCGTAGGAGATGTAGTTGGCCTGATCGGCAAGGCGCTCAGTGTCCGTGGCGAACTTCACGAAGTCCATCGCGGCAGCCTTGTTCTTGGAACCCTTCGGCATAACCCAGAGATCGATATCCCAGACCTGGCCGTCCCAGACGATGTCGAACGGCTTTTTCTCGTTCACGATCGCGTTGAAAAGACGACCGTTATAGGCGCTGGTCATCACAACTTCGCCGTCTGCGAGGAGCTGCGGCGGCTGCGCGCCGGCTTCCCACCAGACAACATCGTTCTTGATGGTGTCGAGCTTGGCGAAGGCGCGGTCGATACCGGCCGGAGTGGCCAGAACTTCATAGACCTTGTCGGCCGCAACGCCGTCCGCCATCAGGGCCCATTCCAGGTTCACCTTCGCGGTCTTACGCAGGCCGCGCTTGCCCGGAATTTTCTTCAGATCGAAGAAGTCGGCGATGGTGGTCGGCTTGGTCGCGACTTTGGTGGTGTCGTAGGAGTAGACCGTTGACCAGACGATTTGACCGACCGCGCACTCATGCAGGGTACCGGCAATGAAGTCGTCTTTCGCTGCGGTACCATCTGTGCCGGCCGGAAGTTCGCCCAGCGGCATCGGCTCGAGGATGCCTTCATCACAACCGCGAACAGCATCGGCCAGCTCGACGTCGACCAGATCCCAAGTCACGTTGCCGGCTTCCACCTGGGCACGGACTTCGGCGAGGCCGCCGTTATAGTCTTCTGAATTGATCTTGTTGCCGGTCTTGGCGATCCACGGCTCGTGGTAGGCCTTGACCTGGCTGTTCGTGTAAGCGCCGCCCCAGGAGACGACGGTAATGGTGTCGGCAGCCTGGGCCGCCGTGGTCAGACCGATGGCGGCGAGGCCGGCGATCAATAGCCTGGATGGTTTAATTGCGCTCATTTGCGAAGAACTCCCTGTTTCGGATGCACCCCTGGAATTGTCCGCGGCGGTGCCGCTTATTAAGAACCGGATGGGGGGGCCGGTCTCCTTGTTCCGTTCGCTGGACGCCTTATGCGTCCAGTGCCCGGCAATCGTCGATTTCCCAACCCACGCGCACATCGTCGCCCTTGGCGATCGAGGTGTTCGAGTGCGTGTTCGGAACCTTGACGATGAATTCGTCATCGCCACAACAGGCCATCCGGCACCGGATGTGGTCGCCGAGATAAATCAGCTCCAGCACCTTGGCGTCGAAGATGTTCGGCAGAGAGCCGGGCGCAGGGGCAAGCTGCACCCGCTCCGGCCGGATCGACAGGGTCGAAATATCGCCCTGGCCTGAAATATTGACCTTGAGTGACTGCACCGCATTGCCGGCGACTTCCACCGTGCACCCGGTACCGTTCACGGCGGTCACCTTGCCCGAAAGCCGGTTGTTCTCGCCGATGAACTGCGCCACGAAAGCATTATCCGGTCGCTCGTAAAGATCCGCCGGTTTTGCGAGCTGCTGGATCTTGCCGTCATTGAACACCGCGATGCGGTCCGACATGGTCAGCGCTTCGGACTGGTCATGCGTCACGTAGACGACCGACATGCCGAGATTTTCGTGGATGTGCTTGATCTCATACTGCATCTGCTCACGCAGATTCTTGTCGAGCGCACCGAGCGGCTCATCCATTAGCACCAGATCGGGCTCGAAGACGAGGGCGCGCGCCAGGGCTACACGTTGCTGCTGGCCACCGGAAAGCTGTGCCGGGCGCCGGTCGCCAAAAGCGCCGAGCTCGACCATGTCGAGTGCCCGGTTGACCTTCTGCTCGGTCTCGGCTTTCGTCAGTTTCCGAACCTCAAGCGGGAATGCGAGGTTTTCGGCGACGCTCATATGCGGGAACAGCGCGTAGTTCTGGAACACCATGCCGATGCCGCGCTTGTGCGGCGGCACATTGTTGAGCTCCGTGCCGCCAAGCATGATCTGGCCCTGGGTCGGTGTTTCGAACCCAGCCAACATCATCAGGCAGGTTGTTTTTCCCGAACCGGACGGACCCAACATGGTCAGGAACTCGCCGTTCTCAATGTCTAGGTTAAGGTCTTTGACGACGAGAATCTCACCGTCATAGGTCTTTTGAACGTTCTTAAATTGAACGAACGGCTGGTTGCCGTTTGCCATTGATTCTGCGCCCCTGTTCTGCCCTTGCGGTCGCGCGTTCCTCTCGCATACCGGCTTGGTGTCGTGTTGGTCACGATCTGACCCAAGCCTAACCACGCTCGTTCCCACTTGTCAAAGCGGTCGCGTCGATATGGACATAATCCGCCAAATTTTATGCAATCCCAACGTTCCGAATCCGACATCACCCGGTCGCTTTTCGTGAATTGCATGCGAAGAAATGGTGCCATCTCTGTTTCGGCAAAGAAATTCAACCGGCTGGCCGGTTTACGGGGGAATGGGCAAATGAAGACTCAGGCACGGGCAGTGGTGATCGGTGGCGGTGTGGTCGGGGTCAGCACCCTCTATCATCTGGCCAAGAAGGGCTGGAGCGACGTCGTTCTGCTTGAGCGCACCGAACTTACGGCAGGCTCGACCTGGCACGCGGCCGGTCTGCTGCCACTGTTCAACATGAGCTACAGCGTCGGCCAGCTGCACCAGTACTCGGTTGAGCTTTACAAGAAACTTGAGGAAGAAACCGGTCAGGCCGTCAGCTTCCATCAGACCGGCAACCTGCGCCTCGCCACCAACCGTGAGCGCATGGACGAGTACCGGAACTATCAGTGTACGGCGGAGACCATCGGTGTCGAGGCGCATCTGGTCGGTGTCGACGAGATAAAGAAGCTCTGGCCGCTGGCGATGACGGATGATCTCGTTGGCGCACTCTGGCATCCGTCCGACGGCCATATCGCGCCGGTGGATCTGACCATGGCGCTGGCCAAGGGCGCGCGGATGCACGGCGCGGAGATCTATCAGCAGACCCAGGTCACCGGTATCGAGCGCGAGAACAGTGAGTGGATCGTCAAGACCGACAAGGGCGATATCCGCTGCGAGCATGTGATCTGCGCGACCGGCAACTATGCTCGCACCACGGCCAAGATGGTTGGACTCGAAATCCCGGCCATCCCGGTTGAGCACCAGTACATCGTCACCGACGTGGACCCGACCCTGAAGGAATACCGCGAGGCCGGGAACCACGAGTTGCCGGTGCTGCGTGAATCCGATTCCCAGTATTATTTCCGTGAGGAACGGAACGGCTGGATTCTCGGGCCGTATGAGCGCCACGCTCCGGCCTGCTTCGTCGACGGTGTGCCGTCCACCTTCGAGAAAGACCTGTTCCCGGGCGACCTTGAGCGCCTGATGCCGCATGTCGAGGCCTGCATGGCTCGTGTGCCGTCCTTCGAGAATGCCGGCATCAAGGACATCGTGAACGGCCCGATCTCCTACACGCCGGACGGAAACCCGATGGTCGGCCCGGCTTTCGGTCTGGAGAACTTCTGGATTTCGGAAGGCCACAGCTTCGGCGTTACCGCCGCCGGCGGTGCCGGCTGGCAGCTTGCCAACTGGATCGTGGACGGGGAGCCGTCGGTCGACATGATCGGCGTCGACCCGCGCCGCTTCGGTGTCGTCTCCAAGAACTTCGCCAAGGTGAAGAACGAGGAAGCCTACGAGCACGTTTTCTTCAATCACTTCCCGATGGAAGAGCGCGAGGCGGGCCGCCCGGCCAAGACCACGCCTGCCTATCCGCGTCTGGACGATGCGGGTGCCGTCTGGGGCGCACGCTTCGGCTGGGAACGCCCTAACTGGTTCGCGCCGAAGGGTGTCGAGCGTAAGGATATCTATTCCTACCGCCGGTCCAACTGGTTCGAGCATGTCGGCAACGAAGTCCGCACCATGCGCGAGCGGGTCGGTCTGCTGGAGCTGTCCTCCTTTGCCAAGTACGAGGTCGAGGGGCCGGGCGCCCGCGAATGGCTGGACCGGATGGTGGCGAACGCCATTCCGAAAGGGCTTGGCCGGATCAATCTCTGCCATGCGCTGAACCCGTCGGGCTCGATCCGTTCCGAATTCACCATCACCCGGATGCCGGACGGTTTTTACGGCGAGCGCTTCTTTGTCATCGGCCCGGGTGCCGGGCACGATTACGATCTCGATTTCCTACAGAAGCGCCTGCCGCGCGACGGCTCTGTCTTCCTGACGGACATTACGACCCAGTACGGCGTCTTCGTTCTGGCTGGTCCGGACTCCCGCAAGGTGCTTCAGAAGCTGGCGGACGCGGATATCTCCAACGAAGCTTTCCCATGGCTGACCATGCAGGACATCCCGGTCGGCTATTGCCCGAGCGTGCGTGCCTTGCGTGTGAACTTCGTCGGCTCTCTCGGTTGGGAGCTGCATCACCCGATCGAATATCAATTGCATCTGTTCGATGCGCTGATGGAAGCCGGCAAGGAGTTCGATATCGGCCTCGTCGGCATGCGGGCGATGGACTCGATGCGCTTGGAGAAGACCTACCGTCTCTGGGGAACGGACCTGAACGCGGAGAACTCCCTGCTCGAAGCCGGCCTGAAACGCTTTGTGCGTCTGAATAAGGGCGAGTTCACCGGCCGCGACGCACTGGTCCGGCAGCAGGAAGAGGGTATTCCGAATACCTATTGCACCATCGAGATCGACGCGGCCGATGCAGATCCGTTCGGCAATGAGCCTGTCTTCATGGACGGCGAGGTTGTTGGCCGGGGCACCGCAGGCGGTTATGGCCACTATGTCGGCAAATCGCTGATGCTCGGCTACATTCGAACCGACAAGGCGGTGATCGGTGCCGAATGCAAGGTCCGCGTTCTGGACCAGCTTCGCCCGGCCCGGATCGTCGCCGAAAGCCCGTACGATCCGGACAATGAAGCCCTGAAGGCCTGATAGAGATGTGATCGCAGCCGGGTATTTAACAATGCCCGGTTGCGCTTTACCCCTTTCCTTCCGCCTGTTGCCTGCTAGATTTCCTCTCTGATGATCCGGAATGCCGCAAAGCGGCGAGAGAAAAAATAATTTCGGACATCGCAGGGACGCATGTGCATCAGAGACGGGAGACTATCCTTATGAATATCCGCACGATCGCGATTGCCGCGATGATGTCGACGACGATGTTGGTCGGCGCCGCCCACGCAGAGAAAGTGCTGCGCTGGACGAGCCAGGGTGACGCCCTGACGCTTGACCCGATGGGCCAGAACGAAGGCCCGACCAACAGCATGAACGGCCAGATCTACGAGCCGCTCGTCAACCGCGATCGGGACATGGTCCTGGAGCCGGGGCTTGCCGAGAGCTGGAAGCCGCTGGGAGCGACCGGTTGGGAATTCAAACTCCGCAAGGGCGTGAAATTCCATGACGGCGCGGACTTCAACGCGGAAGATGTTGCATTCAGCATCGCGCGCGCGCAGGCGCAAAGCTCCGACTTCAAGGAGCAGGTGAAGTCGATCAAGGAAGTGAAGATCATTGACGACCACACGGTCCAGTTCCTGACCGACGGTCCGAACCCGATCCTGCCGAACGAGATTACCAACCTCTACATGATGGACAAGGGCTGGTCGGAGAAGCACAACGTCACCGTGCCGCAGGAATTCGAGGCAGGCGAAGAGACCTACGCCGTCCGCAACACCAACGGTACTGGTCCGTTCGTCGTCGATCAGCGCCTGCCGGATGAGTTGACGGTTCTGGTGAAGAACCCGAACTGGTGGGGCGCGGCGAATGCCGAGCACAATATTGACAAGATCGAGTACCGCCCGATCAAGAACGCTGCAACCCGCGTGGCGGCGCTGCTTTCCGGTGAGGTCGATTTCGTGCTCGATCCGCCGCTGCAGGATCTGAAACGTATCGATTCCACCGCCGAGCTGAAGACGGTGACGGTGAACCAGATCAGGACCATTTTCTTCGGTATGGATCAGGGTGTCGCCGAACTGCGCAACTCGGACGTCAAGGGCAAGAACCCGTTCCAGGACAAGCGTGTGCGCCAGGCCTTCTACCAGGCACTCGATGTTGCCGCGATCCAGCGTGTGGTCATGGAAGGTCTTTCCTTCCCGGCCGGTATCATCACGTCCCCGGGCGTGCATGGTTTCACCAAGGAACTCGATGCACGGCGGCCGTTTGATCCGGCGGCGGCCAAGGGCCTGCTTGCTGACGCGGGCTATCCGAACGGTTTCACCATCCAGCTCGACTGCCCGAACAACCGCTATAACAACGACGAAAAGATCTGTCAGGCGGCGGTGGCCATGCTGGCGAAGATCGGCGTGACGGTTAAGCTCGACGCCATTCCGAAGAGCCAGCATTTCCCGAAAATCAAGAACCGGGTCAGCGACTTCTACATGCTGGGCTGGGGGGTGCCGACGCTCGATTCGCACTATGTCTTCAGCTACTTGCTGCACAGCAAGGGCAGCTGGAACGGTACCGGTTTCGCCAATGCAAGGGTTGACGAGCTGACGGATACCTTTGCCGTCGAGACCGACCTCGCCAAACGCGACAAGATGATCGCCGAGGCATGGAGCATCGTGAAGGACGAAATCGTCTACCTGCCAATCCATCACCAAGTCATCGGCTGGGGCATGTCGACGAAGCTCGATCTTCCGATCACTCCGAATGACTCGCCGCAGTTCCGCTGGGCGAAACTGCAGTAACAGCTTGCCGGGTTTCGAGGGCGGCGGTATATCCGCCGCCCTTAACCTTCCGGGCACCTAAAAACAGTTTCAGGCGAGCCGCACACGTATGATCACTTATATTGCGCGCCGCATGCTGCAGGCCCTTGTGGTCATGGCTGCGGTGTCTTTCATTTCCTTTTCGCTCTTCAACTATGTTGGCGATCCGGTCGACAACATGGTCGGCCAGGAAGCAACGCTTGAAGACCGGCAGCGGATCCGCGAGGTGCTTGGCCTCGAGGACCCGTTCTTCGTCCAGTATGCCCGCTTCATGCAAAACGCCTTGCAGGGCGAGTTCGGTCTTTCCTACCGGACCAAGCGGTCCGTGACGGAGATGATCGCCGAACGGATTCCGGCGACGCTGGAGCTGGTCTTTGTCTCTGCATTGATAGCGCTCGGTCTGGGTATCCCGCTCGGCGTGTTCACGGGGATCAACCGGACCAGCTGGATCAGCAAGGCGGTGCTGACTGTCTCCCTTGTCGGGGTCAGTTTGCCGACCTTCATTATCGGCATCAGCCTGATCTATATTTTCGCCGTGAATATGGGCGTCTTGCCATCTTCCGGCCGCGCCGGAACCGTCGCGCTCGGTGGCTGGAAGACAAGTCTGCTGACTGTGGATGGCTGGCGCAGCATCCTGCTGCCGGCGCTCACTCTCAGTCTTTTCCAGGTGACCATGATCCTCCGGCTGGTGCGGGCCGAAATGCTCGAGATCATGCGCACCGATTTCATAAAGTTCGCCCGTGCGCGTGGCCTGCCGGAAAACCGGATCAATTATAACCACGCGCTGAAGAACACGCTGGTGCCCGTCATCACGATCATCGGCCTCAATATTGGCGGCCTGATCGCGTTCTCCCTCATTACTGAGACCGTGTTCCAGTGGCCGGGCACCGGGTTGATGTTCATCCAGGCGGTGGACTTCGTCGATGTGCCGATCATGGCCGCCTATCTCTGTTTCGTGGCGCTGATCTTCGTCACCATCAATCTTGTGGTCGATATTCTCTATTTCGTTATCGATCCGCGTCTGCGCGCCGAGGGAGGGCACTAACCCATGGCGATTCAACAGGATGAAAAGAAACCGGGACTCTGGGCGCGTCTGAACGACAACGATATCGCCTATTCCTTCTTCCATTCCCCGATCGCCATGGCGGCGGCTTTTGTCACGGCTCTGATCGTGCTGTCGTCCTTCGGTGCGCCGCTCATTGCGCCGTTCGATCCGTTCGATCCGGCGCAGATCTCGCTTTGGGACGGCAAGAAGCCGCCAGCCTGGGAAGTTGGAGGCGATCCCGCCTACTTGCTCGGCACGGACAATCAGGGCCGGGATATGCTTTCGACCATCCTTTATGGTGGCCGGATTTCCTTGCTGGTCGGGTTTGCCTCGGTGTTTCTCGGCATGTTTCTTGGTGTCGCGCTTGGCGTGATCAGCGGCTATGTCGGCGGCTGGTTCGAGACCCTTATCATGCGGCTTGCCGATATCCAGCTGACCATTCCGGGGATCCTGACGGCGATTCTCATAAACGGCATTCTACGGTCTGTGTTGCCGCCGGAGCTGCGTGACGAAATGGCGATCTATGTCGTCATCCTCGCCATCGGCCTCAGTGACTGGCCGCAATTCGCCCGGGTTGCCCGAGGGGCGACGTTGGTCGAGGCCCGGAAAGAATATATCCAGGCGGCACGGGTCATCGGTCTGCGGCCCGCACTGGTCATGGCGCGTCACATCGTGCCGAACGTGATGCGCCCGGTGCTGGTGCTCGCGACCATCGGTCTCGCGCTTGCGATCATCTCTGAGGCGACGTTGAGTTTCCTTGGGCAGGGAGTGCCGCCGACGACGCCGTCGCTCGGGACGCTGATCCGGGTCGGAAACGAGTACCTGTTCTCCGGGCTTTGGTGGATCACCTTCTTCCCGGCCATCGCGCTGGTCGTGCTTGTCCTCGCCGTCAATCTGCTTGGCGACTGGCTGCGCGACACGCTCAACCCGAAACTCCGGTGATCGCCCGATGAGCCTGCTTGAATTCAAGAATATGACCGTGGAGTTTCCGACCCGGCGTGGCGTTTTCACGGCTGTCCAGGACGTAAGCCTGTCGGTCGATCCGGGCGAGATCCTCGGGGTGGTCGGGGAATCCGGCGCCGGCAAATCGACCATCGGAAATGCGGTCATCGGCCTGTTGGAGCCGCCGGGCCGCCTCGCCGGCGGCGAGATCTATCTCAAGGGCAGCCGGATCGACAATCTGGACGAGGACGCGTTGCGGGCGATCCGCGGCAAGCGGATCGGCATGATCTTTCAGGACCCGCTGACATCGCTCGACCCGCTGCAGACTGTCGAGCAGCAGCTGATGGAAACGATCCAGCTGCATCTTAAGCAGAGCGACGAGGAAGCGCGGGCGAGCGCCGTGAGCCTGCTCGACCGCGTCGGCATCCCTGATCCCGCGATCAGGATCAAGCAGTACCCGCATCAGTTCTCAGGCGGCATGCGCCAGCGCGTGGTGATCGCGCTCGCCCTGTGCGCGGACCCGGAAGTGATTATCGCGGACGAGCCGACAACCGCGCTCGACGTCTCCATCCAGGCGCAGATCCTGGAGCTGATGCGCGAGCTGTGCCGCGAGCGGTCCGTGGGCATGATTCTGATCACCCATGATATGGGGGTGATCGCCGATGTGACCGACCGGGTCGCGGTCATGTACCGCTCCCGTCTTGTCGAGGAAGGCCCGACGGAAAAAATCCTCGGAGACCCGGACCACGATTATACCAAGAGCCTGATCAGCGCCGTGCCGCGGCCTGATGTGCGTCTCGCCCGGTTCCCGGTGGTCGAATATATCGAGAGCGCCGGTGACCGGCGGGACAGTATTGATGTCGCTACCCACTGGCTCGGCGCCGGGCAGACGGAATCGGGCGGCGAGACAATGCTCCGGGTCGAGGATCTGCATGTCCGCTTCCTCACCAAATTCTCCTTTCTCAAGAAGAACCGGATCTATCTCGATGCGGTCGACAGGGTTTCCTTCGATATCCGGCAAGGGGAGGTGTTCGGTCTTGTCGGCGAGAGCGGAAGCGGGAAGTCGACCATCGCCCGGGCCATCGCCGGCCTTTACAAGCCGGCTGGCGGTCATATCCACTTTGCCGGTGCCGATCTCACCGAGGTCAGGACAGAGTCGGAGATGGATCGCTACCGGCGGCAAATGCAGATGATTTTCCAGGACCCTTTCTCGTCGCTGAACCCGCGCATGAAGGTGCTGGATATCGTCGCCGAGCCGATCCGTTTCCATGGCCTCGCCTCGGGCGGTGCGGAAACCCGGCAGATCGTCATGGACCTGCTGGAGCATGTCGGTCTCGGGGCCGAGGCGGCGCGGAAATACCCGCATGAATTTTCCGGCGGTCAGCGTCAGCGTATTTCCATTGCCCGTGCCCTCGCCACGCGTCCGCGCTTCCTGATCTGCGACGAGCCGACCTCTGCGCTCGACGTCTCGATCCAGGCCCAGATCCTCAACCTGCTGAAGGATCTGCAGGCCGAACTCGGTCTCACCATGCTTTTCATCAGTCACGACCTGCCGGTGATCCGGCAGATGTGCGACCGGGTCGGGGTGATGCGGCACGGCAAGCTGCTGGAAGTGGCGGAGACTGAAACCTTGTTCGAATCGCCGCAGCATGAATACTCGCGGCATCTGCTCGATCTGATGCCGAGGCTCGAGGTGCTGTCGCACGAGTTGATCGCTGGGCTGGAGATGGCCGACTAAAGAGCGCAGCTTCTCGTGCTGCGGCGTCTGCCGCTTGACAGAGCCGCGGCGCGGTCGCACCTGTGCATGAGATCATTTTGAAAGTCGGGACCGGTCATGGCCGAATATATCGAGCTGAAAAGCAGGGGCGTATTGTCGGTCAGCGGGCCGGATGCGCGGAAATTCCTGCAGGGACTTGTCTCCAACGATGTCGAGAAGGTCTCGCTGGAACGGTCGATCCATGCCGCTTTCCTGACTGCCCAGGGTAAATATCTTTTCGATTTCATGATTGCCGAAGTCGATGGCGCGCTGCTGCTGGATTGCGAAGCGGGCCGGCTGGCCGATTTCCAGAAACGGTTGAAGCTTTACAAGCTGCGCTCCGACGTCACCGTCGAGGACGTGAGCGCCCAGTTCAGTGTGCTTGCCATTACCGGGGATGATGTCTCGAAAACGCTGGGTATAGATGCTGGGACGGGGGCGGCGAAAGCCGTTGAGGGCGGCGCGGTATTCACCGATCCGCGCCATGCCGGGCTCGGCGCCCGGGCGATCATTGGCACAGACAAGCTGGAAGGTTTCATCGCCGCGCCCGGCCTTACCGAAGGCACGCAGGAAGCGTACGACCTTGCCCGTATCAAGCTCGGCGTGCCGGACGGCACCCGGGACATGCAGCTCGAGAAAACCATTCTTCTCGAAGCCGGGTTCGACGAGCTGAACGGCGTCGACTGGAAGAAGGGCTGCTACATGGGGCAGGAGCTGACGGCCCGGACCAAATATCGCGGTCTGGTCAAGCGCCGCCTTATGCCGGTGCGTATTCTCGATGGCGATATGCCCGCGCCGGGCACGCCCGTGATGCGCGATGACCGGGAGGTCGGCGAGATCCGCTCAGGCGCCGGAACCATGGCGCTGGCCATGCTGCGGGTGAACGTCCTCGAGGATCTGGAGCATGCCGTGCTCAGCGCCGGGGGCAGCACCGTGCTGCCGGTAAAGCCGGACTGGGCGACGTTTTAAGTCACCTCTTGGTCTTCAGTGATTCTGGGAATCAATTTACGCTTCTGAGTAGCCTTTTTGCCTCTTCAAGGCATCCCGGGTAACAAACTCTATTTTTTGTGCATGTTCGGTCGCGCATAATATTCAGCACATCCAAGGGTGTCCGGCCGTGTTTGTCTTTTGCATCCTTGTTGACGCCTGCCGCGATAAATCTTTTCATGATGTCGATTACTGGGCTGTGCCGGTCCGGTGAGCCATAGGGGCGGCATTCATGATTGATCGACAGCAGGATCGTATGGAGCGCATTTCTACCGTCTTTGTTAATCAGGGTTGGATCGGCTCCATGATCCAATAGGAGATTCATCATGTCTGTATTAGGGGTTTTTACGAAGCCAAAATCATAAGATTCGATAGCTGCTTGCAAAGGCGTCCATGTTTTATTCTTAATTGTTCTTGGTGTCTCAAGCTCCATCCCTTTGCCGATTAAATATTCCGTCATTGTTATGTCTACACAGTCATAAGGCGAAATTATTACCGAATATATGGTTGGGTTGGAGAATTCGCCGGTGATTTTGTTCTGAGGGCCATTTATTTCCGCGCCGTGCTCAAGAAGAAGGTCCACTATCTCGTAAACTGAATTTCTCCATTCGTCGCAGTGTTTTCTGTGATCCGAAAAATCAATGCCACGCGCTGTGAAGTAATCTGGTCCCGACTGAAAGACGAGGCTCAGAGGAAATGAAGATGGTGATTTTACTGACCCG
The DNA here is from genome assembly GCF_000426505.1 of Nisaea denitrificans DSM 18348. GTDB lineage: Bacteria > Pseudomonadota > Alphaproteobacteria > Thalassobaculales > Thalassobaculaceae > Nisaea > Nisaea denitrificans. The sequence goes on along the minus strand of NZ_AUFM01000018.1, from coordinate 118,225 downwards.
AGGTTGGGGTCCGCTCCATTGGCAAGAAGAAGCCTTACTGCCGCAGCATCGGCCCGCTGTGTTGACAATAATAGCGCTGTTGTCCCGTTGCGGCCCAATCGAACGTCGATGAGCGGAATGTCATCGAGAAAACTTTGCGTTATCGGGAGGGCCTCTCCCCTTGCGCGCGCTTCTAATAAATCTTCCTTCAGGCTGTCGAACTGCTTCTGAACTCTTTTGAGTTCATGATGCTCATCGGTCACCTCTCCTGGCCATGCGCTGCTTCCATCATTGAAAACTTCAAGCTTTCCCTGGGCGAAAGCGCCGCTTGTGAACAGCCAGAGGCACAGGAAAACTGAACCGACAATTCTGCTGGATTTCTGAAGCATTGGGACGACTGAACCGGTTATGTTGTGGACCGTTAATGAAAAATGCCTACGGCACTCGTTAATACCAAACCGTCACGTTAAACTCTAAAGCACATTCTTATCGGTTGAGGCGATGCCGATTTACAATTCGCGGCGGCGCGGCACCATTACTGTGCCGGCTGTTCGCTTGTGCGAGATGGCTGGCGGGCCTAGCGTGGGCCCGTGTCCAAGTTCATTGTTTTCAAACAGTATGTCGCCCGCCTGCCGGCTCCGGTTCGCGGGGTCCTCCTCATGGCGCTTGCTGCGGCCATGTTCGTCTGCATGCACGCGATCATCCGCGATCTCGGCAAGAACGCGGAGTTGCATCCTTTCGAGATTGCCTTCTTCCGTTCCTTCCTCGGCCTGTTTGTTCTGGCCCCGCTGCTGATCCGCCAGCGCTTCCGGCCGCTCCACACCAACAATATGAAACTGCTGTTTCTGCGCGGCGCGGTGAATGCGGCGGCGATGCTGATGTTTTTCTACGGCCTCTCGATTACGCCGCTGGCCGAGGCGACTGCTCTGGGCTTTACCGCACCGCTCTTCGCCACCCTGCTGGCCATGCTGTTCCTGGGCGAAGTCGTGCGGATCAGGCGGTGGATCGCGATCCTGATCGGCTTTGCCGGTACGCTGGTGATCATCCAGCCCGGCGTGACGGAGGTCGGCCTCGGCCCGATCCTGATTCTCTCCGCTACAATTGTCTGGTCCTTCGCACTGATCATCATAAAGTTCCTGACCCGGACCGAATCCAGCGTCACCATCACCGTCTATGCCTCGATTTTTCTGTCGCCCTTCACACTTGTCGCCGCCAGCTTCTTCTGGCGCTGGCCGACGGTGGAGGAGGCGGGCTGGCTCTGTCTGATCGCCGTTCTCGGTACCATTGCCCAGGTCGCGATGAACCAGTCCCTGAAGCTTGCCGATGCCTCGGTCGTTCTGCCGGTGGATTTCAGCAAGTTGATCTGGGCGGCGTTCATTGGCTTTTTCATTTTTGACGAATTGCCGGACCTCTATACCTGGATCGGCGGGGCGATGATTTTCTTCAGCACCACCTATATCGCCATCCGCGAGTCGCGCCTGAAAAAGCAGGCGGTGCCGGCCAGCGACAAGTCGTCCGGTTGACCGGGAGGCTCATCCCGCGCATAAGCAGGCCAAATTTCCGCAACTCTTTCTGAGAACGGGTCCCGAAAGATGGCTGACGATCTCGTACGTATCTCCCGCGCGCTCATTTCCGTTTCCGACAAGACCGGCCTGATCGAGCTCGGCAAGGCGCTGACGGCGCATGGCGTCGAGATCCTCTCGACCGGCGGTACCGCCAAGGCGCTGGCCGAGGCTGGTGTGCCCGTGAAAGAGGTCGCGGACCATACCGGCTTCCCGGAAATCATGGACGGGCGGGTGAAGACCCTGCATCCGGCGATCCATGGCGGCCTGCTTGCCCTGCGCGACAATCCGGAACATGTCGCAGCGATGGAAAAGCACGAGATCGCGCCGATTGACCTGCTGGTGGTCAACCTCTACCCGTTCGAAAGCACTCTGGCTTCCGGCGCCGGGTATGACGATTGCGTCGAGAATATCGATATCGGCGGCCCGGCCATGATCCGCGCTGCCTCCAAGAATCACGGCCATGTTGCCACGGTGGTCGATCCGGAAGATTACGCGGACCTGATCGCTGAGCTGGACGCGAACAAGGGCGGGACGACCTACGCGCTGCGCCGCAAGCTGGCCTCGGTCGCCTATGCCCGCACGGCCGCTTATGACAGCGCCATCTCCACCTGGCTGGCGGGTGAGATCGGCGACACCTATCCGCGCCGCATCACCTTCTCCGGTGCCGCGCCGAAAATCATGCGTTATGGCGAGAACCCGCATCAGTCCGCCGCCTATTACAGCAGCGGCGATCCGCGCCCGGGCGTCGGCAATGCCGAGCAGATCCAGGGTAAGGAGCTGAGCTTCAACAATCTGAATGACACGGACGCCGCCTTCGAGCTGGTCGCCGAGTTCGACGCGCAGCCCGCCATCGCCATCATCAAGCACGCCAATCCGTGCGGCGTCGCGGTCGGGGACGATCTTGTCTCTGCCTACCAGCGTGCCTTTGCCTGCGACACGGTCAGCGCCTTCGGCGGCATCATCGCCGCCAACCGGACGCTCGACGGCGCCACGGCGGAAGAGATTTCCAAGATCTTCACCGAGGTGATCATCGCGCCGGACGCGGATGAAGACGCCCGCAAGGTGCTGGCGGCGAAAAAGAACCTTCGTCTGCTGCTGACCCACGGCATGCCGGACCCGAGCGTTGCTGCACGCACCGTGCGCAATGTCGCCGGTGGTTATCTGGTGCAGGACAAAGATAATGGCCGGGTGACGGCTGCCGACCTCAAAGTCGTCACCAAGCGCCAGCCGACCGAGCAGGAGCTGGCCGACATGCTGATGGCCTTCCGGGTCTGCAAGCATGTGAAATCGAACGCGATCATCTATGTGAAGGACGGCGCCACGGTTGGCATCGGCGCGGGTCAGATGAGCCGGGTCGACAGCGCCCGCATCGCCGCCTCCAAGTCCCGCGACATGGCGGAAGCCGCCGGCGCGAGCCAGCCCGGCACAATCGGCTCCGTCGTCGCCTCCGATGCCTTCTTTCCCTTCGCCGACGGCTTGCTCTCAGCGGCAGAAGCCGGCGCCACGGCGGTGATCCAGCCGGGCGGCTCCATGCGGGACGACGAAGTGATCGAGGCGGCGGACGAGAAGAACCTCGCCATGGTCATGACCGGGATGCGTCACTTCCGGCACTGAGATCGGGATCATGAAACCGGAGGCCCCTTCCGAACCCGGCCTGACGGAAGGCGAAGATGCAAATAGTGCGGAGCTGGAGCGTCTCCGGCAGGAGTTCGCAGAGTGGGAGCGTAAACGGCAGCGGTACGGTACGATTGCTGCCGCCCTGTTCTACACTTTCATCGGCTGCATCATCCTCCCTCTGCTCGGAGGGTTCGCGGGGATTTTATCCGGCGGAATCGCAGTCTTCTTCATGGCGTTGGCGGGCTGTTGTTTTCTCGGTATCAAGCTCCTTATCCATATCCTTCCGAAAGACCCGTTCCGGCGAGTCAAGAAGTACATCCTCAAGCACCTCGGCTACAGATACAGCAAGGATGCTCACCGATTTCCGCTTCGGCAATTCGAGCGCCTCTACCTCTTGTCGGAGCATCTGAGATACAAACTCTCGGATATTGTCGAAGGTGACTTTGCCGGTGTGAAAGCAATGGCTTGCAAGGCGAAGAATTTCCAGGAGTCCAGAAAAGGCGACCGGCTTGAGGTGCGTGGCAATCAGGCGAACTTGCTTAACGTCCTGCATGCAGCATCCCGTTCGTCCGGGAAGTTCGAAGGGGGACTGATCGTCGCCGAATTTCCCAAGCCGTTCCAGAGTCGGGCAACGGTGCTGCCGAAGAATCTTCAGCCGCATTCACTGCTCTCGGGGCTCTTTCAGGGAGTAGGCGAACGGGTGGAGCTTGAATCCGAAGACTTCAACGATTCTTTCCTGGCCTACTCGACGGATCAGGTTGAAGCCCGCTATCTGCTGACGCCATCGATGATCGATAGGATTTTGCGCCTGAGGTCGATATTCCGAGCCGAGGTCGGCATCGGTTTCTCGGGCGGCAAGATTCATATCGCCATGAACGACGGACGGGAATGGTTCGTGGATCCGGGTATGGGGCGGGAGGTGACCGACCCGGCCTATTTGGATGATATCAGGGAGGATCTGGAATATGTCGGCGCGATCCTGCGGGAGCTGAACCTCGGGGCGTCCAGCCGGGTTTAAGGACAGCCTAAAGTTGGGCCAGAGGCATTCCGTGGCTGCACATTACGGAGAATAACTCATAGACTGATACGTCGGCGGCATGCTTCTCCCCGCAGGAGTGTGCCGCAGTTTTTTGACCCTTTGGGGGAGGTCTTTCGATGGATCCAATGATCGTCTACGGCGTGCCGGCCATCATCTGTATCGGTCTCTATTTCTGGTATGCCTCGATCATCTCGCGCAAGAACAAGGCGCTGGAGGCTCTGTCCTCCGTCGACGTGCAGCTGCAGAAGCGGTTCGACCTCGTTCCCAACATTCTGAAGCTGGCGCAGCGTTTCATGGATCATGAGAAGGAGCTGCTGACGCGTGTCGTCGAGCTTCGCGCCAAGGTACAGCAACCCTACAGTCCGACCGATCCAACGGAACTTGCCGCGCATCTGGAAGCCTCGCAGGCCCTCGAAACCGGCCTTGGCCGCCTCTTCGCGCTGGCGGAGAATTATCCGGACCTGAAATCCGATGCGACGATCATCCGGGCGCAGGAAACCTATGAAGAGGTCGAGGGGCATATCTCTGCCGCGCGGCGATATTACAACGCAGCCGTGAGCGATCTGAACAATGCGGTCGAGATCTTTCCCGGCAGCGTGATCGCGGGTTTTGCCAGGGTGAAGACGATGCCCTTCTACGAGATCGATAATCCGGAATGGCGCAAGCCGGTGGATGTTGATTCGGTGATGCGCTTGTGAGCGGGTCGGTTCCCCTGTTCAGCTCAGTACGGGCTGCCGAACCGTCCGGTCCATCCGTTACGGACGATCGTGACGTCTTCGTTGCGAAATGGAACCGTATTCGGCCTGAGATTGAAAAATGGGAGGCGGACCTCCGCAAGCGGCGGAGAATGGTCCAAATTCTCCTAGCTGTGTTCGGTTGTCTCATTCTGTCGTCATTCCTTCTATTTGGGGGCACGGACGGTGAACCGTTGCCTGCCGGCACAACGGGAACGGTAAAGACCTGCATCAATGGCAAATGCACGGAAAGGCCTATGCAGCCGGGCGAGGGAGCTTTCATGGGTTTCGTCATTCTGGGGGGCTTTGCCTGTTTCGGGGCGATGTTCTTGGTGGCGAAAGGGGTGTCCGACTTTGGACCATGGCGGGCCAAGGCCTGCGTGTTCGAGCATCTCGGAATTTTCTATGATCGGAGAGCGCAGAAGTTCCCGTTTCAGCGATTTGAACAGCTTTATCTCGTGCCCTCACGGGCGGATTTTCGGATCGCGGATCATATTGAAGGCGTGATCGACGGAGTGGGGGCGGAGATTTGCAAGGCGGAGAAGATCGAAAAGAAGCGCCGCAAGAGGTCGTCTTTCCGAGTCGGCGGATTCGACCTATCCGGCGCTCTCCGCAGATCTCGTGCGTCTGACAGGTTCGTGGGTGGTCTGATCGTTGCCGATTGCCCCAAGCCGTTTCATGGGCGGACTGTTGTCCTGCCGAACGATCTCCATCCCCGCAATCTGTTCTCCGGTGCCTTCCAGAATATCGGCGAGAGGGTTGAGCTTGAGTCGGACGATTTCAACAGCGCTTTCATTGTCTATTCAACCGATCAGGTGGAAGCCCGCTACCTGTTGACACCGACGATGATGGAACGGCTGCTGCGGCTCCGAAAGCCGACAGTACGGGAGTTGACCCTTGGTTTCGATGACGGGAAGGTCTGGATCGCCTTCAATGACCGGCGGGACTGGTTCCCGGACCCGGGCGTAAACGGCGATGCCGCCGATCCGGCCTATCTCGACGAGATGAAAAAAGAACTCGACTATATCGCGGTCATTTTCCGCGAGCTGGATCTGGCGACGACGAGCAAAACCTGAAAGCGCCGCTCTTGGCCTTCTACTGATGCCGCAGCGCGTGCTTGGCGATCTTCGCCATCACCGACGGCAGTCCCGCTTCCCCGATCTTCTCCACCGGATGCCAGAAACTGTCCGGCGGGCGCGTACCCGTGGCCCGGCTCCGATAGATTGTCAGTTCCAGATGGAAATGCGTGAAGGTGTGGCGGACCATGCCGGGCAGTTCCGTCCATTTCGCCTTGATCGGGGCTTCGGCGAGGGATTGGTGCAGCGGGTGTTCCGCCTCGCGCCAATCGCTTGACGGGATTTCCACCATGCCGCCGAGCAAGCCCTTTTGCGGCCGTCTTCGGAGCAGGATGTCTCCACGGCCGTTGACGATCCAGAAGGCGACGCCCTTGCGGGTAGGCTTTGGGGCTTTCTTTTTCTTCTTCGGCAGCTCTTCAGCGATTCCGGTGATCCGCCCCTCGCAGGATGCGCTCCACGGACAAGTCAGGCATTTCGGTTTGCGCGGGGTGCAGATGGTGGCGCCGAGATCCATTACTGCCTGGGCGTAGTCGCCGGGCCTTTGCTGTGGAGTGAGCGCGGCGGAGAGGCGTTTCAGCTCCGGCTTGGCGTCGGGCAGCGGGATTTCGACCGCATGCATCCGGGCCATCACCCGCTCGAAATTGCCGTCCACGGGTGTTGCCGGAATGTCGAAGGCGATGGCGGCAATGGCGGCGGCGGTATAGGCGCCGATTCCCGGCAGCTCCAGCAGGGCGTCTTCGGTGTCGGGGAAACGGCCGCCATGAAGATCGCGGACAACGCCGGCGCATTTATGCAGGTTGCGGGCGCGAGCGTAGTAGCCGAGCCCGGCCCATTCCGCGAGCACGTCTTCCTGCGGCGCTTCGGCCAGCGCGATGACGCTCGGCCAGCGCTCCAGAAACCGTGTGAAATAAGGCCCGACGACCACCACGGTGGTCTGCTGCAGCATGATTTCGCTGAGCCAGACATGATAGGGATCGGCTTGGACTCCCGGCTCGGCGCGCCAGGGCAGACGGCGGCGGTGCCGGTCGTACCAGTCGAGCAGAAGGCCGGGCAGGATTTCAGGCGTGGTCACGTGTATGTTATTTCCGTTGGGTCAGGCGCGCGAGCCCTTACATTAGTGCGCAGGGGGAGCGCGGCAATGTCCGAGAAGACGGCAGCAGACAAAACAATACAACCGTCAACGTGGCGCCGCCGTATCGGCGGCCTTGCGCGGCTTGCCGCCGTTGCGCCGACGCTCAGTGACAAGGCGCTCCGCCGCCGCGGTTTCGCCGAATCGCGCATTATCAGCGATTGGCCGGCGATCGTCGGTGAGGTGCTCTCACTGCAATGCGCGCCTGAAAAGATGGTTTTCGCCAGAGGCGCCACCGGCGGCGGCACGCTGCATCTGCGTGTTGTCGGGGCGGCGGCGCTGGAAATCCAGCATCAGATCCCGGTTCTGATCGAACGCATCAATATGGTCTTCGGTTACAGCGCCATTGCACGTATTGCCCTGAAGCAGGGCCCGCTGCCGAAACGGCGCGAGAGCCTGCGGCCGAAACTGCGGCCGTTGAAGCCGGAAGAGGTCAAGCAGGTCACGGACAGCGTCGCCGGGGTCGAGCGCAGCGATCTGAGGCAGGCGCTGGAGGATCTCGGCAAGGCGGTGGTTGCTGCCGGTGCCAAAGGGGTTTCCAGGAAACGGACTAATTCCTGACATGATTGGCCTGCAAAGTGTCCGGTCAGGGCGCCCACAGGGCGGAAAACCGCATCGTGCGGTCACATTGTTGCGGACTGGGAAAAGCCGCATTAATATTCAACATATTGTAACAGGAGGCCAATAGTGCGCCGTAGAACGCTAAATCTTGTGTTGGGTCTTGGGTTGATCGCACCCTTCACTGCCGGGTTGCCGCTGCAGGCTCTGGCTGCTGGAGTGGACATGGAGGCAGCGCGTGCGCCCCGGGTGATCGGCAACCCGGATGCTAAGGTTTCGATCGTTGAGTATTTCTCGATGACCTGCCCGCACTGCGCCCGATTCCACACCGAAGTGCTTCCGAAGCTGAAGGAAGCCTATGTCGATACCGGCAAGGTGAAGATCGAGTTCAAGGATTTCCCGCTCGACCAGTGGGCGCTCCGCGCTTCCGCCATGGCCCGCTGCCTCGACGGCAAACGCTATGTCGCCATGGTCGATCTGCTGATGAAGAAGCAGGCCGACTGGGCGCGCAGCGAAAACCCCTTCACTGAGCTGGTCAAGCTGGGCAGGCTCGCCGGGCTTTCCGAAGCGCGTGTGGAGGAATGCATGACCGACGAGAAGCTGCTGGATTACATCCTGAACGAGCGTCTCGCGGCGACCAAGGATCACGACATCAAGTCGACCCCGTCTTTCCTCATGAATGGACGCAAGCTGGACGATGTGTTCAGCTTTGAGTCCTTCGAGGAGGCGATTGCGGACGCGCTCTAGGGCGCTCTCCGCAACATGCTGGGGCTGGGTAAGGAGCGTCTAACGGTTGCATCTTTCTAAGCTACGTCTTTCAGGCTTCAAGTCCTTTGTCGATCCGACCGAACTGTTGATCGAGGAGGGCATGACGGGAGTTGTCGGGCCGAACGGCTGCGGCAAGTCGAATCTCGTCGAAGCTCTAAGATGGGTGATGGGAGAGACCTCTGCCAAGCAGATGCGCGGCGGGGAGATGGATGACGTTATATTTGGCGGCACGACTGGCCGCCCGGCGCGCAATCTCGCCGAAGTCGGCCTGTTGGTGAATAACGAGGACCGCAAGGCTCCCGCCGCCCTCAACGATGCGCCGGAGCTGGAAGTGATCCGGCGCATCGAACGCAACAAGGGCTCCGCCTACCGGGTCAATGGCCGGGAAGTGCGGGCCCGCGATGTGCAGCTTCTCTTCGCCGATGCCGGTACCGGCGCCCGCTCCGCCGGGCTGGTCAGCCAGGGCCGGATCGGCGCCATCATCAACGCGAAACCGTCGGAACGCCGCATCCTGCTGGAAGAGGCGGCGAATATCCGCGGCCTTTACGCGCGTCGGCGCGAAGCTGAGCTGCGTCTGCGGGCGGCGGAAACCAATCTCGAACGGCTTGAGGATGTCCTGAAAGCGCTGGAAGGCCAGTTGCACGGGCTGCGTCAGCAGGCAAAGCAGGCTCAGCGTTACCGCACTGTCGCCGAGCAGATGCGCTCGGCCGAATCGGTGCTACTGCACCGGCGCTGGGAAGCGACCAGGGAAGAGCGCGCTGTCGCCGGGAAGGCGGTGGCCGAAGCGGGTGACGCTGTGGCGGCGGCGACCCGCAAGGCGGCTGAGGCGAGCACCATCCAGACCGAGACAGCGGCCAGTCTGCCGTCGCTGCGCGAGGATGAGGCAAAGGCGGCGGCCGAATTGCAGCGCCTGACCCTCGCGCGGGCCGAACTCGACAATGAAGAACGTCGCATCGTCACCGCGAAGAGCGAGGCGGAACTGCGCCTGCGTCAGATCGCCGACGATCTGGAGCGTGAGCAGTTGTTGTCCGCCGATGCGGAAGAGGCGCTGGAACGGCTGAAGGCCGAACATGCCGAGATTGCCATGGCTCGCGAGGGCGAGGCTGAAGCGCAGGCCGAGGCCAGCGAGGTGCTCGCCGAGATCAACCGTGCCGCCGATGCGCTGGAAGTTAAGCTTTCCGGGATGACGGAACATATCGCGACGACCGAGGCGCGGCGGGCCAGCCTGCAACGCCAGGCCCGGATGGCGCGGGAGCAGATAGAGCGACTCACGCGGCAGATTGCAGGGCTTGAGGATAATCGGAAGCGGTTGCAGGAATCGGCGGCCGGTCCGGGAGAAGTCGAGGCGGCGGAGCTGGCCGTAACGGAGGCTGAGGCCGCGCTTGAAGCGGCGCGTTCGGCCGCTGACGGCTCTGAAGCTGCCCGGGAGGCCGCATCGGAAGCTGAGGGTGCTGCCCGCGAGGCCTTGCAACAAGTTGAAGCCGGATTGGCGAAGCTGACGGCGGAGGCCGGTGCACTCGAACAATTGCTGTCCGGTGACGGCGAAGATGGTGATGCGGCGCCGATTCTCGATTCCGTTTCTGCCGAGCCGGGCTATGAGACCGCGCTCGGTGCCGCGCTCGGCGACGATCTGACCGCACCGCTGTCCGAATCGGGCGGCGATCATGTGCGCTACTGGAGCGGAAAGTCCGGAGCTGATTCCGGAAGCTCCCTGCCGGACAGTGTCGAGCCCCTGGCAACGCGTGTGCAAGGACCGGCCGCTCTGGCGCGCCGTCTTGCGGCAACCGGCGTGGTCGCGGACTTCGAGACTGCGCAGGCGCTGCAACCCGCTCTGAGGGACGGCCAGCGTCTCGTCAGCCAGGATGGCGGGCTATGCCGCTGGGACGGCTTTGTTGTCGCTCCCGGGGCGCCGAGCAGTGCCGCGATCCGGCTTCAGCAGCGGAACCGGTTGGGCGCCCTGCGGTCTGAAATCGCGTCGGTGGAGACGGGCCGGGCGGAGGCGAGCGAGCGATTCGACGCGGCCCGAACCTCGCAGCGGGAAGCCGCGGATGCTGAAAAGGCGGCGCGCGAAGCGATGCGCTCGGCCTTCAGCGAAAGTGAAACGGCGCGGACCCGGCGCTCAAAGCTGGCGGCTTTGCTCGCTGAGATCGATTCGAAGCTCTCCGCCATCGACGATACCAAGGTGCGGTACGAGGGCGAGATCGAGGAGGCCGAGGGCCAGCTTGTGTCCGCCGAGGCGGCAGAGGTCGAGCTTGATGATGTCGCGACCCTGCGGGCCGAGAGCGCCGCGCTTCGGCAGGAGCTGGCGGACAAGCGCAACGCACTGGCGGAAGCCCGAAGCGCCCACGATAGTTTGGTACGGGAGGCGGAAGTCCGGCGGACCCGGTTGTCCGCCATCGATGGCGAGCTCCGCTCCTGGTCGGACCGGAACGAACGGGCCGCGTCGCGTAAGGAAGAGCTGACTGAGCGGCAGATCGCGGAACGGACGGATATCGCCCGGCTGGAAGCGCGCCCGGCGGAAATCGAGACCCAGCGCAAGGCTCTGATCGATCAGATCACCCAGTCGGAGGCCAAGCGTAAGCAGGCGTCGGACGTGCTGAGCGAAGCCGAGACGCGCCAGCGAACAGCCGATGAAGTGGCGCGTCAGGCGGAACGGGAGCTGGCGGAGGCGCGCGAGACGCATATCCGGGCCGAAGGCGCGCTGGAGCAGGTCAACCAGGCGACCAATGCCCTGCGTGAGAGGATCGTCGAGCGTCTGAAATGCCGCCCGGACGAGATCCTGGCGAAAGCCGGGATCGATCCCGACGGCCCGTTGCCGGATGCGGAGGAGGTAAGCAACCGGCTGGAGAGGCTCACCCGGGAGCGGGAGCGGATCGGGGCTGTGAACCTGCGGGCGGAGCAGGAAGTCGCGGAGCTGGAGCAGAGAATCGCCGGCATGGAGAGTGAGCGGGACGATCTGATCCAGGCGATCTCCCGGCTGCGCGGCGCGATCCAGACCCTGAACCGTGAGGGAAGGGAGCGGTTGCTCGAATCCTTCGAACGGGTGAATGCGCATTTCAAGGATCTGTTCAGCCGGCTGTTCGGTGGTGGCCAGGCGCATTTGAAGATGGTCGAGGATGACGATCCGCTGGATGCCGGCTTGGAAATCATGGCCAGCCCGCCGGGCAAGAAGATGCAGGTCATGTCGCTGTTGTCCGGTGGGGAGCAGGCCCTGACCGCGGTGGCGCTGGTTTTCGCCGCGTTTCTGACCAATCCGTCGCCGATCTGCGTGCTCGACGAGGTCGATGCGCCGCTGGACGATACGAACGTCGACCGCTTCTGCACGCTGTTGCAGGAAATCAGCAAGACCACGGGCACCCGCTTTCTGGTCATTACCCACCATCGCCTGACCATGGCACGGATGGACCGTCTGTTCGGCGTGACCATGGCCGAGAGGGGCGTCAGCCAGCTTGTTTCGGTCGATTTGGCGGGCGCGGTGGAGCTTCGCGACGTCGTTTAGAGAGCCGCATTGCACGCGCCTTTCTAAAAATACATCTAAATCAATATGTTAGACGTATTTTCGCAGTGCGGCTTCCGCCTTGACAGCGAAAGGACCCCTCCGTATGTTTGCGGCGCTTTCGCGGGCCTTGGCTGGCGGAGGTGGGGTACATCAACTGGCTTCGGCCAATCGGGCTCGCTCCATGACAGGTGATAAGCCTAGCGATCCTCCCTCACTCGACGATCTGGACACCAGATTGAGGCGAGCACGTGGCGAGGATAAAAATGAGAGCGGTCCGAAGGGCGGTCGCGGTGCCATGGCTTCCGAGGGTCTCGGAATGGCAATGCGGATCGGGGTTGAACTGGTTGCCGGAGTCGGTGTTGGTGCCGGTATCGGATACCTCTTGGACAGATGGCTTGGGACCGGTCCCTGGCTGCTCATACTGTTCTTCTTTCTGGGCGCTGCCGGCGGCATGATGAATGTCTACCGCGCTGCGACTGGAGAAGGTTTGCAGATGGGTTACCGCCGGTCCTCGACAGATAATCGGCCCGATGATCGGGCCGGCGGCGAATAGGGGAACGAAGCGTGGCATCACCGGTCGCACAGTTTGAGCTGAAATCTTACGGCCCCCAGATCGAGGTCGGCGGAGTCGATCTCTCCTTTACCAATTCCGCGGCCATGATGGTCGTGGCGATTGTTGGGATCGTCGCGTTTCTGACCGTGTCGATGAGCGGGCGGAAGCTGGTTCCGGGGCGTTGGCAGCTGATGGCGGAGCTCTCCTATGAGTTCGTCGCCAACATGGTGAAAGAGAATGTCGGCAGCGAAGGACGCAAGTACTTCCCCTTCATCTTCTCGCTCTTCATGTTCATCCTGTTCAGTAACCTGTTCGGTATGGTTCCGATTCCGGAAATCCATTACACGCCGACCAGCCAGATCATCGTCACTTTCGCCATGGCTTTTGTTGTGTTCATCGGCGTTACGCTGATTGCACTGGCCCGTCATGGCCTGAAATTCTTCACCTTTTTCTTCCCGTCCGGCGCGCCTGTCTACATGGCGCCGCTGTTGATCCCGATTGAGGTGATTTCCTATTTTGTTCGTCCGGTCAGCCTCTCTGTTCGTCTGTTCGCGAACATGATGGCCGGTCACACGATGCTGAAGGTGTTTGGCGGCTTTGTCGTCGCACTCGGCGTCTTTGGGGTTGCGCCCCTTGCCCTGATTGTGGCACTGACCGCCTTCGAAATCCTGGTGGCGGTGCTCCAGGCCTATGTTTTCACCATTCTCACCTGCCTCTACCTGCATGATGCGATCCATCTGCATTGAGGCCTGAGGGAACCAGAAACCGGGCCGGATCTCCGGCCTGATATGTGCACTACCTGATCCAAAGGAAGGATTTGAACATGGACGTTGAAGCCGCGAAGATGATTGGCGCCGGTATCGCTGTTATTGCCCTCATGGGTGTTGGCGTTGGTATCGGAAATATCTTCTCCACCCTCGTTGCTTCCATCGCCCGCAACCCGGCGGCGCGTAGCGAAGTCTTCGGCATCGGCATTCTGGGCTTCGCCCTGACCGAAGCCGTGGCGCTCTTCGCGCTGCTGATCGCGTTCCTGATCCTGTTCTCGTAAGACCGGTTCGAGTGAGAGCCGCCGGCCGCATGTGCGGTCCGGCTCTCTCCGGTTTAAATGAGAATACTGGAACGGAATTGGACAGCGGTATGAAGCGCTTGCTCAGATTTTCGGCTGTGCTCGGTGGCACTGGCGCTTTTGCGCTTATTGCCAAGGGAGCCATGGCTGCCAGCGAAAGTGGCGGCGGCGGTACCTTGCCGCAGCTCGATGTCGGCACGTTTCCGACCCAGATCTTCTGGCTCTTTGTTACGTTCATCGTGCTCTATATCGCGATGTCGAAGGTTGCCATCCCGCGCATCGAGTATGTGCTGGAAGAACGGCATAGCCGGATTGCTGAAGATCTCGATAAGGCCGGGAAGCTCAAGGCGGATGCTGAAGAGGTTCAGGCCAACTACGAGAAGGCTCTGGCGGATGCCCGTGGATCTGCCCAGAAGCTGATCGGCAAGACCAAGGACGAGGCTGCCGGCAAGAATGCGAAAGCAGAGGCGGAAGCCGATGCCGTCGCAGCCAAGCAGGTCAAGGAAGCCGAAGCCCGGATCGATGAAGCCCGCACCGAAGCACTCGCGAACGTCAAAGACGTGGTGAGCGAGGTTGCAGGTGATGCGGTTGCCAAGCTCATCGGCGTCAAGGTCACCAAGACCGACCTCAAGAAGGCGGTTGCACTGGCCATGGAGACGAAGTGATGGAACATGATCCGACATTGCTGGGCCTGGGCGCTACAGGCTGGGTCGCGGTTGCCTTCATTATCTTCGTCGTTGCCACGATCAAGCCGATCGTCTCGAAGGTTGGCGGCATGCTGGACGAAAAGTCCGCAGCCATCGGTGCCCAGCTGAAGGAAGCCGAAGCCCTGCGTGAAGAAGCGCAGGCCGCTCTGGCGAACTATCAGCGCCTGCAGCGCGATGCGCTGAAGGAAGCCGAAGAGATTGTCGGTCACGCCAAGGAAGAAGCCGCCCGCATCCGCAAGGAAGCGAAGCAGCATCTGGCCGAAACCTTGAAGCGCCGTGAAGAACAGGCCGCCGAGAAAATCGCGCGGGCTGAAGCTCAGGCTCTTCAGGATGTTCGCAACCAGGCCGTTGAATTGGCCATGGCGGCGACCGGTAACCTGCTGGCCGAGAAAATGACCACCGAGGTCAACGAAAAGATCGTCAAGAGCGCGGTCGCGGACCTCCCGGCCCGGCTCCAGTAAACGAACATCATGTGTTTCGAAAAACCCCGCTTCAGCGGGGTTTTTTGTTGTCATTTTTATGTAAATCAGCCGGAAATTGGCTGTTTTTTACATCAAACGGTCATTTGCACTCGGTTTCGGCTGGAACTAACCCTCAAGCGTAAAATGTCCATGACGGTATACCGCCGTCATGATCCGTATTCGGGCGCAAGAGATAGTCATGTCGGACATTGTTTTTGAACAACAGCACATCGGTTCGGAGACGGAACAGCGGGCGCCATCCTCAGGCCTCGGCTCCCGCATCAGCACGAAACTGGTTCTGTCGGCTGCCGTGATGACGGTCCTGGTTTTCGCCGGCTTGCTCGTCGCCATCTACATCATTGTGTCGATGGTTGCCGAGAGGGAAGACCAGCGGGCAGCCTTGCTTCGGGCAATGAACCAGGATCTCCGCGCCCAGGTGATGACCTTGCAGCAGAGCTATTTCGAGATCCCGAAGCGCCTTGAAGTGAATCCGTCGGCGGAGTTGAAGAACTGGGCTGTCGAGAATGGTGCTGCTGAGACCGTGCATTCCGGGCGGGACGCTATCGTCGCGCGCTACAAGAAGCGCAGACAGCGTCGGGACCTTCAGAAAGCGGCGAACTTCATTGTTGAAGATGTGGATGGCGGTGCGGCCATCTCATTCGGGGCGTTCGACGGCGGTGAATATGCGGACGCAGTGACCGAGCTGACGATCCCCGGCGTGACCGCCGACGCGGCCAATCAGAAAATCGCGGACCTCTTTAACACGGCCAGTCTCGAGCAACGTCTGGCAATCGTTAAGGGCGAGTTGGTGGATGAGGCGCTGGCGGCGGAGCAGGTCCGCAACGCGATCGTGCAGGAAAACGAAAAGATCCTGGCGAAAGAGAGCGAACTGAGTGTTTTTGAAAGCCAGGCCAGAGCCCTGCTCGCAATCCTGGCCGGTGTGGGCACTCTGCTCGCCATTGCGGCGGCCTATGCGTCAAGCCGAATCATCGTTACGCGGCCGCTTGAACGGGTGACGCAAGCGATCCGGGCCGTTGCCTCGATGGAGCAGGTGACGGTTCCCTATCTTGAACGCAAGGACGAGATAGGCACGATCGCGCGCCGTGTGGGCCAGTTCCAGTCGGTACTGAAAGAAAACGCCTTGCTGCAGGAGCGGACAAGTGCCGCGCACAACGCACAGGCAGAGGAAGTCGACCGCCGGGAGCAGATCCTGAAATCCTTCGAGAAGGAGATCGGTCTGATCCTCACCGAAGTCGCCGGGGCGACGCAGCGGATGGAAGACGTCACGCGAACGATGAAGGACTCGGTTTCCGGAGCTGCCGGCAGTGCGGAGAAAGCCCGCTCGGCGTCAATTACGGCGGCTGCCGGTGCAGGCGGAGTGTCGGAGGCTGCGGCCTCTCTCGACCGGTCGATATCGGATCTCGGGCTGGTTATCCGTGCCGCGGCGGAATCTTCCGCTCTGGCGTCCCAGCGCGCCGAGAGCACGACGGCTACCGTCGGGCAGCTGACAACACTGGCCGGTGAAGTCGGTGGCTTTGCCGATATCATCAGCACGGTTGCCCATCAGACAAACCTGCTGGCTATGAACGCAACAATTGAGGCGGCCCGGGCCGGTGAGATGGGGCGCGGTTTTGCGGTTGTCGCCGGTGAGGTCAAATCACTCGCCGGGCAAACCGAGGATGCGGCTCTGCAAATCTCCCGTCAGGTCACGGAAATGCGCTCCGTCATCGATGCTGCGGTGAGCGCGATTGGCGAGGCGATCGAGAGCGTTGCGTCGATCGACCGGAATACCCAGGACGCGGTTTCCGCCATGACCGCGCAAACCGAAGCAACACGGGAGATCGCCAGCAGTGCCGATGGCGCGGCGGCGGCAAGCAACGAGGTCAATTCCGGTATCGCCAGCCTTGCCGAGGCGACGGTGCGGAGCGAGGACGCGGCACGGGAGGTCGATGCGACCGCCGATGCCATGAGTGCGCTCAGCCGCCGTCTCCGGATGCTCAGCTCAAGCTTCTTTCAGGATATCCGGGTTGCCCCCGCCGAATAGAGAGCACGAGCTTCAGAGCATGTTCCGGGGGATCGACTCTTCGAAGTCTTTCTCGAAGATCAGCGCGCCCGACTCATAAGCCTCGATTCGTCCGGTGACATGGAAATGGGTCGCATCGCCGGTCAGCGTACAATAGGTCTCCGTTGCTACATTCCAGTCGCCGCGTGACAGGCCCTGGCTCCAGTGGGTCTCCATACGCGCACTCAGCGGGTCGCCGGGCTGGATTGAATAGGTCTCCCGGGCGGCATGCTCAGTCGTCAGATCCAATTCGACAATCCGGTCGCTCCCGAAATCATCGAAGATCGCGATCTTCTGTCTGCCGGTCTCGGCATCCGTCGTGATCGTCCGCGTGTTTGTTGCGGGGCGCAGGATATCCTTCTGCAACTGAGGAGCCGCCTCAGCCTCGGCAAAGGGCTCATAGGGCGTGTCGGTTCCGTCCGTAGGGCGCAGGGGCAGGGAGAGGCTGCTGATGCCCTCTGAGAGCGTTACCGTGGCCGCTTCCGGTGCCGGCCAGATCATCGGCCAGTAGTTCGTGGAGAGTGAAACCCGAACCTTGTGCCCCGGAGGCACGGCATAGGCGATATCGTCCAGCCGGAGTGACACGCGATAGCGTTTGCCCGGCGAGAGCGCTTCCGGGTGTTCGTGGCTGTCCCTATGCGTCAGGTTGAGGACGCCGTAGGTGATCCGGGTCGCCGATCCGTCCTGTGCGATGTCGTTCAGCCGGGCGATCAGGTGCGCCACCGGTTTGTCCGAGGAGATCTCAAGATCGAGCACTGGAGCGCCGAGAATCTCCATCCGCCCATCCAGTGGCGCGGTCTCGAAACAGACGGAGCCCGCATCGTCCACGCGCTGATCCGTCGGTCCTTCGGGGCCAAGCCAGATCATGCAGTATTCCCCGCCAGCCTGACCGACGGTCTCCGGTGAGCGGATCAGAGTTTCGGCATTGTCGCCCGAAGCGCCGGATGTCTCTTTCAGGCGCCCGTCCTGCAGATAAAGGCGCGTGGCCTCCACGTTCGGGCTCGGCCAGCTCTGCTCGCCAAGCCAGCGGCCGTCGCGGGTCTCGTAGGCAGCTTTCGGCGGCACGGACTCCTGCATATAGACCCGGAAGGCCGGGTCCTGCTCGACGCCGCGGTCGATTCCCTTCAGCCAGTGATCCCACCAGCGCAGGCATTCCTGCAGGAAGCCGATGGCCGGGCCGGGAACGGCAAAGTGCGGATATTTGTGCAGCCAGGGGCCGACAATACCGCGGACGAAGTCCGGCAGATTTTCCAGCATGCGCGGCACTGCGTTGCTGTAGGCGTCGGACCAGCCGCCGACGGCCAACACTGGCACGGTCATGCGGGCATAATCCTCGCAGACCGATCCGTGTTTCCAGAATTCATCGCGGGTCTGGTGGTGTAGCCAGTTTGCGATCAGCAGCGGCTCGGCTTCCAGCCGTTTCAACCAGGTCTCGCGCCAGCTCTCGCCAACCAGCGCCGGGTCCGGCGGCCGCGAGGAATATGACAGCATGGTCGAGGACCAGCCCATATTCTCGTTGAGCATCGCCCCGCCCTTGTAATGGATGTCGTCCGCATAGCGGTCATCCGTGGAGCAGATGGTGATGACGGCCTTCAGGGCCTCGGGCTGGTGGTAAGCGACCTGCAATCCGTTGAAGCCGCCCCAGGAGATCCCGATCATGCCGACGGCGCCACTGCACCAGGGCTGGCTGGTGATCCAGTCGATCACCTCCAGCGCGTCGTCCTGCTCCTGCGGCAGGTACTCGTCTTCCATGATGCCGTCGGACTCGCCGTTGCCGCGCATGTCGACGCGGATGGCGGCATAACCATGGCCGGCGAAATAGGGATGGGTCAGCGCATCGCGGGCCGATGTTCCGTCCCTCTTGCGGTAGGGGAGATATTCGAGGATCGCCGGGACGGGGGCATTCTCGGCGCCTTCCGGCAACCAGATCCGGGCGGCCACGCGGCAGCCGTCACTGAGGGTAATCCAGCAGTTTTCGATTTCCCGCACCGCATGCGGAAATTGTCCGACAGTTTGCATGGAGACTCCAGGCGCCTTCGGTTTAGTGGTCGGCCGCTTTCAGAACCCGGCCCTGCTTCGCCAACTCGGCCCGTTCGGCCAGCAGGTCGTCGAGCCAGTCCGGATCCATTTCCGGCACGGAAGACAGCAGAAGGTCCGTATAGTCGTGATGCGGCGGCTTGAACATTTCCGTCTTCGAGCCGTGTTCCACGACCTCACCTTGCAGCATCACCACGACCTCGTCCGCGATGGCGCGAACCGTCGCAAGATCGTGCGTGATGAACATGTAGGACAGATCGAGCTCGTCCTGCAGGCGTTGCAGCAGTTTCAGGATCTCTTCGGCGACAAGCTGGTCGAGCGCGGAGGTGACCTCGTCGCAGATGATCAGCTGCGGCTCGGCCGCAAGGGCGCGGGCGATGCAGATCCGCTGCTTCTGGCCACCCGAAAGTTCCGTCGACAGCCGGTCGATATAATCGTCCGGCTCCAGCTCGATCAGGGACAGCAACTCGCGCACCCGGTCTTCCAGCTGCTTGCCGCTCAGCCCGAGATAGAAAGCGACCGGCCGGCCGATGATATCCCGGATACGCTGGCGCGGGTTCAGCGCGGTATCCGGCATCTGGTAGATCATCTGCATGCGGCGGAGCTGATCCTTGGAGCGTTGCCTGTAGTTCGGCGGCAGGATCTCGCCGTTATAGCTGACCGCGCCGCTCGCCGCCGGCAGCAGGCCGGTGATCACCCGTGCGAGCGTACTTTTGCCGGAGCCCGATTCCCCGACGACAGCAACTGTTCGCTTCTTGTGGATATCGACGGAGACGCCGTGCAGCACCGGGATTTTTCCGTAGGCGGCAGTGACGTTGTCGACTCTGAGCAACGGCTCTTCGCCGACCGGATTGGCCATTTCGGCGCTCTTGAAACTGCGCACGGCGAGCAGGTTCTGCGTATAGGTCTCTTTCGGGTCCGCCAGCATCGAGCGGGTCTCGCCTTCCTCGACCAGATTTCCATGCCGCAGGACCATGATCCGGTCCGCCATCTGTGCGACGACGGCGAGATCGTGGGTGATGTAGATGGCGGCAGTCCCGAATGCTTCGACGGCATCGCGGATCGCCGCCAGCACCTCGATCTGGGTGGTCACGTCGAGCGCTGTGGTCGGCTCGTCGAAAATAATCAGGTCCGGTTTGCAGGACATGGCCATGGCGGTCATGGCGCGCTGTAACTGCCCGCCCGAGACCTGGTGCGGATAGCGCTGTCCGATCCCGTCCGGATCCGGCAATTGCAGCCGGGCGAACAGCTCGCGGGCTTCAGCTTCCGATGTGGCCTTATCCGAAAGGCCATGCTGCACAGGGGCTTCGGTGAACTGGTCGATCAGCCGGTGTGCCGGGTTGAAGGCGGCGGCCGCGCTCTGTGCGACATAGGAAATGCGGGAGCCCCAGAGATGCCGCTTCTCGGAATCCTTTGCCGCGGCCAGATCCATGCCGTCGAACAGAATTTCTCCACCGGTGATGCGGCAGCCGTCCCGGGCGTAACCCATGGCGGCGAGGCCAATGGTCGATTTGCCGGCACCGGACTCGCCGATCAGGCCGAGAACCTCGCCCTTGCGCAGGTCGAGATCGACCCCGTGCACGATCTCCTGCCAGCTATCGCCGCTCATGCCCTCGATACGCAGCCCGCGGATGCGAAGGAGGATGTCTTGGTCGCTCTGCTCGCTCATTCTTTCAATCCGCTTGCCTTGTGGAGGAACCAGTCGACGACGAAGTTCACCGCAACGGTCAGCAGCGCAATGGCTGCCGCCGGCATCAGTGGCGTGATGTCGCCGAAGGTGATGAGGGTCGCGTTGTCACGGACCATGCTGCCCCAATCTGCGGTCGGCGGCTGGATGCCGAGGCCGAGGAAGCTGAGCGCGCTGATGAACAGGAATACGAAGCAGAACCGCAGGCCGAACTCCGCTACCAGCGGCGGCAAGGCATTCGGCAGGACCTCACGGCTCATGATCCACCACAGGCCTTCGCCGCGCAGCCGGGCCGCCTCGACATAATCCATGACCACAATCCCCATCGCGACCGCACGGGCCAGGCGGAACACCCGGGTCGATTCAAGCACGGCGATGACCAGCACCATGTTGGTGATCGAGGTCCCGACGATGGTCAGGACGAGAAGGCCGAAGATCAGGGCCGGGATGGCCATCAGGACGTCGACAACGCGTGACAGAAGCTGGTCGACCCAGCCCGAGATCGCCGCGGCGAGGAAGCCGGTGACCGAACCCAGCAGGAAGGCAAGTATCGTCGTCAGGAAGGCGATACCGATGGTGTTCCGCGCGCCGTAAATCAGCCGGGTCAGCATGTCCCGGCCCAGGCTGTCCGTGCCGAGGATGAACCCGTCGCCCCACAGCTCGAACTCAGCGCCGACGATTTCCGTTTCGCCATAGGGCGTCAGCACCGGCGCGAAGATGGCGACGAAGGCGTAGCCAAGAATGATGAAGATGCCGAACTTCGCGCTCCAAGGTGCGCTGGCCAGCAGTTTGAGGGTGGCGTTCATTGGACTTCCTCCCTCATCGCGGATGCAGCAGGCGCGGATTTGTCAGGATCGACAGAATGTCCGCGAGCAGGTTGAGCAAGACGTAGGTGCCGGCAAAGATCATGGCAGACGCCTGCACGACCGGAAGATCGCGCTTGGAGACCGAGTCGACCATCAGCTGGCCCAGGCCCGGATAGACGAACACCACCTCGACCACGACCACGCCGACAATCAGGTAGGCGAGGTTGATCACCACGACATTGATGATCGGAGCCAGGGCGTTCGGCAGGGCATGCTTGACGATGACGCGCGCCCGGCTGAGGCCCTTGAGGTTCGCCATCTCGATATAGGGGCTGGCGAGCAGATTGATGATCGCCGCCCGGGTCATCCGCATCATGTGTGCGACGACGACGAGGGTGAGGGTCAGGGCGGGCAGCAGGACCTTGTAGACCTTGTCCCAGAACGGCGTCGCATCGCTGATATTGGCGATGGACGGGAAGATCGGGAAGGTCACGGAAACCAGGAAGATCAGGATATAGGCAACAAAGAATTCAGGAAACGAAATGGAGCTCAGCGTCACCACGTTGACCGCGCGGTCGTAGAAGGAATGGCGGTACAGTGCTGCCAGAACACCGAGAGTGAGGGCAAGCGGCACGGAGATCGCGGCAGCGGTCACGGCAAGGAACAGCGTGTTACCGAAACGCAGGCCGATCAGCTCGGAGATTTCGCGCTTGTTGGCGAGGGAGCGGCCCATATCGCCCTGGAGCATGCCCCAGAGCCAGTCGAAATACCGTATGTGGGCGGGAACATCGAGACCGAGCTCCTTGCGGAATGCGGCAACGGTCTCTGGCGTGGCGCTCTGGCCGAGAATTTCTTCCGCGATATCGCCGGGAAGCAGCTCGATACCGAGAAAAATAATGAGTGAAACAATAAAAAGGGTCAGGAAGCCCAGCGCAAAGCGCTGGGCAACCATTTTGAGGATTTGTGACATGGGGCTGACCTACGGTGTCCCCTGCCCTTAGGCGAAGGACCACCGTTCCGCAAACTTGGAACCGTCAAGCTCCCAGTTACCGGCCATCTGTTCGGAGGGCAGGATTTTGTCGGTTGCGGCGAACACATAGTTCGCGAACATCGGCACGACCACGCCACCGTCGTTGCTGACGATTTCCTGCATCTCGTAATACATGGTCCGGCGCTTGTCGCTATCGAGCTCGGCACGGGCGGCGAGGAGCAGTTCGTTGAACCGGTCGTGCTTCCAGAACGTGTCGTTCCAGTCGGCACCGGCGGCATAAGCCGTTGTGAACATCCAGTCTTCGGTCGGACGGCCGCCCCAATAGCAGGCGCACCAGCCCTTTTTCATCCAGACGTTCGACCAGTAGCCGTCGTTCGGCTCACGCACGACTTCGATATCGATGCCTGCCTTGGCCGCGTGCTCCTTGTAGAGCACGGCAGCATCGACAGCGCCCGGGAAGGCGGCGTCTGCGGCGGAAAGCTGGATCGTTGTGCCTTCCATGCCTGCCTTCTTGAAGTGGAACTTCGCCTTGTCCGGATCATACATGCGCTGGGCGAGGCCTTCGGCATGATACTGGTTGGTCGGGCTGATCGGATGGTCGTTACCGACAACACCGTGGCCGCGCAGGATCTTTTTCACCAGCTCTTCACGGTCGAGGGAATATTTGAGCGCCAGACGCAGGTCGTTGCTGTCGAACGGCGCCGTGTCGGTGCGCATCGGCATGGTGTAGTGCTTGTAGCCCACCGTCTCCATGACGTTGATGCCCTTCTGGCGTTTCAGAAGGTGAACCGTCTTCAGGTCGGCCCGGTCCATCATGTCGATTTCGCCGGTGGTCAGGGCGTTCTGACGGGCGGCAAGGTCGATGATGGTGATCAGTTCGACCTGGTCGAAATGGCCCCGGTCGGACTTGAAGTAGTTCTTGTTCTTGTTGGCCATCAGTCGGACACCCGGCTCGTAGTTCTCGAGCGCATAGGGGCCTGTGCCGATGCCTTCGGTCGGGTCGATCTTGCCGTCCTTGGCCGGTTTGATGGCAATGTGGTAGTCGCTGATCACATACGGGAAGTCGGCATTGCCGGCTTCGAGCTCGATCACGACCTCGTTCTTGCCGTCTGCCTTCATCGACTTGACCTGCTTCAGCAGGGATTTCGCGGCGGACTTGGTGTCCTCGCCCATATGGTACTCGATGGACGCGATCACATCGGAGGCTTCAAGGGTCTTGCCGTTGTGGAACTCAACGCCCTGGCGCAGCTTGAAGGACCATGTTTTGGCATCCGGGGAGGCTTCCCAGCTTTCCGCCAGTTCCGGCTTCACAGTGCCGGTATGGTCGACTTCGCCGAGATGGTTGAACAGGGTGTAGTCAAGGGCGAGAGAGAAGCCGTTTTCGTAGGTCGCCGGATCGAGCGAGTCAGTGGTCGATCCGTGTGCGATGCCGGCCCGCAGATGGCCGCCCTTTTTGGCCGCATAGGCCTTTTTTCCCATCAGTGCCGAAGTAGACGCTGCAGTCACGCCGAGTGCCGCGGTGCCGCCGAGAAATCCTCGACGGGATACGTCAGTGTTCATCGCTGACGAGAGCTTGTTGTCCGATTTCATACGAGCCTCCTGTTTTGCCAAAGTGTTGCGCCGATTATTATTCTTGCTTTGTTAGGCGCCAATCCGATTGATCGGATGAATTTGAATTCAAGGCGGTAATAGTACGGGATACCGAATTTAAATCAACACGGTCCGGTCGGGATTGTGGGTATTGGCGCGATTTTGGCAGTGCAAATCGGTGGCGGTCAGACGGTGCCATGCTATATGCAGAGCGCCGAATTGCTTGGACTGGACTGAATGGCTAATAAACCTGACCGGACTAAAATCAGCCTCACGGACGAGGCCAGCATTTCACTGCTGAGGCGTGTGGTCCGCGATCTTGTGAGGCCCTATACGGGACGTCTGATCCTGGCCGGGCTTTGCATGGTGCTGGTTGCCGGCGCGACTGCGGCCTCAGCCTGGCTGATGGATCCAATGGTGAACAAGATTTTCATCGAGAAGGATCTGTCGGTGCTGTGGCTGGTTGCCGGCGCCGTCGTCGCGACCTTCTTCGTGAAGAGTGTTGCGACTTATATCCAGGAAGTGCTCGTCGGCTATGTCGGCCAGCGGGTTGTCGCGGATACCCAAGCCCGGCTCTACCGGCATCTGATCCATCTCGATCTCGGCCTGTTCCAGGACCGGCACAGCGGCACCCTGATTTCGCATTTCACGTTCGACATCAATGCAATGCGTAACGCGGTGGCAAATGCCCTGGTCGGTCTCGGCCGAGACACCCTGTCCGTCATCTTCCTCGTCGCCGTGATGTTTTATCAGGAGTGGATGCTGGCCTGCATCACCTTCATCGTCGCCCCGATCTCCGCCTATCCGATCCGCCAGCTCGGCAAGCGGATGCGCCGCGTCTCGGCCGAGACGCAGGAAGAAATGGGCGCGATGACAACCCTGCTGACCCAGGGCTTTCAGGGCATCCGCATGATCAAGTCCTTTGGGCTGGAGGAGAATGAGACCGGCCGGATCCAGGGGTTGGTGGAGCGGATCTTCCAGTTGAACTACCGGGGTATCCGAGTGAAGGCCGCGCCGCAGCCGATCATCGACTTCCTCGGCGGTGTCGCCGTGGCGGCGGTGATCGCCTATGGCGGCGCCCGCGTGATCGAGGGGCATACGTCTCCCGGCGCCTTCTTCTCGTTCATCGCAGCCACTCTGATGGCGTATCAGCCGATGCGGGCGCTCGGCAAGATCGCCACCAATATCCAGGAGGGCCTTGCCGCAGCGCAGCGGGTGTTCGCTCTGCTTGATCAAGAACCGAAGATCAAGGACGCACCGGGTGCCGGACCGCTGCCACGGGCTGCCGGTGCGGTGAAGTTCGATGCCGTCCGTTTTGCCTATGGCGCGACGGCTCCGGCTGAGGATGTGACCGCTGAGGACGGCATGGCGCCGGATGCCGCGCTTAACGGCGTAAGTTTCGAGGCGCCGGCCGGCAAGGTCACAGCATTGGTCGGCCCCTCCGGCGCTGGAAAGAGCACGGTGCTTTCCATGATCCCGCGCTTTTACGATCCGGCGGACGGCTGCGTCATGGTCAACGGGCTCGATATCCGGACCGTGACCCTCGAAAGTGTCCGCGAGGCGCTTGCCATTGTCAGTCAGGACGTCGTGCTATTCGATGATTCCGTCATCAACAACATTCGCTTCGGCCGGCTCGATGCGAGTGACGAGGAGGTCCGGGCCGCGGCCAAGGCGGCGGCGGCGGATGGCTTCATCACTGAATTGCCTGATGGCTACGAAACCGTGATCGGCGAGCAGGGCACGAAGCTCTCCGGCGGTCAGCGTCAGCGGCTTGCGATCGCTCGCGCTATTCTGAAGGACGCGCCGATCCTGCTTCTGGACGAAGCCACCAGCGCGCTGGATACCGAGTCGGAGCGGCAGATCCAGAATGCCCTCAAGATCCTGATGAAGGGGCGGACAACCATCGTCATCGCGCATCGGCTGTCGACCATTCAGCATGCGGATGTGATCCATGTCTTCGATGGCGGTCGTGTGGTTGAAAGCGGCACCCACGATGCGCTGATCGGCGAGGCCGGGCTCTATGCGCATCTGCACGCCTTGCAGTTCGGACCTAGCGATGCCGCGCACAGGGATCGTGCGGTCTAAGGATCAGCCCGCCAGAAGCGAAGCGGCGAGTCAGGCGCCTTAATCGGGCCAGCGCCGGTGTACCCAGAACCACTCCGACGGTCGTTCCCGCACCCATTCCTCGATCATGGCTGTCGCCGTCTGGGTAAGGATGCGCACGGCCTCTTTACGGTCTGTCGTGTCAGGCTTTTCCAGCGGCGGGTAAATGGTTGCCCGGAACCGGGCGCCCGGCAGTCGCTCGACCCTGGTCGGATAAATCTCGCAATCGAGCATCTGGGCGAGCTCGGCGAAGGCGCTCGGGGTCATCGCGTCCCGCCCGAAGAATTTGACGGGGATGCCTTCCCGTAGCTTCTGATCGATCAGCAGGGCAACGGAGCGGTTCTGTTTCAGGATCTTGATCAGCTCCCGCACGGCACGCGGCCCCTTGGCGACTAGTTCGACCTCCGGGTGAGGCCTCCGGGCCTCGAATAGATCTTTCAGATAGGGATTGTTCGGACTCCGGAACACCGGGTTCACCGGAAGGTCGCGCAGGGCGGAGACGATAGGCAGCACTTCCCAGTTGGCGAGATGGGCTGAGAAGAATACGGCCGGGCGCGGATTGGCGGCGATATTCTCAAGCCGCTCTCCGCCATGCACTTCCAGACGCTCTGAGGCTTCGGCCTTGATTGTATCGTGGTGCGGATATTCGGCGGCCGTCCGGCCGAGATTATTCCACATGTCTCTCAGGATGCGGCCAATCTCGGCACTGTCCTTTTCCGGGAAGGCGCGCTCCAGGTTCTTGCGGGCGGTGCGGTGCGCCGGCAGGAAAGGCCCGACGATTTGCAGGACCTTGCCGCCGATCCAGGAGGCAGCGGTGAGAGGCAGCAGGCGCACGACGAACAACAGCACCGCCAGGAGGGCGGCTTCGAGACGGAAGCGGAGTGTCTTCAGCGGATGATTTGTCACGCTGCCCTAGTAGCCCAAGGCCGGAGCCGGTGCCAGTGGAATTCGGGCCTGGAGGCGCGGTGTGTTGCCAGGGCAAGGCCGGGGAAGCCGCTGGGCGACTTCCCCAAAGGTCCGGTTACTCGGCGGCTTGTGCCAGGTGGTCGACGATCTCGCCGCGACCCGGATAGTCTTTCGCTATAACGAAATCGAGGGCTTTCAGGATTGCTGCGAAATCGGGGCGCGCGAACGGCATTGTCTGGACGCTGGCGAAGTACAGCTCGCCGTTCGGCCGGACCACGAACAGGCCCGGTTCGACAAACAGCTTCGGCTCTTCGATACCGACGGAGGTCTTGCCGCGTCCGGCAGAGATGTAGAGGCCCCATTCACGCGCCTTCTCAAGCGTCAGCCCGTAACCGAGTGTGAGGTTCTCGATCTTCCAGTCGTCCTTGGCCTGCTTGGCGCGGGCTTCATCGTCGCTGGAAAGCGCGATCACGTCGACGCCGCGTTCCTTGAAATCCGCGAGCTTGCGGTCGAGGTCCTTCAGATACATGCCGCAGATCGGGCAATGCAGGCCGCGATAAACAACGATCATCGTGAAGTTCTCGGGCTTCGCGTCGGAGATGCTCCAGGTCCCGCCGTCGAGTGTTTTGACGGAAAGGGCCGGTACCTGTTGGCGCGGAAAGAGCGGGGTAAGCTGAGTCATGGATGTTTTCCCGTGGATGGATTTAATGAGCATGAATATGGAACAATTGTTCCAGAATTCAAAACGAATAGCCTCTCCTCAAGAAAACGTGTCCCAAGGAAATCATCCGGTGATGGACGCAAAGGTTCTGTTCGGGGCTTCTATTCGGCCGCGACGGGCAGTTCGGGGTGTCGACCCTCGATCACGGACAGCGCGCTGTTGACCACATCGCGCAAGGTTTCTGCGTCGGCGTCGGCACGGGCGAATACGCGGATTCCGTTCGCTGTCGCTGTCATGAACCGGGCAATCGCCCGGGCATCGATCTGGGAGGGGATTTCGCCTTCGTCCTGCGCGCGCAGCAGGGTCTGGTGGAAGACATCTTCCACCCGCGCGAAGCTGCCGCGAAGGGTCTTGCCGATGGTGGGGTCGTGCGGGGCAAGTTCAACAACGGAGTTCGTAATCAGGCAGCCGAGCTTGCGGCCATCGCCCACAGAAAAGGAAATCAGATCCTCAAAATAAGTCCGGATCGCCACCAGGGGCGATTCTGTTTCCAGCATCTTGGAAAGGCGCTTGGCGCTGACGTTTGAAATGTAAAAATCAACCGCAGCCTGAAATAGCCCGCGCTTGTCGCCGAAGGTGTCGTACATGGAGCCGCGGTTGATGCCGGTCGCATCGACCAGATCCTGAACGGAGGTCGCCTCGTAGCCGCGGCGCCAGAAGGCCTGCATGGCTTTCAGCAGGACATCGGATTGATCGAATTCTTTTTGTCTGGCCATGATTTCAGGATGGTTGCTGTGTGAAGAATGTCAAGTTCTGGACTGGTGTAGCCCGAGGGTTTGGACTGGTCTAACGAGAAGAATGATGTGATTTGCCTAAAATATGGTTAATCGAAAGCGCTTTTCTTTAACTAGAAAAAGCGGATGGCTGGCGTTGTGAAAATGAAAGCGCTGGATTTGTTTGCGAGATGCTTTGAAGACAAGGTTATGCGGCGCCTTTTGGCGCTCCGGTGAAGAATATATCGACTTCATGATTCCCCACAGTGGTTGCAGCTTGAACGGGCGCTCAGCTGGCATTGATTGGCGACCGGAGACCTTAGGCCAGGTCTCCGCCTGTATGAGGCGGGACGTCGTGGCCAAAACCTGTCTGGCGAAGGGCTTCCCAGGCTGCGATGGAGGCGCTGACCGCCAGGTTGAGTGATCTGAGGCCGCTTTGCATCGGGATCGCGACGCGGGCATCGGCACGGTTGTGAACCTCTTCCGGCACACCGGCGGATTCTTGGCCGAACAGGAGTGTGTCGTCCGCCTTGAATGTGAAGTCCTGCAGGGATGAGTCTGCTTTCGTCGTCAGCAGGACCAGGCGCCCTGACCTTCTCTGCTCCAGAAAACGCTCCCACGAATTGTGCCGCGTCCAGTCCACATGATCGATATAATCCATGCCTGCACGGCGCATCCGGGCATCGCTCAGGGCGAAGCCACAGGGCTCGATTATGTCCACCGGAAAGCCAAAGCAGGCGGCAAGACGGAGAATGGTACCGGTGTTTTGTGGGATATCCGGTTGATAGAGCGCAATTCGCACGGGCAGGGGCCTATTGCTGGCGGGGAAACTAGGGAGGCTTTGCAATTGGTTTCTGGGTGCAGTATAGGACGATGCAATAGCGTCAGAGCAGAGCTTTTGCCTGCCTGTAGCGCGCGACCCTGTGTCGCACTCACAGCGGCGGGGGACAAGATAAGTTCCTTGACGAATCAATAAGTGGGCGAGAGGTGCTGATTTACAATGGCTGAGGTAGAAGAAGGCGCGACACGGCGCGACTTTATCAATGTCGCCAGCGGCGCGGTTGGCGTGGTTGGTATCGCGGCGGCGGCTTGGCCGTTCATCAATCAAATGAACCCGGCGGCTGACACGCTGGCTCTCTCGAGCACGGAGGTGGATATCTCCGCGGTCGAGGAAGGCATGGCGATCACTGTCGTCTGGCGCGGAAAGCCGGTCTTCATCCGTCACCGCACGGCGGCGGAAATCGAAGAAGCGAATAATGTCGATCTCGGCGAGTTGCGGGATCCGACACCGGACGCGGATCGCGCGGAGAAGCCGGAATGGCTGATCCTGATCGGTATCTGCACCCATCTCGGCTGTGTGCCGCTGGGGCAGAAAACGACGGAAGCGCGAGGCGACTTCGGCGGCTGGTTCTGCCCCTGTCACGGTTCGCACTACGACACCTCTGGACGAATTCGCAAAGGTCCGGCTCCGCTGAACCTTCCCGTACCGCCATATGTCTTCACCGGCGATACCGCGATTAAAATCGGTTGAGGAGCGTGATCGATGAGCACTGCTAATTTTACCAATCCGGTCGTCCGGTGGATTGATCACCGTCTTCCGATCTTCAGCTTCCTGCACCATGAAGCGCATGAATATCCGACCCCGAAGAACCTCAGCTACTGGTGGAACTTCGGCTCGCTGGCCGGAATCATGCTGGTCATCATGCTGGTTACGGGCATCACACTTGCGATGCACTACACGCCGCATGTCGATTACGCTTTCGCTTCGGTCGAGCGCATCATGCGCGACGTCAATTCAGGCTGGCTGATCCGCTACATCCACATGAACGGCGCCAGCTTCTTCTTCATCGCCGTCTACATCCACATGTTCCGCGGCCTCTATTACGGGTCCTACAAGGCCCCGCGTGAGCTGCTCTGGATGCTGGGCGTGGTGATCATGCTGCTGATGATGGCAACCGCCTTCATGGGCTACGTGCTTCCCTGGGGTCAGATGAGTTTCTGGGGCGCCACCGTCATCACCAACCTGTTCTCTGCGATCCCGCTCGTCGGCGAGCATGTTGTCACTTGGCTGTGGGGTGGCTTCTCGGTCGACAACCCGACCCTGAACCGGTTCTTCGCGCTGCATTATCTGCTGCCGTTCGTGATCTTCGCGGTCGTCGTGCTGCACATCGTGGCGCTGCACCGCTTCGGCTCGAACAACCCGCTGGGCATCGATGTGAAGGGCCCACAGGACACGATCCCGTTCCATCCGTACTACACCGTCAAGGATGCGTTCGGCCTCTTCGTTTTCCTGATCCCGTTCGCCTTCTTCATCTTCTTCGCGCCGAACTTCCTGGGCCATCCTGACAACTACATTCCGGCCAACCCGCTGGTCACGCCGGCGCACATCGTGCCCGAATGGTACTTCCTGCCGTTCTACGCGATCCTGCGTGCGGTTCCGGACAAGTTGTTCGGGGTTCTGGCCATGTTCGGCGCCATTGCGGTGCTGTTCATCCTGCCCTGGCTCGACCGGTCTCCGGTGCGCAGCGGCAGCTTCCGGCCGGTCTTCAAGATCTTCTTCTGGCTGCTGTTCGTCGATTGCATCGCGCTGACATGGCTCGGCGGCAAGCCGGCTGAAGGCTGGTACGTCACCGCGTCCCGGATCGCGACGGTCTATTACTTCTTCTACTTCCTCGTCGCGCTTCCGCTGCTCTCGATTTTCGAGACACCGAAACCGTTGCCGAAGAGTATCAGTGAGTCCGTGCTCGGCGGCTCTGGTGGCCCCGCTGCCGCGCCTGCTGCCGCGAAGGAGAAAGCATAATGCGTATGAAATCTCTGATCGCGGCGACGGTTGCATTCGCGGCCCTCGCCATGAATGGTCCGGCTGCACACGCCGCCGGTGACGCCATTCACCTGGAAAAGCAGGACTGGTCTTTCTCCGGCCTGTTCGGAACCTTCGACCGGGCGGCCGCACAGCGCGGTCTCCAGGTCTACCGGGAAGTCTGCGCGACCTGTCACTCGCTGGACTACATCGCCTTCCGGAATTTGGCCGACCTTGGCTATTCGGAAGCCGAAGTGAAAGCGATCGCGGCCGAGTATGAAGTTGTCGATGGCCCGAACGACGAAGGTGAGATGTTCACCCGTCCTGGCACACCGTCTGACCGCTTTGTGGCGCCTTTCGCAAACGACAACGCGGCGCGGGCCGGCAATGGCGGCGCGCTGCCGCCTGACCTGTCCCTCATCGTCGAGGCGCGGGCTGGTTTCGAGGATTACATCTACGGTCTTCTGACAGGTTACGGCGAGGCGCCGGAAGGCGTTAATGTCTCGGAAGGCATGAGCTACAACAAAGCCTTCCCTGGTTTCCAGATTGCCATGGGACAGCCGCTCTATGAGGACGGCGTGACCTATGCGGACGGCACCAAAGCCTCTGTCGAGCAGATGGCCAAGGATGTGACGACGTTCCTGACCTGGGCGTCCGAGCCGAACCTGGAAGAGCGCAAGCGGACCGGTGTTGCGGTGATCCTGTTCCTGATCGTCGCCAGCGGCCTGTTCTATGCCTCCAAGCGGAAGATCTGGGCCAACGTGCACTGATCTGAGCGAGCATATTCTTTAAGAGGGCCGCGTCTTTGGACGCGGCCTTTTCTTTTGCCGTTGGCAAGCACGCGGCCATCCGCTAGGCAGAGAGCCGAATTGTTTCTGCAGGAAGGTTGCATCCCATGACGGCACTGACGCGCGACGCGGTTCTCGGCTTTATCGGTGGCAGCGGGATCTACGAGATCGATGGCCTCTCCAACACGCGCTGGGAAACGATGTCCTCACCCTTTGGCACGCCGTCGGACCAGCTGCTCTTCGGAGAGCTGGATGGTCAGAAACTGGTCTTCCTGCCGCGCCACGGTCGGGGTCACAAGCTGAACCCGAGCGGGATCAATTACCGCGCCAACATCGATGTCATGAAGCGGGCCGGGGTGACCGATATCATCTCGCTCAGCGCTGTCGGCTCTCTCAAGGAAGAATACGCGCCCGGCCATTTCGTGCTGATCGACCAGTTCATCGACCGCACCTTCGCCCGCGAGAAGTCCTTCTACACGGACGGCTGCGCCGCGCACGTCTCGTTCTCCCATCCGGTCTCTGAACGCATCCAGGCAGCGCTGGCGGAGGCCTGCAAGCAGCTCAGTTTGCCGTACAGCGTGAACGGGACCTATATCTGCATGGAAGGCCCGCAATTCTCTACCTTCGCCGAGAGCACGCTATATCGCTCCTGGGGCTGTGACGTGGTCGGCATGACCAACATGCCCGAGGCGAAACTCGCGCGTGAGGCAGAGATCCCTTACGCCACCGTCGCCATGATTACCGATTACGACTGCTGGCATCCGGAACATGACAGTGTCACCGTCGAGCAGGTCATCAAGGTGCTGACCGGAAACGCTGAGAAGGCCCGCGATCTGGTCCGTACCGTCGCGCCGATGCTGGCGAAGCGGCCGGAGGTAGACGAGCAGGGCGGCGACAACGCATTGCAGTACGCCCTGATCACCCACCCCGAAGCCCGCGATCCCGAACTGGTCGCCAAACTGGATGCCGTCGCCGGGCGCGTGCTGGGTGGCTGACGCTCGCCTGTGGTGCTATCGGCTGAGGCAGGTTAAGGTGGTCTCGTCATGGAACGGACCTCGCAAGACAGCCAGTCCCGAGTGGGGCGGGTGGTGAACATCGGCACGGCACGGCTGGAGAACCTTTATCGGCGGGTCACGAAAGACCAGCCGGAAAGCCCGCGCTCGCTCCACGTCAAGAGTATCCTGGCGATGCAGAACGGCCGGCATGACGAGGCGGCCCGGCTGATCGGTCAGGCCGCCGTGCTTGACCCGGAGGATGCGGATCACCAGCGTCAGCTCGGCATGACCTGCTTCCAGGCCGGCTGGCTTGAGCCCGCCGCCAGTGCCCTCAACCGGGCCATCTACCTCAATCCCTCGGATCCGGATCCCTGGTTCACGCTCGGCCAGGTCTACGCTGCCGCCGGCAACAAGGATCACGCCCGGACCTGCTACGAGCAGTGCCTCGCCCTGAACCCGCGCTTCCACGACGCCCGCATCGCGATGGCGGAGATGGAACTGGGGTAGTACCGGGATTTATCCCAACAACCTCTTTTGCCTGCTAATCCGGTTTCAAGCGGTTCCGACGAGCTGACCTAGGCTCCCTGGGTCCCCGCGTTCGCGAGGATGAGGGCGAGGATGAGGGTTTTTGAGTGAGGCTGGATCTTCTCCGGTCCTCATTCCCTGCGAAAGCAGTGACCTGGGGAAGGCCTTCTCGTTCGTCATAGGTGAGGCATCGGAAATGACTCAGCCAAGCCGCTGCCGGATCTCGTCGTGATGAGCGAAGATCTCGCTCGCACCGGCCGTCCGGAGCATGTCCGGCAGGTCCGGGTCGCCGCCGCTTTCGCCGACATAGCCCCAGACCGTCATGCCCGCCGCAGCACCCGCCGTGACGCCGGTCATGCTGTCCTCGATGACGAGACACTCCCGAGGTGCGGCACCGAGGCATTCCGCAGCGTAGAGGAACATGTCCGGGGCCGGTTTGCCGTTTTCGACGTCTTCGAGGGAGATCAGGTGCGGGGCGAAATGCTCGATAAGCCCTGTATGGCGCAATTTACGCTCAAGCGACGCGGCATGGCTGTTCGAGGCAACAGCCTTCGGGCGGGTGATGCTGCCGAGCAGAATGTCGATGCCGTCGGTGGGGCTCAGCGACCGCTGGTATTCCGCCCAAGTTCCTTTCTTGATGCCGTCATAGCTGCCTTCGGGCAGCGGCCTGCCGAAGGTCTCCCGATATTCTTCCTCGAGCAGCGCCTGGAATTGCGGCCAGGACTTGCCCTTGAAGTGCTGGCTGTAGGCATGCGGTTCGTAATTTAGGCCAAGCCCGGCGAGAAAGCGCCGGTAATAGTCTCTGAGAATCGACTCGGAATTGATGAGGACGCCGTCGCAGTCGAAGATGATGGCGGAGAACATGAGTGCTTCCGGTCAGGAGAAGGGAGCTTCGGTCTACGCAATTTAGAGGGTGCTGTCACCGCTGGATGGCCGATGCCTGAAAGCTAAAACAAAACCGTCATCTCCACACCAAACCGTCATCCCAGTTTCCGTCATCCCGGCTCTCCGGCCGGGATGACGGTTTGTGTGGAGAGCGCGGCTTTAAGCCGCCGCGTCGGAGAGGGCGGCGAAGCGTTCCTGGTGGTGGTCGGTATCGCCGAACAGGTGGTCAAGCATGACCAGCCGCTTGGTGTAATGCGCGACCGGGACTTCCCAGGTCATACCGATGCCGCCATGCAGCTGGATGGCCTGCTCGCCGACAAAGCGGGCGTGACGGCCGATGCCGGACTTGGCGGCGCTGACCGCAAGCTCTCGCACGTCCCGGGGCTCGCTCAGACGGGCGGCAGCCAGGATGGCCAGCGACCGGGCTTCCTCCAGCGCGATCCGCATTTCGACGGCCCGGTGCTGCAGCACCTGGAACTGGCTGAGAGCCTTGCCGAACTGCTTCCGGGTCTTCAGGTATTCGACCGTCGTATCGACCGCCATGTTCATGGCGCCGACCGCTTCGCCGGAGAGCAGGATGACGGCGCGGGCCAGCACTTCCTCGATGGCGTGGAAGCAGGCGCCCGGCGTGCCGAGTACAGCGTCCTCGGCGATCTCGACACCGTCGAGTGCGATTTCGGCGACACGGGTGCCGTCGATGGCCGGTGTGCTGTGCAGCTTCAGGTTGGCCGCGTCCTTGCCCACCAGGAACAGGCCGATGCCGTCCTCGTCGTCATGAGCGCCGCTGACGCGGGCGGAGACGATCAGCGTGTCCGCCTCACCGCCATTGAGCACCACGGACTTGCGCCCGGTGAGTTTCCAGCCGCCGCCGACTTTCTCGGCCGTGGCGCGGACATGGGCGGTTTCGTACCGGCCATCCGGCTCGCCATGGGCGAAAGCCAGCAGTTTCTCGCCACCGACCACAGCGCCGAGGATCTCCTCCTTCTGGGCATCGGAGCCGAGCAGCTCGACCAGCCCGCCGCCGAGCACCACGGTCGCGAGATAGGGCTCCACCACCAGGCCCTGGCCCATCGCCTCGCCGACGATCATCAGGTCGATGCCGCCGCCGCCAAGGCCGCCGAAATCTTCCGGGAACGGCACGCCGAGCAGGCCGAGCTCGGCAAGCTGGCCCCAGACTTCCCGGGAGAAGCCTTCCTCGCTGTCGGCAATCTTCTGCCGTTTTTCGAAATCATAGGTCTCGCGTACCAGGCGCTCGACCGTGTCCTTGAGCATCCGCTGCTCTTCGCTGAGCGAAAAATCCATGTTCCTGATCCCTTAGAGTCCGAGCCCGGCCTTGGCGATGATGTTCTTCTGGATCTCGTTCGATCCGCCATAGATGCTGAGCTTGCGCATGTTGAAATACTGCTGGGCCTTCGGTGCCGCGTAATCCGGGCCGACAGGCTCTCCGTTGAAGCCGCCGTCGAGCGCTTCAGACTGGAACGGCAGCGCGTACGGGCCGAGGGCCCGTCGGGCGAGGTCGGTCAGCTCCTGGCGGATCTCGGTGCCCCTGATCTTCAGGATCGAGCTTTCCAGACCTGGCGCGCCGCCGGACTGGACTTCGGCCAGCACACGGAGATTGGTCATCTCCAGTGCCATCAGGTCGATTTCCACCTTGGCCAGGCGGTTGCGGAACAGCGGGTCCTCGATCAGCGGGCGGCCGTTCTTCATCTGGTCGCGGGCGATTGCCTTCAGGTGCAGCATGGCCGCCTTGGAGGCGCCGACATTGGCGATGCCGGTCCGCTCGTGGGTGAGCAGGTACTTGGCGTAGGTCCAGCCCTTGTTCTCTTCGCCGACAATATTTTCGGCCGGCACTTTCACATCGTCGAACCAGACCTCGTTCACCTCATGCTCGCCGTCGAGCAGGATGATCGGGCGGACTGTGATGCCCGGTGTCTTCATGTCGATCAGCAGGAAGGAGATGCCTTGCTGGGGCTTGGCCGCATCCGGATCGGTGCGGACCAGGCAGAAGATGTGATCGGCATACTGGCCGAGCGTGGTCCAGGTCTTCTGACCGTTGACGATATAATGATCGCCTTCACGTACGGCGCTGCAGCGGAGCGAGGCAAGGTCGGATCCGGCGCCTGGTTCGGAATAGCCCTGACACCACCAGTCGGTCAGGTTGAGGATGCGCGGCAGATAATAGTCCTTCTGTTCCTGGCTGCCGAATTTCATGATCACCGGGGCGACCATGTTCACGCCGAACGGCAGGATGCGCGGGCCGCCTGCGGAGTAGCATTCCTCGTCGAAGATATGCTTCTGCACGGGCGTCCAGCCGGGGCCGCCATATTCCTTCGGCCAGTTCGTAGCCAGCCAGCCGCGCTTGGACAGCGCCTGGTGCCAGCGGAAATAGTCGTCTTTGACGAGGCGTTTGCCGCCTTTCATCTTGGCCCGGATATCGTCCGGAAGATCGGACTGCAGGAAGGCGCGTACTTCTTCACGAAACGCCTGTTCCTCCGGGGTGAAATTCAAGTCCATTTGCCTGCTCCCTTATGCCACTTCAAAGAGCCCGGCGACGCCCATTCCGCCGCCGACGCACATCGTGGTCACTACATATTTCGCGCCGCGGCGCTTTCCTTCGATCAGTGCGTGCCCGACCATGCGCGATCCGGTCATCCCGTAGGGATGGCCGATCGAGATCGAGCCGCCGTTCACGTTCAGTATCTCGTCCGGAATACCGAGTTTATCGCGGCAATAGAGAACCTGCGAGGCGAAGGCCTCGTTCAGCTCCCAGAGGCCGATATCCTCCAGCTTGACGCCGGTCCGCTCCAACAGACGCGGGACGGCAAAGACCGGGCCGATGCCCATCTCGTCCGGCTCGCAGCCGGCGGTGGCGAGGCCGCGGAAAATGCCGAGCGGCTCAAGTCCGCGCTGCTCCGCAAGCTTGCCGTCCATGATAATGCAGGCAGACGCGCCGTCCGAGAGCTGGCTGGAATTGCCGGCAGTAATGAAATGCCCGTCGCCGCGCACGGGCGCGAGGCCGGCGAGGCCTTCCGGCGTGGTGCCGGGCCGGTTGCATTCATCTTTCGTCAGGGTGACGGTCTCCCGGCTGACGTCGCCGGTTTCCTTGTTCTTCACCAGCTTATCGACGGTGATCGGGACGATCTCGTCATCGAACCTGCCGGCTTCCTGGGCCGCTGCCGTGCGCTGCTGGCTCTTCAGGGCATAGGCGTCCTGATCCTCGCGGCTGACACCGTAGCGGGAGGCCACCAGGTCCGCTGTCTCGATCATGGAATGATAGAGCTCGGGCTTGTGCTCCATCAGCCAGGGTTCTTCCAGCCGGGTCTGGTTCAGGTTGGCCTGGGTCAGACTGATGGATTCAACACCGCCTGCCGCCATCACCGGCACGCCATCGACGATGACGCGCTGGGCCGCCATGGCAATGGCTTGCAGGCCGGATGAGCAGAACCGGTTTACGGTAACGCCACCGGCGGTCACCGGCAGGCCGGCGCGGATCGCCGAGAGCCGCGCGATATTCTTGCCCGTTGCCGCTTCCGGCAGGCCGCAGCCGAGGACTACATCCTCGATCTCGCCCGGTGCGACCCCGGCGCGCGTGACGGCATGTTCGAGCGCATGCCCGGCCATGGTCGCGCCGTGGGTGTCGTTGAAGGCGCCGCGAAAGGATTTTGCCAGCCCCGTGCGGGCGGTCGAAAGGACGACTGCCTCTTTCACTCTTCATTCCTCCCAAGTTCTTTTCCTATGTCATATCGAACAGCCGGGGAGGCCGACAAGTTTTTTTCGAAATTCGATTTCGCTTGGCGAAACTGATGGCGATCAGAAGGGCGCCTGGATCGTTGTGCCAAAGCGCGGCCGGCCCGGCGGGGCATCCGGCAGGTGCTCGCGGGGGGACAAGGTCGGTGCTTCGAATGGAATTCTCTCATAATCGAACTGGGCGAGCAGATGTGAAATACAGTTCAGGCGGGCGCGTTTCTTGTCGTCCGCATCGACGATGAACCATGGCGCCTCAAGCGTGTGGGTGGCGCTGATCATGTCGTTATAGGCGACTGTGTAATTATCCCAGAGGCGATAGGACTCAAGATCAATCTGGCTGAGTTTCCAGTGCTTGAGAGGATTAGTCATGCGTGCAAGGAAGCGCTTTTCCTGCTCATCCTTGCTGACATGCAGGAAGTATTTAATCAGCGTGATGCCTTCCGAGACGATCTCCCGTTCGAAATGGACTGTGCTTTCAAGGAACCTCTCGACGGCGGACTGATCGGTGAAGCCCATCACCCGTTCAACCCCGGCCCGGTTGTACCAGGAGCGGTCGAACAGCACGATCTCACCGGCGGCCGGGAAGTGCCGGATATAGCGCTGGGCGTAGAGCTGGGTTTTTTCCCGTTCGGTCGGTGTTGGCAAGGCGACGGTGCGGAAGACCCGGGGGCTGACCCACTCGGTGATTCGCTTGATCACACCGCCTTTCCCGGCGGCATCGCGCCCTTCGAAAACGACAATGGCACGCTCGCCGGAGGCCTTGAACCAAGCCTGCAGATGGCAAAGTTCGACCTGTAGATCGTAGAGCGCGTTTTCGTAGACCTTTCTGGAGAGGCCGCTGTCTTTCTTACCCATAAGTCCTTCCCGGACGATGAGGGCGGATTAGACCACGCCATCAAGCTGTTTGTCAGCCCTCGCCCGATGGCGGGAAGAGCGCCGTCAGCCGCTGCCAGATCCGCTCGGCGATCCAGAGGCCCAGTGCAGCATAGAGTGGCACGGCGATAATTCGCAGGTCATAAAGCCAGCTTACCCGGATCACTTCCTCGGCTCCGGGCCAAAGATCCTTCAGCCAGCGCCCGCGCAGCAGCGATGCTGCTTCGTCTGAATAATCGTAAAGTAGCCATCCGACTGCGGCGGCATAAGCCAGGCCGAGGAAAAGCCGGAAGAGAGCGGCCGGGCGCATCAGAGGAACCCGATCCGGCTGGCATCGGTGCGCAGCATCAGCAGATCACCCCGGCGGAACAGCTCGCCCTCGACGGACACATAAGGTGCGACATAATCGAGAATCTCGGCATCGAAGGCTTCGCCCGCCGCATTGGTCAGCAGCAGCAGGGTCGGGGCCTCGTTTTCGTGAAAGACCGCCAGCATCGGCGGAATGCCTCCCATCAGGCAGAGGTTGGCGCAGGCCCTGTGCACCTTGCCTTCACCGGGCCGCATGGCGCCGAGATAGCATTTCGTATCGACGATCTCGCCGCGCAGCGTCACCGGGCCGAGCGGGACGTCCGCGGCGGGGACAAAGCCTTGGATGGACTCGGGCTCCTTTGCCGGGCGGATTTTTGCGGCACCGCCGACCTGGAGAAGGCGCGTCCCCTCGCGGGTGATGAAGACTCCGCCGACATCGACGATCTGGCCGTCATGCTTTGCCGCTCGTTTCTGTGCACCACGCTTGCCGGGGTTGGAGAGCAGGATGGTCCGGCCGTCGGGATGAGCCTCATCCGGCGGAAGCCGCAGCATCGGATAGGGGGCCGCCTGCAGCACGCCGAGATGCTCCTTGTAGCCGCCCTTGAAACCGCCATCACCATAATCGGGCTGTCCGGCCAGCAGGGCAAAGCCGCCACCGATACCGAGGCCGACCAGCAGCACGCTCACGACTGTCAGGAAGACCGCAAGCTTCGGCGGGGTCTTCAAGTAGCCGACGAAGAACTCGTTGGAAGATCTGCTCATGCACCTTGCTCCAGCTCGATAGGCGGCACCGGTGTGCCCGGCGGCAGTGCGTTTGCGTCTATCAGCAGGCGGTTGCCGTCCCGGCGCAGTCGGTAGGTCGCCACTTTCTCGGTGAAGGGCGCGGGCGAGCATCCGTCTTCCGGCCGGTACTGGTAGCCGTGCCAGGGGCAGGTGACGCACCCGTCGATGATCCGGCCTTCGGCCAGCGGTCCGTTCTGGTGCGCGCAGGCGTTGGAGAGCGCGGATACCTTGCCGTCATAGCGGAAGAGGGCGGCTTTCTCTCCGGTGGGCAGGAAAACAGTGACGCCGCCCTCGTCGGGCAGATCGCCGATATAGGCAGCGTGCACCCAGTGTCCTTCTGAGTCGTTGATGGAGGGGGCTACCGATGTCTCCTGTTCGCGCAATCCCGCCGCGATATGCAGAGCGGAGACCAGACCGACACTGACGCCGGTCAGGCCGAGCAGCCAGGGGGAGTGTTCGGCTTGCAA
Organism: Nisaea denitrificans DSM 18348; assembly: GCF_000426505.1. Taxonomy (GTDB): domain Bacteria; phylum Pseudomonadota; class Alphaproteobacteria; order Thalassobaculales; family Thalassobaculaceae; genus Nisaea; species Nisaea denitrificans. Next base: position 77,686 of record NZ_AUFM01000018.1, on the reverse strand, counting down.
AACACCCAGGGCTATATGACCGATAATCGCGGCATAGGCCGCGTATACGGACATGTGGATCGCTTTCCAGAGCGGGGCGCCAAGGAAGGTCAGCCAGAAATCATGGCTGGTCGCGGCTAGGGTGAAGAGGATGCCGAGGGCGAAGATACCGAGATACTCGAACGGAAAGGCCTGCCAAGAGGTGACGGCGGTACTCGACGCGAGCAAGGCGACATAGCGGTCGAGCGGGCCGAAGGCCTGGTACCAGCCGGTCACGGCAAGTGCGTGCGCCAGCGCGACGAAGAAAATGGCGACGCCGAAATGTCGGCGGTTGTAGAGCAATGGCAGGAAGCGGATGTCCAGCCGGGCCAGCGGGCCGATGCTGAGCACAATGGTCAGCAGCAGGAAAGCGCAGGTGCCGAAGGCGCGCATGCGCAATTGCGGGCCGCTGATCCGGGAACTTTCCAGCCAGCCCGGCGCATAGCGCAGGAACAGGATTATGAAGGCGGCGATGCCGAACCCGAGCACGAGATCGTAGGTGATTTTGTTCCGGGTCCAGGTCACGGGCCTGTACTGCACGCTCATTGTGTGCCCCCCGTGCCAAATTGCAGGGGCGGCTCGACCGGGTGGTCCTGGCGCTGCAGCACAGTGACCAGCAGAAAGCCCGGCAGCAGGATGGCCAGCGCGATCCAGATCCGAAGATGCCAGCGCTGATGACGGCGCTTCATGGCTTCGTCTCCGCCCGGACAGCATTCGCCCAGCGCCACAGGATCACCGGCCAGAACACCACCGACGCCGGGATCAGGAACAGCCGGAAGAGGTAGCTCCCGCGCGTGCTCGGATCGATCCGGTCAATTCCGTAGAGCAGGAAAGCAGCGGCTACCGTGATGCCGACATAGCCGTAATAGCTGGCAGCAGCGAAAATGCTTTGAGCCGTTTCGACGGCCGGGACTTCAATCATCCGCTTGCTCTCCCCTGTTCGGCGCTCGTCAGCCGTAGTGCTGACGAATGCCCGAGATCGATTCGTCGATTTCCTGCCCGAGCCGAGCCATGCGGTCCGCGATCTCTCCGGTTGCCCGGTGCTGTTCTTCAGCCGCCGTGCCGTTTTCCTCTATGGAGCGGACCATGGTCGATACCCGTTCGGTGATCTCCGCGAACCCGGTCTGGACCATGCCAAGTGTCTCGCTCAACCGGTTCGTCATTTCCGCGATGCCGTCGGCTGCCTCCCGGCTGTCCGTGGCCAGCATCTTGACCTCGCGGGCAACCACGGCGAACCCGAGCCCGGCCTCACCCGCGCGGGCAGCCTCGATGGTCGCGTTCAGGGCCAGCATGTTGGTCTGCCCGGCAATCGACTTGATGCCGTTGAGCAGCTTGAGGATTCCGTCGATGGCGGCGGACAGCTCGGACAGTTTGGAAACCGCTGAATCAACCGTCCCGGAGATGCCGGTCGCGAGATCCAGATTGCGGCCAACATTCTGGCTGATCGTGGCCATGCTGGAGGAGAGTTTGTCGGAAGCACCGGCCACTCCGCCGATGATGTCGCCGACATTCTGCCCCATCATGCCGGTGAGCTCTTCGATGGTGGACTGGTTCTTTTCGGTCTGCGCCTCGCTATAGGCGGAGGAAGCGATTGTCGCTTCGGCGTTCATCAATGTGCCGATCAGGATTGCGGCTTCATGCGATTCCGCCGAGCCTTGCCCGGTCTTGAGGATTCGGGTCGTCAGCTCGCGTCCCAGACCGGCAAAAAACTGCCCGTAGACCGCGGGATTCATGGCGCTTTCAAGATCGCCGCGCGCGAATTCCCGGACCTGGTCGACGTGCGCAGATCCGATCCCGGTGCAGAAGACGGATTCCCAGCGGCTTTTCTGATTCGCGACCCAGGACGCTTCGTCCTGACCCCATAGAAAGCCTGTCAGGCCGTCATATGAGTTGCAGAATTTGTGGGTCGCAATCAGGGCGTCATCCAGTTCTCGTTGGACATGGTTTTCCCATACTCCCGGTAGTGCCTTGGCCTTCTCCCGGTCCAGGCCGCAGCCGGCGATCAGTTCAGTCACATCCATTAAGCCACATTCCCGTATAATCGTACTGTTCACGCCTGCGTTGAAGGCAACCTAAAGCCAGATTGGGAATGGGATCTGTATTCAAACATCGCATCAAGGAGTTGTGATCACTTGTCAGGGGACGGTCACGGTATGACGATATCGGAGAAACCCGGAATAAGTGCGTCGAGGTGGTGGGGCTGATCGCCGGATATGAGAGGCCGAATTCTCGTCTCGCGAGCGTGCAAGTCTTCTCAGGAAACTCTCGCGGCGCATCCGTTCCTGAAAGTCAAAAATGTCTTTTGAAAAAGTGAGCATTTTTCGCAGGTAAACGCGTTGCATTGCCTGCCGGGAATCACTAGGCCTTGAGGTGATTCATTCCAATCAGAGGCCATCGTGGACGACAGCACCAGAAGTATGATCGAAGACGCCTACCACGAAACGGTCGAGGAATCTTTCGAGCGCGGGCTTTCGCCGTTGAAAGCCCATATGGAAGGCGTTGTCGCGGCGGCAATGCTGTTGTCCGCCATGGTCGGTGTCGAAGACGAGGACGCCCGCAAGCAGGTCATGGATCTCGGTCTGCGTCCGCGAACGGAAGATGACGACTAGGCCTGGACCCTAGCCTCCGCTGAACTCCAGAAAATGTGTGGGGCAGCTTTTACAGTCGCTGCTGCCGAACCCGGGTACCGGAGCTGAAAATCGGCCACTGGCGAGAAGCCGCTCGCTCAATTCGCACTCCGTATTCTCCTGAAAACAGAGCGCCCGCATGGCACGGGCCGCCATTGTGACCTGGTCGATGTGCCAGTGCTGTTTCTTTTCCTTGCGGAAATGCCGGGTCAGCCTGGCTTTCAGCCCGCCCGCGCCGTGGGCGCTGCCCGCATAGACAAAGAGACCGGCGGGCAGGCGCCAGTCTCTTTTCCTGATGGTGATTGTCTGGGGCTCTGCGATTTCGAGCAGGAGCAGGTAACTCCCCGGTACCGGCTGGGCGGCATCGCCACTCAGGAGTTCCGGTGCCGGTATTCCGACAAGATCGTGAACGATGGGGGCAAATTCCCCCAACGCCGGATTGGTCATGCCGCCTCTCTACGCTTTCGCTTTCACTTCCAGCCGGCGGCCGTGCAGTACCGGTTCGGTATAACCACTCGGCTGTTCCCGTCCCTTGAAGACAAGATCGCAGGCTGCCTGGAAGGCGATGCTTTTGTCGAAATCGGGGGCCATCGGCGAGTAGTCCTGATCGCCGGCATTCTGGCCGTCGACCACCTTGGCCATCCGCTTCATGGTCTCCTCGACCTGGGCCGCGTCGCAGACGCCATGATGCAGCCAGTTGGCGATATGCTGGCTGGAGATGCGCAGGGTCGCACGGTCTTCCATCAGACCGACATTGTTGATGTCCGGCACCTTGGAGCAGCCGACGCCCTGATCGACCCAGCGAACCACATAGCCGAGAATACCCTGGGCATTGTTGTCGAGTTCCTGCTGGATGGTCTCCGCGTCCCAGTTCGGGCGCGTGGCCACAGGGATCGACAGGATATCGTCCAGATTGGCCCGGCCGCGGGTCTTCAGCTCGTCCTGCCGCTGCTTCACGTTCAGTTCGTGATAGTGCGTGGCATGCAGTACGGCAGCAGTTGGGGACGGCACCCAGGCGGTGTTTGCGCCTGCTTCCGGATGGCCCTTCTTCTGCTTCAGCATTTCCGCCATCAGGTCCGGCATGGCCCACATGCCTTTGCCGATCTGGGCATGGCCCTGCAGGCCGCATTCCAGCCCGATATCGACGTTCCAGTCTTCGTAGGCCTTGATCCAGGAAGAGGCTTTCATGTCGCCCTTGCGGATCATCGGGCCCGCTTCCATGGATGTGTGCATCTCGTCGCCGGTGCGGTCGAGGAAGCCGGTATTGATGAAGACCACGCGGTCCTTGGCTGCCCGGATGCATTCCTTGAGGTTCACCGTGGTCCGGCGCTCCTCGTCCATGATGCCCATCTTCAGGGTGTTCGGTGCAAGGTCGAGCAGCTTTTCGGTCTCGGTGAAGAGTGCTTCGATGAAAGCGACTTCTTCGGGGCCATGCATTTTCGGGTTCACGGTGTAGACGGAACCGGCCCGGCTGTTGCCGCCCTTGTTTTCGCCGCGCAGGTCATGCAGGGCGATGGCGGCGTTGAACACACCGTCCATAAGGCATTCCGGGATTTCCTTGTCGCCATCATAGAGGATGGCCGGGTTGGTCATCAGCAGGCCGACATTGCGGACCAGCATCAGGCTGCGCCCGTGCAACCGGACCTCGCCGCCATCGGGGGCGGTGTAGATGCGGTCCGGGTTCAGCGTGCGGGTGACTTCCTTGCCGCCCTTCATGAACTTGTCGGCGAGATCGCCTTTCGCCAGGCCAAGCCAGTTACGGTAGGCCAGCACCTTGTCCTCTGCGTCGACCGCGGCGACCGAATCCTCGCAATCCATGATGGTCGTCAGTGCCGCTTCGACAATGACGTCGGCGATACCGGCCGCATCGTCCTTGCCGATCATGTGGCCGCGATCGATGACGATTTCGAAATGCAGCTCGTTATTGCGCACCAGAATGCCGCTCGGCGCACCCGCATCGCCCTTATATCCGGCGAACTGGATCGGGGCTTTAAGGCCGGTCTTCGTGCCGTCTTTCAGCGAGACGGAAAGCTGGCCGTCTACAACGCTGTAGCCGGTGGCATCCGCATGGCTGCCGCTGGAGAGCGGTGCAGATTTGTCCAGGAAATCGCGGGCCCAGGCGATGACCTTGGCGCCACGGGCTGGGTTGTAGGCGCCGCCGGCGGCAGCGCCGCCCTCGTCCGAGATCGCATCGGTGCCGTAGAGCGCGTCATAGAGGCTGCCCCAGCGTGCGTTTGCCGCATTCAGGGCATAGCGTGCGTTCATCACGGGAACAACAAGCTGCGGTCCGGCGACGGTGGCGATCTCCGCATCGACATGATCTGTGCCGACGGAGAAGGCCGGGCCTTCAGGCACGATGTAGCCGATGTCTTTCAGGAAGAGCTTGTAGGCCTCGAGATCGAAACCGGCGCCACGATTGGCTTTGTGCCAGGTGTCGATCTTTTTCTGCAGCTCGCCACGCTTGGCGACCAGTGCCCGGTTCTTGGGGGCGAATTCGCCGACGATGCGCTCGAACCCAACCCAGAAGCCTTCCGCAGCAACGCCGGTGCCGGGGAGAGCTTCGTCATTGATAAAATTGTAGAGCGTCTGGTCGATCTGCAAGTTGCCGATCTGGATCCGGCTGGTCATCGCGAGGCCCTTTCCGCGTGGGTTCTATCGTTCATGAATCGCGGCGCATCCTCTTGATCCGCCATCTTGCACGCAAGCGCCGGTTCCGCAATGCGGAAACCGAAACCATTTTATTGTGCGGCCGCTCAATTCGGGACCGGAGGCAGCAAGCCGTTCACAAACTCCAGCAGATTGCCGCCTTTAAAGAGATGGCCCGGAAGACCTGCCGCCTCGGCGGCTTCCATGTCGGTTGTCTTGTCACCGATCATGAAAGAGCGGGAGAGGTCGACATCCCAATGAGCGAGAAGATCGAGCAGCATTCCCGGCTTCGGTTTGCGCCAGTCCGCGAGGTCGGTGAAACGGCCATCGTCGAAATCCGGATGATAGGGGCTGATCCGGAAAGCGTCGATCGACCCACCGTGTTCTTGCAGCCGTGCATTCATCCATCGATGCAATGTCTCGACGTCGGCCACGCTGAAATAGTCGCGGGCAATCCCCGATTGGTTGGTGACGACAAAGACAAGGTACCCACGCGCTTTGAGCAGGGCGACTGCGTCAATGGCGCCATCGACCCATTCGATCTGGTCCGGGCGATGCGGAAAACCCGTGTCGCGGTTAAGGACACCGTCGCGATCGAGGAAGGCTCCGGGTTGTTTGCTCATTCTTTAGCCATTGTGCTGATCATTTGGTCAAAAAATTCCCGGGCACCGTTCTTTCCAAATCTCATAGCAACAGGAGTGACATTGTTCACAACCCGTCCGCAATATGCGCTTTTTAGTCAACGGCCCCGGTTTCTTTACGATATTTTCATCCCTATATCGCATTCTGAGCAACGTGATGCAGCGGTCATCTCTTGGCCCGTCGATTGCATTGCCATGAAACAGTTCAAACCCGGATCGGGCAGGCCAGCCGCAAGAGCGAATGCGCCGGACCCATCCAGCAATCGGAGTTGGACGGAATGGTCCGCTTTATGAAAATCGTTCGCAAGTCGGTACATGCCTTTTTGCATCCGTACCGTCCTGAGCGGCGCTATATGCGCGGCCGCTAGGCCGGACGCAGTGCCCAAGCACTGACCTTTGCCCATAGAGTCCCCATGTCTCTTTGAGACGGGATGATGCTCTGTCACTTTGAGACAGGGCGATACTCTTCCAACAGCGAAACGTCCCTGTATACTGAGCGCAAACAGGGACGACACGGTCGCAGTGCCAGGACATTGATGGAATACGAAAGCGGAAACGCACCCAATCAGGAAGACTACGCATACGACCTTGATCGTATCTACGCTTCTCTGGTCGGTATTCGCACAGCAATCCCCGACGACGCCTATACGGCCAACCTGCTTGGCACGGAACGTAGTGGCAATGGTGTGGTTATCCGGGAAGACGGTCTGGTCCTGACCATCGGTTATCTTGTCACGGAAGCCGAGCAGGTCTGGATCACGGACAATTTCGGCCGCGCGGTCGCGGGGCATGTGCTGGGCTATGATCAGGAGACCGGTTTCGGCCTCATCCAGGCCCTAGGCCATCTCGACCTGCCGGCCTTGCCGCTTGGCGATTCGGATATTCTGAGCGAAGGCGACCCCGTTGTGCTCGGCGGTCTTGGCGGTAGCAAAGGTGCGATAGCGGCCGAGGTCATGGCCATCCGCGAGTTTGCCGGATACTGGGAATATCTTCTCGATAAAGCGATTTTCACAGCGCCGGCACATCCGAACTGGGGTGGTTGCGGGCTGATTGGGCCGGATGGCAGCTTGCTCGGGATCGGATCGCTGATGGTGCAGCAGACCGGTGAGGATACTGCGGTCGACGGTAATATGGTCGTCCCGATCAATCTGTTGAAGCCGATCCTTGAGCAGCTGTCGACCTACGGGCGGGTGGAAAAGCCGCCGCGCCCCTGGCTTGGCCTTTTCGGGACGGAAATTCAGGATCAGGTGGTGGTCGCGGCGCTCAGCGAAAACGGGCCCGCGGAGGATGCCGATATCAAGGTCGGCGACATTGTCGTCGCGGTGGATGATGAGAAGATCAAGTCGTTGGCGGAGTTCTTCCGGCATGTTTGGTCCCTTGGCGAAGCCGGGGTGACCGTGCCTTTGTCTCTCGTTCGCAACGGCGAAATGTTGAGCGCCAATGTCCGGTCGATCGCGCGGGACGCGCTGCTGAAGTCGCCGGCTCTGCACTAAGTCGGCGTCGGCACATTCCGACAGGCGGGAATGGCTGCGCGCTTTCTTTGGTGCAATGCAGCAATTTGAGTGTCAGTATTGTGCAGTAATTGAACGGACCTTATGGCAGGCGCTTGTGCCCGGCCGTATTTATCCGTCGGAACGCGGAGCTTAAGCGATGCTGTATCATATGTATGAAGCGACCCGCATGGCGATCATGCCATGGCGGATGGGAGCGCAGGCTGTGCGTAACACGGTGACGGCGCCCTGGAGTCCGCTTTCCTATACCCCGCTGGGCAAGCAGATCGATTCCGCCGCCGAAATGTTCGAGCGGGTTACCCGGCGCTACGGCAAACCCGACTGGGGTTTCGAGAAGACGGTGATCGACGGCAAGGATGTCGCGGTCGAGGAAGAGGTCGTTATTCACCGCACCTATTGCAGCCTGGTGAATTTCAAACGCGATACCAAGCGCAACGACCCGAAGTTGCTGGTGGTGGCGCCGGTTTCAGGGCACTACGCAACATTGTTGCGGGGTACCGTGGAAACGATGCTGCCAGACCATGATGTCTACGTGACAGACTGGACCGATTGCCGCTACGTGCCGATCACGGCCGACCGGTTCAATCTCAGCGATTATATCGATTACATCATCGACTTCCTGCATTACCTCGGCCCGAATACCCACGTTTTGGCAGTCTGCCAGCCGAGTGTGCCGGCGCTGGCCGCCGTTTCCATCATGTCAGGCTGGGGCGATATCTGTGCACCAGCCTCAATGACACTGATGGGCGGTCCGATCGACACCCGACGCAACCCGACGGCGGTGAACAAGCTTGCCAAGGAACATACGATCGAATGGTTCGAGCGCCATGTCGTAACCGTGGTCCCGCCGCCCTATCCGGGCATGGGCCGGCGCGTTTATCCGGGTTTCATTCAGCTCACCAATTTCATCTCGATGAATCTCGACAAGCATATGATCTCGCTTAACGAGCTGTTCGATCACCTTGTCCAGGGCGACGAGGAGGAGGCTGACAAGAAGAAGGCCTTCTACGATGAATATCTGGCGGTCATGGATCTTCCGGCGGAGTTTTATCTGGAGACGGTGGAAACCGTGTTCCAGAAACATTCCCTGCCGAAAGGCGAGATGATGGCGCGGTGGAATCCGGTTAAACCCGAGCAGATCACCAAAACCGCTATTCTGTGTGTCGAAGGTGAGCTCGACGACATATCCGGTGTGGGCCAAACCCAGGCCGCGCTCGATATGACGCCGAACCTGCCGGACTCCATGAAGCATTATCATCTGCAGAAGAATGTCGGTCATTACGGCGTCTTCAACGGTGGTCGCTGGCGCCGGGAAATCGCGCCGGTGGTGAAAGGCTTCATCCGCGAGCACGATCATGAGCTTGGCGGCAAGGCCCGTAAGGTGCATGCAATCGCGAGCTGACGGCTTTATCCGTCGGCAATCGGAACGAATGGCATGAGGCGACTGCGCTTGCGCTTTGCAAGGCGCGGCGCCATCATCGCCGTTCTTTTTTCGACTCCCTGATCCCAGAGGATAAAAATGAACGGCGCTGAGAGCCTGGTGCGGACCCTTGTCGCGTCCGGAGTGGACGTATGTTTTTCCAACCCCGGTACGTCGGAGATGCACTTCGTCGCTGCGCTCGACCGGGTCGAGGGCATGCGTTGCGTGCTCGGCCTGTTTGAGGGCGTCGTCACCGGCATGGCGGACGGCTACGCACGGATGGCGCTGAAACCGGCCTCGACCCTGCTGCATCTCGGCCCGGGCCTCGGCAACGGTCTTGCCAACCTGCACAATGCAAAGAAGGCCTTCACGCCGGTCGTTAACATCGTCGGCGAGCATGCGACCTATCATGTCGAATATAATGCGCCGCTGACCGCCGATATCGAAGGCATTGCTCGTCCGGTCTCCGACTGGGTGAAGACCTCGCGGTCCTCCAAGGACGTTGCGGCCGATGGCGCCGAAGCGGTGGCCGCTTCCATGGGCGTACCCGGTCAGGTGGCGACGTTGATCCTGCCGGCGAACACCGCCTGGGAAGAGTCCAATGGCCCGGCCGCCCCGGTTGCGTCGGTTGCGCGTCCGAAAGCATCAGCCGAGGCTATTCGCGCGGCCGCAGCGGCGCTGACCTCCGGCGAGGAGTGCATGATCCATATCTCCGACACCGCGCTGATGGGCGAGGCGCTGGAGATGGCTGGTCGCATCATGGCGAAGACGGGCTGCCGCCTGAGCTGCAAGACCAGCAACAGGCGTTGGGAACGTGGTGCTGGCCGGGTGCCAGTCGAGCGTATCCAGTATCCGGTGGATATCGCCCTGAAGCAGCTTGAAACGGTCAAGAACCTGATCCTGCTGGGCGCGCCCATACCGGTGGCGTTCTTTGCTTATCCGAACAAGCCCAGCGTGCTGATCCCTGAAGGCTGCAATGTCGTCGATGTGGCGCCGGAAGGGTATGACCTGCTGGACGCCCTGACCGCCATTGCGGAGGAGCTCGGAGCGACCGATATCGAGCCGATCCGTCAGAAGGCGGAAAAGCCGGCGCTGATGAGCGGCGCGCTTACGCCGGAGAGCATCGCGGCGGCGATCGGCCACCTGATGCCGAAAGACGCCATTATCGCCGATGAGTCCGTGACGTCCGGCCGGGGGCTGATGCCCTTCACTGCCGGTACCGAACAACATGACTGGTTGTCGCTGACCGGTGGCTCCATCGGCATCGGCATGCCGTTCGCGACCGGTGCGGCGATCGCCTGTCCGGACCGCAAGGTGATCTGCCTCGAAGGCGACGGCAGCGGCATGTATACGTTGCAGGCGCTCTGGACCCAGGCGCGCGAGAAGTGCAACGTCGTTAACGTTATCTTCGCTAATAGAACCTATGAGATATTGAAGGGCGAACTGATGAATGTCGGCGCCGAAAACCCGGGCCGCAAGGCCTTCGACATGCTGGAGATCGGCCGTCCGGACCTGGATTGGCGGCAACTGGCTGGCGGTATGGGGGTTTCGGCAACCCGGGCAACGACCGCGGAAGAGTTCAACGAACAATTCAAGCGCGCGTTGAACGAACCGGGGCCGCATTTGATCGAGGCCTGGATGTAATTTTGGTATAAAATTCTTGTAATGGGTCATACGCGTAAACGTGTTTCGATAGAGCGGCTAGCCGTTGAGCAGCTGTCGCGCATGTTGCAGGCCGGGTCTTCCCGGGTTTTCAACTGCGCGGCATTGCATCGCAACGTTCTTGCCGAAGGCGGTGCGCCGGGGCAATTCCTGTTCAAGACGCGGGATCTGAACAACGCGATCTTCATGAAGGAAACCTATCCCGACGACGATATGCGGGAATCGGCGACGAAGCCTGTCGGAACCAAGGTTTTCTTCTCCTACAGCGAGAAGGCGGATCTCGACGGCGGCCGGTCCATTTTCCTGAATGACCGGAACCTGCGGACCGCGCTGCAATTCCAGGCCGGCATGTCGGATTCCCCGGATTCCGCGGAAGCCGAAGCCGATCTCAAGATTCTGAAAATCCTGGATGATCTGCCCTCAGTCGACCCGTTCCTGTTTCGGGAGCGGATGGAGGCCGAGGGGTTCGATCCGCATCCGGGTTATTTCGAGATGACCGCCGCTGAATTCGGTCGTGTACGCGACCATGTCATGAAGCAGTTCCAGCCGATCGTGGAAACGGCATTCGAAGGCGTCACCGATGCTAACCGCGCCAGCTACCTGAAGACGCTGGTCAACAAGCTCTGGGACGCCACGGACATGGAGGCCCTGAAGCCGTTGCTCCAGGCCATGCAGATCCAGGATAGCGACGCGTCGGACACTTTGTACGCCTGGAAAGGCGTCATCTATTACGAGCATATTTTTGCTCGCCGGCAAGAAATCTGGAAAGATTTTGCGAACTGGCTCAATACAGAGTCTCGCCCGCTTGACAGCATGCCAGCGGCCGCGCAGGCGACCCTGAATGATCAGGTCGGTCAATGGCGTAAGCTTTACCAGAAGCGCTGGAAAGCAGTGCATCTTATGCTGGCCGAATATCGCAATTCGTATGAAACACTTTTCCGCGATCACAAGAGTCCGGAGCCGTTCATCGAATTTCTGCACAAGTCCGGGAAGCGCTTTTTCCAGATTGGCGATTCCATGAGTCGGATCGACCATTCCATCGATCTTTGGCGGACCTATGTCGGGGATTCCTCGATGCGGTATCTCCGGTACGAGCAGCTCAGTTCCCTCTCGCGTGTCAGCGTTCGTATCCTAAGCGGAAGCTAATAATGTTCCGGATGGAAAAACCGGCTGAGCTGGTCGCTCTCGAGCGGGCATTCGCAACGGCGAATGGCGGCGGAAACGGATATGCTTTCGTCTCGGCTCCCGTGGCGGTTTCTACGGTGCTTGATGTGTTGGATGGAGGCGCCCATCTGGTTCTCTCCGACGGAGCCCATCCCGATACCTACCGTGTGATCGAATCCGTCCGCCGTCGCTCCGCCGGTCTCAAGGTCGGTTTCGCTGATATGGCGGACCTCGACGCGTTGGCGGTGGCTGTCACCGGCGAGACGAGGCTGCTTTGGGTCGAAACCGTATCTGGACCCAGGCTTTCCCGCGCGGACCTCGCGCGCGTCGTGGAGTTTGCGAAAGCCCGCGACATTATGGTTCTGGCTGATAACTCGGTGCTGGGCCATGAAGCGGTCATGCCGCTTGCGGAGGGATGTGACATGGTTTTCACATCCGCACCCGCCGGTGACGTTCGCGGAGGACTGGTCGCTTTTTCCGAGAATTCCGGATTTGCCGAGGATCGCTTCGCTTATCTGCAGAGAGCATTTGATGCAATGCCGGGTCCGGCAGAGGCTGAAGCGCTGCGGCAGGCTTTGAGCGCCGTACCCGGACATATCGTCGCGCGTGCGGAGGCGGCGGCGCAGCTTGCCGCTTCCCTCAAGAATCATGCGTGCGTTGCAGAGCTTTTCTACCCCGGCGGCGGCTGCCCCGATCTGTCGGTTACCTTTCGAGGCCGGTCGGAAGAAGTGGATGCGGCTCTGGCGCGTCTGGCCTGGTTTCGGCCAGGGTTGGTTCCGGGCCAGCCGGGAACCTTCTGGCACTATGCACACAGGGATTATGAGGCTGTTCCGGAAGAAATCCGCCGCGTCCTCGGAATTCCGGACGGGCTTGTCCGGTTCGGTATTCCGGCAGAAGACCCGGATGGTCTGATTGAGGACTTTCAGGCGGCGCTCGGTTGAATGGGGCTGCCGAAATGCCCGTAATCAGACTTGAATTGAAACTTCGAGCGAATATCTCTATTCTATGAGTAGGAATAGGATCGGTTCCTAATGTCGGTTGGAGGCTAACATGGCTGTTGGGCCAGCAGTAAGCGCATCGGTAGCAGACCTCAGAAACGTCAATCAGACGCAGCAAGAGCCGGTTACGCGGCCTGTGGCCGAAGGTGATGAGGGCGAGCAGCAGATCGGCGCAAACGGCGCCAGTGTCGATGCTACCCCTAGCGAGCCGACTGTGGTGAACGTGACGGACACTTCGGCTGATCGTGGCGAGAACCAAAATCCGGGTGCGGCGGCGCTGGGCAATGATGATCGGTTGCCGGGTTCCGGTGATCCGAACAGGGGTACGACCCTCGATATCGCAGTCTGAATTATTCTTCAGACTGAAATGAAAGCGGCCCTTGAGGGCCGCTTTTTTATTTCTGAATCTCTCAAGCCGTCCGGCCGAGTGGATGTTGCTGGTACCGCTTCAGGGCGACAGCGGCCGTGGCTGCGGCGATGACCTTGAGTGCATCGCCCGGAATAAACGGCAGGGAGCCATAGAGCGCCTTGTCGAGCGGAATGCCGGCAACCGCTACCATCCAGGCGATGCCGCCGGCATAGACGATCAGGATGCCGCCGAAGACATTGATCGAGACCGCGTGGATAAGCGCGTAACGGTCCCAGGCCTTTTCCGTCAGCCATCCGATCACGAAGGCCGCAACCGGCCAGCTGAACAGGAAACCGGCCGTCACGCCCGAGAAGACCGCCGCGCCGCCGCGTCCGCCGGCAAGCAGCGGCAGGCCGACAGCGACCAGAACCAGAAAGACGACCAGCGCAAGGCCGCCGCGCCGGGCGCCGAGGATGGAGCCGGCCAGCATGACGCCAAGCGTCTGCGCCGTCACCGGCACTCCGGTAATCGGAAGCGTGAGGGCCGGGAACAGCCCGAGCACGGCGGTGATCGCTGCGAAAAGCGCGATCAGGACAAGGTCGCGTGTGGTCATGATTGAGAGACTCCGAAAGTTTTGGTGTTAGAGATCGACACCGCGCGCCTCGATGGCGTCGCTGATCTGCTCGGCGCGGCGCAGGGTCAGCACCGTCATCGGGATCAGCAGGGCGAGCGGATTGCGGTCCATGCCGCGGGCCTGTTGTGCCACGCGGACAGTTTCCCAAGTTTCAGCCAAGACCGGAATGAAGCGGATCGTCATGGCGAAAACAAGGCTGGTCTTCTCCGGATTGAGTCCGAGCGGCGCAAGCGGCCGAAGCGTGCGCTCAAGCACGGACATCAGATCCGAGACGCGTGTCGTCAGCGTCAGCAGCAGGCTGCAGGCGATCATGATGGCGAACCGTAATGTCAGGACTGTTCCGGTATCGATCGAAGTGAACATGGCATGCGCCGCATAAAAGATCGCGAGGACAATCAGCAGCGGGCGGGCCTGATGGATGATTTCCGATAACGGCAGTCGAGCCAGCGGAAACCCGATCAACATTATGGCGAGACCGGCGCCAAGCAGCCGTGCGTCGTCGGTGAAAAGAATCAGCAGCCCCGTCATGAGCAGCAGGCTGAGCTTCCAGCCGGCGGGCAGGGCATGAACCGGGGAGTCCCGGCGGACATAGAGCGACAGTTTCACTCTGCCATCTCCCTGTAAGCCGCGATGGCATCCGTCGCGGCTCCGTCGAAAGCGATACGGCCGTCCGCCAGCACCAGCACACGATCGGCGGTCGCTGCGATCTCAAGATCATGGGTGACGCAAATCACCGTCTGCGACAGTTCTTCGATGGCAGTCATCACCCGCTTCCGGTTTTTCAGGTCGAGCAGGGTGGTCGGCTCGTCCAGCACCAGATAGCGCGGCTCACGGAGCATTGAATTGGCGAGCGCGAGCAGCTGCTTTTCGCCGCCACTCAGGCTGTGGGAAGGCTGATAGCGTAAATGGGTCAGCCCGTAGCTGTCGAGGATGCGCTCGATCCGCTCGTCCTCGTCCGCCGGGCTGAGTTTCAGAGCCTTCAGACTGAAGCGGAGGTCTTCTTCCACCAGAGGCATGACGATCTGGTTGTCCGGATCCTGAAACAGAAAGCCGACTTGCCGACGGACTTCCTTCGCGGCCTTCACGGTATCGAGGCCGTCCACGGTGACGGCTCCGGTGCTTGGCCGGCGCAGGCCGTTGATCAGCCGGGCGAAGGTCGATTTACCAGACCCGTTGGCGCCGATCACGGCAATCCGCCGTTCCCGCAGCGTCAGGTTGATGTCCGCGAGAACGGTCCGGTCTCCCGCCGTCACGCTGACAGTTTCGAATGCGATCAATGCAACTTCCTCTTCGCCGGTTCTCAAAACCAGGGCGCGTGCCGATATGCCGCGCGGTCATAAACCGGATAGGGAGTGCAGGGCTTCTGCCTGAGGAGGCGCGGAAATTCAAGCCGAAACGCGCTCTTTCTGGCTGCCAGGCGGGTTTGAAAGCCCGGTCGGTGTGATGGCAAAACCGCCAGAGGCAGTACGGGTGATCTCGGCGGTGACCCCATAAAGCGTTTCGATCGTCGCGGCTGTCAGGACCGCTTCGGGCGTGCCGGTCGCCAGGATACTTCCATCCGACAGGCTGATGATCTGATCGGCAAAGCGGGTTGCCAGACCAAGGTCGTGCATGGCTGCGATGGCAAGGATTCCGTGCTCCCGGCAATGTTTGTGAACGATGTCGAGGACAAGGATCTGATGACGCAGGTCGAGAGCGGCAGTCGGCTCGTCAAGCAGCAGGACGGCTGGCGCGCGAACCAGCGCCTGGGCCAGGAACACCAGTTGGCGCTGGCCTCCACTGAGATGCCCCAATGTTCGCAATTGCAGGTCACTGAGTCCGAAGACGGCAAGCGCTTCGAGAGCTGCCTCCCGGTCTTTCTCGGCGACCCTCATGCCGAGGCTTCGCAGGCGGCCAAGCAGCACAACCTCGAGAACGGTCAGGGCCGAAGCTGTTCCGGTATCCTGCGGCATATAGGCAATGGCATCTTCCGGCCGTTCGCCCGAGAGCATAGAGACCGTTCCGCCATGCGGTTGCAGGCCGGCAATGGCCCTCAGAAGACTCGATTTTCCGGTGCCGTTCGGGCCGATCAGCGCGGCGCGGCACCCGGCCGGAAGGCTGAAGGTGATATTTCGCAGGATCTCCGTTCGGCCGTAGCTGAGGGACAGGTCTTTCACGAGCAGTGTCACCAGTATGCCCTCCTTTGCTTAAGGATCAGCCCGAACAGGAAAGGCACGCCGATAATCGCGGTGACGATGCCGATCGGAACAACGGCGCCGGGTGCGATGAGTTTCGAGGCGATCGATGCGCCGATCATGATGCCCGCACCTGCGACGCCGGACAGGGGCAGCAACAGGCGTTGATCCTCGCCGACCAGCATGCGGGCGATATGCGGGGCGACCAGGCCGATGAAACCGATTGTGCCGACAAAGGAGACGGCGCCCGCCGTCAAGAGGGCAACGATTGCAAAGACCCTGAGCCGGAGCGGTTTGACTTTCACACCCAGGCTGGCCGCGCGCGCTTCGCCGAGGCGGAGCGCCGTCAGGTGCCACAAATTCGGAAGGATCAGAAGGCACCCGAGGATCAGGATCGAGCCGGAAACCCGGACACTGGTCCAGCCGGCTTTCAGCAGGCTGCCAAAGACCCAGAACACGATCTCCTGCAGGATTTCCGGCGCAGCCATGTACTGGATCAGGGATTGCAATGACTGGAACAGAAACAGGGTCGCGATGCCGGCCAGAACCATGACCTCCGCGCTCATGCCGCGCCGCCAGGAAAGTCCGAGAACGAGAATGGCCGCGAGTGATGCGGTGCTGAAGGCTGCGACTGGAACGCTGAAAGCGGACAAGGGGCCGAGTGAGAAGCCGGTCAGGATGGCGATCGACGCGCCGAGGCCAGCCGCGGCGGAAAAGCCGAGCGTGTAGGGGCTGGCGAGCGGGTTGCCCAGGATGGTCTGCATCAGCGCGCCGCCAATCCCGAGCGAAGCCCCGACGATCAGGCCCGTCAGGGTCATCGGCAGGCGAATATCGTGCACGATCACGACTGCCATCGGATCGCCGGCACCGTCGGCATCAATCAGGGCCGCGAGGACATCGAAGACATTCAGGAAAGACGGCCCGATCAGCATGTCGGCAATAGCGGCCATGGCAACCAGCATGAAGCCGGCGAGGGCCACACCGAACCGCCTGTTTGTCAGTGAGCTGTAGTCTTTCTGGTCCTGGGGCCTGTTTTTCGGGATCGAATGCGTCATGCTTTTCTCGCGATAGGAGGAAGCTGGCGGGCCCCGGCGGCTCGGATCGTTTGCCGGGGCCGCAGGGCGTCAGTCAGCCTTCAGCATGAAGCTTCCGGTGGCTGCGACAGGCAGCCATCTCTCGTAGAAGCGCCGGTGGTTTTCCTGCGGGTCGACATCGGCAAATGCTTCCGGGTGCAGCGCCTTGGCGATGAATTGCAGGAACGTGTAGTCGTACAGGGTCCGCGCGCCGCCGTGATAGACGGCATAGATCTCGTTGTTCCGGATGGCCGGTAGGTCCGGCCACCCGGGACGGGACCGGTATGGAGCCACGCGCGCACGGGTCTGTTTCTCGTCAATGCCGAAGCCAAGCAGAACCGCCTTGTCCCGGCCTTGCCATCCGGAGCCTGCAAGCAGGACCATTTCCGGCTTCGAGGCGAGCACATATTCAGGGCTGAGGGCGCCCCAGTTTGTAATCTGGCCGTTGGCGATATTGTCTCCACCGGCGAGGTCGATCACACCGCCCCACATTCGTCCGGCATAGCTGTTGTCGTATTCCGAAGCCCCCTTGCGGGCGAGCTCGACATAGACCCGCTTTTTCGGACCGGTGGCCTCTGCCACACGGGCGAGAACGTCGTTGAAGGCGGCTTCATATTCGCCGGCCAACTGTTCAGCGCGGTCTTCGGAGGCCATGACGGTCCCGATCAGCCGGGCGCTCGCCAGGTGCTTTTCAAGGGTCTGGGCATTGAAATCGGCGGCAACCACAGGGATGCCTGCCTTCTCCAGCTTGTCGACGGCGTTGCCCATGCTGCGGAACTGCCAGGCGGCGACGATGGCGACGTCCGGTTTTGCCACCAGCGCTGCCTCTATATTGAACGTTCCGGAATCGACCTCGCCGATATCGACGAGAGTCTCGAGGCGAGGCTCAACCGCGCTGTAGGCTTTCCACTGCAAATTACGCCAGCCTTCCCAGGTATCGCGGGAGATGGCGACGACACGCTGAAAGGCGCCGGGGCCGACGATGGCGTAGAAATCCTCGAAGTAGAAACCCAGGAGAACGCGTTTTGCGCCGTGCGGCACGGTCACGGTTCGGCCCAGAGTATCCGTCACGGTGACGGT
Source organism: Nisaea denitrificans DSM 18348 (assembly GCF_000426505.1). Taxonomy (GTDB): domain Bacteria; phylum Pseudomonadota; class Alphaproteobacteria; order Thalassobaculales; family Thalassobaculaceae; genus Nisaea; species Nisaea denitrificans. Next base: position 59,689 of record NZ_AUFM01000018.1, on the reverse strand, counting down.
TTCAGGAGCGGCGAATGCCGTCATCGGGACGGCAACAAGGGATGCAGCGGCGAGGGCCAGACCGGCCCCGGCCGCACGAAGAGTGCGGAACATGGGATAAAACCTTTTGTGAGAACTGATCGCGGTGCCGGAGCACCTGTTGGGGTGGATCAGCTCACAGAAGGAGGGGCGCGCGTCGGGTGACGACTCTGGGACGCCGTTAGGCGGTGGCTTTGCGTATCCGGTATTGATTGCCGGGTGTGTCCGGAAGACAGGCCGAGCGGGATACCGTCAACGGCCGGTGCCGGCAGAATGAAGGAACCGAAGGACTGGCACCAGTCGCATGTCTTTGCGCCGCTGGTCTCCTGAACGGGAAGACCCTGTGCATCGAGGGCGATGGTCCGGAGGCTGCCGTCCGGGGAGCAGATTTGTACAATTTGCTCGGCGTGTCCGGAGTCGAGCGCGGCATAGGCGGCAGAAGCCGGCGTGGAAAACACGCCGGTCATGGCGAATTGCACCGCGATCCAGAGGATCGCGGGAAGCAGCGCCAATGTCCGTTTCTGCCTCAGAGACTGCATGGCCTCACTGGATGCCGGTTAAGATCGGCGGGCACAATGTCGCGCTGATGGACGAAAGGCAATGTCAAAACCGTGCAATACGGAACCGGGCGGTTTCAGAAAGTAACACTTATCCGGAGAAAACATGACACGCCCGGCCTCTGTCATATTTGAATAACGTACCATCGATACCTTCCACCCTCGCTGGAACGTCTCGGCCTCAAACAGGAGGCTGATGGCAGGGCACAGTCCGCGAAACGGCTGGCCGATCAACCAACTCAATGGTGTGAGGGTGAGATATGACAAACGGTACGAATGAAACTGCGGTCGTGCAGGACCACGATCTCTCATTTGACGACTGGGACGACGTGAATTCTCCGCGTCCGGAGCTTTGCGATTTCGATCATGTGGTCGACAAGGCGATGAGCCGTCGTGGCTTTCTCGGCGCGTTGACCGTGTTCGGTGCCTCAAGCTTCCTGATGGGTACCTCAGCGCTGACGCCGGCCGAGGCGGCTTCCCGCCTTTCCTTCGAGCAGGTGGCGGCAAACACGCTGGACACCATCACGCTTCCGAAGGGGTACAACTGGAACGTTGTCACCACCTGGGGGCAGCCGCTCTGGTCTCACGGCGCCGATTTCGATCAAGCGACCCGGGGCACGGGCGAGACACAGGAATTCGCTTTCGGCGACAACAATGACGGCATGGCCCTGTTTGTTTCCGGCGGCAAGAATGTCCTCGCTGTGAACAACGAATACACCAACCGCTCGATCATTTACGGTGGCCGGGAGAGCAAGCTGCCGGAAAACGCCGACGATGTGCGCAAGGGCAAGGCCGCGCACGGCGTCAGTGTCATGGAAGTCGAGGAGCAGGATGGCCGCTGGAACGTCGTGATCGATTCGCCTCTGAACCGACGCATCACTGCCGATACGCCAATGGAGCTGACCGGTCCGGCACGCGGCCACGACCTGCTGAAGACCGCCGCCGACCCGAGCGGCACCACCTCGCTCGGTACCTGGAACAATTGCGGCAACGGCCGTACCCCGTGGGGCACCTATCTTGCCTGTGAGGAGAACTTCAACGGTTACTTCTCCTCCAGCGACGAGAACTACAAGCCGAGCGCGGAGTTGAAGCGCTATGGCGTGAAGACGAAGGACTGGGGCTACGCCTGGGCGACCGCAGACGAGCGCTTCGATATCTCCAAGCACCCGCATGAGCCGAACCGTGCTGGTTATATTGTCGAGATCGATCCGATGGATCCGACCTCGACGCCGAAGAAACGCACTGCCCTCGGTCGCTTCAAACACGAGAACGCCGAAGTCGTGGTCGCGGCGAACGGTCAGGTTGTCGTCTATATGGGCGACGATGAGCGCGGCGAGTTTCTCTACAAATTCATCTCGGACGGTACCTATGCGGTGGGTGGTGACAATTCCGACCTGCTCGATACCGGTTCTCTCTTCGTCGCGAAGTTCAACGAGGACGGCAGTGGCGAGTGGCTGGCGCTCACCCCGGAAACCACAGGCATGTCCGCACCCGAAATCGCAATCCATACCCGGATCGCGGCTTCGAAAGTCGGAGCGACCACCATGGATCGGCCGGAATGGGTTTCCTCCCATCCGAAAAAGGCCGAGGTCTATTGCTGCCTGACCAACAACAAGAACCGTGGCGTGAAGCCGAATGCCGGTGGCGACGACACCTCCGCCAACGGTCCTAACCCGCGCGACAAAAACAATTACGGTCAGATCGTGCGCTGGCAGCCGACCGGCGGCGACCATGTCGCGAGCGGTTTCAACTGGAACCTGTTCGTGCTTGCAGGCAACCCGACGGTTCATTCCGACGCCTATGCCGGCTCCGGGAACGTCAATGCCGACAACATGTTCAATTCCCCGGACGGTCTTGCCTTCGACAGCACCGGCCTGCTCTGGATCCAGACGGACGGCAACTACAAGAACGAAGGCGACTTTGCCGGCATGGGCAACAACCAGATGCTGGTCGGCGATCCGGAAACCGGAGAGATAAAGCGTTTCCTCGTCGGCCCCAAGGAGGCCGAGGTTACCGGCATCACCTGGAGCGCCGACCGCAAGACGCTTTTTGTCGGCATCCAGCATCCGGGCGAGAAGGGCAACAGTCACTTCCCGGGCGGTGGTGGCTCGGTGCCGCGCTCATGCGTCATCGCCATCAAACGCGACGATAACGGCCTGATCGGCTAGTCTTGCCGAAGCCTGAATCTGACGGCCGGTCGCATCTGCGACCGGCCGTTTGCTTTTCATATCCTTCTCGAAGCGGGACGCGTTGCCGGTTAGGGTATGTGTCCTTGAGCGATTTTCCGGACTTCCCATGAAACGCATTGAATATTTTTACGCGGCCTATTCCGGCTATGCCTATATCGGCTCGTCTCTCTTGCAGGAGATCGCGGTCAAGGCGGGGGCAACAATCGTGCACCGGCCGTTTTTCCTCGGCGATCTGGTGCGTGCCCGGGGTAACGCGGGACGGGTTCGTGAGGAAACGTACAGCGCCTATTGGTTCGGACGCGAAATCGAGCGCTGGGCGGAGTATCGCGGGGTCAGAATCATCAAGCGACGGCCGACATATCACCACGAATCCTACGAGATGGCGAACCGGATGCTGATCGCCAGCGGTGAGACTGGGCAGGGAACGGACCGGCTGGCGCATGCCTTTCTGGAAGCGCATTGGGCGGAGGATGCGGACCTGTCAAAGCGCGAGACGCTGCTCGCCATTGCGGCCTCGGTGGGCATGGATGGGGCGGACCTGTTCGAAACCGCCGGCGCGGAGGAGGTTGCCGCACAGCACCGTGCGAACACCGAGGAGGCTATCGCCCGGGGCTTCTTCGGCTCCCCGACCTATGTGGTCGATGGAGATCCGTTCTATGGCCAGGACCGGCTTGAGCTGGTGGTGCGGGCACTGGAGAAACCATTCGCGAATGACTGGGTTCTGCCGTCTTAGAGGCCGAGACTGGCAGGGAGCCCTGGAGGGACGATGCCGCGATGCATCCGTCAGTCTTTCGCCTGCCCCAACGAAACCGTCGCGTGACCATTTCCATTCTTCGCACCGTCGAGTTGCACCGAGAAACATTTCAAGCTGCCCGGTTTAGTGTTTCCAGCACTTGTCGGCGGGAGTAAAAACCGCCGGGGGCGTTCCTGATTCTTAAAGGACCGGTCCGGGAACATCCCCAACACCGTGAGTGGAGTATCGCTCCGACCATCCGGTCCGGCTTCACGAACCGAGATCTTTCCGCCTCCCGGTATTGGCTCGTAGGCGGTCACCGACAAGACATATCTGTCGTGGCGGCTCTGGACCTCGATGCAAATCTGCTGGGCTACACCCGGCGCAAGCTTGAAGCCCGCGTTTTCGAGGGGGGCTGTCTTGGCTGTAGGGGGGGACGCGGCAAGGCCTGCAACAACCAGGAGGCTCAAGGCCCTGAAGCGCATTTCATACCTCTTCAAAACGCCTTTCGGAAGCGGGATGCGGCCTTTGGCTGGTTCAGATAATAGCGACCTCAATGGAGCGTGGCGTAATCGGCGATACCGTTTTATCGGATCGACTTTCCATTGGTACAGGCTGGACCTGGATCACGAGCTCATCTTTCCGAATTTGACCGAGCCGGGTAAGGCGCTGGAGCGTACCGGTCAGATTGATCAGGAAGGAGGGTGGTTTTCGATCGCCATGCCCTCCGTGACCCTGATGCATTGTCGACGTTCCGAAGAAACCGAGAGTCCCGACATAGTGAGGGTCCGATGTCGGAACGTCCGGGGAGAGATAATCGCAATTCACGAACACCCGGTATTCCGAGGACGTATTTTCCGGAGGTGTCACCTCCCGCAGGATGGCAACGATCTGCTTTTGTGCGCCGGGCCGCTGTCCGGTAACAACGAATGGCAAACTGGAAGTCGCGCCGGACTCGCCCAGCGCGGCTGCAATCTCACTGGACGTGATCTGTAACGGTAGATCGAGTGGCGCCAGAACCTGCGCACTAGCCGCGTTTTCTGTTCTGACGGAGCGAATCTGCGTGTCGCCTGATCTGCCGTCAAAGAGTGCGGCATAGTCGCCTTTATGCCGAGTTTCGGACGTGAGGCTGGAGAAGGCAAGTGCGGACATCTCGGACGGCAGATCGTAGGTGTAGCCCAGAGGCTCTGTCTCCAGCAGATCCCTGACCGAGAAGCTGTAGGCGGTTCCATCGGGATTCACGAAATTGTTCCTGAACACCATGTCGAGCCATAGCGGGTCTGTTCCGTTCGCATTGCCCATCGCGTTCCAGACAGCCCAGACATGGTCGACATTCCCGTGATGCATCATGAAGAGCGGGTCCTGAGCGGTCTGTGGTTGTCGCAACGTGCCGCCGACCTGTGCATGAACAAGATTGTGCGGCGTAGCTTCCAGTATCCCGGATATGCCGACCCCGTTGGTCACCCAGCTTTCGTCGAGACTGTCCTGCTCCGGGTCCCGGGAGGTGCCAAATGCTTCGAAATCTGTCTCGGCATAGATAGATGCCATCACTTCAACGCCGACGGATTCATCCGATAGACTGTCTGTGGGCGTCATTTCGCGGGTCGGGTCGTAAAGGGGGTTCTCCTTTCCGTTATAGGTGGCATCGGAATAGGCCCGTGGGATCTGACGGTCGAAGGTCCAGTCCCAATAGGGAAGCGCAAAGCCGTCATATTGCATCTCCGCCCGGACAAGCCTTTCGAACATTTCCAGATAACCGCGATGCCATGGCAGGAAATACCAATTGTCGTGTGCGCAGCGGTTGAACTGCACTTCGTCGCCGTGAATGTTCGCAAGGGAAATCCAGTTTGTCGGGTCGCTGTCCGGTTTGGATTTCGAGATCCCGACAAAATCGCGCCACGCTTCAAGGTCGGGATGGTCGAGGTCCATACCGCCGAGGCTGCGGCGGACGGGAAGAGCATTTGCGGCGGCCGCTGTGAGCCCCGGCAAGGAGACGGCGGCCTGAAAGAGGGTGGTTGCCAGAATTCCACGCGTCATAAGCTCTCGGCGTGTCAGCATTCTTCCCTCCCTGATTATTCCGAGCGCGGTCTAGTTTTTTGTCTCCTAAAAGAGCATATTTTCCCGTTTAATGCAATTATAAGGTGTTGTTTTGCAGGCGTTGGCCGCGCGAAATTCCGGCGTAGTCATCCGATGCCAAGAATGTGAAACTTGCACTCGGTCCGGGATCTTTTGATGTATGTCAAAGGCCCGTAACGGGAGGTCTGTACACTCCCGGGTCATGACGAAATATCTGTTCGAGCAGAATCTGAATTTCCCGGACGGGCATCATCACGCCGACAGGCAGGTGAAGATGCAATGCCGGGATGTAAGCTTCTGGTACGGTAAAAAGCAGGCGCTGGACCGGGTCAATCTCGATCTTTACGACCGTGAGGTGACGGCTTTCATCGGGCCTTCGGGATGCGGCAAGTCGACCATGCTGCGGTGTCTGAACCGGACGAACGAAATCCTGCCGGGGACCCGTCTCGAAGGCACCATCACCCTGGACGGTCAGGATATCTACGATCCTGCACTGGATCCGACGGAGGTGCGCCGGCGTTTCGGCTGGGTGGCGCAGAAGCCGAACCCGTTCCCATCCTCGATCTTCGATAATATCGCCTATGGCCCCCGGATCCGCGGCATGGCCCGGGATGGTGACGAACTTCGCGACGGCGTGCGGAGTTGCCTGGAGCGGGTGGGCATGTGGGAGGAAGTGAAGGACCGGCTGTCGGAGCCCGGAACCGATCTCTCCGGCGGGCAGCAGCAGCGGCTCTGCATCGCCCGGGCAATCGCCTATGAGCCGGATGTCATCCTGATGGATGAGCCCTGTTCCGCGCTGGACCCCCATGCGACGGACCTGATCGAGCAGTTGATCGGGGAGCTGAAGACCGATTTCACCATCGTCATCATCACCCACAATTTGCGGCAGGCGGCCCAGGTCGCCCAGCGCACCGGATTTTTCCATCTCGGTGAGCTGGTAGAGATTGGCGACACGGAAACGCTGTTCAACGCGCCGGACGACCGCCGTTGCGGGGATTATATTGGCGGCCGCTACGGCTGATTGCTTCGGCTCGCTGTCGCCGGATCACCGCTGCGATTGCTATGGCAAGGCCAGTACCCAGCACCCACCAGGCAGGTCGAATGCCAATCCCAAGATCGAATTGCGACTGAAGCATGACCGAGAGCGGGACGTTATGTTTGAGCGAAATGCCGATACTCTCGCCAATGCCTGTCAGCAGGGCAGCACCGACGGCCAAAAGCACCAGTCCCTTGAGTGCCGGATCGCCCAGACGCCAGCGCCATAGCCGATACAGCATCAGCCAGACAAACAAACCGCTGAACAGGATCGGCTCGGTCACATCGTTCTTGGATTGCAGAAAGAAATGCACCAGAGCGAGCAGGCCGATCGGATAGACCAGCTTGTGCAATGCCTGCCAGCGCTTGCCGCCGAGACGCCGGATCATGCTGTCCGTCGATGTCACGGCGAGGGCGGCGAGGCCGAGCAGGGCAACGAAGCCGATGGTCAGATAAAACCGGACTGCAATCTCGGTGCCGACCTTGAGCAGGTCCCAGGATTGCTGGCCCGCATACAGTGCGAGATGCAGGAGCACTGCGAGGAAGACGGAAACGCCGATCATCCGGCGCACGACGATCAGTCCGCTCCAACGCAGCGTGCGGCGCAGTGGTGTGACGGCCAGCGATGCCAGCAGGAAGACCACGGACCACCAGCCGACCCGGTGGATGGCGACCTCCCACGGGCGCGGGCCAAGGGTGCCGGACAGACTGTCGAAAATCAGCAGCAGGGCCGGTGCCAGCAGGGCGAGGAAGGCGGCAAGCCTCGGCGGACAGATCCGCCCGGCCCGGTTCGTCCAAGGGAGATAGGCCGTAAGGGAACGGTTCAGTCCAGGGCTGCCGGTAACAACACTCATGCGGTACTCTCTTCTTGCCTGCGCCGGAAATTCGCCGGTCCGGTCAAGCTGGGCAGTTTCCGCACAGCCGCAACCCACTATTGCGTGACCGGGCTTCCCGGAGTGGCTGTTTCAGAGACGAAATCGCGCACGGCAGAGATGGTTTCGGCAAGACGGAACACCTCCTCACCCTCATGCCCGATTGGCAGGGTGGCGATGCAATTGTCGTAGAGAGTCCGGAGGCCCGCGCCCAGATCGGCGACCGGGATGCGGCGTCTGTGCACGGCCCAGCAGGCCACGGCGATTTCGAGCCCGATGATTTTCCAGCAGGCATCGATCTGCCGCGCCAGCTCGTGCACGGCGTGGACGGCATTGCTGGCGGTATCCTCGACCCCGTCCGCCACCTGTCCGGACGGATGCAGCAGATGCGGCTGCGCCCAGATCTTGACCGACGTGATCAGCGAGGCGGTGATGTGCCCGAGATTGAGGAACTGGACGCCGCCGACAGCCGAGTCTGCTTCCGCCAGCCCGATTGGCAGGCCGGAGAAGGCGGGCCATTGCTGTTTGTGAACCCGCTCGCCCGCCAGATCGGCCATCTTGGCCAGCGCCTGCCGCATGCCGTCGAGGGCGAGGGTCATCCGGGTGGTGTCCATGTTGCCGTGCGAATAGGCGGGGTTCGGCCCGATATTGACCAAGGGGTTGATCACCGTGCCGGCCAGCTCGTCATTCCAGACCTGTTCCAGCCAGGTCGCGCATTCCAGCCCGGCACCGTTCACCTGGCTGGCATCGCGGAAGCTGAGGGGATCCTGCAGGAAGCGGGCGGCGCCCGGCTGCCAGAGAACACTGTCCGCCAAAGCCTCGCGCATGCGGGCGGCGGAGCGGGACTGGCCTTGACGGCGATGCACGGAATTCACCGGCTCGGAGATCGCATCGAGGTTGCAGCGGAAGCCTTCCATGGTCATCGCGGCGGCGAGATCGAAGCCGCGCATCAGCTCGGAAAGCTCGGTGATGCAAAGCGCGCCGCTTGCCAGGCTGAGCGCGTTGCAATTGATCATCGCAAGCGCGTCCTTGGGGAAGGGAAGCCCCTGCTCGACCGCTTTCGGATGGGACAGCGCCCAGTCCGCGATCTGTGACAGCGGCACAAGGTCGGAGGCACCGATCGACCCGCTGGTATCGATGTTCGGCATCTCGTGCGCGGAGGCCATTTCCGCCATCAGCTCGATCAGCTCCAGAGAAGCACCGGAGGATCCCGAGGCCAGTTCATGCAGCAGCACGATGATCGTTGCCCGAACCACGTCCGGCTCGGCCGTCGGGCCCGGCACGCGGGTGCCGTGCCCCCGTATCAGCCGCCGATTATAGGCGGCGGCCTCGTCCGCGCTGACCTTGTGCTCTTTCTGCGAGCCGACGCCTGTGTTGATGCCGTAGACCGGGGCGTCCCCGGAGAGAATCCGGTCCACCGCCTGCCGGGCTTCGCGGATACGCTCCTGCACGGCGGGCGCAAGGCTGAAGGATGTGGCATTTCGTGCCGCCGCCACCAGCCGCTCGCAGGTCAGCGGCGCTTCGCCGACGACGAAGCCGGATGTCTCTCTCCCGGCGCTCATCAGCGGATGGAAGGCAGGTTGAGGCCATGCTCCTTCGCGCAGTCCACGGCGATCTCGTAGCCCGCATCCGCATGCCGCATGACGCCGGTCGCCGGATCGTTCCAGAGCACCCTCTCCAGCCGGCGGTCCGCATCCTCGGTGCCGTCGCAGACGATGACCATGCCGGCATGCTGGGAGAAGCCCATGCCGACGCCGCCGCCATGATGCAGCGAGACCCAGGTGGCGCCCGAGGCCGTGTTTAGCAGCGCGTTCAGCAGCGGCCAGTCGGATACCGCATCGGAGCCGTCCTTCATGGACTCGGTTTCCCGGTTCGGGGAGGCAACGGAGCCGCTGTCGAGATGGTCGCGGCCGATCACCACCGGGGCCTTCAACTCGCCGTTCCGGACCATCTCGTTGAAGGCGAGCCCGAGCCGGTGCCGATCACCGAGGCCAACCCAGCAGATCCGCGCCGGAAGTCCCTGGAAGGAAATCCGCTCCCGCGCCATGTCGAGCCAGTTGTGCAGGTGCGTGTCGTCCGGCATCAGCTCCTTCACCTTGGCGTCAGTCTTGTAGATATCCTCCGGATCGCCGGAGAGAGCGACCCAGCGGAACGGGCCGACGCCGCGGCAGAACAGCGGACGGATATAGGCAGGCACGAAGCCGGGGAAGGCGAAGGCGTTCTCCAGCCCTTCCTCAAGTGCGACCTGGCGGATGTTGTTGCCGTAATCGACGGTGGGGACGTCCCGTTCCGAGAACGCGACCATCGCCGCGACATGGGTCTTCATGGAAGCGCGGGCGGCCTTTTCGACGGATTTCGGATCGCTTTCCTGCTTCTCCCGCCACTCCGCGACCGTCCAGCCCTGCGGCAGATAGCCGTGCACCGGGTCATGTGCCGATGTCTGGTCGGTGACGATGTCCGGGCGGATGCCGCGCCGCTCGATCTCCGGCACGATGTCGGCCGCATTGCCGAGCAGGCCGACGGATTTCGCCTCACCCGCCGCTGTCCAGCGCTCGATCATTTCAAGCGCCTCATCGAGGCTGGTGGCCTTCTCGTCGACATAGCCGGTGCGCAGGCGGAAATCGATCCGGGTCTCGTCGCATTCGACGGCAAGGCAGCAGGCGCCCGCAAAGACGGCGGCGAGCGGTTGCGCGCCGCCCATACCGCCGAGACCGGCTGTCAGGATCCATTTGCCCTTCAGGCTGCCGCCATAATGCTGCCGGCCAGCTTCAACGAAGGTTTCATACGTGCCCTGCACGATGCCCTGACTGCCGATATAGATCCAGGAGCCGGCCGTCATCTGGCCGTACATCATCAGGCCCTTGCGATCGAGCTCGTTGAAATGCTCCCAAGTGGCCCAGTGCGGCACCAGGTTGGAATTGGCGATCAGCACGCGCGGCGCGTCCTTGTGCGTGCGGAAGACGCCGACCGGCCGTCCGGACTGCACCAGCAGGGTCTCGTCCTCTTCCAGCGCCTTCAGGCTGGCGACGATCCGGTCGAAATCCTCCCAGGTCCGGGCGGCCCGGCCGATGCCGCCATAGACCACCAGCTCATGCGGGTTCTCGGCCACGTCCGGATGCAGGTTGTTCATCAGCATCCGCATCGGCGCTTCGGTGGTCCAGTGCTTGGCGCTCAGCTCCGGGCCGGTCGGCGGGAAGATGTCGCGGGCATTCTTGCGGGGATTTGTCATGGTTTCGGCTCCGGTTTAGTAGCGGGCGGAAAGGCCCATCAGCGGGCCATGTTCGGTGGCCTCCGCGACGGTTTTGTCGAGGATGCGTTCGGCGACCGCTTCGATATCGACGGCGATCTCGCGGTCTTCCGTCAGGGTTGGCGAGACGGTGCGGATGGCGTCGACGGCGCGCTGCAGGGCTGCGCTGGTTTTCAGCGGGGCGCGGAATTCGACCCCTTGTGCGGCGCAGAGCAGTTCGACGGCGATGATCCGGGTCAAATTGTCGTTCATCCGCATCAGCCGCCGGGCGCCGTGGGCGGCCATGGAAACATGATCTTCCTGATTGGCGCTGGTCGGCGTCGAATCCGTCGAGCAGGGATTGGCGAGATGCTTGTTCTCGCTCATCAGCGCGGCGGTGGTGACCTCCGCGATCATCATGCCGGAATTCAGTCCCGGCTCCGGCGTCAGGAAGGCAGGCAGGTCGAAGGACAGCACCGGATCGACCATCAACGCGACGCGGCGCTGGGCGATGGCACCGATCTCGGCGATGGCGATGGCCATCTGGTCGGCGGCGAAGCCGACCGGCTCGGCGTGGAAGTTGCCGCCGGAAATGATCCGGCCGTCCTCGACCAGCACCAGCGGGTTGTCGGTGACCGCGTTGGCCTCGATCTCCAGCGCGCGGGCGGCGTGGCGCATCATGTCGATAGCGGCGCCGGAAACCTGCGGATGGCAGCGGATGCAATAGGGGTCCTGCACGCGGGTGTCGCCGAGCACATGGCTTTCGCGGATCTCGGAGCCGTCCATCAGCGCCCGCATGGCGGCGGCGACATCGATCTGGCCCGGATGGCCGCGCAACGCGTGGATGGCCGGATGCAGGGGCGCGGTGGAGCCCATGATGGCGTCGGTGGAGAGGGCTGCCGCAACCACACCCGCCTCGACATTTCGCCAGGCATGGGACAGGGCGGCCAGCGCGTAGGCAGTGCAGAACTGGGTGCCGTTGATCAGCGCCAGCCCTTCCTTCGGGCCAAGCTCGATCGGTGTCAGCCCGGCGGCGTCCAGCGCCTCCTTGCCCGGCATGATCTGGCCCTTGTACTCGGCCTTGCCCTCGCCGATCAGCACCGCCGCCATGTGGGCGAGCGGGGCAAGGTCGCCGGAGGCACCGACGGAACCCTGGCTCGGCACGATGGGTGTCACTCGGGCGCGCAACATCGCCTCGATCAGCTCGATGACTTCCCAGCGCACGCCGGAGGCGCCACGTCCGAGAGAGAGTAGTTTCAGGATCATCATCGCCCGCACCACCTGCGTCTCTGTCGGCGCGCCGACACCGGCGCAGTGGGAGCGGATCAGGTTGCGTTGCAGGGTCGAGGTGTCTTCCGGCGCGATGCGTACGGTGGCGAGCTTGCCGAAGCCGGTATTCACACCGTAGACGGCTTCATCTCCGTTGGCTGCCTGGGCGACAAGTGCAGCAGCCGCATCGACGGCGGGCTTCGCCGCCCGGTCGAGCCGGAACCGGTGGCCCTGGCCACGCAGGCCTTCGAGATCAAGCAGCGTGGTGCTGCCCGGCGTCAGGATGATGTCGCTCATGAAGTCCCCGCGAAAATGCGCTTGTGAAGAGGATTGAACCCGATGCGGTAGGCCAGCTCCGCCGGCTCGCTGACATTCCAGATGGCGAGGTCGGACCGCTTGCCGGCTTCGATGGTGCCGGCATCGGCGAGGCCAAGCGCCTGAGCGGCGATCCGGGTGGCGCCTGCCAGCGCCTCCTCCGGTGTCATCCGGAACAGCGTGCAGGCCATGTTCATAGCCAACAGCAGGGAGGTCAGTGGCGAAGAGCCGGGATTGCAGTCCGTCGCAATCGCCATTGGCACGCCCGCATCGCGCAGGGCCTGAACCGGTGGCAGCTGCGTCTCGCGCAACGTGTAGAAGGCGCCTGGCAGCAACACGGCGACGGTGCCGCTTTCGGCCATGGCGGCAATGCCGTCCGCGCCGAGATATTCCAGATGATCCGCCGACAGCGCGCCGTACCGGGCGGCCAGTGCCGTGCCGCCGAGATCGGAAAGCTGCTCCGCATGGAGCTTCACCGGCAGGCCGAGGATTTCGGCCCGTTTGAAAACGCGCTCGATCTGCGCCGGGTTGAAAGCGATGCCTTCGCAGAAACCGTCCACTGCATCGACAAGACCTTCGTCCGCCGCTTCCGTCAGGGCAGGCAGGCAGATCTCGTCGATATAGGCGTCCGCCCGGTTCTTGTATTCCGCCGGTACCGCATGGGCGCCGAGAAAGCTCGTGCGGACCTGGACCGGCCGCTCCCGCCCGATCCGCCGGGCGGCGCGGAGCATGCGCAGCTCGGTCTCGATATCGAGGCCATAGCCCGACTTGATTTCGATTGTGGTGACGCCTTCCGCCAGCAGCGCATCGACGCGGGGCAGGGCATCGGAGACCAGTTCGTCCTCGCTCGCCGCGCGGGTGGCCGTCACGGTGGAGACGATGCCGCCGCCTGCACGGGCCACTTCCTCGTAACTCGCGCCTTCGAGGCGCAGCTCGAACTCTCGGGCTCGGTTGCCGCCAAAGACGATATGAGTGTGACAATCCACCAGTGCGGGGGTGATGAGCCGCCCGCCGAGATCCTCGCGCGGCCAGTCCGCATAGCTGGCCGGAAGATCCGTTTCCGGGCCTGCCCAGGCGATCTTCCCCTCCCTCAGCGCGACAGCGCCGTTCTTCACCAGACCATAGGAAACGGTGCTGGGGAGCATGGTGGCGAGCGTGGTATTGCCGAGGATCTGCATGGCCGTCTGGTCCGAATAGAAGCTTGCCCGGAAGGCTGATTTGAATATTATGTCTATACATAATAATTGCTGTCAACAAGGAGACGCCACCGTGACGACGGTTTTCGCAGAGACACTTCTGATGGAAGACGGCTGGCAGCGGGATGCGCTGGTCACGATCGATGGCTCCGGCCGGATCGGGACTGTCAGGACCGGCGAGGCTTCTGCCGCCGCTGGCGCGGACCATCGCGCCGCCGTGTTGCTGCCCGCCCCGGTTAACCTGCATTCCCATGCTTTCCAGCGTGCCATGGCCGGCTTGACGGAGGGGCGGGGGCCCGATCCGAAGGACAGTTTCTGGACATGGCGGCGGCTGATGTACCGCTTTCTGCAATCCCTGACGCCTTCGCATGTGAGCGCCATCACGGCGCTTGTGCAGATGGAAATGCTGGAAGCGGGCTATGCCGGATCGGTGGAGTTCCACTATCTGCATCATCAGGTTGACGGCACGCCTTATGCCGCTCTTGGAGAGATGAGCGAACGCATCGCAGAGGCGGCGGCGGAGACGGGCATCGGCCTTACCCTGGCGCCGGTTCTGTATCAGGTCGGCGGGTGCGACGGGCGTGCTCTCGGGCCGGGGCAGATCCGCTTCGGCAACGATCCGGACCGCTATGCGCGACTGCTTGAGGAGGCGGAAGTGGCCGTGACGCGGCTGACGTCGGATTGCGGCATCGGGGTTGCGCCGCATTCTTTGCGCGCGGTGACGCGGGAGGCGCTTGCCGGGGCGGTGGCACTCCGTCCAGACCGGCCGATCCATATCCATGTCGCCGAGCAGGTCGCCGAAGTGGAGGAAGTCGAGGCCGCCTGGGGCGCGCGGCCGATGGCTTGGCTCTTGGAAAACCACGCAGTCGACCAGCGCTGGTGCCTGATCCATGCCACCCAGATGGAGCCGTCCGAGACTGAGGCGATGGCAAAAAGCGGTGCGGTCGCCGGGCTGTGCCCGATCACTGAATCCAGTCTTGGTGACGGGATCTTCGATGGTGTGCGGTATCGCGCGGCTGGTGGCAGCTTAGGCGTCGGGTCCGACTCGAATATCCGGATCTCGCTCAGCGAGGAGCTGCGGACGCTGGAATATTCCCAGCGGCTGCGTGACAAGGGCCGCGCCGTTCTGGCCGAGCAGCAACGCTCCGCCGGGCGGGTGCTGTTCGAGGAGGCGGTACGGGGCGGCGCGCAAGCGGCCGGGCGCGACAGCGGGGCCATAGCGCCGGGCCGGATTGCCGATCTCGTGGCACTGGACGGAGCCGCGCTCGACATTGCCGGCCGCACCGGGGACCGTATCCTCGATACCTTCATCTTTGCCGGTGACGACCGTTGGGTCCGTGATGTCTGGTCCGCTGGACGGCATGTGGTAAGAGACGGCTGGCACATTGCCCGAGACCAGATCCGGGCCCGCTACCGTGAAGCTGTTCGCGATCTGGAGGACGCGCTCTGACGCAATCCACGCTCAAGTCATGGCAAGGCATTCAGGCCGAAATCAAACGCCGCATCGCCAACCGCGTCTGGCGGCCGGGTGAGCTGATCCCCGGCGAGATGGAGCTTGCCGCGGAATTCGGCTGTGCCCGGGCGACAGTGAACCGGGCTCTGCAGGGACTGGCTGACAGTGGCCTGCTGGAGCGTCGCCGCAAGGCGGGCACTCGCGTCGCGCTCGACCCGGTGCGCAAGGCAACGCTGGAAATTCCGATCACCCGGATCGAGGTCGAGGCTATGGGCTGCGCCTATCGCTTCGATATCCTGGAACGGAGGCGGGCGCGGTTACCGGCCGGGATCACGGAGATGATGGCGCTGACCGAAGCACCGGATGCGCTTCGCATCAAGGGGCTGCATCTGGCGGACGGTGCGCCTTTCCTCTACGAGGACCGGTGGGTCAATCTGCAGGCGGTGCCAGCATTCGCGGAGGCCGACTTTTCCGCAATCAGTCCGAACGAATGGCTGGTGCGCAACCAGCCCTTCACGCGCGGCGACATCGCATTTTCAGCCGGGAACGCGTCTGAAGAAGAGGCGGAGTGTCTCGCCACGGATGTCGGGGTTGCACTGTTCGTGATTGAACGTGTGACCTGGAGTGCCGAGATCCCGATCACTGTGGTTCGTCTTTCCTACCGACCGGGCTACAGGATGGCGACGACGGTCTAGGTGGCCGCGACCTGTTCCGAGGCGATCAGCGGACAACGGATAGTGAAAGTTGTCCCGTTTCCACGGGACGAACTGCACTGGATCGTGCCTCCAAGAACCTGGGTCACCTGATTGAAGACGATGTGGAGGCCGAGCCCGGTCCCGCCATGCCCGCGGGCGGTAGTGAAGAAGGGATCGAAGATGCGTTTCACAGTATCCCTGTCCATGCCCTTCCCGTTATCCGAAATGGCCAAAACGGCATGGTTGTTTTCCTTGCGGGCCGAGATCTGGATTTTTCCGTCAGCATCGGTGTCGAATGCATGAATGACCGCATTGAGCACGATATTGGTTACGATTTGGGACAGGGATCCGGGGAAGGTATCCATCGATACGCTCTGTTCACAATCAAGCGACAGAGAATGTCCGCTCTGGGCGAGCCGCGGTTTCATGCTCGTTGCAATCTCATCGAGATATTTCGCGAGATCAAAAGTTCTGCGGGCATCGCTGGACTGGTCTGCCGCGACTTGCTTGAAGCTCCGGATCAGCTCTGCGGCACGGAAGAGGTTGCTGGAGGTGATCTGCGCGGTTTCTTCAAGGTCGGACAGTATCTGCTCGAGTTTCTGGCGCGAAACCGGTCCTCCGAGAATAGTTTCCCGGATCTTTCTGGATATCTCGAGCATATGGGAGCTTGCAGTGACCCCGATCCCGATCGGCGTGTTGATTTCGTGGGCGACGCCCGCAACCAGTCCACCAAGCGACGCCATTTTCTCTGACTGGATGAGATCGGCTTCGGCCCTTTTTTGATCAGTGACATCGAAATGCCAGATGATAACTGCCGGGACTCCCTCAAACTCGATTGGGA
This sequence comes from Nisaea denitrificans DSM 18348, assembly GCF_000426505.1. Classification (GTDB taxonomy): domain Bacteria; phylum Pseudomonadota; class Alphaproteobacteria; order Thalassobaculales; family Thalassobaculaceae; genus Nisaea; species Nisaea denitrificans. The sequence continues at coordinate 43,214 of NZ_AUFM01000018.1, read as the reverse complement.
TGCCATCCAGCCACGACCACCAGAGCTTTCCATCAAGGGCGGCTCGTTCAATCACGATGTTGTTGAAACCCTCGCCTCTGGAGATAAGACCCAACACCAAATCTGCGTCTGCGGCATGCCTGTATGTGATCATGAAATCGGTGGTTTCGATCGCCGCATCCGGATCCAGTCCGAACATCTGGAAGAAACGCTGGTTGGCGTACAACCGTTTCAGTGGCTCTTGCTGGACGACCGAGATGCCGGCGGAAGAGCTATCAAGGATGCGACGAAGCCGACCTTCGCTCACTTCAATGGCCGCGCGCGATTCCCTGAGGTCCTCTTCTGCCTGTTTGCGCTCGGAAACTTCCTTGATCAGATCCTTGGTCCGTGCCGAGACCAACTCTTCCAGATGATCCCGGTGATGACGCAATTCCGCCTCACGCTTTTCGACAGCGTCCGCGAGCGCGTTGAAGGAGTTGCCAAGGCTCCCCAGTTCGTCGCCGCGATTTACGGCGATCCGGGTCTCCGGCTTTCCTTCCCGGAGGTCGTTTGCGACTGAAACCATTTGCTGCAGGCTGGCTGTCATGCCGCGAGCCATGAAGAATGCGAACAGCATGCCGACCACTATTGCGGCGAGCGTGTAGAGAATTCCGTCTCTGGTGACGATATCGAGATTGCGGACAACATCATCCCGGGAAATAGCCACCCTGGCCCAGGCGATGTGTTGGCCATTGACCATAACCGGCGCGGCAACGTCGATCAGGTGATTGTTCTGATTGAGAACGAGCGTCGAACGCTCGGCGGCCAAGAGTGACAGGCTCCTTTCATCCTGGAGGAATTGGCCGACATATTGCCGATCGCTATGACCCAGAACGCGTGCCTCGGGACTTATGATCATCGCATAGATGAGGCCTGGATACCTGGACTGGGATGAAACGACTTCCTCCAGTCCAAGCACATCGTTCGCGAGCACCCAGGAAGTGCTGTTCGCTGCCATTGTCTCAGCGAGGCTCCGGGTCTGGGAAACGCCCTGCTCTGCAAGGAAGGCCTGCTGACGGATAACGAGGTCGAAGACAAAGATGGTCATCAGGACGGCATGCACGGCAATGATGCCAAGCATGAGCTGGCGTCGGATTGACGCTGTCCAGAGCCCCGCAATGCGGTGCCATAAACGATAGATCAAAATTCGACCCCTTGATCGATGCTTAGTGCGCCGGCCGCACCGCCGTGTTGAACGTTGCGACGAATTCAACGACGGGCCGGTAGGTTTCGTTGCTGGCAGCCTCAAACTGCGAGAGGTCCATGCGCGAAAGGATTTCTTTGCCTTCGTCGTGAGTGTGCAGGGCGAACAGAACTGCTGCGACTTTGTCGACAACATCGCCCGGCACGTTTTCGTGAACGACCAGACCGTTATTGGGCAATGACTCGGTTTGCCATTTTATCTCCAATTCTTCCGCGAGTTCCGGGCGCTCCGCGGAAAGCAGTCGCCACGGTGGCGGCCATGTGGCGCCGGCGGCCGTATCGCCAAGGAATACATTCATGACCGAAGATTCCTGTGAGCCGACATAGCGGATGTCGATCTCCTTCATGACGTCAAGGCCATGGGATTGCAGGTAGTACTGGGGCATCATCGTTGCCGCGAGGGCGGTTGGCGCTGGAAAACTGACCGCCTTGCTTTTCAGATCGCTGACATTTTCGATACCGGAATCTTTTCGGACAAGAATGATCCCTCTGAAGTTATGGTCGTCGCCCATTTTCCCGAAAACGCGGTAGCCATGTCCCAGTGAGTTGATCGTCTGGAACGGGTTGGGAAGGGAGAACTGGAACTTTCCCTCGTATAGTTTCTGGTCGTAGGCGGCGTAATTTCTGGATGCTTCGACACGAAACCGGGTGTCCGGGATCTGCCTCTCGAGGTGCCGCATCATCGGTCCGAAGATCTCGTGAAGGCGGGCTGGATTATGCAGCGGATGGATCCCGAAACTGTAGGTCGTTTGCTCACTGGAGGCGGCGATTTTTTCACCGAACTCCGGAGCGGAAGTTTGCGGCTGTGGATCGTCGCAGGCAGAGAGTCCGATCACGAGGAAAAGCGATGCGGTTACGCGGGCAAGCAAACAGGGACGTGACCCGTCTCGCGTTTTACGCATCTGTTTCCGTATGAATTTCCCAGAATGTGTGGTGGAAAACTCCCTTGATCCGGACATTTCGCTCCTCCGGTTCGATTGCCGATCGACGGTCCCCGTTGAGTCCGAGAAGGATCATAGGTGGTGAGAAAACAAGAAATTGTTAACGCTGGGTAGAAGCGTTCTGTTTCCGTATTTCTGTCAGACGCTCAATGAGGAGGCTTGCATCCTCTTCCGAGATTGTCCGAAGAAGCCCATTGACCCAGCGTTCGTGCACGTCCGCCATATCGGCGAAAACGGCTTCGCCCTTGTGGGTCAGTCTTACCAGCGTGGCCCGTTTGTCTCCGGGCACTGGAAGCCGTTCCACCAATCCGTCCTGCACCAGCCGCTCGACGATCCCTGTGACATTGCCATTCGAGACCATCAGCTTTTCGGAAAGGGCGCTCATGCGGAGGCCGTTCTCACTGCGCTCCAACATGGCCAGGATTTCGAACCGTGGCAGAGTTTGGTCATAGGAGACTCGCATCTCCTCACGCAGGATGTTCTCAACAGAACGCGTGGTTCGCAGAATGTTCAGCCAAAGCCGGAGCCGAGTCTTGCGTGTCTCTGCATTTTCCGCGAGACGTGTGCTTGGTGCTTGCGCCATTCGTGAATGTTAGGCTTTTGAATTAATTTCGCAGCAAAAAATTGAGTCTTAATTGAAACTGGCCGCCGGTTGGTGCGTCTCCTAGGATCGCGTGTAGACGCTTTGCTGGTAGTTAACGTGAAATGGCGGCGCATGATTGCCGATTGGAACGATGCTTACGCGAACGGTCCGCACATTGCCGGAGCGGAGACCTATCCGCCGATGTGGCAGCAGCGTGCCGCTGAATTTCGACATGAATTGGCTGACCGGGCGGAGCTCGATATCCCTTACGGAGAGGGCGCGCGTAACCGCTACGATCTGTTCCGTCCCGCCGGTCCGGTAACTGGACTGGCGCTGTTCGTTCATGGCGGCTACTGGCGGGCTTTTGACAAGAGTACCTGGTCGCATCTGGCTCGCGGCGCAGTCGATCGTGGCTGGGCCGTCGCCATTCCGAGCTATACCCTGGCGCCGGAAGCGCGCATTGCGGAAATAACGGGCGAGATTGCCCGTGCGATTGCGGCGGCAGCGGAGCGCATCGACGGCCCCGTTCATCTTGCCGGTCACTCAGCCGGAGGCCATCTGGTCAGCCGCATGTTGTGCCGTAACGCGCCGTTGGCCGCCGGACTCCGGGCACGAATCAGGCATGTCGTCTCGATCAGCGGCCTGCACGATCTGCGTCCCCTGCTGAACCTTGAAATGAATGCCGATCTGAAACTTGACGAAGCCGAGGCTGCTTTAGAGAGCCCTGTCTTGCAATATCCAGTGCCCGATGCACGCCTGACCTGCTGGATCGGTTCCGGCGAGCGTCCGGAATTCATCCGGCAGAACGACCTTCTCGCCTCGATCTGGGGTGGACTTGGCGCCGAGACGGCGGCGGTCCATGCAGACGGCAAACATCACTTCGACGTCATCGGGGATCTGGAGGATGCCACCTCTGATCTGACCCGATGCTTCACCAAAGGAGAATATTGATTAATGGCCGCTTTTCAGATGCAGCAGCACGTGCGCTTCCAGCATTGCGACCCCGCGGCGATGGTTTTCTATCCGCGCTATTTCGAAATGATCAATCTCACCGTCGAGGAGTGGTTCCGCACCGGGCTCGATTGGGACTTCCACCAGATGCACGAGGTTGATGACCGGGGGATTCCAACGGCCAAAATTGCTGTTGATTTCAGTGCCCCCAGTAGGCTGGGCGATGTGCTGGACTGGAGCCTCGAAGTCAAGCGGATCGGGACATCGAGCCTCGATGTCGAGATCGTTGCGAGCTGTGAGGGTGAGTTGAGGCTTACCTGCCATTCAACCCTTGTTCAGTTCGTTAAAAGCACCGGCCGGCCGGTTGCCTGGGACGGGCCGATCCGGGACAGGATACGGGCGTTCGAAAGGGAGGTTGCTGCCGATCAATAGTTTTTATGCGGGAGCTTTGGGCATGGATGCCAGCTTCAGGATGTCTTTTTATGCGCATTCTTTTACGTGAGGTTAACCATTCCGGGTAGATAGTATTGGAACCAATTAATACCGATATCCAAGCCATGCGGGCGTGACGGAGAGAGTGATGAGTAACGTTATGGAAAGTCAGGAGTTCTCGATCCTCGTGGTCGACGACGCTCCTGAGAACGTCATGTTGCTCAGTCTTATCCTGAAAGATCTAGGCACTGTTTCCTCTGCCCTGAGCGGGCGTGAGGCGATCGACAAGGCACTCGAAAACCCGCCGGACCTGATCCTGCTCGATATCCAGATGCCGGAGCTGGATGGGTACGACGTGATCAAGGCTTTGAAGAACGACCCGCGGACAGAAAATGTGCCGGTGATTTTCGTCACGGGCCTCTCCGATGATGGTGACGAGGAAAAAGGCCTGAAGCTCGGGGCGATCGATTACATCACCAAGCCGTACAAGCCGACCGTGGTGACAGCCCGGGTTCGGAATCATCTCAGACTGCGTGAATATGCGCTTCGTCTTGAACAGCTGAACGAGGAGCTGGAGCGCCTAGCGACAACGGACGCGCTGACATCGGCTTTCAACAGGCGCTATTTCATGTCCAAGCTGGAGGATGAAGTCGAGCGTGCGCGCCGTTACAAGCATCCATCCTCGTTGCTTATGATTGACGTCGATCACTTCAAACGCATCAACGATAGCTTTGGCCATGATGTTGGCGACACCGTGCTGATCCAGCTGGTCAAGCTTCTGGAAGCCCAGGTCAGGCAGCTTGATACGGTGGCGCGCATTGGCGGCGAGGAGTTCGCAATTCTGCTGCCGGAAACGGGCAAAAAAGAAGCCATGGTTTCTGCGGAGCGTCTGCTTGGCGTCGTACGGGATGCGAGCATCGATGCGGCGGGGAACAAGCTCCAGTTCACGATCAGTATCGGCTGTTCCGAGTTCGGTGCTGATTGCCCAAAAGTGGAAGCTATCCTGAAAGCGGCGGACCTCGCTCTCTATGAAGCCAAGGAGAGTGGCCGGGACCGGGTTGTGGTTGGGGACGCCTCTGAATTGGTGTGAGTTGCATCGGGCATTTGCCCTCGCCTGACATTCCCTCTAAGTGATCTTTGCAAGACCGCGCGATTTCTTTCGCGGCGTGTACGCATGGTTTTGCTGAACCGAAAGGAAGTCATCCGATGGAATTCACCAACCCGAAAGGCGTCGTAGCGCCAGCTTCGCATTATTCCCAGCTTGTGACGGTGCCGGCCAACGCTCGCCGGGCGATTGCGTCGGGCCAGATCGGCATCGCTCCGGATGGAAGCATATGCGAAGGGCTGGAAGCCCAGACGGTCCAGGCTTTCGAGAACCTGTTCAAGGTTATCGAGGGCGCCGGTATGACCAAGACGGATATTGTGAAGATCGTATTTTACTCCACGGTACCGGGTTCGGTCGCGTCTTTCCGGGAGATCCGAGACCGGATGTTCGACGGACACGCTCCAGCCTGCACCTATCTGGAAATCTCCGCCCTGGCGACGCCCGACTTCCTTTGCGAGGTCGAGGGCGAGGCCGTTGCGCTCTGACGGGCGTGACGATCGGGGGGCGATCGAGTGATTGACGACTTTCTGCTGCGGGCACTGGCGGCCGGGATCGGAGCGGCGCTCGCTGCCGGCCCGTTGGGCTGTTTCGTAGTCTGGCGTCGGCTTGCCTATTTCGGCGATACCATGGCCCATTCAGCGCTGCTCGGGCTGGCCCTCGGCTTCCTGATGAATATCGAGCCGGTGCTGGGGATCTTCGCCGTTACCGTCGCCGTGGCCGCGCTCCTGCTGTCGCTTGAGCGTTGGAGCACTGTGCCGACCGACACGCTTCTCGGCATTCTCTCGCACGGGGCATTGGCCATGGGGCTTGTCGCCATCGGGCTGATGAGCTGGCTCAGGGTCGATCTGATGGGCGTGCTGTTCGGTGACGTGCTGTCGGTCTCCATGCAGGACATCATGCTGATCTACGCTGTCGTTGCAGTGGTTCTGGTTTGCCTATGGCGGATCTGGGAGCCGTTGCTGGCAACCACCGTCAGCAGCGATCTGGCCCAGGCCGAGGGGCTGGGCGGCCGCCGGGCCAACCTGATTTTCACTCTGCTGCTTGCCCTGGTCATCGCGGTTGCGATCAAGGTCGTCGGCGTTTTGCTGATCACATCCCTGCTGATCCTGCCCGCCGCCGGGGCGCGGCGCTGGGCCACGAGCCCGGAGGCGATGGTCGCCGGAGCCGTCGCTATCGGGGTGTTCTCCGTGATGATCGGAATGCTGGGCTCTCTGGAGTTCGACACGCCGGCGGGGCCGTCAATCGTGCTGGTTGCCTTTGCCGTTTTCCTGATCGGTCTGCCGCGCTGGCCGGGCCGGCTCTCATCAAGGGAATAGACGGCTTGGTCAGATCGGACTTGAATTCAGATTTTGTTATGTTATAACATTTTTCGAATTCACCTATTGAGATCCCCCATGAGATATCCGTTTCTGAAGATCGGCGGCTTGTTGGCCGCTATTCTGCTTTCCGCCCTGCCTGCAAGAGCCGAGCTTTCGGTCGTCACGTCGATCCCGCCGGTGCACAGCCTCGTTGCGAAGGTCATGGCCGGTGCCGGAGAGCCGCATCTCCTTCTTCGGAACGGACAGTCGCCGCATGAATATGCACTGCGTCCGTCCGATGCCCGGGCGATAGAGAATGCCGACCTGATCATTCTGGTGTCCCACACTATCGAGAGCTTTCTCGGGGCCGCAGTTGACCGCGATGCTGATCATGGCGGCCGCGTTGTCGAATTGAGCGAGGCCAAAGGCGTCACGCATCTGAGCGTTCGCGAAGGCGCCTTGTGGGACTCTCCCGAGCATGGTGAGCACACGGAGCACGGGCATGATAAGGATGCCGAGGGGCACGACGCGCACGACCATGGTGCTGACGATCCGCATGTCTGGCTGAGTCCGTCCAACGCAAAGGCTTTTGTCGCCGCGATTGCAGCATCGCTTGCCGCGCGGGACCCGGATCGGGCTGCGCTCTACAATGCCAATGCGGCGGAGGCAGTGCGGGATCTTGAGACGCTTTCCGAAACCATCCGGCTGAAGCTCGCGCCGGTGCGTGACCGGCCGTTTCTCGTCTTCCACGATGCTTACCAGTATTTCGAAGCCGCGTTCGATTTGACGGCAGCCGGCGCGATCAGCCTCGGCACCGGAGCGCCTCCGGGGGCGGCACGGCTGCGGGCTCTCCGGCAGCGGGTCGCGGATGGCGGTATCCGTTGTATCTTCAAGGAAGTGCAGTTCAGGCCGCGTCTTGCGGAGGTTGTGGCGGAAGGTTCCGGGGCGAAACTCGGCACCCTTGATCCGGTCGGCAGCACCATCCCGTTTGGGCCGGGCGCTTACAATGCTTTGATGCTTGGCCTCGCGGACGGTTTCGAATCCTGCCTGAAGTGACATACTGCACCGGTTGAACTCAATCGAGAGGCCGGCCGTGATCAGTATCGAAGAGGCGCTTGTCGCCTGCCCCATCGTCGCAATTCTGCGTGGCCTCGAACCCGAGCGTGCGGAAGAGATCGGCCAGGCACTGTTCGATGCCGGCATTCGTGTGATCGAGGTGCCGCTCAACTCACCTCAGCCTTTCGAGAGCATTGCCAGCCTGGCCCATTTTCTCGGAGACCGGGCGGTGATCGGTGCCGGGACGGTGCTGACGGACGAGGATGTGCGTTCGGTCGCGGCGGCGGGCGGACGCCTTGTGGTGTCTCCCAACACGCACAGGCGGGTAATCGACGAGACGAAACGGTGCGGTTTGATCTCTATGCCGGGTTTTTTCACGCCGACGGAAGCTTTTCAGGCGCTGGCGGCGGGGGCGGATTATCTGAAGCTGTTCCCGGGAGATGCGATCCAGCCGAAAATCGTCGGTGCGCTGCGCGCGGTGCTGCCGCCGGACAGGGGGATCGTCGTCACCGGCGGCGTCGGGCTCGACAACATCGCGGATTTTTTCGCCGCCGGTGCCCGGGCGGTTGCCGTCGGCTCCTCGATCTTCAAACCGGGCAAACCGGTGGAACAGATCGGCGCCGATGCCGCCGCCCTGATCGCGGCCTGGCGGGACGGTGTGCCGGAATAACAGCCCGGCGGGACAGTTCCCGCACGGACGGAACCAGCCCATTTCGGAAAGCGGACTTGTCAGCGGGCGGCGCGTGCGCAATGTCATAATCCCAACGCCAATTCACAAGCATGCCAAGCGGGAGCGAGCACATGCGGTATCTGCACACGATGGTTCGGATCAGCGACGTCGACGAGAGCCTGAAATTCTACTGTGAAATTCTCGGCCTCAAGGAAGTCCATCGCTATGACAGCGAGAAAGGCCGCTTCACCAATATTTTCCTCTACGCGCCGGGTGACGAGGCGACCGCTGCCTCGGACAAGCGCGCGCCGGTGATCGAGCTGACCCATAACTGGGACCCGGAAGAGTACACGACCGGCCGGGCCTGGGGGCATCTCGCCTTCCGCGTCGAGAACATTTACGAGACCTGCCAGAAGATCATGGATGCCGGTGTCACTATCAACCGCCCGCCGCGTGACGGCTACATGGCTTTCGTGAAGTCGCCGGACGGCATTTCCATCGAGATCCTGCAGGAAGGCGAGGCGCTGGCGCCGGCCGAGCCCTGGGCTTCGATGGAAAATACCGGCAGCTGGTAGGACTGCAATCGCACCGGGATCGCCTTCTCCCCGGCAGTACCTTAATCTCAAGGTGTTTCTAACCGCGCGGCCAGGCCGTGTGGTGATCGTCGATGATAAAGGTATGGCTATGGCGAAGCTTTTGATGCCGGTGCTTTTGTCCTGACGGGTCGCCCTGAACAGGATGTATCGCCTGATGGTGCCCGTCGTCGGGGATAGGGTGCTCATGCACCAGATCCTCATGCTCGTGAGTAAGTTCGACCGGGTCATGTTCCGGCCAGAGTATCAGTGCGGCGATCAGCCCGGTCGCCGCACCGGCTGCGAGTGTCAAGAAGGCCACCCCCATGCCGAAGGACGTCGCGACCCATCCTGCCAGAGGATAGGCGACAAGCCAGCAAGCGTGTGAGAGCGCGAACTGGGCGGCGAACAGATCTGTTCTGTCCTCGGGATGACAAGACTGTCTCAGAAGCAATCCCGACGGGGTCATCACCATGGATGTGCCGATCCCGATTGCACACCATGCCGCGAGAGCTTGCAGATAGGTTTCCGCTACGGTGCCGGCGCAGAGCGAGAGAGACAGGAGCACGCCGCCTGCAAGCATGATCGGTCGCGCCGGCCGGTGCTCCAGCAGTCTCGGCAGGGTCAGGGCGACGAGCATCGATCCCAGCCCCGCACTCGCATAGAACAGCGTGACGTCCCGTTCGCTGCCGCCGAGCACGTCCCGGACGAAAACAACAGTATTGACGATCACCATGGAGCCGGCGGCGGATACCGCAAAGCTCAACGCGAGCAAACCGCGCAGGCGTGGTGTCTTGAGGTAGATCCAGCTTCCGCGTGAGACGCGGTCACGGAAGCTGCGCACAATTGCGTCCGGATTTTGCGCCGGTAGCGATGCTGTGACGATGAGAGCTGCCGAGGCGAGAAAGCCAAGTGCGTTGCCGACAAAGAGCCCGTGGAAGGTCATGACCGACAAAAGCAATCCGGCGAGCGCGGGGCTTGCCAGTTGCTCCAGATCATAAAGCAGGCGCGACAGGGAAAGGGCCCGCGTGTAATCGCGCTCCTCCGGAAGGAGGTCCGGGATCGTTGCCTGGAATGTCGGCGTGAAAGCGGCGGAACAGGCCTGAAAGAGAAAGATCAGAAGATAGATCTGCCAGATTTCCGTCACGAACGGCAGAAGGCAGACGAATCCTGCCCGAACAAGGTCCAGTGCGACGAGAAAGGGACCTCTGCGAAACCGGGAAGAGAGGGCGGCGCCGATCGGGCCGAGCACGACGTAGGCGATCATCTTGATGGCGAGGGCGGTGCCAAGCACCAGCCCGGCATCCGATCCCGCGATCTGATAGGCGAGCAGTCCGAGGGCGACGGTTGTCAGGCCGCTGCCGAGCAGAGACAGCGCCTGTGCGAGAAAAAGATGTCTGTAGGCGGAATGGTTCAGAATGTCGATCATGTCGCCCTGTTACCCGACTTAAGCCGTGTCAGGCTCAGTATAGCGCACAACCATATCCCTGAGAGTCACGATGCCGACCATATCGCCCTGACGGGTGACAAGTGCACGGGTCAGCTTGAACCGGTTCAGCATGCGGATCGCGTATTTGATATCCATGCCGATATCGACAGACAGCACCGGCTTCGACATGATTTCGTAGACGCTGGTGCGTTCCGGCGAGCGGTCCTTGCTGGCGACATGCGCTGCGATATCGCCGACCGTGACGACTCCGTACTCGTCCTTGTCGTCCCGCCGTTCGATGACCAGTGAGCTGACATTGTGTTCACGCATCAGGTCGATGGCGTTCCGCACCGTCGCGAGGCCGTCGATGACGTGCGGGTTAGCGCTCATCACGTCCTCAACCTTCACATAAGGATGGTGGTTCATATTTCTTCCTCGATCTCTTTTTCGATTTCCTTGATTTGCGAGGTCAGCCCGACAGCATCCTCGATGTCGATCTGGAAGGCGACACCGCTGCCAAGGTCCTCGTCGAACCGGGCGGCCCGGCAGATTTCTTCCAGGATATGACGCGACATATGTTCTTCGACAACCAGCAGAACGATGTCCCGCTGACCCTCAAGGGTAAGGCCGAGGAAGGTGGAGGAGGGTTTCAGGCCCTCGCCCCGGACATTGGTAATGACGGTGCTGCCGGTCCCGCCGCACTGCCGTGCGGTGTCGACCACGACTTCGGTCTTGGCATCGCTTACCACGGCAACTATCAGCTTGAACTTCATTGCTGGCTCCCTGGCTGTGGGGTTTCTGTTTCTGAAATGGAAGAGGCGGCCTCGCGCTTTTTGCGGCGCGTGGCCATCCAGGCACCGACCTGGGCATAACTCATGACGCTGAGCATCGGAAACAGGCTGGCGAGGGCGATCAGTCCGAAACCGTCCAGTACGGGGTCCCGTCCGGGGACGGTTGAGGCAAGGCCGAGGCCGAGGGCGGTGACCAGCGGAACGGTGACGGTGGAGGTGGTGACGCCGCCGGAATCATAGGCCAGCGGAATGATCATGCGCGGTGCGTATATCGTCTGCAGCACTACGAGTGCGTAACCAACGATCATGTAGAGATAGAGCGGCGTGCCGGTGACGATCCGGAAGGCGCCGACGGCAATGCTGAGGGCGACACCGATGGCAACGGCGATACGCAGACCTCGACCGTCGATACCGCCGCCGGTGAGGGTGCTGGCCTTGTTGGCGACAGCGATCAGGGACGGCTCGGCGATAGTCGTTGAAAACCCGATGGCCGCGGCAAAGAGATAGACCCAGTAATAATCCGTCCAGTCGAGGCTTTCGATATCGCGGCCGGGGGCGATGAAGGCCGGGTCGGTCAACTGCGTCGCCATCAGCTCGCCAATCGGGAACAGGGCTTCTTCCAGTCCGACCAAGAAGAGTGAGAGGCCGAGGATGACATAGACAAAGCCAAGCAAAACCCGGCTGAGTTGCGGAATGCTCTGGCGCAGTACGACCAGCTGGAAGAAGGCGAGGATCGCGGCGATCGGAAACACGTCGAGCAACGTGCCGAGAAAAGCCTCGTAGAGAGCGGTGACCCATTCCATCGCCATGCTTAGAACACCATCCCGAAAATGAGGACGAAAATCATGGGTGACAGTGACGCAAAGGCGATCAGCCCGAAACCGTCGATTGCCGGATTGCGGCCCTTGATGACCGTCGCCAGCCCGACGCCGAGGGCGGTGACCAGCGGGACGGTCACGGTGGAGGTGGTGACGCCGCCGGAATCATAGGCGATGCCGATGATTTCTTCCGGCGCGACAACAGTCAGCGCCTGCACAACCACATAGCCGCCGATCATGATCCAGTGTAGCGGCCAGCCTTTCAGGATACGGAACACACCTGTGACGATGGCAAGCCCGACCGAAACGGCGACCGTGTAGCGCAGCGCCAGTGCATAGGTATTCATCGCTTCCGGGTCGCTGCCAATAAAGCCGCCCTCCGCCATGACGCGGGCAGCTTCGTCGCCGACCGCGATCAGCGACGGTTCGGCCACCGTCGTGCCGAAACCAAGTCCGAAGGAAAACAGCAAAAGCCAGACGAGGCTGCCCTTACGGGCGAGGGCGCCGGCAAGGAACTCGCCGATCGGAAACAAGGCCATCTCGAGGCCTTGCAGGAACAATGTCAGGCCGAGGACCACGACAACCAGGCCCGCCAAGGTTTGTCCGAGGTTGGGGAAGGGTTGCTGCAGGACGGCCAACTGGAAGAAGGCGACGACCAGCACGATCGGTAACACGTCGCGGGCGGTGCCGAACAAAAGGGAGCCGAACGCGAGGAGCCGATTGACCATAAAGCGCAAGCTAACCTGTTGATCCGCTGACTTCCAGCCCTGCTGTCGCGATGGTGCGGGACAATTTTTGTAAGGCTTATGTCACAGCGTAGAGCGCTGGCTCGACATGTCTGTGAAAGCACATTGCAACGCCACGCAGGAGAAAGACATGGCAGCCACCGGACCAGTGAACCTTTACGCCAACGCAGAGGCCATCCTCGGCAAGCTGGAAGCCGTCGAGACGAGCATCGCCGAAACCGGCTTCAACAAGCTGCTGCACTATCTGGTGAAGCTGCGCGCTTCACAGATCAATCAGTGTGCTTTCTGCGTGAAGATGCATATCGACGAAGCCCGCCAGGACGGTGAGTCGCAGGACCGGATCGACCGGCTGATCGTCTGGCGGCATGTCAGGATATTCTCCGATGCCGAGAAGGCAGCGCTGGCCTGGACCGAGGCCCTCACAGTGCTCGACCCTGTGGCGGATCTTGGCCCCTTGCGGCAAGAGCTCCGGAAGCATTTTTCGGATAAGGAAATTTCGACGCTGACCGCAATCATTGCCATGATCAATCTCTGGAACCGCATTCAGGTCTCGCAGCATTGATGACACAGAACGGGGATCACATTCGGGAGTTCGAACAGGCGCGGCCATTGCTGATCGGCCTCGCCTACCGGCTCCTTGGCTCCCGCGCCGAAGCGGAAGATGTCGTGCAGGACACCTTCCTGGCCTGGAGCGGGACTGACCGTGATGTGATCGAGCATCCTCGCGCTTGGCTGACGTCAGTTTGCACGCGGCGTTCTCTCGATGTGTTGAAATCGGCGCGGCGAAGCCGGACGGATTATGTCGGCTACTGGCTGCCGGAGCCGATGGCAACCGGGGAAAGCGCCACGCCGGAAACGGATCTCATGGTCAGTGAAAGCGTGACCATGGCCTTCCTGCTGGTGCTGGAGAGGCTGACGCCGAAAGAGCGGGCGGCTTTCGTGCTGCACGACGTGTTCGCGATGGAATATGTGGAGATAGCGGGGCAACTCGCGACCTCCGAGGCGGCCTGCCGCAAGCTGGTCTCCCGGGCGCGGGTCAATGTCAGGCAGGCGGGTAATACCAAGCCTGCCCCGAGGGATCTGCAGCAATGCTTGATCGATGCCTTCCAGACCGCGTTGCGGACCGGAGCCGCGGACGACCTCGCCGGGTTGCTGGCGCGCGACGCGGTTTTGACTGCTGACAGCGGCGGCAAGGCCGCGTCCATTCTTGGGCCTGTCAAAGGGGCAGAACGGATACTCACCTTTGTGAGTAGGGCGTTGCCGAAATTCTGGTCCGGCTATTCCATCACTGTGGCGGAGATCAACGCGCAGCTTGCCCTGATTGTCCGGGACGGCCCCGCCGCGCATGCTGTCGTGAGCTTCCGCGTGAATGCTGACCCGTGGGTCTCGGAGATCATGGTCATGCGCAATCCAGACAAGCTGCGCGGCTTCGACCTTCCGGACTGAATTTCCAGAAATTCGCCGGAAAACCGTCGAAACATCATTAATTAGCTAAAAATATACGCAATTTTAAGGAGTTGCAGATATATGTCATAGAATTGGGTCTAAAACGTTTGGGGAATGCGGTATGGTTGTCGCGATGGAGACACAGCCTCGCCTTACCAAGACATACAGGTTGCTGGTTCGGGGAACCAATATCAACGAGACTTCCCTGCTTGCGACCGATTACTTGAACCATTTCAATGAAGTGGTGATGTTGCTTGAGCTCGTCCCGGATATGCCGGAGATGCTCGAGGATGTCGATGAGTGGAAACCGGCGACCTATATCGAGCATTTCGCGGCCAGCGGATTCTCCGACAAGGAATTGGCGATCTGGGCCTATGAAAACGCCCCGCACGAATACATCCAGGCCTTTGAGGATCTGGTGGGATCGGCGAACGATCAGATCTTCGCGACAAGGGATCTTCTGAAGAAACTGAACGGAACGGTGCCCGAGGATGAGTTCCGAAATCAGACTATGGCGAAGGTGCGCGAGGTCAGACTGACGCTGGAGCAGATCTCCGGCGTGATCAATGGCGCGGTGCCGCGCTACGACCAGGCTGAGATCGACGACATCATGGACCAGGGCGCGATCGACAGCCTGTTTGATTGATGGCCATATCCTACACCTCACATTTTACCGGGCGGTGGCGCGGCGTTCTGGGCGTTGCCTTGATCGTCGGCGTCGCAGCCCTTTCGGTTGCTGCTCCGGCCGCGGCCTCTCCGCCGCCCGCCCTGTTTGAAACGGCGACGGGTGAGCCGCTGTCATTGGATCGCCTGGCGAAAGACCTTGTGGACCGGCGCTTCGTGCTGCTTGGCGAGAAGCACGACAACCCGGAGCATCACCAAATCCAGGCCGAGATTCTCCGCCGGATGATCGCCGCCGGGCGCAAGCCAGCCCTGGTCTGGGAGATGATCGGGCGCGGTAAGCAGCCTGCGATTGATGATTTTCTGGAGGCGGGTGGTACCGACGCGGACGCGTTTGCGGATGCCGTCGGTTGGGCTGAGACCGGCTGGCCCGACTGGAAATTCTATCGGCCGATCGCGGAGCAGGCACTGGCAGCGGGTCTGCCGATAATCGCCGGTAATCTGGATTCAGAGACGGTCCGTGCCATCAGCCAGGACGATCTGGCGGAAACCGATCTCGGCAAGACACTCCGGCTGGACGAGCCCGTTCCGGAGCGGGTCATGGAGATGCTTCTGGATGAGGTTTATCGCGGCCATTGCGGGCTCATTCCCAGGACGAAGCTCTCTCCGATGGTCGCCGTTCAGATCGCCCGGGATGCCAGTCTGGCGGAGGCGATGGTGCGATCGGCCGTGATGGCCGATGGTGCTGTGCTGATCGCCGGAGGCCAGCATGCGCGCCGCGATACAGGCGCGGGTTTTCACCTTGAACAGCGGTTCGGCGGCAAAAACATAGCGTCAATTGGTCTGCTGGAAGGCGATCTGGAAATTGTCTGGGCCGGTGAGGAGCATGCGGTTCCGGCCAGCAGGTTCGATTATGTCTGGTACACGGACCCGGCGCAGCCGGACAAGGATTACTGCGCGGATCTGGAAGCCCGGTTCAAAGCCTTCACCAAGAACTGACCGCGCACCTGTTCCCGGTGCGCGGCGCAGTTATCGTGGTCAGGCGTCTTACTTGCTGCTCTCGGCTTTGATGTAGGCGATGACGTTGTCGATATCGTCCTGCTTTTTCAGGCCGACAAATGCCATTTTTGTGCCCTTGAGATATTTTTTCGGAGCCTTCAGAAACTCCGCAAGGCTGGCTTCATCCCACACCAGGCCTTCTGCGGCCTTGGCTTTCAGTGCCTTGGAGTATTTGAATTTTTCCACGCCCGCGGCGGAACGGCCGATGATGCCGACAAGATGCGGGCCGACCCGGTTCTTTTCCTTGTCGACGACATGACAGGCTTTGCATTTCCGGAAGACTTTCTCGCCCTTCGCGGCATCGCCTTCGGCCAGTGCCGGGCTTACGGTCAGGGCGAGGAGGACGGCAGTCATAGCGACTTTACGCAGCATTACTATCTCCAAATTAGTCAGTCGTTCTAGGTCGACGATCTGTTGTTTTTACTTATACCGGGTTGCGAAGATCAGACACAGTCACCGAACTGTCGCACCGGTTGTTGCACCAGGACAGCCTCTATAAAGGCCGTTCCAGTACAGTCATATGGTTGTCGAATGCCAGTCCGGCAAATCGCTGGGGGTTGCCTTCTGTGACATGTGCGGAAGGGTCGGCGATGCGGGAGAGGAGTTTGCCAAAACCGGTGGAGAACCTGAACCCGCCTGGATGAGGCCCGGCCGCAACACCGGCGCTGTCGCGCACGCTGTTGAAAGACACCAGCGTGCCGTCCGGGATCGACCAGATGGCGATGCGGTTACCACGCGGGAAGGTACTGGCCCCGAACCTTCCACTCGGATCTATGGCGACGTCGGCGCAATAGCCCTTGAGCTGCGGTGTCAGGGTTTCCGGGGCATCGAACAGGGTGCTCTTGCCGTCGCGGCCGATCATTCCGACCAGCGGTGGCGCATCGGAGGTGTCTCCCTGATACTGCATGCCGAACAGCACGGTGCCGTCCGGGCCGGTATCGAGGTGGCGGATACTGTTCTTGTGCAGCTCGTGCGGAAGCTCGACCTTGCGGATGAAGCTGCCATCCCGGGCATCGAGGAAAACCAGACTGGGCTTCATGTCGGGGATGTTGAGCTTGGCCCGGCCGCTGTCCGGATGGGTTAGGATGCCGCCATTGGCGATGACGAGGGTCACGCCGTCTGGCATCAGGCTGAGATCATGCGGGCCGATATCGTGGCTGTCCCATTCCCCGACCCGCTCATAACGTGCGCCGACGGTCCAGACGCCGATGGCGCCCTTTGCATTATCGAAATCGTTCTCCGTGGTGAAGAGCACTCGGCCGTCCGGGGAGAACCCGGCGTGACCGTAGAAATGGCGGCCGTCCGGCGCGTTCACCAGATCCTTCAATGTTCCCGTCTCAAGGTCCGCGATCAGCATGAAGCGACCGGGTCGACGGGCCATATGGACCGCAGTTCTGCCGTCCGGCGAGATGGTAGTGGCGTGGCCCCGGCCGGGTAGCTGCAGCTCGAACGGTACAGAGCCATTCTCGGTGACGCCGACCAGAACGAAGCTTCCATCGGGCTTTCGGGCGCAGGACATCAGCAGGCGGTCATCGGCCTGACCGGCGGTGAGCGGGGCGGAGACCAGGGACGTTGCCCCGGAGGCGACGAGGCCCGCAATCAGGGTTCTGCGTGTGATCATGTAATCAGTCTCCGTCCCGGCTGTTGAAACCGGGCGAGATATCGAGGGCAACCGCAAGCTTGGTGCCGAGCAGGCCTGTCAGCGTTTTCAGGTCCGCGCGGAGTGCCCGTAATGCGTCGCGCCGCTCCGGCGCTGTGAAAGCATCATAAAGAGAGCCGTCGAGTGCGGTGGCCTGAGCGACTGTTGTCTGGAAGCCGGCCGTTATCCGGTCGGCAAGCGCGATCTCTCCAACCTCCCGCAGAGCCTGGTCGAACCCGCCGCTCCGATACAAATCCCCCGCGCCTTTCAGAGACTCGACAAGAATGGCTTTGGACAGGCCGCTGCGCCAGGCTTCGGCCAGTTTCGGGCGGGCCTTGTCCATCTCGGAGCCAAGCGGCCGTCCGAGCCGCACGTCGTGGCTTGCTTCCAGCTCACCAAGCAGGCTTTGCAACAGCTCGACCGGTACCTCATAGGCTTCCGAATAGAGGCTGTCCTCCGTGCCTGCCATGGCAACTGTATGCGCGTAGCCGTCGGTCGGGTTCCAGTCGGTGGCAACATGTTTGGCCATGGTGGTGAGATTGCTGGCGATCGTCTCCGTCAGGGTGCATTTGAAAGAGCCTTTGGAGCCGGCAAATCCCGCATGCCCGTCAACCAGCAGCCGCTCAAGAGCCGGGAGGCCCTGAACCGCGATGCTGGTTTTGGCGAAGGTCGTTTTCTCTAGCGCCGCGCTGTTTTCCGCCGCCAGTACCCGGGACAGCTGTTTGCCGACCTTGTTCCGGAAATCAGGCCAGAACTGGATGCGGAATCCCCGGTTCTTGATCTGCACCGGGCCGAACTGGATATGCCGGATGCCTGCCCAGGTGAGCCAGTAGCTCCGGAAAGCGCTGTCGAGGGCAGTGAAGTTCTGCGCCGTACGGCCCTGACAGTAGGCCGTGGCGGCAGCTTCAAGCCCGGCTCCGGCGGTGGCGAGATGTTCATAACGCGGGATGATGTGATCGAAGACGCTCGCTTTCGTGATCGCCCTGAAGGTCTCGTCCGCATCAGCCGCATGCGCCGGTCCGGCTGGCCCCGCGGCTGAAATTGCCAGGAAGGAAACCAACAGGATGAGGATGCGTTGCATGGCGTGTCGCCTAAAGCGAGTTGAGAAAACGAAGAAGGTTCTCGCGATCCCGGGTCGGGAGGGCGATCACCCGGTCGCGCGTGTCGGTCGCTTCGCCGCCGTGCCAGAGAATGGCTTCGAGCAGGTTGCGAGCACGGCCATCGTGCAGAAAGTTCGTGTGTCCGCTGACGGTTTTTGTCAGGCCGATGCCCCAGAGCGGCGGCGTGCGCCATTCCCTGCCATCGGCAGATCCGTCAGGGCGATTGTCAGCGAGACCATCGCCCATATCATGCAGCAACATGTCCGTATAAGGCCAGATCAACTGAAAGGATTGTTCCGGCCGCAGCGGATCGCGCGGGGTGACATATTTCGGACGATGGCAGGCAATGCAGCCCGCTTCGTAGAACACTTTCTTGCCAGCCAGCACGCCGGGATTGCCGACGTCTCGTCGGGCAGGGACTGCGAGGTTACGGCTGTAGAAGGTCACGAGATCCAGCAGGTGATCGTTGATTTCGACATTGCCGCTCTTGGGATCTCCTCCGTCCGGAGCCGACATGCAGGCGGTCTGGGCGAATGTGCAGTCTCCGGCATTTCCCGGATGCAGGCTGGAGGAAATCCCGAGATCGCCGGAAAAGGCGTCGGTGACCTGGTCCTTGAGGGTCGCCTGGTTGGCTTTCCAGCCGAAGCGACCAAGCATCATTTCCTGGGCCAGCTTGCTCTTGATCCGGTTGCCGCGCCCTGAAATGCCGTCACCGTCGCGATCATCGGGGTCGGCCCAGCTCAGGATATCCTCAGCCGCAATAGCCTCGAGCATGCCAAGGCCGATCATCGGAGAGGCAATGCGCGGGGAGATCATCAGGTCGTCCCGGAGGGGGCCGTAGCCCAACGCGCTAAGGGCGATCACAGGCTTGCGAAGGGAGACGACTGTGCCATCAGACAGGGGCACAGGGATTTCCTCGTAACTTACGGTGACGGCTGCTTCCGCCGTTTGGCCCGGTGTTGCGAAGTTTTGCAGCTGTCCGCCGTAGATGGGATCGGGAATGGAAGTCGCCGTACCCGAATCTAGCCTGGTATGATCTTCGTTGTTTTGTGGCCGGATGCTAAGGCGGAGCAGCAGGGAGACCGAGCCGCTTTCGGCCTGCAGGCCGTCCGGCGCTTCACCGCGCCCATCCTTAAGATGGCAGCGCTGGCAGGACCGCGCATTGTAAAGGGGGCCCAATCCGTCCGAGGATTTCGTGCTGGCGGGCGAGCTGACCCACATCTTTTTGAAAATACCGTCCCCGAGCTCGAAATAGAGCCGGCGGTCGAAGGCCATGTTCGCGGAGGGATGGGAGAAGGCGTCGCCGTTGATCCGTTTGCGGTGTGTAGCGGCGCCAGCCTGCATGATCTCGTATTTCTCCGGTTTGGAGAAATCGGACGTCGGCGTGGTGATCCGGGCAATGCGGTCCTGCTCCGTCTCCGCAAAAGCGGAGGACAGGCAGGCACAGTAGATAAGCAGCGCGCAGGACAACAGTCTCGGTCGGTTCAGCATGATCCGGTTCTAGCGCAAAGTGGCCCGACTAGAATAGAAACTCGAACAGAAAAGAGGGGACGGCGTGAGCCGTCCCCTTTGAGTGGGAGAGATATGCTGGTGCCGCACCGGTTACTGAAAAACAGCCCCCGGATTGTCTAGACTGTCAGAGCCTTCAAATTCGAGGGCTGACAGACCGAGCGCTGCGACGACACGCTCGATCGACCTGGTTTGCACGGTAAGGGCATCCACGGCGGCCTGAACGATCTCGTTCCCCCGTGTGTTTCCTTCCGCAAGCATCTGGTCATAACGCTCCCCCTTTTCCGCAGTGTCGGAGAGGGAGGTCATCTTGTTCATGGTGGCATCGAGAGCGGCGCGCAGTTCCTTGTCCGCGCTGCTGTCCTTGCCGGTGACGAAAGCGGAGAGGCTTGCGCCCTTCACGACAGACCCGTCGGTCCGCTTGTATTCGCCGAGATAAACGTTCCGGATACCGAGGGCATCGTTGTAGTGCGAGCGATGGGTGTTATCGCTGAAGCAGTCATGCTCTTCCTCGGGATCATGCAGCATCAGGCCGAGCTTCATCCGCTCGCCGGCCAGCTCGCCGTAAGAGAGGCTGCCCATGCCGGTAAGAATGGTGGCGATGCTCTTGTCCGCATCGCCATCGACAAGGCCGGTGCGCGCGGCGCCACCATCGGCCCACTGTGCCGTCATCCATGCCAGTTCATCGACGAGCATGTCGGTCGCGGTGGTGAGATAGGCAGCTCGACGCGCGCAGTTCCCGTTGGTGCAGTTATTCGTATCGAAATCCGAGGCCGGACGGATGCCGGCGCCAGGCCCGGTGCCGTTGAGATCCTGGCCCCAGAGCAGGAATTCGATGGCGTGATAGCCGGTCGCGACATTGGACTCGATCTCGTCTATCTCATGCAGCGACTGGATGAGCTTGCGGTCGATACTCGTGGCGTCCAGCACCTTGCCGGCGATGGTCGGCTTCGGGTTGGCGATCACATTGGCGGTATAATAGGGGTTACCATCCGACTCGGCGCCGTAGATGTCGGTCTGCACGTAGTCGATCAGGCCTTCGTCCAGCGGCCAGGCATTCACCTTGCCTTCCCAATCGTCGACGATGGCATTGCCGAAGCGATAAGCCTCAGTCTGCTGATAAGGCTCGCGGGCCTCGATCCAGGCGCTGCGGGCAGCACCAAGAGTGGCGTCCGTCGGTGTGGCGACCAGCGCTGCGATCGCGCTCCGGAGTTTCTTGGCGCCTGCCAGGGAGTCCCCATAGGCGGCGGCCGCGATATCGGAATAGGTATTGATGATGTCTTTCTTCGCGCTCATGTCGTCTGCCTGGACCGGCGCGGCGGAAAGACCGCCTGCGATTGCGAAGGCCGCAACCGCCATTTTTGCTAGTGATTTCGTTCGCATATCTGGTTCTCCAAAGACCGTCCGCGAGATCTCCGTCTCGCTGGTTCCGACGTCGATGAAGGGACATTATTGAAAGTCATTCTCAATTGCAACAGCAAAAAAGTGACTAAATTGGTCTTCTTTAAAAATGATATAAATCAGATGTTTGGTTGATGTTTTGAGCTGTTCTTGCTGCGCTGACGCTGAGAAATGCTAGTCCGGAATCGCCCCGAGAACCAAGGATGCATAGAGCTCTGAATGCGTGACCAGTTCAGCCAATTGGAGGTCGTCGAGAGTGACTTTGAGGTGCAATCCTGCCTCGCTCTGCATAATGAAGAAGCCACCGATAGTGACGTCTAAGCCGTCAAGGCGGACATAAAGCGGACCTGGAGGAATTTGCGGTATTTCCCCGGTGAGGAGCATACCTGTCAGTGAGATGTTGGTGACTTTCACCTCCCAGGGTTTGGAGAAATCCGTTGTCAGAGATAGTCGGCCAGACAGAGATGACGCCCGGCGTGTAAACTCGCGCCGGTTGGGGGGCTTGCTGGAAGCAGGTCTGTTTGTGTTTGCCGTCATCTGTCCCGGTCTAACCGAGAATGCCGGTGCAATTCTCGATTTTCGCATGAGTCCAAATCGTTCCGAACTGTATCGAATCGGTGAAGTTAGCGCCAGATATCTTGGCCCGGGAGAAATCGGTGCCCTGCAACACTGCGCCGTTGAATATCACGGGGATTGATTTGCCGGTGCGCTGTTGCTGTGCATTGTAGATTTCAGCGACCTCAAGCCGGGCACCGAGGAACTTGGCTTCGACCAGACTCGCTTTGGCGAAATTCGTTCCGCGCAATGTCGCCCCGACGAAGCTCGCTCGGTTCAGTTCCGCCCCGGCGAAATTCACCAGCATCAATTCGCACTGATTGAATTCCGTACCTTCGAGCTGCGCTTTGGCGAACGTAGCACCGCGCAGATCGCAGCCGGTCAATGCGAGGTTCTTCAGATCCATTCCACCGAAATCGGCCCGTTCACCGATTTCGCCGTCCGAGATAATCCACTGGCTGTGCTGCCGGATGATTTCAGCGATGTCGTCCGGTAGATCGGCGGCGTTTTCTAATGTGATGGCGCCGTCGAGGTTGGTGTTGTGGAGGGTCGCCTTCGACAGGTCCACATTGCGCAGGTTTGCCCCGGAGAGATCGCAGTTGCTCAGATTGGTTCCCTTGACGGATGCGCCGGCAAGCACAGCGCCGCGCAATTTGGAGCCGGACAGGTCGGCGCCATCCAGGATCGCGCCGGCCATGTTTGTTGCGTGCATGTCATCATCGGCAAACATAGTGCCGATCGCACGGACGTTTTTCAGGTTCGCGTCCTCAAGGTCGGCGCCCTTCAGGTTGGCGTCGTTCAGGTTAGCGCTGTCGAGGTTCGTGCTGACGGGACCATCACCGCTATTGCCGGACCAGCGGACGATCTGACCGGGCCGGAGATCGGCGTTCGTCATCGTGGCACCGGTAAGGTCGGCCATGACGAAATTGGAGCCGCGGACATCCGTTTTGTTGAAGATCGCGCCTTGCAGATTTGCCCAGGCGAAGTTTGATCCGTACAGGTCTGCCTCGCTGAAGTCGGTCCCTATGCAGGAACTCTCGGAAAACTCGGCACATGGAAGGATGGTTTGTATCAGGGACATATAGTCGAGACGACAATGAGATGCGTCGAGATCGTCGTTCTTCAGGCGCAAGCCACCTGGACGCCCCGTGAGAAAGGTATGGTGCGATTTAACCGCCGCCATAAACTCTTCGGGAAGCGATTTGAACTCAGTGTTGTCGAATGCCACGGTCATGACTTCATTCAGTGTCCCAGGTCTTTTCCGAGTTTGGCTCGGAGTATTGTTTTTTGATCCGGTGCGGAAACCCTCGGAAAGAGAGACTCAGGATTCGGTAGGACAACCCCAGAGCGTTTGAGTGCAATGGAGTTTCCGCCCAGTAAGCAATGACATAGTGTAATTGTGATTCCTTTACGCAAGGTGAAGATCCATGCACGGCGATACCCAGGGACATCAGGCTTCCGGACGGCGCGACGACCTGCGCCTGTCACTGAACCAGTTGCTGTTCGGGCTGTCCCAGTTCGGCTCGAACGCGGTTGTGGCCTGGCGTCCGTCGGGTAAGGGGCTTGAACTCATCCTGTTGCCGAAGACCCGCTTGTTTGAATTGAAGGATCCAATAAGCCGGGTCTTTGAAGGCCCTCGCCATCTGAACGACGGGGAATTTAAGCAGGTCACGCAGTTCGTCGGCGTTCAGCCGACAGAGATCAGGCTGGATTTCCCGATCGGGGGCGGATCGAACGGGTTGTCCCACGAGGATGTAGAGTCCGTCATGTCGCGCTATTCGATAGGATTCGCGCCGTTCCGTACGGTGTTCCTGATTGACGTGGTCGGGTTTTCGAAACACACCCCCGAAGAGCAGGCGAGCCATCTCTCGACACTGAAGTTCAGTCTGTCCCTCGCCGAGGCGACGTTGCATCGCGCCGGTCTGCCGATGGAGATGGGGCGTTCGACAACAGGTGATGGATATTACGTCTGGAATCTGGAGATGGGGCTGAACCAGGATGTCAGCCTGTTTGTGCTGATGACGCTATTCTCGCTCTACTACAAGAGCCTGCAGCGTGAAATGTCAGAGAAAATGCCTCTGCCGGAACTCCGCATGGCTCTGAGTGGCGGAAGCCATTACGTCTTCTATGAGCCGAGCCCGAAATATGTCGCCAGGCACGAATACATCGTTGGCGATGTAACGATCAATGTGGCACGTCTGATAGGCAAGGCGCGGACGAACCAAATTCTGGTCGGGGACTGCGTGAATCTGGCCGAGGGCCCGGAGCCCTGGACCACGCAACGCTACGTGCTGGCGGCGAACAAGGTCCTGGACGGTTTCAAAAACCTGAAGGTCTTTGGCAATGAAGTCGAAGAGAGCCGGTTCTACCTGACGGGGCCGCGCGACGAAGCGCGCTTTCGCAACCAGAAGATCAAGATCGTCGACAAGCATGGTTTCGAGCACATTTGCTACAATGCCAAGGTGAACACGCATATGAAGGACGGGAGCGCAGTATTCGCGGGCCTGCAGCATAGCGATTTACGCGGCGTTCCGAAGCTCTGAAGCAGCTTCGCGCCGAAGTTACTTCACGATACCGTTCATATCGACGCCTTCGAACTTCACATTATTAAGGTTCGCCGCGCTCATATCGGTCTTGCGCACTTTTCCGGTCCGCTTGCCGTCGGCCCCGAAAATCGGCATTGCGCCAACATGGGCGTTCGACAGGTCCGCGCCGCTCATGAAAGCGCCTTTGAGATTGGTGCCGAACATCAGCGCGCCTGCCAGGTTTGCATTCATCAGGTTGCACTTTTCGAGATCCGCCAGCACCAGATTTGCGAAGGACAGGTCCGCATCGCTCAGATCGCAGGAATACAATGCCACTCCGGTCAGGTTTTGCCGGCGCAGCTTCAGTTTCCGCAGCGACATCGACTTTATGGTCGCGCGGGAACCGCGGACGCCATTCGATTGCAGCCATTCGAAGTGCTGTGCGAGGGCGGTGCGCAGTTCCGGAGGCAGGGACTTGAAGTCGCCAGTGGTATCCAGATCGATGCTGAGTTTCAGGTTGTTGATCTGGTCGAGCGCATCCGAATCAATTTCCGCTTTTGCCAGCGCGTCTTCGCTGACCATGCTGTTTGCCAGGCGGGCACCTTTAAGGATCGTCCGCTCAAGTTTGGCGTTCGTCAGCCGGGTATCGGAAAGATCCGCATCTTCGAGATTGGCGCCGGTCAGATCGACATTCGACAGGTCCGAGCCGAACAGCTCCGCGCCTTTCAGGTTCGCTTCCCGCAGGCTTGCGCCGCTGAGATCGACATTTGAAAGTTTGGCGCGTTGTCCGCGGGCGAAATCCATAAGGCATTCGCTCAGATCGCTTTGCTCCATGCCGAGACGTTCGTCGGGGGAGTTTCCAAGCACCAGCCCACCCCGGAAGTCCGCGTCTTCCAGATCCGCATGAGACAGATCCGCATTCTTCAGATTAACCCCGCGCAGGATTGTACGCTTCAGCTTCGCCCGCCGCAGATTGGCGCCCTGGAGCTTTGCGCCGAACATGTCTGATTCGCTGAGGTCGGCCCCTTCGAGGGTGGCATTCCGCAGATGGGTGCCAACCATAATGGCGCGGGCAAGCATAGCGTTCGTGAGGTCAATGCCGTTTAAATCCAGGCGGGACAGGTCGCACTGCTTGCCTCCGGGCTTTCGCTGGAGCCATTTTTTGTGCTCGGCAAGATAGGCGCCCATGAATTTTTGGGCATCCTCCTGCAGAAGATGCTGATCTAGTGACCCTGAGGTCATAGAGTCCCCCAAACCCGGATGATCTGATGCTGGCCGGGCATTAAGCAAACAGTATGGTTGTTTGCTGGAGATTTTTATATACCAGATCGGGTTTCATATTGAACTAGCCTCTGGACTAGGGTGGCGGGGGCTTTGACATGAGGCTTCCTATTCAGGAAGAAACCGACGAATGCCACTGGGTGAACCTCTGGTGGGGCGTCTCCCGAATTCAATAAAAGCAGGAGGGTTGAACCCGATGGATTTTAAGCAGATCAGCGAAAACTATGCCGCAAAAGGCCAGGTTCTCCCGCAGGAAATGAGTGAGATTGTGGGACTCGGGTTCAAGACGATTATCAACAATCGCCCCGACGGCGAGGAAATGGGGCAGCCGGAAGATGCCGAGCTCAAGGCTGCCGCGGAAGCCGCGGGCCTATCCTATGTTTTCATCCCGATAACCTTGCCGACATTATCTCCGGAACTGGTCACGCAGCACCATGCGGCGATGGAGGCGGCTGGCGGGCCGGTTTTTGCGTTTTGCCGCAGCGGGACCCGCTCGACAATCCTGTGGGCCCTTACGCAGGTGTGTTTTCACGGAAAATCCATCGCTGAAGTGACGTCTGCGGCCGCACGGGAGGGATACGATTTGTCCGGCATGGCGCCGTTGCTGGAGGGCTATAGGGAAGCACTTGCTGGATAGGGGGAAATTCTGGCCGGCAGATCGCAGTAACGCATTCGTGTGAAGCCGGCCAATAAAGTCCATTTTTTTTATAATAACTTTGCAAGAATAAAGTTAAATTATACTTGAGCACTCAATCTAATAAAAATTTTAGACAAAATCGATTTGAATGGTAAGTTGTCGCCTCGACCAGCCTGATTTCATTTCAGGCTTCCTGCGCTTCGGATTTTGGGGCTAGAGGCGTTGCAATTAGAGACGGAAGAGGTTCTGGGCGACGCAACGCTGATTGCGATGTACGCCTACTGGACCGGCATAAAGGGCGGGAATGATATCCCGCTTCGGCGCGATCTTGATCCGGCAGAGATCGGGCCGAAGCTTTTACCTTACAGCCTGTTGACCGACGTGGACACAAGCCTCCGGACGGTGCGTCATCGCGTGGTCGGCACGAATTTCACGGATTTTTTCGGCAGCGATATCACGGGAAAGGATCTTTCCAGTGTTCTCAGCGGGAATTACCTGGATTTCATACTCGGCCTTTACACGCTGGCGTGCGAGCGCCGGGCGCCCGTTGTTGCGCACAGCAAATTCATGTGGGACCAGGGCCGCCTCCTGAAGACGTCTCGGCTTATCATGCCGCTGTCGAAAGACGGCTCCCGCACGGATATGAGCCTCACCTGCCAGATCTTCGAGGCGGGTGAAGGGGCAAACCATCCACGGGTTTTCATCGTCGCAGATGATGCTTGGGAAGATGTCTCCGGGAAATTTTCCTATTTAAGCGTCGATCCGGCCTGACCCCGCACTCGCTTAGATAACTTCTTTGTCATACCTTTGTGCTATCGGCAGGGAACTGATCAACTCGGATGGGCGATATGGGACACAGCTACGATCTGGCGATCGTCGGCGGGGGAATTTGTGGTCTTTCGAGTGCGCTCGCGGCCTCAAAGCGCGGCAAGCGCGTCGTGATCATTGACCGGGACGCGCAATCGAATGGAGCGTCCGTCCGCAATTTCGGCTTTGTGACGGTTACGGGGCAGAAACAGGGCAAGACATGGGAGCGGGCGCACAAATCGGCTTCGATCTGGCGCGATATCGCTCCCAAGGCTGGCATACCGGTACTTCATGACGGATTGCTTGTGACGGCCCAAAGGCCGGAAGCGGTTGGGGTTCTCGAAGAATTCGCCGCCACCGAGATGGGGCGCGACTGCACCCTTCTGACGGCCGAGCAGACCAAGGCAAAGGCGCCAATGCTGGGGCAGAAGATTGTGCTTGGTGGCTTGTGGAGCCCGCATGAAGCGCGGGTCGAGCCGCGTCAGGCTCTGCCGCGTCTGGCGCAGTATCTGGAAGCCAGCTGTGGTGTTGAATTCCGCTGGTCTACGGCGGTGACCGGCGTCTCAGCGGAAACGGTGGAGACCACGACGGGGACGATCCGGGCCGAGTCGGTCATTGTCTGCCCCGGTCCCGACATCGCGACGCTCTATCCGGAGCGGCTGGCATCCTACAATCTCCGGCTCTGCAAGTTGCAGATGCTTCGGGTCGCGCCGCAGCCTCCGGAATGGAAGCTGCCGGGTGCGGTCATGTCGGATCTCAGTCTGGTGCGCTATGAAGGCTATACCGGCTGCGCGGCCTCCAAGGTGCTGCGCGAGCGGCTGGAGCGGGAACAGCCGCAATGGCTGGCGCACGGCATCCACCTGATCGTGGTGCAGGGAGCGGACGGTTCTCTCGTCGTCGGTGATTCCCACCATTACGCACCAACCCCGGATCCATTCGCGCCGGCGGTGGTGGAGGATCTGATCATGGAGGAAGCCAGCCGGATGCTGCAGCTTGCGAACCCCAGGGTGATCGAGCGCTGGACCGGCATCTACCCGTCCGCGCCGGACCGCACTGCTTTCATCGATACACCGGAGGACGGGGTTCGGTTGCTGGTCGTCTCCAGCGGTACCGGCATGAGCACCGCCTTTGCCCTCGGCGAAGAGACCATTGCCTCGCTCTATGGGGCCGCAGCTTAATCGAAAAGGAAATTCAGATGTCCAACGCCGACAATCATGTCAAAGCTGTCATTTTCGATTGGGCCGGAACCATCGTCGATCATGGTAGCCGGGCACCGATGGGAGTATTCCAGCGGGCGTTCGCCGCGTTCGATGTCGAGATCAGCATCGATGAAGCGAGGGCCCCGATGGGCCTGCCGAAATGGGATCACATCAAGGCCGTTGGCACTCAGCCGCGTATCGCTGAAGCTTGGCAACAGGCCCACGGGGCTGCATTCTCCGACAACGATGTCGACCGGATCTACGAGATCTTCGTGCCGATGAATGTCGATGTGGTTCCGGACTTCGCCGATATCATTCCGGGTGCGCTGGATACGGTTGCGGCTTTGCGCGGGAGGGGCATGAAGATCGGCTCCACGACCGGGTACAACCGCGAGATCATGGAACGGCTGGTGCCGATCGCACAGGATCGCGGCTATGCACCTGACAACATCGTTTGCGCCGGTGATCTGGCGCATGGTCGCCCGACTCCGCTGATGATGTACAAATGTTTTCTGGATCTCGATGTCTGGCCCGCCTCGGCCTGCATCAAGGTGGACGACACCGAGCCGGGGATTGCCGAAGGCAACGCGGCGGGCTGCTGGACCGTGGGTGTGACTGTTTCCGGCAATGCCTTTGGATTGTCTCTGGAAGAAACCGAAGCGCTGGACGAAGCGGCGTTCGCGGAGAAAAAGCGCCAGGCAGAAAAGACGCTGCGCAGCTGCAATCCGCACTATCTGATCGACAGCGTCGCATCGCTCCTCGACGTGGTGGACGATATCGAGGCACGGCTGGCCAAAGGCGAGCGTCCCTAGAGAATCCGGGTAAGGGCGTGTAATCGCCGGGCCCGGTCACCAAATATAAAGAGATTCATGAAATCGTCCTGTTGTGGCGTGACGATGCCGTCCCTTGGTTGCTATGGCTGGTCCGTCACGCTGTTTGACACACTCGATACGAATTGAACTGTCCGATGATAACTCCTCTCAGCCGTCTTTTGCGTTACCGGCTCGTCATTCCGATCCTCCGTGGGACGGGGTTGCCGGACTATACGGCGCGGGGTGTCGGTATCGGAGTCGCGGTGTCTCTGACGCCGCTGGTCGGTGTGCAAATGCCGATTGTGGTTGGTATCTGGTCGTTGATCAGGCTGATGCGCCCGTCCTGGACCTTCAATCTGGTCGTGGCGCTCGCCTGGACCTGGGCGACCAACGTCTTCACGGTCCCGATCGTCTATTATGTTTTCTTGCAGACCGGGAACCTGATGCTGGGCCGCTGGGAAAACCTGACGGCATTCGGTCATTTTTCCGAGAGACTGGATGCAATTCTGAGTCTCGACGTCTCAGGAATTACGGCTGTCTGGACCTATCTGACGGCGATGTTGGACGAATGGGGCCTGCCTCTGTTCGTCGGCTGCGTGCCATGGATGATCGTAGGCGGTTGGATCGGGTATCGTTGGAGCCATATCTACATCGAGCGCTTCAAGGTCGCGCGACGCGAACGACAGGATCGGAAGGCCGCACGCAAGCAGGCGGCGGCGCTCAAAGCCGGCCAACCGGCCGCTGACAATCATCATTGATTCAAATACGGAAAGGGTAGCTATGCGGGGGCATATGCTCAAGAGCAGTCCGGAAACGGTGCATTGGGGATTCTTCGATGCGGATCTTACTCCGGCCCTGACGATTTCCTCGGGCGAGGAAGTCACCATACAGTCGATCTCCGGCGACAAGCCGGTCCTGCCGGGAGACGGCTATACGGTTCTCCCTGAGCATCAGGCCGTTATCGACCAAATGCGCCCGGGTTTGCCCGGTCACATTCTGACCGGCCCGGTCTATGTCGAAGGCGCCAAGCCCGGACATGTGCTGCAGGTCGACATTCTCGACGTTAAGGTCCGGCAGGATTGGGGCTTCAATTACAGCGCGCCGCTCAAGGGCGCGTTGCCCGATGACTTCGACGAAATCACCCTTTCCATCATCGCCATCGATACCGAGCGTAATATCGGTCGCCTGCCGTGGGGGCTTGAGCTGCCGCTGCATCCGTTTTTCGGTGTGATGGGTGTTGCGCCGCCGCCGGTCTGGGGCCGCGTCAGCACCATTCAGCCGCGTGCCAATGGCGGCAATCTTGACAACAAGGAACTGGTGGCGGGCACAACCCTCTACCTGCCTGTTTTCGTCGAGGGCGCGCTGTTCTCTGCCGGTGACGGGCACGGCGCCCAGGGTGACGGCGAGGTCTGCGTGACAGCCATCGAAACCGCTCTTGAGGGCCGCTTCCGCCTGACGGTGCGGGATGACATGAGCCTGACCCTGCCGCGCGCCGAAACGCCGGATCATTTCATTACCATGGCCTTCAACGAGGACCTGGACGAAGCGGGCCGGGACGCGTTGCGTCAGATGCTTGATCTGATCACGGCTCGTACGAACCGCACCCGAGCTGAAGCTTACATGCTGTGCAGCCTGGCCGCGGACCTCCGGGTCACGCAAATGGTCAATGGAAACAAGGGGATCCATGTTATGTTGGCAAAACACCTGCTGGCGGATGCCAGCTGAACGGAACGATGAACGGGTGATGAAATGAAGAACCCCATTCGATTTGTTCGTACGGCGTGCTTGCTGGCTGCACTTGTGGCCGGTGGCACTGTGCCGGTCTCATCGTCCGTGGCGGAACGCATGTCGCCGGAGCGCACCAACCCGCGCCACCTGTCACGGGTGGCGGAGAAGCCGAAATGGCGGATGAAACGTGTCTCGGTGGTTAAAAAAACGATTTACGAAACCCCCCGGAAAGCCGGCCTGCTTTTCATGGATAGCAGGCCGATGAGGCAAGTCGTCGAGCTGGATCAAACGGCGACGGATGCATGCCGGGTTGGTCAGTTTCGGCGCTTTGGCGGTGGTTTCGTCCGGATCGGAGGCGAAGTCTACCGTGCCGCACGCGCTCGGGACATACGGGGGCCGAGAAATGTCGGGGCTCAGGACGGCATTTATGTATTCAAGCGCGAGGGCTCGACTCGCTGCACTGTATATCTGGCAGATAAGCGTTAGGGCGGATGCGGGTGCTTCCTTATTTCTTCTTCGGTACCCTGATGGATCAGGACGTGCTCTCCCTTGTCCTAGGTCGTGATCCGGGGCAGCTCTCGACGGTGGCAACCCTGTCCGGCTTTGCCCGTGTCCGGGTTGAAGGCGAGCCTTACCCAGCCTTGGTCGAAGATCCCGACGGGCAGGTCGAAGGCCTTCTCTTGCGTGAGTATGGGCCTGAGGACGATCAGCGGATCCGGTTCTTCGAGGATTTCGATTTCGCCATTGAGCAATGTTCAGTCGACACCGCATCGGGTCCGGCGAGGGCTCTCTATTGCGGCGCCGTGCGGAATATCGCGCCGATGGATATCACCTGGTCCTATGCGGATTGGGTCCGTGACGAGAAGCACCGGTTTTTGAAGGTCGCCGGGATCTATATGGCCAGCTTCGGCGTGCTTGATCCGGAAGAGGCGGATCGTCTCTGGCTCGATACGGTCCGGGAGATTTACGGGAGCTGAGAGTTGGGATGCCGGGAGAATGGTCTCAGTCGAAGTGCTCGTGCGGCAAGGCGCCGAGACCGAACCGCTCCCGCCAGGCCAGAAACAGGCGGGCCGTATCGATAGCGTCGCCGAGAGCTCGATGCGCCGTTCCGGCCCGCTCCAGCTTCATCACTTTCAATGCTTCGTCGAGCGAAATCCGGCGTCCGCCGGCCAGGACATATTCCTGGACCTGACAGAGATCGAGGTAGCAGTGCGAGGCGGGATCGACGGCGCCCTTTGCCTGAACCTCGGTATCGAGCAGCGCATCGTCGCTGCCCCAACCGACCCAGAGTTTTGACGTCGACCCGTAGGTCTTGCGCAACTGCCGGCAGGCATCCTCGAAAGGAATTCCATCAGCCTGCATCATTTCATCCGTAATGCCTGTGAAATCGTTGCAGAACGGGGAAATGCGGGAGGCGGTGGGGCTGGTCAGCATGGAAACGGTACGGCTGATCTCGTCCCGCTTCAGGTCAATCTCGGCAACACCGATCTCAATGATCTCCGGACGCTCACCGTCGGGCGGCAGCCCATCCCAGCAGGTCAGCTCAAGATCGACGACCAGCACCCGGTCATGGCGCAGGTTTTTATGCATTGCAGGGGCTATCCGTGATTCCCAGGCTCGTTCTCAGTTGACGCGGGATAAGAGGGACTGAAATGCAAAGCCCCACCGCGCATGAGCGTCGAGTGGGGCATAGCATGATTACATGCTTCTTGCATAAAACAGACTATCGAGCGTTTAGCTCTCAAAAACTTGGTATGTCTGCGGACTTGAAGCGTCAGCTGCCGCTTGTTGCCGTCGCGTTCCGTTCTCAGGAACGCGTTACCTGATTCGGTGGCTCCATCGCGATATACGACCTCCCTGTTGTGGATTCCGTGTGTCCGGATGGGACATGAAAAGAGTGCCTCCGAATCGGATGAGGGTCAATGGATACACAGGGTTTTCCCTCGCATAGGTCACGGTTGAGCCTTGCGGGGAATGCATGCCGGTGATATCTGAAATTGCTGATGAGGCAGCCTCCGGATCCGCGGAAAGCGTTAAGCACCTTGATACAAACCTGATATTTCCGGTTTTCCTCCGGCGCCCGACATAGCGGATCCATGGGCGCGCAAACGGGAGAAAACGGATGTCCTCCGATCTCGAAAAATTGCGCCGTACGGCGAAACTGCTGAAGAAGGCCTGCATGCGTGGCGATGCCGACGCGCTTCGCCGTCTGCGATCTGTCGTGCCTGCACCGAAAAAGCCGCTTCACGCCGATTTCCTGCATGTCATCGCCGTCGAGGAGGGCCACGAGTGCTGGCCCAAGCTGAAGCTTGCTCTGGAGACGGCGGGTATGACCCGCTCGGGCCGGGCAAAACGTCTCCGGTCCGCTCTCTATCACGGCCAGACCTGGGTGACAGAGAGGCTGCTGGGGGCGGATCCGGCGCTTGCTCATTTCGATCTCGCGATCGAGCTGGCTCTGTATGATCTGGAAGCGGTCGAGGTCCGGATCGGGGCGGACCCGTCCCTCGCCATCGCCGAAACTCATGGCCGGACACCGCTGCTCCATCTCTGTTTCTCGAAATATCACACATCCGCAGACGTTCCGGCGGACCGTATCCTCGCGATTGCGGAGCTGCTCCGGCAACACGGTGCGAACCCGAACGAGAGCTATGCGGAGGAGCCCGGAAGCGAACATCGTTTGTCGGCGCTTTATGGCGCTGTCGGGCATGCGGACAATATGCCGGTTGCAGAATGGTTGCTGCGGCATGGCGCCAATCCGGATGACAATGAGAGCCTCTATCATGCGGTGGAACTAAACCATACCGAGGGGCTGAAACTGCTCTGCCGGCATGGCGTCAATCCAGCGCGCACCAATGCGCTGGCCCGGGCACTCGATTTCGACCGGATTGAGCCGGTGCGAATTCTGCTGGAGCACGGTGCCGATCCGAATGAAGGGCTGCACCATCACCATCCGGGCGGCCAGCCGCCGGTGACGTTCACGACGCTTCATCAGGCGGCCCGGCGTGGGCGGTCCGGCGCATTTGCGGAGCTGCTGCTGTCTTTTGGCGCGGATGCGACTGCCCTATGGCGTGGGCGCAGTGCCTACGCGCTGGCATGTCTTTACGGCAATCGGGATTTCGCACGGGTTCTGGAAGAGGCCGGTTTCGGCGAGGAACTTGATCCCGGAGCAGCGATTCTGGCTTCCTGTGCCGATGGGGCACAGCCGCAGCGCAGCGTCCGGGGTATGGAGCTCGGCAGTGAAGACAGAAAGCTCGTGGTCCGCATCGCCGGGACCCAGGATGCGCTGCCCCAGATAAAATCCCTGATCGAGGCCGGACTGAATCCGGACGAAGCAGACGAGATGAAGCTGACGGCCCTGCATGTCGCGGGCTGGAATGGCCGGGTGGATCAGGTCGACTATCTGATGGCGCAGGGCGCGGATCTGACACACCGCAACCGCCATGGCGGTGATGCCATCGGGACGGTCATTCACGGCGCGGAATTCGCTCCCCGGTCGGACGGGGCGGATCATGTTGCCTGCGCCCGGTTGCTTCTGGAGGCCGGGGCGCGATTCCCCGCCGAAGATATGGAAGCGACAGGCTCGGAGGAAATGGCTGATTTCCTTTCCGACTGGCGAGAGGAGCATGGCGCCGCGCCTTTATCCTCCTGATACTGACCGAAAGCCGGATCGGAGCGACATGATCGCTCCGATCCGCAGCAGGGAGGATCGAGATGGATTTAGGACTTGAAGGTAAAAGCGTTCTGATCACCGGCGCATCGAAGGGAATTGGTCTCGGCTGCGCGAAGGTGTTCGCGGCTGAGGGGTGCGGGGTGCATCTGGTTGCCCGTGATGGAGAGCGGCTGGAGCAGGCGCGGGACGAGTTGGTCTCGGCCGGCGCCACCTGCACAATTCATCCAGTGGATCTGTCCGCCCCGGGTGCGGTGGAAGCGCTCGGTGGCGCACTGCCGGTGCCGGATATTGTCGTGAACAATGCGGGCGCCATTCCGGGCGGTGATTTGCAGGCCATCGATGAGGCCACCTGGCGTGCTGCCTGGGATCTCAAGGTGTTCGGCTATATCAACATGACCCGCACCTTCTATGCCCTGATGAAAGAGAAGGGCGGGGGTGTGATCTTCAATGTCATCGGTCTTGCGGGCGTGAAGCTGGATCCGAAATACATCGCCGGCACCGCGGGCAATGCCTCGCTCAATGCCTTCACCAAGGCGATGGGCTCGAACGCGCTGGCGGATGGCATGCGCGTGCTCGGCGTCAATCCGGGACTGGTTGCGACAGACCGTCTCGTCACACTGCTGAAGACCAAGGCTGCTGACGAGAAGGGTGATGCGGACCGGTGGCAGGATTTTCTGGCTGGCCAGCCTCTGGGCCGGGCCGCCACTGTGGAGGAGATCGCCGACGTGGTGACGTTCCTCTGCTCGCCGCGTGCGGGCTGGGCGACAGGGATCGTGGTCGATCTCGATGGCGGGCAAACCTACCGCTGAGCGGCGGTCTGTAGAGCTACGGTCCAGCCACAAACAAAAACGGCCTCCGAAGAGGCCGTTTTTTCGTCAGGTTCCGATGCGTCACACGCCGGCGCGATAGAGCCGGCCGTTGGCCAGTGACGTCTTGGAAGCGCTCACGCTTACAGTTGCGGGGGCCGTCACGGCTCGGGCCCCTTTTGGATCGTCCCTTCCATGTTCCCTCTTAGTCCACAGGCTTTGCCTGCTAAGGAACCAGTATCATCATCACGGATCTAGAAAGCGGGCCGGATGAGCAACGGGTTTTTTGGCCCTCTGTCGCACTCACTCAAAATGGAGGCGCGGAATCGCCCGGGACCGCAGCCCTATAGCGGCAATTTGTTTCCGTGCAACGGGAGACGATGTATTTCTCCTCATAACCGAATCTGTTTTCCTGGCGATCAATGACTTCATCGACATCCGATTACACGCCGATCACCCACCCGATAGAGATGCCGGATTGCCCGTATCTGATCTACGGCACGGATGCGCTGACCCACGGGCTCATCAACCTGATCAAGCTGATCCGGCCTGGAGCCTTGTTTTCAGGAGTGGTTGAAGAGGGAACTGTCCCGGCACCAACCGGTGACAATGTCGTCCTCATTTCCGAGCCTGACTGGCTTCGCCGTGCTGTTGAACTCGGTGCAGCAGGGTGGACGGCGGACCGTATTCTAGTGTTTCCCTTCGCGACGGATTGCCCATCGAACGGGCTCGCGGTTTTCATGACCAGGTATGCCCAGATGGTTGGCCTCGATCCGGCGGCAGACCGTACGGACGTTATCCAGCTGTCATCGAACGTTGCCACGGATATGTTGCTGCGGGACGGGCATGCCAAGGCCGAGGATGGCAAGATCAGCATCGCGCCCCGCTTGTTTCCGTCTCTGAACGATCCAAACCGGATCAAGGCGCATGTAGGGCAGATCAATGCTGTAGGATCTGCGCTCGCTGATGAGTGCAGCAAGAATGCCTACCGGTCCGTGCTTCTCGGCACTCCGGCGAATAGGGCGGAATGTTTCGTCAATACAATGCTCCGGGGTCAGCAGTATTTCGAATACGCGCGGGTTTTTCCGGGCGATACAGTCCTGAACTTCGGTGTTTTCGACGGGTTTGAGCTCCCGGTCTTCGCCGCGCTGATGAAGGGACGCGGCCGGCTCATCAATATCGATCCGCTGGGCTACCGTTTCCTGTCACGCTCCGTTCGCACGGCAATGGAGCAATTCGAGGGCGTCGCTGAAATCTGGCCTTACTGCGTCACGAACGAAGATGGTGTGGCCGATTTCCTCGCATATGACGACGGGCAGGCGGCATCCCACGAGTATTCAATGACGCAGGAGGCGAAGGAGCGAAGCCCCGACAAGCTCCAAACCTTCCCGACCCGGAAAATCACGTCGCTGGTCGAGGAAATGGCTCCAGACCGCATCGACCTCATGAAGTTCGACGTGGAGGGGGCTGAGGAGATGATCCTCAAGGACATCGCGCCGATCATCTCCCGATACCGCCCCAAGCTCGCTTTCAGCGTCTATCATGCAACACGGCATCTCTGGGAAATGCCGCTTGCGCTGATGGAGATGTGCGAGGGGTATGATTTCTATTTTGGCAGCTATTCGATGACCCGGTACGAGTCGATTTTTTATTGTCTCCCGCGTGATTGAACCGAAAGGTACCGAGGCGCTCAAATCTTCAGCTTGAAGCCCTCATGACTCGCCTTGAAACCGAGGCTCTCATAGAACCGGATGGCATCTGACCGGCTCTTGTCGCTGGTCAGCTGTATGATCGCGCATCCGTGCTCCTTGCAGGTGGCGACGGCCCATTCCAGTAATTGCCGCCCGATCCCGCCGCCCCGCGCGGTCGAGGATATCCGCACGGATTCGATCTGGCCGCGCCAGAGGCCCTGGTGCGAAAGGCCGGGCAGGAAGGTGAGTTGGAGGGTACCGATGACGGCGCCGTCTTTCTCCGCGACCGCAAGAAGCTGGTTCTCGTCCGCTGAGATTGCTTTGAAGGCATCGCGGTAACAGTCGGCAACGGGCACGCTGGTATCCTCGCGCTGCCGTCCGAGCTCGTCGTCGGCGAGCATGGCGATGATGGCGGGAAGGTCGGCCTCGTCGGCACGGCGGAAGATAAGGGACATGGAACTGATCCGGTTGGTCTTCGGAGCGATTTCTATAGCGCCGGGGCATGCCGGGCGCGAGATATAAACTCCGCCATGCGGTTATCCAGCTCTCCGAAACCGGGCGAGCATGTCATGCGATTGCGGCCTTGGCTGGGGCAGCTTAAACTGCTGCTGTAAATCCTTTCAGGACCGGTGCGATCAATGCCGGAACGCGCTGCCGACCGGCGGCAAAACAAAGCAAAAAACGGGAATGGGAAACAGTCATGAAGATGCGTGCGGCCGTATTGCGGCAGTCGGGGGCAACGGCGCCTTTTGAAAAATCGCGGCCGATCTCCGTCGAAGAAGTGGAGCTGTCGAAGCCGGAAGCGGGCGAGATTCTCGTCCGGGTAATCGGCGCCGGATTGTGCCATTCCGATCTTTCCGTGATCAACGGTAACCGGCCGCGCCCGGTGCCTTTGGTGCTTGGCCATGAAGGCGCCGGCGAGGTGGTTGAGGTTGGCCCCGGCATCCGCGATTTGAAAGCGGGCGATCCGGTTGTCTTCCAGTTCAGCGCCAATTGCGGCCGCTGCCGCCGGTGCCTTGAAGGCCGCCCGCAGATCTGTGAGGTCAATGCCGTGGCCAGGGCCAAGGGTGACCTGATGGGCGGCGGACGCCGCCTGAAATCCGCTTCCGGCGAATCTCTGGCACACCATTCGGGTGTCTCCTGTTTCGCCGAATACGCGGTGATTGATCGGGGCAGTTGCGTCAAGGTCGACGACAGCATTCCACTGGAGAAAGCTGCGATTTTCGGTTGTGCGGTGATGACCGGTGTCGGCGCTGTGTTGAACACGGCCCGCATCCGGCCGGGAGACAGCGTGGCGGTGATCGGGCTCGGCGGAGTCGGGCTGAACGGGTTGCTCGGCGCCAAGGTGGCCGGCGCGGGCGCCATCATTGCCATCGACCTGAATGACGACCGTCTCGGCCTCGCGCGTCAGCTTGGCGCGACACACACGTTTAACGCCAAGGATCCCACCCTGGCCGAACAGGTCCGGGACATTACGCACGGCGGGGTCGATTTCGCGTTCGATTTCGCCGGAGCAATCCCGGCGATGGAGACCGGATACGGCGTGCTGCGTGCTGGCGGTGAGCTTGTGGTCGCCGGTCTGGCGCCGGCCGACAGCACCTTTACCTTCACGCCGCCGGCGATGGTATCGGACGAAAAGGCGATCCGGGGCAGCTATATGGGCGGGTGTGTCCCGGTGCGGGATATCCCGCGCTATATCGATCTCTATCAGCAAGGCCGGTTGCCGATCGACGCTCTGATCAGCCGGTCGGTCGGGTTTGACGATATCAATGAAGGCTTTGACCGGCTTGCCGACGGCTCGGCCATCCGGCAGATCCTGATGCCGCACGCGGCTTGAGGGTGGTTTGTTCTTCCGGTGCCCTGGGGCGGGCGCCGGAAGAACGGGCAAAAGAGAACAGGCATCAGTGCGTGAGATGACAGCCATTTCTACAATCGCGTATGATCCATGGCATGGTGTCTTGTCCGACCGCCCCGGAGATGGATCGTGAGCCGTACCGATAACGAACGCAGTGCGCGCCGTAAGGCGCGGATCCGCGCCAAGGCTTTCTCCGGTGGGGAACGGCGCAGCGACAGACTGCTCCGCCAGATGGTCGATGCCGCCGAGGAGGACGAAGCCGTAATCGGGATGGGGCTGTCCGACCGGATCTCACGGAAGCTTGGCCCGAAGGGGCGCTTCCTTGCGGCAGCAACGCTGATCGGCGCGCTTATCACGGCCGCTTCTATCTATTATGAGCGCAGGATGGTGGATACGGCGGTCCATGCGGATTGGCAGGACGAGGCCCTGGTCGCGCAGGGACATAAACTCTACCGGGATAATTGTGCCTTCTGCCACGGCGATTCTCTGGAAGGGCAGGCCGGCTGGGATGGCGATTTTCCGTCCGGAAACCGCCCGGGGTTACCGCTGGATGGAACCGCGCCGATCTGGCGCCTCAGCGATGACGATATATTCGATGTGATCAAATATGGCGGCCAGCCATTCTCGCCACGCAGCTACAAGAACAATATGCCGGGGTTTGAAATTCAACTCGCCGACCCGGGCATATGGGCTCTCGTGGCGTTTCTGAAAAGTCGCTGGCCGGAGGACGTCCGACAGCGGCAGGCCAAACTCGAAAGTGAACGGGGTGGTGGCGGATAGCCTTCTTGCCGGGCGGTCCGGTCACGCGAGCCCGGCTGATTTCAGTCGGCGTTCCAGGTCCTGCATGCGGGCTCTCTTGCTCTGTGTGGCATCGCTATCCGCGAGATAGCTTTCCAGAAAATCGGCCTTCTTCATAAAATCGTGCGCCGATTTGCGTGCCGTTTTCAGGGTCGCGGCTCCGATCAGGGATCCTTCGCCGATCAGGTCGATCACGATGAGGGCTTTTTTAGCGGTGGATCCCGGGCGTGTTTCCAGCTTCTTGAAGTAGTCGTTATTCTCCAACAGTTCCTCCTGAAGCTCTTCCAAAGTCCGGCAGATCCGGTCCTCGATGCGTGGGGGAAGATTGTTGGCCTTGGTCTCCTTGTGAACCTTGCCAAGGAAGCCTAGCTTTTCCTCAATCGATCCTTCCTTGCCCGACACGGCCCGGGAGAAGTCCGGCTGACCGACGATCGAGGTGACGTATTTCGAGAGATAATCCGCGCCTCTCTCGCTGATCGCCTGCTTGCGTATCTGGAGAGCCAGGTAGACCTTCTCGCCGACATCGATGCGGCCGCCAAGCAGGAGATCGATGGTCTCGTCGCTCAGCAGGGACGCTTCGCGTTTCTGCAGCCCAATCTCACAATCCTCGCCGCCAAGGAAGCCGTTGGGCGTTGACAGGCGCTTGAAGATCGCACGT
Source organism: Nisaea denitrificans DSM 18348 (assembly GCF_000426505.1). Classification (GTDB taxonomy): domain Bacteria; phylum Pseudomonadota; class Alphaproteobacteria; order Thalassobaculales; family Thalassobaculaceae; genus Nisaea; species Nisaea denitrificans. The sequence goes on along the minus strand of NZ_AUFM01000018.1, from coordinate 2,804 downwards.
ACCCGTTCCAGCTCCGTGCGAAGATCCCCGCGCGTCAGCCTGCCACTTGAATTCAGTGCCAGCGTCAGCATGCGCAGCAGGACATCCCGTGTTTCTGGGATGTAGCCGGTTTTTGCGAGGGTGTAGAATTTCTTCGCATTCGCCGGCTTGCCAGGAGCGTGGGACGGCTCGACGTCTCCATCGTAGAGAGCAAGCAGGCGGTCTATTTCTTCTCCGGCGGTGGGCAGTTCGCCGAAAATCTCCTTGCTGATATTCGGTGCGCGAAGGATTTCCGCGATGAAGGAATCGAAATGCCCGAATGCCTCGAGACCGGCAATGTCATGGCCGAGCTCGTAGAGGGTTTCGAACTTCTTGATCCAGTCATTGATGCCGTCAAGTGTCGCCGTCAGCGCGGCCCGAATCCGAAAAGCCTGTTCAGAGGGGCTTTCGCCATCCCGAAGTGCGATGACATCCGGAATCATGCTTTTAACGAGTTTTTCCGGCGGTTCCTTTTCGTGCTTCTCCAACGCTTCCTTATACAGGCTGTCGGTAATCTCATAGAGGCGGCGCACCCGTTCACTGACCGGGATGTTGGTGCCTTTGACCTGCGCGATGGCGGCCTTCTGGACCGCTTGCATAAGGGTGGTTCCGGCATCGCTGAAAGCGCGTTGATGCCGGCTCGAATGCAGTAATTCCATCGGGGTAAGGCGCACGGATTGCAGATACCGACCGGCAGCGCGGCCGATAGCATCACGCGACTTCCGCGAATAGAAGTCGGATACGTCTTCGCAGACGGCATCCTTGAAACTTTGCGCTTCTGCTTTTTGCGGGTCCATCACTCTTTCTGCACGACTTAACTGAAAGAAAGCTTAATTCGATTGGTTTTTTTCTTGTTAACCATGGAATTAGAACATGAATAACGGGAGTGTTCTATAACGGGCAACAGGATATACATGTGACATATTTCACTCATGCGGTCTTCCGGCTCAATCATGATTTTGCCGAGCGTATTCGTATAGGGCGACTGCTGTCGCGGCCGATACATTCAGGGTCGCTACAGGGCCCGAGGTCGGCAGGCGCGCGAGCAGATCGCATTTCTCACGTGTCAGGCGCCTGAGACCGCTGCCCTCCGCGCCCATGACGATCGCGATCCGGCCCTTCAAGTCGGCCCGATCAAGCGTGCCGTCCGTCTCGCCGTCGAGCCCGATGCACCAGAACCCGGCATCTCTCAGCTGTTCCATGGTGCGACTCAGATTCGTGATGTGCACAAGATCAATCGCGTCCAGTGCGCCGGAAGCAGATTTTGCCAGAACGCCCGTTGTCGGCGCGGCATTGCGGTCCGGTGCGATCACCGCACGGGCCCCGAAGGCAGAAGCCGAGCGTAGTATCGCGCCCACATTATGCGGGTCTGTCACCTGATCGAGCAGAACCAGAAGGCACCGCTCGCCCGCATCTTCCAGAATGTCCTCAATCGCCACGTCCGGCAGGGGCAGAACTTCAGCAGCGATCCCCTGATGCACGGCATCGGGTCCGGCAAGCGTATCGAGTGTATCTTTCTCGACAATCTTCGGCTCGGGGATTTCGTCGCGCCGCGAGTCGGTCAAAGCACTCAGGCGCTGGCCGAGCTCTTCCTCGTTCCGTGACGTACAAAGCAGTCCGGTGATCCGGCGCTTTTCATTCTGCAGAGCCATGGCGACGGCGTGCCAGCCCCATAATATATCGCGGCCTCTAGGTTTCGGGGCAGGCTTGCCGTGCCGTCTGGCGTTGCTGGGCTTGCGGGACTGGGGTTTTGCCATGGTGACTACCTGATGCCCGGATTGCTCCGGAATGTTGCGGGAGGAAACAGGGGCCAATCGATGAATTGCCCTCGTTGCCGCTTTTGCCATGTTTTTCACGTTGACAAACAGAGTCTATTTCTCATATTTCGCACTCCCTTCCAACGCGGAAGCCTGTTGAGCCATTTCGGTGGCCTTCAAAATCGGCGTTTGGGGAAATAGGTGGGGTGCCCGAGTGGCTAAAGGGGACGGGCTGTAAACCCGTTGGCTATGCCTACGTTGGTTCGAATCCAACCCCCACCACCATCCTGCTTCCGGCGCCGGTTTCCGGTATTGGGGCAGGGACGAGATATAGAGGTTGGTTGGTGTTCGGGATGAGAGTCGCGGGCACCGCCGTGGTGTGCGATGTGCTGGGCGGGTGTAGCTCAATGGTAGAGCAGCAGCCTTCCAAGCTGAATACGTGGGTTCGATTCCCATCACCCGCTCCATCGCGCGGACGCCACGGACAGGCCAAGCACAGGGATCAATTCTGGTCATTCCCGGCGCAATGTCGGTTTGGCCGCCTAATCAAGCAGGAACACGTGCGCGATGGCGAAGGAAAAGTTTGAGCGGAATAAGCCGCACTGCAACATTGGCACGATCGGCCATGTTGATCACGGCAAGACGTCTTTGACGGCAGCGATCACGAAGGTCCTGGCGGAAGCCGGCGGCGCAAGCTTCACGGCTTACGACCAGATCGACAAAGCCCCGGAAGAGCGTGCTCGTGGTATCACGATCTCGACGGCCCATGTTGAGTATGAGACGGAAGCGCGTCATTACGCGCACGTCGATTGCCCGGGCCACGCCGATTATGTGAAGAACATGATCACGGGCGCTGCGCAGATGGACGGCGCGATCCTGGTTGTGTCGGCCGCTGACGGCCCGATGCCGCAGACCCGCGAGCACATCCTTCTGGCACGCCAGGTTGGTGTTCCGGCGCTTGTTGTGTTCCTGAACAAGGTCGATCAGGTTGACGACGAAGAGCTTCTTGAGCTTGTTGAGCTCGAAGTT
>NZ_KE384532.1:15909-422409 GCF_000426505.1 Nisaea denitrificans DSM 18348 | reverse complement strand
CCTGTTTTCGCTCTACCAGGCGGCGGCCGAGATTCTCGACCGGGACGGCAAGGCGGAAGAGGCCATCACCCTGCTCCGCGAGGGAAACGTTCGCATTGGCGATCGCTCGAACAGTTTTAAAACCTTCGAGAGTGCAATTCTTATAGCAACCGGCATGGAACGTCTCGATCTTGTCAAAGACTTTAAGTTCCCCCCTGAGCAAGCTCAACTCTTCGAGATCATGTTGTCGATATCACTCGAAGATTTTCCCAGAGCCGTAGCGCTGGCCGAGACCGGGCGGCAGGAATTTCCGCGCTACATCGCCCTTCTGGTTCAAGGCGCATTCGCGGCCCTCGCGGCTGGGGACACTGACCGCGCAAGAGATCTACTCGGAAAACACCCCTTAGAGGAGTACGGCAGCAAAGGGTCCAGCCAAGCCTGGCTAAAGGCGGCAATCGAACTCAAAGACGGCAACACTCGACTATCCCAACACTACCTCGACGCCTACGTCGGCCGCGCGCATGATGAAGTTGAGGTGAAGATCGAGACCCTGCTGGGTTATTGGGAACAGTCCTGCCGGGAGTTAGGCTCGGCTCTATCTTACCACTTCCCGCTGGTTCCCTCGGCAATCAGCGGCCTGAACGCCCCCCTTATCCGGCGTCATTATTTCAACGGAGGTACCGGCACTGAATGCGTCGTTTTGCCAACTGGGTCAACATGTCCTGATGAGGCCAAACGGGGCTTGGCAAGCGGGTATAATATGTTGTCCGTCCTCACCGTAGCCACCGAATGGTCCTCGGGACGGGGCGGATTGAGCACGTTCAACCGACAACTCTGCATCGCGCTCGCGCAGGCTGGGGCAAAGGTCGCCTGTCTCGTGCTTGAGGCTACGGATGACGAAATCGCAGCGGCGGCACACCAAGACGTCACCCTCATCGAGGCCACCCGCATCCCAGGCCTAACCGAGGAGCAGAGGCTGGTTAGCAAGCCGCCCGGTCTCGAAGGTTTCGTTCCGGACTTCCTGATCGGCCACGGCCGGATTACTGGTCCAGCGGCAGCTGCGCTGGAGGTGAGTCAATACCCGACTACCCGCCGAATACACTTCGTACACATGGCACCGGACGAGATTGAGCCCTACAAAATTGATCGTGCGGATCAGGCCACGGTACGCGCGCAGGAGCGCACCGAAACAGAAGAGAAGCTTGGACAAACTGCAGCACGCGTAGTCGCGGTCGGGCCGCGTTTACACGGACGCTTCTCGACCTATCTCGCCGGTTATCCCGACACTCCCGCTCCTCTGCGGTTCGATCCGGGGTTCGATATAGGGAAAACCGAACAACGCTCCCCTCCCAACGGCAATCCTTGGCAAGTCCTGCTTTTAGGCAGAGCAGAGGATACTCACTTGAAAGGGTTAGATACGGCAGCTTCAGCGGTTGCGAAAGCATCCGGGGAACGGGCTTTCGGCCTTCCAAAACTCGAACTTGTCATCCGCGGTGCCAAGCCGACTGAAATGGATCAACTGCATGCTGATTTACTCAATTGTGTCGGCAACGCTAGACTTAGCATTGTGGTGCGGGCCTTTACCGTGTCTGATGAAATGCTGCAGGCTGACCTTCGGCGCGCCAGCCTTATTCTGATGCCATCGAGGGCCGAGGGTTTTGGTTTGGTTGGGGTTGAAGCCATTATCGCGGGAGCACCGGTCTTGCTGAGCGCCGAGAGTGGGTTAGGACAGCTTTTACAGGAACTACTTCCGGCCGAGCAGGCATCCCGTGTCGTCGTCGAGATGAATGGCGATGACCAGCAAGTGAGAGATCGCTGGGCAGGCGCCATTGACCGCATGCTCTCCGATCGCGAGGCGTCGTTCAAAAGGGCGGCAGAAATGCGCGATTCTCTAATGGTCAGGAAGACATGGCTAAACGGAGCCAAAAATTTATTGGCGGAACTGACGGCGTGACGCGATCGCTCAAGTCGATGATGATCCGACAGAGGCTACTTTGTTCTTCTTGATCTGATGTCAACCTCGCCACAATTGCTTACGGGGCGCTAAGTTATCCGCAAATTAAGCGAACAGTGGACACGACACTCGATCACTGTAGCACCCGTCCCTCTCACCCCACCCACCCGCTCCCCAGCCTCAAAACAAACCCATAACACCGCACGCTAATTCGGTAATGTGTCCTCCCAATCAACAGAGAGCCCAGATGACGGTCCCAGAGAGAGGACAACATGCACCCCATAATCCTCTTCGCCGGCTATCTCGTCATCACGGTGATGCCCCTTCTCCTCGGCGCACTCCAAAACCTGCCCCCGCGCCCCCTGCTCGACGAGATCGCCACCGGGCTCGGCATGACGGCGTTTGCCATTTTGCTGGTCGAGTTCGTGCTTTCGGGGCGGTTCCGGGCGATTTCGGGGCGGATCGGGATGGATGTGACCATGCGGTTTCATCAGCTCGTGGCGCGCACGGCGCTGATTTTCGTGCTTGTTCACCCCTATCTCTACAGCGCGGAGTTTCTCGGCACGCCGCTGCCGTGGGACCCGACGGGGCAGTTCACGCTCGGCCTCGATGCCGGCTCGCTGATCACCGGGCTGATTGCCTGGGTGGCGTTGCCGTGCTTCGTATTGATGTCGATTTTCCGGGACCAGCTGCCCTATCGCTACGAGGTCTGGCGGGCGATGCATGCCGCGGGTGCGGTGGTGATCGCGGCGGCGGTGACGCATCACGCGCTTGAGGCGGGGCGGTACAGTGCCGATCCATGGCTCGCCGGGTTCTGGCTTGTGCTGCTCACCCTCGCCCTTGCCTCGCTGGTCTGGACCTATGCGATCGCGCCGCTCGGGGAAGCGCGCCGGCCATACGAGGTCACCTCGGTCCGGAAGATCGCGCTCAGGACATGGGAGCTGGCCGTACGGCCCCGGCGCGGAGACGCGCTCGCCTTCGAGGCGGGGCAGTTCGCCTGGCTCAAGCTCGGGCACAGCCCGTTCTCATTGCAGGAAAACCCGTTCTCGATCAGTTCGGCCCCGGCCGACCGCCCCGATGTCCGCTTCGTCATCAAGGAAGCCGGGGATTCCACCCGGCATATCGGAGACGTTGCGCCGGGCACCGTCGCCTGGCTCGGCAACGCGCATGGCAATCTCACGCTCAAGGGGCGCACGGGAACGGGTATCGCGCTGATCGCCGGCGGGGTCGGCATCGCGCCGCTGCTTTCCATCGCGCGGCAGCTCCGCGCCGAAGACGACCCGCGCCCGATCACCCTGCTCTACGGCAACCGCACCGCCGAGCAGATCGTCTACGCGGACGAGCTGGAAGCGCTTTCCGGGCGCCCGAACAGAGAGGTCATCCACGTCCTGTCGGAGCCCGCGCCGGGCTGGGCCGGGAGGGTCGGGCTGATCGACCGGGAGACCATCGGGCAGGTCTTTACAGCGGAAGACGCTTGCGACTGGCTCTATATCCTGTGCGGGCCGCCCGCCATGCTGGAGACTGTCGAAGACGCCCTGCTGGCGCACGGGGTTCCGGCGCAGCAGATCCTCGCCGAGCAGTTTTATTATGATTAGGAGGCCGGGCTGGTGAAGTTGCGACACAGAATCCAGGCCGGCGTCTGGGGGACCAGCGCCCTGATCCTCCTCGCCATTCTGGTCTTTGCGCTGCGATAGGGCCCGGCCCGCTGCCAATCACAACGGGCCGAAGAAATACGCGGCGAAAGATAATGATCTTGGGCGCCTCAGGCGGTCATCGGCTGGTCGAGGGCCGACACCAAGGCATCCAGCGCCGCCTCGGTGAAACGCCACATATTGGCTTCCCGGTCGCCGTCACCGGTCTCCAGCGTGAAAACCTTCGTCACCGGCCCCGAGAGCGCGATGCAGGTGTGCCCGGCGGCATCGCCGTAGCGGTTGCCCCTCGGGCCGGAGGCACCGGTCTCCGCCAGCCCCCAGGTGGTGTCCATGCGCCGCCGCATGGTCTCGGCCAAGAGGGCGGCGTAGGGCTCGGAGGAGGAGCGCATGCCCGGGTGCTGTTCAAGCTCGATATCCGTGAAGATCTCGCGCGCCTTGTGGGTATAGATCACGCCGCCGGCGACGAAATAGGCCGAAGCACCCGGTACCGCCAGAAGGGACGCGGATATCAGTCCACCGGCGGAGGACTCGGCGACGGCGATGGTCTCGCCGCGCGCCTTCAGCAACCTTCCGGCGGCTTCCCCGAGCCTCTCCAATGCAACCATCCTGAAAACCCTCCCCTCACGCCACCTCGTGATCCGCCATCAGTTCCAGCGCCTTCACCATCGCCGAATGGTCCCACGCCTTGCCGCCATGCGCCGTGCAGGCGTTGAAGAGTTCCTGCGCCGTCGCCGTGTTCGGCAGGCTGAGGCCCATTTCGCGGGCGTTGGAGAGGGCCAGGTTCAGATCCTTCTGGTGCAGCTCGATGCGGAAGCCCGGATCGAAATTGCGTTTCACCATGCGGTCGCCATGCAGCTCCAGGATCTTCGACGAAGCGAAGCCGCCCATCAGGGCCTCGCGCACCTTGGCCGGGTCGGCACCCGCCTTGGAGGCGAATAGAAGGGCCTCGCCAACCGCTTCGATGGTCAGGGCGACGATGATCTGGTTGGCCACCTTGCAGGTCTGCCCGTCCCCGTTGCCGCCGACCAGCGTGATGTTCTTGCCCATCAGCTCGAACAGCGGCTTCACCCGCTTGAAGGCCTTCTCGGAGCCGCCGCACATGATGGTCAGGCTTGCCGCCTTGGCGCCGACCTCGCCGCCCGACACCGGGGCGTCAATATATTCGCAGCCGAGCTCGTTGATCTTCGTCGCGAACTCCTTGGTCGCCAGCGGCGAGATCGAGCTCATGTCGACCACGGTCTTGCCGTCCGAGAGCGCCTCGGCGACGCCATCATCGCCGAACAGCACCTCTTCCACCTGCGGCGTGTCCGGCACCATGATGAAGATGATGTCGGCCGCCTTGGCGACTGCGGCGGCGCTCGGGCAGGCCTTGCCGCCGGCGTCAACCAGGCTGCGCGGCACCTGATTGAGGGTGTTCAGGAAAACCTCATGACCGGCCGCGATCAGGTGTCCCGCCATGGGCACGCCCATGATGCCGAGGCCGATAAAACCAAGCTTGCTCATCTGTGTGTCTCCTCCGTTGCGTTTATTCTTCGCGCGTTCGCGTCACTGTGCCGTGCCGCGGCTCATGCCGTCATCCCGAATTCTGCCGCCAGCAGCTCGTAGCTGCGCCGCCGCACGCTCTCGTCATGCGCCCAGGTCACCACCGCAATTTCCTCGATCCCGAGCCGCTTCGCCAGCGCGTTGATCTGCTCGGCCACCTTCTCCGGCGTGCCTACCATCGCCTTGCCGCGCAACTCGTCCATCCGTGCTGTCTCGCTTTCCGAATAGGCCGCGGCTTTCGCCACCTCGGCGCTTTCCAGCGGAGTGTAGCGGCCACGGTCACGGTAGAGCTGCCAGCGGGCACGAGAGGTGAAGTGGTATTGCGCCTCCTCCTCGGTCTCGGCGGTCAGCGCCCAGACGCAGATGCCGGGGTTCGGCTCCGGAAAGCGTTCGCTCGGCTGGTAGCGGTCGCGGTAGATCTGGATCGCTTCCGGACCGCCCTGCCCTTCGGTGAAGAACCAGGCGAAGCTGTAAGGCAGGCCGAAATGGGCCGCCACCTGGGCGCCGTAAAGCGAGCTGCCAAGCATCCAGATCTCGGGCGAGGTCTCGCCCTGCGGGTTGGCCCGGACGGCGGCGAACGGATGGCCTTCCGGCAGCGGCTGGCCGCTGACCCAGGCCATCAGGTCCTGCACGTCGTTCGGAAACTGGGCCGGGCGTTCTGCTGCCGCCGGGTTAAGCGCGAGCGAGGTCCGGCCGTCCGAGCCGGGCGCGCGGCCGAGGCCGAGATCGATCCGGCCCGGCGCGAAGGCTTCCAGCACGCGGAACTGCTCGGCCACTTTCAGCGGCGCGTAATGCGGCAACATCACCCCGGCCGAGCCGATGCGGATGCGCTCCGTCCGCATGGCGATGGCCGCCAGCAGGATCTCCGGCGCGGTGCCGATGATGGTCGGGTGGGAATGGTGCTCGGACACCCAGAAGCGCTTGTAGCCGAGGCCCTCGCACAGCTCGGCCATGGCCACGGTATCGCGGATAGTCTGGCCGTGCGGTTTGCCGACACCGGCGACGGACTGGTCGAGAACGGAAAGGTGCAACATGGGCGGGCTCCTTCTGGCGAGAGCTTGGAAAAACTCGGAGGAAAAGCATAGAGGGTTTCACGCGGACCTGCCTTGCCGATCCACCACGAGACTCTTCCCCGCGCGTAACCTTGCCACAGCGCGGAATGCCGCCGCATTCCACTGGCGTCCCAAAGCCAGCCTGCCTAATCTTGCCGAATCATTCTTCCCGGCCGCCACGCGCAGGGGGCGATTCACTTCTGACAAGGTTCCCGCCGCAGGTCATGAGCGACAGCAAAGACACACTCCCACCTACCCCCAATGCCCGCCGACGCTGGGGCCGTGCCCTGATCAGGCTCGTGCTGCTGGGCGGCATCGCTGTGATTGCCTTCATGGTCGGTGCCTGGTGGTACGCGGAGACCGGGCGCTACATCACCACCGAGAACGCCTATGTGAAGGCGCCGGTGATCGCCGTCAGCCCGAATATCGACGGCCGCGCCGTCGAGGTCCGGGTCGGCGACAACCACGCGGTGGCCGAGGGCGACCTGCTGTTCCGGATCGATCCGCAACCCTATCAGGTTCAGCTCAGGATGGCGGAAGCCCGGCGCGGCGCGGTGCGCAACGAGCTGCTGGCGACGAAGGCAGAGCTCGGCCAGATCGCCGCGGAGATGGCCGAGATTGGCCCCCGGGTGAAGTTCTACGCCAAGGAGGTCGCACGGCAGCAGCGGCTGGTGAAAAGCTTTGCCGGGACCGAGGCCAAGCTCGACGAGATGCAGATGGAGCGCGACACAGCCGAACAGCGCCTCCGCTCGTTGCAGGAAAAACGACAGGTCGTGCTCGCCAAACTCGGTGGAGCGCCGGACCAGCCGGTCGAGACCCACCCGAAGGTGCTTGAGGTGGATGCGGAGATCGAGCGGGTGAAGCTTGATCTGGCCTATACGGAAATCCGTGCGCCGGTGACCGGCATCGTCACCCGGATGAGGCTGCAGGCCGGCGAATGGGTCGAGGCCGACACGCCGACCTTCGGCATCATCGGCACCGGGGCGGTCTGGATCGAGGCGAACCTGAAGGAAACCCAACTCGATGCCATCAGCATCGGCCAGCCGGTCGAGGTTCGCGTCGATGCCTATCCCGATGCGGTCTGGGTCGGCCGGGTCGAGAGTCTGAGCCCGGCCACCGGCGCCGAATTCTCCGCTCTGCCGCCGCAGAATGCGTCAGGCAACTGGGTCAAGGTGGTGCAGCGCCTGCCGGTGCGCATAACGGTCGAGCCGAACCCCGATTTGCCGCAGCTCCGGGCCGGCATGAGCGCTAAAATCTCCGTCGATACCGGACGCCAGCGCAATCTCGTCGACAATCTCGCCGCGCTGACCGACACATGGCTTGCCCGGGCGGCCGAAAGTACCCGCTAGTCGTCCCGCCGGATCTTCACGAAAACCAGCACCGGCAGCGTGGCGAAACAGGTCAGCGCATAGAGCAGGAAACAGTTGCTGAAGCCGATCAGGGCGGACTGGCGCCAAGCCTCCCCGGCGATCAGGCCGAGACTGTCCATCCACTGCACCGCTCCGCTACCGACCGCCTCCGGGAATTTCAGCCGCTCCTCGAACGGGCCGATCCCCTCGACCATCTCGGCGTAGCGCACCTTGCTGGTGCGGACAAGAACGAAGACGCTGGCGGCGACATAGAGGCTGGTCCCCATGTTGCGGATCAGGTGGAACAGCGAGGTTGCATCCGGCAGCAGCGCGCGGTCCAGCGTCGAGAAGCTGACCATCGACAGCGGCACCCACATCAGCCCGCAGCCGATGCCCTGCAGGATGCTCGGCCAGACCAGCGCCCAGAACCCGACATTGAGATCATACAGGCTCATCATCCAGCCGCTCGTCCCGATCGCCAGCGTGCCGAGCACCAGCCCGATACGCGGATCCATCTTCCCCATCCTTGCCGCCGCGTAGAACCCGGCGATCATGCCGACCCCGCGCATTGCCAGCACCAGGCCGATCAGCGTGTCCGGATAGCCGCGATAGGTCTGGAGAAGCTGCGGCAGCAACACCAGCGGGGTAAAGTTCACCGCGCCATAGACGAAGACCAGAAAGAGCCCGACCACGAAATTCTGGTTCTTGAGCAGCACGGGACGGACAAAGGGCCGGTCGACGCAGGCGCTGTTGGCGATGAACATGGCGAAGGCGGCGCACATCACAATCAACAGCGTGACGATGGTCCCGGATTGCAGCCAGTCCTCCCGCTCGCCCCGGTCGAGCACCAGCTGCAGCGCGACGATGGCGACGGAGAACAGCAGGAAGCCCAGATAGTCGAAACGCGGCAGCGCCGTCTTGCCGCCCTCGCGGATCCAGCGCATCACACCGGCGAGCGCAAGCAGGCTGAACGGCACGATCATCAAGAAGACGAAGCGCCAGTTGTATTCCTCCGCCAGCCAGCCGCCGATCGACGGCCCGATGGCCGGACCGATGACAACCGACATACCGAGATAGCCATTCGCCTTGCCGTATTCCTCCTTCGGCCAGACCTGCAGCACGATGGCCTGGCTCAGCGGCACCACCGGCGCGCCGAAGGCGCCCTGAATAATGCGGAAAAACAGCACCGCCTCGAGCGAGGTCGCCATGGCGCAGGCGAGCGAGGCGAAGGTGAAACCGGAAAGGCATAGGATCAGCAGCCGGCGCTGCCCGACCCAGGCAACCAGAGAGCCGGTCAGAGGCGTCACCACCGCCGTCGCCACCACATTCAGCGTCACCACCCAGGAAATCTCCTCGGTGGTCGCCGAAAAGGCGCCCTGCATCTGCGGCAGGGCAACGTTCACGATGGTTAGCGTAAGCGCGTAGAGCATGCAGGCGCAGGCCATGGTGACGAGAACGAGCACCTTGTAGCTGCTGTTCTCCTCCACCGCCGCTGCTGCCGTCACAGCCGACATGGACGTCTTCCTCCGTTGGGCCGCCCGTTACTCCGGGAGCTCTCATTGGTCTGGTCAGTTTAAGAGAGGAAAATGCGGGAGTGCGAGGGATTTAGGTGGAAAGAGTGTCGTGTCGCAGGACCGTCACCCGGATTGAACGAACCGTTCTTGTATCTGCCGCTCGAAAAGCTGGAGGGGAGCCTCGCTTCAGCGGACTCCCCTCCAGCAGTCTATCGACGTTTGGACCAGCGATCAGATACCGGCGGCCTTGCTGCTCTCGATATAGACCTGGCGCAGGCGCCGGGCGATCGGGCCCGGCTTGCCTTCACCGATAGTGGCGCCGTCGATCTCGATCACCGGATTGACGAAGCTGGTGGCCGAGGTGGAGAAGGCTTCCTTGGCCGCTTTGGCTTCGGCGACGGTGAAAGGGCGCTCCTCGACCTTCAGCTGCAGCTCGGCCGCGCATTGCAGAACCGACTTGCGGGTGATGCCGTGCAGGATGTCCGTCGACAGGTCACGGGTGACGATGGTGCCGTCCTCGGTGACGATATAGGCATTGTTGGAAGAGCCTTCGGTGATCTCGCCGTCCAGCACCATCCAGGCATCGTCCGCACCGGCATCGTGCGCCTGGTTCTTGACGATGGAGGCATAGAGCAGCTGAACGGTCTTGATGTCGCAGCGGCGCCAGCGTAGATCGTCGACCAGGATGATCTTCTGGCCGCGCTCGGCCAGCGCGCTGTTGATCAGGGACTTCTTCTGCGGGAACATCAGCAGGGTCGGCTTCACTTCCGGGCCCGGGAACAGGAAATCCCGGTCGGCAGCACCGCGGGAGATCTGCAGATAGATCAGCCCCTCGGTGAGGTCGTTCCGCTTCACCAGCTCGCGATGAATTTCGAGCAGTTCCTCGTCGGTCGCCGGAGATGGCAGCTTCAGCTCGTCCAGAGACCGGCGCAGGCGCGCCATATGGCCTTCATATTCGACCAGCTTGCCGTCGAGAACCGATGTCACCTCATAGACGGCATCGCCGAACAGCGAGCCACGGTCGAAGATCGAGATCTGGGCCTCGTTCTCCGGGACATAGCTGCCGTTAACAAAGACAGTACGCATTCTGTAAACCTCAAGAACCGGGTGGCGGATCGGGGGCCGATCCTTAGATGATGGATCGGGCGAGGGATCTGCGCTTGCGCGCGGCCATCGTGCATTTCAGCGAGGCCATCCCTGCCCACGGGGACGTCCCGGAGACCCCGAAGAGCCAGCGAGATCACGACCATACACTGCAGCCGGTCCCGGAAACCAGCCCTGTTTGCACTGCAATACGAACTCCGGCTGGCGCCATTAGCCGGCCCTTTCACAGCAAAAATTTATGGCCGTCCGGCGGTATGCCCCCTAAGCTTGAACAGCTCGTTTCCGACGGCATCCGTCGGCAGGTTCCAGTGCTCGGCATCCCTGCCGAGCCCGGCTTCGGTGCCGCCTCCCGGCTTGATCCATCTGAAGTGCTCTCCCGCAGCTGAGACCCGCATCATTGTCATTGCGGCGGCCACTTTGGAAACCGGCTGCATTCTTGCTGAAGGCGCGCACCTGAATATTGGGCACGGTAAAAATAGCATAGGTTGATATGACGATCCCCAGCCCCCTTAACTAAAAGTTCACCACATCATGTAAAATACCTCTCAAAGGAGGTGTGATGCGCGCACTTCCAAGCGGTTTCCGAGCCGCGGAAGCCGCCACGAGGGAGCGACTTGATGGCGAGCAGAAAGCCCGGCCAATTTCAATCCGGAATCGCGACGGTTGTGATCCTTGCGGCCGCGAGCATCGCAGTAATGCTGTTTCTCGGCATACAGGCAGCAAACCGGTTCAATGCCACGGAAGACTCCTGGCTCAAGTACAACAATCAGACCCGAAATGTTTCCGGAAGCCTCAATGCGCTGCAACGCCATCTCGGCTACGGCGGGTTCATACACAATTTCAAGAATTTCGTATTGCGGCGCGATCCGGTTTATCTGGAGCGCATGGAGAAGAGCGCGTTCGCAGCGCTTGGCGAGATTGCTGCACTGAAATTCGTTCTCCTCTCCGCCGAAGAGCAAGGCCTTCTGAATGACGTAGAGGCAACGATTGAAGATTATCTTGCAAAAGAGAAAGAGACGATCCGCCTCTACCAAGAACTCAGCGTAAGCGAACTGGACAAACTGGTCCGTGTCGACGACAGCGCGGCGCTGGTCGCCCTCGAAAAGCTCCAGGGTCTGAACGAGATCCGAAGTTTCCAGCAGGAAAAGATTGCACAGGCCTCTTTCAACGACGCGATGAGCACCCTGAAGCAGGGATCGTTCGTCGTGGTGCTCATTCTGGCGGGCGCATCCGGTATGATCTTGCTACTGATCCGAACCGCACGGGTCAATGCACGCCTCAATGCCTCTCACGCCTATGTCGAGCAGCTTTACAACGAATCTCCCAACGCGCTGGTCAGCGTTGACCAGAGCGGGCGCATTTTCCAGATCAACCGGCAGGCTGAACGGCTGCTCGGCTACTCAGTCGACGAGCTGTCCGGACGAACCGTGCATTCGTTGATCCCGGAACGGTTCGACGATGACCGCCAAGCCATCATAAAAAGACTGACTCTCGACCTGGAAAATTTCGCCTCAGATGACTATTCCATGCAATTGGCTGCCAGGCACCACGACGGCCATGAAATTCAGATTCATCTGCGGATCCGGATTGTCATCGGGACCGCGAGGACATTTTTCCTGCTGGCTCTGCTCGACATCACGGAGATTGCCGAGCTCCATGAAGAATTGCGCATCGCCCAGCAGAATGCGGAAGCCGCCAGCGATGCCAAATCCCGGTTTCTCACATCCATGTCGCACGAAATCCGAACACCATTGAATGGCATTCTCGGGATGCTACAGCTTATCGACAGGAAGACATTAACGCCGGACGTCGCCCAGAAGCTTTCTATCGCGAAGGAATCCGGGTTGTTTTTGCTAACCCTGATCAATCAGGTACTGGATTTCGCCCGCATTGAAGCAGGCCAGATTACCATCTCCAAGGAGCGTTTCTCCCTTCCGGCCATGATGAACTCAATGGAATCGATGTTCCGGATCCGGGCGGAGATGAAAGGCCTGGAGTTCCGCGGCAACGTGATCGGCGAGAACGGGGATTTCCTTTACGGCGATTTCGATCACATCCGCCAGATTCTGTTCAATCTGATCGGCAACGCGATCAAATTTACGGAAACTGGAAACGTTGGTCTGGTCGCCCGCAGCCAGATGCTCCCCGATGAAAAGACCTGCCGTATTTCGTTCGAAGTGTCCGACACCGGTCCGGGGGTCCCTGTGGAAGATATCGACAAAATCTTCGAGGAGTTCAAACAGTCCGACGTCGGAATCCGCCATGGTGGCGGCACAGGACTTGGCCTGAACATTTCCAAACGCATTGCAGACGCGATCGGTGCCGAACTAAGTGTCGAAAGCGAGGTCGGCGTCGGTACGACGTTCCGCTTATCCGTCAACACTGAGATAGCCAGAAATCAACAGGTTATCGATGAAATTGCCAAAGACGCCGACATTCCGCAGCTGCGAGTCCTGGTTGCTGAAGACAATGACATCAACCAGATGATCACCCGGGCCATGCTGGAACGGGATGGCCATACCGTGACGATTGCACAAGACGGGGAAATTGCGCTGAATCTCGTCCGCAATGCCCCCGATGCCTACGACGTCATTCTGATGGATGTGCAGATGCCCAACATGGATGGCGTGCAGGCCACGGTTTCCATCAGGCAGTTCGCCCGCAACGCTGAGAAACTCCCCATCATCGGGCTGACAGCGAACGCCTTTCAGGACCAGAAAGACGAATATCTGAGTGCGGGCATGCAATTCGTACTGACAAAGCCGCTCGAGATTACAGACCTCCGGGCCGCACTGGGAAGATTTGCGCCGGTGCCGTCGCCGGTGCAGACAAACGGCATTCCGGCAGGTACGGCATCAACAGCCGTCCCCCTGACAGCAGCGGCGAGCTCAAACGACACAGATCACCACATCGATCGTGAAGTCCTGAAAACATTGAAGGAGTCCATGCCGCCTGAAAGGCTTCTGGCGCTTCATGGCGATGCCTGCAAACAATCCACCACACTCATCGAGGCGCTGAAAAACCCAGCGGCCAGCATCGACGAAAAAAGCCGTATCGCACATGAACTGACCGGGATGCTCGGAAATCTCGGCCTCAAGCTTGCGCGCCTCGAAACAGAAAAATTCGGTGCCTCCATTCATGAAGACACGGCAAGCCCGGAAAGCCTCAGAGAACTGGAAAACCTGCTGGAGACCAGCTGGCGCATTCTAGAGCAGGAACTGAAAGCACCTTATCCGTCAGGCTCCTGACTGCCTTCACTTGTCCATGGCCTCCAGCGCCGCCCGTATTTTCTGCAACGTTACAGGCTTGTCGAAGCCTTTCAGCGCACCGAGACTTTCTGCCATTGCCGGAAAATCCACGTCGAACTTGGCCTTTGCTTCAGTAAACACAACCGTCGGCAGAATGGTCTTGTTTCTGACCATCCAGTTCAGAACCTCAAAACCGTCTCTTTCCGGCATCAGAACATCAAGAAATATGCCGTCGAAGGAGTGCGACTGAATCAGCTTTATTGCCTCATTCCCATTCGCCGCTTCCTCGAAGCTCCGCCCGAGGGATTTCAAAAACTCTCCGATTAATGCACGGGTCGGCTGATTATCATCAACGACCAGAAAATGGCCATTCATAGCGCGCCCTCTGAAAGCTTCATTTGATGCAACACTACACCCGGCGACCCGGCACGCAAGAGTGGCAAATTATTGATAAGGATCAAGTTACCTTCTGAACAGACTACCGCGCTCGACATATACAAAACGGCTTGCCCCGCCCTCTTAAAGCTTTCAAGAGCTATAGGGCTGGCGACGCGCTCTGCTGCGAGAGCTTTTGCAGGCTGAACTAAACGAGGCTTTGACGTCCGGCGGATCGACGCCAGCATCCGCCTCGAACTCTATGGCACCTATCAGCGTAGATTCGACGTCGGCGAAACCCGCATTTCAATCCGCGTCCAGCTGGACGACGTCGACGACACGCACGACGAGACGGATCAGAGCTAGCCGTTACCGTACCCGCTACCGGCTTTCTTGTAGTCGCCGCGCGGCGGGCTGAAGACATCGATGACAAAGCAGCCTTCCGGACCGGCCTTCAGCCCGTGCACAACATTACCCGGCGTGCACCAGAAATCACCGGCCTTTACCGCGTGATCCACTCCGTCCTGCGTTCGCACGCCGCTGCCTTCGAGCATGATGCCCCATTGCTCTTCCGGATGACTGTGCATTGAGCCTTCGGCATAAGGGTCAATTCGCACGATAGAGAACATCAGGTTCTCTCCCGGAAAGATCCGCGCCGTCAGCCCTTCGGCGAGAGTGCGTTGAATGCCCTGGTCGAGATCATGAAGATTGAAGAAATTCTGGCCGGACATTGATCGTGTCTCCCTGCTCGTTGACCTGATGCGAGAGGATCAGGGAGATAGACAGCCCGGACAAGAAGCTATCCCGGCATCCGGAAGCGTTCAGGTTTGAGTACGGATTCGTTCGAGAACCGTCACCTCCCCATCAGCCTCGATCCTGAACAGGATTACCTCGCCGGAGGCCGGGTAGACACCTGTCAGAGCGGTGATATTTACCTGATGCGTCACAAGAATAACTCTCTCGTCATCCGGCAGCGCACCCAGAAATGCGCGCAGCCCTTCCGTCTGCTCGGCCTCGGTTGACCTGTCGGCGAAAAAGGAATTGAGGCTGGCCAGTTCCTCAGTTGCACCCAGTCCCAGCAATTCCGCGGTCTCGAGGCAACGGCACCATTGACTGGAAAGTATCCGGTCAACTTCCACGCCGGCAGCACGCACGGCATCGCCTATGCGTCGCGCCTGCGCGCGGCCCGTCCCGTCAAGATTGCGCTGCGTCGAGCAATCCCCAATCCGGAATTCCTCCGGATCGCCTGTTCCGGGCGCGATCGCATGACGCATAATTGCGAAAGTTCTCGGCGCCGCAAGACGTTCCCACCCTGTCCGTGAATCGTTCGCCAGAGATGACGTGATCAGCCCTGTGGACAGCAACGGTACGATAAGCAGCAACAGCAACGACCGACGCGCAAATACAGTCATGGCAATCTCCCGAGTGGACCGACGCGCACGGAGATAGAGCGCCATACGGATCAGGCAAGCCGTCCCCCGTAAGCAATGGATCGGGCAAAGAAAAAGCCCCGCATAAAGCGGGGCTCTGAGATGCCGCAGACGGGAGATCCGTTACAGCACCCGATAGATCAGATCGCGAGATACTCCTGACGGAGCGCCTCATCATCCAGCACTTCTTGCGCGGTGCCGTCGAAAACGATCTGACCCATATCGAGGATCAGGGCCCTGTCTGCGAGATGCAGAGCCGCGATTGCATTCTGTTCAACAATAATGGAGGTCATACCGAGGGCTTTGATCTCTTCCAGGATCTTCTCGATTTCCTGCACGATGACCGGAGCCAGACCTTCATAAGGCTCGTCCAGCAGAAGCAATTTCACATCCCGGGCGAGCGCGCGGGCAACGGCCAGCATCTGCTGCTCGCCGCCTGACATGGTGACACCTTCCTGCTTGCGCCGTTCAGCCAGCCGCGGGAAATGCTCGTAGAGCCTCTCGATCGACCAGCCATGCGGTTCATTGATCTGGGCCAATTCAAGATTTTCCTCGACCGTGAGGCCGGGAATAATCCGCCGGTCTTCCTGCACCAGGCCAACACCGTTCTGCGCTGCCTGAAAATTCGACATTTCATGCAGCGGTTTGTGATCGAGCCAGATTTCGCCGTGATGCAACTGCGGATCGCCAGCGCGCGCGATGGTGCGCAATGTGGATGTCTTTCCCGCGCCGTTCCGCCCGAGCAAGGCAACGATTTCACCTTCGTGAATATTGAAGCTGACATCCTGGACGATGTAGCTCTCGCCGTAATAGGACTGCAGGCCCCAACAGGAGAAATAGGCAGGCGGTGTGCCAAGATTCTTGACCGGGTTTTCCGGTTTCTGAGCGGCGTCGCCGGCCGGCTGTGTGGTCAGGGTTTCGGTGCTCATAGATGCGCTCCCCCGAGATAGGCTTCCTGGACCCGCGGATCGCCTTTGATGTCCTCCGGCTTGCCCTCCGCAATCACGGTTCCCTGGGCCATTACGGAGATCTTGTTGGCAAGCGAAAACACGACATGCATGTCATGTTCGATCACGATTTTCGTAATCCCGCGCTCGCCAATTTTCTTCAGCAGGTCGATTGTGTTGTTTGTGTCGGCCCGGGACATACCTGCGGTTGGCTCGTCCAGCAGCAGAAGCTTTGGGTCCTGTACGAGACACATGGCGAGTTCCAGTCTCCGCTTGTCACCACGGGACAAACTGCTGGCAACCATTTCCCGCTTCTCGAAAAGCCCCACATCCTGAAGCAGTTCTTCAGCCCGTTCCCGGACCTCTGAGAGATGATCCACCCGGCTCCAGGCATCCAGCTTGAACGGCCCATCCCGTCGCGCCAGCGTCGGGATCATGACGTTTTCAAGCAAATCGAGATCGCTGAAAATCTCCGGCGTCTGAAACACCCGGCTGACGCCCAGCTGGTTGATCTCGTGGGGCTGAAGATTGAGCAGGGAGCTGCCATCGAAATCCACGGTGCCGGTATCCGGCTCCAGCCGGCCGACCAGGCAGTTCAGCAAGGTCGACTTTCCGGCGCCATTCGGCCCGATGATTGCGTGAACCGCTCCTGCCTCGACGTTGATATTGACCTCGTCAAGAGCCTTCAAACCGCCGAAGCGTTTGTTGACCCCTTTGACTTCAAGAATACCCATCAATCCGCTCCCTATTCCGCCGGATGTGCTTTGGCCGACGATGCGCCGCCCGCACTGTCAGAGCCGCCCCGTCGACTGAACAGCTGCCTGAGCCGCTGTCCGCCTTCGACCACACCACCCGGGAGGAAGATCACGACCAGCATGAACATAATTCCGAGAGTAAGGTGCCAGCCCTTGCCGATGAACGGATGGATCATGAAGACAAATGCGTCCTGCATGCCGTCCGGCAGGAAGGAAAACCAGTTGTAGAGAACATTGTCGTTGATCTTGGAGAAGATGTTCTCGAAGTACTTGATCACGCCTGCCCCGAGCACCGGACCGATCAGGGTTCCGGCGCCGCCGAGAATTGTCATCAGAACCACCTCACCGCTGGCGGTCCATTGCATACGTTCGGCCCCGGCGAGCGGATCCATCGCCACCATCAGCCCTCCGGCGAGCCCGGCATACATGCCAGAGATAATGAAGGCAGCCAGCGTATGGGGTTTCGGGTTCTTGCCAGTAAAGCGCAGCCGCTGCTGGTTCGTCTTCACCGCCCGCAACATCAGCCCGAAAGGCGACCGGAAAATCCGGATGGAGATGTAGAACGCGATCAACATGATAATGGCACAGAGATAGTAGCCAAAATTGAAGGTGAAGAGCCACGGACCGAGTGCAAGCTCAAACCCGTCGCGCATCTCGATCCCGAAGAAGTTCGTCGCCGGAAGCGAGCCGTCGGCCGCATCGAAATCCAGAATACGCGGATCGTTGAGGGCCAGTTGCAGCCCTGTCTCGCCGTTGGTGATCGGTGTGAGCACGGAATAGGCCAGCGCGAACGACATTTGCGCGAAGGCCAGCGTGAGGATCGAGAAGTAGATCCCCGAACGGCGCAGCGAGATGTATCCGACAACGGCTGAGAACAGTCCCGCGAAGATCACCGAAACGATGATCGCCGGCACAACGTTCATCGTCAGCAGCTTCAGCATCCACACGCCGGCGTAGGAACCAACACCGAGAAAGGCTGCATGGCCAAAGCTGAGATATCCGGTCAGCCCAAAAAGGATGTTAAAGCCAATCGCGAATATCCCGAAGATCACGAATCTCTGCATGAGATCCGGATAGCCCGCATTGAACTGCGCCAGCTCAGACCCTTCCGGGAATGGATTCAGCAGAAACGGTGCGAACATCGTCAGCGCGAGGACGATCAGAAACAGCGTCTTGTCTTTGCTGTTGAGTCCCAGCATCGGTCACTCCTCCATCACGCCCTTGCGACCCATGAGGCCGCGAGGACGCGTCAATAGAATAATGATGGCGACCAGATAGATGATGATCTGGTTGATACCCGGAAGCAGCGAGACGATCTCGCCCATCGATGCGAAAGACTCGAGCACGCCAAGCAGGAAACCTGCGGCGACAGCCCCTTCGAGAGATCCCATGCCGCCGACCACGACCACGACGAAGGACAGCACCAGGAAGTCCATCCCCATGTGATAGTTCGGCGAATTGATCGGGGTGTACATCACGCCGGCAAGTCCGGCCACACAGGCCGCGAGCGCGAACATGATAGTGAACCGTTTGTCGATGTTGATCCCCAACAGGCCAACGGTCTCGCGATCGGCCATGCCGGCGCGCACGACCATCCCGAAGGTGGTGTATCGCAGGAAGGCAAACACCCCGCCGATGATGACGGCCGCGAAAACGAAATAAACCAGGCGCCAGTACGGGTAGATGATCGAGCCGGCATCGAATCCGAGCAGGACACCGAAATCCGCGCTGCCGGTCAGAGCCGGGGGAGCCGGAGTCGGGATCGGGTTCGCGCCATAGAAGTACTTGATGATCTCCTGCAGGACGATTGCCAGTCCGAAGGTGACCAGAATTTGATCGGCGTGGGGCCGCTTGTAGAAGTACTTGATGAGGCCCCGTTCCATGGACAGGCCAACGAGAATCATGATCGGTATGGAGAACAGGATCGCCAGCGGCACCGACCACTCGATCATGGCGGTGCCAACATCCGGTCCGAACCAGTCGAAAATGTACGGCGTTTCGACCTTGAGGGGATTTCCGAGGAAGTCTTTACGGACCGGATCGATGGTCTCGTAAGAGATCGTGAAAATCTTGCTCAGTGTGACGGCGCAGAATGCCCCCAGCATGAACAATGCCCCGTGGGCGAAGTTGACGACGCCCAACGTTCCGAAGATCAGCGTAAGACCGAGCGCGATCAGCGCATAGGCGCTGCCCTTATCCAGTCCGTTAAGAATCTGAAGTATAACCGCGTCCAAGACGCCACCTCCTGTGGATCCGATCACTTGACCAAAGCAACACGGAGAGCCGACCGTGCCTTCTCAGGCACGGTCGGCTCGCTGCTAGTGCCCGATTATGCGCCCGGGTTACATTTACCGAGGCTACCACCCGCAACCTGCGGATGATCCGGCGCGTATGTTACCTGCGCGACCGGTGTGATCTCGACGATCTCGAGCAAATCGAACTCCGATGTCGGGTTCTCTTTACCTTTCACGACAAGAACGTCCTTGAAGCACTGGTGGTCGTCCGCCCGATAGAGGGTCGGACCGTTGCCCATTCCGTCGAACTCAAAGCCCTCAAGGGCCTCAACGACGGCGCACGGATTGAAGCTGCCGGCCCGCTCGACGGCATCTGCATAGAGCAGTGCCTGAACGTAGCAGGTGTGCGCAGCCTGGCTCGGCGGGAAACCGTACTTCGTACCGAAGGACTTGACGAATTCCTTCGAGCCGTCGTCGGTCAGCGACCAGTGCCAGTTCGTCGATCCGAAGATGCCCTTAACGTTGGCACCGGCACCCTTGGCCATAAGACGCGAGTACAGCGGAACAACAATCTCGAAATTTTTTCCGTTGACCACGCGATCACGCAGACCAAACTGAACGGCATTGGTGAGCGAGTTCACCATGTTGCCGCCGTAGTGGTTCAGCACCAGCACATCGGCATCCGACTGCAGAACCGGCGTGATGTAGGACGAGAAGTCGGTCTGAGCGAGCGGAGTTTTCACCGCACCAACCGTCTCCCAGCCCATCGCTTCGGTCGAGCTCCGGACGGCTTCTTCGGTGGTGTAACCCCAGTTATAGTCAGCGGTCAGATGATAGGCCTTACGGTCAGTGCCGTAGGCTTTTCCGAGCACTGGCGCGAGCGCCGCACCCGACATGTAGCTGTTGAAGAAGTGCCGGAAGCCGTTAGCCTTCTTGTCCTTACCCGTGGTGTCGTTGGAATGGGTCAGGCCGGCCATGAAGATCACGCCTGCTTCCTGACACAGGCCCTGCACCGCCACAGCAACACCGGAGGATGAACCACCGGTAATCATGATGGCGCCGTCTTTTTCGATCATCGACTTCGCTGAAGCGCGGGCAGCATCGGATTTGGTCTGGGTATCGCCGGTTACATACTCGACTTTCTTGCCGAGAATACCGTTGCCCTTCAGAGCCTTCGACGAGAAGGTGTTCATCATCCCGCCATCACCGCCACCATTGAGGTGTTCGACCGCGAGTTCATAAGCGCGCAGCTCGTCAGCGCCCTCGTCAGCATACGGACCGGACTGCGGTACGTTGAAGCCCAGGGTTACGGTCCCGCCCTTCGGCTCATTTGTGTAAGCATAGGCTTTGCTTGAGAAAACCGTCGGCGCCGCAAGGCCGACTCCAGCAACAGCTGAGGCTTTCAGCAGGCCCCGGCGGCTGAAGCCAGGATTGAATTTTGCCATTTGTTCCTCCCGTTATTTTTTCTGGAATGCGTCAGAGACCCAATCCCCGTTGAGCATCTTTATGCGCTCGGTCACAACAGTACGCACATTTAGTCAATAAACGAATAAGTAATTGAAATTTGCAGATTTTTTTGTAAATATTTGGACAAGAAATATTATTGGTTTGTAAATAATTTACGCTGCACCGCACCAAGTTGAGCGAAATCAAGGAACTGAAACATGGCCCGCGCGCCAATTGGCATGAGAATACGAGAGAGACGGCGAAGCCTCGGGCGGACACAGGCCGATCTTGCACAGGCCGTCGGCATTTCCGCGTCATACTTGAACCTCATCGAACATGACAAACGCCAGGTCGGCGGTGCACTCCTACGGCGGCTGGGGGAGGTCCTTTCCGTCGGGATCGAGTATCTGGACGGCGCTGCCGAACGCCGGCTGATCCAGGATCTGGAAGAAATCGCAACCGACCCGGCCAATGCCGATGGCGAGACCGATCCGGAAAGCGCAACCGATCTTGTTGCCAGGCACCGTCCATGGGCCGGGCTGATCGTGAATATGCACAGAACCAACCTGGACCAGACCGCGACCCTGCATGCCCTGTCCGACCGCTTGCGCCAGGACCCCTTTCTCTCCGACGCCGTGCACGGCATGCTCTCCAATATTGCCGCTATCCGGTCCACCTCTGAAATTCTCGCCAGCGTCGATGACGTCCCGGACGATCAGAGGACGCGGTTTCACCGCAATCTGGCGGAAGAAAGCGCAAAACTGTCCGATGTCGCCCAGGCCATGGCCGGATATTTCGACCGTGCGCCGTCACGCCAGGGCTCCGTGACACCGGCTGAGGAAGTTGATGATTTCGTCCTGGAGAACCAGAATTATTTCGCGCCGCTGGAAGAAGCCGTAGAAAAACTCGGCGCACGGCTCGGGTGCGACGTGGTCGCTCCGGAATTCGAATCCGCCGCCCAGACGCTGCTCCAGCAGATCGGTAAAACACCGCTGCCCGAGCACGACAGCACCGGACCGGCCCTGCCGGCAGCAACCCGGCGGTTCCGGGCGGCACGGGCGCTGGCAGTCGCGGCACTGACGAACGTGATCGAGGAAATCTTGCTGCACTCCCCCCTGCTGACCAGCGATGCGGCACTGGTAAGGGGGCGCCGCGCTCTGCAATCCTATGCTGCTGCAGCCCTGTTGATGCCGTACGACCGGTTCCGCGAGACAGCGATCGCCTGCCGGTATGATATCGACATGCTGCAATACCGGTTCAGCGCCAGCGTCGAGCAGGTTTGCCACCGGCTGGCCTCGCTCCGGAAACCCGGCGCGGAAGGTGTGCCCTTCGCCTTCATGCGGTCCGACCCGGCCGGCTTCATCACCAAGCGGCTGCCGCTGCGCGACCTGCCGTTACCGCGCTACGGCGGCGCTTGCCCCCTCTGGGCCATCTATCGCGCCTTTCAAACCCCGGACCGGGTGTTCCGGCAACTGGCCGAATTTCCGGACCGCAGCCGCTTCCTGTTTTTCGCCAAGACCGTCGCCAAACAGGCCACGGGGTTCGACGCTCCCCGGCACCTTGTTTCCATCATGCTCGGTTGCGACGCGCTCTATGCCCGCGACGTGATCTATGGCGATGGACTGGACCTGACGGCAAAGTCTGTATCGGAGCCGGTCGGGTCCGCCTGCCGGGTCTGCACGCGCGAGGAATGCCGCCATCGGCAGGAACATCCGATCACCGGCGCCTGACGGAAACACGCAGAGTTGTTGCGCCATCGCCCGCCTGAGCTACACTCGAAATCAACCGGCATTGAAAAAACAGTCGGACTACTAACACGGCTATTGGGGGAAACGGCGTGACGACACGCGTCTTTATTGCGGAGGACGAGCCTAACATTCTCGAATCCCTGAGCTTCCTTCTGGGACGCGAGGGGTGGGAAGTGACCAGTGCGCTCGACGGAGACTCCGCCCTGGAACAACTCAACGACGGCGCCCTGCCAGACGTGGTGATTCTCGACATCATGTTGCCGCATCGCAACGGATTTGAGATCCTGCGCCAGCTCCGCGCGTCTCCGCGCACACGAGAGCTCCCGGTCATCGTCCTGACCGCCAAAGGCCAGGAAAAGGACCGCAAGACGGCAGAGGAAATCGGCGCGAATGCGTTCGTGACCAAACCCTTCTCGAACAAGGATGTCGTCGACCAGGTCCGCAGGCTGGCCGGGCTCTAGCCGATGCGCCCCGCCTCGCCCAGCACAGCGGCCAAGTTTCGTGATGCCGCCTTCCTGCTCCCGGTAGCGGGATTCTTCCTCCTGCTGCCGCCCGTCATCGATCTGTTCACGGCACGGGTGAGCCTTTTCGGCATTCCGCTGATCGTTGCCTATATCTTTGGACTCTGGTCCGCACTGATCGCGATTGCCTTCTGGTTCTCCAACAGACTCCATGATCCGGAAACGCACGCGCACGTGCCTCCGGATACATCCTCCCCGGGGCGCTGATGCTCTCCCCGAACCTGATCTTCCTGACCTCGCTCGCCTATGTGGCGCTGCTCTTCATGGTCGCCTTCCTCGGCGACCGCCAGGCGCGCTCCGGCAAGGCGTCGTGGATTCAGTCGCCGGTGGTCTACACCCTCTCGATCTCGGTCTATTGCACTTCCTGGACCTTCTACGGTGCCGTCGGCTCGGCGGTCCGCAACGGGCTCGAATTCGCCACCATCTATCTCGGCCCGACGCTGGTTTTCATCGGCTGGTGGTTCCTGTTGCGCAAGCTGGTCCGGATCGGCCACATGCACCGGATCACATCCATTGCCGACCTGATTTCCTCGCGCTACGGCAAAAGCACCAGCCTCGCCGTTCTGGTGACCCTGATCGCGGTGATCGGAACCACGCCCTATATCGCCCTGCAGTTGAAGGCGGTGACCACCAGCATCCAGGTCATCGTCGCCTCCGATCCGGGCAATCTTGCAAACCCGCCAAGCAGCGACCCAGCCAACGAAATGGCCTTCTGGATCGCCGCCGGCATGGCGCTCTTCACGATCATTTTCGGCACCCGGACAATCGACGCGAACGAACGTCATCACGGCGTCGTCGCCGCCATCGCGCTGGAAGCACTGGTCAAGCTCTTCGCGCTGATCGCGGTCGGGCTGTTCGTGGTCTTTGCGCTGGCGGACGGGCCGGCCGATATCTTCAGCCGGGACGCCGCGCGCATCCTGCAGACCGAAGACATGTTCGACGCGCGCTGGATTGCGCTCACCTTCCTGTCCGGCATCGCCATCATCTGCCTGCCGCGCCAGTTCCAGGTCACGGTCGTGGAGAATACCGGCGAGGATCAGCTCCGCATGGCCTCTTGGCTGTTCCCGCTCTACCTGCTGCTGATGAGCCTGTTCGTACTGCCGATTGCCATCGGCGGCCTGACCGTGCTGCCCGAGGGCTCCAATCCGGACATGTTCGTGCTCACCCTGCCAATGTCGGTCGATCAGGATTTCCTGGTGCTGCTGGCTTTCCTCGGCGGATTTTCCTCGGCGACATCGATGGTCATCGTTGCCTCCATCGCGCTGTCGACCATGATCTCGAACCATATCGTCATGCCGATCGCGCTCCGCACACCGTGGACGTCGATCGAGCGCAGTGGCGATGTCCGCCGCCTGCTGCTGATCAGCCGTCGTATCAGCATCGGCTTCATCCTGCTGCTCGGTTATCTCTATTTCCGACTCAGCGGCAAGTCAGATGCGCTGGCCGCTATCGGGCTGATCGCCTTTGCCGGTGTCGCCCAGTTCCTGCCCTCCCTGCTCGGTGGCATCTACTGGAAACGGGCGACCGCCAGCGGCGCCAAGCTCGGCCTTCTCGCTGGCTTTCTGCTCTGGGGCTACACACTGTTCCTGCCGAGCTTCGAGGGTGATCTATTGCTCTCCGCGAGCACCATCGAGCACGGTCCCTGGGGCCTTGAGCTGTTCCGCCCGCAAGCCCTGTTCGGCCTGACCGGCCAGGACCCGCTGGTCCATGCCCTGTTCTGGAGCCTCGCCACCAATACGGTTCTCTTCATCGGCGGGTCCCTGCTGTTCGAGCCGAAACCGCTGGAGCGTCTTCAGGGCACGCTGTTTGTCGACGTGTTCCGCACGCCGGCGGGCGATGAACACCGCTTCATCCAGCGCTCCGCCTCGGCAGAGGATCTGTTCATCCTCGCTCAGCGCATTCTCGGGTCAAACGAAGCCCAGCGCGTGTTCCGCGAGTTCGCCGAGGGGCAGGGGCTGGAGGGTGATTTCCCGCAACCGACCGATGCCTTCATCGCGCATCTGGAGCGGCGTCTGGCCGGTTCAATCGGGGCCGCCTCGGCCCGGGCGATGATTTCGCGCATTGTCAGTGGCGAGACCATCAGCCTCGACGAGCTGATGCGGATTGCCGACGAGACGGCGCAACTGATGGAATACAGCCAGGAGGTGGAGAAGAAATCACTCGAGCTCGAAGCCACCGCACGCGAGCTCAGGCGGGCCAACCAGCGGCTCACCCTGCTGGATGCGCAGAAGGACGATTTCCTCAGCCAGGTCAGCCACGAGGTGCGCACGCCAATGACCTCGATCCGCTCCTTCTCGGAAATCCTGCTGGAAACCCGCGATCTGTCGAGCCCGCAGAGCCAGAGATTCCTTTCCATCATCCACGAGGAAAGCCTGCGCCTGACCCGGCTGCTGGACGAGATCCTGGACATGAACCTGATGGATCGGGGAGAGGCCTCCTGGAACCTGCACGAACTCGACGCAGCCGTGCCGCTCATCCGGGCCATCGAATCCTGCCGCGGGCTGGCGCAATCCACCGGCAGCGCAATCCTGCTGGACGAGCCACTTCCATCGGCACTGGTTGATGCGGATCCGGATCGTCTGCAGCAGGTGGTCATCAACATCCTGACGAACGCAATCAAGCACAACACGTCGCCGAAACCGGAAGTACGGGTCTCCGGCAAGCTGATCAACGACCAGTACGAGATCGAGATTTCCGACAACGGTCCCGGGATACCGAGCCATCTGCGACCATTCATTTTCGAGAAATTCCAGCGCGGCGCGGCCCAGTCTTCGACCGGCGGCATTGGTCTTGGTCTTGCCATCAGCAAGGAAATCATGAAGCGTCTCGGCGGCACTCTGGCACTGATCGACGACCGGCGGATCGGGACATGCTTCCGCATCACCCTGCCGGCAAAACGGGTACCTCCGCAGCAGCAGGAACGCGAAGCCGGCTAGGCCTGCAGAACCATTTTCGAGTCATCAGGTACCGCGCTCGGACGGTCGGCACGCTCTACACGGTTTCGCCCCAGATCCTTCGCCCGGTAAAGCGCCTGGTCGGCGGCGCTGTACATCTCGCTCCAGCCCGCCCCTGCCTCTGCTCCCGTAATGCCGACGGAGATCGTCACACCACCGGCGGAGATAGGCGTCTCCAATGGGCCGACGTCGAAATGCGTCGCGTCGATCAGCCGGCGCAACCGTTCCGCCGCGACACTTGCACCGTCGACATCCGTACTTGGCAGGATGACAGCAAATTCCTCGCCGCCAAACCGATACACAGTGCCACCATCGACCAGATCCATGTTCCCGACATCGTGGTGAATCTCACGCGCCAGGAGCGTCAGAATCGCGTCTCCCACCGCATGTCCATAGCGGTCGTTCACCTTCTTGAAGTGGTCGACATCTATAAGCAGAAGACTGAAGCCTGTGCCGTCGCGCTCAAGACGGCGGAAGCCGTGCTCGATGTCGTCCTGCAAGGCACGGCGATTCTTCAGGCCGGTCAGCTGATCGGTTCTGGTCTGGTCCTTCAGCTGCGACAAAAGCTCGAAAAGCCGCGCCCGGAACCGCAGAAAGGACAGCCCGAAATACCCCGAAAAGATCGCCACGAAAGAGAGGCCCAAATACGCCCGGTCCGGGATTTGGCCCTGCCGTGCGATCAGAAAGGCCGCTACGGTCACGACCAGCCCCACCCATATCTCGCGACGGGAAAAGGCGAGGGTCATCACGGCAATCAGTGCGACGGGAAGATAGAAAGCCACGTTATGCGGCTCCATCGCGTGCGACAAGGTCGCGATCCGCAACACCAGAAACAGCAGACCAACCTTGAACGCATGGCGCAGTGTCGGATCGTAGCGGCGCATGCTCAGCCAGTACCCGATAGCAAGAGCCGTCAATGAAACCCTGACAGCCTGCAACCAGAGCGGCACACTCAAGAACCAGTCGGAATTCAGTATGAGTTCCATGCACCCAAGAATGGACGCCGCGGCGAACAACCCGCGCACGTAACTGAAATACTCTTGACTGTATCGGGAGCTACCCTCGTCAGCGGCGATTGGTTTCTCATCCATAGGCATCTCTAGCACGCCAAACGCAACATCGGGTCTCTCTGCAAATGACCGTCCTCGGGGGGCCCCGCTCCGCGATCCGCTCATTCTGGCAAAAGAGCAGCTCACGCGATCAATCTGGACTATCCATAGGACACAGTAAAAAGCAATTAGGTCAGAATGTAGCCCAAGGCTCTCCGGCAAAGAATGAGGGCAGGCGACAAAAACGCAGCATCCAGCGCGGCGCCCGGGCTTCTGGTCTGATGAGATTCAGACGTTGCGAATCGCCTTGGCGATGCCCCATCCCCGGGAAACCGCGCCTTCTTAACTTTTTCGTGACGAATTTGATTAAAAATTGGCTCAGAGACCAAAGATAATTTGGAGTAGCGCCAATGATTCCGGGTGTCATCCTTACGGTTTTCTTAATCGGGTTGCCTCTGCAAGCAGCTCAAGCTTCTTCCGAAGGAGACACTTCAAACTCCAGCAAAAACCTGATCGAGAGCGCTCTCATAGACGAGCTCCGCGACGGCGGGTTTATTTTCTATATCCGGCACGCCGCGACAAATCACGCTATTGCGGATAGCGATCGGGGAAACCTGGCAAACTGCGAAACCCAAAGACCGCTCTCCGAACTGGGCCGCGAACAATCGCGCAAGATCGGCGTATCCTTCGCAAAGCTCCGCATTCCGGTCGCAAAAATAATCGCCAGCCCGTACTGCCGGGCAAAAAACACCGCCATCCTTGCCTTCGGGCGGGCCGAACTGAACGATGACCTCAAATTCTCGCTCGGATCAGGAAGCGAGAACGAAGGACGGCAAGCCGATGTTCTGCGCGCCCTGCTGGCTGAGGAACCGGCAACCGGCACAAATACGGTCATCGCAGGTCACACAGCCAATCTGCGCGAAGCGTCCGGCGTCTGGCCAAAACCAGAGGGCGTTACCGTTGTTTTCGAACCGGACGGGGCAGGGTCTTTCCATTACCGCACAGCAATCCACCCAGACAGCTAGCCGCTCACGGCCGCTCAACAGTAGGACGTCCTGTGACATCAGAAAAACGGCGCGGCCGACGGTTTCGATTGGGGTTGAAGACCTGGGTTTTTGTCGCCCCGATCATCACCGTGCTGATCTTCGCCGGGTTCTTGATCGTCGTTCTCCAGACCAATAGTGAAGAAAGGCGGGCGCTGGAGCGGCTTCAGACGACCGCCATATCCCGGCTCGGGCAAGTGACATCGCTCGGCGAAAGCGTTGCCGCCGTCCATCTTGAGATGCAGAGCGTCCTCGGCCGGGCAGTTGAGCTTGATGAGGGTGAACTCTACGATCTGGCGCGCCCTCATATGAACCGGCTCCACGACATCAAGGAGGAGCTGAAAAGCGTTCTGAGCACGCTGGACCCACAAACCCTCGATGGCCGCCTGTTCAGACAGCTCGCGCAGAATTTCGAGACATTCCACGAGGACTACATCTCAGCCGTTCTGATGACCTCGGTGAATTTGGATGTCCATGCAGAGCAGATGCGTCGCACGAATGAACAATACCAGGAGGTCTTCCACACCCTGGGCGAGCTGACGAATGTGAATTTGCAGGACAATTCGGATGCCTCCGAGGCTTACGCCGCGTTTGACCGGCGCCTAACACAGATACTTCTCGCCGGTCTGGCGCTCTGCGTTCCTCTGTCACTACTGGTTTCATGGTTCATAAACCGCCTGATGTCACGAGACCTGATCGGCGCCATAAGGGCCATGGGAAATCTGGCGAAAGGCCAGCCGTCCGAGTTCCAGCCGGACCAGAACCGGACCGACGAGATTGGCGAGCTGGGCCGCGCGATCTCCTATTTCGAGGGTATTCTCGACCAGCTTCGGCAAGAGGTTTCGGAGAGAGAGCGAAGCGAGACCCAATACAAAGGGCTTTTCGACAGCGCCGGAGACGCGATTTTCGTCTTCGAGAACCGCAGATACACCGCCCTGAACAAGAAGGCCGAGGAAATGTTCGGTCTCGAGAGCGCACAAGTCATCGGCAAGCCTCTTGGCCAGCTCTCGGGCAGTGTTCATGGCTCAAAAGAAAAATCCGTCGAAATCTTGAATGAGATTTTTGACGAAGCCCGCAAGGGAGTCCCACAGGTCGTCCAATGGCGCGGCAGAAAACTGGATGGCACCGAATTTCCGACGGAACTCACGGTGACAGCTTTCGCAGGCCCCGACCAAACCGAGATCGCTCAATTCATGGTCCGCGACATCGGCGAGAAAATCGAGGCGGACCAACTCAGGGAGAATATGACCGCAGAACTCGAACGGATGGTGTCGGAACGTACGGAGGAACTACAGCGCGAGGTCGTCGTCCGTCGCCAGACCGAGGAAGCACTTGAAACCGAACGAAAGACACTGAAAGCCGTCGTTGACTACGCACCGATCGGCATGATCCTGCTCGATACTGAAAACCGCGTTCGCCTGATCAATAACTGGATCAGGATGGCACATAAAATTCCGGATCAGATCTGCACTCCGGGCACGCCCTATATTGAAATCCTGAAGCACATTCTCACCAGCAAAAGGAACCTCCAACGGGACCCGAAGAAGTTGGAGGAAATCCTGTCCGAAAGAACCGCCCTTCTCGAACGGCGGGAAAGCAATGTAATTGAGGACATTTTGCCGAACGGCTCCTATCACAAGGTCGAGCGCCGCTTTGTCGATGATGTCGGATGCATTGTGACCAATACAGACATCACGGATCTGAAGAGCGCCCAGAACGAGTTGGTGCGTCAGGAGAAAATGGCAGCCCTTGGCGCACTCGTCGCCGGTGTCGCGCACGAAGTGAACACACCACTTGGGATCTGTGTCACTGCCGCGAGCCACGTGGCGGATATCGCCCGGGAGTTCAACAGCGAGATCCAGAGCCCGGAAGGCCACTTAACCCGTGCACTCGCGGTTGAACGCCTTTCAAATATCGGCAACGGGCTCGAAATCGTGGAGCGAAACCTCAATCGAGCCGCCGAGCTTATCAAGAGCTTCAAGCTGGTCGCTGTGGACCAGACCGCTGACGACGCACGGGAGATCGAACTGGGGGCCTATGTTGAAAGTACGATTCAAAGCCTGTCAGCCGAGACCAAGCGGCGGGGTCTCACAGTCAAATTCGCGGAGCCGGCCGAAGGCCTTAACCGACTTACCTTCCCTGGTGCTATCGCGCAGATCCTGACCAATCTCATCATGAACACCGGGATTCATGCCTACGATTCAAACGGCGGCGAAATCGAAATAGAGGTCCAGAGACTGCGGAATGGGGCAGACCGGATTTCAGTTCGAGATTTCGGCAAGGGAATGGACGAGGAGACCCGCACCCAGATTTTCGACCCATTCTTCACCACCCGGCGCGCCAATGGTGGCACCGGACTAGGGATGCATATCGTGTTCAATCTGGCGACACAGCGCCTGGGCGGAAAGATCAATTGCCGCAGCAAGCCCGGCCAAGGCACGGAGGTCGAGGTTGTTTTGCCGTGAGGCTGTTGCGCGCGCTCACTGCGTGCATATTCCAGGCGCTCGACACCAGAAAGGTTGCTAGAGTGAAATCACCTGTCCTGTTCAAGATTGATCGGCCCCGATGCCAGAGATTTCACCTGAAGATTCGGCGAAACGCCATTCGCTGTCATTTTGATGAATACTGATTCACCGGATTAGGTTCCGTTCTACGCACCGAGGACCAGCACATTGTCTCGATTTCAAACAGACGTTCTGAATCGAATTGCAGTCAGCCCGTTCAGGGCAAACGCAGATCATGCCGGTGGGCGCAGCAACACTTCCGTCGTCATAGCGGGCAGAGCCGCTGTCTTGACTGTTCCCACCCCAGCGGATGAGGAGTCCCTGCTTGGATAATGTGGACAAATTGCGAGACGAAGAGGGTCGGTTGCTCGCGCTGCAACGCTATCAGATCCTCGAAACCAGCGAAGAAGATGCGTTCGAGCATGTCGTCAACCTCGTCCAGAATATTCTGAACGTCCCCATGTGCGCAATCTCTCTTGTCGAACACCAGCGCCAATGGTTCAAGGCGAAACGCGGCATCGAAATGAGCGAAACGCCCCGTGATGTATCCTTCTGCGCCCAGGCCATCAAAGATCGGAACCCGCTCGTCATCCAAGATGCAACATCCGATCCGCGCTTTTCCGAAAACCCGCTGGTGACCGGCGAGCCTCATATTCGCAGCTATGCGGGAATCCCTCTGAGAACCCCGGACGGATATAATATCGGCAGCCTTTGTGCGATCGACACCAAGCCGCGACTATTCACACCATTCGAGGTCTCGATACTCGACCAATTTGCAAAAATTGTCGTCGGCGAACTGGAACTCAGACAGATTGCTTCGAGCGACCATCTCAGTGGCGCCATGTCACGTGGCGCCTGGATGGAAGGCGCCGGCCGGGAGTTGGAACGTGCCAAACGCTACAACCGGCCACTGGCGCTCGCCTTGTTTGATCTGGACCGCTTCAAGGAAGTGAACGATAGCTTCGGTCACCCTGCGGGCGACGAGGTCATCAGAACATTTGCAGCCCTGTGCACATCTGAATCCAGAGACCTTGACCTTTTCGGCCGGATCGGCGGAGAGGAATTCGCGTTGTTGATGCCCGAAACCGATTTTGATCTTGCGGAGCGTGTCGCAGAACGCTGCCGGAACGCTCTTGAAACCACGCCCGTCGCAATCGGGGATCACACGCTTCGCGTGACGACCAGCGCCGGTCTGGCCTCTTTTCGTGAACAAGATTCCCTGAAATCTCTCATCGCACGGGCAGATGCCGCGCTGTTCTCCGCCAAAGCGGCCGGGCGCAACCGGGTGGCCATAGCAGCCAAGGACAGCTTCGGAGCTGACAGCAAAACGGACGTGTCCGGAGACTGATCGCCCCCCACCCGAACACCTGCAGCATCGTTCACGCCGTAATCGTCCGCCGCACCGCATCGCGCCAGCCGGCGTAAAGCCGGTCACGAGCGTCCGCCCCCATGGCCGGCTCAAAGCGGCGCTCCCGGGCCCATTGTTCGGCCATCGCCGCAGGTGACGGATAATAATCGTGCCTCAGGCCGGCGAGATAGGCGGCGCCGAGCGCCGTTGTCTCCGCCACCACCGGCCGGTCGACCGGAGCCCCGAGAATGTCGGCGAGAAACTGCATGGTCCAGTCAGAAGCCACCATGCCTCCATCGACCCTGAGCACGGTATCTCCGCCTTCGGCACTCCAGTCACTGCGCATGGCTTCCAGCAGATCGCGTGTCTGGTAGCCGACGCTTTCCAGAGCAGCCCGCGCGAAATCGGCGGGCCCGGAGGCTCGTGTCAGTCCGTAGAGCGCGCCGCGCGCTTCCGCGTCCCAGTAAGGCGCGCCAAGGCCGGTGAAGGCCGGTACGAGATAGACCCGGTGCGCCATGTCCGCTCGCTCCGCCAGCCCCGCACTTTCGGACGCATCCGAAATCATACCGAGCCCGTCCCGCAGCCATTGCACAGCGGCGCCCGCCACGAAGATCGAGCCTTCCAGAGCATAGGTTGGCTTGCCGCCAAGCTGGTAAGCGATGGTGGTCAGCAACCGGTTGGTCGACTGCACCGGTTTGCTGCCTGTGTTCAACAATGCGAAACAGCCGGTCCCGTAGGTCGATTTCATCATGCCGAGCTCGAAGCAGGCCTGTCCCACGGTCGCCGCCTGCTGGTCCCCTGCCACACCGGAGATCGGGATTGGCGCTCCGAACAGATCGGCGTCCGTCACCCCGTAATCCGCCGATGAGTCCTTCACCTCCGGGAGCATGGAAGCCGGCACCCCGAGGATAGCCAGCAGCTCCGCGTCCCAAGCGCCCTTGTTGATGTCATAGATCAGCGTGCGCGAGGCATTGGTTGCGTCGGTCGCATGCACCTTGCCGCCGGTCAGCCGCCAGATCAGCCAGCTATCCACCGTGCCGAAAGCCAGATGCCCCGCATCAGCCAGTGCCCGCGCGCCCTCCACATTGTCCAGAATCCAGGCGATCTTGGTGCCGCTGAAATAGGGATCGAGCAAGAGGCCCGTCCGAGCCGTGAAGAGCGCTTCGTGACCGGCCTCTTTCAGGCGCGTGCAGAGGGGCGCTGTGCGCCGGTCCTGCCAGACGATGGCATTGGCGATGGCCTTGCCGGTACGCCGGTCCCAGACCACCGTGGTCTCGCGCTGGTTGGTGATGCCGATCGCCGCTATCCGCTCCGCGCCGCCGACCTTCGCGATCGCCTCCCGCGCGGTCTCTACCGTGGTCCGCCAGAGATCCTCCGGGTCGTGCTCGACCCAGCCGGACTGCGGGAAATGTTGCGGAAACTCCTGCTGCGCGACCGCAGCCACGCGCGTGTTCGCATCGAACACGATAGCGCGGCTCGAGGTGGTTCCCTGATCGAGTGCAAGAATAAGCCGGTCGTTGCCAGCCTTTGCGGCTGTGTTCATCTGATCCTCCCTCGGGCCGTGCTGCCCGCGACGCATCGGGCGCCGAGACGATTCAATAGCCCGTCGCAGCGGAAGGTTGCCAGCATAAACAAAACCGCGCCGCCCCTCACGGGACGGCGCGGCTGCATTCAGATCGCTTTTTCAGAGGGCGGCGCGTTACTTCGCGTCTTTCGCCCGCTCCATCGCTTCCAGGATCGTGGTCCGGGCCGACTCGGCGTCACCCATCTCGATAAATTTCACCCACTTGTCCTGTTCGAGATCCTTGTAGTGCTCGAAGAAGTGGACGATCTGCTGGATCAGAATTTCCGGCAGGTCACGATAGCTTTTCACCCCGGCATAATAGGGATGCAGCTTTTCGACAGGCACTGCGATGATCTTCTCGTCCATGCCGGCTTCGTCTTCCAGATGCACGACCCCGATCGGACGGCACGGGATGACAGCACCCGGAACAACGCCGGAACCGGTAATGACGAGGATGTCGGCAGGATCGCCATCGTCGGAGAGGGTGTTCGGAATGAAACCGTAGTTCGCCGGGTAGAACATGGCGGTGTGCAGGAACCGGTCGACCATCATCGCGCCGGAATCCTTGTCCAGCTCGTACTTCACCGGAACGCCGCCCTGCGGAATTTCAATAACGGCATGTACTTCGTGCGGCGGATTGGGGCCAGTCGAGATCTTACTTACGTCCAAGGGTCTTGCTCCATTCGCACGGGACACCTAGCGAGCAGATCCCCGCACACGGTATTCCCGCCTTTTATCGGATTGGCGACAGAAAACTTTTGCGGCGCAGCATTTGCGGCAATGCGGCGCGAAGGTCAAGTGTCGAATGGACGCAGCTATGGAGAAAACCCGGAAATAAGGCTCTTGGCTATTTGATACCGCCCGGTTTCCCAAGCGTGTTGGGGTTATGCTCCCCATGTTCTCCGACATAGCGCGGTTCGGTCTCGGGTTCAGCTGCCGAAGCTGCGCGGATGGCATCCTCAACCAACCTGGCGAGATGATCGCGCATGTCGCCGGAAACCCTTCCCTCGTTCAAAATCTGCAGAAGGCTCTCAGCCGCTTCGAATTCCATGGTCAGATCAACAGTACGCATAGGTCAGCTCCCCCTCGCCGGTGAATCTTTTCCATCCTCGCATGCCGGCGAACGAATTCAACCCCTTGCATTTCCGGGGGTCACGTCGCGGAGATAATCCCCAATCCCGCGCGACTGATCCCATTGTCTTGGATAGCCGAGGGAGACCTCATGGAAACGGGTGTCGTCGACCATATCGGTCCTGCGGGTATGCAGATGCCCGGTGACGACGTCGATGGCGCGGAACCTGCGGTGCCAGTCATGCGTGATCCGGGTGCCGCACCAGGGCACAAATCGCGGAACCCGCGGTATCCGGATCAGATCCTCGCGCAAGGGCCAGTGGTTCACCAGCACGGTCCGCGCGCCCTCGGGCAAAGCCGACAGACGGGCCTCGGTTTCAGCACAACGGGCAGCGCACCAAGCCGGGCGATCCGCGAAAGGTTCGGGATCGAGCAGGACTTCATCCACCGGCACCGCGTGTTTCTCCCGCACCCAGTCTTTCAGGTCGGCGAGCAGAACATCCTCGGGGCGGAAGCTATAGTCATAGAGCAGGAAAAGCGGCGCTATGAAGACCGGCTCTCCATCAAGATCCATCGGCCATCTTGGATAGGGGTCTTCCGGTGTGACCACGCCAGCCGCGCGGGCCAACTCGACAAGATGCCGGTAGCGCTCATCGCCGCGCCGGGCCACCCCGCCGGGCCGCTGATCGGTCCAGAGATCGTGATTTCCCGGCACCCAGATCAGCTTTCCGAACCGTTTGCCCAGAAAGGTCACCGCATCGACAAACACTTCCTCGCGCTCGGCGACATCTCCCGCCAGGATCAGCCAATCCGCACCATGATCGGGAATCTCGGCAAGCGCGTTCCTGTTCACCTCGGAGGCGAGATGGAGATCGGAAATGGCCCAGAGCCGGGTATTTTCGGATTCAGCCGTCACTCTCGACTTCTCCACGCCGTGCCTCCATGGCATCGCGGATGGCCATCCGGCGTCCGGCCATCCAGAGCAGCGCAAGGCACGCAATGGCGCAACCGGCCACAAGCGGCCATTGCAACCCGGCCCACTCCGAGACCCAGCCCATGCCCAGGGCACCGATCGCCGGACCACCCCGGAACAGCATGCCGTAAAGCGCAACCACCCGGCCACGCATATCCTCGTCGACCGCCGCCTGGATCAGGGTCTGCGACCCGGCCCCGTGTGTGACCATCGCGCCACCGGCAACGGCCAGCGCAATGAGTGCCACCCAGAAATTCGATGTCAGACTGAACACCAGCAGCGCCGCGATCATCGCCACCACACTCACGAGGGAAAGCTGAACCAGACCTTCAAGGCCGTTACGCTGACCGAGATAGAGTCCCCCGATCACCGCGCCAATACCCGTGGCCGTGGCCATCATGGAGAGCCCCTCGGCACCGCGGCCGAAAATCTCGGCGGCAAAGCCCGGCAACAATTCGAACACCGGACGCATGGCGATGCAGGTGATCAGCATCAGGATCAGCATCGGGCCGATGCCGGGATGGGTCAGGGCGTAACGATATCCATCGGCCATCTGCGCCAAAATGCCTGCACCATGCTTCGGCTTTCGCCCGTTCATATTCGGCTGGATGATCCACAATGCCGCGATGAAAGGCAGATAACTGATCGCGTTCGCGAGGAAAGCGTAGCCCGCGCCATAGCCGACGATAACCACACCGGCGATCGCCGGGCCGATAAAGCGGGCCGCGTTGAAGATCACCGAATTGATCGCCACGGCCGAGGCCATATCCTCGCGCCGGACCAGATTGGGGATCATCGCCATCCGGGCCGGCTGCCAGAAGGAGACAACGATCCCGGTGAACAGCGCCAGTGAGAACAGCCACCAGATGGTCAGCGCACCGGACAGCGTCAAAACCGTCAGTGCCGTGGCCTGGACCATGTTGAGACATTGCGCGACCCTGGCAATCCACAACCGGTCGAGCCGGTCGGCAAGCGTCCCGGCGAGCGGGCTCAGGATGACCACAGGGAAGAGCTCGGCGAACGCAATGATGCCGAGCCAGGTTGGGCTCTCGGTCAGCTCCCAGGCTACCCAGCCGACGGCAATCCGCTGCATCCACAGACCGATGACGGTCAGGGAGCTGCCGGCGCAATAAATGGCGTAATCGCGATTGCGGAACGCCTGACAAAAGCGAGCCACGGATGTTGTGAGGGACATGAACTGTTTGTAGTCCAATGTCCCGGGCTTGGAAAATACTTAGAACGGGAATGGAATGCTCCCGACTTCGGAATCAATCCGCGGGAATTTCCTGACCGAGCGAGAGGAGCACCACGCAGGACGCGTTGTGCAGCATGTTCTCGAGATCGTCATGCTCAAGCCGGGTCAGGAGGCGGAACGCCTGGATGCAGACGGGGTTGTATTTCGAGTTGGTCGCTTCGTCGGCCATGTCGTTCAGCCATTGCCGCACCGGCTCCGTGCCGGGCTTGCGGGGCATGTTCCGGTACCGGTCCATCATCCCGCCCATCAGCGGCAGCAAGCCGTGCTTTCCGCGCCACACCGCTTCCTCGCGCCGGAATTCAGGCCGATCGTGCACCTTGCCCAACAGATAATGCATCAGGCCGCAGAGGAACTGCTCCAGCCGGCGCATCTCCAGTTCCTCGACATCGGGAACCTTTTCGCACATGGAGCGGGCGAGATCGCGTGCCCAGACATCGCGGTCGAGTGTGCCAGCGCGGGGTATTGCATGTTCTGATCTGCGTATCGGGTCCATAGCGCTGTTCTTACACTCTAAACTCTTTAAATTACGATGAATCTCTTGCCGGTTTTTCCGGATTTCGGGAGAATCTCCCGTCGGCATCTCGCTGTCCAGCCGAATTCCAATTCGAAGTCACTCCTAAATCGGGACATTCCCGCGCTTGAATGCACCGGAAGCCGGGCGTAGGCTCTGCCTTCCGTCTTATCAGCCAGCCTTTCCGAGGAAATAATGAGCTTCATCGCTGACCGTCTCGGCCGGATCAAGCCGTCCCCCACCATCGCCATCAGCGCCAAGGCGCGTGAACTGCAGGCCGCGGGCGGCGACGTCATCGGCCTCTCCGCCGGCGAGCCGGATTTCGATACACCGGCTCACATCATCGAAGCCGCCATCGACGCGATGAAGCGCGGCGACACCCGCTACACGGATCCGGATGGTACGCCCGAGCTGAAGGACGCGATCTGCCGCAAGTTCAAGCGCGACAGCAATCTCGACTATGCGCGCAACCAGATCACCGTAGGCACCGGCGGCAAGCAGGTGCTCTATAACGCGCTGATGGCCACGCTCAACCCGGGCGACGAAGTCATCATACCGGCGCCCTACTGGGTCTCCTATCCGGACATGGTACTGCTCGCCGAAGGTGAGCCGGTTATCGTCCCATGCCCGCAGGAGATGGACTTCAAGCTGCAGCCGGAAGATCTGGAAAAGGCGATCACGCCGAAGACCAAATGGATCATCCTGAACAGCCCGTCGAACCCGTCCGGCGCAGGCTATACGAAGGAAGACATGAAGAAGGTCACGGACGTGCTGATGAAACATCCGCACGTCTATGTCATGACCGACGACATGTACGAGAAGCTCGTCTACGACGATTTCGAGTTCTGCACCCCGGCGGAAATAGAGCCCGGCCTGTACGACCGGACACTGACCGTCAACGGCATGTCCAAGGCCTTCTGCATGACCGGCTGGCGCATCGGCTTCGCGGCCGGCCCGGTCGAGCTGATCACAGCGATCCGCAAGATCCAGTCCCAGTCGACCTCGAACCCGTCCTCGATCAGCCAGGCAGCCTCGATCGCCGCGCTGGATGGCCCGCAGGATTTCATCGCCGAGAACAACAAGGCCTTCCAGGCCCGGCGCGATCTCGTGGTCTCCATGCTGAACCAGGCCAGCGGCCTGAACTGCCCGACCCCGGACGGCGCCTTCTACGTCTATCCGTCCTGCGCCGGCGTCATCGGCAAGAAGACGCCCGACGGCAAGACCATCGAGAATGACGAGGATTTCTGCACCTACCTGCTGGAAGCGGAAGGCGTCGCGGCCGTGCATGGCGAGGCTTTCGGCCTCAGCCCGCATTTCCGGATCTCCTATGCGACGTCCGATACGATCCTCGAAGACGCCTGCGAGCGTATCCAGCGGGCCTGCGCCGCGCTGCGCTGACGCTCTTCAGAGACCTGAACGAAAAGCGCCGCCCGGAGAATTCCGGG
Organism: Nisaea denitrificans DSM 18348; assembly: GCF_000426505.1. Taxonomy (GTDB): domain Bacteria; phylum Pseudomonadota; class Alphaproteobacteria; order Thalassobaculales; family Thalassobaculaceae; genus Nisaea; species Nisaea denitrificans. The sequence continues at coordinate 383,842 of NZ_KE384532.1, read as the reverse complement.
CGGCGCTTTTCTTTTTGAAGCGGATCAGCGTTCTGTCAGTGCCAGTTTGAACGCGAAACCGGCAAAGGCCGCCGCGAAGGTTCTTTGCAGCCAGCGCATCGCTCTTGCCGAGGCAAGAACTCGCTGGCTGACCTGCTCCGCCGCAAGGCCGTACATCACGAACACCGCGAACGTCATAACCATGAAAGTGACCGCAAGCAGGAAGAAACGCGCCATCGCATCAGGTGCGCCTTCGGGGACAAATTGCGTCAGGAAAGCGAGGAAAAAGATCGAGAGCTTTGGATTGAGAATATTGATCAACGCGCCCCGCGCCATGATCCGGAGATGTCCTTTGGTGGAGCCTTGCTCCTCATCCGGACGGGTGACCGCAAGTGTACCGCTTGCCCGCCACAGGCCCCAGGCCAGATAGAGCAGATAGGCAACGCCCAGCAGCTTGACCATCTGAAAGGCCACCGCACTCGTATGGAGAAGGGCCGCCAAACCGAGCACACTCGCCAGCAGGTGCGGAACAATGCCGAACGTGCATCCGAGGGCTGCGGTCATGCTCTGCCCCCGACGACCGAACAGGCCATAGGAAAGGGTGTAGATAACGCCCGTTCCGGGAGCGAGCACGACGAGCAGGGCGGTTAACAGAAATTCTGGCGAAAGAGAATCCAGCATCATGATCGGTCCTCATCAAAAATGTCTCTGGAAGACGGCACGGAAAAAGAGTCGCGCCGCAAGGACGGTCGAAAGTCAGGTGTTGAGAAACCCAAGCATCGCCTTGGTGAAGGCATCCGGCTGCTCGAAGTTCGAGAAATGCGCCGCCTCCGGAATCTCGGCATAGCGGGAGCCCTTGATCAGGCCGTGGATCTCGCGGGCGTGCTCCGGCGTGGTTGCCGGATCGTCGGCGCCGACGATCACCAGAGTCGGGATGTCGATGCCGCCAATGGTCTCGCGCTGGTCCATGGCCTGAATGGCGCGGCAGCAGCCGATGAAACCCTGAGGCGGGGTGCCGAGGATCATCTCCCGCACCGTGTCGATATCCTGCTTCAGACGCTGCTGGCTTGCCGGGGTGAACCAGCGCTCGATGGTGGCGTCGACAACGGCCGCCATCCCGCCTTTCTCCACCGTTCGCACCCGGCCATCCCACATTTCCTGCGTCGGCATATGCGCGCTGGTGTCGGCCAGGATCAGTGTCTTCACCCGGTCCCGGTGCCTGACCCCGAGCATCTGACCGACCATGCCGCCCTTGGAGAGCCCGCAATAATCCGCCCTGTCGACACCGAGCCCGTCGAGCAGCGCCACCGCATCCTCGGCCAGCATCTCGATGGAATAAGCACCTTCCGGCGCACCGGACCCGCCATGGCCTCGGCTGTCATAGCGGATCACCCGGAACCCGGCGGACGTCAGGTCCGCAATCTGCGGGTCCCACATATGCAGGTTTGAGGCGAGCGAGTTGGAAAGCAGCAACGGTCGCCCATCCTCCGGCCCGTCGATCCGGTAATGCAGCGTGATTCCGTTGGCGTCGATATGCGGCATGGTTTCCTCCCCGGGTTCTTGCGCCGACGCAGGCGCTCCGGGCCGGTCGGCGAGACTACAGTCTGCGCGGTGATGGCGTGACGTGGCAATCTCGTCCATTGTATTGCCATGGAAGCGGTCTATATCCGCTTTGGAATTAAGCCTTTTGTTACCGGACAATCGATGAGAATGAACCGCTTAGCGGCTGCTGCCGCAGTCCTTGCCGTGCTGTGCGCCGCCCCGGACTTTGCCCGCGCGGAATCCCCCGACAGCGCCTTCACCGTCACGGTTGAGAACGATCTCGTTAACGGCGCCGACCGTGATTACACTAACGGTGTGGCCCTGCAATGGACCGACACGCTGAACCGGGTGCCCGATGGCGTCCGTTACGCGGCGGCACCTTTCATCGATCCGGGCGCGGATATCCGCGTGACCTACCAGCTTGGCCAGAACCTTTACACGCCGCAGGATATCGAGCGAAAGAGTCCCGACCCGGCGGACCGGCCCTACGGGGCCTGGCTCTACGGCGCCGTCGGCGTGCTCGCGGATACCGGCAAAAGCGTGACCTCCCTGCAGCTCAGCCTTGGCGTGGTCGGCCCGGCCGCCCTCGGCGAGCCGGTGCAGAGCTTCGTGCACAGCCTGATCGACACCCGCGAGCCGCGGGGCTGGGACTCCCAGCTGAAAAACGAGCCGGCACTGTTGCTGACGGCGGAACATAAATGGGCCGACCGTCTGCTCGGCGCCCCCTACGGGTACCAGATCGACGCCTCGCCCTACATCGGCGGCGCACTCGGCAATGTCTTCACCCATGTCAACGCCGGCATGATGGTGCGCTTCGGCAAGGACCTGCCGACCGGCGATTACGGGCCGCCCCGTATCCAGCCGAGCACGCCGGGCTCAGGTTACTTCGCGCCCAGCGAGGATTTCGGCTGGTACCTTTTTGCCGGGATCGAGGGCCGGATGGTCGGCCGCAACATCTTCCTCGACGGCAATACCTTCCAGGACAGCCCCTCGGTCGACAAGAAGCTGATGGTGGGCGATTTCACCTATGGAATCGTCTTCAATGTCGGCCGGGCCCGGGTCTCCCTGACCCAGGTCATCCGGACGCCGGAATTCACCAACGACGAGGACTTTTCCAGTTTCGGCTCCCTCGGCGTGGCCTACAGTTTCTGAAGCAGATCAGCCTCCACCGTTTCCGCATTGCCACAATGCCCGGTCGGCCCTATTTTCCCGGCCAGCAACTTTGACGGTATTTGCCCTACATGACCGACCTCAGCCATATCCGTAACTTCGCGATCATCGCCCATATCGACCACGGCAAGTCCACGCTGGCCGATCGGCTCATTCAACTCTGCGGCGGCCTCGCCGACCGGGAGATGAAGGAGCAGGTGCTCGACAGCATGGATATCGAGCGCGAGCGCGGTATCACCATCAAGGCGCAGACCGTGCGGCTTTACTACACCGCCGACAATGGCGAGACCTATCAGATCAACCTGATGGACACGCCAGGCCATGTCGACTTCGCCTACGAGGTCAGCCGGTCCCTGGCCGCCTGCGAGGGCTCGATCCTCGTGGTCGACGCCAGTCAGGGTGTCGAGGCGCAGACCCTGGCCAACGTCTATCAGGCCATCGAGCAGGACCACGAGATCATCCCGGTCCTGAACAAGGTCGACCTGCCCGCCGCCGATGTGCCCCGGGTTAAGGAGCAGATCGAGGACGTGATCGGCATCGACACCTCGGATGCGATCGAGGTCTCGGCCAAGACCGGACTCAACATCAAGGCCGTTCTGGAAGCGCTGGTAAATCGCCTGCCGGCGCCGACCGGAGATCGCGAGAAGCCGCTGCAGGCCATGCTGGTGGACAGCTGGTACGACAGCTATCTCGGCGTCATGGCGCTGGTCCGGGTACGCCAGGGCGTGCTTAAGAAGGGCCAGAAGATCAAGCTGATGCAGACCGGTGCCACGCATCTGGTCGAGAAGGTCGGCGCCTTCACGCCGAAGCTGACCGAATTCAAGGAGCTTGGCCCGGGCGAGCTTGGCTTCATGAGCGCCTCGATCAAGACCGTGGCCGACTGTCAGGTCGGCGACACCATCACCGAGGAAAAGCGCCCCTGCGACACCCCGCTACCGGGCTTCAAGCCGAGCATCCCGGTGGTGTTCTGCGGCCTGTTCCCGGTCGATGCCAACGATTATCCCGACCTACGCGACAGCCTGGAAAAGCTCCGCCTGAACGATGCCAGCTTCAGCTTCGAGGCGGAAAGCTCCGCAGCACTCGGCTTCGGCTTCCGCTGCGGCTTCCTCGGTCTGTTGCATCTGGAGATCATCCAGGAGCGGCTGGAACGGGAATTCAACCTCGACCTGATCACCACCGCGCCGAGCGTGGTCTACCGCATCAACCTGACCAAGGGCGAACAGATCGAGCTGCACAATCCGGCGGACATGCCGGACGTGATGCGGATCGAAAGCATTGAGGAGCCGTGGATCAAGGCGACGATCATGGTGCCGGACGAATATCTCGGCCCGGTGCTCGCGCTCTGCACCGAGCGGCGCGGCGAACAGATCGAGCTGACCTATGTCGGCAGCCGCGCCATGGCCGTCTACAAACTACCGCTTAACGAAGTCGTGTTCGATTTCTACGACCGGCTGAAAAGCATCTCACGCGGCTATGCCAGCTTCGACTATGCGCTGGAAAGCTACGAAGAAGGTGATCTGGTCAAGCTCAGCGTGCTGGTGAACCAGGAGCCGATGGACGCGCTCTCCATGATCGTCCACCGCAACCAGGCCGAGTTCCGGGGCCGGGCCATGTGCGCCCGGTTGAAGGACCTGATCCCGCGGCAGCTCTTCAAGATCGCCATCCAGGCGGCGATCGGCGGCAAGGTCATCGCCCGCGAGACCGTCAGCGCCATGCGCAAGGACGTGACCGCGAAATGCTATGGCGGCGACATCAGCCGGAAGAAGAAGCTGCTGGAGAAGCAGAAGGAAGGCAAAAAGAAGATGCGGCAATTCGGCAATGTCGACATCCCGCAGAGCGCCTTCATCGAAGCTCTCAAGATGGGCGATAACTAGGGCGGTTTTCGCCCGTCGCCCTACGCTGCCCACCCAAGATCGTTATCCCAGACCCCGATCCGGGATCTTTCGACCGTACATGCCTCATGATCACCTAGATCCCGACTCTCCGACCGGGAAGGCGACATAACTGGCCTAAGGTTCAGTTTTTCCCAAAGACCCTCGGATTGAATGTCGTGCTTTCCAGAATGTTCCGCACCTCGTACATGCGCTGCGTGAGATAGTGACGATAGCGCTGACCGCAATCCGCAAGGGAAAGAATCAACCGCTGCTGCTTCCCACGAAAAACCCGCACGAAGGCCTGGTGCATGAGGATGCAGTTCTCCAACTCACCGCGAGTCCAAACCACCTCCGCAGCCACGTCAAGACCGAGCATCCTGATGATCTGCCGCTCTTCGAACCTCTTCCGCAGACGAGGCACGGTTCGGACGAACCTTTTGCTGGGCGCCGCTTTCAGTGTGCAATCAGAAGGGATCACTGACGCAAGCGACGTGTCCGGGACAAACGCGACATAGGCCCGGCCGCGGTCCCAGGTCAGTTGGTCGACCCGGCCTCGCGCGTCCTGTGTCCCAACAACACTCATCCCCGGGCGAAAGACGAGGTTCCAGTCTACTAAGAGCATCCGGTCAGCCTCTTCGATCCAGTCATAGGCATCGGGCTGTTCGGCGCGTCCGCATTCGAACGCCCGGTCCAATGCGAGGAACGCTAAGGCCCGTTCGGTTGTTCTGAGATCACGTTCCGCGAACCAGGAACCATGCTCCACAAGATGCGGGTTCATTGTGCAGCCGGAGAAAGCAAGAAGCATCAACACAGCAATCTTGTGCCCAACCGACCTTATCCCGCGCGCCTTGCTCGGGCTCACAGTTTTGAAGCCAAAACGATGATGAGAAGAGCTGATCATACCAATTCCGCCCGCACCTCGTCCGGGGTCGCCAGCGTGCCACCTTCCGCTGCGATCAGCCGTGCCGCCTCCTCGACCAGCGCGACATTCGTCGTCTTAACCCCGAACGGCTGGTCCTCCAGCCCGACCCGCACATGGCCGCCGCGCTCGACGGCGGGGGCGATCAGCGGGCGGATGTCGACGGCGAGGCCGGCGACCATCCAGGGGGTGCCGGGGGCTTCGGCCTCGCGCAGGGTGTTGTAGGCTTCCAGCGCGTAGAGTTCCGGCGGGAAGCTGAAGGTCAGGCGGTCGGAGAACATGTAGCGATAAAGCGGTGTCGGGCAGCCGGGCGTCGCGCGGTGCAGGGCCGCGCCCTGACGAATGAAACCGGGCTCGTAGATGGCGTAGCTCGGGTGCAGGCCTTGTTCGGCGCAAAGCTCCAGCCCATAGCGGACATGGCTTTCCGGGTTGAAATAGGTGAAGCCCTCGCGGCCCTCGGCGATCCAGGCATCGTGGGTGATGTTGGTGCTGCCGGGATCGACCACGCTCCATTCGATCAGACCGCGCTCGGCCAGGCCCTTCACATGAGCGAAGCGTTGCGCCGGGCTCATCGTGTTGGAGACATTCGGCAGACCCGCCATCGGCAGGGTGCCGTAGATGATCACTTTCTCATCCACCTCGCGCACCCGCTCGATCACTTCGGCATAGGCCTCGGTCGTATCGACCTGCAGGCCGGTAATCACATCATAGGGATGGAAGTGGACGATGGCCGCGCCTGCTTTCGCGCAGGCGATGCAGTCAGCGGCAATCTCTTCCGGCGAGACCGGAATAGAGGGCTGGTTCTTCCGGGTCCAGGGACCGTTGACGGCGGCTTCCAGCCAGATCTTGTTCACGGCGTATCCTTTTTCGCTGTCCCGCAGCCGTCACGACCCGGTGGGTAACAAGCCAGCTTTCTTAACGGGGCAAAAGCTCCCAGGGCCGCATCTTCGCTGCCTTCTTGGAGGTCCGGGCCAACCGGTCGATCAGGGATTGCATCAGATAGCGGATATAGGGATCCATCTCTTCGACCTTGGCCTCGATCAGTTTTCGGTCGACCACGGTCACCACCGTTTCCTCGAGACACTTGACCGTGGCCGTGCGCGCCGTATTCCCGATCAGCCCCATCTCCCCGAACATCTGATTGGCGGTGATGACGTCGAGCACTTTACGATCGCTGCCCGTGCCGATCGAAACCTCGACCGACCCGCTGCGCAGGATAAATGCTTCCCGGGATTCGTCGCCCTCGACAAAGATCTTCTGCCCTTTGCTGTAGCGCCGTGTAGGCGGTTCTTTATATTGCATCGGTAAGCCCCCGTTAATACGCAATGCCGTTAAATGCGTAGCGCTGATCGTCACATGAGCGCAATGACGTGTCCCACAGGGTGACAGAGAGAACCATGATTTCAACACGTCTTTTAGGCCGGTTACTGATCGGGATCGCCGTTGCGGGACTTATCGCCGGGCTCATCGCCTGGCAGCTCGACAAAGACGGTGCCGCCGCCTGGATCTGGGGCCTTGCCACCGTGCCCGTCGTCGTCTCGCTGGCGGTGACCATTGTGCGAGACCTGCTGGCGGGCCGCATGGGCGTCGATGCGGTCGCCCTGCTCTCGATGTCGGCCGCCCTGGCGCTCGGCGAAACCCTGGCCGGAATCGTCGTCGCGGTGATGTATGCCGGCGGCAATGTGCTGGAAGATTTCGCCGTCTCCCGGGCGGAGCGCAACCTGAAGAGCCTGACCGACCGGGCGCCCCGCATCGCGCATCGCCATACCGGCGGCACGCTCGAGGATATCGACATCGAGCAGGTGGCGGAGCGCGACCGGCTGCTGGTCCGTACCGGCGAGATCATTCCGGTCGATGGCGTGATCCTGCAGAACGGTACCGAGTCGAACATCGTGATCGACGAGTCGGCCCTTACGGGAGAGCCGATCCCGGTGCAGCGCCATGCCGGCGAGCCGGTGCGCAGCGGCGCCATCAATGCAGGCGTGCCCTTCACCTTGCAGGCCACCGCCACGGCCAGCGAGAGCACCTATGCCGGGATCGTTGCCATGGTCGCGGCGGCGCAGACCGCGCAAGCGCCCTTCATCCGGCTGGCCGACCGGTTCGCCCTCCTGCTGCTGCCGCTGTCAGTCGTGGTTGCAGGCGGCGCCTGGATCCTGTCCGGCGACCCGGTGCGCGGTCTTGCCGTGCTGGTCGTGGCCACACCCTGCCCACTGATCCTGGCCGCCCCGGTCGCCTTCATTTCCGGCGTCTCGCAGGCAGCCAGACGCGGCGTGTTGGTCAAGGGCGGCGCCGCACTCGAAGCAATGGCGAGGGCCTACACGATCCTGTTCGACAAGACCGGCACACTGACCATCGGCGGCGCCCGGCTGGTCGCGGTGGAAACCGCGCCGGGTGCGGACCCGAGCGAAGTGCTGCGCCTCGCCGCCTGTCTGGAACAGGCCTCCCATCACGTCATCGCCCAGGCCATCGTGAACGCCGCCGAGGCCCGCGGGTTGACGCTGGTGCCGCCGACGGATGTGCGCGAGGACCTTGGCGCCGGTCTTGCCGGCATGGTCGAGGGCAGACGGATCGCGGCCGGCAGCCTGACCATGACCACCGGCGGCAATCAGCGCGCGACATGGGTTGACCGGGCCCAGCGCCGCGCCTCCTGGCGCTCTGCCCTGTCCGTCTTCGTCACCATCGACGGCGAGCTGGTCGGCGCCCTGCTGCTCGGCGACAGCCTGCGCCGGGAAGCGCCGCGCGCCATCCGCGCCCTGCGCGAGGCCGGGATCGGCCGCATCGTCATGGTCACCGGCGACCATGCCGATGCGGCGGAGACCATCGGTGCCGCGCTCGATCTGGATGCGGTGCTGGCCAACCGGGTGCCCGCCGACAAGGTCGATGCGGTCGAGTTCGAGAAAAAGCGTCATTCCACCCTGATGGTCGGGGACGGCATCAACGACGCGCCGGCCCTGGCGGCCGCCGATATCGGCATCGCCATGGGTGCGCGCGGAGCCAGCGCCAGCTCGGAGGCGGCCGACGCCGTGGTCCTGGTCGACCGGCTCGACCGGGTGGCCGATGCGATTGCCATCGCCAAACGCTCCCGGCGCATCGCCATCGAAAGCATCGTCGCCGGCATGGCGCTGTCCCTCGTCGCCATGGGCTTTGCCGCCGCCGGCCACCTGACCCCGGTCGCCGGCGCCATCCTGCAGGAAGCCATCGACGTCGCGGTCATCCTGAATGCGCTTCGTGCACTGGTTCCTCCAGGCCTCGGTATACGGTCGAGCCTGCCAGAGGAAGCAGCCCGGTTGTTGCGCAAGGAGCACGAGGAAGTCGAAAGCTGGCTCGACCAGCTGCGCGCCCATGCCGACGCGCTGGACGATGCACAGGGCGCCGAGGCGTTGGCCCATATCGCCGACGCAAACCGCATCATCAATGACGAGATCGTCCCGCACGAGCGAGAAGACGAGGACACGATCTATCCTCAGCTCGTCCCTCATCTGGGCAATGCACACGGGCTGGCGGCCATGAGCCGGGCACACAGGGAAATCCAGCATCTCGGCCGCCTGCTCGACCGACTGGTGTCTGGCGTAGGCGAAGAGGAAGCGGACCGCTACCTGATCCGAGACGCCCAGCGGATCATCGAATCCGTCGACGCCCTGGTTCGCATCCACAATGCGCAGGAAGAGGATATCTTCGATTTCGCGGCTGGCTGACGGGATAGGCGGAGCCTTGCGGAAACGGCAAAACCGAGCCGTCTTAATTTAAAGTTCATTAATTTCAGATAGTTCGTTAAAAACATCCTGAGTCGCGCAAGCCACGCATGCAATGTTGCGTTGCACAATTCCATTGAGACAATCGTGCGATTCTGTCATAAGTGCGGCAGATGATGCTCTCTCCTGCGTGCCCGGATAAACTGTTCGGGGATGGAAGAGTGAGCGTCGGGCTCCCCGAAACCAAAACTGACGAATGAGACGCGCTCCCATGTTGCCAGCGATGAAATCGCTTATGTCTTCCATGACAGGAAAAAACGACGGGGACAAAAAGCTGACCCCGCTCCAGTTCAAGGCTGATGTCCTGGCAGGCCTGACCGTTGCCCTCGCACTGGTGCCGGAAGCCGTCGCTTTCGCCTTCGTCGCGCATGTGCATCCGCTGGTCGGCCTTTATGCGGCCTTCATCGTCGGCCTCATCACCGCGCTCATCGGCGGCCGCCCGGGCATGATTTCCGGCGCCACAGGGGCGCTGGCGGTCGTCATGGTCGATCTGGTGATTCGGCATGGCGTCGAATATCTGTTCGCCACCGTCGTGCTGATGGGACTGCTGCAAATGATCGCCGGCGTCATGCGCTGGGGCAAATTCATCCGCATGGTACCGCATCCCGTCATGCTCGGTTTCGTCAACGGCCTCGCCATCGTCATCTTCCTGGCCCAGCTTGGCCAGTTCAAGATGAAGACACCGGACGGCGGCATGGAGTGGATGACCGGCGAGCCGCTCTATCTCATGCTCGGCTTCACCGCACTCACGATGGCGCTGATTTACGTGGTGCCGCGCATTACCAAATTCATTCCGGCGCCGCTCGCCGCTGTCGGCATCGTCTCGCTGATTGTCATCGGTTTCAATCTGGACCTGCCGCGGGTCGGCGATCTGGCGAGCATCAAGGGCGGTCTGCCAGCCTTCCATATCCCGATGGTGCCGCTGTCGCTCGAGATGCTGCAGATCATTCTGCCATACTCCCTCATTCTCGCAGCTATCGGCCTGATCGAAAGCCTGCTGACCCTGAACGTCGTCGCCGACATGACAGAGACCAAGGGCGGCGCCTCCAAGGAATGTCTGGCCCAGGGCATCGCGAACACGGTTACCGGGTTCTTCGGCGGCATGGGCGGCTGCGCCATGATCGGGCAAAGCGTGATCAACGTGAAATCCGGTGGCCGCACCCGGATCTCCGGCATCTCGGCCGCGCTGTTCCTGCTCAGCTTCATCCTGTTTGCCTCCGGCCTGATTGAGCAGATCCCGCTGGCGGCCCTGGTCGGTGTGATGTTCATGGTGGTGATCGGCACCTTCGCCTGGAAGAGCCTCATGATCATGCGCCGCATCCCGCGCAAGGACGCACTGCTGATCGTGCTCGTCACCGCCGTCACCGTGATGACGGACCTCGCGGTCGCGGTGATCGTCGGCGTGATCCTGTCAGCTTTGTTCTATGCCTGGAACGCGGCCACCCGGATGCATGCCGTCTCGGGCATCGACGTCTCCGGCGCCAAGATCTACAGCCTGGAAGGACCGCTTTTCTTCGGCTCGACGGAAAGCTTCCTGTCCCAGTTCACACCAAAGGAAGATCCCGACCGCGTGGTGATCGACTTCATGAATTCCCGCGTCGTCGACCATTCCGGCCTGCAGGCCATCGAAAGCCTCGCCACGCGCTATGACGAGCTCGGCAAGCGGCTGCAGCTCCGGCATCTGAGCCGCGACTGCAAGATCCTTCTCGGCAAGGCCGGTCAGCTCGTGGAAGAGCGCGACGATGAAGATCCGACTTACGGCGTTGCGACCGACTACGACCTCAAAACCGGACAGGTCGGCACCGGGCACTAGGCCCGGTCAACCAACCTTCCGTCAGACAGCGGCGGCCAGGACCGGCGATCCCGGTCGGCCAACGATGGCCTCGACGGCAAGACCGACCGACAGAGCATGCGCATCCATGCCGTGACGGCAAAGGATCTGCAGGCCCACCGGCAGGTCCGAGCCGTACTGGTGCACCGGCAGGGAAATCCCGCAAAGGTTCCAGAGATTGCCCGGCTGCGTGTTGCGGGACGCCGCCATCGAACGCGCGGCACCTTCCGGCGCCTGCAGATCGGCAAGCGGCATCGCGACCATTGGCGTTGCCGGCATGACAATCCCGTCGAGATTGCGCAAAGCCTTGTCAGCAAGCGGTTTCAACGCCGCGTGTCGGCGACAGGCCAGGGCATAATCGACCGCCGAGACATCAAGCCCGATAGAGGCTCTCATTGCGGTCACGCTATCCATTCCGTCACGTCCGGCCGTGAACCGGTCAATACCGAGGCTGGCCAGCACTTCCGGGCCGACAATGGTCGGGAATACAGTCTCCCGCTCACGCGGGTCCGGCAGATCTTCCGCTGTCAGTTCGACCAGCTCCACCCCCGCCTCGCGAAGTGCAGCAAGGGCCTTCTCCACGCAATCGGCGACCGCATCGTCGAGATCCTCGAAAAAGAAACCCCGCGGCACCCCGAGGCGCAGCGCACTTGCCGCCGCCGGCTGTGGCATCGATATGGCAGAGGTCGCTCCATGCACAAGCGCTGCATCCGCCGCAGTTCGGCAGAGCGGCCCGAGACTGTCGAGCGTAGGCGAAAGCGGAAACACCCCGTCAGTCGGGATCAGGCCGACACTGGTCTTCTGGCCGAACAGACCGCAGAGCGCCGCCGGAATGCGGATCGAGCCGCCGGTGTCCGAGCCCAGCGCAAAAGCGCACATCCCCGCCGCCGTCGCTGCCGCGGAACCGCTGGAGGAGCCACCGGGAAAGCGGTGTGTATCGAGATCCCACGGGTTCCAGGGTGTGCCGCGCGCTTCGTTAACTCCGGTCGCTCCAAGCGCAAATTCAACGGTCTTGGTCTTGCCCAGGACCACAGCACCACCGCGCTTCAGGGACTTCACATAGCTGCCCTCGGGGCCGGTGATGTCGGCGGACTCGATCAGAGAGCCGTTCGTGGTCGGCATGCCCTCGACTGCATAGATGTCCTTCACCGCCATCGGCACGCCCATCAGCGGGCCCAGATCGGTACCCGCACGCAACAGGCCATCCATCGCCTGGGCGGTGCGCAAGGCACTTTCGGCCGCCACATGCTGGAAGGCTCCGATTTTGCCATCGAGCGCATCGATCCGCTCAAGACAGGCCAGCGTCGCGGCCTCGCTGCTGGTCCGGCCGGCACGGAGATCCTTCGCAAACCCGACTATGCCGCCCTTTTCGAACGGATCTTCTGGTAATTTCGCCACAGCATCTGCCCCCATCTGCCTCGTTTGTGCCTTGTTCGAAAGCCAGACTAGCGCCGACAACCAAGCACGAGGAAGATGCGTTGTGCCACGACACTGATCCGGGGCCGTGCGGAATTGCACCGCCAGCCGCACTCCGGGGTATCGCTAATGGTCGTGAGCCGCTATATCCTTGGGCGTACACGTAATTTAGAGAGCCAGGCGAGCGATGATCACAACCCACTCCGCCCTGATTTATGCCATGGTCCTGAGTGCGGCCGCAGACGGCAATGTCGATGACGAAGAGCTGAACACGATCGGCGAGATCATCAACGTGCTGCCAATCTTCCAGGATTTCGAGACCGGCAATTTCGGTCAGATCGCCAGCTCGGCGATCGATCTGTTGAGCGAAGCCGACGGCCTCGATGCCGCTGTCGACCAGATCAAGCGTACCTTGCCGGAGAAACTCCGCGCGACCGCATACGCTCTGGCCTGTGATGTCGTCGCTGCCGATGGAACGGCAACCCAGGAAGAATTGCGGTTCCTCGAAATGCTCCGCCATGAACTAAATGTCGACCGGCTGACCGCCGCAGCGATCGAGCGCGGATCCGCCGCGCGCTACGCTAGACCCTGAGGAGACGGGCGGCATCATGCCAGCCCCAAAACCGCTCGATGGACGCAGAATTGGTCTCGTCGGCCTCGGCCGGCGCGGCCTCGCAGTCGCCCGCAAACTGACGGATGCAGGTGCGCGCCTGCATGTCTGGACCCAGAACACAGAGAAAGCAGCCGCGCTCGGGGAAGCCCATCCCCTGATTGAGGTCGAGCCCTGTCCCCGCGATGTTGCCCGCTATACCGAAGCGACCCTGATCGCCGTCAACAGCGACGCGGCACTCGAACGGGTCGTGTTCGATCTGGAAGAAGATCGCTATGGCGTATTGCACGGGACACCACCCGACGGCCTGATCGTCGATATCGGCGAGACCCCGCCAGAGCCGACCCGGAATTTCGCAGATCGTGTGCGGCAAAGCGGTCGGATCTGGCTCGACGCACCGGTGACCGAAACCGCGCTGGGCGGAACCATCTCCATTGGCGGCACCGACATGGCGCTCGCCCGGATCTGGCCCTTCCTCAATGCTCTCGGAACCAAAGTCCTGCACGCAGGACCGGTCGGCTCGGGTCAGGCAATCCGGACCTGCGGAGCCGCCATCCATGGCCAGATGGTCCAGGCCCTCGCTGAAGGCTTGGCGCTGGCCGCTGCCTCCGGGGTCGAAGCCGACGCCTTGCTGGCGGCCCTCGCCGACAGTGCTGTAGGCGGTGCCGTACTGTCGGAAAGCGGGCGCCGCATGGCCGACCGCGAATTTCGGGCCGGCCGCACCGTTCGCGAGCAGGCCGAGCTGGCCAATCAGGCGCTGGAGCTGGCCCGCACGGTCGGTATGGAGCTGAAGGGGCTCGCCAACAATGCCGAGCACTGGCAGAGCTTGCTGGACAACTCCCAGGGCGACCTGAACATTTCCTCGCTCATTCTCGAGATCGCCGAAAGCCGGAAGGAAGATTAATGACGGCCATCGACGCCGTTCTGTTCGATGTTGGAAACGTCCTCATCGAGTGGGATCCCCGTCACCTTTATCGCAGCATCTTCGTGAAAGAAGACGGCTCCGCCGATGAAGAGCGCGTGACCCGATTCCTGACGGACATCTGCACCATGGGCTGGCATGTCCAGCACGATCTCGGCCGCAGCCCGGAGGAACAGATCGCAACACTGATCCCGCACCATCCGGAACATGCCGACCAGATCCGGGCCTTCTACGATCGGTTCCAGGAGATGATACCGGGCGCGATCGAGCCCATGGTCGCTGCCAAACGGCAGATGAAAGCGGCAGGCACCAGGATCTACGGGCTGACGAATTTCGGTGTCGAGACCTTCGACGACACACGGAGGCGATTCGACTTCCTCAACGAATTCGAGGACGTCGTGGTCTCTGGCGCCGAGCGCATGAAGAAGCCGGACCCGGCGATCTTCCAGCTCTGTATCGACCGGTTCGGCATCACCCCGGAACGCACGCTCTTCATTGATGACAGTGCCGCGAACATAGCATCCGCCAGCGCGCTCGGCTTCGAGACACATCTGTTCGATGGGCCGGATGCCTGCCTGCAAAAATGCCGGGCGCTTTCTCTGATCTGACACCCATGCATTGCCGCGCCTGCCAGACCGGCTAGACTGAGGCCATGCAAGACCCAACGCTTCTCGCCGCGGCCGCCGCGACCTTTTTCCTCGCCGGAACGGTCAAAGGCGTGATCGGGCTCGGGCTTCCCACCATCACGCTCGGCCTGATGACGCTGCTGCTCGATCTGCCCAGCGCCATGGCCCTGCTCATCGTCCCGTCACTGGCGACCAATCTCTGGCAAGCCGCCGTCGGCGGGCACATGCGGGAAATCCTGCGAAAGACCTGGCCTTTTCTGCTCACGGCCACGGTAACGATCTGGATCGGCGCCCAGGCTCTCAGCCGTATTGACTTGTCCTATCTCTCCGCCCTGCTCGGCCTGTTGCTGATCACCTATGCCGCCACCGGCCTTGCCGGCTTCCGGTTTTCGATGTCGGCGCGCACTGCGTTCCGGAGCGGCCCGCTGTTCGGAATAACCAATGGTATCCTGACCGGAATGACAGGCTCCTTCATGGTTCCGGGCGTGCTCTATCTGCAGGCGATGGGCATGCAACGGGATATGCTGGTTCAAGCCATGGGCATGCTGTTCATGCTGTCCACGGCGGCTCTGGCCCTCGCGCTCGGGCACGGCGCGCATATCAACCCGGAACTCGGCCTCGCATCCGCACTCGGCCTGATCCCCGCCGTCCTCGGGATGGTGCTCGGACGCAAGATCCGCGGATATCTGTCGGAGGCCCGCTTCCGGCAGGTTTTCTTCGCGGGCGTCCTTACCCTCGGCTTGTACATCGTCGCCAGCACTGGCTTTTCCTGATCGACGCCGGGCCAACAAACGGCACAAAAGAAAAACCCTCCAGGGCAAGCCCTGGAGGGTTTCTCGTAAAGGTATCTGGAGGCTTGGCTTAGAAGCCCATGCCACCCATGCCGCCCATGTCAGGCATGCCGCCGCCCGGCATACCGCCACCGGCACCCTTCGGCTCCGGCTTTTCAGCAACCATGGCTTCCGTGGTGATCAGCAGACCAGCAACGGAACCGGCATTCTGCAGAGCAGAGCGCACAACCTTGGCCGGATCGATGATGCCGGCTTTGACGAGGTTCGTGAACTCGCCCTTCTGCGCATCAAAGCCCCAGTCGGTGTCTTTCGACTCCATCATCTTGCCAACGATGACCGCGCCGTCTTCACCGGCGTTATCAGCGATCTGACGTGCCGGGACCTGGATGGCCTTGCGCACGATGTTGATGCCGATCTTCTGGTCTTCGTTGTCCGTCTTGAGGGACGCAAGCGCCTTCACGGCATAGAGCAGAGCGGTACCACCGCCCGGGACAACACCTTCCTCAACCGCGGCGCGGGTTGCATGCATCGCGTCGTCGACACGATCCTTGCGTTCCTTCACCTCGATTTCGGTCGCACCGCCGACGCGGATAACGGCAACGCCGCCAGCCAGCTTCGCGAGACGCTCCTGCAGCTTCTCACGATCGTAGTCGGAGGATGTTTCCTCGACCTGAGCGCGGATCTGGCTGCAACGTGCTTCGATGTCGGCCTTTTCGCCGGCACCGTCGACAACGGTGGTCTCGTCCTTCGTGATCTGGACGCGCTTGGCGGTGCCGAGCATTTCCAGGGACACGTTCTCGAGCTGAATGCCGAGGTCTTCGCTGACCACGGTGCCACCGGTGAGGATGGCAATGTCTTCCAGCATGGCTTTACGGCGATCGCCGAAGCCCGGAGCCTTGACGGCAGCGACCTTCAGGCCACCACGCAGCTTGTTCACGACCAGGGTCGCCAGGGCTTCGCCCTCAACGTCCTCGGCAATGATCAGCAGCGGGCGGCTGGACTGCACGACCTGCTCGAGAACCGGCAGCATAGCCTGCAGGTTGGAGAGCTTCTTTTCGTGCAGCAGGATGTACGGGCTTTCCAGCTCGCAAGTCATCTTGTCAGCGTTGGTGACGAAATACGGGGAGAGATAGCCGCGGTCGAACTGCATGCCCTCGACAACGTCGAGTTCGGTGTGCAGGGACTTGGCTTCTTCAACCGTGATGACGCCCTCGTTGCCCACCTTCTCCATCGCCTTGGCGATCATCGCGCCGATTTCGGCTTCGCCATTGGCGGAGATGGTGCCGACCTGCGCGACTTCATCAGTCGTGGAGATCTTCTTGGCGCGCTTCGCGATGTCAGCAACGACAGCTTCGATCGCCAGATCGATACCGCGCTTCAGGTCCATCGGGTTCATGCCAGCGGCGACGGCCTTGGAGCCTTCGCGCACGATGGCCTGGGCCAGAACCGTAGCAGTGGTGGTGCCGTCGCCAGCGATGTCGTTCGCCTTGGAAGCAACTTCACGCACCATCTGTGCGCCCATGTTTTCGAACTTGTCTGAAAGTTCGATTTCTTTCGCAACGGTCACGCCGTCCTTGGAGATGCGCGGGGCACCGAAGGACTTGTCGAGAACAACGTTACGGCCTTTCGGGCCGAGCGTAACCTTGACGGCGTTCGCGAGCACGTCGACGCCAGCCAGAAGGCGGGTCCGTGCGTCGGTGCCGAATTTAACTTCTTTAGCAGCCATGATGGATCAGCCCTTTCTTAGGATTCCAGAACACCCATGATGTCGGACTCTTTCATGATCAGCAGCTCTTCGCCGTCGATCTTGACTTCCGTACCCGACCATTTTCCGAACAGCACGGCATCACCTGCCTTGACGTCCAGCGGCTGTACCTTGCCGTTCTCATCGCGCGCGCCAGTGCCGGCAGCGACGACTTCGCCCTGCATCGGCTTTTCCTTGGCGGAATCGGGAATAATTATGCCCCCGGCCGTTTTTTCCTCGCCTTCAAGGCGACGGACTACGACCCGGTCATGCAATGGCCTGAATTTCATGCCAAAACCTCCGAATGACTCATCTCTGAGTGACGTTTCTATTGAGTGCTCGCCATAGCGAACCCAAATTATTAGCACTCACCAATGGCGAGTGCTGACGATTTAGGGAATGGCACTTCAACTGTCAAGGAAATGGCACCGAACGTGAGGAAAAAAGCTGAGTCCGGCGCCCTTGGGCGGGAGCATATTGAGTCCTGACGGGACACATGGTGACCACGCGGCGCATTGCCAAGCGAATTCAAGCTTCGACATGCTAGAGACAAGCAGCAATCCATATGCAGCGCTGCTAATGTATTGATTTAATTTATTTATTGAAAAGTGAGGCGTTTCTAACCCAAGCTTTCCCCAGACGCAACATGTGGAGTCGCTATATGTCGATCGAGCCAGTTGTTCTGTTTGAGCGCCGCGTGACCACCGCCGAGATCCTTTACCGCATGCCGGACTACCCGGATCTCCTGCAAAGCTTCATCTGGCAAACCCACGACGTGATCCCGAAATTCCCCCGCCTGCGCCGCTTCCTCGACCATTGGCGGCTGAATATCGAAGCCCCGATCCATTCCGTACAAATCTCCGCCGGCTCCCTGACTGGAGTGGCGAGCTTCAACCACGCGGACGTCGAGTTTCGCCTGCATTGACCCCACGCGAAGGCTGGCCAGTGGGTGCGACCCGGAGGATGCGGTCCAGAGGGTGCGGCATTGCATCCATTTGACCTTCACCGAGACTGACGCCACATTCCGCCAATCTTGAACCAGATGCGGAGTGCCGCGTGAGCGCGACAAGTCAGCTCTACAGTCCGACCGTACCAGAGCACGCAGTCATTGACCGGCCCGTTGCCTGGTGGCTTTCCGGCGTCGCCGTCATGGTGTTCCTGATGATCGTTATCGGCGGCATCACGCGCCTGACGGAGTCCGGACTTTCGATGGTCGAATGGCGCCCGCTGATTGGCTGGCTGCCGCCAATGAGCGAGCCCGAATGGTACCGGGTTTTCTCGCTCTACCAGGACACACCCGAGTTCCAGAAGGTGAACGCCTGGATGACCATTGACGACTTCAAGCACATCTTCTTCTGGGAATATCTGCACCGGGTCTGGGGACGGCTGATCGGCATCGCCTTTGCCCTCCCTTTCCTTGTGCTGGCCCTGACCGGCCGTATCCGCCGGGCGCTCTTTCCCCGGCTCGGCTTCCTGTTTCTGCTCGGCGCTCTCCAGGGCGGTATCGGCTGGTGGATGGTTAAGAGCGGGCTGGTCGACAATCCGGCCGTCAGCCAGTACCGGCTGGCGGTCCACCTCGGCGTGGCCCTACTGATCCTCGCCACACTGATCAGAACGACCCTCGGGCTGATCCGGACACCCTCCGAGACCAACCGCAAGTACCGCCGCCATGCTGTCGCGGCACTGCATCTGATCGCTATCACCTCTGTCGCCGGGGCCTTCGTCGCCGGGCTGGATGCAGGTCTGATCTACAACACCTTCCCTCTGATGAACGGCCATGTGATCCCGCCGGACTATGGCTTCGCCGAACCGTTCTGGATCAATTTCTTCGAAAACCCGGCCGCGGTACAATTCAATCACCGCATCATCGCCATCCTGACCTTCGCCAGCATCGTCTGGCTGCTGGTCCGGGCAATGCGTGCCACCGACATCGCCCCGCGCACCCGCCTCGCCATCCATAGCCTCGGCGGCATGAGTGCGATCCAGGTCGCGCTTGGTATTTCGACGTTGCTCGCACAGGTGCCCGTGACATTAGGAGCCGCGCACCAAGGGGGCGCCGCCCTGACACTCTCCGCCGCAATCTGGGTGCTGTTCGAAGTCTCCGGCGCAAAAACCCGCTCCGGCTGATCGCGAAACACACTGATGACTATGGGCTGCTTGTCCCTCCAGTCCGTGCATGGCGATACTTGCCGCCGCAAGGATAGGAGGTCCCCATGCCCGAACAATCAGTTGCAGCCGAAATCATGCGCGCCGTCGATGCCGGTTTCGATGAGCAGCTACAGCTTAGCCAGGAGCTGGTGCGCTGCCCCTCGACGCGCGGGCAGGAAGCGTCGGCGCAGGATCTGATGGCCCGTGCCGCACGGGATTTCGGCTATGCCGTGGACATGTGGCATATCGATCCCGACGAGATCGCCAAACATCCCGGATTTTCTCCCGTCGATGTCTCTTACGAGAATGCCCTGACCGTCGTCGCTTCCTGGCGGCCGGAGAACCCGAAGGGGAGATCGCTGATCCTGAACGGGCATGTGGACGTGGTCCCGATCGGGCCGGAGAAGATGTGGACCCGGGCGCCTTTCGGCGCCGAGATCGATGGCGACTGGATGTATGGCCGTGGCGCCGGGGACATGAAGACCGGCACCGTCAGCGCCCTGTTTGCCCTTGAAGCGCTAAAGCGTGCGGGCTACCGCCCGGGCGGCATCGTGCATTTCGAATCGGTGATCGAAGAGGAATGCACAGGCAATGGCGCGCTCTCGACGCTGGTGCGGGGCTACAAGGCCGATGCGGTGCTGATCCCTGAGCCGACTGGTGAGACCTTCACGCAAGCGCAGGTTGGTGTGGTCTGGATGCGGGTCAAGGTCGCCGGCATTCCGGTCCATGTCGCCCATGCGGGCAGCGGCCAGAACGCGATCGAAGCCTGCATCCCGCTCTGGAATGCCCTGCACGCGCTTGAGGACGAATGGAACCTGCCGGAGAACAAGCACCCGGCCTTCAAGGATAACGCGCACCCACTGAATGTCGTGATCTCCCAGATCGAGGGTGGCGACTGGACCTCCAGCGTCCCGGCATGGTGCACCTTCGAAGTTCGCGTCGGGCTCTATCCGGGCGTCGATCCGGCGACCATCCAGGCCCGGCTGACGGAGACGATTGCCAATGCCTCGAAGTCCCACACCTTCCTGGCGAACAATCCGCCGGAAATCGAATGGCAGGGTTTCCTGTCACCGGGATACGAAGTGCCGGAAGGAACGCCGGGCGAGCCGCTGCTCGACCGCTGCCATGAAACAGTGTTCGGAGCACCGCTCGGACGCCGATCGTCGACTGCGCTGACGGATTCGCGCTTCCATGGCATCTATAACCAGACGCCGAGCTATGTCTATGGAGCGATCGCGGAGAACGTGCACGGCTTCGACGAGCGGGTGAACCTGCCTTCAGTCCGCCGGGTGACGGCGGCCATGGCTCTGTTCATCGCCGACTGGTGCGGGCTGGAAAAGATCTAGTCCCAACGAGACCGACCAGGACCAGACATAAGAAAACGCCCGCTGACGCGGGCGTTTTCAATAACCAAACTTGCGTAAGCCGTATTAGGCGGCTTTTGCGGCAGCGGCCTTCACGATACGGCGCTTCAGCGCGCGGGCTTCGAGGCCCAGCTGTGCGTTCTTCGCTTTCAGCATGTAGGCATCAAGGCCGCCATTATGTTCGATGGACCGGATCGCATGCGTGGTCAGACGCAGGCGGACCATCTTGCCGAGCGCATCGCTCATCAGCGAGGTCTGCTGCAGGTTCGGCAGAAACCGGCGGCGCGACCTGTTGTTCGCGTGGCTCACATTGTTGCCGGTCTGGACACCCTTACCGGTGATTTCGCAACGACGCGCCATTTTTCTAATCCTCGGTCAACACAATAGAATTGGATTTCGCGGAGCCGGGCTCCACGAGGAAGCAGGGCATATACGCGAGCCCTATTTTTCAGTCAAGCGGATTCGGGTCAAAGCCGGGGCCACGGGCCTGATACTTCTGCCTGGGACCGCCGGTTGCCTACTCGTTCTCGACCAGGAACATCGGCGGCATGGCAGGCCCGACCCTGACGCTCGGCCCGGCCGCGATCATCTTGCCTTTCACCGGCGAAGACAGAACGATGGAGGTTGTCGTCTCGCCGTATTTGCGCATCTGGGAGATCACATGCTCCAGATGCACCATCGAGGAGACAATCACCTTGATCATGTAACTGTCCTGCCCGGTGACATGGTGGCACTCAAGCACTTCGCTCAATGTGTGAGCAACAGTCGCGATCTTGTTATAGTGCTCGCCGGAGGTCTTCAGATGAATGAAGGCGGTTGTCGGATATCCGAGCTTGTCCGGATTCACCGTGGTCCGGTAGCCGGTGATGATCCCGGCATCCTCCATGCGGCGGACCCGCTCAGCGATGGCCGGAGACGACAAGCCGACCCTTCGGCCCAGTTCACTGAAGGAAAGCCGGGCATCTTCCTGCAAGACGCGCAGCAATTGCCAACCAACCTTGTCCAGTTGTCCCTCACCGTTCGCGCTCATGGGGAATTTCCTTCTGCCCGCCAGTTTCAATCAGATCATAAAGCGCCGTGGCCGCTCTGCAAAGCAACTCCGGTAACGCGCTGTGACAGCCGGATGAACCTGACGTTCAAACGCCTCAAACGCGAAGATGCTGATCGATATTGCACTACCAGTAGAAATGCGGCACGTTAACCATACAGTTGTGTGCTTAAGTAAATCGGGAGTATCAGGAGTGGCACGCGTAATAGGGAGCGACCGGATCAGGAAGAACGTCACGATCGGTCATAGACGCACAAGCGTCAGTTTGGAAGCTCAAGTCTGGAATGGCCTCTCCGATATCTGCAAGAGAGAATCGATCGGCATGGACGGGCTTTGTACCATGGTTGCCGAGCGACGGCAGGAATCGAGCATGTCATCCGCATTGCGCGTCTTCCTGCTGACATATTTCCGTCTGGTTGTGGATAATATCGAGGATGCGCTAAGCGCAGCCCCGGCACCGGGACTAGGCGAAAGCAGGCAGGAACCGATTCCCGGCTATCTCGACATCGCCCTGCAGCGCTTTGCCGTCGAGCAAAAGCAATACGCGCTCAGCGATCAGGGCTCCGGAGACACCGCCCACTAGCCTCCGCGTCACCAGGCAAGCACCTCCGAGAAGTACGTCGGGCGTGCGCCATGGCTTGTGGCCAATGCATCAAGCCCTTCACCGACGTCAGCAGTCTCTGCGAGCGCTGCGGCATGAATACCGCAGCCCAGCAGCAGGCTGTCGATACCCGTGCGGTTGGCCCCGAGAATATCTGTCTCCAGATTATCGCCGACAACCAGGACACGCTCCGCCGGGAGACCGATACGGTCGAGACAGCGTCCGAAGATCTCTGGATAGGGCTTGCCGAAATAACGGACCGTGCCGCCCATTACCTCATACCGTTCCGCCATTGCACCGGCACAGATATGCCGCGCACCGCCATGAATGACCGACTTGTCCGGATTGGCGCAGATCATTGGCAGATGACGCGCAACGGAGCCCGATAGCTGGCTTTCATAATCTTCCAGGCGGGAATCCGGGCCGTCCGGTCCCGCGTTCAGAATCCAGTCCGCGTCCTCGACGCTCTCCACCACGGTGAAGGAGCCGTCAGGCACCGTGTCCGGGAAACGGCCCCGGCCCAGCCACAACACCCGCTCGCCAAGTGCCGCCGCTTCCGCATCGCGCCGACCGCCAACAATATCCGCTACCATGCCGCCGGAAGTGACGATTTCGCTGAACCAGGCGAGATCGAACCCGATGCCCGTCAGACGCTCGCCGACGATGGCGGGAATACGCGGCGAGTTGGACAATACCAGTATCTTCTTATCCATACCGGCCAGAGCCCTGACGGTTTCAAGCGCCTCCGGGAAAGCGTTACCGCCGTCATAAAGCGTGCCCCAGACATCGAAGATGAACCCCTCATAGCGGTCGGCGATCTCGGCAAAGGCGGACAAAGGCATGGTCATTCCCAGACTCCGGGCGTGATGAGGATTTCAAAGTTGGCTCGCGGCGCGGGGCCGCAAACTCATTTGGCGGGGGCGGTGGTCGGCCGAGGCTCTCCGAACAGATAGCCCTGACCGAAGTCGATTTTTAGATCGAGCAGGTCGCGCAACATGTCCTCGGACTCGATCTTCTCGACAATCAGGTCCATGGCGCACCGGTCGAGCGCGCCCTTGAAGCGGCCCATGTCGAGCTGCGGGTCGTCGCCCCGGGCCAGCTCATGCAACATATGCGCCCCGACCTTGATGTATTTGAAGCCGAGATCCGCCAGATGCGGCAAATCGAGATCCAGCGTACGCACCTGGTCGAGCGAGAAATGGAAGCCCAGATCCTGCAAACGCTGCAGATTGACCTGGGTCTCGTAGGTCGGGTTGACGATCGCTTCCTGCTCGAATTCGAAAAACAGGTTCGGCGTCAGCTTCTGATTATCGGCCAGGAATTCGATGAAGTCGGTGAAGAAATCGACATCCGTCAACGAGCTGTCTGAGATGTTGCAGAAAAAGGCGAGGCCCGGTTGCCCCCGTACAGCCCGACGCACCAGCTGAATGCAACGGAACAGCAGCATATTGTCGATGACGGCGACCAGTCCGGCTGATTCCGCGACCGGAATATACTGCTCCGGCATGATGACCCGGCCGCGATCATCGACGATACGGGAGAAGCATTCGTAGAATTTCCGCTTCCGCTGCGGCAGGCTGACGATCGGCTGCAGATAGAGATCGACCCGGTCTTCCCGGAGCGCCTGCTCCACGATGGTCAGCACCTCGTCATCGTCGATCAGCAGAAGTGGCTCGCTCGCCCCGGATGCGGCGGCAACAGCGGGTAGCCCCGTATCTTCTTTCGGTTTCTGTTTTGCGGCCGCGGCGGGTTTCGGCTTGGGTTTGTCCGGCGCCTTCGCGGAAAGCTGCCCAAGCAGGCCCTGCAGAACCTTCAGCTCGGACACCACATGTCCGCTGTCCGGCATGGCTTCTATGGTCTCTCGGATCGCGGAAACTTCCTCACGCGCGGCATCCAGATCATGCCGGGTGACGGCCAGCTCGTGCGCCAGCACCTCCAGCTGACGCTCGGAGGATTCCCGGGAGGCCTTCACCGACATCCCCATATGCACGAGGCTCGCGACGGTGAGCAGGAGCAGACCTGCCCCCCATCCGGGCATACCGATGAACGGGATAACCGGCGCCAGTACCGCAATCGCGATGGCGGGAAACAGATAGAAGCTAACGATCAGGACGTGACGCAACTGCGCGGTCCCCTTTCCGGTTCAGGGCGTGGCCCCAGCCTCCACGCCAATAACCTCCGTAACGGAGGAACAACCGTCCCGTTCAAGCAGCGTGCCAAGCTCCTCGGCAATCCGTCGAACGAGACCCGGTCCTTTATATATCAAAGCGGTGTAGAGCTGAACGAGAGAGGCGCCGGCCTTGATCTTGGTATAGGCAGCCGCCCCCGAATCGATGCCGCCGACGCCGATCAGGGGGAGCTTTCCGCCAGTCAGCCGATAGGTCTTCGCCAGGATCGCTGTCGAAGGCTCGAACAGCGGCGCTCCGCTGAGCCCCCCCGTCTCCCCCTTGCTCGCGCCCTTCAGGCTTGCGGGACGGGCTATAGTGGTGTTGGAGACGATCATCCCATCGATCCCCTCATCCAGCACAACACCGACGATCCCCTCAAGCTGCGCATCGTCCAGATCGGGAGCGATTTTCAGCAGGATTGCCGGACCGGTTTCGCCCGTAACATCCTTCCGCGCGGCCTTTGCCGCCCTCAGCAACTCGCGCAACGGCCCTGGCGCCTGCAAATCCCGCAGACCGGGCGTGTTTGGCGAGGAGACGTTGATGGTGATGTAATCGGCGAGCGGTGCTGTCGCCCGGACGCCTGCCGCATAATCGCTCTCCGGCGTCTCGACACCCTTGTTGGCGCCGACATTGGCCCCGACGATACCCTGCGTTCGGTCGCGGCGTGCGAGCCGGGCCGCTCCGGCTTCAAGGCCGCTGTTATTGAAACCGTTTCGGTTGATGACGGCGCCATCCTCCGGCAAGCGGAACAGCCTTGGGCGCGGATTGCCCGGCTGCGGGCGCGGCGTCATGGTGCCGACTTCTACAAAAGCGGCGCCAAGCTTCAGGGCGCCGGCAAAGGCTTCCGCATCCTTGTCGAACCCGGCGGCAATACCGACCGGGTGCGGGAAGCGCAGGCCGAACAGGGATTGCCCGAGGCGGGCATCCGGCACCCAGCCACCCGTGGACGGACCGAGTCCGGCGGACAAGGCCCGAACGGTAAGACGGTGTGCGGTCTCTGGATCGAGGCAGCGCAGCAGGGGAAGAGCAAGATCAGCCAGCATAACCGTCTACTCCGCCTTCATCTCGGGGAAGACATGCAAACCATCCTCACCCAGCGGAAGATCGAATTCCGCGACAACAGCATTGGCCGGCAACGGGCCGTATAGATGCGGGAACAACTCCCCGCCACGGGCCGGCTCCCACTTCAAGGGCGCGCCGAGAACCGCGCTGTCCACTTCCAGCAGCACGAGACCGGACTCTCCGCTGCGATGCTTGGCCGCACTTCCGACGACCTGAAGCGCCGTCGAGAAATGCAGAAATCCGTCGGCCGTATCCTCACGGGAGCCTTCGTAGGAACCGGCTGCCTTGGCACGATCCCAGTCGGCCCGGCGCGAGAGGTGGTAAATCCACCTGAATGGTGCTTGCTGTGTCATGGCCGGGAGAGTAGCCGCCGACCCGGCCAATCTCAAATTGTTCCGCTCTTCCTGGAGACAATTGCGTCATTGGCATTGCGCCGGGCGGCGAGCTAAGCTGATTGTCAATTTCGGGGCGCGTCCGTTGACCCCCGCCAGACCTAAAAATCTATCCTGGAGCATTCCAATGAAGTCGCTGACGTATCTCGATGGCGAATGGCAAGAAGGCAATCCGCCGGTTCTTGGCCCGGCAACCCTCGCAACCTGGCTCGGGTCGGTGATTTTCGACGGCGCACGGTCCTTTGAGGGAACCGCGCCCGACCTCGACCGGCATTGCCAGCGCGCCTGCGCCTCGGCAGAAAAGATGGGCATGAAGTCCCCGGTCAGCGCCGAGGAGATCGAACGCCTGGCCCGCGAGGGGATCGCCAAATTCCCGGCCGACACCGCGCTCTATATCAAGCCGCTGATGTGGGCCGAGGATGGCTGGATCTATCCTGACCCGGCAACCACGCGCTTCATGCTGCATATCTTCGAATCGCCGCTGCCGGAGCCGAAAGGCTTCTCCGCCCATATCTCCAGCCGGCGCCGTGCAGCCCCGGATCAGGCACCGACCGACGCCAAAGCCGCGTGTCTCTATCCGAACGCCGGTCGCGCCCTGCGCGAAGCAAACGAAGCCGGGTTCGACAATGCCATCATGCTGGACCCGGTCGGCAACGTCGCCGAATTCGCCACCTCCAACGTCTTCATGGCGAAGGACGGTGTGGTGAGAACGCCGGTGCCTAACGGAACCTTCCTGAACGGCATTACCCGCCAGCGCATCATCAAGCTGTTGCGCGAGGATGGCGTGACCGTTGAGGAAGCGACCGTCACCCCGAAGGACCTGCGGGAAGCAGATGAGCTCTGGTCCACCGGCAACCATGCCAAGGTTACCCCGGTATCCCGGTTCGAGGACAGGGAATTGCAGCCGGGACCGATCGCCGCCCGCTGCCGAGAACTCTATTGGGGTTACGCGAAGAAAAACGCGGCGCTCTAGGGAGCGGCACGCAACAAACAGCGTCAATCCGTGGCGGCTTCGCTGCGGATTGACGAACGATTGGCCTGCGGAAGTTTATCCGGCTCAGCTTTCCGGGCGGAATTTCTCGATCAGGGTGCCGACGCCACCGACGTCCTTAAAGATATCGAGCTTCTCGACCTCGACCTTTACCGCCAGCACGCGACGGTCGTCGAAAGCAAGCTCGCAAATCCGTTCCGCGAACCCTTCGACCAGCAAAACATGGCCCGCTTCGGCTATCATGCGGATACGACCGATGAAGGTCTCGTAACAGAAGACCCGGCTGTAGTGACTGCCGATACCGTCTTCCGGATAATCCAGGGTCAGGTCGACCGAGATCTTGACCCGCTGCGGGTCCGCCTTTTCGAACTCATGCACGCCGATGAACATGTTGAGCACGAGGTCACGGATACGCACCGTGTAGCCTGAACGGGGTTTCGCATTGGGGGCCGCATCGCGGACCACATCCAGCGGCGTCACATTATCGCCAATCAGGTCTCTCGCCACCGGCTTTTCCCTTCGTTTCATCCCGATCCAGCCGCCATGCGTATCGCATTGAGCGCTCCGCGAACATCCGAAATCCGTCACGAAACCGCAATTTCCGACAGGACGGCTGGATCAAGGCGCGCAATGTCAGGTTTTGATATCGAAGAAATCGACCGGCTTCATCAGAATGTTCTGCTGTTCCACAAGGCCGCCGAATTCCGCGCTGTGCTTGGTATATGTGAGCCAGTCCGGATCGGCCCACATGGCCGCCCGCTTGGCTTCGCGGTCGCCCGCGCTCTCGTAGACCCAGATATGGATATACTGGTTCGGGTTGCCGGTTTCGGTGACCATGTAGGCAAGCGGCTGGCCCAGATGCTTTGTCTGCGGCGCCTTGCCGTATTTCTCGTAAATCTCGAGATGTTTTTTGATGGAGCCGGGGCGGCAGGTGTAGGTACGTACGTCGAGCAGCATGGAATCCTCCCAAAAATTCAAAGTCCGTGCGCAGCATAAGCGGTGCAGCGCGCGCCCTCCAGCGCCGAGCAGGAATAAGAGGCGCGACGGCAGGGAGACAGTCCCGGCGCATCCGCCCCAGAAAAATCAATCCAGGAAGATCAATCCGGGAACATCAGTCCAGACGGCGCACCCGTCCCTCAACGCCGGCTTTGACGACACCGCTCTTCTGCACATAGTCGATGACCTGGCTTGCCATCAGGCGCGCCGAACTCGCATCGACGACGATCTCGCCTTTCACGAAGGCATTGTAGCCATCACCGCCTCTGGCGATGAAATCATTGACTGCAATGACGTAGACCTTGCCGAGATCGAGAGGTGTATCCGCGACTTTCACTTCAGACACCCGGGAGCCTGCTGGCTTGCGGCCGTCAAAGGCAAAGCTGATGCCGGAAACATGCGGGAAACGGCCGGCCCCCTTCTCTACCTGCGAGACCCCGTTTTCCAGGGCCGCGCGCAGGTCCGATCCCTTCAGCCGCATGGTCACCGTCCGGTTGCCGAAGGGCAATTCCGTCAGCACATCCTTTCGGGTCAACGTGCGGCCCGCCGTGTAATTGGTGTCCCCGCGAATACCGCCACCGTTTGTGATCGCCGCATCGGCACCTGTCGCCGTCCTCATCGCATCGGCAATCAGATTACCGAAAGCGTTTTCCGCCGAACGCACGGAGGCCCGGCGGGTATCGAGCGCGACCTCGGTGACACCGACTTCGATCGCAAGTTCGCGGTCCAGCTTGGAGCTAAAGGCCGAGACTTTCGCCGCAAGGACAGGGTCCGGTTCCACATCTGTTGTATTGATTAGCGAGAAGCTCGGTTGCCAGACCAGTTGCGGCCCGGCCCGGCCCTCGACCCGGTCGACGGTGAGATCCATGATCCCGACGAAATTACCCTGGCTGCCGGACTTCAGAATGGCCTGCTTTCCGTCATAGAGCACCAGAACGAGGTGGTCGTGACCGCCGAGCAGAATGTCGATACCGGCTACCTGACGCAGCGTCTCCAGATCTTTTTGATAAACCGCGTGGGTCAGCGCGATGACAAGGTCCGCGCCGTCCTTGCGCAGCTCAGCCACAACCTCCTTCGCCGTTTCGGCGAGCGGCGCGAAACCGACATCGGGGCCGGAGCTCGAAAGGCTCGGCGTATCGGTCGTGGTCAGACCGAGAAGCCCGATCTTGTACTCACCCGCCGTCACCAAGCGCGACCGCTCGGCACCGGGAAAGCCGGGCTTGCCCTTGTAGGAGATATTACTGCCGAGGACCGGATATTTGGCTTCCTCCAGACGCTGCTTCAGGACATCCGGGCCAAAATCGAATTCATGATTGCCAAGTACGGCCGCATCGAAACCGATGGCATTGGCCAGAGCCACCATATGGGCGCCCTTGTCGAAGCCGGACAACAGGGAGGGCGAGAGCATGTCGCCGCCGAAGGTCAGCAGCACCTGCCCGCCTTCGGCCTCGACCCGATCACGCTCGTAACGCGCAATACTGGCGATCTTCGCGGCCCCACCGGCCCCGTCCTTGGCATCAAGCCGATCCCAGTCATTCACGTGAACGATCGACAGACGCAGCGGCTCAGCATAGGCCGGAGCCCCGCAAACAGCGAACAGCGTGAGCAGCAGTAACGTATGGAGCGCGGCGCGCATGGCTTCTCTCCGTGAACAAACCAGTCGAAGACTAGCCTGTTTTACGGGAAATTTCACCAACCACTATGAAAAGTCTCGGCTATTCCGCTAGGCGGACCGGCGCATCTCCGCGCGGCGGTTCCGTGGCGTATCCTCGTCGAAGAGGTTGGTCAACTGGTCCATCATGGTCCCGCCAAGCTGCTCGGCATCCACGATTGTCACCGCCCGGCGGTAATAGCGCGTCACATCGTGCCCGATGCCGATCGCGACCAGCTCAACCGGAGACTTGTTCTCGATATACTGGATGACTTCGCGCAGATGGCGCTCCAGATAGTTCCCCGGATTGATGGAGAGCGTAGAATCGTCAACCGGCGCGCCGTCTGAAATCACCATCAGGATGCGGCGTTCTTCCGGACGTGCCAGCAGGCGCTGATGCGCCCAGAGCAGGGCCTCGCCGTCGATGTTTTCCTTCAGGATGCCCTCGCGCAACATCAGGCCGAGCGACTTCCGCGCGTGGCGCCAGGGCGCGTCCGCGGACTTGTAGACGATGTGACGAAGATCGTTGAGACGTCCTGGATTGACCGGCTTGCCGCCCTGAATCCAGTTTTCCCGCGACATGCCGCCCTTCCAGGCCTTGGTCGTGAAACCGAGAACCTCGACCTTCACGCCGCAGCGCTCGAGCGTGCGGGCGAGAATGTCCGCGCTCATCGCCGCGATCGAGATCGGCCGGCCGCGCATGGAGCCGGAATTGTCGATCAACAGGGTCACGACCGTGTCCCGGAAATCCGTATCCTTCTCCATCTTGTAGGAGAGCGAACTGTCCGGCTGCACCACCACGCGGGACAACCGCGCGGCATCGAGAATGCCTTCTTCCAGATCGAACTGCCAGGAGCGGTTCTGCTTTGCCATCAGCTTGCGCTGCATCCGGTTGGCGAGCCGCCCGATCATGCCCTGAAGGTGGCTGAGCTGTTGGTCCAGCAGCGCCCGCAGCCGGGCCAATTCTTCCGCGTCGCAGAGTTCGTCCGCCCTGACGACCTCGTCATATTCAGTCGTGTAGGCGTGATAGCTTTTCAGCAAGCGGTTGCTGTCATCGGCATTGTGCATCTGCGGCGGTGTGCCGGGATTGGCCGGCTGCTCGTCACCCTCGCCGGGCTCGAAGTCGCCATCCTCGGTATCTTCGCCCTCACCGGCCTCATCGCCGGAATCCATATCGGACGGAACCATTTCGGAGGAGGTGCTGTCTTCCGCCGTACCCTGCGTGCCGCTGTCGTTCAGCTCCTCACCTTCGCCGCCATCGTCTTCTGCCTCGGAGTCGGAATTCGACTCGTCGGTCATGCCGTCGTCGCCGATTTCAAGATCGAGTTCACTGATCAGCTGGCGGGACAGTTCCGCATAGGCTTCCTGGTCCTCGAGATGGCTCGACAGCTCCGAGAGCGTGTCGCCGATCTTCGAGTTGACCCATGGGCGCCAGAGATCGACCGCGCCCTGCGCGCATTCCGGCGGCGGGGAGCCGGTGATCGCCTCGCGGGCCATCAGCCGAACCACTTCGGAAAGAGCAACCTCGTCCTTGTCGGTAACGCCTTCCAGGCCCTGCTTCTGGTAACGCTGCTCCATCGCCGCTTCGAGGTTCTGGGCTACGCCGGACATCCGCATGGCACCAAGCGCCTCGACCCGGGCCTGTTCGGCCGCATCGAAGATTTCCAGCGCGGCCTGACCGGACGGCTGGCGGCGGGCATGGGTCGCCGCATCATGAAAGCGGAGCTTCAGGGCAAGGCTGTCTGCCTCGCCGCGAACCCGCGCCACATCCTCGGCCGGAAGTCCGCGCGGCGGGGACGGCAGGCGCACCCGGTCACCCGAGACACTGGCCTGATCCGCACCATAGGTGACCTCAAGCTCCTTCTCGTGGGCCATCGCCCGCACGCAGGATGCTGTCGCGCGCTTGAAATCCTCAAGCCGGTCGTCGTCCGCCATAGATGCCATCGGGTCCTGTCCGCGCCGCTTTTCTCTATTCCGCTGCGCGGATGCTGGTCTCCGGCAGATCGGTCCCGAAGCAGCGCTGATAGAATTCGGAAACCGTGGCCTGCTCGACCTCGTCGCACTTGTTCAGGAAGGTCAGGCGGAACGCCGTCGCGACATCCTCGAAGATGGACGCGTTTTCGGCCCAGGTGATCACGGTCCGCGGCGACATGACGGTGGAGATGTCTCCGGCGATGAAGCCGGCCCGGGTGAGATCAGCCAGCGAGACCATGTTGGAGATCGTCTCGCGGCCTTCCGGCGTATCGTAGCTCGGCAGTTTCGCCAGAACGATATCCACCTCACGGTCATGCGGCAGATAGTTCAGCGTGGTGACCACATTCCAGCGGTCCATCTGACCCTGGTTGATCTGCTGGGTGCCGTGATAGAGCCCGGTGGTATCGCCAAGGCCGACTGTGTTGGCAGTGGAGAATAGGCGGAAATACTTGTTCGGATGAATGACCTTGTTGGTGTCCAGCAGGGTCATCTTGCCGTCGGCTTCCAGCACGCGCTGGATCACGAACATCACGTCGGCCCGGCCGGCATCGTATTCGTCGAACACCAGCGCCACGCTGTTCTGCAGCGCCCAGGGCAGGATACCTTCACGGAACTCTGTGACCTGCTTGCCGTCGCGCAGAACGATCGCGTCCTTGCCGATCAGATCGATACGGCTGATGTGGCTGTCGAGGTTCACCCGGACGCACGGCCAGTTCAGGCGCGCCGCGACCTGCTCGATATGGGTCGATTTTCCAGTGCCGTGATAGCCCTGGATCATGACCCGGCGGTTGTGAGCGAAACCGGCCAGAATGGCGAGCGTGGTCTGCTTGTCGAACAGATAGGTCGGGTCCAGCGTCGGGACGTAGTCGCTCGGCTCGCTGAAAGCCGGTACCTTCATATCGACATCGATGCCAAAGGTCTCGCGAACCGAGACCTCGGTGTCCGGGGCTTCGATATGGTGCGCAGGCTTGCGCTCGTAAACATGTGCTGCCGACATGGCCCTATTCCCAAATGATGTGGGTGACTATCAGGTACGGGAGCAACCGTAACCGGGCTCCCAAGCCTTCAAGTTAGAAACTTTTTCAAAGTCGTATAGGCCTCGTTGATGATTTTCAACCGTTCTTCGGCCTCTTTATTCCCGCCATTCGCGTCGGGGTGATGTTTTTTCACAAGCTGCTTGTAGCGGGTTTTCAACTCCAGCTCGGTGACCGGCGGGGCCAACCCCATGATCGCGAAAGCTTTTCCCTCTGCCGTCTCGCTGCCGGGACGCTTGGGACCGGAACCGGACGCCGCCTCCATGTCCTCGTCACCATTGAGCGCACCGAACGGGTCTCTGTATTCACCGGCAACAAACTTGCGATATGCAGCGGCGGTGCCCAGCGGCCAGGTCGGTCGGTCCCAGGTGACCGAGCGCCGGATCTCCCGCTCCAGCTCCTCGGCAGACGCACCTTCGTAGTAGTTCCATTGCTTGTTATATTGCCGGACATGATCGAGGCAGAACCAGTAATAGTCGGATAGGTCACTGCGCGCCTTGGGCGCCCGGTGCTCGCCCACAGACCTGCATCCGGGCGCATCGCAGTGCCGGTAACCGGGTTCGGTACCGTACGTGCCGATCTTCAGGGATTCGCTCTGCGCCTTCCGCATACCGTGGATTCCAAATTGTCGCTGGTCCAGCCCATGCTAGACATCGAAAATGCGGTTCTCGCCCCGCCATATAAACCAGATAGCTCCCCGGAGGGGGACAAACAGGGAGACAAGTTAATGTCCGTGACTGAGACGATCAAAGTCAAATTAACGTCCGCGTTCACGCCAGAGCATCTCGCGGTCATCGACGACTCGCAGAAACATCAGGGCCATGGTGGCTGGCGCGAGGGCGGGGAAACCCATTTCAATGTCGAGATCACGTCCGACGCATTTACCGGGAAATCCCGTGTGGACCGCCAGCGCATGGTGCATGAGGTGCTTGCCGCGGAGTTGGCGGACCGCGTCCACGCCCTGTCTATCCGGGCAAAAGCGCCGCAGGAGTGACCGGGCCAAAATAGTTAAAATGCAATCAATAGGGGATCAATGTATAAATAATCGTTTTTTAGTTGCGTTCGATTTACATACACTGATACACCAGACTTTAATCTGCCGAAATCCGGCTAGGACAGAACGTTTGCGGATAACACGGTGTCAACTCTCTTAAGCAAGAACGTATTAGTCGATGGCCATCGAACCAGCATGCGGCTGGAGCCGGCCATGTGGGACGCGCTCACCCAGATCGCGGCGCGGGAAAAACTCACCATTCATCAGATCTGCGGAATTGTGAATCAGCACAGGGTGAACACATCCCTCACCTCGGCGACGCGGGTCTTCATCCTGGGTTATTTTCGCGTCCTCGCAATCAGCCTGGAGCGCGACACACCTGGGGGTTCCGAGCGTTCGATCATGACCAGGGTGTTCCGGCAGACGGAGGAATTCCGCAACACTCCTTACAACAACCGTTACGTCGGGTCCTTGTAGAATTCAGGCCAGATATCCTTGACGACCGGGCTGCTTTCCCCGAAGGCGTGGCAGGAATTCAGGAGTGGCGGACGGCCCGTCCGCTTCGGCTCTTCCTCTCCGGTTTCCCGCCGTTTGCGGGCGCTTTCGCCATAAAGCGTCTGGTAAGCGGTGGTCGCCATCGTCCAGAGCAGTTCGACGAGATGGGTGCACCCCTCGGCACCGCCAAGCGCGGAAAGCACCTTCTTGCGCCAGCCGGGTCCGATCCTGATGCCTTTCAGGCGCTGGAAATTCACCGTAATGTCCGGGCAGATTGCAAACGGCCCGGCATCGGTGATCGCCTCCACCGCGAGAATGGTGAGTTCGTCATCGACAGTCAGCCGGATCGACATGTCGTGGATCGGCTCGCCGGCCGGAATGCCATCCCTGAAACTGTTCGGGACCTCGTAGGTCTTTACATCCGTGATATGCCCCTCAATATCGAGATGACCGTCATCGCGGCGAAAGCCCTCGCAGGTGACACGGCGCGTATGAACTTTGCGGCGCGACGCCGGGCTGGTCAGGGGCATTGATCTCTCCGGATTGATATTGCTTTGCGGCAAAAATCATTCCGGACCGCGCCGAAGTCAATTCCCGACAATTCCCCAAGCGCGGGGAACCCGGCCCCGGGTCAGGGAAGCCCGGCCATTCCCGAGCCCGAAATGAAGGCCTCGCGTTCCAGAACCGCCTCTTCCAGGTCCTCACGGACGGCCGCATAGATATCCCGGATCGAGACCATACCGATGATCTTGCCGTCCTCCTCGACAGGCAGGTGACGGAAGCCGCCTTCCTGCATGCGTTGCAACGCATCCATCACAGAGGCCTTCGGGCCGATGGTTTCAGGTTTCGGAGTCATGATCGCCTCGATCAATGTCCCCCCCGGGGACTTCTCTTCCGCCACCAGACGGCCGGCGATATCCCGCTCCGAGAGAATTCCAACCAGTTTCTCGCCATCAAGGATGAGAAGCGCACCAATCTTGCGGCTCGTCATGAGTTTCGCGGCCGTGAGAACGGTTTCTTTGGGGGACAGCGACGAGAGGTCCTGTTTACTCACCACATCCGGCACGATGTGTCTGGCCATGGCATTCTCCCTGATAGGTTTTTCTTTATCTCAAAAGATTATACCAAATCAGGAGCCATCTGGGAGCCGGGTCGTTTCAAGAGTTTCATTTTCGGTTTCCGTCGGCGTTTCCTTAGAGACCCGCAACAAAGTGATCTGGTTGCGGTGACGGCGTAAAATCTTGAACCTGAAACCGTGGAAAACGAACTCCTGCGCCACATTCGGGATGGTTCTGGCCTCATGCAGGATCAGTCCGGCGATGGTCGAGGCCTCGCCGTCCGGCAGGTCCCAGTCAAATTCCCGATTGAGGTCCCGGATCGTCACAGTGCCGTCGATGACGTAGGATCCGTCCGCCTGAGGCCGCACACCGGCGACCGCGACATCGTGCTCGTCGCTGATTTCGCCGACGATCTCCTCGATGATATCCTCCAGGGTCACGATGCCCTGGAAAGCCCCGTATTCATCAACCACGAGCGCGAAATGCTCACGCCGGGCGCGGAAAGCCTGCAACTGATCGAGCAGGGTCGTGGTGGTCGGAATGAACCAGGGGTCCGACGCCACCTCCCGCATATCGAGCTTCTCCAGCTCCTCGCCGCTCAGTCCCTTCACGGCGCGCAGAACCGCCTTTGCATGGATGACGCCGATGATTTCGTCATGGTCACCCTTGAACATCGGCAACCGTGTGTAGGGGCTCTTCATGATCTGCGAGATGATGTCCTCGACAGAGTCCTCGACATCCAGCATTTCAACCTGGCGCCGGTGGGTCATGATCTCCTCGACCCAGACCTCGCTCAGATCGAGGATCGAGCGCAACATGGCCCGTTCCTCGCGCACCTCTTCCTCGTCAACCTCGACCTTGTGGCCATGCAGCTCGATCAGGCCGCGCAATTCCTCTTCCTGCTCCGAATGACCGAACTCCTCCGAAATCCTGATACCGCACATGGACAGGAGCAAGCGGACGATGGCCCGTACAATCTTGGCGATCGGGCTCAGGATAAAGACGATGGCGTTGATCAGCGGGGCGACGGCAAGTGCCACCCGATCGGAATTGTTGAGGGCATATGTCTTCGGCAGGACTTCGGCGAAAATCACGACCACGACCGTCATGACAAGGGTCGCGTAGACCACACCATGCTCGCCGAAAAGCCGCAGGAACACGGTTGTCGCCAACACAGAACCCAGGATGTTGGTGATGTTGTTTCCGATCAGGATCGCACCGATCATGGTCTCGCTATGCTCCCGCAGCGCGAGAACACGGGATGCCCGCTCGTCGCCCTTACGGTCCAGCTGGTGCATCCGGGCATAGGACGAGCCCGTCAGACCGGTTTCCGATCCGGAGAAAAACGCCGAAAACACGATCAGCAGCAAAATGGCCCCGATCGTCAGAAACAGTTCACCGTCCACAAGTTCCAGGAGTTCTTCTTCCATCAGACGCCCGCCGCGACCGAAAGGTCTTCCTGCAGCATCGCGCGCGCGGCATCCGGCGCGACATCGTCGCTGGTAAAGGCACCGCCGATCCCTCGCGCCAACACGAACCGGATCATCCCGTCACGCGCTTTCTTGTCCCGGCGCATGGAGGCGAGCAGCGCCTCCGCATCCCATTGCGCGGCTCCCGGTATATCTGCCACACGCGTCATCAACCCCATGGCTCCGAGATGAGCCCGTGCCCGCTCCGCGTCCTGACCGGCGCAAAGGCCGAGGCGGCGCGACAGCTCCAGTGCCTGGATCATACCGATCGATACCGCCTCGCCGTGCAGCAGCGTGCCGTCGAATCCGGCCGCGGCCTCAAGAGCATGGCCGAACGTATGGCCGAAATTCAGCAATTCGCGTAGCCCGGCTTCCCGCTCGTCCGCGGCTACTACCGCGGCCTTTGCCTTGCAGCTTTCAACGACCGCGGAAATCCGTGCCGCCTCGTCGCCAGCAATCAAGGCCGCGCCATGCTGTTCAAGCCATTCAAAGAAGGCCGGATCCCTGATCAGGCCGTATTTGACGACCTCCGCATAGCCCGCCCGCACTTCGCGCTTCGGGAGGGTATCGAGCGTCCCGGTATCGGCCAGCACCAGCCTCGGCTGATGAAACGCACCGACCAGATTCTTGCCCTGCGGCGTGTTGATCCCGGTCTTCCCGCCGACCGAACTGTCGACCTGTGCCAGCAGAGTGGTCGGGATCTGAATGAAATCGAGGCCGCGCATGACGGACGCTGCGCAATAACCGGCAAGATCACCGACCACACCGCCACCGAGCGCAACCACGGCCGTTCGGCGGTCGACACCGTCTTCCAGCATACGACAGCAGACATGCTCGAAATCGGCAAAGCTCTTGGATGACTCACCTGGCGGAACGGCAATGGTCGTCACCGTAATACCAGCCGCACGCAACGAGCGTTTGAGCGGATCGAGCCAATGCCCGGAAACCGTCGAATCGGTAATGACGAAGACCTTGCTCCCCCTGATCAGAGGTTTGATCTCATCGCCTGCATTCTCGATCAGCCCGGGTCCGACGCGGATATCGTAGCTGCGTTCTCCGAGGCCCACGGAAACCGTCTGGGTCGTCGTCATCATATTTCCTGTTTCAAAAAATCGATTCCGTCATGCGGCTCATTCGGCGGGAACGGCTTTGCACGCATCCTCGAAGTAATTCATGAGCACGTCGTAGGCCTGATCGACCGTCGCCTCGAGCGGCCCCCGGCGCGATTCGATCCAGAGATCGGCTTTCTCATAAACCGGATAGCGCTCTTCCATCAATTTCGTGAGGACCGCCTTCGGATCTTTCTGCGCCAGCAGCGGACGTCCCTGACGACGGCTGACACGCTCGAAAAGAACGTCGATATCGGCCTTGAGCCAGAGAGACACCGCGTTCTCGGAGATTGCCGCTCGGGTCTCCTCCGCCATGAAGGCACCGCCGCCGGTCGCGAGCACGACAGGCGGGCCGCTCAGGATGCGCTGGATCACCCGCTGCTCGCCACGGCGGAACTCGACCTCGCCGAAACGCTCGAAAAATTCGCTGATCGTGCAGCCGGCGGCATCTTCGATCTCGCGGTCCGCGTCGATAAAATGCATACCAAGCCGCTGCGCCAGACGGCGCCCGACACTGCTCTTCCCGGCCCCCATCAGGCCGACCAGAACGATACTTTTCGGGTAAGGCAGAGGCGTGTCCGCCGGATCAGGATGATTCACCATGGGAAGCAGGTTCTGGCTCCGGACGAGACGCAGATAGCGTTTCCAGTCAAATCCGGCACCTCTCCTTTCCTCTCCCTCGTTGAACTCACTGGATGCGGTCGGTATGCTGCCGCAAACGCGTCATATTCTGCCGCTAGCATAACTTTCCCGATATGGCGTTGCAAACGCATTGGGGACGTTGCGCGCCGGTCGGCCGGACCAGTGTCGCGTGAAACCGTAATTCATGGGTCCGCAGCATGAAATTGACGCTCTGGGTCGTTATCGTCATAGCACTGTTCTTTGGCGGCGGCTTTGCATTCCTGTCCACGTGGGACATCCCGGCTCCGACCAGCCAGATCGAACAGGTCCTACCCAATGATAAATTCCCACGCTAACGGCCGAACCTGGCATCTGCGCGCCGGTTTCTGGGTCCTGATGCTGGCCCTCTCCCTGTCGTTCTCGGCAGGGGATACTCTGGCTCAGGGCGCGCCCAAGCCGTTACTGCCGTCCCTCGGCGCTCCGAAACCGCTGCTTCCGCCGGCATCCGGCACAGGCAGCACCACCGATAGCGCCACCGATACTGTTGAGATGGCCCCCAGTCCCTCGGCGGATAGCGGCGCGTCGGGTACCAAGGACGGCATTTCCATCAACTCCCTGGACAGGGTTTCCGGAGAGAGCGTCGGGACCATTGGCCAGGACGAATCGGCCCTGCCGGCCACTATGTGGGACGGCACGCCCCGCAGTGCAATCCAGCGCATGCTGGCGCTGGTCGGCGAAGCACCGGCGACCGCTTCCCTGCGTGACCTGATGCTGCGCATTCTGCTGAGCCCGGCCGCCGTTCCCCAGGCAACCGACCCTGCCGACCGGACGAGCGTCGTCAAGGCCCGTATCGACGCCCTCGAGCGTCTCGGGGCCTGGCCGGATTATATCCGGCTTCTCGACAGTGTTCCGGCCGGTGATGACGAGACGGCTTTGCCCCCGGTGTTACGCGCCCGACTTAAAACCGATGCCGGCTTCCTGACCGGAGATACCGGTAAAAGCTGCGCCATCGCCCGCGACGCCATGCTGTCCCTGCCGGAGGATCGTTACTGGCAGAAGGCGGGAGCCTTTTGTCAGGCCCTTGCCGACGAGTGGGAAAGCGTTGAATTCAATCTCCGCCTGATGCTGGAGCTCGGCGACCAGGATGCCCGCTATTTCGAACTGATGCGCGCCGTCAGCGGCACCGTGTCCGACCTGCCGCAGATGCCGGAAGCCGCACAGCTCAGGCCTCTGGATATCGCCATGATGCGGGCTGCCGGTGTGGCGCCCTCCATGCCGGATCCCGATGCTGTTCCGGCGTCCCTGATATCGATCCTGACCTCCTTCAAGGCCTTGCGTTTCGAGGACCGGCTGCGTCTGGCCGAGCGCGGCGAACGGCTTGGTCTGGTGGACCGAAGCGAACTGATCTCTCTTTATGAGCTGGTCGATATCGACCCGTCGCAGATGCAGAACGCACTTACAGCCGCCGCAGCCGATCCAAGCGCAAACGGCCGCGCCCTGCTGTACCGGGCAATCGCCAGCCAGACCCTGCCGCTGGCCCGGGCCCAGGCTATCCAGCAAGCTCTCAATCTTGGTCGGGCAGAAGGCCGCTACGGCGCCACGGCCCGGCTTTATGCCCCGCTGATCCAGGAAATCCCGACAACGTCTCCTTATGCCTGGTTCGCCGCCGACGCGGCATCCGCCTTCATCGCCGCCGGCATGAGCGATGCCGCCGCGCCCTGGATGGAAATGGCCGCCCGCGAGGCGCGCATGGGACCGGAACAGGCAACCGCCTGGCGCGATGCCGTCATCATGTCCCGCCTTTCCGCCGGCGAAGATGTCCCGCTTGAGAAAAACTTCCTGCGGGAATGGTGGCGCGGCGTCCGCAATCTCGGTCCCGAGAACGCCCCGGCACGCGCGACATTGCTGTTCGGCCTGCTGGAAGCAACCGGTGCGGAAACGCCCGGTACGGTCTGGCGCGGCCTGATCGACCAAGCGGCACCAAAAGACTCGAAAACACCGCCGCCCGCCCTGCTGTGGGCTCGCCGCGACGCTGCCGGGAACGGCCGTCTCGGAGAGGGCGCCCTGCTGACCGTGCTTTCGCTCTCCGGTGCCGAATTGCTGGACTACGACACCGGAACTCTTACCGAGAGCGTCCGGGCTCTGTCGGAACTCGGTTTGGAGAAAGACGCCTATCGGCTCTCGCTGGACATCTATCTGGCAGCGTCCAGCACGCCTGCCCCGGCAACCGCGGGCGAGTGAACGGGTGAGCCCGGATAGCGGGTCCATCGAGCGTTTTCTTGAGATGCTGATTGCCGAGCGTGGCGCATCCGGCAATACGGTCGACGCCTACAAGCGCGACCTGCGGGACTTCGCGGCCAGTCTGACAAAGCGCAAGCAATCGCTCGGCACCGCCTCCAGCGGCGACATAAGGGCATATCTCGAACTGCTGGAACAATCCGGCATGGCTCCGCGCACTGCGGCCCGCAGGCTCTCCGCGATCCGGCAATTCTATCGCTTCCTCTATAGCGAGGGGGACCGGGGTGACGATCCCTCCACCGCCATCGACAGTCCGCGCCAGGGACGTCCGCTTCCGAAGATCCTGAGCGAGACGGAGGTCGACCTGTTGCTCGCCGCCGCCCGCAACAAGGACGGCGCCGATGGGCTGCGACTGACCTGCCTGCTCGAAATCCTTTATGCCAGCGGCCTCCGGGTCTCGGAACTCGTCGCGCTCCCGCTTGCGTCAGTCGCGCGCGATCCCCGCGTGTTGATCGTGCGCGGTAAAGGCGGCAAGGAACGCATGGTGCCACTGACCGATGCCGCCCGGGACGCCATCATCGCCTACAAGGAAGCGAGAAGCAGCTACCTGCCCGAAGGCGCGACGTCTGCATTTCTTTTCCCGTCCTGGAGCAGTGAGGGCCACCTTACCCGCAGGCGCATGGGACAACTCCTGAAAGAACTCGCCATCGCATGCGGCTTAAGGCCCGCCACCGTCTCGCCCCATGTTCTGAGACATGCTTTCGCGACTCACCTTTTAGATCACGGCGCGGACCTTCGCAGCGTCCAGCAGATGCTCGGGCATGCGGATATCTCGACCACTCAAATCTACACCCACGTGCTCACCGAGCGGCTGAAAGCGCTTGTGACCGAGCATCACCCCCTGGCAAAGCCCGGCAAAAAAAGCTGATCCGCCATGGCAATCCAGACGTTGTAACCCAAGGCCCGGACGGGTATGGTTCCGCGCTTCCCAACATAGTGATTCGACGGATATGCGCGTCTTTCTGGATTTCGAAAAGCCGATCGCCGATCTTGAAGGCAAGATCGAGGAACTGCGTCACCTCTCTACCGAGGGCGATATCAATATCGCCGAGGAAGTGGGCAAGCTTCAGGCCAAGGTCGAGCGTCAGCTCCGGCAATCCTATCAGAAGCTGACGCCGTGGCAGAAAGTCCAGGTAGCACGGCACCCGGACCGGCCGCACTTCAAGCAGGTGCTGGCCCATCTGGTCGAAGATTTCACGCCGCTCGCCGGGGACAGATCCTTCGGCGAGGACAAGGCAATTGTCGGCGGTATCGGTCGTTTCCGCGGGTTCTCTGCCGTTGTAATCGGCAATGAGAAGGGCGGCACGACGGAAGAACGCATCACGCATAATTTCGGCATGGCGAAGCCCGAGGGTTACCGCAAGGCCCGCCGCCTGATGGAAATGGCCGACCGTTTCAAACTGCCGGTTCTCACCTTCATCGATACAGCCGGGGCCTATCCCGGCGTCGGCGCAGAGGAACGCGGTCAGGCCGAGGCCATTGCGCGCTCCATCGATGCCTGCCTCTCCCTCCAGGTTCCGATCATCGCCTCCATCGTCGGTGAAGGCGGATCCGGCGGCGCCGTGGCTCTGGCCGCGGCAAACCGGGTGCTGATGCTGGAACATGCGGTCTATTCCGT
Organism: Nisaea denitrificans DSM 18348; assembly: GCF_000426505.1. GTDB lineage: Bacteria > Pseudomonadota > Alphaproteobacteria > Thalassobaculales > Thalassobaculaceae > Nisaea > Nisaea denitrificans. The sequence goes on along the minus strand of NZ_KE384532.1, from coordinate 341,575 downwards.
GATCTCTCCGGAAGGCTGCGCCTCCATCCTCTGGCGCGACGGCGACCATGCCCGCGACGCGGCGGAAGCACTGAAGTTGACGGCGAAAGATCTTCTTAACCTCGGCGTGATAGACGAAATCGTTCAGGAACCGCTCGGTGCAGCCCATCGCGACCAGAAAACAGCCCTCGATGCCCTTGGCGATGCCGTGGAAGCCAATCTCCGCACGCTCGTCGGTGTGGAAGGTGGCAAGCTGAAGGCCGACCGCCGCCGCAAATTCCTCGACATGGGCAAAAAAGGCCTCGCCTGACCGGTCTTTTCCGCCCCTCAGACGGTTCGAATTGATCTGACACAATTCCCCTTTTTGCACCGGGTGATATGTCCCCTACATTGGAGCCATATGACATCGGCACCGATTGAGGGAACGGCTGGATGCTCGGTTATCGCACCATTCTGATAGTGCTGTTACTCGCCGCAATCGCGGGCGGGTTCTACTGGTATAGTGGACGTGAAAGCGGTCCACCGGATGGGTTCGCCCGCGCCAACGGCCGGCTTGAGGCCGAACGGGTCGATATCGCCAGCAAATTCTCCGGCCGCATCCGTGACGTGCTGGTGACCGAAGGCGAAATGGTCTCCGCGGGGCAAATTCTGGCCCGTCTGGACTCAACCGAAATCGAAGCCCAGCTCCGGGAAGCGGACGCCGCCGTTCTGCAAGCGCGGGAGGCGCTGAACGAAGCCCGGGCCCTGCTGGCCCAGCGCAAAAGCGAGCTGGTGCTGGCGGATCAGGAAATGCGACGTTCCGAGACGCTCGGCGAGCGCGGCTTTGCCAGCGGCGAGACCGTGGATCGCCGGCGCAGCCAACGAGCGACCGCCGCTGCGTCCGTCGCCTCCGCCGAAGCGGGCATCGCCCGTGCGAAAGCCACGATCGCGGCCCGCGAGGCAACGGTGGAACGCATTCGCGCTGACCTCAGGGAATATGACATTGCCGTGCCGATCGCCGGACGCATCCAGTACCGACTGGCGGAACCCGGAGAAGTCATCGCGGCAGGCGGCAAGATCGCGACCATGCTGGATCTGAAACGGGTCTACATGACGGTCTATCTGCCCACGCGCGACGCCGGACGGCTGGCTTACGGGGCGGAAGCCCGGCTGATCTTCGACGCGGCTCCGAAATACATTGTCCCGGCAACGGTCACCTTCGTCGCCTCTGAAGCGCAGTTCACACCGCGCTATGTCGAAACCGAAAGCGAGCGGGACAAGCTGATGTTCCGGGTCAAGGTCACGATCCCCGAAGATATCCTCGACGGTTATGAACGGCTGGTGAAGGCCGGGATTCCGGGCGTCGCCATTGTCCGCACGGACCCCGACATGCCGTGGCCGGAGGAATTTACCGTCAAGCTGCCTCCGCGCGATGGCTGAGATCACACCTCCCATAAGGTTTTCGGGAGTCTCCCACTGCTACGGGCGGATGGACGCGCTGCGGAATATCGACCTCGACATCACACCCGGATCGACAGTCGGCGTGATCGGCCCGGATGGCGTCGGTAAATCCACATTGCTGGCGCTGCTCTCCGGCACCAAGAAAATCCAAAGCGGGACGGTCGAGCTGTTCGGCGGAGATCTACGGAGCAAGGATCACAGGCGCCGGGTCTGCATCCGGATTGCCTATATGCCGCAGGGCCTCGGCAAGAACCTCTACCCGACACTCTCCATCGCGGAGAATCTCGACTTCTTCGCCCGGCTTTACGATCAGCCCGAGAGCGAGCGTCGGCAACGGGCGGACGAGTTGCTACAAGCCACCGGACTTTCTCCTTTCCGCGACCGGCCGGTGGAGAAGCTCTCCGGCGGCATGAAGCAGAAACTGGCGCTCTGCTGCGCCCTGGTACACGACCCTGATCTGCTGATCCTCGATGAGCCGACCACCGGCATCGATCCCCTCTCCCGCCGCCAGTTCTGGGAGCTGATCGCACGAATCCGCCACCGTCGCCCCTGGATGACGATCGTCACCGCCACTGCCTACATGTCCGAAGCCGAGCGGTTCGAGCACCTGATCGCGATGCATGACGGCAGTATTCTTGCCAAGGGAACGCCGGAAGAACTGAAGGAACAGGCTGGGGCAGACAGCCTCGAAGACGCTTTCCTGGCCCTGCTTCCGAATAATGGCGGTGCCGGTTTCATTGCCCGGCCAAAACCGGAAAACACGTCCCCGAGCGGCGAAGCGCCCGCTATCGAAGCATCCGGGCTGGCCATGACGTTCGGCGACTTCACCGCCGTCGATCATGTCGATTTCCGCATCGAGCGCGGCGAGATCTTCGGCTTCCTCGGCTCGAACGGCTGCGGCAAGACGACGACCATGAAAATGCTGACCGGCTTGCTGACGCCGACCGAGGGCGAGGCCCGGATCTTCGGCAAACGGATCGGGAACGACAGCATGGAGATGCGCCGGAGGGTCGGTTACATGTCCCAGTCTTTCTCGCTCTATGGCGAGTTGACCGTGCACCAGAATCTCGACCTGCATGCCGGCCTCTTCCGGATCGAGGGAAGCAGGAAGACGGAACGGATCGCGGAACTGGCCGACCGTTTCGGCTTGGCCACGGTTATGAACAAGCGGCCGGACGCCCTGCCGCTCGGCATTCGCCAACGCCTGCAACTCGCGGTCGCCGTATTGCACAAGCCGGAAATGCTGATTCTGGACGAGCCGACAAGCGGCGTCGATCCGGTTGCCCGGGACGTTTTCTGGAACCTGCTCACCGAACTTTCCCGCGATGACGGCGTGACGATTTTCATCTCGACCCATTTCATGAACGAAGCGGAGCGCTGCGACCGTATCTCGCTCATGCATGCCGGTCGCGTGCTGGCGATGGGCACACCGGACACGCTGGTGGCCGAGTCTGGCCGGGATACGCTGGAAGAGGCTTTCATCAAGCATCTTGAGGCAGCAGCGAATGATGGCGTGGTTTCAGTCGAGGAGCAGGCCATCGATGCTCTGCAAACCACCGAAGAAAGCGCGGTGCCTGCCCTGTTCTCTCCGAGCCGGCTCTGGGCAATCGCCCGGCGCGAGACATACGAGCTGAGCCGGGACCCGATCCGGCTCGCCTTCGCCATTCTCGGCCCGCTCATTCTGATGTTGTCGATGGGTTACGGGATATCCTTCGATGTCGAGGATATGCGCTATGCAGCGCTGGATCAGGACCGCACCCGAGAGAGCCGCATGGTTCTGCGTCAGTTCGAGGGCTCGCGCTATTTCAGCGCCGCGCCGGAGCTGCAGGATGCCGAAGACCTGGATCGCCGCATGCAAAGAGGCGAGATCAGCCTTGCCCTCGTCCTGCCACCCGGCTTCGGGCGCGACCTTGTTGCCGGACGACAGCCGGAAGTCTCCGCCTGGCTGGATGGCGCCAATACCAGCCGCGCCGAGACGTCCCGTGGTTACGTGGAAGGCGCCTTCAGCTCCTTCCTGTTGGAGTTCGCGGCCCTGAACGGGACGGATACGACAACGCAACAGGCCACCGATATCGAGGTCAGGTTCCGTTACAATCAGGGCTTCACTTCACAGCAGGCAATCCCGCCGGGCGTGCTGATGATGCTCATGATGATGATCCCCTCCATGCTGACGGCGCTCGGCATCGTCCGGGAAAAGGAGCTTGGCTCCATCACAAACCTCTATGCCTCGCCGGCAAGCCGCTTCGAATTCCTGGTCGGCAAGCAGCTCCCCTATATCGGCATCGCCCTGATCAGCTTCTGCACGATGATGCTGATGATGTTCCTGTTGTTCGATCTGGCGCCAAAATCGAGCGTGCTTGTCCTGCTGGCCGGCGCGGTGCTCTACGCCACCGCCGCCACAGGCTTCGGCCTGCTGGCCTCGACCGTGGCCACGTCGCAAGTCGCCGCCGTCTTCGGAACAGCGATCATCGTTCTGGTCCCGACCATCAACTTCTCCGGCATGCTGCACCCGGTCGCGACCCTGGACACTGCCGGCCGGATCATCGGCGAGGCTTTCCCTGCCTCCTATTTCCAGAAAATCAGTGCCGGTGTTTTCAACAAGGGCCTGCCGGTCGCCGATCTGGCACCGAACCTCGCCATGCTCGCCATCTTCTGCGTGGCCTACTGGGCGATCTCCTCTGTCGCCCTGCCGAAACAGGATCGCTGATACCATGCGCGCCCTGCTGATCATCCTCCGCCTTGGTATCAAGGAGATCTACAGCCTGGCCCGCGATCCGGTGCTGATGGGACTGATCATCTATACCTTCAGCGTCAGCGTCTACACGGTCGCAGACGGTGTAGAGACCGAGCTCCGGGATGCGGCAATCGCTATCGTCGATGAGGATGACAGTGTGCTTTCGCACCGCCTCAGGGGCGCATTCCTGCCGCCCTATTTCAAGCCACCTGTCATCATCGATATCGCCGATGTCGACAAGGGGCTCGACAGTGGCACCTACACGTTCGTGCTCGATATCCCGGCGAATTTCGAACTGGATGTCCAGCGGGGACGCCTTCCGGCAGTCCAGCTCAATGTCGATGCCACTGCCATGACCATCGCCGGTAACGGCGCCGGCTATATCGCCTCGATTGTCGAGCAGGAGGTCGCCCGCTTCACCAGCCGGGCCGAGCCGGAAGCAGATGCGGCAGCCGCCCTGCAGATCAGGGTCAAGTACAACCCGAACCTCGAAGCCGTCTGGTTCAATGCCGTGATGGAGGTGGTGAACAACATCATCGTCATGGCCGTCATCCTGTCCGGCGCCGCCGTGATCCGCGAACGGGAGCATGGCACGATCGAACATCTGCTGGTCATGCCTGTGACGGCGGTTGAGATCATGATCTCGAAAATCTGGGCGAACGGCCTCGTCATTGTCACCGCCGCGCTGCTCTCGCTGGAGCTCGTCGTGCACCGGGGCCTTGGCGTCCCGCTGACGGGCTCAATTCCCCTTTTCGCTCTCGGCGCCTCGGTATTCCTGTTCTCGGTCACGGCACTGGGCGTGATGTTATCGACCTTCACCCGGTCAATGCCCCAGTTTGCCTTGCTTTCAATCCCGGTGATTGTCGTGCTGCACTTGCTGTCGGGAAGCCAGACTCCGCTGGAGAGTATGCCGAAGACCCTGCAATGGATCATGCAGCTGTCACCCGCGACGCATTTCGTCCGGTTCTCGCAGGCCGTGATCTACCGGGACGCGCCGATCACCCTGATCTGGCCGGAACTGGCCATCATGTTCGTGATCGGCTGTCTCTTTTTCATGATGGCCCTGTCGCGCTTCCGTATCGCGATGGGCACGCGCTAGAGCGGCTGATTACTCTCCGGCCTCGCGCAGCGCCGCGTCATAGAGGTTAGGCCCTGCGAACTCCCGGTCATGGGTCAGGGACGGCACCTTGCCGCGCGCCTCATCGACCTTCGCGAGATCGATTTCCGCCGTGATGATGCCCGGCTCCTCACCGCCATCGGCCAGAACCTCGCCCCAGGGCGCGACGATGATCGAGTGGCCGTAGGTCTGGCGCCCCTTGGAGTGGGTGCCGCACTGGGCAGCGGAAATCACAAAGCACCCGTTCTCGATCGCCCGGGCCCGCTGCAATACATGCCAGTGTGCCTCGCCGGTTACCTTTGTGAAGGCCGCGGGCGCGAACAGAACCTTGGCGCCCGCCTGGGCGAGGGAACGGTAGAGATAGGGGAAGCGAATGTCGTAGCAGATGGTCAGGCCCATCGTGCCCCATGGCGTCTCGGCGAGCACGCCTTCCTCGCCCGGCTTGTAGGACGCCGACTCCCGGTAGGTCTGACCGTCGCCGACCTGCACGTCGAACATGTGAATCTTGGTGTAACGCGCGGCAATGCTACCGTCCGGCGCGATCAGGAAGCTGCGGTTCGCCAGACGCTCGTCATCCGTTAGCTTGACCGAGAGCGAGCCCGCATGGAGCCAGACACCGAGCTCCGCCGCGAGCCCCCGGAACGCGATGAGCACTTCATGCTCTTCTTCCAGTTTTGCCTTGGCCCGCGCCGCCGCCTTGTCCGGCTCGAACATGCCGACGATTTCCGGGGTGGTGATGAAGTCCGCTCCGGCGGCCTTCGCCTCCCGGATCATTGGCGAGACCTCGGCGATGTTCACCTCCGGGTCCGGCTTCGAGTTGGTCTGGACACAGGCAACGGTGAATTTCGACATCGGATCAATCCCCTGAACGGACGGTTAGGAAGCTTTCGCCTGCAACATTTCGTCGAGTTTACCACTGGCGTCCAGCGTCGCCAATTCGTCCGATCCGCCGACACCAACCCCGTCGATGAAAATCTGCGGCACGGTATAGCGCCCGTCGGCGCGTTCGGTCATGGCGGCACGCTTGGAACTGCTGGTGCTGACATCGATTTCGGTGAACGGCACGTCCTTGGATTCCAGCAGTTTCTTGGCGCGGACGCAGAACGGGCAAAACATGGTCGTGTAGATTTCGACCTCGGCCATCGAGTGATCTCCTTGAGAAGGCTTGCCGCATCCAAGTGGGCATTCTGAGCCCCTCAATCCAGCATTTCGCGCGAACAGACGCAAGCGGCAGCCGCAAGGATTACATCACGCGCGCCACGGTGAGCAAACTGACGGGCCCCGAACCCGCCTTCCGGCAGGCCCTGATACAGGCCTCTGCGGTGGCGCCGGAGGTCCAGACATCGTCGACCAGGATAATGCGTCGCCCCGCAATTCGCTCCCGCCGGCCTGGATCGACCGCGAAAGCCCCGCGCACATTCAGCGTGCGAGCCGATTTGCCGAGCCCGCCCTGGCTGGGCGTGCGCTTCACCCGGACGAGCGACAGCGGATCGTCGGCCAGCCCCGTCAAACGTGAAAGCTCCGCCGCCAACAATGCGGACTGGTTAAACCGCCGTCTGATCCGCCTCCACGGATGCAGCGGCACGGGCACGATCACGGCCGGTTCCGCGAAAAGCTCCGCACCGGCGATTGCCATCCAGCGGGCGAACAGTCGGGACAGTGTCTCGTCGCCGCCATGTTTGAAACGCAGGATCATCTCCCGGCAGGCATCGTCATAGGCCAGCGCCGACCGGGCCAGTTCAAACAATGACGCCCCTCTAACGCAGTCGCCGCACAGGGCACCGGCACCAACATCGTAGTCGAATGGCAACCCGCAGCGGTCACACCACGGCGGCCCGAGGAACGTCACCGCCGACCAGCACTCGGCGCAAAGCCCGTCATCCTCGACCACAAGCGCGCCGCATTTCTTGCAGCGCGGCGGCAGCACCAGGTCGAACAACCTCCGCCCGAGATGCAAGGCCGGCCTGCCAAGACTTCCGATCATACTGTCGCCACGCTCCCCCGCCTTTCCGGCCAGATATTGATGGCATGGGAGGGCCAGAAACATTTCCCCGGCGGCCGCGATGGACTATATCGGCGCCATGACCGATCAGATGCTTGTCTTCGACCGCCAGCAGGTCCGCCGCAACCGGGACCGCGCCGCCCCAGGCTTCGCCGACCATGATTTCCTGAAAAGGGAGATCTCCGAGCGTGTCGCGGACCGCATGGGCGACATCCAGCGCCAGTTCCCGCGTCTGCTCGATCTCGGCTGCCATAGCGGCTTGCTGCGCGACAGCCTGGACCCGCGCCTTGGTGTCGAATGGATCGTCGGGATGGACCCGTCGGAACAGTTCGCATTACAGGCCGGGAAGCATGGCCCTGCCATTGCGGCGGAAGAAGAACTCCTGCCCTTCGCACCGGCCAGCTTCGACGCCGTCGTCAGCGCGCTTTCGCTGCATTGGGTGAACGATCTGCCGGGTGCGCTCGTGCAGGCCCGGCAATGCCTGAAGCCAGACGGCCTTTTCCTCGGTGCCATGCTGGGCGGCGAGACCCTCCACGAGTTGCGCGCGGTGCTGACGGAAGCGGAAAGCGACGTGCTCGGCGGTGCCGGCCCGCGCGTCTCTCCCTTCGCCGAACTGCAGGATGCGGCTGGCCTGATGCAACGGGCCGGGTTCGCGCTGCCGGTGGTCGACAGCGACCTGCTGACGGTGACCTACGAGAATGCCTTCCTGCTGATGCGGGAGCTTCGCGGCATGGGCGAAGGCAACGCCGTGGCAGCCCGGCGCAAGACCCTCACACCGAAGAGCGTTTTCCTCCGCGCCGCCGAAATCTACCAGCAGCGCCACGGCACATCCGATGGCCGGATCGCCGCCAGCTTCCAGATTCTCTACCTGACGGGCTGGGCTCCGCATGCCTCCCAGCAAAAGCCCCTCAGGCCCGGCAGCGCCGCGCACCGGCTGTCCGATGCATTGGGAGCAACAGAGCTGCCAACCGGAGAAATTGCAGCTCCCGGCAGAAAGACACCCTAGGCGTCGCTGCCCGTTCCGCTCTGTGCCACCTTTCGGGAAATCAGCCCTTCGGGGCCGCTGACGGTGCACTTCAGATCCCGGATCCGGCCATCGCCGAGACCGTAGGCCCAGCCGTGCAGATGCAACGGCGTGCCTGCTTCCCAGGTCGCCCGGACGATCGGTGTGCGGGCAAGTGTCTGCACCTGCGCCCTGACATTCAGCTCGCAGAGCCTGTTGTGCCGGGCATCGTCTCCGGAGCAGCTGTGAAGCTCGTCCTCGTAGCGCTCGGCGACATCGCGGATCGGCTGCAGCCAGTGATCGACGATGCCATGCGCATTGCCGTCCACCGCCGCATGAACGCCACCACAGCCATAGTGGCCGCAAACGATCACATGCTTGACGTGCAGCACGCCGATGGCGAATTCCAGCACCGACAGAAGGTTCAGATCACCGGGATGAACCAAGTTCGCGACATTGCGATGCACGAAGACCTCGCCGGGTGCGAGCCCGGTGATGACATTCGCCGGAACCCGGCTGTCCGAACAGCCAATCCATAGATAATCCGGGGTCTGCAATCCGGACAGGCGCTCGAAATAGTGCGGATCTTCCCGCAGTTTTCCTTCGGCCCACTCCACATTGTGCTGCAGCAAGCCTGATAAATCCGGAATCGATGCCATCCATCCCTCCAAAGACAAGTTGGATGGATATAAGCGCTGATGCCGCTTTGCGAAAGAAAAACTGCCCGGATCAGCGCGCCAGACCGGCTTTCACCAAATAATCCGCCGCGTCGAAGATGCGCGTGTGATCCCTCAACTCCAGGATAAGGCGAGGATTGGAGGTCAGCTGAGAGAGTGCCCGGAAAACTGAGGCCCAGCGGATCGTTCCCTCACCCATTACCCAGTGCCGGTCGGCGTAGCCATCCGCATCCTGCAGGTGCACATGCTCCAGCATGTTGCCGGCGGCAACGACGTAATAGTCGACTGGCGGCGCACCGGTCGAGCCGTGAGCATAATGCGCGTGCCCGGTGTCGATGGAGACGCGGACCCGCTCGCTTTCGAAAGACTCGGCCAGCCGGACGCGCCAGCGCGGATCGATATCCTCGATATTCTCGATCACCAGCGTCACGCCGATCGCCTCGGCCCGCTTCACCGCTTCGCCCAGCGTGGCATGCACCCGTCCGATTGCGTCTTCCATGCTACCGGGCTTGTTGTCGAAATTGTTATAGTCCCAGGTGGTGAACGGGCTGTGCACGACCATCTGCGTCGCGCCGATTTCCTCGCAGGCATCGAGGCCCTGCATCATCCGCTTTTTCACGACATCGCGGACATCCGGGTCCATCGTATCGATGGTAAAGCCCCAGAACGGGCCGTGAATGCCAAGCCGTCCCTCATACCCGGATAGCTGCTTCCTGATATCCGCTGCCAGCGGCTTCCAGTCGCCGTTCAAAACCTCGGCCTTGAAGAAATCCTGGATTTCCAGGTCGCGCTGGCCGTCGATCAACCAGTCCCGGTAATGCGCGAGCATGCGAGAGGGCATGGCCGCACCAAGGGTCGGCAAAGGCGCAGATGCGGCATCAGTCATAGTCATGGCTCCGGTTCATGAGGCAATGGTGTCACTCTGGATGGATTGAGTGTTGCCTGTCTCCGACCCGCATAAAATGGAAACTTTCCTGACAGTCAGAAGATTTTTGACATCGGGTTGATCCACCGCAGCAACGAACCCGCTACCACAATTTCACAAAATGGACCTGTAACGCCCCGGACGAAAAATTCTCCGCGCCTATTCCTATTCGGTAAAAGAATCCGCAAAGCGTTCGCGCACGGCCACGATTTCATCGAAGTTCGCCATGAAAAGATCCACACCCTGCGGATCGAAATGGCGGCCCCGTTCTTCTTCCATGATGCTCACGATCCGGTCCAGCGGCCAAGCCTTCTTGTAGCAACGATCGCTACCGAGAGCATCGAACACATCTGCAATCGCCGTCAGCCGGCCATAGATGTGAATATCGTCACCCTTCTTGCCATGGGGATAGCCGGAGCCATCCCATTTCTCATGGTGCTCAAGCGCAATGACGGAGGCCGCCTTCAGGATCTTCCGACTGGAACCGGAAAGCATCCTGTGCCCGAGTGCGGCGTGGGATTTCATGATCTCCCACTCCTCGGAATCGAGTTTACCGGGCTTGTTCAAAATCGCGTCCGGGACACCGATCTTGCCGATGTCATGCAACGGCGAGGCGAGCTTGATCAGCTCGACCTCTTCTTCCTCGAGTCCGTAGGCGGCGGCGAGGATACGGCTGATTTCGGCGACCCGCTTCACATGGTTTCCGGTTTCCTGTGACCGGGTCTCCACCGCTTCACCGAGCATATAGACGATCTCGCGCTGGGTGCTGGCGACATCCTCATGCAACTGCGCGTTTTCGAAAGCGATGGAAACATTCTGGATGAAAAGCTCCAGAAGGCGCTGGTCCACGTCGCTGATCGAACCGACGCCGGACATATAGGTCAGGTTGACGGCACCCTGGCGGTCTTCGAAAAAGCCGACGAAATCACCGTCTCCATAATGGCTCGCCCGACCCTTGATCGCCTCTTCCAGCCGGCCAACCACATCTTCGGGCAGGACGTGCTTTGCATCGTCTCCCGCATAGGAGCCAAAAGCGCCGGTCGCGGCAAGAATACGGAGTTTGTCTCCAGAAAAGGAGGCAGCAAGACCACCGGGCGCCGACGCGTCCTTGTGCATATAGACGGCGCTCGGGTCGAGGTGGAGAAGCGCGGTGAGTTGCTCAAGCGCGCCTTCGGCGAACTTGTTTATCGACTTGAGCTCGAACACGTTGGCCGAGGCCTTGATCACGTGCTCCAGACCGCGTTTGTTCTGCTCAATCGTCACGATATCCCGATAGGATCTGAGCGAGCTGCACAGCAGGGTAAACAGTTTCGTCGCGGTGAGGTCGGTCTTCTCTTTGTAATCGTTGATATCGTAATCGGCGATGACCTTCCGCTCCGGCGCCTGGCCGGGCTGGCCTGTCCGGAGTACGATACGCGAGCGCCAGTTATTGAGTTCTCCACGGATATACCGAGCCACCTGCAGGCCCGCATCCTCGGTCTCCATGACCACGTCCAGCAGGATCAGCGCCGCATCCTGATGATCGGCCAAAACTTCCTTGGCTTCCGCCCCGGAATAGCAACTGATGAAATTCAGCCCGCGGCCCGCGAACTCGAAATCCGCCAACGTCAGCTTGGTGACGTCGTGCATGCCCGGATCGTCGTCGATAATGACGACTTTCCATTTTGACTGTGCGGCTTGAGCCCGGCCCTGATCGGCCTCGCCGTGGTCCTCAGCGGCAAAAATGAGGGCGTCATCATCAGTCATCGGCGGTCTCCGACTTGATCGGGAGGGTTATGTCGAAACGCGTTCCCTCTCCCAGATTACTGAAACACCGAATGGTGCCGGCCAGTGTTGTTGTCACCAGGTTATACACAATATGCATTCCGAGTCCGCTACCACCGGATCCGCGCCGGGTGGTAAAAAACGGCTCGAAGATGTGCTCACGCACATTGGCACTCATGCCTTTTCCATTATCCTCAAAGCTGATCCTGACCTGATCGCCAAAGAGGATCGTCCGGATCAGAACTTGCCCCCGGCCGTCCTGCTCTTGACCTTCCTGCCCAAAGGCATGCGTCAGCGCATTGACAAGCAAGTTCGAGAGGATCTGGGAGAACGCACCAGGAAAACTGTCGATCACAACATCCGCATCGGCTTCCAGAACCAGGTCCACATTGGGATAGGCTCTGAGCTGCGGCTTCAGGCTCTGAATGATCTCGTGCAAGTATGAATCGACGTTAAACGATCGACGCTCTTCACTCGACTGGTCGACGGCAACCTGCTTGAAGCTTCGGATCAACTCCGCAGCCCGCCCCAGGTTGCTCTCGATAATCCTGCTGCCCTCATCGGCTATCGAAAGATATCCCTCTAACTGAGAGCGCTTGACGGCATTGCTTTCAAAGGCAGCCCCAATCTTGAGTGTCTCCTCGCGAACATGTGTCGACGCGGTCAAGGCGGTTCCGATAGGCGTATTGATCTCGTGCGCAACCCCGGCGACGAGACCTCCGAGGGACGCCATTTTTTCCGCCTGGACCAGCTCGTCCTGCGCCAGTTCAAGATCCCAGAGGGCCTGCCGCAAACGCTCCTCGGCCTGTTTCTGCTCGGTCACGTCCACCGCAATCGTGACAACGCTTCCATCCCCGACGGGGTGACGCCGCACGCTGAAGGCCTTGCCTGCTCTAGACGTATATTCGAAAGGGCGCGCCGTCGGAGTAACCAGTGATGACAGAACAACTTCGCGAGTCCGGTCGGCTTCGGGACCATAGTCACCCCGCTCGGCCACATAGCGGATTATTTCCGTGTAGTCGCAGCCGGGTTCCATCATCTCGCGCGGGACATCGAGAATGTCCCGTAGCTGATCATTGGCCACGACAATTTTCATGTGCTCATCTGTCAGGATGATTCCCGCAGGCGCATTGTTGATGGTTGATCGCAGCTGCTCTTCTTTCTCGAGCAGCATCTTTTCCCACTTGCGGCGCTCGGTGATATCGGACTGCCAGGCAATCACGGAGGGGACACCTTCGAAATCGATCCGCTTGGCCGATAACAGGCTCCACCAGCGGGAGCCGTCTGCCCGAACCCGTTCGACTTCGAATGCGGATACGTCCTCGCCCGCCACTATCCGATCCCGAAGCGCCTTGGGAAAAACACCGTCGACGAAAGTGTCCTCGATCTTCACCTCGCCCCCCGACTCTGGGTCCCGAAAGCCACTCAGCTCGACATTCCGGTGGTTCATGAACAGGCGGCGCAAATCCTTGACGGAAAAGATAGAAACACCCATCGGGCAGAATTCGAGAATCTCGCGCAAACGCTCGGCGTTCCTCTGTGTCTCACGCTCGGCGAGTTTGCGCTTGGTGATATCCCGGATAATCGCAGTGAAGGAACGGCTTCCGGCAGTGCTGACTTCGCTCACCGAAAGCTCAATCGGGAAAAGAGCACCATCCGCGCGCCGCCCTTCCAGCTCGGTTGTGCGGCCGATGATCGAACTTTTGCCTGTCTCAAGAAAGCGCTGAACCCAGGATTGGTGGACATCCGCCATACTCGCATCCATGAGGACCGTAACCGGTTGGCCAACAAGGGTTTTCAGAGAAAAACCAAATATTGTTTCGACAGCCTGGTTCGCCGACGTAATCCGTCCATCTGGATCGACGCTGATGATCGCATCGGCGGCGCTGTCGATGGTGTTCCGATGCTTCTCTTCGCTGAATTCAAGCTCCGCCTGGATAGCCTTGCGCTTCGAGATTTCAGCACGAAGCTCGGCTGTTCTCTGCTCGACCAATTCTTCCTGATCGTTGTTCAGGATCTGGATCTCGTTGAGACGCTCAACACGCTCGGTGACATCCATCAGAGTGCCGCATACGGCTGTCTTCCGGCCATTCTCGAACAGGGGTCCCATTCGCGCCTCCACCGAGCGAACGCTGCCATCCGGGCGAAGAATGCGGCATTCGGTAGCGCTCTCGGAGTCAATCTTCCAGGCTTGGCGAAACCAACGGTGGATTTCATCACGTTCTTCGGGGTGCACAGACAGCAGAAACGAGTTCCATTTCGCCGTTGTGGTGGCCCGATCCAGATCTAGAATACGGAATGCGCCGTCAGACCAGAAAATATCGTCGCCGTCGAGCGTCCAGTACCAGTATCCAATTTGCCCGATCCGCTCCGCATGGCCCCACGCCGTGATTTCCGGCAGCGAGTTCGCCGCCGCCGGCGCGGAACCGTCAGCGGGAACACCCGACCTCAGATGCAGGAAATAATAAACCGCCAACCCGGTGACGGCGGTAACCACAATCGCCTGCTCTAAAATCCAGAACGGGCCGGAGATCGCCTGCCCCAAAAACCACCCGAGAGCGCCGCCATGGAGCGCGAAAACAGCCCCCACAAAAGCGGGCAACCCAACGCAGATACGCCAGTCTGATTTCCGGTTGAAAGCCCGATGCATTCCGTCGAATTTCCCCGCAATTGCAGAAAATGCACGCTAAAGGCCAGATGTTAAGAAGCGGTAAAATCTCATATTACTCAATGCAAGATGAACGCAGCCCCCCCCCGGCACCGGTCTCCTTCCGGCGCGGACATTGTACTTTTCATCAGCGCCCATCAGAGTGGTCGCATCAAAGTCATGAAGCAAAATCAGGCAGGGGGCCGGGATGGGAGCTTTCGATCTAAGCGGCAAGGTCGCCGCGATAACGGGTGGCAACGGCGGCATCGGTCTGGCGATGGCCGAAGGACTTGCCAGGGCCGGTGCGTCAATCATGGTGATCGGGCGCAATCCCGATAAGAACAACGTCGCCGAAGGGAAGCTGACAGCGCTCGGCGTCAAGGCCAGCGCCTTTGCCGCAGACGTGACCAGCGAAGAAGATTGCGCGGCCGCCATGGCGGCAACGAAAGAGCGGTTCGGTCGCCTTGATATCCTGATCAACAATGCCGGCACCAATATCCGCAACGTGCCGCACAAGCTGTCGCTGCAGGACTGGCGGACAGTCATCGATACCAACCTGACCAGCGCCTTCATCTGCAGCAACGCGGCCTACCCGTTGTTGTCGGCCAAGGGCGGCAAGATCATCAATATCGGCTCCATGCTGTCGATTTTCGGCTCCAGCTACGGCGCCGCTTACGCTGCCAGCAAGGGCGGCATCGTCCAGCTCACCAAGTCGCAGGCCGTGGCCTGGGCGCCAGAAAACATCCAGGTGAACGCCATTCTGCCCGGCTGGATCAATACCGATCTGACCCGGCAGGCCCGCATCGACGTCGAAGGTCTGCACGAGCGTATCCAGGGCCGCACCCCGGCCGAACGCTGGGGCGATCCAGAAGATCTTGCCGGCGTCGCGGTTTTCCTGTCCGCCTCCGCGTCCGATTTCGTGACCGGCACGGCCATTCCGGTCGATGGCGGCTTCTCCGTGAACATCTGATCTTCGCGCTCCAGCTCACTCGCTCCGCTCACCTAGGAAAAGAAAATGACCGGCAAACCCATCGATGAGGTTCTGAACTGGCTGGACGGCCAGCGTGACGCCATGACCGACCTGCTCGAAGAGCTGGTGAACACGGAATCCGGCACCTACAACAAACCCGGCGTGGATGCGGTCGGCGCAAAGATCGAGGCACATCTGAACGCCGCCGGGATCAAGACTGAACGCACCGGCGCCGAGAGCTTCGGGGATTGCATCCGTGCCGAAATCTCGGCCGCTCCGGGCGGCGCCAACCGGCATATCGTGCTGATGGGCCACCGGGACACCGTCTTCCCGGACGGCACCGTTGCAGACCGCCCCTTTACCAAAGACGGCGATGTCGCCTACGGCCCCGGCGTGGCGGATATGAAATCCGGGCTGGTGATGAACACCTTCATCATGGAAGCCTTCCACAAGTTCGGCGGGGCGCCCTTCCCTCTGGTCGCCCTCTATACCGGTGACGAGGAAATCGGCTCACCGTCCGGACGGCCGGTGATCGAGGCGACGGCACGCGGCGCGCGGGCGGTCTTCAACGCGGAGCCCGGCCGAGAGACCGGCAATGTTGTGACCGGCCGCAAGGGCGCCTCCTTCTTCAAGTTCGAGATCAAAGGGGTCGCAGCCCATTCCGGCGGGCAGCCGGAGAAGGGTGTCAGCGCAATCGAGGAAATGGCCCGCAAGATCCAGGCTCTGCACAGGCTCACGAATTTCGAGACCGGCGTCACGGTGAATGTCGGCCTGCTGTCCGGCGGCAGCTCGGTCAACACGGTCGCCCCGCTCTGCACCGCCGAGGTGGATGTCCGGTTCAAGACCATGGAACAGCGCGACCAGGTCTGGCGCGACATTCAGGAAATCCTCGACACCACCCACCTGCCCGGCACGGAAACCCGCGTCGTTCAGGAACGCGGCTTCCTGCCGCTCACCATGTCGGGCGACAGCCAGAACATCTTCGATATTTATGTCGGCGGTGCCTCCGAGCTCGGCATGACCATTGATGGCGAGTTTTCCGGCGGCAGCGCGGATAGCGGTTTCACCGCCCAGGTCGGCACCCCGACCCTGTGCTCCACCGGCCCGGTCGGCGGCGGCGCGCATTCGATCAATGAATATTGCCGCCTGGATACTCTGGTGCCCCGGGCGAAAGCCGTCGCCCTGGCAATTTCGCGGCTGAACGCCTGATTGGTTATAATCCGACCGGCGCCTCCCGGACATCTGGACATTTGTGCCCTGCGGCCTCATGTCTTTTAAGGATTGATTCCGGGGGAGATTCTGAAAAATGGCACGCGTTCTGGTTCTCTTCGCACATCCGAGAACCGACCGGTCCGTCGCGAACACGGCCCTGATGGCCGCTGCGCGTGCCATCGATGGCGTGACCTTCGCCGATCTCTATGCCGAATATCCGGATTTCGACATCGATATCGACCGGGAGCAGCAGCGCCTGCAGGAGACGGACATCCTGGTATTCCAGCATCCGGTCTATTGGTATTCCAGCCCGGCTCTGCTGAAGGAATGGCAGGATCTGGTGTTCGAGCACGGATTTGCCTATGGCTCGGAAGGCACCGCGCTGGCAGGCAAATCATTGCTCCAGGTCGCCACCTGCGGCACCGCCCGCGAGGCCTACCGGAAACGGGGCAAGTACGAGAACGAGCTGCGGACGATGTTCTCTCCCTTCGAGCAGACCGCGAAGTTCTGCGGCATGCACTATCTCGCTCCCTTCGGGGTTTTCTCCGCCGAGGATGCCGCGGAGGAGAAGCGTCTCGATGGTATAGTCAGCGACTATAGCCGCCTTCTGACGGCACTCCGCGACGGCACGCTGGATCTCGAAAGAGCCGCGGCGGTGCCGCTCCTGAACGATGTCCTGGACGAGGTCATCACCGCAGAGCCGGCGGCTGTCTGATGGGCTTTTTTCAGGACGCCTTCATCTATCTGCTCGCCGCCGTAATCGCGGTCACCGTCTCGCACCGGCTCGGTCTCGGCTCCGTTCTGGGATACCTCTTCGCCGGTATCGCCATCGGCCCGGTGCTGGGCGTCGTTGCCGGGGCGGATACCGAAACGGTGAAGCACTTCGCCGAATTCGGCGTGGTCATCATGCTCTTCCTGATCGGCCTCGAGCTCGAACCGCAAATGATCTGGCGGATGCGCTGGCAGCTTCTCGGGCTCGGCGGACTGCAGGTGACGCTGACGACTGTGACACTCACAGCGGCGGCGATGGCAGCCGGGTTCGCCTGGCAGACGGCCCTCGTCATTGGCATGACGCTCGCGCTCTCCTCCACCGCCATCGTCCTGCAAACCCTGAATGAGAAGGGCTGGATGCGATCGAGGGGTGGGCAATCATCCTTTTCCGTCCTGCTTTTCCAGGATATCGCGGTCATCCCGATGCTCGCCCTGCTGCCGCTGCTTGCGGTTGGCGACCCGGCGGTGATGGGCGCCGGAGACCCCGAGCATCACGCAAACATGCTCGACGGCTTTCCTGGCTGGTTCCAGACACTCGTCATCGTCGCCACCATTGCCTTCATCATCCTGACCGGACGCTTTCTGGTCCGGCCGGCCTTCCGCCTGATCGCAGCCTCCCAGATGCGGGAACTCTTCACCGCTGCCGCCCTGCTGATCGTCGTCTCCACCGCCCTGCTGATGGACCTCGTCGGGGTCTCCGCCGCGCTCGGGGCTTTCCTCGCCGGTGTCGTGCTGTCGACCAGCGAGTACCGGCACGCAATCGAAAGCGATATCGAGCCGTTCAAGGGGCTGTTGCTCGGTCTCTTCTTCATCTCCGTTGGCGCGGGTATCGATTTTGGACTGTTGTTTTCCGAGTTCTTCCTGATCATCGGCATCGCGCTCGGCATCATCCTGGTCAAGGCACTGGTGCTACTCGCGCTGGCTGGCATCTTCCGGCTTCCTTGGCAGGATACTTGGATGTTCGGTCTTGGCCTCGCCCAGGCGGGCGAATTCGCCTTCGTGCTGTTCGGCTTTGCCGGGTCAAGCGGCGCCATCGCCGGCAGTCTGGTCGAGATCCTGATTCTCTCCGTCGCCGTTACCATGCTGCTGACGCCGCTGATGTTCATCCTTTACGAGCGCTATGTCTTGCCGCGGACAGTCAGCACGACCAACCGTGAGGCTGACGAAATTCCGGAGCCGGGCACCGTGGTGATCGCCGGTGTCGGCCGCGTTGGGCAGATCATTGCCCGCCTGCTGATGGCGGAGAATTACAAGATCGTGGTGCTCGACCACGATCCCAATCTGGTCGAACGGATGCGGCAAACCGGTGTGCATAGTTACTACGGCGATGCAACCCGCCCCGACCTGCTTGAAGCCGCCGGGCTGGGCGACGCTGAGGTTCTGGTCGCGGCACTCGACGACCAGGATCAGCAGACCGCGCTCGTCCGGCATGTCGCGGAGCATTTCCCGAAATGCCGCATCGTCGCCCGCGCCTTCGACCGCCATCATCTCTACGAGCTCGAGAAGGCTGGCGCTCATGCGATCGAGCGCGAGGCCTTCGAAGGCGCGTTGATGCTCGGCCGCCGCACCTTGCGGGAACTCGGCCTGCATCCCTTCCGGGCCGAACAGAAAGTCCGCGCCTTCCGCCGCCACGATATGCAGACCGTCGATGTCCTCCGTGAATACTGGGCAGGCGGGGTTGGGAAAAAGTACATCACAGCGGTTCGGGAACGTCTCGACGAGCTGATGCAGGTCATGCGCTCGGACCGTCTGGCCGGCAAGAACCTGCCGGACCGGGAATGGACGCCGCCACGCGGCGAGGATGCCGAGCGCTGAAATCTGGCATAAAGCTTGCGTGCTCTTTTTCTGGTACAATCAAACCGCGTGGCTCAGCGGAGCCGCACAGCCGGAGAAGAAGAGACAGCCCATGAAGATCCTTATGGTCATCCCGCGTTATGTCGAGCAGGCAGGCGCGTTCTATCATCTTCCTCTCGGACTGGGATATGTCGCGGCCATTGCAGAGCAGGAAGGGCATGAGATCCAGGCGATAAACCTGAACACACTCGGCCCCAACTATCTTGATGCCTTGCAGCTCAAACTCTTTAACTACAAGCCAGATCTCTGCAGCACGGGCGGCCTCTCGGCCTTCGTTGCGAAAGTTCAGGAAATCCTCGGCATCTGCAAGGACGTCTGCCCGGACACCACAACCATCATCGGCGGCGGCATGTTGAGCGGCGACCCGGAACCGGCCATGCGCATGACAGGCGCCGATATCGGTGTCATCGGCGAGGGTGAGGATTCGTTCGGAGAGTTCCTGCGGGTTTTTTCCGGCTCCGGCGATCTGGCCACGGTCGATGGTCTGATCTTCCGCAACAACAAGGGTGTGTTGACCCGCAACAAGCCACGGTCGGCCATCATGGCCCTCGACGATCTCCCCTGGCCCAGTTACGACCTGATGGGCTTCGGGGATGTGATCGACACCCAAAGCAGCCTCGACACCTACTTTTATCAGGGTCAACCGAACTCGAACCCGCGCAGCATCGACATGATCACCAGCCGGTCATGCCCGTTCAGTTGCACCTTCTGCTTCCATCCCGCCGGCAAGGTTTACCGGGAACGCGATCTCGAAAAATTCTTCCAGGAAGTTTCTTTCTACAAAGAGAAATACGCCATCAACATGGTGCAGATCGTGGACGAACTGTTCTCTCTGCGCCGGGATCGGCTGCATGAATTCTGCGAGCGCATGGAACCGCTTGGCCTGCAATGGCTGGTCCAGTTGCACGTCAATAGCTGCGACCGCGAGACGCTGAAGAAGATGGAACGCTCCGGCTGCAGCTTCATCAGCTACGGGGTCGAGAGCATGGACCCGTCAGTGCTTATCAGCATGAAGAAAAAGGCCAAGGTCGAGCGCGTCGATAGCGCTCTCCGGCTGACCGCCGAGGAAAAAATCGGCATCCAGGCCAACCTGATTTTCGGCGACACCGTGGAGACGCTGGAGACCGCCAACAATTCACTGAAATGGTGGGCGAAGAACACGGATCTCGGCGTTTATCTCTCCGCCTTGCAGGTCTATCCCGGAAGCCCGGATTATATCGAAGCAGTCCGCGATGGCCTCATTACGGACCGGGATCATTTCGTCAACGAGCTTCCGGTCTCCGTCAATATCAGTCAGATGAACGAAACCAACCGCACCTTCCTGACCATCCTGCTGAGCACCTACGGCCTCGGCATCCTCGATATCGCGCAGGATTCAACCCACAGAATTTCCGACAAGCAGTTCGAGAACCGCAAAACCGCCTACGATATCGATTTCACCTGCCCGACCTGCCAGACTGAAAATCATTTCAAGTCCGCGGTCATCGATACCGAGGGTAGTCCAAGTCTGCGCGTGGCCTGCCGGCACTGCCGCACCCGCCCATATATTCCAAACCCGCTCAAGAACCGGAGCGCCTATCGCATCCGCAATCTCGAGATCGCCCGTTTGGAAGAGGCACACAAACTACTCGCGGCAAACGATCACGACGCGGCGTACACCATCCTGGAAAGCATGACCCAGCTGGAAGGCTCCTCGGACAGGAAGGCCAAGGCCTTCGCCCTGCTGGGCACGATCGAGGCAGCCCGCCGAAACTTCATGCCGGCCGCATTACGCTGGGCGGATGCCGTACGATTGGCGCCGTTCGACCCGGATAATCATGTCGGCTTCGCGCGCGTACTCAGTATGTTCAAAATCTTCGGCGGCGCGATCCTGCATTACAAGCAGGCCCTCAGGCTCTCCCCGGATCATGCCGAGGCCGCGGCGGAACTCCAGAAAATCGAACGGAACTACAGCACTGCGGAGAAGGAAGTGTTTGTCATTTCCCTGTCGAATGACCTGCCGCCGCAACGTAAGTCCCGGGAGAAGAAAAACACCCGGATCAAACACGCGGACAAGCTCAAACTGGCCGGAGGGCGCTTCGACACAGAGCCGGAATTCGCCCATCTCGAACCGGTGGCCTGAATCACGCTCTTTGGACTTTTCAGGTTGAATGGATTGAAATAGAACCGATCTAGTCCCTATTCGATCCAACAAACTCTAAGGACCAATCCCGTGGAAGCTATCGATCTGCTCCTCACCCGCCGTTCCGTCGTCGTCAAGGATATGGTCGGGCCGGGCCCCGATGCGGCCGAGCTGGAAAAAATCCTTACCGCCGGCATCCGGGTTCCGGACCATGGCAAGATCGGCCCCTGGCGCATTCAGGTGCTGCACGAGGCAGGTCAGGCCGCGCTCGGTGAGGTTTTCGCAAACCGCTTTGCCGAGATCTGGGGCGAGGACGCCTCCGAGAACATGCTCGCTTTCGAGCGGGAACGCCCCGGCCGGGCGCCGGTTCTTCTGGTTGTCACGGCAGACCTGCATCCGGATCACAAGGTGCCGCTGATCGAGCAGCAGATGTCCGGCGGCGCACTCTGCATGAACCTGCTGAACGCTGCTCATGCGCTCGGCTATGTTGCCCAGTGGCTGACTGAATGGCCGGCCTTCGACGAGGGCGTGAAAAAAGCACTCGGCCATTCCGCCGGGACCGAGATCATCGGCTTCGTCTATATCGGCAGCGCCACCAATGCGCCAATGGAGCGTCCGCGCCCGACCCTGGAGACCGTCGTCTCCGAATGGACAGGCGCGTGAGCGGGCTGACCATCCGGGCAGCAACGCTGGCGGACATTCCCCGCGTCGCGGAGATCTACTGCGCGGCGCGGCTGCTTGCCTATGACGGTCTGGTTCCGGAAGAGGATTTGATCGCCAGTGCCGCACCCGATCGTCCGAAATGGCGCGAGTTGCTGGAAGACGAGGGGGTGACCTTTCTCGTCGGCGAGCGCGACGGGGATATCCTGGTCATGGCGATACTGGAAGGCGCCAAACTGGAATCCCTTCACGTCGATCCGGCAGCCCACGGTGGCGGCATCGGAAAAGCGCTTCTTGCCCATTGCCGAGCATTGGCTGGCCCCAGCATGGAGCTCTATTGCCTGGCCGGGAACGACCGGGCGATCGGGTTCTACGAGAAGGCCGGCATGCGCCAGATGGGCGCCGTCGATCAGACCATTTACGGCACCCGCTACGACGCGCTTCGCTTCGCCTACGACGACTGATCCGCGTCTTTCAGCGCGCGGGCCAGAACCTCGATATGGGAAGCACCGATCCCGCAGCATCCACCGATGATCGATGCCCCCATATCGCGCCATTTCCGGGCCCAGGCCACATAGGCCGGCGGATCGAGGTCCCTGCGCATTGCGCTCAGGCCCTCGTTCGCCGCCATGCCGCTTGCAGGCTTGCCGAAGGCATTCGCGTAGACACCGATGCGGATGGATACCGGCAGGGCGGACCGGGCTTCGTGCAACGCCGCTTCCATAACCTCCGGCACACTGCAGTTGAACAGCACCGCCTCCGCACCGCAGCGCGCCGCCGCGGCCGCCGCATCGCGGACAGCCTCGCCGGAGCGCAGTCTCGGTGCATCAGTCTCTTCGCTATCGTCATCCAGTGTATAGGCAACCCAGAGCGGCTTCGGCGCTGAAGCCGTAGCCTCCGCTGCCGCAGCCATTTCGGCAATGCTGCTGGTTGTCTCGATCAGCCAGAGATCGACGTGGGGGGCGAGCCCGCCAACAAATTCCGCCAGCAGGGCCGGTGCGCACTCCGCATCGAAATCCTGCGGCTGGTAGGAGCCGAAGAGCGGCGGAATACATCCGGCAACGCGCACGCCCGGATGCTTGTCGGCGGCGGATCGCGCCAACCTTCCGGACAGCTCGATCAGGCGCCGTCCGTCGCTGGCAAAACGGTCTTCGCCGAGATGAAACGGGACGACGGCATAGCTGTTCGTCGTGATCACCTCGGCTCCGGCCTTGATGAATTCGATATGAGCCTGTTCGACGATTTCGGGTGTTTCCATCAGCGCCAGCGCCGACCATTCCGGTTGCCGGAAAGGCGCACCGAGCCGTTCGAGCTCACGGGAGAAACCGCCATCCAGAATGATGAGGTCATGCGGCATGCGATGGTCCTTTCGTCCTTCTGTCGCGGCCGGGTATTCAGCGATGAATATGCCTGATTTTTGCGGCACGGCTGTAATCCCGAGAAGCCTCTTGCTCGCGAAAGACAAGATGCTTACCACTCGACGGCCTTATGCTTTTCTCCCGGGAGGAACAATGAAAAAGATTAACAAACTGCTACGCGCCAGCCTGCTTGGCGTGGCGCTGACGGCGCCGGCCCTGTTCGCCGCCGATGCCGGTGCGGAAACCCGCGTGACCTACAAGTCCGCGAAATCGACCTCGTCCTATTACCAGATGGCCGTTCAGGTCGCCGAAGCGGTGAAGAAAGCCACCGGCGGCGCCATGGTACTGACTGTCGAGGAGAGCCAGGGCTCGGTCCAGAACGTCAAGGAAAGCGCCCGCCGTCCGGGCAACTACGTTTTCACCACACCGCCGGTGCTGGTGAAGCTGGCCATGGCTAACAAGGGCAAGTTCGAGGGCGACACGGATTACAAGACGATCCGTGCCCTGTTCCCGATCCCGTCCCTGACCATGCATTTCGTCGTCCGCGCCGATAGCGGTGTCGAAACATTCAGCGATCTCGACGGCAAGAGCTTCATCATCGGCAAGGGCAGCTTCGGCGCCCGCGAGGCGGCCAAGAATTTCAAGCTGTTCGGTCTTGAAGGCAAAGTGAAGCTGGTCGATGCGGAACTGAACGCTGCTGTCCCGGCCCTGAAGAACCGCCAGGTCGATGGCTTTGCCACCGCCGGCTCCTACCCGGCGCCGAACGTGATCGAGGCTGCTGCGGGTACCGAGGTCCGCCTGCTGTCCATGTCGGAAGAGCAGATCAAGCAGACCAAGCGCACCAAGCTGGTGATCCCGGCCGGTACCTATCCCGGTATCGATACCGACGTGAACACCACGTCCCTGCCGGTCGTTGCCTACACCACGACGAAGATGAGCGACGACGATGCCTATACGCTGACCAAGGCCTATTGGGACGCCAAGGGCTCGATGGGCAAGACCGCCAAATGGTGGGACGGCGTGAAGCCGGAAATGCTGGCCAACGTGATCGGCAAATTGCACCCGGGTGCTGCCCGCTACTATGCGGAAGCCGGTATCGCGATTCCCGACGCCATCAAGTAAACCACACCTCACACAGCGGGAGACGGACCGCCGTCTCCCGCGCCTGCCCCTTTCCGATACGCGACCGAGATTGCGCCGATGCTCCCCTCCGACAATGACCGGACCGTGCCGATGAGCGTCACGGCCAGTCTCGTGACCCTGCTTGCCTTCGGGTCCGTCGCGTTTCACGTCACCCTGATCTTTACCGGCCTGCTGCCGAACCTGGTCGTCCGCCCGGTGCATCTGGCGCTCGCCCTGCCGTGGGTTTTCGTCATCGGCGCGGGCGGATCTCTTGCCTCCCGGCTCTCCGGCTGGATGCTGGCTGGAGCCGGCATTGCCATCTGCGCCTATATCGCCTGGAACACCGAAGCCCTCAGCGATCAGTACGGCTATACCGAAGGCTGGCTGCAACGCGCGGGAGGTATCCTTATCCTCCTGATCGTCCTTGAAATGGCGCGACGGGCCGTGAAGCTGGCCCTGCCCGCCCTTGCCGTCATCGCCCTGCTCTATGGCTTGTTCGGCGAATACCTGCCGGGCGAGTTCGGCCATCCGGGCCTGCCCTTCGATAGCCTGCTCGGCACGCTCGTCATTGCCGAGGGCGGGATCTGGGGACCGCTCACCGGTGTTTCCGTCAATGTCGTCGCCGTCTTCATCGTGCTCGGCGCCCTGGTCGGCGCGGGGCATGGCGGCACCGGCTTCATGAATGTCGCCACCCGGCTTGCCGGACGGCTGAAAGGCGGGGCCGCCAAGGTCTCCGTGCTCGCCTCGGCCCTGTTCGGCTCGATCAGCGGCTCGGCGTCGGCCAATGTCGCTTCCACCGGCGCTTTCACAATCCCGACCATGCGCCGTCTTGGATATCCGGCACCGCTCGCCGCCGCGGTCGAAGCCGTCGCCTCCTCCGGCGGCCAGATCATGCCGCCGCTGATGGGGGCCGGTGCCTTTGTCATGGTGGAGCTGCTGGCGACCACTTACGACACCATCGTCGCCGCCGCGATCCTGCCCGCCACCCTGTTCTTCGCCGCCGTCTGGTTCGGCATCGACTGGTTTGCCGCCCGCGACGGTCTGAAGGCGATGGATCCCTCCGAGATCCCGGACCGGCGCACCGTGCTGCGCACCCTGCCGTTCTTCGTCATCCCGTTCGGCGCCCTGCTGGCCGTGCTGTTCGGCACCGGCTACACGCCGCAATATGCCGCCGGTGTCGCGATCTTCGCCGCCGCCGCCATGCTGCCGCTGAACCCGGACGGTTTCGCCGGACTGAAGACCACCTGGAACCGACTCTCCGGCGCCGCCGTGGATGCTGCCCGGCAGATCGCCATGATCGCCTCGATCATCCTCTGCGCCGGGATCATCGTCGGGGTGCTGAACATGACCGGGCTCGGCGTCAAGGTGACATCGGCCATCCTGTCCTTCTCCGGCGGCCAGCTCTGGGCCGCCCTGCTCTTGACCGCGCTGGCCTGCCTGATCCTCGGCATGGAAGTGCCGACCACCGCAGCCTACGTGATCTGCATCTCCGTGGCCGGTCCGGCATTGCAGGAACTCGGCCTACCGCCGCTGACAGCGCATCTGTTTGTCTTCTGGTACGCCCTGCTCTCGACCATCACGCCACCGGTTTGCGGCACCGTCTTCATCGCCGCCGGGATGGCCGACGCGCCCTGGCTGAAGGTCGCGGGCAACGCCATGCGGCTTGGCATCGGGCTCTATATCGTGCCGCTCGGCATTGTCGCGAACCCGTCCCTGATTGCGCTCACCGACACGCCGCTGCTGGCGCTCGCCGCCTTCGTCAAGCTCGGTGCCGGACTGGCGCTGACAAGCTGGGGGCTCGTCAACGCGACCGCCGGCCTGCGCGCCATCGCGGCCTTTGCTGCCGGTCTCGCACTGGTGTTCGTGCTCGGCTTCTGATGTAGTCTCGTCCCCGTCCAACCAAGCGGAGCCTTTCCATGCCTTCCATCGTCGTCAAATCCAGCATCTACGGAGACATGTTCGGCACCGCCGACATGCGCGGCCTGTTCGAGGACGATACGCTCCTCGGGCTCTATCTCGACGTGGAGACGGCGTTGGCCCGGGCACAGGCGAAGCTCGGCCTGATCCCGGAAGACGCCGCGAAGGCGATCACCGAGGCTGCCGATATCGACAAGATCGACATGGACAAGCTGTCCGCCCGGACCCAGATCGTCGGCTACCCGATCCTGCCGCTGGTCGAGCAGCTTTCCGGCTGGGCGCCGGACGGGCTCGGGCAATATTGCCACTGGGGCGCGACGACCCAGGACATCATGGATACCGCCGACGTGCTGCAGGTTCGCGCCGGGCTCGACATCGTCGAGGAATATCTGGAGCGGATCGCCGCCGCGCTGGCCAAGCTGGCGGAAGAGCATGCCGACACCCCGATGGCGGGCCGCACCCATCTGCAGCACGCGCTGCCGGTCAGCTTCGGTTTCAAGGCCGCAACCTGGCTGTCCGCCATCGACCGGCACCGCATCCGCCTTGCCGAGTTGCGCGGCCGGGTTGAGGTGGTCGAGTTCTCCGGCGCCGCCGGGACGCTCGCCTCGCTCTCAGGCAATGGCCTCGCGACGCAAGCGGCGCTGGCGGAAGAACTCGGCCTCGCCGTGCCGGACATCACCTGGCACACCATCCGCGACGGTTTCGCCGAGGTCACCGGTTTCCTGGCCCTCGTCGCCGCCAGCATCGGCAAGATCGGCTATGACATCATGCTGATGATGCAAACCGAAACCGGCGAAGTGCTGGAGCCCTACGTTGCCGGGCGCGGCGCCTCCTCGACCATGCCACAGAAGCGTAACCCGATCTCCTCGGAGATGATGCTGGCCGCCGCCAAGATCGTGCGCGAGCAGCACAGCGCCATGCTAGACGCGATGGTGCAGGATCATGAGCGCGCGACCGGTCAGTGGCATGTCGAATGGCACGCCCTGCCGACAGCCTTCATCGTCGCTTCCGGCGGCCTCGCCGCGGCGGCGGAAGTGCTGGAAGGGCTGGAAGTCCGGCCCGACGCCATGCGCCAGGTGCTCGACACCACAAAGGGCCTGATCGTCGCCGAAGCGGTGATGATGGGCCTCGCCCCACATATCGGCCGGCAGGTGGCCCATGACGTGGTCTACGATTGCTGCCGCAAGGCGCTCTCCGGCGAAGCGACGTTCCTCGATGCGCTGATGGCCGAGCCGGAGATTTCCGGCGCGCTCGACCGGGCCAGCGTCGAGGCCCTGACCAAACCGGAAAACTATCTTGGCGAAGCGCCCGAGATGGTCCGCCGGCTTTTGCTGAAACGGCGCAACTGACACTCAGGCATTCTCGAACTGATTCTGGCCCGTCCGGTCCTCACCCCGCATCAGGAACACCTTCTGGCGTGACTGGTCGCGGATCTTCTGGGTCTCGGACTTTCGCTTGGCCAGTTCGCGGTCGAACAGGCTCGTCGTCGGCATGAACCGCATGGTCATGCCCCGGCGCGGCTTGTCCGAATGGTTCGCCTCCGAGCCGTGCAGCAGATAGACATCGTGCAGCGAGAGCTGCCCGGCTTTCAGCACCAGATCGACTGCCTCGCGTTCATCGTAGGCAGCGGGGTCGAGTTCCTGGTTCAACGTCACATCGGTCGCGTCGGTTCGGCTGTGCGCCTTGAGACGTTGGTCCTTGTGTGAGCCGCGGATGAACTTCAGGCAGCCGTTCTCCGGTGTCGCCTCGTCCACGGCGAGCCAGACGGTGCAGGTCGCGAGCGGCCGGATCGGCCAGTATTCGCCATCCTGATGCCATGGCGTCCGTTTGCCGCCATGAGCCGGCTTGGCGAAGAAGCTCATGTTCCAGAGCGCAATATCCGGCCCGATGAGCTGGCCGACCATGTCGAGGATCTCGGGACTCGCCGCGAATTTCCTGAAAGCCGGCTCATAATCGAGAAGAGCGGAGCAATAATCCCTGAACTCCGGATGCCGTTCCAGCAAAGCGGCATGCAGCGCCTTGATCTCCTCCAACGCATCCGCACCGAGACGAAAATCCGGGATGACATAGCCGTCCTCGTGATACCGCGCGGCCTGATCGGAACTCAGCATTTCTTCCTCCCGTTCCGTTTTCCCGTCAGCCTAGCCCCGCCCGTTCTCTTTGTCCCGCCGCGGCCGCGATGCCCTTGTCCTGACGGGTGGAATCGTGGAGACTCACGCAAAATAATGGGGAAGGCGGGGCATGTCGGAAAATCGGGGCGTAGCGCTACGTGCGCGCCTGGAGGCGATCAAGGTGGTACCGGTGATCCGGACGCCGAGTGCGGACCTCGCGATCCGCGCCTGCGAGTGGCTGCTCGATGCGGGAATGCAGGCGCTTGAGCTGACCTTCACCACACCGGATGCGCACCGCGTCATCGAGACATTTGCCCGGACAGCGCCAGACGTGCTGATCGGAGCCGGCACAGTGCGCACCCCGGCGCAGGCTATCGCGGCCGCAGGGGCAGGAGCCCGGTTCCTTGTCTCCCCCGGAGCGGCGCCCGGCGTCGCGGAAGCTGCCGCGGCAGCGGGGCTGCCTTACCTGCCCGGCGCCGCGACACCGAGCGAGGTTGAAGCGCGCTGGGCCGCCGGTGCGGCCATCGTGAAGATCTTCCCTGCCCGGGAATGCGGCGGCCCCGGTTTCCTCAAGGCCGTGAAATCGGTCTACCCGGAAATCCCCTTGATGCCGACAGGCGGCGTTTCGCCGGAAACGGCGAAGGCCTATCTCGATGCCGGCGCACTCTGCCTCGGCATGGGCGGCGAACTCGTCTCTATCCCTGCCCTGAAGGCCAACGACCCAGGGCCGATCCGGGAGGCCGTCGCCCAGGCTTTCGCCTCGGTAAATTCATGACCGGCTTTCCCGATCTTCTCTGCCTCGGAGAGCCGATGCTGGAATTCAATCAGCAGCCGGACGAACGCTATCTCGCGGGGCATGGCGGCGACACCTCGAACGTCGCCGTGGCCGCCGCCCGGCAGGGCGCCTCCGTCGGCTATCTCACCCGGATCGGCCGCGATACGTTCGGCGAGAGCTTCATGGAGCTTTGGGAGAACGAAGGCATCGACACGCGCGGGGTCGAAACCTGCGCGGACGGTCACACGGGGATTTATTTCGTCACACACGGCCCGGACGGACACCGCTTCAGCTATCACCGCGCCGGATCGGCGGCGAGCCTGATGACGCCAGGCTTTCTGCCGCGCGAGATGATCCGGGACGCCAAGGTCCTGCACCTCTCCGGTATCAGCATGGCGATTTCCGACAATGCGGCGGACACCGTATTCGCGGCGATCGCGCTTGCGAAAGAAGCAGGCGTCAAGGTCTCGGTCGATCCCAATTTAAGGCTGAAGCTCTGGCCGCTGGACCGGGCCCGGGCCCTGACCCATGCCGCGATGGCCGACGCCGATATCGCCCTGCCCGGCCTGGACGACGCGACCCTTCTGACCGGAAAGAGCGACCCCGATGCCATCGCCGATTTCTATCTCGATCTCGGTGCCGGAATCGTCGCCCTCACCCTCGGTTCAGAAGGCAGCCTGATTGCCACGGCGACAGACCGGAAGCGGCTTCCGGGACATGCGACCGACGCCAGGGATGCCACCGGAGCCGGCGATACGTTCGACGGCAGCTTTCTCGCCGAATATCTCCGGACTGGTGATCCGTTCGCGGCGGGACGTCATGCCAATATGGCGGCCGCATTGTCGACCCGGGGCTTCGGCGCGGTCGGCCCGATGCCGCGACGGCCGGAGGTTGAAGCCGCCCTGGCCGGTTCCTCAGAACCCACATCTTCCGACTAGTGCTTTTCCTCACCGTTCCACTGACTCATACTGTGGCATCCAGGCGTCCCCGCTTCACTTAACGGGCAGCGCTCGACCGGGCCAATTACATGCAGCTTGATATCTCCAATCTTCAGAAGGCTCTCGGGCGCGGCGCGTTTAGCGGCGTCATCGGCCAACCGGTCACGTTGTCCTTCCGGCAATGTCTGCTTGCGGTTGCTTTTGCCTGCATAGCACTTCTCATCGGCTATTTTTTCGGCAGCCCCCAGGACGCCGTCTTCTCGGCCTGCGTGGCTCTCGCCGGTGGCTATATGGCTCTGAATATCGGCGCGAACGATGTTGCAAATTCCGTCGGACCGATGGTCGGCGCGCGGGCGCTGCCGCTTGGAGCCGCCCTGTTGCTTGCCGCCGTGGCCGAGACCGCCGGCGCCCTGTTTGCCGGGCAGCATGTTGCCGGCCGTATCGCCTATCGCATCGTCGATCAGGATACGGTGCAGGACCCCGTGCAGTTCGTCATCGGCATGCTCGCGGCCCTGACCGGCGCCGCCCTCTGGATCAATGCGGCGAACATTCTCCGGGCGCCGATCTCGACGACCCACGCCATCATCGGCGGGATCGTGGGTGTAGCAGTCTTCGCTATCGGTGTTGATGCCGTCGTCTGGCCGGAAATCTCCCTGATCACGCTCGGCTGGTTCCTCTCCCCGATGGCCAGCGCCGCCGCGGCCGTTCTGATCTTCGCCTTTATCAGGTCTGAACTGCTCGGCGTGCAGAACAAGGTGAGAGCCGCCCGTACCTGGATTCCGATCCTGATTGCCGCCATGGCCGCCCTCTTCACGCTCTTCCTAATCGCAAAGGGCCTGGCCAATGTCTGGAGCCCGACGACGCCGGTTCTGACCACCGCCGTCGTGGGTGCTTTTATCGCCGCACTGGCCATATCCGGGCCCTATATCCGCCGCAGCTCCATGGGGCTGGCAAACCGGAACCAGACCGTGCAGGCGCTGTTCCGGGTGCCCCTGATCGTGGCCGGCGGCTTTCTCGCCTTCTCCCATGGCGCCAACGACATCGCCAACATCGCCGGACCGGTCACCGCCATCCTGCATGTACAGCAGACGTCCGACCTCAGTCTCTCGCTGGATATCCCGGTCTGGGTGTTTGTGCTTGGCGCGCTCGGGCTTTCATGCGGGTTGCTGTTTTTCAGTTCCGGCATGGTGAAGGTCGTCGCCACCCGCATCACCAAGATCAACCCGGTACGGGCCTATGCGATTGCCATGGCAACGGCGTCGACCGTTACCGCCGCCTCCTGGATCGGCCTGCCTGTCAGCACCACGCAGATCGCTGTCGGTGCCATCTTCGGGATCGGAATCTATCGCGAATTCCTGGCCCGGCGCCAGCAGGTGCAGAAGGTTTTGGAAGAAGGCGCGGAGCAGAAGAAGCAACGGATGCTGATCCGGCGCGATGATGCCATCCGCATTCTAGCGGTCTGGGCCATCACCTTCCCCGCCGCCGGCCTGATCTCCGCAGCCCTGTTCTGGATCATCAACCAGTTTATCTGACTATCCAAAGAGCCCAGCCAAAGCTCTGAAACAGCCCGGTCAATCATTGGCCCGGCTGCTCTGCCTCTGCTTCTGCGACATCGGCAATCCCATGGGCGTGCTTCAATTCCTTGTCCAGCTTGTCGGCTGCATCGGCACGGGCCGAGGACAGGCTGGCAAGCGCGATATAGATCACCGGTGTCAGGTAGAGGGTGAAGGCCGCCGCCAGCCCGAGGCCGCCGAACACGACCCAGCCGATGGCGCCCCGCGCCTCGGCGCCGGGACCGGTGCTCAGGATCAGGGGCAGACCACCGAGAATGGTCGAGATCATCGTCATGGCGATCGGGCGGAGGCGAACGAGAGCCGCCCGTTCGACCGCCTGACGCACACTGAAGCCGCGATCGCGCAGCTGGTCCGCGAACTCGACCACAAGGATACCGTTCTTCGCCATCAGCCCGATCATCATCACGAGACCGATCTGGCTGTAAATATTGACCGAGGTGCCGGTCAGCAGCAGCGCGTAGATCGCCGCCGCAATCCCGAAGGGGACGGTCAGCACCACGATAGCCGCACTGGTCAGGCTTTCGAACTGGGCCACCAAGACAAGGAACACCACGATCATTGCGATGGCATAGGTGATCGCGACCTCGTTCGAGGTTTCCTCCAGCGCTTCCGCCTCGCCCAGCAGGACCAGGCTTACATCGTCCGGAAGGATCTCGGCCGCGAGCCTTTGAACGTCATGAATTGCGGTGCTCAAAGGCAGGCCGGGCTTAAGGTCCGCATCCAGCTCCACCGCGCGGCGCTGGACATGCCGGTCCAGCTCGGCCGCCACGCCTTCCTCTTTCATGGTCACCAGACTGGAGATAGGGATGAGTTTGCCCTGGCTGGTCCGGACATAGAGGTTCGTCAGATCGGTCGGATCGTCTATCGCGCCGCCAATGGCTTCAAGGCGGATCGGGATGGATTCATCCCGCACGTTCAGATCGGCGATTTCCAGTCCGTCGATCGTGACCTGCAGAACATCCGAGAGATCCTCCAGACTGACACCGAGATCGGAGGCCCGGCGGCGGTCAATATTGATCGAAAGCTGCGGCTGCGTCGGCTGATAGGAAATCCGCACGTCGGACAGGTCCGGCAGCCGGTCCTCGATCGCGCGCGCCAGTGTCTTCGCAACCTCATAGAGCCGCAGATAGTCGTTGCCCACGAGCGCCACTTCAACGCCGCTTCCGGCGGAGCGGAGATTGAGGCTGTTCGGACTATAGGCCCGGACCCGGACGCCCGGGATCTGGCTCATCTTCTTGCGTATCTCGGACAGGATTTCCTGCTGCGACCGGCTGCGCTCGTCCCACGGTGCAAGCGGCGCAGAGATGAAGGTCCGGTTCAAATCCCAGCGCCCGACAATGGTGAAAATCGAGCTGATCTCCCCGCTATCGACATAGGGCTGCAGGATGGCCTCCATCAGGTCGGCCTGCTTGTTGCTGTATTCGAGACCCACACCGTCCGGCCCGTCTCCGCGGATATAGATCCGCCCGCGATCCTCCGACGGGAGCAATTCCTGGTCGAGAATATTGAAAGTGAACCAGGCGCCACCGGCGAGAGCCAGCGACACGGCTATGACAAGGATCGGGGCCGAAAGAGCTCCCCTCAGCGTGACGCCGTAGAACTTCGCGAAATAATCTCCGATCCGCCCCATCGCCGTTCTCAGCCCAAGGCGGTCTGGTCCGGCATCCGCGAGCCGTGCCGCAAGAGCCGGCACCAGGGTCAGAGCCACGAAGGACGAGATCATCACCGCGATGGCGAGGACAAAACCGAACTCGCGGAACAGCCGCCCGGCCGTGCTCGGCAGGAAGGAGATCGGCACGAAGACGGAGATCAGGGTCGCGGTCGTCGCGATTACCGCGAAATAAACCTGGCGCGTGCCGAGGACGGCCGCAGCCCTGCCACCAAGTCCCTGGGCACGCCGCCGCTGGATGTTTTCAAGCACGACAATGCTGTCATCGACGATCAGGCCGGTTGCCAGAACCAGTGCCAGCAAGGTCAGGATATTGATCGAGAAGCCGAAAGCCCAGATCGCGGCAACCGATCCGACCAGCGCGACCGGAATGGAAACGCACGGGATCAGCGTTGCGGCGGGAGAGCCGAGGAAGACCCAGAGCGTCACGATGACGATCAGGACCGCGAGCAGCAGGCTGAACAGAACCTCCGAGACCGAGCCTTCGATAAAGAGCGCATCGTCTGACGTCACCATGACCTCGATCTTGTCGAAGCGCCGGTTCAGACCGGCAATGGCCTTGGCGACATTCTCCGAAATCTCGATGGTGTTGGATTGCGCCTGCCGGATGACGCCGAGACCGATCACCTCCTCGCCATTGACCCGGACCAGGCTCTCGGGATCTTCCGGCCCGAAGAAGACCTGGGCCACGTCCCCGATCCGGACAGCGCCCCGGATGATGATGTCCTCGACCTCTCTCGCCGACTCCACCGTCGCGTTCGCGCGCACCAGCAGCTCCTGGTCCGTCGACGCGAAGCTGCCTGCGGGGATATCGAACGGAGCGCTTTGCAGCACGGCAATGACATCGGCGACGGACAACGCGAAAGCGCTCAGCCGCATCGGGTCGAGCACGACCCGCAGCAAGCGCGCCCGGTCCCCGTACTGGGTCACGTCGGCAACGCCGTCGATAGAGATCAGCTCCGGGATGACGTCCGTTTCGACGACATGCGCCAGCTCCTCTTCCGTCAGACCATGCCCGAAGACGGCGAGCCGCATCACCGGGCTCGCATCCGCGTCGGCCTTGATGACGGTCAGTTGCTCGACATTCTCCGGCAACTCACGTTGAACGCGGCTCACCGCCTCGCGGATATCGGACGCGGCCACATCGAGATCAGCCGAGGGGCTGAACTCCGCATGCAGACGGAAATTGTTCTCCTCGCTCGAGGAGCGGATACGCTTCACCCCGTTGACCCGGGCGACTGCGCCTTCGACCAGACTTGTGACCTCACTGTCCATGGTCTCCGGCGAGGCACCGTCGAGAATGCCGCGAACGGAAACGACCGGCCGATCCACATTCGGCAGCTCGCGCACTTCCACCGCCATAATCGCCGCGACGCCGGCGAGAGCGATGAGAAGATTGAGGACCAGCGCCAGCCAGGGACGGCGGACGCTGATGGATGGCAGATCGTTTTGTAACGGGGACGGGGAGGAGGATGGGCCTCCGTTCGTCGTCATGATGTGGTCGCGTCCTGATACGCCTTGACCGGTGCAGCTTCAGGGCCGGCTCCCGGCAGGATCTCGACCTTGGTGCCTTCGCGCATGCGATGCAGCCCCTGTGTCACAACCTTGTCGCCCTGCTCGAACGCACCGTTGAGCAGCACGGTCGAAGCCTGCCGCTGGACAATGGAGACCGGCAGACGCCTGGCGACGCCATTGGAAATCGCCCAGACAAAGGATCCGTCGCCACCCCACTGGATTGCCACCTCGGGCACGCTCGCGCGCTCCGGTCCCTCAACATCAAGCGTGACCCGAAAACTCATACCGGGGCGAAACCGGTCATCGGGATTTGGAATCCGCGCACGCACAACGAAAGTCCGCGTCGCTTCGTCGATCCGGCTTCCGGTGTCGTAGATCGTGCCATCCTCGACCGGCCCTGACTCTCCACTCCAGAGAGCGAGGCCGACCGGGTCGCCGACAGCAATCCTGCCATGCATGGCTTCCGGCACCTCGAAGCGGATCAGCAAAGCCGACCGGTCGTCGAGAACCGCTATTTCGGTACTGGTGTCCACCCGGTCGCCCACATCGATATCGGTCATGCCGATACGGCCGGAGAACGGCGCCAGGACATAACGATCGTCAAGCGCGACCTGCGCCCGCTCAAGCTCGATCTTAGCAGCATCGACCGCCGTCACAGCGTCGTCGAGTGCGGCCTGGGTCGAGGCGCCGCTCCTGCGGAGCTTGCTCAGTCGTTCGGCGATACGTTGAGCGGCCTCAAGGCGAACACGGGCCAGATCGACGGCGAGCGTCTCCGACTTGTGGTCCAGTTCGAGAAGGACCTCGCCCTTGCCCACCTTCGCGCCGGTAGCAACCGACACCCCGGTCACATGCCCGTTCGTGACCGGATGCAGCCGTGCGGACTGAAAGGCGCGCGCGGTTCCGACGGCTTCGGTCCGGAGCCTCTCCTTGAGGAATTTCACATCGGCGACGACAACGGCTGCCGCACGGCTCTTCTTGCCCGCGCTTTGTTCGCCAGCCTTTTCCTCGATGCCGAAAATGGGACCGCGATAAAACCATCCGCCGGCCACAATGACGGCCCCTACAAGCAATATCAGCAGTTGACGAGTCACGCTCATCCGAACCGTCCCATTCCTCGCATTGGACTACCCGAATGCGATGCCGAAGAGTGTAGTGCTCCGTCGGGTTTTGTCTATTGCAGCCGCGAGTAGATCTGTGAAAAGAGCTGGCCGGATTATTCCGGCCGGGGCTGAATCGGCGGCTGCACATCGTCGGGGATTGGGCACCGATAGGGCGTCTTTGCCATACGGGCGGCGTGATCGGCCTTCGCGGCGGCCAGCAAGTCAGCGTCGCGAACCAGATCGACCGCAGTCCCGGCCATCGCTTTGGCAGCATAGATCATGCCCTTGTGCGCGGCGGGAGCCTTTCCCTGGGCCGTGATCTGCCAGGAATGTCCCGGCGTGCCGATGGCATGGGTGGCAACCCGCGCCTCAATGGTCGGCACCGCCCAGCTGACATCGGACACATCCGTCGATCCGGGCATTGAGACACCTTGCGCATCGAACGGCACGACGAAGTCGCACAGTGGCGTGTCTTCCCGTTCCTCGACGCCGGCCTTGCGATACTCGCTGCCGATATCTTCCGGCGAAAGGGTCGCCTGGATTTCGGAGGCATATTTTCGGTCTTCGGCATCGAAAGGAACAGGGCCGAGACGCTGCAAATTCTCGAACATGGTCCTGCGCATCGGCTCGTTGTCGAGCATGTTCGATACGGCGCTGACGATCTGGGCGGTCACGCTCGTTTCGGTCATGAGCGCTGCGCCCTCGGCAACCTTTTTCACCCGCTCGACAAGCGTCTGCATGGAGGCCAGCTCTCCGGCCCGCACGGCATAACGTACCTTGGCGAAGCCCTGCACCACGTTCGGCGCAACACCGCCGCCATCCAGCATCGCGTAGTGGATACGGGCATCCGGCGGCATATGCTCGCGCATGTAATTCACGCCGACATTCATCAGTTCCACGGCATCCAGCGCACTGCGGCCAAGATGCGGCGCCGAGCTCGCATGGCTGCTGCGTCCGGTGAAGGAGAAGTCGATCCGGGTATTGGCCAGCGAATTCGCCTTCTGAACCTTGGTAACGCCCGCGGGGTGCCAGGTGACGGCCGCGTCCACATCGTCAAAGGCACCGGCACGGACCATGAAGCCCTTGGCGGCACCACCCTCTTCGGCGGGACAGCCGTAATACCGGACCCGGCCCGGCGTGCCCGTCTCCTCCAGCCAATCCCTCAGACCGGCCGCGGCCAGCATGGCGGCGGAGCCGAGCAGGTTGTGCCCGCACCCATGGCCATGCCCGCCCTCTTCAACCGGCTGCGGCTCGGCGATATTGGCGACCTGGCTGAGTCCCGGAAGGGCGTCATATTCGCCCATGATGGCGATCACCGGGCCGCCCTCGCCCGCCTCGCCCATCACGGCGGTCGGAATGCCGGCAACGTTCTCGGTTACCCGGAAGCCCTGCTGTTCCAGCATCTTCCGGTGCTCCTCGACAGAGCGGTATTCGGTGTAGCAGATCTCGGGCATGCCCCAGATCCGGTCAGCCAGCTCGATGAACGTCTCGCGGTGCTCATCGACAAGATCCCAGATCAGCTCGGCATTCGACATGGCAGTCTCTCCTGGACGCATTTTCTCGACCGGATGCAGGCCCGGAAAGGCAGGAAGTCTCAGGGCGGGGCAGCGCAAGGGTCGCTTGGAAGGACAGAAACGATGCGCCGGAGCTGCTACCGGGTCAAGTGCGGCGCACGAACGGCATAATATCTCTTTTGGTTATTTTTGTTCTTGATTTGTTCGCATCATGATAAAGATGATCGCTGCCAATCGGAGACAGACAATGCCGTCACAGACCGAGAAATTCGAAACATTCAGATCCCTGCATTTCGGGGACCGGGCATTCGTCATGCCGAACCCGTGGGATGCCGGCTCGGCACGCATTCTCACGCATCTGGGGTACGCGGCGCTGGCGACGACCAGTGCGGGATATGCCTTTTCCGTCGGCAAGCGGGATTCCTTCGCCGGATTGAGCCGGGAGGAAATTCTAACCAATGCGGCGGCCATTATCGCGGCGACGGACCTGCCGGTTTCAGCCGATCTCGAGGACGGCTTCGGCGCTGGCCCGGAAGCATGTGCGGAAACAATCAGGCTGTCGTCGGATATCGGGCTGGTTGGCGGCTCGATCGAGGACGCGACCGGCAATCCGGACGCACCGATCTACGACTTGCACCAGGCCACGGAACGGGTCAGGGCAGCGGCTGAAGCCGCGAAAGGCCGCTCGTTCCTGCTCACGGCACGGGCTGAGAACTATCTCTGGGGTAAACCAGATTTGGTAGACACGATCGACCGGCTCCAGGCCTTTTCGGAAGCTGGCGCGGATGTTCTCTACGCTCCGGGCCTGCCCGATATCGACGCCATTGCAACGGTCTGCCGCGCAGTCGACAAACCGGTAAATGTGGTGATGGGCCTGCAAGGCAAGGCCTTCTCCGTAGACGAGCTTTCGGAGGCCGGTGTGCGCCGCATCAGTGTTGGCGGCTCCTTTGCCCGCGCTGCCCTTGGTGCCCTGAAGCGAGCCGCAGAGGAAACGCTCAACACCGGAACATTCACTTACGCCGAAGACGCCATGCCGGATGCGGAGGTCGCCAGTCTAATGTCGCCGGAGAAACGCTCGATCAAGCAGTAGAAAGAGCGGCTCAGAAGTCCGGAAAGGCCTCGGAAAGCAGACCGCCGAGGCGGACCGGGGCGACGCGGGTGGCGAGGCCAGTGGCGTCGTCGCTTTCGATCAGCAGGCCGGACACTGTCGCCGGACCCTCGGCGACTTCCAGCCGGGGCCGTCCCCATTTGGACAGGAACCGCTCGACCGGCGCCTCTTTCTGCATGCCGATAACGCCCTCATAGGAGCCGCACATCCCGGCATCGGTCATATAGGCCGTCCCGCCCGGGAGGATCATGTGATCGGCCGTCGGGATATGGGTGTGCGTGCCGACAATGGCGCTGATCCGGCCATCGAGGAAATGACCGAGCGCCAGCTTCTCGGACGTCGCCTCGCCATGCATGTCGATAAAGATGAAATCCGCGCCATAACCAAGCGGGCATTCCTCGGCGATCTTCTCCGCCGCGACGAACGGATCGTCGCTGGTATCCATGAACAGGCGGAGGATGACATTGGCGACGAGCACGAAGCGTCCGTCCGCCGTCGGGAACAGGCCGCTGCCCTTGCCTGGCGTATCGGCGGGATAGTTGGCCGGACGCAGCAGCCGGGGCTCGGCGTCGAAATAGGTCAGGATCTCGCGCTTGTCGAAAGCATGGTTGCCGGTTGTGATGACATCGGCACCGGCATCGAACAGTGCTTCGGCGATATCCGGCGTGATACCGAAACCGCCGGCGGAATTCTCGCCGTTCACGATGGCAAAATCGACGGCAAGCTGCTCGCGCAATTCAGGCAGATGGTTCTGTACCGCCTCGCGCCCGGACCGGCCGACGACGTCACCAAGAAACAGCACTCTCATGCGGGAGATCCTTCGAAATCGGCAAGGCCTGCCTCGGTGAGCATGGCGTCCAGTCTCTGATCCGTGGCATCGCGCGGCACTGCCGGAACCCGCTGCGCCTCGTAGGCGGCGCCGACAGCCCGTAACGGCTTCAGCCCGCGCAGCCGTTCCAGCGTACGATCGTAGAACCCGCCGCCATAGCCGAGGCGGAAACCGGTATCGTCAAACGCGAGCATGGGAACGAGCAACAGATCCGGCTCAAGCTCCGGTGCACCGACATCAGGCACAAGACCGCCAAGTCCAGCCTTCACCAGGGTCGCACCGGGTCCCCAGAGACGAAATTTCAGAGGCGCGGCTTTCCTGACGACGACCGGCAGCACAACGCGATAACCGCGCGCATGCAGGGCCAGCATCAGCGGGCGCGGGTCAATCTCGGTCCGGAAAGGCCAGTAAGCAGCGATAACAGTGGTTTCGGGTGGCAGGGCAATGCCGAGAAAATGATCCCGGATCGCGGCACCAGCAGCTTCGCCCAACGCATCGTGCGCGATACCGCGCTTTGCCTCGATCTCACTGCGCAGGGCCGCTTTATCGGCGGCGAGCGTGTCATTAAGGGGCGTGGATGCAGGCACGAGCGGCTTTCATTTTTGGAGGTATGCGGACGGCGCCACCTCGACCGTTGGCCGTTGTAACCCTCTGTGGCCTGCAAAGCAGGTGGGCGCCGCATAACGAGGCCAGGGCCCCGCCAGAGACAGCTCCCGAAGGATCGATTATAGCCCCAGGGATTGTGTGACCTGACAAATCGCGCAGCCACCGTCCGCGGGTATATCTAGGCGCGTTCCAGCTGGTCCGCAATGCTCTCGATCCGTCCGGCCATCGCATTGAGGGCCGAGACGATCTTTTCCTCGCCGTCGCCGAGGGACACGGAGCCCCCCTCCGTGGAGACTTCCCGCTCGATCTCGCGCAGATCGACGAGTTCGTCCGCGATCAGCAGGGACGCCATGACCAGCAGCCTTGTATCGCCGATCTGCCCGATCTGATCGACCAGATCCTTCACATGGGAATCGACCATGGCGGCGAGGCTGGCGATCCGGCTTTCCTGACCGTCTTCGCAGGCGATCCGGTAGTTCTTGCTGTTGATGGTGATTTCGACCTGGGCCAATGAACTATCCTTCCAGCACGAATTTCAGGCGGCCGATGGTCTTGTCCAGCTTCTCGCTGACCTCATCGGTGACCTTGGACAGTTCGGCATATTCCTTTTTCGCCGCATCGAGTTCGGCCTGCAGCTCGGCCGACCGGGAACTGAGTTCGACCGCATGGTGAGCGGCCGTATCCAGCCGCTCGATGGCGGCTTCCAGACGGGCGGCGGCTTCGTCGAGTCGGGACATCCGGTCCGATCCTTCCAACACTTTGGATTCCGGGCATCACGCGCCCGGCGGCAGAAGCATACAAAGCCGGATATCAAGGCGTCAACGCGCGCCCTTTAAGCGGCCCCGACCGCCGCCCTCACCGAGCCGGAAAAGCCCACATGAACTACAGAGTTGACGCGCGCGAGGTGGGACGGCATTTTCACCGCGCCTTTTAAGGGGCTGAGACGGTGTTCCTGCGCCCGCCCCGATCATCAGTTGCGGCCTCCCGTCCGGCCCTGTTCCGGAGAAGGGCGCCGCCGAACCCGATTGACGCTCATGAACACGACATCTTCTGATGCAAGCGACGGTACCGGAAGCGCCGTTTCGCACGATATGCTCGCGAATGCGATCCGCGCCCTTTCGATGGACGCGGTGGAAAAGGCCAAATCCGGCCATCCCGGAATGCCGATGGGCATGGCCGACGTCGCGACCGTGCTGTTTTCCGAATTCCTGAATTTCGATCCGAAGGCGCCGAACTGGCCGGACCGCGACCGGTTCATCCTGTCGGCCGGCCACGGCTCGATGCTGATCTATTCTCTGCTGCACCTGACCGGCTATGAAGACGTCACGCTGGACGAGATCAAGAATTTCCGCCAGCTCGACTCGAAGACGCCGGGCCATCCGGAATACGGCCATACGAGCGGCGTCGAGACCACGACCGGCCCGCTCGGCCAGGGTCTGGCCAACGCGGTCGGCATGGCACTCGCCGAGCGCATGAACAACGCCCGCTTCGGCGACGATCTGGTTGATCACTACACCTATGTCATCGCCGGCGATGGCTGCCTGATGGAAGGTATCAGCCACGAGGCCGCCTCCATGGCCGGCCATCTGAAGCTCGGCAAACTGGTTGTGCTGTTCGACGATAACGGCATCTCCATCGACGGCTCCACCGATCTGTCGGTCTCCGACGATCAGCTGATGCGGTTCGAAGCCTATGGCTGGCATGTCAGCCAGGTCGACGGCCACGATGCAGAGGCTGTCTCCGCCGCCATCGAAGCCGCCCGTTCGGACGACCGCCCGTCCCTGGTCGCCTGCCGCACCAAGATCGGCTTCGGCGCGCCGACCAAGGAAGGCAAGTCCTCCTCCCACGGTGCCCCGCTCGGCACCGACGAAATCGCCGGTGCCCGCGAAAATCTCGGCTGGAGCGCCGCGCCGTTCGAAATACCGGCGGACGTACTCAAAGCCTGGCGCGCCATCGGCGCCGACCGGGCCGAGGCTCATATTGCCTGGACACAGCGGTACGACACGGCCGAAGCCGGAACCCGGAAGGCTTTCGACGCTGCCCTGTCCGGCAAGCTGCCCGCAGGTGCCGAGGCAGCCATCAAGGAGCTGATCGCCAAGCATGGCGAAGGAAAGCCGAAGCTCGCCACCCGCGTTGCCTCCCAGAAGACGCTGGAAGTATTGCAGCCGGCGATCCCGGCACTGGTCGGCGGCTCGGCCGACCTGACCGGCTCCAACAACACCAAGGTCGGCGGCCAGGATGCGGTCAGCGCCGGCAGCTATGGCGGCCACTATATCTATTACGGCGTGCGCGAGCATGCCATGGCCGCCGCGATGAACGGCATGGCCCTGCATGGCGGCCTGATCCCCTATGGCGGCACCTTCCTGGTCTTTACCGACTATTGCCGCCCGTCGATCCGGCTCTCCGCCCTGATGGGCCTGCGCGTCATCTACGTCATGACCCATGATTCCATCGGTCTCGGCGAAGACGGCCCAACGCACCAGCCGGTCGAGCATGTGGCCGCGCTCCGGGCCATCCCGAACCTGAACGTGTTCCGCCCGGCGGACGCGATCGAGACGGCGGAATGCTGGCTCGCCGCGCTGCAGGACGAGCATCGCCCGTCTGTCCTCGCGCTAACCCGGCAGGGTCTGCCGACGGTGCGCAGCGGCGACACCTCCGAGAACCTGTCGGCCAAGGGCGGCTACGTGCTCTCCGACGCTTCCGGTGATCGCAAGGTAACAATCCTCGCCACCGGCTCCGAGATCGAAATCGCCCTGGAGGCGCAGAAAACCCTGGAAGCCGACGGCGTTGCCACGGCCGTGATTTCCATGCCGTCCATGGAGCGTTTCAAGGCTCAGGATGCCGACTACCGCAAGCAAGTGCTCGGCTCCGGCACACTCATGGTCGCGGTCGAGGCCGGTATCCAGCAAAGCTGGGACGGTCTGATCGGGCTCGACGGTATCTTCGTCGGCATGAACTCATTCGGCGCATCCGCGCCAGCTGGCGACCTCTACAAACATTTCGGCATCACCAGCGATGCCGTTGTGTCCGAGGTCAAAAAACGTCTGGGATAATCCCATCTGCGCCGCCCATCGGGGCGGCGTTCTTGTAAGAGACTGTAAAATCTGGAGGAAAACTGATGAGCGTCAATGTTGCCATCAACGGGTTCGGGCGGATCGGCCGTCTGGTTCTGAGGGCACTCGCGGAAAGCGGACGGGATGACATCAAGGTCGTCGCCATCAACGATCTGGGTCCTGTTAAGACCAACGCGCATCTTCTTAAGTGGGACAGCAACCACGGCCGCTTCCCGTTCGATGTCACCGTCGTCGACGACACCATCGATTACGGCAAGGGCCCGATCAAGGTGACCGCCGAACGCGACCCGGCGAACCTGCCGCACAAGGAACTCGGTGTTGATATCGTGCTGGAATGCACCGGCCTCTTCACCAAGCGCGAAGACGCGGCCAAGCACATCGCGGCCGGCGCCAAGCGCGTCATCATCTCCGCTCCGGGCACCGGTGTCGATCTCACCGTCGTCTACGGCGTGAACCATGACCAGATCACGGCCGAGCACACGGTGATCTCAAACGCTTCCTGCACCACCAACTGCCTTGCCCCGGTCGCCTATGTGCTGAACGAAGCCATCGGCATCGAGCATGGCTACATGACCACGATCCATGCCTATACCGGTGACCAGCCGACGCTGGACACCATGCACAAGGATCTCTATCGCGGCCGCGCAGCAGCCAGCTCGATGATCCCGACCACCACCGGCGCCGCCAAGGCTGTCGGCCTGGTGCTGCCGAAACTGGCGGGCAAGCTGGACGGCACCTCCGTCCGCGTGCCGATGGCCAATGTCAGCCTGATCGATCTGAAGTTCGTGCCGAAGCGCGAAACCACCGTCGAGGAAGTCAACGCCGCCATCGTCAAGGCAGCGGGCGGCAAGCTGAAAGGCGTCCTCGGCACCAATGACGAGCCGCTGGTCTCCATCGACTTCAACCACAACCCGAACAGCTCCACTTTCGACCTGAGCCAGACCCAGGTGGTCGAAGGCAAGCTGGTCCGCGTGATGAGCTGGTACGACAACGAATGGGGCTTCTCCAACCGCATGCTGGACACCACCGCAGCGGTTGCGGCGACCCTTTAAAGACTTGAGAGAGAAGGACCGAAGGCGATGAAAATCACCCAACGCGTCAAGCGCATCCTCGACAATTACGAAAGCGATTGCCCGGGCACGAAAGCCAACCTCGCCCGCATCCTGATGCAGGGCAAGCTGGGCGGCACCGGCAAACTTGTCATTCTGCCGGTCGACCAGGGCTTCGAGCACGGCCCGGCC
The DNA here is from genome assembly GCF_000426505.1 of Nisaea denitrificans DSM 18348. Taxonomy (GTDB): domain Bacteria; phylum Pseudomonadota; class Alphaproteobacteria; order Thalassobaculales; family Thalassobaculaceae; genus Nisaea; species Nisaea denitrificans. Next base: position 297,247 of record NZ_KE384532.1, on the reverse strand, counting down.
CGCAGCTTCGCACCGAACCCGGATGCCTATGATCCGCACTACCATTTCAAGCTGGCGATCGATGCCGGTCTCTCCGCTTATGCCGCTCCGCTCGGCATGATCGAGGCCGGTGCTGACACCTTCGCGGGTCAGATCCCGACGATCATGAAGGTGAACAGCTCCAACAGCCTCGCCCGCGACAAGGACGGACCGAGCCAGGCGATCACCGGCTCCGTGCAGGAAGCCGTGCGTCTCGGCTGCTCCGCCATCGGCTTCACCATCTATCCGGGCTCCGACAATGCCTTCGAGATGATGGGGCAGATCCGGGAAATGGCGGAAGAAGCCAAGGCATACGGCCTCGCGGTCGTGGTCTGGTCCTATCCGCGCGGTGGCGATCTCACCAAGAAGGGCGAAACCGCGGTCGATATCTGCGCCTATGCCGCCCACATGGCCGCCCTGCTCGGCGCCCACATCATCAAGGTGAAGCCGCCGACCGAGCATCTTGAGCTGGACGCCGCGAAGAAGTCCTACGAAGCCAACAAGATCGCCATCGGCACCATGGCCGAGCGGATCAGCCATGTTGTGCAGTCCTGCTTCAACGGCCGCCGCATCGTCGTCTTCTCCGGCGGCGAAGCGAAGGATCTGGACGGTCTCTACAACGAGATCCGCGGTCTGCGCGATGGCGGGGCCAACGGCTCCATCATCGGCCGCAACACCTTCCAGCGTCCGCGCGAGGAAGCAATGGCGATGCTGAACACCATCATCGACATCTACAAGGGCAAGGCGTAAACCTCGCCCCATACCGCTTAGACGCGGCGCCCGCTCGAAAGGGTGGGCGCCGTTTTCATATCCAGAGGCCTAAAAGATGTCCGCGAAGTCCGAGCCGCGCTGCGAGCTTTACCTGATCACCCCGCCGAAGATCGAGATCGACGCCTTTGCGGAAGACCTCGCCGCCGCCCTTGATGCCGGACCGGTCGCCTGTTTGCAGCTCCGTCTGAAGGAAGTCTCCGACGACGAGATCAAGCGGGCCGCGGAAACGCTCCTGCCGATCTGCCACGAACGCGGCGTGCCGATGCTGTTGAACGACCGCCCGGATCTTGCCCTGCTGACGGGTTGCGACGGAGTGCATGTCGGCCAGCAGGACACGCCCTACAATGAAGCCCGCCGCATTCTCGGCGACGAGGCCATGATCGGCGTGACCTGCCACAACTCCCTGCATCTGGCGATGGAAGCCGCGGAAGGCGGCGCCGACTACGTCGCCTTCGGCGCATTCTATCCAACAGAAACCAAGGAAATTCTCCACCACGCCGAAATCGAGACACTACAGAGCTGGGCCGCCATCTCCACCATCCCCTGCGTTGCCATCGGTGGCATCAATCTGGAGAACGCACCGTCGCTGATCGACGCTGGCGCGGACTTTCTCTGCGTGATCACCGCCGTGTGGAAACATCCGGAGGGACCGGCGGCTGCGGTGAAAGCGTTCAACGAGCTAATGGCACGCTCATAATCCGATCGCATCAGCTTCAAGAGCGGGAACCATCCCGGATGCGGGCCGATGGCCTCATGAGAGCGGCACTCCCTGCTAAATCAATCGTTCAAACCGTACCGGTCGCCCCTCTCCTACACAGGCTCAAGGCAGGTATGCACATGCTCCCGCCAATAGACTCCACCCGCGCAACCTGATAAAAGCGCGCCGCACCTGAAATACGAGCGCGCCTGCGCAGATTTGCGCAATATTGGCCACTTCGACTGATCGACGGACAGAGATATGAAAATCAACGGTAACGCCATCCGCATCGGTAATGTCATCGAACACAAGGACCGCCTGTGGGTCGCGATGAAGACCCAGGCTGTGAAACCCGGCAAGGGCGGCGCCTTCAACCAGGTCGAGCTGAAGGACATCCGGTCCGGCACCAAGCTGAACGAGCGGTTCCGCGCCGACGAGCAGGTCGAGCGCGTCCGTCTGGAGCAGCGTCCGGCCCAGTTCCTCTTCGCCGAAGACAATCTGTTGACCTTCATGGACAACGAGACCTACGAGCAGACCCAGATCGACAAAAACCTGCTTGGCGACAATGCGGTGTTCCTGCAGGACGGCATGGAAGTGCAGATCGAAAGCCATGAAGGCGAGCCGCTTTCCGTGCAGATGCCGGAAACCGTCGTGCTCGAAATCGTCGAGGCCGACGCTGTGGTGAAGGGGCAGACCGCCTCCTCCTCCTACAAGCCGGCAATGCTCGAAAACGGCGTGAAGATCCTGGTGCCGCCACATATCGAAAGCGGCACCCGCGTTGTCGTGCGGACCGAAGACAGCACCTACGTCGAACGCGCCAAAGATTAAGGCTGGCCCAAAAAACCAAGGCTGGATGCCGGGATAGCCCGCATCGCCCTGACCCTGTTTGAACTGGAGAGACCATGGCGAGCCGTTCGCCCGCAATCAACGTGATGGTGAAGGCCGCCATGAAGGCGACCCGCCAGCTGCTGCACGATTTCAACGAGGTCGAACAGCTCCAGGTCTCGAAAAAAGGCCCTGCCGATTTCGTCTCCAACGCCGATACCGCCGCGGAAAACACCATCGTCGACGAGCTGAAATACGCCCGGCGCAATTACGGTTTCCTGCTTGAGGAAGGCAACGAAATCGAGAGCAAGGACGAGTTGAAGCGCCGCTGGATCATCGATCCGCTGGACGGCACCACGAACTTCCTGCACGGCATCCCGCACTTCGCGATTTCCATAGCGCTTGAGGAAGCCGGCGAAATCGTCTCCGCCGTGATCTACGAGCCGACCCGGGACGAGCTGTTCTGGGCGGAAAAGGGCAAGGGCGCGTTCCTGAACGACCGCCGCCTGCGCGTGTCAGCACGCCGGAACCTCGAGGACAGCGTTTTCGCCACCGGCATCCCGACTCTGCGTGGCGGCGATCATGCATTCTACCTGAAGCAGCTTGAAGCAGTGATGACCCGCTGTTCCTCCGTGCGCCGCCTCGGCGCCGCCGCGCTCGACCTCGCCTATGTCGCCGCCGGCCGGTATGACGGTTACTGGGAACGCGGCCTCAGCCCCTGGGACATCGCCGCCGGCCTGCTGATCGTGAAGGAAGCGGGCGGCTATTGCACCGACTACCGGAACCGGGACAAGGCTCTGGAAACCGGCGAGATCGTCGCTGCCAACGATCAGGTGCACGGCAAGCTCCTGAAAGTATTGCGGGACGCGACGAAGGCCTGACCCCGCTGCCGGCCCCCTGAAAAGGGGGCCGCAACTAAACCCGCAATTACTACGTGGTATTTAGCATAATTTTTTATTAACTAATCCCCGCGATTATCTGCCCTTACTTGCGCGTCACCTTGAACGCGCCACAGGGAGCGGGGGTTCGGGATGAACCAGTTTAAGATTTCTCAGCGCGTTCAATTGATCAGCATCATCGCCCTGATCGGCTTCTTTGCCATCGGCGGTATCCTGTTCTGGGAGCAATCGGTCAGGTCGGCTAATGCGGAACGGCAGCAGGCTGCGCTTGAGCGCATGGAGAAAATCACGTCCCTCTCCATGTTTTTCCTGAATGCCCGGCGCCGGGAAAAGGATTTCCTGCTCCGTTTTGATCCCGCCTATGTCGAGAAACACAGTCAGGTTTCCGCCAAGATCCACACGACTGTCGACACCCTGGTGCCCGACCTGTCAGGACAGGACCTCGATCTCCTGAAGCAGATGACCGCGGAATACGATGCGTACAACGCACAGTTCAAAATCGTCGTGGACAACTGGAGTCGCATGGGGCTGGACGAAAATTCCGGCCTGCGGGGCGAATTGCGTAGCGCCGTTCACAATGCGGAAGAACTGATCCAACAGCATGCGACCGACGATCTCATGGTGAAGCTGCTGATGATGCGGCGGCACGAGAAAGATTTCATCATCCGCAAGGATCCTAAATATATCGGGCGGCTGAATGACCGGATCAACGAATTCGGCGAAATTCTCGAAGCCAAGGAGCTGGACGCAGCGATCAAGTCCGACATCCTGAACACCCTGAAAGCCTACAAGACGAATTTTGCTGCCTTCACGGATCTGTCGCTCGGCATCAACGAGCAAACCGCGATCATGTCCGATATCTATGCCCAGGCGGAACCGATACTTGCCAAGCTCGAAGCAAATGTTCTGGCATCCTATGAGTCCGAAATGGCGAGCGTCGCCGCGGCGAACAGGCAGACCGTGACCGTCACCTCCGCCCTCATCCTGATAATCGCCATTGCCTGTCTCGCCATCGCTCAGCTCGTAGGCCGGTCCATCAGCCGTCCGGTCGGAGCGCTGTCTGCCCAGATGCTGAAACTGGCCGAAGGTGACAAGACGATCGAGGTGCCGATACGAGGCAAGGACGAGATCGCCGAGATGGCCCAAGCGGTCCAGGTCTTCAAGGACAACATGATCCGGAACGACCAGTTGCAAGCCGAATCCCAGGCCAGGCAGCAGCAGGAACTGCAGCGGGCAAGCGATGTGGATGCCCTGACCAGCGCGTTCGACGGCGATGTCGGAAAACTGCTCGAAGCCCTCTCCGCCGCCGCCGCCACACTGCAAAGCACATCAGAGGAAATGACCGAGACCGCCGAGGATTCCGGCAACCGGGCGACCGCCGTTGCCAGCGCCACCGAAGAGACCACGGCGAACGTGCAGACCGTCGCCACGGCCACCACGGAACTGTCCGCCTCGATCGCGGAAATATCCTCGCAGGTCGCCAACGCGACCGCCGTCGCCAATGAAGCGGCACGGCAGGCAGGCGAAACCTCCACCGTGATCGACGCGCTCAGCGAAACCGCCAGCCGGATTGGCGAAATCGTCACCCTGATCCGCGAGATCGCGGAACAGACCAATTTGCTGGCCCTGAACGCGACCATCGAGTCCGCCCGCGCAGGCGAAGCTGGCAAGGGCTTCGCGGTGGTCGCCTCGGAAGTAAAAAATCTCGCCGGTCAGACCGGCAAGGCCACGGAAGATATCGCGGCCCAGATCGGCGCGATCCAGGAGCGGACCTCCGGCGCGGTCGAAGCCATCCGTTCCATCGTTCTCAAGGTCGAGGAAATGGAGAACATCACCGGCTCCATCGCGGCCGCCGTCGAGGAGCAGAATGCTGCAACCCAGGATATTTCCCGGAACATCGAGGATGTCGCGGCCGCAGCGCAGGAAGTCAGCCAGAATGTCACCTTCGTCGGCGAGGCATCGCGGAACACCAGCCGCATGGCTGGCGACGTGCTGGGCGCCTCGTCGGAGATGAACGAAAAGTCTTCCACGCTCGGTCAGCGCATCAAGGACTTCCTGCAATCGGTCCGGGCGGCTTAACTGACGATACATCAACGACACGGTAAACAGGATCGGCTGTTGTCGCGAAAAGGCCTGTTGCGATAAGGTCATCGGTGAGATTAACCCTCCACCCGAGGACGCGCTGACATGGCCGGATCAACTACCCAGGGCAAGAGCCCCGTGTTTCTTCTCCTCGCGGGCCTGGTCGGGCTGTCGGCAGGCCCGGCGCTCAGTCAGGAAACCGTCTATATCGGCGGCACCGGCAGTTCGGTCGAGGTCAATCTCGACGTGCTCGATCAGCTCGGCACGCCGCCGACGGTTCCGCAGATGCTGCAGACCGATATCCGCCGTGGTCAGGTTGCTTCCGGGGCACCGCTACCCCTGCCGGGCGAAGCACGCGCGGCAGTGTCCCGCGGTGCTCCAATGCCCCCGCCAACAAGGCCGGCCAGCAGCCAGAGCCGCCGCGTGGTCACAGCCGGATCAACCGCGACACCGCTTGCACCCGCGCCCAGGAAGCCGACATTGCCGAGCGCGCGTAGCCAGGTCAGTGCCCCGGCTCCGACAACCATAACCCCGCGCGTTCCGGCCCCGGCCCGTGTCTCCGCACCGGTCCCGAATGCACCGAAGGTGGCCAGGGCTCCAGCCCCGATCGTTGCGCCTCCGGCCAAAGTCGCTATCCAGGCACCGGCTCCGAAAGCCCCAGCCCAAGCACCGAGTAAAGCACCGGAGACGAAGACCACGATCCCGGATATCACGATCCCGGCCGCGCCCAAGGCAACCACACGGACTGCTGCCATCGTTCCGCCGCCGCCCCCCGCTGCCATAACCACACCAACCGTCGCCGCGCCGACGGTTACATCCCCGTCCGCGAAAACGCCGGAACCGGCCAAGCGGGTCGCTTCCGCCTCCCCCGCCCCGAAAGCCACATCTCCCGCACCGAAAGCCTCCAGTGGCAGCGCTATCAGCATTGCTTTCGACACCGACGCCAAATCCCTGCCGGCAAGCGCCAGCGGGACGCTGGGCGAGATTGCGGAGAAAATGAAGGCAGACACGTCGATGCGGATCCAGCTTCTGGCCTATGCCAGTGCCGGCGCACGCTCCGAAGCCAAGGCCCGGCGGCTCTCCCTGTCCCGCGCCCTTGAGGTCCGCTCCTACCTGATCGGCAAGGGTGTCGCCAGCACGCGGATGGATGTGCGCGCGCTCGGCAACCAGGCGTCTTCGGGCTCCCCCGACCGTGTCGATCTGACTCTGGTCAATCGCTAAGGACGCCGACAGGTGTCATCAATCGCCGGAAATCTGCCGCATTTCTCGTCCATAGAACCAAACAGACTACCGGGCATAAGGCTTAAGCGGCCGCGGCCGGCCACAATCAGGGGATCGATCAGGTGACCAAACCAACGCGTTTTCTCGTCCGGATGGCGATCTTTCTGGCGCTTGTCACCGTGGTCGCGGTGCTTCTGGTCGGCGCGTTGCTGGACGCCTTCATGGCGAATGCCGCGCTGAACGGCATGATCCTGGCGACACTGGTCATCGGTATCCTCTATGTCGTCCGGCAGGTCATGTCGCTCGGGCCGGAAGTCGCCTGGATCGAATCCTACCGGTCCGGTCAGCCCGGCCTCTCCATGCAGCAGGCGCCGGCCCTGCTGGCGCCGGTCGCCACCATGCTGGGCGAACGCCGGGACGACCGGGTCAGCCTGTCCGCCATGTCCCTGCGCTCCCTGCTCGACAGCATCGATTCCCGGCTTGCGGAAAGCCGCGACATTTCCCGCTACATCGTCGGCCTGCTGATCTTCCTCGGCCTGCTCGGCACCTTCTGGGGCCTGCTGCAAACAGTCGGCGCGGTCGGCACCGTAATCGGCAGTCTCAGTATCGAGAGCGGCGATATCGGCAGCGTCTTCGGCGATCTGAAGACCGGGCTGGAATCCCCTCTGAACGGCATGGCGACTGCCTTCAGCTCCTCCCTCTTCGGTCTCGCCGGCTCGCTCGTCCTCGGCTTCATGGAGCTGCAACTCGGCCAGGCCCAGAACCGGTTTTACAACGATCTCGAGGAATGGCTGTCGGGCCTGACCCGGCTCAGCTCCGGTGGTGGCGTACTCGCGGACGGAGAACATTCCGCCAGCGCCTACCAGACCGCGCTGTGGGAACAGACGGCGGACAGTCTCGACAAGCTGCAGCGGGTCATCCTGCGCAGCGAGGATGACCGCCGGCAGGCCAACACCAACCTGATGTCCCTGAACGAGAAGCTCGGCACCCTGGTCGAGCAGATGCGCAGCGATCAGGACCTGATGCGGAAGATCGGCGAGGCCCAGCTGGAGATCCGGCCGGTGCTGGCAAAGATCGCGGAAGGCCAGACAAGCGGCCGGGATGAGCTTATGCGCAGTCATCTGCGCAATATCGAAGCTTATGTCGCCCGTCTGGTCGAGGAAAGCTCCGAGGGCCGGAACCGCACCGTGGAGGAAATCCGCCAGGAGATCCGCTTGGTCGCCCGGACCATCGCGGCGCTCGCCGAAGAAGAACGCTAGGAGAGCGCGGCCATGTCCGCCCGCAGCCGCGCCTCGACGCGCGAAACCAATATCTGGCCGGGGTTCGTCGACGCGCTCGCCACCCTGCTGATGGTCATCATCTTCGTGCTGATGGTGTTCATCGTCTCGCAATTCTACCTGACCCAGGCGCTGTCCGGCCGGGACGAGGCCCTGCACCGGCTGGAAGCCCAGATCTCCGAGCTTTCCGAACTCCTGAACCTGGAGCGGGAAACCAACACCGAACTCCGCCTCAATGTCGCCCAGCTCTCGACCGAGCTGCAGGCCTCCATCTCCCGCCGCGATGCGTTGAGCCAACAGGTCACCCAGCTGGTCTCCCAGCGCGACCAGCTTGAGGATCGGCTGGCCGCTGCCGTGCACGACCGGGCAAGCATGACCCAGCGCCTGAGCGAGCTCGAGAACGGCCGTGCCGGGCTGGAAGAACGGCTGACCGAAGTCCTCAGCGAACGCGATGCCCTGATGGCCAAACTGCGCTCCGTCGAAAACGACATGGCGATCGCCAAAGCCGAGCGGGACGAAGTCACGGCCGGGCTCGAGGATGCCTTCAAGGTCATCCAGGCGGACCGGGAAACCATCACCACCCAGTTGAAGGATCTGGAGAGCCTGCGCCGCGATCTGGTCGCCCTGAAACAGGCCCGCCGGAATCTGGAAGCAGAGGTTGCCGACCTGGCCTCCCAGAAGCTCGCCCTGCAGAAGACCTTGGCCCAGAGCGAACAAGAGCGCGAGACAGCGGAACTCAGCGCCGAGGAACGCAAGCAGAGGATCGACGCGCTGGTCGCCGAGATGACCCAGGTCCGGGACCGCAGCAAGGAGCTGACCGCCGCGCTCAACGAGAGCGAGGAACGCACCCTGCTGCAGCAGAAGGAAATCGCCGAACGCGATGTCCGGCTGTCCGAACTGACAGCCGATTTCTACGATACCGCCTCCGCGCTCGGTGCCGAGAAGGAAATATCCTCCAAGGCGCAGGAAGCGGTCGCCTTGCTGAACCGGCAGATGCGGGCCCTGCGTCAACAGCTGCTCGCCCTGCAGGAGGCGATGGACGCTCTGGAAGCGAAGAACAAGGAACAGAATGTCGAGATCGTCGATCTCGGCGCCAAGCTGAACCGGGCGCTCGCCACCAAGGTGCAGGAACTGGCGAAATTCCGCTCCGAGTTTTTCGGCCGCCTGCGCGAGGTGCTGAACGACCGGCAGGGCATCCGCATCGTCGGCGACCGTTTCGTCTTCCAGTCCGAAGTGCTGTTCGACAGCGGCTCGGACCAGATCGGCCCGGCGGGCGAAATCCAGCTCCGCCAGTTTGCGGACGAGCTGAAGGATATCGCCGCCAAGATCCCGACAGGCATCGACTGGATCCTGCAGGTAGAGGGTCACACGGACCCGGTGCCGATCTTCAACGAGCGCTTCAAGAACAACTGGGACCTCTCCGCCGCCCGCGCCATCTCGGTCGTGCAGACGCTGATCTCGGAGGGCATCCCGGCCGGCAAACTCTCAGCCACCGGCTACGGCGAATTCCAGCCGATTGACGTGCGCAAGGACGAGATCGGCAACAGGCGGAACCGCCGGATCGAGATGAAGCTGACACAGCGGTAGATTTGTAACGATCATCCCGGTCGGAGAGCCGAAACCTAGACGATCACCGACCGCGCCCGCCATCCATGGATCCCGACCTGAATCGGGATCCACAGCGCCGAGGTCGCGCCCTACTCCGCCGAAATGGCCATACCCGCCGCCGCGGAATCCGCGAATTGCAGCTCGGCGAGGTGCCGGTAGAGCGGGTTGCTTTCCAGCAACTCGGAATGTTTGCCCTCGGCGATCAGGCGGCCGTCTTCCAGCACCAGGATGCGGTCGGCCTTCAGCACTGTCGCAAGCCTATGGGCAATCACAAGCGTCGTCCGGCCCGGCATGATGGCTTCGAGCGCCTTCTGCACGGCCCGCTCGCTCTCGGCGTCGAGCGCGCTGGTCGCCTCGTCGAGCAGCAGGATGACCGGATCGCGCAGAATGGCGCGGGCGATGGCGATACGCTGGCGCTGGCCGCCGGAGAGGCGCACGCCTTTTTCGCCGAGATGGGTCTGGAACCCTTCCGGCAGCGCCTCAATGAAGCTTTTCGCATTGGCGGCTTCGGCGGCGGCGATCACGTCGGCATCAGCGGCATCGGGGCGGCCGTAGCGGATATTCTCCATCGCATTGTCGGAGAAGATCACCGGCTCCTGCGGCACCATCCCGATCAGGGAGCGAAAGGCGCGCGGGTCGGCTTCGGTCAGATCGACACCGTCAATCCGGATATGCCCCGCCTGCGGATCGTAGAAGCGCAGCAGAAGCTGAAAGATAGTCGACTTCCCCGCTCCTGAAGGCCCAACGATGGCGACACGCTCGCCAGGCTTCACCGACGCGGTGAAACCGCTGAGCGACGGGGTATCAGAACGGGCCGGGTATGAGAAATCGACACCCTCGAAGCTGACGAGCCCCTTTGCCGGATCGGTCAGCGGCACTGGATTGCCTGGCGCGGAGACGTCACTCTCCGCCTGCAGGAGGCCCATCAGACGCTCCATGGCGCCCGCGGCCCGCTGCAGGTCGCCAAGGACCTCTGAGAGGGCTCCCGTGGAGCCTGCGACGACAGCAGCATAGAAGACGAAGGCGGAAAGCTCGCCGGCGCTGATCCGTCCGGCCAGAACATCCCTGCCGCCGATCCACAGAATGACGGCGATGGAGCCGAACACCAGCGAGATGACGATGGCGGTCAGGGCCGCACGGGCCCGGATCCGGCCGAGGGCGGCATTCAGCGCATTCTCGACCCGGGTACCGAACCGTTCCCGGTCCACCGGCTCATGGGCGAAGGCCTGCACGGCGCGGATGCCGTAAAGCGTTTCCTCCGCATAGGAGCCGAGATCGGCCACCCTGTCCTGAGTATCGCGGGAAAGCCGCCGCACCTTGCGGCCAAGCACGATGATCGGAATCACCACAATGGGCACGACCAGCAGGACATAGCCGGACAGCTTGGCGCTGGTGATCAGCAGCATGACCAGCGCGCCGGCGAACAACAGCGTGTTGCGCAGGGCGATGGAGACGGAGGAGCCGACCACGGTCTGCACCAGCGTGGTGTCCGTCGCAAGACGAGACAAAAGCTCGCCCGTGCGCGTGGTCTCGAAGAAGCCGGGGCTTAGGGAGATCATGTGATTGAAAACCGCCTTGCGGATATCGGCCACCACCCGCTCGCCGATCCAGGAGACGAGAAAGAACCGCGCATAGCTTGAGCCGGCCAGCAGAACCACCACCCCCATCAGGACGATCACCGCTCGGTCCAGCAGCGCCGGATCGCCCGCCGAGAACCCCTTGTCGACCAGCAGGCGGAGCCCGTTGCCCATGGCCAGCACGGTGACGGCGGCGACGATCAGCGCCACCGCCGCACCCGCGACCTGCAACCGGTAGGGCCGGACGAATGGCATCAAAGCCCTCAAGGGGCCAAGATTGCGCCGGCTATTCTGTTCGCTCATATCGGATTCCCGTAAAAACAGGTCCCTTCGCCCTTGCGCTCGGTCCCTGTCTCCTTTATATCGTCGCGCTCTTATTCACGGATTGATACCCGCGCCCATCAACGCTCGGGGGCAGGAGTACGAAAAATGAAGGCTGATATCCATCCCGAATATCACGCGATCACTGTCGTGATGACCGATGGCACCGAATACCAGACCCAGTCGACCTGGGGTAAAGAGGGCGACGTGCTTCGGCTCGAAATCGATCCGCTGACCCATCCGGCATGGACTGGCCAGCACCGGATCCTCGACAGCGGCGGTCAGGTTGCTCGCTTCAACAAGCGCTTCGCCAACCTCGGCATTTAAGACCATTTGCCGCAGGCTTCGGCCCGCGGAAACTGAAACGGGCGTCCTTCGGGGCGCCCGTTTTCGTTTGTGTATTTTTACCTCTTGAATCCGATTTTCCCCTTTCCCACGTTTTGGTCAGGCGTCGTTGCCAGTTTCGGGACGATGTCACTGTAACGCCACCCGGCCAGATATATGGCGGGTGACAGATTGACGACCATGTTGCTTGGAAAGGATATGGACCCTATGCGTACGATCGATTTTTCCCCGATGTTCCGTAATTCCGTCGGTTTCGACCGCATGGCGCAGCTTGCCGATACGGCGCTTCGCACCACTGCGGCCGGCAATCAGACAACCTACCCGCCTTACAATATCGAGAAGGTCAGCGATGACGACTACCGGATCTCGATGGCGGTCGCCGGATTCGCCGAACAGGATATCGACGTCACCGTGAACCAGAATTCCCTCATTATCACCGGTAAGGTCGAGAAGACCGACGACGGTGAGAATCGGGAATTCCTGCATCGCGGCATCGCCGAACGCGCCTTCGAGCGTCGATTCGAGCTTGCTGATTTCATCAAGGTGACCGGCGCCAATCTGGAGAATGGACTGCTCCATGTCTCCCTCGTGCGCGAAATCCCCGAAGAGGCGAAACCGCGCAAAATTGAAGTGCGCCCGTCTGTGAAGGCGATCGAAGGCAAGAAAGCGGCTTAACCCCCCACCGCTTTTCTGGCCTCGTAATGAAGAATGCCCGGACCGCTCCCCCTCGGTCCGGGCATTTTGTTTTCTGCGCGTCCGGCATCACATCACCCAACGCCATCATCCCGGTCGGAATAACGACGGGGGAGAAACTCAGGCCGCAGCGGGCTTCAGCTCGAGAGCCGTCTCGCAGCGGCTTATCCAGGCTGAGAGGTTCGGCCGGGTGGACAGGTCGAAACCGCCCTCTCCCGCCAGCCGCGTGTAAGCGAGCAAGGATATGTCCGCCACGGACAAGGCTTCACCGACCAGGAAGCTCTTGCCCGCAAGCTGGGCTTCCATATGGTCCAGCGCCGCCTCGGCCCGCTCCACCCGCCAGGCTTCGCGCTCGTCAGCCGACCGACCCTGATAGACCATGTGGAATCGGCAGACGGCGACATAGGGCTCGTGGTTGTACTGCTCCCAGAACAGCCATTCGTTCACCTTGGCCCGCAGGAACGGGTCTTCCGGCAGCAGCGCCGTATTCGCCGCCAGATAGAGCAGCACTGCGTTGGATTGGGCCAGCGTTTTACCACCGCCGAAATCCACCGCCGGCACCTGACCAGCCGGGTTCACCGTCAGGAATTCCGGCGTCCGGCTTTCCCCCGTCATGATGTCGACATCGACAAACCGGTAGCCGAGGCCGAGCCAGTCCGCCGCATAGACGATCTTCAGACAGTTTCCGGAACGCCGGTCACCATAAAGCGTGAAGGCTGGCGTACTCACGCACGCTTTTCCCGGCTGGAGTAGCTGAGCGGCTGCGGCAGGCGAGCGACCATTTCCTTCGGCACAATCTGCCAGAAATGACCCATCTCCTGGCCCCAATTGATCAACAGACGCTCGGCGAAGCGGGACTGGGTCTGCTCCACATGCTCCTGCACCAGACGCTTCAGGGCCGCTTCCCAATAATCCGTCTCGATCCGCTGCCAGAGCACCGACTCGGGATTGACGTTATGCTCGAAGCGGCCGTCCGAATCGTAGACGAAGGCCATGCCGCCGGTCATGCCCGCGGCAAAGTTCTCACCCACCGGGCCGAGCTGCACGACGGTACCGCCGGTCATGTATTCACAACCGTTCGAGCCACAGCCCTCGACCACCGCATCGGCGCCGGAGTTCCGCACCGCGAACCGTTCACCCGCCTGCCCGGCAGCGAAGAGCTGCCCCGCAGTCGCCCCGTACAGCACGGTGTTGCCGACAATGGTGTTCTCGTTCGAGGCAAAGCGCGCCGCCGTCATCGGCCGGATGACGATGGTGCCGCCGGAGAGGCCCTTGCCGACATAGTCGTTGGCATCGCCGAACACTTCCAGCTTCAGGCCCTGCACCGCGAAGGCACCGAGGGACTGGCCGGCAGAGCCGCGCAGGCGCACGGTGATGTGCCCCGGCTGAAGCCCGAACATGCCGTATTTCCGGGTGATCCGGGAGCTGAGCTTGGTGCCGATGGCGCGCAGCGTGTTGGCGATATTGTAGGTGAGCTGCATCTTCTCGCCGCCCTCGAGCGCCGGCTGCGCATCCTTGATCATCTGCGCGTCCAGCGTCTCCGGCACCTCGTTCCGGCCCTCGACCGCATTCATCACCGGCAGCCCGCCGCTATCGGCGCGCACCAGGATCGGGTTCAGGTCGAGATCGTCGAGAGACGGATCGCCGCGGCTGACCTGATGCAACAGGTCGGTCCGGCCGATCACTTCTTCCAGCGACCGGACACCGAGTTCAGCGAGAATCTCGCGTACTTCCTCGGCAACGAAGGAGAACAGGTTCACCACCTTTTCCGGCGTGCCGTCGAACTTGGCGCGCAGGCTCTGATCCTGGGTGCAGACCCCGACCGGGCAGGTGTTGCTGTGGCACTGGCGCACCATGATGCAACCCATCGCGACCAGCGAAGCCGTTCCGATACCGAATTCCTCGGCCCCGAGAATGGCGCCGATGACCACGTCACGGCCGGTCCGGAAACCACCATCGACGCGCAGCGAAACCTTGTGCCGGAGCCGGTTCAGGGTGAGCACCTGATGCACTTCGGAGAGGCCCATTTCCCATGGAATACCGGCATATTTTATGCTGGTCTGCGGGCTGGCGCCGGTGCCGCCGCCATGGCCCGAAATCAGGATCGTGTCCGCCTTCGCCTTGGCGACGCCGGCGGCAATCGTGCCGATACCGGAAGAAGCCACCAGCTTCACGCAAACACGCGCATCCGGGTTGATCTGCTTCAGGTCGTAGATCAGCTGCGCCAGATCCTCGATCGAGTAGATATCGTGGTGCGGCGGCGGCGAAATCAGGGTCACGCCTTCGGTCGAGTGCCGCAGCTTGGCGATCATCGAGTTGACCTTGATGCCTGGAAGCTGCCCGCCTTCGCCCGGCTTGGCGCCTTGGGCGACCTTGATTTCAAGCTCGCGGCAATTGTTCAGATACTCCGCCGTGACGCCGAAGCGGCCGGAGGCGACCTGCTTGATGGCCGAGCTCGGATTGTCGCCGTTCGGACGTGGCTTGAAGCGTGCCGGGTCCTCGCCGCCCTCACCGGAATCCGACTTGGCGCCGATACGGTTCATGGCGATGGAGAGGGTCTCGTGCGCCTCCGGGCTGAGTGCCCCGAGGGAGATACCCGGCGCCACCAGCCGCTTGCGGATCTCGGTGATGGAGGAGACGTCTTCCAGCGCCACTTCCTCGCCGGTCGGCTTGAAGCCAAGCAGATCGCGCAGATTGATCGGTTTCTGGGCGTAGATCTCGTTCGCATAGTTTTTGTAGAGGTGATAGCTGTCCGTCGCGACCGCGTGCTGCAGGGTATGCATCATCGGCCCGTCGAACGCATGCCGCTCGCCCTGGCGGCGGAACCGGTAAAGCCCGCCGATCGGCAGCGTCACCACCGTCTCATCGAACGCCTTGCGGTGCTGCTCAAGCGCCTTCTTCTGGATGCCTGGCAGGCCGAGGCCGGAAATCCGCGAGGACATGCCCGGGAAGAACCGGGCGACCAGAGAACGGGACAGCCCGACGGATTCGAAATTGTAGCCGCCGCGATAGGAAGACAGCACGGAGATGCCCATCTTGGACATCACCTTCAGGATGCCGTCCTGGATCGCTTTACGATAAGCGCCGACACAGTCGCTGAGCGTCTTGTCGCCGAACAGGCCGCGCGCATGCCGGTCGGCAATAGCTTCCTGGGCGAGATAGGCATTTACCGTGGTGGCGCCGACACCGATCAGCACGCAGAAGTAATGCGTATCGAGGCATTCACCGGTCTGCACGTTGATCGACGTGAATGTCCGGAGCTGCTGCCGCACCAGATAGGAATGTACCGCGCCGGTGGCAAGAATCATCGGGATTGCCGCCCGCGTCGCGCAGATCGCCTTGTCCGACAGCACGACGTGGGTGCAGCCACCACGCACCGCGTCTTCAGCCTCGCGCTGAATGCGGTCGATGGCTTCCGCCAGCGCAGATTCGCCGCCTGAGACGTCGAAGGTGCAGTCGATCTCTTCCGCCGTGTCGCCCATATAATCCCGCATCGCCTGGAACTCGGCGTTCGAGAGGACCGGGGATTCGAGCAGCAGGTGTTCGCACTGTTCTTCGGTCTCATCCAGGATGTTGCCGAGGTTGCCAAGGCGCGTGCGCAGGGTCATCACCCGGCGTTCGCGCAGACTGTCGATCGGCGGGTTCGTCACCTGGCTGAAATTCTGCCGGAAGAAATGGTGCAGGCCGCGATATTTCTCGGACAGCACCGCCAGCGGCGTATCGTCGCCCATTGAGCCGATGGCTTCCTTGCCACCATCCGCCATGGGCTGCAGGATCAGTTCCATATCCTCAAGCGACCAACCGGAAACCACCTGGCGGCGGCGCAGATCGTCGCGCTCCAGACCCGGCTTCTCCTCGTGGTGGCTCTTGATCAGCTTGTCGATCTTCGTGCTCTGCTTGATCCACTTGCCGAACGGCCGGGAGGACGCGAGGTGCGCCTTCAGTTCGGCATCGTGGTAGAGCTTGCCGCTGATCAGGTCGACCGCGATCATCTGACCCGGATCGAGCCGGCCCTTCTCGATAATGTTCTTGTCCTTGATCCGCACCATGCCGGTTTCGGACCCGGCGATAAGCAGGCCGTTGTCGGTTACGCTGTAGCGCATCGGGCGCAGGCCGTTCCGGTCCATGCCGCCGAGCACCCAGTGCCCGCCATAAGCGGCAATCGCCGCCGGACCGTCCCATGGTTCCATGACCGCGTTGCAATAGGCATAGAGATCACGCAATTCCTGGGTCAGGTTGCCGCCATCTGCGACCGCCTCCGGGATCATCATGCTCTTCACCATGGGCAGGGCCCGACCGGCCCGGACCATCAGCTCGAACACTGCATCCAGCGCGGCGCTGTCGGAGCTGCCGTCCTGGATCACCGGCTTGATATCCTCGATCTCGTCGCCGAACGTATCCGCCGCCATCCGGGTCTCGTGGCTGCGCATCCAGTTCCAGCAGCCCTTCAGCGTGTTGATCTCACCGTTATGGGCAAGCACGCGGAACGGCTGGGCAGCGCGCCAGGCCGGGAAAGTGTTGGTCGAATAGCGCTGGTGATAGATCGCGAAGTTGGAGACAAAACGCTCGTCCAGCAGATCCGGGAAGAACTCGGAAACCTGCTCTGCCAGGAACATGCCCTTGTAGATGATCGAACGGCAGGACAGGGAGCAGATGTAGAAATCGGTAATGTTTTCGGCCAGCGCGGCGCGCTCGATCCGGCGCCGGATCAGGTAGAGATCACGCTCGAACTTGATCTCATCCGCCCCGGCAGGACCGGAGACCATGATTTGCTCGATTTCCGGGCGGGTGGCGTTCGCCTTCTCGCCGATCACATCGACATTCACCGGCACCTGGCGCCAGCCGAAGATCTTGT
Source organism: Nisaea denitrificans DSM 18348 (assembly GCF_000426505.1). Classification (GTDB taxonomy): domain Bacteria; phylum Pseudomonadota; class Alphaproteobacteria; order Thalassobaculales; family Thalassobaculaceae; genus Nisaea; species Nisaea denitrificans. Next base: position 280,058 of record NZ_KE384532.1, on the reverse strand, counting down.
AGCCGCGCGACAGGATCTCTTCCTCGACGATACAACGGCAGCGTTCTTGCGCTGCCAAATCGGTACGTGGCAGGAACACCATGCCGACGGCGATCAGGCTGTCGCCGACCGCCTGCCCGGCGCGCTCCACATGCTCGCGGAAGAAATCCTGCGGGATCTGCAGATGGATGCCGGCACCGTCGCCGGTCTTGCCGTCCGCATCGACCGCGCCCCGGTGCCAGATCGCCTTCAGGGCCTGGATACCGGCTTCAACAACGTCGCGCCGCGGCGTGCCGTCGATGGAGGCAACAAAGCCGACGCCGCAATTCTCGTGCTCGTCTGCCGGGTTATACGCGTGGGCGGCCTCAAGCCTTTCCACGTTCGCTTTCCAGTCAGCCACGAAGGCGTCGCCGCCGGTCATCGGAAATTGGTTATCCTGTTTCATATCGATCACCCTCGGCTCAGGAAGCGAGATCGAGCGCGGCGTTGGCCTTTTGCTCGATATAGGCATGCATTTGATCGGCAACGTCACGGCCGTCACGAACGGCCCAGACCACCAGGGAGGCACCGCGCACGATGTCCCCTGCGGCAAAGACGCCATCAAGGCTGGTCATCATGGTCGAGAAGTCGATTGAGAGCGTGCCCCAGCGGGACACCTTCAACTCGTCCTCGCCAAACATGGTCGGCATATCCTCGGGGTCAAAACCGAGCGCCAGGATCGCAATGTCGGCCGGGATCGTGAAACTGCTGTCCGCGACCACCTCAGGCGCCTGACGACCGGTCGCGTCCGGCACACCAAGATGAATCCGATGGCAGCGCACGCCGTCGACAACATCGTCACCGGTGAAGGCCTCGGGGGCCGACAGCCACATGAACTCGACGCCTTCTTCCTCGGCGTTCTGCACCTCGCGCTGGGAGCCCGGCATGTTGGCCTTGTCCCGTCGATAGACGCATTTCACCGACTTGGCACCCTGACGGATGGCCGTGCGCACACAGTCCATCGCCGTATCGCCGCCGCCGATGACGACAACGTTCTTGCCCTCGGCATTCAGGCTGCCGTCTTCGAAAGCGGGAACGCTATCGCCCAACCCCTTGCGGTTGGAGGCCGTCAGATAATCCAGCGCCGGGTGGACATTGCCGAGACCGACGCCCGGGCATTTCATGTCCCGCGCCTTGTAGACGCCCGTCGCCACCAGAACCGCGTCGTGCTTCTCGCGCAGCTCGGCGACGGTGATGTCCTTGCCGACATCGACGCCGGTATGGAAGTGAATGCCGCTCTCTTCCAGAACCCGGGTACGGCGCTGGACGACATCCTTCTCCAGCTTGAAATTCGGGATGCCGTAGATCATCAGGCCGCCGATCCGGTCATACCGGTCGTAGACATGAACCTGGTAGCCGCGCTTGCGGAGCTGCTCCGCTGCTGCGAGCCCGCCGGGACCGCCACCGATGATACCGACGCTTTCCTTACGCTCTTGCACCGGCTTCACCGGCTTCACCCAACCCTGCTCGAAGGCGGTCTCGGTGATATATTTCTCGACGGAGCCAATGGTGACCGACTCAAAGCCCTTTTCGATCACGCAATTGCCTTCACAAAGACGATCCTGCGGACAGATGCGGCCACAGATCTCCGGAAAATTGTTCGTCGCACTGGAGATCTCGTAGGCTTCTTCGAGTCGGCCTTCGGCAGTCAGCATCAGCCAATCGGGGATGTTGTTCGAGAGCGGGCAATGCACCTGACAATAGGGCACGCCACACTGGGAGCACCTGCCGGCCTGCTCCGCAGCTTGATCCTCGACGAACTCGTCGTAGATCTCGCCAAAATCCTGCCGGCGCGCATCCGCTTCGCGCTTGGATGGCATCCGCTTCGCGGTGTGGACGAACTTCAGCATACGGTCGGTGGTCATGACACTCTCTCCCATGGCCCTTCGGGCCTTATTCCTCTTCAGGCTTGCCGCCGCCCGAATTGTCATTCTGACGGCACTATACCTCATCGGGGAGCGCCTATCTACGGAAAGGAAACAAAAAGGTCAATAGTTAGGACTAATTTTCTTGACTGACGAGCATGCGCTTGCGGCGCACAACAGTATACGCAGACCATCACTAATATTTAGTACCGAAACGAGACTTTATGCAATATTCTTTCTGTCGCAACGGGATGTTATAGTCTTATGCACGTTATAGGCAGGAGATCGGGGGCTCCGGCGACATTCGTGGCATTCCTTACACCCTCGACAAAACCAAGACCGGAGCTCGACGGTGCCAATCCTTCATCTGGCTATTCTCGCCCTTGTTCAGGGCATCACCGAATTCCTGCCCATCTCATCCAGCGGCCATCTTGTCCTCGTCCCCCATGTGATGCAGTGGCAGGATCAGGGTCTCTTGCTGGACGTTGCAGTCCATGTCGGTACGCTCGGCGCCGTGATGGTCTACGCTTGGCGCGAAATCGGCATGATGCTCAGCGGCTCCTGGAAGCTGATGCGGGGGCGCGTCGATCAGGGCACACGCCTGATGCTGCAAGTCATCCTCGGCTCGATCCCGGTGGTCATTGCAGGCTACGCAATCGCCAAATATGCCGGCGGCATGTTGCGCAGCGTGGAAATCATCGGCTGGACCACGCTCGGCTTTGGTGTGTTGCTGGGGGTGGCGGACCGGGTCGGCATGACAGTCCGGCGGCTTGAGCACATGAGTTACGGCAGCGCACTTGCCATCGGCATGGCACAGGTGCTCGCCCTGATACCCGGCACCAGCCGTTCCGGCATCACCATGACCATGGCCCGCTTCCTGGGCTTCGAGCGAGCCGATGCGGCGCGCTTCTCTCTGTTGCTTTCGATCCCGGCAATCGCCGGCGCCGGCACCCTCTCCGGCATCGAACTCTGGCAAAGCGGCAATGTCAGCCTGACCCGTGACGCCCTGACAGCAGCTGGCCTCTCCTTTGCCTCGGCCCTCGTCGCCATCATGCTGATGATGACCTGGCTGAAACATGCCGGATTCATGCCTTTCGTGGTCTACCGGATCCTGCTCGGCGCCCTGCTGCTCTATCTGGTTTATGCCGCCTGACGGAAGGGATTGATGCCGGATAAGGCATCGACCGCACCCGGCGGGATTTCTAGACTTCCGACAAAACCAAACCTAATCGCCAGGGAGGCGGCATATGAAGTTCGCGACTTTTGAATTGGCGGGAAAACCGGTCTGGGGCCTGGCATCGGACAAAGGGTTGCACGCAGTCGATGCCGCCACACTCGCCCGCTATCCGAGCCTGAAGGCCGCCATCGCGGCGGACGCCCTGGCGTCGGTCGGCTCCGCCCTGAAAGACAGCGCCCCCTCGGTCACGCTGGCGGACGCGCATTTCCTGCCGGTCATTCCCGATCCGGAGAAGATTCTCTGTGTTGGCCTGAATTACGAGGCACACCGCATCGAAGGCGGCTGGCCAGAAGTCGAAAACCCAACGATCTTCGGCCGCTTTGCCAACTCGCAGATCGGCCACCGCCAGCCGATGATCAAGCCGAAGGTCTCCGACAAGCTCGATTACGAAGCCGAGCTCGCCGTCATCATCGGCAAACCAGGCCGTCACATCGCTGGGGCCAATGCCATGGATCATGTCGCGGGTTATGCCTGCTACAACGAGGGCAGCGTGCGTGACTGGCAGCGCCATACCACCCAGTTCACCCCGGGCAAAAACTTCATCGGCACCGGCGCGTTCGGGCCATGCCTGGTCACGAAAGACGAGATTTCAGATCTCGGCCCCCTGGTGATGGAAGCCCGCCTTAATGGCGAGGTGATGCAGCATACGAAACTCGACGATCTGATTTTCTCGGTCCCGCGCCTGATCAATTACATCAGCACCTTCACCGAGCTGGTCCCGGGCGATGTCATCGTCACCGGCACGCCGGGCGGCGTCGGCTCCCGCCGCGACCCGCAGGTCTGGATGAAGCCCGGCGACGAGATCGTGATCGAGATCGACAAGATCGGCTTGCTGTCCAACACCATCGTCGCGGAAGCCTGATCCAGTGGCGACGGTCATTCCCTTCGATCGGAATTTTGAGCCGCCCTATGGTGTGGTCGAGCGGCTCGCCCCCGGTCTCCGGCGGATCGTCGCCCGCAATCCCGGTCCCTTCACCTTCCGGGGAACGGCGACCTTCATCGTCGGCGAAGGGAACGTCGCCGTGATCGATCCGGGGCCGGACCTCCCCGATCACGTCTCCGCACTGCTGGCCGGGCTCGGGGAGGAAACAGTCAGCCATATTCTGGTGACCCACACCCACCTCGACCATTCCCCGGCCGCCGCGGCCCTCAAGGCCGCGACCGGCGCACCAACTTACGGCTTCGGCCCGCATGGCCGCGGTCCGGACGGCATTGAGGCTGGCGGAGACGCGGATTTCACACCCGATGTCACACTCAAGCATGGCGATGCGGTAGAGGGCAAAGGCTGGCGGCTCGAAGCCTTGCACACGCCGGGACACACCTCGAACCATCTTGCTTTCGCGTGGCCGGATCGGAAAATCCTGTTTCCCGGCGATCTCGTGATGGGCTGGTCTACCAGCGTGATCTCGCCGCCGGACGGCAATATGGGGGATTACCTCAGAAGCCTCGACTTTCTTCTGGAACGGGGCGACGAAATTTACTGGCCGACCCATGGCGGACCGATCCGAAACCCGAAACCTTTTGTCGAGGCTTTCATCGCCCACCGCCGAGACCGGGAAGAAGAGATCCTCGCCTGTCTGAGAGACGGCCTGGAATTCATTTCAGACATGATCCCGGCGATCTACGCCGATGTGCCGCCGGCCGTACACGGCGCCGCCGCACGCTCCCTGCTTGCCGCCCTGATCTACCTCGTGGAAAGTGGACGGGTACGTTGTGACGGCGCGGTCGATGAAGAGAGCCGGTTCGGCTTGCCCTGAATAGCGAGCCAAGTTTACCCCACAGCACATCACTGATAGCATTCAAATTTTAGAGCCCGCTTGCCGGGCCTAACTCGCGAGTGCCACTTCAGGCAGCGGGTCTAACCTCTGCAATCGGGGTATGTAGCTTGAGTCAAAATGAGGAAACGACCCCCAACACACATGAGAGCATTTTGGTCTCCGTCTTTATGGCCGAAAACGCAGAGCAATTTGATGTCGCGGAAGAAATCCTGTCAAAAGCGATAAGGCAACAGATTTCACCGGGACATACAGCCCTTTATCTTGGCGAACTCGCCCTTCTCAATCTTGTGCGCAAACGATACGACAAGGTACTGGATATCTGCAGGAGCCTGCTTGGCGAGGCGTCAAGTATCGAAGCACAACACCCAAGTCTCTTCATGAATCTCACCGCCAGCCAGGAGATCGCGACGTTCCTGCAGGCAGGAAACGATGTCGCTGAAGTCCCGTTCCACGGCCATACCCTGAAATTCGCGATCTCCGGGCACAACAGCGAACTCGAGATTCAGCATATCCGGCAGAAACTTTACGAGCCGGAAGAAATCGACCTTATTCTGAAGCATATGGGTGAGGACGATATCGTCCTCGATCTCGGAGCGAATGTCGGAAACCACGCCATTGCATTGGCAACGGCCCGCCCGAACGCAACAATCCACGTCTTCGAGCCGATCAAGAAAACCTGCGAGCTTCTGCGCCGGAACATTGCGCTCAACAACCTGAAGAACATCGACGCCTCGAACCTCGATATCGCGGTCGATGCCGAAGACGGTGTGCTCAACATGGTGCAGCGAATCAACCTGGCGAGCAGCCGTGAAGCCATCGAAGGCATCGGCCCTGCGATTCCGAAACGCGCCTTAAGAACGCTTTGGCCCGAGCGGGTCGATTTCATCAAGATGGACGTCGAGGGTGCGGAGCTACGCATTATCAAATCGGTGCTGGATCTCATCCGCAGAGACCGCACCAAAATCATTCTAGAATGCTACAAAACTACGGCAGAGCAGGATTTTGCAGACTTGGCCGCACTCGGCCTGGAACAGATCGAGTGCATCGAACGATCGGCCGTTTTCAACGTTCTCGTTCAACCAAAATAGCGCTCCGGCAGGCCGACTTCTCAGCTATAGCGGATATACGGCGCATCCGTTCTGTAGCTGAAGAATGGATATTTTTCCCGCGGCGCCAGGTTTTCCGCATATCTGCGCTGCACCTCCAGCAGCATGAACTCTGTCACGTCCACCAAGGGAAGCTTCAGGGCTTCAGCCAGAGGGAAAAAATCTAGGTCGCTCAGCTCACCGCTGCCGCCAATATCGCCCGTCATGTCGTCAGCCCAGGCGAAGAAGAACCGGGCATTGAAGCGCGCCTTGCGCTTCGCGGGCGTGATCGCGTGGCCAACATAGCCGAGCTTGCCAAGATCCGGCGCAACGCCGCGCTCGGCAAAATCCGTCCAGGTCTCGTGCTTGGTCGCGCCGACATCCGCTGGCCCCGCCAACAACAGGCCGGTTTCCTCGAACGTTTCCCGAACCGCCGCCACGGAGAATCCCCGCGCGCGGCGCTGGTCTTTGGATATGCGGGTGAGGACATCGGGTGCGAGATCGCTGGCGAAACCGACAGAGCGGTCCGCAGCATCGACCTTGCCGCCCGGAAAGACGTAGACACCGCCGAAGACGGCCTTCTTGGCCCGTCGCCCCATCAGGACGTTAAGGCTGTCACCCTGACGCTGGAGCACAATCAGGCTGCCTGAATCCTTCGGGCGTACAGGCTTCTGTCCGGGCTCGGCGAGGCTGGGCAGGGATTTCGGCGGGGCGCGTCTCATGAGAACTCATAAACCAAGCGTAATTGATACCGCCCAGTCTAGGCCGGTTGGAGCAAGACCTCCAACCCCGATCGCGCGCCCTTCCGAAAGAGCAGGTGTTAGATGTTGTTCATCGCACCGTAATAAGCGACGGAACCAAGCAGGCTGAGAATGCCGGCACAGGTCAGGAGGGTCTGGGTGATGCTGAACTGGTTCATGTTCGTGTTCCTTTCGAAGGTGAACGAATGCACAAACCGAATATAGGTCGCGAAGAGCCATGCAAGATTCGCATATATTGCAATGCACAATTGCGCAAAATTCATGGGTTGCACAAAACAACTTCCATTAACGCCCAACGATCACGAATAATGTCTTTCTTACACGGACACTCCCCCGCCCTCCCCGGCGGCGTCCATCAATACGGAAAGGCGTCGTGCGGCCGTTCTCGCCAGCTTCAAGGTAAGGGACTTGCGACGCGCGGCATTCAATTTCGTCATCTCCGCATCCCGGACAATCACAGCGTCATATTGATCCGCCAGAATCAGCCCGCAACGCGGATCGTCCGGCAGGATCTGGCGCGGGAACTCCGGCGTTACGGCGAAATAAAACCGGTCGCAGAAATCAAGGTACTCGTGCCATTTCCCGTCTGCATGATAGTCGGCCTGATCTGACTTAACCTCGACAATCGCGATGCCTCCGGAGGCATCCAGGGCCATGACGTCAACCCGGCGCCCGGACCGCAACGGCATCTCGGTCACATGACACCAGTCGAGATTGGAAAACAGGCGCGTAACCCCACGGGTAACCTTGAGAGTTATTTCGGGCCGGATCAGCATGCCCGCAGCCATCAGTCCAGAACGAGATTGGTCGCCCCGCGCGTATCCGCTCCGGAGAGGTCCGCACCACGCAGGTCCGCGCCGTCGAATTCGGCATCGCGGAGCACTGCCCCCCGCAGATCACAGTCCCGCAGATCGGCACCGGTGAAAACAGCGCCACTCATCTCCGCCTGATGGAAATCGCCACCGCGCAGCACAGCTTTGTCGAACCGGGCCCGATCGAAATGCGCAGGCCAATGTTGCGTTTTCGCCCCGACAATCTGGACCGGGCTTGCCTGTACGCCGACAAGCTGCGCTTCCATCAGGTTGGCGCGGCGCATGGTGGCTCCACGCAAATCCGCATTGGACAGATCCGCTGTCCGCAGATCGGCCAGCGCCATGTCCGCCATCAGCAGATTAATGCCGGAGAGATCGCATCCCGTCAGGACGCAGCATTCCATATTGGCCGCCGCCAGGTTAAGACGGCTGAGGCTCTGACGGCTGATGTCCCTGCGCGCAAGATTGGCCCGCTCGCCTTCCTTGCCGTTACTTTTGATCCAGACGTCATGGCGGACCATGATATCCGCCATTTCCGGACCGAGGGTATCCAGCAGCTTCGGCATCCGAGCAAGGCGGAACTGCGGGTCACCCGGGTTCATGTTGGAGAACACCGCTCCGGCAAGATCCGCGTCCGTCAGGTCCGTGCCGCTGAAGACCACATTGTAGAGGATGGCTCCGTTCAGGATCGCACCGGTCAGCACTGCCTCTGTCAGGTCGGCTCCTTCAAGGTCGGCCCCTGTCAGATTGGAGTGACTGAGATCTGCGCGAACGAAGCGTGTGTTGCGCAACTTCGCGTCGGTCAGGTCGGTCTGCACGATGAAGGCGTTGGAAAGCCGGGCCCTGCTCATATCCGCGCGGGTCGCGTTGGCGACAGCCAGATCCGCATCGACGGTATTGTAGGTCACCGCGACGAGATTACCCTTCCGGTCCGGCTTCAGCAGAACTCCGTCCCGGAGATCCGCCTCCATGAGCAATACATCGCAGAGATCGGCCCCGCGCAAGCAGGCGCCCCGGAGGTCGGCACGGGAAAGATCAGCGCCCTTCAGGATGGCTTCACGCATGTCGCAGGCGAAGAGATTCGCCGTCTGAAGGTTTGCCCCCTCGATATTGGCGTTTCGCAATGAGGAGCCGGACAACTCGGCACCGCGCAGGTCCTTGCCGGCAAGATCCATATATTTCAGATCGTAGCCCGGCAGGTTGGCGCGCCCGCCACCGCTCTGGCCTCGCAGAAACATACCGTGACGCTCGATAATATCCTCGAGCTCCGGAACAGAGATTTTCCTCAGGGGAAGGTCGCCAGTCGCGGAAGCGCCGAGATCCAAACGTTTTTCCGATGCCGCCCAAGCGACTTCGGACGGGATGCCCGTCACCGCATCGATGTCAGGGTCTTGATCGTTGTCAGGGTCTTGTCCTGGCAAGAAGCGCGCCTACTCTCCAACTCTGTGCATCGGCACGAAGCCTGAATGCGTATCTTTCAGTAAATTGTGTTTTGAACGTGGATTGCAAAACAATAGTGACGGAAGAGACGCTACATCCAATCCTGAGCTTGCGGAAAATTATACGCCACAAACCTGTAGGTTGATTGCACGGCCTCGCGAATCCCCTTGGAGCGCGTCGACAGATCAATCTCCCAGGTCTCAATCACCTCATCCCAGATCATGATCTTCTTGTGCAGTTCATCCCGCATCTCGCGAATGAAATTGATCTGCTTGTCGTAACTTCTCAGCACCGTAAGAATTTCACCGGTCTGGGCATCGACCTGATCGAAGATGAAGCTGAAATCGCGGATCGGCGGCTCCATCAGGGTGCGCACGCGCTGCACCTCACTGATGAACTGTCTGTCACCGCGATGCAGGGCAATCACCTGGACCAGTTTGGTTTGGATCGCACTCGCATGGGCAAAGCGGTCGCGCAGGGCTTCAATATAGGCGAGCTCACGTGCGACCCGGTCCACCAGGTCGAGCACTTCCTGTTTACGCTCCTTGCCGAGGCCCAGCTTTTCAGCAATGTCGGCAACGCCGTTCTGGATGCGTGCTTTGGTCTCTGGCTTTGCCAGCTCGGCCTGAATATCCGACTCCTCCATGGAGACATTTTCGCCGGAGACCCATTTGGCAATCTGCGCCATCAGGCGGTTCTTAGCGCGTTCGAGATGCTTTTCTTCAATCGACCAACTGGCCGAACCGTCAAGCAACTCGCGCGGTATAGTATCGCCAGGCCGGATATCCTTGACGTAATTCAGGCCCTTACGGACCGTGACAAGCAGTTTCCCGTCTTGGGAATCCTCCTCGATACCAAACTCCGTACACAGGGATTCAAGCGGGACCGACGCTTCAAGATCGCCGACTTTCACGCGCAAAGCCGGAATCCGGTCCTGACCGGTCAGCTTGAAATGCGCGCCGTTAACCTTGAAAATCTTATGCTCGAAAGCGAAGTGCGTGGACGGGTCCAGCGCGCCTTCTTCTTCAGCAGCGGTCATTTTCGCTCCAGATCACAGGGCCCAGATCACATGTAAAGGGCCGGTCGCCCTGTCTCATAATGCCGTCATACGCCAGAAGACTGAACGAATTGCTAACATCATTATCAATCTAATCCAACGTATGCCATCAACAGAACTTTGATAGACAAAATTGATTAACGGAAAATTAGGAACGCTCAGGTTATGGTGTAGTCTAATTGGAGTGGCGTCGCACAGAGTAAAAATCGGGCGCGCCCTGAAGTCTAACAAGTGCTGAGGTCGCGCCGTGGGTGATGCTAAGGGAAGAGTTTTCTCGGTGGAGCGCCGCGCTCAAGAACGCGGATATCCGGTCCAATCGCCAACCACTGCGAAGGACATCATGCCATCTTTCTCTTCCAGCGCGTTCGAAGAAGCCCTTCTCGCCGAGATTTCGAGCTTGAGAACCGAGCTTTCCGAGATTCGCAAGGCAATCGGAATGGGTGTGACGGCTCCCGAGCGGCTGCCCGAGCCTGAAGAAGAGACCCACGAAACCCAGGAAACCGGGGCGCATCAGGAAGCAAACCCGATCGACCACGATCTGCGAATCGAAATCGCGCAGATGGTCCGCTCGATCGGCAAGGCCAAGACCCAGATCGCAGCGATCAAACACCCGATGTCAGCGGAAGACCAGATGCAGACGGCTTCCCTGCAGCTGGACACGATCGTGCAGACTACGGAAACCGCGACCAACGAGATCATGGAATCGGTCGATGCCATTGAAGGCACGCTGAAGCAGATTCACGGCTTCACGCTCGACGATCCGGAAGTCCAGCAACTGATCGATCAGGCATCCAATCAGCTCATTTCGATCATCGAAGCCTGCAGCTTCCAGGACCTGACCGGCCAGCGGATCAATCAGGTGGTGAAGACACTGCGCTTCATCGAGAGCCGGATCCTGGCCATGATCGACATCTGGGGCGGCCTTGAGGCGTTCAAGGATCTGCCGATCCCCGAGGACGAATCCAGAACCGGTGACGGCGTGTCAGAGGAGGAAGCAGGCCTTCTCAATGGGCCTGCACTCGGGGCCCCGGGCCTCAGCCAGGACGATATCGACGCCCTTTTCGACTAGGGTTTCCCGCAAACGGCCTGTGCCGCGTGTCAGGGTAAATTCACCGGGAAACACGGGACTAAGGAGCCGGATCTTGATCCCGGCCCGAGGATCACCTACATGAAGTAGGCGCGTGATCAATGAGGATGCGCGCCCTGAGTGCCGCGAAGCGGGCTCGAAGATCGTCTCGCTCATGCCATGAGGGGTTGGTCCCATGTCACGTATGTCAGTTTTCAATTCTCCGCTCCTGCTCGGATTCGACCATTTCGAGCGGACGCTCGACCGGATATCGAAATCCACGGCCGACGGTTACCCGCCCTACAATATCGAGCAAACCTCCAGTGACGGCCTCCGCATCACGCTTGCCGTAGCTGGTTTCGGCTCCGACGAACTCAGTGTGCAGATCGAGGACAATCAGCTGGTCATTCGCGGCCGGCAGATCGAGGAAGACGACAGGATTTACCTGCATCGCGGTATTGCCGCGCGCCAGTTCCTGCGCACGTTTGTTCTGGCAGAGGGTATCGAAGTTCAATCCGCAGACCTCGACAACGGCCTTCTCCACATCGATCTCCGCCGCCCGATGCCCGAGGTGAAGGTTCAGACGATCGAGATCAATGCCGGCAAGAAGCCGGCGGCATCGAACACAAGAACAAAGCTCGATGTCGAGCGGGCTGACTAACGTCCGTCGACTTGCGGATTAGCAATCAGGACGTCAACAGGACATTGTCCGGAATCGGAGATGTAAATGGGAACCGAAATGAACGGATCTAACAGCGTGCGCCAGCTGAATACGCGGGACTTTGCCGCGCTCGGGCTGTTCGATATCGCTTTTGTTAAGCCGGTGACCAGTGATGGTGAAGAGAATTTCGAAATCCGCACCGCGGATGGAAAGCTGGTCGCCGACGCGCCGAGCTGGGAGGCCGCTGTCTCCCTGATCGCCGAGAACGAAATGCAGGCGGCCCGCATCCAATAGGATGCGGACACGCTTGAACCATTCAAAAAAATAAAGTGTAACGGAGGCGTCAGGCCGCGTTGCTGGCAGTCGCTTCAGTCAGAAGCGCATAGATCGCATCGACACTGTCCGCGCCGCGGATCTTCTCGCAGATCCCCTTGTCGCGCAGAAGGCGGGAGACCCGGGCCAAGGCCTTCAAGTGATCCGCACCGGCGGATTCAGGAGCAAGCAGCAGGAAAATGACGTCCACCGGCTTGTCGTCGATCGCATCGAACTCGACGGCACGGTCGGCGCGCGCAAAGATCCCATAGAGGCGATCAAGCGATGGCAGCTTGCCATGCGGTATTGCAATGCCATTGCCCATACCGGTCGTGCCCAAGCGCTCACGCTCCAACAGCACGTCAAAGATTTCTCTCTGCTCAAGTCCGGTCACGTCGGCAGCACGGCGGGAAAGCTCCTGCAGTGCCTGCTTCTTCGAGGTGACCTTCAGATGAGGGAGAACTCCCTCCGGAATTAGGATGTCCGCGATTTCCATCGGGTCTACCCTGCTCTCGTTTCATATCTGGCATCGCGCAGGCTTTCTCCATCGAGGGAGCAGCCTGGACGCCGTGCCGGTCCACAAAGGGACAAGCTCATCCCTGAGCCAGCCCCTTCGGATCGATCCAACCGATATTTCCGTCACTGCGACGGAAAATCACATTCAATTCACCGTGTGCCCTGTTCCGGAACATCACGACCTGTAGTTCCCCGAGCTCGAGACGCATTACGGCTTCTTCAACCGAGAGATCTTCAATCGAGGTCGTCATTTCTGCGACAACCACCGGCTGCCACTCATCCTCGACCACGGGTTCCGTAGCGGCTTGGTCCGCTGCGAGGACGTACTGCTGCGCTGCAACTTTTACGCCAGCCTCCCCGCGATGATGATCGCGGACGCGGCGTTTGAACCGGCGCAGGCGTTTGTCGATATGCTCGCCGGCCTTGTCCGCGGACGCATAAGCGTCCGCCGCGATACCCTGGCCGCGCACGAACATCTCGCGCCCGACATGGACAGCGATATCAGTACGGAAATCGCTCCCCTCCTTGGAAACGGTCACGCTGCCGTCGAGAGGATCGCCAAAGTATTTCTCGGAGATCGCAGTGACCAGACGCTCAATATGTTCATTGAGCGCCTCGCTGACCTGGACCTGCTTGCCTTTAATCGATAATTGCATGCTTCTTTCGCGGTCGATGAAATCGGACCTGTCTGTGTCTGGCTCGAGGCACGCAAGCCCAAAAAATCCAGCCTGAACGTCGCCCCTCCGACGAAGGCGCGGAACTTATTCGCGCCCAAGGGGAGAGTCAAGCGTTGCACTTACCGGATTCCTAAGTGCCCGACAACTAGATCAAATTCGCATCGATTTTTCGCGCCTCCTCTGAACCGACGAGGGAATTTTCATCGCTTCACGATACTTTGCGATTGTTCGACGTGCGATATCTACGCCTTGCCCCTTCAGTATTTCCACGATGCGATCATCCGATAGCACTTTGGTTGGTGGTTCCTCGTCGATCAATTTCTTGATTTTGAACCGGACCGCCTCCGCGGAAAGAGCATCACCACCCGCCGATGATGCGATGGCACTGGTGAAGAAGTACTTAAGCTCATAAATACCGCGCGGTGTCGCCATGAACTTGTTCGATGTGACTCGGCTGACGGTGCTTTCATGCATCTCGATCACCGTCGCGATGTCCCGCAGCACAAGCGGCCGGAGATACTGAATACCATGCTGGAAGAAGCCATCCTGCTGACGGACGATCTCGCCCGCCACTTTCAGGATCGTCGTCGCTCGCTGATGCAGCGAGCGCACAAGCCAGTTTGCCGACTGATGACACTCGCTTAGATACTCGCGATCGGATTTCTGTTTCGGTGCCCGGCTGATCTGCGAGAGATACGCGTTGTTCACCAGCACGCGCGGCAAGGTGTCCGGGTTCAGCTCCACAATCCAGGTTCCGTCCGGCGCCGGGCGTACCAGCACATCCGGGATGACCGCCTCGCTGGTATCCCGCTCGAAGGCGAGACCCGGCTTCGGGTTGAGGGAACGGATCTCCTCGACCATCTCGGTCATGTCCTCGACATCGACACCGCAGATCTTTAGCAGCCCCTGCATGTCGCGCTTGGCCAGCAGAGGCAGGTTATCGAGCAGGGCCTGGATCGCCGGATCGAGCCGGTTCCGGTCCTTCAGCTGCAAGGCGAGGCATTCCGAAAGGTTTCGGGCAAAGATACCGGGCGGGTCCAGGCTCTGCATTTTTCCGAGTACGGCCTCGACTGTTTCGAGGGGACAGGCAAGCTGCTCCGCCACGTCCTCGAGGTCGCCGGTATAATAGCCAGCATCGTCCAGAGAATCGAGCAGATCGGCGGCGATGATTCGCTCGTCCGGCTGCACGATATCGAGTGTTATCTGTTCGAGAAGATGCTCGCGCAGGGTCTTGTCCTGGCCGACGGACTCTTCCAGGCCCGGCAGATCCTCTCCGCCACGCCCGCCGCCGCTGCCCGCGTTCTCCCAACTACCGAGGGTCGGCGACAGGGACGGGTCCGCCTCCTCGACACTGGCACTGCTCCAGTTGTTGTCGTAATCCGCATCACCGGGATCATCGTTACCCGCAGGCAAGGATTCCGCACTTGTCCGGTCCATCGTATCGGGGCCGTCGGGCGCCTCTTCCCAGCCGCTGTCGGCGGCTGCATCGCTCGGAGCACCCTCCCCCTCGACCGCCTTGTCATAGGCCGCGATATTATCCGCCTCGAGCGCTTCAAGCGTCGCCGGCCCGTCGCCGTCATCCCGCTCAAGCAGGGGGTTCTGTTCGATTTCCGCTTCGACGAATTCGTTCAGCTCAAGATTGTTGAACTGCAGCAGCTTGATCGCCTGCTGCAGCTGCGGCGTCATGACCAGGTTCTGGGACTGCCTGAGGTCCAGTCTGGCTGAGAGCGCCAAATCCGGTCTCCCTAGAGCCTGAAGCGCTCGCCGAGATAAACCCGACGAACGTCATGATTGGACACGATCTCATCCGGCGCGCCGTCCATAAGGACCTTTCCATCATGCAGGATGAACGCTCGGTCGACGATATCCAGGGTCTCGCGCACGTTGTGATCGGTGATCAGGACGCCGATCCCGCGATCCTTGAGATGGGAGATCAGATCGCGAATTTCCCCGACCGCGATCGGGTCGATACCCGCCAGCGGCTCGTCGAGCAGGATGAAGTTCGGATGCGATGCCAGGGCGCGGGCAATCTCCACCCGGCGGCGCTCACCGCCCGACAGCGCGATGGACGGGGTCCGGCGCAAATGGCTGATCGAGAATTCGGCAAGCAGGTCTTCCAGCAACGCATCACGTTGGCTGGGATTGTCCTCGACGATCTCAAGTACCGCGCGGATGTTCTGCTCGACCGTCAGCCCCCGGAAGATCGACGCCTCCTGGGGTAGATAACCGATACCGAGACGGGAGCGCCGGTACATCGGCAGATCCGAGATATCGGCGCCATCGAGATGGATGGAGCCGTAATCCGCTGAGATCAGCCCGGTAATGACATAGAAACAGGTGGTCTTGCCGGCGCCGTTCGGGCCGAGCAAACCGACCGCCTCACCACGCTGCACGGAAAGGCTGACATCGCGCAGCACCGGCCGCGATTTATACCGCTTGCCGAGATTCCGCACGACAAGCCCGCGATTGCTGCTGACAAGGCGCGGGCCATCGCCAGCCCCCGCGGAGCTGTCCGTCTCACCGATATTGCTATCGCTCATCCCTAGCCTATGCCCCGCTTTCCGGTGTGCCGTTTGCCGTGCCGGGTCATTTCTTGCCCGACTTCGGATTGAACAATCCCCTGACCCGCTGCCGTGTGCCTTCCGGACCGGCCAGCAGTTTGCTGATACCAGTCTTGAGATTCACTTCGGCCCGTTCGCCGTTCAGCTGGTTCTCTCCCCGGGTAATCCGCACATTCCCCTGAAGGATGGCGGTCTCCGAATCAACATTGTAGATGCCTTCGTCCCCGCGCGCGACCTCCTCGGCCGTGGTGATCACAACATTGCCGACCGCGTCCATGCGTTTCGCGACCAGAGTACCCGCGGCATCTTCCTCGAAACGGGCAATCAGTGTATCGGCCCGGATCGTCCGGTCATCCTTCTTCGCCTCCGCATTTCCGCGGGCAACGGCGATCTGACGCTTGTCCCAATATTCCAGACTGTCGCGTGCCGTGATGGTCTCGGTTCCGGTTTCCAGCCGGGGCGGCTGCTTGGTGCCGAGCAGGACGGCAACCGCCTCGTCCAGATCATAAACCGCCCGCTCGCCATATCCGGTCTGCTTTTCGGAGGTAATCACCACATTGCCGATCGCCTCGATCCGATAGATGTCCGTGGCACCGCTCTGGTCGCGATAAAGCGCGGTCAACGTATCGGCGGCGACAACCACTCCGCCCCGCTCGGCCCTGGCATTGCCGCGCGCCACATACATCTGGTCTTCGCGGATCCATTCAATACCGTCATCCGCCTCGACAGTGACAGGCGCGTTGTCACCGTTGGCAGATTGAAGGGATTGGCCATAAGCACCAGCCGAGCCATAGACGATTACGGCGAGCAGGGACACGGCGCCAAAAACACCGCTGAAATACCGATGAAAAGACTGATTCTGCATTAATTCACGCCCTGGGGCTTGCCGCCCTGGAGTTGAGCCGGGAAGAAGATGATCTTGCTTTTGCCGGTGAACACAACGCGTGCGCCCCGATCATAGATCCGGAAACCCTCTCCGGTCGCGATGCCGCTCTGGCCATGGGCGCTGACCGGATCGTCGCTCCTCGCCATGCCCTTATCCAGCAACACCTGAGCGGTATCGGACGTCACCGTGTAGCCCTGATCGTGGAATACCGTCACACCGCCCGCCAGATCGATCGTTTTCTGCTTTTTATCGTAGATCCCGGTGGCGGCGGAAAGTGCCATCCATTCGTCGTCGCTGACCTCAAGGTCAGCCTGCGGATTGACCAGGTCGAGCCGGTCGTCGCCATGGGACTGCTGGCTGGCGCGGGAGGCCGTTACTTCATAGGGCCGGTGCTCCTCATCGACGCCGACATAGCGCGGCTGATCCATGCTGAGACCGTCCGTCGCCGCGACAAGGACATTCTTTACCTTGTCGCCGAGCCGGAATTTCGTGTGATCAGGGATCAATTGAGGCCAACTGACAATGAGCGCGATGATGGCCAGCGCCAATGCCGGAAGGATCAGCTTCATGAAGCCCACTAGGCGGCTGGCGCGGAACTGGTCTGCTCTCAGCGTGCGCGGGCCGTCCGGAATGAAACGCCGACCGTCGGGGTTTCCACCCACATTTTCCGCGATATGGTCGGCCATCCAATCCTCTTTCGTGAATCCCTCGGAATCACTTTGGATTCCCGCGTGCGGCACCAGTCCGTTCAGGTCGGCACCACCATGCGCGACGTTTTGGCCCGACAATTGCTTGTCTATACGGCGGAAGTATGGCGAATGAGCGCCAAAGGGTCAACGAATCCCGATGTTTCCGCCATCAATGAGAGAAAATATCCTCGCCGCCATAGCCGATCAGATCAAGCGCCGCACGGGTCGGCAGGTAGGCA
This sequence comes from Nisaea denitrificans DSM 18348, assembly GCF_000426505.1. GTDB lineage: Bacteria > Pseudomonadota > Alphaproteobacteria > Thalassobaculales > Thalassobaculaceae > Nisaea > Nisaea denitrificans. The sequence continues at coordinate 262,398 of NZ_KE384532.1, read as the reverse complement.
AAGCTCGCAGCGGCGATCCCATCACGGCCTTCACGCACAAGCCGACGATCCAGCTCTTCGCGCAACTTGTGCAGATAGAGCACGTCCGATGCCGCATAGGTCATCTGCTCCTCGGTCAGCTCGTCCGCGCCCCAATCCGAGGATTGCTGCTGCTTTGACATGTCGACGCCGAGCAACTCCCGGCAAAGATCCTTGAGACCGTGGCGGTCCGTATAGGTGCGCACCAGCTTGGACGCGATCTTCGTGCAATAGACCGGAGCCGTCACCACGCCGAGATAGGCCTGCATGACCGCCACATCGAAGCGGGCGAAGTGGAACAGCTTCAGAACATTCGGGTCTGTCAGCAGCCGGGCCAGGTTCGGGGCGTCATGAGCGCCCTTGGCGAACTGAACAAGGTGCGCATTGCCGTCGCCTGAGGAAAGCTGGACCACGCAGAGCCGGTCGCGCTCCGGGCGCAGCCCCATGGTCTCGCTGTCGATCGCCACCACCGGCCCGAGATCGAGACCGTCCGGCAGATCGCCCTTGTGCAAAGTGATGGTCATGGGGCTCTCCTGCTCCATCTGGTCCAAGGCCTATGAACGGCCACACGCAAATCAGGTCCTACGACAGAATATCGGGACCCGCCAACGGTTTTGCGATTTCTTTCAGGAGAGATGGTGCGCCAAGGCGAAGTCGGACCGAGCACGTATCCGGGTATCAGATCGACTTTGAGGAGAGATGGTGCCCAGGAGAAGACTCGAACTTCCACGACCTTGCGGCCACTGGCACCTGAAGCCAGCGCGTCTACCAATTCCGCCACCTGGGCACAACCGGCGGGTAGGTGTCCGCCGGTGAGGCCGGGTAAATGCCAGCACGCGGCGCGTCTGTCAAAGGCTTTTTGCGGCGATATGACAATCCGGTTGCCCATCATGTCGTTGCCCGGGATTTTTGATCGCCCGGGCCGCTCTGCTATATTATAAGCGGCGGTAAGATTATGGAATGCGCCTCCGGTTTTTCTGGAACCGAAATGGCGCCCTTGAGAAGGACAACAACCATGTTCCGAGGCAAGAAGGTCACCGTTTTCGGCGGCTCCGGTTTTATCGGCCGTAACATCGTGCGCGAACTCGCGCAGCAGGGCGCCCGGGTGACCGTCGGCTGCCGCGATGTCGAGGGGGCCAAGCATCTCAAGGTTCAGGGTGTTGTCGGACAGGTGACCCCGGTGCATGTCGACGTGACCAAGGGCGATGGCATTGCAGCGGCCCTTGAGGGCGCGGATATGGCCGTCAACCTCTGCGGCATCCTGTTCGAGAGCGGGCGCAACCGGTTCGACGCCGTGCAGGGCACGGCCGCGGGCCTGATTGCTGCCGAAGCCGCGAAAGCAGGCGTCACCAGGTTCGTCCATGTCTCCGCCATCGGCGCAGATGCCAACTCGGCCTCCCGTTACGCCCGCAGCAAGGCCGCCGGCGAAGCCGCCGTGAAGAGCGCCTTCCCGACAGCGACCATCCTGCGGCCGAGCATTGTCTTCGGTCCCGACGACGATTTCTTCAACCGTTTCGGCACGATGGCGGAAGCATTTTCCTTCCTGCCACTTATCGGCGGCGGTCAGACGAAGTTCCAGCCGGTCTATGTCGATGATGTCGCCCGTGCCGCTCTTGCGGCCCTGACGTCCGACGCGGCGGAAGGCCAGACATACGAGCTCGGCGGCCCGACGACATACAGCTTCAGGGATCTGATGGAACTGGTGGTGGCGCAGACCGGTCGCAAATGCCGACTGGTCCAGATCCCGTTCTGGCTTGCCTCCCTTGAGGCAACCTTCCTCGAACTGTTGCCGACACCGCCGCTGACCCGCGATCAGGTGGTTTTGCTGAAATCGGACAATGTGGTTTCAGAAGGGGCGGCAACCCTGGCAGACTTCGGCATCAAGCCGACAGCCTGCGAGGCGATCCTGCCGACCTATCTCGACCGGTTCCGTTCCGGCGGCCGCTACAACCGCTTTCGCGCCGCCTAGAACCGTCAGCTATCGGTAGCCGGACCTGAAGGCCGGTGCGGGGCAACCCGCATCGGGGTTTCCGCGTCCAACGATGAATCTGCGTTCCCCCTGAGGATATGGCTGGGCTGCACCGGGTCGCCACGACTCCGGCAACAGAGCTCCAGAGTTGCAACATCCCTTCATGATGGGCCGGGCGATACCGGCCCACCCCGCGCGGGTCGTCCCTCATGAACGCTTTACCGCTCGTCGCACAGCGCGTCCCTCAACAATCTGAAAAAATCGCGCACACAACAAATAAAAAATCGCCTTCAACAAAAAAATTATTAAATACTTATTTTATAATACCCAGCATTTTCCTGTAATTTTATTTCTCGTCGTGCCTATATGTATAAAGTGAAGTTCTGTAATTATTTTGTTTATACGGAGAAGGGCGTCAGCATTAAAGCTGCGACTAGCTTCGGTATTTTCAAATTATTGCATCATTGACAAGACCGCGCTCACTGAGCGCGCCGTCTTCTGCCTGAAGAAACGCGACACCCGGATATGAACCTGCGGCCACGGCGCCGCCAGATGGAGTGAACACTTTGACATTACCTGAATGGGTTAAGCCGAGCATTCTTGGCTGCGGATTTGGTGCTATCGCCATCACAATAGTCGGCTTTACCTGGGGCGGCTGGATTACCAGCAGCAAGGCGGACAAAATTGCTTCCGACAGGGCGCAAACAGAAGTCGTTAAAGCCTTTGTCCCGGTCTGCGTCGCCCGATCCAAGACAGACCCGAATGCGGCCAAAATACTGGCCGACCTGGAAAAAGCGCAATCCTACCAGCGTGACGATGTCATGATGGATTCCGGTTGGGCCACACTGCCTGGCGCAGGAAGCCCGTCACGCCCGCTGGCGCTGGCCTGCATCGAAATAGTCATGGCAAAAGCCTGACCTACACCAAGCTTCTTGGCAGAATCTGCCCTTCACTAGATTTTGCCCGTTAGCGACAAGGCCCCGAATATCCCCGGCGCGCGGACCGCTTATAGATCTTGACCGGTCCCGCCCCGGGCGGCCTCTAGAACCTCTTCTGTACGCTTGGCCTGCCGATACGGCACCAAGGCGCATCAATGCGCCGAAGCTGTGAGACTCTCCGGAAGATACCTTTCAAACTGAGGCACTAACATTCGCGCCTCAAGAACGCCTACCCGTCACAAGCGCGCTGACCGCGACCAGCGGAGCCCTTTAAGAGTCCCCCACGGATCTGGCGAGCCCCAGACACGCGCCAAGCGGTTCTCAACACTCCATATTGTGAGAAATTGAGGCCCGAAATGGACGAAGCCCGCTGGTTTCCCAGCGGGCTTCGATGGTGGAGCCAAGCGGGATCGAACCGCTGACCTCTACAATGCCATTGTAGCGCTCTCCCAGCTGAGCTATGGCCCCGATAACCATGCGCCGGTTTGGGCCCCGGCGCGGGTGGGCTCGCTATGTAGCGAGCCCAGCCCAATGGATCAAGTGCTTTTTAACGATATCGTCAAAACACCCGTGATCAGAGATCTTCGTCGTCTTTTTTGACGACAACGACATCAGCGTCGTCATCGTCATCGTCATCGAGAAGAGAGTCGTCGACAACATCATCATCGTCGTCGAGATCGGCAATCAACGTGTCTTCACCGTCATCGTCATCGTCATCATCGCTGTCATCATCAGCGTCATCTGCGACGACGACCTTGTCCTCATCCGAGGCAAGCTCCTCGACACCATCGTCCTCTTCCTCGAGTTCGGCGTCCTCAGCCTCGGCTGGTTTCTTTTTCTTCACATCCGCCACCGGAACCGGACGCGCCCGACGGCTTTTCAGCACCGCCTCGGGATCGTACTCGGTTTCGCATTTTGGGCAGACGATGGGAGATTTCATCAGGTCATAGAAGCGCGCGCCGCAGGATTGGCAGGTGCGCTTGATGCCCCATTCCGGTTTCGCCACGTCGTTCCTCCGACAGTCACTTGACTCTGGATCGCTATTGCAAGAGGCGCCGAATAACTGTGATGCGCCCATCTGTCAAAGTGAAAATGCGCAACGGAGCCCCCGGAATCCCGCCAGTCGTGCCTATTTCCCCCAGACAGGCCGCCAGCCTCTGTGATAGAGAGCCTGCGGTCAACCCGAAGCCGACGCGATTTTGTCCGCGAAAAGCCCCGTGAGAATCCCATGACATCCCTTACCTCATCAAAAAGCGCTGCGCTCTCCGGAACCCTCAAGGTGCCGGGCGATAAATCGATTTCCCATCGCTCCCTGATTCTCGGCGGCCTCGCCATCGGCCGGACCGCGGTTTCGGGGCTGCTGGAAGGCGAGGATGTGCTCGCGACGGCCGCCGCCATGCGCGCACTCGGCGCCAGCGTGAACCGGCTGGACGACGGCACATGGGAAGTCTTCGGACGCGGCATCGGCACGCTCGACGAGCCGGAGGACGTGCTCGACCTCGGTAATTCCGGAACCGCCGCCCGGCTTCTTATGGGACTGGTCGCCGGTCATCCGATCAATGCCGTCTTCACCGGCGACGCTTCCTTGCGCCGCCGCCCCATGGGCCGCGTCATTACCCCGCTAAGCCAGATCGGCGCCGCCTTTCACGGCCGCGCCGGCGGCCGCCTGCCGCTGTGCGTCGAAGGCGCCACTGACCCGCTGCCCATCCGCTACACGCTTCCCGTCGCCTCGGCCCAGGTGAAATCGGCGATCCTGCTTGCCGGCCTCAACACTCCGGGCGAGACCACGGTGATCGAGCCTGAAAAAACCCGCGACCATACCGAAACCATGTTCCGCCATTTCGGCGCGGACGTGCGGGTCGAGGATCTTCCCGAGGGGCGCGTCATCACGCTGACCGGTCAGCCCGAGTTCAAGGCAAGCGATATCGTCGTTCCAGCCGATCCCTCCTCCGCCGCCTTTCCGGCCGTGGCCGCACTGATCACACCGGACTCCGACATCACCCTGCCGGCGGTCGGCCTCAATCCGCTGCGCTTCGGCGTGTTCGAAACGCTGATCGAGATGGGCGCGGATATCGAGATTTCGAACCGCCGTATCGAGGCCGGAGAGCCTATCGGCGACATCCGGGTACGTAGCAGCGCGCTGAAAGGCATCGAGGTTCCGGCGGAACGCGCGCCGAGCATGATCGACGAATATCCGATCCTCTCCGTCGCCGCCGCCTTCGCCGAGGGCGCCACCATCATGCGCGGGGTCGGCGAGTTGCGGGTCAAGGAAAGTGACCGTCTGGGAGCGATGGCACGCGGCCTTGCCGCCACGGGCGTCCGTGTCGAGGAGGGCGAGGATACGCTAGCCGTCACCGGCTCCTCGAATGGCGTGGCTGGTGGCGCAACCATCGCAGCCGATCTCGACCACCGGATCGCCATGTCCTTCCTCGTCCTCGGCATGGGGGCCCAGGCTCCGGTCGCCATCGACGATGCCAGGACCATCGACACCAGCTTCCCCGGTTTCGCCGACCTGATGCGCGGCGCCGGTGCGAAGATCAACAGCGGAGCCGTCACATGATCATCGCCATTGACGGGCCGGCAGCAGCCGGCAAGGGCACGCTTGCCCGGCGGCTCGCGGATCATCTGGGATATGCCTATCTGGATACCGGCTCGCTTTATCGCGCTGTTGCCGTGATGGTGCTGCACCGGAACGGCGCTCCCGACAATGTGGAGGCCGCCACGGAAGCGGCCCGCACGCTGGATCTCGACCTGCTGGGAAGCCCGGATCTGCGCACGGGCGAAGCCGGGGCCGCTGCCTCCAAGGTCGCGGCAATCCCCTCAGTCCGGGCAGCGCTGACAGGTTTTCAACGGCAGTTCGCCACGCATCCGCCGGGCAATGCGGGCGGGGCCATACTGGATGGCCGGGACATCGGCACGGTGATCTGCCCGGACGCCGACCGGAAACTCTTCGTCACCGCTTCTGTGGAAGCCCGGGCCGAACGGCGATTCAAAGAGTTGCAGGAACGGGGCGAGGCCGCTATATATGCGCGCGTTTTGCAGGATATGCGTGAACGTGATGCCCGCGACGCCGGTCGGAGCGATGCCCCGATGAAGCAAGCGGACAATGCGATCCTGATCGACACGTCTTCGATGACCCCGGACGAAGCTTTTACAGCAGCGCTGGACGTGATTGAAGACGCGGGCTGATCACCGCAGTCTGCGGAACGTGAGAGATGCCGGTCATTAGGTCCGATGACCGGTTTTGGAAACCAACGGTGGCTGACAGGCTCAGCCGCGTTCCAACCCTGGACCGGGTGGAACGGTTCCGCGATGCGGGACGCAAATCCAATTTGCACAGCCACCATGAACAGATGCCGGCAAACTTCGGTTTTCCGGCAAGATCCATTGAGGAGCTTACATGGCTGATACAGCCGGAGCGGTCCAAGAACCGGAAATGACTGAGAATTTTGCTGCCCTGCTCGACGAGTCGTTTGGCGACGTCACGAGCATCGAAGGCAGCGTCGTAAAGGGTACCGTTATCTCTGTAGATAACGATGCGGCCCTGATCGACGTCGGACTTAAGTCCGAAGGCCGTGTGTCGCTGAGGGAATTCGGCGACCCGGGCAAGAAAGCGGAACTGAAGCCCGGCGACATCGTCGAGGTTTATGTCGAGCGCATGGAAGACCGCAACGGCGAAGCGATGCTCAGCCGTGAGAAGGCTCGCCGCGAGGAAGCCTGGGCGGTTCTGGAAACCGGGTTCGAAAACAACGAACGCGTCACCGGCACCATCTTCGGTCGGGTCAAGGGCGGCTTCACCGTCGATCTCTCCGGCGCCGTGGCCTTCCTGCCGGGCAGCCAAGTCGACATCCGTCCGGTCCGCGACATCGGCCCGCTGCTGGGTACGCCGCAGCCGTTCCAGATCCTGAAAATGGACCGTCGCCGGGGCAACATCGTCGTTTCCCGCCGTGCCGTTCTTGAAGAGTCCCGCGCCGAAGCTCGCTCCGAGCTGGTCGCAAACCTCCAGGAAGGCCAGGTCCTCCAGGGTGTGGTCAAGAACATCACCGACTACGGCGCGTTCGTGGATCTCGGCGGTGTTGACGGCCTGCTGCACGTCACCGACATCGCGTGGCGCCGCATCAATCATCCGAGTGAAGCCCTGCAGATCGGTGCGACCGTCAAGGTCCAGGTCATCCGCTTCAACCCGGAAACCCAGCGTATCTCCCTCGGCATGAAGCAGCTCGAGGCGGATCCGTGGGAAGGTGTGGATCTGAAGTATCCGGTCGGCACCAAGTTCACCGGTCGCGTCACGAACATCACCGACTACGGTGCATTCGTCGAACTCGAGCCGGGCATCGAAGGCCTGGTCCACGTCTCCGAAATGAGCTGGACCAAGAAGAACGTGCATCCGGGCAAGATCGTCTCCACCAGCCAGGAAGTCGAGGTCATGGTCCTCGATGTCGATCCGGCCAAGCGGCGTATCTCTCTCGGTCTCAAGCAGTGCATGGCCAACCCGTGGGACGATTTCGTCACCAGCTACCCGGCCGGCACCGAGATCGAAGGCGAAGTCAAGAACATCACCGAATTCGGTCTGTTCGTTGGCCTCTCCGGCGAGATCGACGGCATGGTTCACCTCTCCGACCTCTCCTGGGAGCAGTCGGGCGAGGAAGCCATCAAGGAGTACAAGAAGGGCGACATGGTCAAGGCGAAGGTCCTTGACGTGGATACCGACAAGGAGCGCATCTCCCTTGGTATCAAGCAGCTCTCCGAGGACCCCTTCGAGTCCGGTGCATCCGATCTGCGCAAGGGTGTGGTTGTCACCTGTACCGTGACCACGCTGACCGACAACGGTCTCGAGGTTGCTGTCGGTGAAGGCCTGCACGGCTTCATCCGCAAGTCCGACCTGTCCCGGGATCGCTCCGAGCAGCGTCCGGACCGGTTCGCGGTTGGCGAAAAGGTCGATGCCAAGATCACCCAGATCGACAACAAGACGCGCAAGCTGACCCTGTCGATCAAGGCTCGCGAAGTCGAAGAAGAGAAGAAGGCCATGGCCGACTACGGTTCTTCCGACAGCGGCGCCAGCTTGGGCGACATTCTGGGCGCAGCCCTGAAGCAGCGAGAAGAAGGACAGCAGGACTAAGGCATCGCCTCTGTCCGACTGTTTCTGGAAATGCGGCGCCGCCCCTGTTTGGGCGGCGCCGTTTTCGTATTCATCGTGACAAATCCGCACTTCTGATTTCATGAAGTGCGTTTTTATTATGCAAAAGAGAGACTTACACTTGACGAACCACGATAAAATTCGGTTTTATTGTGGCGATGTCCAGTCCGGGCGCGACATGTGTGAGCTGGACTGTCAATTGGGGGAGCGTGGCAAACATGACCAAATCTGAGTTGATCATGCGTCTTGCCGAGGCAAACCCTCACCTTTACCAGCGTGACGTAGAGCGGATCGTCTCCGCTATCTTCGACGAGATCTCCGATGCCCTTGCCAGTGGCGATCGCGTTGAACTCCGTGGTTTCGGTGCATTTTCCGTGAAAAAGCGCGATGCCCGTGTCGGCCGGAACCCGCGCACCGGAGATTCAGTCCCGGTTCAGGAAAAGTTCGTGCCCTTCTTCAAAACCGGCAAGCAACTGCGTGACCGGATCAACGACGGCTAAGGCTTTTCGACTGCCTGGCAGTCGGTCGATCGAGAAAATTCACTCTGATACCGCGCCTCGGGGCTTCGATCTGGCTGTCTGATCGCCTATATTCATCTGATCGCCTGTATTCGATGGCAGTTTCGCAATCACGGTAGCGCCATGGCCCGCAGATCCTTCATCGCAAGAACAATGAGCATGCTGATCGGGCTACCGGTCGCGCTGGTCATCGTCCTGTTCGCGATCTCCAACCGCCATCTTGTCGAGGTCGGCTTCTGGCCTCTGCCGGTCATTGTCGAGGTGCCGGCCTATATTCTCGGTCTGTGCACGATGGCGTTCGGCTTCATCCTCGGTGTCGTCGCCACCTGGATCAGCGGCGGCTCGACCCGCCACCGGGCCCGTCTGGCCGAAGGCAAGGCGCGCCGGCTGGAGGAGGACCTCGATCACAAGGCGCACGAAGTCGAGGATCTCCGGAAAGCCCTGCCGGCACCGGAAAAACGCTGATCCCCGGGAAAGTCGATACATCAATGGATGTCAAAATCTGCGGGCTGAAAACGCGGGAAGCCGTCGAGGCCGCCGCCGCGTCTGGAGCCAGTCACATCGGCCTGAATTTCTTTCCGCCCTCCCCGCGCTCGATCACGCCGGAAGCGGCGGCGGACCTCGTCGCCCACGTCCCGGACGGGGTGAAGGTCGTCGCCCTCGTGGTCGATGCCGACGACGCGCTGCTCCAGGCTATCTGGGATGCAGCCCATCCGGACATCTTCCAGCTACACGGTACGGAGAGCCCGGACCGGGTGCGGGAAATCAAGGCGCGTTTCGGCGTATCGGTCATGAAGGCTATACGGGTCGCCGATGCGGCGGACGCGCGCAGCGCCGAAGCCTATGACGGGATTGCCGACCTCATCCTGTTCGATGCCAAGCCGCCGAAAGACAAGGACAAGCTGCCCGGCGGCAACGGGCTTATTTTCGACTGGATGGCACTCAAGGCCTACAAGGGCACCACGCCTTGGATGCTGGCTGGTGGGCTCGATGCGTCGAACGTCGCCGAAGCCATCCGGGTGACCGGTGCGAAAGCCGTCGACACCGCCTCCGGTGCCGAGGATGCACAGGGTGAGAAGAACCCGGACAGGATCCGGGCCTTCGTCAGTGCCGCTTTACAGGCACAATAGCACCCGAAATGCCCTTCCCAGCCTTGCCTTACAAAAGCGCTCAACGCATTATGCGGCGTTTCGCGAGCCGTCCTAAACCCGCGCCTCGAGTCCGCAAGCCCCGATCCGACGAGGAAGCCTGATAAATGGCAAGCTCCACGCCAGCCCTGAACTCATTCCGCAACGGCCCCGACGAGAACGGCCATTTCGGTATTTTCGGCGGTCGCTACGTCGCCGAAACCCTGATGCCTTTGGTCCTGGAGGTCGAAAAGGCCTACCTGACGGCGAAGGGCGATCCGGACTTCTGGGCGGAGATGGAATATTACCGGAAGCACTATATCGGCCGTCCGAGCGCGCTTTATTTCGCGCCCCGGCTGACGGAGCATTTCGGCGGCGGCAAGCTCTACTTCAAGCGCGACGAGTTGAACCATACCGGCGCGCACAAGATCAACAACGTGATGGGTCAGGCCCTGCTCGCCAAGCGCATGGGCCGGACCAAGATCATCGCCGAGACCGGCGCCGGTCAGCACGGCGTTGCGACCGCGACTGCCTGTGCCCTGTTCGGCATGGAATGCGAAGTCTTCATGGGCGCCGAAGACGTGAAGCGGCAGAAGCCGAACGTCGACCGCATGCGCCTGCTCGGGGCGAAGGTGGTTCCAGTGACCTCCGGCTCCTCCACCCTGAAGGACGCCATGAACGAGGCCCTGCGTTACTGGGTCTCGAAGGCGGAAACCCATTTCTACATCATCGGCACGGCCGCCGGCCCGCATCCCTATCCGGCCATGGTCCGCGATTTCCAGAGCATCATCGGCGAAGAAGTCCGCTGGCAACTTGAAGAAGCCGAAGGCAAGCTTCCGGACGTGCTGGTCGCCTGCATCGGCGGCGGCTCCAACGCCATCGGCCTGTTCCATCCGTTCCTGGATGACGAGAGCGTCGAGATCTTCGGCGTCGAGGCGGCCGGACACGGCATCGACAGCGGCGAGCATGCCGCTTCGCTGACCGGCGGAAACCCGGGTGTGCTGCACGGCAACCGGACTTACCTCCTGCAGGACGATGACGGGCAGATCACCGAGGCGCATTCGATCTCGGCCGGTCTCGACTATCCCGGCATCGGGCCGGAGCATTCCTGGCTGCATGAGAGCGGTCGGGTGAAATATGTCAGCGCCACCGACACGGACGCACTGAAAGCCTTCGCCCTGTGCTCCAAGCTGGAAGGCATCATTCCGGCTCTGGAGCCGAGCCATGCGCTGGCTTATGTCGGCACCATGATCGGCGATCTGGCGAAAGACAAAATCGTGGTCATGAATCTCTGCGGCCGCGGCGACAAGGATCTGGATGCGGTGATTCCGCGGCTCGAGGAAATGGGCGAACTCTGATGAATTATACCGCTTCCCGCCTGGACAAATGCTTCGCGGCTCTCAAGGACGAAAACCGCGCCGGTCTCGGCATTTTCGTCACCGCCGGCGATCCCGATGCGGAGACCTCGCTCGCCATCATGAAAGCCCTGCCCGGTGCCGGTGCCGACATGATCGAATTCGGCATGCCCTTTTCCGATCCGATGGCGGACGGCCCGTCGGTCCAGGCGTCAAGCCAGCGGTCGCTGAAGGCCGGCGGCAGTATGGTGAAGACCCTCGCTCAGCTCCGTGCTTTCCGGGAAGACGACAAGACCACGCCGGTCGTGCTCATGGGCTACTACAACCCGATCTATATCTACGGGGTCGAGCGGTTCCTCACCGACGCAATCGAGGCCGGAGCCGACGGTCTGATCGTTGTCGATCTGCCGCCTGAGGAAGACGAAGAGCTGTGCCTGCCCGCCGTCAAGCGCAACCTGCCTTTCGTCCGGCTGGCAACGCCGACAACGGACGATGCCCGCCTGCCAACGGTACTGACCAACACCAGCGGTTTCCTGTATTATGTCTCGATCGCCGGGGTCACCGGAACAGCCGAAGTTCCGATCGACATGGTCACGGCGGCCTTGGCACGCTTGCGCAAGCATACCGATATTCCGATTGGCGTCGGTTTCGGTATCAAGACGAAAGAGCAGGCCGCAGCCGTTGGCACGGTCGCCGATGCCTGCATTGTCGGATCGGCCGTGGTCGATGCCATCAGGGATTCGCTCGACGGATCCGGCAAGGCGACCGGCAAGACCGTCGGCGCCGTGACCGCGCTTGTCTCCGACCTTGCTGCCGGTGTACGGAACGCCCGGTCTTAGAACAGTATAATCACCGCAGCCTGCGGAGAGGACGGATATGAACTGGATCACCAACTCGGTCCTGCCGAAGATCAAGGCGCTGGTACAGCCGCGCGATGTTCCGGACAATCTCTGGATCAAGTGCGGCGGCTGTGGCGAGATGATCTTCCACCGCAATCTCGAGGAAAATCAGCAGGTCTGCCCGAACTGTCAGCATCACATGCGGATCGGCGCCGAGACCCGGATGAAAATGCTGTTCGACGACGACAGCTTTAACCGGATCGAGCTGCCGAAGCCGGTTCTCGACCCGCTGAAATTCCGGGATCGCAAACGCTACACGGACCGCCTGAAGGAAGCCCAGCACAAGACCGGCGAAGATGATGCGATCATCGTTGCGCATGGCAAGATGGGCGGTGCGCCGGTGGTGCTGGCCCTGTTCCGCTTCGATTTCATGGGCGGCTCCATGGGTGTTGCCGTCGGCGATGCACTTGTCCGTGCCGCCGAACTTGCGAAAGCCCAGAAAGCCCCGCTGGTGGTCTTCCCGGCATCGGGCGGCGCCCGCATGCAGGAAGGCATCCTGTCGCTGATGCAGATGCCGCGCACCGTGATCGCGCGGGAGATCGTCCGCGAGTCCGGCCTGCCCTTCGTCGTCGTGCTGACCGATCCGACCACGGGCGGCGTCACCGCCTCCTTTGCCATGCTGGGCGACATCCATATCGCCGAGCCGGGTGCCATCATAGGCTTCGCCGGGCAACGCGTGATCCAGGAAACCATCCGCGAGCAGCTTCCGGACGGCTTCCAGCGCTCGGAGTACCTGCTTGAGCACGGCATGGTCGACATGGTCGTGCACCGCAAGGACATGCGCGACACGCTGATCCGCGTCTTCTCCATGGTCCGCGATCCGTTGCCGAAAGCAGTGGTCGTCTCCCTGCCGAAAGCGGACAAGCCGGAGAACGAAGAGGACGACAGCGAGAGCTGATCGCCCGCCGGAGGATCCTGAAATTTCCGTACCCGCGCTTTCGCCGCAAACGATCCTAGACCGGCTGCAACGCCTGCATCCGAAGCTGATCGACCTGTCTCTGGACCGCCTTGAAAGGCTGCTCGGCCTGCTCGGCAATCCCGAACGCACGCTGCCACCTGTGATCCATGTCGCCGGTACAAACGGCAAGGGCTCGACCATTGCCATGCTGCGGGCGATCTACGAGGCTGCGGGCCGCAAGGTCCACGCCGACACCTCGCCGCATCTCGTCCGCTACAACGAGCGTTTCTATATCGCCGGCAGGGAGATCGAAGACGCGCCACTGGTGGATATTCTGGAAGAGTGCGAGCGGGTCAATGGCGGCACGCAGATCACCCATTTCGAGATCACCACGGCGGCAGCTTTCCTTGCCTTCTCCCGCACCCCGGCGGACGTGCTGCTGCTTGAAGTCGGGCTCGGCGGCCGGTTCGACGCGACCAACGTGATCGACAAGCCCGCCGTCTCCGTCATTACGCCAATCTCGATGGACCATATGGGTTTCCTCGGCGACACGATCGAGAAGATCGCTTTCGAGAAGGCCGGCATCCTGAAGCCCGGCGTCCCGGCGGTAATCGGCCCGCAGGACCCGGCGGCGCTCGCCGTGATCGAGGCCCGCGCGGCCGAAGTCGGCGCCCCGCTCCATCGCTACGGCCATGAATGGACGATAGCCGAGGGCGGCGACGGCATGCTTTTCAGCACCGGCGGCAAGACCCGGCGCTATCCGCGCCCGGGGCTGCTCGGCGCGCATCAGGTTCTCAATGCGGGACAGGCGCTGATGGCGGCCGATCTCGCGGAGCACTCCGTCAAGACAACCGAAGGCGCCCGCGCCAAGGGCATCGCCGAGGCGGCCTGGCCGGCCCGGATGCAGCATCTGGAAAGCGGCGCTCTGACAGAATATCTCAATCCCGGCTCCAGCCTCTGGGTTGATGGCGGCCATAACGAGAGCGCCGGCGAAGCGGTTTCGAAAATCCTCGACGGCTGGGCGGCCGAGCCCGGCGCCTTGCCGGTCTATCTGCTGTTCGGCTCGCTCAACACCCGCGATCCGGCGGCCTATCTGAAACATATGCGCGGACGGGCCCAGCGGCTCTACGTCCTGCCGATCCCCGGCGAGGAAAACAGCCTCACCGAGGACGCACTGATGGACGGCGCCAAGCGCGCCGCCCTGCCCGCCATTCCGGTATCCAGCGTCAAGCAGGCGCTGCGCGACAGCCAGAAAAAGGGCAAGTCCGTGCGCTTCCTGATCTGCGGCTCTCTCTATCTCGCCGGCCATGCGCTCGGTCTTAATCAAAACGCCTGATCTCTCGGGCGTTACCACATTTTCAGTCGTCATCCCTGCGAAAGCAGGGACCCAGCGGTCGTAGGATTGTTCCTGCGTTCCCTCGGTTCCCGTATGCACGGGAATGACAGTTTTCAAATGGGAGCAGCAGTATGGACCTCGGACTCAAGGGCAAGAACATCATCGTCACCGGCGGGACACGCGGCATCGGGCTTTCGATCGCCGATGCCTGCGCGGCAGAAGGGGCTGCGGTATCCGTCTGCGGGCGCAGCGAGGAAAGCCTGAAGAAGGCCGAAGCCTTCCTCTCCCGCCATGGCGGCAAGGTGCATACGGCACCCTGCGATGTTGCGGACGCGGATGCCGTAGCCGGTTACATCGCGGGAGCGGCCGAGACATTCGGCGGCATCGACGGGCTGGTGAACAACCCCTCCGGCTTCGGCTCCACCGACGATGAGGACGGCTGGAAAAAGAGCATGGATGTCGACCTGATGGGCGTCGTCCGGGCAACCTGGGCCGCCTATCCGCATCTCGTCACCAGCCAGGGCGCGGTACTGACCATCTCCTCGATCTCCGGCATCGGCGCTTCCGGCTCGATCCCCTATGGCGCGGTCAAGGCCGCCGTGATCCAGCTGACCCAGAGCCACGCCAAGAAATTCGCCGCCGACCGGGTCCGGGTGAACTGTATCGCCCCCGGCTCCATCGAGTTCCCCGGCGGCAGCTGGGAGCGGCGCAAAACCGAAGCGCCGGACGTCTACACCTCCACCCTCGCCGGCATCCCGTTCGACCGCTACGGCACGCCGGAGGAAATCGGCACCGTCGCCGCCTTCCTGCTCTCCCCCGCGGCACGCTGGGTCACCGGCCAGACCATCGCCGTCGATGGCGGCCAGAACCTGTAGACACCGGCGCACCGTCTCACATCGTCATCCCGACCTGCATCGGGATGACGCCCAGGGCGGGGCACGTCAAAACGGGCCGTGGCTTCCACATCTCATGAAGCAGGAGCAAGCAATGCCTCAAGCGATTAATCTCGCCGAAAAACTCACCAAGTTCAGCGATCACTGGTCGCCGAAAATCGTCTCCAGCTTCAACGGCCACGACATCATGGTCGTGAAGGTGAAAGGCGCGTTCAACTGGCACGACCATGCCGACAGCGACGATTTCTTCCTCGTCCTGAAAGGCTCCATCCGGATCGAGACTGAGCAAGGCAATGTCACGCTCAATCCGGGCGAGCTCTATGTCGTCCCGCGCGGCGTCAAACACCGCCCGGTCGCCGAAGAAGAAGCGCATCTGCTGCTGATCGAACCGGCAGGCCTGCCGAACACGGGCGATGCAGAGACGGCGGCGGTCAAAGCCACGATCTAAGCACGCCACCGTCATCCCGTTGAAAAACGGGATCCATGCTCGGCGGTTGAGCCGTGGATCCCGACCTGCGTCGGGATGACGCCGAGGCTGGGTTCGACAAAACGAGCCCCTGTCAGAACGGCCCTCCCCTCCGCTCTTAGAGCAGCAGGAAGAGCTTGATTACGACTGCATTCGCGATATCGATGAAGAAGGCCGAGACAAGCGGCAGAACGATGAAAGCCAACGGTGCTGGACCATAGAATTTGGTCACGGAGGACATATTGGCCATGGCCGTTGGGGTCGCGCCGAGTGTAAAGCCGGCGAGACCGGCACAGAGAACAGCAGCCGTATAATCGCGTCCCAAAAGACGGAAAAACAGAAACACGGTCATGACGGCGACTGCAGCCACCTGCAAGACGAGCACGAATACCAGGGCCCCGCCGAGTCCCTCGAGCGTCCAGAGCTGCATGCTCATCAGCGACATCGCCAGGAAAATTGACAGGGTGTAGTCGGAAACGATCGCCATGGCCCGGGTCCGGGACGGGAAATGGATCTTCCGGAAGATCAGCGGAACCAGGTTCGACAGCGCAATGCCGACAAAAAGACACGAGACAAAAAGCGGCAGCTTGATGCCAAACGTCTGAAGGCTCTCATCCAGCAGATAGCCAAGCATCACAGCCACATTCGTCCAGAGCAGCACCCGCATGATCGAAATGTGATTGATCCTCGGCTCGGGACCGTCGTTTTCCTCGTCCGGATGAGGAAGTCCGACGGTCAGCACACGTTCGGAGCCGCCTTCCAGGCCATTTCGTTCGATCAGCAGTTTCGCGATCGGCCCGCCGAGCAGGGCGGCCGCAACGAGACCGAGCGTTGCCGATGCGATGCCGATCTCCGGTGCCGCGGCAAAGCCGGTCGTCTCCGCAATCGTGGTGCCCCACGCGATCGAAGTGCCGTGCCCGCCGATCAGGGATGCCGAGCCGATCAGCACCGCGACGGGGGTCGGCAGGTCGAACAGGAAAGCGCCCAGCACCCCGATGCAGTTCTGCACCACCATCAGGAAGATCGCGATCATCAACAGCGTCGCCAGCAGAAAGCCGCCCTTTCCCAGGTCTTTCACCCGGGCATTCAGGCCGACCGTGGCAAAGAAGATCACCAGGAACTCGTCCCGGGCCGCGAGGTCGAACGTGATCTTGATATCGAGTGTGGCGTAGATCAGCCACGTCGCCAGCGCCACGACCAGCCCGCCCGAAACCGGCTCGGGGATGCTGAATTCCTGCAGGAAGCGGACATTCCGCGTCAGGAAAGCCCCAAGGAAAAAGACCACGATCCCCAATGTGACGGCGGGCAGTGCCGGTACCTCGATCATTTGGCTTCCTCGCGCCCTGAGCGTAATCCTTGCTTCGGATCAGTATACCACCACGCTGCGGATACTCTTGCCCACATGCATCCGCCCGAAGCCCTGTTGATGTTTTCCCGCGGCATGGTAGGGCGTCAGGCTATTGGCCGCCCCGACACTCTCAGGCACAACGGTCCGGCCCCTAGCGCGCCTTCGGACGTATCGCCAGCAGTGAGGCCGGCATGGACCGTTCCAGCCAGCTCTCGATTGCTGCACGCCGCCGCTGCAGCCATATCCCCAGCAAAACGACAAATGCTCCAATGACGGTCAATGCAATCGGGAACAGCGTCTCGTCCGGGAAGATTTTTACCGAGAGATGGCCGAGATACCAGGTCACACCCAAAGCCCCGAAGACGACGAAGATCCTGCGCCTGAGGTAGACCGAAGCGAAAATCAGCGCGAGGTTGATCAGAAAATAGCCGAAACGGGACAGCTCCGATTGCGACCCCAGCAGACTCAAGCCGCCCCAGAAACTCATTGCACCGAACAGATAGAGCCAGAATGCGAAATCGTTCCGGGTCCGTAGGTCGACCAGATAGGCAACCGTGATTATGGCAAGACCGAAAACCAGAGAAACAAGTCGCCGTTCATGCCAGGCGAATTCCTTCGTATCAAAGATAATAGGCGTCAGATCCATCGACAGATACCAGAGCATCAATCCGATGATCGCAGTGAGGAACGGAAACCGCACCCTGGTCAGCACCAGCGCGGCAACGGCTATCGTTGCCACCTCCATCGCGAACCAGCCGCCGCGAATCCAGCGGAAGAAGTCCCGGTACTTCCCCGGATCGTCGAACGCCCATAAATCGAAATGGCGATGAAGGCCGTAGACAAACAAGGGCGTGATCGCCACCGCCATAGAGATCCAGAGACCGCCGGGCGTCTTCGTCTCGGGTCCCTTGCGCCAAAGATATGTTCCGACAGAAGCATAGAACGCGGCATAGGCGGCCGCGATCAACGCGATCGTTCCGCCGCTCAGGTCTTCCCACCTGAGACCGAGCCACCAGCCCATGGCGCCGATGGCGATGAGCGCGCCCATGTAATAGAGCACGTGAACCATGTCGAAACGCCGCTCGTAAGCGGCATCTCTCGTGAGTTCCTGCCACATCCGACCGGCAACGTCTGGCGCGGCACCGACCTTTGCCGCCGCCTCGACCAGTTTGTGCCGGTCGAGGCGGATCACGCGATTGTCTGAACTGTCTTGATCACTCATCTGGGCCTCAATAAACCACCACGCTGCGGATGCTTTCGCCCGCATGCATCAGGTCGAAGCCCTTGTTGATGTCTTCCAGCGGCATGGTGTGGGTGATCAGGCTGTCGATGTCGATCTTGCCGTCCATGTACCAGTCGACGATCTTCGGCACGTCCGTCCGGCCCCTTGCGCCGCCGAAGGCGGTGCCACGCCAGGACCGGCCGGTGACCAGCTGGAACGGGCGGGTGGAGATTTCCTGGCCGGCACCGGCGACGCCGATGATGATGCTTTCGCCCCAGCCCTTGTGAGCGCATTCCAGGGCCTGGCGCATGGTGTTCACGTTGCCGATGCACTCGAAGCTGTAATCGGCGCCACCGCCGGTGAGATCCACCAGATACGGCACCAGGTCGCCCTCGACTTCCTTCGGGTTGACGAAGTGGGTCATGCCGAATTTCTCGGCGATCTCCTTGCGGGCCGGGTTCAGGTCGACACCGATGATCTTGTCGGCACCAACCATACGGGCGCCCTGGATCACGTTCAGGCCGATCCCGCCGAGGCCGAACACGACCACGTTTGAGCCCGGCTCCACCTTGGCCGTGTTCACCACGGCGCCGACGCCGGTGGTCACGCCGCAGCCGATGTAGCAGATCTTGTCGAACGGCGCGTCCTTGCGGACTTTCGCCAGCGCGATCTCCGGCATCACCGAATGATTGGCGAAGGTCGAGCAGCCCATATAGTGGAAGATCTTCTCGCCATTGATGGAGAAGCGGCTGGTGCCGTCCGGCATCAGGCCCGCGCCCTGGGTGGTACGGATCTTCTGGCAAAGATTGGTCTTCGGGTTGAGGCAATATTCGCACTCACGGCATTCCGGCGTGTAGAGCGGAATCACGTGATCGCCCTTTTGCAGGCTGGTCACGCCCGGGCCGACTTCAACCACCACGCCCGCGCCTTCATGACCGAGGATCGCCGGGAAAATACCTTCCGGATCGTCGCCCGAGCGGGTGAATTCGTCCGTATGGCAGAGGCCGGTCGCCTTCATCTCGACCAATACTTCTCCCGCGCGCGGGCCGTCCAGCGTGACGGTCTCGATGCTGAGCGGTTTGCCGGCCTGGAATGCAACGGCGGCTTTGGTTTCCATGGGATGCTCCCTCTCGTGCCTCTATCGGAATTGGAGGCATACAGTCTTTCATCAGTCCCGCTTTTGCAATGCGCGTCTCCGAGCATACTGAAACCGCCACCGCTCTCGACCTGTTCGAAAAAGCAGGGAAAGATAGAGGCAACAATAAAATTGGGAGGAGCCCGGACAATGAGTATCAAAGCAGTGATTACCGGCGGGGCCAGCGGCATTGGATATGCCACCGCGAAGAAGATCCTCGCGGACGGCGGAACCGTCTGCCTGCTGGATATGAACGAGAAGGCGCTGGCGGACGCGCAGACAAGTCTCGGCGGCGACCGGGTGATGACGGCCGCAACGGATGTCCGCGACGCGGCGGCACTGGATATTGCCATCCGTGCCGGGGCCGAGTTCATGGGCGGGCTCAATGCCTGCGTCGCCAGCGCCGGGATCGGCTACCGGGTGCCGATCCTCGAATCCGACACCAACGAATTCGAACGTGTCCTGTCCATCAACCTGACCGGCGTCTATTCGACACTCCGCGCGGCAGCATTGGTCATGGTCGAGCAGGGAAGCGGCGGGTCCATCGTCACGCTGGCGAGCGTTTGCGGTGTGCGCGGCTGTGCCGACCGGGCCGCCTATGGCGCCGCCAAGGCCGGGGTGATCAATCTGTCTGAAACCGCCGCCATCGAGCTCGCCCAGCACAAGATCCGGGTCAACGCACTCTGTCCGTCACCGATCAACACACCGCTGATCGAGGGTGTACAGGACGAACAGGCCGTCGCCGACTGGATGGTCGGCATCCCGATGGGCCGCTATGGCGAGCCGGAGGAAGTCGCCGAGCTCGCATCCTTCCTCTTGAGCGACAAGGCCTCGTACGTCACCGGCCAGTCCATCGGCGTCGATGGCGGCTGGATGGGCGCAGGATTGCATAATGCCGCCTATCGGGTGGCCGCCCAATGACCGGCGGAACAAAGGACATCAGGATTGGCGCTTTCCGGGTCCGCACCGTCACGGCGCCGCTGCCACAGCCGCACAAGACCGCGTCAGGGACACTGGATGCGGCGCCGCTGGTGCTGCTGGATATCGAGACCGATGCGGGCGTCACCGGCTCGTCCTATCTGTTTCCCTATGCCGCCTTCTTCCTCCGCCCCCTCGCGCTTCTGGTCTCGGAACTCGAGGAGCTGATAAAGGGCCAGCCCCTGATGCCGCGCGACATTTGGACAATGCTGAAGACCCGCACCCGGCTCGCCGGTTATCCGGGACTGATGGCCTGCGCCGTCGGCGGCATCGACATGGCGCTTTGGGATGCCCTGGCAAAAGCACATGGACTACCGCTCGCCTCCCTGCTCGGCGCAGAACCGCGCCCGGTCTGGGTCTATGACAGTCTCGGCCAGATGGGGCCGGAGGAGACTGCCCGGGACATCGAGCGCTCCCTGAAAGACGGCTTCCGGGCCTTCAAGGTGAAGTCGGGCGATCCCGATCCACGGGTCGATGTCGCCGTTGCCCGCGCGATCAAATCGGTCGCTGGCGACGACGCCTGGACGGCGATGGACTTCAATCAGGCCTTCACCGCAGAGGAGGCCGTGAAGCGCATGCATCTGCTCGACCATGAAGGCATAGCCTGGATCGAGGAGCCGGTCGCCTGGGACGATTTCGAGGGGCACGCGAATGTTCGCGCGGCGATTTCAACGCCAGTGCAGAGCGGCGAGAACTGGTACGGCGCCCGCGACATGGCGAAGATGGTTGAGGCCGGTGCGCTCGACCATGCCATGCCGGACGCCATGCGGATCGGCGGTGTCACCGGCTGGATGGAAGTCGCGGGCCTTGCCGCCGCACATAACATCCCGGTTTCAAGCCACCTGTTCCCGGATCATTCCGTGCACCTGCTGGCGGCGACGCCAACCGGCTACATCCTCGAATGGTTCGATCTCGCCGCCGGGATTCTGGCGGAGAGGCCGAAGATCGTGGACGGCATGGTCAGCCCGCTCGACCTGCCGGGGGCCGGGATCGTCTGGGACGAAAAGGCGATCGCGGAATACGCGGCCTAGCCGCGAATCTGCCCTAGCCGATCGACATCAGACTGGCATTGCCGCCGGCCGCCGCCGTGTTGATGCTGATGGATTGCTCCTCGACCAGCCAGTCGAGGCAGTAATCCTCCCGGCCGGATGCGAGTCCTGCGGATGACACGCCCTGCACGCCGACCAGCGGGCCGTCCCGGTCCGCCGCCTGCTTCTGCACAGTGATCAGCGCATCCGCGTCGCCCTCGAACAGCACGGCGGCCAGATCGGTCTCGGCGTGCCAGTCCGGGGTCAGGTGCACCCGGTCCTTCAGATCGGCGGGCAAGCTGCCGACCAACGCGCTGGCCGCATCGCTTTCCTGCAAGACGACCTCGTCCCCCGCCGCGAGAATGGCGGAGATCTGCCGCAGCAAACCGGCCTCGCCCGGCGCAATGGCCGCGATACGGCCTTTCGGATGCACCAGATAGCGGTTCCGCTCCCCGACCGGCCCCGGCAGGTCGAGATCGGTGCCAAGCGGCGAGCGGGCGATATAGGCCGCCGTCATCTCCGCTTCCTTCGTCCGGCCAGCCTCGCGCAGCCAGGCTTCGAGCTGGTGCGCCGGCTCCGGGCCGACATCCGGCGCCCGGTCCGAGATGGCCGACGTGAAGGGGCGGCGGGCCAGAAGACGGGTGAGATAGAGCGGGCCGCCCGCTTTCGGGCCGGTGCCGGAAAGGCCCCGTCCGCCGAACGGCTGCACGCCGACGATGGCGCCGATGATATTGCGGTTCACATAGACATTGCCGACACCGATCCGGCGGGCCACCCGGTCGATGGTCTCGTCGATCCGTGAATGCACCCCGAAGGTCAGGCCGTAACCGGTGGCGTTGATATCGTCCACCAGCGCATCCAGCCTGTTCCGCTTGAAGCGGACAACATGCAGGACCGGGCCGAACACTTCCCGCTCCAGCTCGGCGAGACTGCCAATCTCGATCAGGGTCGGCGGGATGAAGGTGCCGTGTCTTGTGTCGGCGGGCAGATCCAGTTGCTCCACCTTGTTGCCACGCTCCCGCATGGTCTCGATATGCGTCCGGATACCCGCCTGCGCTTCCGCCGTGATGACCGGGCCGACATCGGTAGAAAGCCGGTCCGGGTTACCGATGGCCAGCTCGTGCATGGCGCCTTTCAGCATCTCCAGCATGCGGTCGGCAACGTCTTCCTGCAGGCAGAGCACGCGCAGGGCCGAGCAGCGCTGACCGGCACTGTCGAAAGCGGACATGATGACATCGGCGACGACCTGTTCCGGCAGGGCCGAGCTGTCAACGATGAGGGCGTTCTGGCCGCCCGTCTCCGCGATCAGCGGGATCTGCGTGCCGTCCGGCGCGAGACGCCCGGCGAGACCCGCCTGGATCAGCCGCGCGACTTCGGTCGAGCCGGTGAACATGACACCGCGCACGCGGCTGTCAGCAACCAGCGCCGCGCCAACCTCGCCCGCGCCCGGAACCAGCTGCAACGCATCCTTCGGAATTCCGGCCTCATGCATCAGCCGGACCGCCTCGGCGGCGATCAGCGGGCTTTCCTCCGCCGGTTTCGCCAGCACCGGGTTACCCGCAGCCAATGCCGCCGACATCTGGCCGGTGAAGATCGCCAGCGGGAAGTTCCACGGGCTGATACAGACCACGGGCCCGAGCGGACGGTGGCTGTCCATGTTGAATTTCGTCTCCACCTCCATCGCGTAGTAGCGCAGGAAGTCGACGGCCTCGCGCACCTCTGCGATGGCATTGGCCATGGTCTTGCCAGCTTCACGCACGCAGATGCCCATCAGCACCGGCATGCGGGCTTCCATCAGATCGGCGGCACGCATCAGCAGGGCGGCACGCTCCGCAGGCTCCGTCGCCGCCCAGACCGGCGCCGCTGCCTCGGCGATCTCGAACGCCTTGTCGATCACAGCCTCGTCCGCATCGCGCACGGTACCGACCAGATCACGACGATCGGACGGATTGCGCACTTCGCGCACCGGGCCGGTCTCGGCGGCGCCTTCCACCGTCGGTGCCGATTGCCAGAAGGTCTCTGCGCTGGACAACAACGCGGCGGAGAGTGAGGCGAGCCGGTGTTCGTTCGACAGATCCAGACCCTGCGCGTTCGGCCGTTCCGGTCCGTAGAGCGTGCGCGGCGCGCTGATCTTCGGATGCGGTGCGCCGACCGGCTCGACCTTTAGGGCCTCCGCCACCGGATCGGCGATCAGATCGTCGATTGAAAAGGCCGGATCGGCAATCCGGTTCACGAAGGAAGTGTTGGCGCCATTCTCCAGCAGACGCCGAACCAGATAGGCGAGCAGCGTCTCGTGGCTGCCGACCGGGGCATAAACCCGGCAGGGCCGGTTCAGCTTGTCCCGCCCGACGACTTCCTCATAAAGCGGCTCGCCCATGCCATGCAGGCACTGGAATTCGTACTGCCCGGCATAATAGTTCGGCCCGGCCATCTGCATGATTGCGGCGAGGCTCTGGGCATTATGGGTGGCGAATTGCGGATAGACTGCGTCCGGCGCCGCCAGCAGCTTCTTGGCGCAGGCAAGGTAGGAGACATCGGTGTGAATCTTCCGGGTGAAGACCGGGAAGTCCTCCAGACCGTCCACCTGCGCGCGCTTGATCTCGCTGTCCCAATAGGCGCCCTTCACCAGCCGGATCATCAGCCGGTGGCCGCTGCGCCGGGCCAGGTCGATCAGGTAGTCGAGTACGAAGGGGCAGCGCTTGGAATAGGCCTGCACCACGAAGCCGATGCCGTTCCAGTCAGCCAGATCCGGATCGAAGCAGACCGCTTCCAGCAGGTCGAGGGAAAGCTCCAGCCGGTCCATCTCCTCGGCATCGATATTGAGGCCGATATCGTAGGAACGGGCGAGCAGGGCCAGCTTCTTCAGGATCGGCAGCAGCTCCTCCATCACCCGGTCCTGCTTCATCCGCCAATAGCGCGGATGCAGGGCGGAGAGCTTGATCGAGATGCCGGGACCTTCGTATATCCCTCGGCCCTTCGATGCCTTGCCGATGGCGTGGATCGCCTGCTCGTATTCCTTCAGATAGCGGGCGGCGTCCTCGGCCGTCGTCGCCGCCTCGCCCAGCATGTCGTAGGAGTAGCGAAAACCCTTCTTCTCCATGGACCGGCTGTTGGCCAGCGCCTCGGAGATGGTCTGCCCGGTGACGAACTGCTCCCCCATCATCCGCATGGCGACGTCGACGCCGCTGCGGATCAGCGGCTCGCCACCGCGCCCGATCATCTTGGTCAGGGCCGCGCCCATGCTGTCCTCGCTCTGGGTCGCGGTCAGACGGCCGGTAACCACAAGCCCCCATGTCGCGGCATTCACGAACATGGACGGGGAATGGCCGAGATGGGATTTCCAGTCGCCGTTCGAGATCTTGTCGCGGATCAGCGCGTCGCGGGTCTGCCGGTCGGGGATCCGGAGCAGCGCCTCGGCGAGGCACATCAGCGCGACGCCTTCCTGGCTGGAAAGATCATATTCGTGGATCAGGCCTTCGACGCCGCCGCGCACGCTCTTCTCGCGCAGCTCTTCCACCAGGGTTCGGGCCAGGCTTGCCGCCGCCTGCTGCCTGGCGGGCGTCAGGGATGCCTCGGAGATCAGATAGGGCAGGCATTCCATCTCCGGCTTGCGATAGGCCGCCGTGATTCGGGCCCGCAACACGCTCTGGGCCTGCACACCCTGGGCGAATTCCAGAAACGGCCGGGGGAGCTGTTCGCCGGCAGGCATGTTTTCATCGAACTCGAGATCCGCGTTGCCCGCGAGATAACCGTCCAGCGGCTCTCCCCGCTCGATCCGCTCGATGGCGCCGACGAGAGACTGCTTCACCAGCCAGTGCGGCGTGCGACCGATCCTGTCGGCGGCGGTCTTCAGCCGCGCCCGCAAGTCCTCGCTGACTTTCACGCCTATGGTCTGCGCCGCCATTACCGCCCCCCTGGATCGATCCGAAGGCGAAGGTTACACCAACAACACCACACAGGTGCAACCTGATTCTTTCAAAGGGTAACCCGAGCCGATTACATCGGCTCCAGACGCAGCAGATCGCCTGCGGAGCTGTCCGTCAGAACATAGAGATAACCATCCGGTCCCTGCTTCACCGCACGGATGCGCTCCTCCAGCCCCTCAAGCAGCACTTCCTGCTCCGTCACCCTGTCGCCATCGAGCACCAACCGGCGCAGATGCATGTGCGCCAGCGCGCCGACGAAGAGATTGCCGCGCCAGTTCGGAAATTTGTCGCCGTCATAGAATTCCATCCCGCTCGGCGCGATGGACGGCACCCAGTAGACCACCGGTTGCTCCATGCCCGGCATCGCGGTCTTGTCCGAGATAATCGCGCCGCTGTAATCGATACCGTAGGTGATCGCGGGCCAGCCGTAATTCCGGCCGGGACGGAGGATATTCACCTCGTCACCGCCGCGCGGCCCATGCTCCTGCGCCCAAATGGTCGAAGTGCCCGGCCGCAGCGCCATGCCCTGTACGTTCCGGTGCCCGTAGGAATAGATCTCCGGCAGCGCACCCGACCGGCCGACGAACGGATTGTCAGGCGGCACCGAGCCGTCATCCTCGATCCGGGCAATGGTTCCGATATGCGTGCCGAGGTTCTGCGCCTCGCTCATGTAACTGCCCCGGTCGCCCATGCTGACGAACAGCGTGCCGTCCGGCGCAAATACCAGCCGTGAGCCGAAATGCCTGCCGCCACCGACCTTCGGCGTCTGCCGGAAGATCACGTCGAGGTCGACAAGGGCATCATCCACCAGCCGTCCCCGCGCGACTTCCGTTCCGGCACCGCCGTCGCCCCGCCCGGCAAAGGACAGATAGACCAGCCGGTTTTCGCTGAAGTCCGGGTGCAGCACCACGTCGAGCAATCCTCCCTGGCCCGAGGCATAAACCTTCGGCGTGCCGCGCACCGGCACCGGCTCCAGCCCGTCCGGCCCGACGATCCGCAACGCCCCTTCCCGCTCGGTGACGAGAATGCGGCCGTCCGGCAGGAAGGCCAGACCCCAGGGATGGTCCAGGCCGCCAGCAAGCTGCGTCACCCGGAAATCATGGACATCGGACCGCTCGACCTGTGGCACATCGGCACCTGCCGCGCAGGCCGCCACACCGAAAAGGAGAGCATTTGCGGCAAGCCGCGACGACACCCGCAACAATCGAGAGCACAGATCCAATCCCATGACTTCCTCCGTTCGGTCACCTGACATCTAGATGGCGCCGCAACGCCTTCCAGCAAGGGGAAGGCCAGGAAGCGGGTTACAGGAACGCGAGGCCACACAGGAGATTCCGGGAGCTACGAACAAATTTCCGAAAATGTCCTGAACATTATTGTACTATTAACAAAATCAATCTCAGACTGAGGAAAGTCAAAAATATTTGGGGCAAGGCTGGATCAACGGCCAACCAGAATAACAAGGGGGAAACAACCCATGGCGGAACAGACTGAAACCTCGCGGCAGGCATTTAACGAAATCGATCAAGGGGCCCTGCTGGCCCTCAAGCAAACCTGGCCTCTTGTCGAAAAGGGGCTGCCGTCCATCCTGGATCAATTCTACCGCCATATCGCCTCCGACCCGGAAATCGCCGCAAACCTGGAACAGGGCCCGGACACTGACACCCTCAAGCAGGCGCAGAGCCGGTTCTGGGAATCGCTCTTCAATGACGGCTTCAACGACGATTATCTCGCGCGCTCCCGAGAGATCGGCGAGCTTCATACCGGGATCGGCCTCGGCCAGCGCTGGCATACCGCCGCAGCCGCCTTCATCCAGCCACGCCTTTTCAGCCTTATCGCCCGCAAGCACAAACGTGCCGACGATACGGTGCGGTATTGCAGCGCCGTGGCAAAGGCCGTCGCGCTGGACATGGATCTTGCGCAAGGTGCCGCCGGATCGTCTGATGAGGCAGAAAAACTCAAGCATCAGGTCCTCAACCTCGCCGACACCCTTGAACGCGAGATAGATCAGACCGTGGAAGAGGTCATGCTGCAGGCCGGTCGGGTTGCCGAGCTGACAAACGGCCTGGCCATCGCCGCCACCGAGATGGCGACGCTGATCAACGAAGTGCGCGGCGCGACCGACATCACCGCGGGCAACGTGAACTCCGTCGCCGCAGCGACCGAAGAGCTCAGCGCCTCAAGCCAGGAAATCGCCACGCAAGTCTCGGACTCCGCGCGGCTGACGGCAGAAGCGACCGACAGTGCCGAGGGCGCGCGTGAGCGGGTCGCGGCGCTGGAAGAAGCCACGAAAAACATCAGCTCCGTCGTCGGCCTGATCAACTCCATCGCCGCACAGACGAAGCTGCTTGCCCTGAACGCGACAATCGAGGCCGCCCGCGCCGGGGAGGCCGGGAAAGGCTTCGCGGTCGTCGCCTCCGAGGTAAAATCGCTGGCACAGCAGACCGAAAACGCCATCCAGGAGGTCAGCCAGCATACCGCCGGTGTGCAAACGGCAACCCGATCCTCGGTCGAGGCCATTACGGGTATCGCTGCAAAAATCGCGGACGTAAACGGCATCTCTTCCGGGGTCGCTTCCGCCGTCGAGGAGCAATTGGCCGCGACCGGCGAGATCGGACGCTCCTCGAACGAGGCATCGGAAATGACCGGCCAGGTTGCCGCCTCCATCGCCAGGGTGGCCGAGCATGCGGAACGCACCAGCCAGTCGGCGACCGCGATCGAGACGCTGGCCAAAAATGTCAGCACGAATGTGAGCGACATGAAACGCCGCCTCGGCATCGTCGTGCGGGCGGGAGAGGACGCGAACCGCCGGGGCAGCGATCGGATCCCGACCGTGATCAACGGGACGATCCAGTTCGGCGCCATCAATACAGAGGGCTTCATCGCCGATCTCTCGCCACGCGGCGCCCTGCTGCTGTGCGACGGGCAGGAAACCGCAGAGCCGGCAACGCTCGGCAGCGTTACCCTCGCCAACGGGGTCCGCATTCCGGCCCGCGTCGTTGCCGCCACGTCTCTCGGTATCCATGCCGCGTTCGAGGATATCGACGCCATGGCGGCCGAAATGGTCGGCGCCATGATCGAGCAGGCCATGGGCGAAAACGACGTTTTCCGGGACATCTGCGTGACAGCCGCGAGCGAAGCCGAGAACGCCCTCGCCGCCGCCATCAGCGCGGGCCGGATTTCCATCGAGGACATGTTCGACAGTCAGTACGCGGCAATGCCGGGCACCAACCCGCCGCAATATTCAACCAGGTTCGTCGATCTGACCGACGAGTTGCTGATGCCCATACAGGAGCACCACAAGGACCGGGACGACCGCATCCGGCTGCTCTGCGCTACCGACAGGAACGGCTATATCGGCACGCACAACGCCGCGGTCTCGCAGCCGCAACGCCCGGACGATCCGGTCTGGAACGCCGCGAACTGCCGCAACCGGCGGATCTTCGACGACCGGGCGGGCTTGCTTGCAGCGGGCAACAAGGAGCCGCATCAGCTGCAGACCTATGTCCGGGATATGGGCGGCGGAAAGAAAGTGCTGCTGAAGGAAATCGATGCGCCAATCACGCTTTCCGGACGCCATTGGGGCAACATGCGCTGCGCCTTCGTTCCCTGAGCACGCCCGGTCAATGGCGCTAACCGGCATACCGCCCGGTTAGCTGCCCACCTTGCAATAGAGCTGCCGGACGGTCCCGATCTGCTCCAGCTCGGAGAAGGACGGGGCCCCGGCCCACCCGGCCTGCTTGGCTTCCTGAACCGGAACTTTTCCGCTGTTCAGCATCTGCTGGATCGTGCGCGGCGCAACCGTTGAGACACGCCCGCGCCTTGTGTTCGAGGCTATGGCGATGCCGACCAGACGCCCCGATGCATCCAGCGTTGGCCCACCGCTGATTCCGCCGAGGCTGCCCGGTGCCACACCTTCACGCCCGGTTTCGGCCCAGACCAAAACAAGACGACCTATGCCGCGCAACGACTTTCCATGAAGCTCACCGCGCCCAAGCAGCGCAGAGGAAACACGCCCCTTCCCGGTTCCGGGAAAACCATAATGGTATCCGACATCGCCGATATCCGGCAGCGGACCAAGAGAGAGCGCTGGTGACCGCCCGGCATCAGCGCGGACAAGCGCGATGTCAGCATCCGGATGCAACACCGCATCACCCCTGATAGGCACCACATGCTGCCGGTCGACGACAAACCCCAACCGGTCACATCCCTCGACGACATGCCGCGCGGTCAGCCAGTAATCCGGCGATACAACGAACGCTGTACCAACGCCGCTACCGATCTTTTCGCGCTCTTCGATCCTCAGCTTTATATCGTACAGGCTCGGTGGCGGCAGAGGCCGGCGCGGCGTCCGGCCCGCCGGCAGATCCCGAACCGGCGGCGCTGCATATACGGAGCGCTTAGGAAAAGCTTCCGGTGCCGGCTGCATGAGATCCCCGCCCCACTCGAACAACCCGGCCAGCACAATAGCTGCCACGGCGCCGAGTATTCCCAGTTTCTCAGGCGGAAGAGAGCGCATAGCCGCTAGCCCGAAACAGCCGCCGCATTAAGGGCAGCAACCGAGAGCTTGATCGAGACAAGGAGCGTTGCGGCCCCGATCTCGCCTTCTTCAATGCGCGTGGAAAGATTGCGTATGGCAAGATCCGTCACCCTGAAGACTAGGATCTGGATCACCAGAGTCACCGTACCCCAGATCAGGATGTCGACAAGGCTGACGCTGGCGGCCAGACAGAAAGCCAGCGGGATCGCCAGGCCGAGTATGGCGCCGGCAAGCGACAGCGCGGCGGCTGCGTTACCCTCCCGGATCAGCTTCAGCTCGTCATGTGCCGTGATCCGCATATAGATCAGGGTTCCGATCAGAAGCATGCCCAAGCTCGCCGCGAAATGCGCAACCAGATACGGAAGACCAGCCATCAGACTGCTGAAGACACCGGACATTTTCGCACCTCACCTTAAAACAACCCCGCCGGGAATGCGGCAACCCAAGCATCCCCCCTACAGACACGACATATGCGTCAGACCGGGCGTGGGCGCCACTAAATATTCGAAATTTTAAGGATATTCATCGTAACTTCAGTTTATAATAAACGTGCCGCTGGACAATCATAGGTCTGGTTTGATATTTTAAGTCAATTGATCAAAAATGGTTTAAGATCAGAATCTAAATTTTAAAAACGCCTTCAAAAGGAAACGATTTCCGCTAATGCCACGCTATCTCATCCTTGACGAGCAAGCCGAACGTGAAGCGCGCGTCATGCACCGCTATCGTGTCGAGGTTGCAGCATACTGGATGAAGTGGCACCTGTGCGCCGGGCTGGCCTCCGCCCTCGGAATGATCTTTCTGACTGGTCTCGTTGTCGCCCTGTACAACGCGGCCATCCTCGGCATTGGCCCGACCCTGAATGACTGGGGCGATTTCTCGTTCCTGCTCCACATCAACATCTTCAACTGGCGGGTCGATCCGGACTATTACCACCGTCTGGTGACCTACCCGATGACCCCGGTCACCCTCGACCATATGCCCTGGGCACATCTGTTCGGCTTCATCACGATGGGCACGTGCCTGATCACGGCGATGATGAGCGTGCTGCATTTCGAGCCGATCGTCAGCCACGACCCGAACCGGTATATCCGGATCGAGCCGGTACGGCTGACGCCGCCGATCGAGGTTTATTTCGAAAGTGATCGCGGGCTTGACCAGAAATTCGTGATCGACGTCATCTTCACCGCGCCGGGCCCAGCCAGCGCCCAGGTCATCCGCGAGAAATCCAAAGCGATCTCGCTGCATTGCCAGACCGAGATCCAGCGTCTGGTCGATAGCGCGGTCTGGCAAATCCGCCTGCCGCAGCTCCGGCGGCAACTGGCCCGCATCGCCGTGGAATACGTGCCGCGCGATGCGATCCACGATCTGAAGATCCGCTCGATCAAGATGCATCCGGTGGTCCGCCCGATGCCGCTGACGGCTGCTGTTGCGGCGGTGGTGCAGGGCGTCGACGTGGAAGGCTCAGCAGAAATGCCCGCGAGCGTCGAAGGCATCTCCCCGGAACCGGTTCCGGCGGAATAGCCGCCGCCGGTTTCGATCTGACGATCGCCGGTCAGACTCAGGCACGCTCCCAGACAGTCACATTCTTTTGCTCGATCATCGGCGCGACGCGACCGTCGAATGCCTTGAAATGGTCGCTTGCGAGATGGTCCTTGAAGGCCCCTTCGTCGTCATAGAGCTCATAAAGGAAGCAATGCGCCGGGTCCTGCGGATCGAAGCAGACATCGAACTGATTGCATCCGGGCTCGAACCTCAGCGAGGCCGCCGCATTCTCCAGCATTGCCTCCCTGAACGCCGCCGCCATGGCCGGCCGGATATGAAATTCGACGGTGATGACATACATCGCTTTCGTCCCTCCAAGGGCAAAGTGGATCGGTCCGGATCAGGACCCGATCAGGCTGCTGACACCGACCCAGAGCAGACGCGCCGCCAGCAATGTCAGAACGGTCTTGAATCCGATCGCAAAGGCACGCTCGGGCATCCATTCCAGCACTTTCTTGCCGGTTGCCGTGCCGAGGAATCCGGTCGCGATCATGGCGACGATCAACGGGATCCATTCCGGAAAGGCGAAGCCGACGATGCCGAACGCGACGACCTTCACACCGTGCTGCACCGTCATGCAGGCACTGTGGGTCGCCACCGTGACCATCTTGCCGTAGCGATCAGGCGGCAGAAAGGCGGCCAGCAGCGGGCCGGTCGCGCCAACGAACATCGTGGCGAAACTGGTCACTGCGCCGACCCCGACAAAGCCCGCCGCCGGCACCTTGTGCTTGCCCAGCTTAGGCCCCCAGACCGTGTAAAGGATGAAGCAGGCCAGCACCGCCTGCAGAGCCGCCTGCGGCAAGGAAACGACAATCTGCGCCGCAAGCGCGACACCGATAAGGGCCCCGATCAGAAAAAACCAGAAGAGCTTCCGCTCCGTGTGCTCACGCATCACGAAGGCTCGCCCGGCATTGGAGCCGAACTGGACAACGCCATGTACCGGGATCACCGCCAGCGGCGGCAGCACGGAGCCGATTGCAACCAGCATCATGACCCCTCCCCCAAGACCGAAGGCCACGGTCACAGCGGACGTCACATAGCTGAAAAGGATCAGCGATATACACGCCCATAGCGGCACGGAGTCAGGCAATAAGGCTTCAATCACGGACGGCGTCCCCCAACGCAGGAATTCATCAAAAGCGGCCGCAGCTTACCCCATCACCGCCCCGCTGCCACCCTGTCGCTTTGGTGACTTGTGCCAGAGCACGCGCCATGTAGATTGAGGATCCGATTGCGGGCATATTGCTACCGTACTCTGCATCAACCCGGCACCGTCTCCCCATGGACGGCACCAATTGGAGACCACTGTGAAGAAACTGGTTCTCACGGTTCTGGCGCTGATTGTCGTTCTGGGCGTTGTTGTCCTTGTCGGGCCCAGTTTTGTCGACTGGAACAGCTACAAGGCCGAGATCACCCGGACCGTCGAGGAACAGACCGGCCGCCGGCTCGAAATTGACGGCGATATCAGTTTCCAGGTGCTGCCGGCCCCCCGGCTGTCGGTTGAAAAGCTGAAGCTCGCAAATGTCGAGGGCGGCAGCGCCGACACCTTCGTTTCGGCGGGCGCGCTGCAAATCCATGTCGCACTCGCGCCGCTGCTGAGCGGCAAGGTCAAGGTCGCGTCCGTCACCCTGAAAGACCCGGTTGTCGCGCTTGAGCAGTTTCCGGACGGCCGCAACAACTGGACATTCAGCACCCCCGCCAGCAAGCCGGAAGAGACGGCGGGCTCCGCCGGGAACACGAGCGCTGACGGCGGAGGGGATATTGATTTCAGCCTCGATGGCGCTACCATCGCGAACGGCCGCATCTCCTTTTTCGATCACGCAACGGGAGAAACACATAGCGTTGCCGACCTGGATGTCGCCCTCAGTGCCAGCAGCCTGAACGGCCCCTTCAAGCTGACAGGCGATTTCACCTACAAGGACGTCCCGATCACGCTGTCCGCCGCGACCGGCACAATCGACGCCGGTCACGCGACACCGCTGGAGACCATCGTCACCCTCGGCAACAAGGCGGCGGAACTGAGCTATAGCGGCACCCTCGTGCTTGGCGACATGCCACGGCTGATGGGAACCATCAGCGCCACCGGCAAGGATCTGATCTCCGCCGGCGCGGCACTGGCCCCGCTCGGCACGGGCACCGACGCTCTTCCGGCCGCACTGGCCGGACCGTTCAAGCTGTCAGCGAAACTGGAAGCCTCCGCTGAGCGCGCCGTTCTCGATGAGCTTGCCCTGAGCGCGGGCGGACTCTCCGCGAAAGGTGTCGTAACGGCCCTTCTCGCTGGCGGCATAGACGTCGACGCGAGACTGGCCCTGGAACGGTTCGTGCTGGATGACGTGCTGGCAGCACTGGACAGCGGCAAAGAAGCTGGCGGAGCTACACCCGCCGCCACACCGGCCCCCACAAACACAGCCACTGCGAATTTCGCCCTCCCGTCCGGGATCAATGCGGATCTGGTTCTGACAGCCGATGCCGTCGATTATCGCGGCGGGGTCATTCGCCAGCCTCGGCTCGAGGCCTCGCTCGCCCATGGGGCGGCAGTGCTGAAAGTGTTCAGCGCGCAAATGCCCGGAGGCTCCGACCTCAGCCTTTCCGGCACCTTGAAAAGCGCAAGCGGCAGCCCGCAATTCACCGGCCGTGCCGACTTCGTTTCAGACAATCTGCGCGGAACGCTCGGCTGGCTCGATATCGAAATCGACTCCATTGCCGCCGACCGGCTGCGCAAGGGCAGCCTCGGCGCCAACATTACGGCAAGCCCGGAACAGATCCAGCTGACCGACTGGACCATGGATCTCGACAACACCCGGGTCCGTGGCGGCCTTACCCTGCTTCTGCGGGAACGTCCGGCATTCGGCCTGGCGCTGGATCTCGGCAAGATCAATCTGGATGCCTATCTGCCCCCGGAAGATCAGGCGGGAAAGACAACGCCCGTCGCATCCGGCAAACCCGCTTCGTCCGGCCCCTCCCCGATGGAACAGGCTGCGGTTGCCCTGAACAGTTTCGATGCGAATATCCGTATCGGCTTTGACGAAATCACGGTGCGCAAGACCCCGATCATTGGCGGTCAGCTTGAGGCACGCATCCAGAACGGGGCGCTCTCCGTCAGCAAGCTCGCCATCGCCGACCTCGGCGGCGCGAAGGTCACTCTGAGCGGCTCGCTCGCCGGGGCCGTATCGGACCCGAACACGAAATTAGAGTTCCAGATCGATGCCAAGTCGGTAACCCGCCTGGCACGCCTCGCCGGCATTGAGCCGAGCGAGACGCTGCAGCGCATCGGTGCCGCCACATTGAATGGCAGCATCCTCGGCGACCTGTCGGCCCTGACCATCGATGCGACGGCAAAAGCAGCTGGCGCAACGGCGTCGGTCAAAGGCATCCTGCACCCGCTGGCGCAACCGCTGAATGTCGATCTGGCACTCAAACTGCAGCATCCGAGCGTGGACAAGCTCGCAGAAACCCTGTCTCCCGGTGCGATCCCGAAGGACATAACGCTCGGCTCCCTGGCGCTTGCGGCGACCGTAATGTCGGCGCCTGACGGTGCCTATGGCGTCGACGCGACGATGGATCTCGGCGGTGGCCAGCTTGGCCTGAAGGGGACGATCGCTCCCGGTCCCGACCAGACGGCGCTTGCACTCGACACGCGCTATGCTCACCCGGATGTGGTTGCCCTGATACGCGGGTTTTCGCCGGGTTACGCCCCGACCAAGCGCGATCTTGGTCCGGCAACCCTGGTGAGCCGCCTGGAAGGCAATACCGATACTCTGAAGATCAACGGCCTGCGGCTCGGCCTTGGACCGATCTCGCTGACCGGTGATGCCTCGCTCGCCCTGACCGGACCGCGTCCGAAACTGACGTTCGCCGCTGAATCAGGCACCATCGCCATCGATCCCTGGCTACCCAAGGGCAGTGCCGCCCCCGCCGGCGGCGTTGCCCCTGTTGTGCCGGTGAAAAGCAGCTCCCGGACATGGTCGCGAGAGTCGATCGACACATCGGGGCTGCTCGCCGCCGATGCGAATATCAGCCTGAAGGCGGAAAAGGTTCTCTACGGCGCCTATATGCTGGACAAGGTGGACCTGGCGGCGGCGCTGGAGAATGGCGCATTGACCGTGTCCCGCCTGAGCTCCGGTCTGTTCGGCGGAACCCTGAACGGCACGGCCTCCCTGAAACACGGCGCCACGCCATCGGCCGGCCTCACCCTCGCGGTCAAAAACGCCGATGTGAAACAGGCCGCGGCCTCCGCTGCGACCGGCGCGCCCCAGGTCACCGGTACTCTGGATTATGAAACCAGCCTGAACACCACAGGCCGCAGCGAATACGCGCTGGTTTCCGGATTGCAGGGCAGCGGCGCCGTGAAGGTGATCGACGGCAGCGTCGAAGGCTTCGACCTGCCTGCGGTGAGCGAGCAGTTGAAGCAGCTCGACCGCTCCGTCGATTTCCTGGTTCTGGCCCAAAGGGCCATGCAGGGCGGCACGACACCGTTCGAAAGCCTGACCGCGAGCTACAAGATCACCAACGGGGTGCTCCAGTCCGAAGACATCTCGCTCAAGTCGAAGGCCGCCGAGGGCCGCGGCACCGCCGTCGTCAATCTGCCGCCGCAGGAAATGGATGTCCGCACCCAGTTCTGGCTCAGCGAGCATCCGAACTCGCCGCCCATCGGCCTGCGGCTCACCGGGCCACTCGACAATCCGCGCCAGATCCTCGACGCCAACAAACTGCAGTCTTTCGTCCTGCAGCGGGTAATCGAACGCGGCATTCTCAGGCAGTTCAACAAGAGCCCGGACAGCAGCAGCGACGGCACAACCACAACGACGCCTGATTCCGCGCCGAGCCAACCGGTCGAGAAGATCGATCCGCAGAAGGCGCTGCGCGGCGTGCTGAAAGGGTTACTCGGGAACTGACGGTTTTCCGGTCAGCAGTTCAGACAGAACGAACACGCGCAGCGCACTTGAAAGATTGCCGCTGCGCGTTGCATCCACCTCGGAGACGAGACCGTTGATCGAGAGATCCCTGGCAGCGGCAATCTCCTTCAACACATCCCAGAACGCCTCTTCCAGCGATACTGAGGTGACATGGCCGGAGACCGTCACGGTTCGCTTTCGAATGCGGGCCGGATCCGGCATCCCGTTCACCCGTCACGCCGAACGAAATGGGCAACAAGCTCGATATGCGGCGTCCAGAGAAACTGGTCGATCGGGGTGACTTCAACGCAGTCATAACCGCCATCCACCAGCGTCCGCGCGTCCCGGGCAAAAGTCGCCGGATTGCAGGACACATAGACGATCCGCTGCACCTTCGATGCGGCCAGCGCGACCGCCTGCTCCCGCGCACCGGCGCGGGGCGGATCAAGCACCACAGCATCGAACTTGCCGAGCTCCTTTCCGGCAAAGGGGCGCTGGGTCAGGTCGCGCCGCTCGGTCCGGACACGGCCGCCGAGCCTGGCCGCATCGGCGCCAGACCGGATCGCCGCGAGCAGACTATCGTCGCCTTCCACCGCGAGCCGCTCCGCCGTTCCGTCCAGCGCAAGGCACAGGGTGCCGCATCCGGCATAAAGATCGAGCACAGAGCGGGCGCCGTCCGTGCCTTCGCGGACCAGCTCCTGGATCGCCGCTTCGCCATCCACCGTCGCCTGCAGAAAGGCGCCGGGTGGTGGCGCCACGGAAACCGGGCCGAACTTGATCGTCGGCGTGCGGCGCTGGGCCAGCGGCACCGGGTCCGGCAAAGTGTCGCCCTCGGCATGATAAGAGAGCCGGGTCAAATCCTGCTCTTCGGCGAAGGCCGCGAGCCGCTCGCGGAAATCGAGATCGGGATGGTCCGGCAGGCGGAGCAGCAGATCAAGCCCGTTATCCAGCTCGTTCACCACGCAATCGACGGATTGCCCGGACTCCAGCACACCGGCGAAAAGCTGCCGCAGCGGCGTCATCAGGGCGAAGACGGCCGGCCGCAAGACCGGACATTCGCGGATCTCGACAATCCGGTTGCTGCCGCGTTCATGGAAACCGGCGACCAGTTTCTTGCCGGTCATGCGGAGCACGAAATCGGCCCTGCGCCGGGCGCCGGGCGCGCAGGTCCGCAGTGCCGCGACCGGCACCGATCCGAGGCCGGCGCGGCTAAGATATTGCGTCACCTGATCCCGCTTCCATGCCTGATAAGCGCCGGTTTCCAGATGTTGCACGGCGCAACCGCCGCAGATCATGAAATGCTCACAGGCCGGATCGACCCGCTCCGGAGCCGGGTCCACCAGCTCGATCAGATCGCAGGCCACGCCTTCACCACGGTCGGACACCGGGCGCACCCGGACCCGCTCGCCGGGCAGGGCAAAGGGAATGAAAAGCGGACGGGTCTCGCTGACATAGCCGGTCTTGATCTCTGCCTGGGCCAACCCGTCGCCGCGCCCGCCAAGCCGCTCGACCACGACTTCGAGGAGCGGCGTATTCGCTGGATATCCCCGACGTTGTGCCGGCCGTTGTGCCGACCGTTGTGCCGACTTCCCCCGCTTGCTTCTCTGCCGTCCTCGGCCCATAAAGCGCGCCCTTTCTGCATGCGACGTATGGCGCCTAACCACTTCCGGCGGCGCCTGCTATGGTGATGACATGCGACATGCCACGCTGACAACAACCGAACTGCGGAATCCGGCGGGACACAGCCATGCCCGGCGCCGGGTGATTGCGGCTATTTTTGGCATTCTGGCCCTCTTGACCCAGGCCGGGTTCACCCTCGGCGCCTCCGCCGCCCTCACTGCGGCGCCTCCCGGCAGCCTCACGGCGGACCTCGCCGAACTCTGCCTCGGCGCCATCGATGATGCTGCCGGCGGCCGGAAAGACAGCCAGCAGGAAAACGCGCCCGATTGCGGCCTTTGCACGCTCTGCGGCGTGGCGGCCGCCACAACACTGCCCTCCGGCAACCCGGACACGGCCGGGCGGATCTCCGCGGCGGGCCATCTCGCGACCGGGCCGTATCAGGCCGATCGTCAGAGTTTCACCCGGTTCCGCAATCCCCGGGCCCCTCCCGCCTGAGCTTTCAATTCATCTTGATGACAAGCGGCGTCACTGCCGCCGCGCCCCAAAAATTGAAAGACAGATCAATGATCCAGTTTGCAAAAATCGCCACGCGGTTCGCCGCACTCGCCATCGTGACCCTGCCCCTGTTCGGCGGCATTGCCTCAGCCGAAGAGTTCAAGGTGGGCGACATCACGGTCGAACATCCCTGGGCCCGGGCCACACCCGGCCGCGCCAAGAACGGCGCCGCCTTCATGAAATTGGAAAATCACGGCGGGACGGATGACCGCCTGATGGCAGCGTCCGGCGACGTTGCCAGCCGGGTCGAGCTGCACACCCATCTGCATGAGAACGGGGTGATGAAAATGCGGCCGAGCGGCCCTATCACGGTCCCGGCGCACGGCCATGCGATGCTGCAACCCGGTAGCTTTCACGTCATGATGATCGGCCTGAAGGCACCGCTGGTGGAAGGCGAAATGTTTCCGCTAACGCTGACCTTCGAAAAATCCGGCACCGTGACAGTCAAGGTGATGGTCCAGTCCGTTGGCGCAGGCGCCGGTAACAACGCCATGAAGCACGGCATGAAACACGGCCACGGCGTCAAAAAGAACTGATCTTCCCCATTCGGAAAGTGGTCAGGCGGGATCTTCCTGCCTGATCGTTCCCGGACGGGTCGCGATCCAGGTCGCGACAAGCGCCAGAGTGACACCGGTCGCCGCCGCCAATCGCCAGTCCTCCAGCACAAAGCCCCAGAGCAGCGCGAAGGAAAAGCCGATCATCGTCACGGCGGCGATCTTGGCCCGCGGCGGGATCACCCCATGCTCATGCCAGGCGCGCACGCCGCTGCCGAAATGCGGATGGTTGTAGAGCCAGAGATGGAACCGTTCGGAAGAGCGGGAAAAAGCCCAGACCGCAATCAGCAGAAACAGCGTCCCCGGCAATCCCGGCAGCACGATACCGGCAACACCCAGCACTGTGCACAGCATGCCGACGCAAAGCAGCACATAGCGCCAAGGGTCGCATATGGTTTTCGGGGTTTCGCTCAACTCTCGTCTCCGCGCGTTCTGGCTCGCGCGCCGATTATGGTACCGATCCGTTAAAAATTAGTTCGGGCCTGGCATTTTCCTAGAGGCGCCGGGCGAACCATATCACGCGGCCGACGATATTCACTTCTTCAATCGTCCGTTCGTAATCCTGATATCGCGGGCTTTCCGAGCGGATCAGCACCCGTGGCGGGTCGCTGTTGGGAATATATTCGAGCTGCTTGGCAACCAGGCCAATGCCGTCATGCAGCACGAAAATGCCCGGCGGCGAAGGGGCGGTGCGGCTGAGATCGATCATCACCTTGTCGCCGGAATACAGCACCGGCTCCATGGAATCGCCGTCGATGGAAATCACCCGGAGATCCCGGGCCGATGCCCGCAGCTCGTACCGAAGCCAGCCCGCGTCGAAATACCAGTCGTTGCCGCCCGGCTCCTGTTCGAGATTGGCGCCGCCACCGGCCGACGCGGAAATCCGGACTTCCGGAACCGCGACGACTCCCGCCGGATCGACAGACCCGGAGCCGGAAAAAGGCGGCATGATCGCTGAAGGGCCGATTCGGCGCGCCGGAGAAGGCGGAGAAACCGACCCCTGCTCCGGCCGCAGAACAGCCTCGTCGACGCCGAGATGCCGGGCCAGCGCATATCGCACGTCTTCCGGCAACTTCCGTGGCGTTCCGCGATTGATGAATTGATGCAAGTAGGCGTGATTCTTGCCACAAGCCAGCGAGGCCTTCTTCAGATCCGTCGGCGGATCACGATGCGCCACCAATTCCAGGATGCGCTTTCGCTGGAGATCGAGCTTCATAACCGGAACCTAAACTTCCACAATCGGATGATCAAGAGTTTTTTTCCTATTGCCGAATTTTAATCTTTCGCCTAGAACAACCTAAGCGTCAGTGGCAAAGGAATTTTTTGACCGGGAAAATCCGATCTCGTCGCAACTTAACGCTTTCAGCGCAGAAAAGCCACGCCTACACGTTTAACGACGCCTGTTCATCGCGACGCTGATCGGTTCCGATTGGAGGGAGTCAATGACGAGCACGCAGATTGTGCCGGATCCAAAATGGATCAAACACTACCTGAAAGAAGCAGCGGACACTTTGCACCGATTGCCACGGGCATATGGCAAAGCCCGGCTCACAGGATGGCCGGATGTGGCGCAAAACAGCTTTGCGCATGAATTGGCGCCGGGGAGAACACGGCCGGCATCACCAAGCCCGGCGGCCATCGACCGGCTTGATGAAAGCCTCGGCTGGATGTTCGCCTGCGATCAGGAGCAACGGATCGTGGTCTGGGCCCGGGCTTGCGGTGTCGCCTGGCGAAAACTGGAGGATATTGACGGGCGCAGTCACGTCACGCTGCGCCGGATAGAGGACCGGGGACTGGCCGCAATCCGCGACCGGCTTCGGAAAACACCCCCGCCGCACGTTTTTCGCAGGCCCGATTAATCGGTTTTTTCCGATTAATAGAAACATCAATATGTTGATTTTAATGGATTAATTACGAATATCCTCTAAGTCAACATACATACAAATGACGCTCTATCGGAAAAAACCGCTTTACAAGGTTTATAAAATCGGCTAAATACTATTCTATCGTCGGCGCCTTGTGGGAACACCCCGCAGGGCGCCTTTTTTATTGGGTGAAACGCATGGCCGAATCCGCAGCCCGGACACGCAAGAAGCGGCATTTTCTGAAAGCTCTCGCCGAAACCGGAAATGTCAGTGAAGCCGCCCGCAAGGCGCGGCTCGATCGCAGTAATGCCTATCAGATAAGACGTCAGGATCAGGCCTTCGCCGACGCCTGGGACGACGCACTGGACATGGCCGTCGACCTGCTTGAGGCCGAGGCCCGAAGCCGGGCCGTCGAGGGCGTGGAACAACCGCGTTTCCATCAGGGCAGGATCTGCGGGACGGTCCGGAAGTACTCCGACTCGCTCCTGATGTTCCTATTGCGGGCACACCGCCCGGAAACTTTCCGGGAGGGCCGAGATGCCGGATCAGAAGACCTCGAGCGCCACCTCAAGGGAGCCAAGGAAAAACTCGCCGCCCGCCTCAAAGCCCTCTCTCCAC
The DNA here is from genome assembly GCF_000426505.1 of Nisaea denitrificans DSM 18348. Taxonomy (GTDB): domain Bacteria; phylum Pseudomonadota; class Alphaproteobacteria; order Thalassobaculales; family Thalassobaculaceae; genus Nisaea; species Nisaea denitrificans. The sequence continues at coordinate 221,015 of NZ_KE384532.1, read as the reverse complement.
CCGCAACCCTACCGGATGATGAGTCCGATGGAACGGACCCGGTTCCTGAGCGGGATCAGTGACGCCGAAGCCGCCCTTCTGCTGTACGACTGGTCGTTCTGGGCGCGCGAAAAACAATTGCCGCCGGCCGGAGATTGGCGTGTCTGGCTGATCCTGGCGGGCCGCGGTTTCGGGAAAACCCGAACCGGCTCTGAATGGATCAGAGCCGCGCTCGAAAGCGGCCGCTGCCAGCGCGCAGCCGTCATTGGGGCGACCGCCGGCGATGTCCGCGACGTCATGGTCGAAGGCGAAAGCGGCCTGCTGGCCATTGCCCCGCCATGGGAACGGCCACACTACGAGCCATCGAAGCGCCGGTTGACCTGGAAGTCCGGCAGCATCGCGACCTTGCTCTCGGCCGACGATCCGGACCAGGTGCGCGGACATCAGTTCGACATGGCCTGGGCCGACGAAATTGCCGCCTGGCCCCAGCCCGAAGCCTGGCACAACCTGATGATGGCCCTGCGGCTCGGCACCCGACCGCAATGCATTGCAACCACGACACCGCGTCCGAAGGACTGGCTGAAGCGTATCGCGGAGGCTGACGGCACAATGCTGACCCGGGGCCGCAGCACGGAGAACCGTCTCAACCTTGCCCCGGGTTTCCTGGCCGCCATGGAAAGTGCCTATGGCGGCACCCGGCTTGGACGGCAGGAACTCGACGGTGAATTCCTGACCGATGTGCCGGGTGCACTGTGGCGCCGGGAGCGGCTGGAAGCCGCCCGCTTGGCCCCGGGAGAACAACCCGCTCTGGACCGCATCGTGGTCGCGATCGATCCGGCGGCAAGCCACCATTCCGCCTCGAACGAGACCGGCATCCTGGTCGCCGGTCGCGCCGCCGAGACCGCTTTTGTCCTGGAGGATCTTTCCGGACGGCTTGCCCCGAACGACTGGGCGGCCCGCGCCATCGACGCCTATCACCGGCATGCAGCGGATCGCATCGTCGCCGAGGTCAATCAGGGCGGAGACATGGTGGAGCAGGTGCTGCGCAGTGTCGATCCGTCCGTACCGCTGCGCCTGGTGCGTGCCAGCCGCGGCAAACAGACCCGGGCCGAGCCGGTTGCGGCCCTCTACGAACAGGGCCGCGTCCATCATATCGGCCGCCTTGATTTGCTTGAGGATCAGATGTGCAGCTTCACCGGGGCTTCGGGCGGCAATGGCTCACCCGACCGGGTGGATGCGCTTGTCTGGGCCCTGACGGAGCTCTTGTTGAGCCGAAACCGGACTCAGACCGGGCAATTCCTGGTTTGAGCCCAATCGAACCGAACCTGAACGCTTGGCCTTTGGGCCAGCCACTTGAGGCCAACCACTTGAGGCCAGCCACTTGGGGAGGTGGGAGATGCCTGTAATCACGTACCTCGAAACAAGCGTCGGGCCCGGCACCGGGCAACCGCACGATATAGCTCTCGTTCAGGCCCTGCTCGCCCATATCAAGGACCTGTTCGGACAACCCTACTGGCCAGGCGGGATCGATGGCTTCGCCAGCGATGCGCTGCTGGATGCCATCAACCGTTTTCAGGAGGAGTTCGGCCTGCTCGACGACGCCGGTGACGATATCCGCGCGGTGATCTCGCCGGCCTCCGTGACATTCCAGTGCCTGCGGGAAACAACGGCCCCTGTCCTCGCCGGTCTGCACGCCGTGACCGGCACCCCTACTCTGTATGTTCCGCCCCGCTGCAGCGAGCAGGTCCTGGGGGTGATGACCACGAAACTGCGCAGCCTGGGCTACCAGGGCAATGCCGTCCTGGGCCGGCGGCTGGCAGCCCTGGCCGAACGGGTCTTCGACAGGCACCGCTTCCTGATCAGGTTTCCGGTACCGGAAGACCGCAGTACCGGAACACAGCGTGTCCGGGTCCATTTTCACGGCCTGAAATGGCTGACCGAACAAGGACGGCTGACGTCCTCGGAGCAGCCGCACAGCCCGGTTCCAGACGCCATCTGGTCCCTCGTCGCAGCGGAAACCCGACCTGTCGGGGGGCTGACGCCGGAACAGATAGACTATGCCGGCTGCCGGGAACTTTGGCTCAGGCATGACGGATAAGTATACCGCAGAAAGGCCAAAAAATGAGTTCCGACGTCGCAACACCGAATGCCGCCTATCAGGATATGGCCACCGATTGGGAGCTGATCCACGACCTGCTCGGCGGCACCCGCATCATGCGGCAGCGCGGAGAAAAATGGCTGCCCCGGGAGCCCGGAGAGACACGAGAAGCCTATACAATCCGGCTGAACCGGAGCGTGCTGTTCAACGGATTGCAGCGCACGATCCAGACCCTGCTCGGAAAACCGTTCCACCGGCCTGCCAGTCTGACCGGCACGCCGCCCGACGCCCTGACGGCGCTGACGGACAATGTCGATCTGGGCGGCCGCAACCTCACGGTGTTCGCCCGCGATGTGATGCAGGCTGCATTGACCGATGGCCTCACGCATATCCTGGTCGACCATCCCCGGATCGGGGAGGGCGGAAAGGATACCGCCCGGCCCTATCTCGTTCATATACAGGCGCCGGACCTGATCGGCTGGCGCGGTCAGGAGAGCGGCATCGGCAGCGCCCTGACGCGGGTCCGCATCCGCGAGACCGTCAACCGGACGTCCGGCACATGGGAAGACAAGACCGAACGCCAGATCCGGGTGCTCTATCCCGGCCGCTTTGAAATCTGGCGGCGCGGTGTCGACGGTCACGGCCCCTGGCATCGTGACGATGCCGGGGACAGCAGCCTCGACTGCATCCCGCTGGTCACCATCTATGCCAACCGGGCAGGCTTCATGACGGCCCACCCGCCGCTGATGGATCTGGCCTGGCTCAATCTGGCGCACTGGCAATCGGCAAGCGATCAGCGCCACATCCTGCATGTGGCCCGGGTACCGATCCTGTTCGGGCGCAATCTGACCCTGCCCGAGGACGGCCTGGCGCTTGGGCCCAACCGGATCGTCACCGGCGAAGGAGAAAGCGCGGACCTGCGCTTTGTCGAGCATAGCGGCGCCGCCATCGCCGCCGGCCGGCAGGACCTGATCGATCTGGAGGATCGCATGGCGGTCATGGGTCTCGATCTCATGACCCGGCGCGGCGGGGCCGGATCGACAACGGCGACGGCGCGGGCCATCGACGCGGCGGAAAACACCACATCCCTGCTCGGCCTGATTCATGCCGTCGAGGACGGGTTGACCACCGCATTCGGCTTTATGGCGGACTGGCTCGGCGTTCCAAGGAGCGAGGCGGGACGGGTCGCACTGCATGGCAAGGAATCGTCCGATCTCCCGACCAGTTGATCAGGAAACCCGTTGCAACCCATTGATTGCAGTGGCATTGCCCTGCAATGAAATCGTCTTTACCGATTGATAACCTCATTCGGGTATTACTTGGGCGAGTTAGAGGAGTAGCGCTTTGCCTAGGTATATGAAAACGCCGTACAGCATCGAATCGCGCCGCGCACCCAATGCGGGTGCGAAGAATGGTGCCAAAAGCAATCTCAGCGGCAAAAACACCAATGGCGCCAGGAATGCGCTGGTTGCCGAGAGTGTCGTCACCGCCGCCGAGGTCGATCTGTCCGAAGTCATGAATGCGATCCGCGATCTGGAACGCAAGATCGATGGGCACCGGCCTGCGGCGTCAGATACCGCAGCAGCAGAATCCGCAGCGGCAACGGCTGCAGCCAATGTCGGTCAGCAGGACCAGAAGATCGACGAGATCCGGACCGAGATCGCCGAGATCGCCGGTCGTATCCAGGCCACCAAGGTCGAAATCGCCGCTCTGCGCCATCCACTCTCGAACGAGGACAAGTTCGAGTCGGCGACGGAGGAGCTCAGCGAGATCGTGCGCCAGACCGAGACCGCGACCGACGGGATCATGAACTCCGCCGAGAGAATCGAGGAAGTCGTCGCCGATCTTTTGACGGTCACCCAGGACGAATACGCGAACTCACGCCTTGGCGACATCGCGGATCTGATCACGGGGATATACGAAGCCTGTAACTTCCAGGATCTGACCGGCCAGCGCATCAACAAGGTGATCAAGGTTCTCAATTACATCGAGGAACGGGTCGACGCGATGATGGCGACCTGGGATATCCGCGAATTCCAGACCATGCCATTGCCGGAAGACATTACCCGCAAGGACGAGGATCTGACCCTGAGCGGCCCGATGGCGGAAGGCCAGGCGATCTCGCAGGACGAAATCGACGCCCTGTTCGACTGACGCTTTTCCTTCCAGGACTTTTCCAAAACGCCCCGCTCAGCGGGGCGTTTTTCGTTTCAGCCCTTTGTTTTCGCCACTGGAGTACAGCCATGCCCTTGCCCGCCGAAACAGACTCTCTCGACGCCGTCCCGGAAGCGGCCCGCGCCTTCTATGTCGAAACGGACGATGGCCGTTACCGCCTCGATGCCGACGGCGTGGAAGATGTCTCCGGCCTGAAATCCGCACTGGAAAAGGAACGTGCCGCCCGGCGGGAGTTGAAAGCAGAACTCGACCGTCTGGGGAGCGAACAGCGCGCGGGACAGGAAGGCGAAGCGTCCCTAACCCAGGTAAAACTGGAAGCAGCGCTGATTGCCGCCGAGGCCCGCGCTGCGATCCATGCCGAGCACGGCATCGCCGAGCTGCTTCTGCCGGTCATCGTACCCCGGCTGATCCTGGCCGAGAGCGAGGCCGGTATCTCCGTAACGATCCGGGGCGAGGGCGATGCCCCGGCGGAGAACCCCGAAGACGGCACCCCGCTCACCCCGCGCGATCTGGTGCGCGAGTTGCAGGCCAGCCCGGTTTATGGCCGGGCCTTCGAGCTGCCCGCTCGTGGCGGCAGCGGTGCCCCCAGCCTTGGCCAGGCAGGCGGCAACGAGAATGTCATCGCGATGAGCGACCAGAACGCGCTCGACCGCAACATCGCCGCCATCGCCAGCGGCCGGGTGCGGGTCTCCCGCTAACACCAATCACTTAACGTTATGACCTGACATAACCGGCGGCCGGGATGGCCGGCGGCGCTTTGTGCTGCGCGCGGGCCGAGCGGCACGGCATCAACATGCCTTTTTCACACATCGAGGAGCCTTCGAAATGGCAAACGCCATGACCGAAATCATGCCGAAAATCCTGGCCCGCGGCCTGCTGGCCCTGCGCGAGCAGGCGATCATGCCCCGGCTGGTGAACGCGGACTATTCGAACGACGCCGCCCGCAAGGGCGACACGGTGGACGTGCCCCTGCCGAGCGCCATCACGGCAAGCGACGTCACCCCGTCCAACACCGCCCCGCAGCCGGACGACATCACTATCTCCAAGGTCCAGGTACCTCTCGACAAGTGGAAGAAGGCGGGCTTCTACCTCACGGATAAAGAGGTGATGGAGATCGACCGGAACGAGAATTTCGTGCCGATGCAGATGAGCGAGGCGATCCGGGCACTGGCCAATGCGGTCAATGCCTCCGTCCATGCCGAATATAAAGGCGTCTTCGGCCTTGTCGGCGGCGCGGGCGTGACGCCTTTCGGCTCCGACGTGTCCGACGCCACCTCCGCCCGGAAACTGCTGAACAAGCAGCTCGCCCCGCGCGGCGACCGGCGGGCCGTGCTGGATTTCGATGCCGAGGCCAACGCGCTGGCCTTGGCACCCTTCTCCGACGCGGAGAAAGTCGGCTCCGCCTCGGTGAAGATCGACGGTGAGATCGGCCGCAAGTTCGGCATTGAATGGTACGCCGATGACGGCGTGCTGACCCATGCCGCCGGTACCGCCAGCGACAGCGGCAGCTTTACCATCACCGCCAATGTAGCGAGCACCGGAGCGGCGAGCGTCAGCCTGAAATCCGACATCGGCAGCCCGACCCTGAAGGTGGGCGATATCGTCAGCTTCGCCGGACACGCCCAGAGCTACGCGGTGACAGCGGACACGGTGCTCGATGGCATCGGCGTCTCCGTTGCCATCAATCCTGCTCTGAAAGCGGACGTCGCCGCCGATGCGGCGGCAACCGTTACGCCGAGCCATGTGGTCAATCTGGCCTTTCACCGGGATGCCTTCGCGCTCGCCATGCGGCCGCTCAGTGCAGGCACCCAGGACCTCTCTCTCGGCAACCAGATCCTGTCCATGACCGATGCCGAGACGGGCATCTCGCTGCGACTGGAAATCTCCCGGCAATACAAACAGACCGTGTGGGAATTTGATGTGTTGTGGGGTGTGAAACTGGTGCGCCCGGAACTCGCCGTCCGCATCGCCGGCTAGCGCCTCCCCTGCCTTCACCACCTTCCCTGCGCCCGCCTGGCCCGGGTCTCCGTCCGCCGGAGCCCGGGCCATTTTTTTATTCAGCATTGCCAGACCGAAGGGGCCGTTCCATGTCCGAGCCTGAAGCCGACCTGCTGCCAACCGTCACGCTGCAGCACCGCTACGGCGAGCAGCGCCTGCTCGCGAACCGGGCGGATTACATCCACGAGAAAGACGGCCGGTTCCGCAACTGGCTGCTGTCGGACGACGATCCGGAAGTGCAACCCCCGCCCTGCCAATCCGCACCTTGCGAATCCGGACCGGCACCTGTCCTGGCCCTATCGGCACCACCCGTGCCTGTGCCTCCGCCCGCACCCGTTCTTTCCGGCAAACGGCGGCGCCGGGGGAGGCGGAAATGAGCCTCGCGGTCGGCGAAGACACCTATCTCACGGTCGCGGATGCGGATGCCTATTTCGCCGCCCGCAACGCGTCGGGATGGGCGGCGGCGCCGTCGGTCGCGCGGGAGGCGGCATTGTTGCAGGCCACCGCCTATATCGACGGCAGCTACGCCTTTCGGGGCCGCATCGCCGATCCGGGCCAGCCGTTGTCCTGGCCAAGGCGGGATGCGGTGGACAGCGAGGGCCGCACTCTTTCCGGCATCCCGCGCCGGGTCGAGCACGCCACCGCCGAGCTGGCGCTGATCGCGCTGGCCGGCGACCTGGCTCCGCCACTGGAAAGGGGCGGGAAGGTGCTGCGGGAAAAGGTCGGCCCGGTCGAGGTCGATTACATGCCCGACGCCGTGTCCGGCCGGTCCTACCCCTTGATCGATCTGCTGCTGAAGCCGCTGCTGCGGCCGGCCGCCAGCCATGAGGTGATACGCGCATGACCCCGTTCGGCTCTTCTCTCTCGGGCGTAGCCGCCCGTTTGATCACCCGCTACGGCGCCCCGATGGTGCTCAGCAAGACGGAAGCGGCCAGCTATGACCCGGCGACAGGAAACGTCACCGGAACGCCGTCCGACCATCCCCTGCTGGGCATCGTCGAAAGCGTCTCGGCGGCCTTTGTCGGCGGGCTGATGCAGAACGGCGACCTGCTGGTCACCGTCGCCGGAGAGGATCTGTCCGGCATCCGCCCCGCACCGGGCGACCTGCTCCGGATCGACGGTGCAGCGCATGACGTCGTCAATGTCACCACCATCGCCACCGGCACCGAGCCCCTGCTGTTCCGCCTGCTCGTCAGGCGCTAAGGAGAGAACTCATGTCCTTCACCAGTGCCCGGCGTGCGGTCGAGAGTTTTTTCGGCGCCAACTGGCTGCTCACACCGATCGCCTTCGAGAATGTCGCCTTCAGCCCGCCCGAGGACGGACGCTGGGTGAAACTGATGATCCTGCATGAGCAATCGGAGCAGGCCGCGCTCGGCAGCCCGGCCCTGCACCGCTACCGGGGCCGCATCATGATCTACTGCTTCACCCCGCTTGGCGGCGGCGCGCAACAGGCAACCGCCCTCGCCGATGCCGCCGCCGCCCTGTTCAACGGCGCACTGATCCCAGCTCACGTGCTGCTGCCGCCTGAAATCACCGCGGACGAGGATATCGACGGCGCCTACCGGGCCGCCGTGGCGATTCCGTTCTGGCGCGACGAAATCCATTGATCTTTCACCTCTACCCCAAACCTCACGCCCAAGGAGACCACCATGGCGGATTCAAGCCGCACGGAACTCGCCTATGCAAAGGAATCGCTCTGGGGATCGACCCCGGCCTCGGCCCTGACAAAACTTCGCTTCACCGGCGAGAGTCTCGGCTACACGATTGCCACCACCAGCTCGTCCGAAGTCCGGGCCGACCGTCAGGTCCCGGACCTGATCCAGACCGGCGCCTCCGCCTCGGGCGCTGTCAATCTGGAGCTTTCCTATGGCGCCTATGACACGCTGATCGAAAGCGCCCTGTTCTCCGTCTGGTCCACGCCGCTCGCCATCTCCGTCGCGGACGATATCGCGGCGGATGCGAGCGGCAGCGCTTTCACCAGTACCTCAACGGATTTCGTGGCGGCCGGGATCAAGGCGGGACAATGGGTCCGGGTCGGCGGCTTCGCGGCGAACAGCGGCGAGAATAACGGCCTCTACCAGGTCAGTGCCGTGACCGCGAACAGTCTCACCGTGTCCCCCGCTCCGCAGAATGACGAGGCTGCGACCGGGCTGACCGTCAGCCTGGACGGCTCGATGATCCGCAACGGCGTCTCGGAAACCGCGCTGACGCTGGAAAAGGCCTTTACCGATATCGGCCAGTATATCGCCTTCACCGGCATGGTCGCCGATACCATGGACCTGCAGATCCAGACCGGCCGGGTGCTGACCGGCAGCTTCGGCTTCATGGGCGCTTCCGCCTCCATCGGCAGCGCCACGGTCGGCACCGGCGCGGCCATTCCCGCCATGACCAACCCGGTGCTCAACGCCGTCAACAATATCGGCCAGGTGATGGAAGGCGGCGCCCCGCTCTCCGGTATCTTCCTGCAATCGCTCTCGATCTCGCTCGCCAACGGGCTGCGCGGGATCGGTGCGGTCGGCAGTCTCGGCAATGTCGATATCGGCACCGGCCGGTGCCAGGTGACGGGCCGGGCCAGCTTCTATTTCGCCGACGGCGCGCTCTACGAGAAATACCTGAACGGCACCCCGACCAGCCTGTCCTTCCGGGTCACGGACGCGGACGGCAACGCCTATGTCTTCACCCTTCCACGTGTCCGGCTGACCCGGGGCAGCATCGCCGCCGGCGGCCCGGACCAGGACGTGATGGCCGACTTCCAGTTCCAGGCGGTGCGCGATCCGGCCACCGGCGCGACCTTCCAGATCGACCGCATCGCCGCCTGACCCCAGACACAACCTAATCTCCAAAGGACAGATAATGGATCTCTCGAAATTCAAGGCCGACCGCACCGCTGAGGATGAAGGTGTCTGGGTTGCACTGGACGGCGACGACAGTGGCGCCCGGGTCAAGCTCGCCCGGATCGGCAACCGGCGCTATCGCGAGGCGATGCAGCGCCGGATGAAGCCTTTCCGCCGGGCCCTGCGTGCAGGCACGCTGGAGGAAGCGACGGCGGAACGGGTGACCGCCGAAGTGCTGGCGGAAACCGTGCTGCTCGACTGGCAGGATCTCGCCCTGGACGGCGCAGCGCTTGCCTATTCGCCGGACCGGGCGCGCGAACTCCTGCTCGACCCGGCACTGCGCGACTTCCGCGATCTCATCGTCGAGATGGCGACCGATATCGAGCTCTACCGTCAGCAGGATCAGGAGGAGGCGGAAAAAAACTTGCCGCCTTCGTCCGCTGGCAAGTCGCCTGGGGCGGGCGGCAAGACTTCCTGAGTCTTCTCGCCGAGCAAAGCGGCACAGCGCCATCGGCCCTCAGCGAGAAACCGGAGCTGTTTCCGGATCTTGAGCGGGTGGCCCACGCTTTCGCCTTGCTGACGCGCGGACGCCCGCTTGTGTCCACGCCGTTCGGAACGGCGGAAGGGGCCATCCCGCTGGCCGAGATCGCCGCCTATTGCGGGCTCTTCGGCATCACGGACCCGGACGAGTTCGTGCCCCTGCTCCGCACCATGGACGAGGCCTATCTCCGCACCCGCGCGGAGCAGGCTCCCCCGCACACCAACAAGAAGGACTGATCCGCCATGCCGATCCGCCGCCTGCCCGAGGACGGTGCCGCCGCCGGTATCTACACCCTGCTGGAGGCCATTGACACCATGCCGCCGGTGCTCAGCCGCGCGGAATCAGCCTTCGACCGGCTGGCCGATAGCGTCACTGGCGCTCTCGACCGGATCGGCGCAGCGCTCGACATGTTCGAACGCCGGAGCCTGACGCCGCCCACTCCTGGGGTGCAAAATCCGAGCATTCAGAATGCCGCCTTCACCTCCATCGACGCCGATCTTCTCTCCCTCGGCGAAGACCGGCTTCATCTGGAAGACCTGATTACGGAGTCCATGGTCGAGCAACTGACCGCGTCGGAGAACATCGCATCCGCCCAGGAAGATGCCGCCCGGCGCAGCGACGCGGCATGGGGTACGCTCTCCGATGATATCGCCCAAGATTTCGACCGGGCCTTTGCCGGTATTTCAGAGAACGGTGCCGAGGCCTTCTCCTCCATCTGGCAAAACATGGCATCCGGCCTCGACCAGACCCTCTCCGCAATAGACTGGGACGGTATCCTTGGCGACGGCGCGGGCAGTCTGGCATCCGCAGCCTCCAGCATTCTCGGCTCTCTCGGAGGCGGCGGCGGCGGTTTTTCCGGACTGTTCGAGCTCGGCGGCTCTCTGCTGTCCAGCTTTTTGCCTGGAATGGGCGGCGCGGGTGCGGGCGGCTCCCTCCTCTCCGGCAGTGCAGGCTCGCTTGGCAGCATGGCTTCACTTGGCAGTGCAGGCACGATCGGTGCCATCGCCGCCGTTGCAGCCCTGGGCTTGAACGAGCTTTTCAAGGACAAGGACTATCCCTTCGCCAAAGCCGTGATCGGCATCGAGGGCGGCACCCCAACCGCTGAAAGCTCCTTTGAGCTTGATGACGGGCCGCTGGACGATCTGCTGCAATTGCAGGACCGGGTTCTGACGGCGCTGGATGCAATGACGGACCGGCTCGGAGTCGCCTTTTCAGGCAACGCCGCCAACTTCCTGCAGATCGGCTATTCCAGCGGCCGGAAATCCAACCTGCCAACCGGCTATTTCGTTGGCGGTCTGGAGACCACCGGCGATTTTGCCACCGGCGCCGACCTCAGCGGCATCGAGGATGAAGAGGAGCTGATCGCCCGCGCTATCGAGCTGTCCTTCGCCAAAGCAGTGCGGGACGGCAATCTGACCGGGCTGTCGGACGATCCCGGGGCGGACTCTCGCAGCCAGAAGACTTTCGAAGCCGGTATCGAAAAACTGCTCGCGGCACCGTTCGAAAGCCTCGAGACCTCTTTGCGCCGTATCGATTTCCTCGCCAGCTTCGAGGAGACCGTCGCGCTCTTCAGGGATGGTACCGAAAGTGTCGATGCCTATACCCGCTCCCTGCAGGCCCAGCGTGCCGCAATTGAGGCCGTCGGTCGGGCCGCTGCGGGCGATGCGTTCGCGCCTATCCGGTCGTTCATGGAAGATGCGGCCCTGCTGTTCGGCGGCGACGAAGAGCCGGACGCAGCGGCGGATCTCCGCCTTGACCAGGCAGGCAGCGCCGTCCGGGGCATGGCCCGTGATCTGCTCGACACGCTCTCGCTAACTGGCACTGCGGCGCCGCTCGAGGGCTTTGCCTTGCTGTATGAACAGCAGGCCGCCCAGATCACCGCCCTGGTTCCGGCTCTGGAAGCTCTCAATCAGGAACTGGAAGCGCTCGGGCTTGAAACCATTGATGTCGCCGCCGAGATCAATGCCGCCAACGACGCACTGACCTCGGAAGTCCGGACCCTTTTCCTGCAAGAACTCAATGCCGGGCTCTCTCCTGAAAGGGCGGCCGCGCAACAGGTCCTGGATGAAAGGGACAGCCTGCTGCAACAGGCCGAACAGATCGGCTTCGGCCAGGATCAGGAGGTCCTCGGGCAGATCGAGGCAAACTTCACCGCGCAACTCGACCGGATTGGATTTGCGTTCAGCGAAAGCGGCGATCTGGTCCAGACCTTTGCCGATAGTATCGAGGCGGCGACCGTTGGGCTCGACCGGCAGATCGCGGCGCAGGAAAACTCCGTCGGAGAGTTCGTCCGCCTGGCGGAGAACCTTGCCGCCACCCGGCAGGATCTGGCTCTCGACAGCTCCCTCTCGCCACAATCGCCGCTGGACCGGCTGGCACAGGCGAGGACCGGGTTCGAAGAACTCGCCACCACCTCCGCCGATGGCGATCTTGAGGCGCGGGAGGATCTGGCGGCCAGCGCCCGCACCTATCTGACACTGGCACGGGAAGTTCATGCTTCCAGCCAGGCCTATACCGACATCTTCTATCAGGTCGATGCAGTGCTCGCCTCCGCGCTGCATGATACGGAAGCCCAGGTCACGGCGGCCGAACGCCAGCTGGACGTGCTGATCGAAATCCGCGACCGGCTCGGCCCGCCGAGCGCCACGGGCGGCGCTTTGGAATTCCGGGCGGACAGTGACGGACAATACCTGTCCGAAAGCGGCGGTCCGGTTGGGGCCGGATACGATCTTGGCTACAACCCGGAACGCGCCATAGCCATCCTGACGGCGCTGGATGCCGCCGGGCTGCCCCTGCCGAGCGGGTTCGGTGAAGGCCAGCTCTCGCGGCTGCGGGCTGACAATCAGGCCGTGAACGCGGTGGTTACCGCCATGGGCTTCGCCACCGGCGGGATCATGACCGCGAACGGCCCGGCCCAGACCGCACCGTACGATGGCGGCATAACCAGCGACGTGTCCGTCGCCCTGTTCGGTGAAGGCAGCCAGCCGGAAGCCTATGTGCCCCTGCCGGACGGACGCTCCATTCCCGTCACGCTCAGTCTGCCCGCCAACGACGATAGCGGCGGCAGCGGTGAGACGCGGGACGCTCTGCGCCTGCAACGGGCTGACAGCCGCGAGCTTGTGCAGGAGATGAAGCGTCTGAACAGAGAGGTCGCCGCATTGCGGGACGACAACGAACGGCTCAACCGCGTGCTTGGCCGGGCCTTCTCGCGCCAAACAGCCTGAAGGAGCAAGCATGTCCCTCTATGACGCGTTGATCGCCGATCCCTTTTCGATCCGGCGTTATCTGGCCATCCTGGAGCCGTATGACCCGGAGACCGAAACCACTGTTCCGCTCTACCTGAGCGACCACGGCTTCACCACGGAACCGGACGAGGTGCCGGGCAACCAGTATTTCGACGCCCGGTTGCTCTCCGCCATCAGTTTCGAACGCCACCTCTATCGCAGCGGTCAGCTTGAGGGCCGGTCGGTGCCGGGCTTCGGCACGCTCGACATCAACAATGCGGATGGCGCACTCGATGATTGGCGCAGCTTCGCGTTCGATGGCCGCCGGGTCCGGCTTCTGCTCGGCGGCGACCGGTTCCGCCTCGCCGACTACCGAGCTGTGTTCGACGGCACAGCAGAGCGTATCGAATTCGATGACGACCGGATCCGCCTGCATCTCCGCGATCTGCAGGTGCTGTTCGAGCGGCCGTTGCAGCAGACCCTCTATCTGGGCACGGGCGGAAGCGAGGGTGATGCCGGACTGAAAGGCCGCCCGAAGCCGCTGTGCTATGGGCGCTGCTTCCATGTACCGGCGGTGCTGGTGGATGCCGCCGCCCTGACCTATCAGGTGCATGACGGCCAGATCTCCGGGATCGACGCCGTATTCGACAGCGGTCTGGCCTTGACCGCCGGGACTGAACCTCCGGCGCCGTCGCATTATGCCGTGGACCTCGTCGCCGGCACCTTCCGGCTTGGCAGCGCGCCGAACGGTCCGGTCACGGCCCATGTTCATGGCGATGCGACGGGCGGCGCCTATGCCGAAGACGCGGCCAGCCTGATGCTGCGTATCGCCATGCGTGCCTCCGGGCTGACGCTCATCGACTGGACGGCTTTCGCGGACCTTACCCTCGCCGCCCCCATGGCCACCGGTTTCTTCGCCGGACAGGAGACCGGCATGCTGTCCGCTCTCGACAGTCTTGCGGACAGTATCGGTGCCCATTTCGGTTTCGACCGGCAGGGACAGTTCACCGTCGGCAGGCTGACGGAACCGGCGGAAACCGCGACGGAAAGTTTCGACGACAGCGCCATCGTCAGCCTTGAACGCGAGCCGTCCGCCTTGCCCCTCTGGCGCCAGAAACTCGGTTACGCCCGCTATTGGCGCCCGCTTTCGGACGGGGAAAGCGCGGCCGGTCTCGGTGCGGAAGCGCGGAGCGATCTGGCTGAGTCCCACCGCTATGCGGACTCCTCGGACCCGGCCATCCAGATCCGGCACAAACTCGCCGGCGACATTCAGAAAGACGGATTGCTGGCAACAGAACCGGACGCTGCCACGGAAGCGGCCCGGCGCCTCGCCCTTTTCGGCACGGCGCGCGACCTCTTCAGGGTCCGGGTAAAAACCCGGCCCTACAGCCTCACCCTCGGCAGCACCATCCGGATCACCTATCCCCGCCACGGGCTGACCGGGGGACGCAATCTGGTGCTGGCCGGACTGTCCGAAGACAGCGCTTTCGACGAAGCCGAACTCACCCTCTGGGGATAGCAACCGATGAGCAACATGCTGATCGTCTACCGGAACTATCTGGACGCGGCGGCCCTTTCCGGCGGGGACTGGAGCAGCGGTCTGCCGCTGGACAATCTCGCCCACCCGCATCCGAGCCGGGTCGCCCGGTCCACCGACACCGATCCGGCGTCATCCTGGTTCGAGGTGGATTTCGGCGCACAGCGTCCCGTCAGTTTCGCCGGTATTCTGAACCACAATCTGAGCCAACGCGGCACCTGGCGGGTACGGCTGTTCAATACCTCACTGGAACAACCGGAACTCGACACCGGCGCCGTGCCGATCTGGCCCCGCGTGGTGCCGTTCGGCACCGGGCACTGGGGTGAATTCCAATGGGGCGGCCATCTCGATACCGCGACGGCGGAGACTTACGGCATCGGGTCCTACGCCATCCTGCCCGCGGCGCGGCGCGTGCGTTATGTACGCGTGGATCTCGAGGACCCGGACAATCCCGCCGGCTATCTGCAAGCGGGACGCGCCTTGCTGGCACCGGCATGGACGCCCAGCGTGAACCTGCAATATGGCTGGAGCATCGAGCAGGTGGACGAAAGCCGGATCGTCAAGTCGCGCGGCGGTCAGGCCTATTTCGACGGCAAACCGAAATACCGCCGCCTGCGCTTCCGGATTGAACATCTGGATATCGACGAGATGCTGGCCAACGCCTACGAGCTGGAACGGCTGAAAGGCACCGGCGGCGACATCCTGGCGATGGTCGATCCGGACGACACCGCCCACCTGCATCGGCGCACGGTCTATGGCCGGATCGCTGAGACCACCCCGATCGTGAACGATTTCAACGCGCGCTATTCCAAGGAATTCGTCATAGAGGAGCTGTACTGATGACTTGGTCCGTGACCATCGGCGACCGCACTTTCACCGACGCCAATCTGGACGGCAACGCCTACGCCGAGGAAGAATCCGGCTTCCCCGCCATCGTCCGCGCGGTTGCCGAGGAAACCGCTGTGCTGAAGGGCATGGCCGGGCTTTCCGCTTCCCCGCTCACCCCCGCGACCGGCCCCGTCACCTTCACCCTGCTGGCCACTCCGCCGCCCGGCTGGAAGACCGGACAGGTGTTGCGGGTCACCAGTGCAAGCGAGGCGACGCACCTCATGGCCGGCACGATCACAACGCTCGATGGCACGGCCCTGACCATGGAGGTCAGCTTTGCCGAAGGCGCTACCGAACGGAGCGACTGGGTGCTGAGCTACCCGCTCTTCACCGCCTTCCTCGAACGCGCGGGCGGGACAATAACCGGAGCCCTGAAGATCGACGGCCATTCTCCGGCCCTGAACGCCCCGCCCGGCCAATATCTTAACCTCCGGATGATGCGGGATGATCTGCCGCATCTGGATTTCGGCCTCGACGATACCCCCCTGTCGGATACGGCAGGCGGCAGCCTGATCTTCCTGCACACCTTCGACAATAGCGGTGCCTGGACAGGCCGGCCTTTGGAGATCAACCGGGCAACCGGCGAGATCAAGACCATGGGCCTGAATCTTCAGGGCTATGCGCTGGCCGACGGGAACCTGCGCGGCACCCGGATGAGCATCGAAGACCTCGGAGAAATCGGCACCGGGACAGTGTCCATCGATGCGGCACGCTGGAATGCGCTTGCCGTCACCCTGACCGGAAATGTCGGTTTCGATTTCGCGGCACTCGGCCTCGGCTTCGAATACACGCGAAGATTTCTCATCACCCAGGGCGGCGCCGGAGGGTTCGTGCCGTCATGGACCCTCGGCGGCAGCGCAGGTGGAGTCAAACGCATCGGCGGGATCCCGAACTATGCAGGCCAGGCGCCGGGCGTTGTGACCCGTGTCACCGCCGAGGTCTGGGGCAACCAGCTCCGGCTCTGGGAAGCGGAAGAGAGCCCGTAGTTCCACAGGCGCCGCCTATTCGATTTTCCCACAAGATGAGGAGTTGCCTATGCATGTCAGATCGATGCTGGCTGTCGTGAGTCTGCTGACGGCAGTGCCGGGATGTGCGGACCCCAATGCCGCTGCGGAGATTGAAATCCGCAGAACCAATGCCCTCGCCGCCATCCGCGCCGTGCACGACGGATATTGCGCCCTATCCCCCGCAGTCCGGGCACGGTTGCGGGATGCCGGGGAGATCGATCCCGCGCTGGATAGCTGTACCACCCCACCCGAAACCAATCCTCAGGAGACAAAGTGATGACCTTCAACACAAGCTGGCTACTGGACCGTTTGGGTGAACGAAGCACCTGGATCGGCCTGACAGGATTTCTCACCGCCACCGGAGTGTCTCTGGAGCCGGAGATCGGCGAGGCGATCGGGGCCCTCGGCATCGCCCTCGCCAGCCTGATCGCCATGCTTACGAGAGACCGCTAGGTCGGTAAAGGGAGTGCCCCATGGACCAGGACGATGCCCGCCGCGTGGTGCGGGCGACGCTGACTGAACTCGGCCTCGACGTCACCTCGCCGGAGCGGGTGATCCAGGCGCAGCACGATTTTGCCTACCTGCGCCATCAGCGGAATCTATCGGAGAAAATCGGCGTCGGTGTCCGGCTGATGGTGCTGACCAGCATCATCAGCGCCGGGCTCGCCACCATCTGGCTCGGTATCCGGCACTCCCTGCTCCTGAAGTAGACGGGCAGGCTCATACCGTGTGAGGTCTTGCTAGGGTTTCAGCAAGACCCGCTCGGCCAGATCGAGGCGCTCCGACGCTCCGGTGATATGGCCGACGATCATGCCGAAAGGCCCTTCCGATTCCAGGCGCACCGGTATCCAGGAGCCGTCTTCCGTCAGCCGGGCGACCCAGAGCCGTGTCACGGCATCTGTCTTGTCCTCGCCGAACCAGGGCTTCTTGTACCCTCCGGCCAGCGTCTCGTATGCCACCTCGCACCGTTCAGCCCGGCCGTCGAAAACGCTGTAGTCCGTCTTCTTCAAAACATCTGAGCCAGCGTGGGACAAACGGAAATCCGTCCGGGTGCGGCCATTGAAGACCCGCAATTCTTCCTGGCATGGATTGACCTTGGACGTCAGAGCCAGCGAGACAACGGCCGCATAGGGATCGATCGTGCCCAGTTGCAGATCTTCCGGCACCGCATCCCGCTTTTCCGGATCGCGCGGCGGGTGCATGGAGACTGACGGCGCCGCACCGTCACGGGCCGTGAGCGTTATGCGGCGAGGCTTGCCGTCAAAAGTTCCATTGCTGCGATATGTCTCGGGTTTAATGCCACTGCCTGTCACCAGACCAGTGCCTTCGCTGGTCACCTCGATCGGAAAGAAGAAGTCGAGGATGCCGAGGGAACGGGCGTTGGTCGTGACCCGGTAGGCCGAGCGGTCGACTGCGATTTTTGAATCGAACGCGGCGACGGAGAAGCCGCCGAAATAGATCGTATAGGAGAGATCAAGCTCGCGTGCATCGGCTTTTGAAGCCAATAGAGCGCCGCCGATCAGTCCTAAAAAAAGCCACCGCATGCCCCGCCCTCATGTGCGTGTTTGCGTATGGCTTTAAATAAGGGAACGCGGCGGCGGATCAAGTGCCGCCGCCGCGTGCATGCTGTTTTTAGTAGCGGTAGGCCTCGGGCTTGAACGGGCCTTCCTGCGTCACGCCGATATAGGAAGCCTGCTCTTTGGAGAGCTGGGAAAGCATCGCGCCGACCTTCTTCAGGTGCAGAGCGGCAACCTTCTCGTCCAGTTTCTTCGGCAGCACGTAAACCTGCTTTTCGTATTCGCCGGCATTGTTCCAGAGTTCTATCTGCGCGAGCGTCTGGTTGGTAAAGGAGGCGCTCATCACGAAGCTCGGGTGGCCGGTGGCGCAGCCGAGGTTAACCAGGCGGCCTTCGGCCAGCAGGATGATCCGCTTGCCATCCGGGAATTCGACTTCGTCAACCTGCGGCTTCACATTGTGCCAGGTCAGGTTACGCAGCGGCTCGACCTGAATTTCGTTATCGAAATGGCCGATGTTGCAGACGATGGCGCGGTCCTTCATGACCCGCATATGGTCCATCGTGAGGATGTCCTTGTTGCCGGTCGCGGTGACGAAGATGTCGCCACGCGGCGCGGCCTCTTCCATCGTCACGACTTCGTAGCCTTCCATCGCCGCCTGCAGGGCGCAGATCGGGTCGATCTCGGTGACCAGCACCCGGGCACCGCCGTTGCGCAGGCTGGCGGCCGAGCCCTTGCCGACATCGCCGTAACCGGCGACGACCGCGACCTTGCCCGACAGCATGACGTCGGTTGCCCGGCGAATGCCGTCGGTCAGGCTTTCGCGGCAGCCATAAAGGTTGTCGAACTTGGACTTGGTGACACTGTCATTGACGTTGATCGCCGGAACCTTGAGCGTTCCCGCCTTCGCCATCTCATAGAGGCGGTGCACGCCGGTCGTGGTCTCTTCCGACACGCCGCGGACATCGTCCATCAACTCCGGATAATCCTCGTGCATCATGATCGTCAGATCGCCGCCGTCATCCAGCAACATGTTCGGAGCCCAGCCGTCCGGACCCTTGATGGTCTGGCGCAGGCACCACTCGTACTCTTCCTCGGTCTCGCCCTTCCAGGCAAAGACCGGGATGCCGGCGGCCGCAATAGCGGCTGCGGCCTGGTCCTGAGTGGAGAAGATGTTGCAGGAGCTCCAGCGGATGTCGGCGCCGAGATCGACAAGGGTCTCGATCAGCACGGCCGTCTGGATGGTCATGTGCAGGCAACCGGTGATACGCGCGCCGGCCAGCGGCTTCTTGCCGGCATTTTCCTCGCGCAGCGCCATCAGGCCCGGCATTTCGGTTTCGGCGATCGCGATTTCGCGGCGGCCCCATTCGGCGAGCGAAATATCGGCAACTTTGTAGTCGGTGAAAGCGGCGTCAGCCATGCGGCAGCTCCTTGCACTTTTTCTATCCGGCGTCACTGCCGGTACCCGGTCGCACTGGGCTATATCAGTCCGGGAAAATAGGGGCAAGCAGGCAAAGGACAAGAGGTGGCATTGACAGCGCAACCCGGCCCGCCTTATCTGGCCGCCCCGTTGCCTGCTGAAAGACTTTTTGATGCCCCACCATTCCTCCTATATCGCCGCCATGGGCGGAAGCGACGCCGACGATGCCTGGGCAATTCACACCGAGGCCCGCAAGCGTTATCGGGCAGGCGAGACGGACGTCATCGTGCTGTCGGTGGGCGATCACGATTTCACCACCGACGAGCGCATCGTTGAGACAGCGGTCAGCGCGCTGCGGGACGGCAAACATCATTACACCGCAAGCATCGGCTTCCTTGCACTGCGGGAAAAGCTTGCCGCCTACCACAGCGCACGGATCGGCGAGACGGTCACGGCGGAGAATGTCGCCGTCATTCCAGGCGCCCAGTGCGGCGTCTTTACGTCCGGGCTGGTGACGCTCAATCCGGGCGATCACGTCATCGCCTTCGATCCGATGTATGTCACCTATCAAGGCGCGCTGATCGCCCGCGGCGCATCGTTGAGCCAGGTGCCGCTGCTCCCCGAGAACAGCTTTGTTCCGGATCCGGCCGATATCCGTGCCGCCCTGCGCCCGGAAACCAAGGCGATAGTGATCAACTCGCCGAATAACCCGACCGGCGCCGTCTGGCCGCGCGAGACCATGGAAGAGATCGCCCGGATCTGCATCGAGCACGATCTGTGGCTGATTTCCGACGAGGTCTATTGCTCCATGACCTACGAGCAGCCGCATTTCTGCCCACGCCTGATCGACGGCATGAAGGATCGCACACTGTCGGTCTACAGCTTCTCCAAGGGCCATGCGATGACCGGCTGGCGGCTGGGCTGGATCGTCGCCGATCCGGCTACCATCAACGCGGTCGAACAGGTCATGAGCTCAATGCTGTTCGGCTCACCGCCCTTTATCCAGGAAGCTGCCATGACTGCGCTGGACGACGCGGTCGACACCGTGGACCGCATTCGCGATCTCTACCGGCACCGCCGCGACCGGGTCTGCGACGCGCTGTCCGCCGTGCCGAAAGTGAAGGTCCGCAAACCCGATGCCGGCATGTTCCTGATGCTCGATATCCGCGAGACCGGCATGGACACCACCGATTTCGCATGGAAACTGCTGGAAGAACAGAAGCTCGCCCTGCTCCCGGGCGAGGGCTTCGGCGACATGCTGGCGGGGCACCTCCGCCTCAGCTTCGGCGCCTCGGACGAGACACTGGATGAAGCGGGACGACGGCTGTCAGCGTTTATTCAGAAGCACGGATAATCATGAGCCGTTTGGGCTCAGCGCGCGAATAGCCGGTCGTCCCACCAGACCGGCGTTTCCAGTCCGACATCAACCCGCACGAAATCGGCATGTCCCGTATGGAAGACGAAATTGCGCTCCATACGCGCGACAGCCGAAGGGACAATCAGGATTGCGGAGCGTTTCTCCGCATACCATTTCCGGCCGTATTCCCGCGCGGCAATGCCGGAAATATCCGCCCACCCATCGAGAAGATCCGGATTCACCACCTCGTAGGAGAGTCCCGCCGGGAGCGTGATTTCGATGAAATGCTGATTACCCGGCAACTCGCCGCCAAAATGCACCAGCTTTTCCAGCATCGCGGTCGAGTAATGCTCCGAGGCATAAATCACCCCTGAGCCGGCCTCGTGCCAGCGGCCGAACGCTTGCCGGGCTCCGCCGTCATCCCAAATCGGGAACTCGCCGTCCGGATCGCCGATCCTGTAACCGGTCAATTGTGCCGGCAGTGTCCGCAAGGCAGTCATACCGCGAAACCGGACTCCGCACGCCGCAACAGATTGATGACGGCATCCGCCCCCGCCGAGCTGGATCGCGCGAGATCGAGTGGCGCGCGGCCATGCAACAGGGGATGGGGTCGATTGAGGAACCGGGAGATTGCCGGCATGTCACCGCGATAGAGCCGGCTCGCGGCATCAATGACACGCGAAACCTCATAGAGCCGCTCGCTCATTTCCCGCGAAAGCACTTTGCGCTGTTTTTTCGCCCGGCGCAGTGTCGCTTCCGGGATGAGCGGGCCGACTATGCTGGCTCGGCCAAGAAGAGTGCCAAGAGCCTCGGCCGCCGACACGTCCAGTCCAGATGCCACATGGTCCGCCAGCAGGATGTCATCCAAGGAAGCGGACTCTTTCAAACCCAGCAATTTCCCGACCCGTGCGGCTTCTGTGCCCGGAAGATTTTCAGGGCTCATATAGACATCAAGCGCGACCATGGCATGCATCTCCATCAATCGTCATTTGACGATAATATAAGCGCCAATTGACGATTTTTCAATCATCATGCACTTCAATGCCTGTCGCTATGGGAGTGTCAGAGCCGCTTTTCCATATCCATCGAGGTCGGGGCGTCGAAGCCTGCATGGGTCTGACGGCCCGTTTCGACAAAGCCCCAGCGCTGGAAATACTCGATATTGTGCTGCAGGACGAGGCGGACGCCGAGGGTGATCCGGGCGGCGCCGGTCTCGCGCGCATGGGCCTCGACCGTCTCGATCAGCCGGCGGGCAATGCCGCGGCAGCGCACGTCGGGATCGACGGCCAGCCGGTCGAGATAAACAGCGTCTCCTTTTTGCGTGGCGAAGACGGCGCCGCTGATCCTGCCGTCATCCTCAGCCAGAAACAGCCGGTTCTTTTCCAGCCGTTTGCTCAGACTGTCGACCGTTTCCGTCAGCGCCCCACTTTCAGGCTCAAGCTTGCCCCTGTACTGCGCGAAGGCGCGATGAACCAGAGTGACAATCTCGGCGAGATCATCGCGTGCCGGATCATAGGGCCGGGTTCCGGTCATGCAACGAGACTCGCCCGCAGGCGTTTCGCCAGCTCCGGCATGTCTTCTGCTTTGGCGTTGGCGAAAGCCAGGCGCAGAAAGCGCTCTTGACCGGGCCCGAAGAAGCTGCCCGGCAGGCACAGGATATTCTGCTCGTCCGCCAGCTTGCGGGCCACCTGCTTCGCGCTCAGATCCTCGAATGGATGCCGGACATAGGAGAAATAGGCACCGGCGGAAACCAGCTCGTAGCCGAGATCGTTTGACCGGAAAGCCGCCTCCAGCGCTTCCTTGCGCCCCTTCAGCATATCCCGCTTCTCAGCAACCCACGGCCAGACATGGCGCAGCCCGTAAAGCGCGGCATATTGCGAGATACGCGGCGTGCAGATCTGGATCGTGTCCATGATCTTGGTGACCGCATCGATGGTTTTCGCCCCGGCCATCACGGAACCCGCGCGGTAGCCGGTCAGACTGAAAGTCTTGGAGAAGCTGTAGAGTTGGATCAGCGTCTCACCCCACTTCTCGTCCCGGAACAGGTCATGCGGCGGGCCGTTCTCGTCTTCCAGAAAATCCCGGTAGGTCTCATCCAGGATCAACGCGATGCCGCGTTCGGCGGCGAGATCGCGGAATTCGGCGATGACTTCTGGCGGATAGACGGCGCCGGTCGGGTTGTTCGGCGAGACCAGCACGATGGCTTTGGTCTTGTCGGTCAGCATCTTGCGGGCCTCTTCCGGGTCAGGCACACCGGCCCGGTCGAAACGGAACGGCAGATGGATCGGATCGATCCCCTGCATTTCCAGCCACATCTGGTGATTGAAGTAATAAGGCACTGGCAGCATCACGGCATCGCCGGCCCGCGCAATGGCGAGAACGGCCATGCAGAAGGCCTGGTTGCAACCAGCCGAAATCAGCACGTTCTCCGGCCCGATTACACCGCCATAGCGGGTCGCGACGTGGTCCGCCAGTTCCTGACGAAGCTCCACCACGCCGCGGATCATGGAATATTGAGCAGTCTCGAAATCGGCCGCGCGGGCGGCAACGTGATCCGTCAGCTCTTTTGCCGGCGGATAGCTCGGCACGGCCTGGGACAGGTCCAGCAGCGGCTTTTCCGCCGGAAAGGTCCGGCCGGCAATCCAGGTCTGGGACTCGGCAATCGGCGGTTCGATTGCGCTGAGCACATCGGCATTCAAGACGAAAGTCATGGGGCTCACCCGAAGGAGCAGGAAGGGAATTGGCGCAGACTAGAGACTGTCGTTGAAATCGTCCAGCAGCGCGGAGATCCGGCCCTCATCGCCCTGATCCATGATCGCCAGCGCCCGGCGCGTCGCCGCACCAGTGTCGAGCGCACGCACCCTCTGCTTCACACGCGGAATGCTGTGCGAGGACATCGACAGCTCCCGTACGCCGAGCCCTGTAAGCAACGGCGTATAGCGCGGGTCGCCCGCGATCTCGCCGCAGATGCTGACCGGGATACCGGCCCTGTGCCCGGCATCGACGGTGAACTGGATCAGCCGCAACACCGCTGGATGCAGCGGATTGTAGAGCCCGGCCACCGCATCGTCGCTGCGATCGATGGCAAGCGCATAGCTGGTCAGATCGTTCGTCCCGATGGCGAAATAGTCGACCTCGCGGGCCAGGCTGTCGGCCATCAGGGCAGCGCACGGCACCTCGATCATCGCGCCCAGCGGGGGGACCGGATCGGCGATCCGCACGCCCTTGCGCTTCAGGCGTTTGACCACCTTTGTCAGAATACGCCTGGATTGACGGATCTGCTCCGCTGAGGAAATCAGCGGCAGCAGCAGCCGGACCGGGCCGTGCGCGCCCGCACGCAGGATTGCGGCAAGCTGGGTTTCGAACAGTTTCGGCTCCGCAAGGGACAGCCGGACCCCTCGCAGCCCGAGCGCGGGATTGGGCGAAATACCGATCTTGCCGCCGAGCGCCGAAGAAATCTTGTCGCCACCGACATCGAGCGTCCGGATCGTTACCGGCAGACCGCCCATGCCTTCGACGATGCCCCGCAACACGGCATATTGCTCGTCCTCGCTTGGCAGCGTGTCCCGGTTCATGAACAGGAATTCGGTGCGCAGCAGGCCGACACCTTCGGCCCCTGACCGCATTGCCCCTTCGACATCCCGTGGCAATTCAAGGTTCGCCAGCAGGGAAATGCACTCCCCGTCCCGGCTTTCCGCCGGCAGCGACCGCAACCGCGCGAGCTGACGCTCCAGCCGCTTGCGAGCCTCCGCTTTCCGCTCGAACTCCGCCAGGGTCGCATCACTCGGCGCGACGACGACACGGCCACGCTCGCCATCAACCAGCACCCGTTCGCCGGACCTGACCTTCCCGAGCAATCCCTGCACACCGAGAACCGCCGGCAGCCCCATCGACCGGGCCATGATCGCCGAATGACCCTCCGGGCCGCCCGCCGTCGTCACCAAAGCCGCCACTCTTTTCGGGTCCAGCAGCGCGGTGTCCGCGGGACTGAGCTCGTCCGCGATAATCACCGCGTCTTTCGGCAGGACGGAGAAGGCTTGATAGGGCTTGTCTGCGAGGTTGCGCAAAATCCGTCCCGCTACATCCCGCACATCCGTGATCCGGGCCGCGAGATAAGGGTCCTTCATTGCCGCAAAGGCTTCGCTGATTTCATGCACGACCGACTGAACGGCGGCTTCCGCGTTGATCTTGCGTTTGCGGATCAGTGCCTCGGTGCCCGCCCCCACCCGGCCGGAGCCGAGCATCGCGGCATGCGCGTCGAGCAGCGGGGCTAATTCCTCCGCGACCGATTCCGGCATGTTCGCCGTTTTTTGCCGCAGCTTGCCGACCTGCTTTTGCGCCTTGACCAGAGCCGCGCGAAACCGCTCGGCTTCGGCCTCGACATGCGCGTCTTCCAGTTCGTATTCCGGCAGCTGACCGAGTCCGGTCTCGACGACATGGGCAACGCCAATGGCGATCCCGGCGGAAACGCCGACCCCGTCAATGATCCGTTCCCCGCCTTTTTCGGATGCCCGTTTTATCATGGCGGTCAGATCCTCAATCTTCGTCGAATTTGTCGTCCACAAGTTTGGCGATGGCCTCGAGCGCGTCTTGTGCGTCCGCCCCTTCGGCAGCGACATGGATGGAACAGCCCGGCGCGGCGGCCAGCATCATCAGCCCCATTATCGAACGCCCCGAGACGGTCATATCGCCCTTGGTCACGGAAATTTCCGCCGCAAAGGTATCCGCCAGCTTTACGAATTTCGCCGCCGCCCGCGCATGCAGGCCGCGCTGGTTCACGATGGTCAAATCCCGTTCCATTGCGGACGAAGCCGCCGGCCGGTTTCCCATTACGTCATTCACCAGCAAGAACCTGGGATGCGATACGGATATATTTCCGTCCCGCCTCCTGCGCCTCGTTCGCCGCCGCCGCAAGATCCATGCTGTTCCGAACGCTCGCCAGCTTGATCAGCATCGGCAGATTAGCGCCCGCGAGCACTTCCACATGCGCCTTTTCCATGATCGAGATGGCCAGGTTCGACGGCGTACCGCCGAACATGTCGGTCAGTACGATGACCCCCCTGCCCTGATCCACCGCCCCGACACTTTCCAGAATCTCGGCCCGGCGCTGTTCCATATCGTCCTCGGGACCGATACAGACCGTCGCCAGATGCTCTTGTGGTCCAACAACATGTTCCACCGCTGAACGGAACTCATCCGCGAGTTTTCCGTGCGTTACCAATACGATGCCAATCGGCAATTCGGTCGCCTCCGCGTCCATCTGGTTAGCCCCTTGCCTTCAGTGTTCTATGCACTGTTCCGTCCCGCCGACTCATTAACCGGCAGATCATTCCTGCCCGGCGCGATCGACATCGCGGTGCAACAAAGTGACAGCTAGGCCGTCCGCCTTCAACTCTCTCGCCAGCTTTTCCGCCACGAATACGGATCGGTGCCGTCCGCCGGTACATCCCACCGCGATGGTAAGATAACTTTTCCCCTCGGCCTGAAAGCGCGGCATCAGCGGCTTCAGAAACCCTTCAAGACGCTCATAGAAGGCCGAAAAATCAGGATCTTCGGCGATGTAATCCGCGACCTCTCGGTTCCGGCCGTCGAGCGGCCGCAGGCCCAGGTCGTAATGCGGATTCCGGAGGAAACGCACATCGAACACCATGTCCGCCTCGCGTGGCACGCCGCGCCGAAAGCTGAAAGAAGTGACCGTGATCGTAAGCCCACCCTCGCCCGCGATACCAAGCTGCTCGGCAAAGACCCGCTTGAAATCGGCGGTGGAGAGACGGGAGGTATCGATGGTCACATCGGCCTGTTCGCGCAGCGGCGCCAGCATCTCAAGCTCGGTGCGAATACCGTCCGCCACCGGCCTGTCGACTGCCAGCGGATGGCGGCGACGGGTTTCGGTAAAGCGGCGGATCAATACGTCCGTATCGCAGTCGAGGAAGACCACGGTCAGCGTGATATCTCTGCGCTGCCGCAAGGCGCCGATCTCAGCGGTCAAACGTTGCGGTGTGAAATCGCGGGTTCGTGTATCGATGCCGACGGCAATCCGGTGATCGCCGTCCGGCTCGGCGCGCGGCGCCAGCAATGCCGGCAGCAGCGACAAGGGCAAATTGTCGACCGCCTCGAACTCGGCATCTTCCAGTGCTTTCAGGCTCGTCGTCCGGCCGGCACCCGAAAGGCCCGTCACCAGCACAATCCTCAGCGGTTGTCCCGTTGCATCAGCGGATGCCTGCACGTCACTCTCCCCCTCAACGCGCATTTCCGATGGCCGCATTATTTCGCCGGATAATGAGTGAGTGCAAGGCGGACTTTTGCCGGGGCGGATGCCTCGAACGGAGCAAGCGAGAGCAGAGGAACCGTGAGCTCTAGATAGGTACAGGCCCCGGCCTCCGGGAAGCGTTCAACCTGCTCGGGCGGCACCAGGTCGATGACGAGATCGAGTGGCGCCCGCCGAGTATTTGCCACGGGCACGATACCCACGCCGCGGACCTCCAGCTGGCCAGCAATCGCATCCGGTGCGCTTGCCACCAGCCGGTCCGATTCCCGGATCAGCCGGGTTTGATCGTCTGACACCAGCATGGCCCCGCCCTCGATCAGACGCAGCGCCAGATCGGACTTTCCGCTACCGCTCGGACCGCGCAGCAGTACCGCGCGGCCGTCGATTGCGACCGTCGTGCCATATACCAGTTCCATTGAACCCCGCCGCGGATCGTCCCGCCTCAGTTCACCACGCGGGGCAACCGTATGACGAACCGCGCGCCAATAACAGAGCCATCAACGCCCGTGCGATTCTCTGCCCAGAGACGTCCGGAGGACGCATCGACAATCTGCCGGGATATGCTGAGCCCGAGACCCGAATGGGTGCCGAACTTCTCGCCTGTCGGTCGCTCCGAATAGAACCGGTCGAAGATGGCCTCGAGCTTGTTTTCGGGAATTCCGGGCCCGTCATCCTCGACCGTGATGATCACCTCGCGGCCATCCACCGGGTCCGCCCCCGCCGTCAGACGCACCGATCCACCTTCCGGCGAAAAGGTAATCGCATTGGCGACCAGATTGCGGATCACCTGCACCAGACGGCTTTCGCTGCCCCGGACGCGAAGGTCCGTCGAGCCGTTCACGGCCGTTTCAACGCGCACTCCCTGGCTATTGTCCGCAGCGTCATAAACTTCGGAAAGGATCGCCAGGATCGCCGCAAGATCGACGGTCTCCGCGCCGGAACGGGACAGCTCCGCATCAAGCCTGGACGCTTCGGAGATATCGCTGATCAGCCGGTCGAGGCGCTGCACATCGTCGAGAATGATCCCCATCAGCTTCTTCTGTTTTTCCGGATCCTGCACACGCGCCGCCGTCTCGACTGCACTGCGTACGGAGGTCAGCGGGTTCTTGATCTCGTGCGCGACATCGGCGGCAAACCGGTCGATGGCATCCATCCGTTGCCAGAGCGCCTCTGTCATTTCCCGCATTGCCCGGGCCAGATCACCGATCTCGTCGTCTCGCCCTTCGAACGCGGGGATCTCGGTCTCCCTGGTACGGTCTTGGCGAATGCGCTCGGCCGCAGCGGCAAGCTTCTGTACCGGCCGGGTGATGGTCCCCGCGAGATAGAGCGACAACAGAATGGTGATGGCGAAGACGAAAGCGAACACGCTCAAAATCCCGAATCGCACGTCCCGCATGGCCTTGTCGACCTCGTGTCCGTCGACACTCAGCATCAGGGCGCCAAGCACCTGCTTGTAGCGACGCACGGGCACGGCGGAAGTCAGGATAAGGCCGCCATCCGGGGCTGTCCTGACGGCCTGCGCCCGGAGCCCCCGCAATGCGTCGACAGCCTCCGGGTAGTCTTGCGCCCGCTGGGCAGCCGTTTCCTTGTAACGCGGAAAGTCGCCACGCCGGGGCAGCCAGTTCACCAGCAAATCGTACGCCGTATCGGCCCAGTGGCCGGGATCGAAGCCGGCCTCGCGTGGCGGCGCCAGCGGCCGGATCTGCACCACACCGCCCGATCGCCCAAAACTGTTGCTGTCGGCCATCAGGTGGCCGTCCGGCGCAAACAGGCGCAGGCGGGTGCCGAACTGGTCCGAGGCATGCCGCACCATGCGGCGCACCAGTTCCTTGGACAGTTGCGTTGCTTCGGAAAACTCAGGCTCGACGGCAAGCGCGGCGACACCCTTGGCGAAAATGCTGCCCTGGCGCGTCAGCGCCTCCAGTTCGGCCTCGATCAGGCTGTCCTGGTATCGATCCATGTAAAGGAGGCCAAAGAGCGGAATCGCCACCGCGAACAAATTGATCGCGAGGATGCGCAGTGTCAGCCCGGAGATTCTGGATCTGCGGCGCGGGCTCTCTCCCGTCGACCGATCCATGACTGAACGGTCCGCCGCCTCCGCCTTCTTGGCACTGTCAGTCATACCTTCCGGGCTGCGTCGTCCGAACACTGCTCGAAGCCCATCCCCCCAGGAAAGGCTCATGCCGGGCCGGCGGCCACCAAGGCCGGGTCTCGGTACCGGTAGCCGACCCCGTACAGCGTTTCGATCTGCTCGAAATCGTCATCCACGCTTTTGAATTTCTTGCGAATGCGCTTGATGTGGCTGTCGATGGTGCGGTCATCCACATAAACCGCATCGCCATAAGCGGCATCCATCAACTGATCCCGGTTCTTGACGTGGCCAGGCCGGGTGGCGAGTGAGCGCAGGATCAGGAACTCGGTCACGGTCAGCGGCACCGGACGACCTTTCCAGGCGCTGAGATGGCGCGAGCCGTCCATCATCAGATCGCCACGCGCGAGCACGGAATCGCTGGCTGGGTTGGCCTCGTCCTGGGCCAGTTCCTGGCGACGCAGCAGGGCGCGAATACGCTCGATCAGCAGGCGCTGGGAGAACGGTTTGGTGATGTAATCGTCGGCGCCCATCTTCAGACCGAGCATCTCGTCCAGTTCATCATCCTTCGAGGTCAGGAAGATCACCGGAAGCGCACTCTGGCGACGCAAGCGCGACAGTAACTCCATGCCATCCATACGGGGCATCTTGATATCGAGAATGGCAAGATCCACCGGCCGCTGGGTCAGCCCGCGCAGCGCCTCCTCACCATCCTTGAAAGTCCGCACCTCGAAGCCTTCGGCCTCTAGAGCGATGGAAACCGAGGTGAGAATATTCTGATCGTCATCGACCAGTGCGATCGTGTTCATGTCTGTAACCCTTTCCGCCGAAGTACGGCGCCCCCGATTTTGCACGTTTCCGTCCGCCGGAACCAGCCGGAGAGGTACGTGTAATCTTCTACAGCTGCTTCAATGATGCCGGATTAGGGCAAAGCTGTGACATACGTGCGGCAATATCTCGGCGGCGCGCCTATTTAAGGAGAAACTCCCTGCTGCCCAGCCTCAATCACCGCAAGTAGCCTGAAATTCTGCTTCTGGCACATACGACTCACCGGCTGACCTGGCTCGCCGGGCCCATTCGCATCCAAGCGCTCGCTCACCGAGCGAAAGATAGGCCGCCGCCATCTGATTTCGGGCGTTATAAACATTGCCATCCATGGCAAGGGCCCTCTCGGCTTGGGTGATCGCGTGACGCGGACGCCCCGAGAGGTTCAGAAAACGAGCATAATCAGACAACGTCCCGGCACTCAGGTCTTCCTTGCTCAGTGCTATTTCAAACAGTTGATCGATTTCCGAAAGAGGGGCCTGCTGGACCACCCGGGCCAAAGCGAAACCATGATAAGCACTCGATTTCTCCGGCATTAATAACCAGGCTTGATTGAAGCGCCGGACAGCTCCTCCAAGGTCCCCTGAGTTGAAATATTGCCAGCCGCGCTTGACGAAATGCTCGTAAGCCTGCTCGTCCGTGTATCCCTTCTGTTTGACGCTGGCTCTGAACGCGGCGTCGGCATCCAGCATCTCCTGCGTCTTCTGAATGTTGCCAAACATCGGACGCTGGTTGATCGGACGGTAGGTTTCAGCACCTGCCGGAAAGATCGCCCCCAAAGCCACCGCGAATACGAAAATCACTGAAAAAATTAAGATGGCTTTGGACATTTCAATAACTCGCAAAAACCGGAAACGGCGCAAAAATGCTTACACAGTAGGCTACAATTCTTCTGCTCCACGGCCAACCGGTATCCCCGAACGGATCATTCAACTGGAAATGTCGTTGGATCGAAGGTATCCCGTGACGTAACTCGCACGGTGTCCTGATGGAGGCGACTGATGAGCGCTGACAACACTGCTTCTCCGGCCCCCGGCGCCCATATCCGCTCCCTGATGCGCTCCCTCGACCGAGCGACGCTCTCTACAGGTATGGAAAACGAGGTTGGCTGGCCTTACGGCTCTCTCGTTATGGCCGCGGTCGATCAGGATGGCAGCCCGCTGATGTTGTTATCCGATCTCGCCGAACATACCGCCAACCTGAAGGCCGATCCCCGTGTCTGCCTGCTTTTCGACGGCACCGCCGGGCTCGCCGAACCGCTGACCGGCGCGCGTGCTTCCGTTCTGGGCCGGATAGAGAAGATCGACGACGAGCGCATGGCCGAACGCTACCTGCGTCGTCATCCATCTGCTCGCATGTTTGCCGAATTCAAGGATTTCAATTTTTATCGGGTGACTGTCGAGCGGGCTCATATCGTCGCCGGGTTCGGCAAGATCCACTGGGTCGAGGCGGCGGATATCCTGTCCGAGCGGGTGCCGGAACTGGAAGAGGCTGAAGCCGGGATCGTCGCCCACATGAACGAGGATCACGCCGACGCGAACCAGCTCTATGCCTCAATCCTGCTCGGCCGTGCCGGTGAGGGATGGGAAATGACGGGCTGCGATCCGGAAGGCTGCGACCTGCGGCTCAGCGGCGAGGTTGCCCGGATCGACTATGACGCCCCCGTCCGCGATGCGGACGAAACCCGGAAGGCTCTCGTCGCCCTGGTGAAGCGTGCGCGGCAGAGTGACGCGGGCTAATCGGCATTTTTTCGTGAAAACCGCCCCCCGGGCGGTTGCAATCGCTGAAACAGACCCGTAACAATTTCCGACCCGAGCGGAGCGGGGCCGTACAAAAGAGTTAAAAATTCCGCGCCGAGTTAGAAGAAGCTAGATCGAGGAAACGAGTCACATGGGCCAGGAACGATCCGCGCAGGATCTGGAGCAGCACGGGCTGTTCAATCTCGGAACCGCTTACTGGAACCTCTCCGAGGCGGAACTGTACGAACATGCAATCCGCAATGACGAGGGCCAGATCGTCCCCGGCGGCGCACTTGCGGTCGAGACAGGCAAGCATACCGGCCGCTCTCCCAAGGATAAATTCATCGTCGACACACCGTCGGTCCATGACCAGATCAACTGGGGCGGGGTGAATCGGCCCTGCACGCCGGAGCTGTTCGACGAAATGCACCGGCGCCTCGCCGGATACATGCAGAGCCGCGACTGCTACGTGCTCGATTGCTATGCCGGCGCCGACGAAGATTACCGCCTCCCGGTCCGCGTGGTGACCGAGACCGCCTGGCACAATCTCTTCGCCAAAAACATGTTCCGCCGCCCCGAGCGCAAGGAGCTCAACGGTTTCGAGCCGCAGTTCACCGTGCTCCAGGCTCCCGGCCTGCAGGCGGCGGGCGAGGCGGACGGGCTGAATTCCGAGACCTTCATTCTGGTCAATTTCGATAAACGTCTCGTCGTTATTGGCGGCAGCTGGTACGCGGGCGAGATCAAGAAGTCGATTTTCGGCATCCTGAACCACCTGCTGCCGGACAGCGGCGTCATGCCGATGCATTGCTCGGCGAATGTTGCGGAGAACGGCGACAGCGCCATTTTCTTCGGGCTCTCCGGCACCGGCAAGACGACGCTCTCCTCCGACGGCACCCGTATCCTGCTCGGTGATGACGAGCATGGCTGGTCCGACAAGGGCATCTTCAATTTCGAGGGCGGCTGCTACGCCAAGGTGATCCGTCTCTCCGAAGAAGCAGAACCGGAAATCTACGCCGCCTCGCAGCGTTTCGGCACAGTGCTGGAAAACGTGGTCTACGACCCGGAATCCCGGGAAATCGACTTCGACGACGGCAGCCTGACCGAGAACAGCCGGTCCTGCTATCCAATCCACTTCATTCCGAACACTGACCTGTCCGGCACCGCCACCCACCCGAAGCACATCATGATGCTGACGGCGGACGCGTTCGGCGTGTTGCCGCCGATCTCCAAGCTGACCCCGGAACAGGCCATGTACCACTTCCTCTCGGGGTACACGGCCCGTGTGGCCGGGACGGAAAAAGGCCTCGGCAACGATCCGCAGGCGACCTTCTCCACCTGCTTCGGCGCCCCCTTCATGCCGCGCCATCCGAGCGTGTATGGTGAGATGCTACGCGAACGCATCGCCCAGCACGGCGCGACCTGCTGGCTGGTCAACACAGGCTGGCAGGGAGGCCGCGCCGGCAGCGGTGCCAACCGCATGGAGATTGCCTTCACCCGCGCCATGGTTCGCGCCGCGCTCGCCGGCAAACTGGATGACGTGCCGGTGAAACAGGAGCCGCATTTCGGCCTCTTCATACCGGAAAGCTGCCCGGGCGTGCCGTCGGACGTGCTCGACCCGCGCAACAGCTGGTCCGACAAGGCAGGCTACGACGCCACCGCTTCGGACCTCCGTGCCCGCTTCCAGGAGAACTTCAAGCAGTTCGAGAAATACGTCGAAGCTGCCGTGATCGAAGCCGGGGTCAAGGCCGCCGCGTAAGCGCGACAGTTCACAAAATTATCGAAAGGCCGCCCATTGGGCGGCCTTTTCTATTTTCGTTCTCCACCAAGTCGCATCGCCGGTTGAATGGCAGTTTAAACAGCTGGAACGCGGCCAGCGGCCGCCTGTAGTATTCAATCTGTGTTAGGCTTTGGCTCGCTTCTCATAAGCGAAGCTCTTCAATCACATGGACCGGGAATGACATGGACCTGGGGCATTAGGAACCGGACCGGTATGAAGCTCTAATTCAACGGTTGCGAGGCCTGATCCAATGGTTCGCGCGCCATAACAATAATACTCCCCGTCGAGATGTAACTGCCGTAGCTCGTTGTTTGTCAGGTCAATCAGGCAGGAGGATTGACCTTGTTGAACGTTGAAAAAACCACGGTTGTCCACTCTTACGGTGGCCAGGGAATCAATCGGACCACCGGTGCTGAGTTCCAGCCATGTGTGTTCGTCTCCTATCTGGATGGTCACGCGATCATTAACAGCGCAGCTTGAGCTATAATTGAGAACCACGGCATCAGCTTCCCCACTTACGGCTCCAAGCAGAAAGATGGAAAACAGCGGTGCAGATATCCATTTCAGAATTTGTTTCATGGTGACAAGCCTCCATTTGCAGTTCTTCAGTAGTCACCAAACGCATACGTCGCCTCTTTGTGAAATTTGTCCTACCTGGACCCGCTCATTGCTGGGTCAGTCATAGCGTCGAGATTGAAGCAGGCGAGCCACGCCCCAAGCGGCGTCTGATCGTAAGAACTTCCAGCACTAAGCGGGCTGTTTGACCAAACCGTCATTCCGACGAAAGTCGGAAGCCATAGCGCTGCCGGAGAAATGGATCCCGATTTTCATCGGGATGACGTCCGGGTGGATACCATTCCGCCCCCACCGTCCCCATATGCAGTTCAGACCAGACGGACCGGAGGCCCCAGATGATCAAGATCACGAAAACCGCACCGAACCGCATAGACATGGAATTCGATGGCGCCTCCATCGACGAAGACACCATGCGCAGCGCTATCGAAGAGCTGATCGAGAAATCAGAAGGTATCGAGCATGGCCAACTGCTCTACCGCCTGCACCACTTCCCCTGGCCGTC
This sequence comes from Nisaea denitrificans DSM 18348, assembly GCF_000426505.1. Lineage (GTDB taxonomy): Bacteria > Pseudomonadota > Alphaproteobacteria > Thalassobaculales > Thalassobaculaceae > Nisaea > Nisaea denitrificans. The sequence goes on along the minus strand of NZ_KE384532.1, from coordinate 186,667 downwards.
CCTCAGCGCGATCGCGGTGAAACTCGGGCATCTGCCGAAGCTCTTCGGCATGCTCGGCAAGTTCGACCGCTGCGCCGTGCTCAGCGACGAAACCTGGCTCCGCAAAGCAGCCGATATCGAAGGCGCGCTCATTCCTGGGCTGGAGATGAAGGGGTTCTCGATGGATGAGACGGAAGCGGCGGAAGCGTGGCTGAATACGCCTCTCTAGCGCCAGCTTAAAGCACGGCCGCGCGCCTCTTTTGATGAGATACCGGGAGTCTTTAGCGCTACGAGCCTAAATCTTTCCGGAACACATGGGTCGCAACCTTGTAGCCAAGGATGTCGTTGTCAATCCGGCCGGTCTCCTCGTAGCCCATGGCGCGGTAGAAAACTGCCGCGCGGGCGTTGAAGACATCCGCTTCGACATGCACGTGGTCGTGTCCGGCCTTGGCGATGCAAGCTTCGGCATCTTGCAGCAGCGCCAGACCAATGCCGCGGCGTTGCAGGTCGGGCAACACCTGCAGGGTCTTCATCTCATTGCCAAGCAGGAAACAGAAGCCGACCACGCCTTGCTTGCCATCTTCCGCCTCGGCCACGCGGCAGGTGTGCCAAGCGTTTTCGACGAAAGCCCGGCCGAGATTTTCGTTCCGGTAACGCGCCGGGACAGCGGGCGGCATGAAAGGCATCCATGTAGCCTCCCAGCAGGCATCCATGATCTCGACCAGACGGTCCTTGTCCCGCTCTTCGGCCTGGCGAACACGAACGGGGATCGGACTTGCCGTGCGTTTCGGTTTCGCGGCCTTGCTCATATGTCCTCCGGTATCCAACGTCACTCGACCACAATATTAATGCGCGTCCGACCAGCTGTCGCCCACACCGGCGTCGGCCACCAGCGGGACGGAAAGCTGCACGACCGGATCGGCCGCGCTTTCCATCACCTTGCGGACCAGCGCTGTGGTTTCATCGACTTCCGCCTCCGGTACCTCGAACAGCAATTCATCGTGCACCTGCAGCAACATGGTTGCCTTCAGCCCGGCCTCATCGAGTGCCGGACCTATACGGACCATGGCGCGCTTGATCACGTCGGCGGCCGAGCCCTGGATCGGTGCGTTGATCGCCGCCCGCTCCGAGAAGGCGCGGCGGGCCGGATTGTTGTCCTTGATGCCTGGAATATGGATACGCCGCCCGAACAGGGTGGTGACATAGCCGTCCTCCCGCGCCGCCGCCTTGGTCTTGTCCATGTAATCGCGGATGCCCGGGAAACGCTCGAAATAGGCGTCGATATACTTCTTCGCCACACCTGGCTCGGTGCCGATCTGACGGGCGAGACCGAAAGCCGAAATGCCGTAGATGATGCCAAAATTGATCGCCTTGGCATTGCGCCGCGTGGTCGGGTCCATATCCTTCAACGGCACACCGAAGACTTCCGAGGCTGTCTGGGCGTGAATGTCGATGCCGTCCCGGAAAGCCTGTTTCAGACTTTCGATATCGGCGATATCGGCAACCAGCCGGAGCTCGATCTGGGAATAATCGACCGCCAGCAGTTTATGCCCCGTCTCCGCGACGAAAGCAGTGCGGATCTTGCGGCCCTCTTCCGAGCGGATCGGAATGTTCTGCAGGTTCGGATCGTTCGAGCTGAGCCGTCCGGTGCTCGCCCCCGTCATGGAATATGACGTGTGGATGCGCCCGGTCTCCGGATTGATCGCCTCGACCAGCGCGTCGGTATAAGTGGATTTCAGCTTTGCAAGCTGGCGCCAATCCAGCACCCGCGCCGGCAGATCGTGCCCCTGTGCCGCAAGGTCGTCCAGAATATCCGCACCGGTCGCGTAGGCACCGGTCTTGCCCTTCTTGCCGCCAGGCAGGCTCATCTTGTCGAACAGGATCTCGCCGAGCTGCTTTGGCGAGCCGATCTTGAACTCCTCCCCCGCCAGCTCGTGGATCTGCACTGCCAGCTCTTCCAGCCGTTTCTCGAAATCCTTCGACATGGCGCGCAGGATCTGCGGGTCGACCTTGATGCCCGCCTTCTCCATGCCCACCAGCACCGGGATCAGCGGCCGCTCCAGCGTCTCGTAAACCGTCAACAGGCCCGCTTTCGGCAATTCCGGGCGCAGCTTGCGGTGCAGGCGGATTGTCATGTCCGCGTCTTCGGCCGCGTAATCCAGCGCCTTTTCAAGGGAGACTTCAGAGAATGAAATCTGAGTCTTACCCTTGCCGCAAACATCCGCGAACTTGATGTTCGTGTGGCCGAAATGCAGCTCCGACAGGTCGTCCAGACCGTGCCCGTGCATACCGCCTTCAAGCACATAGGACATGCACATGGTGTCATCGACCGGGCCGAGCACGATGCCGCCATTGGCTTCCCGCGCCAGAACCAGCGCATCGTATTTCGTATTGTGCAGCACCTTCAGCACCGACGGGTCTTCCAGCAGCGGCTTCAGCAGCGCCAGCGCCTCGTCTCGGGGGATCTGTTTCGGGCCGCCCTCACCACCGTCCGAACCGCCCAGCAAGTTGCCCTGGGCTTCGCCCGCGGTGTGCCCCAAAGGGATGTAACAGGCCTTGCCTGGCGCGATGCTCAACGACACGCCGACAAGATCCGCCCGCATCGCATTCAGCGATGTTGTTTCGGTATCGACGGCGACAGTGCCCTCGGCATGCGCCGACGCGATCCAGCGCTCCAGATCGGCGACTTCCTGCACCAGCTCATAGCTGACATCACCCACCGGATTAGGTGAGCCAACCGAACCCTCCGCCGGTGCGGCGCCCGGCGAGGATGCAGAGGCGCCATCTGCCAGTTCCGACTCGAAACGGGTGATCAGCCGCTTGAATTCCATTTCCTTCAGGAAGGCCAGCACGGTGGCGTCGTCGGGATCTTCCACGGTCAGCCGTTCGAGCGGCTCGATGACTTCGACATCGTCTTTCAGCCGGACGAGATCCCGGGAGATTCGCGCCTGATCCGCGAACTCGATCAGGTTCTGCCGGCGCTTGGGCTGCTTGATCTCCTCCGCCCGCGCCAGCAACGTGTCGAGATCGCCATATTCGTTGATCAGCTGTGCCGCCGTCTTAATGCCGATGCCGGGAACGCCCGGCACATTGTCGACCGAATCCCCGGCCAGAGATTGCACATCGACCACCCGCTCCGGCCCGACGCCGAACTTCTCGATCACCTCGGCGCGCCCGATCGCCCGGTTCTTCATTGGGTCGTACATGTCGACACCGTTATCGACCAGCTGCATCAGGTCTTTGTCGGAAGAGACCACGGTGACGCGCATACCCTTTGTCTTGGCCTGCAGGGCGTAGGTCGCGATCAGGTCGTCCGCCTCATACCCTTCCATCTCCAGGCACGGCACGTTGAAGGCCCGGACCGCATCGCGGATCAGCGAGAATTGCGGCCTCAAGTCTTCCGGCGGCTCATCCCGGTTCGCCTTGTAGTCTGGATAAATATCGTTCCGGAAGGTCAGCCGCTTGGTGTCGAAGATCACCGCGACATGGTCCGCTTCCAGATCCTCGATCAGCTTCATCAGCATGGTGGTGAATCCGAACACCGCATTGGTCGGCGTGCCGTCGGACCGGTTCATCCTTGGCAGAGCGTGAAACGCGCGGAAAATATAGCCGGAGCCGTCCACCAGATAGAGATGGTTCTCTACTGTGTCGGAGACGGCACTGGGGATATCGGACGCGGTAATATCGGTCATCAAGGATCCAGGGGCGGACTTCGGGAAACGGCTGCGGTGAGAGTCTAGCGACGGTACAGGCCATGACAAGCGAATTGGCGTGGCAGCACCGGAGTACAGCCCCGAAAAACCGCTCTATTCCACAAGGACCATGACGGGATCATGGGCATCATGCGAACCGCGAACAACGCTTACTGGAAAGTTTCCGGCAGCCCCCCGGGCGCTGCCATAACGGCAGCCGGCTTGTGATCGGTCAGGCGGCGCTTTCGCCAGCCACTGGCGCGCTATAGACGAACTCGCGCGAACAATAGGGGCAGATCACCTTGCCTTCGTCGCCGATGGTCAGGAAAACCTTCGGGTGGCCCAGCGCGCCCTTGCCCCCGTCACAGGCAACACGCTTCTCCGAAACAGTGATAACTTCGAACGGTTTTGCCATCTGACTGGTCCTTCTCCGCACCGGTACCTATATTGAGCGTAGCCTCCGTTCCCGGAATGCCGGGAGATAATAGCCGCTCACCGCGTATTTTCAATCGCCTGTATAAGGTCTGCCCCCGTGTCGACACGTTCACAGCCGTCCCAGTCCGTTCCCGAGCTCGCGCTAGAGATCAAAGGCCTTGAAAAGGTCTATGGCAAAGCCGGTGGATCGCGGCAAAAACATGCCCTGAAAGGCATCGACCTTGCCGTCCCGCGCGGCTCGATATTCGCCCTGCTCGGCCCGAACGGCGCCGGCAAATCGACCATGATCAATATCCTTGCAGGCATGGTGAACAAGACGGCCGGAACGGCGAAAGTCTGGGGCATCGATATCGACGAGGATCCGCGTCAGGCCCGGGCTGCGATCGGCATCGTGCCGCAGGAGCTGAATATCGACGCCTTCTTCAGCCCGCGCGAACTGCTCGACCTCCAGGCCGGGCTGTACGGCGTTCCAAAGGCGGAGCGGCGGACCCAGGAAATTCTCGACCTGGTCGAGCTCGGCGACAAGGCCGATGCCTATACCCGATCGCTGTCCGGCGGCATGCGGCGGCGTCTGCTGGTCGCCAAGGCGATGGTACATAACCCGCCGATCCTGGTGCTGGACGAACCCACGGCAGGCGTCGATATCGAGCTTCGCCGCAAGCTCTGGGACAATGTCCGCGAGCTGAACCGGCGCGGCGTCACCATCCTGCTGACCACGCATTATCTGGAAGAGGCCGAAGAGCTCTGCGACCGCATCGCCATCATCAATCACGGTGAGGTCATTGCCTGCGACACCAAGGAAAACCTGATGCAGCGGATCGATGTCAAATCGGTCACGGTCACTGTTGCCGAAACGCTCCCGGAGGACTCCGACAAGCTGCCGCAGCCGCTCCAGCCTTTCTCCGTATCCATCACCGGGCAAAACCAGCTGACGTTTACGTTCCGCAAGAGCGACGGCCCGATTGCCCGCATTCTCGGCGCCCTGGCAGCCGCGAATTTCCACATCCAGGACATCAGCACCGACGAGAGCGACCTCGAAGACATCTTCCTCGCCCTCACCAGCAAGGATCCGGAGACTGACCGCTTTCATGCGGCGTAACGGATCAGGGCCGGCGTGGCGCGCCGTTTTCGCCGTCATTCTTTTCGCGCTCGGCGGCTGTGCGCCCGGCATCGCACCCCGACTTGAAGCTCACCAACCGGCCGCTATCCTTGATGATGCGTTCGTCATGCAGGATGGAGCGGAACTGCCCTACCAGCGCTGGGCACCAGAAGAAGCACCCCGCGCCGCCGTCGTCGCCTTGCATGGTTTCAACGATTATTCCGGCGCCTATCGCGATCTCGGCCCTCTGCTCGCACTACACGGCCTGCTGGTCTACGCCTACGACCAGCGCGGCTTCGGCGGCACGTCCATGCGCGGGGACTGGCCCGGAGCCGAAGCGATGACAGGCGATCTCGACACGGTCACCGAACTGCTGCGCGCGCGCCATCCAAAGCTCCCGATCTACGCTCTCGGCGAAAGCATGGGCGGGGCCGTGATCATGACCGCCCTCGCCGGCGAGAGCCCGCCACGGCTGGATGGCGCCATACTCTCCGCACCCGCCGTCTGGGGCCGCAGCACCATGGCGCCCTGGAAGCGCTTCACCCTGACACTAGCGGCTCACATTGCGCCACGCATCCGCGTCCGGCCGCAAAGCCTGCCGAGCCCGCCTTCCGACAATATCGAGATGCTGCGCCGGCTCTCCCGCGATCCAATGATGATCAAGGAAACCCGGATCGAAGCCGCCTGGGGTCTGAGCGGTTTGATGGATGAAGCCCTGGCGTCAGCACCCGGCCTCTCCGTCCCGCTGCTGGTGCTCTATGGCGAGCAGGACGGCATCATCCCGCGCGGACCTACCTGCCGCATGCTGGAGACCCTTCCCGATGGCGGCACGGACGGGTGGCACTGGCGCCTCGCCCTGTATGAGGACGGCTATCATATGCTGTTCCGGGACCTGCAAGGCGACCGGGTCAGCGCCGACATTGCCGCCTGGCTCGGCGATCCCGCGGCGGCATTGCCGAGCGGGGCGGAAATTCCGCACGCGAACGACACGCGCCCGCTCCCCGTATTCTGCCATCAGGACGATTGAAACAGACCCGCGCTTTCCCCCTTGCGCCCAAATGCGCCCGAGGGTAGTTTCCGGTCGCTCAGCCGTGCGGCCTCCGCCCGGCTCCCGGTATGCACCCGTAGCTCAGCTGGATAGAGCGCTGCCCTCCGAAGGCAGAGGTCAGAGGTTCGAATCCTCTCGGGTGCGCCACTCAATCAAAGCATTTCAGCGGTTAACGGGAACGTGCTGGTCTGCCGGGCCTAGATTTCCGATGACGCAGCTCCGCCTGAGCGAACAGATTAAGGAGAAGTCAGGGGCCTCACTCAGGCCAGAGGGCGGTGCCCGGATGGAACTGGGACCAGGCAAACCAGAAGGCCTGATGGCTGCCGAGGTCGGATCCGTCCGCGCCCACGGCCTTTACACCGCCGCCATCCAGCAGCAGGCGGATATTCTCGAAAACGATCTTCTCACCCTTCGTCAGCGAAGCGACCGCTTTGCTCCGTTGAAATGCCACAGGTTGTCCGGAGGCAGTGACGGCACCGATGATATCCTCGTGTACTGGTAGTCGCGGATCGACATCGCCGACCGGAAATATCGGGCCGTCTTTATCCCGGCCACTGCGGAAATCGAAATTCCGGCCGAGCGCCAACGCTTCGGTCAATACCGTCGTTTCCGGGTGCGCTTTCTTCCAGGCGCCCCACTCGGCAGTGACGACACTCGCCTGTCTTAGCTGCAGATTCCTCTTGTGAAGAGTGCCTGTCACCGCCGTTCCGAAAAATGTGTCGAATACCGAGTATGTATTGACGTCATACATCACTTTGTTGGAACGGATCAGCAGCCCGGAAGTGCGAAGGACTGGCCGCTCGATCCCGGTGGGCAAACCGTCCGTGAAATAGGCCTGAGCGGCTCCGCAGAGGGTACAATAGGGAATGCCGAGATGTCGTCCGCCCAGGGTATCGTTCACCATTTCGCGGACTTCCATGATACGCCTAGGATAAGCTCTGAACTCGCCGTTGACCGCAATGCCGAAGACGATGTCATCATCCTTCAACCAGGTAGCATCTTCGGCGCTACTCACCTCGGGATTGTCCGCAGCGGGGATGCAGTTGCACGGCTCATCGGTTGTATCGTAGGCGCGGTCATCGATCTTCACCCCTCCCCAGGAGACGTGCCGCCAGTCGATATCGCCCTCAGCAAAGATCTTATCCCAGCCCGGCACAAAGCTGATGAAAATGGCGCGTTTGGCGTCGAGATAGCCGGGCGGTGCCGGAATGTCCCAGGCGATGAGATGATCGGTTACTGCTCCCCAGTGGTTCTCCTGAATTTGACCGATCCCCAGCAAACTGGACGCAACATCGGAAAGGAGCACACTGAGAGCAGGGTCATGGACGAAACGCATAAGGTCACTGACGATCCAGGCGATCCGGGGGTCTCCCGAAACAAGTATCAATTTGAGGGCTGCTACCTGTTCCGGTCCCCAAGTTCCTTTAATGACACTGTCGATGAAGGCTACCTTCACAGCGGCTTTCAGCTCTTTGGAGATCAGCCCCTCTGGTATCGCCGGGGGCATACCGAATTTCTCGATTACATGGTCAGGTAGAGTCCTTGTTTCCTGACCTGCGCTCTGCGCGCTCGACGCATCGCCACAGAACAGAGACGGCACTACCGCCAGCAAGATCAAGAAAGCATTAATCCGAAGCCTAATCACCGGTCGCGCTCCCAATGTCACAAACAGTTTCATGAACACCCAATCCACCACCTGTTTTTCGGCGGACACCGGTTAACAATGCCGCCCCAGTTGGCGGTGTCATGAGTTGCGGCGTCAGGCGGGCACGGGCTTACGCCATTCGTGGCTAGCCATATACTATTGGGCGGCCGTGTCACCGCGACGGCCAATCACGATAGATCAGCAATCTGCGAGGCTGCCGGCATGGCCGCCGGGAGGTGTAGACACGTTCGAACTACTCGAACACACCGTCCTCGTCCTGGTCGCAGGTGCAGTAGGATTTGTTCTGGACGCACTTGGTCTTAGGCTATGAGAAGAAGCTTTTTATGTCCGCTAAACATCAAAGGCGCAATTGCTTACCCTTGGCTGCGAGGCCAATATCAGTGCGGGAGAGACTTCCAGATGCGTTTTGCGTTCTTCGTTGCGATTGTCGCGGCAGCTTTCATCGCGTTCGGCCTCGGACTTGCCGGCTTTTTTTGGGGATGGATCGTTCTCGCCATCGCCGCGCCATTGACGCTTCTCGGCATCTGGGACCTCATTCAGGGTCGGCACAGCCTGTTGCGCAATTATCCAGTCATCGCCCATATGCGCTGGCTGTTCGAGGGCATCCGTCCGGAGATCCGGCAGTATCTGATTGAAAGCGACGCCGACGCCTTTCCGTTCAACCGGGAGCAGCGCTCGCTCGTCTATCAGCGCGCCAAGCAGGAGCAGGAAACGGTTCCCTTCGGCACACAGATGGACGTCTACAAGGCGGGATACGGCTATTTCACGCACTCCTTGGCCCCATTGCATCCCAAGAACAACAACTTCCGCCGCCATGTCGGCGGGCCGGATTGCACGCAGCCCTATGACATTTCCCTGCTCAACATCTCGGGAATGAGTTTCGGGGCCATCAGCGCCAACGCAATTGCGGCACTTAATCGGGGAGCGGCGACCGGCGGCTTCGCGCACGACACGGGCGAGGGTTCGATCTCGCCGCATCACCGGCGTTTTGGCGGCGATCTGATCTGGCAGATCGGATCTGGCTATTTCGGCTGCCGCACCGAGGACGGCATGTTCGATGCGGAGAAATTCGCCGCGACGGCTGCCGACCCTCAGGTCAAGATGGTGGAACTCAAGCTTTCCCAGGGCGCGAAACCCGGCCATGGCGGCGTTCTGCCGGCCTCCAAGATCACACCCGAAATCGCCGAAACACGCGGCATCCCGATGGAACAGGATTGTGTTTCCCCGGCCGCACATCCCGCTTTCTCGACCCCCGCCGGGCTTGTCGCCTTCCTCGGCGAGCTGCGCCGGCTGTCAGGAGGCAAGCCGGTCGGCTTCAAGCTCTGCGTCGGCCACCCGCACGAGTTCATGGCGATCTGCAAGGCGATGATCGCGCAAGAAACCTATCCCGACTTCATCGTCGTCGACGGCAAGGAAGGCGGCACCGGCGCGGCGCCCGTGGAGTTCACCAACAGTCTCGGCATGCCGTTGCGCGAAGGGCTGCATCTCGTCCATATGACGCTCGTCGGTGCTGGAATTCGCGAGCATATCCGCATCGGGGCCAGCGGAAAGATCATCTCCGGCGCGGACATCGCCACCGCCATCGCGCTCGGCGCCGACTGGTGCAACGCGGCTCGCGGCTTCATGTTCTCGATCGGCTGCATTCAGGCCCGCGCCTGCCATACAAACCGCTGCCCGACCGGCGTGGCGACCCAGGACCCGACGCGCCAGCGCGGCCTCTCCGTCGAGGACAAGTACAAGAGGGTCGCGAACTTCCATCGCAACACGCTGCGCGGCTTCGCAGAAATGCTTGGTGCGATGGGTCTGGACGACCCGAGCCAGATACGGCCCGAAACGCTGCACATTCGCGCCACCGACCCGGACAGCATCCTGCACCACCGGCTGGTACCGGGGCAGCTCTTCGAGGAGGATTGCCCGGACGCCTTCGCCACCCCGTGGAACCTCGCCCGGGCCGACAATTTCCGTCCGGCTGACGCAATGGAATTCAGAGAGTCCGGCGCTCATGCAGCGACCGAGAAACAACCGTAAGCACTCTTCAGCCTGCGTCGCGCAGATGATCCTTCTGATTCAATCAGAACGACGGAGATTATTGATCGACCCGATGCGCCGCAGTCGAAGCAGGATATTCCGGAGACCGCGTAGCGCTCTGTAAACGCAAGCCGAAAGCCCAGGTGAGCGGTGCAGCATCAAGCCAGCCCTTGTCAGCAGACTTGCTGGCTCGCCAAAAGCCGCCAGAAAGGATACAGCCCCCGCACCGTGATAAATCGCGCCGTCGGCGAAAATCACCATCCCCTCATCGAGATCAAGTCCCTCGGCGCGCGCTCGCTCGCACGCCTGGTGATCCGGCGCGGCGCGGGCATTCACGAGGTTCAAAACCCCATATTCTTTCCTGATGGCGAAAGCATGAGCGGTTGAGCGGCAGACAGGGCAGTCGCCGTCATAGATCAACCAGAAGCCTTCAAGATCGGAACTCATTCTGACTGTGCGGCCATCAGTGCAAAACTAACTGGAAAGCCGACTATAGGCCAGCCGACGGAAAACAGCGTCAGGTGAATTGTCACAGCCGCGCAACGCAACAGCGAGAAACACAGCAACCGAACTCGACCTGAAGCCGCAGGATGCTCTAATCGATCTTCGCTTGCCGTATCACACCTGTTGACCCGCGCACGATTTCGGATATGAAACGTGCCGAATTCCTTTCTACAGAATGCGACCGTTGCCCTGACGGGATGCAAATTGAACGAACCTTTCGATAAGCCACAGAAAATGTATTTCCAGGAGGAAACCATGAAGCGTTGGATTTTGGGTGCCGTTGCCGCGGCTGCTCTGGTTGCCGCGCCGGTTCAGGCCTTTGCCGAGACCACCATCCGGGTCACACTGCAGCTGCCGGAGAAGCACTCCCTCGGCCAGAACTGGCTCGCTTTCAAGAAGATCGTCGAAGAGAAATCCGGCGGCGATCTGCAAATCCAGTTGTTCCCGTCGGCTCAGCTTTTCAAGGACAAGGAAGTGCCCGGCGCCGTCGGGTCCGGTGCGGTCGAGGCCGGCTCCGCCTTCATCGGCCGGTTCGCCGGTTCCGTGCCGACGGTCGACGTGGTCTCCATTCCCTTCATCTTCGAGAGCGAGGCGCATGTCCGCGCCGCCGTCGCACCGGGTTCAGCGATGCGCAAGGAACTCGATGCCTCGATCCTGAAGGAAACCAACAACAAGATCCTCTGGTGGCAGGCATTCGGCCTCAACATCTATCTCGGCAAGGATGCGCCAATCGTCGAGCCTTCCGACCTCAAGGGCAAAAAGGTCCGGACCTATGGCAAGATCCAGGGCTGGACCGTCGAGGCCCTCGGTGGCGCGCCTACCCTGATGTCCGGCTCCAAGCAGTTCCTGGCCTACCAGCAGGGCGCGGTCGATGTCGGCATGACCGGTGCCTCCGCCGTGAAGTCGCGCAAACTCTATGAAGTCATGGATCACATGACCCTGACCTATGACACCGCAATCGAGTTCGTCGCCGTGATGAACAAGGACTTCTACGAAGGCCTGACCGACGCTCAGAAGAAGATCATCGACGATGCCGCCCGCGAGGTTGAACAGAAGCTGCGCGACGAAATCTTCGCCCAGCAGGCCGCCGCCGTCGACGAAGCCCGCAGCAAGATGAATGTCGTCGAGCTGACAGACGTACAACGCGCCGCCTGGGTGAAAGCGACCGCTGGCATCGTCGACCGTTTCGTCAAGGAAACCGGCGACAAGGGTGCCGCCGCCGTGAAGGCCGTCAAGGCCGCTGCAGCCAACTAAACCGAGCGACACCGGGGGCTGGACCGTCCCGCCTCCGGTATCCTCATTCCGCAACACGATCCGAAGAAAGACGCCGGTATGTTTGTGCGCTGGATAGACGCCCTTTCCGAGTTCGTCGGCAAGCTCTGCGCCTGGAGCCTGGTCGCCGTCGGCTTCTTCATCACCTTCGAGATCGTCATGCGCTACGTTTTCAATGCGCCGACCATCTGGGTCGACGAGGTCAGCCGCATCCTGCAGATCTGGGTGGTCTATCTCGCCGCCGCCTTCGTGCTGAAACACCGCGAGATGGTCACCATCGAGCTGATCCTGCGCAACCCGAACACGCTCTGGCGCCGGCTTGCCGAAACCCTCGCCATCCTGGTGATGTTCCTGTTTGCTGGCACCGCGATCTATTACGGCTTCTCGCTCTGGCTGCACGACACGTTGGCCGGGCACACCACCGACACCTATCTCGCCCCGCCGAAATGGTTCACCCAGGCCCCGGTGTGGCTCGGAAATGCACTGCTTGTGCTGCAGGGCCTGGCCCAGCTTATCCGGGTCTGGACCGAGGATCTGCCTGAGGACGATGTGCTGGAAGGCGCGCACTGATGGAAGCCTTCCTGATCCTGACGGCACTGGTCGCCCTGCTGCTGCTGCGCACACCCGTGGCCTTCGCCCTCGGCGGACTTGGCGTCATCCTGCTCGCCCTCAAGGGCTTGCCCATGGTGGCGGTGCCGCAGCGCCTGCACGGCTCCATGGACAGTTTCGAGCTGCTGGCCGTGCCGATGTTCCTGCTGATGTCGAACGTGCTGCTGAAGGGTGGCGTCGGGCGCGATCTCTATGCCGCCGTGCAAAGCTGGGTGGGGCACTGGCCCGGCGGCCTCGGCGTCGCGACCATTCTGTCCTGCACTTTGTTCTCCGCCATCTCCGGCTCGTCGGTGGCGACCGCGGCGACCATCGGCACCGTCGCCATCCCGGAGATGGTCGCGCGCGGCTATGACCGGCGTTTTGTTTTCGGCATGCTGGCTGCCGGCGGCACGCTCGGCATCCTGATTCCACCCTCGATCCCGCTGATCATCTATGGCGTGATCTCGGAATCCTCCATTCCCACCCTGTTCCTGGCCGGAATCGGCCCCGGCCTCTTCCTGGCTGGCGTCTTCACGCTTTACGGCATGGCCTATGCACGGTTCTCAGGCTCTTACGAGCCGGTGGACCGGGCGAGCTGGAGCGAACGTGGCACGGCCACCCTGGGCGCCCTTCCGACCATCCTGCTGGCCGCCGCCGTGGTCGGCTCGATCTATCTCGGTATCGCCACCCCGTCGGAAAGCGCCGGCCTCGGGTTCGTGGTCGCTCTCGGCATCACCTTCGCCATGGGTCGGATGGACTGGCCAAAGCTCAAGGAAGCAGTGGAAGCCTCGCTCCGCACCTCCGTGATGGTGCTGATCATCGTTGCAGGCGCCAAGGTGTTCTCCTACGCCATCACGCTTTACCTGATCCCGCAGTCGATCTCGGCGCTGCTGACCGAGAGCATCTCGACGCCGGGCCTCTTCATGCTCGCTGTCGGAGCCGTGCTGCTGATCATGGGTTTCTTCCTGGAAAGCCTGTCGATGCTGCTGATCATGGTGCCGGTCATGCTGCCCGCCGTGCTCAACATGAACATCGACCCGATCTGGTTCGGCATCTTCTTCGTCGTGCTGATCGAAACCGCGCTGATCACGCCGCCGGTCGGCATGAACCTGTTTGTCATACAGGCTGTCGGCAAGGCGAGTCTGCAGGATGTCGCCCGTGGTGCGGTCCCGTTCGCCATCATCATGCTGGCAACGGCCGTGCTGCTCTGGTTCTGGCAGGATCTGGCGCTTTACATTCCCTATCAGCTGATGCGCTAAACGCCGCCAAACGGGACAAGCGCTACTCGCCTGCGTCCGCGGCAAGCCACTCGAGCGCATCTTCGAGATTCAGAAATGCTTCGCGCTGCAGCGGCACCTGATCTACGCCGTAGACCGACCAGAGACGTGCCAGAAGCATTGCCCCGCGGTCGGGCAACAGGCTTGCCGATTTTGCGTTCCTGCGTCCGGGATGGTTCTGGAGGAAACGGTTGGTAATTTCCATTTCTGCCGTTGTGTACTGCGACAGATCAGCCTCCTGAAGATCCCATAGGACCGGGATTCCAGCCGCATATTCTTCATATTCATCAAGCGCTTCCATGCCTGCCCCGACAACCGCGCCGGTCAGAACTCCCCGAACTTTGATTGTCAGGAAATGAAAGCCGTTTCGATAGATGAGATTCGTTTCTATCACGCGCTTCATTTATCCCTGTTTTTTTTATCAGAATAAATGCGTAATATAATATGCGCAATGATATTCCCTCCAACGAACCTCAAATTTGATTGGAAAATCAAACCTCAACGGTCGAGGGGGGCCGGAAAGGGAGTTTCTGTTTTCAGAAATTTTATCCAGGCTACCGCGCGGCCTCGCCAATCCGGTCAGCTCTCGTCCGGAACGATCGGAAACCGGATCACAATCTCAATGCCCTCACCTGGTGCACTCTTGCAGCGAACAGTCCCGCGGAGGACCTGTGAGACCAGATTGAACAGAATGTGCATACCAAGACCGCTGCCGCCCTGTCCGCGCTTCGTTGTGAAGAAGGGATCGAAGATCCTCTTCACCGTTTCCTCCTCCATGCCGATACCGTCATCCACATAGCGCATCTCGGCGAAGCCGTTCTCTTCGGAGACCACCATGGTAATTCCGCCCCCGTCACGATCGGCAAAACCGTGCAGCATGGAATTCATCACCAGATTGGTGACGATCTGGGCGAACGCACCGGGATAACTTTTGAGTTCGAGATCGCTCGGGCCCGAAATGTCTATCGAGATCTTCTTGGGCTTCAGGTTTGGGCTGATGCTGTTTGCGATCTCCTGCAGATACGCGACGAGATGAAACGTTCTCTCGGCTTCACTGGCTTGATCGACGGCGATGCTCTTGAAGCTTGAAATCAGCTTGGCCGCTCGCGCCAGATTAGAGTCGACGAGAGTCATCCCCTCCATGATCTTTGTCAGCGCGGCATCGAATTCACTGCGCTTGAGGTCCCCTGCCGCAATCCCGTCCCGCAACGTATGAGCAGCCCCCAGTACGGTTGTTCCCGCAGTAACGCAGATCCCGACAGGCGTATTTATCTCGTGAGCAATCCCCGCGACCATTGAGCCCAGCGAGGCAAGACGCTCGGACTCAACGAGACTTTCCCGGGCCTGATATAATTCCGATATATCGGTCGTGGCCCCGGCATAGCCTTCGAACACACCATTCCTCCATAGCGGAGTGGCATTGAGGCGATAGCACCCGATCGTATCGGTTAATTTGTTGATGGCCTCGAAGTCCCGGATCTGTTCCCGTGCTTCATAAGCCGTCAGCAGCGCCCTGCTAATGTCGGAATTGTCCCATATGTCCTTGTGATATTCGGCGATACTAACCCCGATCAACGCCGAGCGTTGACGGCCTTGGGGAACCGGAAAATTCTCCGATAGATAAGTGAACCGCAAATTCTCATCGCATTCCCAGAACCAGTCTGCGGATGCGTGCGCCAATGTCCGGAACCGCCTTTCGCTTATGCGCAGCTCCTCAGTGCGCTCGAGAATCGCTTTCTCGAGGCTATTTTTGGCTTTCTCCAGCGCTTTCTGCGTCTCGATCAGCTCGGACACATCGTAGCGTAGAACGCCTAATCCCTGGACCTCGTCATTTCTGTCGATCAAGGGAAACCTGCTGAGCAGAAGGTATTGCCGCGCGCCGTCTACCCCGTCCCGCACGACAAGATGCTCATCTGTCTCCCGCCGAGCCATCATCCCGCGTTCTTGCTCGGTGATGCCGCCGGAGACCTCCTTGAGGCCCAGTATTGTGAACATTTCCGAGGTGGTTTTACCGACGACCTGATCGGCGGAAAGCCCGATTTGCTCGAGTGCCGCCCTGTTCGCCCGGATCAGGCGGGTATCGCGATCCCGGATCATAATCCCGTGACCGAAATTATCGAACAGGTTGCGCAGCAGATCTTCGGCATCCTGGTGCTTCTGTTCAAGCCTCCGCTGTTCCGTTATGTCCTGACGAAGCACAATGACGCCGCCATGCGGCATTCTGCTCTCAATCGTCTGACAAATCCGATTACCCAGCCGTTGCTCGAACGGCACCCCTGTCGCCTCCCTGTGCCGCTTCATCCGGCCTTCTGAAACTGACTCGTACTGGTCAGGCGTAACACCGGCGACCAGTCCGCAATCAAGAGTCTCCGAGATGATCTGGCGGAAGGTCAATCCGGCCGCGAGCTCCGGATCGTTACGAAAGGATGGATTGAACTGGGCATATTCCTTATTGCAGATGACCAGACGGTCTGACTGGTCATAGACGGCGAAGCCGGCAGGCATCGCCATGATCGCTTCCCTCAGAGTTGCTTCAAGCAGGGATGCCCGGTCGCGCTCCGCGGAGAGTGCGGCTTCAGCAGCCTTTTGATCCGTCCTGTCAAAGGCAATCGTTCCCAGACCTACAATCTTGCCTTCATCGTCAATCGCCGGAAACTTCACCAAAAAGCGCTGGTGTGCTTTTCCGGCGCGGACAACCTGAAGCTCCCTCGTCGCGACTTGGCCCGTTTCAACGACGAGGGTCTCCAGGGACTGGATATCCGATGAAACCCTTTCGGAGCTCTGCAGGACTGACGCCCCGCTCTTGCCGACAATTTCCCCGGCCGATTTGCCGAACCAATCGCAATAAGCCTGATTCACCATCAGATACCGGCCGTCCTGATCTTTCAGGTTCATGCAGATGGGAGAATGCTCGAAGAGAGCGCTGAGCTGAAATGTTGAATTGCGCAGATCTCGCAGGATGTTTTCGGCACGTCCTGCTTTGAGGAAAAGAATAAACGCGCAGCCAAATGCCACGATCGCCAGTCCGATCGAGACCGTCAGAAAGCCCACGTTCTGATGACCTGCCTCCGCCCACGCAAATGCGAGGGCAATCACCAGCGCAAAATTGAGGCCTCCAACCAAGATCGACAATCTGTGCATCGGATTTGTCCTCGTTGATAGCCGGAAACAAGTCATCCGGACAGTCGCGGCGGTGAAACTGCAGGCAATAGCGCCGCACCCTCCAGCTTAGGTTGCCACAGCATATTACCGGGAAGCTAAAGACTTGCAGTCTCTTTGGTTTTTTATGTGCTGCCTTATCTGCAGTCGGGGCAGAACGACTGTAAAATGGAGCGCAATGAACAGTCCCTCCCAGCGTTTCCGCCGGATATCCCAGGCGAGTTGATGCCTCCAAAGTTGCTTCAGGAGTCCCCAGGTCTGATGAGCGGTCCGGCCAATCTCGCGCGGCTCTGGCTGCGCCCAACTCACATAAGTCTGGTACCGCCAATAGGTGTTCACAAGAGAGCGAAATGTGTCCTTACGTAAATGGTGAACAAAGGCGTTCGGCTGATAGCGGAGCCTGGCGTTTGGTACTCTCATATAGATCCGTTTGCAGATCTCCAGGTCTTCCCCATTCGTCCGAAGTCTCGCTGGATAGGCTCCCGCAGCCTCTAGGGCGCCTCGCCTGAAGACTGTGTTCGCACCGAACAGAAAACGTGGATTCTCAACAACTTTCTGCCCATAATGTTGTGCCATATGGAAGGTCCGCCAGCGATCCGGAATGGTGTCCCGCTCGGACTCGTTGACCGCACCGGCCGCGCCAGAGAGTTCCGGATCGCGTTCCATTTCCGCTTCCAGAATTTGCAGCCATAACGGGTCGGCGGCGCAATCGGAATCGATCGACGCGACAAGATCGCCCTTGCTGAACCGGATGCCGGAATTCCGAGCCGTCGCCAACCCCTTGTTCACCGCATGCTGGATGATTTTGACGCCGGGAAAGCGCTTCGCAATATCGAGAGAGCGATCCGTACTACCGTCATCCACCAGCAGGATTTCGTCGGGCTTTCGACGTTGCGCAATCAACGATGCGAGACATGCCCCTATGGTTCGTTCTGCATTGTAACAAGGCACGTAGACGGAGATTTTGAGAGACACGGTCAGTCCTGTGACGATGGGAAATAGTGATTGGGGTCAGCTTTCGCCGAAAAGGAAACCGAGGAGCGCGAATCGGCGCCCCTGGCGCATATGCAGAACCTCATGCAGCAGCGAGCATGAGAACACGATGGCCGCACCGGCCGGCGGCTTGTAGGACTGTTGGCTGAACTCCGGAAACCAGATCTCGCCGCCTTCATATTGGTCGGAATTCAGATTGATGGTCACCGCGAAGCGCCGATAGGCAACCGCTGCATCCGTATTGTCCCGATGCCCGTGCAGTTGGCCGCCCCGGTCGCCTTCATAACAGGCGATCCTATAGCGCTCGTGACGGCTGACCTTGTAATGGAAAGATTTCTGGATTTCCGGTAACAGCCGGCCAGCGATCCGCTCGTCGATATAGTTTTGCGTCTCGGGATTGATAACCCAGTGATCGATCCGGTCGCCGCGGCCATATTCCGGGATCCGCATCTTGCAGTCCGTGGTCCGGTTCTGCAGCGTGTTGTGCCCCGGCTCGACATATTCCTGGCCCTGCATGGCATAGACGCTCATCAGATGCGCGCAGTCGGCCGGGCTGAAGATATCCGGCACCAGCAACACCGGCGGATGCATGCGATAGGGCTGCTCGGCCCGGAGCGCGGACTGGGCCTCAAGCACACTGCCGACGATCTCAGGATGATCGGGCTTGTCCGCATCGAGAAGCCTGAGGATGTGCCGGTTCGGCGCGATCAGCACCGTGGTCGGGCCCGCATTCAGCGGCCGCCCGAACGGCGCCTGCTGGCCGAAGGCCGCGAAAGCCTTGCCGTCGGCATCCATCAGAACCGAGGCGTCGGCGACTGGCTTCGGAAGACCCGGCTTCTTCTTGCCGGGCGCCACATAGTAGATCTGCGCACCGTGCCCGGCGAACCGTTCTCGCGCGGCCTCAAAAGCCGCTGCCGCCGCCTTGTTCGCCGCAGCGTCATGCCCGAGCAGGACCAATATGTTGAAATCTCCGGACACCTCGTCCGCGATCAGGCTGAACTCATCCCCGGCGCAGCGTGGAAGCTTCACGGGGGCCGCGATATCGCCCTGTTCGACTTTGCGGATCGCATTTCCGGCCTGCATGGACATTGTCCAACCCCATGGTCATTTCCCAGCCGGAAGTGTGCCGATTCAGGCTCGGAAAGCAAGCGTCCAGGCGTGATATTCCGAAATGCAAACGGGCCCACCAATGGCGGGCCCGTCGCAGTTCAGTGCAGGGTCTTGCCGGATCAGCTCGCCTTGGCGAACAGCTCCCCGACATAGTCCCAGTTCACCATGTTCTCGATGAAGGCCTTCACGTAGTCGGGACGGCGGTTGCGGTAGTCGATGTAGTAGGAATGCTCCCACACGTCGCAACCGAGCAGAACGGTCTCGCCATAGGCCATCGGGCTTTCGCCGTTCGGAGTCTTGGTGACCTTCAGCTTGCCGTCGCTGCCCATGGCCAGCCAGCACCAGCCGGAGCCGAACTGAGTGACACCGGCCTCGATGAAGGCAGCCTGGAAATCGGCAACAGAGCCGAGGTCAGCGATGATCTTCTTTTCCAGCGCGCCGGGGATCGCACCGCCGCCGTTCTTCTTCATCATCTGCCAGAACTGCAGGTGATTCCAATGCTGGCTCGCATTGTTAAGCAGGCCGGCCATCTTGTTCTTGTAGGCAGTCTGCACGATCTCCTCGAGGGACTTGTCCTCGAGACCGGTGCCTTCCAGCAGCTTGTTGCCGTTGGTGACATAAGCCTGATGGTGCTTGTCGTGGTGAAACTCGAGGGTTTCCTTCGACATGTACGGCTGAAGCGCTTCGTAATCGTAGGGAAGGGCTGGCAGTTCGAGGGCCATTTCGCTCTCCTGTTCTCGCTTGTTAATCTCGCCGGAACCCGACAGCAGGACGTGCGGATGACATGCCATCCACCTATAAACACCGGATCCCTTGATAAGGTGACTTAAGTCACATTTAACGAAATGCAAAGGGAAAGAAGCTGGACAAGCGGGGAATAGACCCGTGCAATTGCTTCAGAAATGAGAGGGCACGGGCATGCTTCTGGTCGAGATTACCGATACACATTTGATGGATGGCGGCGTCCCGGCCTACGGGACCATAGACACCAAGGCCTATCTTGCAGCAGCCGTCGCCAGAATTGCCGCCCTGACGCCAAAGCCGGATGCCCTGCTGGTCGCCGGCGATGTATCGGAAGACGGCACGCCGGGCTCATATACGCTGTTCCGCGAAATGGTCGCGCCCCTTGGTATTCCGGTCTACGTGGTTCCCGGAAATCATGATGCGCGCGAACTCATGCGCGCGGCCTTTGCCACGGACGGGTACATGGCCGCCGCAGGCCCGCTCGACTATGCCGTCGATCTCGGTCCCCTCACGCTCGTCGCATTGGACACCCTCGAAGAGGGAGAGCCTTTCGGCACTTTCGGCCCGGAACAGTGCAACTGGCTGGGCGAAACGCTTGCTGCTCTTTCCGGAAAGCCCGCGATCGTCATGCTGCACCACCCGCCTTTTCCAACCGGCATGAAGATGGATGAAATAGGCTGCCGCGACGGCAATGCCATCGGCGCGATTATCGAACAATTCAGCAATATCGAGATTGTCCTGTCCGGCCATTTCCATCGCTCAATGCATCGCAACTGGGCTGGAACAACAGCCAATATCTGCTCATCGACAGCTCATCAAATGGGACTCGATCTGGCTCACCAGCCAGGTTTCAAGGTCTTCATGGAGCCGCCACAGATCCAGCTGCTTCACTGGCAGAAAGAGATAGGACTTTCCGTACATCAAGTTCCAGTCGACGCGTTCGAATGCGTCCATGAAAGCGCGTAAACGAACTACGCGGGCAAAATTTCCGGCACGGGGAATGAACGATTGGCGACTGGAAAGGCCGTCAGAATAAACCGCTCGCACAATAACCTTGTGAAAAGGTGGCCAACCGGTGATTGCCGCGCCCGCCGGAGCGTGTAAACTCCGGCGCCATGTCCGATCAATATCCCCTCGACCTCACCCGCCGCCAGCCGAACATCTACGGCTTCAGTGGCCTCGACCGCAGCGCTCACCTCCGCGAGGAGGAGGGCTGGCTTGAACGGCTTGTCGGTGACGCCACGACCCGGCTGGTGCCGGTCTGGCGCAGCCGTTCGCTCGTCTTCGGCGCGGAAAGCGAAACCCCGGCCGCCTCATTGCTGAACGCGCGGGAGTTCGCTGTCCTGGTCGAACGTTCCGAGACCGTCATCTTTCTCGGCAACCGGAACGGCGAGGCGCATGTCGCGGTCGATCTCTCCCACCTGGAAGAGGAAGAAGCGGCGGCTGCTGTGAGCGATGCCGGCGAATTCATGGATCTGCGGCAAGTCGGCCCCGTGCTGGAGCGCTTCGAGGGCTCCGTCCTCGCCTATGCCCGGGGTCTGATGCACTGGCATCAGCGTCATCGCTTCTGCGGCGTCTGCGGCTCGCCCACCCGGATCGCGAAAGGCGGGCATCAGCGCAGCTGCACGAACGAGAGCTGCAACACCCCGGCATTCCCGCGCACCGATCCCGCCGTCATCATGCTGGTGCATGACGCGGCCGGAGAGAAGGCCCTGCTCGGGCGCCAGGCTGTCTGGCCGGAAGGGCGCTATTCCACTCTCGCCGGTTTCGTCGAGCCGGGCGAGACACTGGAAGAAGCCGTTGCCCGGGAAGTTTTGGAAGAGACCGGCGTCGAAGTGTGCGACGTGCGCTATCACTCCTCACAGCCCTGGCCCTTCCCGGCATCGATCATGCTCGGGTTTCATGCCGAGGCGAAGACATCGGAAATCTTCCGGCGCGACGACGAACTGGAAGACGCCCAGTGGTTCAGCCGCGACGAGTTGATGAATTTCCGCGCCCTCGGCAAGGGACTGCCAAGCAAGGATTCCATCGCCCGCCGGCTGATCGAGGATTGGCTCGCCGGGGACGCCTGAGTTTCAGGCGCCGAAGTCTTCCGCCGCCGCGTCCATCCGCCTCGCGAGATCGATATCGAGGCGGGTCAGGCCGCCCGCGTCGTGAGTGGTGAGGGTGACGTCCAGCCGGTTATAGACATTGAACCATTCGGGATGGTGGTCCATCTCCTCGGCGATCTCGGCAACCGCACTCATGAACCCGAACGCGGCCTTGAAATCAGCGAACTTGTAGCTGCGCCGGATCGCATCCCGGCCGGCGACCGCGTCCCAAGCCGTGAGAGCGGCCATCGCCAACTCCCGTTGCTGCTCGGTGAGTTTATCTGCCAAGGCAACCTCCCTGCCCGTTCACCACCACACTAGCGGAAAATCCCCGCGCCGGTTATAGCGGAAGCATGAGCCAGCCTATTCAGCCGCGCATGGAACTGCCCATGGAACCGCCCAGCCTCGACGATATCGAGGCCCTCGCCCGCGAAGCATTCCGGACGATCCCGGACGCGTTCCGTGCGCAGACCGGGGACGTCACGTTCCTTGTTACCGACTTTGCCGAACAGGACGTGCTGGACGAACTTGGCGCCGAAAGCCCGTTCGAGATTCTCGGCCTTTATGCCGGCGTTCCGTTCGGAGAGGCCGGAACACTTGCCAGTCCGTCCGACCTCAACCGGATCTTCCTCTACCGCCGGCCGATCCTCGATTACTGGTGCGAGACCGGCGAAGACCTGAGTGACATCGTCCGGCATGTCCTGATCCACGAGATCGGCCACCATTACGGCTTCTCCGACGACGACATGGAAAATATCGAAGCCAACGCCGACTGAACCAAAAGCCGCTCCATTCCGCCTGAGCTGAGTGCCGTACCTGGCAGGACGTCTTGTGCTTTGCCATTTAAGATGCATATTAAATACATCTTTTAACATCAGAGTTCCGACCATGACCTCCATTCCGATCCGCAGCAGACCGGCCTCACGGGAAGATCTTCGCGCCGAAGCGGAGGCGATCGGCATTACCGAGGCCTATATCTCGACACTCGTCGACAGCTTTTATGACCATATCCGCGCGGACGCCATGCTTGGTCCGATCTTCGAGCGGCGCATCGGCGATGACTGGGACCCGCACCTCGCCCGGATGAAAGCCTTCTGGGGATCGGTCGCGCTTTATACCGGGCAATATTCCGGCAAACCGGTTCCGGTGCATTACGCCATAACGGAAATCGAGGCCGGGCATTTCGATCACTGGCTCACGCTGTTCGAAAAGACACTGGAGGAGACGGCGCCGACACCCGGCGTGGTGCCCTATTTCATGGAACGCGCCGGGCGTATCGCCGAAAGCCTGAAGCTGGCGATCTTCGGTGTGCCGGAGCTGCAACGCGCCCGGAGCCAGAAGCCGTGACCACGCCGGTTCACACGGAGTAGCGCGGCATGCGGCTCAACACGCAAACAGACTATGCCCTGCGGCTGCTGATGCATCTGGCGGTGAACTCCTCCCGGCTGGTGACCATCCAGGAGGTCGCGGACCGTTTCTCCATCTCCAAAAACCACCTGATGAAACTGGCCAGCACCCTCACCCGTGAAGGGTTCGTCACATCGGTGCGTGGACGTTCCGGTGGCCTGAAGCTGGCAAGACCGTCGGAGCGGATCCCTGTTGGTTCAATTGTCCGCTGCATGGAGAACGATTTCGCATTGGTCGAATGCTTTCAGGCGGAGCGGGGTGAATGTCTCATCACCCCCGCCTGCCGGCTGAAGGGCGTGCTGAACGGCGCCGTCGCGGCTTTCCTCGCGGAACTCGACCGCTGCACCCTCTCCGATCTTGTTCAGAACAACGTGCCTCTGGAGCGGATGCTGGCCTGATCCGCCGCCTCAGGTCACCGAATCTACAGCCCGCGCGGCGTCGGCGAGCCCATAGCCAACCGCCCCGTCCGGACCCGGTCGCGCTTTGCGGCCATTGGCATTCACGCCCGCAGTGATATCCCTGGCCGTGTATTTAAGCAGGTTCTTGATCTCCTGCGGCGAGAGGCCTGGCTTGACTTCCTTCAGCAGAGCGCAGATTCCGGCCACCATCGGCGTCGCGGAGGAGGAACCGCTGAAGGCGAACCACCCGTCCCGTGCCGCACTGCCGCCATGAGCGGCCTGGGGCACCGGCAGGGTGATGTAGTCCTCTTGCGCCTTGCTGCCGCAGAGTCCGCAGAGGTCCGGGGTCTGCCGACCGGGGAACCAAGTGGAATCAAACCCGCTGGTATGATCCGAGGCCCGGTAGTTCAGATCCCGGTCTACATGCACCCCGCCGACACTGATCACCTCGGGTATGCTGCCGGGAAAGCCTTTCACTCCACCATTGCCTGCCGCGACGCAGACCACGATCCCCCGTGCAATCGCATCCAGGACCGTGAGATGGAACGGCTTCAGATTGTTGGGCAGTGTCGGACTATTCTCCTCCAGTTCGGCTGCCCAACTGCAGGAAATCACATCGGGCCCCATCTCGACGGCGGTCTTGAAACCCAGAGTCTTGTTCACCTGTTTGATACCAATTAAATTCACGCCCGGAGCAACCGCGAGCAAGTTGGCCGAAATCCCCGTTCCGTGCCCTGATAGATCCGTCTCGTAGTCGATTGCATCCGTAGCCGCGATGGCGAGATAATTGTAGCCGTGCGCGTCGAAATAGGGATGTTTGAAAAAGCCGTTATCCGGCATGGCCACGGTCACGCCACGCCCGAAGATCCCCCGTTGATGCACAGTCCTGGCCTGCATCAGCAGGGCGACATCGTCTGGAACGCGTAGCCGAAACTTGTCATCCCCGAATGGCGGGACACTGTCCGGCGGCAGAATTCGCTCGCCGGCGAAATAATGTGGCGGCCGCTGCACATAAGCCCGCTCGATAATCGTCTCCAGCCCGTCGATTTCGGGCACGCGGAACGCAGCACCCGGCGGCGGGGCAAGAGAGCGCTCGTCATCCGCTCGCTCCTCCTCGACCAATTCGGTTTCGAAGAATTCTTTGAATTTTTCCGCCTCGATAGAGGCTGAGATGCTGAACCGACCGATCTTGTCGATGGTAAAATCGCGCACTCCGAGCTTTCGGGCGCATTCGATCTGCCGCGACGGGTTGGCGGCAAAATCATTCACGGTCGCGACACTTGGATAGACACCCTCGGCGAACATGGACGGGCATCCCTCATCCGGGAACACAACGATTTCAAGGCGAAGAATCTGATCGTCGGACATGACGCTTCCTCCCGCAATGAGCGTGCAGATATATTTTTATATAACTTTTTGCGTGAATTTATGAATGGAATTGTTTTTACGTCTGCCGGCATTCTCCCGCGGACGGAACCATCCGGCCAAGCCAGACGGCCCGCGCGGTCTCGTCATTCAGCGAAAGCGGGATCTGCCGAAAGCCGGTCCCCTGCCAAAAGGCCAGACCACCCGCATTGCCGGGATTGACGCCAACATGAACCCGGGCGGCTCCAGCCTCGCGTGCCGCCGCGAACCAGCGCTCAAGCAGCCTGGAGCCAACGCCCCGACGTTGCAGGCGTGGCAACAGGTTCATGTGAAGGTGGCCCGGGCACTCCGCGACAACAGCATCGGGGATCACCGCCGTATGGTGCATCCGGTGCACCCGCTTCATGTCCGCATCACAGTCCGGCGGCAATACTGCTCCCGGATCGGGGTAGCGAGCACGCAAGGCCGGCCACCATTCGCGCTCAAGCTGCGCCTCGAACGAACGGGTGTCGGCGGTCCCGACAACATAACCGGCAGGACCATGATCGTCTTCCGCGACAAAACAGAGATCAGGCACCAGCGCCGTGTAGGGCCCGACATAGATATGCCCCATAAGATCCGGGTCCCGATAGAGATGCCGCGCATCTCCCCCGACGTCTCCCGTCATCACCGAAATCTTGTAGAGCGCCGGAAGGTCCGCTTTGCGGTATTCCCTGATGCGGATCACGGAGGCTCCCTCAGCGCCGGCCGAACAGCTTCTCGATATCGTTGAGGCCGAGTGCCACATAGGTCGGGCGGCCGTGGTTGCACTGGCCGGAATGAGGGGTGACTTCCATCTCGCGCAGCAGCGCATTCATTTCCTCGACGGTCAGCCGGCGTCCGGAACGGACCGAGCCATGGCAGGCAATGGTGCCGCAGATATGCGCCAGCTTGTCCTTCAGGGCCATGGCCTCGCCGAACTCTGTCAGCTCTTCTGCAAGGTCGCGCACAAGCCCGGCCACATCCGCTTCGCCCATCAGCGCAGGCACTTCACGAACCACAACCGCACCGCCACCGAACGGCTCCAGCACAAGGCCCAGTTCGGCAAACTCCTCCGCCCGCGCGGCCAGCCGCTCGACCGAGGCTTCGTCCAGGTCCACCACTTCGGGGATCAGCAGCATCTGCCGCTTGATACCATCCGCCTCCAGCGCCTTTTTCATCCGCTCATAGACCAGCCGCTCATGCGCCGCGTGCTGATCGACGATCACCATGCCCTCGCTGGTCTGGGCCACGATGTAATTCTCGTGCAACTGGGCACGGGCCGCACCGAGCGGATGAGCCTCCAGCGCCGCGCTTTCCGGGGTCGGAGCCTCGGAACGGGCCTGCGGTGCCTCGTCCTGCCACATACCACCTGACGGCTGTTCTCCGGAAGGCTGGCCAATGGGAGCCTGACCAATAGGGGCCTGGTATGCCATGCCGGCCTCGGCCATGCCACGCGACACCGTGCTGCCGTACCCCGACCGGTTCTGCGGCTGCCAGGCATAGCTTGTCTGCGGCATCTGGTTTTCAACGGACCGCCCGAGCGCACCCAGCGTCGCGTTGGCGACCGTGGTCGATGCTCGATGACCCGCCGCGACAAGCGCATGTTTCAACGCCCCGACGATCAGCCCGCGCACCAGTCCCGGCTCCCGGAACCGGACCTCAGTCTTGGCCGGGTGCACGTTCACATCGACCATTTCCGGCGGCACGTCTAGGAAGAGCGCCAGCAGCGGGTGCCGGTCGTGCGAGATGAAATCCATATAGGCACCACGCACCGCGCCATAGAGCAACTTGTCCCGCACCGGCCGGCCGTTTACGAACAGGAACTGGTGGCTGGTGGTGCGCTTGTTGATGGTCGGCAGGCCCGCATAGCCGGACAGCCGGATGCCCTCACGCTCCGCCTCAATGGGCAGGGCGTTATCCTCGAAATCCCGTCCCATGACGGCGCCGAGCCGAACCAGCCGGGCCTGGAACAGATCGCCTTCCGCCTCGTTCAGCCGGATCGTCGTCCGGCTGCCGTCGCCGAGCGAGAAGGCGACATGGGGATGCGCCATGGCAAGCCGTTCGATGACATCGACGGCGTGGCTGTATTCGGTGCGTGGTGCTTTCAGGAACTTGAGGCGGGCGGGCGTGGCATAGAACAGATCGCGGACCTCGATGCGCGTGCCCTGGCCGAGCGCGGCAGGCTCCGGCGGGGTCACCCTCCCGCCTTCGACAGACAAGCTCCAGGCGCTCTCCTCCGGGCCCGCGGAGGCCGCCCGGGTGGTGATGGTCATACGGCTGACAGCACCGATGGACGGCAGCGCCTCGCCCCTGAAACCGAGGCTGGTGATATGGGTGAGATCCTCGCCCTTCAACTTGGAGGTTGCGTGCCGCTCGACCGCGACTTCCAGCTCCTCCCGGCTCATTCCCATGCCATTATCGGTCACCGTGATCGCCGTCCGGCCACCGTCGCGCATGACCACATCGACGCGCGTTGCACCGGCATCCAATGCGTTCTCGATCAGCTCCTTGGCGGCACTGGCGGGGCGTTCGACAACCTCGCCCGCAGCGATCCGGTTGACCAGTCCGTCCGGCAGGCGCCGGATGCGCCCGACGGTTTCCTCAATTCTGGAGGCATTTCCGCTCACCCTCCCATCTCCGCCAGATAGCGCCGGGCCAGAACCTTGCCGTCCTCGACGGCTGGCTGATCGAATGCATCGACGCCGATCAGATCGGCCGCCACCATGGTCTCCAGGAAAAGATGCATCATCAAGGCGCCGACAGTCTCCTCGTCGACGGCATCGGTTTGAATGATCCGGGTCGGCCGCTTGTTTTCAATCAGGGTCGCCGCTGTCGCCCTCTGCTCCGCATCGAACAGGTCGCCCATGGTACGCCCGGCGAGATAGGACAGCCCGTCGCCCATCAGTGCCGTCGCGTTCGCACCGACTGTGGCACCTGTTCCCGCAACTGCGCTCTGCACCAGCGTTACCAACTTGTCGCGCGGGCCGTCGAGGAAGAGCTGCAGGCTGCTATGCTGATCGACCGCGCCAAGCGCGCCGATCGGCGTGGTGCCATTGCCATGCTTGCCAAGGCTTTCCGCCCAGAGCTGGGTAAACCAGTCGCCCATCCGGTCCAGCCGGTCGCTATAGGGCATCAGTACAGTCTGGGTGACGCCACGTTCCCGGCCGAGTCCGATATTGACCATGGCCCCGAGAGCCGGTGCGCTCTCCAACGGGTCCGACGGCGCAAGAGCGGCGTCGGTCACCGCCGCCGCGCCGCGCCGGATGGCTTCCGCGTCGAGCCCGACGATCATGGCCGGCAGCAACCCGTTCAGGGTCAGGCCGGAATAGCGCCCGCCGATAGCGGGGTCATGCTCGAGGCAGCGGCACCCTGTTGTCTCCGCAAACTGGCGAAGCGGGCGCGAACCGGGCTCGGTGACCGTGATGAAATGTTTCGCCGGATCCAGTCCGGCCGCGACGAACGCATCATGGCAGATCAGGGTCTGGCACAATGTCTCCGCCGTACCGCCGGATTTGGATATGGCGATGACAGCCGTCTCCTCCAGCGCGATGCGTTTGAAGATCGAGGTGAAGGTGGCCGGGTCGATATTGTCGAGGAAATGCAGCTTCGGCGTATCCGGAGAGAAGGTCCCTCCCTTCTCCGCCAGACGGCAGATCGTCGCTCCGCCGAGGCTGGAGCCGCCGATGCCAAGCACCAGCACATGCCGGGCCCAGCCGCGCAACTCAGCCGCGAGGACCGCACCCTCTTCCAGATCGTCCTGCCGCCAGGGCAGAGAGAGCAGTGGCAGCGCGCCGCTTGCCTTCTTCTCCCGCAGCCCTTTAAGCGACCGAGCAGCAGCCGGAATCAGCGCCTCAAGAGCGGCAACAGAGAGACCAGCCTCGCCGATCCGATCCTCGAATATCGCGGAAAAATCATGCCGGAGCGGGCCGGCCACCAAGGGACACGTCTTCATGACGCAGGAATCTAGCAGATGCCCCGGGCCGGAACCACCACCGGAACGACGCTAACAAGCATATAATCGCAACACTTATTCCGCTGGCAGACCCACCGGCAGACCAACTTCAGGAACGCGGTTCGGGCGCAGGCGCCGTGGCGGTCAGGCCTTGCGGTTCTCCAACCACTGAGAATGTCAGCTCGTCCGCCAGGAACAGCCGCTTCGCAACCCGCTTCAGATCCGCCATTGTGACCGCATTGATCCGGTCTTCCCGGCCGTCGAGATAATCGATGGCCCGTCCATCCCGCTGCAGCGAAACCAGCAATCCGGCAATCGGTCGGGAACTGGTCAGACGCATCGGGAAGGAGCCGTTGATGTAGGTCTTGGCATCCCGCACCTCTTCCTCGGTCGGACCGTTCAGTGCCATCTCCGCCCAGATCTCGCGGACCAGGCCCACCGTCTCGGCAACCTTGTCGTTCCTGGTCGAGACCCCGCCCATGATCATCTGCGCATCCTCAAGCGGCAGCGTGTAGGCATAGATGCCATAGGTCAGGCCGCGTTTCTCGCGAATCTCCTCGGTCAGACGCGAGCCGAATCCGCCAGCCATGATCTCCATCAGGATGGAGGCCGCAAACCGGTCCGGATCGTTCCGGGGAATGCCCCGGTGACCAAACACGACGACCGATTGCGGTACCGGATTCTGGACCACGAAGGTCTCACCAATGGCCGCCGGTTTCGCCGGCACGGGTGGTGTCGAGGGGCCACTTTCAGGCAGCGTGCCGAAGGTTTTGTCCAGCAACGTCCCCAATCTTTCGGGCGCAATATCGCCGACGACGCCGATCTTCAAACTGCCCCGTGTCAGCACCCTGCCAGCAAAGGCTTTCATATCCGCCGTCGTGACGTGCCCGACACTTTCCACCGTGCCGCCGGACGGACGGCCGTATGGATGGTGCGGGAAGGCCGCCCGCCACCAGACCCGGCTGGCGATGGTCTGCGGTCGGTTCTCGCTACGCTTCAGCCCGGCGACGATCTGCGCGCGGATGCGTTCCACCGGCTCGGTATCGAACCGTGGCTCGGTCATGGCCAGACGGAGCAGATCGAAGGCCTCGTCCGAATTCTCCGTCAGGGTCTGCAGACTGGCGCCGAAACTGTCATTGCGGGCACTGAAACCGAGGCCGATGACCATGTCTTCCAACTTGCGGCGGAAGGCATCGCTGTCGTAGGGACCAGCCCCTTCATCCAGCAGGCTCGCGGTCAAGACAGCCAGCCCTTCCTTTCCGTCCGGATCGGCCGCCGCACCACCCTCGAAACTGGCGGAGAGAGTAATGATCGGGTTCTTGTGATCCTCGACCAGCCAGGCCTCGATACCGCTAGGGCTGACGACACGCTGGATCTCGATGGCCTCCGCAATACCCGGCCGTACCAGCAGGAGGGCGGCGAAAACCAGAAACGGGACAGAAGCCCGCGCGATAACGCTTCGCATCACTCTCTCCTCAGCTTGCCGGTTTTGGGCGCAGGATGCTGGTGACATGCGCCGGCGTATCCAAAATCGCCCGCGCCGCCTGCATGACCTGCTCCTGTGTTACTGCACCCACCTGGTCCGGCCAGCTCTCAATTTCCGCAATGGTGCGTCCGATGGCGAGTGCCTGTCCCACGGCATGAGCCGGGGCCGTCACGCTGTCCCGGGCATAAACCGCGCTTGCCTTCATCGACTTGACTGCACGGGCAACTTCCTGCGCGTCGACTCCATCCCGCAGGATGGCCGCGAGCTCCTCTTCAAAGGCTGCTTCAAGCGCCTCGACACTCGTACCTTCCGTCGGCACGGCATAGAAGGAGAACGTACCGGGGCCGATGCTGCTGCCGCTGTAGGATGCGCCGGCCGAGAGTGCGATCTTCCGGTCGATCACCAGTGACCTGTAGAGCCGGCTGGTGGCCCCGCCGCCGATCACCTCCGCCAGCACGTCGAGCGGCATGACCTGATCGGTCTCACCATAAAACCGACTCGGCGCCTGATAGCGGCGACTCCAGCTAACCTGGCCTACCTGCGGATGCGAAAACTCGATCCGGCGGGCGCTAATCTGCTCAGGCTCCAGCGGCCGCTTGCGGTCCGGTACGGCACGTGCCGGGATGACCCCGTAATATTTCTCCGCCAGCGGCTTCAGCTCATCCATGGTGATGTCACCCGCCACCACCAGCACGGCGTTATTCGGCGCATACCATTTGCGATAGAAAGCCAGCGCATTTTCCCGGGTCAGCGCCTTGATCTCATGCGCCCAGCCGATCAGCGGACGACGATAGGGATAATTGAGGTACAGCGCCGCGTTGGTCCGCTCGCTCAACAACGAGCCGGGATTGTTATCGATCCGGGAACGACGCTCTTCCAGCACCACCTCGCGTTCCGACGCGACCTCGTCTAGGTCGAGCGTCAGGTTCACCATGCGGTCGGCCTCCATTTCCATCACCAGCGGCAACTTGTCCGAAGCGATGGTCTGGAAATAGGCCGTGTAGTCGTATCCGGTAAAGGCGTTACCGTCCCCGCCATTGCGGGAAACGGTGCGGGAAAACTGGCCGGACAGCACCTTCTCGGTACCCTTGAAGAGAAGATGCTCAAGGAAGTGCGCCAGCCCGGTCTCGCCCGGCGCCTCGTCAGCGCCGCCGACCTTGTACCAGACCATATGGGTCACCACGGGCACCCGGTTATCGGTGATGGCGACCACCTGCATGCCGTTCGCCAGCGTGATGCTCTCGGGCTCGTAGACTTTCGCGTCAACCGTCCCGCCGGTCATGACGACGCATAGCGCCGCCAGAGCCAGCATCATGCGTTCCGGGATCATCCTTGATCTCACTGTCAGCCTCCTGCCTCCGGTAACGGTCTGTCCCGGGTATCCGGCAATAGGAGATATGGAAAAATTTACGGCAGGAACAAGGCGGCCGCGCCGGATCACGCTCAAACGTGGAAACAAAACAGAAAAGGCGCGGTTCATTGCACCGCGCCTTTTTATCCCAATTCGACCCGTGAGCCGTTCCGCCTAGAACAGACCCTTGCGCTTGCGCTGGATGGTCGGCGTATCGCCCGCTGTCGGTGCGTTGCCAAGCGCCGCATTTTCCTGCAAGCGCTTCTGCTCGGCCGTCGCGTCGACAACAACGCCGCGCGGCGCCTTTTCGCGCCAGAAGAGCAGGTTGTCGATCAGGTATTCTTCTTCATAGACGAAGGTACCGGTTTCCTGATTGACCGTCTGACGGATGCCCGGCTCGGCACTCGCGGTATTCAGCAACTGCCGCATCTTGGACTCGCCCGGCGTTTGCCTGGAAACAGCCGTGCTCGCCGCCGAAGACGGGACCTTCCCGGCAGTTCCGGAAACCGTGCTCTGGTTCCCGGTTCCCAGCACGAGCCGTTCGGCGCCCTTCGTCACGTCGCGTTCCTGTGGCCGTGGCTCTCCCGGGGTCGGCGGGCGCAGGGCAAAGTTCGGCGGCACGCTGAGCGGCGGCCGCGCAACCACCGCGAACTCGTCCGGTGCCTGCTTCGTATTCCCGATCGCTTTCTGAATATCGCTGCACCCCTGCAGGCCGATCACTACGGCGCAGAGGGCGAGGCCAAATGTCCGACTGACCCTGATCATTCCATGCTACTCCGGTCGATGGCTGTCCCGCTCATTCTCCATTCCCCTTTGATATCTGGGGATCGGAGCCCTGCGAGTCACCAAGAAAGCTGTCAAACAACAGAAATACTACGCCAACAGATATCGCGCTATCGGCAAGATTAAAAGCCGGCCAGTGATAGCCGAACGCATGCCAGTCGATGAAATCGACGACCGCATTGTAACGCAACCGGTCGATCACATTACCGATCGCCCCGCCGATGACCAGGCCGAGCGAGATCCGCAGCAACTGACTGGGTGCCCGCGCCAACCAGACCAGAAGCCCGATCACAACGGCGATCGCGAAACCGGACAGATAGTAAGGCGTCATCGGATTGTCGCTCGCCAGCAGGCCGAAGCTGACCCCCCGGTTCCAGACCGCGACTAGATTGAAGAACGGGGTCACCTCGACGAGAGCCCCGTCGCGGAACAGGGTCGCCAGCGCCCACTCCTTGGTCACCTGGTCGGCAAGCACAACGAGAAGCGCCAGCAGACCGCCAGCGGTGAGATTGCGTTTCGGACTAACAGTCACCTGACTATTCAGCCGCGGTTTCGAGAGTGCCCACCGCATCAGCACAGCGCTTGCAGACCGGCGGCTCGACAACCTCGGGTAGGACTTTCCAGCAGCGCTCGCACTTGCCGCCATCCGCAAGAGCCGGGACTGCTGCGATACCCTCCACGTCTTCGAGACGGAAAGCCTCTTCCGGGCCCTCACCGGCAATCAGCTCAGCATCCGACGTGATGAAGATTTCGGCAGGGTCCAGCCCCTCGAACGCCTTCAATGCGGCGTCGCTGACATAGACCTGCGGCGCGGCCTGCAGGGAGGAGCCGATACGCTTGGCGTTGCGTTCCAGCTCCAGAGCACCGGTGACGACGCGACGGACGTTCCGGATTTCTGCCCAGCGGGCCGCGACCGCATCGTCGCGCCAGCTTTCCGGGGTTTCCGGGAAGGTCCGCAGATGCACGGATTCCTCCGCCCCCAACCCACGCGTCGTCCAGGCCTCTTCCGCCGTGAAGCAGAGCACCGGAGCGAGCCAGGCGGTCAGCCGGTTGAAGATCTCGTCCAGCACGGTGCGCGCGGCCCGGCGGCGGATCGAGTCCGGCTGGTCGCAATAGAAGCTGTCCTTGCGGATATCGAAGTAGAAAGCCGAAAGGTCGATGGCGCAGAAATTATGCAGCTGGGTGAACAGCGCGTGGAAGTCGAATGCCTCGATCTTCTCGCGGATCATGGCATCCAGCTCCCAGAGCCGGTGCAATACCCAGCGCTCCAGCTCCGGCATCTCGGCGGCCGGCAGCCGTTCGGCCTCGGTGAAACCGTCGAGATTGCCGAGCAGATAGCGCAGCGTGTTCCGCAGGCGGCGATACTGGTCCGCCTGGTGCTTCAGGATTTCCTTGCCGACGCGCAGATCCTCGGAATAGTCCGAATTCACCACCCAGAGCCGGAGGATATCGGCGCCGCTCTGGTCGATGACGTCCTGCGGGGCTGTGATGTTGCCGAGAGACTTCGACATCTTGCGGCCGTTTTCGTCCAGCACGAAGCCATGGGTCAGGACCGCATTGTACGGCGCCCTGCCGCGTGTGCCGCAGCTTTCCAGCAGCGAGGAATGGAACCAACCGCGATGCTGGTCGGAGCCTTCGAGATAGAGATCCGCCGGCCATTGCAGGTCCGGGCGCTGTTCCAGCACGAAGGAGTGGGTCGAGCCACTCTCGAACCAGACCTCGACGATATCCTTGTTCTGCTCGTAATCGTCCGCGTTGTAATCGTTGCCAAGGAAACGCGACGGCTCGCTGGTGAACCAGGCGTCGGAGCCTTCTTCTTCGAAAACAGCCCCGATGCGGTCGATCACCGCCTGATCGCGCAGCATCTCGCCGGTTTTTTTCTCGACAAAAACCGGGATCGGCACGCCCCAGGTACGCTGACGGCTGATGCACCAGTCCGGCCGCTGCTCGATCATCGAGCGCAGACGGGTCTGGCCTGCCTGCGGCACGAAGCGGGTCTCGTCGATCGCCTTCAGCGCCGTGTCCCGCAGATCGTTCGACTCCATGGAGATGAACCATTGCGGCGTGTTGCGGAAGATCAGCGGCGCCTTGGAGCGCCAGGAATGCGGATAGGAGTGGGTGATGCTGCCCCGGGCCAGAAGACCGCCCGCATCGCGCAGGATGGCAGAGATCTTCAGGTTGTCTTCCAGCACATGCATGCCGGCGAAGACCGGGACGTGATCGTAGAAATAGCCGTCATCCGCCACCGTCTGCGGGATCTCGAGGCCGTTCTCGTTCCCGAGCACAAAGTCATCCGCACCATGGCCCGGCGCGATATGGACAAAGCCGGTACCGGCATCGGTGGTGACGAAATCGGCCAGCAGCAGCGGCACGTCGTAATCGTAGCCCTGTCCGCGCATCGGATGGGCCAGGATGGAGCCGGCGATATCGGCGCCGGTCACGCGGGCCAGTTCGGTGACGCTTTCAATCTTCGCCGTCTGCTTGACGGACTCGAACAGATCAACCCCAACGACCAGCTTCTCGCCCGGTTTGGCGAGGCTGTTCTCGCCAACCTCACCAACCTCGAAAACCACATACTCGAACTCTTCACCGGCCGCGACGGCGCGGTTGCCCGGCATGGTCCAGGGAGTGGTGGTCCAGATCACCACCGCGGCCCCTTCAAGGGCCGGATGCTTCGCCTCCACCACCGGGAACCGGACGTGGATCGTGACCGACTTGTGATCGTGATACTCGACCTCGGCATCGGCCAGCGCGGTCTTCTCGACCACGGACCACATGACCGGCTTGGCGCCCTTGTAGAGCCCGCCATTCATGATGAACTTGCCGATCTCGCGGGCGATCTGCGCTTCCGCCGGGAAGGTCATCGTCAGGTACGGCTGTTCCCAGTCGCCGGAGACGCCGAGCCGCTTGAATTCCTCGGTCTGGATATCGACCCATTTCTGGGCGAAATCACGGCATTCCTTGCGGAACTCGATAACCGGGACAGTGTCCTTGTCGAGCCCCTTCTCCCGGTACTGTTCCTCGATCTTCCATTCGATCGGCAGACCGTGACAGTCCCAGCCCGGCACGTAATTCGCGTCCTTGCCGAGCATCTGCTGCGAGCGGTTGATGACGTCCTTCAGCACCTTGTTGAGCGCATGGCCCATATGCAGGTTGCCGTTCGCGTAGGGCGGGCCGTCATGCAGGATGAACTTCTCGGCGCCGGCGCGGCTCTCGCGCAGCTTCTTCCGGAGGCCTATCGCTTCCCAGTGCGCCAGAATCTCCGGCTCGCGGGTCGGCAGGTTGCCGCGCATCGGGAAGTCGGTCTTCGGCAGAAAGACGGTCGTCTTATAGTCCACGCTCATCGGTTTTCTCTCTTGGCGGGCACTCTTAAGGCCCGCGCCTTTTATTCGGACAGTGTCTGGCGCGCGGCATCCGCGTCGCGCGCGATCTGCGCCTTCAGCTCGTCAAGGCCGCTAAATTTCATTTCCGGGCGGATAAAGTCAATGAATTGCACGCGGAGTTTTCGCCCATAGAGATCGGGCGAGACGTCGAACAGGTTCACTTCCAGCAACGGGCCCCGATCATTCACGGTCGGCCGTCGCCCGAAATTTGCCACCCCGGACCACCAGAGATCGCTCTCCTCGTCCCGTGCCCGAACGGCGTAAACGCCATGCGCCGGATGCATGACGTCCTCCAGCTGCAGGTTCGCCGTCGGAAACCCGATCGTACGGCCGCGCTGGTCTCCCAGGATCACGGTCGCCATCACTTCCCATGGCCTGCCGAGCAGGGCTGCCGCTCCGCGCGGATCGCCTTCTTTCAGGCATTGC
The DNA here is from genome assembly GCF_000426505.1 of Nisaea denitrificans DSM 18348. Taxonomy (GTDB): domain Bacteria; phylum Pseudomonadota; class Alphaproteobacteria; order Thalassobaculales; family Thalassobaculaceae; genus Nisaea; species Nisaea denitrificans. Next base: position 150,411 of record NZ_KE384532.1, on the reverse strand, counting down.
CGGATCCGGCTGGAGGAATAGACAGCACCGTCCTGTTCCGTCACCGGGTCGATAATGCTGACCCCGAAGCCGAGCCGGATACCGTATTCCTGCAACATTTCAGGCGTGCCGCGCCGGCGGTGGCCGAAAAAGAAATCATGGCCGATCACCACATGCCGCAACCCGAGCCCGCGGTGCAGAATACCGGTGATGAAATCTTCGGCTGAAACCTGCGAAAACTCCGCATCGAAGCCCAGCTCGAACAGGATGTTGGTTCCGAGCGCAGCAATGGCTTCCGCGCGCGCGGCGGCGGACGTCAGTCGAAAGGCCGGGGCGTCCGGCTGGAACAGCATGCGGGGATGAGGCTCGAAGGTCAGGACGGCCGCAGGCGCACCGGCGAGTTGCGCCGCATGCTGGGCCTGTCCGATGACCGCCTTGTGCCCGAGATGGACACCGTCGAAGTTTCCGACCGCCGCTATTGCGCCGCGGTCATCGGTGGTTACGTCCGCAAGGCTACGTATGATCCGCATGATCCCGCCATCCTAGAGAGGACGGCTGGGTACCATGATCAGAGCATCCCCGTCGATCACCATCTGTTCGTTCACAAGGCATCGGGTGGCGAACAGGACCCGGCTTTTCTCGGCTTCGATCTTAACCACCTCGATGACGGTCTTGACCACATCGCCGTATCGCACCGGAGCCGTGAATTTCAGGTTCTGCTTCAAATAAACGCTACCCTGCCCCGGCATTACAGTGCCGAAAAGCGTGGAGAAGAACCCTGCCGAGATCATTCCATGCGCGATGCGGTCCTTGAAAATCGTCCCGCGCGCATAGTCCTCGTCGAAATGCAGCGGGTTCCGGTCTCCCGTAACTTCCGCGAATTCCTCGCCCATCGGTTCGGTCACCTGGCGCTCGAACTCGGCGCGCATGCCGATCTCCAGATCTTCCAGAAAGTAGCGCCCGATCTTCTCCGGAGCGTGAGAAACAACAGGTGACATTAGACCTCCCGACATATTTTTTGCACTGCAACAAAGGAATATATCCATGGAGCACGCCCCCCTCAACTGCTTAGATAGGCGCAAGAAACGGGAGGAAACCAACCACATGATTGGTATGGATAAATTGGCGGACTGCATTCTGGCTGCACGGCTGGACGCAAAGATGCCCGCGCAGACCGAACACTGGTTCGGCAACACCGATATCGACGACGCCTACAGCGTTCAGATCAATGTTCTCAAAGGGATGGAGCGTCGCCGCGGCGGCAAGGTTATTGGCCGCAAGGTCGGCTGCACCAATCAGTCCGCGCGTGACCTGCTCGGTCTCAACGGCCCGTTTCATGGCGCGTTGTTATCGGACACAGCGATGGCCAGCCCGGCCCGGATTGCGCGCAGCGACTATCCTTTCATCGTGCTGGAGCCTGAATTCGCGCTGCGGCTCGGCAAACCGCTCGGACCGGAAGGCGCACCGCACACGGCCGAAAGCGTCGCAGGAGCCGTGGACGCGGTACTGCCGGCGCTCGAGATCGTCTCCTCCTGTCACAAGGACTGGACCCGCACCGGCCCGGCCCTCGTGATTGCCGACAACGGCTCGTCCTACGGCTGGGTACACGGAGAGCCCATCATGGATTGGGATGTCGATACCCTGATGAATGCCGAAGTCACGCTGCATGTCGATGGCGATCAGGTTGCAACAGGCAATGCCGGCAACGTCGATGGCGGACCGCTTGGTGTGCTGGCATGGCTCGCAGACCGGGTGTCATTGCCCGCCGGAGCCTTCGTCAGCACCGGAACAACAACGAGCGTCCATTTTGGCGACAAGGGAGATCAGGTGGAGGCACGGTTCGGGAAATTCGGAGAGGTCTCGGTCGAGATTGCCTAGCCCGCTCGAACAGTCCTAGCCCGCTCGTCCTTCCAGTAAATCCCCCGGCTGGAAGATGAGCGCCTTACCCGCCATGCTGCAGGACAGGATGACATCCGGCTCGGCGCCATATCCGGGACAGGGAAGTTTGATCACGCTCCATTCGGATGCCCGATCATAGCTGGTGACGAAGCCGGAATTGGTGCCGATGGCCGGAATCGAGAGAATATCCTGGTAGAAAGGGATCAGGTTTCGCTCGACCATGGCCGGTGAGTGGCTCAGCAACTTGCCGGTCTCGTCTATCCCGAGACGATCGACGAGCTCCGAGCCCCAGAGGCGGCAGCGCATTTCGAAAGGACTGTCCGAGATGGTCTCGTCGATATGGATCCAGCCGTGCCAGCCGCCGAAATCATAGAAATCGAAGGCCGACCAGGACGGCAGCTTGCCATCACGCCATTTGTCCCGCCAGATCTGGACAAACGCCCCCAGAGCACCAAACCGCCCCACCGGCGCATCGACAGCGTGCAGACAAAACTGACGGCCCGGCGACGGCAGTGGCGAGATATAGGATTTCCAAGGCTTCGGCGTCACGATCACTCTGCACGTTCAACTGGGACCTTTTCATCCTACTCCAGCCGCCGCCTTCCGAACAGGACTCACCTCGAAGTGGCGTCAGATCGGATCAATCGGCACCGCTGCCGCGTGACCGAGAACCGTCTCCAACAAAGCGGAAGCCGAGAGCAAGGCTCCCTCGCCGCGCGGACCAGCTACGACCTGCAGACCGACCGGCAGCCCTTCCGAGGTGAACCCGGCCGGCATTGACAGGGCCGGGAACGTTGTCAGCGTGATCGCATAGGCCATGGTCAGCCATTCGACATAATTGTCGAACGTATGCCCGTCGCATTCCGCGACATAGCGCTGCTCAACCGGATACGGCGCCACGCAGGTCGCCGGAGACAGCAGCAGATCGTAGGTCTCGAAGAAGTCGACCGCCCGCTGGATATAAGCGCCGCGCGCAAGCTGAACGCGGGTGAAATCCTCGATGCTGTAATCCAGCGCCTTCTCGATGTTCCAGACGACTTCCGGCTTCAGCTTGTCGCGATGTTCTTCCAGAAGCTTCCGCTTGGTCATGTAGAAACCTTCCGCGCGCAAGGCCTGGAAGATGTCCTGGACGTCATGGAAATCCGGGTGCGCTTCCTCGACCTTCACACCGAGGGATTCAAACCGGAGCGCGGCTTCCTCACAGATTTTCGCAACTTCCGGGTCCACCGGCGTGCAACCCAGATCCCGGGAGAATGCGACCCGCTTCGGCAGCCGCTGAGCCTTGACCGCATCGCTGAAGCTCTCCAGCGGAGAGGCCAGCGAGATCGGGTCCCGAGGGTGCTCGCCCGACATGGCGTCCAGCATCATGGCCACATCGGTCACGTTCCGCGCCATCGGCCCCGCGACCGGCAGGTTCGAGAACGGCAGACCGCCCGGGCCGCGTGCAACCCGTCCCGGGCTCGGCCGCAGGCCGACGATGGAACAGAAGCTGGCCGGATTACGCAGCGAGCCGCCGGTATCCGAGCCCTGTGCCAGCCAGGCTGTGCCGGAGGCCAGTGCGGCAGCGGACCCGCCGGAAGACCCGGCAACGCTGCGCTCCTGGTTCCACGGGTTCAGCGTGGTCCCCAGCACTTCATTAAAGGTGTTCCCGCCGGCACCAAATTCCGGCGTGTTCGACTTCGCGTAAACCACACCGCCGTTCTTTTCCAACGTCTGCACGACAAGGTCGGAGTGATCGGGAATATGATCCGCGTAGATCGGCGAGCCGTACGTCGTGCGGACCCCCTTCACCTCTTCCAGATCCTTGATCGCAACCGGTATCCCCATCAGCGTGCCGCGCTCTTCCTTCGGCTTCTCCATCAGAGCTTTGGCTGCGTCGCGGGCGCGCTCGAAACAGAGGGTCGGCAACGCGTTGATCTTCGGCTCGACCTCGGCAACCCGCGTCTCGAGAGAGTCCAGCAGATCAAGAGGTGAAACCTCATCCTTTGCCAGCAGATCTCGGATTTCAGTCGCAGTTTTCCAGATGAGGGTAGTGTCGGACATAAGGACTCCAGTCACGGGATACGCGGATTAGCGCATGGCGGGAGCGAAAGAGTACTCCAAACCGACCCGGCTGCAAGCCAAAGCCAGTGCAGGGTCTGTTGCCGATCCGGACCGGCTGGACGGGCGGCAAGGCCGCGTTGACAAGAAAGAAGGCCCGTCGCAAGTTCGGGCACGCCTTGGTTTCCACGACAAACCTCACCGGAGAACACCCCATGCGGATTTCGCTCGACGCGCTGCAGACCCTGATCGCGGCGGCCTTCGAAAACAGCAAGGTGGCTCCGGATACGGCGCAGATCGTGGCGAAAGCTCTGGTCCGGGCCGAGGCGGACGGCATTTCCTCGCACGGCGTCGCCCGCGTCCCGCCTTATGCGGAACAGGCGAAATGCGGCAAGGTCGACGGCTTCGCCAAGCCCACGCTCGACCAGCCCCGGCCGAGCGTGATCAATGTGGACAGCCATATAGGCTTCGCCTTCCCGGCCGTCGAACTCGGTCTCCGCGAGGGGATAAAAGCAGCGCGGGAAGCTGGCATGGCGGCCATCGGCATCGCCCATTCCCACCATTTCGGCGCTGCCGGCCACCATGTCGAGGACGCGGCGGATGCGGGGCTGGTCGCTCTCGCGTTTTCGAACACACCGTCCGCGATCGCACCGTGGGGCGGGTCTCGTGCGCTTTACGGCACCAATCCAATCGCTTTCGCCTGGCCACGCAGCGACAGTGCGCCGATGGTGATTGATCTGTCCGTCTCCACCGTTGCCCGCGGCAAGGTCACACTTGCAGCAAAAGCCGGCGAGCCGATCCCGTCCGACTGGGCTTTCGATGCGGACGGCAATCCGACGACAGACGCAAAAGCCGCCCTTGCTGGCTCAATGGCGCCGCTCGGCGGTGCCGGTGCCGGCGCGAAAGGCGCGGCTCTCGCACTCATGGTCGAGCTGCTCTGCGGTGCGCTCACCGGCTCGAACTTCGGTTATCAGGGCACATCCTTCTTCGAGCCGACCGGCGCCCCGCCCTCCATCGGCCACATGATTTTGCTCTTCGATCCTGCCGCGTTCGGAGGCGCCGAAAACTTCGGCGAACGGGCCGAAGAACTGTTCGGCGAGATTCTGGCACAGGATGGCGCCCGGCTCCCCGGCGACCGCCGCCTGAAACTCCGCGAAGCTGCGGCGCGCGACGGCGTCGATATTCCCGACGATCTGCTCGACGACATCAAGTCCCGCGCCTCCTGACCTTCTCTCATGCTCCATCGGAACAGACCATGACCGACACAATCACCATCCGCCGCGCCACCCGTGAAGACGTTCACCAGATGTTCGAGATGGTCCGCGGGCTCGCGGACTATGTGAAGGAAACCCACCTGCTGCGCGCATCGGAAGAAGACCTGCTGCGGGACGGATTTGGCTCCCAGCCGCGCTTCAAGGCATTCGTCGCCGATGACGGCACGGGCACGCTGCTGGGCAGCGTGATCTATTCCGCCAACTACTCGACCTGGATCGGCCGGTCCGCCTGCTATATCGACGATCTCTTCGTCACCGAGGCAGCGCGCGGCAAAGGAGTGGGCCGGCGGCTCGTCGCTGCAGTCGCCGCCGATGCGGTGGCCGAGGGACACGGCCGGATATCACTGACGGTACTGGACTGGAACCCGGCCCGCGAGGCCTATCACAGCCTCGGGTTCGAGCATGAGGAGAGCTCCCTGCGCTATACGGTGTCGGGCGAAGCGTTGAACAAACTGGCGGCCTCCGCGGACTAATCCGCCCGCCCCGGTACTTGACAGAACCTCTGCTTTGACAACCAATTCAATAGATATTTTTCGATAAATGGAGAGTTCGGCTCATGGAAATCGATGTTGCCGGTGAAGTGAACGTTCTCTGGGAAGAAACCCAGGTCGCCCTGGCCACTTATGGCCTTGATGTCCTTGGTGCCATTCTGATCCTGCTCTTCGGCTGGATCCTTGCCGGCTGGGCCGGACGCGCCACGCGAGGTGCCGTGGACAAGATCGCGTGGATGGACGGCACGATCAAACCGTTGCTCTCCTCCGTCGTCCGCTATCTCGTGGTTATCATTACTGTTGTCGCGGTGTTGAACCGGTTCGGCGTGCAGACCACCAGCATCATCGCCGTGCTCGGTGCCGCTGGCCTTGCCGTTGGCCTCGCCCTGCAAGGCACGCTCAGCAATGTCGCCGCCGGAGTGATGATCCTGTTCCTGCGCCCCTTCAAGATCGGCGATTACGTGACTGCCGGAGGCAATGGCGGCACCGTAGCAGGGGTCGGGCTTTTCACCACCGAACTGACCACACCGGACAACGTTTTCATTTCGGTGCCGAACAGCCAGATCATCAACAGCGCAGTCAGCAACTTCTCGCGCCACGCCACCCGGCGTATCGATATCGTCGTCGGCATCGGATACAACAGCAACATCGACACCGCCTTCGAGGCCCTGATGAAGCTGGCCGAGGAAGACGAGCGGGTTCTGGCCGATCCGGAGCCGCAGGTTTCCGTCCGCGAACTGGCGGACAGTTCGGTCAATATAGGCCTCCGGTTCTGGGTGAATGCAGGCGACTATTGGCCGACCCTGTTCGCCTTCAATAAAGCCGTGAAGGAAGCTCTCGACGCCAATGGGATCGAAATTCCGTTCCCGCAGCGCGTGATCGAGATGCGCAACGCAAAGTAAGACTGAAGGCTTCGACTCAGGAACGGGATACGCGAACCAATTCGATCTATGCTATTGTATAAGAACGGATTCGGTCCGCGAGCTGGCAGGTGACGAATGGCTAAAGACTACGCCCGAACAAAAGCCCTCGAAGCCCTGGAGGCAACAGGCAACAATCGTCATGAGGCTGCCTTGCTGCTCAGGGTTTGGGCTGAGACCGACGACAAGTTGAAGTCTGCATTGATCGGCCCGTTTTTTAACAATCTCTGCGCCCTTGCAGTGCAACGGGCGATGTCCAGCAACGTCGCGCGCCGCAAGCCCGTGAGCAAACGGGCGCGCCCGAAGGATAATGCCGCAACGCTTCTGGAAGCGATTAGCAAGAGCGGTGCCCAAACCATGTCGAGCACCCGCAGCTCCGCGCCGCCACCGCCGGTCGGTAGTGCCCGACACAAGCAGGCAGTGACGCTTCTTGCCGCCGCGTTCAAGCCGGGCGGCAAGTCCTAGAGTCGAAAATCCGAGAGATTGAAAACCCTAAGGCCGTAGGCGACCCCTATTTGGGCCGCGCCTCGACCATGTTTTCATAGAGATTGGCAAGGTATGTCGGATCAGCGCCGATGCTGACCTGCTGGTTCGTTTTGCTACGAATTTCAGCTGTCTCGGCAACGCCGGCCGCGACCATCTCGGGGGTCGGCTCGTCGGGAACGATAACCTGACCGTTCTTGATCAGCCCGGCCAGCATATCCTGGGAATGCTTGCGAAAACGCTGAAACGAGGAATCCATGCCGCCGCTATCGCGTCGCGCACGCGGATTGGACGCCCGTGACAGAGCCATCGAAAAGATATCCAGAATCAGGTTCGGATTGTAGGTCTCGAGCCAGCCATCGACCATGGCGCCGAAGACGGCTTCGACATAGACCCGAGCGCCACGCTGTCCCATCAGGCCGCCGGCAAGTGTCTTGTCGGCCCCCGCGATCATGGCGTCCGTCGGCTCCTTCGGGACGATCGCGAAACCGGCCAGTTCAAGCGATTGAACGACGCCCTCGCTGTCCTTCTTGTACTTTTCCCATTCGTTCTCGATGAGGAACGAGCCCAGGATATCGACCTGGTCATTCTGGACACGGTTCAGGAACCGCGCGAATTCTTTGGCAACATGTTCAACGACGATGAACTGTTGCACCGGCTCCCTGCCGCGCATCATCTACTCCTCAACTGGACCGGCTCGCTCTAGCCGGTCAAAAACCAGCTCCACAACAAATGGATCGCGACCGCGTCCAGAAAACAAAAATTATATTCAAATTGCGCCAAACACTAGCCGATCCGGGCATCTAAAAACAATGCCGATCATTTCAAACCATGGACCTGAAGAATGCGCGTATGGCAAAATGCACGCCCTGCTCTCTAACGGGTTGTACGGGTAAGGAAGCGTGGAGGTGACTGCATGTCACCACCCGCGCCCGGTTTTCTTGCCGGGCCCGCCCGGCGTTGCGGCGCATCCATATCCCGCCAGTCGCGCTCGGTTCCGAACGGCGCCACCTCGCCGAGCTCTTCCCGAATGATCGCGTGGGCCAGATTTTCGGCGGCCGAACCAATGTCGCTACGCTGCCAGTCCGGCAGGGCATCGAATGCGGCGCGGGCCATGAAACGGTCGATCTGCTTGCCTGATGTGTAGGCCCGCCGGATTTCCCGCGTGACCTTGTCTGACGGCCCCAGTTTCTCGGAAATCGTATCCGAGAGGATGCCCAGTGCTTTGCGGTCCGTTCTGTCGAAGTCGGCCATCGGAGGCTCCAATTAAACACGTACTCCTAAGATAAGGGCACGACATCCTTCTGTCACGAGTTTGCGCTCAGCTGAATTTCCGAACAGCCGTCCTGAGACCGCTGAGCACCTGATCTTCCAGGATCCCGCCATTATCCGTGATGCGGTCTGCAATCACGACATACATGGCATCGATATGCAGCTGCAGGATCTCAAACTGGATCCGGCCCAGCGTCTGACGTTCGGTCACGAAATCATTCAAAGTCGTGGCGATCAGACTGAGCACCTGATAGCCGATCGTGCCGCCCATGCCCTTGATCTGCAGGCTTTCCTCGAACACCAGCTTCAGCAGATCAACATCGCTCATCTGGCCATCGGTCCGGGCTTGCGTACTTGCCCGCAATTTGCGCAGACGCGCTGCAAGATCGACCACAAACCGTTCGCGGGACTGATTGACCACTTCTTCCAGACGGCGCAGGACACCAGGACTGAGACGCAAGTCCATCCCGGTCGTGCTGTTGACGGCGCGCTGGGTCAAATCCTCCGCCGGAGGCAAAAGCTTTGATTTCGCCACAGTCAATTCGACACCCTAGCTGCTAATCTCGCCGGTCCGGCCCATTAAAAGGCACCTGCCGGCGACGTCTGTCAGGACCAAAATACTCGTTACTGTCTACGAAAGCACGCGGCCGCGCAACGATACCGACCATGCGCCGGTAAAAACCCTCAACCCCGTAAGGCTTTGCAATGAATTCCGTTACGCCTGCGTCACGGGCTTCGAAAACATGCTCCTTCGCCGACATCGCGGACATCACCAGGATCGGCATCTGCTTGTGCGCCCTGGTTTTACCGTCGCGCACCGTGCGGATCAGCTCGAGGCCGCTGCGTGGAGGCAGGTGGAGTTCGGTCAACAGGACGTCGACAGAGTCGGAGCCGAGAACGTCAATTCCATCATCGAAACTGTGCGCCACAAACACCGTCTCCGCGCCCATTGTCAGCAACAGGTCACGCGCCAGATCAGCGGAAAGCGCGTTACCGTCAACGATCAAAAAATGGACACCACCAAAATCTACTTTTTCCGCCATGAACGGATATGCCTTCCCTCGAAAAGCTGACCTATACCTCAAATTCGATGCGGTCGCCCGAACGGACTTTGAAAGATATCAAAGCCTTTCAGTAAAACCCGCACGCACAATCCATACCAGATGCGACGCCAGTCACGATTTTCGGCCGCTCGCACAGGCTTATTGATCATTATTTCACGCATATGGCGTAGGACACACACGCATTTGTGACCGACTATCTCGCCCTCCTATTGCCATAGGAGGCGACACGCATCGCCGAGCCGGCAATTGCCCCGCTCCATTCTGCCTGAAATCGCACAAGACCGATCCGACTGTCGGACTTGCCCGGCCCGCCAAGTCCGCTAGGCTCGTTTACATGGCTGACCAGCAACATACCCCGCTCACGCGCGATACGATCCGATCGGGTCACATCCGCGACCTGATCCGGAAAAACGCCGTTGCCTACAAGGTCCTCAGCGACGAGGAACTTCACGCATCGCTCGCCTCCATGTTCTCCGGCGGCGTTCCGGAGACGGATGTCTGGTTGTTCGGTTACGGATCGCTGATCTGGAACCCGTCTTTTCATTTCGCCGAGAAATGCTGCGCCACTGCCCGCGGTTATCACCGGCGGTTCTGCCTGCAGACCCATCTCGGGCGCGGGTCGCCCGAAGTTCCGGGCCTGACGCTTGCCCTGGACCGTGGAGGGAGTTGCCGCGGCGTCGCCTTCCGCATCTCGAAGGAAAAAGCCGCCGAGGAACTCGAAATTGTCTGGCGGCGGGAAATGGTAAGCGACGCCTATATTCCGCGCTGGCTTTCCATGACCGGACCGAGCGGCCCGTTCAAGGCCCTCGGCTTCGTGATGAACCGCAGCCACGAGCGCTATGTCGGCCAGCTCCCCGAAGAGGAAATGGCCCAGACCATCGAACGGGCCAGCGGCTTTCTTGGCCCCTGCTCGGACTATCTTTTCAATACGGTAGAGCATCTCGACGAGCTGGGCATGCCGGACCGGGGCCTGACCCGGCTGCGCGACAGGGTTCTGGAAATTCGTGGCGGCGGAGACTAGCCGGGGCAGCCACGACGGGATTAAGGTTTTCACCAGTTTCGATCCGGCGACCCGCATCAGCATCGGTCTCGAAGGAATCCAGGAATGCCCGTGAAGCCTATTGCCGCCAAGGCCCTCTACACCAAGACGGATCTCCGGCCGCTTTCTATCAAGAGCACCGAAGACCTTGAGGATATCGAGGCCCTGATCGGCCAGGAGCGGGCTCTCGGCGCCGTGCGTTTCGCCACCCGGATGCGGCAGCGGGGTTACAATCTCTTCGTCATCGGACCGAAAGGCTCCGGCAAGCACATGGCGGTGAGCCGCTTCCTGGAGCAGCGCCGTGCCGAGCTCGAGGCGCCGAGCGACTGGGTCTATGTGCACAATTTCGAAAACGCCTATACGCCGACTGCGATCGCCCTGCCCCCCGGCCGGGCCGAACCGTTCCGGCGAGCCATGCAAGAACTTGTCACCGATCTTGAAGCGGTGATCCCGGCGCTGTTCGAAAGCGAGGATTACCGACTGCGGATCGATGCCGTGAACAAGGAGGCGGCGGAGAAGCAGCAGAACGCCCTGGAAGCTGTGGACAAGCAGGCGCGGGAACAGAAACTGACCTTGATTAGAACACCTCAGGGCTTCGCTTTCGCGCCGCTTTCCGGCAAGACAACAATGGCTCCCGAGACCTTCCAGAAGCTCCCCGAAGCCGCCCGAAAGCGCTATCAGGACGCGACCCAGAGCATGATGGAGGTACTGCAGAAAACCCTCCGCTCGCTGCCGCATATCGAGCGCGACCGTTATCGCAGCCTGAGAAAAATCAACCGCGAGACCGCTCGCCGCGTCATCAAACAGGAAATCGCGGACGTCGAGAAGGCAATGACAGGGGCCGATGCGGCGCTCAAGCACCTGAAAGCCGTCGCCGACGATATGGTTGAGCAGATCGGCCTGTTCCTTAACACCGAGGAAGGCGGCCCTGACGCCATCCCGGGTGACGTCGGCGAAAGCGCGGTCGAGAGCGACCCGATGCATCGCTACCAGGTCAATGTTCTGGTCTCGAACCGTCCGGCGGGCGGAGCGCCTGTGATCGTCGAAGACCATCCGGCGCTGAGCAAACTGGTCGGCCGGATCGAGTACTACGCGCATATGGGCACGCTGACCGCGGACTTTTCGCTTATCCAGTCGGGCGCCCTGCACCGGGCCAATGGTGGCTTTCTGCTGATCAACGCGGACAAATTGCTGCTCAATCCGATGAGCTGGGAAGCCCTGAAACGCGCGCTCTATGCTGAGCAGGTCACCATAGAGGCGCCCAACATGACCACGGCGACGGCAACCGTGGTGTCGCTGCAGCCGGATCCTATTCCGCTCGATCTGAAGATCGTGCTGTTCGGGGATTACCGGCTTTATCTCATGCTCTCCGCGCTCGATCCGGACTTCCAGGACCTGTTCAAGGTTGCCGCCGATTTCGAAGAAGCCATGGAACGGACGCCGGAGAACGACCAGCTTTTCGCCCGCCTCGTCACCACCATCACCCGTAACAACAAACTCCGCCCCTTCATCCGCGCAGCCATTGAGCGGGTCATGGAACATGCCGCACGGCTGGCCGGGGACTCCGAACGGTTGTCGACCCGTGTCGGCCAGATAGCGGATCTGATGCGCGAGGCCGATTACTGGGCCGGGGAAGAGAAGAGGGACACGGTCGTGCGGGGCGATGTCGACCGCGCCATCGCCGCCCAGACCCACCGCGCGGACCGGCTCCGGCAGCGGACGGTGGAGGAGATTACCCGCGGCACGGTGCTGATCGACAGCGATGGCGCAAAGGTCGGCCAGGTTAACGGGCTCTCGGTCCTCTCGATCGGCAATTTCGCCTTCGGCAAGCCGAGCCGGATTTCCGCCACGGTCAGGGTCGGTGCCGGGAAGGTCATCGATATAGAGCGCGAGGTCGAACTTGGCGGCCCGCTGCATTCCAAAGGCGTGATGATCCTCTCCGGCTACCTCGCGCAGAATTATGCGGCAGATGCTCCAATGGCCCTCGCCGCGACACTGACCTTCGAGCAGTCCTATGGCGGCGTCGACGGCGACAGCGCCTCCTCAGCCGAGCTCTACGCCCTGTTGTCGGCACTCTCCGAGTTGCCAATCGATCAGTCCCTCGCCGTCACCGGCTCGGTGAACCAGATGGGCGAGGTACAGGCCATCGGCGGGGTGAACGAGAAGATCGAAGGCTTCTTCGACGTCTGCGTGGCGCGCGGACTGACCGGCAAACAAGGCGTCCTGATCCCTGCATCGAACGTGAAGCATCTGATGCTGCGCGAGGATGTGGTCGACGCCTGTCGGGAAAAGAAGTTCCGCATCCTGCCAATTGCCACGATCGCGGAAGGCATCGAGGTGCTGACGGGAAAGAAGGCCGGCAAGCGCGGGGCCGGCGGGAAATACCCGTCAGGCAGTATCAATCGGCTGGTTGAAGACCGGTTGGTCGGCTTCGCGGCCCTGCGTGCCAAAGCTGCGGCGAGAACAAAAGAAACCTGATCGCTAGAGATAGGTCCCCGCCAGCGTGACCAGCTCGCCGCCAACCCCGAGCTTGAAGCGGGAGACGCCGGGCATGTGCAAGCCGTCGACGCCGCCGAGATCGAGCCATTCCACACCGGTTTCCCTGAGCTTGATGATGGCTTTCCAGAGCAGCAGATTGTGGGCTTGCTTCTCGCGCCCCTCCACACCGGTCCAGCCGACATAATAGGTCGCGGAGTTGCCGTGCCGGATGGTCAGAATCGCCGCGATCGGCTCGCTGCCGACATAGGCGGTGAAAACCTGTGTCGCGCGCTTGTCGCGTCCGCTATCGGCGATGGCGGCAACGAAGGCGCCTGCCGGTGCCCGGAACTTGCGCCGCTTCCTGTGCTGGTCATGCCGGGTCAGCAGCCATTCCAGCGGCGCGCCGCCAAAACCGCTGCGCACCCGGATCGGCTCCGCTTCCGCGAGCTTGAGCTGGTTGCGCCATTTCATATGCAAACCGGCCCGGAGCGTCTCCAGGTCACGCCGGAGATCCAGCCAGACAGTGCTGTAGCCGGTCACCATCGGGCGCATGCCAATGCCGCGCAGGAGCGCATCGCTGTCCGCGCTGGCGGGGAGTTCCGGGGTCATGAAGAAGAGATTGAGCCGAGCGACCGGATAACGCTGTTTTATGAGATTGAAGATCGCCGCGCGTTCCGTCTCCGAAACATCCGCCAGGAAGACCGGGCCCCGCGTCAGTTTGGCGATCCGAAAACCGCCCGGAAACCGCCATTCGAGGACCAGGGCAAGCGCCACCCGCTCCGGGCCGCGCATGAAGACCGCCGTGACGGGGGTATAGGCGGAGGCGCGCGACATGGCCATGCCATAGGCGGAGGATTGCTCCAGCGCCGAGCGGTCCGCCTTCGCGATCAGCTCGTCCCAGCGCCGCTGATCGACCGCGTCCCAGAGCGCGACGATGCCGTCCTGCTCCTCACCACGCTTATCTTTCAGTGGCCGGTCACTTTTCTCTTTGGCTTTCTGGGCTTTGGCGGCAGCCGCCATTCAAGGTTCCCCCGTCCCCGTTCCGCGGCTAGTCTTAGCCCATGTCCGTGCTCGCACAATTCAAAAAACCGCCCGTGATTCACGGCCACCGGATTCCCGGCCGCCGCTTCACACGCTGGGCCGCGCTCTATTTTATGGGCTTCGTTGGCCTGCCGATTCTCGGTTTCACGTTGCTGCTCGACCTGATCGGCTACCTGCTGGCGGTGAAGCTGTTCGGCGCGTCCTGTTACGGCCTGCTCTGCCTGCTCTGATCAGTCGTCCTTGCTTTCCGGCAAGTCTATCCCGGCGAGTTTCTGGAACACCTTGATGACGGCGGAATCGTCCTCCGTTCCCAGCCCGGCCGCTGCCGCGCCGAGGAACTGCTGGTGCGCCGCCGCCGAGAGCGGCAACGGGAAGGTCAGCTCCTTGCCGGTCTCCAGCACGATGCCTAGATCCTTCACGAAGATATTCACGGCACTGAGCGGCGCGTAGTCGCCATCGAGAATATGCGGCACCCGGTTGTTGAACATCCAGGAAGCACCGGCGGAATTGGAAATCACCTCGAACAGGTCTGTGGGCGCCACACCGGCACGAATGCCAAGCGCCATGGCTTCCGCCGCCGCAGCGATATGCACTCCCGCGAGCAACTGGTTGATGGTCTTCACGGTCGAGCCCGGCCCTGCCTGATCGCCCAGCCGGTAAACCTTGGCGGCAATAGCGTTCAGCAGGAAGCCGGCCGCCTCGAATGCCTCCGGCGTGCCGGAGCCCATCACCGTCATCTCGCCGGTCGCCGCCTTGGCGGCACCGCCGCTGACCGGCCCATCGACCATCAGCAGGCCGTGCTCCGCCAGCCGGCCTTCCAGCTCCCGCGCATAGGCAGCAGGTACCGTGCTGCTGGCAACGACGACAGCGCCCTTTTTCATGTGTTTGACCGCGCCGGTCTCGCCGAACAGCACGCTTTCGGTCTGGGCCGCATTGACCACCAGCACCAGCAGCGCATCCACGTTCGATGCCAGCTCCGCCGGACTTGCCGCGCCCTTGCCGCCATTCGCCGCAAAATCCGCGACGGACTCGGCACGGACATCCGTGCCCCAGGTCTCGACCCC
Source organism: Nisaea denitrificans DSM 18348 (assembly GCF_000426505.1). Lineage (GTDB taxonomy): Bacteria > Pseudomonadota > Alphaproteobacteria > Thalassobaculales > Thalassobaculaceae > Nisaea > Nisaea denitrificans. The sequence goes on along the minus strand of NZ_KE384532.1, from coordinate 135,367 downwards.
GGCCGCAACAAGAGAGCGGGCCGCGCCCATACCCATCGAGCCAAGGCCGATGACCCCGGCGATACGTCCTTCAGTCATTACTTTCCCCTAAATCAATCCGCCATTCACATGGATGACTTGCCCTGTAACGTAGCTCGCTTCGCTGGATGCGAGAAAGCCGATCACGGCCGCCACCTCGTCCGCCGTGCCTCGCCGCCCCATCGGAATATGGGCAGAGAGTGCCGCCACGCCCTCCGGCGTCATGGCCGAATGCGTGCCCGGGTCTTTCTCGATGAAACCCGGCGCCACGACATTCACGGTCGCCCCTGACGGCGCCAGCGTGAGAGCGAACGCGCGTGCTGTTGCCTCAAGAGAGGCTTTCGCCGCAGCGGTCGCCGGAAAGGCCGGCAAGTCGGTGCGCCAGACATGCGGCCCGAAAGCCCCTACCGCGATGACCCGGCCTTCTGTCGAGACTTCCAGCAGCGGCAGAGCCGTCTCCGCCATCTCGAAAAAGGAGCGCGAAATGGCGTTCTGCGCCTGCTCGAACTTCTCCGTCCCGGCCTCACCCAGCGGCGCCTTGTCCGCGTAACCCGCATTGGCAACGAGGATATCGAGCCCCCCGAAGCGTTCGGAACAGGCATCGATCAGATATCGCCCTGCGCCCGGCTCAGCCAGATCCTTCAAAACGGTTTCGGCGGTTGCCCCTTTGGAACGCACCTGCTCGGCGACGACGTTGAGACCATCCAGGTTCGCGCGCGTATGCAGCAGGAAACGGTCGCCACTCTGCGCCAGTTTGCGAGCCGCTGCCGCGCCGATGCCACTGGCCGCGCCCGTTATCAGGATTATCCGTTCGCCCATGCGCAAATCCCCCGCAGAAGATGAGACCCGACTGTCGCACGCGGGCGGCTCATGAAAAAGAGAGACCGATCATTAAGCGTGGAAAGACAGCCTTCTAGATCCAGCGCCGGACCCGCGCCTTGTAGTCAGTATAGGCCGTGCCGAAGAGGCGCTCGAGATAGGCTTCCTCACGCAGAACCACGCCGTAATGCATCACGCCGACAAAGCCGACAGTGGCTGTCAAAATCCAGAGCGTGTTCCCGGCAAAAGCAAGGCCAAACAGCAAGACCACCATGGCGACATACATCGGATTGCGGCTGATCGAGAACAGGCCGGTTGTGACGATGGCGGTCGTCGGCACCCAGGGCTTGGCGCTGGTTCCGACGCGCTTGAACTGACGCTCCGCGATGATGGCGACGGCGACCGCTCCAACGACCAACGCGGGGCCGAGATAGGTCTGCGCCCAGTCCGGCGCAAAGGGTCTCGGCACGAAAGTCTCAAGCACGGCGCCAAAGGCAATGACGATCAGCAGAATGACCGGCGGCGGCAGGATCACGCCCGCCGTGTCTGGCAAGCTGTCGGGCTGTTGCTTCTCATCCATGCCTGTCCCCTTTGTTTCAGCCGCTCGGCTTACCACACCTTCCGGATCAGGAGGTACTGATAGCCGCATCCTCTTCCACAATTTTCAGCCATGGCCAGCGCTCCCGGTAACTTCCGCATTTGAATTGAAACTGGTGCGGCGTCGGGTTCACCGGATTGTAGCGCAGGACACCCGCGAACATGTCCTCGAAGCCGTAGGGCGCATGCACCTCGCCCGCTTGCGAAATGCCGCAGCAGGTGCCCGCGACAACAAACCGGTCGATACCCGTACGGGATTCGGAAATCGGCGGATAAGGCACCCCGAACCGCGCCTCGTACCAGAGCGGGACCCGCGCCTGATTGCGGATCTCGACCTCGACCCCAAGATCGGCGAACAGGGCCGCACCGCGGCGGATCACCGCGTCCTCCGACTCATAGCTGGTGTCCGGGTCGTAATAGAAAATATCGTAGTCCCGGATGTTCTCGGTCAGCGGACGATTGGACAACTCATTCCAGACCGTCCCGAACAGACAGCCTGCCACCAGCCAGCCATCCTCGACGCCAAGATCCGGCATCCGTTTCAGGATAGCCCGGTTCACCGGGTTATTTAGCACCATCCCAAGGAACCGCTCCTGCAAGCTCTCTTCGGTCATCGACGAGCCCCTGTTTTTCGACCTTGTGGAATTCATCCCATGCACGGGCACCAAAGCGCCGTCAACAGATTGACCGGAACGCCGCAGCCTGCCTAAGTGCAGGCATCAACTCATTTGATGGCCGCGCAACCGACTCCGGAAACCGGCCAAGCCAGGCCCGCCCGCCATGTCCATTCCAGCGCCCGTTCGCCATCTCGCCAGCTTCGCCTTCGCGGCGGGAGCCGGCGGGGCATTCGCCTTCCTTGGCGTGCCTCTGCCATGGCTGCTCGGCCCCATGCTCTCGGTCGGCGTGCTCAGCATGGCCGGGCTCACGCTCACCATGCCGAAAGGCGCGCGGCAGACCGGCCAGCTTCTGCTCGGCACCGGCATCGGCCTCAATTTCACACCCACCGTCGCCGCTTTCGTGGTGGACCATATCGCGGTAATGGTGATCTGCGCGCTGGCCTCGATCCTGTTCGGGCTGCTCTCCGCACTTTATCTGCGCAAGGTCGCGAAAGTGAACATGGCCACCGCCTATTTCGCCAGCGTGCCTGGCGGCGTGGTCGAGATGGCCTTGCAGGCAACGAAGTGGGGCGGCGAGATGGCGCCGGTTTCGCTCGCCCAGTCCCTGCGCATTCTCTGCGTCGTCACCACCATCCCGACCACACTGACCCTTATCGGCGCGGTCGGGCATTCGCCGTTCGAGGCGCAAAATCTCCCGTTCGACCTGCAGGGCTTTCCGGTCCTGATCGTCCTTTCCCTGCTGTTCGGCGGCCTGATGGCCTGGCGCAAGATCACCAATGGCTGGCTGCTCGGACCGCTTGCCGCAGGCGCTCTCGTGACGGTGCTGGATCTGCACCTTTCCGGCATGCCGCGTGAACTGCTCAATCTCTCGCAGGTGCTGATCGGCTGCTTCATCGGCCTGCGCTACCGCCGCGAGCTGGTGCTGCCGCTGAAGCGCTTCCTGCCCCATGCGTTGCTCAGCACGCTGGTTCTGGTCGGACTCAACATCCTGTTCGGGCTTGGCGTGGCGGAGGTGACCGGCCTGCCAGCCGCCACCATGGTGCTGTCCGTCTCCCCCGGCGGCATGGCGGAAATGAGCATCACCGCCGCCGTGCTGGAACTTGGCGTTCCGCTGATCGCGGCCTTCCACATTATCCGGATTTTTCTGGTTATTGCCCTATCGGGACTGATCTTCCGCTATATTCTAAGTTCAAAGACCTAGAGAAACCGGTATTTTCGGTTGATCCAAAACACGATAAACGGCGTTCCGCCACACAAAAAAATCCGGGGCTCCCGGGAGGAAAACACCATGAACGCAGCTGTCGCCGCGAACCAGTCCGGCCTGTCGCTCGAAGAGCGTGCTGAACAGGAGCGCATGATTCTGGACGCTGTCGAGCGCTTCCTCACCCGCGATGTCGCGCCCTATGCCCATGAGCTGGAAGCCCAGGATGCCTGGCCGGAGGATATTGTCGGCAAGATGGCGGAGCTCGGCCTGTTCGGTGCCACCATCGGCGAAGAATGGGGCGGGCTTGGCCTCACGGCCTCGACCTATACGAAAATCGTCGAGCGGGTCAGCCGGGTCTGGATGTCGATCTCCGGCATTTTCAACTCCCATCTCATCATGGCCGCCGCGGTCGAGCGCTCCGGCACGGAAGCGCAAAAGGCCGCCTGGCTGCCACGCTTCGCCAGCGGTGAGCTGCGCGGCGGCATCGCCCTGACCGAACCAGACGCCGGCACCGATTTGCAGGCCATCCGTCTGCGCGCCGACAAGACCGAGGGCGGCTACCGGCTCAACGGCACCAAGATGTGGATCAGTAATGCCTATCACGGCCACATCCTTGCCGTGCTGGCCAAGACCGATCTCGAGGCAAAACCACGGCACAAGGGCATGAGCCTGTTCCTGATCGAAAAAGGTGAGGGCTTCAACGTCTCCAAGAAGCTGGAGAAGCTGGGCTACAAGGGCATCGATTCCGCCGGTTTCACCCTGGATGACTGCTTCGTGCCGGACGCAAATCTCGTCGGCAATGTCGAAGGCCGCGGTATGCAGCAGATCCTCGGCGGGTTGGAGCTCGGCCGGATCAATGTGGCCGCGCGCGGCGTCGGCATCGCCCGGGCCTGCCTTGAGGAATCGGTGCAATATTCACAGGTCCGCAAGACCTTCGGCAAACCGATCGCGGAGCATCAGGCGATCCAGCTGAAACTGGCCGACATGGCGACACAGGTCGAGGCTGCCCGGTTGCTGACCGAGCAAGCCGCCGCCGCCTATGACCGGGGCGAGCGCTGTGACATGGAAGCCGGCATGGCGAAACTCTTCGCCACCGAAGCGGCCCTGCATAACAGCCTGGAGGCCATGCGCCTGCACGGTGCCTATGGCTATGCCAAGGAATACAATATCGAACGCTATTACCGGGACGCCCCGCTGCTCGCCATCGCCGAGGGCACGAACGAGATGCAGCGCCTGATCATCGCCAAGCAACTGATCCAGCGGAATCCTGCCTGAGCCTGCTCGCTCAAGCTGAACCGAAAAGCCCGGCTTCAGCCGGGCTTTTTTGTGCGCAAACTCCTGATTTTCCGAGAACTTCCAAATGGAGGCGCTGTCTGCAAACTCAGGCGATATTCACGAAAGACTGTTGTCAATTTCGCTCTGTCGTATAGTTGTACGACCGCCTCAAAGATGATTAACTTTCCTTAATATATACTTCAGATATACGGATTTATTTTATGGGATTGTACACAGGCTATTCCTTTGTCCCTTCGTCAACGGTCTATTACACGACCGAGCTCGACTATAGTTTCGCTTACTATGGATTTTATGAGGTTTCATCTTCTGAGAAATCCATAACGCATTCCGTATTCGCGGAGTGGGGTCGCGACCTCTCCATCAATTTCGTCCATACCTCGAACACTGATTTCGCCGACGTGATCGTCATGGAAAGTTACATTGACGGGTATGGCGGCACACTGGGTGTGAATATTCCCTATGACGGCAATGGAGACTTCGTAATCAACACGACAGGTGTGGATTACGATTTCGTCGTCATGGACTATTACGACTCATCATACTTCAGGACGACGCTACGGCATGAGGTTGGCCACGCACTGGGCCTCGATCACGACGAAACCCCCGGCAGCCTGATGAATCCTGTGCTGATCGGCACCGAAACGATCACTGATTACGATATCGCCAAGGCCGCAGCTATTTACGGATACAACAAGACCGGCACGGCCGGCGCCGACGACTTGAGCGGCAGCCAGACTGGTGACCGGTTCAGCACGCTGGGCGGCAACGATATCGTCCGCGCAGGACTTGGTAATGACACTGTGTTGGCCGGCGATGGCAACGACATCCTGATGGGCGAATCTGGCACCGACAATCTTTCAGGCGAGGCCGGTGCCGACATCATCTACGGCAATCTTGAAGTCGACTATCTGGACGGCGGCGCCGGGGACGATACCATCTTCGGCGGCCAGAACAGCGGAACCGCCCGCCTCGACGCCTACGGCGTCCTGCGCCAACAAGATGGCGTGGAGACAATCGTCGGCGGAGACGGCAATGATTCGATCTTCGGAAACTATGGCAACGATATTCTCTCTGGCGGAGCTGGAAACGATACGCTTTTCGGCGGCCAGAACGAGGATACGCTGGATGGTGGCTCCGGCGACGACCTGCTGCTCGGCAACCGTGAGAACGATCATCTCACCGGTGGTCTGGGTGCCGACACCTTCTTCTTCGCGACAGACGGACAGGGCGACGACATCGTCACCGATTTCAATGCGGCCGAGGGCGACAAGCTGGCTTTCACAACCGCCTATTCCACATCGAGCAGCGGATCGGATCTGGTGATCACCCATGGCGGCGGGACGGTGACGCTGATCGGTGTCTCCGGCACCGGCGTCGACGCGGGCTGGTTCGCCTAAGCAATTGAAAGAATAGCTGCCGGCGCGAAGCGGGCAAAACATTGTGCACGCCCCCCTTAAGTGGCGCGCTTCAAACCCTATGATTGAGGAGCTATCGGGGGTGGGCGTTTACAACGGATACAACGTGGGTTCTGGCGGCGGCTACAACTGGAACGCCACGTCGGAGATGAGAGCGCAAGGCTATTACGATGTTTCCTACTATCTTAGGGGCACCGTAACGGACGCTTTCGAGGTCTGGGACAACAACGTCGATTTCAATTTCTATGGAACAGACATATTCGACTCGGCGTTTGTCTTTGTCGGCATAAAGACTGTTGGTAGTTCGACCGAGACAAGCGCGAGAACGGTCTTCAATGACCCTGATGGCGACGGCCGGTTGGGATGGGAAGGCGGTGAGAGTTATGGTGATGGCACCGCTTTCATCTATCTGGATCTGAGTTTTTCGGATCAGACCGATCTGGACAAGATCTACGAAGTCCTGATGCACGAGATCGGCCACGTTGTTGGCCTTGCTGACAGCTCGAATTCGGAGAGCATTATGAACCCCGCGCTGGACGGGGATCCGACACTTTCGGCGACCGACAAATCTAACCTCGACGCCCTTTATACAAATCTTCCCGAAAACACCGTTACCAACGCGACCCCGACAACGGAACCAAGCTCGGGCCAGGTTACTGGCACTTCCGGCAACGACTACCTGACCGGAGCGGAAACTGCGGATACCTTATCCGCCGGGTCAGGCCAAGATGTTCTCTCAGGAAACGGCGGGACCGATTACCTGTTCGGCGGTAACGGAAACGATCTGATCTACGGAAACAAGGAGATCGACTATCTGGCAGGTGGTTCGGGAAACGATACGATCTTTGGCGGCCAGAACAGCGGCACAGCCCGCGCCGACGCGTCCGGTCTGATGCGGCAGCAGGACGGGACTGAAACCATTTATGGGGGCACCGGAGAAGATCTGATTTATGGCAACTATGGCAACGACATCATTTATGGCGGCTCCGGCAATGACACTATTTATGGTGGCCAGAACGAGGACACAATCTTCGGAGAAGCTGGCAACGATATGATATTCGGCAACCTTGGGAACGACACCTTGGATGGCGGATCAGGCTCCGACACCTTCATGTTTGGATCGTCTAACCAAGGTTTTGATGTAATCAACAATTTCGACCGCTCCGAAGGCGACCTGATTGCATTTGCGGGCGACCATACAACATCATCCGATAGCGCAGGGGATGTCATCCTCACCTACAAAGGCGGCCAGATAAAGCTGACTGGCATTTCCACGTCAGACTTCGAGGATGGCTGGGTATTATGAGTTTCCGGTATCTTTTCATTGTGGCAGCCCTGACAGCCTACACAATTCACACAAGTGCTTCTGTCGCCGATCAACAGAAAGAAATTACGGCACGCCAGTCTCCTCTCTATTTCGCACTCGATGTTCCGCAGAAGATCGTCGATGCCGGTTGGGATGCCGAATATTCTATGCGCACCTATTCGATCACCTCAATTCCGACGAGCCCCATTGACCCACGTGCTGAAATCATCCTGATCAATATGGCTCCCGGCTACTACATGGAATGGGTCACGGAGGCAGAGGGCATGGTCGAGAAGTTTCGCTTCTTCACGAAGGGCGGAAAAGCTACCGGCTCGCAACAACCTGCTAACCTAGGCCATTTTCTGTCAACTTACGTGAAGGCTCGCGCCCATGGTCGGGAATGCGTGGTCTTTGCCGGGAAACAGGGACAAGGTGGCGGAGACCTCGCGGTGTCGGAGGGAACTGCCTACATGACCGGTTATTATTGCCAGCCTGCGACCGACCCGCTCGACGCAGACGCCATCAGGACGGTCCTCGGCGCAATCGGTTTGAAGGCGATAGATACATCGGGGCCAGTCAAAATCCCGGCACCAATACCGGAATAACGAACAACAGCGGAGCCTGCAAATGCAGGCCCCGCTACATGCTCTACTTGTTCATCCGGTTATCGACCAGATCATCCACCACCGCCGGCTCCGCCAGCGTTGAGGTGTCACCGAGGGAGTCCTGCTCGTTGGCGGCGATCTTGCGCAGAATACGGCGCATGATCTTGCCGGATCGGGTTTTCGGCAGGCTCGGGGCCCACTGGATCAGGTCCGGTGAGGCGATCGGGCCGATTTCCTTGCGAACCCAGGTCACCAGCTCCTTGCGCAGCTCTTCCGACGGCTCCAGCCCGGCATTCAGGGTGACATAGGCGTAGATGCCCTGGCCCTTGATGTCGTGCGGATAGCCGACCACCGCCGCTTCCGCGACCTTGTCGTGCGCAACCAGCGCGCTTTCGACCTCGGCTGTGCCCATGCGGTGACCGGAGACGTTGATCACGTCGTCGACGCGGCCCGTGATCCAGTAATAGCCGTCCTCGTCCCGGCGGCAGCCGTCGCCGGAGAAGTAACGGCCCGGGAACGTGGTGAAGTAGGTCTGGATGAAGCGCTCATGGTCGCCATAGACTGTGCGCATCTGGCCCGGCCAGCTGTCAGCCATGCAGAGATTGCCCTCTGCCGCGCCTTCCAGCACCTTGTTGTCCGCATCGACAAGGACCGGCTGGACCCCGAAGAAGGGCAACGTCGCCGATCCCGGCTTCAGTCTGGTTGCCCCCGGCAGCGGGGTGATCAGGATGCCGCCTGTCTCCGTCTGCCACCAGGTATCGACGATCGGGCAGCGCTTGTCGCCGACCACCTCGTGATACCACATCCAGGCTTCCGGATTGATCGGCTCTCCGACCGACCCGAGGATCCGAAGGCTCTTGCGGCTGGTCGCCTTGACCGGCCCGTCGCCCTCGCGCATCAACGCCCGGATCGCGGTTGGTGCGGTGTAGAAGACTGAGACGTTGTGCTTGTCGCAGACCTGCCAGAAGCGGCTGAAGTCCGGATAGTTCGGCACGCCCTCGAACATCAGGGTCGTGGCACCGTTCGCCAGCGGACCGTAGATGATGTAGCTGTGCCCCGTGACCCAGCCGACATCGGCCGTGCACCAGTAGACCTCACCGTCCTGATAATCGAAGACATACTCGTGCGTCATCGAGGCGAAGACCATGTAGCCGCCGGTTGTGTGCAACACACCTTTCGGCTTACCGGTCGAGCCCGACGTGTAGAGGATGAAGAGCGGGTCTTCCGCGCCCATCTCTGTCGGCGGGCAGTCGTCGGACGCCGCATCGCAGATGTCGTGATACCAGTGATCCCGGCCGTCGACCCAGTTGATCTTGCCGCCGGTACGCTTGACGACAACCACCGTCTTGCAGTCGGGGCAGCCCTCCAGCGCCTTGTCCGTATTGGCCTTCAGCGGGACCGGACGGCCGCCGCGCAGCCCCTCGTCCGAGGTAATGACGATATTGGATTCGCAATCCTGAACACGCCCTGCCAGCGCGTCCGGTGAGAAGCCACCGAAGACGATGGAATGCACCGCACCGATCCGGGCGCAGGCCAGCATGGCGACCGCAGCCTCCGGAATCATCGGCAGGTAGATCGTTACCCGATCGCCCTTTTTGACGCCGAGGTCTTTCAGAGCATTGGAAAATTTGCAGACGTCGCGATGCAGCTCGCGATAGGTGATCTTCTTGTCGTCCTTCGGATCGTCGCCTTCCCAGATGATCGCCACCTGATCGCCGCGCGTTGCAAGATGCCGGTCGAGGCAGTTCGCAGCCGCGTTCAGAGTGCCATCATGGAACCATTTAATGTGCAGGTCCTTGGCGTCGAAGGAGACGTCCTTGACCTTGTTGTAAGGCTTGATCCAGTCGATGCGCTTGCCATGCTCGGCCCAGAAACCTTCCGGATTCTCGACCGAATGCTTGTACATCTTCTCGTACTTGGCTGCGTCCGCATGGGCCGTCTTGGCGATGTCCGCCGGCACCGGAAAATCATGCACGTCCCACATAGTTACCCCCTTGAGTATTGCGCGGTCTGACCACCGCATTCGTTATGTTTAATTGGCCGTAACTATAACAACCGTTTCTCTACGGTTAAGCGATTTTTGTGCGCTGCGTTGCCGCGCCCCCTCGCACCTGCCCTAACCTCCGTCCGTGCCTTCAATTTCCTCTTCCAGCGCTTCCGGGCTCTCAGCGTCGACCACCTTTGCCGCAATCCCGAAACCGAACCCCTGCCGGGCCAGCGCCGCCATGTCGCGGTCGCGGTTCTCTTCCCGCTTTTCCGGAAGCCGGAACGGGCCGATCCGCCGGCGCCGGGCATAGCGTGCCGCCGAGGCCAACTCGCCGTTCTCCTGATCGACAACCTCGGCCAGCGCCGCGTCTATATCCTCGGACGAGACACCCTTTTCCATCAGCTTCCGCCTGATCATCTTGGTCGAGGTGCCGCGCGAGACAAGAGACCGGACGCGGGTCTCGGCGAACAGCCGGTCGTTCAGGATGCCCGCCTCGGTATAGCGCTGCACCACGGCATCGACCATCTCCGCGCCTTCCGCCGGGTCGCTGCCGTGATGGGCGGAGGACAACCGGACCCGCCGCATCAACACCGCTTTCAGGTTCGCGGCGGAGCTGGCATAGCGCTCCATGTACCAAAGCGCGACATTGCGCAGGTAGCTCTCGGTGATTGGTTTTGGCGGCTTTTTCTCGCGGCGTTTTTTCCCTGCGCTACGACCATCGCCACCGCCATCGGTGAAATCATTCATGCGGATTTCCGGGTCGGTACTGTTGCTTCCCGCGCAACGCACCCCATTTTGTTGCTGTCACATCGCCGAGGCGCCTATTGTGCGCGCCTAACACAACCTAAGCCATCGGCCCATACATGTCAGACCGTCCTTTTGTCTCGAATCTGAACGAGAACAGTATTCCTGTTCCCTCTGTGCGCAGGGTAGGCGTGGTCAACTGGATCGGCGTCTGGACACTTTATGAAAAAGAGGTCCGCCGTTTTCTGAAGGTGATCACCCAGACCGTGTTCGCGCCGGTCGTCACCTCACTGCTGTTCCTGGCGATCTTTACCCTGGCCCTGCAGCGCTCGATCGATATCGGCGGCGGCATCAGCTATTCCGAATTCCTGGCGCCGGGCCTCGTGGTCATGGCGATGATGCAGAACGCATTTGCGAATACCTCCTCCTCGATCATGATATCGAAGGTCCAGGGCAATATCGTCGACGTGCTGATGCCGCCGCTCGGGCCGGGCGAGCTGCTGGCTGCCTTCGCCCTCGGCGGCGTGACGCGGGGCCTGATCGTCGGAGTCTCCACCGTGATCACCATGTCTCTCGCAGTCGGCTTCCATGCGGCGCACTGGCCGGTGGCCATCTTCTTCGCGGTCTCCGCTTCGCTGGCGTTAGCCCTGATCGGCATCGCCGCCGGCATGTGGGCGGAGAAATTCGACCACCTGTCCTCGGTGACCAACTTCGTGATCCAGCCCCTCGCCTTTCTGTCCGGCACCTTCTATTCGATCGACCGGCTGCCCGGCATCTGGAACCAGATCGCACACCTCAACCCGTTCTTCTACATGATCGACGGCGTGCGCTACGGCCTGATCGGCTGGTCCGACAGCGACCCGCTGATTGGTGCTGCCGTACTGACGGTGATGAACGCGGCTCTGATGGGGCTGTGCTACCTGCTGCTGAAGCGCGGCTACAAGATCAGGAGCTAACGCACAAAACCGCTGGTCCCTTGGGCGCTGTCTGCTATTTTGCGCCAAATTGGGATTATTGGGCGGACCAGGATATGACCGCGGACACCTCAGCGGCAGCACCGGACAGCGGCACGCGCGAAAAGCGCACAACCGGGATTCTGCCGAGCCAGACCATCCGGGAGATGATCAAGGGCGGTCAGATCATTTCTGACACGCTGGTCATAGACGCGCAGATCCAACCCTCCAGCATCGATCTCCGGCTTGGCGACGAAGCCTACCGGGTGCGCGCCAGTTTCCTGCCCGGCCGGAACGCCTCCGTGCGCGACCGTCTCGAAACCCTCGCCATGCACAAGATTGACCTGCGCGACGGCGCGGTGCTGGAAAAGGGCTGCGTCTATATCGTCCGCCTGCAGGAAAGCGTCTCGCTCCCAGCAAAAGTTTCCGGCACGGCGAACCCGAAAAGCTCCACCGGCCGGCTCGACATTTTCACCCGGCTGATCACCGATTACGGCACCGAGTTCGAGAGCGTGCCGGAAGGGTACGAAGGCCCGCTCTATGCCGAGATCAGCCCGCGCACCTTCAGCGTGCTGGCCCGTACCGGCTCACGGCTGAACCAGCTCCGTTTCCGGCGCGGCCATCCGGTCGCCAGCGACGCGGCAATGCGTCGGCTGCAGGACAGCGTCGTGCTGGTGCATGGCCAGGAGGCCGATATCAAGGAAGGGGTCGCTGTCAGTGTCGACCTGACCGGCGAGCCGAAGACCGGGCTGATCGGCTACAAGGCGAAGCAGCATACCGGCCTGATCGATATCGACCGGCCGGGCAGCTACGACGTGCAGGACTTCTGGGAGCCGCTCTACCGCCAAAAAGATCGCCCGGCGGAACTGGTGCTGGATCCGGACGAATTCTACATCCTCGCCTCGAAGGAATATCTCTCCGTACCGCTCGACTATGCCGCCGAGATGCGTGCCTACGATACGAAGGTCGGCGAATTCCGGGTGCATTATGCCGGCTTCTTCGATCCCGGCTTCGGCATGCCCGAGGCCGGCGGCGAGGCGACCCGCGGCGTGCTTGAAGTCCGCTCCCACGACGTGCCGTTCGTCATCAGTGACGGACAGATCGTCTGCCGCCTGGTTTACGAGCCGCTGATCGAGATCCCGGACAAGATCTATGGCACCGGCGGCATCGGCTCGAACTATCAGGGCCAGGGCCTGAAGCTCGGCAAGCATTTCCGGAGCTAACCGGCAGCCAAACCCAAAGGCTGCCAATTAGAGCCGTAACCGCTATCATCGCGTGCATCCGATACCGGCTTCCGGAGGACACACGATGCCGAATATGCATGCACCGACCAGCGTAAACCTGCCGCTCTCCGGCAATGTCACGCAGGCGATCAATCCGTGGAGATGGGTGTTCGACTGGGCCGGGAGCAGTTTCAGCCTGATCAACGTCAATCTCGGCCGCTCATCCGATCCCGATCTGGAGCAGGAAATCCTGACGGAGGTCGGCTCTTACGGCCGTCAGCTCGGGCGGATGGGCGAGGCGATGCAGGTGCTGGTCGACAAGCTGGACCGCAGCACGCTGGACAAAGCGGAGCGCCACGCGATCGAAGCGTTCGAGGTGCAGCTTCGGGAAATCGACCGGCTGAAAAAACACCGGCGCTGAAAACAAAACCGGCGCGGAACAGGGGCATCACAAAGCCCGCATACCGCGCCGGTTTATATTTGTGAAAATAGTCTGGTCTCAGACGGTGATGTCGACACCTGAAGAGGAAGCGCTCTGCGCTCCTGTCGACTGGGCGATCTGCTTGGCTGTTTCAACAGCGCTGGAGACAACCTGGGCCTGGACAATTTGCTGCTGCTTGTCTGCGCGGAACGCAAAAACAGCGAGACTGGACTGCACGGGTGCGGTCATGGCGGACTCCTTTCTGGTGATTCCGCTTATTCAAGTGACTGCACTATATCCGCCAGAGCTTTACGAGTCATGAAGGATCGCTTTGGATTTTATTGAGTTTTAAGGCTTTCTGGAAACAAGGAGCCGTGGTTTCCATCGTCACATGAGTTTAACTCCAACTCCGCTGACGAAGCTTTATCTGAACCATGTCGTCGTTCCCCTGCGCGAACGGAACCCGAAGATCCCGGCTAGGTGATGCGGATGCTGCGTGAGGGCTATGACCGATGGAACCGGGCACCGCCCCTGGCTTCGATTCGCACAGTTTCGCGGGATTCGATGCCGCAACACCATATTCCCCTTGGCGTCCCCCGGATTCCGTGCTTTTTTCGATATCCGGCGGCGCCGGTTTTCGGTGCCGCCATTTTTTATGGTGGAGAAGGACGTTGGTTACCACGGTGATGCCCACATACGGGCGTATAGATATCGCTTTCGAGCGGGGGGAAGGCCCTTATCTGTATAGCACCGAAGGCCGACGATATCTCGATTTCGCATCGGGGATCGCCACCAACTCCCTCGGTCATGCGCACCCGCATCTGGTCGAAACGCTGAAGAGCCAGTCGGAAAAGCTGTGGCATGTTTCCAACCTCTACGAGGTTCCGGAACAGAAACGGCTGGCCGACCGGCTGGTGCAGAATTCCTTCGCCGACACGGTCTTCTTCGCGAATTCCGGTGCAGAAGCGAATGAAGGCGCGCTGAAGATCGCCCGCAAATACCAGTGGGAACGTGGCGAACAGGAGCGGAACGAGATCGTCTGCTGCACCTCCGCCTTCCATGGCCGGACGCTCACCACTCTCTCAGCCGGCGATAACGAAACCTACCGGACCGGCTTCGGCCCGCGCCCGGAAGGCTTCCGTCATGTCGCTTTCGGCAACATGAATGAGATGCGTGAGGCGATGGGCGCGAAGACCGCGGCCATCCTGGTTGAGCCGATCCAGGGCGAAGGCGGCATCAACACCGCCGATGTCGAGTATCTGAAGGCGCTCCGCCAGGCGGCGGACGAATTCGGCGCCCTGCTGATCTTTGATGAGATCCAGTGCGGCATGGGCCGGACCGGCAAGCTCTGGGCCTATGAATGGGCTGGGGTCGCGCCGGATATCATGACGCTTGCCAAGGGTCTTGGCGGCGGCTTCCCGGTCGGCGCCATTCTGGCGAGCGAGAAGGCCGCGTCCGGTATGGCACCAGGCACGCATGGCTCCACTTTCGGTGGTAACCCGCTGGGGATGGCGGTCGCGAATGCGGTGCTCGACGTATTGCTGGAGCCGGGCCTGCTGGATCGCGTCGCGAAACTTGGCGAAGACTTCCACAAGCGTCTGGACGCAATTGCATCGCGTTATCCGAAGATCTTTTCGGCGGTCAAGGGCAAGGGCCTGATGCTCGGCCTGGTCTGCGAGGTCAAGAATACCGACTTCCAGGGCAAGCTGCGAGAAGCCGGCCTGCTGACCGTCGGCGCCGGAGGAAACGTTCTGCGTATCCTGCCGCCACTGATCATCGACGAAAGCCATGTCGCCGAAGCCTGCGACATTATCGAGAAAGTCTGCGCGGACTGGGACGCCTGAACAGGCACCCGGCCGGCTCCCTCGGATGGGGCCGGCCGGCGTCCGCCCCCGATTCTGGAACTCCGATATGACCAAACAGAACCATTTCCTCGATCTCGACCAGATCGATGCGCTCACCCTTCGGTCCATTGTCGATGAAGGCATGGCCATGAAGCGCGGCGAGGCCGGAACCGAAAAACCGCTGGCCGGCAAAACCCTGGCGATGATTTTCGAGAAACCGTCGACCCGGACCCGTGTGTCCTTCGAAGTCGGCATGAAACAACTCGGCGGCGAGGTCGTGGTGTTGAACGCCGCCGACCTTCAGCTTGGCCGTGGCGAGTCGGTGAGCGATACCGCCAAGGTGCTGTCCCGCTATGTCGACTGCATCATGATGCGGACCTTCGACGAGGCAACGATCCGCGAGATGGCGGAGCATGCCACCGTCCCGGTGATCAACGGCCTGACGGACCACTCCCATCCCTGCCAGCTTATGGCGGACATCATGGCCTTCGAGGAACATCGCGGCCCGATCCGCGGCAAGGCCGTGGCCTGGAGCGGCGACGGCAACAACATGGCCTCCTCCTGGATTCACGCGGCGACAAAGTTCGGCTTCGAGCTCCGCATCGCCTGTCCGCCGGAACGCAGCCCGGACCCGGCCCTACTGGATTGGGCGCAGAAGAATGGCGGTAACGTCATCCTGACACACGATCCGGAAGAGGCCGTCAGGGACGTGGATTGCGTGGTGACCGATACCTGGGTCTCCATGGGCGACGACAGCTCCAACGTGCACAATCAGCTCGGCCCGTACCAGGTAACCGAAGACCTGATGGCGAAGGCGAAGCCGGATGCGATCTTCATGCATTGCCTGCCGGCGCATCGCGGCGAGGAAGTGACGGCGGAAGTCATCGACGGCCCGCAATCCATCGTCTTCGATGAGGCGGAGAACCGGTTGCATTCGCAGAAGGCCGTCCTCAATTGGTGTCTTTCATAAACCGCCTGGCCTGATCCGGAGATCAAGATGAGCACCGCCGACATTTTCGCAGAGTCGGGTCACGACGATCTGTTGCTGCCGTTCCAGGTCGACCCGTTCGGCCTGCGCGGCCGCATGGTGCGGCTGAATTCCGCCATCCACACCATTCTGGACCGGCACGGCTATCCCGAGCCGGTATCCAAACTGCTCGGCGAGGTCATGACCATTACGGTCTGCCTCGCCGGCGCACTCAAATACGAGGGCGTGTTTTCCCTGCAGATCAAGGGTGACGGGCCGATCCGCACCATGGTCGCGGATTTCACCAGCGAGGGGCATCTGCGCGGCTATGCCGCTTTCGACGAAGATGCCGTGAGGCAAGCGGCGGACAATGGCGAAGCGACAGTTCCGCGGATGATCGGCGGCGGCTATATCGCCTTCACCGTCGATCAGGGCGTGGCCACGGAGCGCTATCAGGGCATCGTGCCGCTGGCCGGACAGACGCTCGCGGAATGCACCCACGAATATTTCCGCCAGTCCGAGCAGCTCGAGACAGGCATCAACGTCGCTGTGCGCAAGGACGAGTTTGGCATCTGGCGGGCAGGTGCCCTGATGCTGCAGCGCATGCCGCTCGACGGCGGCGACGCGCCGGAGCCGGGCAAGGCCCGCACCGTGCATGACATGGATGCGTATGAGGATGCCTGGCGCACCGCCATGGTTATGCTGAGCAGCGCCAGCCCGGACGAGATCGCCGGTACCCGCGTCGCACCGGACCGCCTGCTGTTCCGCCTGTTCCACGAAAGCGGCATCCGGGCCTATCCGGCCCAGCACGTGGCGGAACGCTGCCGGTGCTCGAAAGACCGGGTGGAATCCGTTCTGACGTCACTGTCGGACGAGGAAATCCAGGACATGACCGTGGACGGTCTTGTGTTCGTTATCTGCGAGTTCTGCAAATCCCGCTGGGATTATGACGAAGCCAGTATGAAAAAACTTCGGGCTGGCACTGACGATTGATCATAATGCTGCCCCATCACTTAGGTTAGAATGATTCTTTCGGCTCATTCATCCTTGGGGGTTTCAATGCGGGTCCGGCTTGCTTTTCTGCTTTTCGCTTTCGTTGCACCGCTGCTCGGTGCCTGCGCAACGCCACCGACGACGAATTTTCCGGAGCTGACCTTCCGGCACAAGACACCGATCCGGCTTGCCGTCGGGTCCGTCGAGGTCATCAACGAATTCCGTATGCCTTTCGCTGCACCGAATGTGGAGCACAAGATGCCCGTCGCCCCCGGCCCGGCCGCAGAGCGCTGGGCACAGGACGTACTGCAGGCCATGGGTGGCCCGGACAAACTGGTGATGGTGATTACCGATGCCTCGGTGACGGAAACCCCGCTGAAAATCAAGAAGGGCCTCAAGGGCGCTTTCACCACAGATCAGACGGAACGGTATGAGAGCCGGGTTGCGGTACGCCTCGAAATCCGCACACCGGAAAACAAGCGCCGGGCCGTGGCGGAGGCTTTCGCCACCCGCAGCGCGACAATCGCCGAGGACGCCACTCTGGCAGACAGGGAAGCTCTCTGGTACGGCCTTACGGAAAAGCTGTTGGGTGAATTCGACACTACGATCCGACCGCAGGTCACGGCGCATCTCGGAGAATTCCTCCGCTAGAACGCGGAGTGCTCCGGAGCGGCTTATCGCCGCTCCGGAGCCTGACGGTTTGCGTCAGATATTGGCCAGCACGTGTTCAGCGCTGGAGACTTCGAAGGCGCGCGGCTCCTCAACGAAGAGCTTGGTGACGGTGCCGTTCTCGACAACCATCGCATAGCGCTGGGAGCGCATGCCGAGGCCGGCGACGGAGACATCCATCTCAAGGTCGAGCGCCTTGGCAAGTTCGCCATTGCCGTCCGCAATCATGGTGACAGCGTCGCCCGCGCCCTGGTCCTTGGCCCAGGCACCCATGACGAAAGCATCGTTCACGGCCGTGCAGGCAATCGCGTCGACGCCCTTCGCCTTCAGCTCACCCGCCTTCTGCACGAAGCCCGGAAGATGCTGCACGGAGCAAGTCGGCGTGAACGCCCCCGGCACCGCGAACAGGACGACCTTGCGGCCCTTGAAAAATTCCGCCGTATCGAGATCGTCAATCCCGTCCGCCGTATTTGTCTTCAGCGTCAGCGCCGGAAATGCGTCCCCAACTTTAATGGTCATTCTGGTCTCTCCCCCTGGGTGTTGTCTGGCCGGGTTGGCCAAAAGAATTCGGTCTCGAAAATACGATGCTTGAGATGGGGCCGACCAGCCCCAATTCCAATGCCGTCAATTACCGGCTTCCGCAATCGCTGTTTGCACCGCTTCAAGGCTCAGCAGTTCCGGCAGCGCGACACCGCCCGGCGCACCCGGACCATAGACCGCGTTGAACGGAATGCCATAGCGTCCGAACGATGCCAGATAATCCGCGATCGCCGGATCGGGAGCCGTCCAGTCAGCCCGCATGGCAACAACGTCCTCCGTCCCGATCAGTCCGGTAATCTCCGTGGATTCCAGAACCAGCGATTTGTTGACCTTGCAGGTCAGGCACCAGTCCGCCGTGACATCGATCAGAACAGTTTTACCTTCTGCCACCAGCCGGGAAATCTCCCGCTTGTCAAAAGGCCTCCAGGCGGATTCGACATCGGATGCCTTCGGTGCGGAGCTCTCCCGCACCGTGGCATATAGACCAACCCCGGCGACCGCGAGCATGGCGGCCAGGGCAATCGGTGCGCCCGCGCGCCTGCCGGGCACGCCATCCCGCGCCCTCCAGGTCAGCGCGGCCGTCAGCACCAGAGCCAGGCCACCGAGCAAAAGTGTATCGGGCAACGCGGCGGTCGCTGCAAAGACAGTATAGAGCCACACAGCCGTCGCCATGAGCGCCAGACCAAGGACGCGGCGCAGCCAGATCATCCAGGCGCCGGGCCGCGGCAAGGCGCGCGCGAGCCCAGGCAACGCAGCGACAAGAAGATAGGGCGCCGCCAGGCCGAGCCCCATGACAAGGAAGACAACGGCAATCTCGACGGACCCGCGCGAGAGTGCGAAACCGATCGCCGTGCCGAGAAACGGCGCAGAACATGGCGTCGCCAGCAGAGTGGCAAACGCACCGGTGAGAAAATGACCCGACAGGCTGGTTTTTCCCTCATGCCCGCCCGCACCGGAAGCCGCAAGGCCGAGATCGGAGACCCGTTGCGGCAAACCGATCTCGAACAGGCCGAGAAGATTGCCCGCAAAGAGCACCAGAATTGCCACCATGAGCGCAAGGAACAGAGGTTGCTGGAACTGGATGCCCCAGCCGACCGCAAGGCCCGCCTCCTTCAGCGCGATGGCCCCACCGGCCAGCAGCAGGAATGAGACAACAATCCCGGCGGCCGAGGCCAGAAAACCCCTCCGGATCGTGCCCTTGTCAGCCCCGCCATATTTCACCGCGCCGACCAGCTTCAGGGACAGCACCGGCAACACGCAAGGCATCAGGTTGAGGACCAGGCCGCCGAGGAAGGCAATGCCAAGCACAGCCGCCAGTGCCGCCCAACGGTTGAAGGGTCCGGCCTGCACCGCTTCAGAAACTGTGACCTTCCGCTCCAGGAACCGGTCACCGTCGACCAGCGTCAGGGTGACCTCCTCACCGGCCAGTCTGCTACCTTCCGGCAGGGAGGCCGGGACAGTCAGCACGGCGGAGCGCCGGTCCGCGGAGAAGGCGATATCCGGTTTGCCAAAGGCAAAGCCCTGCCGCGCTTCAGGAAAGACATCCGGCGCGTCGAGCGGATGTGTCGCCTGGATGGAGACGGCGAGCGAATGCGGCTCCGGCGTGCCGACCGCCGTGACCTGACCGATATCGAGGCCAAGCCCGCTCAGATTCTTCGGCACACGAGCGCGGAATCGGTCTATCAGCTGGGCGAACGCCGTCGGGCTAGCTTCCGTCCCGGCGAGATCGAGGCTCAGACTGGCCGTCAACGGCACGCAGATATCACTGCAGGCCAGCGCGTTCATCTCCGCCCGCAATGCCAACGGTTCACCCGGCTGGGAAAGCGTCGCGCGAATCGGAATCACCACCTCGCCGTGGTAGCCGTAGGTCTCCAGCCCGAACAGGCTGAACCGTTCCGGCACCGGCCAGCGCCAGGCCATTCCGGCAAGGTTGCTTGAGCCCTGCCAGTCAATTTCCGGCGGATAACCGGCATCGCCCGGGGCACGCCAATAGATCTTCCAGCCGTCGGCCAGGCGGAACTGCAGGCCGAGAGGAACATTGTCCTGGCCCTGGGTTCCCGCCACCGCGGAAATCAGCCGGACATCGGCGAATTCGGTACTGACCCAGTCGGACGCACCGGGCGCACCAGTGGCAGGGCGCGCAAAAAACCCGAGCGCCATGATGACGCCCAGAATAGCGGCCACTATTGGATTTCTTGGGCGGAAGACCCAACTCATAATCAGATGCCCGAGCTTGTTGCAGGGTTTTCACACCCTTTCCGTCCCGCATATATAGTGGACCGGAGCCGCCACGTCGGTCACATTTTCCGGAAACGCGGGAAAGAATTGGCGGACCCGGCGCAACCGAAGATCAGGACAGTCAAGAATGACCAGTACCGTCGCCGAGGAAACCCAGGAAGGCTATCTCACCGGACAGCTTCTGGTGGCTATGCCGGCAATGCGCGACCCGCGTTTTGCCCGTTCCGTGATCTATATCTGCGTCCATAACGCCGAAGGTGCGATCGGCCTGGTGGTAAACCGTCTCGTCGGCTCGATCGAGTTCAGCGACCTGATCGAACAGCTCGACATGCAGTTTGGCGAAACCGACCTGGTCGCCAACCCGCCGGTCCATTTCGGCGGACCGGTCGATACCGAACGCGGTTTCGTGCTGCACAGCGCCGACTACCAGAGCGAGGAGACGCTCGATATCGACAAGGAATTCGGGCTGACCGCGACGATCGACATCGTCCGAACCATCGCGTCGGGCAGCGGTCCGAAGGACCATCTGCTGGCGCTCGGCTATGCCGGATGGGGTCCAGGCCAACTCGATAGCGAGATCCAGGAAAACGCCTGGCTCAATGTCGATGCGGACAACGCGCTGGTCTTCGATACCGATCTCGACAGCAAATGGGACCGGGCGCTGGCCAAACTCGGCGTCGATTCCGCCCTGCTCTCGACCGAGTCCGGACGGGCCTGAAACTTTCCGTTTCAGTGAACAGCAGGCGCCCTTCTCGGCAAGAAAACCGGACGAGATAAACGCCCCCATTTCACGACAGGCGACTGCCCTGCACTCGTTCAACCGGAAGCGCGTCTAAATCGACATCCTCCAGGCAGCGCACATTTACCGACCATAAATGCGGTGCGGTGCGCGGTCTCCGGAATGGGAGGATGCCGCAACGCGGGCAAAAATAGTCCGTCGCCTGCTTCGTGTTGAACTGATACGTCGTGAGTTCTTCGAGCGGAGTAAGCACCTCCAGAGCCTTTTCTTCCACCCGGTGAAGCAATGCGCCTCGCCGTCGGCAGATAGAGCAATCGCATACGCGGACATGATCGAGGTCAACCTCCAACGTGAACCGCACCAGCCCGCAGTGGCAACTGCCTGAATAGACACTCATCTTCTGCACCCCAATCAGCCATGGAAGACCAAAGTTTAGGGAGTTCGCCTATGCGCTTTCCGGCAACAGCTTGTCCACCAGTGCTAGCCAATACCCTATGCCGAGGGGAATGGAGGCGTCGTTGAAGTTGTAGTCCGGGTAATGCAGCTTGCCGGAGGCGTGATCCGGCGCCGCCGTACCCATCCAGATGTAATTGCCCGGACGCTCGTTCAGCATGAAGGAGAAATCCTCGCCCGCCATACAAGGATCGTGCTCGCGGATTACCTTTTCCGCGCCGACCAGCGACTCTGCGACCCCGGCCGCGAATTCAGCCTCGGCGGGCGGGTTTATTGCCGGCGGATAGTTCTTGCGGTAGTCGATCACCGCCTCGCAGCCGAAGCCCTGGGCGATACCAGTTGCCAGCGAACGAATGCGTGCCTCGGCGAGATCGCGCACGCCCGGCTCGAAATAGCGCACCGAGCCGCCGATCACCGCTTCATCCGGCATCACCACATAGGCATCCGAGCCCCTGAACATAGAGACCCCGATGGTCGCGGTTTTGTGCGGCGAGACATTGCGCCCCGGCACGCTCTGGATTGCGGTGACCAGATGGGCCGCCGCCAGCACCGTGTCCACACCGTCATGCGGCATCCCCGCATGGGTGCCCTGACCGCGCACGGCAATGTCAAAATAGTCGATCCCCGCCATGATCGGGCCGGCCAGCGGACAGAAGGTTCCGAGCGGCAGGTCGGGCCAGTTGTGCAGTCCCCAGACCGTCTCGCAATTCGCCTTGTCGAACAGGCCCTCCTCAACCATCACCCGGCCGCCGCCGCCGCCTTCTTCCGCCGGCTGAAAGATCAGCGCGACCGAACCGGAAAAATCACGGCTTTCGGCCAGCAGCTTCGCCGCGCCAAGCAGCATCGCGGTGTGCCCGTCATGCCCGCAGGCATGCATCTTTCCCGGTACTGTCGACTTGTAGGGCACGTCGCCGACTTCCTGCATCGGCAGCGCATCCATATCCGCGCGGAGTCCGATCATCGGTCCCTCAGAACGGCCGCGAACAATGCCGACAACGCCCGTGGTCGCAATCCCGGTCATTACCTCGTCGACCCCGAAGGCCCGCAGCTTGTCGGCGACAATCCCGGCAGTACGCACTTCCTCGAACCCGGTCTCGGGATGGGCATGCAGGTCGCGGCGCCACTCCGTGACATCCCCATGCAGGGCGGAAATCCGGTTGTGATGGCGCGAAGAGAGGGCGGACTGGTCGGTCATGGGAGCTCCGGTGATAGTCGCCGGGTCCGGACGGTCCCGACGTGATACGGAACAAGAATGCCAACCTGAAAGGCTCTCGTCGAGTTGAACCGGAAAACGCCGGCCTAGAAGTGCTTCAGCTCATCCGCGAAGCTTGGATAGAACTCCTCGCGCAGCAGCGCGAACAGGACGTGGTCCTGCCAGCGGCCGTCGATCTTCAGATACTTCTTCGCCAGTCCTTCCTCACGGAAGCCGGCTTTGCGCAACACACCCTGGCTCGGGTAGTTGCGTGGCAGGCAGGCGGCCTCGACCCGGTGCAGGGAGAGCTGGTCGAAACCGAAAGAGCAGGCACCATGCACGGCCTCGGTCATATAGCCATGCCGGGCATAGGGACGGCCGATCCAGTAGCCGATTGTACAGCATTGGGCGACGCCCCGACGGACATTGGCAATGGTGATACCACCGACCATCGCATCGTCACTGCGCCGGTAGATGAGGAAGGAATAACCTTGGTCCCGCGCCCAGTCCTCGGCATAGCGGGCGAGACGGCGGCGGAAGGCGGCGCGCGTCAGCGCGTCGTCTGGCCAGCGCGGTTCCCACTCGACAAGAAAATCCCGGCTGATGGCGCGCAGTTCGGCCCATTCACGCCAGTCGTTCTTGTTCGGCTGCCGGAGATAAAGCCGCGGCAGGGATACCCGCGGCTCGATCTTGGACGGCGGAAAAAACGTCAGGACCAAATCACGAATCCCCTCGGAGCCCGTTACAGCGTCATTTTTCCTGTTAACCGTGCTGAAGGCAAGCGGAACCGCCGCACGGCAAGCCTTGCCGTGCGGGGTCTGGGAATCTGAGAGAAATTCATAGCCCGCCGGTCAGTTCAGCCGGGCACAGATCTTGTCGTAGGATTCGAGGCTTCCGGTCGGGCCGAGAGCAGCCAGGGTCGGCTTGCTCTTGAGCAACCGCTCCGCCACGCGGCGGATCGCCGCCGTATCGACCGCGTCGACCTTGGCAACAAGTTCGGGCACCGGCACCGGGCGGCCGTAGACCAGCATGTGCTGAGCCAGTTGCTCGCACCGGTTCGAGGTGCTCTCCCGGCTCATCAGCAGACCGGAGCGGAGCTGGGTGCGGGCCCGCTCGACTTCTTCCTCGGTAACGTTCGTGGCGACATCAAGCAACTCGTCGCAAACCACCGGCATCAGTTCGATCGATTCCTTCTCGCCGGTTCCGGCATAGACCGAGAACATGCCGCCATCGTTATAGGCCGCGCTGAAGGAATAGACCGAATAGACCAGCCCGCGCTTCTCGCGCACTTCCTGGAACAGACGCGAGGACATGCCGCCGCCGAACAGCATGGAAAGAACCTGCTGGGCGTAGAAGTCCGGGTCGTGGAAGCCTGTCCCCTCGAAGCCGAGCAGCAGGTGCAGCTGTTCCAGATCCTTCTCGACCCGGATCTCGCCGCCCTTGTATTCCGCCTGCTCGGTCTTCGCGGCTGTCTGCGCGCCGAGCGTACCGAAGCCGCGTTCGACCTCGGCCACCACCGCATCGTGATCGACTGCACCGGCTGCGGAGAAAACCAGACTGTCTCCTGCATAATTCTCGTTGATGAAGGCCATGATGCCGTCCCGGCTCATCTCCTGGACGATCTCGGAGCGGCCGAGCACCGGGCGGCCCATGGCCTGCTCCGGATAGGCGGTTTCCTGAAAATAATCGAAGACGATATCGTCCGGCGTATCCGCCGCCTGGCCGATTTCCTGGATGATCACGGAACGCTCGCGGCTCAGTTCCTGCTCGTCGAAGGTCGAGTTCACCAGAATGTCCGAGATAACATCGACGCCCAGCGACACGTCTTCCTTAAGCACTTTGGCGTAGTATGCGGTCTGCTCCCGCGCCGTATAGGCATTCATGTGCCCGCCGACCGCCTCAACCTCCTCGGCAATCTGAAGTGCCGAGCGGCGCTTGGTGCCCTTGAACACCATGTGTTCCAGCAGATGCGCCACGCCATTCTCGGCCGCGACCTCGTGCCGGGTGCCGACATTCAGCCACGCGCCGAGCGAAACGCTCTCCACGCTGGCCATCTTGTCGGTCACCACGCGGGCGCCGTTGGCGAGTTCGGTGATCTTGATTCCGTCCATGTCGCCGCTCATGCAGCGTTCTCCTTGGTCGCAACGATGCCTGCTATATGGGTGCTGACGGTCCCGTAGTCATTAGCGAGTACGGTCATGCGCTCTTCACGCTCCAGCAAATCGGCCAATCGGGGCGGCAGCGCCGGGCGCTGGCCGATGGCGGACTCGACCGCATCCGGGAATTTGGCCGGGTGAGCGCAGGCGAGTGAGATCATCGGCTTGTCGATGCTAATGGCGCCGCTTTCACGGGCCTGACGGGCCGCGCCGAGAGAAACGGCGGAATGCGGATCGGTGATCTCGCCCGTCTCTTCATAGACAGCCTTGATGGTCGCCTTGGTACCGGTCTCATCGGTCCGGAAGCCGTCAAATTCGCCCCGGGCGCGATCCAGCATGCCCTGGGAGACAGCGAAGTGGCCGGTCTCGCGGAAACTCGAAAGTGCGTCGGTCACGGCGGTGCCGTCCCGGTCGAACAGATCGAACAGGTAACGCTCGAAATTGCTGGAGACCTGGATATCCATGCTCGGGCTGATGGAGGGCTGCACGCCTTCCAGCTTCATCTCGCCGGAAGCGAGGAAGCGGGACAGGATGTCGTTCTGGTTCGTCGCCACCACCATGCGGTCGATCGGCAGGCCCATCTGCTTGGCGGCATAGGCGGCGAAGATATTGCCGAAATTGCCGGTCGGCACGACGAAGGAGACAGGCCGCTCCGCCGTGGCGCCGATGCTCAGCGCCGAGGTCACGTAATAGACCACCTGCGGCAGGATGCGGGCCCAGTTGATCGAGTTCACGCCGGAAAGGTTATGTTTGTCCCGGAAAGCGATGTCGTTGAACAGCGCCTTCACCATGTCCTGGCAATCGTCGAATGTGCCTTCCAGCGCGATGGCATGGACATTCGGCGCATCGACCGTTGTCATCTGGTGCTGCTGCACCGGAGAGACCCGGCCCTTCGGGAAGAAGATGAAGATCTCGGCATTGGCGCTGTCGCGGAACGCCTCGATGGCGGCCGAGCCGGTATCGCCCGAGGTGGCGCCGACAATGGTCACCTTCTCGCCGCGCTTGGTCAGCACATGATCGAACATCCGCCCGAGGACCTGCATCGCATAGTCCTTGAAGGCCAGCGTCGGGCCGTGGAACAGCTCCATCATCCAGAGATTGCCGTCGAGCTGCTTCAGCGGCGCCACGGCGCTGTGCTCGAAGCTGCCATAGACCTCGTCCATGATGCCCTTCAGCGTCGCGTCTTCGAAGGCGTCGCCGGTGAACAGGCGGCAAACCTCGAACGCTGTCTCGGCATAGGACAGTCCGGCGAGCCGTTTCAGGTCCGCCGGGGTAAGGGTCGGCCATGTCTTCGGGACATAGAGTCCGCCGTCGCGGGCAAGGCCCGTCAGGAGTACGTCTTCGAAACCGAGTTCAGGGGCCTTGCCCCGGGTGCTGATATAGCGCACGTCCGCCGTCTCTTTTTCGCCGTTCGAAAGGACGCAACCTAGCGGTGGCGCTGGGTTCTTGCAACAATACCGGCTCAGTCGGAAAAGGACGCAAACCGGGATGCTCTCCATGGCCATCGAAACTGTCGGAATCATGACGCCCGGGGACATGGGGCACGCCATCGGCCAGCGGCTCGGCGAGGCCGGAATCCGGGTCGTCACCAACCTCGCAGGCCGCTCCGATCGCAGCCGTGCCCTAGCGAGAAAAGCAGGGATCGAGGATCTCGGCTCCGACGCCGCTTTGCTCACCGACTGCGACGTCATCTTCTCTATCATGCCGCCCGATCAGGCGGCGGGCTTCATCAGTCGCATGGCCGCGGCGGCGGGTGCGCTCGACACCAAACCAAAAGCGCTGATTGCCGACCTGAACGCCGTCGCACCCTCCACGGCGCGGCAGCTTCAGGAGACAGCGGAAGCCGCCGGTATCGGCTTCCTCGATGGCGGCATCATCGGCGGCCCGCCCTATCCAGGACGGTCAAGCCCGCGCATCTATCTGAGCGGTCCCGGCGCGGATGCCCTCTCAGCCCTGAGTCCCACCCTAGACATCCGCCCGCTCGGCGATGAAATCGGCGCCGCCTCGGCCCTGAAGATGTGTTTCGCCACCCTGACAAAAGGCGTGCAGGCGCTTGCCATCCAGAGCTTCGTCACGGCGGAGCTGGAAGGGGTCGGCCCGGCTTTCCGGGCGGAGTTGGAGGGAGCGCAGGCAAACCTTCTGAGAAGCCTGACCGGCAGCCTCCCCGGCATGCCGCCGAAAGCCTATCGCTGGGTCGGCGAGATGGAGGAGATCGCCAAGACCTATGGCGATGCCGGCCTGACGCCAAAGACCTTCGAGGGTGTGGCTGATGTCTACCGCTTCGTCGAGAGCACCCCGCTGGGCAAGGAAGTCGTCGAGAACCGGACCATGGGGACCGATCTCGACGATCTGGTCACCCGGCTCGCCGACGCGCTGCGGGAGCGGCGCTCCTAGCCCGCATAACCAAGGGGCAGTGCCGTCGTATACTTGATTTCTTCCATGGCAAAGCTGGAGCTGACTTCCGCCAGATCCGCAATCGAGATCAGGCGTTTATAGACGGCGTCATAGGTCTCCACGCTCGGAACCACGACGCGGAGCAGATAATCGACGGTTCCGCTCATGCGATAGAATTCGAGGACTTCCGGGATTTCCGAAACGCCCTTGGCGAACTTCTCCAGCCAGACATCGCTATGCTGGCTGGTGCGGATCATGACGAAAACGGTCAGCGGCACGTCGACCGCGCGGCGATCCAGCAGGGCCACCTTTTTGCGGATCACACCCTGCTTTTCGAGATTCTGGATACGGCGCCAGCAGGGTGTCGAAGAAAGACCGACACGGGTGCCGATCTCCGCCACGGAGAGATCGGCGTTCTCCTGCAACAGGGCGAGGATACGCCGGTCCGTCTCGTCGATCTTCATTCCGCATAACCCGCTTATGTTAGAATATTATTCTAACATAGAGGCGATGCTTGAGGAAAAAAGCAAACTTTTTGCCGCGATTCCGGGCCAGAATGAATGCGTCTTCCACATTCACTCCGGGGCGCCGCCATGATCTTCAAAATCTTTACCAGCCATCCACAATCGGTCGGCGAGGGCTATTGGCAGCATTTCGGATTTGCCACCTCGACCGGTGGCGCGATGATGCTCGGCGGTCTCGCCTGCATGGTGCACGGCCTGTTCCCGTTCCTCTGCACCCGGACCGGTAGCAAGACCATCGCCCGGCTGTATGGCCGGATGTCCTCCGGCGCTCGGCATGCCGTGATGGAAAAGAACCACACCGAACTCAGCCAGCAACCGGCCGAATAGATCTCTATCGGAGGCAGAGTTAGCGGTTAGAGATAACGCTCATTCAGGTGGCCAAGGAATGCATCCGCCGAGAGCGGCGCACCGGTTGCGGCGCTGATGATTTCGTCCGTGGTCTTCGCGCTTCCGACCGAATGAACATTCTCGATGAGCCAAGCCAGCAGGCTTGAGAAATCGCCGGCGGCGATACGCTGATCCAGATCCGGCAGAGCGTCATGTGCCGCCTTGAAGAGTTGGGCAGCGGCAAGCGCCCCGAGCGTATAGGTCGGGAAATAACCGAACGAGCCATGATACCAGTGGATGTCCTGCAGGCAGCCGTCCCGGTCGTCTTCGGGCGCCACACCGAGTGACGCCTTCATCCCGTCACGCCATGCGCCTGGCAGATCCTTCAGCGCAAGATCGCCTGAGAGCAGAGCCTTTTCCAGATCGTAGCGCAGCATGACATGCAGCGGATAAGTCACCTCGTCCGCATCGACCCGAATCAGCCCGCGCGCCACTCTGTGGCCAAGCAGGTTCAGATTCTCCGGCGTCATTGCGGGGCCGCCCGTATGCAGGACCTCCGCCGCAAGCGGCGCCAGGAACCGGTAGAAAGCCGGCGAGCGGCAGGCCTGCATTTCCATCAGCAGGGATTGGCTCTCATGCATCACCATGCCCCGTGAAGACCCCACGGGCTGGTTGCGCCAATCCACAGGCAGGCCGCGCTCATAGAGAGCATGTCCGGTCTCGTGGATTACCCCCATCAGGGCGCGGCTGAAATCATCCTCGGAATAGCGTGTCGTGATGCGGACATCGTCCGGGATACCGCCGGTGAAGGGATGTGCGCTCTCATCGAGTCGGCCATGCGCAAAATCGAAACCGAGCGCGCTCATCACGCGCGCGCCGAGTTCCTTCTGCTTCGCAGCGGGGAACGGTCCTTCGGGGATGATCGGCGCCGGTCCGGCGGCCTGATGCTCCAGAATGTTTTCCATCAATCCCGGCAGCTCGGACTTCAACCTGGCGAAGACCAGATCAATCCAGGCCATGGTGCCGCCCGGCTCATAGCTGTCGATCAGTGCATCGTAGAGACCGCAGCCGAGTTTTTCGGCCTTGATCGCCCCGTACTCCCGGGTCAGCTCAAGCACCGTGGCGAGCTTGCCCGCGACGGCGGAGAAATCGTCCTTCGCCCGGGCATCGCGCCAGGCGACGACACAGGCGGATGTAGCCCTCGACCGGGCTTCCACCAGATCGGCCGGCGCCACCGTTTCGTTGGTATGAACCCGGCGCATCTCCCGCAGATTGGCCTGCTGCATCGGGGTCAGCGCGGCGCTGTCCTCTTCCGCCCGCGAGAGCTCGTCGGAGACAGCGTCGGTCGCCAGCAATTCATGCTGCAGCACATCCAGCGTCGCCAACTGCTCGGCCCGCGCTTCCGCGCCGCCCGACGGCATCATGGTTTCCTGATCCCAGCCGAGAACCCCGCTCGCTCCGGAGATAGCGGAGTATCGTTTGAAACGTTTCTCAAGGGCTGCGTAAGCGCTGTCAGTCACGGCCGGGCTCCGCCTCATCTTCGGGTTTCAGGTGATAGATCACATAGATGACGATGAGGGTCAGCGCGAGCAAGGCCCAGGTGGCGGCATAGCTCAGATGCTCGTTCCGGACATGGATTTTGCTTTCGGCGCCGATCGGCATATTCAGCGGCCCGGGATCGCGCAGCCTGTCCACATAATAGGGCAGCACCGGGCCAAGATCCCTGGTCGCAGCCATCTCCGCCGTGTCGATATAGAGCCAGACCTCATTATCCGGCTCGTTGTCGGGCACGAAATAGCCTTTCAGCCGATCCTGCCGGATCAGGCCATCGACCGTCTGAACGCCCTCGACATGCATGGGAGCCGTATCGACAGGGCCTTGCCTCTTGAGTTGAATCCAGCCCCGGTTCACCAGCACGGTACGGCCGTCCACCAGCTTCATCGGCGTGATCAGATGGAAGCCGGCATTGCCCTTGAACGGCTTGCCGGTGACCAGCAGCTCCCTATCATGCAGATAGGTGCCTTCAAGCCGGACCCGCTTGTAGCGCCAGTTCTCGATGGCATCGATGCTGTCGGGGAGGGCCACCGGCGGCGCCTCGACCCGGCTCTCGAACTGGTCGATAAGATTGCTCTTCCAGGCAAGCCGTTCCAGCTGCCAGTAGCTGAGGCTCAGCATGAAGGCCACGGAAATGATCGTGAAGAAGGTTGCCCAGAAAGTGGGACGGAACCTGCGATTGCCGAACATTCTTTTTTCCAGACGTTGCACGCAAACCGGGGACATTAGAGCCAAGCCGGACCATAGGCCGTGGACGGTATTTTGCCCAGTCCTGAGGAGGAGCCCCGGACTAGCCGCCCTAACTAGTCACCCGGGGGCCGGTTCGGTGTCTTGTGTTTGTATTGCAGGGCGATCGTGAAAGCCTTCAAAGGCCGCAAGAGCGCGATCGTGCCGCCCAGGACCACCACGCTCCAGAGCAGTGCATGAACCCAGAGCGGAGGTGCGAACAGTGTTTCGAACCAGAGGGCGATGGGCACAATCGTGCCGCCCAGGACGAAAATAATGAAGACAGCCGGACCATCGCCGCTGTCTTCATTTTTCAGATCGAGACCGCAAATCAAACAGGTATCCCGAACGGTCAGGAACCCCTCGAAAAGGCTGCCCTTGCCGCAGCGCGGACATCGGCAGGCCAGCCCGGTCGAGAACGGCGACTGCGGAGGAAAATAAGGGTCGCTCACGGCGTTTCCTCCGCTATCCCCGCCTTTGCTGGATCAGCCGCCCCACCAGTAGACGCAGACAAACAGGAACAGCCAGACGACGTCGACGAAGTGCCAGTACCAGGCAGCCGCCTCGAAGCCGAAATGGTGGTCCGGCTTGAAATGGCCGGCCCGGCCGCGGAACCAGCAGACACCGAGGAAGGTGGTGCCGATGATAACGTGGAAGCCGTGGAAACCGGTCGCCAGATAGAAGGTCGAGGCGTAGATGCCATCAGTGAAACCGAACGCGGCGTGGCTGTATTCGTAAGCCTGCAGAGCGGTAAACAGAACGCCAAGCAGTACTGTCAGTCCAAGGCCGAGCTGGAACTGGTCCCGCTTGTTCTCGATCAGCGCATGATGCGCCCAGGTCACCGTACAGCCTGACAGCAGCAGGATCATGGTGTTGATCAGCGGCAGATCCCAGGCACTGAACGGCACAATACCCTCCGGCGGCCAGATACCGGTGTCCGGATAGAGGGCACTGTCGAAGAAGGCCCAGAAAAACGCCGCGAAGAACATTACTTCGGAAGCGATGAACAGGATCATGCCGTAACGCATGCCCAGCTGGACAACATGATTATGGTGCCCCTGAAATTCGGCTTCGCGGATAATGTCGCGCCACCAGAAGAACATCGTTGCCAGGATCGACAGCAGGCCAACGATCAGGATGGAACCGCCGAAGGAAAGCTCATGCATATACATGATGCCACCGACAGCGGCGACGAAGCCTGACATGGCACCGACAAAGGGCCACGGGCTGGGCTCTACCAGATGGAAGGAATGTTGTGGATGTCCGCTCATTATCTTTCCCCTTCAGTCCGGCGCTTGTCGCGCCTTACTCTCCTCGATTATCCCTTGATATCCGCATTGCCGCGAGTCCCGGCATTCGCCTGTTCCCGGGCGGCTTTCGCCGCGGATTGATCCTGGGCCTTATAGAATGTGTAGGAGAGGGTGATCGTGGTCACCCCATCCATCTTCACGTCCTTGTCCATCTCCGGATCGATATAGAACGAGACCGGCATATCGACCCGCTCACCTGGCTTCAGGATCTGTTCGGTGAAGCAAAAACAGTCGATCTTGTCGAAATACAGCCCCGCCTTATCCGGCGACACGTTGAACACCGCCGTCGCGACCACGGGCTCGTCGCCGAGATTGACCGCCTCGTAGAACGCGAGCTGGGTTTCCCCCACCCGCGTTTCGATGGCTTTCTGCGCGGGTTTGAAGCGCCATTTAAGGTCCGGCTGCACACTGGCATTGAACCGGACCGTTACCTTACGCTCGAGAATTTCGGCCGCGTCCTGGTCCGCGATCTGCGTCGTGCCGCCAAAGCCGGTCACCCGACAGAACAGGTCATAAAGCGGTACCGAGGCAAAAGAGACGCCAACCATGCAGACCACAACACCCGCGAGAAGGAGGGCAATGCGCGTGTTACTGCGTTGCTGCCGTGGAGACTTCTGCATGGCTCAGCCCCCCATCCTCAAGATGGTGATGACATAAAACAGAATGGCGAAGACCGCGATACAGGCAAGAATCGCGAGATTCTTACCGCGCTTGCGTGTGTACAGTTCTTCCCGTGTACTCGGCTTTTGCTCTTCGCTCATCGCCTTACACCCCCGCTGCCTGATCGATGATCAGCAGCGTAAAGAGAACAAACAGATAGAGGATCGAAAAGCCGAACAGACGTCGGCAGTTCTTTTCGCTGGCATCCCGGAAAACCTTCCAGGCGGAGAGAATGAACACCAAACCGAAAGCTGCCGCGGGCAGTCCGTATGTCAGCATGCCAACCGTCTCGAATGCCACCGGCAACAATGTGATCGGCACCAGCAAAAGAGTATAGATCAGGATCTGCTTCTGGGTTTCCCGCCGGCCGGAGACAACCGGCAGCATCGGCACGCCCGCCGCCTCGTAATCGCCGGAACGATAAAGCGACAGCGCCCAGAAATGCGGCGGGGTCCACATGAAGATAATCAGGAACATGACCAGCGGCAGGGCCGTCACGTCGCCGGTCACCGCAGCCCAGCCTATCACCGGAGGCAAGGCGCCGGAAGCACCGCCGATGACGATGTTCTGCGGCGTCCGCCGCTTCAGCCACATGGTGTAGATAAAGACATAGAACCCGATGGTCGCTGCCAGCAATGCCGCCGCGACCCAGTTGGTTGCAAGCCCCATGATCATGACCGACATACCGGACAGGATAACGCCGAAGGCAAGCGCCTCGTCCGCCCCGACTTTACCGGCCGGGATCGGACGGCCGCGCGTACGGGTCATCACCGCGTCGATATCGCGGTCATACCACATGTTGATGGCACCGGAGGCCCCGGCACCGATCGCAATGCAGAGCACCGCGATGGCCGCCAGACCCGCGTTGAGTTCACCTGGCGCAAGATACAGTCCTGCAAATCCGGTGAAGACAACCAGAGACATCACGCGCGGCTTCAGCAACGATACGTAATCCCGGATCGCCTGAGACGCGGAAGCGGCGGTCGGTGCCGCCGCTTTTATTTCGATGGACGTATCAGACACGCAAGGAACCTTTCTTGCTCCGGTCCGTCTTCATAACGCCGCCGAGGCGCCGCGGATCATTTGATCCGCGGCAGCTCGTCGAATGTATGGAACGGCGGCGGAGAGGACACGGTCCATTCCAGAGTGTCCGCGCTTTCGCCCCACGGGTTGGCATCCGCCTTGCGCTTCGTGATGAAGGCCTCGATCACGACGATCAGGAAGACGATGGTCGCCAGACCGCCCATGTAGGCGCCGTAGGAAGCCACAGTGTTCCAGCCGTGCAAGGCATCCGGATAGTCGATGTAACGACGCGGCATACCTGCCAACCCGAGGAAATGCATCGGGAAGAAGGTCACGTTGGCGCCGATGAACATCAGCCAGAAATGCAGACGGGCGAGGAAGCCACTGTAGTGGTAGCCGGTCATTTTTGGGAACCAGTAATAGAACCCGCAGAAGATCGCGAATACCGCACCCAGCGACAGCACATAATGGAAATGCGCGATGACGTAATAGGTGTTGTGCAGCACCACATCGACACCGGCATTGGCGAGCACGACACCGGTCACGCCACCAACGGTGAAGAGGAAGATGAAGCCGATCGCCCAGATCATCGGAACACGGAAAGAGATCGAGCCCCCCCACATGGTCGCGATCCAGGAGAAGATCTTCACGCCTGTCGGCACCGCGATGACCATGGTCGCCGCGGTAAAGTAGGCCCTCGTGTCAACATCCAGCCCCACTGTGTACATGTGGTGCGCCCAGACGATGAACCCGACGAAACCGATAGAAAGCATCGCGTAGGCCATGCCCAGATAGCCGAAGATCGGCTTGCGGGAGAAGGTCGACACCACGTGGCTGACAATGCCGAAAGCCGGAAGGATCATGATGTAGACTTCCGGGTGTCCGAAGAACCAGAACAGGTGCAGGAACAGGATCGGATCGCCGCCGCCGGACGGATCGAAAAACGCGGTACCGAAGTTACGGTCCGTCAGCAGCATGGTGATGGCACCGGCCAGAACCGGAAGCGCCAGCAACAGCAGGAAGGCGGTGATCAGCATGGACCAGACAAACAGCGGCATCTTGTGCAGCGTCATGCCCGGAGCACGCATGTTGAAGATCGTGGTAATGAAGTTACTGGCACCGAGGATCGAGGATGCACCGGCAAGGTGCAGCGACAGGATCGCCATGTCCATGGACGGACCAGGCGTTCCGAGCTTGCTCGACATCGGCGGGTAGATGGTCCAGCCGACACCCGCGCCACCATCGGCGAAAACCGACAGGAACAGCAACAGGAAGGCCGGAATCAGAAGCCAGAAGCTGATGTTGTTCATCCGCGGGAAGGCCATGTCCGGTGCGCCGATCATCAGCGGCACGAACCAGTTGCCGAAACCACCGATGAGACCCGGCATAACCACGAAGAACACCATGATCAGACCGTGGGCCGTGGTGAACACGTTCCAGACCTGACCGTTCTCCATATACTGGACACCAGGGTCCTGAAGCTCCATCCGCATGTAGATGGACATGGCTCCACCAATCAACCCGGCGATCACCGAGAAGATCAGGTACATCGTGCCGATGTCTTTATGGTTGGTCGAATACAACCAGCGCCGGATACCCGTCGGCGCCCCATGATCATCAGCGTGAGCGTGAGCGGCACTCATATCGGTCTCTCCCAATAGCGTGATTGTTTTAGTTGGTGCTGAGCGCAACGCGGACCGGCGCGTCGTCGCTCATTGCAAAGCGTTCCTTGGCTTCTTCCAGCCATTCCTTATACGCCTCTTCCGAGACCGCCTTCACGACGATCGGCATGTAGGCGTGCCGGGGACCGCAGATCTGGTTGCACTGACCGTAGAAAGTGCCTTCCTTGTCGAACTGCATCCACGTCTCGTTGGTACGACCGCCGACCGCGTAAACCTGCACAACGGCGGATGGCACGAAGAACGAGTGGAAAACGTCGTTGCTGGTCACCAGAACCTGGATCTTCTTGCCGGTCGGAACAACAAGGGGATTGTCGACATCGAGCATACGGATGCCGTTCACCTTCGCGAGATCCTCGCCCTCCAGCAGATAGCTGTCGAAAGCGATTTCCTCGTCCGGATACTGGTAGTTCCAGTACCACTGGTTACCGGTGACCGTTATCGTCATGTCCGGATCAACCGCCCGATCAAGATAGTAGAGGTTCTTGAAGGACGGGACCGCGATCACCACAAGGATAATGACCGGAACGGCAGTCCAGAGAATTTCGATCAGTGTGTTGTGCGAGGTGCGTGACGGGTTCGGGTTCGCAGACGCGCGATACCGAATGCACACATACACCAGAAGCAGGAAGACGAAGATGCCGGTGGCGAAAATCACCCACAGAAGAAAATCGTGGAATTCGCCGATCCGGACCCCGACGGGCGATACCGGGTCCTGCAGGCCCAACTGGTAAGGCTCAGGCAGACGGATTTCCTCGGCGCCGGCCGGCAATACAAGCCCGGCGATCAACAAAAAGGGCAGCGCCGCGATGTACGCGAGGCTGGAGATTGCCCGGTTGAAAAGCCTCATGATCTCCGCTCTCTCCAAGTTTCTTAGTACGCGGGGCCGTTTTTAGCGCTAGGCGCGACCCTTCACAAGTTTATCGAAATACACTTTCCGACTCATTGCGGGAAGACAAATCGACCAATTTTGATTGTATCGTCGACGATCCGCGACGAAGTGACGCGCCCCCATGCGGTGAAAGACGGCGACAAAAACACGGCTTCCCGCGCCGTGACTTTGTCGCCGTCCGGCCCATATGCTATCGGGTAGATATTGAACAAACTGTTGGCCCGGCTTTTGGACGGGCCCAGAAGGAGCAGACGCTATGGGCGATCTCAGCAAGACCGACGAAATCTTCTTCCAGCGCGGCGGCCTTGAGCTTTCGCGGGTCGGTCAGGTCGTCGACGACGCGCTGCACGGCGCCGACGATGGCGAGCTCTTCCTTGAATACCGCCAGAGCGAGAGCCTTGCCTTCGATGATGGCCGTCTGAAGAACGCTTCCTTCGACTCGACCCAGGGCTTCGGCCTCCGGGCTATCGCTGGCGAGGCGCACGGATATGCCCATGCCTCGGATATCTCGGAAGATGCGATCAGACGTGCCGCCGACACGGTATCCGCCGTCAGCAGAGGCTATGGCGGCACGCTTGCCGCTCCGCCCGCCGCAAGCAACGCGATTCTATATACAGACGACAATCCGCTGGCCCTGACCGCCTTCGGCGACAAGGTCGATCTCCTGAAGGAAATCGACGCCTATGCCCGGGCCAGGGACCCCCGTGTCAAACAGGTGAGCGCGTCGCTGGCCGGCTCCTGGCAGGCTGTGCAGATTATACGCGCCGGTGGTCATCGCGTTGCCGATATTCGCCCCTTGGTGCGGCTCAATATTTCCGTCGTGCTGGCCGATGGCGATCGCATGGAAACCGGCAGCTCCGGCGCCGGTGGCCGGGTCACCTATGACCAGTACATGACGCCGGAAAACTGGAAGGCCCAGGTCGACGAGGCGTTCCGCATCGCCGAAGTAAACCTCGCGTCGGTCGCCGCGCCTGCCGGAGAGATGGAAGTCGTTCTCGGCAGCGGCTGGCCCGGCGTCATGCTGCACGAGGCCGTCGGACACGGCCTTGAAGGTGACTTCAACCGCAAGAAAACCTCAACCTTCTCCGGCATGATGGGCCAGCAGGTCGCGGCAAAGGGCGTGACCGTCGTCGATGACGGCACGATGCATGACCGTCGCGGCTCCATCAGCATCGACGACGAAGGCACCCGCAGCCGCCGGAACGTGCTGATCGAGGACGGCATCCTCGTCGGCTACATGCAGGACCGCCAGAACGCCCGGCTGATGGGCATGGAGCCGACCGGCAACGGCCGCCGCCAGAGCTTCGCCCACGCCCCGATGCCGCGCATGACCAACACGTTCATGGAAGCCGGCGACAAGGATCCGGGCGAAATCCTCGCCTCCGTCAAGAACGGGCTTTACGCAGTCAACTTCGCCGGCGGCCAGGTCGACATCACGTCCGGCAAGTTCGTGTTCTCGGCAAGCGAGGCTTACCTGATCGAGAATGGCAAACTCGGCGCTCCGGTAAAGGGTGCAACCCTGATCGGCAACGGTCCGGACGCCATGGGCCGGATCACCATGATCGGCAACGATCTCGCGCTCGATGAGGGCATCGGTACCTGCGGAAAGAGCGGACAGGGCGTTCCCGTCGGCGTCGGCCAGCCGACCCTGAAGATGACCGGTGTTACCATCGGCGGCACCGCCATGTAGGAACGAACCCATGGTTCCAGTGCATTAATTAATAAAATTTAAGGATTATTTCCCCTACTAATTAAGTTCCTAAAGGTTAATTGCCCCAACGAAGGGCAAATCAAATACACAGGAGCTGATTGTGCGGGATACGCTGGGTGCAGCAGCATTGTTGTTGTGCAGCACTTTCTTTATTGCCGGCTTGATGCTGACGGCCCCGGTCGCCCCGGGTCAGGCCGTCGCGGCAATCTTCCCTCCCTGGCTCAACAAGACGGAAATTCTTGGCGCGGTCTCGACCGCGGGCGGACGGATGCTGCGCCATGGCGGCATCGACTCCGTCGCACTCGTCAGACTGGAAACACCTGACGATGTCCAGCGACTGAAACATGCCGGAGCCTGGGCCGTGGTTGCCCCCGCCGGCCTCTTCGGCTGCGGCGGCGTCACCGACGCAGCGCAACGATTATTCCAAAAGGAGACCTGAGAATGAATGCGCTCGAGTTAATTCGCGCACGGGCCGTCAAGTTCATGGCCCTTTTCATTGCCGTCCATGTTCTGCTGGTACTTGCCTTCGGGCTGATGCTGGGCACGCATTTGATTGTCCCGGCCATCGGCGCAGTGGCGTTCGCTGTGGTTTGTGGCGCGGCAGCGTGGAAAGCACCGCATGCAGCATCGACACGCATGCTGCAGGCCGTCGGGATCATGGTCATGGTCTCCCTGATCGTGCTCCAGTTCGAAGGTCATCCCTGGCAGATCGACGTGCATATGTACTATTTCGCCTGCCTCGCGATCCTGACGACGCTTTGCGATATCCGGGCAGTCATCGCCGCCACGGCGGCCGTGGCGGTGCATCACATCGGCCTGAACTTTTTCTTTCCGGCTTGGATTTTCCCTGATGGGGCCGATTTCGGACGGGTCATCGTTCATGCGGTCATCGTCATCGTCGAGGCCGTGATTGTCGGCTGGCTGGCAATAACTGTCGCCAAGGCCTTCACCACATCCGATGCAGCAGTGCGTGAAGCCGAAGCAGCCAAGGCGGAATCGGAACGCCTCAGCCAGGAGCGGATGGAGCAGGACCGTCTGATGGCGGACCAGAAGGCCAAGGAAATGGCAGATCTCGCCGATTCCTTCTCACAGTCAGTCGGCTCGATTGCCATGACCGTCTCCAGCACCACGTCGGAGCTGACCGAAAATGCGGGGGACATGAATTCGGTCGCAAACGCGCTGATCACACAGTCGCAATCCGCGAACGAAAACACAGCGTCCGCCGCCGACAATGTGCGCATGGCCGCCGAGGTTGCGGGCGAGCTGGCCAGTTCCTTCTCGGAAATCGGCCAAAGGGTCGCAGAGTCCAGCGCAGTCACGAAACAAGCAGTGGATCAGGCGAACCAGACCAACGAATCCGTTTCCGGTCTCGCCAAGGCGATCGAGAAGATCTCCGAGTTCCTGAAGCTGATCACCGATATTGCCGAGCAGACGAACCTTCTGGCGCTGAACGCCACCATCGAGGCGGCGCGGGCGGGCGAAGCGGGCAAGGGCTTTGCCGTCGTTGCCACTGAGGTGAAGAACCTCGCCTCCCAGACGGCCGAGGCGACCGAGACGATTTCCGCCCAGATCCAGGCGATCCAGCAGGAATCCAATCAGGCGGTGGACGCGATCTCCACCATCGTCAGTACCGTGGCGAAGGTGGATGAAATATCGGCCGGCATTGCCGCCGCCATCGAGGAACAGGTCGCCGCGACGAACGAGATCTCAAATCAGGTCGCCATGGCCAGCGAGCGCAGCATCAATGCTTCGCAAGGCATGAGTATCCTCAATGATGAAAGTACCCGCAGCGGCGAAGCCGCCCAGCTGATGCTCTCGGCGTCAGAAAAGCTTAGCCAGGATACAGGCCGGCTCCGTTCCGAGATCGACGGGTTCCTGACTAAAATCAAGGCCTAGATCGACTGGGCCCTACATCTTCATGGAAAAGGCTCCGGCATCGCGCCGGGGCCTTTTGTCTTTTTACCCAGGCGGGTTTCCCGGTAGCCGATATAGAGCCCAGCGCTGATCACGATGGCGCCGCCAAGCAGTGTCATGCGATCCGGAATCTCATTCCAAAGCGCCAATCCAAACAGTGTGGCCCAGATCAGCGCGGTATATTCGAAGGGAGCGATGACCGCCGCCTCCGCATGCCGGAAAGAGGACGTCACAAGAAACTGGCCGACCCCGCCAAGCAATCCCAACAGCAGGAACAATCCCCAATCGGCAGGCAACGGCTCTGTCCAGCCGGATGGCGTTCCGGAAGCCCAGAGCGTACCAGCAGTCCCGACCACGAGACCGGCGAGGGTCGTATAAAACGTCATGGAGACGCTGGTCTCTGTCGAGGACATGCGCCGCGCGAGCAACATGGTCATGGCAAAGCAAAACGAGGCTGCGATCGGAATCAAGGCATCAAACTTGAAGATTTCGGCGCCAGGCCTGACCACGATCACCACACCGACGAAACCGACAATCGTTGCGGACAGCCGCCTCGGTCCGACGCGCTCTCCCAAAACCAGCATCGAGAGCAGCGTGACGAAGAGTGGCGAAGAGAATGCGAGAGTTACCGTCTCGGCAAGTCCAAGAACGGAAAGCGCATGGAAAAACCCGACCATGGCGCTGGCTCCGAAAGCTGCACGCAGCAACTGAATGCCCGGCCGCGACGTCCGCAGAGCCGCAATGCCACCCCAAAAGAAAACAATAACAAAGAGCGGTATCAGGCCGAACAGTGAGCGCAGCATCACAATCTGGATACTCGGATACGAGGCCGTCAGCCACTTGATCAGGGCATCCATCACCGAGACCACGAAGATCCCGGCAATCATCAAGGCGATACCACGCCCAGTCGCGGCCCGGTCGTCCGGCAATCCGGTCATGAAGTCCCCTCCGAGGCCGCAGCCCGCAAATGCAGGCCGCGTTAACCGGACCTGCCCTGTCTAGTAGCGCTGGAACTCGAAGATCGGATCGACCGACCCGTTCCACTCACCGTGATAGAGATCGAGCAGATGATCCGCCGAGGTCTTGCCTGATTCGGCGACATCCTGCAGCCAGTTCAGGAAGCCGCTCTCGTCATTACCCGCCGCATCGATTCGGGCCCGGCGCTTCAGGCCGTGCCGGGAAATCTCGATCATCCGCTTGGCGAGGTCCTGGACGGTGCCGTCCCGGAAAGGGGTTTGCAAGCCGAGCTTCGGCACCGCGTCCCGCAATGCCGACATTTCCTCCACGGTCCAGTCGGCAATCATGTCGGCCGCCGCCTGCTGGGAATCGCTGTCATAGAGGATACCGGTCCAGAGCGCCGGCAGCGCGCAGATATTCCGCCACGGGCCGGTGTCGGCGCCGCGCATCTCGATATATTTCTTCAGCCGGACTTCAGGGAAACTGGTCGTCATATGATCGGTCCAGTCGCCCATGAAAGCGCTCTGGCCTTCATAGCCCTCTAGCTTACCAGCCATGAAGTCGCGGAAGCTCTTGCCGGCGACGTTCTGATAATCGCCGTCCCGATAGAGGAAATACATCGGCACATCGAGCATGTAATCGACATAGCGCTCGAACCCGAAGCCGTCCTCGAAGACAAAGGGCAGCATGCCGCAGCGGTCCGGATCCGTGTCGGTCCAGACGTGTGAGCGATAGCTTTTGAAGCCGTTCGGCTTGCCCTCCGTAAAGGGCGAATTGGCGAACAGCGCCGTTGCGACCGGCTGTAGCGCGACACTGATGCGGAACTTCTGCACCATGTCCGCTTCGCTCTCGAAATCGTAGTTCCCCTGCACGGTGCAGGTGCGCTTCATCATGTCGAGGCCGAGGGTGCCGACCTTCTGCATGTGCGCGCTCATGACCACATAGCGGCCTTTCGGCATGAACTCGATATCGTCCCGCGTCGAGGTCGGGTCGAACCCGGCACCCAGCATGCCGACGCCGAGTTCGGCATTGACCTCCTTGATCTGCGCCAGATGCGTATGCACCTCGTCGCAGGTCTGATGCAGAGTCTCCAGCGGCGCGCCGGATAGCTCGAACTGCCCGCCCGGCTCCAGCGTGATGGCGCAGCCCCCATGGGTCAGGGCGACGACGTTCTCGCCCTCATGGATGGGATCCCAGCCGAACTTGTCCACCAGCCCATTCAGAATGGCGCCGATGCCGTCCTTGCCGAAATAGGGCAAACGCTTGTGGTCACTGAGGCGGAACGGAAACTTCTCGTGCTCTGTGCCGATGCGCCAGTCGGCGCGCGGCGTACAGCCGGATTCGAGATCCTCGACGAGCTGCGCCTTGCTGGCGATGGGCTCGCCTTGAGAGCCTGGGGGACGGGACATGTTTCCTCCGGTGGGATCAGTCGAATCAGTGTGCCGATGGGCACAAAGTCAGGTTTAAAGATCGAGTCCCTCGGGACGTTTCAGGGTCCAATCCCCCGCCACCGCCTGCCAACAGGCCAGCGCTGCGAGCGCCGCCGTGTCGGAACGCAGCAAACGCGGTCCTAGACTTACAGGTGTAACAAAGGAACTTTGGCGGAGCCGGTCAAGTTCATGATCGGCAAAACCCCCTTCTGGACCTATCAGCAATCCGCAGGGGGTTCCCCCCTTGAAAGGCGGGTTCGAGAACACAGTGGCGACAGGCGTTCCGGCCCCGGTCTCATCGCAAACGATCAGCGGCCGGTCCTGCGGCCATGCTTCCAGCAGCGCGTCGAAGCGCACCGGCTCGCGGATTTCCGGGACACTCAGCCGGGCTGTCTGCTCGGCCGCCTCCGTCGCGTTGGCCAGTAGCCGGTCGGTATTCACCCGCTCGACCTGCGTATGTCTGGTAATCACCGGCCAGAGCACCGATGCGCCAAGCTCGGTCGCTTTCTGGGCGGTAAAATCAATGCGCGCCCGTTTGATCGGCGCGAAAACCAGCCAGATATCCGGCTCGTCGCACTGCGGGCGGCGCTGTTCGATGAGAGACAGAGACGTCGCGCTCTTGCCGATATTGTCAATTCGCGCGGTCCACTCGCCGTCTCGGCCGTTGAACAAGGCAACATGCGCGCCGGGCGCCAGGCGCAGGACGTTTTTCAGATAGTGCGTCTGACTGGTTTCAAGCCCGACCGAACCATCCACGGTAAGGTCGGCAGTCACAAACAGACGGGTCTCGGTCTTCTCACTCATCCGGCCTCGCGTTCTAGGCGACAATTTGCTGCCGCCGTCCGGTCCTTGCTCCGGAGTGCCGCCCGGTTTATGCAGAAGCCACCATGACCGCAAGCGATATTGCACGCAATGACTGGGTGGACCGGCTTCTGCCCCCGAGCGCACAGCCTTATGCGAGACTGATGCGGCTGGATCGGCCAATCGGCACCTGGTTGTTATTGCTGCCTTGCTGGTGGGGTCTTGCCCTCGGCTGGCAGGCAACGGAGCAGGTTCTGCCGCCGTTTGATCTCCTCTGGCTTTATATATTGTTCAGCGTTGGCGCCGTGATCATGCGGGGGGCCGGCTGCACCATCAACGATCTCTGGGATCGCGATTTCGACAGTCAGGTCGCGCGCACCGTGGAGCGGCCGATAGCAAACGGCGATCTTTCCGTCCGCCAGGCTCTCGTCTTCCTCGCCCTGCAACTCGGCGCCGGGCTGCTGATCCTGCTGCAACTGAACCAGACCTGCTGGGTGCTCGGCGTCCTGGTGCTCGTGCTCGTCGTCACCTACCCGCTGTTCAAGCGCATTACCTACTGGCCGCAA
Organism: Nisaea denitrificans DSM 18348; assembly: GCF_000426505.1. GTDB lineage: Bacteria > Pseudomonadota > Alphaproteobacteria > Thalassobaculales > Thalassobaculaceae > Nisaea > Nisaea denitrificans. Next base: position 91,903 of record NZ_KE384532.1, on the reverse strand, counting down.
TTCGTGCTCGGCCTGACCTTCAACTGGGGTGCGCTGATGGGGTGGGCGGCGGTCACCGGCGATGTCGGTATCGCCAACAGCGTGCTTTATTGCGCAGGCATCATCTGGACCCTCGGGTACGATACGATCTACGCCCATCAGGACAAGGAAGACGACGTCCTGATCGGCGTGAAATCCTCCGCCCTTGCGCTCGGCGCGCGAACCGTGCCTTTTCTCTGGGCTGTCTATCCGCTGACACTGGCCGGGATCGCGGCAAGCGGCTGGCTGATCGGGCTTTCCTGGCCGTTCTATCTGGGACTTGCCGCCGCCGGTGCGCAGCTGCTCTGGCAGATACGCACCATCGATATCGACGACCCAAAGGACTGCCTCGTGAAATTCAAATCGAACAGATACTTCGGCTGGATCGTTACCGCGGCAATACTGGCCGGATGACCGCCGGGGGCACGAAGCTCATCACAACGGATTTCATCCTCCGCAACACCGAAGCCATCTCGCCTCCCCTGATCCCGGAACTAACACTGCATCTGGCCACGGAAGCGACACAACTCTGGCAAGCCACCGAGACGGAGCTGGAGCAGATCGGCCTGCCGCCGCCCTACTGGGCTTTTCCCTGGGCTGGAGGACAGGCCGTCGCACGGTATGTCATCGACAACGCCCCGCTCGTCGCCGGCAAGCGCATCCTTGATGTCGGCTCAGGCTCCGGCATGGTAGGGCTGGCCGCGCTCTGGGCATCGGCGGCGGCCGTCATTGCCAACGACACCGATCCGGTAGCCGCGACGGCAATCGCCCTGAATGCGGAAACAAACGGGCTGCAGGCAGGGCTGACCATCGCAATCAGGGACATGCTGGATGAGCCGGTTATGGCCGACGATGGCGGGCCGCTCTACGACACCGTGCTTGCAGGGGACATCTGCTACGAGCGGAGTATGTCCGACCGCATGCAGGCCTGGCTGCAACGCCATGCGGATGTGGGTGCATTGGTACTTGTCGGCGATCCGGGGCGAACCTATCAGCCGATCGGCGGTATCGCGCTCTGCGCGCACTATGACGTGCCGGTATCCCTTGAGATCGAGGATTCGGAACTCCGGAAAACCGCCGTCTGGCGGCTGACCGGTTCGGCCAAAGCTGCCGCCGGGCCTACCCCAGAATCACCCTGAAACGTGGGTCGTCGAACGGAACTGTTTTTTCAGAGAGCCGCTCCGTCAGATGCGCCCGGCGCGGCCCGTTCTCCTCGCCCAACAGAGACAAGACCCATGCGGCCTCCTCCGGATGATCGCCGAACATGCCATGCAGAAGCGCAAGTTTTGCCGCCTGGGGCAGGCTTTTAAACTGCCGTCCCTTCGCCTCGATCTCGGCCAGGGCAACCGGCGCGCCATCCAGCGCGAGCGCGCCGCACTTTGTTATATAGCAACCCGCCCGCATCGCCGGCCGGCCGTCACCGAGATTGATCGCGTCCGGATCGAAGGTTCCATAAACATAACTGGCGCCGACATTCTCGGTCTCGTGCATCCGCTCCAATTGCACCTCTGTCAGCCAGGTGACCGCCACCCGGACCTCGGTCCCGGGACTGCCGTGGAGCGTGGCGGGCACGGAGCCGTATCCGGCAAGATGGGCGCAATAGACCACGTCATAACCATGCATCCAGGCCCAGGTAACCGGGATTGTGCTCTCGCCCATGTCGCCGAACTTTCTCGCCAATTGTTCCGGCGCCCGGTTGGAGCCGACGGCGATGACCGGCTGCCGGTTCCCGAGATCCGGATCCACCGGAAGCGCTTCAACTCGTCCGTCCGCGAACAGGTAATCGTGGCTCGGCGCCGGATAGGGATAACCGTAAGCGCGCCGCAGACTGTGCTCAGATGAACGCTCAATCGTCATTGCTGAACCATTACCCCCGGGTACTCGTGCATACAATCAAATGACACCCGATTTGATTTATTTAATTGAAGCCCAACCAACATTGACACCTCACGAAGACAGAAAACACAGGTGAACTGTTAACCCAAAAATCTTCTTACGATCTTTTAACATCACCATATCGTATTCATCAATTTTATGGCACATTAATTTTATGGCAAATATAATTCCACTTTTCTCTTGTTCTTTTTCGACAACTATTGATCCTGATTAGGCAATTATTAATTTTCATACGCGCATCTTGCGCATGGGAAGTTATAGGAGAGGACACTACCCATGCAATTACTCAAGAATAGCGCCGTAACCGCGCTTCTGATCGCTGGTTTTTTGGTTGCCCCTGCACATGCCGAAACGCCGGGCGTCTCCGGTGACAAGATTGTCTTCGGCCAGTCCGCAGCCTTCGAAGGCCCTGCGGGCGCCCTCGGGACCGGTATGAATCAGGGACTGATGGCTGCATTCACCGCTGCCAACAAGGCCGGCGGCGTCAACGGCCGGATGCTCGAGATCGTCAAGTATGACGACGGTTACGAGCCGGACCGCGCGATCGAGAACACAAAGAAGCTTATCGATCAGGACAAAGTATTTTCAATCATTGGCGCTGTCGGCACACCGACCTCCAAAGCGACACAACCGATCGCGACGGCCGCCAAGGTTCCGTTCGTTGGTCCCTTCACCGGCGCAGGCTTCCTGCGCGATCCGGCGAACTCGAACGTCATCAACGTCCGGGCAACCTACGATCAGGAAACCGAAACCTGGATCAAGCATCTGACGGAAGATCTCGGCATTACCAAGATTGCCATCCTGTATCAGGATGACGGTTTCGGTCGCGTCGGTCTTTCCGGGGTGAACAAGGCGCTTGAGAAACGCGGCATGAAGCTGGTCGCCGAAGGCAACTATCAGCGCAACACGACGGCGGTCAAAACGGCACTCCTCTCGATCCGTAAAGCGGAACCGGAAGCTGTCGTCATGGTCGGCGCCTACAAGCCGCTGGCCGAGTTCATCAAGCTTTCCAAGAAGCTGAAACTGGACCCGGTATTCGTCACCATTTCTTTCGTGGGTTCGAATGCGCTCGCCAGCGAGCTTGGCGATCAGGGCACTGGCGTGGTGATCAGCCAGGTCGTTCCGTTTCCGTGGGACAAGAGCATTCCGCTCGTCGCGAACTACACCGACGACCTGAAGGCCTATGACAGCGCCCTTGAGCCGGGATTTGTCTCGCTCGAAGGCTACATGGTCGGACGCCTGACGATCATGGCGCTTGAGAAAGCCGGCAAGGACCTGACCCGGGAGAACTTCCTGGACGCTGTCTACAGTACCGGAAAATTCGATCTCGGCGGCGCGACGCTTGAATATGGCGCCGGCGACAATCAGGGCATGGGCGACGTCTTCCTGAGCGTGATTCAGGCCGACGGCAGCTTCAAGTCCGTAGAAAAACTAACAAAATAATAAACACCTGGTGGCCGGCGGCACTGTGTGCTGCCGGCTTTCGGGACGGGGAAGAAACGGACCGGAAGAGATGAGCATGGCGAGCATGGAACAGACTAAGGACTACACCGACAACGAGGAGACGGCTCCACGGCCCAAGAAACGTTTAGGCCTGGGCGTCGGCGGAAAACTCTATCTCTCTATCGGCAGCATGTTCGTCATCACTGTCGTCGCCGCATTGGTTTCTATCTGGGCCTTCGGGGAACTGAAGCGTGCCATGGAGAGCTTTGCCGGAGAGGCTATTCCGGCCATCAAAACCTCGCTCCATATGTCAGCGGAAAGCGCCGGAATCTCTGCGAAAGCCCCCGAGATCGTGACCGCGCAAAGTGACGAGGAACGGGCCGCGACGGAATCCGAAATCGAAATCCTCATCAAGAAACTTGAAGACGAAGTCCGCAATCTCGGAGCGCTTGACGAGACAAAGAAGACGCAGAAGCTCGACATGATCGCCTCCTTCCACGGCGGCATCGTCGCCCTCGGCGATAAGATGCGCGAGAAAGAAGCCATTGAAGACCGCATCACCCAGAAGGTTACTCAGATGCTGTCGGCTCATCAGGACTTTCTGAAAGATCTGTCTCCGCTGGTGGACGATGCGAACTTCAATCTCGTTATCACCAGCGAAGATACCGTCGACAGTTCCTCAAAGCTGATCAAGTCCCTCCTCGAAGGAGAGGTTAACTACCTCCAGGGGGGACTCCGTGTCGGTGCGAGCCTCAGGGAACTTCTTGCCCTGATGATCCGCACAGCGGCAAACACGGAACTTGAAGCGATCACCCCTCTCGAAGAGGCGTTCCTAACCATTCGCAAAACTGTCCGGGAATATGAAACACAGCTTCCGGAGACCGAAGCGGCACAGGGCCTGAAGGACTTTACGGAAAGCCTTATTAAGCTCGGCGAAGGCGAAGATTCGGCGTTTGCGATCCGGTTCAAGGAACTGGACTACAATCAGTCTCTTACGTTCCAGCAGACGCTCGATCTAAAGTCCAAGAGGGAAGCTCTCGACGCCAAGCTCGCGGAACTGGAAGACCTGTTCAAGACCAAGGTCGAGCCCGTCATCGACGATGCGACATTCAATCTGGCGGTCGGCGGAGACAACCTGAATGCGAACATTCGCAAGACGATAACGGGTCTGGTCAACGGCGACGTGGCAAAGCTGCAGTCGATGCTGCAGCTCGCCGCGGAAGCCAATCTCCTGGCCGGTCTCTTGAACTCCGGCGCCACCGCTCCGGATATCTCGGCACTCAATGTCCTGTCCGGCCGATACAATGCCGCCAAGGGCGCAGTCGAGTCGGCAATCGCTGTTTTCAAGGAGCGCGTCGATAATGAAACGATTCCACAGCTCGCAGCTCAGATCGTCTCATATGGAGCTGGCGAGGAAAGCGTCTTCGCGCTGCGCCAGGCACAGCTTGAGATCGAAGCCGCTGCTCTGACCGCGCTGGATGAGAACCGGACAGCATCGGAAAACATTCAGGTTGAATTCGCCTCGTTGGTTGCCGACGCAGAAACTGCGGCAGCGTCGAGCGAAACCAGGGCACTTTCGACAATCGACGATAGTCAGAACCTGCTGTTCGCAATGGTCGGCATCAGTGCTGTCGCCGGCCTTCTGATTGGCTGGCTCCTGGTGTCACGTCAGGTGGTGCGGCGGATCTCCGGCCTTGCGGGCACGATGGGCGTGATCGCGGACGGCAATCTGGACACGGATGTGGATACGTCCGGCGGTGACGAGATCACCACGATGGCCCGGACGGTGGAGATCTTCCGCGACAATGGCCGCGAGGTCGAGCGGCTGCGCGAAGAGCAGCAGCGCACAGAGGCCCGCTCCGCCGAGGAGCGGCGTCAGGCCATGCTGAACCTGGCTGATAGGTTCGAGCAGTCGGTGAAGGCCATCGTCGATCAGGTCGGCCTGTCGGCCCAGGAGATGGAGAAGAGCTCGGAAGGCATGGTGAACTCCTCCGAGCAGGTGAAGATGGAATCCTCCGGCGTGCTGACGATTGCCGAGACCACCTCGAACAACGTCAACACCGTGGCCGCCGCGGCGGAGGAACTGTCCGCCTCGGTGCAGGAGATCAGCACCAACATCTCCGAGACCTCACGGGTGGCCCAGATGGCCGCCGACAAGGCGCAGGACACCGACAGGATCGTCACCAGCCTTGATGAGGAGTCACAGAAGATCGGCGAGGTGGTGAAGCTGATCACCGACATCGCGGAGCAGACCAACCTGCTGGCCCTCAATGCCACCATCGAGGCCGCACGGGCCGGCGATGCGGGCAAGGGCTTTGCCGTTGTCGCCTCCGAGGTGAAGAACCTGGCGACGCAGACGGCGAAGGCGACGGAGGAGATCTCGGCGCAGATCAACGCGGTGCAGATGAACACCAACCAGGCGGTGGACGCGATCCGGGAGATCGGCAATCTGATCGGGGACATGACCGAGAAGATGGTTGCGGTGTCCAGCGCGGTGGAGGAACAGGGTGCGTCCACGGACGAGATCGCCCGCAGCACCTCCGAGGCAGCCCAGAGCACCGGCCAGGTCAGCGCCACGATGAACGGCATGATGACGGTCGCCGGAGAGGCAGGCACCGCCGCCGATCAGGTCCTCAGCGCCGCCAAAGGCGTCGCCGGACAGGCACAGTCCCTCGACCGCGAGGTCAAAACATTCCTCGAAAAAGTCAGATCGGATAACTGATCACGATGACAGGCGCCATCCGCATTTCACCTCCGAACGTATGGTCCGATGAAGATTTCCCCTTCTCTCAGGCGGTGGTGGAGCCCCTCGGGAGAAGGGTGCATCTGACCGGACAGGTGGCATGGAATGCGGATGGCGAGATTGTCGGGCCGGACGATCCAGAAACTCAGACGGGCGTTGCGATCGATAATATCGAAACCGTGCTGGCGGCTCTCGGCGGCCAGCTTTCGGACATTGTCTCGACCACGCTTTATTACGTTCGGGATGAAGATCTTCCGGCGATCCAGAATGTCCGTATGCGCCGTTTCTCGAAAGTGCACGGCCCCGCCGCAACCGGCGTCAAGGTCGCAGGCCTGGTAGATCCTGGCCTGCTGGTGGAGCTGACAGTCATTGCGGTCATTCCGGAAGAACGGTTTAAGACGCCCGCCTGAGCTTCCTGGCTATTCAGCCTCCGGAGTACCGGTCCATTCCCGAGCCAGAATGGCGTAGATGAAATCTTCCGCCCAGACACCCTTGAAGAACTCGCTCTCGCGAAAATGGGCTTCCCGCTTCATCCCGAGCTTCTGCATCAGCCGCCAGGATGCCGTATTACGGGCATCGCAATGCGCCCTGATCCGGTGCATTCCGAAATGCCGGAAGCCTAGATCCAGCGCTGCAATCGCGGCCTCCCGCGCATAACCCTTGCCGTGATAGCGGGGATCGAAGACATAGCCGATCTCGCCCTGCAAATGCTCGATGCTGATGATCTGCAGCTTCAGGTTTCCGAGATAGGCACCATCCGACCGCCGCTCGACAGCCAGCGTGAGCTGGTCTCCATCCTCGTCAAAACGGGAGACGGACATGTATTTGGCCAGGAGCCCAGGTGCCTCTTCCTCAGTCAGCGGATCACCATAGAGCAGCTCCACCACATCCGGATTGGAACGCAGCCGGAAAAGGTTCTCGAGGTCATCCTCCCGGTGGGCCCTTATGCACAGCCGTTCCGTCAGAACCGGAAGCTCAACGGTCCGGTTTTTCAGAACACCCGGCTGCATCATTCCCTCTCGAGCGGCAGGGCGTCGACCTTGCCCAGAAGATCTTCCGCAGCATCGCCTGAACTCTCCAGAGTGCCGAGCTCGATCTCCTCGATCCGTTCGCTGCGCTTGATCACCTTGCCGGTCGAGATCCGGATATCACGGATATCCTTCTCGGCCTGATGGAAGTGGGTTTCCAGCTTGCCCACCCGGTCGTCCAGCCGCCCGACATCGTTCAGCATAATCCTGACCTCGGCCTGGATGACATGTGCCTGCTCACGCATACGCGCGTCCTTCAGGACGGCCCGGACCGTATTCAACGTCGCCATCAGCGTGGTCGGCGAGACGATCCAGACCCGTTCCTTCCAGGATTGCTCGACCACCTGGGGCAGGTTGGCGTGCAGCTCGGCATAGATCGCTTCCGACGGCAGGAACATCAGCGCAGATTCCGCCGTCTCTCCCGGCACGATGTAGCGCGACGAGATATCTTTTACGTGCTTCAGGATCGCCACGGCCATCTGCTTGCGTGCAGCCTCCCGCTCGGCGTCGTTCGTAGCGTTGGACAGCGCGTGATAGCTCTCCAGCGGGAACTTGGCGTCGATGGCGATGGAGCCTGGCGGGTTCGGCAGGTCAATCAGGCAATCGACGCGGCGGTTATCGCCGATCTGCACCTGAAACCGGTAGGCGTTCGGCGGCAGGATCGATTTGACCAGATCGTTGAGCTGGATTTCCCCGAAAGCCCCGCGCGCCTGCTTGTTGGAGAGAATGTCCTGCAGGCCGACCACCTGGGTCGACAGCTCTGTGATGTTCTTCTGCGCCGTATCAATGACAGCCAGACGCTGCTGCAGCTCGGACAGGCTGGTCTGCGCCTTGGTGCTGGATTTCTCCAGGCTCTCGCCAACCTTCTTGGAAACATCGGCCAGACGCTCGTCGAGACGCTTGGTCACCTCGCGTTCCTGCACCTGCATCAGCTCGGCGATCCGGGCCTGGGCCGCCGCGTGATTCTCGGAAAGCTGTGTTACCCGGCCAGCCAGCTCAGCCTGAGCGGTCGCGGCACGTTCCGCCTGTTCCGCCTGCCTGCGGGCAGCCTCCTCCAGCGCCGCCGCGAGCAGCGGGTCCGTGCCGCGCCCCTTCAGCAACACGATCGCGGCCAGCAAAACCGCACCTGCAGCAACGACCGCGAGAATTAGCGTCAGTCCATCCATTTCGGCACCTTCGGTTCAACCGGTCATCAAAGCCGTCTCGGCGAATCACCATTCTACCACGTCCGGCCTAAGGAAACGGGGGTTCGAACTGGCGCCGCAACGCTTGACCTGTGCAGACCGATCCCCTACCTGAAGGGCTGCTGGCAACAAATTCGACACATGTTTATGAGCACGCGCGACATCGTCTGGGCACCCGACCGGGTCCTGAAAACCAACTGTACTCCCGTGGCGGAGATCGACGGCGATATCCGTCAGATCCTCGACGACATGCTGGAGACCATGTATGCCGCGCCCGGTATCGGGCTGGCGGCGCCGCAGATCGGCCTGACCAAACGGCTGCTCGTGGTGGATATCTCGCGCGACGACGAGAAGAATCAGCCGCTAAAAGTGATCAACCCGGAGATAGTCTGGTCCTCCGAGGAGCTGAACACCTACGAGGAAGGCTGCCTTTCCCTACCCGGTCATTATGGCGAGGTCACGCGCCCGGCCCAGGTTACGGTCCAGTTTCTCGACGAGACCGGCGCGGAGAAACGGATGGATGCCGACGGCCTTCTGGCAACCTGTCTGCAGCATGAAATCGACCATCTGAACGGCGTGCTGTTCGTCGATCATATCTCCGCCCTGAAGCGGAACATGATCCTGAAAAAGATGATCAAGGCGAAGAAACAGCGCGAAGAAGACGAGGCGGCCTGAAGCCGACCTCACCTGCCTCAGAACGGATAGATCATGACCGGGTCCGCCCCGCTTCCCGCCGCCGGTACAAACCTCCGGCTTGCCTTCATGGGCACGCCCGACTTCTCTGTGCCCGTTCTGGAAGCGCTGATTGCCGCCGGACACGAGATCGCCGCCGTCTACAGCCAGCCGCCCCGCCCCGCCGGTCGCGGCAAGAAAGAGCGGAAATCTCCTGTGCATGAGGCGGCGGAAGCGCACGCCATCCCCGTCTTCACGCCGCTCTCCCTCAAACATGAGGATACGCATCGGGCTTTCCGGGATCTGAAGCTCGACGCCGCCGTGGTGGTCGCCTATGGCCTGATCCTGCCGAAGGAAATCCTCGACGCGCCGCGCCTCGGCTGCGTGAACGTCCATGCCTCCCTGCTGCCGCGCTGGCGTGGTGCCGCGCCGATCCAGCGGGCGATCCTCGCCGGCGACACGGAAACCGGCGTCACTATCATGAAGATGGACGAAGGCCTCGATACCGGCGCCATGCTGCTGGCGGAACGCGTGGAGATCACAGCGGAGACCACCGGCGAGACGCTGCATGACGCGCTTTCGGCCCTCGGAGCCAAGCTTATCGTCCCGGCCCTGGCCGGACTGGCGGAAGGCTATCTGGAGGCAACACCTCAACCGGATGAAGGCGTGACCTACGCCGAAAAGCTCACCCGGGAGACCGGCCATCTCGATTTCACGCAAGACGCCGCCACACTGGAGCGCACCGTGCGTGCGCTCGCGCCATGGCCCGGCGCCTGGTTCGAGCTGGATGGCGCCCGCTTCAAGGTCTTCGCGGCTGACGTGCTGGAACTTGGGGCACTGGGCAACGATCCCGGCACGGTGCTGGATGAGGAGCTTACCGTTTCCTGCGCCAAGGACGCCCTGCGCATCACACGCCTGCAGCGGCCCGGCAAGGCGCCGATGGATGCCGCCGACCTGCTGCGCGGCTATGACGGGCTGACGCCCGGCACCAAGTTAGGCTGAGCCCATGCCCCGCTTCAGGATCACAATCGAATATGACGGCGGCGGTCTTTCCGGCTGGCAGCGTCAGGCCAACGGGGCGTCGATCCAGCAGGCGCTGGAAGAGGCCGTCAAAGCCTTCTCCGGAGAAGATGCCGAAGTGGTCGGCGCGGGCCGCACCGATGCGGGCGTGCATGCCCTGGCACAGGTCGCCCATTTCGATCTGGAATCAGATCGGTTCGATGCCGGGACGGTGATGAAGGCGGTAAACTTTCATCTGAAACCGGCGCCCATCGTCATCCGCCACGCGATGGAAGCGGAACCCGATTTTCATTCCCGCTTTTCCGCCATCAAGCGATCCTATCTTTACCGCATCCTGAACCGGCCGGCACCGGCCGCACTCGATCACGGCCGGGTCTGGCACGTCCCGCAGGAACTGGATGCAGCTGCCATGCATGAGGCGGCGCAGGCGCTCATCGGCAAGCACGACTTCACCACCTTCCGGGCAAAGCACTGTCAGGCGCAGTCACCAGAGAAGACCATGGATGCGCTGACCGTCAGCCGGGTCGGCGAGGAGATCCATGTGAATGCTCACGCCCGCTCCTTCCTGCACCACCAGATCCGCAACATCACCGGCACCCTGCGGCTGGTCGGAGAGGGAAAATGGACGCGGCGGAGCGTGGAAAAGGCACTGGCCGCGAAAGACCGGGCCGCGGGCGGACCGACGGCACCGCCGGACGGGCTCTATCTGGTATCGGTCGGGTACTGATAGCTCAGATACTGGCCACGACGCTTTCCAGCAGCAGATAAGCGAGCAACGAGAACAGCTCGTCCGCCAGGACAAAGCCGAAGGCCATCAGCGCCGAAACACCGAGCAGCGTGCGGGCCCAGCGAAACATCAGGTACAACAGGCCAACCCAGGCAAACACACTCAGGTTTCCGGCAAAACCCGCGACCGGGCCCTCTCCGGCGCCGATCACGGTAAGCGCGCAGAAGAGATAACCGAACGGCAGCGTTACCCAGTTGTAAGGCACCAGAAGATCGAGAATGCGATCAAGCACACCGACCTTCTCGGCGATGATGCAGGCAGCCAAAGGGAAAACCAGCCAGTAGATGGCGTAACGCAGGGCGTAGCTGATCCAGTCAAGCACGCCACCGTCGAGCCAGGCCGCCGTGCCATGCACCACGTCGGACAGCACGAAGGCTGGCAGGACCAGCACAGCCGCGAAGAAAGACCGGAAGAAACCGGTCTCGCTACGGTCGAACAGATCAATGGCCCCAGGCCGGCCAAGCGCCAGACACCAGCAGCCATAGACCGCGCGGAAGATTTCGGCAGGGCCCGGTACGGCCATCGGGCTCAGGCCCGCGCCGCGTTGAAGAATTTTTCCAGCGCCGCCTCGTAGATGGTGGTCAGCGCCTCGATATCCGAGACCATCACATGCTCGTCCGTCTTGTGCATGGTCTGGCCGACAATGCCGAACTCCACCACCGGACAGAATTTGCGAATGAAGCGCGCGTCGGACGTGCCGCCGGACGTGCTGAGCTCCGGCTCCTTGCCTGTGACATCCTTCACCGCCGCCGCAACCGCATCGCTGAGCGGGCCTGGCTCGGTAACGAACGCGTTCGAGGTGCATTCAATGCGAAGATCGTAGCGCCCGCCAACCGCATCGAACATCGCGCGGAATTTCGCCTCAAGGCTCTCCGCCGTGTGCAGATCGTTGAAGCGGACATTGAAGGTTGCACTGGTCTTTGCAGGGATCACGTTGGTTGCCGGATTGCCGGTATCCACCGTCGCAATAGCGACCGTGGTCGGCTGGAAATGCTCGGTTCCCTCGTCCAGCACGCCTTCCGTCAGCGGCTCCAGCATCTTCACCAGCCTATGGATCGGATTGTCCGCGAGATGCGGATAGGCCGTATGACCTTGCGTCCCATGCACCGTCAGATACCCGGTGAAGCTGCCGCGCCGACCGATCTTCATCATCTGGCCGAGGAATTCCGGATTGGTCGGCTCGCCGACGATGCAGGCATCGATGGTCTCGCCCTCGTCCGCCATCCAGTCCAGCACCTTTACGGTGCCGTTGATGGCCGGGCCTTCCTCATCGCCTGTGATCAGGAAGGAAATCGAGCCCCCGAAATCAAACCCGTGTTTGCCGACATAACGGGCCGCCGCCGCCGCGAAACAGGCAACGCCGGATTTCATGTCGGAGCTGCCACGACCGTACAGACGGCCCTCACGGATCTCACCGGAGAAAGGAGGAGCCACCCAGTCGTCCGCATCGCCCGGCGGCACCACATCGGTGTGCCCGGCGAAACAGATGTTCGGTGCCGAGGTGCCGACCCGGGCATAGAGATTTTCGACGTCCAGCGTGCCCGCTTCGGAGAAACGGAGGCGACGGCAGGTAAAGCCGTGCGCCGTCAGCTCCTTCTCAAGCAACGCGAGTGCGCCGCCCTCGACGGGCGTCACACTCTCGCAGCGGACAAGATCCTGGGTCAGCCGAACCGGATCGATGAGAACGTACACGTCAGTCCCGCAGCAGATCGTTGATCGAGGTCTTGGAGCGGGTCTGCGCATCGACGCGCTTGACGATCACGGCGCAGGACAGGGACGGGCCAGGCGTGCCGTCCGGCAGGGGCTTGCCCGGGAGAGAGCCCGGGACCACAACGGAATAGGCAGGCACGCGACCGATGAAGATCTCGCCCGTGTTGCGATCGATGATCTTGGTGGTTGCGGAGATGAAGACGCCCATGGAGAGCACGGCGCCCTCCTCGACGATCACACCCTCGACAACCTCGGAGCGTGCACCGACGAAGCAATTGTCTTCGATGATGACCGGGGAAGCCTGCAAGGGCTCCAGCACGCCGCCGATACCGACGCCGCCGGACAGGTGCACGTTCTTGCCGATCTGGGCGCAGGAGCCGACCGTGGCCCAGGTATCGACCATCGTGCCCTCGTCCACATAGGCGCCGAGATTGACGAAGCTCGGCATCAGTACAACGCCCTTGGCGATGAAGGCGGAGCGACGGACGACACAGTTCGGCACGGCGCGGAAGCCGGCCTCGCGGAAGCGGTTGGCACCCCAACCGGCAAACTTCGACGGCACCTTGTCCCACCAGACGGACGGACCGAGATTGCCATCGACCGGGCCACCCGGGATGATGTCCATGTCGTTGAGCCGGAAGGACAGCAGCACCGCCTTCTTCGCCCACTCGTTCACCTGCCATTTATGATCGCCAAGCGGCTGGGCTGTCCGGATGGAGCCATCATCGAGACCGGCCAATGCCTGCTCTACCGCCTCGCGGATCTCGCCCTTGGTTTCCAGACCGACATTGTCCCGGTCGTCCCAGGCCGCATTGATCACTGTTTCGAGTTGGCTCGCGCTCATCGCCTCACACCCCATAACCTGCATGAAATTTGAGGCGCAACATGAGCACGTGGCGGATTTCTGTCAATCTGTGCAGCGTTGCTTTTTTGGCATCATGGCGCGAAGTAGGCACCGCCATTCTGGTGGATCACCTGCCCGGTGATGTATCCCGCGTCCGGACTGCAGAGAAATGCAACGGTCGCGGCGATCTCGTCAGCCCGCGCCGGGCGCCCGACCGGAACCTCACTCACGAATGCCTCGATACGTGCCGGATCCCATGCGGCGGTAAATTCCGTCCCGGCGACCAGACCGGGCGCAATGGCGTTTACCGTGATGCCGTCGCCCGAGAATTCCCGCGCCAAACCGACCGTGAGACCGTTCAGTCCGGCCTTGCTCGCGGCGTAGATCGCCGATCCCTGGCTCCGCCCCCCGGTATAGGCGGCGATAGAGCCGATATTCACGATGCGTCCGTCGGGTCTCTTCAGGAACGGCGCGACAGCCATGGACAACTGGTAAGCGCCAGTCAGATTGGTTGCCAGAACCTCGTCCCAGTTCGCCCAAAGCTGCTTCAGCTCAAGGTCTGCGGCACCGTTCCGGGCAATGCCCGCATTGTTGACCAGCGCAGTCACCTTCGAGCCGCTGCTTTGCAGATCGCCGACCAACCGGACAAGCGAAGCCCGATCCGTAACATCCAGGGCATAAGGCAACAATGACGGCCCCATCTTCTCCGCCAGACCTTCCAGCTTTGACAGAGTGCGGCCGATACACAGAACCGCGCCCTCACCGGCCAGCCGCGCGGCAACCGCCGCTCCGATACCGGTTCCGGCACCGGTGACAATCGCAAGTTCCTTTGGGAAAGAGGTTTTCATGATCGCGTTCTCCATTCGATTGAGACGCGCTCTTTTTGACGTTCGAAAACCAATTCATCCAATATATGATTTAAGCATGTTTGATATATTTCTTAGGCTGAACATCAGCCTCCGCCAGCTGCACCAGTTCGCCGTGGTTGCACGTGAGCTGCATTTTGGCCGCGCTGCGGCACAGCTGCACATGACCCAACCTCCACTCAGCATGGCCATTCAAAGCCTTGAAACCTCTCTTGGTATCAGACTGTTCGAGCGCACGAACCGGCAGGTTTCCCTGACCGAAGCGGGCACGGCCTTCCTTACCGAGGTCGAGCAAATCGCAGAGAAACTGGATCTTGCGGTGAACAGGGCCAGGAAGGTCTCTGCGGGTGAAGAAGGAGAGATCCGACTAGGGGTGCTTCCATCCTGCAGCGTCCTGCCGGAGGTCCTCCGTACCGTCAGGAAGGAGCGGCCCGGTCTTGCCATCGATCTTCGCGAAGCGACGACCGCCGAGCAGCTCGCATTGATCCAGGACCGGCGCATCGACGCGGGATTGATACGTCCGCCTGTCACCTACCCCGAAGATCTGGAGCATCTGGTCGTCGCAACGCAACCTCTCGTCGCCGCGCTGCCGGACGATCACCACCTGAGCAAACTGCCGGCGATTCCAATAGACGCGTTCCGCCAGGAGCGCTTCATCGGGACACCTACAGACAACGCGAACGGCCTTCATGGCCGGATCAGTGCATTGACCGCAGCCAGCGAGTTCGAACCGAACATTGTTCAAGTGGTCCGTGAAATTCCAACCGTCATGGCGCTGGTCGCCGGCGGCCTTGGCGTCTCCATCATACCAAAAAGCGGGCTTGAAACCGGCTATTCGGGCGTCACCATCCGGCCCATAGAAATGCCTGCGGGAGCACCGGCGCCGGAAATTGCCCTCTGGCTCGCCTGGTCAAGGCACAATGGCCGCGAGCCGCTGCATGGTTTTCTGGAAGCGCTGCGGCCGACATTGACCTAGCGCCGTTGGCTGTTAATCTCTCTCGCCATGAGGATGATGCAGGTAAGTGTCGTAGTGGGAAGGCGCATGGGAAAGGCGGCGTAGCCGCCGGGCGAAAGCACCCATGCGCGGTAAGCAGGCCCCTTAAGGGGCCTTTTTCATGACCTGAGCCATCCCTCTCCGAAACCTCCGGCGATACTCCCCATGCCAAGCCCTCACCACGGACCGCGCCTGTCCACGCTGATCCTGCTCTCGGCGCTCTGCATCCTGCCCATCAACATTTTCCTTCCGTCGCTGACGAACATGGCCGCCGAATTCGGTGTGGAATACAGTGTGATCGGTCTCTCGCTGGCTGCCTATGCCGCCGCGTCCGCCGTCCTGCAGATCGTCCTGGGGCCCCTGTCCGACAGGTTCGGGCGCCGGCCGGTCATCCTTTCCGGCCTCGTACTCTTCATGATCGCCACGGCGGGATGCATTTTCGCGCCGGATATCTGGACCTTCCTCGGATGCAGGTTGCTCCAGGCCGTTATCGCTCCGACCTATGCCGTGGCCCTCGCCGTCATCCGGGATACGACCGGCAAGGAAGAGGCCGCGAGCAAGATCGGGTATGTCGCGATGTCCTGGGCCGTGGCACCCATGCTCGGCCCAAGTTTGGGCGGGTTGCTCGACGAGATGTTCGGATGGCGCGCCAGCTTCTGGTTCCTCGAAGCCTTCGGACTTGCCATCTTTGCCCTGTGCTGGATGGACCTGAAGGAAACGAACCACTCCCGCTCCGTTTCCATGAGCGCACAGTTCCGCACCTACCCCAAGCTGCTCGCTTCCGGGCGGTTCTGGTCCTATGCGCTCTGCATGGCCTTCTCGGTCGGCGCCTTCTTCGCCTTCCTTGCCGGCGCACCACTCGCCGCCGGAGCTGCTTTCGGTCTCTCGCCCGCGGCACTCGGCCTCGGCATGGGGTCGATCACGGCAGGCTTCATGTTCGGAAGTTTTCTCTCCGGGCGATTCGCCGGGAGGGTCCCGCTAACGACCATGATGCTCGCCGGGCGCGCCCTCGCCTGCGCGGGTCTGCTTCTCGGACTGGTGCTGTATGCCATGCAGATCGATCACATCATGGCGCTGTTCGGTCCCTGCATGCTGGTCGGTGTGTCCAACGGACTGACCCTTCCGAGCGCGAATGCCGGTGCTATCTCGGTACATCCAAAGCTCACCGGCAGCGCCGCCGGCCTGGCGAGCGCCATCACCGTGGCTGGCGGCGCCACCATGGCATCGGTCGCCAGCGCCGTCCTGACGGCTGAGAACGCCCGTTATGCGCTTCTCCTCGTGATGCTCGGATCGGCGGTAATCGCTCTTGCCGCCGCTATGGCCGCGCACCGCCTCGATAGGATTGTCCAACCGGCAAGCCCAGACGGCCCGGTAGCGTAGTGTTCAGGCCTGTAGCGGCCCGGACAGACCGTCCAGCCATGCCGTCAGATCGTCGGCAACATGATGGACGTAATCCTGCTCCGCTCCCTCCTTCGCCCAGTCGAGCGTGCCGGAGAGCCAGACCGTCGTCATGCCGAGCGCGGCCGCCGGTTCCAGATTGCGGGCCATGTCCTCGACCATGACGCAGCGCGCGGGATCGAGGCGATGCCGGGACACCAGCGTGTCGTAGGGGCCGGGATTCGGTTTCGGCACGTAATCGGCAGCAACAATATCGAAAACGTCCTCGAAATGATGGTCGACGCCGATCTGCCCCATGATCCGCCGCGCGTGGGGAACCGAGCCGTTCGTGTAGATGATTTTCCGTCCCGGCAGGCGGGCGATGGCCGCCTCCAGCGCGTGGTTCGGCTCGATATCCGCGACATCGATGTCATGCACGAAATGGAGATATTCCTCGCCATCAATACCGTGCTCCGCCATCAGGCCGTTCAGAGTCGTCCCGTAGCGCCGGAACATATCCTTCTGCAACGCGCGGGCAGGCTCGTGCTCAAGCGAGAAACGGTTCTGGACATACTCGGTTATCCGCACA
Source organism: Nisaea denitrificans DSM 18348 (assembly GCF_000426505.1). Classification (GTDB taxonomy): domain Bacteria; phylum Pseudomonadota; class Alphaproteobacteria; order Thalassobaculales; family Thalassobaculaceae; genus Nisaea; species Nisaea denitrificans. The sequence goes on along the minus strand of NZ_KE384532.1, from coordinate 74,732 downwards.
GAAACCCGGGCAAATATATTGCTCCCTGCAGGATACAGCGTGTTGTCGAGATCGAAGACCCATGTCTCGATAGCGTTTGGATCCAGCATTCCCTTGTTTTTTAGCATATTGTTATCTTTCATCATCCTAGAGTGGCGTCTCGAACCGCCGCGGGCAAGCGCGGCGACAGTCACAGTCCCCTAACGGGGATCGGCGAGGGGAACGCGGCGTGACAAGGCAACAGAGCGGCACCGGCACGATGGACAGTAAAGAACCAAAAGAGTTTGCAGGGGTCGATTCGGACCAAATTCTGCAGTTGCTGGAAGATGGCGCTCCTCTCTTCCAGTATCCGGGACCGATCCTGCTGCTGGATCCGGAAAAGAATATTATCGGCGCGAACCCTGCTGCAATGTCTCTGGTCCACGGGATCATGTCCGGCAGCGCCCTTTCGGTGATCGCGCTGGTCAGCGCCACTCTCTCCAGCGGCGGCCGCCCGCAGAACATGAAGATCCTGGACGAGGAAGCAGGGCGGACAACCGATATCACCGCCCTTCCGGTCGACAGCGGGGAGCATGTGCTGCTGCTCGGCCGGGATATCTCCCTCGACCAGAACCTGCGCAACGCCCTTGTCGAATCCCGGCAGCGCTACAAGGACCTGGTAGAAATCTCCAGCGATTTCGCCTGGGAAACCGACATGAACGGCAAATTTGTCTTCGTCTCTACCGCGGGCGCCTTGGGCTACGAGCCGGATGAACTGGTCAGCCATTCCGCCGACGATTTCGTGAGCAAGATAGACGGTATCGAGGTGGTCACACCGTTCAACGCGAGAGAACCCTCGACGGGCATCGAATTCCGTTTCCGCCGGGCCGACGGCAGCATCGCCGAGCTGGAGGCGTCCGCTGCCCCCCTCCATTCAGAAGACGGCGAGTGGCTTGGCGCCCGCGGTGTCTGCCGGGATATGTCCGAGGCACGGCGGCGCGATGCCGCTCTGGCAAAGGCCCGCAATCGCGAACGGCTGATGGCCTATATCGTGCGGACCATTCGCGACGAAGTGGACCCGAAAGCCATGCTGGCTTCCGCCGCCCGCGCGATTGCCCGCTCCCTCGCCTCGGACGGCTGCGTGATCTGCCGCAGGAACGACGCGGGCGGCCTTATGCTGGCCGTCGAACTCGGCGACGCCCCCGAGGCCTTCCTCGCCGATCTACTCAAATCCGGGGCCGAAACCCTGGCCCCGATCACGCTGACCGATCCCGACGGCTCAAATATCCTCGCCTATCCGACCGGATATCATCAAAAAGCGAATGGCGCGGTGATCCTCTGGCGGGACACTGTGGGCGGGGTCTGGAACGAGGATGACAGCGACCTGATGAAAGAGGTCGCGAACCAGATCGGCATCGCCATCGAGCAGGTCGCCTCCCACGAAAACCTGGAACTGCTGTCGACCACGGACCCGCTGACCAAGCTGCTGAACCGGCGCACCTTCCAGCAGCGCCTCGACGACCGGCTGGCAAAAGCCGGCGAAGGCGGCGCGCTGATCTATGTCGATCTGGATAACTTCAAGCTGGTAAACGACAATCTCGGGCACCAGATGGGCGACAAGGTATTGCTCGACGTTGCCGCAATGCTGCACGACGCGGCCGGCAAACAGGATATGCCGGCCCGGCTCGGCGGTGACGAGTTCGTTATCTGGTTCGATGGCGTTGACAGAGAGACGGCCGCCAGCAAGGCCGAGGGGTTGCTGAAAGCCGCCGGCTCTCTGGCGCAATATGCCGTGGACGAGACCCGCAAGGTCGGCATGTCGATCGGTATAGCCTGCATCGGCGGGCAGCCCCATGCCCCGTCCGAGAATGCCGAGAGCCTGGTCGCCCGCGCCGACGAGGCAATGTACGAGATCAAGCATGGCGGCAAGAACGCCTATGCTTTTGCAAAAGACCCGGAAGAAAGCGGAGACCGCAGTGATGGCCACTGAACCGAAGCGGCGGATGAGCGACAGGGAAAAAGCCCTTTACGAGAAGGCAAAGAACGTCGCCGCGAGCACGAATCTGGCAGAGCGCCAGCGTCTTGCGGAAGACCACCTGACACCGCCTGAGATCCTGTTCTTCCTGGCCGAAGACGATAACAGCGAGATTCGCGAGGCAGTCGCCGCCAACACGGCGACACCGCGGCATGCCGACCAGTTTCTGGCGCAGGACGAGAGCGACGATGTTCGCTCCATCGTTGCCCGCAAGGTCGCGGCGATAGCCCCGAACCTGAGCTCGGAGCGGCGGGACAGTATCCGCAAGCTGACCGTCGAGGTTCTGGAGACGCTTGCGCAGGATCAGGTCGACCGTGTCCGGGCTGTCCTGGCGGACGCAATAAAGGATCTGCCCGACGCGCCGCCGGAACTGGTCAGCCGTGTCATTGCCGTGCTGGCCCGCGACACCGTTCTCTCGGTCTCCGGACCTATCCTGGAACATTCTCCGCTGCTTGCGGACGAACTGCTTGTCGAAATTATCCGGAACGAGCCTGTAGCTGGCGCGCTCTCCGCCATCTCACGCCGCCAGACGGTATCCGAGCGGGTGTCGGATGCGGTCATTTCCGCGAAAGACGACGCCGCCATCGCCGATCTTCTGGGCAACAGGTCCGCCCAGATTCGCGAGGAAACGCTGGATGAGCTGATCGAGGGCGCACCGGATCGGCCCGTGCTGCACCGACCCTTGGTAACGCGCCCGAAACTACTTGGCCGCCATGCCCTGAGCCTGGCCAAGTTTGTCGGATATGCGCTGGTTGCCGAGCTTAGTAAACGTGCTGATCTTGGTGCGGAAACCTCGGCTCACCTTGCCGCCGAAATTGAGAAGAGGCTGGCGGAGAACCCGGCACTGGCAGAGGGCGATGGTATCGTGACCGGGCGCGAGCGGGCCCGGCAGATGTATGACAACGGAACATTGACCGAAGAGGTCGTGCGCGATGCGGTCAGCGAAGGCAAACGCCCGTTTGTGCTTGCCTCGTTCGAGTTGATCACTGGCCTGTCGGAAGATGCGGTGCACAGCCTTGCCTCATCGATCAATCCGAAGGCGGTGATCGCGCTGGTGTGGAAAGCCGGCTACAGCATGGAATTCGCGGTACAGCTTCAGATTCGTCTCGCCAACATCCCGCCGGAGAAAGCGCTCAAACCGACCGAGGATGGCGGCTTCCCGCTCAGCGATGACCAGCTTTCCTGGCAGATCGAACTGGTGAGCGAGGAAGCCGAAGAGACTGAGGAAGACACCTAGAAGGCGCCGGTCAGGACGCGACTTCGGGTTTCGGAGGTTCGCTTTCTTCTTTCTGCCAGTCATTACCGGCGGAAATCACACAGGTCTGTCCGCCCGGTGTTGAAACAGCGATTGTCCAGCTCCCCGTCTTGGAGCTGAAGACCTGCACGAAGTTACCCGCTCCGTCGAAACCGGAGGCGGATACCGCCTCTCCGTATTTCTTTCCGAGCTGGTTGACCAGATCCCCGTGCTGGGTGCAAAGCCGTGGATCCAGCGCACTGGCCGGAGCCACAAAGGAAACGATCCCGGCAACAAGTGCGGCGGCGCCGATGCAACCCTTCGCCTGACTTTTCAAGCTTCCACTCACGGCATTCTCCTTTCCGAGAAATGCGCCGATCCCAGTGCGTGGTCCGACATATCGTCTCGCCGCAGCACTTTTTAGAGAAGCTCCAAAGGCTTCCCAATTCCTATGATTGTACGAAAGGATCGTTGACAAATCGCAAACGGGAATCCGCGCGATTTACACCGCTTGTTAAGAATAATAACGGCGAAAACGCCTTTATTTCAGTTCGTTGGGGTATTTCGCGCCTTGCGGCAAAAGTCATGAATCCACGACTTTTACGTCAACCGGATCAGCCGCGGATAATAGTTCCGACGCCATGTGGCGTGAACAGCTCGACCAGGCAGGCATGAGGCACACGTCCGTCGAAAATGACAGCCGCGCGGGCGCCATTCTCGACCGCGTCGATGCAGGTTTCGATCTTCGGGATCATACCGCCGGAGATAGTCCCGTCCTCGATCAGGTCCCGCGCGTCGCCGACGCTGAGTTCCGGGATCAATTGGCCGTTCTTGTCCAGCACCCCGGCCACGTCGGTCAACAGCAGGAACCGGGCAGCATCCGACGCCGAAGCAATCGCACCGGCCGAGGTATCCGCATTGATGTTGTAGGTCTCGCCGTCCTCGCCGAAGCCGATTGGCGCGATCACCGGGATCAACCCGCCGTCGGAGAATGTCTTCAAAATGCTGACATCCACGCTTGCCGGCTCGCCGACGAAACCGAGATCAAGCACCTTCTCGATATTGCTGTCCGGATCTATTTTGGTCCGCTGCAGCTTGCGCGCGGTGATCAGGTTGCCGTCCTTGCCGGAAATGCCGATGGCCCGGCCACCGGCGGCATTGATGGCGGCGACGATGCTTTTGTTGATGGAGCCGGACAGCACCATTTCGACAATGTCGACCGTGGTCCGGTCAGTCACCCTGAGGCCGTCGATGAATTCGCTCTTGATGGCCAGGCGTTCCAGCATTTTGCCGATCTGCGGACCGCCGCCATGCACCACCAGCGGGTTCATGCCGACCTGTTTCATCAGCACCATGTCGGCGGCGAAGGATTTGAAGAGCTCGTCGTCGCCCATGGCATGGCCACCGAATTTCACAGTGACCGTCTTGCCACTGTATCGGCGCATGAAGGGCAAAGCCTCGGTCAGAATCCCAGCCTTGGAAAGCCATTCCTGCCGCAGTTCGTTCAAAGACGATTCGCTCATGTCTCTCTCCCCCAACGCTTATCAGTCCCCAACGCTGGTCAGTCCGCCAGCGCGGCGAGCCCCGCTCTCAGCTCAGGTATGCCCGTTCCCTTATCGGCACTGGTGCAGACGATCACTGGATGCGCGGCGACGTGCTTTCGAAGCTCCGCCTCCGTCTCCGCCACGATCGCATCCAGCTCAGGTTTTTTAGGCTTGTCGACCTTGGTCAGAACGACCTGATAGGAGACCGCCGCCTGATCCAGCATGTCCATCATCTCGCGGTCCGTGTCCTTGAGACCGTGGCGGGAATCCACCAGCAACAGCACACGCTGCAGCACCGTACGGCCCTTCAGAAACTGACGCAGAGTACGGTTCCAGGCCTCGACCGTGGTCTTGGAAACCTTCGCATAGCCGTAGCCCGGCAGATCTACGATCATCAACCGGTTACCCAGATTGAAGAAGTTGAGCTGCTGGGTCCGCCCCGGCGTGTTCGATGTGCGTGCCAGCGTCTTGCGGCCGGTCAATGCGTTCACCAGGCTCGACTTGCCGACATTGGAACGTCCGGCAAAGGCGATTTCCGGCATGGTGGCTTCCGGCAACTGGTCAAGCCGTGCCGCGCCCCACACAAAACCGCATTCCTGGGCAAACAGGTGACGGCCAACTTCCAGTTCTTCGGGGCTCAGCTCTTCGGTCATCACACTCCTACTTGACGCCCATGCGCCACATGATGAGCCGCTGCTGGGCAATCGAAAGCAGGTTGTTCCAGGCCCAGTAGATCACCAGACCAGCCGGGAAATTCGCCAGCAGGAAGGTGAAGAAGATCGGCAGGAACATGAACACCTTAGCCTGGATCGGATCGGCCGGCTGCGGGTTCAACCTCTGCTGCAGGAACATGGTCAGCCCCATCAGGATCGGCCAGACACCGATCATCGGGATGAACTCCGGCGGCGTCCACGGGATCAGACCGAAGAAATTGAAGAGCGTGGTCGGATCCGGCGCGGACAGATCATGGATCCAGCCATAGAACGGCGCGTGGCGCATTTCGATGGAAACGAACAGCACCTTGTAGAGCGCGAAGAAGACCGGAATCTGCACGAGGATCGGCAGACAGCCGGAGGCCGGATTGACCTTCTCCTTCTTGTAGAGCCCCATCATTTCCTGGTTCAGGCGCTGCTTGTCGTCGCCATATTGCTCACGCAGGGCCTGCATCTTCGGCGTCAGCTCGCGCATCTTCGCCATCGACTTGTAGGACTTGTTGGCCAGCGGGAAGAACACTGCCTTGACCGCGACCGTGAAGATCAGGATGGCGATGCCGAAGTTACCGACCACCCCATGCAGCCATGACAGCGCATAGAAGAACGGCTTGGTCAGGAAGTAGAACCAGCCGAAGTCCACAGCCAGATCGAAGTTTGCGATGCCGTATTCGGCTTCGTACTTGTCCAGCAGCTTGACCTCTTTGGCACCGGCAAAGAGGTGCACTTCGGATTCAACCACACCGCCCGCCGGGATCGCCCTGGCGGAACCGAGGTAATCCGTCTGGTAGCGGTCATCCTGCTGCCGGATCATGTGCATGAAGCGGTATTTGACGGCTTCATCCTGGGCCGGCACCAGAGCGGCCAGCCAATATTTGTCGGTGATACCGATCCAGCCGCCGGTCGCCGCAACCTCGACGTCCCCGTCCTCCTGCAAATCGTCGTAATCGACTTCCTTCAGGGTCTCGTCAAAGACGCCGAGCGGGCCTTCGTGAAGGATATAGAATCCGGCCGTCTGCGGCGTGCCGCCACGGGAAAGCAGTCCATACGGGAAGAGCGTCACCGGCGCATTGCCGCTGTTCCGCACCTTCTGCGTCACGGAGAACATGAACTGGTTGTCGATGGCGTAGGTACGCTCGAAGACCAGGCCCGCGCCATTATCCCAGATCAGGGTAACCGGCTGGCCCGGGCTCAGCGTGTCGCTGTCGGTAGCCCAAACGGTCTTCGCATTCGGCACCAGGGTACCCTCTGCCTCCGGAACCCAGCCAAACTCGGCGTAGTAGGATTTCGGAACACCGACAGGTTTCAGCAGATGAATATCGTCGCTGTTCTTGTCCAGGCTCTCGCGATAGTGGGTCAGAATCGTATCGTCGATCCGGGCCCCCACGGTCGAGATCGTGCCGCGCATGCCTGGCGCTTCGATCTTGATCCGTTTCGGGTCTGCCGCGATTGCGCGCCGTGCCTTAACCGCATCCGCGGCCGACATCTTGCCGCTGCCCGGCAGAGTGGCGCCACCGACCGGCGCACCGGACGGAACGTTCGACGCCGAGGGCGCTGCGGAAGAGTCGGATGCTCCGGAAGCCGTGAGTTCGGCCTGACGGGCCTGCTCTTGCTCGACCTTCGGAACTTCATAGAAAAACTGAAACCCGACTAGGATCGCCACTGACAGTACGACGGCGAAAATCAGGTTTTTTTGCTCGTTCATTGTTCGGCCCGACAATTGTGATGCAGTTGGCAAGCGGCCCCATCCCGCTCGGGGACGGGATCATAGCCACAGCCGCCCCAGGGATGACAGCGCAGAATCCGTTTTACGGTAAGCCAGCCGCCGCGAACGGCACCGTGGCTTTCGATTGCGTCGAGACCATAGCGAGAACAACTCGGCTGGAAACGGCAATTAGTCCCGAGAAACGGGGAAATCATGTAGCGATAGAAGAAGATCAGCCCGCGGAGCAACCATGCAAGCGGGGAGCCGGTGACGGAAGTCACGTCCGAACCTCCTGCTTGAGGGCATCCACCTTGCCGAGCGCGCGCTTAAGATCGGCGAGCAGGCCGTTATAGGAGCGGGTCAGGGTATTCGCTCGGGCAATCAGGACAAATTCATGCCCCGGTTTCGCCATCGCGTTCATTACATCATGAACCACGGCTCTCAGCCTTCGTCTTGCCCGGTTCCGCTGAACCGACCCGCCAACTTTACGGCTGGCAGTATAGCCAACCTTGATCTCGGTCTCATGGCCGGGCTCAAGCGGGCGGGCTTGCAGGACAATCCCTTGCGTAACGGCCTTGCGGCCTGTCCGGGCAATCGTGAGGAACTGGCTGCGCTTTTGCAGGCGCTCCAACGTTCCTGAGGACGGATTGCGCATGGCAAAAGAGCTTTCTGAAATGCAAGCGACCCGGCCAATCCGGCCGGGCAGCAGCATTTAGGCGGACAGACGCTTGCGGCCTTTGGAGCGCCGGTTGCGAATAACATGACGGCCGCCAACGGTCGCCATGCGGGACCGAAAGCCATGACGGCGCTTGCGTACGAGTACGCTGGGCTGATAGGTGCGTTTCACGGGAAGTCTCCGTCGACGTAAAATATAGCAATCTCGCGAGTGCCGGGCTGTATATAGTTTTGCCCTGCCCGAGTCAACGCAGGTGCGCACTCTATGTCACACAAAAGCAGCGACCGATCAGCTCAGCCCGGCATTTCCTCACGCCAAGGTGACTGGTTGTGCCTCGACCAGTGCGCGACATAGATGCCCTGAATGGGTTTCAGCGGATGAACTGCCACAGCCCGAGCTGTGGGTCCGCGACGATACACCGAGGAGTATCCAGAGAGCGATGAAGACGAACGCCCCCGACTCCCTGAATGCCGAACAGGAAATATCGGCGGATATCTGCGTGATCGGCGGAGGCTCGGGCGGATTGTCCGTCGCCGCCGGTGCCGTGCAGATGGGCGCCTCGGTCGTCCTGTTCGAAAGGGGCCTGATGGGCGGGGATTGCCTGAACTATGGATGCGTTCCCTCCAAGGCCATGCTTGCAGCCGGTCACGCCGCAGCGGCGGCACGCGGGGCAGCAAAGTTCGGCGTAACGTTACCGGAGGCGGAAATCGATTTTCGGCAGGTCCACGACCATGTCCGAGACGTGATCGCCGGGATCGAGCCGCATGATTCCGTCGAGCGCTTCGAAGAACTGGGCGTCCGGGTTGTCCAGGCGCAGGCGTCATTCGCGGATGCCCGCACGGTGACCGGCGGGGGCGTCCGGGTCCGTGCCCGGCGTTTCGTGATCGCGACCGGGTCCAGAGCCATGATCCCGCCGATAACCGGTCTCGACAGCACTCCTTATCTGACCAACGAGACCGTTTTCGACCTGACCGAACGTCCGGATCACCTGCTCATCGTTGGCGGTGGCCCGATCGGCTGCGAGCTCGCCGAAGCGCACCGCAATCTCGGCGCGGACGTGACACTGATTGAAGCCGCCCGCCTGCTCGGCAATGAAGACGAAGAAGCCGCGGAGGTCCTGCGCACCCACCTGAAGGAGATCGGCGTCACCCTTCTCGAGGGCGCCATGGTGAAACAGACTGCCGGCGCCGGGGGATCCGTCCGGATTTCCGTCGAGCAGGACGGCGCACAGCAGCAGATCGAGGGCAGCCACCTCCTCATAGCCGCCGGTCGCAGCCCGAACATCCAAGGACTCGGCCTGGAGGCCGCCGGGGTCAAGTACGGCAGGGCCGGAATCGAGGTCGATGCTGGCCTAAAGACCAGCAACCGGAGGGTCTACGCGATCGGCGATGTCGCGGGCGGCCTGCAATTCACCCATGTCGCCGGGTATCACGCCAGCATCGTGATCCGCAGCGCCCTCTTCCGCATACCTGCGAAAGCCGACCACAGTGCTGTGCCCCGCGTCACCTATACCGACCCCGAGCTTGCCCATGTCGGCTTGCTGGAGCGGGAGGCCCGCGCGCAGCACGGCGAGAAGCTGCGGGTGCTGAAATGGCCCTACCAGGAGAATGACCGGGCCAGGGCCGAGCGCGCGACAGACGGCTTCATCAAGGTGATGACCCTGAAAAACGGCAGGGTGCTGGGCGCGACCATCGTCGGCAAGAACGCCGGGGACCTGATCCAGACTTGGGCCATGGTGATCTCGCAGAAGATCAAGATCGGTGCGGTCGCTTCATCGATCGTCGCCTACCCGACCCTGGGGGAAATTGGCAAGCGGGCCGCCGGATCTTTCTTCACGGAAACACTGTTCAGCCCGCGCATGCGCAAAATCGTCCGCTTCCTCGCCGCCTTCGGGTAAGCTTGCCCCGCAGGTTACGTCGACGGACATGTGTATATGCTGGGCTTTGCTAACAGTCTCTCTTTCCGGCTCCTGCTGCTGACGGTGTTTTTCATCATGGTGGCGGAGGTGCTGATCTACACCCCGTCGATTTCGCGGTATCGGCTGAGCTATCTGCAGGAGAAACTGGCGGAGGGCCATCTCGCCGCCCTGTCCGTAAAGGCGGCGCCGGACGGTATGGTTACAGAGATGCTGGCGCGCCAGTTGCTGGACCATGTGGACGCCTACAGCGTCGTGGCGAACGACGAATCCAATTTCATGCCAATGCTCCGGCGGGCCGTGGTGCCGGAACCCGATATCGCCGTCGATCTCAGGAGCACCGGCGTTCTTACCCTGATCCTGGATGCGTTCGAGACCCTGGCACAGACCCGCAACCGGATCGTCCGGCTGCACGGCCAGTCTCCGCGAGACCCCGAGATCTTTGTCACTATGCTGATCGACGAGCGGCCAATGCATATGGAGATGCTGGATTTCTCATGGCGGATCCTCACGCTCTCGGTGGTGATCTCGCTCTTCACCGCAGCCCTTGTCTTCCTTTCCCTGCGCTGGCTGATGGTGCTTCCCATGCAACGCATCACCAGCAGCATGATCGCCTTCCGCCAACGTCCGGAAGATCCGACATCCGACCTGCCTGCCTCCGACCGACGGGACGAAATCGGCATCGCTGTCCGCGAACTCGCGGAGATGAAACAGGGCGTTCGCCAGGCGCTCCGGCAAAACATGCGGCTTGCGACGCTCGGCACGGCGGTGAACAAGATCAACCACGATCTGCGTAATATGCTGGCCACCGCCACGCTGGTTTCCGACCGCTTCGCCGAAAGCTCCGACCCGTTCGTCCGCAAAGCGGTGCCACCCTTCCTCAGAACAATCGATCGGGCTGTCAAACTCTGCTCTGACACCCTGAACTTCACGCAGGAATCGGTCCCCCTGATGACCGAACGCCTCACGCTGAAGGCCTTGCTCGACGATATCATCCCGGAATTGAGGACCTCGATCGGAGACGGCCGGCTGGCCATCGAGACCGACGAGTCCCCTAACGTCTTCATATCGGTCGACCCCGACCAGATTTACCGAATTTTCGCCAACCTGGCCTCGAACGCGGCTCGTGCCGGAGCGTCCCGTTTCCATATCGGCTTCGAACATGATGGCGGAACGCTGACGCTTCTGTTCGAGGATGACGGCCCCGGCATACCGGAGCCTATCCGCGAAAAACTGTTTCTGCCTTTCCAGTTATCCGGCAATGGCGGTGGCTCCGGGCTCGGCCTGGCCATTGCCCGTGACATCGCACGCGCCCATGGCGGCGCGCTTTTTCTCGCTCACACCGGAACAACAGGCAGCGGTTTCCGCTGCGAGTTACCATGCCCGACTTCGGGGCAATCGCGCGGAAATACCCGCGCAGCATAATAACGCACGTCGAGCATCTTCCACCCGGGGCACTAAAACGTTAGTGTTGGGTCAGTCATAGCCACCGGATCGATCATGGATCCCTCGACTGGCACAGACCGGAGCATCGGATGCAAAGCATCTCGGGAGAAAATAGCGCAACCCCGGCAACCGGCTCGCCGTGCGATGATTGCGATATCCGCGATCTCGCAATCTGCGGTGCACTCCGGGCGGAAGAAGTGCAACGGCTTACCGGCATCCTGTCTTCCGTTGAGTTGGCGGCCGGCGATCCGATTGTCGATGAAGGTGAAGCTGCGGACTATGTCTACACGCTGACAACAGGCACTGTCCGGCTCTACAAGTTGCTGGCCGATGGCCGCCGGTCAGTAACGGGATTCCTGTTTCCAGGTGATTTTCTCGGCGTGTCCCATCGCGACGCTTATGGCTTCGGCGCCGAAGCGATAACGCCCGTAACACTCTGCCGCTTCCCACGGCCCAAACTCGAGGCCCTGTTGAAGGAAATCCCGACGCTTGAGCATCGGCTGTTCGCCCGTGCGTCCGAGGAAATGACCCTGATGCAGGAGCAGATCGTCCTGCTTGGCCGGAAAACCGCTGCGGAGCGCGTTGCTTCCTTCTTCCGAGGGCTTTCAGCCCGTCAGGTGAAGCGCCATTTGCCCGCGAATCCGGTTTCCGTGCCCATGACCCGAACGGACATCGCAGATTATCTCGGCCTGACCACAGAAACGGTCAGCCGGACCATTACCCAACTCAAGAAAAAGAAGCTTATTTCCGTCGAGCACGGATCCAGGGTGCGAATCGAGGATGAAGAGCAACTCGACGAACTCGCCGAAGCCCTTTAGCGCCTCAGTCTCTAGCGACGGAGCTCTTTAACGTCGCAGCGAGGAGATCGGCTCAACCGGGCGCGGCTCCAGATCCCAGGGGAAATGAATCCATGTATCCTGGCTGACCTCGGTCACGAAAGTATCGACCAGCGGTCGGCCGGCCGGCTTGGCATAAACCGTCGCAAAATGAGCTTTCGGCAGCAATGCCCGCACAGCCTTCGCCGTCTCACCGGTATCGACCAGATCATCGACAATCAGCCAGCCTGTGCCATCACCCGCGATGTCACATGTTTTCATCATGCGGATGGTACCGCGCTCCTGGTCGGAGCCATCGACGCCGTAGGATGCGGCGCTGACCGTGTCGATAATCCGGATGTTCAGCTCGCGCGCCACAACGGCAGCAGGGACCAGCCCGCCGCGTGTGATGGCAACGATTCCGTCAAAGGGACCGACTTCCGTCAGCCGCCAGGCCAGGGCCTTTGCGGTTCGGTGAAGCTCTTCCCAGCTGACCGGGAAGGACTTGTTAAAAGAAGCCTGATCGTCACTCGGCATGGCGCGCACCCATCAACAGCGTACAGAGATGTGGCGACATAGCCCGGGCGGCGGAATTCCGCAACGCTGAATGCCATGACCGCTCCGCATCCGATTCGCTCCCACTGTCGTTCTCCGACGTGAATATCGCTTCGGCCCGGGTTAATCTGACGGACGACACACCGAACCCAGCGTGACAGGTTTCGCGCATAGAAAAAGCGCCGCCCGAAGATCGGACGGCGCTTTTATTAAACCTTATGTTCCCGGCTAGCGGACGAACAGACGAACCTCGTTGCTCGACGTGTCGCTGGCGGTTGTCGCCGACAGAGCCACCCGGCTCGGCGGCAGCCCCATATCGGTCAGGGCACGAAGGACATCCTGCGCATTCTTCCGCGCCTTGCTGGTGTCGAGCGCTGCCTGCGCCGACGAGCCGCTGGACGGGGACACCGCCACGAGGTCGAAGGACGCATCCGGGCGACGTTCCAGGGCCCGGCTGACGGCAGTGTAGAGCGCCTGCTGATAGTTCACGTTGCTCCGGTCGAAGCGGATCACCACGAGCGGCCGCCGGGACCCGGTAGTGGAACTCAGGCCACGACTTTGAACTGTCGGAGTCGCTGTCGCCGCGGCACTGCCCATCCCGTAGGTACGGGAGGCGAGGCTGGTGCCGAAGAATTCACCGTTCTTGATGGCGAGAGCCAACGTGTTCAGATCGTTCCGTTCGGTTGCAACATAACGGCTCTGGCGACGAATATCGTCGCTCAGCTCGGTCAGCAACCGGTCTACCAACACAACAGTGCGGTTGACGTCATCCTCAAGCACTTCCAGCTGACGGTGGTCTTCGTCAACAGCGCCGGAAAGGCCGAAGGCAGCACGCGTGGCGTCGAGCAGGTATGTCGACAGCGCGGCGTCAGCAGCAACACGGTTAGAAAGATCGTTCATGTCGCCGATATCGGCATTCACCTGTTCGAGCAAACGCTGCGATTCGTTCCAGGAAGAGACCAACACCGGATTGCCCGGCGTGGTGCCGACCTGCAGCCGCGAGCGGATGGTCGCAACGGACAGGTGATAGGTCTGCGCATTGCCGATCGTCCGCTGACGGACAATCTGCAAATCACCGTTATGGCTCCGAATGGATTCCTGCAAACGCCGCAGGTCATCCCGGAGCTGCACCACCTTGTTGCCGACGAAGGTGCCTGTTGCGGCTCCCGGTCTGGGCGGCTGCACTTCGAAGTTCGTATTATTCAAACTAAGCTGCTGCTGCCCACTGGCACTGAGTGGCTGGCCTGCGATTTCGCCGGCAGACGGCTGGATCGCCACCTGGCCAGGCACTTGCCCGGATGTTTGAGCGGCTCCGGCCGGAGCTTCGCCAGAAAGGCTCGGCCACAAAGCGTCGGATGAAAAAGAACAGCCTCCGAGAAGGAGAACCATTGCGCCCAGAACAACGAGCGACGAGCGATTAAGAATCATAGGACGCTGTCACCTTGTAAATAGGTGTTATGTTTGCCGCGGTTTCAGGTAGATCCGTCCGACCAACCAATGCCGACCCCCCTAGCAATGAGCCCCGGCGATCCGCCCTTTCGGGTAGGAGCCCCGCCCCCGTCTGCCCCCGACCGGTACGGGTTGAAGACGGTAGGAATAAGCTTGCCGACGCAGTCCCCCACTGATGGTAGCCGCAAGCCGCGAAATTCGTAGGGATAGTAACCAATGCCAATCGGGCCTACAAGTTGTTTTCCCAAACGATTCCGTAAGATAAGCGCTTGCGTTTCCAATTCGGCTTGAGTATGTTCCGGCCTCCTTCGGGGGCGCCATGCTCCCAAGGGGCGCCCGTAGCTCAGCTGGATAGAGCACTTGACTACGAATCAAGAGGTCGGGAGTTCGAATCTTCCCGGGCGCGCCATTTCATAATTCTCCCCAGAATTCCCCCGTATGTAGCGGACTTCAAGCTACCGTTCCCTGGCGTGAATAAGATCATGCGCACCACCCACACTGAATATTAACCTTTCCCGCGCTATATAACGTTCAGGCTGAATACAGGCTTGGACGCAACAGATGACAAAGCTTTCAAAAGAAGATTTGCGCGCCCTTCGGGTGATGATCGTGGAAGATGACCAGCCAACCAGGCTGCTCATACGAACATTTCTGGAGCATCTTCTGTTTGACGACGTCACCGAACGCGAGAACGGCGAGGCTGCCCTCAAGGACCTGACCAGGCGGCACTACGACCTCGTCATCACCGATCTTGAAATGCAGCCGATGAACGGCTGGGACATCCTGCATCGCATCCGCCACGATCCGAACGTCACGAACCCCTATGTTCCCGTCATTCTCGTCACCCAGCACGCCAGCAGGGAATCGGTCCTCAAGGCCCGGGATGACGGCGCGAGTGCGTTTGTCGCCAAGCCGGTCGACTTCAAAAATCTGCAGCGGACAATCCTGACTGTGCTATCCGACGCCCGTCCGTTCGTGAAGTCAGACGGTTATGCAGGTCCAGACCGCCGGCGGCAGGACAAGCTCCCCAAAGGCGGCAAGTACCAGCGCGACGATGATTACCGCTGGTAGCCCCATCACGGCTACCGCATCACTGTTACCCCATTATGATTCTGAGGATAGTCGGCATTCCTCGCGATAGGGTGTCAGTCGCGGCACCTCTCCGCGGCGCAGCCGGTCCTGCATATCGGTCCAGTATTTCATGGTCAGCAGATCGCCATGCGCCTCCCGGAAAATCCGGCGCAAACGGCGATCCTCGATACGCAAGTGCACCTCCAGCTCCTCGGGCAGGAAGATCACCCCCTCCTCAAAGAACCAGTCCGGAATATCTTCCTCACCGTCAAACCGGTCCTGATTGGTCCGTACCTTGACGTCGGTCAGATCCTCAATGGCGTCATAGTCGAAAAGATAGACCTTGCGGATACCGCTGATCCCGTAGTTTCGGCCGTCGAGATCCTTGTTGAAGATGTTCGCCGCGGCATTGTTGGCGATGCATTGTCCGAGATTGAGGATCGCGTTCTCCGCCTCCTCCTCCGAAGCGCTCTCCAGGAAAACAGGAAACGGGATCATCTTGATTTGCACAATCAGGTGGCGGAACAGCAGCCCTGCCCCGGTCTGGATCACATTGTCGCCCGCCGCCTCCAGGATCTCCTGGCGCAACGTGTCGGTGAAGTAATCCGCCGGCAGGGTGACGTTGTAATAGATGATGTTATCCAGCATGGAGCCGGCCCGGTTGATCTCGTGCACCCGGCTGTATTTCTGCAGCACGGAACGGACACCGGGAAACACACCCCATTTGTAGCCTGCCGTCGGATGGTCCCTGATCACCTTGGCGACATAGCCGAGGGAGGGCGCCGAAAATCCGATAGCGACAGTGCCCCGGGAGCCGACAGCATAATCCAACGTCTCTCCGGATGCCTTCAGCTCGTCCTCGATCTGCCTGATCACGGCGACCTTGCCGATATGATTATAGCCGATGGTGGAATATTGCAGGCCGTGCGGCCGGTCGGGCATCAGAGCGAACAGAAAGGCCGCTATCTCATGATAGTGCTCGGCCGTCACATGAAAATTGGCCAGCGTCGAGCTGAAGACATATTGCAGGTCATCCGAGCCGAGAATGACCGCGTCGACCAAGATCCCCTCCGCCTCATTCAGCAACGCAATACCAAGCGGAACAGGCTCCAGCCCCTCACGCAACACACGGCCAACGAGATAGGCGCCCCGATTCCGGTAAAACCCGGCATCCGCCATCTCGATCCCGACGATACGGCCCGCCTCCGGGACGGCTTCCCGGATACGTTCCGCGACTGCATCGGCATCGGCGTGAAGATTGCGCCAGGATCGCGAGAACCCGGCCAGAGTCAACACAGGAACCAACTGCGCACCGTCAACTGGCCCCTCGATATCGAACAGTCGGGTGACGACGGGGTGCGGTGCTTTCTCCTCATCCCGGGCGCGGGCGCTGGAATAAGTCGAGGCGCGCCACATGTCCGCATGCACCTGGCGGCGCACCGAATTCAGAAAGGCATAGGCAAGGTCGGCATGGTAGAGCCCGTCGATCAGCGGCAGATACTGATCCTCGACATCCGCCCAGAACGCATCCTTGCCCTGCACGTCCGGGCAATGCAGCAGGATCACCGGCACCAGCGCATTAACCGTGGCTCCATAGATGCCGAGCCGCTCCTGGCTGAGGGCCAGGGAGGCCGGCCAGTCCCGTGCCTCGAACGCGGTCTTGGCAAGATGTGCGATTGCCCGAAAGCGGCCGTAATAATCAGTGAAAGCGCCATGGATCAGTGATGCGACGGATTCGATCCGGTCCGCATCGCTGCCGGCCGCCTCAAGTTCTTCCTGAGCCGCCGCCGTGATGTTCGGTGTTCTGAGTGTTGTCTCGCCGCGCCGGATTGATTGCACCGTCTCGCCCCTCCCCTTCCGGGTTTTCTTTAATCATGGGCCGGGAGGCCTAGCAGGATAAAGCCCTTTTCAGCGCACTGGGACAGACGCCGAAGCAAAACGGGCGGCCACAAGGACCGCCCGTCTGAAACCTTAAAGGTCTTGCGTGAGTCAGGCGACCCGCTTGCCCTTTTCGTCATAGCGATACCAGCCCCGGCCGGCGCGGCGGCCGGCGCGGCCGGCTTTCACCATCTGGCGCAGGATCGGGCGCGGGTTGAAGCGCTCGCCATAGGCTTCGTGCAGGATCTCGGCGACCTGCAGGTTCAGGGTGTTGGAGATATTGTCCATCAGCTCGAACGGACCGACCGGATGGCCGAGACCCAGCTTGCAGCCGATATCGATATCTTCCGGTGTGCAGGCACCTTCCTCGGCAAGCCGCAGCACCTCGTCCCACATGGCAAAGAGGATGCGGTTGACGGCAAAGCCGACCACGTCCTTCACATCGATCGGGGTCTTGCCGGCTTCGATGCAGGCATCGCGGGCAATCGCGATCACGTCATCGTCCGTATCCATGCCGCGGATCACCTCGACCAGCTTCATGCGGCTGACCGGAGAGAAGAAATGCAGGCCGAGGAAACGGGACTGGCGCTTCTCGGAGAAATAGGAGGCCAGCACGGTGATCGAGATGCTGGAGGTGTTGGAAGCGATAATCGCATCGTCCTTGCAGACCGCATCCAGCTCCTTGTAGACGGCGGCCTTCACCTCTTCGTCCTCGAACACGGCCTCGATCACCAGATCGCGGTCGCCGAAACCGGAGACGTCCGTGGCGGTGGAAATGTTCGACAGCGCCGCCGCCATGTCCTCTTCCGCCCAGAACTTCCGGGCGACACCGGATTCGAGCGTCTTCTGGAGACCGGCCATAGCCTTGTCCAGACGTGCCTGCTCCGGCTCCATCATGACGACGTTCTTGCCGGCCATGGCGAAGACCAGGGCAATTTCGGAGCCCATCATTCCGGCGCCGATGACGCCGATTTTGTTCACTGACATCCCATCCTCCTCGAACGGCTTGGTATCTGAAATTCGTTGACCGATTTCGTATAGGCTCCGCCGCGCAGGTTCAAGCGAACCCGACTAGAATCCGTCCACAGACATGCGGAAGACCGTATCGTCGCCGGATTCGAGCAGACCGAGCGCCGGCTCCGCGCGGGGCAGCAGCCAGGCGAAGACAAAGCCGCAGGTCTCGATCTTGCCGTTGAGAAAGGCCTCTTCTTCCGCACCTTCCGCCGCCGACAGCAAACGTCTGGCCGTGACGGCCTGCGCCAGCCAGGCACGGGCGAGGGTGATATATCCCGCCGCCTCCATGAAAGCAGACGCGTTCGCCAGCGAACGGCGCGCCTCCTGCCGCAACTCCGGCAACACTTGTTCGGCAAGTCTCCGGAACCGGCTTGTCATCTCCTCAAGAGCCGCCGCATGTCCGGCAAGAGCATCAATGGCCCGCGCGTCTCCGACGGTCCCGGCGATGCTATCCAGAAAGAGAGTAAAAGAACGGCCGTCCGCTTGTCCGAGCTTGCGGCCCATCAGGTCGATCGCCTGGATTCCGTTGGCCCCCTCGTGGATCGGGTTCAGACGATTGTCCCGCCAGAACTGCTCGACAGGGAAGTCCCGTGTGTAGCCGGCACCGCCATGAATCTGGATCGCCGCGTCATTCGCCTCCAGCGCCCGGTCGGAAAGGAAAGACTTCAGGATCGGGGTCAGAAAATCGAGTAGCAACCCGGCATCGCGGCGTACTGCCTCGTCAGGATGTGTACGCTGATCGTCCACCAAGAGCGCGGCTTCCAGGCAGAGCGCGAGCCCGCCTTCTGCCACCGCCTTCTGCAACAGCAGCATGCGGCGGATGTCGGCATGCTCGATCAGCGGGATTTGCGGGCTCGCCGGGTCCTTACCGTCCGGATGCCGGCCCTGCGGGCGCGTCCGGGCATAGTCGAGGCTGTGCAGATAGCCGGTATAAGCCTGCGCCACAGCACCGGAGCCGACACCGATCCGGGCCTCGTTCATCATGTGGAACATATAGGTCAGGCCATGATGCTCCTCACCGATCAACTCGCCGATGCAGGGCTCCGTCTCGCCGAGATTGATCACCGTGTTGACGGTCCCGCGATACCCCATCTTGTGATTAAGCCCGGCGAGCACGACGCCGTTATCCGCCCCCGGATTGCCGTCCTCATCCAGCCGGAAACGCGGCACCATAAAGAGCGAAAGCCCCTTCACACCCGGTGGCGCGTCCGGCGTCCGGGCCAGAACCAGATGGACGATGTTCTCCGCCAGCTCATGCTCGCCACCGGAGATCCACATCTTGGTGCCGGTGAGAGCATAGCGGCCGTCGTCACACGGAGAGGCCGTGCTGCGCACGTCTGAAAGCGAGGAGCCCGCATGCGGCTCCGACAACATCATGGTGCCAAAGAAACGGCCATCCATCAGCGGCGGCAGAAACCGCGCCTTCTGACTTTCCGTGCCGTGCGCGGCAATCAGGTTGCCGGCAGCGATGGTCAGGAACGGATAGGCAACGGTGGCCAGATTGGCCGCCTGGAAATAGGCGAAGGCGGCCTGCGTCACCACCCAGGGCAACTGCATGCCACCGAGCGCCTCGTCATGATGAGCCGCGGCGAAGCCGGCTTCGCTGAAAGCGGCAATAGCGGGGCCGATCTCCGGATGGACAACCACCCGGCCATTCTCGACACGCGGCTCCTCAAGGTCGGAAGCGCGGTTGTGCGGACGGAATTTCTCGGCCGCGATGCGCCGCGCCGTCTCCAGGATCGCGTCGTAACTCTCCCGCCCCTGGCCACGGAAGCGGGGACGGGAGAGCAGACCGTCGATCCCGAGATGCTGATGCAGCAGGAAGCCGAGATCCCGGTCGCGTATCAGAAAGTCCGTCATCCGGTTTGCCTCGCCCTAGCGCAGGACGAAGCCGCCATCGACGGTGACGACCGAGCCGGTCATATAGGCGCCCTGATCGGACGCCAGAAGCAGCAGCGCGCCGTCCAAGTCGTCCGGCTGGCCGAGCCGGCGCTGCGGGATCGTCTTGACCATTTTCTGACCGGGCTCGGTTTTGAAAAACCCGCTGTTGATCGGTGTTTCGATATAGCCCGGCGCGATGGCGTTCACCCGAATACCGTAACGGCTCAATTCCAGCGCCATGGCCCGGTTGAGCTGCAACAGCCCGCCCTTGGATGCGCAATAGGTCGAGAGCGCGCCGATCACCTCTGTGCCGAGCACGGAGGAAATATTGATGATCGAGCCGCCGCCGCTCCCCTTCATCTGCCGGGCAGCCGCCTGGGCGACCAGGAAACAGCCCTTCAGATTGGTGTCGAGGACCTGGTCGTAATCCTCCGGGCTCATCTCCAGAAACGGCTTCTGCACGGCGATCCCGGCATTGTTCACCAGCACATCGAGCGGGCCGAGCGCGGCCTCCACATTCTCGACAGCCGCCTCGACGGAGGCCGGGTCGGTGACATCCATCGCCACTGCATGGGCCGTCCCACCAGCCGCGCCAATCCGCTCCGCCAGTTCCTCCAGCTTCGCTACCTGGCGCGCGGCAACGGCAACGGCCGCCCCGCTGGCCGCCAGTGTTTCAGCGAAACGGGCACCAAGGCCCTGGCTGGCGCCGGTGACCAGCGCCACCTTGCCGGTAAGGTCAAAAGACCCGGTAAGGTCAACAGACATGGAAAGCTCCAGAATCAGACGGCGAGATTTTCGATCAGCACGGCCATGCCCTGGCCCGCACCCATGCACATGGAAATACAGGCATAACGCTGCCCGGATTCCTGAAGGTGGTGCATGGCGGTGATCGTCATGCGCACCCCGGTCGCTCCCGGCGGGTGACCGATGGAGATGCCGCCGCCATAGATGTTCGTCACATCGCGACCGACGCCGAGTTCCTTCTCCGCATGCAGGTTCACCACCGCGAAGGCTTCATTGATCTCGTAATAGTCGATGTCGGACGCCTTCATCCCGCGCTTTTCCCACAGGGCGCGAATCGCCGGCACCGGACCACAGCCCATAATGCGCGGTGAGACACCGACAATGGTCCAGTCGACAATCCGAGCCACCGGTTCGATCCCCTGTGCTTCGACCGCCGCCCGGTCTCCAACGAGCACGAAGGCGGCGCCGTCCGTCACCCCACTGGAATTGCCCGGCGTCACCTGTCCGCCCTTGCGGAAGACCGGCTTCAGGGTCGCCAGCTTTTCCAGCGTGATCTCGGGGCGCGGGAACTCGTCCTCGCTCATCAGCCTTGTGCCCTTGCGGCCCTCCGGCACCTCGATCGGCGCGATCTGGCGGGCCAGGAAACCGGTCGCCATCGCCTTGCCGGCGCGCTGCTGGCTCATCAGGCCCCAGGCATCCATGTCCTCGCGGCGATGCTGGAAATCCTCGGTGAGGTTCTCCGCCGTCGCCCCCATCAGGCCGTGCCCGAAGGGATCGCTATAGACGGATTCCATAGTGTCCTCGAAGCTCTGCGCGCCACGGATGGCGCCCCAGCGCATCTTCTGGTTGGCAAAGGGCGCGCGGGAGAAATTCTCGCCGCCACCGGCCAGCGCGATCTTGCCGTGCCCGGTCATGATCTGCTGCGCGGCAGTGAGGATCGCCTGGGTGCCGGAACCGCAAGCCCGGTTCACCTGCACGGCGCAGCTTTCGTCCTTCATACCGATATTCAGGCCAGCCGCACGGCCGGTGTAATAGCCGTCCGGATCAACCGGCAGGACATTGCCCCAGACCACGTGATCGATCTTTTCCGGCGAAATCTCCGCATCTTCCACGCATGCCCTGGCCGCATGGGTCGCCAGCGCCGTCAGCGGAATGTCCTTCAGCGATTTCCCGAAATCCCCGAACGGCGTGCGCTTTCCGCCCGCCAGAACGATCTCCTGAGCCATGATCCCTCACTCCCCTGCACCGGCTTTCGCAATGCTTCTTTGTATGTTTTTCAGCGCCGGAACTCTGGCCCAAAGGCCCAAGTCAGTGCAAGCGGAACGTCCTCTAGGCAGCAGGTTCCCGGTCGAGAAACAGCTCACCGAAGACCGAGCCGGTGATGACGATGATGGCGAGGATCTGCGTGGCCGAGAGATCCTGTCCGAGCACGAGTACGGCAAGCAGGGCCGCTATCACCGGCTTCAGGAAGAAGAGGTAACTGCCGCGTGTGATATCCGGCACCGCCGCGAGTCCCCCGATCCAGAGGAACTGGGTGATGGTAGTGTTCCAGAAAGCGATGACCAGCAACGAGGCCAGAGCCGGGACGCCCAAACCGACCAGCCGCGAGGGTTCAACCCAAACACCGAAGAACAGGCCGACAACCAGCCACAGGCCGATACCGCCGAGCATCATGGTGATGGCTGTGATTCGCAGCGCTCCGTAGATCGCAATGATCGGCCGCACCAGCACGGAATAGGTCGCGACTGCGGCGGCACATGCGGTGGCGAGAAAGATACCAAGCAGGCTTTCGCCCGAGCCTGCCAACGACGCAACATAGCCGTCCGTAATCAGCAGCGCGATACCGGCAACGGCACAGAGGCCGCTGACGATCTTGCCCCGCGTCATCGGCGCCTTGTTGATCAGGAGATTGCTGAGAGCGACGAAGATCGGGACCGTCGTCACCAGGGTTGCCACCTGCGGCACCGAGGCGAAATCGAGCGACCAGTGAAAGACGAGATATCCGATCGTCACGCCCAGAAGGGCGAGGAAAAGCAGCTTCACGCCGTGCGTCCTGAACGGCGCAACCAAATCACGCGACCCCGGCAACAAAAGGGCCAGAACGATCAGTCCGGCGCCACCGAGCAAAAACCGCCAGACAGAAAGCTCCGGGCCGGACACGCCGGACAAAACGGCAAAAAACTCTGTAGACGCGTGCCCGAGAACACCGACGAACACCGCAAGATATGCAACGAGCGAGTATTTATGCCAAAGCGCCATGGAAGGTCCCGTCCCCAATTACTTGTCGCTGACAGTCTGCTAAAGGTCGCTTACTCGCAATGTGGAATTGACATCGTGATCATTTGTTAAGCTTTTAGATCTTCTGCTTAAAAATCGCGCATATGCTAGGATCCCCTTCCGTCAAAAGCATGCCCTTTTCCCCATACCCTGGGAATAACCTTATGAGTTCGTCTGACGCCATCACCGACCCGGAACAGATCGTCACGCTCACCGCCGATGTCCGGAGCACGGCCGAAACCAAGATCGCGGAAATTCACGCCATTACCGGCCGGACCAAGATGCTGGCCCTGAACGCCCTGATCGAAAGCGCGCGCGTGGGCGAGCTGGGCCGCGGCTTCGCGGTTGTCGCCGATGAGGTAAAGGGCGTTTCCGTCGAGATCGAGCAGATCGCCGACGCGCTGCAGACCGAACTCTCCGGCAAGGCGGAGATGCTGGAAACCATCGGTCGCTCGATTGTCGACCAGCTCAAGGGTCAGCGGCTTGTCGACCTGTCCCTGAACGCGGTCGAGCTGATCGACCGGAACCTGTTCGAGCGGACCTGCGACGTGCGCTGGTGGGCGACCGACAGCGCCATCGTCGACTGCCTCGCCGCTCCATCCGACGAAGCCGCCGCCTATGCTTCCAAGCGGCTCGGCGTGATCCTGTCAGCCTATACCGTCTATATCGACCTCTGGATCTGCGACGCCAACGGCACCGTTATCGCCAATGGCCGGCCCGAGCGCTACAACGCCGCCGGCCGCTCTGTCTCCAATGCAGGCTGGTTCCGCGATGCCATGGCGACCCGGGATGGCGATGAATACTCCGTCGCCGATATCGCGACGAGCGTAGAACTCGACGGCCAGCCGACCGCGACCTATGCGGCCGCGATCCGGGAAGGCGGCGAGAGCAATGGCGCCGTGCTCGGCGTTCTGGGCATTCATTTCGAGTGGGAGCCGCAGGCACAAACCATCGTCGAGGGTGTCCGCTTCGAGAAAGCAGAAGCTGGCCGCTCCCGCGCCATGCTGCTCGACGCCGATTTCCGCATCATCGCCGCGTCCGACCGGGAAGGCATCCTGAGCGAGCGTTTCGATCTGAAGACCGAGGGCCGGGACAGCGGTCATTACACTCTGCCCAACGGCGCTGTCGTCGGCTTCCACAAGACACCCGGCTACGAGACATATGAAGGCCTCGGCTGGTATGGCTGCGTGATCCAGCAGCCCAGCACCTGACGCCTGGGAAAGGGCTGGCGAGCAGGCCTTTATCCCGATTGCGGGATAGCCCGCCTGCCGCCACCCAATGGCACCGTCAGCATGACCGCCAGCAACACCATGGCGGCGGAGACCCAGAGCGTCGCCGTCAATCCGGCAAGCTGGTAGACCAGCCCGGAAAGAAGCGTCCCTGCGAACCGGCCGACGGCGTTCGCCATGTAATAGAAGCCGACATTCAGCGCCACCTTGTCCGCGTCCGAATAGGCAACGATCAGATAGGAATGCAGTGCTGAGTTGACGGCGAACACCACGCCGAACAGAAGCAGCCCGCCGACCAGAATGATGGCCGGGGCATCGCCTGCACCAAATTCGGCAGGCATCCATCCCGGGGTCAGCCCTGCCGCGATCATGGCCGGTAGCAGCGCCAGAACAGAGCCCCAGAGCACCGCACCGCGCGCTGCCGACCCGGCATCCCGCGTCCGCCGGAGGAACCGGGGCACCAGCGCCTGCACGATACCGTAGCCGACCACCCAGACCGCCATGAACAGGCCGACACGGTCGAAAGACCAGCCCAACTGGTCATAAAGGAAGACCGGCACACCAACGACGAACCAGACGTCGCGGGAGGCGAAAAGGAAGATCCGGGCAGCGGAGAGGAAGTTGATCTCCCGCGTCTTGGCGAACAGATCCCGCTTGACGATCTTTGTCTTCGCCCGGCCGAGATCCGCCTTGATGGTGAGGAGCGCAGCGGCAAGAACAGCCGCCAGCATCCCGGCCATGGCATAGAGCGCGTGCGTAAAGCCAAGCCCCTCCAGCATCACCCCGCCGAGCAGAAAGCCGACGCCCTTGAGTGCGTTCTTGGAGCCGGTCAACACCGCCACCCAGCGGAAAAGCAACCCGGCCTCCTCCGATGCAACCACCAGCTTGACGGCGGATTTGGAGCTCATCTTGGTGAGATCCTTGGCCACCCCGGAAAGCGCCTGCGCCACCATCACGTAGCCGACCGAGAATAGCGCCGTCCAGGCCGGGTCCGTGGCCGAGAGCATGAGCAGCGCCGCTATCTGCACAGCCAGCCCGGCAAAGAGCGTGATCCGCAACCCGAAGCGCGCACCGATCCAGCCGCCGAGGAAATTGGTGATGATCCCCATCGCCTCGTACAGCAGGAACAGAAAGGCGATATCGAGCGGGGTGAAGCCGAGCTGGTGGAAATGCAGCAGCACCAGCATGCGCAACGCGCCGTCCGTCAGGGTGAAGGCCCAATAGGCCCCCGTCACGGACGCATAGGTCCGCCCGTCGCCGGCCGGCGCACCCTTGTTTTCAGTCTCGGTCACAGCCGCTCCGCCACGAGCCGAGCAAGCTCCATCATCCGGTTCACATAGCCCCATTCATTGTCGTACCAGGCATAGATCTTCGCCTGCGTCCCGTTCACCACCATGGTGGAGGGCCCATCGATAATGGCCGAGCGCGGATCGTCGGTGAAATCGGTCGAGACCAGTGGCCGCTCCTCGAAACCGAGGATACCGGCAAGCGGCCCGTCCGCCGCCGCCCTGAACAAGCCGTTCAGCTCTTCCACCGAGCTTTCCCGCTCAAGCTCGAAAACACAGTCCGTCAGGGAAGCATTGAGCAGCGGCACCCGCACCGCATGGCCGTCGAGCCGCCCCTTGAGCTCCGGGTAGATGATGCCGATTGCCGTCGCCGAGCCGGTGCTGGTCGGGATCAGCGCATTCAGGGCCGAACGGGCCCGACGCAGATCCTTGTGCGGCCCATCGACGATGACCTGGGTGTTCGTCACGTCGTGAATGGTGGTGATGGAGCCATGACGGATGCCGACCCCCTCATGCACCACCTTCACCACCGGGGCGAGGCAGTTCGTTGTGCAGGAAGCCGCCGTCAGCAGGTGATGTTGCGCCGGATCGTAGAGGTGGTGGTTGATGCCCATCACGATGTTGAGCGCGCCCTCTTCCTTGACCGGTGCGGAGACGATCACCTTGGCGATGCCCCGGTCGAAATAGGGCTGCAATGCCGCACCGGACTTGAAGCGCCCGCTGCACTCCAGAACGATGTCGACATCCTTGCCGCCCCAGCTGCTTTCAGCCGGGGAGGCATGAGCCGTCAGCGGAATTTCCCGGCCATCGACCAGGATGCCGTTTCCGGTATGGCCGACGGGCCGGTCCCAACGCCGGTGAACGGTATCGAACTCAAGCAGGTGCGCGGCCATTTCCGGCGTGAGGGCGGGATCGTTGATGGCGACGATCTCATAGCCGTCCCTTCCCCACCATGCCCGCGCGCCAAGACGCCCCATCCGGCCAAAACCATTGATCGCAACACGCACGGTCATCCGCTGCTCCTGTTATGCACGCTCGCCCTCCAGCATATGCCCGGCGACGCGAGGACCGCAGAATAGAATTTACACCTTCTCATTTCAATGATATTGGAATTATTGAAATGAATGAGCATGACGCAATCATCGCGCTTGGCGCGCTGGCACAGGAATCGAGGCTTCAGGTCTATCGCAGGCTGATGCAGGCCGGACCGTCAGGTATCTCGGCGGGGGATCTGGCGGAGCAGGTCGGCGTCTCCCGGTCCAGCCTCTCTTTCCATGTCGCGCAGCTGGAGCGATCAGGTCTGGTCCGGGCCCGCCGGCAGCATCGGAATGTCTTCTACTCCGTGGAAATCGACGCCATGCGGCGGCTTTTAACATTCCTGACACAGGATTGCTGTAACGGAAACCCGGACATATGTGGCGGCCTTACCGCTAATGCCGCGTTCTGCGGCGCCATTCCGGAGACAGAGCAATGACCGGCGACAGGATCTTCAACGTTCTTTTTCTCTGCACAGGCAATTCCGCCCGCAGCATCATGGCGGAAGCCATTCTGAACCGCGCCGGGGCCGGCCGGTTCCAGGCCTACAGCGCCGGCAGCACGCCGCGCGGTGAAATCCATTCCTATGCGGCGGACTTCCTGAGAAATCAGAATTACGCCCTCGATACCCTGCGTTCCAAGAGCTGGGAGGATTTCTCAGCCCCCGGCGCGCCGGCGATGGATTTCGTCTTCACGGTCTGCGACGACGCCGCGAAGGAAACCTGCCCGGTCTGGCCGGGCCAGCCGATGACGGCCCATTGGGGCGTTCCGGACCCGGCGGCGGTAGAGGGTAGCGAGGCGGAAAAACGCTTTGCTTTCGCCGATGCCTTCCGGATGCTGAACACCCGGATCGAGATTTTCGTCAACCTGCCGCTCCAGAGGCTCGACAAACTCGCCCTGCAAAAACGGCTGGACGATATCGCCGGCACCACGAAGACGCCCGAAAACGCCTGACGGCCAACAGAAGGACCCGACACCGCATGAGTTCAGAAACAGTCGCTGCCCCGGGCGGCATCGGGTTCTTCGAAAAATGGCTTTCCCTCTGGGTCGCGCTCTGCATTGCTGCAGGCGTGCTGCTCGGCAATCTGGCGCCCGATCTGTTCGCGGTGCTGGCCGGGCTGGAATACGCCTCGGTCAATATCGTCGTCGCCGTGCTGATCTGGGCGATGGTCTACCCGATGATGGTCGCGGTCGATTTCGAAAGCCTGAAAAGCATCGGCGACCGGCCCAAGGGTCTGGTGATCACCCTGGTGGTGAACTGGATCGTCAAGCCCTTCACCATGGCTGCGCTGGGCATCCTGTTCTTCCGCTATCTGTACGACGGACTGATTTCATCCGCCGATGCGGAGCAATATATCGCCGGGCTGATCCTGCTCGGCGCCGCGCCCTGCACGGCCATGGTCTTCGTCTGGTCCACCCTGACCAAGGGCGATCCGACCTACACGCTGGTCCAGGTTTCCATCAACGACCTGATCATGATCATCGCCTTCGCGCCGATCTGCGGGCTGCTGCTCGGCGTAACGGAACTGACCGTGCCGTGGGAGACCCTGCTGCTCTCGGTCGTGCTCTATGTCGTCATCCCGCTCGGCGCCGGATATATGACCCGGCGCCACCTGACGGCAAAGGCCGCCAATCACGATGCGGGCGAGCAGATCGTCCATGACTTCACCGCCCGGGTGAAACCCTTCTCCGTGCTCGGCCTGCTGGCGACCGTCGTCCTGCTGTTCGGCTTTCAGGGCCAGACGGTGCTGGAAAACCCGCTGACGATCCTGCTGATCGCCATCCCCCTGATCCTGCAATCCTACGGCATCTTTGCCATCGCCTATGGCTGGGCGAAGGCCTGGAAAGTTCCGTTCAATGTTGCCGCGCCTTGCGCCATGATCGGCACCTCGAACTTCTTCGAACTCGCCGTTGCCGTCGCCATCAGCCTGTTCGGCCTCAATTCCGGTGCTGCGCTGGCCACCGTGGTCGGCGTGCTGGTCGAGGTCCCGGTCATGCTGTCGCTGGTGGCGTTTGCGAACCGGACGCGGGGTTGGTTTTCAGACCGGTAGGAAAGGCCGTTACTCAGAGCCCGTCGCACCACTGCGAACAACGGCTTTGTGAAGAGATGCAGGTCTCATCGGTGCTATGGTTGTTGATGAGCGAGCGACTACTGAAAGTCGGCATTTTTGGAACTATTGTGACCGCACTCTGTTGCTTCACACCAGTTCTTGCCGTTCTGATGGGAGCGGTGGGATTATCGTGGGCTACAGGCTATCTCGATCTGGTTTTGTTGCCCGCACTCATCTTTTTCGTTCTGTTAACGGGGGTCGCCCTATGGCGGCGAATGCCAGCAAGATCATCCTAGAATCGGTTCTCACCTGCCCTGAATGCGGACACACAGAGGCCGAGCAAATGCCAACCGATGCGTGCCAGTTTTTCTATGACTGCAAGGGATGTGGCGCGCTCCTGAAACCCAAACGCGGCGATTGCTGCGTCTTTTGCTCCTACGGCACGGTCCCCTGCCCGCCGATCCAGTCCGGGACAGATTGCTGCGGATAACTGACCGTAAAAAAACCGGGCCGCCGAAATGGCGGCCCGGGTCAGCCCGAGTCTTCTAAGGGAGGAGTCCCGGGGAAACTCAGTCGTGGATTTTCACGTATTCGAAATCGCCCGGCTTGTTGTCGATGCCGACACGCGGGGCGGCAATCCAGCCGGCGAACTTGCCCGGCTCGCTCACCGACGTCATCAGCGAAGCGATATAATCGCCATCTTCGGTGTTCGGCAGGAACTCGTCCCGGCGCGCGCCCCATTCTCCGTCGCTCAGCACCTGGCCCTGCGGCGTGGTGTGGACATCGCGGAACTCGCCGATATGGCGGTGGAAGGCAACGCTCGGCAGGGTGATCTCGAAATTGATCCCGGCCTTGCTGATGATCCGGTTCCAGCGATTGATGCCGCCCTGGCAATCCCGGACGTAATCGTCCCGCAATCGCGAGTTAAGAGCGGACAGTGCAGGCTCCTCGACCAGCTTCAACTCGCCGCCGACCAGCTTCAACACCGGATAGGTGTCGTTGACCAGGCGATGATCGTCGTCGATCCGTTCTTCCTGGAAACGGCCCTTCAGGCCTGAATTGTAGCCGTTGGCCGCATTGGTCGAGATCTCGGAGCCGAACAGGTCGAGGGACAGGGAGAAGTGCAGGTTTGCCTTCTTCTGCAAGGTCGGCAGATCGATCACGCCGAGGGCGCGGACCTTCTCGATCTCGTACGGGTCCTCGATACCGGCCGCGCGCATGGCCTCGCAGGTGCGCTGCACGGTGCGGCCGACGCCGGTCTCGCCAACGAACATGTGGTGCGCTTCCTCGGTCAGCATGAAGCGGCAGGTCCGGGACAGCGGATCGAAACCAGACTGGGCCAGGCTTTCGAGCTGCATCTTGCCGTCACGATCGGTGAAGAAGGTGAACATGAAGAAGGACAGCCAGTCCGGGGTCTCTTCGTTGAACGCACCCAGCATGCGCGGCTTGTCACCGTCGCCGGAACGGCGGTTCAGCAGCTCGCCCGCTTCCTCGCGGCCGTCGCGGCCGAAATATTTCTGCAACAGGTAGACCATGGCCCAGAGGTGCCGGCCTTCCTCGACATTCACCTGAAACAGGTTGCGCATGTCATAGAGGGACGGCGCCGTGGCACCAAGGAAACGCTGCTGCTCGACAGAGGCCGGCTCGGTGTCGCCCTGGATCACCACCAGGCGGCGCAGCATGGCGCGGTATTCGCCCGGGATCTCGTGCCAGACGTCCTCGCCTTTATGCTCACCGAAGGCGATCTTCCGGTTCTCGACCTGCGGCGCCAGAAGGATGCCCCAGCGATAGTCGGGCATCTTCACGTAGTCGAACTTGGCCCAGCCTTTGGGATCAACGCTGACAGCCGTCCGGAGATAGACATCGGAGGTCTGGAAGCCTTCCGGCCCCTGATCCATCCACCAGTCGATATAACCCGGATGCCATTGCTCCAGCGCCTTCAGAACCTTGCGGTCGCTGGAGAGGTTGATGTTGTTCGGGATCTTGGTGTCGTAGCTGACGTTCAGAACTTCATTCATGATCCGCGTCTCCTCTCTGTTTCGGGTCGAGCCTCTTGATGAGGGTTTGGGGCGGTCAGACCCGCTTGATGTCGTATTCCGGCTGACGCCCGGTGCCGTAGCGACCGAGCGCACCGTCCGGGCCGACCGCGTTCGGGCGCTGGAAGATCCAGTTCTGCCATGCGGTCAGGCGTCCGAAAATCTTGGTTTCCATGGTCTCCGGTCCGGCGAAACGCAGGTTCGCCTCCATGCCGGTGAGCGCATCGGGGGAGAAGCTGGAGCGTTCCTCAAGGAACATCCGGACCTCGTCCTCCCAGTCGATATCGTCGAAGATGAAGGTAACGAGGCCGAGCTCATCCGCCCGCTCTGCATCCAGACTCTCGCCAATCGAGCCTTCCGCTTTCGTCACCGCCTCGGGGGCGCCGAGGAACCGGGTCTGCAAACGGGTCAGATCATTGCTCATCGGGAACGGGCCGAAATTGGCCGGACCAAGCGCGATTTCGGCCGGCGGGCGGTTGTCACCGTCAAGCTGCCCTTCCAGCATGTAGCTGCGGTCGGCGGCGAACAGCAGTTCGGCCAGCGATCCGGCAAAGCAGCTTCCCGGCTCGACCAGCGCCACCAGCGAACGCGACGTCACATCAATCCGCTTCATGACGCGCTTCCAGTAAAGCGCGATCTCGCGGGCCAGCCAGTGACCACGATTGGCCGCGATGAAAGCGTCATGCGCCAGCACCTTGGCGCCGTCTCCCGCGGTCTTCAGGATCAGGGTGCCAATTTCCAGCTCGTTGATCCGCAGATGCAGGATCGCGTCGTCCAGCTCGCGGCAGAGCTTCAGCATCCAGTAGTCAGCGCCGAGCGCAACCAGCGCATCAGTATCCGCCGGTACGTCCTGCTCCGGGCCCTTGATTGTGATAGTCGCATTGCGCTCATCCCGGTCGATCTCGACCGTGACCAGGTCGAACTGCATCAGATCACCCTCGATCTTCCGTTCGATCGGTGGAAATGCGATGCCCTTGGCGCCGGTCGGCCGGTCGGAACTTTCCGCCATTGCCGCCACCCGGGCCGCGACCACCTCGTCGAACTTCGAGTTCGGGGCGACTTCGTCGACCAGATCCCAGTCCGCGGCGCGCTGGCCCTTGATGCCTTCCTCGATGGCGCAGAACACATCCGCCCGGTCCCGCCGGACCTTGCGCTTGTCGGTGACCCGGGTCAGCCCGCCGGTGCCCGGCAGCACGGCCAGCAGTGGCGCTTCCGGCAAAGCAACGGAGGACGCGCCGTCATCAGTCAGGATGATATGGTCGGTCGCGAGCGCCAGCTCATAGCCGCCGCCTGCGCAGGCACCGGTCACGGCAGCCAGATATTTCTGGCCGGACTCGGCGCTCGCCTCTTCCATGTAATTACGTGTCTCGTTGGTGAATTTGCAGAAGTTCACCTTATGGGCATGGGCGGCACCGGCCAGCATGCGGATATTCGCGCCGGCGCAGAACACCCGGTCCTTGGCCGACCGCAGCACAACGACCTTCACTTCAGGGTGCTCGAACCGCAGCCGCTGGATTGCATCATAGAGCTCGATGTCGACCCCAAGATCGTAGGAATTGAGCTTCAGCTCGTAGCCCTCGAACAGGCCGCCTTTTTCGTCCACATCCATGACAAGGTCTGCACGGGCGCCGTCGAACACCAGTTTCCAGTGCTTGTAGCGGGACGGATCGGTCCGGAAATCGATCATCATTTCTGAGCATCTCCCATGTGGGCGCCACTCGCCGGGGCGCTCCGTCTTCTTCAATCGAAGGCGCACTATAATGCAATCACGAAAATTGACATGCATTATTTTGCATGTTGCGCGTTACACAGCACCACTCTCCAACAAAGAGCGACAAGCCAGTCCATCCCGCGTGCTGGAAAATCGGCTAGCGCTGGTAAAAAACACCCGTTATTGTAAATTATGCAGGATTTTGCAGAATCATTCTCACTGGCCTTTCGGCTCATCCTTTCCGCAGACGCCGATCTCGCGGAGATCGTGCTGCTTTCGCTGAAAGTGAGCCTGTCCGCAACCCTGTGCGCCTGCATGATCGGCATGTCCCTTGGCGCCGCCATCGCCATCTTCCGTTTTCCGGGCCGTGGGGTGCTGCTGGTTCTGACCAATGCCTTGATGGGACTGCCGCCCGTGGTGGTCGGCTTGGCGATCTACATGCTGCTTTCGAACGCGGGACCGTTCGGCACATTCCAGCTGCTCTACTCGCCGACCGCCATGATCATTGCCCAGACCGTGCTGGTAACGCCGATCGCGACGGCGCTGACCCGGCAGGTGATCGCCGATCTGCATACCGAGTATGACGAGCAATTGCGCTCCCTCGCCCTCGGGCCGTTCGCCACTCTGACCACCCTGCTCTGGGATGGCCGGTTCTCCCTGATCACCGTGGCACTGGCCGGCTTCGGGCGGGCTGTCGCGGAAGTCGGGGCGGTGATCATTGTCGGCGGCAACATCAACCATGTGACCCGGGTGATGACGACCGCCATCGCTCTGGAAACCTCGAAAGGCGACCTCGCCCTGGCCCTGGCGCTCGGCCTGATCCTGATCGGCATCTCGATCAGCGTGAATGCCGCCCTGATGGCCCTGAAAGGGACGGCGCGGCGATTTGCCTATGAATAATATCCCGCAAAATGTCAGCCCGAATGCGAGCTTCGCAGTGACCAATCCGCTGCTGCCGCTGCGTGCGGAAGATCTCAGCTATGCACCGGACGGTCTTGCCCTGCTGGACAAGGTGAGCCTGCAGATCGCCGAAGGCGGCATCAGCATGATCCTCGGCCCGAACGGCGCCGGGAAAAGCATCCTGATGCGCATCCTGCACGGTCTGATCCCGGCGAGCGCCGGCACGGTGAGCTGGCGGGGACAGACCGCCAATCGAGAGATCCGCAAGCGCCAGGCCATGGTGTTCCAGAAGCCAGTGCTGTTGCGCCGGTCTGTCACGGCCAATCTCGATCACGCCCTGAATGCGGCGGGCGTACCCCGCGCGGACCGAAACCGCCGAGCGACCGAAGCCTTGAAGGAAGCAGGCATCGCGCATCTTGCGGCGCGCCCGGCCCGGGTGCTTTCCGGCGGCGAGCAGCAACGCCTTGCCCTCGCCCGAGCCCTCAGCCTGCAGCCGGACGTGCTGTTTCTGGACGAGCCCACCGCCAGCCTTGATCCCGCCTCCACCGCCGCCATCGAGGCGCTGGTGCTGGCGGCGGAACGGCGCGGCTGCAAGATCGTCATGATCAGCCATGACATCCATCAGGCCCGGCGCCTCGCTTCCGAAATCATCTTCATGGACCGTGGCCGGATCGCAGAACAAAGCGCCGCCGCTTTCTTTGAAGCCCCATCGAGCGCCGCCGCGCGCGATTATCTTGCCGGACGGCTGCACCTGCCGGACGGCGCCTGACCGGACCAAATCACCGGCC
This sequence comes from Nisaea denitrificans DSM 18348, assembly GCF_000426505.1. Lineage (GTDB taxonomy): Bacteria > Pseudomonadota > Alphaproteobacteria > Thalassobaculales > Thalassobaculaceae > Nisaea > Nisaea denitrificans. The sequence continues at coordinate 40,789 of NZ_KE384532.1, read as the reverse complement.
CCGGACCAAACCACCGACCATTGGGAGCAAAAGCAATGAAACACCTGAAGAGGATTTTGGGAGGGCTCGCACTCGCGGCGATGCTCGCTCTGACGGGAACCGGCAATGCCGAATCAGCCGACAAGTTCATCACCCTGCAATCGACCACGTCGACGCAGAATTCCGGCCTGTTCGACTACATGCTGCCGATCTTCAGCAAGAAGACCGGCATCGAAGTCCGTGTCGTGGCCGTCGGCACTGGGCAGGCACTGAAGAATGCGCGCAATGGCGACGGCGACGTTCTCTTCGTGCATGCCAAGCCCGCCGAGGAGAAATTCGTCGCGGACGGCTTCGGGGTCAGCCGTCAGGACGTCATGTTCAACGATTTCGTTATTGTCGGCCCGGCTGCCGATCCGGCGAAAGTCGGCGGCATGAAGGACGCACCGGCGGCGCTCAAGATGATCGCCGATGCCAAGACGCCTTTCGCATCGCGCGGCGATGACAGCGGCACGCACAAGAAGGAAAAACGTCTCTGGAAAGCGGCCGGTGTCGATGCCGATGCCTCCAGCGGCTCCTGGTATCGCGAGACCGGCTCCGGCATGGGCGCCACCCTCAATGCAGCCGTCGGCATGGGCGCCTACGCACTGACCGACCGGGCCACCTGGATCAGCTTCAAGAACAAGAGCGATTTCAAGGTCCAGGTCGAAGGCGACAAGGTCCTGTTCAACCAGTATGGCGTCATTCTGGTGAACCCGGCCAAGCATCCCGTCGTGAAGAAGGAACTTGGCCAGACCTTCATCGACTGGGTAACCGGCGACGAAGGCCAGGAAACCATCAACAGCTACAAGCTGAATGGCCAGCAGCTGTTCTTTGCCAACGCGAAGTAGAGATATCAAAGGCTTGGGTCAGGGAGCGTTGTCCCTGACCCGGCCGATTTCCGAGACATCGTACCCGCCGAGTTCCGCCGCCCTGTCGCGGAACACCGCTCCCGACGCGAAGTCGAGCAGAGCCTGGAACGGCGGCTCGAAATAGAACCTCCGGCAGACCAGCAGATCGAACCGTTCCTCGACCAAGGGAATGAAATCGAGCCCATGCTGCCGGGCCACGCTCTCCAGTCCGAGGCCCGACTCAGCCCGGCCCGCACGCACCGCTTCGGCCACGTCCGTCTCCGTCCGCGCCGGTAAATCAAGCCAGATCACGTCGGTTTCAGCCAGACTGGCACGCGCCATCAGCTGCTCCAGCAAAAGCTGGCTTCCCGCATGGGCCTGCCGCTGGGCCACCCTCTTTCCCGCCAGGTCAGAGATCTTTCCGATTCCGCTCGGGTTGCCAGGGGCGACGATCAATCCGCGCGTGCGGGTTGCCCAGGAGATCAGCACGGCATTACGGGCCGGGCCGAGCGCGCGCACTGCCGACACGTTCCAGCCCACGCCGTCTTCCTCGGGAATATGAATGCCCGCAACCGAGGCTTCCCGTCTCTCGAACCGGGCAATGCCATCGAGGCTTCCATCGAAAAGCGTCGGCAGACCCGCGCCGGATTCCCGCAACGCCCAGTCGAGCAAGGGATCATGGCTTCCCGCGACAATCTCGGCATGGGGCCCGGCATGGGGAGGCAGTTCAGTTATCATCGATGTTGGGGCGGCTTCGGTAGTACTGGCGCCGGTATCTCCCGCGATCCAGGCCTCGATTTCCTGACGGGGGAACAGCAGTTTTCCGGTGACCCGGCGGCATGGAACCTCACCGTCGGCCACGAGCTGGTAGATCTTGCGCTCTTTTACCCGCAGCAGGTCCGCGAGTTCGCGGACGGTCAGATAGGCGGGGGGCGGAACGGTCATAGGCCTCGCTGTTCGCTGAGCGTGAAAATCATGCCCGCAAGCCTTACTGACGGCATCGGCCGCCGTCAATCCGCGGTCTATTTCAGGGAGAGGGCATAGGCAATCAGCGCATCGAGATCATCAACAGACAATTCGGCTTCCGCAGCGTTGGCCGGCAAGGGCGTCAGCGGCTCGACCCCCTCCATCCGGACGAAGACCGGATGCGGTCGCCGGTCGAAGAAGGTGATGAAGCGGTGCTCGCCGTCCGCAAGCGACATCAGCAACGGAAAGGACGGTGTACTGCCTATCCCGCCCAGCCTTGTTTTCGCATCAATCACATGACACCGGGCACAATGCAGAAGCGCGATCTCACGTCCCTTTCCCTCGAGGGCGGCCTCGTCCGCCCGGGCGGAAACACTGGCTGCCAGCGCCGCGATCAATATGAAAGCAGAAGACCGGAGCATCAATCGAGCCGAACGTCACCCGTGGCCGACTGATAGACAGTCTTGGTACTGAAATCGAACAGGTGGAGGCCACCCCAGGCGACGCCGGTGATAACGAACAGGCCAATCAGGGCCGCGACGAAGGCTTTCATTTCATTCTCCCTTGTTTTGTTCAGCTTGGCGTTCAGCAAAGGCCAATGCCTGACGTAAAAAGTGCAGCAACGCGCGCCGGTCTTCGGAACTGCGAAGCCGCTGCAATGGCATCTTGGTACCCGGAACCACGTGCTGCGGCCCCTTCTCGAAGAGCGCGCCGATGGTGTCCTCATTCCAGATGATATCGCTCTCGCGCAGTGCTTTCGAATAGGGGTATCCGGCGACCGTGCCGACCCGGCGGTCGAACACGCCGTAAAGCGTCGGGCCGGCCCGGTGACCGCCATCCGGCGTCAGGGTGTGACAGACAGCGCAGGTTCCGAACAATTTCGCGCCGCGCGCCGCCAGTGCGTCGCCCGGCGGCACGTAAGGCGTATCGTCCTCCGAATGCCGGGCTCCTATCTGCGAGCCGGTTTCAAGATCCCAGCGGATCACCCGTCCATCGCGCCCGGCGGAAAGAAGCTGGCTGCCGCCGGGTGTGAAAATAACCGACCAGACCGGCCCCTTATGCCCCCGGAGGGTCTTCAGCGGCCGTCCGTCCGCAAGCGACCAGAAGACGATCTGCCCCCGCGCCCCACCGGTCGCGAAACGCTTGCCATCCGGCGTAATCGCGATCGAAAGCACCGGTGCTTCATGCCCGAGCATGAAGCGCCGTTCCGCGCGGCTTTCCGTATCGAACAGGCGCACGGCCTCATCGGTCCCGGCAACCACAAGCGTCTTGCCGTCCGGCGAAATGGAAAGCCGGTTCACCGGCAATCCGATTTCGGCAAAGAGTTCCCCCGCCTGAGTTGCGGTAGTCCAAAGGCGTATCGTGCCGTCATAGCCCGCGCTCAGGAGCTGTTCGCCGGCGCGTGTAAACAAGACTTCATTGACCGGTCCGGCATGGCCTTTCAGAACCATCGGCGCGGCATCGCCGGCAACCGGGCTGATCCGCACCATGCCATCGAACCCTGCGGAGGCGATCAGTTTTCCATCCGGAGATACAGCCACCGCCGACACGTTCCCGTCATGCCGGTGCAGGACGCGCAAGGGTTCCGTCTCCCCGATCCGCCAGAGATAGACAGCACCATCATTGCCGCCGGAAACCGCGCGCCCGGTCTGCCGAATAAAGGCAACGTCGCTGACAGCCGCGTCATGGCCATACATCAGGGTGCGGGCGTTCTCCGCAGCCAGATCCCAATGAATGACGGAATAATCGAAGCCCGCGGTCAGCGCTGTTTCGCCATCGTCGGAGACGGCGACGGCATGCACAGGGCCGCCATGGCCGATCAGTTCAGCGTCCGCCGGCGCATGGGGCAGGAGAACACATAACAAGGCGAGGAGAACAGGCGCCAACCGGCAAGGGCTCGCGCCTGTCCCTGATCGTAAAGTGCTGCCGTTCCCTCGTCGCACGATGGGTCTCGGCCGCCGCGCCTAGTCCGAGCCGGACGAGGCTTGATGGGCCTTAACTTCCTCGACCCAGAGACTGTGGTGTTCTTTGGCCCAGTTTTCGTCCACCTGACCGCTGCCCATGGCATCGAAAGCACCTTCCATACCGATGGAGCCGATATAGATGTGGGCGATGATGACCATGATCAGGCCGATTCCGACAATGGAATGCCAGAGCTGGGACAATTGCACTTCCTGCATGACCGACAGCTCTGTCGGCAGCGAGGTTCCGAACAGGTTGATGATGGCGAAGGTCTTGCCGAACATCTGGATCTCGAACGGGAACAGCAGCGCGAGGCCCGAGACGCTGATCGAGACGCCGCCGATGATGACGGACCAGAAAATCAGCTTCTGGCCGGCATTGAACTTCTTCGCCGGCGGGTGCACGCCCTTGGTGAACAGACCGCCAGCTTTTGCGATCCAGTTAAGATCGGTCCGGTTCGGAATATTGTGCCCGACCCAGAGCACGAACATCATCACAACACCGACCATGAAGGGGAAGGCAAGGTAGTTATGCATGTACTTGCCGGCCACGGTGATAACCGAAAAGGCATCAGCGCCAATCAGCGGTAGCAGCGCATAACGGCCATAGAGCACGTTGAGGCCGGTCAGCGCCAACACCACGAAACTCGTCGCGGTCAGCCAGTGGGCGAAGCGCTCAACCGTATTGAAGCGCTCGATCAGCTTGCCGCTGAGGCCATGCTCGACCTTGATCCGGCCACGCAGGATGAAGAAGACGCACAGCAGGATGACCATGCCGAGCAGGGCCCAGGCACCGAATACCGAGAGCGGTCCGTTGCGGAAGGCCCGCCAGTTGTCGCCCTCGGACTGAATCAGGACACCGGCGCGGGCATCCGGGATCGAAACGCTTCCCTGTTCGCCCTGACGCACGGCCCGCCAGAAATCGGTATCGCTTGAAGTTCCGAGCGCGTTGCCTGGAACGGATCCGGCCTGTTGCGCCGAAGCCTCGGAGACGACACCCGTCCCGGAGGCCAAGCCGAGGCCTGCGATGATTGTCACGACCACTGCCAGGCCGGCGAGATATTTGGTGAAAGCCGAGAATGTCATGTTCTGATCTCCCCCGGGGCCTAGAGGTCGAAGCTTTGTCGGCGACCGCGATTGCGGATCTCCGACAGGGTTTCGTCGGACAAGTGCTGGTCCGCCTTACCGAGATAAGTGCCTTTTTTATACAACAGAACACGGTCCTGCTCCGTCTCCCGGCAGCCGCCCAGCAGCGCCAGGACGAGCACCGCGAGTGCCGCGCCGCGAATCCAGTTCGGACGAAGTGAAATCATGTCCGTTTGACTCCTCGAAAGATACAATGCGTCCGTTTTCGCAATCGCGATCCATGGACGACCGGCCGAAACCCAGACACGGCGCCCTGAGATGCGGTGAGGCGGATCGGGCCGGATACGCACGTGTTTGGTCAAAGACCGGGCCGGGGGCCGCAGAACGGCCCCCGGGGTCCAGCGGTTACCCGCCGGTTTTCTGATCGTAGGCTGTACCCCAGCCCCAGGCACCGGAACCAAAGCCCCGAGCCACGGTCCGCTCGCGATAGATCGCGGACACGACGTCTCCGTCACCAGCCAGCAGGGCCTTGGTCGAGCACATTTCCGCACAAAGCGGGAGCTTGCCCTCGGCCAGCCGGTTCCGTCCGTACTTCTGGAACTCGGCATTGCTGTTGTCGTCTTCCGGACCGCCAGCGCAGAAGGTGCACTTGTCCATCTTGCCGCGGCTGCCGAAATTGCCGGCTTGCGGGTATTGGGGCGCCCCGAACGGACAGGCATAGAGGCAATAGCCACAGCCGATGCACAGATCCTTGGAGTGCAGAACCACACCCTCGTCGGTCTGATAGAAGCAATCGACCGGGCACACCGCCATGCAGGGTGCGTCGGAACAGTGCATGCAGGCCACGGAGATGGACCGTTCACCCGGCTTGCCGTCATTGATCGTGACGACGCGTCGGCGGTTTACACCCCAGGGAACCTCATGCTCGTTTTTGCAGGCCGTGACGCAGGCGTTGCATTCGATGCAGCGCTCGGCGTCACAGAGGAACTTCATACGTGCCATTGTTTCGCTCCCTTACGCAGGCTCAATACGACACAGGGTCGCTTTGGTTTCCTGCATCTGCGTGACCGAATCGTAGCCGTAGGTCTGCGCAGTGTTTGACGATTCGCCGAGGACATAGGGATCCGCACCGTCCGGATACTTGCTCCGGAGATCCTTGCCCTGGAAATGCCCGCCGAAGTGGAACGGCATAAAGGCAACGCCCGAGCCAACCCGTTCGGTGACCATCGCCTTGACCTTGACCTTGCCGTTCTCCGGACCGGTCAGCCAGACCATCTGACCATCCCTGATGCCGTAGTTGTTGGCATCACGCGGGTTGATCTCGACGAACATGTCTTGCTGCAATTCGGCCAGCCACGGGTTGGACCGGGTTTCTTCACCGCCGCCCTCATATTCGACCAGACGGCCGGACGTGAGGATGATCGGGAAGTCCTTGGAGAAGTCGTTCTTCTGGATCGACGCATAGAGCGTCGGCAGACGATACGCTTTCCTGTCCTCGTAGGTCGGGTAATCCGCCACGAGGTCCCGCCGCGAGGTGTAGAGCGGTTCACGATGGAGCGGCACCGGATCCGGGAAGGTCCAGACCACGGCACGTGCCTTCGCGTTGCCGAACGGTGAGCATTCGTGAGCGATCGCAACACGCTGGATACCGCCGGAAAGGTCGGTCTTCCAGTTTGTCTTGTCGCCGGAAATGCCTTCGATCGTCTTCCGCTCTTCGTCGGTCAGATCCTTGTCCCAGCCAAGCTTTTTCAGCATGGCCATGGTGAATTCCGGATATCCGTCCTTCAGATCCGAATTGGCGCCATAGGAATCGACCGCCAACAGATTCTCGCCGTTCCGTTCGACACCGAACCGGGCGCGGAAGGTAAGTCCCCCCTCGGAAACCGGTTTCGACGGATCGTAGAGGATCGGCGTGCCCGGATGGTTCATCTCCGGAGTACCCCAGCACGGCCACGGCATGCCGTAGTAATCGCCATCGCACGGACCGCCCTTCGCCTGAAGAGAGGTCTTGTCGAAGGTGTGCTGGTTGGCCATGTGCTTGCGCAGCCGTTCCGGCGTCTGGCCGGTATAGCCGATGGTCCACATGCCCTTGTTGATTTCGGCAGTGATGTCCTCGACGTAAGGCTCCTTGCCGTTGACCTTGATGTTCTTGAACATCTGATCGGCCATGCCGAACTTCTCGGCGAAGAGATACATGATCTCATGGTCGGTCTTCGATTCGAAGAGCGGTTCCACCACCTTGTCGCGCCACTGGATGGAGCGGTTGGAGGCCGTCACCGAGCCGTAGGTCTCGAACTGCGTGGCTGCCGGGAGCAGGTAGACCCCGTCCTTGCGGTCATGCAGAACTGCCGAAACAGTCGGGTATGGATCGACGACGACGAGGAGATCGAGTTTCTCCATCGCCTTCTTCATTTCGACCATACGGGTCTGCGAGTTCGGCGCGTGGCCCCAAAGCACCATGGCACGGACATTATTGGGCTGGTCCATGTTGGCTTTGTCTTCAAGCACGCCGTCGATCCAGCGCGACACCGGAATGCCGCTGGATTCCATCAGCTTCTTGTCGGCGAACCGGCCGAGCATGTAGTCGTAATCGACATCCCAGACCCGGGACCAGTGCTTCCAGGCACCGGTGCTGAGACCGTAATAGCCCGGCAGGGTGTGGGACAGCACGCCAAGATCGGTCGCGCCCTGGACGTTGTCGTGGCCGCGGAAGATGTTGGTGCCGCCACCGGCCTTGCCCATGTTCCCGAGCGCGAGCTGCAGGATGCAGTAGGCACGAGTGTTGTTGTTGCCGTTGGTGTGCTGGGTGCCGCCCATGCACCAGATCACGGTGCCCGGACGGTTATTGACCAGCGTCCGCGCAACCCGGCGCATCTGCGAGCCCGGCACCCCGGTAACCCGCTCGGTCTCTTCCGGCGTCCACTTCTTCACTTCGGCCCGGATCTCTTCCATGCCCCAGACACGCTGGCGGATGAATTCCTTGTCTTCCCAGCCATTCTCGAAGATGTGCCAGAGCAGGCCCCAGATCAGCCCGACGTCCGAGCCCGGACGGAACCGGACATATTCGGACGCGTGCGCCGCGGTCCGCGTGAAGCGCGGGTCGCAGACGATCAGCGGTGCGTTGTTCTGTTCCTTCGCGCGCAGCAGGTGCAGCAGCGAGACCGGGTGGGCCTCCGCCGGGTTCCCGCCGATCACGAAGATGGCACGACTGTTGTGGATGTCGTTGTAGCTGTTCGTCATCGCGCCGTAGCCCCAGGTGTTTGCAACACCCGCGACCGTGGTCGAGTGACAGATACGCGCCTGATGGTCTCCGTTATTGGAGCCCCAGAAGGCGTAGAATTTACGGAACAGGTAGGCCTGTTCGTTGCTGTGTTTGGCGGAACCGAGCCAGTACACCGAATCCGGGCCACTTTCTTCCCGGATCTTCAGCATCTGGTCGCCGATATCGCTGATCGCCTGTTCCCAGCTGACCTTCTGGTACTTACCGTTGACCAGCTTCATCGGATATTTCAGGCGGCGCTCACCGTGCGCGTGCTCGCGTACCGCAGCGCCCTTGGCGCAATGAGCCCCGAGATTGAAGGGGCTGTCGAAGCCCGGCTCCTGACCGATCCACACGCCATTCCGCACTTCCGCCTCGACGGTGCAACCGACGGAGCAGTGAGTACAGACCGACCGGATCTTCTCGATACCGGCCAGCGGATTGGCTTGTGCTTCGGCTTTCTTGATCATGCCGCCGCCGAGAGCGGATGCGGCGGCAAGGCCACCGACTGTAATTCCGGAGCGTCGCAGGAACGTTCTCCGGTCGATCGCGCTGCCGGCCTGGCCGGTCACTGCACGCGACATGCGGGGCGATCCAGATCGCCCGCTCGTCTTCTTCATCAACATATCGTTCTCCCGAACATTACGGCCTCTTTATCGACCGCTTATGTTTCAGCAGGCGCCCCAGCATGTGGCGCCCCGGGCCTCCCAAGTGAGAGGACCCTCCCCGTCTTGCCCCTAGAAGCGCGACAGAGCGTAGGCCGTCTTCACATGCGCGGTTTCCCTGTAGCCGGCACTGACCTTTTCGGGCCGCGATGCGGCCTCGGCAGGTTTCTGCGCCCCGGCAATCACCGCAGCGCCGGCTGCAGCGCCGATGCCCGACAATTTCAGGAAATCACGGCGTGTGGATTCGGGCTTTTTTGCTTTCGCCATCACCAACTCCGTTCTGCTCCGCACGGGTCCGATATGTTGATCCGCCACCGGCCCGTGCCCGGCTGCGGGAAATCACTTCCCGGCGCCCTACTCGAGCATCCGAAACGACTCGATCTCGATCTCCATGAACTGCCGCCCGATTGCGCCGAGCGGCATGTAGAGGACGGACGCCTTGGCGCCTTCGAGATCTTCGAAAAATTTCACGGCCCACGGCGCCACATGCCGGTCGAAAAACTCCACCTGGCGCTCCAGGTGGCAGGCCGGACCGAAATCTCCGCGAATCATCCCGGCCATCACATCGCAGATGGCCGCAATATGATCCTCGGGCTCTTTGACATCATCGGCGCGCGCAACACCAAGCCGCGCAAGATCGTCACGCAGTTCGGCCAGCGGCTTTTCGTTGAGGAAACCTGTCAGATAGAAGGAGCCATGGGGCACCAGCTCGCCGCGGCCCACTCCGTAGAACAGCTTGTGGAATTCTTCATCGGCGGTCTCGACCGTCGCAGCACGCGCAGCAGCCGCGAAAGCGGCGACGGATTTGCCGAGCGGCGTGTCGTCGCCTTCGAAACTACGGGCAATATCGAGACCGTCCTGATGCGGCGGACGCGCAAGGAAATGCGCAAGCAGACCGTACCAGTGCGCTCTGACGGCGTCTTCTTCTGACACCAGACTTCGGGCGGTATCTGTCACCGACCCACTCTCCCTGACGTGCCCGCGTAATCCGATAGGAATCGCAAGCTTCGTTGCAACGGCTTAGTGCCGCTCTTTAGAATGATTAAAGTACGCGCGCCCAGTCGATAAGTCCATATGAACACACGCACTGGTGCAAAGGTTTTCCACACTGCGAACGACGCCGCGGGTTATTCGAGGTCTCCGTTACCGACCTCTTCAGCTTCATCCTCGCCCTGAACGGCATCTCCGGAGCCTGGAACGGAGCTGCTGTTTTCCGCAGTTTCGGAGTGTTCGGCCGCCGCCAGCCGCCGTGCCTCTTCATCCTCCGACCCATCTTCAACTTCGGCATCTTCAGTTTGAGCATCTTCGGCTTGGGCGTCTTTGGTCTGGGTATCTTCAACCTGGACGTCTTCCTCATCCGGTTTCTCGGCGAGTTCCTCGTCGGTCATGAACCCCTTGCCGACCCGATAGGCCGTCTGCATGCCTTCGATCACCATGGCGGAATCGGTAAAATCCCCACCGTAATCGACCAGACCATCGACATTCGCCAGCACCGGATTGGTACGCCATAGAGCCTGCAAGGCACGGCGGCGCAGGAACTCGGGAACCTTGCTCTCCATGAAGGGTGTGAAATCGCTCTCCGCATCAAGCGTTGCGATGTCCGGCAGGCCGTCGATCACCTCCTGCTCTTCCTCGGTCAGAGGGCGCTCGTCTCCATTGACCAGAGCCGGGAGCTGATCGTCCGGCGCTTCATCGGGGAGAACCGGCGCCGCGCCGCCGCGCTTCTCGCGAGGCGTCGCCGTTTCAGCGATCCGGGCCGAGTCCTTGCGTTGCGACCAGCGGGCCAGAAAGTTTCCGCCGCCCTCGTCCTGCGTGTCAGTCAAGGCGGCGCCTCCCGGTTGCATGCCGCCCGCTATCGTCGACCCTCGGCTGGCGGGCGAACTTTTCCTGCTCATGGCGGTGGTCGCTGCGCTTGCGCTTGATGAACACCTCGTCCTCGTGGTGCGTGTCACAAAAATCCTGCACCCAGGCGATCAGCCCCTCGGGCATCGGCACGCTTTCGACGGTCTCCTCGCCTGAATCCAGATAATCCTGCGCCTCATAGGCCGAGGCCGTAGCGAGGAACGGATAAACCTCGTACGGCGAGTCCGGATCATCATCCCCCCGTAGCACGACATAGACCGACGGCTGGCCCGACAGGTTCACTTTGTAGGATTCGGTTTCTTTTCGGTACAGGGTCAGCGGAAGCGTCGCCGCATGAAAACGCTCAAACCCGTCGCCTTGGTCAAGCAAAGTCCATTCACTGACGTCCGGCGCCCCGACGATTACGGAGACCGCGTTCCAGCGATGATCCTGCCAGGGATTGTCGATTTTCCGGCGCTCGAGCACCACTCCAACCGGTATGGTCCGGCTGCGTTCCATTTCCACTCCTTGGATTCTCCAGACGGCGCCATTGCCCCGGCCGCGCCGTATTGCAAATATGTGTATCAAAAGTGCGCGCTGAAAAGACTGAAACATATAAAGCGCACGGGAGAGAGAAATATGGCCACCGAAAGCGGGCGGCTGCTGGTCTGCAATTGCAATCAGACCATGCCCCTGGAGTCCGTCGCGCGCGCAGTTATGCAAGGCGATGCGGCGCCCTTCATCCATTCAGCCCTGTGCCGATCCCAACTTGGAAATTTTCGCGATGCGGCAGCAGCGGGCACCCCGCTGACCGTCTGCTGTACCCAGGAAGCGCCACTGTTCAGCGAAATCGGGCAGGAAAGCGGACTGGATGAGAGCGCGTTAAGCTTCGTCAATATCCGCGAGAGGGCCGGTTGGTCCGACGAGGCCAAGGATGCCGGACCGAAGATCGCCGCACTCATCGCGGAGGCCTCGGTCGCGGGAACGCCGACAACGCAGGTATCGCTCTCTTCCGACGGGATCTGCCTGGTCTATGGTAAGGATCAGTCCGCTCTCGACGCGGCGCGGCAACTCTCGGAGCGGCTCGACGTCACCCTGCTGCTGAAAGAAAGCGACGGCATCGTGCCGCCTTCCGTCATGGATGTGCCGGTGTTTCATGGCCGGATTATCCGGACCGCCGGGCATCTCGGCGCCTTCGAAATCGGTGTCGACGATTACGCGCCGGCCAATCCGGCGAGCCGCGACGCCTTTTCCTTCGAGCGGCCGCAGAACGGCGCTGTCTCGAAATGCGACCTCATTCTCGACCTGACCGGAGAGACCCCGCTTTTCACCGGCCACGACAAGCGCGACGGTTATTTCCGCCCCGATCCGGGCGATCCGGTCGCGGTGCAGAAGGCCTTGTTCGAGCTTTCGGACATGGTCGGCGAATTCGCGAAACCGCGTTATGTGGATTTCAAAGCCGATCTCTGCGCCCATTCCCGCAGCCGCAAGACCGGCTGTTCACGCTGCATCGATGTCTGTCCGGCCGGCGCCATCAGTTCAGACGGCGATGTTGTCGCCTTCGATGCACATATTTGCGGTGGTTGCGGTGCCTGTAATTCAGTCTGTCCGACCGGCGCAGCACATTACGCCTTCCCACCAACCACAACCCTGGTCGAGCGCCTGTCCCTGCTGATGCAGGCCTATGCGGATGCCGGCGGGCGCGATGCCGCCCTCTTCGTCCACGATGCCACTGACGGTGCCCCGATAATCGACATGTCGGCCAGGTTCGGGCGCGGCTTGCCCGCCCATGTGATCCCGTTTGCCGTCACCCAGGTGACCCAGATCGGTCTTGATTTCCTGGCCGCCGCCTTTGCATTCGGCGTCGGCCGGGTGGTGCTGCACGCACACCCGCGCAAGCAGGAGGAGATCGGTGGGCTGGCGGGCCAGATCGGACTTGCCGAGACGGTCCTGACCGGGCTCGGCTTCGAGAGTGGCCGGGTCGAACTGCTGGTCGAGGCCAATCCGGACGTGGTCGAAGCCAGGCTCTGGTCAATGGAACGGTCCAAGGGCGTTGCCCCGCGTTTCTTTCTGCCCCTCGGCGGCAAGCGGGAAATCATGGATACGGCCCTCGCCCAGCTCCGCCTTGCGGCACCGACCCCGGTCGACACGATCGCCCTTCCACCCGGCGCACCGTATGGCCGGGTGAATGTGGATGTTGAGGCCTGCACGCTCTGCCTTGCCTGCGTCAGCGCCTGCCCGGCCAGCGCCCTGCTCGACAACCCGGAAGCGCCACAGCTCTCCTTCGTTGAAAGCAGCTGCGTGCAATGCGGGCTTTGCCGGAACACCTGCCCGGAAAGCGCCATCACGCTGGAGCCGCAGATCAACTTCCTGACATCAGCCAAGTCGCCAGTTGTGATGAAGGAAGAGGAGCCGTTCCATTGTGTACGTTGCGACAAGCCCTTCGCCGCGAAAAGCACCATCGACCGGATCGTCAAAACGCTGGCGGAGAAGCACTCGATGTTCGCGACGCCGGAAGCCGCCCGGCGCCTGCAGATGTGCGAGGATTGCCGCGTCGTCGACCAGTTCGAGGAAGGTAATCCGATGGCAGGCGGCGCCCGCCCGATGGTCCGCACGACAGAGGATTATCAGGCCGGAAATGTCCCCGACGAGGACGACAGCATCCACTGACCACCCGGACCTGTAGACGCGTCAGCCGCCGAACCGATCCTGGCACATGGCGGCGGCGCGTTGCTTGAAGAGGGTGTGTTTGGCATCGTCGATCACACCCTCCGCCAGCATCCGGTCAACCGGGCCATAGCGCTCCGAAAGACAGGACGCCAGTTCGGGGTTGGCCGGCACCGCCGGCTCAGCATCGCTGCCCGTGAGCACGGTCAGATCATCGCGGTGAATGTAGGCGAGTGATGCCACCGACAGGATCAAAACAAGACCCGCAACCAGACGGGCCTGCCTGCTGTCGATAAAAGGTTCGGAGGCCACGGCCGTTACTCGGTCTCGATCGCGCCGTCGATGGTCACTTCAAGACCCGCCGCCGGGATCGACAGCACAACCTTGGCATCCGCTGCAGCGCCGGGTTTCAAAGCGCCGCTCTCCACCGCCGCGCGGATCGCTGTCTCGATCTCGCGTTGACTGGTCACGCCGACCTTCTTCAGAAACTTGCGGACACTCATGTTGAAGATGTCTTCGTTCATGTCTTTTCTCCCTTACGCCGGCGCGGCCAGCGGTAAATTGACCAACAGGTTTTGCGGCTTCATCCGCAGCACGCCTTTCGCGTCCTGCGCCAATCCGAGATAGACCGGACGCCCAGCGATATCTGCGCGCATGGCTTCCGGTTGCTTGAAATCGAGCCGGAACAGCGCGATCAGGTTGACCAGAGTCTCCTCGTCCACCTCTTCACCCTTGTAGAGCGCGTTCAGGATGCCGGTCGAGGTCGCATCGAGACCGACATGCCAGACCCAGCGCTCGTCCTTGATGCTGCGCACCGGAGCCACGGAGACCTCGACGCCAAGAAAATGGGCGGCCCAGCTTTCCAGGACCCGGCACAGCGCGTCCAGACCGGGGCGGGTAAAGGTCAAATCAAGCACAGTGTCGAACCGGTCGCTCCGATCCCAATAGATCGCCGCGTTTTCCTCGGTCAGCACATCCAGCTCGACAGAGCGCAACAGGGTGTCGTTCTCCGCGATCAGGCGCTCAAGCGAACTTTGACCCTGCCCAGCCGCATGCATGTCGACGATCTCCTCGTCGGCGCACATCACGGTGCCTTCCTGCAACGTCACCCGCTGGCTACGGAACAGCAGCTCGGCGGCACGTGCGCGGATCGGGTCACTCACCCCCTCCAGCATGTTGCGGGCGACGACATGGGCAATCTGGTCGAGGAACAGCGGCGGGATGGAGACGTCGCCGGACAGAAAGGTCGAGAGATAGAAGGCTTCGAGACTGTCCGCCGCCAGCAGGGCATTGCGGAAACCGAGCACGATCTCATAATTCTCCCGTCCATCCTTATCGCCGAACGCCGACAGCTCCATTTCACTGACCGGCCTGCGCGGATCCTGCAGAAGGGCCGCATGGAGGCTGCGCTCCGTCGCACAGGATTCTTCGACCGGTGCCACTTCGGGCCGGGCGAAGATCGCGCGCAGGAAATCGTCTGTAACCGCCAGGCGGCCGTCCGCCGTCCGGTCGAGCAGCGCGTGGCCGGAGCTGATCCAGAAATCCCGTGGTGCATCCAAAACTGTCATTTACCCGCCTGCTTCAATCGAGGGACCAAGTTGGCTTGCGCAGCACATCGGTCAACGCCACCAGCGGCGTTTTCGTCTCGCCGAGAACCAGTCCGCCATTTTCATCGAGGCCAAGCAAGGTGCCTTTCCACTGGCCGCCGCCGAACCTGAGATCCACCGTCTCGCTACGCTTTGCGGCACGCGGCAACCAGTTGTCGGCAATAGGGCGGAAGCCGTCCGAGACATAGCGGTTCGTCCAGAGCAGGAAATGCCGCGAGAAACTCTCAAGCAAGCCGCCCGTGGTCAGCTCGCCGCATCCCTCGTCGAACAATGTCGTCCGCTGCAGCATCATGCCTGGCTCCGGAGCATCTGCGCGCGGCGTCATCGCAACCTCGATGCTGAGCACAGCCCAGTCCGGCACGGGATCGTCAGCCAGATTTTCCCACGCGGACGGATCCACCGTGAGACGAACCCCTCCGGCCAGACCGCCATTCACGATCAGCCGATCCGGCCAGCCAAACATGACCTCGACCTGCGGCGGGACCTGTGCGCCAAGGCAATCGCCGAGCGCGACCATCGCCACATGAACCGCCGCGAGGCTTTCGGAAAGCGGTTTATCCGGTGCCAGCACGATGGCGCAGGACATCACATCCGCACTATCGGTCCAGTACAGGTTCGCCGGATCAGCACCGTTTTTCGCCGCCTCGACGGCCAGCGCCAGAATATCGGCCTCCGCATCGTGGCGATGGGGCCGGTATATCGGCGGAAAAGTAAGCTCTTCTTGCATGTTTCACTCCCTGCCGGGAAACCTACCATGCACAGTCCGCCTGTCATCGGGAATCGCCATTGGCAGATCGGCATGATAAGCGATTCAAGTGGTTTGGCCCCGGTTGGGGGCTCATGGTGGGAAAGGAGACAAGGCGTGCAGATTCGCGAAATGCTGATCGCTGCACACAGCCTGCATCAGGCCGGCCGAATCGCCGAGGCCATATCCGGATATCGTCGTGCGCTCTGCGCATTGCCCAGCGAAGCAGACAGCTGGCACCTTCTGGGAACCGCGATGCTCCAGACCGGCCATCCTGCGCCCGCCGTTCCCTGCATCAGGCGCGCCCTTGCCGCAGCGCCCGGGCGGCACGATTTCCGGCTCAATCTCGGCTTTGCCATGATCGACAGCGGGGCTGCCGAGGCCGCCGTGTCGGCGCTGGCCGCCGGGTGCGCCAGCCTCTCCGGCCATGCTGCGTTCTGGAACGCATGCGCATCCGCCAAAAAGCAGGCGGGAGATCCGTCCGGCGCCACTCTGGCGCTCCACAAAGCGATACTCCTCGAACCCGGCGATTCTGCATCCGCCTATAATCTTGCGCTCGGCCTACAGGAGCAGAATCGCAATGAAGGTGCCCTTTGTCACTATGACCGCGCCATCGCTCTTCAGGCCTCCGGTCACATTCCCTTCGCGAACCGTGCCCAGGCGTACCGCGCGCTGAATCGCCCGGCGGAGGCCGCCCGGGATTTCAAACGCGCCCTCGTCCTTGCCCCGGCTCTCCCGGATCTGCTGAACGACCTCGGCATCGTGCTCTGGGCGAAGAAAGACAGCTCGCACGCCATCACACTCTACCGCTATGCCTTCGCTGCCGCCCCGGACAATCCGGAGATCCTGCGAAACCTTGCAAGCGCCCAGCTAAGCGCCGGAAACTACGAGACCGCGCTCGACACCTACCTTGATGCGGCGAAGCGTTTTCCCTCGGTGCCTGCCTTCACAGTCCGAAGAGCCTTCGCCCTGCCGGTTATTCCCCGGGATGTGCCGCAGATAGATGCCGCGCGCGAGAAGATAGCCGCATTCCTCAACTCTCCGGAAGCCCGGCGCATCCAGCTTACGGACCCGCTCAACCAGATTGGCGCCGCCAATTTCTATCTCGTCTATCACGGTCGCAACGACCGGGATCTGGCGGTCGGTATCAGCAAATTCTACCGGCATGCCTGCCCGATGCTTAACTTCACCGCCCCGCATGCAGACGACGGCCCGCCGCCCGCAACCCGCAGGATTCGCCTTGGAATCTGTTCAACGCATCTTGCCGGGCACACGATCGGCGCCGTGTTCGGCAATCTGGTGACCGGGATCGACCGGGAGCGCTTCACGCTCACCTTGCTGCGCCCGCCCGGCCTTCGGGATGCGGCGGCAGCGGAGATTGCCTCCCGGTTCGATGAGGTGGTGGAACTGCCGGCGAATATCGCTCAAGCGGCGGAGATCGCGGCGGCCTGCCGTCTCGATGCGCTGCTCTATACCGATATCGGTATGGAGCCCTTCACGTACTTCCTCGCCCACACACGACTGGCACCGGTGCAATGGGTCACCTGGGGCCATCCCGTAACCACCGGCATCAGCACCGTGGACGCCTATCTCTCTCCGGACTATTTTGAGCCAGAGGGTGCGGAAGCGCATTATTCGGAGCGTCTGGTGCGCAGCCCGAGCATTCCGATGAATTACCGGGACGAGCCCGCGCCGCCGGCCGGCGCGAAATCCGATTTCGGCCTGCCGGACAATCGGCCGCTTTATCTCTGTCCGCAAAATCTCTTCAAGTTGCATCCGGAGTTCGACCTCTGGCTCGGCGAGATTCTGAAAGCAGACCCGTGCGGCATGATCGGCTTGATCGGGGGCGCGAACATCGCATGGACAGAACGGGTGAAGGCCCGGCTCGCTCCCGTCCTGGGGGCTGACATGGAACGGGTGCGGTTTGTGCCGTTCCTTCCAAAGGCCGACTATATGCGGCTGCTAGGCGCTGCAGAGGTCATGTTGGACCCGATCCATTTCGGCGGCAGCAACACCACGCTCGGAGGGTTTGCAGCGGGAACGCCTGCTATCACCTGGCCAAGCGGCTACATGCGTGGGCGCATGACCATGGGGCTTTACCGGACAATGGGCATCGAGGATTGCATCGCTTCAGGGCGCGCGGACTATGCGGCGAGGGCAACGGAGATCGCCAACAACCCGACGATGCGGGCGGACATTGTCTCCCGTATCCGGGCCGCCCGCCCGTCCGTTGTCGAAACGGCGGGCGCGGCCCGGGATCTTGGTAACTTGCTTGCGAACGCGGTCAGCTCGCGGAGCGGTTAGCGATGAACATGGCTTTACCAGTTTCCATGTCATAACGCAGCCGCGGCTCGTTCTCCAGCGGCCGCCCTGTCACCCGCACAAAGCAGGCCTGGGCCGGATAATCGATCGCGTGAATGGCCCGCACATCGTAAAGACCGGCCTGACCCGGCGCGAGCCTGTAGGTCTTTACATGCTCGATCTTCACGTCGCCATCGCCGTCGCCGCCATCGGCCCGGCTGAACTCGCTCATGTCGGTGTATTCCTTGGCCTGACCGTAGATTGCCCAAGAGGTACCGTGGTCGTGCGGTGGCGAGGCATGCGGTTTGTCATTCACATGGGCCAGAACGACAAATTCGAGCTCATCATCACGGTAAAGCTCCGTCACGCCGATCGGTGCGTCCTTGCCGCAAACGTCCTCGACAAAAGCCTGGTTCATTAGCAGCTTTTCGAGGTTCTTGCGGACTGCTTCCCGGCCTGCGGGACTGTTGTCGCGCGCCAGAGCGTCATGGCTTTCGCGACAGAATTCGTCCAGACCGTATGCCATCGGAGATCTCCCTCTAGAATTCTTTTAGGCCTCCCCGATTTGGTTCCGGGCGGAACGGGGGAGTGCAATCAGGTTCGGTATTCTTGCCCCGATAGGGCAGGAACGCAACGGGGCCGATCAGGATACAACCGGATTACCGGCCCTCGTTCATCCGGGCGATGGTCGCCGTGGTGCTGTGGCCGTCCTCGAGCCCGGCCAGCACGACTTTTCCGCCATAGGATTGAACGAAATCGGCTCCGACCACGGTCTCGACCGTATAGTCGGCGCCTTTCACCAGCACGTCGGGACGGATCATCTCGATCAGTTCCTGCGGCGTATCCTCGCTGAAAATCGCGATCCCATCCACCGACGCGAGAGACGCCAATACCGACGCGCGCGCGGCCTCCGACTGCACCGGGCGGGCTGGGCCTTTAAGACGTGATACCGAGGCATCGCTGTTCAGGCCCACGATCAGCCGATCACACGCGGCCTTGGCCTGGCGCATCAGGGAAACGTGCCCCGGATGCAGCAGGTCGAAACAGCCATTCGTAAAGCCCACCTTGAGGCCCTGCTTGCGCCACTCTTCCGCCCGCTTGGCAATCATATCGGGCGACGCGACCTTGACCTCGCCCTGCAGCAGATCGTGAGCCCGGAATGCGGCCGCCAGTTCAGAGGCATAGGCCACTGCGGTACCCATCTTGCCAACCACAATCCCGGCAGCCGCATTCGCCAGCTCGATCCCCTCGGCAACGGGAATTCCGCGGCCAAGGGATGCCGCGAGCACCGCAACAACCGTATCGCCAGCGCCCGAAACATCGAAGACTTCCCGCGCCACCGCGTCGAAATGCAGCGGCTCATCATCCGGGTTGCCGGACACATAGGTCATGCCGTCCTGGCTCCGGGTAACGAGCACAGCTCCGATCCCCGCGGTCTCGATGATGTGCCGCGCGGCCGCCACGATTTCATCGGTCGATCCGGCTGGCATACCGCTCGCTTCGGACAGCTCGCGCCTGTTAGGCGTGATGGCCGTTGCGCCGCGATAACGCGTGTAGTCCGTGCCTTTCGGATCAACAATGATCGGGCGGCCCTTGTTCCGAGCCGCCGAAATCAGCGCTCCCAGAATGGAATCCGTCAGCAGCCCCTTGCCATAGTCCGACAGCACAAGCGCAGAAGAGTCTTCGAGATCGGCAACGGCCCGGGAGATCAGGTCTTCCTCGAGACCGGCATCAATCGCATGCACATTCTCCTGATCCGCGCGCAGCAATTGCTGCGCGCCGGCGACATACCGGGTCTTGATCGTCGTCTCACGTCCAGGAACCGTCAGCAGGTGACTTTCAACGCCCGGCTCTTCCGCCACCAGACCGGTCAGCTCCCGTCCAGCCGCGTCGCGCCCGATCACGGAAATGAAACAGGCCTCTGCGCCAAGCGCGACCAGATTGCGGACCACGTTCCCGGCACCGCCAAGCATCGCTGTCTCGCGCTCGATCCGCAGAACCGGGACCGGTGCTTCCGGCGAGATCCGGTCGACCGCCCCGTAGACAAACCGGTCAAGCATGGCATCGCCGACACAGAGAAGGCGAACCCCGGAGAGGGACTCGACTTTGGCGGAGAGGTCGGAATCGTGCGTCATTTATGCCTCCACGAGGCCAAGCTGGATTTCAATAGCGCCGCAAAGCGCCTGACCGATGGTGATGTGCATTTCCTGGATTCTCGCCGCCGCGTCGTGCGGCACCATAATCAGAGGGTCCGCGAGGCCGACCATGTCTCCACCAGTCCGCCCTGCGAGGCCGGCAGCAACAAGCCCCTTTTCCCGCGCCATCCTGAGCCCCTCGATGACATTCGGCGAGCGCCCGGAAGTCGAGATGCCAATGGCGACGTCACCCGGTCGGCCAAGCGCCTCGATTTGCCTGGAGAAGAGTTTGTCAAACCCGAGATCGTTGCCCGCCGCAGTCAGCGCCGACCCGTCGGTGGTCAGAGCGATGGCTGCGATAGCCGGGCGATCCTTGATGTATCGGATTGTAAGTTCGGTCGCGAGATGCTGGGCATCGGATGCGCTGCCGCCATTTCCGAAGAACAGGATCTTGCCCCCTCCCCGGAGCGAAGAAACACAGCTCTCGGTCAGGGATGCGAACGGACCTGCCAGGCTTGCCCGAACTGCTTCGGCCACTTTCAGATGCTCGCTCAACTCGCTGTCGAAATAGGCGGTCAGGTCCATGCTGTCTCGAACTCCGGCTCTGCAGATTACGCCCATTCCAGCCGGATAAAGTACGCGGCATATAGGCAGGATCAGTCCGCGCCACCCAATTCTCGACGACGGCGCGGATGTGTTATCCCAAATGCCGCTTTCCGCATCAAGCAAACCTCTGATTCGATATATCGAAAAGAATTAGATGGCTTTTTATGCAGTTTTTCTTCACAGTTAGCAGCGTATCCCTAGAATATTGTGATACAAGCATTAATGTCGCAGAATGAGACACAAAAATGTATGCAGAATGCGCACTCGACTACGACGCTGTTCGTAATTTTTTCATCTTTTCATGCGATAAATTGCGGTTCGGTGGAACCGACACCCAACATCTGCTCTCCGCGAGAGATTAAATGGCTGAGCTGAACGGAACGAACGGAAACGACAGGTTGAATGGTACCGCAGCTGCGGACACCATCAACGGCGGTGCGGGTGCGGACACAATTGACGGTGGCGCCGGAGCGGACTCGCTCATCGGCGGCCTCGGTGATGATGTTCTGCTCGGTAGCGCCGGCGCGGAATCCTCGGTCAATGAGCTGGCCTATGACGATACGCTGGACGGCGGTGCTGGCGATGACTCGCTGCGCGGCGGCGGTGGTAACGACGTTTACGAGTTCCGGATTGGCGGCGGCCGGGACGAGATCCTCGACGAATATCACATCTATCCGAAGAACCCGCTTGGCGGCCTGCAGCCGGTCAAGCAAGTGGATGGCGGTTTCGACACGCTGCGCTTCGGCTCGGGACTATCAGCCGACGATCTCTGGATCACGGTAAGCGGCGGCGATCTTTACGTCGCCATTAAACAGCCGGGCATCGATCTGTTCGATTCCGATGATCTGGTGGTGATCCAGGGCTGGGCCGACACGGATACCCGGATCGAACAGTTCGAATTCGACGACGGAACAATCTGGACGTCGGCCGACATTCTGGAAAACATCTCCGGCTCCAACGGCGACGACACAATCGACTGGAACACCAGCGAGGAAATCACAATCTCGTCCGGAGACGGTGACGACTCGGTCAGCTCGGGTTCCGGGTCTGATTTAATCGATGGCGGAGTCGGCTCCGACACCGTGAATGCCGGCACTGGCAGTGACGCCGTTTTCGGCGGCGAGGGGGGCGACCTCCTCTTTGGCGAAGATGGCGACGATACACTCGCCGGCGGCTCTGGTGACGACACCATCGACGGCGGTGACGGCGACGACAATATCGACGGTGGGGACGGAGACGACCTGCTCCGCGGCTCCGGCGGCGAGCGCGGCAATGTCAACGAGGAAACAGGGAACGACACCCTGAGTGGCGGTGCCGGTGCTGATACCCTGCGCGGCGGCGGCGGCGACGATGTCTACCGCTATGGTGTCGGTGACGGCCAGGACCAGATTCACGACGAATATATCAACACTCAAATGGCCCCAGGCGGGCAAGTCGTCCTCTTTACCCGCGACCAGTTTGCCGGCAATGACGTTCTCTCGTTCGAGGACGGTATTACCGCAAGCGACATCTGGATCGATCTGGTCGGCGACGATCTGATCGTCGGCATCCGAGACGGTGTGTCCGACATCCTCGATTTGGACGACCAGATAACCATCATCGACTGGCGTGACTCGCTGAACCGCATCGAGACATTTGAATTCGGTGACGGCAGCCAGATGGATGTCACCGATATCCTGCAGAACATTTCCGGCAGTGCCGGAGACGATGCGCTGACATGGAGCGGTACCAACAACACCAAGATGGACGGCGCCGGCGGGGATGATTACCTCTCTGCTGCGGGAGGTAACGACACGCTTTCCGGTGGCGATGGCGACGACACCATCCGCCTCGGCAACGGCAGCAATCTGGGCGACGGCGGCGACGGCGCGGACTCGATCTACGGCGGGACCGGCAAGGACACGATCAGCGGCGGCGGAGGAGACGACTTTATCGACGGTGGCGCCGGTGAAGATGTCCTTATGGGCAATGACGGCAACGACACCATTCGCGGCAGCGCCGGCCAGCGCGGCACGATCAACGAAGCGGCCGCGAGCGACACTCTCTCCGGCGGCGCGGGCGACGACGAGTTGCGCGGCGGCGGCGGTAACGACAGCTACGTCTACCGGGCTGGAGAAGGCCGCGACACGATCCTCGACGAGTATGTTTTCACGGGCCAGTCCCCGCTCGGCGCAGTTTACTCGGCCTACGACAGAGACGGCGGAGAGGCCGACAGCCTGCAGATCGTCGGCGACGATATTCTTCAGAACACCACCTTCTCGCTCGATGGCTCGACGCTGAATGTTTCCATCTGGCAGCCCGGTGCGGCCAGCCTGGACGATTACGACGATCTCGTTCAGATCCAGCGCTGGACCGAGGATTTCCGCCGCGTCGAAGGGTTCGAGTTTACCGACGATGGCGTGACCATCACCGACGACCAGCTGATGGATGTGTTCGGCTCCATCACCAGTGGCAACGATGTCATCGATGCGGATTTCATCGGCCTCGGTTTCAATGCGGGCGCTGGCGACGATCAGGTCAATGGCAGCGCCTATGCGGACCGGTTCGAGGGCGGCGACGGTGACGACACGCTGTCGGGCGCAGGCGGAAACGACGTGCTGCTTGGCGGCGACGGCAGCGATTCCCTTGTCGGTGGTTCCGGCGACGATCTGCTGGATGGCGGCGCAGGCAGCGATACGCTTGTCGGCGGTTCCGGCGCGGACACTTTCTCGGGCACGCCCGACTCTTTCAACGGCGATCTGATCGCCGATTATGACGATCAGGACGTTCTGCGCTTCGACGATACGTTATTCTCTGAAAGCGCGGTTACGCTCACGCCCGAAAACGGCCAGACCACCGTTGAGATCGATACAGATGGCGACGGTTCGCCGAATGTGACCTTCACCGTCAATGGCGAATTCCTTGGCGCCCAGGTCATCCAGAACGGCGGCAACACCGAGCTAAAATTCAGCACGGACTCCCTTGACGATACTCTCTCCGGAACGGCCGATGACGATACGCTGAATGGCGGTGCCGGCAGCGACGATATTTCCGGCGGTGACGGCGACGATTTCCTCATCGGTGGGGACGGCAACGACACCATGGATGGCGAGGGCGGCAACGATACGCTGCTTGGCGGTCTCGGCGACGACAGCCTCGACGGCGGTGACGGCAATGACAGCGTAGACGCCGATGCCGGCGACGACACGATCGACGGCGGCGCCGGAAATGACGTTCTCGAAGGCGGCGATGGTGCGGATACGGTCAGCGGTGGCGCTGGTGACGACACGCTGGACGGCGGTGCGGACGACGATCTTGTCGTTGGCGGTTCGGGCGACGATGTGCTCGACGGCGGCAGCGGTGACGACACTGTGCTCGGCGGCGAAGGCAATGACAGCGCCGAGGGTGGTTCCGGCGAAGACACTGTGCTTGGCGGCGCGGGCGACGATACGCTCGATGGCGGCGACGGAAACGATCTGGTCGAAGGCGGCGCGGGCGACGACAGCCTTGATGGCGGCGCGGGCGACGACACGGTTCTCGGCAATACAGGTCAGGATACGCTCAACGGCGGTGACGGTAATGACAGCGTTGATGGCGGCGCCGATAACGACATTGCCTTTGGCGGCGCGGGTAACGACACCGTGCTTGGCGGAGATGGCGACGACACCCTTGATGGTGGCGACGGAAACGATCTGGTCGATGGCGGTACGGGCAACGACACGGTAACCGGCGGCGCTGGTGACGACACGGTTCTCGGCGGTGACGGCGAGGATACGCTCGGCGGCGGCGACGGTAACGACAGTCTTGATGGCGGTGCGGATAACGACACGCTGACGGCTGGCGCCGGAGACGACACATTGGTCGGCGGCAGCGGCGACGACGTTGCCGAAGGCGGCTCTGGCGACGATAGTCTGGATGGCGGCAGCGGCGATGACAGCCTGTCCGGCGATGCGGGCAACGATACGCTTGAGGGCGGTAGCGGAAACGACAGTCTTGTCGGCGGTAGCGACGACGATCTGCTGATCGGCGGCGCGGGCGACGATACGCTCAGCGGCGAAGCTGGCAACGACACGCTCTTCGGTGACGGCGTCGAAGATACCGTGATCGGCAACGACTGGAACGAATTCGACGACGAGACCCTGTCGGGCGATAGCGGTGACGACAGCGTCTCAAGCTCCGACGGCGGCGACAGCGT
>NZ_KE384532.1:0-13995 GCF_000426505.1 Nisaea denitrificans DSM 18348 | reverse complement strand
GACACCGTCACAGGCGGCGCAACGCCGGGCGATGACAGCCTCGTCGGCACGGACGGCGACGACACGATCACCGGTCTGGCAGGCGACGACACCATCGACGGCCTCGCCGGCGACGATCTGCTCGACGGCATGGAGGGTGATGACACGGTCATCGGCGGCGCCGGGAACGACACCGCGCTCGGCGGCGACGGCGACGACACACTCGATGGCGGCGATGGCGACGACTCGCTTGATGGCGGCGCCGGAAATGACTCTCTTGAAGGTGGCGCGGGCAATGACAGCCTGACCGGCGGCGACGCTGTCGATGCGCCCGTGACCGAAACCGGCCGCATCGACGGCAGCAACTTCACCGCGACCGACAGCGGATTCCGCATCACCGCGACCCGCTCCCTGGAAAACGGCGACCGCAGCGAGCCGAGCGTCGATTACGTGACCTCGAATTCCGACGGACTCGGTGTCGACGGCGCGACCGGCGGGCCGGCCGGCCAGCTCGGCTATGATCCGGGTCTCGGTTTCTCCGAAGAGCTGATTGTCGAGTTCGACAATACCAGCACCGGTGCGACCGTAGAGATCGCGCGCCTGTTCAACACCGAGGGCAATGGCGGCGAACAGGGCCACTGGACAGCCTATCGCGACGGCGAAGTGGTCGGCGAAAACGACTTCCAGGCCGAGAGCGGCAGCTCCACAACGCTGACGATCGATGTCTCCGGCGGCTTCGACAAGCTGGTCTTCACTGCGACCGATTATGCAGACGGCCCGAATGGCGGCAGCGATGCCAGCGACTATCTGGTCAAGAGCATCGAATTTACGACCGAAACCACCGCATCCGGCAGCGACGACACCCTGATTGGCGGCGCGGGCGATGACGTGCTCGACGGCGGCGCGGGTGCCGACAGCCTGGACGGCGGCGCGGATAACGATCTGATCTCCGCCGGCGCCGGAGATGACACCGCCCTCGGCGGCGATGGCGACGACACGATCAATGGCGGTGACGGCAACGATCTGGTCGATGGCCAAGATGGTAATGACACGGTCAGCGGCGGCGCAGGCGACGATACGGTTCTCGGCGGCGCCGGCGAGGACACGCTCGGCGGCGGTCTCGGCGACGACAGCCTCGACGGCGGCATCGGCAACGACATCCTGACCGCAGGCGACGGCGACGACACTCTGGCCGGCGGCGACGGTAACGATCTCGCCGAAGGCGGCGCGGGCGCCGACCAGATCTCCGGCAACGCGGGCGACGATACGCTCAGCGGCGGCGACGGTGCGGACAACCTCGATGGCGGCTCCGGCGACGATGTTCTCGAAGGCGGTGCAGGGTCCGACACGCTTGCAGGCGGCGACGGCGCGGACAGCTTTGTCGGCGATCTCGCCGATCTGGATGGCGACGCCATCAGCGATTACGATGCCGATGAAGGCGATCTGGTCATTGCCAACGCGGAATTCGGCGACGATGCGGTCAGCCTGACCGTCGATAACGGCACCACGACCGTCTCCATCGACTCGACCGGCGACGGCAACGCTGACGCCACCTTCACGGTCAATGGCGAGTACCATTCGGTCAGCACCACCACCGAAAACGGCGCGACCTCGATCTCCTTCTCGCCGGATGTCACGGCGACGCCGGGCGACGACAGCCTCCTGGGCACCGATGGTGACGACACCATCTCCGGTCTTGCCGGCAACGACACCATCGATGGCGGCGACGGCAACGATCTGGTCGACGGCATGGATGGCGACGACACGGTCACCGGCGGCGCGGGCGACGACACCGTGCTCGGCGGCGCGGGTGAAGACACCCTGGGCGGCGGCCTCGGTAATGACATCCTTGATGGCGGTGCGGACAACGACACCCTGACCGCGGGCGAAGGCGCCGACACCCTCAGTGGCGGTGCCGGCGATGACAACCTTGATGGCGGAGACGGCGACGACCTTCTTGAAGGCGGCGCAGGGTCCGACACGCTTGCGGGCGGGTCCGGTGCGGACAGTTTCGTCGGCGATGTCGCCGATCTGAACGGCGACCTTATTGCCGACTACGACGCGGATGAAGGTGATCTGGTCATCGCCAATGCCGAATTCGGCGACGATGCAGTCACGCTGGATTATGCGAACGGCCAGACCACGGTCTCCATCGACGCGGGCGGCGAGAACGCAACCTTCACGGTCAATGGCGAGTACCACTCGGTCACCACATCGACCGACAACGGCGCGACCTCGATCTCCTTCTCGCCGGACGTCACGGCGTCCGAAGGCGATGACAGCCTGACGGGGACCAGCGGCGACGACACCATCTCCGGCCTCGCCGGCGACGACACCATCAATGGCGGGGACGGCAACGACCTGCTCGACGGCGGCGACGGTAACGACACGGTCACCGGCGGCAACGGGGACGATACCGTGCTCGGCGGCGCGGGCGACGATACGCTCGGCGGCGGCCTCGGCGACGACAGCCTCGATGGCGGCAGCGGTAACGACACGCTGACGGCCGGCCAGGGCAATGACACGCTGGACGGTGGCGACGGCAACGATCTGCTCGATGGCGGACTTGGCGACGACACGCTGACCGGCGGTGCTGGGGACGACACCGTGCTCGGCGGCCAGGGTAACGACACCCTCGGCGGCGGCACCGGCAATGACAGTCTCGACGGTCATACCGGCGACGACATCCTGACGGCCGGTGCAGGCGACGACACCCTCAGCGGCGGCGACGGGAATGATTTCCTCGATGGCGGCGCGGACAACGACAGTCTCGACGGCCATACCGGCAACGACACCCTGTCGGCCGGTGCGGGTGATGACACCCTGAGCGGCGGCGATGGCAATGATGTGCTTGATGGCGGCGACGGTGATGACAGCCTCGACGGCCATACGGGTAACGACAGCCTTGCGGCAGGTGCGGGCGACGACACTGTTGCTGCCGGTGACGGCGACGACACGCTGGACGGCGGCGACGGCAATGATGTTCTCGACGGCGGCACCGGTAATGACGCGCTGGACGGCGGCGCTGGCGACGACAGCCTGGTCGCAGGCAATGGCGCGGACACGCTCGACGGCGGCGACGGAAACGACACGCTCGATGGCGGCGAAGGTTCGGACAGTCTTGCGGGCGGTGCCGGCAGTGACGAGCTTTCCGGCGGCATCGGCGACGATGTGCTGGACGGCAGTGACGACGATGATCTGCTTGAGGGCGGCGCGGGCGCGGACACGCTTGCCGGCGGCGCTGGCGCGGACAGCTTCGTCGGCTCCCTCACCGATCTGAACGGCGACAACATCACCGACTACAATCCGGAAGACGGCGATCTTGTTATTGCCAATACCGAATTCGATGACGCTGCAGTGACCCTGACGGTTGCAAACGGCGAAACCACCGTTGTGATCGATACGAATGGTGACGGCAGCGCCGAAGCCACTTTCACCATGGCCGGCGAGTTCAACTCGGTCAGTACGGTGACGGAGGATGGCGCGACCTCCCTCTCCTTCTCGCCGGACGTCACGGCGTCCGAAGGCGATGACAGCCTCGTCGGCACGGACGGCGACGATACGCTCACAGGCCTCGGCGGTGATGACACAATCGATGGCGGTGACGGCAATGATCTGGTCGATGGCGGCGACGGAAACGACACAGTCACCGGCGGCGCGGGCGACGACACCGTGCTTGGTGGCGCAGGCGAGGATACGCTTGGCGGCGGCACCGGTAACGACAGCCTCGACGGCGGCACCGGTAACGACATTCTGACCGCAGGCGACGGCGACGACACCTTGGTCGGCGGCGACGGCAACGACGTGGCCGAAGGCGGCGCGGGCAATGACACCCTGTTCGGCGGCGATGGCAGCGATGCGCTTTCCGGCGATGCTGGGGATGACCGTCTCGACGGCGGTGCTGGCGACGACACGCTGATCGGTGGCGAAGGCTCCGACACGCTTTCCGGCGGCGCCGGACGGGACAGCCTGAATGGCGGCGAAGGCGGCGACCTCTATGAATGGAGCGTCGACTCGAACAGCAACATCCGTCACCTGCAGACCGGCGACCCGGAGAACCCGACCTCGGTCGGCGATGCGGAGACTTTCGACCCGACCAATCCGGGCCATGCCCAGTACGACAATTACAAGGATGACGGCGATACCGGCATCGACACGCTGACCGGTACCGACGGCAACGACAATATCGCCCTCGATTTCGGCGGTGAACGGCTGCAGGGCATCGAAGTCATCGACGGCGGTGCCGGCGACGACGTCCTCGATCTCGCCAGCAGCCGGTACGGCTATGACGACGCCACGCTGATCGGCGGCGACGGAAACGACGTGCTCTGGGGCAACCAGGGCGAGGATTATCTCGACGGCGGGGCCGACAATGACTGGCTGGCCGGCAATTCCGGCGACGACACGGCCGACGGCGGCGCGGGCGACGACAGGCTCGACGGCAACAGCGGCAACGACAGCCTGCTCGGCGGCGATGGCGCGGACACGCTCAACGGCGGCAGCGATGCCGACACGCTCGATGGCGGTGACGGTGAGGATCTGCTTAACGGCGGCAGTGGCTCCGACAGTCTTGAGGGCGGTAACGGCGACGACACGCTGAATGGCGGGACCGGCGCGGACACGCTGCGCGGCGGCGAGGGCGAAGACCTCTTCAAAGGCAGCGCCGCTGATCTGAACGGCGACACACTGGCGGATTATACCGGCGGCGAGATCGTCTCCGTCACCAATGCCACGTTCGGCGCGGAAGCCGTGACCCTGACGGTCGATAACGGCCAGACCACGGTCGCGATTGACAGCACCGGCAGCGGCAGCGCGGACACCACCTTCACGATCGACGGTGAATATCGCGGCGTCATTGCCACCGACGGCAGCGGCAGCACGGACCTCGTCTTCACCGAGGAAGTGCAGGGCCGGGTGATTATCGGCACGCCGAACCGTGACGACATCACCGGTACCGAGGGCGATGACACGATCAGCGCGCTCTCCGACAACGATACGGTTTACGGTGGCGAAGGCGACGACCTGGTCTCCGGCATGGACGGCAATGACCGGCTGTACGGTGAAGCTGGCGATGACAGCCTCAGCGGCGGCAACGGCTACGACCACCTGTCAGGCGGCACCGGCAACGACCTTCTGGATGGTGGCGCAGACAGCGATCTTCTGGATGGCGGTGAAGGCGATGACAGCCTCGATGGCGGCGCCGGTAACGACTATCTGAGCGGTGGTGACGGCAACGATCTGGTCGATGGCGGCGACGGACGAGACTATATCGTCGGCGGCGACGGAAACGACACGCTTTACGGCGGCGCGGACTACGACCGGATCACCGGCGGCGACGGCGACGATCTGATAGACAGTGGCGCCGATTCCGACCATGTCAGCGGCGGTGCCGGGAATGACACCGTCTACGGTCGCGACGGAGACGACAAGATCAGTGGCCAGGACGGCGACGACAGTATTGAGGGCGGCGACGGCAAGGATACCCTGGTCGGTAATGCCGGTGACGACACGCTCGACGGCGGCGCAGGCCGTGACAAATTGCAGGGCGGCGACGGCAACGATGTCCTGAACGGCGGTGCGGATCGTGACAGTCTGTCCGGACAGGATGGCGACGACTCCATCATCGGCGGCGACGGTAACGATTATCTTGTCGCGGGCGACGGCAACGACACGGTCGATGCCGGTGCGGACGATGATTACGTGCTTGCCGGTGACGGCGACGACAGTGTCGATGGCGGTGCCGGTGATGACTATCTGCGCGGCAATAACGGCAACGACACAATGTCGGGCGGCGACGGAAACGATAGTATTTCCGGTGATGACGGCGACGATCTGCTCGATGGCGGGGCCGGCAATGACACGGTCACCGGCGGCGACGGAAACGACACCGTTCTTGGCGGCGACGGGCAGGATACACTCGGCGGCGGACGCGGCGATGACAGCCTCGATGGCGGCGACGGCAACGACACGCTGACGGCCGGAAGCGGCAACGACGTGCTGGTCGGTGGTGAAGGCGACGACTTCCTGGAAGGCGGGTCCGGCAACGACACGCTTTCCGGCGGCGCTGGCGCGGACCGCTTCTACGGCAAGCTTTCGGATCTCGACGGCGACGTCCTGGAGGATTACAGCGCCGAAGATGGCGACGCAGTAATCGTCGATAGCAATATTGACGAGGACGACATCACCCTCACGGTTGCAGACGGCAAGACCACGGTCTCTATCGACACCAACCATAACGGCCATGCCGAGGCGACCTTTGTCCTGAACGGCGCGTTCACCGCAGTCGAGGCGGATAGACATCACGGCAAGACCACCCTCTCCTTCACCCCGGCGGAGCCGGACGAGAACAGCGCCACCGAAGGCGATGACAGCCTGATCGGCACCAGCGCGGACGACACCATTGACGGGCTCGGCGGCAACGACACGATCGATGGCGGCGACGGTAACGATCTGGTCTCCGGCGGCGCGGGCAATGACACGGTCACTGGCGGTGCGGGCGACGATACCGTGCTCGGCAATTCCGGTGACGATACGCTCGGCGGCGGGACGGGTAACGACAGCCTCGATGGCGGCACGGGCGACGATACGCTGACTGCCGGCGAAGGCAGCGACACTCTTGTCGGTAGCTTCGGCAGCGACCGTCTTGAAGGCGGTGCTGGCAGCGACACGCTCTACGGCGACGGCGGCAGCGCCTCCGACGCCGAGACGGCAACCGTCCGCATCGATTCCTCGAATTTCAGCGAGACCGGCAGCGGCTTCACGGTCACCGCGACCCGCGCGCTTTCGAACGGCAGCCAGAGCGACGCCAGCGTCGACAACATCGTCATCGAGCGGGACGCGCTTGGTGTCGAAGGCACGATGACATCGGGCGGCATACCCAATCAGCTCGGTTATGACCCGGCACTCGGCTTCTCCGAGGAACTGATCGTTGATTTCGACACCATGGCGAACGGCGCCAGCGTCGATATCCTCCGGCTGTTCTCCACCGAGGGGAATGGCGGCGAGCAGGGCCACTGGGCGGCCTATCGGGACGGCGAACTTGTCGGCGAGGACGATTTCACGGCTCCGAGCGGCGACCAGACCACGGTCACCATCGATGTGGATGGCGGATTCGACAGGCTGGTCTTCTCGGCGACCGATTATGCGGGCGGCGATGACGGCAATGCCCATGACAGCAGCGATTACCTGATCCGCAGCATCGAGGTGACCACCGACCCGAGCGCCAATGCGGCGGCGGACGATACCCTGATCGGCGATGCCGGTGACG
Source organism: Nisaea denitrificans DSM 18348 (assembly GCF_000426505.1). Classification (GTDB taxonomy): domain Bacteria; phylum Pseudomonadota; class Alphaproteobacteria; order Thalassobaculales; family Thalassobaculaceae; genus Nisaea; species Nisaea denitrificans. Next base: position 6,749 of record NZ_KE384532.1, on the reverse strand, counting down.
ATGTCATCTATGGTCAGCAGGGCAATGACGTGCTCGACGGCGGCGACGGCAACGACCTGCTTGAAGGCGGCGACGGTAACGACACCCTGATCGGCGGCAACGCCGAAACGTCCGAAGAGCTCGGACCGGAACTGATCGTCAATGGCGACTTCGAGGATCTGCCGGGCAGCCTGGCCCACGGTAACTGGGGTACCTTCACGGCCATCGACGGCTGGACCGCGGAAGACCTGACCCCGACCAGCGGCGGCACCGCGCCGATCGAGATCCAGCAGGGTGTCGTGGGCGGTGCGCCGCAGCAGCCGGACGACTGGGCCGACGACAACCATGTCGCCGAACTCGACAGCCACCCGGAGAGCGGCGGCACCTCCGGCGACACGAATGTGCTGATGGCGCAGACAGTCAATGTCACGGAAGACGGCGAGTTCCGCTTCAGCTTCGACTTCGCAGCACGCCAGCTCGGAAACCAGGTCTCGGAGACCAGCGAGCTGACCGTCTGGGTCGACGGCCAGAAGGTGCTGGAGATCGACGACGCGGCCCGGGAATGGACGCACCAGACCCTTTCCGTCAGCCTGACGGCGGGCGCCCATGTCATCGCCTTCAGCGGCGGCGACGCGGACGGCACCTCCGACCAGTACGGCGCCCTGATCGACAATGTCTCGCTGCGTCAGATCACCGAAACGAACCTGAACGACACCCTGATCGGCGGCGACGGTGACGATGTTATTTCCGGTGGCACCGGTGCGGACAGCCTGGTGGGTGGCGATGGCAACGATGTCTTCCGCGGCACGGCGGCCGAGCTTGAAGGCGACCGTATAGGGGACTATCAGCAGGGCGACTCGATCACCCTGACCGGCCTCGCTCTCGAGGAGGACGATGTCAGCCTGGTGGCGGACGGCGCGAACACCCGGGTCTGGCTCGATACCGACAATGACGGTGTGCCGGACACATCCTTCCTGCTCGTCGGCAGCTTCGAAAGCGTGAGTGTTTCTGCCGATGGCGACACCACCCTTACCTTCTCGGCAGAGGATGAGAACGTCATCTACGGTACCGAAAGTGACGACTCTCTCGGCGCGACAGAACTTGACGACACCCTGGATGGGCTTGCCGGCAACGACACGCTCAATGGCCTGGCCGGCGACGATGTCATCTATGGCGGCACCGGCGATGACCGGGTCAGCGGCGACGAAGGCGCGGACAGCCTCTATGGCGGCGACGGCAATGACAGCCTCTATGCCGATGCGGACGATCAGGTAATTGACGGCGGCGACGGTTTCGACCGGGCCTTCATCAATATCCGGGAAGCCCGCGACGGCGCCGACTTCCAGAATGTCGAACAGATCGAGCTCACCGCGAACGCTGCTTGGGAATCCGGTTGGTCCCTCCTGAGCTCGACGGATATCGACGGCGATGGCGACGAGGACATGCTCTGGCGCAACGACGACAGCGGCCGGGTCACGGCCTGGGCCATGGAAGGCTCCGTCGTCGTTGATCGCAGCAATCTCGGTACCCTGGACAGTAACTGGTCGGTCGAGGCTATCGAGGACTTCAACGGCGACGGCATCAACGATCTGCTGATCCGGAACAGCGCCACCGACGCGGTCTCCGTTTGGGAGATCGACGGAACAGCCGAGCCTACCAAAGGCTTCTCCGGCTTCCTCGGCAACAACTGGGACATCCTCGGCACCGGCGATTTCGACGGCGACGGCAAGGAAGACTTCATCGCCCGGAACGACAATGGCGGGGCCGCCTCGGTCTGGCGCATGGATGGCTCCACCCCGCTCGAGAAGAGCTATGCGGGCACCATCGGCGCGGACTGGGATCTGGAATCGGTCGCTGACTTCAATGGCGACGGTAAGGACGATCTGCTGCTGCGTAACAGCAATACCGGCACCGTCTCTGTCTGGGAAATGGACGGCGGCACGGCCTCGAACAAGAGCTATGCCGGCATCCTGAACTCAGACTGGGATGTCGAGCACGTCTCCGACATGAATGGCGACGGCAAGGACGATCTGGTCTTGCGCAATACCGCAGACGGCTCCGTCTCTGTCTGGGAAATGAACGACGGCATTGCCTCGAACAAAGGCTATGTCGGCACCCTCAGCTCCGACTGGTCGGTCGAGGGCTTCGCGGACTTCAACGGCGACGGCACGAACGACATGCTGGTCCGCAACGACAATGGCTCGGTCTCCGTCTGGGAGATGGATGGAGCAACATTGCTCAATGCCGGCTATGCAGGCGATATGACCTCCGACTGGACAGTGCGCGGCCTCGCCGATTTCAACGGTGATGGCAAAGCGGACATCCTGGCCGAAAATACCTCGACCGGTGCAGTCACTGTCTGGGAGATGGACGGCTCGACGGCGACCAACAAGGGCTTCGTGAAATCGCTTGGCGCAGGCGAGAGCATCACCGACATCGCCGACGTCAACGGCGACGGCAAGGCGGATATCCAGATCACATCCGCCGCCAACGACGGCGTCTCCTATTGGGAGATGGATGGCAGCGACCTGAAGAAAGTCGTGCAGGGCGGTCACTATTACATCGACACGCCGTTCATCTAGGATCCAGTACCCGGGGGCGATCACTGCCCCCGGTATTCCACCCGCCGATTACTATCCGGCCAGATGCATCGCCGGGTCGCGGACCGCATCGAAGCTCGGCCGGGCAGACACCTGACCGTAATATCGGGCGAGGTTCGGCGAAAGCGCATCCTCCCCCGCCAGAAGCGCCCAGCGATGCACCCGGATGGTCATCGGGATATCGCCATAGCTCCAGCTGTCATCTGCGATATGTCCTGTCCGGGAAAGCTGGTCCTCAACGATGCTCCATGCGCGGGTGAGCGCCGCTCGCGCCGCTTCCGCGACCTGTGGCTCGCGCTGCTCTTCAGGCAGCCGGATGGTGTGTTTCACCAGAGTGTGCATCGGCGGAATAAGCTCGTTGTTCTCCCACATGATCCAGCGGCTTGCCGAGGCGAAGCGCTCTGTGTCCGAACCATAGAACCTGTCCGGGTCATATTTCATGGCGAGGTATTGCAGAATCGCATTCGATTCCCAGAGTACGAAGCCATCATCCAGGATTGTCGGGACTGTACCGTTCGGGTTCATTGCCCGATATTCAGGTGTATCCACCACGCCGAAAGCCTGATTGCCTTTCGCCACATGGCCGTGCGCGCCCATCGTTCCACTCGCCAGAACAAGCTCGTGCGGCAGCCCCAGTTCCGCCACCGCCAGCAACACTTTCTGTGTCCGCGCGGATGTCGGCCGCCCCCAGATCTTGATACTCATACCCGCTTCGCTCCGCATATGTTCCCTCACGCAGGAAACAACCTAGCGCGTCGATGCTCACGCCGTCAGTGACGTTTAATGGTTTCGGCCAGCCCGTCCCTCTTAATTCAACCGGCTTGTAAATGAAGGCCTGGACCACACCTTACAAAATGAACGGTTGTGATGTTGTGTTGCAGCGACGGCTTATGACACGAGAATTGCTCTAATTTTCTTTATGAAGATAACTATTTTTTAGGGCTTTTCAGATAAACTCCAAACTATGTCGCATCCTAATAGGCTGTATTTAGATAAATTTTTATTGAAATTATCTTCAAACATCCCTATTCAAGGTAACGTATGGTCAACAGAAGTCCCGGCCGGAGAAGCCTGCCGGTTTCGCCCGCGCTCTGGAGCAAAGAATGGCACGGCGCAAGTCGCATGATAAAGATAATCAGAGGTCTGGTTTGATAACCGGTGACAACGGCCGTGATGCCATCACCGGTTCGTCCGGCGACGACTCGATCTATGGCTATGGCGATCGCGACACGCTCTCCGGGGCCGGCGGCAATGACCAGCTATTTGGCGGCGACGGCAATGACTATCTCGTGGGTGGCGACGGCGACGACATCCTCTACGGCGAGGACGATAAGGACACGCTGAGCGGCGGCAACGGAAACGACGCTCTCTATGGCGGCAACGGCAAAAACAGCCTCTTCGGAAATAACGGCGACGATTTTCTCCTGGGTGGAGATGATAAGGACACGCTGTCCGGCGGATCCGGCAACGACACACTCTCCGGCGGCGCCGGGAACGATGCGCTGCGCGACGATATCGGAAACAACTATTTCGACGGCGGTGCCGGCAAGGACAGCATCACAGGCGGCCAGGGCAGCGACACCATCCTCGGCGGCGCTGATGACGATCAGATCACCGGCGGAGCGGGCAATGACAGCATCGATGCCGGCGACGGCAACGACACGGTCTCCGGCGATTATAATAACGACACCATCCTGGGCGGTGCGGGCGACGACAAGCTCTATGGCCGCGGCGGCAGCGACAGCATCGACGGCGGCGCAGGTAACGACCTGGTCTCCGGCGACTGGTCGCACGACACGCTGTCCGGCGGTGACGGCGACGACACGATCTCCGGGTTGGGCGGTAACGACAGTATCGACGGCGGTGCCGGCAATGACAGCATCAAGGGCGAGTCCGGCAACGACACCATTTCCGGCGGTGACGGCGATGACACCATCTCCGGCAAAGGCGGCAGCGACAGCATCGATGGCGGTGCCGGTAACGACTATATCCGCGGCGACTATGGCAGCGAGACCCTCCTTGGCGGAGCCGGTGAAGACACCATTTCCGGCGACGGCGGCAACGACCAGATCGACGGCGGCGGCGATGCCGACCTGATTATCGCCTCCTCCGGCAACGACACGCTTTCCGGCGGCACAGGCGACGACACCATTTCCGGCGACGGCGGCAGCGACCTGATCGAGGGCGGCGACGGCGCTGACTCACTCCTGGGTGGCGATGCCAGCGACACGATCTCCGGCGGAGCCGGAGACGATACAGTCGATGGCGGTGCCGGGGACGACACAGTCTATGGCGGTGCCGGAAACGACCTCTTCGTCGGCAGCGGCTCCGAGATTAATGGCGATTATTTCGCCGATCTCGACAGCGGTGACTCGATCCTGATCACCGGCGCGAACATCACCGACAACGAAATCACGCTGACGAATGCGAACGGGATCACCACGGTCGCCATCGACGCCAACAACAACGGCTGGGCAGAAACGACCTTCACCCTCGAAGGTGTTTTCACAGACGTCACGCTCGTCCAGAGTAACGGCAACACCAGCCTGCAATTCTCGGCTGGCACCGGTGGCTCTAACGGCAATAACACCCTGATTGGAACGGATGAAGCCGACACGCTGTCCGGAAGTGCTGACGATGACACCATCGACGGTCTTGGCGGCGATGACGTTCTTTACGGCGGTGCCGGCAATGACGAAATCACCGGCGGCACGGGCAACGATGAGATCACCGGCGGAGCGGGCAATGACAGCATCGATGCCGGTGATGGTAACGACACAGTCTCCGGCGATTATAATAACGACACCATCCTGGGCGGTGCGGGCGACGACAAGCTCTATGGCCGCGGCGGCAGCGACAGCATCGACGGCGGCGCGGGTAACGACCTGATCTCCGGCGACTGGTCGCACGACACGCTGTCCGGCGGTGACGGCGACGACACCATCTCTGGCAAAGGCGGCAATGACAGCATCGACGGCGGCGCAGGCGATGACAGCATCAAGGGCGAGTCCGGTAACGACACGATTTCCGGCGGTGACGGCGATGACACCATCTCCGGCAAAGGCGGTAACGACAGTATCGACGGCGGTGCCGGCAATGACAGCATCAAGGGCGAGTCCGGCAACGACACCATTTCCGGCGGTGACGGCGATGACACCATCTCCGGCAAAGGCGGCAGCGACAGCATCGATGGCGGTGCCGGTAACGACTATATCCGCGGCGACTATGGCAGCGAGACCCTTCTTGGCGAAGCCGGTGAAGACACCATTGACGGCAAAGGCGGCAACGACCTGATCGATGGCGGCGACGGCGCAGACCATCTGGATGGCGACGATGGCCATGACACCATCTATGGCGGTGCGGGTAACGACCAGATCACCGGTGGCGACGGCAACGACAGCCTTTCCGGCGGTGATGGCAATGACACCATTGAAGGCGGTCGTGGTTACGACACCATTGACGGCGGAGCCGGTAACGACCTGATCAGAGGCAAGGCCTCCGACTTCCAGGGCGACCATCTCAAACTGGACGGCAGCGATACCCTGCTTCTCACTGATATCAGCCTGGACCCCGACGACGTCTCGCTGACGAGTTATTATGGAACCACCTACGTCGTCATAGACACGACCGGGGATGGCTGGCCCGAGTATTATTTCTCCATCGAAGGCGATTTCGAATCGATCGATGTAACCGTCGGCGAAAATGGCACAAGCCTTGGCTTCGTCACTGGACCGATAACCGGAACGGACGGCGATGACAGCCTTGTCGGCACCGACGATGCCGACACCATCTCCGCTCTGGACGGCGACGACATTGTCGCGGCCGGCGACGGCGCGGACGTCGTCTACGGCGGCGCGGGCAATGACGAGATCACCGGCGGTGCCGGGAACGATGCGCTGGATGGTGGCGAAGGTTCCGACACGCTTTATGGCGGTGCCGGCGAAGACACGCTCTCTGGCGGCGACGATGCCGATCTGCTGGACGGCGGCGCAGGCAACGACGTCCTTGATGGCGGTGCCGGGAACGACACCATCCATGCCGAAGACGGTGTTGATACGGTCAATGCAGGCGATGGCGACGACGCGATCTATGCCGGCGACTCCGGCGTCGTGGACGGCGGTGCCGGCGACGATACGCTTTATGTCGACACCCGCTCCGACCTGGACGGTC
>NZ_AUFM01000015.1 GCF_000426505.1 Nisaea denitrificans DSM 18348 | reverse complement strand
CGCTCTCGGGCGGCGCGGATGCCGATCTGCTTGACGGCGGCGCCGGGAACGACGTTCTCGACGGCGGAGCCGGCGACGACACAATTGACGCAACCGACGGCAGCGACACGGTCAATGCCGGTGACGGCGCGGACGCTATCTATGCAGGCGACTCTGGCGTCGTGGACGGTGGTTCCGGCGAGGATACGCTTTATGTCGACACCCGCTCCGATCTCGACGGTCTGACGGTCTCCAACATCGAAGACATCGTCATTGCCGACGAGCAGGCGACCGAAGGCGACGACGCCATCAGCGGCTTCGGAGGCAACGACACACTGTCTGGTCTCGGCGGCAACGATACGCTCGACGGTCTTGGCGGTGACGATGTGCTCGCCGGTTTTGAAGGCGATGACGAGATCACCGGCGGCGCCGGGAACGACCAGCTCTATGGTGGGGCCGGCAATGACACCCTTTCGGGCGGTGACGATGACGACGCCCTTTATGGCGGGGCCGGCGACGACGTCATGGATGGCGGCGCGGGCTCGGATGCCATGGATGGCGGGTCGGGTGACGACACGCTGATCGGCAGCGCCGACGCGGACACGCTTTCCGGCGGTGCTGATGCCGACGCGCTCAGCGGCGGTGGCGGTAACGACCTGCTTGATGGCGGTACCGGCAATGACGCAATCACGGCCGGCGGCGGAACCGACACTGTTCTCGGTGGCGAAGGCGATGACACGCTCGTCAATCTGGGCGGTACCGACGTTCTCGACGGTGGCGCTGGAAACGATGTCATCACGGGCAGCAACGCGGCGGAAACCATCGACGGCGGAGCTGGTGACGACACAATCTCCGGTGGCGGCGGAGCCGATGAGGTCGCAGGCGGCGACGGCAACGATGCCATCACCGGCGGCGACAATGCGGAAACAATCGATGGCGGTGCAGGCGACGATCTGATTTCCGGCGGTGCGGGCGATGACGAGATCACTGGCGGTGCCGGTGCCGACACGCTTGCGGGCGGCGACGGTGCGGACAGCTTTGTCGGCGATCTTGCGGATCTCGATGGCGACAGCATCACCGACTACGATCCGGAGACCGGCGATCTGGTGATCGCGAACGCCTCCTTCGGCGACGATGCGGTGACGCTGACCACTTCCGACGGCACGACCACGGTCGCGATCGATGCGGACGGAAACGGCTCCGCGGATGCAACCTTCAGCATGGCTGGCGAGTTCAACTCGGTCACCACCTCCACGGCGGACGGCAAGACCTCGATCAGCTTCTCCCCCGACGTCACCGCGTCCGAAGGCGCAGACAGCCTGACCGGAACGGACGGTGACGACACCATCGACGGTCTTGGCGGCGACGACGTCATCGACGGCGGCGCAGGCAACGACCTGCTGAATGGTGGCGACGGTAACGACTCTGTCGATGGCAGCACAGGGGCGGATACGCTTTCCGGCGCCAGCGGAGACGATACGCTGGTCGGTGGTGACGGCAATGACGTCCTGGATGGCGGGGCCGACGACGATGCCCTCTATGGTGGTGCCGGTGCCGACACACTTAACGGCGGGCTCGGAAACGACAGCCTCGACGGTGGCACAGGCGATGATGCCCTCGACGGCGCGGATGGTGCGGATATCCTCTCCGGTGCGAGCGGCGACGATACGCTGTCCGGTGCAGCTGGAAGCGATCAGCTTGATGGCGGCGAAGGCAACGACATCCTCGACGGCGGTGCCGGCGAGGACACGCTGAGCGGCGGCGCGGGAGCGGATTCCCTCGACGGAGGCGCTGGCAATGACAGCGTCGATGCCGGGTCAGGTGCGAACACGGTTGTTGGCGGCGCAGGTGACGACACGGTCACGGCCGGTGCCGATAATGACCTGCTCTCCGGCGGCGATGGCAGTGATGTGATCGACGGCGGCGAAGGCGACGACACGATTGACGGCGGTGCGGGCAATGACGCGCTGACCGGTGGCGCGGGTAACGACCAGATCAACAGCGGTGACGGAAACGACACTGTCTCCGGCGGCGCAGGCAACGATACTATTGTCAATATCGGCGGCTCCGACAGCCTTGACGGCGGTGACGGAAACGACGCCATCTCCGGCAGCGATGCTGACGAGACCATCAGCGGCGGCGCGGGCGACGATATGCTCTCCGGTGGCGGCGCGAACGATCTGCTCGACGGCGGCGATGGCAACGATGTCATTACCGCGGGTAGCGGCGTCGATACGGTGCTCGGCGGCAGCGGCGACGACACAATTGTCAATGAAGGCGGCGCGGACAATGTCAGCGGCGGCGACGGCAACGATGTCATCACCGGCAGCGATACAGCCGAAACCATCGACGGCGGCGCGGGCGACGACACGATCTTCGGCGGCGGCGGCACCGACAGCATCGACGGCGGTGACGGAAACGACCAGATCACCGGCGGCGACAATGCCGAGACCATCGACGGCGGTGCGGGCGACGACCTGATCTCCGGCGGCAGCGGCGACGATTCAATCGCGGCCGGCTCCGGCAGTGACACAATCGACGGCGGCGCCGGTGCGGACAGCATTGTCGGCGATCTTGCCGGTCTCGATGGCGACAGCATCACCGGCTTCGATCCGGAGACCGGCGATCTGGTGATCGCCAATGCCTCCTTCGGTGCCGATAAAGTCAGCCTGTCACAGGCCGACGGCAAGACCACGGTGACAATCGACGCGGACGGGAACGGCTCCGCGGATGCGACCTTCACCATCGCCGGCACTTTCCTCAGCGTCACCGCGAGCACGGCAGACGGCCGCACGACGCTTACCTTCAGCACTGAAGCGGTACCGACAGAGAACGCCGACACCCTGCTCGGCGCCATCGGCGACGATACGATCAGAGGCCTCGGCGGCGATGATCTGATCTATGGCGGTGACGGGAACGACCTGCTTGATGGCGGCACCGGCAACGACACCCTCTCCGGCGGCCTCGGCAATGACATCTTGTCAGGCGCGGATGGCGCAGACCTGCTGATCGGCGGCGACGGCGCGGATGTACTGAAGGGCGGTGCCGGAAACGACACCCTCTCCGGTAGCGCTGGTAATGATGCGCTCTCCGGCGGAGTTGGCGCCGACTCACTCGTAGCCGACGCGGGCAACGACACTCTGGATGGCGGCGACGGCAACGATATCCTCTCCGGCGGCCTCGGTAGCGACACTCTGGTTGGCGGCAACGGTGCTGACCTGATGTTCGGCGGCGACGGCGCCGACATGCTGACCGGCGGCGCGGGCAACGATACATTCGCGGGCACCGGGTCCGATCTCTCCGGCGATACGATCAGCGACCTGACAGATGGGGATGCCGTGCTCATCAAGGGCGCGGAGTTCTCCAGTGACAATGTCACGCTGACCTTCGCAGACGGTGTCACCACTGTCGCCATCGACTCGACCGGCGACGGCAATGCGGATGCCAGCTTCACGCTGGACGGCGAGTTCAAGTCCGTCACCGCTTCGGCGGCATCGGGCGATACGACGCTCGCCTTCTCGACGGAACCGGCTATCGACCCGAACCAGGAGAGATTCAAGGTACAGGCCACCGGCGATTTCGACGGCGACGGCAAACAGGATCTCTTGCTGGTCTCGAACAAGAGCAATGTGTCGGTCTGGACCCTCGACGGCGCAACGGCGGATGGGAAAGGCCTGACCGGTGCGCTCAACCGTGGCGGTGACTTCTCGATCAAAGCCGTTGGGGATTTCGACGGCGACGGCGACGACGACATCCTGCTGCATGGCACCGACGGCGCCATATCTGTCTGGGAGATGAACGGCACCGCGGCCGACGCGAAAGTGTTCTCGGGACGTCTCCAGTCCGGTTGGGAAATCACCGGCACTGCTGATTTCGACGGCGATGGCGGGCTGGATATCCTGCTACGGGGCCAGGATGGCGCGGTCTCGATCTGGCAGATGGATGGCGGCACCGTCACCAATCGCTCCTATGCCGGACAGATGTCTTCGGACTGGACAGTCGAAACGCTCGCCGATTTCAATGGCGACGGAAAATCCGACATTCTGGCCCGCAACTCCGATGGCGCGGTCTCGGTCTGGGAGATGGACGGCGGTACTGCGAGCAACAAGAGCTACGCCGGGACTTTGGACAGTAGTTGGGATATCGGCGCGGTCGCGGATTTCGACGGCGATGGCAAACAGGACATCATGGCCGTCAAGAACGACGGTTCCGTCTCCGTCTGGGAGATGGACGGCGGCGTCGCGAGCAGCAAGAGCTTCGCCGGCAAGCTCGGCGCGGGCTGGAAGGTCGAGGCGGTCGAGGATTTCACCGGCGACGGCAAGGCCGACGTCCTGACCAAGAGCGCCGACGGTGCGGTCTCGGTTTGGGAAATGGACGGCGGCACCGTCACGGCCCGGACATATGTCGGGAAGCTCGGCGAAGGCTGGGAAATCGAGAAAATCGCCGACTTCAATGGCGACGGCTCGCAAGATCTGCTGACGGCGAGCGCGGATGGTATCGTTTCCCTCTGGGAAATGGATGCCGGCGGTGCTTCCTCGAAATCCTATGTCGGAAAGCTCCAGGAGAACTGGGAAATCGGTGAGGTTGCAGACTTCAACGGCGACGGCACTGCGGATATCCAGCTCCAGAATACCGAAACCGGCCAGGTTTCGATCTGGGAAATGGACGGCGCCGACGTCGTGGTTGCAGGCCTGACCGGCAACCTCTGGAACGACCTGATCTAGTTCTGTCTGTGCGGCCGACAGGTAATGTCGGCCGCAATTCTTTCCCCATCATCCGTCTACATTCTCGATCGACCGCATAAAGCGGCGTTCAGGGTGCCACAAAATGGCTGATGAGAGCCACGCTGCCGCTAAGCAGCAGCACACTCAGGACCAGCCGGGCAGCACCCCGGATCGACAGGACACGGCTGCGCCTGAGCAGCACCGACTGACCGCCCAGCATGACAAAAGAGGCGAGGATCACGCCGATACCGACCCCCTCGAGGCCGGCCTCACGGAATCCAATGACGGTTCCGGCCCAGAGCGTGCCAATGGCCAGAAAATAGACGGCCACGATTTCCCGGATCGGCCGGGTTCGTGCAGACATGGCGATCGGCATCAGCCACGAGGCGCTGATCATCGGAATCCCTGCGACCAGGAAGATCTTCAGGGCCGGAACCGCAGCCGCGTAGGCTACGTAAACGAAGGGCACAACCAGCTTGACCAGCATCACGCCGATGGTGGAAAGCACCGAAATGACCGCCGCCAGCTTCAGCGCATCGCCAACCACCCGGGGCGACAGGGCGAAGGGCTCGGCCGCATAGGCTTCGGCCGAAAGTTTCGGGTAATAGGCCTGCGCAATGGTCCCGAAGGTTCCGGCATAAAGGCCGAGCACCGCCGCCGCGAAAGAGAATTGCCCGTAGGTCTCTGGATCGGCGAGATCCGCAACGAACCAGCGATTCGCCATCATGAAAACGCTCCAGAGCGAGACCGATACGAACAGCGGGAATGCCGCCGCCACAGTCCGGCGCATGCGGTCCAGACTGGGATGATACCGGATGCTCGGCGGGTCCCGGCGCAGCATGCTGGCGGCAACGCCACCGAACCAGAGGATGAGAACCGCGAAGCAACCGGAAAGCCCCCCGAAATAGAGGCCGAGCACCCGCGGTGCCGTCAATCCGACCTGCACGATCGAATTGTTCGCGGTGAACAGCCCGTAGGTCGAAAGCCCCCGGTAAAGAGCCAGATGTCCCATCAGGATAAACTGCGTGCCGCCGGCCAGAATCGCGAGCAGGGTCGCTGGCATGGGCAGCGGCACCTTGAAGGAATCCCGAAACGCATAGGCAAGCGCGAGAGCCGTCACGGTGGCAATGACCGCAAGATAGAAACGGGTCCAGAGAATGCCCTGAACCCGGACGCCGGCCGGGCTGTTGAGGCCGGCCTGTTTCATCCGCGCAGACGTCCGGGTGATGAGCTGCGATGTCCCAAGATCGAGCAGCCAGAGATACTGCACGAAGGTAGAGATCAGGATGAACTGGCCGAACGAGACCGGCTCCATGAACCATGGAATGAACAGCCCGGTGGCGGCGACACAGGCATTGACCGTCGGCACCACCAGCGCGTAACTGCGCGGGCTCTCCAGAAACCGCTTGAGCGCGCTGGATGACTCTTTGCCCGGCGGCGGCTCGGAACCTGGCAGCTCGGAACTTGGCGGTGCGCTTTCGCTCGTCATATGCTGCTCTCCATTGCGGCACCGGCCAAACGGGAATGCGTGTGACGGACTTTATTGAGTGCGACTGGGAATACGGTGTACCGACCGCAATCCGCTGTGGCGGTATGCGCGGAACCGGTTTTGGAATTGAAACTGCCGACCGTCACTCTTTCTTCACCCTTGCGCCTGAACGTCATGGTGCCCGCATTATAGAGGATCGCGCACTCAAGAACGGTCCCGAGGCAGGCGAGCGGCACCTGACCGTCGAAATGGCCGAGGGTCGGTGGAGCACTGTCCTCACGTCAAGGCTCCGCGGACGGAGCCTTACTCTCTCCGCCTCGCTTACCACGCTTTCGCCCTCGCTCTTTCAGGATTTTGTCGTCCGGGCAGTTTTTTCGGCTGAGTCTTTCACCGTAGCAGCGATCGCAGGCGAGCGTTTTGAGCATACCGGCAGCAATATCTATCACCAGCACCCGGTCCGCCATGCGACGCTTTCCGGCTCCAACGGAAAGCTCGAAATCCGGGTTACAGAATCGGAAACCCTGTCGGCGTTCGAGCAGGTTCTCTATATCCGGGATGCTCCGGAAGGCTGGGTCGTGCATGCAAGGCTGATCCCGAAGCCACCCTATGCGCTTCTCTGGGTTCGCTGGTTCAACCGTTTTGCCAGACTGTCCCTGCCCGATTGGGCAAGCCGGGCGCTGTTGTCAGTTCCGGGTCTGAAATCCCGTCTCTGGTATGCCGCGGAGCGCGGCGGTCGAAACGCGTTGCAATTGCAGGCCAGCGGGCTGGCCCGCCTGAATTCCGAAGAGCGCATTGCGCTATCAATGGAGATGACTTTTGAGCGTTCCTGAAGGCACAGTCGGCGCGCGATTTGACCGGATCGCGGAACAGATCGCCGGAGCTCTGGCCGCTCAATGCGATCGCGAAACCGGGTTCGCGGAAACGGAATTCTACGGCACCGCTTTCGCCGCCATGCTTTGGCGACGATGGCCGGAGCGCTTCGGGGATGACATCGCCGCTGCGCTCGACCGTCTGAAACAGCAGGACAAGCAGGCACGGATCGGTGCCTGGGAAAATCGCTTTCACTGGGAATTCGTGCGATTCGCACTTGCCAACCTGCTCCGATCAGGCCCCGTCTCCGGCTACCGGGAACCCGGGGATGTGCTCGGCGAATTGAGCTTTGTCCGCAATCGCGTCGCCAACTGGACTCTTCTGCGCAGCACCGTCAGGCTTTTCGGCACAAGGTTGCTCGACAAGATCACCGGCCGGGCTGAGCGCTGGCTGGCCCTTGCCGTCTACCAGAAACCGGGCGGGTTCATCGAGGACCAACGCGGCGCCCCGACCCAGCAGTATCATGCCTTCGCGACCGCGCTGCTGGGCTACCAGATCTCCGTGCTCGAAGAACCATCCGCCGACCTGCGTGAGCGGTTTCGCGCGGCCCTGCGCGCTCTTGTCCGGACCGCGCTGCATGATGGCGAGGTGAATGCCATCGGGCGCGGGCGGTTTCAGAGCTTTGGATATGCTGCCGCGGCACTGGCCCTTGCCATTGGACTGCGGCTTGACTGCGCGCCGGAAGGCTCCATCGCCCTGCTGCGGGCCATCGCCGACCGGCTGGAGGCGGCCCTCGGACCAGACGGCACCCTGCCCCTGATGATCACCCGGATCGACGAGCGGGAGGACGTCACACCGCCACCGCACCACCCCCATCAGCGCCGGATCGGCTGGCATTCCTACAATAACGGGCCGGATTATCTCGCCTTTGCGGGCGCGGTCCTGAAGCTCGCGGCGGAACAGCTCGCCGCCTCACCCGAACCCGGCACACCTCTGCCACTTCCGGCGGAAAACAGCCTGGAAGACGGCATCCGGGTTGTCCGCAATGCGGCCTATTCCGCGATCACCACCTTGCCGCGCCGAACCATCACGGCGGCGCAGCCCCTGCCCTATATTGTCACGGCCGACGGCGTGCGGCCTTTGCCGTCCTATGGCGACGAGACCTTGCCGGACAGCATCTATACCGCCCTGTCCCTGCCGCTCCCGGTATTCGAGCAACATGGCGGCACATTCCGCACCCTGCTCTCCGGCACTGATTTCCGCTGGGCGGGGCCGGATAAAATCGTCGGCGAGACCAGCACATTCCGGTTCGAACGACGGTTCGACTTCGAGGCCGGGTCCATAGGCATCGAGGATGCCCTGACACTGACCGAGGCACCTGATGACGCACTTCTGCATCTGCCCTGGCTAACGTTGCCTGCATCGGTGGCACCGGTGCCCGGGGCAGAAGGAGGCACCGCCTTTGCGCTCGACGGAGCGCGGCTGGAAAGCGATCTTCCGCTGACTGAAGTCACCGCTGCCGAGCCTCAATACGGCGTCAGTGGGCGGCTCCGGGTCTGGTCCAACGCCGCGCCACCGCCACCGCCAGGCGAGATCACGACGGCGCGCTACCGGATCCTGTTCACGGCTTGATACCGTCAACCAGCAGCGAGAGATGCGAGGAGGGAAAGCTCTTGTCCGGCGTGCCGTGCCGCTTGCAGCGGTAGATATTCCCCCGCTCCTCGCTCCAGGGCTCTTCGTGGAACTGCCCGTCGCTATCGAACCACTCCCCGGGCTCGACCCGGAACCCGGCAGCCTCAAGAGCAGCACTCAGACTCTCTATTGTAAAAAGCTGCTTATGATCGTCCGCGCCCGGCCCGATCCCGCCGGGCTCGACATGCCGGATGTAGTCAGGGTTGGGATTGTGTCCGTCCGGAACCGCAATCCGGATGGTTCCACCCGGTTTCAGATAGCGGAACGCGTTCTCCAGCACGACCGGGATCAACTCCGGCGGAATATGCTCGAACACATGCTCGGCAAGCAGCCGGTCGACCGCACCCTCATGCCCGATAAGCTCCGCCCAGGCAGCCGCACGCGTCGCATCGAAAAAGCCGATATCGGAGCCGAACCAGTCTGGCGCCGGGGCCGTCCCGCCGAGCACGATCTTCAGCGGCGCACCCATCGCGACCGCCTGTCGAAGCCTGCGTTCCTGAAGCCAGTCACGCAGGGGGCGCCTGCAATACTCGAAAAATAATCTGCGAAGAGTCATGACGCACACGATCTATTAACCAAACTGCACAAAACTGCGGCACAACTGGTTGCGAAAGCACTGAAACCCGTGATCCGACACGATATACGACAGAGTATCCATCTGATAGGTTAATAGCCCTGCCCGCGTTTTAACCAGAGGACACATGCTGGCGGCCCAATCCCCTCTCGTTTCCGTTGTCACCACTGCTTTCCAGGCGGAGGCACATGTCGCACGGGCGCTCCGCTCTGCGACCATGCTGGACGCGGACGAGCCGGTGGAAATCATCCTGTTCGACGATGGGTCGACGGACGGTACGCTGGCGGCGGCACGCGCCGAGGCTGAAGCTGATTCGCGCATTCTTGTTATCGAGGGTGGCCGCCAGGGCCGGGCACGGGCACTCAACCAGGCGATCGATGCAACCAGGGGCCGCTATATCGCCATCCTCGACGCGGATGATATCGCACTCCCGCACCGCCTGCGGGCCACGCTTCCGATGCTTGAGGCCGATCCCGGATTGGCGATGGCCTGTTCGGAAGCGATCATGTTCGAGGGTGCCACACCTGAACCGCCAGCCGCGCTGGAAGCCGACGCGAAGGTGAGCCGGATCACACCCGCCATGCTGTACGCTTCCAACCGGATCACCCATTCCACCGTGCTTTTCCGCCGCGCGGCATGGGAGCAGGCCGGAGGCTATGATGAGCGACTCGATATCTGCATCGATTATGCGTTCTACTTCCGGCTGCTCCGGGTCGGCGGGATCGGTCACACGGACAGTGTGACCTGCCTCCGCGAGCGCAGGGCTGACAGCTATTTCGCAGCCCGGCGCCAGCAGGATTATGCCGATGCCCTGTCCCTGATACGGGCAGAGGCGCGCAGCACCTTGGCGATCCCGCTGTGGGCGCAGCTCGCCGCAGCGGCCCGTTCCATCCGGCTCGGCATGAAAAACCTGGGTGGCCAGCTGCACGCACCATCGGGAACAGCCTGACCATGGCGAGATATCCTCGTGTGCCCGGAACGCCGGACAGTGCCGGCACTGACAGAGCCCAGGCAGCCTTTTACCGCAGCGCCACCGGCACCCGGCAGCTCGGTCAGGCGGCACCGCTCAGCGTGTCTCTGCTGATGGTCATCATCTTCACGCAGGCGCTTGTCACCATTCCGGCCCAGTTCCGAATCATTCCGCAGATCTCTCTCGGCGGCTTTCTCACTCTGTTCTTTGTCGTGCTCTTGGTGATGCACTTTCTGATGCGGCCCTACGTCGTGCGCGAGATCCGCTGGCCGATCTTCATGTTCCTCCTGTTCACCGCCTGGATCGCCTACGGCTTCATCTTCTACCGGCTGACGGTGCAAGGCATTCAGAACACAGTCGTCATCATCTCCAGCATTCTCTCTTTCATCATTGCGGCACAGGTGGCGAAGAGCATCCGTGCGCCGACCCGTGCCATCGTTCGCGCGATACTGATCGCAATCTGGATCCCGGCGGTCGTCTATGTGCTGGCAATCCCGGTGCTCGGTTTCGGCCATCTGGAAATTTTTGCGCCGCGCTCCCTTGCAGGCTTTCTGCTGATCGGCATTGCCATCCATTGCGGCTACTGGCGGCATGGCTCGCGCAGCGACCTCTGGCTGGCTCTCTTCCTCTATGCGGTGGTGGTGCTGTCCCTTTCCCGCGCGGCGATGGGCATGGGGCTCGGCGTCTTCATTCTGGCGCAGCTTAGGCTGAACAGTTTCACCGGTTGGTTCCGCACGATAGCAATCCTTATGATCGCTGTCGGGGTGGCAGCTTTCATGCTGCTGAATTTCGAGCCGCTGAAACAGCGCTTCTTCACCGGCGATCTGTCGGCGGCGGTCGGCGGCGTGAAAATCAACACGATGGGCCGGATCCTGGCCTGGACCACGGTCATCAACTCCGCCCTCGAGGCACCGATCGTCGGCAAGGGTCCCGCCTCCAGCTCCGAAGCCCTGGCGATCCTGCATGCCGGCATCGAGCAGCCGCATAATGATTATCTGCGGATCTGGCACGATTACGGGATCATTGGCCTGATGCTCTGGTTTGGCGCCTTCGGCAGCATGATGGTGGCCTGCCGCCGACAATATACCCGGTTCCAGAAATGGGGCGCACGGGAGACCTCCATCGGCGCTTCGACATTATTGGCGCAGGCCACACTGCTTGCCCTGATGCTGACCGACAATGTGCTGATCTATTTCTACAACATGGTCCCTATTTTCATCCTCTCCGGCCTCGTATTGGGATCGATCCCGCATGCCCCGCTGCTCCGTCGCCCTGCTTCTTAACATCGTGCCGCCCTACCGCGTCGCGCTGTTGCAGGCGCTGGAGCGGGAGGTGCGCTGGCTGACCGTGCTTGTCTCCACCGGCATGGAAGCGGACCGCTCCTGGAAGACGGACTGGCGCGGGCTCGATGTCCGCGTCTCCCGCTCCCTCACCCTGCCCTATCGGCGGCGCCATCCGGACGGGTTCGGTGAGAACCTGTCGACGCATCTGAGCATCGATATGCTCCCGCGCCTCTGCGCGCTGGCCCCGGATGTCGTGATCAGCTCCGAGTTCGGCGCCCGCACCCTGCAGGCTTGCCTGTATCGTTGCCTGGCACCGCTCTTGGGCCGGCGCAGCAGATTTCTGGTCTGGGCCACATTATCCGAGGACAGCGAGCGCGGTCGCGGATGGGTACGCACGACCCTCCGGCGGCTGATGGCAAAACGTGCGGACGGGGCCATGACCAACGGCGAGTCCGGCGCCCGGTATCTTGAAAGCATCGGCTTCGCTCCCGAGCGGATTTTTCGCATTCACCAGTCGACCGACCTGGACCGGTTCGCGAATCTCGACACATCCGGCCGATCTGTGTCTGACGATGAAAAGACCCTCCAGCTCGTCACGGTTGGCAGTCTGATCCCGCGCAAGGGCCTCCGGCCCTTTCTGCAGCATCTGATCGCCTGGTGTGCGGCCCATCCGGGCCGGGCGTTGAATTGGCGGCTGATTGGCGACGGTCCGGAAAGGGCAGCGCTGGAGGCATTGGTGCTGCCGCCCAACCTCAAGCTCACCCTGCTTGGCGACGTGGCCTACGAGGATGTCCCTGCCTTGATGGCCGATGCCGACCTGCTCGCATTTCCCACCCTTGCCGACGAGTGGGGCCTGGTCGTCAACGAAGCCATGGCGGCGGGCCTCCCGGTGCTGGCGAGCTGCCGGGCCCAGGCGGCCGAGGAAATGGTCACGGACAAAGAGAATGGCTGGCTTTTCGATCCAGCCGACCCGACATCCACCGAGACAGCGCTCAGCCAGGCGCTCGATACTCCGGCCGCCGCCCGGATTGCCATGGGAGACGCGGCGCGCCAGACAGCCGCTCGTTTCTCGCATGAAAACACGCTCCGGCGCATGATGCAGGCCATCGAGACGGTGTGGAACCAATGAAGGTCCTGTTCGCCCATTGCCGTTACCAGCACACCGGGGGAGAGGACCGGGCGGTGGATGCCGAGATGGCCGCATTGCGCGAGGCCGGCCACGACGTTTCACTTCTCGAACGAGACAACGAGGCTATCTCGACCATCTGGGACAAGGCAAAAACGGCCTGGTCGCTGCCGGGCACAGACGCGCTCCGGACGGAGCTCCGGGCCGAGATCGCGGCGCACGCGCCCGACATCCTTCATGCGCACAACATATTCCCGCTGATCACGGCTTCGCTGTATGACGCCGCCCGCGACCTCGGCGTGCCCGTGGTGCAGACGCTGCATAATTACCGGAATATCTGCGCCTCGGCCCTGCTCATGCGGGATGGCCGGATCTGCGAGGATTGTGTCGGCGCCAGCCCATATCAGGCCGTTCTGCATCGCTGTTACCGCAACTCTACCCTCGGGTCTTTCGCCCTCGCACGCATGATCGCGCGCCATCGTGACAAGGGCACCTGGAGCCAGTCGGTCGACCGCTTCATCGCCCTCTCGGAATTCTCGAAGAGCCGTTTTGTCGCCGCCGGGTTTCCCTCAGGCCGGATCACCGTGAAACCGAACAGCCCGGGCGCGCTCTTTGCCGCAAGACCGGAGGAGCGGGAAAGATCCGGTGCTCTCTATGTCGGACGCCTTTCGCCGGAAAAGGGGATCGCGCCGCTACTCCGCCTCTGGAAAAAAGACTGGCCGCCCCTGCGCGTGATCGGCGACGGCCCCGACGCACCGGTTCTGGACGAAGCCGTGCGGGATGGCCGCGCTGTCGCGCTTGGGTCCCTCGGATCCGAGGCTATCAACGACGAGATGCGCCGGGCCGCTGTTTGCATCATCCCATCCCGCTGCTACGAGAATTTTCCGATGGTCATCTCGGAAGCTTTTGCCTCCTCCTTGCCGGTGCTGGCCTCCAATATCGGTGCGCTTGGCGAGCTGGTGCAGGAAGACCGGACCGGCGCCCACTTTGATCCGTTCGATCCGGAAAGCATGACCCGCACCATCGACGCCGCCTTCGCCGATCCGCAACGCTTGCGGCGATGGGGTGCAGCGGCGCGGGAACATTACGAGAAGCACCTGACCACGGCAGGGACGACGGCACAGCAAACTGCGATCTACGAGAGCCTGATGATCGGCGACGGAGCGCGCGTGTGATCGAAGATAGTAACGATATCGAAACGATAACGGTGCTGGGCCGCACGATCGCCGCGGGACGTTTTGCTCAGATCGGGGAGGCCATCCTTGCCTGCGCCCGCTCTGCAAAACCGGCCTATATCTGCGTCTCAGGGGCACACCCACTCTCGCTCGCCAAGGCTGATCGGGAATTCGCGGCCGCCCTCGACGGCGCGGCTCTTATCACGCCGGACGGCATGCCGGTAAAATGGATGCTTGCTCTGAAAGGGCACAGCGGAAGCGAGCGGGTTGCCGGGCCGGATCTTGCCGCCTGGCTGATTAGCCGGGCGGAAGGCGAGGGTTTGCCGGTCTATTTCTATGGCGGCATGCCAGATGAACTCGAAGACCTGCGCCGGGCCCTCGCTGTAACCCATCCGAAGCTGAACGTCGTCGGCTGGGATAGCCCGCCCCTGCTCCCTGTCCGCCCAAAATTTGACGCGGAGACGGCTGCACGTATCAATGCCAGTGGCGCCAGGCTGATCTTCATCGGCCTCGGTTGCCCACGTCAGGAATTCTGGATGGCCCGGCATAGCGCCGCCGTGAACGGCACCATGGTCGGCATCGGCGCCGCCTTCAATTTTCTGTCGGGCCGGCTGGAACGGGCCCCGCGCGCCATGCAGTCTCTCGGTCTTGAATGGCTGTACCGTCTGACGCAGGAACCGCGCCGTCTGCTTGGCCGGTACCTGCTGCACAACACCCGCTTTGTCTGGTTCGCCCTGCTCGATCTGATCTGCCACTGGTGCAGGAGGGGGAGAGGCTGATGGCCCACCATCTTGTAACCGGCGGATGCGGCTTTATCGGCCGACACCTGACCGCCGCCTTGCTCGAGGCCGGGCACGAAGTGACCGTGCTGGACGATTTGTCTTCCGGCGACCCCGCGACATTGCCATCGGCTGCGCGCCTCGAAGAAGGCTGCGTCACCGATGCGAATAAACTCGCCAGCTTGGCGGAGGATATGGACGGCGTCTTCCATCTGGCAGCGATCGCCTCCATCGCGGCCGCCGAAGCGAACCCGGAGCGAGCGCACGCTGTAAATGCAGGCGGGGCGGCGAATGCCGTTGCCGCCGCAGCACGGAGCCACATCCCGCTGGTACTCATCTCCTCCGCCGCTGTTTATGGCGATGCGGGGCCTGGCGCGGTTTCCGAGGACTATCCATGCCTGCCCCTGTCCTCCTATGGCGCCGACAAGCTGCAAGGCGAGCACTATGCATTGAAGGCCGCGGATAACGGTCTCTCCGCGACCATCGTCAGGCCGTTTAACGTCTACGGCCCCGGCCAGGATGCAGGCTCACCCTATGCCGGCGTGATCTCCCGCTTTATCGCCGCCGCACTATCGGGAACGCCGCTCCGGGTGGACGGCGATGGAAGCCAGAGCCGGGATTTCATCTTCATTGACGATCTCATCCGCCTGCTGACCGCTTGCATCTCTCGGCCCCGGCCAGGCGCCCTGATCGTGAATGGATGCACCGGCATCGCCACCAGTGTGAAGGCGCTCGCCACAGAGATTGGCCAACTTTGCGGCGATAATATCCGGATCGAGCCCGGCACCGGACGGTCAGGCGGCGTTGCCCATTCCCTGGGTGACCCTGGGCAGGCGGCGGAAATGTTTGGATTTCGCGCGCAGATTACGCTGGCAGACGGCCTGCGACGCACCATCGACTGGCAGCGCGGCACAAATTCTCAATAGGCGGAGCGGCCGGTCCCGACTTCGATCACAGTCAGGGCAAGAATCTTCAGATCGAAGCCGAGAGACCAGTTCTCGATATAATGCAGATCAAGCTCGACCCGGTGGCGCATCTTGTCGAGCGTATCGGTCTCACCGCGCAACCCGTTCACCTGGGCCCAGCCGGTGATGCCGGGCTTGACCCTATGGCGACCGAGATAGCCGTCAATCAGGCCCGCATAATGCTCGTTGTGAGACACCGCATGCGGCCGCGGCCCGACAAGCGACATGCTGCCACCCAGCACATTCAGAAGCTGTGGCAGTTCATCCAGACTGGTCCGCCGTAAAAACCCGCCGAGCGCGGTAATTCTCGGGTCATCGCGCGTTGCCTGACGGAGGACCGTGTCACCGGCGTCCTCGCCATCTTCCCGCAGCATGCTGCGGAATTTCAGCATCATGAATTCGTCGTTGTTGAAGCCATACCGTTGCTGCCGGAACAGAACCGGGCGGCCCATGGTAATCAGGATGGCAAGCGCGATGACCAGCATCACCGGGGCCAGCACAAGAAGCAAAAGAGACCCCAGAAAAAGGTCGATACAACGTTTCTGCACACTCTCCCAACCGACGATGGGAAGATCGGCCAGGACCAGACTGGCCTGCCCCGCGATCCGGTCGATCCCGAGCGCCGGCACACCATGCAGGTAGGATGGCAATTGCAGGCGGATATTGACCGGCTGGTCTTTCAGGGCGCCAAGCGCCGCGCGAAACGCAACTTCCTCGTCGGGCTCGTAACACAGCAGGACATCGTCGACGCGCCCAGCCGCGATGATCCGGCGCAGGCTCTCCTCGCTGCCATGCAGCGGAACGCTCTGCAAGGTCTCGTTCCCAAGCCCCTCGCCGACAAAACCTCCGACCAGCCGTGGGCCGCCGCGATAGGTCAATAATGTCTGCACTGCTTCATTCACCAGACGAGGTGAGCCTAGCACCGCAACCCGGCTGGCGAACCGGCCACTGCGGCGCGCCTTGGCGGCCCAGGCCAGCACTGCCGTCCGCACCACAATCAGAGAGACACTTCCGCCCAGCACCATTTCGAGCAACCAGACGCGCGAGAACTCGTCCGATATCTTGAAGGCGTAAAGGGCAACGACAAAAACGACCATTGTGCCGACCCAGCAACGTAAAGCCTGCATGACATGGATTCTCTCCACATCGCTGCGGTGAAAGGCATAGCTGCTTTGGCTGATCCCGCAGACCAGATAAAGGGCACAGATGAAAAGCCCGCCGAACACATACTCCTCGGTCAGCTCGAAGCTTCTGTTGCGGATAGCATAGGCGACGATATTGATCGCGAAGAGGGCCAGCGTTTCAAGCGCGGCCAACCAGATTGCCAGCCAGATCAGCGTTTTGTTACGCATGGCTTAGCGCGCCCAGGCCCGGTGCTGCATCATCTCGCGCGCGCCCATTCCGGCTCGCCATCGTCATCCGGTGGCGCCGAATCGACCCCGTAATACTGACCGTCATACGCCTCGGCCCCGCCGTCGATCGACTGGATCCGGAGATTGTTTTTCGACATCACGATGCCGGCCAGATTCTCGCCGACCTCGTAGACCTCGCGAATGGTTTGCTCCGCCGTCTCCCGGCGCGTGCGCTCCCACTCGACCACGAAAACGGTCGCATCGACCTGGGGCACCAGTACCAGCGTGTCGGAAACCACCGAGGCCGGGCCGCTGTCCAGTACCGTGAAATCGAAACTCTCTGCACTGTAGCGCAGCAATTCGGCCATGCGCCGGGAGCCGAAAAGGTCGTCCGAATTCGACAGCACGCCACCGGTTGCGACGTAATGGATCCCGGTGGCCATATCGAACTCGATAGCGTCCTCGACCTCTCCGTCGCCGTTCAGATATTGCTTGAGGCCCCGGTTCGTCACGCTGTCTATCTGCTTTGTGACAGTGCCGTTCACAGTATCGCAATCGATGATCAGCGTCCGTAGACCGGCCGAAACAGCGTTCGCTACCAGAGCAAGGGCGATCGAGGATTTACCTTCACCGGCGATAGAAGACGTGATCAGCACCGTGCGGATCTGCTTGCCCTCGCCGAGCAGATTGAGCGCCGTGCGCAGCTTCCGGATACCCTGACCGACGGCCGAACCCGGCCTGCGCCGCACCATCTCGAAAAGAGGCGTGCCGGTATCTGCCACCTGCAGCGAAAGCGGGATGCTGGCAATCACCGGCAGGCCAGTCGCCTGCTCAACCTGTTTGGCATTCTTGAAGCCGCGGATCAGGAAATCCATCAGCAGCGCCAGCAAGGCGGCAATGACCATCGCGGCGATCAGAGAGGCGAGCACCGCCAGTTTTTTCTTCGGCGAGACCGGCACCCGGGGCATCACGGCGCGTGAAATAACCTCGGCGCCGACCTGATCCGGCTCGCGGCCCTCCAGATCCACCGCCGCAAGCCGGTTCAGCATGACCTCGTAAAGATTCTGGTTGGCCGCGACCTCTGCCTGGATGGCGCGCAATTCGATCTCGGCATCCGCCTGGGATTCCATGACCGCTTTCAACTCACCGACGGCATTGGCGACATTCGCCTCCCGCACTCGGGCAATCTCGGTCTCGTTGCGCATCGACTGCACGATCTTACGCACTTCGCCGGATATCGTGATGCGCACGTCCTCGAGCTCCCGGCGGGTCTTTATGACGTCCGGGTGGCCGTCGCGCAGAGTTGTGAGCTGCTCGGCAAGGCGTTGCTGGATCTGGGCTTCCTGGAGACGCAGATTGTTGATCAGCTGGGAAGCGAGAACCGGGGCCAGGCTGGCCGTCCCGTCCGGCTGGTCGATCAGCAGCTGGACCTGACGCAGCCGCGCCTCCCGTTCCGCCCGCTCGGTGCTGACCTGAATCAGCTGGTCGTTCATCTTGATAAGCTGCTGCTGCATCAGCTCGGTGCCGCGGATATCGAGCAGACCTTCCTCGCGGCGGAAACGTTCAAATTTCTGCTCGGAATCGAGCACCCGCTCCTGCAGCGCCGCAACCTGATCTGTCAGCCATTGGCTGGATTGACGGATCGCGCGGTCCCGCTGGTTTCGTTTCTGCTCCAGGAAGAGCTCCGCGATGGTATTCGGGACACGGGCGGCCAAGGCCGGATCGTTACTCCGGAACTCGATGGTTATGACCCGCGAGAGCTGTTCGCCATCGACTGTCAGCCGTTCGAGGAAATTGTCGGTGACATCTGCGCGCAGCGCTTCAGGAGTGAGGCGTTCGGGTTTACCGCCGCCTGCCAGAAAAGCGCCGGCATCAAAACCGAAATTCTCTTGCAGCCAGTGATCCCCGGTCTCGATCCAGCCGGATACCCACTCGCGGAGATGCAGGATTTCCAGGAGTTCGTTCGCCGTCTGACGCCAGCCCACTTCACCTTCCGTCTTCAGGGACGGATTGAACTCCGGCACGTCATCAAGGCCGAGCCGGTCGATCAGCTTCGTGGCGAAGGCGCGGGATTTCAGATACGCGGTTTCCGTCGGCAGGTTCGTGCCGGCGGATGAGAGCGCTGCCGGCAAGGTAAAACCCTGAATGCTGGCCGCCCCATTGGCCTCCACCATCTGCAGCTTTGTGTACCCCGAATAAACCGGTTTCATCGCGTAGACGATCAGCCCGGTCACCAGGGGTATCAGCAGCATCACGAACAGGATCAGGAAGAAGCGCCTGCGCATGACCGACATGAGACGCCAAAGGTCGAATGTCTCACCGGTTTCAAGCGGATCGGAGAACAGGGCTGACGGTGGCGCCTTGGAGCGCCTGGATCTCGGAAATGCCGTAACGTTCGCCATGCCCGTCCCCTAGAACCAGCGCCGTTTGATTTCGATCACGTCACCCGGATAGATGGACGTATCGAGACTGACATCGCGCACGGTCTGGCCGTGTTCGGTGCGCCGCGTCAGCAAGGCCTGGGATTTTGCCGCCCGGCGTGTGAAGCCGCCGGCTTCAGCCACCGCCTTTCGCAGGTTGAGACCGAGGACAAAATCGAAACTGCCCGGCGTGTTCACTTCGCCCAAGACGTAGAAAGGCTGATAGCGGGCAATGACGATATCGACCTTCGGGTCGATCACATAATTGAGGTCAACAATTCCGGTCACCAAAGCGCGAAGTTCCAGCGCGGTCTTGCCCCGCGCATCGATCTTCCCGACCAGCGGCAGTTCCATCTGCCCGTCGTCAGAGATGTCGACCACCGCAGAAAGCTCCGGATGGCCAAAGACCGTCACCGCCACGCGATCGCCTGCAACCAGCCTGTATTCCGCAATGGTCGGTGTCGATGGCGGCGGCAACTCGTCAATATCATTTGTGCCGCAGGCGGAGAGCCCGAGACACAGAACGAGTCCCATCACAGCTCCGGCCGCAAGACGGGTCGATGCGAGAGTGAAGGCTGGTCGCATCTGTCTCTCCTAAAACCGGCCGAGATTGAAGGGATTGACGATACCGTCATCTGCCTGGCAGCAAAGTTTTGCGCCAATCCTGAACATCACCGTTGTGGCGTCAAAGTCCCGCGCTGGATCGGTCGAATCCGAAATCTCGTGTTCAAAGCTCAGTCCGGCGAAGAGATGCTCATTGATCAGATAGGTTGCGTTTGCTCCAACGAGCAAATCATCGTCTTCCCGGTCAATCTGCTGATATTCGTCATTTGCCACGGACAGGTAACCACCGATTATCAACTGTTCGAACGGATCATAGTCGAGGCCCGTGCGAAAGGACCGCGAAAGTTTCGTGCCGGCGGTCGGATCGTCCGACTGCTGGTTCTCGATATCCGCGCGGGCGGTAAGGGTCATGACCGGCGTCAGGTTCCAGAGCATGCCGCCGGACAATACGAAATCCGTCTGTGCCGAACGATCGCTCTCGTCGAACACCCGGTGCGAGACTCCGACCCGCCCGTTGAAAGAGCTCACTCCGGTAATGTCGCGCACGGCCCCGACAGAAAGCGTGAGACGCGTCGAGTTCTGAACCTCAGAAACCTCTTCGGTATAGACGTCACGCAACAGGCTGGGAGAAATGAAGATATCGTATTCACCGCCTGGGGAATATCCGACAAAGCCGCGCAAATTGAACGTCGTGCGGTCCAGCGAATCGCGATTTACGCTGTCCGTCGGATTATAGTCCCGGTGCACGGCTTCCCCGACGACACGCGTAAATACCCGGTCGTCCCGCCGGTCATCGTGAACACCACCGATGAGATACTGACTGAAGGTCAGCGGCTCGAACCCGGCTCCGGGATCCGCATCGTCCCCTCGCCGGATATGGCCGCGCTTCGCTTCGGCAAAGCCGCGCGCAAAGATACCGTCATCGATATCGACCCGCACCGCCGTCGCCAGACGGGCACCCACCGTATTCTCGCGGCTCAATTCCGCGACCCGCCTGTCCGTTACATCAACGATCAGCAAGGCTTCATGATTGGTCCAGTTCGAGCGCAGCGCCGCTTCCGCCTTGACTTCCGTCACCGACGAGGAGATTTCACCGCTCTTGACCCGGGTGACATTGCTGTCCCGACCGGCATCGACAGTGACCCTGGGGAAGAGATCAAAGCTTCCGGCCAGCCGCCCGGCATCCGAACGATCATCCGGCCGGCTGAGCAAATCCAGCGACAAACCATAGCTTTCGAAATCGAGACGCTGGCGGCCCCGGACGGACTCCTTGTATGCCTGCTGTGCAAGAACGACTTCAGCAGAAAACCCTATTAAAATAGAGGTTAATACAAGTCCGGCGATCACGAACGCCAAGTTGATCCAGCATTTACGCCACCAAATACAAAGGGTCATGTAACAGGCCAGTTGATTCCAACCCCGGGTCGATCTGCGATTCGCTTATCCAGCGCTTTAAAATAGGCGAATTATCCATTGAAACAAAACATTTTTATGCGCATAGTCCATAAACACGCAGGAAGATTTGGTCCATCGCGCGAGATTTTAGTGGCCTTTTATGCAAATTTCCGCATTTTCGAGCGTGATTACCAAATGGTCATTCCTGCGCTTCTAGCCTGTCCCGCCCGCACTGACGGCGGGATACAAAGCAATTATCGGGTGCCCGCGCCGCGGGCCGCGTGGTAAGAAGAAGGTCAGGAAACGGCCCTCAGGAGTTTAGACGGAGGACCACATGGCGCTGAGCCAAGTCCAGAGCCGAAATCGGGGCCCGAGCCAGGAATACCTGCTGCTCGACTATCTCCAGCGCCTTGGGCGCAACGTGGAAGGCCGCATGGCCGTCCATATCCATCTTTCCCGGCTGCGCCCGCAGAACCGTCAGGATCACCATATCCGGATCGCGGCGGCCACCTTCGAAGGCATGGTCCAGAACTACGAGGGCCAGATCTTCATCCTGAGCAACTCGGACCTGTTCTTCGTCTGCAAGGATGCCACCGTCGAGGATATCGACGCGGCCATCATGAAGGTCCGGTATCTCTTCTCCGAAGATCCGCTTTCGCAGGGCGACGAGGAAGAGGATCTGGCCCGGTTCTGCTCCTGGTTCAACGTCGCGACCCAGTACGAGGATCTTCTGGAGCTGGTCAAGCAGATGCACCGGGAGCGCGAACGCAAGTCGCGCATGTCCGTCAATGCAGAACAGAAAGTCGATCCGCGCGCCAAGGGTTCGCGCAAGCCGCTCGACCCCGAACAACTCGGCAAACTGGAATCCTTCCTGCAGCGGGCCGACCTTTCGAACCTGATGCGCCGCCAGCCGGTCTGCGCCCTGACGCCGAACAACCCGAACCCCCAGCCGGTGTTCCGGGAACTGTTCATCTCGATCCACGATCTGCAACAGACCGTGCTGCCGGAATTCGATCTGGCCTCCAATCTCTGGCTGTTCCAGCACCTGACGCAGACGCTGGACGCACGGATGCTGTCCCTGCTGATCCGGAACGACGACAGCTCGATCGCCAGCTCCTTCAGCGTCAATCTGAACGTACAGACGATCCTGTCTCCGCCGTTCCTGAACTTCGATGCCAGCCTGAAGGCCGTTGCCCGCGGCACGGTCGTGATCGAGTTGCAGAAGATTGATATTTTCGGCGATATGGGCGCCTACATGTTCGCCCGCGATTTCATGCGCGAGCGCGGCTACCGGATCTGCCTTGACGGCCTGAACCACCTGACGCTTCAATTCATCGACCGTGAACGGCTCGGCCTTGATCTGTTGAAACTGATCTGGACCCCGGACATGGCGGACGACATGTCCGGCAACCGGACCGCCGAGTTGAAAGAGCATGTGGATCGGTGCGGTCGTGCCCGGATTATCCTGACCCGCTGCGATTCAGACGAAGCCGTCCGGTTCGGTCAGTCCCTGGGCATCACCATGTTCCAGGGCCGCTATATCGACAAGCAATTGAGCGCGGACGCCCGCATCGTTTAGCGACAGAAAACTCTCCGGACAGCGCTATCCTTCACGTGACAAGACCGCCGGTCCTGCTGGTGATCTCGTAGGCGGATTCGCCAAGGTGCCTTTCGATTGAGTCGATCGAACGGCGTTGAGCCAAATCGATCCGCTCCGCAAAGGGCACTGTCAGCGCCGCGATTGCGTGACCGCTTGTATCGCTGATCGGAAATGCCACCGCATAGAGGCCGCGCACCTGAACGCTCGGTGAAGATTCGAAACCACGTTCCCGTATGGTATCGAGAACAATTTCGATCTGCGGGTCGGCCTGTTCCGGCCGGCGTGCCTCGGATTCAGCGATACGCTGACGGCGCGTGACCTGATCCTGAAAGGCCAGCAGCACACGACCGGACGCCGATACAAGTACATCAAGCTCGGCACCGACACGGACGCTGAACCCCATACCGCTCGGACTGTCGACCTTGGCGACAACCATCTGTCGCCCCGCGGCATAGACGCTGAGATGGCATGACTGATCGAGTTCCGCCGACAGCTTCTGCATGACCGGCATTGCCTCTGTGAGCAGCCGATGCGTCGGCGGGTTGATGTGCGCCAGCTCGAACAGCTTGGTCGAGAGATGATATTTGTCATCCACATTGACCAGATACCCTCGCTCGACGAGGCAGCTGACCATTCTGTACAACTCTCCCACGCTGCGTCCGAGAATCTGTGCAATCGTCTTGATCGAAAGCGCGGACTCCGAACGGCAGAGCAACTCAAGCACATCCAGTCCCTTCTCGAGCGCCGGTGCCGCATAGGCCGGACCCTCGGAAGCTTCCCGTTTCCTGGTCAGTTTCGAAACGTCATTCATCGCACGCGTCCATTCGGGGTCTCTCACTTTCCAGTCTGATGGACTTCAATAATATTGCCGTCCGGATCGTGGAAGAAAATCTGATACCAACCGGCCATCGCCCAGGTTCCATAGTCCGAATAAGGTATCTTCTTCTCTTCAAGACGGCGCTTGAACGCCTCGATATCGTTGGTCCGGAAGCAGAAATGCCCGCGGTCGAGCGGATTGATCACATGGTTCATCCGGAACCCGAGATCAATGTCGCGGCGGGCCAGATGAAACTCGACGGCTCCGTCGGTCACAAAGTCCACATTACCGCCATAACCGGCATGGTCACTGGCATTGACCCGCTGGTAGTTCACCGAATCGAGTCCGAAGACCGACCGGTAGAATTCCGACGACCGCTGCACGTTCTCGGTGCACAGATTCATGTGATGGAACTGGATCTTCATCGCGCATCTCCTGCCCTAGAGATTTTGAGCGGCCTGCAAAACATGCCGCCTGTGTCCACCGATATATCGGCTTACATAAATCTCATTTGTGAATTTTAATTTCCGTATTTGAAACATCCACGGAGACTTTAGCCCCAAATGGCGGAAACTCGCAATTCATCAAATTCATATTTGCAGTAATACAATTAAATATGATTTATTGAGCTTCCCACGATGATGGAAGGCTCCCATGTCCGGCACGGAAGAATTTCAGCCTATCCGGCGCACGGAGGTCTGCGCTCTGGGCACGGCGCGCCGGATTGCGGCGATGCTGGATCTCGACCCGGACCGGTTAAGAGAAGGTGATACCCTGCCCCGCGGCTGGCATTTCCCCATGCTGGCCGGAGAGACGCGGAGATCCGAATTGCGGGGCGACGGTTTCCCCGGCCTCGGTGTGGCCATCCCGGACATGGGTCTGAGCCGACTGGTTCTCGGCGGGCGGCGCGTCACGTTTCTCGCGGACATTCCGATCGGCGCGGCTCTGCAGCGGACGAGCAAGGTCGCATCCCTGACACAGAAGGAAGCCACTTCAGGCCCGATGGCATTCGTCACCGTCGAGCATAGTTTGGCCGTCGCACAGAACGGCGCTCCCGCCATCGTTGAGGAAGCGACCTATATCCTGCTGGAGGCAGCCGCAAGCGACAGAGCAAAGACGGTCGCGGCTGAGGTCCCCGATGCCAATATCCCCGGCGGCGACCGAAACACGATCGTCATCCCGGACGAGACCCTTCTGTTCCAGTACTCCGCCCTCGGCTTCAATTCGCACAAGATCCACATCGACAAGGCCTACGCCCGTGATGTGGAGGGATATCCGGATCTCGTCGTCAACGGCGGGCTTACGACCCTGTTGCTCAGCGAATTCATCAGAAACGATCTGAAACTGATGCCCCGAAAACTGTCCGTGAAACACACCGCGCCTTTGTTCTGCGGGAACCCGATCACACTCACGGCGAACCACGAAACCGCTGCCTGGAACCTGAGCGCTTTTGCCGCCAATGGTCTCAGAGCCGCCGAAATGAAGCTGGAATGCCAATGACATTCGCTCCCCTTGAAGGCGTTCGGATCCTCGACCTGACGACCGTCGTCGTCGGTCCGGTGACAACCTGGCGGCTCGCTCAATACGGCGCTGAAATCATAAAGGTGGAGAGCCCTGGCGGCGACCTGATGCGCGGGCTCGGCGGGCCGTCGCCGACCGGTCAGCATTCGGGTGCCTACCTCCACCTGAACCGGGGCAAGCGCAACATCTGCCTCGACCTCAAGAACCCGGCCAGCCGGGAAATCATGAACCGGCTGGTGCAGACGTCCGATGTGATCATCGCCAATATCCGTCCGGACGCCCTTGAGCGGCTCGGCCTCGACGCCACCACCATCCGAGACAGATATCCCGACAAAATTCATTGCCTTATTGCCGGATACGGAACCGACGGCCCATATGCCGGCCTGCCGACCTATGACAGCGTCGTCCAGGGAGCCACCGGCATGGCCGGACTGGCCTATGCCCGTGACGGTGCACCTGCCTACGTCCCGATGCTGATCTGCGATCATGTTGTTGGAGAAATCGCCGCCGGCACCATCATGGCCGCCCTGATGGAGCGCCGGGCAAGCGGAGCAGGCCGCAGTATCGAAATCCCGATGTTCGAGACGATGGCGTCATTCGTCCTGCAGGAGCATCTGGCACAAGCGAGTTTCGATCCGCCTGTCGGGCCGCCGGGCGACCTCCGCCTGCTGAGCCCGCACAACAAGCCCGTTCAGACCGCGGACGGCTGGATCTCGTTCACCATCAACACCGATCCTCAGGTGCGTGCATTCCTGGCGGCAGTCGGACGAGAGGACTTGCTCGACGACCCCAGATTTTCGTCCGTGGCTGCACGCGCCACACATGTTGCCGAGTGGTTTGAAGTGCGCGGCGCGCCGTTGACGCACAAGACAACCGACGAATGGCTCCGGATTTTCCGCAAAGCCGATATAGCAGTCATGCCCTGTCACACGCTCGAAAGCCTGCAGGCCGATCCGCACCTGAACGCCGTCGGCCTGGTCCAGTGGGAGCAGCATCCGGCTGAAGGAAAATCCGCTGCCCTGCGCTCCACGATACGGGTCGACGGCACCTATCCGTCCAACCGTTCATCTGCCCAGCCCCGCGGCTACGAAACCCGCGCAATCCTTGATGACCTCGGCTTCAAGCATGAGGAAGCAGAAACCCTGATTGCGTCAGGCGCCGCACATGCCGCGCCCGGAGCACAATCGAAGTGAATATCCACGACCGGCCATGCCGATACCGGGAGGAAGAACCATGCTGCTGAAAGACAAGGTCTGCGTGATTACCGGCGCCGCGTCACCGAGAAGCATCGGTTACGCAACCGCGGAGCTATTCGCCGCTCATGGCGCCAGGCTGGCCGTTCCCGACATCGCCATGAACGACGATGCGCTGGCCGAAATCAGTGCGCGTATCTCCACGCGCATCGGATCTCCCGCGCGCATCTGGGGCGCCAGATGCGATATCCGCAGCGCCGAGGAATGCAAACAGGCCATCGAAAGTATCGTCACGCAATTCGGAACCATCGATTGCCTGGTGAATTGCGCCGGCATCGTGAAATCCCAGTCTATGAAATCGATCACCGAGGCTGACTATGATGACATTCTGAACGTCAACCTGAAGGGCACCTTCAACATCTGCAGCAGTGTTCTGGAGGTTCTGGCGGATCAGGGAAGCGGATCGATCGTCAACCTCGCCTCAGTGGCGGCGCAGCGTGGCGGCGGGCTGGTCGGGGGCGCGCACTATGCCGCGTCCAAGGGAGGCGTGATCAGCCTGACAAAATCCATTGCCCGGGAATTCGGTCCCTCCGGGATCCGGGCCAATGTTGTCTGTCCGTCCATGGTCGAAACCGGAATGCTCGACGGGAACGTCACACCGGAGATGTTCAAAGAGATCGTCTCGGCAATCCCCCTGAAACGCGCCGGACAGCCATCCGACATAGCCGGCGCCTGCCTTTACCTGGCGTCCGATCTGTCAGCCTATGTGACCGGCGCCACCCTTGACGTTAACGGCGGAAGCCACATTCACTGACCTCACATTCCCCGGCGACTAACCGCGCGGTGCGTGCTTGTTCAGGATTCGCTGCAGGGTCCGGCGGTGCATGCGCAGACGGCGCGCCGTTTCCGAGACATTACGGCCGCATTGCTCGAAGACCCGCTGAATATGTTCCCAGCGCACCCGATCGGCCGACATCGGATTGTCCGGCGGCGGCGGCAGGGCCTCTTCGTGATCCAGCAAGGCGGCGGCGATGGCATCGGCATCGGCCGGTTTCGGCAGATAATCCACCGCGCCCGCTTTCACGGCGGCGACGGCGGTGGCGATATTACCGTAGCCGGTCAGCATGATAATGCGGGCATCGGGATTGGCTTCCCGCAAGGCGGCAACTACATCGAGCCCGCTGCCATCCGTCAGCCGCATGTCGAGCACCGCATGGGACGGCGCATCGTCACGTACCGCTTTCAAGCCCTCGGCGACCGAACTTGCGCTGGTCACGGCGAAGCCGCGCTTTTCCATCGCCCGGACAAGCCGGTTGCGAAACGGCTCGTCATCGTCGAGCACCAGAAGCTTGGGGAGTTCGTCACCTGAATTCTGATCGTCTGTCACCAAGTACCTCCGCCTTTCGGGGCCGGTCTGTAGCCAGCTGGCTTATGCTGGGAAATCTGCTCTCGGTCAAGTTGTGCTCACGCCGCTTCCAGATCGCTGCGGCGCCATTGCACCGTCACCCGGGCGCCACCTTCGGCACGATTGGAGAAAGAGAGCGATGCCCCGCCACGCTCAAGCAGGGTCTTTGCAATGAAGATACCAAGGCCCATATGGCCGTCCTTGCCGGCCCGGCTGGAGACATAGGGCTCGCCCAGCCGGTCCAGTACCAGGGACGCAAATCCGGGCCCGTCATCCTCAATGATGACCGACGCTGTCGCCTCATCCCAATAGACCGTGATTTCCACGGTTTCCGACGCAAACTGCACCGCGTTCTGGACCAGCGTGCCGATGCCCTGGTTCATCTCCGGTGTCAGAACCACCCGCGGCTGATCCGTTAGTGCCGTCCCTTCACCTGCTGCGAGATCCAGCGCGCCGTCCGGTCCGTGCTGCTCAATGATGACAACAATCTCGTCCCGTTGATGCGGCGCTGCTGCGGCTTCGACCATGGCGCTGAAGGGCATGGACTTGAACGGACCCATCGTTTCCTGATCAGGTTGACGGGAAAGCTGGGTCAGGATGTCGCGGCACCGCGCTGTTTCGCTCAGCAGCAGGTCAACATCCTCGACCCATTCGCTGCCTTCCGGCAGGTCCTTCCGCAACTCGCGGGCGACAACCGCAATGGTGCTGAGCGGCGTGCCGAGTTCATGCGCCGCCGCCGCCGCCAGGCCGCCGAGGGCCGAGAGCTGCTGCTCACGCGACAAGGCCAGCCGTGTCGCGCCCAATGCGTCCGACATGCGCCGCGCATCCCGGCTGACCCGGTAGGTGTATCCGGCGATGAACAAGGTGGTGATGACAATCGCCATCCACAGGCCGAACACGTAGACGTTCGGTAATTCCAGCCCTTCACGGGGCCAGGGCAGCGGCTGATGCACCACGGCCAGCACCGAAGCGGACACAAGCGCGAGGAAACTCAGCCAGACAGTCGCCGCGCCGGAGAGAATGGTGGCGGAGACGGTAACGGGCGCGATCAGCATCAGCGCGA
Source organism: Nisaea denitrificans DSM 18348 (assembly GCF_000426505.1). GTDB lineage: Bacteria > Pseudomonadota > Alphaproteobacteria > Thalassobaculales > Thalassobaculaceae > Nisaea > Nisaea denitrificans. The sequence goes on along the minus strand of NZ_AUFM01000015.1, from coordinate 521,829 downwards.
ACGGGTTTTCCAGCCCGCCGGTCCAGTACAGCAGATAGCCGAGCTGGGCGATGTCGAAAGCGAGCCCGAAGGCCGCCGCTCGGGTTGTTTGCGCACGGCCGGCCTGCCGCACCCCCTCGATGGCGAGATTGTAGAGCGCACCAGCCGCCACGATCCCAAGCGTGATTTCCAGTGGTAACGGGAAGCCGAGACCGTAATGCACGACGAGCAGACTGATGAGCTGCCCCATCAGCGCCACCCAACGGATCGTCGTCAGGGTCCGCGCGCCCGCCGGGCCAAGCCCGAAGCGATCGGCGAAATCTCCGGCGCTGTTTCGCTGTTCAGCCACCTGATGCCACCTTCGTCGTTTCGTGTACCGCGCCCTCTGGCGCCCAAACTCTTGATTGCATCATTGTCCAGTAGCACGGCTCGGGCTAAGGTCGCGACGCCGATTTAGGCACATCCGACCACCCCCCACGAGTACGGTTCCATGAGCAAGACGGTCATCGAGGTTCGAGACCTGGAGAAACGCTACGGCGACGTTCACGCCGTGCGCGGGGTCAGCTTTTCGGTCCCTGCCGGGGTCACCGTCGGCCTGCTCGGCGGCAACGGGGCCGGGAAGACGACCACAATCACGATGATGCTGGGCCTGCTGGAGCCGAGCAGCGGCGGCGTCTCGATTCTTGGCTGTGACATGGCAAAGGACCGCTACCGGGCCCTGCCTTACATGAATTTCTCATCGCCCTATGTCGACTTGCCGCACCGGCTGACCGTTCGGGAGAATATGCGGATCTATGCCGGGCTCTATTCGGTCCCGGAGCCGAAGGCGCGCATTGCCGAGCTGGCTGAACAGCTTCACATGACAGACTTCATGAACCGGCCGTCGGGCAAGCTCTCGGCCGGGCAGAAAACCCGTGTGGCTCTCGCCAAGGCGTTGATCAACAAACCGCGCGTGCTGCTGCTGGACGAGCCGACCGCCTCGCTCGACCCGGACACCGCCGACTGGATCCGGGGATATCTGGAAAATTATCAGCGCGACACCGGCGCCACCGTCCTGCTCGCATCGCACAACATGCAGGAAGTCGAACGGCTTTGCAGCGACGTGCTGATGATGCGTCAGGGCACGATCGTCGACCGGGGCAGCCCGTCGGAGCTGCTGTCGAAATACGGACGTCGGACCATGGATGAAGTCTTTCTCGACGTCGCGCGCCAGACCGGCGTTGCGGCGGATAACGGCGATGGTGAAGATCGGGGCACGACATGAGCGCGGATCTCGATTTCACCCCGCCGCCGGCGTCCCTGTTCAACGCAGGCCGCATTTGGGCAATGGTACTCCGGTACTTCTACCTGATGCGCGGATCCTGGCCCCGTCTGCTGGAAATGGCCTACTGGCCGACCATGCAGATGATCCAGTGGGGTTTCGTCACAAAATTCTTCCTCGACCAGTCGAGCTGGGTTGCGCAGGCCGCCGGGGTGCTGCTGGCGGGCGTGTTGCTCTGGGACATCCTGTTCCGGGGCCAGATGGGTTTCTCGCTCTGCTTCCTGGAAGAGATGTGGTCGCGCAATCTCGGCCATCTGTTCGTCAGCCCGCTCCGGCCGCATGAATTCGTCATCACACTGATGGTGATGAGCCTGGTGCGCACGCTGATCGGTGCCCTGCCGCCGGCGCTGCTGGCCATCGTTTTCTACGATTTCTCGATTTTCTCGATCGGCCTGCCGCTATTCGCCTTCATGGCCTGCCTGTTCTTCATGGCCTGGGGCATCGCCTTGGCGGTGATCGGCATCATCCTGCGTTTCGGACTTGGCGCCGAAAGCCTCGCCTGGGTGCTGGTCTTCGCCTTCGCGCCGATTTCCGCTGTCTATTACCCGGTCTCGGTAATGCCCGAGTGGCTGCAGATGGTCGCCTGGGCGACACCGTCCGCCTATGTCTTCGAAGGCATGCGCGCGGTGCTGTTCGACGGCACGTTCCGGCTTGACCTGCTGGCCGGCGCCATGATGCTGAATGTGGTCTATTTCATCATCGGCGCTGGCGTCTTCTGGCTGGCCTACCGCAGTGCCCGCAAGGAAGGCCGCCTGCTTCAGGTTGGCGAATAGGTCAGGTCGGCGAGTAGAGCGGCGCCAGCTTCGCGCGCAGTTCCGCCACCAGCGGATCGCCCGAGGTCAGGATGTAGAGCCCGGATTCGTGCAGGTTGACCAGATGCATTGCCGTCATGGTCAGATCGCGGGCCAGCAGCCGGCGGTAGAGATCCTCGATTGGCACCGGCACGGTCTCGATATCCTCGGCGTCATCGAATGCAGTCTCACCGGTGATGCGGGCACCGACCGCGAGAAAGCTGAAACAGGTATTCGTCATCACGGCAGCGTTCGGATACATCCGGCCCGTCTGCACCCAGTGCGGAGCCTCGGCACCGGTCTCCTCACGCAGCTCCCGCTTGGCCGTGCCCATCGGCTCCGTCTCGCCAGGATCGACGGTCCCGCTGGGCAGTCCGAACACCACCTCGCCGATACCGTGCCGGTATTCCCGCACCATCAGCACCTGATGATCATCGGTCACGGCAACCATGTTCACCCAGTTGGGCAGCTCGATCACATGGTAGGGATCGACGATCTGACCGTGCGGCGTCTCGCATTTGTCCATGCGGTGGGCCAGGAACCGGTCTTTATATTCGATCCGGCTGTCGAGCACGCGCCAGGGTTTCGGCATGGGAGCTCCGGGAATGTCAGGCGGGGCCGCTGACACCGGCATCGGCGAAGGTCGCCATGCCGGTGTGACAGGCCACCGCCGATTTCAGGATACCGATGGCCAGCGCCGCGCCGGAGCCCTCACCCAGCCGCATGCCGAGATCGAGGATCGGCTCCTTGCCGATCTTCTCCAGCAGCAGCCGGTGACCCGGCTCGGCGGAACAATGGGCGACCTGGCAATGCTCGATGCTGCGCGGATCGGCGGCATGCAGAACAGCGGCGGCGGCCGTACAGGCATAACCGTCCAGCAGAACCGGCACCCGCGCCATGCGGGCAGCCAGCACAGCACCCGCGATTGCCGCAAGCTCAAGCCCGCCGACGGCGGCAAAGAGTTCCAGAGGGTCCTCGGTCCGCGCCTTGTGCAAGGCGACGCCATCGGCCACCGCCTTTACCTTTGCGCTGAAGGCATCGCCGGTGACACCGGTGCCGGGACCGGTCCAGTCTTCAGCGGTGCCGCCATAGAGTGCGTGGCAGATCGCAGCGGCAGAGGTCGAGTTGCCGATCCCCATCTCGCCGAGGCAGAGCAGGTCGATGCCCGGCTCCACACCCATCATGCCGTAGGCCATGGCTCTGGCGCAGTCGCCATTTTCCATCGCCGCTTCTTCGGTGAAGTCCGCCGTCGGCTGATCGAGCGCCATCTCGTAGACCCGGAGATCGGCATCAAAAAGCTGGGCCAGCTGGTTTACCGCGGCGCCGCCGGAAATGAAGTTCTGCACCATCTGCGCGGTGACATCGGCCGGATAGGCGGAAACGCCCTTGGCCGTCACGCCGTGATTGGCGGCGAAGACACAGACCCGCGGATGCTCGACGGTCGGCGGGTACTTGCCCTGCCAGGCCGCCATCCAGCGGGTCAGGTCCTCAAGCCGGCCGAGGGAGCCGGACGGTTTGGTCAGTTGCGCCTCGCGACTGACCGCCGCGGTGCCCGCCTCGAGGTCTGCCGGGGGCAGAGCGCGGAACAGGCCACGGATCTCGTCGAAGGTCGCAGTCTCGGGCGAAAAACGTTCGTCGCTCATGGATCATCACAGGGAACTGTTCTTTGGAATGCCGCCCCCTATACAGGCGATCCGAGCCAATGCATAGTCCGAGCGGGCGCATAGTCCGGGAGCGACGCTTGGAGACGCCGCGCAACAGATCGGCACAACGGGGTTCTGGCAGTCATGGCGAGCAAAAAACCGGCTTCGGTCTGGCGCCCCTGGTGGGTGGACGATCTGCTCCATGCCCTGATGTTCCTGACCCGGCTACCGGTGCCGGCGCCCGCGCGTGCCGACCGGCCGCTGATGCATACCGGTTGGGCCTTCCCGCTGGTCGGACTGCTGGTCGGAGCGCTTGGCGGCGGGGCGCTCTGGCTCGGCGCCCATGCCGGAATTCCGCTGCTCGCGGCCGCCCTGATCGCCCTTGTCCTCACCGCCTTCCTGACAGGTGCGTTGCATGAAGACGGGCTCGCCGATCTGGCCGACGGGTTCGGCGGCGGCGGCACGAAGGAGCGGAAGATCGAGATCATGCGGGACAGCCGGGTCGGCTCCTATGGCGTGCTGGCCCTTGTCATCGCCACCGGCATAAAGGCCGCCTGCCTCGCCAACCTCGCCATTGCCGCGCCCTGGCTTGCCGCCTTCGGTCTCGCGGCAGCGCATGTTCTGGGACGGACGGCAATCCTGCCGATCGCCTATTGCCTCGCGCCCGCCACCGCGACCGGCCTCGGCAGCGGCGCAGGCCGGGCAAAACCGGTCACCACAGGCCTCTGCCTCGCGCTCGGCACCTTGCTGTCCTTCTCCCTGCTGCCCGGCACCGGCTTCATTGCCGCCCTTGCCGCCACGGCGCTTGCCGGAGGCGCAACAGCATTGCTCGCGAAGCGGCAGATCGGCGGCTATACCGGCGACGTCCTCGGCGGCAGCGAGCAGATTGTCGAATGTTTTGTCTTGATTGCTCTGACCATGCTCCCGGCGGGCGCCGCTAGTTTCGGCTGGCCCGCGTGAATCCGACCCGCTGGCATTTGCTCCGACACGCCCCGGCAGCGGTCGAGAAAGGCACCGTCTACGGGCGCACGGACGTGCCTGCAATCCCCCAGGACCCGGCACTTCTGAAGCGGATTGCGGCTCAGCTTCCACAATCCTCACTCCTCATAACCACGCCGCTTCGTCGCACAACCGACACTGCGGACATGCTGGAAACAGCCGGGTGGACACCGCAAGAGCGGATTGTAGAAGCCGCTTTCGCCGAGCAGGATTTCGGAGCGTGGGAAGGAACGACCCATGATGCGCTGGGCCGTGAGGGTTCGGCGGACTATGCGGCCTTCTGGGACAACCCGGCCCGCAACCGGCCTCCCGGCGGGGAAAGTTTCGCCGACCTGACGGCGCGGGTGTCCGCCGCCTTTGCTATTCTGACGAATACCCATCCGGCACAGGATATCGTGCTGATCGGCCATGGCGGCTCGATCAGGGCCATTGTCGCGACAATCCTGGGGATGACACCGGAGAACGCGCTGGCGCTGGAAATATCGCCGCTTTCTCTCTGCCTCGCCGACCATGCGGGAACCGAAGAGGCTACTGGCGCGTTATCCCCCTGGAGACTACGCGGACTCAACATCAGTGCCGGTTTTTGAGCTAACAAAGCGGGCTTCGAGCCCCATCTATCAGACACCATGCAGAGCAAAGCCATGAGGAGATCAGGCATGCGGTACGGTTTTCTTGCGGCGATCCTTTTCGCGACGACTCTTTTCGGAACCACGGCACGAGCCGAAGACGCCTCGATGACGGTGGAACGGGCCGGGACAACGCTGCGCGATCTGACCAGCGATCCGAACGTCGTCGGCCCCGTTGCCGACTATCTGAAACGGTCAAAGGGCGTGCTCATCATTCCCCAGCTGGTGAAAGCCGGCTTCGTGGTCGGCGGCGAATACGGCGAGGGCGTTCTGCTCGCCCGCACGGGTGCCGGCGACTGGAGCGATCCCGCGTTCTACTCGCTGGCGGCGGGCAGTATTGGCTTTCAGATCGGTGTCGAGGCCAAACAGGTCCTGCTGGTGGTGATGACGGAGAAAGGCCTGAATTCGCTGATGAGCGACCAGGTGAAGTTCGGTGCGGATGCCAGCATCGCCGTCGGCACCATCGGTGGCGGGGTTGGCGCATCCAGCGCCGGTTCTCTCGGCGCGGATTTCATTGCGTTCTCGAAATCAAAGGGGCTGTTCGGTGGCGGCGCCCTCGACGGCGCGGTGATCCAGACCCAGCCAGAGAAGAATGAGGCGTTTTACCGCACCGCCGCTTCTCCCAAGCAAATCCTGATAGAACGCCGCTTCACATCGGACGAGGCGGCACAATTGCGCGAGACGCTCTCGCAATTCTGAGGCAACGGCCTATACCTATAGTCCTGATCAATTTGTCCACCAACGCCCGGATCTGACATGTCGAAACGGACTTTCTTCTTCCTCGTCGGCTTTCTCGTCCTAGCCCTCGCAGGATCCATCGCCGCAGGCTACTGGATCGTCAGCGGCGGCCGGATCGCCGGACAGCAGAGCGCGGCGGATCTTGTAGGCGGTCCCTTCAGCCTGACCGACGAGACCGGGGCGACATTGACGAACGAGGATCTCAAGGGCCGCTATATGCTGGTCTTCTTCGGCTACACCTACTGCCCGGATGTCTGCCCGACGACGCTGACGGTGATGACCCAGGCCCTCGACATGCTGGATCCGAAGGTGGCCGACCAGGTCGAGCCGGTCTTCATCACCATCGACCCCAAACGGGACACAGCCGCCGCGCTGGGCGATTACAGCCAGCATTTCCACGACAAGATCCATTACCTGACCGGCACGCCGGAGCAGATCGCGGAAGTCGCCAAGGCTTACCGGGTGTTCTACCAGAAGGTCGAGAGCGAGGAATTCAGCGACTATCTGATGGATCATTCCACCATCACCTACCTGATGGGACCGAACGGACGCTATGTCAGCCATTTCGGCTTCGACACCACACCGGAAGACATCGCCAAGGATCTAACCAGGCGCATCGCGGGCTGACGCCGAAGCGCTTCGATTCGCCCAAAGATGATCAGCGTTTAAAGTCTGGCATTTTTTGGAGGTTTAATTTTTGGCCAACGCTCTGCAATCGACTCACAAGCAGCCATCATATTCTTAAATCTGGATATTGAGTCCGTTGGCGCTGGGAAGACCTCCCCAGCGTAAGCGTCGATTGTTATGCATAACTTTCCCTCAGGCTCAGACGCATCTTCAGTTCCTACAAATCTCAAATAACCGAGTAAGAATGCGGACTGCCATGCCCCAACCTCAGGGTTGAGCGGTTTGCCTTTAGCGTAACGAAGTGTAGCGCCTCCGGTTTTAACCTTATTGGACTTTGTTAAACGGCGAAATCTGCAATGAATTTCACTTGTGACGCGCACACCACTTAAACTCAAAGGAACAACTTTCCCATGAGAGTATGTCTCACTCTGCGGGATATCGAGTTGATCGCTTATCGATGCAAACCGATCCAAATAATCAGCATTGTGATCAAATAAGTCTCTCTCGAAATCCGAATCTGCCATTCGTTCCCGGAGAGAATCGGACTTTTCCCGCAAAATTGATTCTTCCCGGCTCTCAGCCATGAGAAAATTTGAGATCGTTGTTTTAGCTTCATTGTGCTGAACAAGTCGCGCTATCGGCCGGTATTTGCATGATTGAACGATTGTTCGGCGCGCTAGCTCAGAAGCGAACATGTAGTCCGCAAGAAATCGTGCCGAAATTTGCGGATCCTTAACTTCTCGGTGCGTTTTATCAGTAGACAACGTATCAACCTCGGGGGTGGTTCATGGGGGACTTCTATTTTAGCGCGAAACTGAACCACAACCAGACTCTGAATATTTCGCCGCTCACGAATCGAAAAATTGCCTTATCAGACACAGAGTTGAGCGATGTCAGTGGCTATTTCCTCTACGAACAAAAAAGCCATGAAGGTACTGAAACTATTGAAATAATCGCACAATTATTCTCTGATGACGCTGTCCTACGCCTTAAAGACGCATTAAAAATGAGCTAAAACGAATTTTAGCTTTAAGAACGTACTTTGAGTTCTTCAATCTAGTAGAATCGGTAGTTCAATAGGCGACTCGATCAGCCCATTGCGTGATTGTACCAATGAGAAGATCTAGCATCTGGTCGGCGCGCCAGAATAAATCGCCGTACACGAGAACTGCAGAAATATCTCCAAGCGCATCGCCGGTTAACGCCGGTTTCGCACGGCAGATCTTCCGCATCGTGGTGCGACCCTCGCTTGAATGGAATCCCGCGCGGGACTAAGCTCCGGCTTCTTTTTGCCCTTCCATACCTAAGGAGAGCGCGCATGAGCACGAGCCCGCGCATCAAGGGTGTCATGGCCGCCGGCCTGACAGCCTTCAACGACGATCTTTCGGTCGATATCGACCTCACCCTCGACCATACCCGCTGGCTTCTGGATAGCGGCTGCGACGGTGTGCTGCTGTTCGGCACCACCGGCGAAGCGAACTCGCTGTCCGTCGCCGAGCGGCTGGCCTTCCTCGACAAGCTCGGCGCGTCCGATCTGCCGAAGGACAAGCTGATGATCGGCACCGGCTGCTGCGCGCTGCCGGACACGGTCGCGCTGACGAAGGCGTCCCTCGATATCGGTATCGAGCATGTCCTGATGCTGCCGCCGTTCTATTACAAGAACCCGAGCGACGAAGGCCTGTTCACCCACTTCTCGCGCACCTTCGAAGCCATCGGCAGCGATGCGATGAAGGTCTATCTCTATCACTTCCCGCAGATGTCCGCGGTGCCGTTCAGCCACGAGCTGATCGCCCGGATGCTGAAGGAATTCCCGAACACCGTCTGCGGTGTGAAGGACAGCTCCGGCGATTTCGAGAACATGAAGGCAATGGCCGAAAAGTTCCCGGGCTTCGACGTCTTCGCAGGCACCGAGCGCTATCTGCTCGACGTTCTGAAGGCCGGCGGTGTCGGCACCATCACCGCGACGGGCAACGTCACGGTCGGCGGTTGCGCCAAGGTCTTTTCCGCCTGGAAAGCCGGCTCGGCCGATGCCGAGGCGCTGCAGGACCAGCTCACCCGTGAGCGTCTGACCCTGCAGAACTATCCGGCAGCCGCCGCGCTGAAGGAACTGCTGGCGAAGAACAGCGGCAAGGCAAGCTGGCGCAATGTCCGCGCTCCGTTCATGCCGCTCCCGGCCGACAAGGCCGCCTCGCTGGTGTCTGAGCTGGACGCAGTGAACTTCGCCCTTCCGGCGAAAGCCGCCTGAGCCACATAACGATCTGATCAAGAGAGCGCCCCGGGTTCCGCCCGGGGCGTTTTTCTTTTCAGCGCGCCCGTCGTCCGATATTCACCAGAACCATCGAGGTGAAGACGCAGCCGACGGAGGCCCAGATCCAGGCGGAATGGATCTCGCCGAAGATGACCCAGCCCCAGAACAGCCCGAACAGGGTCACCACGTAAGACACCAGACTAAGGAACACCGGCCCGGCCCGTTTCAGGATTTCGAAATAGAGAATGTAGGCGACGGACGAGATGCAGATCTGCCCGAGCATGGCGTAATCGGTCGGGCCGGGATCGGCCATCAGCGGGTAGAAGCCGTCCACCGCCAGCATCAGCGGCAATGTCGCCAGGGACGCCACGATCAGCATGCCGCGCGCCGCCGCCAGCGAGTGCGTGCCGTCCGGCCGCATCCGGTCGCTGAAGATGCCGCTGCAGGCATACAGCGCCGGGGTCAGGAAGGCCAGCAGCACCCAGGGCACCATGTCCGGCGACGGCAGGCTGGTTTTCGGCAGCACCATCAGCAGCGCCCCGACCAGTCCAAGCCCGATACCCACCGCACTGTTCCAGCGAAAGCCCTCGATCCGGAGGCCGACGGCCAGCACGTAGCCGAGCACCGGCACGGTCGAGACCACCGTGCTCATCACGCCTGCCGGGATATATTTCGCTGTCGTAATGATATTGATGTTCGGCAGCACAAGACCGATCACCGCCGCGCCCAGGAAGAATACCAGATGGCCCCGGCTGAGATCGAACGGGATGCCCCTGCGGTAGCAGACGAGGGTGAGAAACAGCGCCGCGCCGGTCGATTGCATCCAGGCATAGGCAAAGGGATGCACGCCGCCTATCGCCGCCACTTTCGAGAGCGAAAAGGACAGCCCCCAGAGGCCGCCGAGACCGACCAGCATGATGGTCGGCACAATCAGGCCCGGATCGATCAGACCGGTTCCTGTCTTTTGATCAGACATATTGTACCTCGGGTGAGCCGCTTGGGTTGAACCGCTTCCGGGCTCAGAACGGCCAGACCACGGGCAATAGCGGAACCGCCACTGCCATGATCAGAAAATCGAGCGGCAGGCCGACTCGCCAGTAGTCCCCGAATTTGTACCCCGCGGGGCCCATCACCAGCAGATTGTTCTGGTGCCCGATCGGGGTCAGGTACGCACTGGAGGAGCCGATCGCAACCGCCATCAGAAGCGGGTCGGCATTGACCGAGAGCTGCTCGGAGATGCCAAGCGCGACCGGCGCCATAACCAGCGCCGTTGCCGCATTGTTCATCATATCCGTCAGGAACATGGTGACCAGCAGCAAAAGCGCCAGCACCAGATACAGCGAGACATCCGCCACAGCACTCGCCATGGCTCCAGCGATCAGCCCCGCCGCCCCGGTTTCATGCATCGCCGTGCCGACGGGTATCATCGCTCCCAGCAACACCACGATCTGCCAGTCGATGGCATCATAGACCTCGCTCATGGAGATATTGTCGGACACCACCATGGCCGCGAGACCGCCCGCAAGCGTCACCGCCGCCGGCAGAATGCCGAGACTGGCAGCGACGATGGCGGCCAGAAACAGCAGTGCCGGGATCAGAATTTTCGGCCGCTCCAGGCTCATCTGGCGTTGCGCCAAGGGCAGGCAGCCGAGGGAGGAAATTGTGCCATAGATCTGGTCGCTGTCACCCTGCAGCATCAGCACGTCGCCTGCCCGGAACCGCACGTCGCGCAGCCGGGTGTTGATCGGCGCCCCGCCGCGGGCCACCCCGAGCAGGTTCAGCCCGTAACGCGAGCGCAGGCGCAGCATGGCAGCGCTACGGCCCTCGATCCAGGCACGCGGCGGCATCACCGCCTCAACCACGGCGAGCTCCCCGTTTTCCGGCATATCTGACTTGATGGCATCGAGTTCCTTGGCATCGACCAGCTCAAGGCCCTTCTGCACCGCCGCCTCGATCTGTTCGGCAGAGCCGTGGGCCAAGAGAAGATCGCCTTCGGCCAGAGGTTCGCGGGTCAGCCTGCGGACCACTCGCTCGTTGTCGCGCAGCAATGCAAGCACAGTCGGCCGGCCGCTGTCTTCGTTGCGGTCACCGAGCGCCCGGATGGTCTGTCCGATCAGGCGCGAATCGGCGGGAACCCTGAACTCCGTGACATAACTGGAAAGCTCGAAAAGGCGCTTTCCCTCGTCATTGGCGCGCCGGTTCGGCACCAGCCTGATACCGATGAAAACCAGATAGATAATGCCCACGACGGCGACCGCGAGGCCGACCGGCAGGAAATCGAACATCTGGAAGGCCTCGCCCGTTACCTTGTGGCGATAGTCGGCGATGATGATGTTCGGCGGCGTGCCGATCAGGGTGATCATGCCCCCCAGCAACGAGGCGAAGGACAGCGGCATCAGCAGCCGGGACGGCGAAAGCCCGGCCTTGCGGGCAACCGACAAGGTTATCGGCATCAACAGCGCCAGCGCGCCGACATTGTTCATGACGCTGGACATCACCCCGGCCAGCCCGATCAGCGAGAAGGTCTTCGCCCGGTCCGACTTGGTGCGCTGGGCAATGCGCTCCGCGATCACACCGACCGCACCGGAGCGGGTCAGCGCCGCCGACATACCGAGCACGGCTACCACCGTGATGACGGCCGGATGACCGAAACCGGCAAAGGCCGTCAGCGGATCGACGACCCCGGCCGCCACCGACAGCAGCAGCGCCAGCATGGCAACGAGATCGATCCGGTACCGCCCCCAGATGAAGGCTGTAAGAGCGCCAACGATGATGGCGAGGATGGCAATCTGGTCAAATGTCATTGCCGAGCTATAGCGTCCCCACGCGCTGTGCGGAAGCGGATTCAGGAGGCAAGCCGGCCGCGCCGGCTCAATGAGTAATCAGGTGCGCCGCTGTGCCATCACCGTCAGAGCGATGCCCACGGCAATGACCAGAGCACCGGCCCAGGTCGCGAGGCTGTAGCGCTCGTCGAGCAAAAATGTCGCGATGACCAGACCGACGCTGGCGGCGACATAGCCGATCTGACTCAAGAGGACCGGTCCGCCAAGATGCTGAAGCCGAAAGAAAAGCGGGAATGTCGCCGCCGCCGCCACCGCCTGCAACAGAGCCGCTTCGGGCACTGCCGCCAGAGAAGCAAGCGGCACCGTCCCCTCCACCAGAAACAGCAGCGCGACAAAAGCGATGATCGCCGCCCCGTGACTCCAGAAAGCGAGGGCGTCGGGCGAGGTGTTCTCCGGCCAGGCTATGGTGCGGTAGACATTGCCGACAGCAAGCGCGACCGGCACCGCGAAGCCCGCCACGATCCAGAACAGGTCCGGCGCATCCGGAGCCGCACCCCTGGTCAGACTGACAATGGCCGCCCCGGTCAATCCAACCGCGATCCCGGCAAGACCAAGCCGGTTCGGTGTCTTGAGGCCGAGAAGGGCCGAGAAGGCCAGCGTGAAGACTGGCGACTGGGCGAACATCAGCCCCATATAGCCGGCACCCGCATGCGGAATAACGGCAAAGAGAATGACATTCGGGATCACGTAGGAGACCAGCCCCGCAATCACAGAAAAGCGGGCCAGCGTCCGGTCAGGACGCTGGAGACCGCGCCGCATGACGAGTACCGGGAGCATCAGCGCAGCGACCCCGAGCGACGGGATCATGGCCCAGAGAATGGGCGAGATACCAGCGTCGCCAGCGATTTTCCCGAGCGGGAAATTCACACCAATCAGGGCGCCGGTCATGAGCAACAACAGAGACGGGTTCGCAAACATCGATCTTGGTTGCGCGCCTTCTTCGGGATGGTCAAGCGATTGCGTCATCTTGGTTCTCCTCCCGCTCTAGCGCACTGTCCCCGCCGGGAAGGGTCCCGGCGAAGCAATCCGTGACAACGGCTTGCGGTCGCTTGGCGCCTCCCGCTCGGCCAGCGCATTCGGCAGCCGCTCCGGCGCCCCCCTGCGGCCCACCGCAATGGCGATTTCAATCCTGAAGCGTGGCGGAATGGCGAGTGCGGAACGCGCGCGCTCCCGATCAATCCCGGCCATTGCATGTGCGTGGTAGCCGCGCGCCGTGGCCTGAAGCGCGAGATGGGCCCAGGCCGCCCCCGCGTCGAAGCTGTTTACCGTGGACACACGGTCGGGCCGGGTGGCGTCCCCCCGCATGAGCGTATCGGAGAGCAGGACAAAGAGAACGGAGGCGTCGCGCGCCCAGGCTTTGTTGAAATCGTCCAGCACACCGACGAACCGGTCCCAATGCGCACCGTTCCGGGTCGCATAAAGGAAATGCCACGGTTGAATATTGAAGGCGGAGGGAGCCCACCGGGCCGCTTCGAGAATTGTCAGCAAGTCCTCGTCCGGCATGATTTCGGGCTCGAAACTGCGCGGCGACCATCTGTCCAGAAAGAGCGGTTCGATCGGATGGTCCGTTGTACGGAGATAACTCATGGGGCAAGTCCTTCACATTCCGGGGCGGGTGACTTAAGCTGGCATCATTCGATGCACGATTATACGGCATCAGATAATTTGATATCGAACTATTTGATGGCGAACGATCCATGAGTCAAGACTCGCGTGCAAAATCGCCTGCGGAATCCGCACAGGGTGCCGCTCTGGAGACGATCCTTCAGCAGTGGAAACGGGAACGGCCCGACCTCGATCCGTCCCCCATGGCGGTCTGCGGTGCGCTGCGGCGGGCAAATGACAGGGTCCGGACCGCTGTTGAAGGCAATGCCGCGAAAGGCGGGCTGGATGGCGCCGGATTCGACGTGTTACTGACGCTGCGCCGTCAAGGCAAAGGCGAGACCCTGACACCGTCCGAGCTGGCCGGCGAGATGATGCTTTCAACCTCGGCTATGACCAACCGGCTCGACCGTCTGGAAAAGCGTGGCCTCGTCGAACGCCGGTCGGATCCGAAAGACAGGCGCAGCCTCAAGATCGCCTTGACCGAAGACGGCTTTGCCCTCGCGGACAGCCTCGTCCTGTCCCACCTAGCGGTCGAGGAAGAGATGCTGGCGCCGCTCGACACTGCCGAGCGGGAGGAACTGAAACGCCTCTTGGCGAAGGTCGGCGCCTAGCTCAGAGCCGCTTGCCGCTCTCCGTATCGAACAGATGCACCTGATCCGGCGCGACGCTGACCCGGATGCTGTCACCGCCCGAAAGCGTCTGGTGACCGGCGATCCGAACCGTGGTCAGGTCGCCATTACCGGGTGCCGCGCCGTGCATCAGCGTTTCCGCGCCGAGATGCTCAACCAGATCGATGCGGACCTCCAGGCCTTCCCCTTCGCCGCAGGGCTGGAAATGTTCCGGTCGGATGCCGACTGTCACCGGCTGACCTTCGGCGAGGTTTTTCGCCTGCCCGTTCAGACCGATCCGCTGACCTGAGCTGAGCACGGCCGCGCCGCTTTCTACCTTGCCTGTCATGAAGTTCATCGAGGGTGAGCCGATGAAGGCGGCGACGAACATGCTGGCCGGACGGTCATAGACCTCGATCGGGGTGCCTATCTGCTCCGCGATGCCCGCATTCATGACCACCAGCCGGTCCGCCATGGTCATGGCCTCGACCTGGTCATGGGTGACATAGAGGCTGGTAGTGCCGAGCTGGCGTTGCAGTTTCTTCACCTCGACCCGCATCTGTACGCGGAGCTTGGCATCGAGGTTGGAAAGCGGCTCGTCGAACAGGAACACGGCGGGCTCGCGGACGATGGCCCTACCCATGGCGACGCGCTGACGCTGACCGCCGGAAAGCTGCTGCGGTCGCCGGTCGAGAAGCGGGGAGAGTTCCAGAATCTCGGCGGCCTTCTGCACCCGCTGGGCGATCTCTTCTTTCGCCATGCCGCGGTTTTTCAGGCCGTAGGCCATGTTCCCCTGGACGGTCATGTGCGGGTAGAGCGCGTAGTTCTGGAATACCATGGCGATATCCCGGTCCGCCGGCTCCAGCTTGTTGACCTCACGGCCCGCGATGGCGACTTCACCGCCGGAAATGCTTTCCAGCCCGGCCACCATGCGCAGCAGAGTCGATTTCCCGCAGCCCGACGGGCCAACGAGAGCGATGAACTCGCCGTCCTGAATGTCGATATCGATCCCGTGAATGGCCTTGAAGCCGTTCGGGTAGGTTTTCTCGACGTTGGTGAGTGCGACCTCGGCCATCCTCAGTTCCTCATTTCTCGGACTCGACGAGGCCCTTCACGAACCACCGCTGGAAGATCAGCACCACCATGACCGGGGGCAGCATCGCCAGGAAGGAAAGCGCGAGGGCCTTGTTGTATTGCGGGATACGGTTGCCTTCGAGATCGTTCAGGATCTGCTTGATCCCCATGACAACAGTGAAATAGCTCTCGTCCGTGGTCATCAGGATGGGCCAGAGATACTGGTTCCAGCCGACCACGAACATGATGATGAAGATCGCCGCGATCATGGTTTTCGACAGCGGCAGCAGGATATCGACGAAGAAGCGGAACGGCCCGGCGCCGTCGATCCTTGCCGCTTCCAGGATCTCTTCCGGCACGGACTTGTAGAACTGACGGAAGAAGAAGGTCGCGGTGGCGGACGCGATCAGCGGCAGGATCAGGCCGGTATAGGAATTCAGCATGCCGAGCTTCGAGACCACCTCGTAGGACGGGATGATCCGTACCTCCAGCGGCAGCAGCAGGGAGGAGAAGATGATCCAGAAGAAGAAGCTGCCCGCCGGAAAGCGGAAATAGACGATGGCATAGGCCGCGATGGTCGAGATCAGGATCTTGCCGACCGAGAAGCCGAGGCCGAGGATCAGGGAGTTCTTCAGCATCAGCACGGCGTTCACGGCCTGGGTGAAGCCCGTATTGTCAAACAGGACCGCGCTGTAGGTTTCCAGAAAATAATCCCCGATCCAGAATTGCAGTCCCTGGTTCAGAATGGTTTCCGGCCGGTGCGTCGATGAGGCGAAGACCACCCAGATCGGCAGCAGCAGGAACAGCACGCCGAGGATCAGGATCAGATGGTCCGTGAGTTTGATACGGTGCATGGCTCGATCCCCGGCTCAGTAATGGATGCGCTTCTCGATCACGCGGAACTGCACGATGGTCAGTCCCAGCACGAGGATCATGAGAATGACGGACTGGGCGGAGCTGCCGCCGATATCCGCGCCGAGGAAGCCGTCCTGATAGACCTTGTAGACCAGCGTCGCCGTGCCGCCGCCGGGGGCGCCGCGGGTCATTGTGTCGATCACGCCGAAGGTCTCGAAGAAGGCATAGGTGATGTTGATCACCAGCACGAAGAAGCCGGTCGGTGCCAAGAGCGGCAGGGTCACAGTCCAGAACCGGCGGAAGCCGTTGCGGCAGTCGATCAGGGCCGCCTCGCGCACGGCGCGCGGGATGGACTGCAGACCGGCAAGGAAATAGATGAAGTTCACGCTGATCTGCTTCCAGACCGAAACCAGGATCACCGTCACCGAGGCGTCGAACACATCGAGCTGCGGGTTGAAGGGCCAGCCGGTGGCGTTGAACAGGTGATTGAGCGGGCCAATGCTACGGTCGAACAGGAAAACGCCCATCATACCGGCAACGGCCGGGGCCACGGCATAGACCCAGGTCAGCATGATCTTGTAGGCCGACTGGCCATGCAGGATGCCGTCCGCCTTGACCGCCAGCAGCAAAGCGATAGCCATGGAGAGAAAGGCGACCAGCCCGGAGAAAATCGCGGTGAAGATGGCCGAGCGCGCGTAATGCTCGTTCGAAACCACTTCGATGAAATTATCAAAACCAACGAATTGACTGGCCAGGCCGAACGGGTCTTCCAGCATGAAAGACTGGTAGACCGCCTGTGCCGCAGGCCAGACGAAAAAAATAAAGATGATCGCGAGCTGAGGCGCGATCAGCAGATACGGCAGGGTAAAACTGTCGAATTGCTGCCGTTTCATCGCCGATATCCCTTGATGAGCCAGAACGGGAAAGCGGCGGGCGGTTGAGACCGCCCGCCGCTCTTGCGAGAAATGCTGGTTACTGGACCGTCTTGGCGAAGCGGGCCAGAAGCTTGTTCGCACCGTCCTCGATGGCCGCGAAAGCGTCGTCGACGGACTTGGTGCCGGCGAAGACCTGGTCATATTCACGGGTCATGACTTCACGGATCTGAACGTAGTAGCCGAGGCGATAGCCCTTGTTGTTCGCGGCCGCCTTCTGGTTCAGCTGCTGGATGCCGACTTCGGCGTCCGGCTCGTCATTGTAGTAACCGGTTTCCTGAGCGAGCTTGTAGGCCGCGTTGGTGATCGGCACGTAACCGGTTTCCTTGTGCCAGAAGAACTGGGTCTCCGGTTTGGTCAGGAACTGGAAGAACTTGGCAACGCCTTCGTTCTGAGCCTTTTCCTTGCCGCTGAAGGCAAAGAGCGCGGCGCCACCGATGAAGGTCGTGTATTCCTCACCCTTGGTGATGCTGTTCCAGTACGGCAGGTTGGTGGTGCCGAAGGCGAACTTGGCGCTCTTCTTCAGGCCGCCGAAAGAACCCGAGGAGCCGAGCCACATGGCGACTTCCTGGTCGATGAAGGGCTTCTGGTTGTCGCCCCACTTGCTGCCGTAATACCCGAACAGGCCGGCCTGCTGCCATTCGCGTGCCTTGGAGAAGTGCATGCGCATGTGTTCGTTGTTGTAGTTGATCTTGGTAGCAACGCCGTCGAAGCCGTTATTGTCGTTCGCCAGCGGGATGTTGTGCCGTGAATGGAAGTTCTCGGAGAAGATCCACGGGGTGTGGGACTGGGAAAGGGCGATGTAGCCGGCTTTCTTCAGCTTCGGCGCGATTTCTTCGAACTCTTCCCAGGTTTTCGGCGGCTGCACACCGGCTTTGGCGAGCGCGTCCTTGTTGTAATAGAGCACCGGGGTGGAGCTGTTGAACGGCATGCCGATCATGTCGCCCTTGCTGTCCGCATAGAAGTTACGAACGCCGGAGATGTAATCCTCGGCGTGGAACGGCACACCGTTCTCGTTCAGCAGGCTGGCGACCGGATAGACGGCGCCCTTGGCATTGATGATGGTGGCGGAGCCGGCATCGAAGATCTGGATGATGTTCGGCGCTTCGCCGGCGCGGAATGCGGCGATCCCGGCGGTCATGGTCTCTTCGTAGCCGCCCTTGTAGATCGGGGTCAGCTTGTATTCGCTCTGGGACGCGTTGAAGTCCTTGGCGATGGTGTTGACCGTCTCACCGAGACCGCCACCCATGGCATGCCAGAAGGTGATTTCAGTGGCCGCGTTTGCGGCGCCGGCGCCGAGCATGGCAAGGCCGGCCGCAGCGGCGAAGATCGTCTTGGTCGCTTTCATAAGAGGCTCCGTTGGAAGAAATACGAGCGCCGACCCTATTCCCGGCACACGTCCGAACGGTGAAAGAACCGTGACATTTTCGTTGCAATAATGACGGCCAAGTTTCTCTTTTCATTTGAAAATATGAAATGTTCGTTTGTTCTGTTCCGATCAGCCAGCCGCTGCGGAAATACCCGGTTTGCCGCGCAAGCTGCGGATAGTCGGAAGCCGCGCCGAAAAGGTATAAAATGGGCGAAGTCACCGAGGAGGCCGGGCCCATGCCGGATAGCAGTTCAATCGGAACCCCTGAATCGAACCGTTTCAGCGACGATGCGGCGCGCTGGACTGCGGTAGCGACCCGCAACCGGGAAGCGGATGGCGTGTTCTTCTACGCGGTGACCACCACTGGTATCTATTGCCGCCCGAGTTGCTCCTCGCGCAAACCGAAGCGCGAGAACGTGCGGTTCTATGACAGCCCCGCCGAAGCGGAGGCAGGCGGCTACCGGGCCTGCCGGAAATGCCTCGGCGCCGATGCGGCCCACACCCGACGTCTCGGCGCAGTCGAAGCGGCCTGCGCCCTGCTTGACGCCGCAGACGAAACCGCACCGACCCTGGACGAACTGGCCGACGCAACCGGCCTCTCCCCCTATCACCTGCAGCGCACCTTCAAGGCCGCAACCGGCGTGACCCCGAGGCAGTTTTGGGACGCTCAACGGCTTGGAAGACTGCGTGAGAACCTGAAATCGGGCGAAGCCGTTTCCCCCGCGCTATACGGGGCGGGATACGGCTCCTCCAGCAGGCTTTATGAAAAAGCCCGCGGCCAGCTCGGCATGACGCCCGCGACCTACGGCAAGGGCGGACGCGGCGCTGTGATCGCCTTTACCCTCGCGCCCAGCCCGCTTGGCCAGATTCTCATCGCGGCCACGGAGAGCGGGATCTGCTTTCTTGCACTGGGCGAGGATGCCGGAAAACTTGAGGTGGAACTCCGTGAGGAATTCCCGAAAGCGGAAATCGTCCGGGACGACGACACACTAGGCAGGATCACCGAGGCCGTGATCGCCCATCTCGAGGGACGGCTACCGGATATCAAACTGCCGCTCGACATCCAGGCGACCGCCTTTCAGCGCCAGGTCTGGGAAGCACTGATGGACGTGCCCTACGGCGAGACGAGAACTTACGGCGAGCTGGCCGAGGCCATCGGCAAGCCGGGAGCGCCCCGGGCGGTCGGCCGGGCCTGCGGCAGCAATCGCGTCGCCCTTGTCATTCCCTGCCATCGCGCGGTCGGGGCCGGCGGCAGCCTGACCGGCTATCGCTGGGGCGTGCCCCGCAAGCGCCAATTACTGGATGAAGAGCGTCAACAGCGTGACGAGATGAGCCTGGCCGAGGCGGGGTAAACCAATCGGTATACCGCAGCGCAGAATTGCGTTATGAAAGAAAGGCCGACAGCAGTGGCGGCCTTTTTCCCATGTCGAAGATCACCCATGCAAAAAACCGATTTCCGGGTCTATTCGGCCAGCGGCATAGCGACTCTCACAATGATGGTCGCCCTCGGCCAGATGGCCGTCGGTCTGTTCGTTCCGTCCCTGCCGTCGCTCGTCGACTATTTCCAGACGGACATGGGCACCGTTCAGCTCACCCTGACGGTGCATTTCACCGCCTTCGCCTTTTTCCAGCTACTCGCAGGGCCGTTGTCGGACCGGTTTGGCCGCCGCCCGGTGATCCTGACCGGCCTCGCGATCTATGTTGCCGGCGCTATTGCCTGCGCACTAGCAACCACGATCTGGGCGCTGATCAGTGCCCGCGTGCTGCTCGCCATCGGTGCCTGTGCCGGTCACGCCGTCAGCCGGGCGCTCATCCGGGACAAGTCCGAAGGCGCCGAATCCGCCCGGATCATGTCCTTCATCGGCATGGCCATGGCGCTCTCGCCAGCGCTGACCCCGACCATCGGCGGCCAACTGCAGGGCCATTTCGGCTGGCAGGCCTCGTTCGTTTTCATGGCGGTCGTCGCGGGCGTGCTGTTCCTCTTCAGCCTGTTCCGGCTACCGGAGACCCTCGCGCAGAAAAATCTCGACGCCATGAAGCTCGGCGGCATGCTCAAAACCTACTGCGCGCTGATCGTCGACCGCCGGTTCTTCGGTTACGCCGCCCTGAACGGCTGTTTCTTCGGCATGCTCTTCGCCTATCAAACCGGGTCGCCCTACATCCTGATGGTGGAGCTCGGCTATTCGCCGCAAGCTTATGGTTTGCTGATCCTGTTCAATGTCGCGGGTTTCCTGACCGGCAACATCATCACCAACCGGTTCGGCCGCCGGATCGGGATCCACAACATGGTCCGGATCGGCAGCGTCGTCGGCCTGATCGCGGGCTTCGCCATGTTCATCCCGGCCCAGTTCGGCCATGTCTCCGCCGCCGCGATCATCGGCCCAAGCATGCTGCTCCTCGTCGCCCTCGGCATCACCCTGCCGAGTTCCATGGCCGGTGCGCTTCAGCATTTCCCGCATATCGCCGGTGTCGCTTCCGCCCTGCTCGGCTTCCTGCAGATGGGCACCGGGGCGGTCGGCTCCTTCATCATCAGCAGCCTGCAGAACAACCATCCCCTGGTGATGCCAGACCTGTTCGCGGTTGCCGGTGTGCTCAGCGTGGTTTCGGTGATGCTGATCCCGCGCCCGGGAGAAGCGAAAGACTGAGCTGCCGCAATTGACCCGGCGGGTCCACGAAGGCAGTAATATCTGGTAGTTTACATTCCCTGAACCACTAGACCTTGGTAAAAGCTACACCCATGAATGCATCCAGCCCCTTGATCGTGAGAGGCCGTGACGGCGCTGATATCGAGGTACCCGTACGGATCTCAACCCGCGCCCGGCGCCTGTCGCTGAAAGTCGATCCGGCCCGCGGCGCGCCGGAGCTGGTGCTGCCTCCAGGCGTTTCCCGCTCTCAGGCAGAGAGCTTCGTCGCCCGGAACGTCGTCTGGCTGGAAAACCGCCTGGCCCGCCTGCCGGACGCCATCCCCTTTGCCGACGGCACCACCATTCCCCTGCTCGGTGTCGACCACCGGATCCGCCATGCACCGGAGCTGCGAGGTGCGGTCCGCCGCACCGAATGCCCTGACGATGGCTTGCCATATCTGGAAGTATCCGGCGGTGCTGACCATCTGGCCCGGCGACTGACGGACTGGCTAAAACGGGAAGCCCGGCGGGAGCTCTCGGATCGTGCCCGATTCCATGCGGAGCAAGTTGGGCGCAAGCCGACGCGGATTTCCGTCCGCGACACACGCAGCCGCTGGGGAAGCTGCTCCTCCACCGGCGCGCTGTCTTTCTCCTGGCGCCTGATCCTGGCGCCGGAACATGTGCTGGATTATGTCTGCGCCCACGAAGCCGCCCACCTGATCGAAATGAACCATTCCGGCCGGTTCTGGGCGCTGTGCGACGGGCTGGTCGAGAATATGGATATGTCCCGCGCCTGGCTGAAACGGCACGGCGCCACGCTGCACCGCTACGGCTGAACCGTTTCCGTCACACGACCATGATCCGGTCAAATTTCCCTACGAAAGTCCCGGCATTCGCAATGACCGTCTCGTGGGTTCACGTCATATGAATTCTTTCCGACGCTTCGCGCTTTTCTGTTCCTGGGCTATCGCCGCCGCGCTCATTGCCGGTCAGTTCGGCGCCTTTCATCCACTCGCGGACAGTTTCTCCCATCTGCGCCTGCATCTGGTAGTGCTCGCGCTTCCCTTCCTGCTATTGCTGCTGGTCACCCGTGCCTGGATCAGTGCTCTGTTTCTGACCACGGTCATCGTGGTCAGCGCCGGTTCGCTCGGCCAGCTTTTCGGCGGAAGCACCCTCTCGGAAAACCAGCCGCAAGGGCCAGGCAATCTCCGGATCCTGTCTCTCAACATGAACCACAACCACGCCAGGATTGAACCGGTGACGGCCTATATTGTGGAGATGAAACCCGACGTCATTACCCTGCAGGAAGCCGCTGTCGAGCAACCGAGACTGACGAAGCGTCTCAAGGAAACCTACCCGTATCAGATCATCTGCCCGTATCGGGGATCGGTCGGTATTGCTGTGCTCTCCCGGACTGCATTCACCGGGACCGGATGCCTGGAGGATCACCGGCTTGCCTGGGCTACCGTTTCAGGCGGCGGGCGGGACACCACTGTTGCCTCGCTTCATTTGCGCTGGCCGTTCCCGCTGCCCCAGGCCAAGCAAATCGAGGCATTGGCTGATATCTGGGATCAACTGGACACGCCTCTCATCATCACCGGTGACTTCAACGCCGCCCCCTGGAGCCACGCCGTGCAGAAGATCTCTGCTGATTCAGGCACGCGGGTGGTACCGGGCCTGCGCCGCTCCTTCACCTGGGGAGATAACTGGCTCGGCGACCTGATGGCCCTGCCGATCGATCATGCCCTGATCTCACCAACGCTGAAGGTGGGCGGTGCCGCCCTCGGCCCGCATGTAAGCTCGGACCACCTGCCGTTGATCGTGGATATCGAAACAGGCGCTCTTTAATCACGTCAGGACTAATTGGTGTTCAGGACCAGTGATCGGGGCGGCCCATCTGCCGCTTTCGACATGAAGGCAGCCCAGATTTCCGCGGGCAAGCTACCGCCGGTGACACCATCCATGGCCGACGCATCGTCCCGGCCGACCCAGACCCCTGCAACCAGATCAGCCGTATAGCCGATGAACCAGGCATCGCGGAAATCCTGGGACGTGCCTGTCTTGCCGGCGGCCGGACGCCCGATCCGGGCCCTGCGCCCGGTTCCGTTTTCCACCACCGACTGCAGCATCGTATTCAATGCGGCGACAATCCGGGTCTCCACGATCTGTGGGGCGGGTCGATCATCATGCGCGTAGATCGCGCCTTCGGCGGATGTCTGGATGCGCTCAACTGCATAGGGCGAGACAAACCGCCCCTGATTGGCGAAGGCTGCATAGGCAGCTGTCATTTCCAGCAAGGTTACTTCACCGGCACCGAGCGCCAGGCTCGGCCCCTCGGGCAGGGATGCCGTCACGCCGAGACGGCGCGCAACCGAGAGCGCCCGGCGCCGGCCGATCGCTTCGGAAAGATTTACCGTTGCCGCGTTCAGGGAATGCGCCAGCGCGTCCTCAAGCGTGACCTCACCCCGATACCGGCCATCAAAATTCCGAGGCGTCCAGCCGTTCAGCGCAACCGGCGCATCGGGCAGCCTCGTCTTTGGCGTATAACCCGCCTCAAGCGCAGCCAGAAAGACGAAAGGCTTGAAGGCGGAACCCGGCTGGCGCAGCGCCTGGGTGGCACGGTTGAACTGGGAGCTGGCATAGTCGCGCCCGCCGATCATCGCCCGGACAGCGCCGTCCGGCGACATCACCACCATGGCGACCTGCCGGGCGCCCTTCTTGGCCCCGCGCTTCATGCCTTCACTCACGGCCTGTTCAGCGATCCGCTGCAGCCGTCGGTCAAGGGTCGTGCGGACCGTGCGGTCCCCGCCGCCGGGTCCGGCATAGCCGTTCGCCCGCTCACGCGCCCAGTCGGCGAAATAGCGATGGTTCCGGCTAACCCCCGCCGCGCCCTGGATGGCGGACGGACGGGCGGCGATCCGCTCTGCCTCGTCCTCGGTGAGGTAGCCCGCATCGGCCATGTTCAGCAGAACCTGCCGCGTACGACCCTGTGAGCGCTCCCGGTCGACCGCCGGATTGTAGCGTGACGGTGCCTTCAGCAAACCGACCAGCAGGGCCGATTGGTATGCTGTCAGATCCTCGACCGGGCGGCGGAAGTACTTCCGGGCCGCTGCATCCACTCCGTAGGCACCGGCGCCGAAATAGACCCGGTTGAGATAGATGGCGAGAATTTCCTGCTTGCTGAAGCGGTGCTCCAGCCAAAAGGCCAGCAGCAGTTCCTGGATCTTCCGGGAGTAGGACCGGTCCGCGCTGAGAAAGACGTTCTTGGCGAGCTGCTGGGTCAGAGTGCTGCCGCCCTGCACCGTCCGTCCCGCCTTCAGATTGACGACGGCCGCGCGCAGGATCGAAATTGGATCGACACCGAAATGAGAGAAGAACCGCCGGTCCTCCGTCGCGACCAGCGCGTTGATCAATGGGGCCGCGAGATTGGCGGCGGTGACCGGCCGGCCATGCAGCGCCCCGTAGGAGACGAACATGGCGCCATCGCGGTCGAGCAGCCGGGTCGCCCCCGCCCGCTCATACCGGTCGAGATCGGTGATGTTCGGCAATTGATAGGCATGATAGGCGAGCACGCCGCCAACCAGCACGAATGCCCATATCGCCGCGACGAAACCGTACTTGATAAGCCCCGCGACGACCCCCGTGCGCTTGCGCACCACGGCCGATTTGCGGCGCCGGGATGTTGTTGGTTTGCGGGCGGTTTTCTTGCCCGCAGGCTTTCTGGTGGCGGCGGTTTTTGTGTCCTGCTTGGCCGTCGATTTGCGCGCATTATCCTTCGTTGCGGCGGTCTTGCGCGCACCGGAAGATGAGCGGCGCGTTGTCGCCGCAGGCTTTTTTGTCGGAGTCCGTGCCATCAGGAACCGCGCCCAAAGTTTAATGTTAGAATTAACTCATAAGCATCTGATTTAAGCAAATATTTTTAGCTTACTTAATATATTGGATTAACTTTAAAAATCTCGTCGCTTTTACTGTAAGGAAAATAAAAATCATTATAAAACAAACAACTATCAGACTTTCTTAAATATATTTTAAATTTTCAACACTAATTTAATAAATACATTCAAAAATAGGCGTTAAAAGCTTGTTTTTATTAACCCTCTCGATCCGATCACGCGCTCTCGCATTGTCCGTGATCGTCCAGGCGCGTAGCTATGCGACAGTGACTACATCACCGGCCGGAGATCCGCCATGACCACCACGGACTGCAGGGACCTCGCCGTCTCCAATACCGACAACGCCCTCGTCGCTGCATTGGAAAATGCTCACGAAATGTTCCTCACCTATTCCGGGGACCCGCTCGGCGAGATCACCGAGGTGCTTGATGCCGAGCCGGATTTCGTCATGGGTCAGATCTTCAAGGCGGCGCTGCTGACGCAGGCGATGGAAACCCGGATCTATCCGGAGCTTGTCAGCACGCTGAAGACCGCCGAAGCGCTGGCGCCCCGGGCCAACGAACGGGAACGCCGGCATATCGAGGCCATCAGGGCCTGGGCCGACGGCGATTTCCACGGCGCCGTCGACCGCTGGGACGCGTTGCTGGTGCAGTTCCCGCGCGACCTGCTGGCCCTGCAACTCGCCCATCTCTCCGACGTGCTGCTCGGCGACACAGACAATCAGCGGGACCGTGTGGCCCGCATTCTCCATGCTTGGAATGAAAGTGTCCCCGGATACGGCTATGTGCTGGGTCTCTATGCCTTCGGGCTTGAGGAAAATCGGGATTTCTCGATTGCCGAAGAGTGCGGCCGGCGGGCCGTGGCCATGAACCCGAAGGACGCCTACGCCATTCACGCGGTCGGTCACGTGATGGAGAGTCAGGGCCGACAATCCGGCGGTATCAACTGGATGCGATCACGCGAGCAGGACTGGGCCTACAGCAACTTCGCCAATCATCTCTGGTGGCATCTCTCGCTCTACCATCTCGATCTTGCCCAGAACGATCAGGTGCTCGACATCTATGACCGCTGCCTGCGCAGTACCGATTCAAGCGGCGACAGGTACGAGGAACTGGACGCGGCCGCGCTGCTCTGGCGGCTGGAGCTGCTTGGTGTGGATGTCGGCGATCGCTGGAAGACGCTGGCTGACAAGTGGGAGCCGAGCGCGACGGACACGCTTTATGCCTTCAATGATGTGCACGCGATGATGACCTTTGTCGCCGATGGTCGCTGGGAGGTGGCGGAGCAGGTGCTGAACGCACATGAGCGCTATACCACCGCCGCCAACGACGCGAACGCGGCGATGACACGGACCGTCGGCCAGCCCTTCTGCAAGGCCCTGAAGGCCTTTGCCGAGGAGAAATATGGAGAGGCCGTCGATATCCTGCTGCCGATCCGTTACCGCACCCGCTATCTCGGCGGCAGCCACGCCCAGCGCGACATTATCGGCATGACCTTGCTGGAAGCCGCCCTCAGGGGAGGGCGAAACGACCTTGCCCTCGCACTGGCCTCAGAGCGCACCGCGCTGAAGCCGACAAGCCCGATGAACTGGCGGTTCGCCGCCCGGGCCCATCGCGGCCGCAGCGATCATACACGGGCGACAGAGGCCGAAGCCCAGGCCATCGCCCTTCATGGATAAGCGTCAGGCGGATGCCTGCTTGTTCCAGGGCATGTGTCGCAGCATCCGCGCCATACCGCACCAGCCGGTCACACCCGCCATCAGCAGGCCGGCACCGACAAAGGCCGGGATCAGGGCATAGATCGGATCGGCCAGATAGCCCGCGAGCCCACCGGCGAAGGCGAAAGACCCGGCGATGATCTGCACCTGGCGCATGATCTCCAGCGGCGCCTTCTTGTTGCGTGTGACTGGCAGGCCCGCATCCTTCCAACCCTCGATGCCACCTTCAAGGAAAGCGGCGGAGGCAAATCCGGCTTCTACAAAAAGCGGGGCATTGATCATCGTTCTGTTGCCGGAACGACAATGCAGCACGACGCCTTTATCGAGATAGGGGGTGAGATCTGCGGATTTCCATGCCGAGAGCGGAATGGCGACCGATCCGGGGATCCATTCCCGTGCCCGCTCGTCCGGCTCTCGGATATCGATCAGGACGAGCTTTCCGCCTTCGATCTGCGGCGCGGCGCTCTGGGCATCAATGCCCGGAAGCTGCTGATGAATTGTCTCCATGGTCTTTTCCTTTCTCGAGCCGGCCTTATTCGGCTGCAATGTCCGCTTCTTCGGGCGGACAGAAATGTTTCTGCAAAACGGCAAGCAGATCGCTGACCGGCCCCGGTGTCAGGGCGTAATACCGGCTGCGCCCTTCGGCGCGAGCCGCGACCAGTTTCTCCTCCGCCATGCGCGCCAGATGCTGCGAGAGAGCGGGCTGCGAGAGGTCCAGCCGGGCCGCAAGATCATTGACGGTAAGCTCGCCGGCATCCGCGAGGTGGCACAGCACCATGAGCCGGTTCTTGTTCGCGGCGGCCATCAGAAAATCCGCAACACCGGATGCTTTCCGCTCCATGATCTCAAGGGATAGTCCTGCCATTCGCAAAATCCTGAGCGATCCGGTTTACATATATAAGTTATTGCTTATATATTGAATCAACGAAGCGGAAACAAGCCTTTTCCGGGAGAAGTACTGTGGACAACCTGACAAAGCCTCTGGTCGAAGGTTTTTTCGACGAGCGAACATCGACCATCACCTATGTCGTGAGCTGCCCGGACACCAAACAGGCGGTCATCATCGATTCAGTGCTCGATTTCGACTCCGCCTCGGGCCGGACCTTCACCGAGAGCACGGACAAGGTGCTCGGCTATATCCGGGACAAGGACCTGCAGGTGAGCTGGCTGCTTGAGACCCATGCTCATGCCGATCATCTGTCGGGCGCGCCCTATATGCGCCGCGAACTCGGGGTCGGCATCGCCATCGGCGCGCACATCAAGGATGTGCGCGACGTCTTCAAACCGGTCTTCAACCTGCAGAATCTGAGTGAAGAGCCGAACGAATTCCAGCATCTCTGGCAGGATGGCGACAGCTTCAAGATCGGCAATCTGGACTGCGAGGTGATGCACACGCCCGGTCACACACCGGCTTGCCTGACCTACCGGATCGGCGACGCGCTGTTTGTCGGTGACACGATTTTCATGCCTGATTTCGGCAGTGCCCGCTGCGATTTCCCGGGCGGCGACGCGCGCACCCTCTATCACTCGGTGCAGCGCATCCTGTCACTGCCGGACGACTACCGGATTTTCGTCGGACACGACTACCAGCCGGGCGGCCGCGAGATTGCCTTCGAGACTACAGTCGGGGAAGAAAAGGCCCGGAGTATCCATTTCAAGGACGGCGCCGACGAGGAGAGTTTCGTCGCCATGCGCGAGGCCCGGGACAAGACCCTCGACATGCCGAAGCTGATCCTGCCGGCGATCCAGGTGAATGTCCGGGCCGGGCACTTGCCGGAACCGGAAGACAATGGCGTGCGCTACCTGAAACTGCCGCTCAACCAGTTCTGAGCGGCGCCCTCCCCTCAGAGCCCGAGGGCAACCCGGCGCTGTTCATATTCCGTCTGGTCGATATCGCCGTTCAGGAAAGAATCCATCAGCCACTTCAGGCCGTCGCCTCCCTGGGCATCGGCCGCGGGCTTCGCCGAAGCCGGCACGGGATGCGATCCCGGCATCATGGCGACCGGCGTGCCGGGCGAGTGTGCCGCCTGAACCGGGCCGAGTGGCTTGATCGGATTGCCGTCCTCGTCGAGATTTGCCGCGTATTCCGTCTTTGCGGTTTCCGATCTCAGAGCAGCCTGGACGGTGCAGGTATTCTGCCGTGCAAGCATCTCGAGCATGTCGTTTCTGGAATCCAGGGCGACCATTTCCTTGCCCGCCCCATCCCTCAGATCCAGGGCGAAAAGCGCCGGCCAGAACAGCACGAGGCCGACGGCGCCCGCCAGGACGTTCCGCCCGGTCCTGCCGTGGTTCTCGCCCGCCAGAGCCCGCATCGACGCATTGTTGCGGCCGATCTCGCGATCGATCTCCAGGCAGCTCATGGTCTCGTCCTGCTCATTGGAGGTCGCCACCGGGACCGCCTCCCGGCCGGCACAGGCCGCAATGCTCAAAATCAGACAAACGGCCATGCTGCGGCGAATCATGCCACACTCCCCCAACACGTAAATGTTCCTCGGAGGGAGTCTAACGGCGGCCAGAATCGCGTGCAATTACAAATACAAGAGCACGCAATTGGGGCCGCCGCGATGCGCATTCGCCAGACCGGCTAGATATCCAGATTGGCGACCTTCAGGGCGTTTTCCTGAATGAACAACCGGCGCGGTTCGACCACGTCGCCCATCAGCGTCGAGAAGATTTCCTGCGCCTCGTCCAGGTGGTCGACCCGGACCTGCAGCAGGGTGCGTTGATTGACGTCGAGGGTGGTTTCCCAAAGCTGATCCGGGTTCATCTCGCCGAGACCTTTATATCGGTTCACGGTGAGGCCCTTGCGGCCGCTTTCCTGGATCGCCTCGATCAGTGCGATCGGGCCATGGATTGGCCGTTCCGCATCTTTCATCATCAGGGTGGCGCCTTTGCCAAACGTCGCTGAAAGCTCTTCGGCAAGACCGGTGAGGCGCCGTGCCTCAGGCGTACGGACCTGCATCTGATCGATCCGGTACCGCTCGGTCACGCCACGCAAGGTGCGCTCGAACACCAGCTCGATATTGTCCGCATCAAAATGACCGGTCCAACCGCGCTCAATGTCTTCGGAAAGCGCGTCGAGCCGTTCGGCGATGCTGGTCGCGGTTTTAGTGGCGGCCTCCGGATCGGCAAGCAATTCCGGGCTCAATGCACCGGCAATAGCGCATTGCTCGACCACGAAGGCGGAGCCGATGCGGCGCACCAAAGGCTCGATCAGGGTCTTGGCATCCCGCGCCTGTTCAGCCATCCGCTCAAGGTCCGGGCCGAGCATCTGGGCACCATCGGCAAGCTTCAGGGTGACCCCGTCAATGCCGTTGCTGATCAGGTAGGCTTCCAGCTCCCGGTCGTCCTTCAGATAGGTCTCGGAACTGCCCTTCTTGGCCCGGTAAAGCGGCGGCTGCGCGATATAGAGATGGCCGCGTTCCACCAGTTCCGGCATCTGCCGGAAGAAGAAGGTGAGCAGCAAAGTTCGGATGTGACTGCCGTCCACGTCGGCGTCAGTCATGATGATGATCTTGTGGTAACGCAGCTTGTCGATATTGAACTCTTCCGAGCCGATACTGGTGCCAAGCGCGGCGATGATGGTGCCGATTTCCTGGCTCGATAGCATCTTGTCGAAGCGGGCCCGCTCCACGTTCAGGATCTTACCGCGCAATGGCAGAATGGCCTGGGTCTTCCGGTCTCGCGCCTGTTTGGCGGAACCGCCGGCGCTGTCACCCTCAACCAGGAAGACTTCGCAGAGCGACGGATCGCGCTCCTGGCAGTCGGCCAGCTTGCCCGGCAGGTTGGCGATATCGAGCGCGCCCTTACGGCGGGTCAGCTCACGCGCCTTGCGGGCGGCTTCACGCGCCGCCGCGGCTTCATACGCCTTGGAAACAATCTTTCTGCCGTCTGCCGGGTGTTCCTCGAACCACTGCTGCAGCCGCTCGCCAAGGATTGATTCGACCACCGGCCGGACCTCGGAGGAAACCAGCTTGTCCTTGGTCTGGGAGGAGAACTTCGGGTCCGGAACCTTTACGGACAGAACGCAGGTCAGACCCTCGCGGGCATCGTCACCGCTAAGCTGGGTTTTTTCCTTCTTCGCGATCCCGCTTTCCTGCGCATAGGCATTGATCGTCCGGGTCATCGCGCCACGGAAACCGGCAAGGTGCGTACCGCCATCGCGCTGCGGGATGTTGTTGGTAAAGCAGAGCGTGTTTTCGTGATAGCTGTCAGTCCATTGCATCGCGACTTCGACCGTGATCCCGTCGCGCTCGCCGGAGACCACGATCGACTCGTGCAGCGGGCTGTGGTTTCGGTCGAGATAGTCGACAAAAGCCTTCAGGCCACCCTCATAGAACAGGTCAACGGCAACCTCTTCCGCCTCGCGCTTGTCGCTCAGCAGCACGTGCACGCCGGAATTCAGGAAGGCCAATTCGCGCAACCGGTGCTCCAGGGTCTTGAAATCAAACACCGTCTTGGTGAAGGTCTCGGTCGAGGGCAGGAAAGTGATCTCCGTACCCTTCTTGCCGTTCGCCGGACCGACCACGGCCAGCGGCGCCTCGACTTCGCCGTGGCGGAAGCGGACCACATATTCTGTATCGTTACGCCAGATCCGGAGCTCAAGGCTTTCCGAAAGCGCGTTCACGACCGAAACGCCGACCCCGTGCAGGCCACCGGAGACCTTGTAGGAATTCTGATCGAATTTTCCGCCGGCATGGAGCTGGGTCATGATGACCTCGGCGGCGGAGACCCCTTCCTCCGCATGGATATCGACCGGGATACCGCGCCCGTTATCGGTGACTGTTGCCGATCCGTCCGCGTTCAGGGTTACCGTCACCAGATCGCAATGCCCGGCCAGCGCCTCGTCGATGGCGTTGTCGACCACCTCGTAGACCATATGGTGCAGACCCGAGCCGTCATCGGTATCCCCGATATACATGCCCGGCCGCTTCCGGACCGCATCAAGCCCGCGCAGGACCTTGATCGACTCGGCGCCATATTCAGCGTCTTCGCTGGTCACGCCGTTCTGTTCCGGAAGATCATCTTGTGCCATGTCGGCTCCTAGTCCTTCAGGTGATCAATCGGCCCGCACTTCACCGTCTTCAACGGCAAAGAACTGGCCTGCGCCCTCAAGGGACGCGAATAGCGCCCGGTCGGTGCCGGTCATCCAGACCTGCCCGCCAAGCGCGAGGAGAATATCGTAAAGCGCGGCCCGTCGCCCGCTGTCGAGATGGGCAGCCACCTCGTCCAGCAGCAGCACGGGAACCGCGCCGGTTTCGTGTGCTCCCAGCCTTGCATGGCCGAGCACGATGGCAATCAGCAGCGCCTTCTGCTCACCCGTCGAGCAGTGCGGCGCCATCATGCCCTTGGTCATATGCCGGACCTCGAGGTCGCTGCGATGCGGGCCGGGAACAGCCGCCGGCTCGCTGCCGTCGAGGCGCCGGGCCTTTTCCAGCCGCGCCTTCAGCTCGTCCTCGACCGAAAGCGCCGGACGGCTGGCTATCTCCGTCTCGACATAACCGTCAAGCGAGAGTTCTGCACCCGGAAACGGGCCTGAGCCGGCCATCGTCACCGCATTCAACCGCGCCACAAGACCGGACCGGGCAGCCGCGATGGCGACCGCCTTTTCAGCAATTGATTCTTCGAGCGCCGCGAACCAGGCACGATCCCGTGTGCCGTTCCGCAGCAGCCGCGCCCGTTCGCGCAGCGCGTGAGTATAGGCATTCACCCGCGTCGCATGATCCGGATCGAAGGCATAAACCAGCCGATCCAGAAAGCGCCGCCGGTTCGAGGAGCCCTCGATGAACAATCGGTCCATCTGCGGCGTCAGCCAGGAAACCGCCAGATGCTCGGCCAGCACGGTCTGGCTCTTCGCCGGAACACCGTCTATCCGCACCAGACGTTTCTCGCCACCGTCACGGCCGGTACCTTCAGGCCCCGGATCGCGCCCGGTGCCGATCTGCACGGACCCGATCATCCCGCCGACCTCAGCCGAAACGGCCCAGGCAGCATTGCTTCCATCGGCAGCCACACGGCCAACTTCGGAAATTCTGGCCCGGCGCAAACCACGGCCCGGAGTCAGGAAAGAAACCGCTTCAAGCAAGTTGGTCTTGCCGGCGCCATTCGGCCCGGTCAGCACGATTGCCGGGCAAGAAACATCCATCCGGGCCGAGGTATAATTGCGGAACGCGGTCACGGACAATCGGCTGACGCGCGGCGAAGCCCGTCCGGCGCTGGTCGGCACCGGTGCGGGCGTCGTTCGGGACATGTCCGTGTTTCGCAATGCGTTCAACATTTCCGTTCGTGCTGGCCTCGTTGCCCAGGACCGAGGCGTCCTCAGACGCGCATCGGCATCAGCACGTAAAGGGCGCTTTGATCATCCTCGTCGAGAATGATCGTCGGCGAGGCCTGGTCGGCGAGCTGGAAAACCGCCCGCTCACCCTCGATCTGGCCGGTGATATCCAGGAGATACTTGGAATTGAAGCCGATCTCGATATCGCTCGCGCTGTAATCGACCTCGACCTCTTCCTGAGCGGTCCCGTTATCCGGGCTGCTGGCGGAAAGGGTCAACTGGCCGCTTGTGACGGCAAGTTTCACCGACCGTGACTTTTCGGTCGAAATCGTTGCCACGCGATCCACCGCTTCGGAGAAGCGCTGCCGGTCGACATGCAGCATCTTGTCGTTGCCGCTCGGAATCACCCGCTCATAATCCGGGAACGTACCGTCGATCAGCTTGGTTGTGACCACCGTGTCCTCGAAGGAAACCCGCAGCTTGGTATCGGAAAGCGAGATCGTGACGTCGCCGTCGGCGCCGTCGATCAGCTTGCGAACCTCATTCACCGCCTTGCGCGGCACGATGACGCCAGGCATATCCGCCGCGCCTTCGGGCAATGGCATCTGCACCCGGGCGAGACGGTGACCGTCGGTCGCCACCGCGCGCAGCACCTTGACACCGTCGGCTTCGGCCGCGTGCAGGAAGATACCGTTCAGGTAATAGCGGGTCTCCTCGGTGGAGATCGCGAACCGGCTCCGGTCGATCAGCATGCAGAGATCCGCCGCGCTGATGACAAAACTGTTAGGCAGCGTGTCGCCGCTGAGCGCCGGGAATTCCTCCGGCATCAGGGCAGGCAAAGAGAAATTGGAGCGACCGGCCCTGATCGTCACGCGGCTGACATCGCCGGACGCGGCAAGTTCCACATCCGATCCGTCAGGCAACTTGCGCACGATATCATAGAGGGTATGGGCCGGCACCGTCACAACACCGGCTTCCGACACGTCACAGGCCACGGATTCGACAATATCCATATCCATGTCGGTCGTGCTGAGACTGAGCCGACCGTCCTGCGCTTTCAACAGCACGTTGGACAGGATCGGGATCGTATTCCGCCGTTCCACAACACTTTGGACATGTCCGAGAGGCTTAAGCAAAGCCGCGCGATCGATAACGATTTTCATATTCTTCTACTTATCGGCTGGAAAGTTGATCCCCCAATCGCCGACCCATCGGCGAGCGAGCGCCTCCGCATGAGACAAGCGCATGAAACTATAGCACAAGTGCATGGCGCTTGCGGTAGTTTCAAGGGCAAAAAAGTTCGTGCTGCTGACCCATTATGATCGGCACGCATACCGGCCCCGAATGATCACGATTCCAGCATGCGCCGAAGCAGATCGACATCGTCGTTAAACTGCTTGTCCAGACCGCGCAGTTCCTCGACTTTCCGCACCGCATGCAGCACCGTCGTATGGTCCCGGCCGCCGAATTTCCGGCCGATATCCGGCAGCGACTGGGAGGTCAGCTGCTTCGACAGATACATCGCCACCTGCCGTGGCCGGGCAATCGCGCGGGACCGGCGGGCCGAGTGCATCTCCGAAAGCCGAATCTGGAAATGGTTCGCCACCTGACGCTGGATTTCCTCGACGGTCACCCGGCGGTCATTGGCCCGCAGTAGATCGACCAGAACTTCCTGGGTCATCTCAAGCGAGATCTCCCGGCCGACCAGCGTCGAATGCGCGACGATCCGGTTCAGCGCACCCTCAAGCTCGCGCACGTTGGAAGAGATCTTGTGGGACAGGAACTCGAGCACTTTTTCGGGCATCTCGACGCCGAGGCGCTCGGCCTTGGACTGCATGATGCCAAGACGGAGCTCGTAGTTGGTCGGATGGATATCCGCAACCAGCCCCCAGCCGAGGCGAGACCGCAAGCGCTCTTCCATGCCTTCGAGATCGGTCGGCGACTTGTCGGCGGAAATCACCACCTGACGGTTCTGGTCCACCAGCGCGTTGAAGGTGTGGAAGAACTCTTCCTGGGTCGAGTCCTTGCCGCTGATGAACTGCACATCGTCGATCATCAACAGGTCGACCGAGCGGAACTGCTCCTTAAACGCGACCGTGTCGCGGAAGCGCAGTGCCCGGATGAACTGGTACATGAACTTTTCGGCGGAAAGATAGATCACCCGCCGGCTCGGATGCCGCTGCCGGACATGCCAGGCGATGGCGTGCATCAGGTGAGTCTTACCAAGGCCGACGCCGCCATAAAGGAACAAAGGATTGAAAGGCACCGTCTCGCTCTCGGCGACCCGGCGCGCGGCGGCAAAGGCCAATTCGTTCGGCTTGCCGACGACGAAATTATCGAAAGTGAAGCGTGGATCCAGCGGCGCCTCGAAATCCGGGCGCTCGTCCGATCCGGAGAAACCATGAACCGCGGGAGCCTTCAGCGCTGCGGGACGCTGCGCCGGCGCAGCCATGCCCTGCTCTGGCGCGGCATCCGCTGCCTCGTCCCGGCTGCTCTCGGACCTGCCGCGGCTCGACGCAAAGATAGCGATGGATTGCACATCGGGATGTTCGACCGACCAGATGGCCCGCAGGCGATCGGAATATTGCGAGCGGACGCGGTCGCGGACGAAGGGGCTCGGCGCCCGCATCATCGCCGTGCCTTCATCAATGCCTTCGAAGGTCAGCGGCTTCAGCCAGTTCCGGAAAACCGCATCACCCAGTTCTGTCCGGAGTCTGCCTCGCACACGCGCCCAACACAGCTCGTGATCGCTCGAAATGCCGGCTGTCATGTCCTGACCCCCGGCGACCGTTCGTTGCGGCCCGGATTCACCCCACACATTCAAACCTCTTCTCGACCCCTTCTCCTGCACGATTCTGGTCATCTCAGAGCCCCATCCGATGTAACGACCAGCCGGCCGGAAAATTCACGCTCCGGACACAGCTTCCCCAGAGGAAATCGCCCCGGCGATTTCTTGCACTCTTCGGGCTGTGCGAAATAAATCTTTGAAACGTTGAAGGTTTTACTTGGCGCTCGTTCCGAGTGCCCTGTCAAACTTCAACGTTAAACGAATACCGAGCCTGAATTTTTGAATGAACTTATTCATTTTTTCTTACACTCCGGCCCGGCAGTAGGAAGCCAAACTACCCAAGTGCTTTTCGGTACGCAACCGTGACTCTATCCAAAATGACGATTTTTTTTCGCCGAAACCGCCGATCTTTTCCTTGACAGAATCAATCTCCACTTTGAATCAACGCCTTGAATTCCGTCCTTCAAAGATGACATCGCCTTTCCATTCCACCCATCGGAAAGACGCGTCCAATCGTTTGAAATTATTAGAATTTTCAGAATTCAGTGTTAACCGGGTCGCGCTGACCACAATATTTTGGGGGTCATTTTGCAACAAAAATTCAATAAAAATGCAGCCAAAGCGTCATAGACGCTTCACACGCACCAGCGGACTTGCCACTGGCTGGAACAGCAAAAGCCGCGACCCGGAGGGTGCGGCTTCCACTTAAAGTATTCGTCAGGACGTCCGTTTTTAGGCGGAGATCGCCTTGATCCGGGCAGAGAGACGCGACAGCTTGCGCGACACGGTGTTCCGATGAAGGACACCTTTGGTCACGCCACGCTGCATTTCCGGCTGCGCAGCTTTGAACGCGGCCTGAGCGACTTCCTTATCCCCACTGTCGATTGCCAACTCGACCTTCTTCACGAAGGTACGAATACGGCTAATCCGGGCGTGGTTCATAACCCGACGCCGTTCATTACGGCGAATACGTTTTTTGGCAGACTGATGTTGCGCCATTTGCTTCTAATCCCAGCTCGATGCGCGGAAATTCAAGAGGGCGGCTTATAGACGAGAGTCTCCCGTCGCGTCAACCGCGTAAATCCGACTGATTTGAGAATCAGCGGTTCTTGAAACTGGGCTGCCGCTTTTCCGCAAATGCCGACATCCCTTCTTTCTGGTCTTCGGTCGCGAAGGTGGCATGGAACAGCCGCCGTTCGAAGTTTACACCTTCAGCCAGTGTGGTCTCGTAGGATCGGTTGACCGCCTCTTTCGCCATAAACACCGACGGACGGGAGAGAGAGGCAATCTTGCCCGCCACCTTGAGGGCTTCGTCCAGCAGATCGGCAGCCGGAACGACGCGGCTCACAAGTCCCGCCCGCTCCGCTTCCTCTGCGTCCATCATGCGGCCGGTCAGGCACATTTCCATGGCCTTGGACTTGCCGACGAAACGGGTCAGACGCTGCGTGCCACCGGCCCCCGGGATCGTTCCGATGGTGATTTCCGGCTGGCCGAACTTCGCCGTGTCCGCAGCCAGGATGAAATCGCACATCATCGCCACCTCGCAGCCGCCTCCGAGCGCGTAGCCGGAAACCGCAGCGATCACCGGCTTGCGGCAATCGGTCAGGTCTTCCCAGCCGCTGGTGATGAAATCCTGGCTGAACACGTCTGTGAAGCTCTTGCTCTGCATCTCCTTGATGTCGGCGCCGGCGGCGAAAGCCTTTTCGCTGCCAGTCAGCACCATGCAGCCGACCTCGTCATCCGCCTCAAAACCGGCGAGCGCCTTGCTCAGCTCCGCCATCAGCGGACTGGACAGGGCATTCAGCGCCTTTGGCCGGTTCAGGGTGATGAGGCCGACGGCCCCCTTCTTCTCAACCAGTATGTTCTCGTATGGCATCGGATCGCTCCCATTCATCCGTTGCGCGCCAGCGGGACAGGCCCGCGGGTCATCTGGGCAATAAGGAATACCGGACAAGCGTATCAGCACCGTCCGGCGTGAAGTCCAGCGTCAGGCTCTCCCCCTCGCGCTGGTAGGTATTCTCGCCCGCCCTCGTCCAGCCGAGCTGACCGAGGGTTTCCGCATAGAAAGTCTGAATGCCAGCGACCGGCAGCGGTCCGCGGGCAAAGGCAACCACGATCCGCCCGCTGGCTGCATCGAATGCCAGCGAGGCATCGGGAATCTGTTCGAGACCCGGCATCAGGGGCAAATCGGCAAAGCCTTCAACAAAGCCGTCCGCCGTCCATCCCGTCCGGGCAGAAGCCAGCAGCAGGACGAAGACGAACACTCTGACGAGGAGCCGAAGCGCCCGGAGTG
Organism: Nisaea denitrificans DSM 18348; assembly: GCF_000426505.1. GTDB lineage: Bacteria > Pseudomonadota > Alphaproteobacteria > Thalassobaculales > Thalassobaculaceae > Nisaea > Nisaea denitrificans. The sequence continues at coordinate 483,982 of NZ_AUFM01000015.1, read as the reverse complement.
CGGACCCGCGCTTGTTGTTTTGCCGGATAGACATGATGGCAGCTTCTACCTCACCGCTGGCAGCGTGGACAATAGAAAGTGGACCGGCCGGACTGGACAATGCGGCGGATCGGCCCGTGACCGGGCTCCACCGGGCATGCCGTGCCCTCTCGGTCATAGACGGCGAATTCATGCTGGAAGTAGCCGAGCTCCCCGTCCGGCCGGGCATGATCACGGAGCGTGGAGCCACCGGCCCGGATCGCGGCCTGCAGCACTTCCCGGATGTCCCCCGCCAGCCGCTCGGCCCGCGCGCCCTGCACGTTGGCGGCCTTGCGCAAGGGGGAGATGCCGGAGCGGAACAGTGCCTCGGAAACATAGATATTGCCGAGCCCCGCGACGACCTTCTGATCCAGCAGGGCCGCCTTGATCGGCGTCTGCTTGCCTTTCAGGGCGGCGGCCAGCGCCGGACCGTTAAAGGCATTGGAAAGCGGCTCCGGCCCCATCCCGGCAAAATGCTTGTGGGCCAGTAGCTCGGCCTCCGCCGCGAGATCCATGGAACCGAACCGGCGCTGGTCGTTGAACCGGATCACGGTGCCATCCTCTGTGGTGAAGACGACATGATCGTGCCGGTCCAGCTCAGGCGGGCGGGTCTCGTCGATGGTCACCCGGCCGGACATGCCGAGATGCCAGATCAGCACCGTGCCGTCTTCCATTTGGACGAGCATGTATTTTGCCCGCCGCGACATGCTTGCGACCCGCTGGCCTTCGAGCCGGGCAACGAAATCGTCTGGAAACGGCCAGCGCAGATCCGGCCGCCGCTGCTCCACACGCACCAGCCGCTTGCCCTCCATAAAGGGCTGCAGGCCGCGCATTACGGTTTCAACCTCGGGCAATTCAGGCACGTCGCACCCCTTCGCTTCCGCGTCTGTTCCTCTGTACGGGAGCAGGCAGACATGGGCAAGCATGACCGGAAGACCATTGCTTCTCCTGTTGGATTGCCGCTCACTCTGGGCTAGATCACGGGTGGGGCGATTCTTGGGAACGCCCCTGACCGGCAGCGGGATTTGCGCGATGACTGAGAACGCCACCACCCATTTCGGCTTCAAGGATGTGCCTGTCGGCGAGAAAGCCGGGCTTGTCCGCGAGGTTTTCGACTCCGTCGCCGGACGCTACGACCTGATGAACGACCTGATGAGCCTCGGCATCCACCGGCTCTGGAAGGCCGCACTGATGGACTGGGTGGCACCGCGCCCGGACCTCACCCTGCTGGACGTGGCTGGCGGTACCGGCGACATCGCCTTCCGCTACCGGGAACGCGGCGGCGGGCCGGTCATTGTCTGCGATATCAACGAGGCGATGCTCACCGTCGGCCGCGAGCGTGCCGCCGAAAACGGCATCGGGGATCTGACCTGGACCGTCGGCAATGCCGAGATGCTGCCGATCGAGAGCAATTCGGTCGATCTCTATACGATCGCCTTCGGCCTGCGGAACGTGACCGATATCGACGCCGCCCTGCGCGACGCGCGGCGCGTGCTGAAGCCGGGCGGGCGCTTCCTCTGCCTCGAGTTCAGCCGCCTCGCCCTGCCGGCGCTCGACCCGGTCTATGATTTCTATTCCTTCAAGGTGCTGCCGGAAATCGGCGCCCGTGTCGCCGACGACCGCGACGCCTATCTCTACCTTGCCGAAAGCATCCGGAAATTCCCCGATCAGGAGCGCTTCGTCGACCGGATCAAGGCCGCCGGCTTCGGACGCATCCGGTACCGCAACCTCTCCGGCGGTATCGCGGCCATCCATTCCGCCTGGAAGATCTGATCCGATATGTGGCGCGCTCTTCGTAACCTCGTCCGTCTTTGCCGCTCCGCCTGGATTCTCTCCCGGTACGGGGCCCTGGCGCCGCTCGCCAACATTCCGCAAGCACCGGCGCTCGCCTTTGCCGCGCGCTTCGTGCTGCTGTTCCGGGACCGGCGCTATGACCGGCTGCGCCCCGGCGAGCGCCTCGCGGCAGCGCTCAGCGCCCTCGGCCCCAGCTTCATCAAGTTCGGCCAGTCTCTTGCCACCCGGTCCGATCTGATCGGCGAGGAGCAGGCGCACGACCTTTCCCAGCTGCAGGACCGCCTGAAACCCTTCCCGGTCTCCGTCGCCAAACAGACACTTGAGGAAGAACTCGGCCGTCCCATCAACGAGGTGTTCAGCAGCTTCGACGAAAAACCGGTCGCCGCCGCCTCCATCGCCCAGGTGCATTTCGCCGTCACCACCGACGGCGAGGAGGTCGCGGTCAAGATCCTCCGACCCGATATCGAGAAACGGTTCGCCCGCGACCTTGATCTGTTTCACTGGATCGCCGAGCTGCTGGAAGAGCACTGGCCCTGGATCCGCCGCCTGAAGCCGGTCGAGGTGATCGATCTTTTCGCCGAAACCGTCGTCATGGAAATGGACCTCCGCATGGAGGCCGCCGCCGCATCCGAACTCGCCGAGAATTTCGCTGACGATCCGGGTTTCCGGGTACCACAGGTCAACTGGAGCCGGACCACCGCCCGTGTGATGACCGTGGAACGGGTACACGGCACACGTATCGACGATCTGGAAACGCTGATCGAACACGGTCAGGAGCCGACGGAAATCCTGCGCCGGGCCGCAACCGCCTTCTTCAATCAGGTGTTCCGGGACGGCTTCTTCCATGCCGACATGCATCCGGGCAATGCCTTCGTGGACGCCGAGGGCCGCGTTGTGCCGGTCGATTTCGGCATCATGGGCCGGCTGGACCAGAAGACCCGCTATTTCCTCGCCGACATGCTGACCGGCTTTATTACCGGCGATTACCGCAAGGTCGCCGAGGTGCATTTCCGGGCCGGTTACGTGCCCGCACACAAAAGCATCGACGCCTTCACCCAGGCCTGCCGCTCCATCGGCGAGCCGCTGCTCGGCCGCCCGCTGCACGAGATTTCCGTCGCCCGCCTGCTGGCGCAATTGTTCCGCATCACCGAGCAATTCGAGATGGAAACCCAGCCCCAGCTCCTGCTGTTGCAGAAAACCATGGTGGTGGCGGAAGGCGTCGGCCGGACGCTCAACCCCGAAGTCAATATGTGGGAGCTGCCCCGGCCGATGATCGAGGACTGGATGCTGGAGCATCGCGGTCCCCAGGCCCGGATCAGGGAAGCCACCTCCCACGCCATCGCCATCGCCGAGCGCCTGCCGCAGATGGTCGAGACCGCCGACCGGGTAATGGGCTCGCTGACCGAAGGCGGTGTGAAGCTCCATCCCGATACCGTTGCCCGCTTCGCCGAGGAGAGCGCGAAGCGCCGCCGCTCCTTCTGGCCGGTCTGGCTGGCGCTCGCAATCGCTGTTGTCGCGCTGCTCTTCGGCTGAAAAACCAGCCCCCTGCGCAGCCGGTGCAGTACTGAGCCCGGACACTATTCCACGTCTGAAGGTCCTGACTGTCGCCAGTGCTGCCAACAACCGGCTCGACACTCTGGAAGGCAGGATAGACCCGCGTTCAAGTCAGCGCGGCAACGCCGTCCCGCAGATCGGGCGACGCATCGAAACCGCGCATGGCCAGCATCACGGTGCGCGGAATATCCTGTTCCCCCGCTTCATAGTTCTGAACCGTCCGGCTGGTCAGCCCAAGCGCCGAGGCGGCCACGGCCTGAGACATGCCGTGCCCCTTGCGCCAGGCACGAAAAAACATGGCAAGGGCTGTCCTGTGTAAGGACGTGGCATCTATTTCGATGCCGCACGGCCATTCCACGGCAATACCGCCATCGACAATCTTGCCCGCCTCGAAAACCTTCGGATCGAGAAGTGGCTTCAGCTTCGGCCGGTTCCTGGCCCGCTCGGCAAAATCTATTTCGAGCTTTTCTCCAGTGTGGAAAACCAGCTCGGCCACTGCTGAATGCCCTTCCGTGCGAAAGCAGGCATCCTGGATTCGAAATAACTCCATTAGTTCAACTCCGCCCACTTCGCCACGAGCAACGCACGGTGCTCCGCGGCCCAATCAAGTGCCTCACGAATCTCCCGTGCTGGAAGCCCCGCGAGAATCCTATTATCCTCAAGCGCGACCAGCGCTTCGCGATGATCGGTCGTGATCACATGGAAATGTGGCGGGAGATGGTCGTCGAAATACATCACTATCCTGCAATTCGTGAATATCCTGATTGTCGGCATTCGGTTGGCCCGCGCTACAAATAATACGAAAATTTTTCGTGTTTGTATCCTCAAATATGAGAGGAACAGGCCGGTTTTTCAGCCGCGCCGAGGAAACAACCCTCACGCAGAGTCTCCCGAAGCCATTGCAGCGGTTCCGCCATCTCCGGGATGATAGTGCCCCCTCCTTGCCTCCCGACCGCACCGGCCCTAGAGTCCGCCTCGTCTGAGACATCTGAAAGGTCCGGGACATGTCCTCCGGCAAACGGGTTCTGCTGATCGTCGGCGGCGGTATCGCTGCTTACAAGGCACTGGAGCTGGTGCGGCTGCTGCGCAAGCGCGGCATTGCCGTGCGCGCGGTGCTGACGAAAGCGGGCGAGGAATTCGTCACGCCGCTTAGTCTCTCGGCGCTGACCGAAGACAAGGTCTATACCGATCTCTTCTCCCTCACCGACGAGGCGGAGATGGGGCATATCCAACTTTCCCGTTCCGCCGATCTGATCGTCGTCGCGCCTGCCACCGCCGATCTGTTGGCGAAGATGCGAGCCGGGCTGGCGGGCGATCTTGCCTCCACATTGCTGCTGGCGACCGACACGCCAGTACTGGCCGCACCGGCGATGAATGTCCGGATGTGGACCCATGCGGCGACGCAGGAGAACGTGAAAGTCCTGACGGAGCGCGGCATTTCTTTCATCGGGCCGGACGAGGGTGACATGGCCTGCGGCGAGTTCGGGCCGGGGCGCATGGCGGAACCGGCGGCGATTGCCGAGGCCGTCGCGGCCCAGCTTGATCCGGCAGCGAAGCCGCTCGCGGGAAAACGCGCCGTGGTTACCAGCGGGCCGACATATGAGCCGATAGATCCTGTGCGCTATATCGCCAACCGGTCGTCCGGTAAGCAGGGTCACGCCATCGCAGCGGCACTCGCGGCAGCGGGCGCCGAGGTGACGCTGGTCACCGGCCCGACGCGGGAGCCCGATCCGGCAGGCGTCACCGTCCGGCATATCGAGACCGCCCGACAGATGCTGGCCGGGGTCGAAGCCGCCCTGCCTGCCGATATTGCCATCTTCGCCGCCGCCGTCGCCGACTGGCGGGTGGCCGAGGAAGCGACGCAGAAACTGAAGAAGGATGGCAGCGGGGATATCCCGGCGCTCTCCATGACAGAGAACCCGGACATCCTGAAGACGGTTTCCGGGCTCGACGGCAAACGGCCGGCGCTGGTTATTGGTTTCGCTGCCGAAACGGAAAACGTCGTCCCGCACGCGACCGAGAAGCGCGCCCGCAAGGGCTGCGACTGGATTCTGGCCAACGATGTCAGCCCGGCGACGGGGACTTTCGGCGGGGACGCCAACACCATTCACCTGATCACCGGGGACGGTGCCGAGGACTGGCCCACCCTGACCAAGCACGAGGTGGCTGCAAAACTCGCCGCCCGCATCACGGAGCATTTCACGGCATGACTTCCGCCACCATCGACGTTCGCGTCCGCCGCCTGCCGCACGGCGCCGATCTTCCGCTGCCGGAATACCAGACGCCCGACAGCGCCGGCATGGATCTGATGGCCGCGATTTCCGAGGATGTCGTTCTTGCGCCGGGCGAGCGCACACTGATTCCGACCGGCCTTTCCATCGCCCTGCCGCCGGGCTTCGAGGCACAGGTGCGGCCACGCTCCGGCCTCGCCCTGCGCAATGGCGTGACACAGGTGAACACGCCCGGCACCATCGATGCGGATTATCGTGGCGAGATCGGCGTTATCCTGATCAATCACGGCCAAGAGTCCTTCACCGTGACCCGCGGCATGCGCATTGCGCAGATGCTGGTCGCACCAGTGATCCAGGCCCGCTGGGCCGAGGTTGAGGAGCTGGACGAAACGACACGCGGCAGCGGCGGTTTCGGCTCCACCGGGACCGGGTAGCGCAGCTGACTGGGCGCTGGCGCGCGAACATACACACACTTGTTCCGTATCGGCCGTTTAAGAGCCGGGCGGGATTGACCAGCTTGAGCAGGACAGGAAATCCCCGAGGGAGGAACACCAGATGAGCGCAACCGAATTCCGCGGAAAAATCTACGACAGCATCCTTGATACGATCGGCGGGACACCCCTCGTCCGCGTCTCGAAACTGGCAGCAGCCAAGGGCGTCAAGGCGGACATCCTTGCGAAGCTTGAGTTCTTCAATCCGCTGGCCTCGGTAAAGGACCGGATCGGCAAGGCGATGATCGAAGCGGCCGAAGCCTCCGGAGAGCTCAAGCCGGGCGCCACAATCATTGAGCCTACCAGCGGCAATACCGGCATCGGCCTTGCCTTCGTCGCGGCTGCCAAGGGCTACAAGCTGGTCCTGACCATGCCGGAATCCATGTCGATCGAGCGCCGCAAGATGCTGGCGTTCCTCGGGGCCGAGATTGTGCTGACCGAGGCACCGCTCGGCATGAAAGGCGCAATCGCGAAGGCCGAGGAGCTGGTCGCCAAAACGCCGGGCTCCTTCATGCCGCAGCAATTCGCCAACCCGGCGAACCCGGAGATCCATGTCCGTACCACTGCGGAGGAAATCTGGGCGGATACCGGCGGCGATATCGACGCCTTTGTCTCCGGTATCGGCACGGGCGGCACCATCACGGGCGCCGGCGGCGTGCTGAAGCAGCGCAACCCGAAACTCCATGTCGTGGCCGTCGAGCCAGAAGCCAGCCCGGTGCTCTCCGGCGGCAGCCCGGCACCGCACAAGATCCAGGGGATTGGCGCCGGTTTCGTGCCGGACATTCTCGACACGAAGATCTATGACGAGATCGTCAAGGTCAGCAACGAGACCGCTATCGAGACCAGTCGCGAGGCAGCCCGCATCGAAGGCTTGCCGGCCGGCATCTCCTCCGGCGCCGCCCTTGCTGCTGCTTTCGAGATCGGCAAGCGCCCGGAAATGGAAGGCAAGCGGATCGTCGTCATCATCCCGAGCTTCGCCGAGCGCTATCTCTCGACCGCCCTGTTCGAGGGCCTCGGGGAATAAGCGGCATGGAACTGAACGACGAACAGTTCCATCGATATGCCCGCCATCTGATCCTGGACGAGGTCGGCGAGGAGGGGCAGGAGCGCCTCCTCTCGGCCCGGGTTCTGGTGATCGGCGCTGGCGGGCTCGGCTCGCCACTGCTGCTCTATCTCGCCGCAGCCGGGGTCGGCACTCTCGGCGTCATTGATGATGATGAAGTCGATCTGACCAACCTGCAGCGGCAGATCGCTCACGGCACCGCTTCGGTCGGTATCTCCAAGGTGGCGTCGGCGGCGGAGTCCGTCGCCCGGATCAATCCGGGTATCCGGGTGAACCAGTACGAGGAGCGGCTGACCGCCGAAAACGCGGCGGCCCTTTTCGCCGACTATGACCTGATCGCCGATGGCAGTGACAATTTCGCCACCCGCTATCTCGTCAACGATGCCGCCTATTTTGCCGGCAAGCCACTGGTCTCCGGCTCCCTGCTCCGCTTCGAGGGTCAGCTTGCGACATTCCGCGGCGGTGTGCCCGGGCATGAGGGTGAGCCCTGCTACCGCTGCCTGTTCCCGACCGAGCCGCCGCCGGGGATGATCCCGCGCTGCGAGGAGGCCGGTATTCTGGGGGCGGTCGCCGGTGTCATCGGCACGCTGCAGGCCACCGAAGTGATCAAGGAATTGCTCGATCTCGGCAGCAGCCTTTCCGGCCATCTGCTGATCTATGATGCGCTGGGCCCGACCTTCCGCAAGATGAAAGCCGCCCGCGATCCGGGCTGCGCGCTCTGCGGCACCGACCCGACAATCCGCGAAATCGCCTGATCTCTGCCCTAATTCGGTCCTGATCGGCATGTGTCATATGCCACGTCGATGATCGATAACGGATTGGAAATAATCCGCTCGGTTACCATATCTTCATCTTAGCGAGTGAGAATGATCAGGACGCGACTGATTCCGCAATAGGGCGAAATCCAGGTCGATCCGGGAGAGTAAGAACCATGAACGGGCACAAATCGAAGAGACGGATCGGCGGCAATGGTGTTGTACCTAGCGAAGCCGATCTCCAGGCCAGTGGGTCCTGGAGCTTACCACTTCTCGGAATTACGTTGGTGCTTACCCTGATTCTGGTCAGCGTAATGGCCGGCTCCGGCGACGCCAGTGCCTTTTTCGGTCATTAATTCCAGTAGGCTGAAGCACTCAGAACTCGAGCTCTAGCACCCTGTCCGGCGGCCTGTGACCGTCGACGAACGTCTTTACGTTCACGATCACCTTTTCCCCCATATCGATCCGCCCCTCGATCGTCGCCGAACCCATATGCGGCAGCAGTACAACGTTGGAAAGCTTCAGCAACTTCGGGTCGACTTGCGGCTCGTGCTCGAAAACATCGAGACCCGCACCCGCGAAATCCCGGTTCGACAACGCCTGAACCAGCGCCTCCTCGTCCACCACCTCGCCACGCGAGGTATTAACCAGATAGGCGTGGGGCTGCAGCAGCGCGAGCCGTCGCGCATTCAGCATGTGATAGGTCGCAGGTGTGCGCGGACAGTTGACCGAGACGATATCCATGCGGGACAGCATCTGATCCAAATTGTCCCAATATGTGGCTTCCAGTTCCTGCTCGACCTCGGGATGCAGACGCCGACGGTTGTGATAATGGATCGAAAGCCCGAACCCGCGGGCCCGCTTCGCCACTGCCTGACCGATCCGGCCCATACCGATGATGCCGAGGCGCTTGCCGTGAATACGGTGACCGAGCATCACCGTCGGCCCCCAGCCTTCCCATTTTCCGGAACGCACCAGCTTCTCGCCCTCGACCAGACGGCGCGGCACCGCAAGGATCAGCGCCATGGTCATGTCCGCCGTATCCTCGGTCAGCACGCCGGGGGTGTTGGTGACGATGATGCCCTTCTTCTTGGCCGCGGGCACATCGATATGGTCGACACCTGTGCCGAAAGAAGCGATCAGCTTCAGGTTCGGCCCCGCTTCCTGGATCAATTTCGCGTCGAGTTTATCGGTTACGGTCGGGATCAGAATGTCTGCTTCCGCCATGGCGGCTTTCAGCTGTTCCCGCGAGAACGGCTCATCCGACATGTTCAGCCGCGTATCAAATAGCTCCATCATCCGGGTTTCCACCGGATCCGGTAGCTTCCGCGTGACGATGACAAGCGGCTTGCTGGTTGTCATGGGATTTATCCTTCGCCCCGAAACCCTGTTCTTCCGGGAAATATCAGGCGTCTGGTGAATTGTCCACAAAGTGACAAGTATCTCGGCTATATAGCGCCGCCCCTCTTACTCCACCCCAATTGCAATGGTAGGATGATCTGTCATTCCGGGATACGCATCATGTTTCTGAAACCGCTCTCGCTGATCATCGCCCTGTTGATCGTGCCGACCTCACTTCTGGGTGGCCCGAATATGGCTGCCAGGGCGGAGACCGTGGGCAGCGTGACCGGCCTGCCGATTCCCCGCTATGTCACGCTACAGGCCGAAGAGGTCAATGTCCGGACCGGCCCCGGGGTGCGGTACCCGGTGGACTGGGTCTTTGTGCGGGAGAACATGCCGGTCGAGATCGTTTCCGAATTCGAGAACTGGCGGAAAGTCCGGGATTTTGAAGGCACCGAGGGCTGGGTGCATCAGAGCATGCTGTCCGGCCGCCGCTCCGTACTGGTGATCGGCCGCAACCGGACCCTTCGCCGCGAGCAGGCGGACAGCGCACCGGCCGTGGCTCATCTGGAGCCCGGCGTGATTGCCTGGCTGGAAAGCTGCGCGCGGGAGTGGTGCGAGATAGAGGTATCCGGCCTTAGCGGCTGGGTACACAGATCGGCGATCTGGGGCATTCGGGTTGATGAGTCGCTGCGTTAAAAACGTGGCGGGCTAGAAAATCGGGGATCGCTAGAGAAACACGAGATTTTGATCGGCCTTAAATCTCTTTTGCCTTCAGACGGATGATCAGGTCCACCCGTTCGATTTCCGTACCTTCCGGAGCGTCCGGAAGCGTGACGAAGCCCACCCTCTCGGCCGGGATATCGGTCAGCCGCAGCTCATCTTCGACGAAGAAATGATGATGATCCGTGGTGTTCGTATCGAAATAGGAACGACCGGACTCCACCACGACTTCCCGCAGCAGGCCGGACCCGGTGAACTGATGCAACGTGTTGTAAACCGTAGCGAGCGAAACCGTGATCCCGGCTTCGCCAGCTTCCTTATGAAGCTGCTCCGCCGTTACGTGACGATCGCCCGCGGCATACAGCAGATCCGCAAGGGCAAGACGCTGACGCGTCGGTCGCAATCCAGCCTTCGTCAGGCGCCCGGACAGGCTCTGCGTTTCGCTATGGGTCTCAGCACTACTCATTCCCGGTATCCCATTCGGTCTCTCGGGGTCTCGCCACTCGGGCGCCTCAATCCTAAGACAGAGCGTTAAACCGTCCAATATGTCAAGTCACCGGGCATCATATGCCACGTGATTGCTTGCGCTCCCCACTATATTTAGGGTAGGCGGTGCATGAAATGTGAGAGATGGCGCGGTCGCGTGGATGCAGTCTATTATGGGACCGAACACGGTCTCGCCTGACGATAAGCGCTGGCGTACGGGAAGGAACGGCATTGTTGGACTTCAAGGAAAAGAACAGCTTCGGTTACGAAGACCTGATCAAATGCGCCAAGGGAGAGCTTTTCGGCCCCGGGAATGCGCAGCTTCCAATGCCGCCGATGCTGATGTTCGACCGTATCACCAACCTCTCGACCAACGGCGGCGCCTATGACAAGGGCGTGGTGACGGCAGAGTTCGATATCAAGCCGGACCTCTGGTTCTTCGATTGTCATTTCGTCGGCGACCCGGTGATGCCGGGCTGCCTCGGCATGGATGCTCTCTGGCAGCTGCTCGGCTTCACGCTCGGCTGGATGGGCGGACCCGGTTCCGGCCGCGCGATCTCCGTCGGCGAGGTGAAGTTTTCCGGCCAGGTACTGCCGTCCGCGAAAATGCTGACCTACACGCTGGACCTCAAGCGCGTGATCATGCGCAAGCTTTACATGGGGATTGCCGACGGCCGCGTGGATTGCGATGGCGTCACGGTCTTCGAGGCGAAGGATATCCGCGTCGGACTGTTCCAGAATACGGCAACCGAAGGGGCAAATTGATATGCGTCGCGTCGTCGTCACCGGTCTCGGAATTGTTTCAAGCATCGGCAACAATGCAGAGGAAGTCGCCGCTTCCCTGCGCGCCGGCAAATCCGGCATCGAATTCGCGCCGGACTATGCCGATCTCGGTTTCCGCTCCCACGTCCATGGCTCGATCAAGCTGGACCCTTCGGAACATATCGACCGCAAGCTGATGCGCTTCATGGGTAACGGCGCGGCCTACAATTACATTGCTGCCCAGCAGGCCATAGAAGACGCGGGCTTGGAGCCCGCCGACGTCAGCAACCCGATGACCGGCCTGGTCATGGGCTCCGGCGGGCCGTCGACATCCAACATGATGCAGGCATTCGACACGGCGCGTGAAAAGGGTCCGAAGCGGGTTGGCCCCTACATGGTGCCGCGCGTCATGTGCAGCACCAATTCCGCCACCCTGTCGACGGCCTTCAAGATCAAGGGCCTCAGCTATTCCATCTCTTCCGCCTGCTCGACCAGCTCGCACTGCGTCGGCAACGCGTATGAACTGGTTCAAATGGGCAAGCAGGACGTCATGCTGGCCGGCGGTGGCGAAGAATTGCACTGGACGCTCTCCGTCCTGTTCGATGCCATGGGTGCTCTTTCGTCAAAATATAACGACACTCCGGACAAGGCATCGCGTGCATACGACGCCAACCGCGACGGCTTCGTTATCTCCGGCGGTGGCGGGGTCCTCATTCTTGAGGAGCTTGAGCACGCGAAGGCGCGCGGCGCCAAGATCTATGGCGAGATCGTCGGGTACGGCGCCACGTCCGATGGTGCCGACATGGTCGCGCCCTCCGGAGAGGGCGGCGTGCGGTGCATGCAGATGGCACTGAAGAACGTCGAGGGGCCGGTCGATTACATCAACGCCCACGGCACCAGTACGCCGGTCGGCGACACAATCGAGCTGGAAGGCATCCGCGAGGTCTTCAAGGACCGGGGCGCGATCCCGCCGATCAGCTCGACGAAATCCTTGAGCGGTCATTCACAAGGCGCGACCGGTGTTCACGAGGCGATTTACACACTCCTGATGATGAAAAACGACTTCATCGCAGCCTCCGCAAACATCGAAACCGTCGACCCCGAAGTCGAGGACATGCCGATCGTGCGGGAACGCGTGGACAACGCCGGGCTGCGTGTTGCCATGTCGAACAGTTTCGGATTCGGCGGCACCAATGCCGTGCTAGCTTTCCAGAAATACGACGCCTGATAGCGGAGCGACCGGGATGACCGACCTGATTGACGACACGGCCGATCAGCGTGACGCGGAATCGGCGCCTTACAAAGGCCTGATGGCCGGCAAACGCGGTCTGATCATGGGGGTCGCCAACGACCGCTCGATCGCCTGGGGCATCGCCGCCGCAGCCGCCTCGCAAGGTGCCCAGCTGGCGTTCACATACCAGAACGAATCCCTGAAAAAGCGGGTTCATCCTCTGGCGGAGAGCGTCGGCTCCCCGCTTGCCGTCATGTGCGATGTCGCGGACGATGACGCGCTGGACCGGGCGTTCGATGAAATCGGCACCGCCTGGGGCGGCCTGGATTTCGTGGTCCATGCCATCGCCTATTCGGACAAGGGCGAGCTGAAGGGCCGCTACGCGGATACCTCGCGGGATAATTTCCTCAACACGCTGGATATCTCCTGCTTCTCTTTCACGAATATCGCCCGCCGCGCCTGGCCGCTGATGAAGGACGGCGGCAGCATGCTGACCCTGTCCTATCTCGGCGCCAACCGCACGACTCCGAATTACAACGTCATGGGAGTGGCCAAGGCCGCCCTGGAAGCGAGTGTCCGGTATCTGGCCGCCGACCTCGGCGAACATGGCATACGCGTGAACGCGATCTCCGCCGGCCCGATGAAGACCCTCGCCGGCTCGGCCATCGCCGATGCCCGCCACACCTTCCGCTTCGCCGAGACCAACGCACCGCTCAAACGCAATGCGTCCCTGACAGAAGTCGGTCAGGCCGGTCTTTATCTACTGAGTGATTTGTCGGCGGGTGTGACCGGTGAAATCCACTATGTGGACGGCGGCTTCCATACCGTCGCAATCCCCAAGCCGGAACGCGACGCGGACTGATCCACGGGGAGACAGGTTCGTAAAAGGGTCTCAGGGACGCCGGCTGCGCAGGTCGACAATACCTTCGCCGCTTTTCAGATCATATCCCGGAAGCTTCTTCTTCAGCAGATCCACGGCCAGTCCAGACGATTGCGGCCGTGTGATGCTGAGAATTTTCGGCGACCCGTCACTGGCTTCAAAGGGGAAGAGCAGGCGGAGGAAGTTCCGCTCTTCGCCGTGGGCATAGTTGCGGTGCACGATTGAGAGATTCGGCCACTTCGTCTCGCGGCACACCAGGTAATCCTCGAGCTGGCAACGACGCAGCGCTTCGTCATCAAGCTCTGCGAATTTCATCCCGGTCATATCAGCACCCTGCCAGAAGCCGGTGCCAGCATCCCAGTGCTCGATGAAATAGTTGTCAGGATTGTCCTCACCCACATTGAAAACATGGATGGCGCATTGTGGGGCAATGGCCCTCAGGACATCGATCTTGAATTTACCTTCGATCAGACGGCCATCGGGATCGCGAGTCTTTTCTATATAGAGGGCACAGCGCTCCATCTGGTCCGGGTCGAGCCCGTGCAGGAGTTCATCCCGCACGTAGATCTTCCGGCTGCGGCTGAGATCGCTCTCCCAGACCTTATATCCAATGACCGGATCAACCTGCCCTGGGACCAGAATTTTTCCGCTACTGCCCGCGCCGGCCGGCTCCCAGTCTTCCGGGATAACCTCGTCCAGCCGCTGCAAGGTTTTCATCGATGCCTCGAAGTCGGGGCTGTCGATGCCTTTAAGCAATGTGTCGGATATACCCGCTGCAGAGGCGAGTTTGTATTTCCGGATTCCTGTCTCGACGTAATAGCGGTGGCAACGGTACCGCAATTCCGTCTCGAGCTTCGATATCGCGCTTTTGAATCGACCCATGCCTAAGACCTTATTCCCATTTCTTTGGGAATGCAATTTCCATTTTTCTGGGAATTATTTTCTCACCCAATAGGGCGTCGTAGATTTTCTGAAAATAATGTTTTTATATTTTTCAACGCACTAACAAGAACCAGTGCACCGTTGTATGCAATATAGACACGCTAGACGGGTATGCTGAACAATTTACGCTTGCGCTTTCCCATTTTTCTGGGAATAGTGACAAATATAAGGACCTACTACTTGGAGACACCTCATGGCAGACAGCTTGAAATCGTCCGAACAGGGTAGAGACATACTCGGTTCCGCCCTGAAGACGGTTGAGGACGGGGACCGCGACGCCAGCCGTATGGTGCGCCGCCATTTCCGTTTAGAGAGCAGGCGCACAAGCATCTGCCTTCATCCTGAGGAATGGTCGATGTTCGATCTCGTCTCAAAAAGACTGGGCTATAATGCCAAGGCGCTGATCAACGAGATTGACCGGACGCGCGGCTCCAGCTCCGTCCCTTCAGCAATGCGGGTTTTCATGCTCGGATATTGGCGGGATCTTGCCCGGATGAATGCCGGACGGGCAACTCAGGCCAGCGCAGCTGCCGCCAAAGGCTCGTCGGTAATGACCGCATCCACACCCCAGCCAATGAGGCTTTCAGCCCGCTCCGGATCGTTCACCGTATAGGTTAGAATACGGAAGCCTGCATCATGGATTGCCGTAACTAAACCGGCGTCCAGGCAGGCATGGTTCGGATGGACTGAAAGACAGCCAAGGTCCTTGGCTGCCGCATGCCAACCCTCTGCCATCGTGTCTGACAGATAGCCTCGGAGAAAATCCGGGGCTTTTTCTTGTGCGATCCGCAAACAGTCCGGCACGAAGCTGGAGACAATGATCCGGTCCGTCAGATCCGGGCAGAGATCGTTCAGCATGTCCGAGACCAGCTCGGCTGTTCGCACTTCCCGGCCCGTTGTCGGCTTGATTTCCACATTCATGGATAATCCCAGCGCGCGGCAGCAGGCGATGGTCTCCTCGAAGGTCGGGATACGCTCTCCCGCAAAGCCAGGACCGAACCAGGAGCCTGCATCGAGTGCCTTGAGGGCTGACAGTGGGTGAACCGCCACCGGGCCGGAGCCATTATCCGTACGGCCCAGTTCCTCGTCGTGATGCAGCACCGGCACGTCGTCCGCGCTCAGCATCACATCGAACTCAACCCACGAAAAACCGGCCTCCGCCGCAAGGCGGAAGCCGGTCAATGTGTTTTCAGGAGCCTCGGCGGCAATCCCGCGATGTCCGACAAAGCGGGACAGCCGGAGGCTCATCTGCAGAAGGCCGCTTAGGCTTCTTCTGCGGACAGGTCGGCGCCGGTTTCCTGATCCACGACCTTCATGGACAGCTTGACCTTGCCACGATCGTCGAAACCGAGAACCTTGACCTTCACCTCATCGCCGACATTGACCACATCGGTGGTCTTGCCGACACGCTCGTTCTTCAGCTCGCTGATGTGAACGAGGCCGTCCTTGGCGCCGAGGAAGTTCACGAAGGCGCCGAAATCGACGGTCTTCACGACCTTGCCGTTGTAGATCACGCCGACTTCCGGCTCCGCGACGATGTAGCGAATCCGCTCGAGCGCTGCTTCGGTGGAAGCGGTATCGACCGCCGCGACCTTCACAGTGCCATCGTCATCGATGTCGATCTTCGCGCCCGTGGTCTCGCAGATTTCACGGATCATCTTGCCGCCTGGGCCGATGATTTCGCGGATCTTGTCGGTCGGCACGCTGATCGTGGTGATACGCGGTGCATTCTCGGACACACCCTCACGCGAGGAGGTCAGAGCCTTGGACATTTCACCAAGGATATGAACCCGGCCGTCTTTCGCCTGATCCAGAGCGATCTTCATGATCTCCTCGGTGATCGAGGTGATCTTGATGTCCATCTGCAGGGACGTGATGCCGTTCTCGGTACCCGCGACCTTGAAGTCCATGTCGCCGAGATGATCTTCATCACCAAGGATGTCGGACAGGACGGCGTAATCGTCGCCTTCCTTGATCAGACCCATGGCAATACCGGCAACCGGAGAGGACAGCGGAACACCCGCATCCATCAGGGAGAGAGAGGTGCCACAGACCGTCGCCATCGAGGAGGAACCATTTGATTCCGTGACCTCGGAGACCACCCGGATGGTGTAGGGGAAGACTTCCTTGGCGGGAAGCAGCGGACGCACCGCGCGCCATGCCAGCTTGCCGTGGCCGATTTCGCGGCGTCCCGGAGAGCCCATGCGGCCCGCTTCACCGACCGAGTAGGGCGGGAAGTTGTAATGCAGCATGAAGTTCTCGCGATATTCGCCTTCCAGCGCATCGATGATCTGCTCGTCCTGGCCGGTGCCGAGGGTGGCGACGGCCAGAGCCTGGGTTTCACCGCGGGTGAACAGAGCGGAGCCATGGGCGCGCGGGAGAATACCGACTTCAGAGACGATCGGGCGCACCGTCTTGGTGTCGCGACCGTCGATCCGCTGACCGGTCTTCAGGATCGCACCACGGACGACATCGGCTTCGATGCCTTTCATCAGGCCCTTGGCGAGATCCTTATCGGCGGCGTCCTCGAACAGGGCCATGCCCTTTTCCCGGACCACAGCAACATTCTGCTGGCGCTGGGTCTTGTTCGGCTCGGCATAGGCTTTCGTCATGTCAGCGGAAATTGCGGCCGTCAGGGCATCGCGCACCCGGCCGAGATCTTCGCTTTCGGCTGGCAGGTCCATCGGATCCTTGGCGCAATCTTCGGCCAGATTGATGATCGCGTCGATCACCGGCTGGAACGCCTTGTGCCCAAAGCTGACGGCGCCGAGCATGATCTCTTCAGACAGCTCGGAAGCCATGGATTCGACCATCAGCACGCCTTCCTGGGTGCCGGCGAGCATCAAGTCGAGATCGGAATCCGGCAGTTCGCTCTGGCGCGGGTTCAGGATGTATTCTCCATCCTTGTAGCCGACGCGGCAGGCCGCGATCGGGCCGAGGAACGGCACACCTGAAATCGTCAGCGCGGCGGAGGCGCCGATCATGGCGACAACGTCCGGATCGTTTTCCAAGTCATGGGACAGAACGGTGCAGACAACCTGCGTTTCGTTTTTGAAGCCCTTGACGAACAGCGGACGGATCGGACGATCGATGAGGCGCGACGTCAGCACCTCTTTCTCGGTCGGACGTCCTTCGCGCTTGAAGAAGCCACCCGGAATCTTGCCGGCGGCAAAGGTCTTTTCCTGGTAGTTCACGGTCAGCGGGAAGAAGTCGATCCCCGGCTTCGGCTGCCGCGCGTACACAGCGGTACACAGAACAGTCGTCTCGCCCATCGTCGCCATGACGGCGCCGTCGGCCTGACGCGCGATTTTACCTGTCTCGAGCGTCAGCTTGCGCCCGCCCCAGTCGATCTCTTGTTTATAAATCTGAAACATTCAGCTTTCCTTCAAAGCCGAACCGCTCGGATCCGATCCTCGTCCTGTCCTGTGTTTGGCGTGGAATGGGGCATTCCGGTCCAGTTCTTCGAACGCATCGCCTCACGGGGCGCGGGAGAACTGCTCAGGGGGCCCATGGTTACCGAACATAGGGTCGAGCGAGGTGACACACGGCTCATATTTATCGGTGTCTCATCGGTACGGTTCTTCGGTTTTTTCCTCTATTGAGCGGGCTTTCAATCGCATGGATCGCCGAGGGCGTCAAACCCAATATGGAGATCCAGAAGGCCCTGTAGAAACGCAAACCGCCCCACGGAATTCGCGGGGCGGACGCGTTACTGTTTTTGGCAGCGCTGCACAGATTAGCGGCGCAGGCCCAGTTCCTTGATGATGACCTGATAGCGCTCGACGTTTTTGCTCTTCAGATAGTCGAGCAGACGGCGGCGCTGGCCGACCATGATTAGAAGCCCACGGCGGGAATGGAAGTCTTTCTTGTGGGTCTTCAGGTGTTCGGTGAGGTTCACAATCCGTTCGGTCAGGATCGAAACCTGAACTTCCGGGGAACCGGTATCGCCTTCTTTGCGGCCATACTGCTCGATCAGCGCTGTTTTGCGCTCTTGTGTAATCGACATCGAATACTCCTAGGTCAAAGGTTGAGTACGCGCATCGGACAAATACAGCCGCCGTCGATCCGTCCGATCGCAACAGGACTGCCTCCGGAAACGGCGTACATCAGGTCGCCTTCCCGAAGATCTCCGAAACGGTCAAGATCCAGGGCCCGGAAGACCGGGACGGACTGGCCGCATCTGAGTTTATTTGCCTCTGCACCGGCCAGAGTCAGCGCCGGGATGCCGTCTAGCGCTGTTTCTACCGGTAATAGGTGCTCGAAAGCGGCGGGACTATGCTCCAAAGCCTTCAAGGAATCCAGCGAAATCGCATCTGCTTCGAGGAACGGTCCGACACGGTGCCGGCGCAGCATCGAAATATGCCCGAGAGTCCCGGCAGCCCGCGCAATATCCCGCGCCAGACTTCGCATGTAAGCGCCTTTTCCGGAGCCGACACGGAACAGCGCATGGTCCGCATCCAGCGCCTCGACCAGCTCGAAGAAATCGATCCGCACTTCGCGCGGCGAAAGCTCGACCGGCACTTCCTTGCGCGCCAGATCGTAGGCCCGTTGGCCCTGGACCTTGACGGCGGAGAAAATCGGCGGAATCTGAGTAATGACGCCCTGAAACTGCGGCAACACGGCATTGATCGTATCGACGTCCGGACGAACCTCCGACGTGCCGCAAACAGTCCCTTCAAGGTCGTCCGTGGTCCGCTCCTCACCCCAGGTCACTTCGAAGGTGTATTCCTTCGAGGCATCCATCACGAAAGGCACGGTTTTTGTCGCTTCGCCGAGAGCAATTGGCAGAATTCCGGTTGCCAGCGGGTCGAGGGTTCCGGCATGTCCCGCCTTCTGGGCGTCGAACACGCGCCGAACCGCCGCCACTGCATGGGTTGAGGTCACGCCGGATGGTTTATCCAGGATGACCCAGCCATTTACCGGGTTGCCGCGCTTCCTACGCGCCATTGCCGCCCTCGTCCGTCTCGTCTTTCTTCTCGAGATCCGCGCGTACCACAGGGTTCTGGAACACCTCGTTGATCCGGTTGGCGGTCTCGAACGCATTGTCGATGATAAAGCGAAGACGCGGCACGGTACGCAGCGACATCTGTTTGGCCAGCATGGTCCGCAGATACGGCGCGGCGCGCTTCAGCCCGCCGAGCACGTGATCCACATTGCTGCCGCCAAGAGGCATGACGAACACGTTCGCATTGCGCAGGTCCGGGCTTACCGAGACCTCGCTGACCGTGATCGAAGCGCCTTCCAGTTCGGGATCGTGCAGATCTCCGCGCTGGAACACGCCCGCCAGTACGTGACGTACTTCCTCACCGATACGCAGCTGGCGCTGTGACGGCGCTCGTCCGCCCCGCCCCGGTTTGTCAGGGTGCGATCCAACCATTTTTAGCTCCCGTCAGACTGTGTGACAGTCAAACCCCGCCACTCAGGACGAGGTGCTGGCCCGCTGGACTGATTCCAGGCTCCGCGCGACTTCCTTCACCTCGAAACACTCGATGAGGTCGCCGGCCTGAATATCGTTGTAATTCTCGAAGGCAGCACCGCACTCGTAACCTTCGCGGACTTCCTTGACCTCGTCCTTGAAGCGCTTGAGCGTCTTCAGCGTGCCTTCGTGGATCACCACGCTGTCGCGCAGCAGACGAACCTTGGCCGCACGCCGGAGCATGCCCTCGGTAACCATACAGCCGCCGACCTTGCCGACCTTGGTGATGTTGAAGACCTCGCGGATTTCCGCATTGCCAAGGAACTCTTCCTTGAGATCCGGAGACAGCATGCCGGTGAGCGCCGCTTTGATGTCATCGATCAGCTCATAGATGATCGAGTAATAGCGGATCTCGAGACCTTCCTGCTGCGCCATGTCCCGCGCCTGCGGGTTGGCCCGGACGTTGAACCCGATGATCAATGCGCTAGAGGCTTTCGCCAGCGCGACATCGGACTCGCTGATGCCGCCAACGGCACCATGCAGAATGCGCACGGCGACAGCATCATTGGAGATCTTCTCAAGTGTCGAACGGATCGCTTCGAGGGAGCCGTGCACGTCGGTCTTGATGACCACCGGCAATTCCTCGGCCTGACCGGCCGCAATGGCCGACAGCATCTGCTCGACGGAGCCACGCGCGCCGGCAACAGCCGACTTCTCGCGCATGACACGCTGCCGGTATTCGGCGATCTCGCGTGCCTGGGCTTCAGTCTCGACCACCGCGAATTCATCACCCGCGACCGGTGTACCCTGCAGACCAAGAACCTCGACCGGAATACTCGGGCCGGCATTGTCCGTACGTTGTCCGTGATCGCCCAGAAGCGCCCGCACCCGGCCCCATTCGGCACCGGCAACGAAGATATCGCCAACTTTGAGCGTACCCTTCGTGACGAGGACGGTCGCGACGCTGCCGCGTCCCTTTTCCATCTTCGCCTCGATCACGGCACCTTCGGCGCGGCGATCCGGGTTGGCTTTGACTTCAAGCACCTCGGCCTGCAGAAGAATCGCTTCCTCAAGCTTGTCGAGACCGGCTCTCGTCTTCGCGGACACATCCACGGCCAGAACGTCGCCGCCCATTTCCTCGACCACGATCTCGTGCTGCAGGAGTTCCTGACGCACACGGCTGGGGTCGGAGTCCGGAAGGTCGCACTTGTTGACTGCGACGATGATCGGGCAGCCAGCAGCTTTCGCATGCCGGATGGCTTCGACCGTCTGCGCCATGATGCCGTCATCGGCCGCCACCACCAGGACAACGATGTCCGTGACGTTGGCACCGCGCGCCCGCATTTCAGTGAAGGCCTCGTGACCCGGCGTATCGAGGAAAGTGATTTTCGCGCCAGACGGCACGGTCACCTGATAGGCACCGATATGCTGGGTGATGCCGCCAGCTTCGCCGCCAGCCACATCGGAGCGCCGGAGCGCGTCGAGCAGCGAGGTCTTGCCGTGATCGACATGACCCATGACCGTGACAATCGGTGCACGGGGCTGCATGTCCTCCGGAGCGTCGTCCTTGCCCTGGAGCTGAAGTTCAACATCGGACTCGGACACACGCTTGGAACGGTGCCCGAACTCGGCAACAACCAGTTCGGCCGTGTCGCTGTCGATGGACTGCGTGATGGTCGCCATCATGCCCATTTTCATGAGCGATTTGATCACGTCGCCGGCACGTTCGGCCATACGGTTCGCGAGTTCCTGAACGGTGATTGCGTCCGGAATGACCACGTCACGGATCTGCTTGGCCTGCTCGCCGCCCTCTTCCCGCAGCCGCTGCTTTTCGCGTTCACGGGCACGGCGCACAGATGCAAGACTGCGGGAGCGTTCGCCACCACGATCATCAAGCGCCTGGGAAACAGTAAGCTTACCGGACCGGCGGCGCTGTTCGCCACGCCGGTTCGGGGTCGGCGCCGGGCGCCGATCCGGAGTAGCCGGGGCACCAGACGGGCGGCCAGGCGCACCGGAGGTGCGGCGCTTGACGCGCCGTCCATCATCATCATCGGCAGCCGGTGCAGGTTGCGCCGGATCCGCCGCGCGTGCTGCCGGAGAACTCCGGGATTCCGCCGGCCGTGCCGCGGCCTGTTCAGCCTTGAGCTTGGCCTCGCGTGCTGCGGCCTCTTCGGCGAGTCGCGCGGCTTCCTCATCGCGGACTTTACCTTCGGCATCCGCGATCTTGCGCATTTCTTCAAGTTCAGCCTGGCGCCGGTCAATAGGCTCGGGTGCCGGTGCCGGCTCAGCAGCAGCTTCAACAGCAGCCTCAGCTACTGGCGCTGCCGGAGTCGCAGCGGCGGCGGCCGTCGCGGCCTCCTCCTGCTGACGCAAGCCCTCTTTCAGTGCCCGCGTCCGGCGTTCCCGCTCTTCCGCGCTCAAGCCTCCAGCGTCGCCTCCAAACCCGCCGGGACCGCCGGCGCGTTTCTTGCGCCGCTCGACCTGAACAGTCTTGGAGCGCCCGTGGGAAAAGCTCTGCTTAACCTGATCCGTGTCGGCAGACTTCCCAAGGGAAAGCTTCTTTCCGGACAGGCTCAGTTTCTTGCGATCAGTCTCGTTGCTTGTTGTCATTCTAGGTCGCGCGTCTTTTCCGTAAATACCGAGCTGGGGCCTCAATACACCCCTAGCCGCTGTTTTCCAACCCGAGTCGCGAAATATCGCCCCGGAAACCCGATAGTCTTGCAAATTCTCGTGTCAATCGGACCGTCAGGCCCTTCGAATGGTCTCCCGCCGCCAGGATGGCCGCGTGTACTGTCTGCTCCCGATCAAACGCGGCTCCGAGCTCGGAGCGCGTCAAAAGAGCTTCAGTCCAAACCCCGTCTCCGAGGCGCGTCATGCGCTCCCGGGCATCGACGGCGCCATCGGACGCTTCAATAAGGAGCGAGGCCTTTCTGTGGCGCAAGGCGTCTTCCACCTTGGCGTGACCCGCAATGGCCGCACCGGCCCGGCGGGCCAGACCGATAAGAGACTGGGTCGAGGCGACAAGCATGGCTTCCACTGCCTCGACGAGATCCTCTCGGACCGCGACTTTCTGCTTCGCCGCCCGCGAAAAAGCCCGCTTCTTGCTGGCTTCGGTGAGCGCGTCACGGCTCGCCGTCACCCAGAGGCCACGACCCGGGAGTTTTTCGGACAGATCCGGAACCACCGTATCATCAGGCCCGATGACGAACCTGATCATCCGCTCCGTTTCGCCGCTTTCGCCGGTGGCGATGCAGCGCCGCAGATTACGGCCTAGATCATCGCCCTCGACTAATGCGAGGCGCTCATGTTGCTGGGGTCTCGTCATGAGCCTCCCCAGCAGCGTCTTCGGCGCCAGCGTCGGGCTCGTCGCCCTCTTCATCTTCAAACCAGTGAGCCCGGGCCGCCATGATCACGCCATTGGCGGAATCCTGGTCGAAACCGGCATCGGGCAGCATTTCGATGAGTTCGTCGCCGGCCAGATCGGCCAGATCGTCCAGCGTCTTCACACCCTGTTCGGCCAGCTTGACGACATGCGCCAGCGTCAGACCTTCAAAAGCGAGCAGGTCTTCGGCAACGCCGAGTTCCTTGGTCTGGTCCTGCAGGCGGGTACGCTCCGCCTCGGCAAAGACCAGTGCCCGGTTCTGCAGTTCTTCGGCGATATCCGCGTCGAAGCCTTCGATGCTGACCAGATCCTCAAGCGGCGAGTAGGCAATCTCGTCAACCGTGCTGAAACCTTCAGCTACCAGCAGATGAGCAATCACGTCATCGATATCAAGAGACTCGATGAATGTCCGCGACCGTGTCTTGAACTCTTCCTGGCGGCGCTCGGATTCCTCGGCCTCGGTCAGGATATCGATATCCCAGCCGGTCAGGATCGAGGCGAGACGCACATTCTGGCCGCGGCGGCCAATGGCCAGGCTGAGCTGGTCATCCGGCACCACGACTTCGATGCGGCGCTGTTCTTCATCGAGAACAACCTTGCTGACTTCAGCCGGTGCCAGAGCGTTGACCACGAAGGTCGCCGGATCCTCGGACCACGGAATGATATCGATCTTCTCACCCTGCAATTCACCGACCACAGCCTGCACGCGCGAGCCGCGCATGCCGACGCAGGCGCCGACCGGATCGATGCTGCCGTCATAAGAGATCACCGCAATCTTCGCGCGGCTGCCCGGATCACGGGCGACCGACTTGATCTCGATGATACCGTCGTAGATTTCCGGCACTTCCTGCTTGAACAGGTTGGCCATGAACTGCGGATGGGTACGGGACAGGAAGATCTGCGGGCCGCGCTGTTCTTCGCGGACGTCATAGATGTAGGCCCGGACACGGTCACCGTTCCGGAAGCTCTCGCGCGGCAGCAGCTCGTCACGGCGCAACACCGCCTCGGCCCGGCCGAGATCGATGGTGACATTGCCGAACTCGACCCGCTTGACGATACCGTTGACGACTTCGCCGACCCGATCCTTGAACTCGGCGAACTGACGGGTGCGCTCGGCCTCACGGACCTTCTGCACGATCACCTGCTTGGCGGTCTGCGCGGCGATACGGCCGAAATCGATCGGCGGCAGCGGGTCGACGATCAGATCGCCGACCTTCAGCTCCGGGTTCCGCTTTTGCGCAGCGGCAAGCGGGATCTGCGTCACCTCATCCTCGACCTCATCGACAACCTCTGTAACGCGCATCAGCTCGATGGCGCCGGTTTGACGGTCGATATTCGCCCGAATGTCGTGATCATGGCCGTATTTGGAGCGACCGGCTTTCTGGATCGCCTGCTCCATCGCCTCAAGCACCTCGTCGCGCTCGATGCCTTTTTCGCGCGCAACAACGTCAGCGACCTGAATCAGTTCAAGCTTGGGTTGGGTTGCCGTTTCCATGGATCGCGTCTTCTTGCCGTTATGTTCTGTTTTTTGCCGAAACCGGCGCTCAGATCTCGCCGCGTTCAGCGGCGGCGATCAAAGCATCGGTCAAAACCAATTTCGCCGTCCGGATCGATGCGAACGGGAAGCTCATACGCTCCCCTCCCTTATCAATCACGATGCTATCACCATTCTCGGCACCGAGCACTTCGCCCCGGAACCGTTTTTGTCCGTTCACCGCGACCTCAAGCTCGATCTTCGCTTCGAAGCCGGCGAACCGGTCGTAATCATCCGGACGAACCAGCGGCCGGTCGATGCCGGGAGAACTGACTTCCAGATTATACTCTCCGGAAATCGGATCCTCGACATCAACAATCAGGGAAACCGCCCGGCTGATGCTCGCGCAATCCTCAACCGTCATCTGGGCCCGATCGGAGCGCTCCGCCATGATCTGGAGAACCGCCTGCTTTCCACCGGTGAACATCACCCGCACGAGATCGTAGCCCATCGATTCAATTGAGGGGCCGATCATCGCGGCGATCTTCTCGTTCAGTTGCTGCGTCACCCGTATCCTCTAAGTCTCGCCCCGGCCCTTCAGGTCCCGCCCCGAAAAGCCCGGAAACCACCCTGGCAAAGCACAAAAAAAAAGTGGGCCGTTGGCCCACCCTATCAGCTTTACCGATTGGGTCTTGTAATGGAAGTCGCACTATAGCGGAACGCGCGCCCTCTTCAAGAAGATTCGCTCAATCAAACGTTTCGAGACGCTCGAAACGAAGGAACGCCGGACGGCGACCCTGATCTCGCGCCTTGGCCTCATACCGGGTCTCCGGCCAGTCCGCTGGCCGGACGCGCCAATCCGAGGGGCCACGGGCCTTCCAGCGGAAGCCCCGGTGCGCAGTCGCCCGGGCCAGCATCCACCGCAGATAGCCTATATCGTCAGTCGCCAGCCGCAGCTCTCCACCGGGCGCAATCAGCCGGTGAAATTCAGCAATGCTTTCATGCTGGATGATGCGGCGCGAATGGTGGCGCTTCTTCGGCCAGGGGTCGGCGAATAGTACGGTAATCCGGGCGAGTGAGGCGTCCGGCAGCAATGGCAGCAGGTCACGCACATCGTCCGGATAGATACGCACATTGGAAAGCCCTCGATCCTCGCAATGTCGGATCAGGCTGGCCACGCCATTCATGAAGGGCTCGGAGCCGATGAACCCGACATCCGGGTTCGCGGCGGCCTGGGCCGCCAGATGCTCGCCTCCGCCGAAACCGATTTCCAGCCAGACATCTTTGATGGTGTCCGGGAACAGCGATGCCGGATCCAGCGTCGCACCCGGTTCGTTTGCATCCGGCAGGATTACGGCAAGGTCCGGCAGCCGCTCTTCGAGCAGCCCTTCCATACCCGCGCGCAAGCGGCGACCGCGCCTTCTCCCATAGAAGACGCGGTCACGCTGTACGATATTTTTTGGATCTTCCTTGCCCGTGGGCACGGCTCTGTCCCGCTTTCAGAGGCTTCAGGCGAACGCGCTCTTGAGATCATCCACCAGGTCGAGTTTTTCCCAGGTGAAGTAACCCTTACCACCGTCCTCGCGGCCGAAATGGCCATAGGCAGAGGTCGGGCGATAGATCGGGTTGCTCAGCGCCAGACGCTCACGGATGCCCCGGGGCGACAGATCAACCATCTCCCGGACAACGGAGGCCAGCTTCGCTTCGTCGACCTGGCCGGTACCGTAAGTGTTGAAATACACCGACAGCGGATGAGAGATCCCGATCGCGTAGGAGACCTGGATGGTGCAGCGGTCGGCAAGACCTGCCGCGACCACATTCTTCGCCACCCAGCGAGCTGCGTAGGCAGCCGAACGGTCAACCTTGGTCGGGTCCTTGCCGGAAAAGGCGCCGCCACCATGGGGAGCCGCGCCGCCATAGGTATCGACAATGATCTTCCGGCCGGTGAGACCGGCATCGCCGACCGGACCACCGATCACGAACCGGCCTGTCGGATTGACGTAGAAATGATCTTCCGGGCACATCCAGCCCTCCGGCAGGACCTTTTCCACGTGACGGCGCACCATCTCACGGATCTCATCCTGCTCGAGGTCTTCGTCATGCTGTGTCGAGACCACGACGGAGGTCGCCCGAACCGGCTTCCCGTTTGAATACTGCAAGGTCACCTGGCTCTTGGAGTCAGGACCAAAGCCCTTGTCCGCGCCGGACTTGCGTGCGTCGGCCATAGATTTCAGGATCTGGTGCGAAAAATGGATCGGCGCCGGCATAAGCGGCTCGGTTTCGCGGCAGGCGAAGCCAAACATGATGCCCTGGTCGCCCGCGCCCTCATCCTTGTTCCCGGTCGCGTCGACACCGGCAGCAATATCGGTCGACTGCTCGTGCAGGAGAACCTCGATATCGGCCGTCTTCCAGCTGAAGCCTTCCTGGTCGTAGCCGATATCCTTGATCGCTTCGCGCGTGGACTCGATGATCGCATCCTTCGTTACGGATGCGGGCCCGCGGACTTCACCGGCAAGAACGACTTTATCGGTCGTCGCCAGAGTCTCGCACGCGACCCTGCTCATCGGATCGGCAGCCAGGAACATATCAACGACCGTGTCGGAAATCCGGTCACAGACTTTGTCCGGATGACCTTCGGAGACGGATTCGCTGGTGAATTCGTAGTCGGATTGAGTCAACGGGGGCTCTCCTAGAATATGAGTTGCACTCATGCCTGCTCGAAGACGTACCCGTGAACGCCCCGCTTCGTTCCGAAGCAGCTCGACATGAATCTCTATCCGGTGAATCGAATGAAGGCACCGAGAGGTAGGACTTCCTGCCGGTTTTGGGATTCATGGTCAAGAGGAAAGCGCGTGCAGCCTATTCCGGATCTTCGCCATCGAAGGCGTTGGCGATGGAGCGCATGAGGTCGAACAGGCGGCGGCGCGACTCCGGATCTGCGATCCTGTAATAGGCCCTGACAAGTTCAAGAGTCTCACGCCGGTTCATCGGATCGTCGGGGATCTGATAGGCGTCCGGCTCCTGTTCTTTTTCGAACAGACGGCCAGGCGATTGTTCCTGAACTTCCTGCGCCATGTCCTCGAAGAAGAAGTTTACCGGCACCTCGAGGATGCGGCTGAGATCATAGAGCCGACTTGCGCCGATGCGGTTTGCACCGCGCTCATATTTTTGAACCTGCTGGAATGTAAGCCCAAGCGCCTGACCAAGCTTCTCCTGGCTAATCCCAAGCAACGTCCGTCGCATTCGCACACGCGATCCGACATGGACATCAACCGGATTTGGCTTTCCAAGGCTCGCCATCCGGCCTCCCGGGCGGCGTTTGCTCGACGGCTGCTCCATATTACAAACCAATAGTCTCAAATTGCGCTAAAATCAGTTACCCATACAAACGTATGCAGTCAATATAAAAGCCGTAACAAAAAAAAGAAAAAAGCCGCTTAATTCCGGCGTAAAAAGAATGCGGCACCACACGATGCGATCACGAGCAAGATTGCCGCAAGCTCTTCGCCACGCGCATAGAGTGTTTTATTTTCCAAGGACGCTGGAATAGGGCTGTCGATTGTCCCTGTACGCTCCAGGGGCAAGGACGCCAGAACGCGCCCATAGGAATCGATCAGCGCTGAAATTCCGGTATTTGCTGCGCGCAAAACCGGCAAGCCTTCCTCGATTGCCCGCATCCTGGCCGCGGCCAGGTGCTGATAGGGTCCGGAACTCACTCCGAACCAGGCATCATTCGTCACATTCACCAGCAAGCCGGGCCGCGGCCCGCCGGCTTCCGTCACGGCGCCAGGGAAAATGATCTCGTAGCAGATCAAAGCACCGATGCGCGGCAACCCGGCATGGGCGAAACTGCTGGGCCCGGGCCCTGCCGTAAATCCACGACCGGTCTTCGCAATCGTCTCGACAGGCAACCATTGACTGAGAGGCACATATTCACCGAACGGGACCAGGTGAAACTTGTGCAGCCTGGCGACCATTTCCCCACGCTCATTGAGAGCAACAACCGCATTGAAACTCAGAGATTCCGCCGGATCATCGGAAACCTGATCGCGTAGCGGCACTCCGGTCATCAGCAGCCCCCCCGGCTGGAGCAGGGAGCCCAGATAAGCCGCCAGCCGCGGCTCGCGATTGAGCGCATAGGGAACGGCAGTTTCCGGCCAGACCACAAGACTGGGCGGGGCAAGATCACCCACCCCAGCGGGCTTGACAGTGGCGCGTGCTGCCCGCGTCAGCGTGGCGTATTTAGCCAAATGCCCCTGCAAGAGCTGCGGCTTCCACTTTTCCGTCTGGGCAACGTTCCCCTGGACGATCCGGACTGTGGGACGACTGATGTCGGGATCGGCGGCGCCGGCAAGCCGTACCGCGCCATATCCAGCGAAAAACACCGGTAAGAGCAAACAGACAGCACCGAAACCACGCTCCCAGCGCCCGGTGCGCCGTAGCAGCATGAGCGGCGACAGCGCGAAGAGAACCACGAAAAAGCCGTACCCATAGGCACCAATCAGGGACAAGGGCTGCAACAGCGCATCGGAAAAAGACCAGGCAGAAGCCGGCAAGTTCCAGGGAAACCCAGTGGCGACATGCCCCCGCAGCATTTCCGAGAAAGTCCAGGCCCCCGCCAACGCAGGTGCCCTTACCCATCCGCGCGGCCGGAGCCAGCCATAGAGCAGGGTCGCCAGACCGCCAAAAACTCCGAGAACGGCGGGAAGGCCCGCTGCGGCAAACGGCACCAGCCAGGCAAACCGGTCGCCGTCGACCAGAAGCGCGTTGGAGATCCAATAAAGGCCGGCGACGTGATACCCGAAGGCGAACGCCCAGCCCGTCAAGAAAGCCCCGGTGAGTGTCCGGCGGCGATCGAGCGTCAGCAGCATAAGGGTGAAGGCGAACAGAGCCGGCAGCACGTCAAGCGGCGGCAGAGCCAATGCGGCAAGCGCGCCGACCAGTGTCATCACGGCCACACTGCGGAAACCGGTCAGCCCTGCAAGCCGGTTGATGCCAATACGGACGCCATCACCCCACCGGGCGACAGACGCCCATGCACTCACAGACTGACCTCCGCCTCAGGCTCGTCCGTCGACACACGCCGGATACGGATCCGCTTGATCCTGCGTGAGTCACTTTCAAGCACCTCAAATTCGACACCGGCCGGGTGTGCCAGAAGCTCCCCCCGAGCCGCAACACGGCCCGCGAGCGAGAAGACGAGCCCGCCGAGCGTATCGATTTCCTCGCGCTCTTCCTCAGTCAGCACATTGCCGAAAAGAGCTTCAAATTCCTCGATTTCGGCGCGGGCATCGGCAACCGCCGTATCCGGCCCGACCATGGCGATTTTCGGACCTTCCTCGACATCGTGCTCGTCGACGATGTCGCCCACGATTTCCTCAATCAGATCCTCAATGGTGATCAGCCCGTCAATCCCGCCGAACTCATCCACGACGAGCGCGAGATGGCGGCGTGTCAGACGCATTTCCTGCAGCAGGTCCATCGCTCGTATAGAAGGCGAAACGAACAAGACCTCCCGCAACAGGGAACTGAGCGGCACATCCTTGCCGGCATGGACATGCGCCAGAACATCCTTCATGTGGATCATGCCGACCACATCGTCGAGCGTCTCGCGGTAGACCGGCACCCGGCTGTGGGAATCCTTCACCATATCCGTTACCAGCTCATCGAGACTGGTATCGATCGCCACACCGGTGATATCGGCACGCGGTACCATCACATCTTCAGCCGTGATGTCGCGCAGCCCGAGAATGTTACGGATCAGCGCCCGTTCATGCGTGTCGATGGCGAGATCCTCGTCCATCGTCCCGCCGTCGTCCTCAATCAGTTCTTCAAGAGCGTCGCGAGCGGACGCACCGCCATTACGCTTGAGCTTCAACGCCTTGAAAAATTGCCGAAAACGGGTCCATGACGGCTCCCGTTGACCTTCGGACTCGAAATCGTCGCCATCCGTCACGCCGACGATATCCACGCTTACCGGCCTGTTATCCGGACCTGAATTCATTGGACCGGCTCCAGCACGGGATTATAGGGGTCGGAAATGCCAAATCCGTCGAGAATCTCAACTTCCCGCCGCTCCATTTCAGAAGCCTCTTCCTCCGTCTCGTGATCGTATCCGAGCAGATGAAGAATGCCGTGCACCACCAAGTGCCGCAGATGGGACGCCAGGGGTTTTCCGTCGCGAGCCGCTTCCATGGAAACGGTTTCGAAGGCGAGAATCACATCGCCAAGCATATCCGTTCCCGACAGATCCGATGAAAGGCCTGAAGGGAAGGACAGCACATTGGTTGCCTTGTCCTTACCGCGGTAATCGCGGTTCAGTAAGCGGACTTCAGCGTCGGAGCCCAGGACAATGCTGAGTTCGATCGGCTTTGTCACCGGCCCGAGTACCGCAACGGCAATATCGACACAGAGTCGCTCAGCGTCGGGCAGCGCCACCTCCCAGGCAGGGTCGGAAACGGTGACGGCAATATCGTAAATAGAGTCCGGTTGCTCCGGCTCTTCCTGCGGATCCTGCGCCGCGATCTCGCTGCGGCTGCTACTACTCGGCTCCGGTTCGTCGGGCACGCGCGGACACTCCATTGTTTTCTCTAACTGGACCCGTCAAGACGGGTCGATTCACGTTCACTGTACGCATTGACGATTTTCGTTACCAGCGGATGGCGCACAACGTCTCTGGCCGTGAACTCGATGAGGCTGACATCGGGAATTCGGCCAAGCACATGTATCGCATCCGTCAGACCCGATTTCGCTCCGAAAGGCAGATCGACCTGCGTCGGATCGCCGGTGATCGCCATCCGCGAATTCTCGCCGAGACGGGTCAGAAACATCTTCATCTGGGTCGGCGTTGTGTTCTGCGCTTCGTCCAGGATGATGTAGGAATTAGCGAGCGTCCGGCCACGCATGAAGGCGAGCGGCGCCACTTCGATCTCACCGGCCGCAAGCCGCCGCTCGACCTGCTCGCCCGGCATCATGTCGTAAAGCGCGTCATAAAGCGGACGAAGATAGGGATCGACCTTGTCTTTCATATCGCCGGGCAGGAAGCCGAGCCGTTCGCCCGCTTCCACCGCCGGACGCGACAGGATCAGCCGCTCGACCCTGCGTTCCATCAGCATGGAAACAGCCATGGCAACCGCCAGATAGGTCTTGCCTGTACCGGCCGGTCCAAGGCCAAGCACGAGCTCGTCTTTCGACAGGGCCTGAATATAGCGGTGCTGGTTCGGTGAACGCGGCTGGATTGCCCGTTTCCACGTCGGCACGAAGGCAGAGCGGTCATTAAAACCGTTGCTGTCGCCGTTTGCGGCGTCGCCCGTGTTCTGCGCCCACTTCACTGCGGCGTCGACAGTCCCAAAATCGAGGGCCTTGAGCTTTTTACCGGCCTTGATGTCACCTTCAAGGCGGCGATAAAGCGAGGTCAGCGCGGATTGCGCCGTAACCACCGCATCTTTTTCACCTTCAACGGTGACCTTGTTTCCGAAGCAGGAAATCGAAACCTGAAGCTTTTGTTCGATTCGCGCCAGATTGCGGTCATGCTCGCCGAGCAAAGCCGGCACCAGATCATGGTCGGCAAATTCCAGATGAATGACTTCGGTGGCCTCGTCAATGATGCTCAAGCAATCGCCCTTTCATGGTCGGAGGTGAGCGTTGTCGGGCCTGACGCGCCGGCCCATTCGCCGATCACCGCGGTTCCCGAAAGAGAGTTGGCGTGTCCCTGTTCAATCCGGACATCGGCAATCGCACCGATCAGCCGGTCCGGTCCGGCAAAGTGTATGGCCTGCATATAGGGACCCCGGCCAACAAGTTGACCTTCTTTTTGTCCCTTGCGCTCGACCAGCACCGGCTGGACAGCGCCGACACTGGCCACATTGAAGGCAAGCTGCTGCGCATTCAGCAGCTGTTGCAGGGTTTCCAGACGGTCTGACTTCACAGCGTCGTCGATCTGCAGGTCCGTCCCGGCCGCCGGTGTGCCGGGGCGCGGACTGTATTTGAACGAATAGGCCTGAACGTATCCGACATCCGCTACAAGTCTGAGTGTATCGGCAAAATCCACGTCGCTCTCGCCCGGGTGCCCGACAATGAAATCGGACGACAGGGCCAGGTCCGGGCGGGCTTCGCGCAGCCGGTCGACGATGCGGCGATAGGAATCCGCATCATGCTTTCGGTTCATCTGCCGCAACACACTGTCGGAGCCGGATTGCACCGGAAGATGCAGAAAAGGCATCAACTGCGGCACGTCGCGATGCGCGGCGATCAGGTCGTCATCCACATCGTTCGGATGCGAGGTGGTGTAGCGAATGCGTTCCAGCCCGTCGATCTCGGCCAGCGCCCGGATCAGCCTGCCGAGACCCCATTCACCGCCGCCTGCTTCGCCATGATAAGCGTTGACGTTCTGACCGAGCAGGGTGAGCTCCGACGTACCTGAGGCCACCAGCCGTCGCGCCTCGGCGATCACCTGATCCGCCGGACGGGAAAACTCCGCGCCACGCGTATAGGGCACCACACAGAAGCTGCAAAACTTGTCGCAGCCTTCCTGGATGCTGAGAAACGCGGCCGCAGCATTCGAATGACGTTCTTCCGGCAAATGATCGAATTTGCTCTCCGCCGGAAAATCGGTGTCGACGACACCGGCACCGCGGGAACCGCGTCCGCCCGATGTCGCCCGGTAATCCGCCGCTTTTTCTTCAGCCGCGCGGACCAGCTCCGGGAGACGGTGATAGGTCTGCGGTCCGAACACCAGATCGACATAGGGTGCGCGCTTGACGATTTCCTCGCCCTCGGCCTGGGCAACGCAGCCCGCGACCGCGATCAGCAAGGGCTTTCCGCCCGCTGCGCGGGCTTCCTTTTCCTTGCGGATCCGACCGAGTTCGGAAAAGACCTTTTCCGTTGCCTTTTCCCGGATGTGACAGGTGTTCAGGATCACCATGTCGACATCATCCGGCGTGGTTACAGGGTCATAGCCGAGAGACACCAGACTGTCTGTCATACGCTCACTGTCGTAGACGTTCATCTGGCAGCCGTAGGTTTTGATATAAAGTTTTTTGCTCACGCGCGCCGCGCCTTATGGTCGCTCGAAGGGTCGAATTTCATGGGTACGGCGGGAGCAATACGCCGAGTGCAACTGAAATTCCAGCGTGCGTTTCTGTTCATCCCCGAAATGCTAACACCGGGAAGCGTCCAGTCAAGCCGCGTAACCGTTCTGATGTGAGGAATTTTGAAAGGCACTCCCGCGTCAGGATGTGGTGTCAGGACGTAGCGTCACTGCGGCCTGAGAGCGCCCGAGAAACACCATTGGCGACAATGCGCTGACAATGCGCGGCCAGTTCCTTGCGGTTTCGAAATTCCGCAGGGTCCACCGGCTCATGAAATTCGACATCGACATCAACCCGGCCGAGCGCCAGCGCGTCGAGCAGGTGCGGCAGCAGATCCATGTCGCCATACCATGCATAGAACGGCCTGAGCCCGCGCCCCATCGGCATGCCGTTCAGCCGGGTGTAGGTCACAGAGACCGGCTGAATGCGCAGGTCGGAACGGGTCGATGCGTCGCTCCGAGAGGGCTTGGCGGCGGCGAACAACGAGCTCTTGAAGGGCAGCGTGCGGTTACCGTCATTGCTCGTGCCTTCGGGGAACAGGATCAGCCGGTCGCCCGACGAAAGACGGTCGGCGATGACGTCCGCATGTTCCTTCGAGCGGGCTCTTTGCCGCTCAACGAAAACAGTGCGCTGCAGGGTCGCAAGCAGACCGAAACCCGGCCAGGTCTTGACCTCGCTCTTGGCGATAAAACTGGCGCGCAGCAGGCTGCCCAGCACGACAATGTCGAAATAGGAGACATGGTTGCTGGCATAGAGCACCGATCCCTTGCGCAGCGGCGTGCCGCGGGTACGGACCCGGAAGCCAAGCAGGCGGGCGCAGAGGCTGTGATAGAAAAGCGGCAGACTGGCCGATAGCGGCGCCCGGAGAGCCAGTGCCAGCATCTGGACCGGCAGCAGGCCAAGCGTCAGGGCGCTATAGAGCGCGAGCCTGCGCCATAGCAGGCTCCGGGACGGAGCGATCATGCCCGCCGCTTCCGCCGGTTCGGCCCCACGATCCCAGGTCCCGAGCAATCCGGAATCAACAAAGACGTCGTCTTCATTCAACTCCTCAAGGGCACCGGCGACACTCATTGTATAACGACCCCGCGCGCCTCGCGTTCATAATGCTTGTAGTACTTGTCGGAGACATTGCTGGTCTCGACGATGACACAGACATCGGTCGTATTGAACTGATGATCGACCACGGCCCCGTGACCGACATAGCCGCCAAGCCGCAGATACCCCTTGATCAGAGGCGGAAGCGCGGCAGCAACGCGACGTGCATCGATTTCCTCGGCCGGCACCAGATTCATCTCGGTGTAGCGCTCCGCCAGCGCGGAAGCACGGATCCGCTCCGGCGCCAGATGATTGTGATGCAGATAGGCGAGTTGAGTCCGAAGCGCGGCCGCGTCATTGCCTGGCAGGCTGGCGCAGCCGAACATCACGGCAATGTCGTTCTGGAACACGTAGGCGGCAATGCCCTTCCAGAGCAGCTGCATGGTCGGGCGGGTGCGATAGCCATCCGCAGTGCAGGAACGCCCGAGCTCGAGAATCTCGCCAGGCTGCGCCTCGAGTTTGGCAATATCGAATTCGTCGGCGGTATAGAAACCGCCCGCCTCAACAGCACCGGCGCGGCGGATCAGGCGATAGGTCCCGACCACGGCCTCGGGGCCCTTGCCGCGCGTGTGGTCCAGCACCAGAAGATGATCCGCGACATCGTCAAACGGATCCTCATCCAGACGGCTCGCGCGTGCAGCCGGGGACGGAATCGCGCCCATTTCCTCATAGAAGACCTGATAGCGCAGGCGCTTGGCTGCGTGGATATCTTCCTCGGTCGTCGCAATCTTTACTTCGAGCGAGCCGGAGACGAGCGTCTGGTCAGACAGCGGCGCCGTCCCGGACATCACGACCGGTGCGGTTTCGGCCGCAGTGGTTTCGGAAAGTGCTGTTCTCGTCGGAATCGAGAATCCCATGATTTGTCGCATCCCTGTTATCGAGGCCACAGGCTATCGGAACCAATTGTACCGCGCAGCGGCACTCTCATTCTTCAGATATAGCTACGCGTAATCCCGTTACGAGGAACATCCCCCGAACAGTATGGGAACCGCGCGCCGGACGGGACCCCAAGAAGCCACCCGGTATCGGCTTATACCGACTGAACGGTGACAGTTTTCACACACTCTGATGACAAACTGGTTGCACTCGGAACCCGCATAAATCCGGATGATTTCCGGCCCTCTGCAAGGCGTGCGGCCTCTCGGGCCATCAATTATCGAAGAATAGCTGCATCATTATGGCATCGGCATGGCTACCGTCCGCCGCTTTATAGTAGTTTCGGCGCCGGTCGAAAGCTGTCATTCCAAGGCTTTCATAGAGCTGGATTGCCGCCAAATTGCCGTCCTGCACCTCAAGCATCACCTTTTCGGCCCCGGTTTCGCGGGCACGCGCGAACACCTGCTGCACCAAAGAGCGCGCCAGCCCCCTTCCCCGATGATGCGGGGCAACGGCAAGGGTCAGAATTTCGGCAGAATCGCCG
The DNA here is from genome assembly GCF_000426505.1 of Nisaea denitrificans DSM 18348. Taxonomy (GTDB): domain Bacteria; phylum Pseudomonadota; class Alphaproteobacteria; order Thalassobaculales; family Thalassobaculaceae; genus Nisaea; species Nisaea denitrificans. Next base: position 447,835 of record NZ_AUFM01000015.1, on the reverse strand, counting down.
ATGCACTGAAAAAGGACAAATCCGGCAAATGCCGGATCGCGCGTGCCGGACAGGACAACCGCGCCGTCCGCACCGGACATCGCAAGCAAGTCCCGCAAAGCGTCCTGCGACCAGGGCCTGTCAAAAATAGCCTGATGCAGTGCTGCTGCATCGTCGAGATAGGTTTCGATATCCCCGATGAGCCTGTAGCCGTCCAGCTCCGTCATCCAGCCCTCGGCGCCGTTACATCCGGCGCCCGGAGATACAGCGGCTGTATTGGTGCCGGATCATCTCCGCCCGCCGCCATTTCCAATCCGATCAGGGCAACCTCCCGGGCATCCGGAGCGGTGATCGAGCTGCTGCGCAGCATTGCCGCGCTCTCCTGATCGAGAACCGCCAGCACCTTGTCCGCCGCGTCGCCGGCAAGCAGCAACGGAGCGGCGCCTGCCTGGCAAAGCCTGGCTGCAATATCCTCCGGCGGCAACGCAACCGGAGGACCGTCCGGAGTCCCGCCGGTGGTGAATACCTGCAGAAACAGGTCCGCCCGCCGGCTTTCCAGAATAACGGCGACGCCATGGCCAGCGGCGGCTTCTGTTGCAAAAACCGCGCGGGCAACCGCGTCAAACCCCGTAACCCCGAAAACCGGAATACCAAGTGCCTGGCCAAGACCCTTGGCGAAAGCCATACCGATTCGAAGTCCCGTGAAGGAGCCCGGTCCGCGCGTTACGGCTATGGCATCCAGATCCGGAAAGCCAAGCCCGGCCGCCGCGAGTCCGGCTGCCGCCATTGGCGCCAGGCGCTCGGACTGGCCGCGCGTCATGTCTTCGTGGAAATGAGCCAGCATTGTGCCGCCACGACACACCGCAATAGAGCAGGCACCGGTGCTGGAATCGATGCCGATAATTGTACCGGAAGTAGAGAGCATCTTAATTTCCGCCGCAAATAGCGTATGTTAGGGTGACAGAGCGGCCTGAAAGTGCAACTTTTCCAATCGCATCGCCGCCTGTAAACCACGTTGGCGGACGAGAGCAAGGGAATATAGCGTTTATGCCATACCGCATGCATTTTCACCGCGCCTTCCGTAGTGGAGCTTCCATGCCAAGAAAGATCCGGACAGCCATCACGGCCGCCCTGACACTTGTCGCCTGTCTTGCAAACCCTATGGATGGGCCCGCAGCAGCCGAAGAGGTTTCCGGCGCCGTCGTGACCATGTATCACCGGTTCGGAGAGAACGATTATCCTTCGACCAGCATTCGCATCGCTCAATTCGAGGAGCATCTCGAGGAGCTGAAGAAGGAGCGGTACAAGGTCCGTCCGCTGCCGGAAATCATCGAAGCGCTGAAAACCGGCAAACCGCTCGCCGATCACACCATCGCGATCACGATCGACGACGCCTATCTCTCGGTCTACGAGCACGCATGGCCCCGGCTGAAAGCCGCCGGCCTTCCGTTCACCCTCTTTGTTGCCACCGGCGTCATCGACCGCAAGGTCCAGGGATATATGAGCTGGGACCAGATCAGGGAGCTGAAAGACGGTGGCGTAACTATCGGCAGCCAAACCAAGTCACACCCTCACATGACCACGCTGGACCGCCAGGCGCTGGATCGCGAATTGGCCGATTCAAACCAGCGTTTCGTCGAGGAACTCAAGGAAAGGCCTGCGCTTTTCGCCTATCCGTACGGTGAATACAGCCTGATGGTTCGCAAGGCAGTCGCCGATGCGGGATTCAACGCGGCTTTCGGTCAGCATTCCGGTGTTGCCTATGACGGCATGGACCCGTTGACGCTGCCTCGTTTCGCCCTGAACGAACGGTATGGCGGGATCGACCGATTCCGCCTGGTCACCAACGCCCTGCCGTTGCCTGTATCCGACGTTCTGCCGAAGGACCCGCTGCTGGGCGAAAACCCGCCGGCCTTTGGCTTTACCCTGGACAGCTCTGTCGGCAACCCGGGCAGCCTGTCATGCTTCGCGTCGAGCGAAGGCGAGACACATCTCGAATATCTGGAGCAGCGGGTCGAGGTTCGGCTGAAGCAAGCCTTCCCGCCGGGCCGTTCGCGCATCAACTGCACGATGCCCGGACCGGACAACAGATGGCGCTGGTTCGGCACACAGTTCGTCGTGCCGAGATAAGAACGGGGCTTTAGCCGGATACGGTTACGAGGGGGCGTTCCAGGATTGCTCCCTCGAAATCGCCCAGCCTGTTCTTGGCGATCACGAGACGCAGCATATCCACGTATTCCTGGCCGATTTCCGCATAGGACAGAAGTCCGCCGGCAAGCACATTGCCGTCGAGCGCTCGTCCCGTTGCCCGCAGCGAGGCGCGGCGCAACCGGAGATCTCGATAGCTCGGATGGCTGTTCAGGTTGTGGATATAGGACGCAACGGAACCCAGCAGGCTGTCATACTTGCGCACGACGTGCTTTTCACCACTGGCGCGCTCCTTCGGAGCGATGCCTGCCTTCTCTGTCCATGCCCGTTGCCCGAACAGTGCGTTGCCATTGCGGGCAAAGCGGGAGGCTCCCCAGCCGCTTTCCACAGCCGCCTGCGCCAGAGCGAGCGAAACCGGGATTTCGTCGACTTTGAGCAGAAGTTTGGCAAACAGGCCGGGGCCGATTTCAGCACCCTCTGCATCAACCCCATAGCTGTCGGCAAGCTCCAGCAGCCACTCCCGCTCAACCGGCCGCAGCTGGGCGCCGTCAAGGGCACGGTCCCGGAACCGGATCAGCTTCACGCGCTCACGCGCTACTTTTTCATTGGCGCGCAGGACCAGAGGCAGGACCGCGGAGAAGAAGAGCTGCTTCTTGCGCTTGACCTGGTCAAGACTGCCGAGATCTTCCGGGAGACTGGCAAGATAAACCGCAGGCACCAAGTCGGAGCCCCGCCGGATATCGTTCAAATCGAACCCGGTCTCCTGCAGAACCACCTCGAAGTCATCCGCTTTCGCAACGTCCAGAGGGGCGTTTGCAGGAGCAACCACGCGCTCGGCAGGCGGCTTCTCTGCAGAAAAGCTGGCAGGGGCCGGCTGGGTGCTGTCGATTAGTCCGGGGACCTGACTTGCCAGCAGAATGATACCGCCGACAAGAGCGGCCGTGTGAAATGACGGCATGTGCACGCAACGTTCAGTGAGGGGGAGTGCCACGACGCATTCTGCCGACAGTGGACGGCATTTTAGATAACTGTGTCGTTTATTCCCCGCCACCGCGTTTACGGCATAGCTGCCATTCGCGGCATGCGGTCTTTACATGGCCGCGGCGCGAACCTCGCGGACTTCCGGGATATAATGGCGCAGCATGTTCTCGATACCCATTTTCAGGGTCGCAGTCGAACTCGGGCAGCCGGCGCAGGCGCCGCGCATGAAGAGCGTCACCACACCTTCGTCGAAGCTTTCGAACACGATGTCGCCGCCATCCATGGCGACAGCCGGGCGCACGCGCGTATCCAGCAGTTCCTTGATTTGGGAGACCACCTCGCTGTCCTCACCGTCACTGGCATGGCCGGAATTGGAATCTTCCGTCACGACCGGACGGCCTGCGGTGAAATGCTCCATGATGACGCCGAGCACAGCCGGCTTCATCAGGTACCATTCCTTGTCATCCCGTTTCGTCACAGTGACGAAATCACCGCCGAAGAAAACGCCGCTCACACCGTCGACATCGAACAGGCGCTCCGCCAGCGGCGATTTGCCGGCCGACTCTTCCTCGGAGCGATACTCCGCAGTTCCGGCTCCCATGACTTCCCGTCCAGGAAGGAACTTGAGCGTTGCCGGGTTCGGCGTTTCTTCAGTCTGAATGAACATTTCGTTCTCTCCTTGAGAGGCTCGCTCCGGTCGGCGCCTTCTTTTCCGGGCGCCAGTGCCGTTACGTCCTTACAGTGCCGCATATCGCCGGGCACCAAATTGGTACCATATAGAGTGACCTTGCCGGCGCGGATTTCAAGCCCACTTTTTGCAATCGTCCGCCTGCCTTATCATCAAATTGCATTTCGGGCGCAAGGAAAGACAGTCTTTCCATACCGGGCACCCAATCAAGCAACGGAGAGCGACCCTGGCGCAGAACCTTCCCGAAGACTCCGCGCGGCCCCATATCCGCATCATGCATCACGGTGCCGACCCGGCGGACCTGCTCCCGACCGGCAGTGCGCTCACCGAAGATGACCTGGCTTTGCCGCCCGGACGCTGGCTGCTGGAGCGCTCGACCGGCATCCTCTCGATGCGCGCCCTGATGCGGGATCTCTGCCATCTCCTGGTCGCCCAGGGCATGCCGCTTCAGCGGGCCTCCTGCTTCATCCGCACGCTGCATCCGCAGGCAAACGGCCGCAGCGTTATCTGGCGCAAGACAATGCGCGATCCGGAAGAGCTGATGGTGCTGCACGGCATCGAGGAAACGGAAAGCTTCAAGACCAGCCCCCTGCCCGTGATCTTCAACGGTGCGGGCGCCATCCGCCGCCGGCTGACGGATCCCACCGTCCCGCTGGACTATCCCGTTCTGATGGACCTGAAACAGCAGGGCGCGACCGACTATGTCGCCATGCCGCTGAAATTCAGTGACGGTGAGATCAATTTCGTTACCTGGACGACGGATACCGAGCATGGCTTTACGACCGAGCAATTGAGCATCCTCGATAGCCTGCTTCCGGTGCTGGCTCTCAGGATCGAAATCCTGGAACGCCAGAAACTGACCGAGGAACTGCTGCAGGTATATCTCGGGCACGATACCGGCCGGCGGGTGTTGAACGGTGCGATCCGGCGCGGCAGCACGGAAACTATCCGTGCGGCCATCCTCTATGCCGATGTGCGCGGCTTCACCGCGGCCTCGGACGCCCTGCCCGGACCCGAGATCATCTCGTTGCTGAACGATTACTTTGAAGTAATGTCGCAATCGATCGAGGAACGCGGCGGCGAAATTCTGAAATTCATCGGCGACGGACTGCTCGCCATCTTCCCGCTCGGCCCGGACAGCGCCGAAAAAGACGCCGATTCGGCACTGAAGGCGGCAATCGAAGCGCAGACTCTGCTGCGCGGCCGCAATGCCATCCGCAAAAAACATGGCAAGCCGGTGATCGAACATGCGCTCGGCCTGCATGTCGGCGACGTCAGCTACGGCAATATAGGCAGCCCGACCCGGCTGGACTTCACCGTCATCGGACCGGCGGTCAATCTGGCCAGCCGGCTACAGGGTCTTGCCAAGGAACTGGGCCACCCGATCGTTGCATCGGATCTGATCGCCCGGATGGTGAAGCTGCCGGTGAAACCGCTTGGACGACATCCCATCCGCGGCCTGCGCAATCCAGTGGAAATCTTCGCGCCCTACGGTGTGGAAACCGTTACGGCTTGAGGAAGCCGACGATTTCCTTGGCTTCCTCGATAACCGGCTCGGCGATTTCCCGGGCCCGTTCGGCACCCTTGCGGAGAACCGCATCGACCGAGGACGGATCGTCCGTCAGGCGCTTCATCTCGGAGCCGATCGGCCCGAGAACCTCGACCGCCAGCTCAGCGAAGGATTTCTTGAAATCGCCGAAGCCCTTACCGGCGAAATCCTTCAGCACCGCATCCGTCTCGACACCCGAAAGCGCCGCATAGATCGAGATCAGGTTCCGGGCTTCCGGCCGGTCCGCCAGTTCCTCCGCCGTCTCCGGGATCGGAAGCGGGTCAGTCTTCGCCTTGCGGACCTTCTGGGCGATGTCGTCCGCCTCGTCGGTCATATTGATGCGCGAATATTCCGAGATATCGGACTTGCTCATCTTCTTGGTGCCGTCACGCAGACTCATTACCCGGGTCGCGGATCCAAAAATCATCGGCTCCGGCAGCGGGAAGAAATCGACGCCATACATGCTGTTGAAGGCTTGCGCGGTATCGCGCATCAGCTCCAGATGTTGCTTCTGGTCGTCGCCTACCGGCACATGGGTGCCTTTATAGACGAGCACGTCGGCGGCCATCAGGATCGGGTAGTCATAGATCCCGACGGTCGCGTTCTCGCGGTTCTTGCCGGCCTTCTCCTTGAACTGGGTCATCCGGTTCAGCCAACCGATGCGGGCGACGCAGTTGAAGATCCAGGTCAGCTCGGCATGGGCCGGGACCTGCGACTGGTTGAAGATGATGCAATCGTCGGGGTCAACCCCGGCCGCGATCATGCCGGCAGCAACCTCGCGGGTGGCGCGGCGCAGCTCTGCAGGATCGTGCGGCGGCATGGTGATCGCGTGCATGTCGACGACGCAGAAGATCGATGAATAGTCACGCTGCAACTGCACCCAGTTGCGGATCGCACCCAGATAATTGCCGAGATGCAGGTTACCGGTGGGCTGAACGCCCGAGAAGATGCGGTTCATCTGACGCGATCCATAGGTTTGAAGCGAAAAAGGGCCTGATTTATTGCGGGAGGCTGGCTGGCGGTCAAGGCCGGACTGGTTCAGCTCTGGCGACGATTACCGCGGAGCGCCCCGCGCATATCCGACAAACGCATGGCTCCTGTAATAAGCGCCGAGCCGAAATAGACAATCAGTGCCAGCAGGATCAAGGCTATCAGACCGGCAATTCCTGCGGTTGCGCCCGAGAAAAGACCCGGGACCGTTTGCTCCGCAAGCTGAAGCGCACCATAGAGACAGCCGCCCATTAGCAGTGCGCAGAGCAGGATCCGAGGCAGACGCCTGCGGGAGCGGGCATCCAGATGGAAAGCACCATCCCGGCCGAGCAGACGTGCCAGCATCAGGGCATTCATCCAGGAGGCAATCGCCGTCGCCAGAGCGAGCCCGACATGGGCGAGATACTGCATCAGGATCAGGTTCAGCACGAGATTGAGCACAACTGCCGCCGCCGCGACCTTAACCGGGGTTCTCGTATCCTCCCGGGCGAAAAAGCCCGGCTGCAATACCTTCACCAGCACGAAAGCCGGCAAGCCACTGGCGAAAGCGATCATCGCAGCGGCCGTAGCGGCCGTATCCGCAGCCTCGAAAGCACCACGCTCGAACAGGACCGTGATGATCGGGGTTGCCAGCACGCCAATGCCAACGGCGGCCGGAACAGTCAGCAAAGCGCCGAATTCCAGCGCCCGGTTTTGCGTTTCAAGCGCCGCCGCGCCGTCGCCCGCCCGCCATTGCCGGGACAGCATCGGCAGGAGCGCCGTGCCGATGGCAACACCAATGACCCCGAGCGGAAGCTGGTTCACCCGGTCCGCGTAATAGAGAAAGGAGATCGAGCCGAGCGGCAGGGTCGAGGCCAGTACCATATCGATCAGCAGATTGATCTGCACCACACCGGCACCCAGCATGGCCGGCAGCATCAGGCGGAACAGCTTGCGGACACCCGGTGTCGCCTTTGGCAGACGGAGCGTGAGGGTCCAGCCATCCCGTCGTGCAGCCGCGATCAGCCAGACCAACTGCGCCAGACCGGCGGCCGCCACCCCCCAGGCCAGTACATGGCCCGGCGTCTCCAGCCGGTCCGCGAAACCGACCATGGCGCCGATCAGGATCAGGTTCAGCAGGATCGGCGCCGCCGCCATGGCCGCGAACCGGTCAAGGCTATTCAGAATGCCGCCATAGAGCGCGACCAGGGAGATCAGCGGCAAATAGGGAAAGGTGATGCGCGTCAGCTCGACTGCCAGCGAAAAACGATCCGGAGTCGCAACGAACCCTGGCGCCATCACATGCATCACCCAGGGCATGGTCAGTTGCATGGCAAGGGTCAGGGCCAACAGCACGGCGCACATCATGGCCAGCACCTCGCTGGCAAAGCGTTTGGCCGCCGCCACGCCGTCTGCTTCCAGAGTCCCGGCGAAAAGCGGCACAAAGGCGACCGTGAAGGAGCCCTCCGCCGTCAGCCGCCGGAAGAAGTTCGGCAGCTTGAAAGCGACGAAGAACGCATCCGCCACAGGCCCCGCACCAAGAATGGCGGCGATAAGGACATCGCGAACGAAGCCGGTAACGCGGCTCATCATGGTAAAACTGCCAACGGTCGCAGCGGCGCGGATCAGGGACATGTCAGCTCTGTCTTCAAATCGGGAACGGGCTTCAGGTCGAGCGCGGGAGAGGAATGCGCTTCAATCTGGGCGTGATCGCGGCGCTCAAGACGAATTGCTTTCTCCCGGGGGGGAGGCGGCGTCCTCGGCAAGAGCCGTCAGCAGGGCGCTGCGGATTTCCTGGATCCTGGTTTCCGAGTCTATCTTCAGCCCGAACAGATCCTTCACATAGAACACATCGACAAAGCTTTCCCCGTAGGTCGAGATCTTGGCGGACGAAATCTGCAGCTTGATCTCCCGGAGTGCCCGCGCGATCCGGTAGAGCACGCCGGGACGGTCCGTCGCGTTCACCTCGATCACGGTGTGGGTCACGCTTGCCTTGTTGTCGATCAGAACGCGGGTCGGAATCTTCATGACCCGGGCCCGGCGTTCGATGTTGCGCCGGCGCTTTACCAGTTCGGACAGCAGGTTCAGCCGGCCTGTCAGGGCCTGTTCAATGGCAACGGAGAGTTTCGCCAGTTTGTCCGGCCGGTCGAAGGCCTTGCGGTCCTCGTCCTGGATCCAGAACACATCCAGCGCCATGCCATTGCTGAAGGTCGCAATCCGGGCATCGACAATGCTCGCGCCGGAAACGGCCATAGCCCCGGTCACCCGCGAGAACAGGCCCGGATGGTCAGAGGTATAGACGGTGATTTCAGTCACCTCGCGGGCAGTGTCGACACGGCTCTCGACCGCCAGGTCCCGCTGTTCGGCCTCGGCCGCATGCACCATGCGGGCATGGCGGACATGAGCTTCCGCATCGAAGGCCAGCCAATAATCCGGATAGCCGAGGGCCTGATACCACTCGATTTCCTTTTGCGACCAGTCTGGCAGCATTTCCGCCAGAGCGTTCTTGGCCTCTTCCGTGCGCCGTTTGCGGCCTGCCTCCTCACCGAGGCCGGAGAGAGTCCCGTCAGCCGCCCAGTAAAGCTCGCGCAGCAACGCCGCCTTCCAGCCATTCCAGACATTCGGCCCAACCGCCCGGATATCGGCGACAGTCAGCACCAGCAGCAGACGCAGCCGTTCCGGCGACTGCACGATGGCGGAGAAATCCTGTACTGTCTTCGGGTCGTTCACGTCACGCTTGAAGGCCGCATAGGTCATCAGCAGATGCCAGCGCACCAGCCAGGCGACAGTCTCGGTTTCCTCATCCGTGAGCCCCAGTCTCGGGCACAGCCGGCGGGCCACCCGCTCACCGAGCTTGGAATGGTCCCCGCCACGCCCCTTGGCAATATCGTGCAGAAAGACAGCGACGTAGAGCGCCCGGCGCGACAGCACCTTGTGTACGACCTCGCTGGCGATCGGCGCCGCGTCAGCCAACTCGCCCTTCTCGACCTTGTGCAGGATACCGAGCATGACGATGGTGTGCTCGTCGACCGTATAGACATGGTACATGTCGTATTGCATCTGGGCGACGACCCGGCCGAAATCCGGCACGAATCGGCCAAGAACCTGGGCTTCGTTCATCCGCCGGAAGATCCGCTCCGGCCCCTGCGGCGCCTCCAGCATCTCGACGAAGAGCCGGTTTGCCTCCTCGTTCTTCCGTAATTCCTTGTCGATCTTCTTCAGGTTCTGCGTCACCAGCCGAAGCGCATAGGGATGCAGTTCCAGGTCATGTTTCTGGGCCGTGTGGAAGAAGCGGATCAGATTGACCGGATCACGCGAAAACATCTCGTCATCGGTGACGTTGAGACGGTCACCGTCGACCCGGAAATCGCCGACATCGGGCTTGCGGGAAAACGCCCAGGAGAGCCTGAGGCGCGGCCGTTTCTGATTTTCAGCCTCGATATTGGCGCAGAAGATCCGTGTCAGGTCGCCCACATCCTTTGAGGTCAGATAATAGTGTTTCATGAAGCGCTCCACCGCGACCGCTCCGGCCCGGTTGGTATAGCCCATACGCTTCGCGATCTCGGTCTGAAGATCGACGGTAAGGCGTTCCTCACCCCGGCCGGTCAGATAGTGCAGGTGGCAACGGATGGTCCAGAGCATCTTCTGGGCCTTGGCGAACTTGCGAGCCTCCGCCGCCGTCAGAACACCCCGGTCCACCAGATCCTTCACCTTGTCGACCTTGTAAACGTACTTGCCGATCCAGAACAGGCGGTGCAAATCACGCAACCCGCCCTTACCCTCCTTGATATTCGGTTCGATGACGTAACGGCTGTCGCCGAGCCGTTCGTGTCGTTCTTCCGCCTCCGCCAGCTTGGCCTCGACGAACTCCATCGCGGTGCCTGTTTCGACATCCTTCCGGAAACGCTCGCGAAGATCGGCGAAGAGAGGCTCTGAGCCCCAGAGATAGCGCAGTTCGAGCAGGGAGGTGCGGATCGTCATATCCGCCTTGGCCTGCCGCACGCATTCATCGACGGAACGGGTCGAGTGACCCACTTTCAGTCGCAAATCCCAGAGCAAATAGAGAATATATTCAACGACTTGCTCGCTGTATGGCGTCTGCTTGTAGGGTAGCAGGAAAAGCAGATCGAGATCGGAAAACGGTGCCATCTCGCCACGCCCGTAACCGCCGACCGCCGCAATGCAGATCTGCTCGCCCTGGGTTGGATTGGCGTTCTTGTAGATCTTCTGCGTCGCCGTCTCGGCGACGCTGTGGACGAGTACGTCCATCAGGTAGGCATTGGCCCGGATCGCCTCGGCGCCGTCATTGCTGTCAAGAAACCGGCGCTCGATCTCGGAACGGCCTTCATCTACAGTCCGGCGCAACAGCGCGAGCAGCTCGGTGCGGAAACCTTCCGGCTTGTCGGCTGCCTCCCACAGGGCGTCGACGGCCTTTTCGAGCTCTACGGGGTCGATAATTTTTTTTCGGCTTTTGATTTTCGGAGGCGGCGTGACGATGGCAGCATCCGTAACCGGCTCGCTCACCGGCAGTGATTGATCGGAAGCCATATAATCCTCACACCTCGCATAAATTCTTAACGAACCTTAGTGCAATTTCTCCAGGCGCGCCATGTCCCGCACGGGTTTGGAGCGGGCTGGACGCGCGAACAGCTGAGCGATATGACGAGCACGGTATGTTCCCCTGATTTTCCGGAGTAGGGCGCCTTGGCAGATCACCGAAACAGCGATGTTGTTATCATCGGAGGCGGCGTGATCGGCAGCGCGATTGCGTATTTTCTTGCCGCCAACCCGGCCGGGCCCGGCACGATAACCGTGATTGAACGGGACCCGAGTTACGAAAAGGCGTCAACACCGCGGTCCGCGGGCGGCATCCGTCAGCAATTCTCCAATCCCGAAAACATCGAGATCGGCCTTTTCGGCCATCACTTCGTGACCCACCTCGCGGAATATCTGTCCGTGGACGGAGAATGCCCCGATCCCGGCTTCCGCGAGGGCGGCTATCTCTTCCTTGCCGGACCGGACGGGCTTGAGGTCCTTGGTCAGAACCACGAAGAGCAGACTCGCCATGGATGCGAGATTGACCTGCTTGATCTCGTTTCACTTGAGAAACAATTCCCCTGGCTCAATCTTGACGGCATTGCCGGTGCTGCGTTTGGAAGGCGGGGCGAGGGCTGGATTGACCCGAACACCCTGATGCAGGCCTTCAAGCGCAAGGCCCGCAGCCTCGGGGTTCTGTATCTTGAAGGCGAAGTGATTGCTCTGGAGCATAACTACCGCCGGATCGCAGCGGTGATCCTCGGAGATGGACAGCGCATTGCCGCAGGTACCGTTGTGAATGCAGCGGGCGCCAATGCAGGCAAGGTCGCGGCACTGGCCGGCGTCGCGCTGCCGGTCTCCCCCCGCAAACGCAATGTCTTCGTCTTCGATTGCCGTGAGCCGCTGGACCCGGCGGTGCCTCTGCTGATCGACCCGACTGGCGTCTATGTCCGGCCCGAGAGCGGCGGGTATATTTGCGGGGTTTCGCCCCCCGCGGATCAGGATCAGGACGGGGATACCAACGATATCGACGTGGATTATCACTGGTTCGAGGAGGTGGTCTGGCCGACCCTCGCACACAGGATACCAGCCTTCGAAACCATCAAACTGTCCGGAGCCTGGGCCGGATATTACGATTACAACAGTGTCGATCAGAACGGCATTGTCGGCGCACATCCCGCGCTTGCGAATTTCTACTTCGCCAACGGCTTTTCCGGCCATGGCCTGCAGCAGGCACCGGCCGTCGGCCGGGCAATGGCGGAATTGCTGATCTCGGGCGCATTCAAAACCATCGATTTGTCCCGCCTCTGCTTTGAGCGGTTCGAAAGCGGCGCCCTGGTTCTGGAGCGCAATATCGTCTAATTCTTCTGATTTCGTAACGAAATCAGCTCATACAGCAGATCGAGCGCCTCACGCGGCGTGAGGTCATCCGGCCGGATCTCCGAGAGTCGCGCTTCGAGCGGGCTGACCCGTTGCTGCACCTGCGGCCTTGCCGGCGCCATCGCCTGAAACAGAGGCAACTCCTCGGCAAGGCTGGAAGCGTTACTGGACGCCTTGCTTTGTTCCAGAAGCTTCAGCACTTCCTCCGCCCGCGCGACCACCGCCGGCGGCAAGCCGGCCAGTTTGGCGACATGGATGCCGTAGGACCTGTCGGCCGCACCAGCCACCACCTCATGCAGGAAGACGACATCGTCGTTCCATTCCTTGATGCGCATGGTGTGGCAGGACAGGCTGCCAAGCTTCGCTTCAAGGCCGGTCAGCTCGTGATAGTGGGTCGCGAAAAGCGCCCGCGCCCGGCTGATTTCATGCAGATGCTCGACCGTCGCCCAGGCAATGGACAAGCCGTCAAACGTCGCCGTGCCCCGGCCGATCTCGTCGAGAATGACCAGCGAGCGTTCCGTCGCCTGATTGAGGATGGTCGCGGTTTCCACCATTTCGACCATGAAGGTGGAGCGGCCACGAGCCAGGTCGTCCGCAGCCCCGACCCGGCTGAACAGACGATCGACAACGCCGATATGCGCCGCTTCCGCCGGGACGAAGGACCCGGCCTGCGCCATCAGGGCGATCAGGGCATTCTGGCGCAGGAATGTACTTTTACCGGCCATGTTCGGGCCGGTGATGAGCCAGAGGCGCTGCGCATCTCCCAGCACGCAATCGTTCGGCACAAACCCGCTGTCTCCGGGATTGAGTGCCTCGACCACCGGATGCCGACCGCCACGGATTTCAAAAGCGAGCGAGCCGTCCACCTCGGGACGGCAATACCGGCGCTCGACGGCAAGCTCCGCCAGCGCGGTCGCCACGTCGAGCCGGGCCAGCGCTGCCGCCGCCAGGGACACCGCCCCGGCCTCGGCCAGGATACCCTCGACCAGTTCCTTGAAGTGGCCCTGCTCCAGCGCCACGGCCTTGTCAGCCGCCTGAGACAGATCCCGTTCCAGCTCACCCAGTTCCACAGTGCTGAAACGCACGGCATTCGCCATGGTCTGGCGATGGATGAAGTTCTCCCGGCCAATCAGCTTCTCGCCATGCGCTGCCGTCACTTCGATGAAATACCCAAGCACATTGTTGTGCTTGATCTTCAGCGCACTGACTCCCGTTTCCGTTGCGTAACGAGCCTGCAGCCCGGCAATCAGACGTCTGCTTTCGTCCCGCAGCGTGCGCAGCCGGTCCAGCTCGGGCGCATAGCCGGACGCGATAAAGCCGCCGTCGCGGGCAAGCAGCGGCAAATCAGCCGCCAGGGCACGGGTCAGCCGGTCGACAAGCACCTCGTGATAGCCGAGCTCCTCGAAGATCGACCGCGCTTCCTCGGGCGCGCCGCCGACATCGCCGGTCAGACCGCCGGCCATGGCATCGGCCCGGGCCAGCTGATCGCGCAACGGGCCGGTTCCGGACAGCCCGTCACGGATCGCTGCCAAATCGCGCGGCCCGCCGCGTCCAAGCGCGACACGGGAGAGAGCACGCTCCACATCCGGCAAGGCCTTCAGCGTCTCACGGATCTCTCCGCGCAGCCGTTCGCCCTCCCGGAAATGCGCCACCGCATCAAGACGGCGACCGATTTCCGCGACATCGGTCACCGGCGCGGAAAGACGCTGGGCCAGCAAGCGCCCACCGGCACCTGTCACCGTGCGGTCTATGACATTCAGCAGGGCGCCACGCTTTTCGCCACTAAGAGTCCGCAAGATCTCCAGATTCCGCCGGGTAGAGGCATCAATCTCGACGAGACCACCGGCCTGCCAGCGGCGCGGCGGCAACAGTCGTGGCATGGAGCCGATCTGGGTCAATTCGAGATAGTCGACCAAGGCCCCGGCCGCCGCCAGTTCGGCCCGCTCAAATGCTCCGAACCCTTCAAGCGACGCGACTTCGAACAGCGCTTCGAGCCGCTTCCGGCCATTCTCGCTATCGAAACGGCTGGCGGGCTGCGGCACTGCCGCCGCGCGCCAGTCTTCAAGAACGCCGCCGAGACCGCTCGACGCTTCCATCAGAGTTTCGGGAACCAGCAATTCGCTGGGCCCAACCCGGGCGAGAGCCGCGCCAATGCCGTTCATGGCAACAGGCTGGGCATGGAAATCGCCCGTCGAAACATCGATCCAGGCCAGCCCAAGGCCACCCTGCGCCATGGCCAGGGCCGCCAGGTAATTGTTGCTGCGGGCATCGAGCAGCGCGTCTTCGGTAATGGTGCCAGGCGTGACCACGCGCACGACTGCGCGCCGGACCACCGACTTCGCGCCACGCTTCTTGGCTTCCGCCGGGTCTTCCGTCTGCTCGCAGATGGCAACCCGGAACCCTTTGCGGATCAGGCGCGCCAGATAGCCCTCGGCGGCATGATGGGGCACGCCGCACATCGGGATCGGCTCGCCACCATGTTGACCTCGTTTCGTCAGCGTAATGTCGAGAGCAGCGGCTGCCGCCTCGGCATCCTCGAAGAACATCTCGTAGAAATCGCCCATCCGATAGAACAGGAGAGCGTCCGGATGGGCGTCCTTGACCTCGAAATATTGCTGGAACATAGGGGTCGCAGCAGCGCGGTCATGGGACGCTGCGCCAGTGGCGGCGGTCTGCCCGCCCCCTGTCTGCGGATTTGTTGGGGAGATCGTGTTCACTGCCAAAAAGTCGCTAGGGCCAGATGATTGCGGGAAAAGGCGGCGACCATAACACGACGTTCGAGGCAACTTCCAATGCCGAACGACACCTGTTTCCCTACATTTTTGGAACCTCTTCCCATGATATGAAATTGCCCGTGGCGCGAGCCGGGCCTATCGTTCAGTAATTTGGTTCCGATTGTTCTGCGCGGACCGATGGCGGTCTGCCCAATAAACCAAGCCCTTGGGGGAAGCGTCATGGATGATGCGAAGCGCATGCTTGAGACCGAAGCACTGGAATTTCATGCCTCCGGCCGCCCCGGTAAACTTGAAATCGCCGCGACCAAAAACCTGACAACGCAGCGCGATCTGGCGCTCGCCTACTCCCCTGGAGTGGCCTATCCCTGCCTCGCCATCAACAAGGACGAGAGCAAGGCCTACGAATATACGGCGAAGGGCAATATCGTCGCCGTCATCTCGAACGGCACTGCCGTCCTCGGCCTGGGCGATATCGGGGCACAGGCGGCGAAGCCGGTGATGGAAGGCAAGGCGGTGCTGTTCAAGCGGTTCGCCGATATCGATGGTTTCGATCTTGAGGTCGACACCAAGGATGTCGACGAGTTCGTGAATTCCGTCCGCTTCCTCGGCAAGACCTTCGGCGGCATCAATCTCGAAGACATCAAGGCTCCGGACTGCTTCATCATCGAGCAGCGCCTGAAAGAGCTGATGGACATTCCCGTCTTTCACGACGACCAGCACGGCACGGCGATTATCACCGCCGCCGGCATGATCAACGCGCTGGACCTGACCGGCCGCACGCTCGAGAACTCCAAGATGGTCGTGAACGGCGCCGGTTCCGCCGCCATTGCCTGCGTCGAACTGCTCAAATCCATGGGTATGAAGGACGAGAACGTTATCCTGTGCGACAGCCGCGGCGTAATCTACCAGGGCCGCGATGCCGGTATGAACCAGTGGAAATCGAAGCACGCCGTCGACACCCCGATGCGCACGCTTGCCGAAGCGATCAAAGGCGCGGACATTTTCTGCGGTCTCTCGGCGAAGGACGCCATGACCAAGGACATGGTGAAAGACATGGCCGACCGGCCGATCATCTTCGCCATGGCCAACCCGGATCCGGAAATTACCCCGGAGGATGTGGCCACAGTCCGCTCGGACGCCATTGTCGCCACCGGCCGGTCCGACTATCCGAACCAGGTCAACAACGTGCTCGGCTTCCCATACATCTTCCGAGGCGCTCTCGACGTCAGGGCGAGCGAGATCAATGACGAGATGAAGATCGCCGCCGCAAACGCTCTGGCGGAACTCGCCCGCGAGGACGTGCCGGACGAGGTCGGCAAGGCCTATGGCCGCACGTTGCACTACGGTGAGGGCTACATCATTCCGGCGCCGTTCGATCCGCGCCTGATCGTCAAGGTCTCCTCCGCCGTGGCTCAGGCCGCCATGGATACCGGCGTTGCCCGCAATCCGATCGCAGACATGGATGCCTATCGGGCCGAACTCGGCGCCCGGCTTGACCCGACCTCCTCCAGCCTGCAGGTCATCTTCGACCGGATCCGCGCCAATCCGCAGCGCGTCGTCTTCGCTGAGGGCGAGGAGGAGCGGGTGATCCGCGCCGCCGTTACCTTCCGCAATGGCGGCTACGGCATTCCGGTGCTGGTCGGTCGGGAGGATGTGATCAAGGAGAAGATCACCGAGCTCGGCATCAAGGGCGCCGAGACGCTGGAAATCAACAACGCCAAGCTGTCTGAACACAACGAAGCGTATACGGAGATGCTCTACAAGCGCCTGCAGCGCAAAGGGCATATCCAGCGCGACTGCCAGCGCATGGTGCATCAGGACCGTAATGTGTTCGGCGCCTGCATGGTTGCCTCCGGGCATGCCGAGGCGATGGTGACCGGCCTGACCCGTAATTTCGGCGTGACCCACGAATATGTCACCCGCGTGCTCGACCCGAAGCCGGGTCAGCAGCTGATGACCTATTCCATCGTCATCAACCGGGGTCGCACTATCTTCATCAGCGATACCAATGTGAACGAGCTGCCAAGCGCCGAGGAACTCGCCGATATTGCCGTGCAGACGGCAGAACATGCGCGCGCCTTTGGTCACACTCCCCGCGTCGCGCTGCTGTCCTTCTCCAATTTCGGCTATCCGCCCCGTGAGAAGGCTGTGCGTATCCGCGATGCGGTCGCAATCCTCGACGCACGCGGTGTCGATTTCGAATATGACGGCGAAATGTCCGCGGATATCGCCCTCGATTACGAGGCGATGAAGCGGAATTATCCGTTCTGTCGTCTCACCGGCCCGGCCAATGTTCTGGTCATGCCGGCCCTGCATTCCGCCAACATCACCTACAAGATGCTGCAGTCGATGAGCGGCGCCGCCGTCATCGGGCCGATGCTGGTCGGACTGGAGAAGCCGGTGCAGATCGTACAGATGAGCGCGACCGTCACCGATCTGGTCAACGCCGCGGCCATCGCAGCCCATACCGCACTCGGGAAATAGACCTCTCGCCACATTGATCCGCCTTTCGCGCCATAACCGGCGCGAAAGGCCTCTATTTTTACCTTCTTCAGCCTATTTTACACTGGGGTCCGTATTTTCTGACCCGTATGATAGAAACTGTCATACCGCAGGCGCTAGAGATCGAGATCAATGCGCAAGAGTGCTGGCCGGCCAGCCCAGAACCGCCAATTGACCAAAAAAAAATCGATGAGCGAACACCCGAACGATACGGATTCCGGAATAAAGAATGACAGTCCCGTGGCCCTGCCGCTTTGGGATGTGTTCCGTGGCGGCCTGGTGGTCTCGATGCCGGCCGCAATCGCACTCGGCCTGATCACCGCTCTCGATGCCGTCGAGCCCTGGCATGCGGCAGGCGCCTGGACCGTTTCACTGATTATCGCAATGGGCATCGTGCGGCGGCATTACAGTCTGTTGGACGCCATCAAGCGCAATATCCAGCGCCGCGCAGGTTCAAGCGCGCCCGAACGCGCCTCGAAGGCCGGAGACGTGCTTTCGAATATTGCGGAAGGGATCGGGGAAACCGCAGAGCTCGCTGCCGCTCTGACCCGCCTGTTCCGGGCGACAGCAGACCGGCGCACACAGCTTCAGGCACTGAACGAGCGTCATGTCTCAATCATCGACAATATCCCGGACCCGCTTATCTTCCTGAATGTCAAAGGCCGCGTTCAAAGTATGAACAAGGCTGCCCGCGACCGCTTTGGCGGCCGTATCATGGGGCGTGAACTCTCCCATGTCGCACGCGACCCTGCCTTGCTCGAGGCCGGCAACGCGGTGCTTGCCCAGGGCGGCCATCGGACGGTCGAGATCTCCATCTCGGACCCGGTGCATTGGGTTTTCAATGTCCGGATCGAAGCCCTTCCCAACGAACAGGACGAGCAACGCTCTGCATTGGTGATTTTCCGGGACCTGACCGAAATCCGCCGGATCGAAAGCATGCGGGTCGATTTCGTTGCCAATGTCAGCCACGAGCTGAGGACGCCGCTGGCAACCCTGCATGGCTTCATCGAAACCTTGCGCGGGCCGGCACGGGACGATCTGGACGCGCATGAGCGGTTTCTTGAGATCATGGAGCAACAGACCAGCCGCATGACCCGGCTGGTCACGGACTTGCTGTCACTCTCCCGGATCGAGACAGCAGAGCATACGGCCCCGAATGAAGAAGTGGCACTGCGTCCGCTGGCAGAGCATCTGACCGCGGCCGCGGAACTCACCGCGGCACGGCGCGGAATTCGCATCGCGCTCGATATCAATCCCGATCTACCGGCGCTGATCGCGAACAGTGATGAAATCTCTCAGGTGCTTCAGAATCTTCTCGAGAACGCGATCAAGTATGGCCGTGATAAGAGCGTCGTCACCATCCGTGCAGATGTTGCCAGCGATCTGCCCGCATCGTTAAGTTTGCAGGCGGATCATGTCGCCACGATCTCTGTCTCGGACCAGGGTGATGGCATTCCGCGGGAACATATCCCGCGCCTCACCGAACGCTTCTACCGTGTGGACACCGCACGCTCTCGGGAGATGGGCGGCACCGGCCTCGGTCTGGCCATCGTGAAGCACATTGTCAGCCGCCACCGCGGCGCCCTGACCATCGACAGCAAGGTCGGCGAAGGCAGCACTTTCACGGTCTACATTCCGTGCAGGGCCCCTGCCGTCACAAAATCGCAAACTTTCGCCGCCGGCTGAAACAAAACCTTCACATATTCGTAGTAATTAGGACTCCTGACAGGCGTAGGTAACGGGGCGACCCGGCCTGCAATGTGCCGGGCCTGATCGATCACACTCCTTTGTCCCGGAGGCAAAATCGTGCTTAGGAACTCTATTATCAAGGCTATCCCGCTCGCTCTCGCTGGCGTTATCGCTGTTGCCGCGGCCGCTGAAGCCCGCGACCAGATCCGCATCGTCGGGTCCTCGACTGTTTTCCCGTTCTCCACGACCGTTGCTGAAACGTTCGGCAAGACCAGCGGCTTCAAGACGCCGGTTGTCGAAAGCACCGGTTCCGGTGGCGGCCTGAAGCTGTTCTGCTCAGGTGTGGGCGTCCAGCATCCCGACATCACCAACGCTTCGCGCCGGATCAAGAAGTCCGAAGTCGAGCTCTGCGCCAAGAACGGCGTCGCCGACATCGTTGAAGTGAAAATCGGCTTTGACGGCATCGTCATCGGCAACGCGAAAAGCGGCGCCACCCTCAACCTGACCAAGCAGCAGATCTTCCTGGCTCTCGCCGCTGAAGTTCCGGTTGACGGCAAGATCGTCAAGAACCCGTACAACAAGTGGTCCGACATCGATAAGTCCCTGCCGGATCAGGCCATCGAAGTTCTTGGCCCGCCCCCGACATCCGGTACCCGCGACGCCTTCGTCGAGCTGGCCATGCGCCCGGGCGCCAAGTCCTTCAAGATGCTTGCTGACATGCGCAAGGCCGACAAGAAGGGCTTCCGCAAGATTTCCGACTCCATGCGGGAAGACGGCAAGTTCATCGAAGCAGGCGAGAACGACAACCTGATAGTTCAGAAGCTCCAGGCCAACCCGGCTGCCCTGGGTATCTTCGGCTTCAGCTTCCTTGATCAGAACAGCGACAAGATCAAAGGCGCGAACGTCGCCGGCGTTTCCCCGACCTTCGAAAACATCGCTGGCGGCGACTATGGCATCTCCCGCTCCCTTTACTTCTACGTGAAGTCCGCGCATATCGGCGTGGTTCCGGGCATCCAGGAATATGTCACCGAGTTCACCAGTGAAAAAGCCATCGGCGACGAAGGATACCTGACCGACAAGGGTCTGATCCCGCTGCCGGGCGCCGACCGCGAGAAGTATCGCGCGGCCGCTGCCAACAAGACCAACCTGACCATGTAATTGGTCACGGGAGAGGCGGTCCGCCGCCTCTCCCCTGTCTTTATGGGCCCGCACAGCAGCGTGGGTCCATAAAGACAGCATTTATTCGGCCCGGCACCTCCCGCCGCGGCCACGAGCAACCTCCGCCGGCGGGGCACAATGAACAGCTTTTTCCTTATTCTGGTTGTCATCGGACTGTCCGTCGCCGGCTACGCAGTCGGCCGGGCAAGATCCGTTTTTGCCGCAGCCGGGGATGTCCGTATCCTGCACTCGCTGCCAAGCTACTACGGAATGTTCGTAGCGCTCGGTTGCGGCTTGCCTGCGATCCTCCTGCTGGCGATCTGGCTGATCATCCAGCCGCAGATCGTCGATCACATGGTGATGTCGGGCCTCGACCCGTCGATCATGCCGCAAAACGCGGACGCATATTCCCTCATGCTGACGGATATCCGGAACCTCTCCAGTGGCAATGCCACCAGCCGGGAGGCCAGCCCGGCCATCGTCGCCGCAACCGAACGGTATCTGGCGCTGCAATCCATCGGTTTCTGGTCCATGGTGGTCGGCGTCGTCTGCATAGCTATGCTTGGCCTCGCTTGGGCCCGCTCGCAGATCAGCCGGAATTTCCGGGCGCGCAACGCGGTCGAGAAGATCATTCGTGCTCTGCTCATCGTCTGCTCCATGATCGCGATCCTGACCACCGTCGGCATCGTTCTGTCGCTGATCTTCGAGAGCATCCGGTTCTTTGCCCGTGTTCCCTTCTTCGACTTTCTCTTCGGGATTCACTGGAGCCCACAGACAGCAATCCGCGCCGAGCAGGTCGGAGCCTCCGGCAGCTTTGGCGCGGTGCCGCTCTTTGCCGGCACCATGCTGATTACCCTGATCGCAATGCTGGTCGCCGGGCCGATCGGTCTGCTCTCGGCAATCTACATGGCGGAATATGCCAATCCCAAATTCCGGGGCATTGCCAAGCCGATGCTGGAAGTGCTGGCGGGTATTCCGACCGTGGTCTACGGCTTCTTCGCGGCCCTGACCGTGGCTCCGATGATCCGCGGCTGGGGTGAAGGCGTCGGGCTCGACGTTTCCTCGGAAAGCGCCCTCGCTGCCGGTCTGGTCATGGGCATCATGATCATTCCCTTCGTCTCCTCGCTCTCCGATGACGTCATCAACTCGGTTCCACAGTCACTGCGCGACGGCTCCTACGGGCTCGGCGCCACCAAGTCCGAGACCATCCGGCACGTGATCATTCCGGCCGCCCTTCCTGGCATCGTCGGTGCCTTCCTGCTTGCCGTCTCCCGCGCTATCGGCGAGACCATGATCGTGGTGATGGCTGCCGGCCTTGCCTCGAACCTGACGGCAAACCCGTTTGAAGCCGTCACCACCGTGACGGTGCAGATCGTCACCCTGCTGGTCGGCGATCAGGAATTCGACTCCGCCAAGACACTCGCGGCCTTCGCCCTTGGTCTTGTGCTGTTCTTCGTCACCCTCGGTCTGAATGTGGTCGCCCTGCGGGTGGTCCGGAAATATCGGGAAAAATATGACTGACGCGACCATGAATTCGAAACCAGGCACCGAAATCCGCCGGCCGACACTGACCGGCGAGCGGCTCAAGAAGCGCTATGCCGCGGAGCGCCGGTTCCGGCTCTACGGGCTCGGCAGCATTCTGACGGCTGGGCTGATACTGGTGTTTCTGGTGGGAAGCATTACCGGAACCGGCTACACCGCGTTCCTGCAGACCTACATCAAATTGAACATTTCGTTCGATCCGGAATTTCTGGACCCGGCCGGCACGGGCGACGTCGCCCAACTCGCGTCCGCGGACTATGGCGGAATGGTCAAGAAGAACCTGCGCGACAACTTCCCCGAAGTCACCAGCCGCAGAGACAAGCGCAAGCTGTATAACTTTGTTTCGCCGAACGCCGGTTTCGATCTGCGTACCATGGTGATTGATGATCCGTCCCTGGTCGGCCAAAGCCTCGATCTCTGGATAAAAGCATCCGATGACATCGACATGCTGACCAAGGGATATGTCGATCGCACTCTTGAGGAAAGCAACCGCCGGGTCTCCGACACCGAGCTCGTCTGGTACGACAAGCTGGACTCGAATGACCGTATTGAATCGCGCTTCAATACGGACTTCTTCGTGAAAGCGGACAGCCGCGAGCCGGAAGAAGCTGGCATCCTCGGCGCCGTGACAGGCTCCCTGCTGACCTTGGTTATCACGCTGCTTCTGTCCTTCCCGATCGGAGTGATGGCTGCGATTTATCTCGAGGAATTCGCGCCAAAGAACAAATGGACCGACCTGATCGAGGTGAACATCAACAACCTCGCCGCAGTGCCCTCCATCGTGTTCGGTCTGCTTGGCCTTGCCATGTTCCTGAACTTCTTCGGCTTCCCGCGCTCCGCCCCGCTGGTCGGCGGCATGGTGCTGGCGCTGATGACACTGCCGACCATTATCATCGCCTCCCGCTCTGCCTTGAAAGCGGTGCCGCCCTCGATCCGGGAAGCGGCACTCGGGCTCGGCGCTTCGCCGCTGCAGGTCGTAACCCATCATGTCCTGCCACTGGCCATGCCCGGCATACTGACTGGTACGATTATCGGCATGGCCCAGGCCCTCGGTGAGACCGCTCCGTTGCTGATGATCGGCATGATCGCCTTTATCGTCGACGTTCCCGGCGGCTTTACCGATCCGGCAACCGTGCTGCCGGTGCAGATTTATCTCTGGGCGGACAGCCCCGAGCGCGCCTTCGTCGAGCGGACCTCCGCCGCGATCATGGTGCTGCTTGCATTCCTGATTTTCATGAACATTCTGGCAGTCATGCTCCGCAAGAAATTCGAACGGCGCTGGTAGAGGTATCCCCATGAGCGAGAAAAAAAAGATGGCTAAGTCCGACGCCTCCCCGGCCTCGAAAGCGACGCCCCCGAATGCGACACCAAAGATGAAGGGCGACAAGGTCAAGGTCTTCTACGGTGAGAAGCAGGCCCTGATGGATGTCGACCTGGACATTCAACCGAACGAAGTCACAGCGCTGATCGGACCGTCCGGCTGCGGCAAGTCCACTTTCCTGCGCTGCCTGAACCGGATGAACGACGTTATCGACATCTGCCGCGTCGAAGGCAAAATCACCCTCGATGACGAGGATATCTACGACTCCACGCTTGACCCGGTGCAGCTTCGGGCCCGCGTCGGTATGGTGTTCCAGAAACCGAACCCGTTCCCGAAATCGATCTACGACAATGTCGCCTATGGCCCGCGCATTCACGGCACAGCCCAGAGCAAGGCCGACATCGATGAGATCGTCGAGACCAGCCTGACCAAGGCCGGCCTCTTCGGGGAAGTCAAAGACCGCCTGCTGGAACCCGGCACAGGCCTTTCCGGCGGCCAGCAGCAGCGCCTCTGCATTGCCCGCGCCATCGCGGTCAATCCGGAAGTGATCCTGATGGACGAGCCCTGCTCGGCCCTCGATCCGATCGCCACGGCGAAGATCGAGGAGCTGATCGACGAGCTGCGGGAGAACTACACGATCGTCATCGTCACCCACTCCATGCAGCAGGCTGCACGGGTTTCCCAGCGCACCGCCTTCTTCCATCTGGGCGAGCTGGTCGAGGTCGGCGATACCGAGCAGATCTTCACCAACCCGAACGACTCCCGCACGCAAGGCTATATTACCGGCCGGTTCGGCTAAGAAAGACCACGGAAAATATCTCAATGGGTTCGAACAACGACCACATAGTCAGCTCTTTCGACGAGGATCTTGCAGCCCTCAAAGCCAAGATCGCCCAGATGGGCGGCCTTGTCGAAAGTCAATGCGAAGCAGCCGTCCGTGCCGTGCATCGGCGGGATCAGGCGCTCGCTCAGCGGGTGCGCGAAGCCGATGCTCCGATCGACCTTCTGGAGACAGAGGTCGAGGCCATGAGCCTCCGGCTGCTGGCGCTGCGCCAGCCGCTCGGGGGCGACCTTCGCACGGTCGTGGCCAGCCTGAAAATCGTCAGCGACCTTGAGCGCATCGGCGATTACGCCGCGAATATCGGCAAGCGGGCCATTGTATTGAGCAGCCTGCCAGAGATCCCGCCTGCCAATGGCATCGTGCGCATTGGCAGCCTGGTCCAGTCCCTGATCAAGGATGTGCTGGACGCCTACGCGGACGATAATCTTGATCTCGCGGTTGCCGCCTGGCACCGGGATGAGGATATCGACGAGCTCTACACCAGCCTGTTCCGAGAACTGCTAACCTACATGATGGAAGATCCGCGGAACATCTCCGCTTCCACCCATCTTCTGTTCATCGCGAAGAATCTGGAACGCATGGGCGATCACGCGACCAACATCGCTGAGACCGTGCATTTCCAGATCAAAGGCACGAAAATGCAGGCCGATCGCCCCAAGGGCGAGGACGCCAGCTATGTCGTGACGATGCCCGAATGAGCGTTCATATCGAGAGTTAGTGTCCTATGAACATGATGAGTCCCAAAATCCTGATCGTGGAGGACGAAGCCCCTATCGTCACTCTGCTGCGCTACAACCTTGAGCGGGAAGGGTTCGAAGTCCTCGAAGCCGGCGATGGTGAAGAAGCCATACTGCTGGCCATGGAGAAAACCCCCGATCTGATCCTGCTGGACTGGATGTTGCCGCTTCTCTCCGGTGTCGAGGTCTGCCGCAGACTGCGCCGGACGCCCGAGACCAAAGGCATACCGGTAATCATGCTGACAGCCCGTGGCGACGAAGGTGACCGTATCCGTGGCCTCAATGCCGGCGCGGACGATTACATCACCAAGCCTTTCAGCCCGAGCGAGCTGATCGCCCGCATCCGCGCCGTGCTGCGCCGGACACGCCCGGCGAGCGATGCCGAGACCCTGGAATTCGAAGATCTCGAAATGGATCTGGCATCCCACAAGGTGCGGCGGAACAACCGGGAGATTCATCTCGGCCCGACCGAATTCCGGCTGCTGCGCTATTTCCTGGAGCATCCGGGCCGGGTGTTCTCGCGAGAGCAATTGCTGGACCGGGTCTGGGGCCCCGACATCTATGTCGAGCCGCGCACCGTCGACGTGCATATCCGCCGTCTGCGCAAAGCCATCAATATCGAGGCCGAGTCCGACCTGATCCGCACGGTCCGCTCTGCCGGATACGCCCTCGACCGGTCGACCACCCCGGCCTGACCCGGTCCCAGGCCCTGTCGGCAACTAGCTTGCCTGCTTTCCGCCGGACACAGGCTCCGGCGGAAACATCCGCATCAGCACCAGCAGCAGGATCAGACCGGGCACGGCAATCGCCGTCGAGGCGAGGAAGAACCCGATCCAACCGATATGATCCGTCACCCATCCGCCGCCAGAGCTGAGGATGGTGCGCCCGAAAGCCATGAAGGACGAGAGCAGGGCGAACTGGGTTGCCGTAAAGGCGATGTTCGTCAGGCTCGAGAGATAGGCGACGAAAGCGGCCGTTCCCATGCCCCCGGTAAAGTTCTCAACCCCGATCGTCACCGTCAAAATCCAGAGATCGTGCCCCGCCACGGCCTGCCCCACGAACACCAGATTAGACACCGCCTGCAGAATTCCGCAGACCAGCAGCGCTTTCAGAAGCCCCATATGCTTGACCAGCGCGCCGCCTGCGAACAATCCCGCCAGCAGAGCGACCAGCCCGAAAACCTTGGTGACCTGGGCGATCTCGGTCTTTGTGAAACCGAGATCGATATAGAACGGGTTGGTCAGCGTGCCGAGGAAAGCATCCCCGAGCTTGTAAAACAGGATGAAGGCAAGGATCAGCAATGCGCCGCGCCGAAGCAGAAATTCCGAGAAGGGCGCCACGACGGCCCGCTTCGTCCAATCGAGAATTGCGCCCGGAGCTGGCTTTGCTTCGCGCGTCTCGGCTGCTTCGTCTTCCGCGCCGGACTTTGGCTCCGGGCTCGCGAGGACCGTGATCAAGCCAACCAGCATGAGGCCAGCCATCGCCAGATAAGCGATGAACCAACCGACAGCATCCGCCAGGAACAGCGCGCCGGCACCAGCGGCGAGGACGCCGATCCGGTATCCGAATGTATAAGCGGCCGCTCCAGCCCCCTGTTCTTCCTCAGGGAGCGTCTCGATCCGATAGGCGTCGACAACAATGTCCTGGCTGGCGGAAAAAAAGGTCACCGCAACTGCCATCGTCGCCATCAGTGCGGGACTGGCCAGAGGGTCAGTGCCGCCAAGCAGAGTGATCGACAGCATCAGGCAGAGCTGAGTGAAAATCAGCCAGCCACGGCGGCGGCCGAACAGGTGGCCCAGGATCGGCACCTTCAGACTGTCCATCACCGGCGCCCAGATGAATTTCAGCGTGTAGGGCGTCCCGACCAGAGCGAACAGGCCGATGGTGGTCAGATCCACACCGGACTCACGCATCCATGCGCTGAGCGTGGAGAAGGACAGAAGCAGCGGCAATCCGCTGGAAAACCCGAGAAGCAAAACCACCAGGACGCGGCGCTTCAGATAAAGCGCCGCCGTCTCCACCAGCCAACCCCGGGCGCCGGACAAGGTCTCAGCCAAGCCGCGCGGCCAGAAGGTCTTTCAGATTGGCTTCCGGCCGGGCGCCGTAGTGCGAGATGATCTCGGCCGCGGCAACACCGCCTGCCCGTCCCCAGTCAGCCGGCTCCATACCCTGGCAATAGGCGTGCAGGAAACCTGCGGCGAAAAGATCGCCCGCGCCGGTCGTGTCCACCACCGTGGCCACCGGCTCGGCATCAATCACATGGACTTCCGATTTGTGCAGAACGACGGAGCCTTTCGGCCCCCGCGTGATCGCAGCCGTCTCGCAATTCTCTCGGACTTTCTGCAATGCTTCATCGAAATCCGTCGTCTGATAGAGAGATTTCAGCTCATCCTCGTTGGCGAACAGAATATCGACATGGTGATCGACCAGCTCGAGGAAGGCATCACGATGACGGTCGACACAGAACGGATCGGAGAGGGTGAGCGAAACCTTGCCCCCGGTCTCGTGCGCGGTCCGGGCCGCCTTCACGAAGGCCTTCTTGGCTTCCGGCGGATCGAACAGATAGCCTTCCAGATACACCACGCGGCTGTCCGCGATCAGGTCCGGATCGACATCCTCCGGGCCGAGCTGCACGCA
Source organism: Nisaea denitrificans DSM 18348 (assembly GCF_000426505.1). Classification (GTDB taxonomy): domain Bacteria; phylum Pseudomonadota; class Alphaproteobacteria; order Thalassobaculales; family Thalassobaculaceae; genus Nisaea; species Nisaea denitrificans. The sequence goes on along the minus strand of NZ_AUFM01000015.1, from coordinate 420,443 downwards.
AGCGCCAAGGAAGGTGTTCATGCTGCGCTGGGCATCCGGAGTCACCATGATGAGGGATCGGGCGGTTGGCGGCCCGTCCAGGGTCGGCGCTGTGTCGAAGCGCACGCCGACGGCGGTGATGTCATGCCGGAAGACCTTGCCGAGCGTATCGTCCTGTACCTTGCCGATATAACCGGCCTTGCCGCCAAGGGACGCAAGACCTGCGGCCGTGTTGCCGGCAGACCCACCCGACATTTCCATGCCGGGACCCATCTTGCTGTAGAGCAGCTCGGCGCGCTCGGCATCAATCAGGTTCATCGCCCCCTTTTCGATGCCGTTCTCGGAGAGAAATACATCGGTGGCTTGGGCGAAAACGTCGACGATCGCGTTGCCGATACAGGTGACATCGATGGGTTTGGCTGCCATGCGGACCAGGCTCCCGAAAACAGGGCGAAAAAAGGTTGGCGGACCGGATGTCCGCTCAATGCGGCGACAAGGTACTGGAGCAGAGACAGCAAGGAAAGGCTGCTATCACCGAATGGCGCCACGGCTCTTGCGCGGACAGGGTTCCTATGCTTTTTCGGTCGAAATGCATTGGACCGCACGGCTTCCGGCCCCAATTGATCCGGTGACAACGCCAGAAAGAAGAAGAGATCGACTATGTTTTCAGCCTTGTCCGCCACCATCGGTCAGCTGACGGATCCCCGGCTCCGCAATCCGATCATCATCAGTGTCGTCGGATCGATCACGGCAATCCTGTTGCTCGGGGCGACGGTCTGGTACGTCCTCGACTGGTTTTCGTTCTTCGGCGGCTGGCTGGATGACGCGGCGGCCTGGGTCGCCAGCCTGATCGTGGTGATCCTGGGCGTTCTCTTTTTCCCAGGCGCCGCGAACATAATTTCCGGGCTGTTTCTGGATTCAGTCTGTAAGGCAGTGGAAGCGCGGCATTATCCGGCACTCGGTCCCGCGCGCCCTCAGCCTTTCATCGAAACCGTTCTGGAAAGTCTGAAGTTTCTCGGTATTACTGTACTTGTTAACGTTCTGCTTCTACCGATCTATCTGCTCGTCCCCGGGCTTAACCTGGTCGTTTTCTATGGCGCGAACGGCTATCTTCTGGGGCGGGAATTCTTCGAAATGGTTGCCATGAGGCGGCTGACTCCCGCAGAAACCAAGGAACTGCGGAAGCGTAAGGCAGGGTCGGTTTTTGTCAGTGGCGTGCTGATCGCCGCGGTCATGACCATCCCGATCGTGAACTTCGCCGGTCCGGTCATTGCGACGGCTTTTATGCTACATCGTTTCGAGCGCTTGCGGAGCGACATGAAGAAATGATAATAAGTCCTTGAGTATTAAGGTCGATGGCCACGGTCTCTTCTGCAATTATATGAGTTGACGATCTGATGTTTCGGCGTAAAAAATCCGGTACGGACACCACCGAGCGCACAAGCCCGTCATTCGGCACCGGCGCGACAGACGGACAGCAGACCTCCGGATCCCAGGACCGGAAATCTCCCACGGAGGCGCGCTTGGACCCGGCGGCGCCTGTCTCCGAAGCGGTCACAACCAGAAAACCGGACGAGGAGTCCAGAATGCAACCGAGCAAGCCATCCTCATCGGGATTTGTACCGGAAATCCCGCGCCGGACTCTCGATCTTCCGGGCTCATCGAGCCGGCGCGGTGGCGCGCCCCGCTCCGAGAGCAAGAAGCTTACGGTCGGCCCAGAGATCTCCCTGACCGGTGAGATCACGGCCTGCGACAGCCTCGTTGTCGAGGGCACCGTTGACGCGACCCTGGAAAACAGCCGCCATCTCGAAGTCACCGAATCCGGCCACTTCAAGGGCAAGGTGGTGATAGACGAAGCCATCATCGGGGGGCGCTTCGAAGGCACCCTGGTGGTTCGGCAAACCCTGCATGTTCGGAGTACCGGTCGGGTTACCGGGTCTGTGCGCTTCGGCCAGCTCGAGGTCGAACTCGGCGGTCAGATCGACGGCGATATCTCGGTTTTCAAAGACGAGCCTGTGAACACGCCGGAATAGGTTGATTCCGGTGCGTTCTCTTCTCCTTCTCCTGATTGCTGTCAGCCTGTCGAGTTGCGGCGGAGCCGTCCAGAAAACGGCAAGCACCGGACGCGTTCAGCAGCCGATCTCTGCCGAGAAATCTGCGGCCGCCGCTACGAAACAGGCCGAGCCGGGAGACTCCGCTTCGGTCGCCAGCCTGCCCGCGCCGGCGAGTCCGCGCGCACCGGCTTTCAGTGAAGAAGAGCGCGACCCAAGCAGATTGCTCGATCTCGGGCAGCACGACCTTTCGAGCATCCTCGGCAAACCCGCCTTCATCCGGCGCGATATGTCCGCCGTGGTTTGGCAGTACCGCACGGATGTCTGTGTGCTTGATCTGTTTCTCTATGAACTCGATCAAGACCTCGCCGTGACCTATTACGAGTTCCGCCCGCGACGCGATGGGGCACTTGTGCGGGACGAATGCTTTGTCAACTTACTGCAGCGCGGCATCTCGCGTGCGGCACAGAGTTAATCCGGCTCAGGCAGGCTCCAGCGTCTTATCTTTGAAGTTGCACAGATCGGAAACCGGGCAAACCGGGCAGACGGGCTTGCGCGCCTTGCAGATGTAGCGACCGTGCAGGATCAGCCAGTGATGCGCATGAAGCATCCATTTCGCCGGAATGCGTTTTTCCAGAGCCAGCTCCACCGCAAGCGGCGTCTTCCCGCTCGCCATCCCGGTCCGGTTGGCAACGCGGAAAAGATGGGTGTCGACAGCGATGGTTGGCTGACCAAACGCCATGTTCAGCACCACATTCGCTGTCTTCCGGCCTACCCCCGGCAGTTTCTCCAGCTCCTCCCGATCCTGCGGCACGATACTGTCATGCTCCCGGATCAGAATTTCCGAAAGCGCGATGACATTCTTGGCCTTTGAATTGAAGAGACCGATGGTCTTGATGTAGTCGCGCACCCGCTCAAGGCCCAGCGCGACCATCTTCTCGGGAGTATCCGCGACCTCGAACAATGGCCCCGTCGCCTTGTTGACGCCGACATCGGTGGCCTGCGCGGAGAGCACAACGGCAACCAGCAAGGTATAGGGATTGACGTAATTGAGCTCGCCTTTCGGCTCCGGCTCGCGATCGCTCAGGCGCTGAAAAAAACTGTCCACCGCCGCGTTCGTCATCCGTTTCGCCATAACACTACACTCTCTCGCCTACTTCCGGACGCTTGCTTCCGGCGGTTGCTCCGGACACGCCCTGTTTTCAGGTTGCCTTTACCCTGCACCGATCACAAGTTAGGGCCTTGATGAATCACGATGCAACAGTCCGGACGGCTGGCAGTGACACGAGTTGAGCACAGCAATGGCCCCGCTCTTGATGGCGCACTCTTCGATGCGGTTCTCTACCCGCACCGGAGCCTGTCACCGGCCGGCTTCCTTATCCTGATGACAGCCATCTCCTGCTGCAGCATTGCCCTTGGCGCTGTGTTCTGGATCGCCGGTGCCTGGCCTGTCGTTGGATTTTTCGGGCTCGACGTGTTGCTGATCTATGTTGCTTTCCGACTGAGTTACCGCGACGCGAGGCGGTACGAAATTATCCGACTCACCCGCACCGAGTTGACGATCGAGCGTTTCGTGCGCGGGCGCCAGGTTATGCAGAAGCAACTTCAGCCATACTGGCTGAACGTCCGCGTCGAGGAAGAGCGCACGGGGCCGGACCGGCTGATGTTGCGCAGCCACGGGCAAGCACTCGAGATAGGCGCCTTCCTCTCTCCCCCCGAAAAGCAGGATTTCGCCGTCAATCTCACCGACGCCCTGGCGAAAGTGCGGTCCGCCTGACGCGCTTTTGCGTCAGATTCCGAGCACGTCCGTCATGGAATAGAACCCAGGCTTGCGTCCGGCGGCCCAGATACCCGCACGCACGGCCCCAGCCGCAAAAATATCCCGGCTTGCAGCCTTGTGCGTAAGCTCGATCCGCTCGTTCGGGCCGGCGAAGATCACCGTGTGCTCACCAACCACGTCGCCGCCACGCAGGGTGGCAAAGCCGATCTGGCCCTCTTCACGCGCGCCCGTGATGCCTTCCCGTGACAGCACCCCTTTCTCGTCGAACGAAACGCCCCGACCGGCCGCGGCGGCCTTGCCGAGGCCGAGTGCCGTCCCCGATGGGGCATCAATCTTCCGCTTGTGATGCATCTCTACTATTTCGATATCGTAACTATCGTCCAGAGCAGCCGCGACCTTCTTCACCAGGTCGAACAGCAGGTTAACCCCAAGGCTCATGTTCGGCGCATAGACCAGCGGGATGGTTTTAGCCGCCTCGGCAAGATCCGCTTCCTGCTGCGACGTCAGGCCGGTTGTGCCCGCAACGAACGCCGTGCCGCATTCTGCCGCGATCCGGGCATGCGCGACGGTCACCTCGGGAAGCGTGAAATCGATCACCACATCAGATGCAGAAATGACTGAACGTGGGTCCGAGACAGTTTTGACCATCTCGCCGTGCAACTGACAAAGTGTTGCGATTTCAATGCCTTCTTCAGCACTACCCTGGAGAACAGTGCCGCCGGAGATCACCGCTTTTGGGTGCTCATGGACCTGTTTGGCAATCATCCGGCCCATAAAACCGGCGACCCCCATGATTCCGATCTTTGTCGTGCCCATCGACGCTCTCCTGAATGGTCAGCCACTGCTCCTGATGGTCCTAACCTGCTTTCCCGCACCTGTCGAGCCTGCTTGTTCTCCCCTCGGGCTCAACGCAACATAAGGCTCGCTTTTCCGTTTTCTTCCTGATATATCGAGCTGAAATCATGTTTGAAATCAGTGATATTATCCTTGGTGCCTTGTCGAAGAGCCCTGCGAACGGCTATCAGGTCCGTCGCCGGATCAATAGCGATTTTGCCCATTTTCAGTCAGTCAGCACAGGTAGTCTCTACCCGGCATTGAGCAAGCTGAAGGCGCGCGGCGCCATTACCGAGACTGGATCGGCAAATGGGTCCCTCGACAGCCGCACATTCGCCATTACCGACCTCGGACGTACTATGTTACGTCAAAAGGTGCAGGAAGCAGGAGCGGGTGAGCGACTGAGGTCCGATTTCCTGGCCGCTGTCTATTTCTCCGAAAGCGCCGGTCCGGAAGAAACCGTACGCCTCATCGAGGAGAGGGCCGGGGCCCTCAACCAGGAGATCCGGGCACTTCTGGCCTTACCCCTTCAATCCATGACTAATACCGAACGCTTCACAGTGCGCTACGCCCTGGCGGTGCGTCGCGCAGGGCTGGAGTTCCTTCGCCACGAGGGTCGTGCCATCGCAACGGCGATCGACATAGAATCCAGAAACAACAGATAGTTAGAAGTAAATAGTACCGGGAATACCGGGGGCATCCCCTGTTTTTTATAGTATGGCAAACTACCATTTTAGAGCGAGGCCCTACGAAAAACGCCGCCCCATTGGGCCGGTGTTCAAGCGCTCAGAATGCTCTCGTGGCGGTAAAGTCAGTCCCTGAGATCGTCCCAGAAGCTCCGCGAACCGGACAACGTGGCCGGCTGATTGCGGGCTGGTCTTCTCGCTCTGCCCGTCGGCACAGTCCTCGAGGATCTCCTGCTGGCACTTATCCAGATTGATCCGAGTTTCAACAATCACGCCGGCCTATTGATCGGCCAGGCCCGAGCTGCGGGGTCCGTTCATTGGTGAAGAACGGCTGCCCGCCCCCCTTTGCCCTGATCGCAATAACTCGAACAGCTGACAGCATCGTGGCCATACGAAAAACGCCGGCCCATTGGACCGGCGTTCACACGCTCGAAGTGCTCTGTGAGATAAAATCAGTCCCTGAGATCGTCCCAGAGTTCCTTCACCCGATCAAAGAAGCCAGCTGATTGCGGGCTGGTCTTCTCGTTCTGACCGGCGGCAAATTCCTCGAGAAGCTCCTGCTGGCGCTTATTGAGGTTAACCGGAGTCTCGACAATCACTTCGACATATTGATCGCCCCGGGCCGGGCTGCGGAGCACGGACATGCCTTTGCCCTTCAGCCTGAACTGTTTGCCGCTCTGGGTTCCAGCACCGACGGTGATACGGGCACGCCCGCCTTCGATCGTCGGGACCTCGATCTGGCCGCCAAGTGCGGCTGTGGTCATCGGCAATGGAACGCGGCAGTAGATATCCGCTCCCTCACGCTGAAAGATCGGATGGTCAGCGATTGCGAGAAACAGGTAGAGATCGCCTGGCGTCGTGCCACGTGGACCGGCCTCGCCCTCTCCGCTCAAGCGAATACGCGTGCCGTCCTCAACACCCGCCGGAATATTGACCGACAGGGTCTTTTCCTTCTGAACCCGGCCATTGCCGCCACAGCTCTTGCACGGCTTCTCAATCCGCGTGCCATTACCTCCGCAATGGGGGCAGGTCCGCTCGATAGTGAAAAAACCCTGCTGGGCCCGCACCTTGCCGTGACCGTGACAGGTCGTACAGGTGACAGGTTCGCTGCCTTTTTCCGCACCGGAACCATTGCACTCGTCGCACTGGACGGAGCTGGGAATATGGATCTCGGTCTGCTTGCCCTTGAAGGCCTCTTCGAGGCTGATGGCCATATTGTAGCGCAGGTCAGAGCCACGCCGACCGCCGCCACCGCGACGGCCACCCATGAAATCTCCGAACATCTCGTCGAAGATATCGGCAAAGCCGCCGAACCCGGCACCGCCAGCACCGCCGCCGCCCATACCACCTTCGAAGGCATCGTGCCCGAAGCGGTCATATGCTGCCCGCTTCTGCTCGTCTTTCAGGACGTCATAGGCCTCGTTCAACTCCTTGAACTTGGCTTCGGCGTCGGGATTATCGGGGTTTCTATCCGGGTGGTACTGCATCGCCAGCTTGCGGTATACGGATTTCATTTCCGCATCCGAAGCGCCGCGTTCGACCCCCAGAACTTCGTAATAATCTCTTTTAGCCATAGCGCGTCATTGTCCCCGCAACGGTGTCGGCAGTCCGGCAAATCTATCTGCCGTTTGCCGTTCCTGGTCGGAAACGGGCGAAGTATGCCGCAGTATCATCGGCTCCTTCGCCCGGACCGTTGGGATCAGGCGGACTTGTTGTCGCGGTTCTGATCGTCGACTTCTTCGAAGTCCGCGTCGACGACATCGTCGCTCGCCGCAGAACCGTCATCGCCACCGGCACTCTCACCAGCATCACCGGCAGCCGCGTCGGGGCCGGCTTCCTGCGAGGCCTTGTACATCGCCTCGCCGAGCTTCATCGACGCCTGCTGGAGTGCATCCATCTTGGCTTTGATGTCGGCGACGTCGTCACCTTCCATGGCTGTCTTCAAGGCAGCCATTTGCTCGTCGATCTCGCGGCGGTCTTCCTCGGAGATCTTGTCGCCGTGATCGGCGAGCATCTTCTCCGTGCCGTGGATCGCACTATCGGCCTGGTTCTTCACCTCGACACTCTCGCGCCGGGCCTTGTCGCTTTCGGAATTGGCTTCAGCTTCCTGAACCATCCGTTCGATATCGTCATCGGTCAGACCACCGGAGGCCTGGATGCGGATCTGCTGCTCCTTGCCGGTCGCCTTGTCCTTGGCGGACACGTTGACGATACCGTTGGCATCGATGTCGAAGGTCACCTCGATCTGAGGAATGCCGCGCGGAGCGCCCGGGATGCCCACCAGATCGAACTGGCCGAGGACCTTGTTGTCCGCCGCCATCTCGCGCTCACCCTGGAATACCCGGATGGTAACCGCGGTCTGATTATCTTCAGCGGTAGAGAAGGTCTGGCTCTTCTTCGTCGGGATCGTTGTGTTGCGATCGATCAGACGGGTGAAGACACCGCCCAAGGTCTCGATGCCGAGCGACAGCGGGGTCACGTCGAGCAGCAGGACGTCCTTGACGTCGCCCTTAAGCACGCCGGCCTGGATCGCCGCGCCGAGCGCCACGACTTCGTCCGGGTTCACGCCGCGATGCGGCTCACGGCCAAAGAAGCTCTTCACCGTCTCCGCGATCTTCGGCATGCGGGTCATACCGCCGACCAGGATCACTTCGTCGATCTCGCCGGCGCTGACGCCCGCATCCTTGAGAGCCGCCTTGCACGGATCGACCGTACGCTGCACCAGATCGTCCACAAGCGCTTCGAGCTTTGCCCGGGTCAGCTTGATGTTCAGGTGCTTCGGACCGCTCTGATCCGCAGTAACGAAAGGCAGGTTAATTTCCGTCTGCATCGAGCTGGAGAGCTCGATCTTGGCCTTTTCACCAGCTTCCTTCAGACGCTGCAGCGCAAGCTTGTCCTGGCGCAGGTCAATGCCGTTCTCTTTCTTGAACTCGTCGGCGAGATAATCGATGACCCGCTGGTCAAAGTCTTCACCGCCGAGGAAGGTGTCGCCGTTGGTCGACTTCACCTCGAACACGCCATCGCCGATTTCCAGGATGGAAACGTCGAAGGTACCGCCACCAAGGTCATAAACCGCGATGATGCCGGTGTTCTTCTTGTCGAGGCCATAGGCCAGCGCGGCTGCCGTCGGCTCGTTGATGATGCGCAGGACTTCAAGGCCCGCGATCTTGCCGGCGTCTTTGGTCGCCTGACGCTGGGCATCGTTGAAGTAGGCAGGCACCGTGATCACGGCTTGGTCGACCGTATCGCCCAGATAAGCTTCCGCGTCTTCCTTCAGCTTACGAAGGGTGAAGCTGGAAACCTGGCTCGGGCTGTACTTCTCGCCACGGCTCTGGACCCAGGCATCGCCGTTCTCGCCAGCGACAACCTCGTAGGGAACGAGATCGTTGAAGCGTTTGGAGGCCTTGTCGTCGAACCGGCGGCCAATCAGGCGCTTGATCGCGAACAGGGTGTTTTCCGGGTTGGTCACTGCCTGTCGCTTCGCAGCCTGACCGACGAGCCGTTCGCCGCTTTCAGCGAAGGCAACCATCGACGGCGTGGTGCGCGCGCCTTCAGCGTTTTCAATGACTTTCGCGTCCTTGCCGTCCATGAACGCGATACAGGAGTTCGTGGTCCCGAGGTCGATACCGATTACTTTGCTCATGTTTTCCTCATCCTTCAGCAAACGCCAGCGGCCTTATGAAAGCGCCGCATCCGTTCCCGATTGGTGTGTTTGGCAACCCGCTATATAGGCGGGGTCTGGCCGCGCTGCAACCAAGTGGGATAGGATTTCGCATCAGAATGTGGATGAAACCCATCATTTTTCGAGAATCTGCGCCCGGATGATCATTTCAGCAAGCTACCGGACCGATATCCCTGCCTTTTACAGTGACTGGCTGCGGGCCCGGCTCGATGCCGGATATGCAGTCGTGCCCAATCCTCATGGAGGCAAGCCGTCACGGGTCGCCCTGACGGGAAAGGATGTCGACGGGTTTGTATTCTGGACCAGAAATGCCCGGCCCGCGCGCGACATTTTTGGCTGGCTTGCCAGGAACGGCGTGCCTTTCGTGGTGCAATATACTGTGACGGGGTACCCCACCGCGCTTGAAACCAGTGTACCCCCGGTAACAACGGCGCTCGACGATATCAGAGCGCTGGCGGACCGGTTTGGGCCGCGCGCTGTAGTCTGGCGCTATGATCCGGTGTTCTGGTCCAGCCTGACGCCTGCCGATTTTCATCGCGAGAATTTTGCCGCGCTTGCCGCCACGCTGCGCGGCTCCGTCGACGAGGTCACGCTCTCGGCCGCGCATATCTATCGCAAGACCCGCCGGAACACGGATGACAGTGCCGAACGCGCAGGTTTCACATGGTGGGATCCGGCGGAGGACGAGAAGATCGCATTGCTGGGTGATCTTGCCGCTCTTGCGGCTGACGTCGGCATGACAGCAACGCTCTGCTCCCAGCCGGCCCTGCTCACCGATGGCCTGAAGCCCGCAAGATGCATCGACGCGGAGCGTCTGGCGGATATTGCGGGACAGCCGTTCAAGTCCCGCCAGAAAGGCAACCGCCCGGGCTGCCTCTGTGCGGAATCCCGCGATATCGGGGGCTATGACAGTTGCCCGCACGGCTGCGTCTATTGTTATGCGGTCGGAAACCGGCAGCGGGCAAAGGACGCTCTGAAGCGCCACGACCCCGCCGGAGAGACTTTGCTTCCGGCGCAGGTCGGCTAGGCCCCAATTCTGGAATCAGGCCCCAGCTCTGTGGTCAGGCCTGCAATCTGAAGTCAGGCCGTTGTGTCGACATGTTCCTTTTGCGCCTCGGGGCTCTTCGAGACCCCGACCATCGCGGCACGTAACAACCGGTCCTGCAGCACGTAACCCGGCTGCATTACCTGAACCACGGTGCCCGGCTCACTGTTCGCATCCGGAACCTCGAACATCGCCTGATGCAGGTTGTAGTCGAACTTCTCGCCCATCGGGTCGATCTTGCGGATGCCGTGCTTCTCGAACGCACCGAGCATTTCCTTCTCGGTCATCTCGACGCCGATCACCAGGTTCTTCAGCGTGATATCCAGCTCGTCCCGGTCTTCCGGAGCTGATTCAACGGCGCGGCGGAGATTGTCGGAAGCACTGAGCAGGTCACGCGCGAAATCAGTAATGGCGAATTTGCGCGCATGGGCGATGTCACGCTCCGCCCGCTTCCGCGTGTTTTCGAGCTCGGCCAGAGTCCGCATCAGCTGGTCTTTCAGCTGCTGAGCCTCACTATCCTCATCGGAATCCGCATCCGCTTCCTGTGGCGCTTCACCGCCTGTCAGGGCGTCCATGTCGATGATGCCGTCATCCGGATTGACCAGCGGCTCCGCGTCCTGATTGGCGTGCTGCTCTGTTTTCTTGTCGTCTTCGGCCATAATCCCGGCTCTTTCTCGTCTGTAGATCCTGAAAGTCAGGCCCAAATGTGGGCGACCGGAACGGGAAATCAATCATTCCGGGCCTGCAGAGCCTGCTTTACCCCGGCTGGGCCCTGCAATCAACCGATGACACGACCGATCAGCCGGGCCGTATAATCGACCATGGGAATGATGCGGGCGTAATTCATCCTAGTCGGACCGATCACACCGATGGCGCCGACTACCCGTTTCTTCGTATCCCGGTAGGGCGAGAGGATCATCGAGCAGCCTGTGTGATCGAATAGCTGGTTCTCGGCGCCGATGAAAATCTGCACCCCATCGGCATCCCCGGTCGCCTGCAGCAGCCGCAACATGCCCTGCTTTTGCTCAAGCTGATCAAACAGAAGCCGGATCCGCTCCAGATCCTCGACCGCATTCACATCGTCGAGCAACTTGGATTGGCCGCGCACGATCAGCGATCCGCTATCAGGTCCACCACCGGCAAGCAGGGCAAGGCCATTTTCGACCACCCGCGCCGTCAACTCATCCAGCTCGCTCCGGCGCTGCTCCATCTCCGCCTTGATATCCTTGAGCGCCTGATCAATCGAGGCGCCGTGGAAGCGGGTGTTCAGAAAATTCGTTGCCTGAACCAGAACCGATGCCGGCACTTCAGGCGGCAGCTCGATCACCCGGTTTTCTACCAGGCCAAGCTCATTCACCAGCACCACCAGCGCCCGGCCGGCCGTCAGCGGCACGAATTCGATATGGCGCAGGGACGGGTCAGATTTCGGGGAAATCACCAGCCCGGCGCAGGCCGAGAGGCCGGCAAGCGCGCTGGTTGCTTCCTCAAGGACTTCATCGTAGCCGCGTCCGGTGGCGCCGAGCATGGAATCGATCGTTCCGCGCTCGCTCTCGGTGAGATCACCGCCAATTTCAAGCAACCCGTCGACCACGATCCGTAGACCACGATCCGTCGGCAGCCGCCCGGCAGACGTATGAGGGGCATAGAGCAGGCCGGCTTCTTCGAGGTCCGCCATCACGTTGCGGATAGTCGCCGGGGAAAGCACGTCGCCAATACGCCGGGAAATGGTGCGCGAGCCTATCGGCTCGCCGGTCTCGACATATGTATCGACAATGTGCTGCAGAATTTCCCGCGAACGGGCGTTGAGTGCACCGATACCTGACATATGTTCCATGACCGGAATCTAGGGAGCGCCCCCCTGCCCGTCAATGCGACAGAATGCATGGCACCCCCTTTCCCGCATCCGGGCCCGTGCCAAGCCCCGTGCCAAGCAAAGTCATGGACGCATCCCGGACCCGATAGTAGGTTGCGCGCGCTTTCGAACAGACACATTCAATGGCTGGTGCAGACTCGCACCGCCTGGGCCACGTAATGGCCGGAAAACAGGAGTATTGTCATGACCGGAACAGCCAAACGCCCTTCCGGGCGCAGCGCCGACCATATGCGCGCGGTCTCGCTTGAGCCGGGCTTTGCCAAATATGCCGAGGGGTCCTGCCTCATCAAATTCGGCGACACGCACGTGCTCTGCACCGCCTCGGTCGACGATCGGGTCCCTCCGTTCCTGCGCAATTCCGGCTCCGGCTGGGTAACTGCCGAATACGGCATGCTTCCCCGATCGACCCATACACGGACCGACCGGGAAGCGGCGCGCGGCAAACAGAGCGGCCGGACCCAGGAAATCCAGCGCCTGATCGGACGCTCGCTGCGCGCGGTCACTGACCTGAAGGCCATGGGCGAGCGCCAGATCAAAGTCGATTGCGACGTTCTGCAGGCCGATGGCGGAACCCGAACAGCCGCAATTACCGGCTCATTCGTCGCCCTGCATCTCGCGTTGCAGAAACTGGTCAAGCTCGGCGCCCTCAAAGACATCCCGCTGACCGACCATGTCGCGGCCGTGTCCTGCGGCATCTATCAGGGCACAGCGGTGCTGGATCTCGATTACCCGGAAGATTCCAATGCCGAGGCCGATGCGAATTTCGTGCTGACCGGCACAGCCGGTATCGTCGAAATCCAGGCCACCGCCGAAGAAGAGCCGTTCGAGGACGCCGCCTTCACCGATATGCTGCGCCTTGCGCGCAAGGGCATCGGCGAGCTGGTGGACCTGCAGAAAGCCGCTATCGGGAGCTGATCCATGGGCCGCACCTTCTCCGAAAAAAAACTGGTCATTGCCAGCCACAACCAGGGCAAGCTGCGGGAAATCCGTGATCTGATCGGCCCGCTCGGGATCGAGGTGGTCTCGGCGGGCGAACTCGGCCTGCCGGAGCCGGAAGAGACCGGCAGCACCTATATCGCCAATGCCGAACTGAAGGCCCGCGCCTCTGCGGAGGGGTCGGGTCTGCCGGCACTGGCGGACGATTCCGGGCTGAGCGTGACCGCGCTGGACGGCGATCCCGGTATCTACTCCGCCCGCTGGGCCGGACCGGAGAAGGATTTCGCCCTGGCCATGCAAAAGGTCGAGGACGGCCTGCAAAAACAGGCTGCGGCCGGAAACAATGACCGTTCCGCCGCCTTTGTCTGCGCCCTCACCATCTGCTGGCCGGACGGGCACACGGAATCTGTCGAAGGCCGTGTTCACGGCGATCTGGTCTGGCCGCCGCGCGGCACAAACGGCTTCGGCTACGATCCGATGTTCATTCCGGAGGGGCACGACAAGACCTTCGGTGAAGTCGATGCCGGCTGGAAGCATTCCGTCAGCCACCGAGCCATCGCTTTCGAGAAACTCCTGAAACAGGTTGGGCTGGAACAGCCACCGGCAGGCGCCGGAGACAATGCTGGATAGGGCCGACATGAGCACCGCCTCGGCGGAGCCGTTCGGGGTCTATGTGCATTGGCCCTTCTGTCTCTCGAAATGCCCCTATTGCGACTTCAACAGTCATGTTTCCGCAAAAGTGGATCATGCGCGCTGGCGCACGGCGCTGACTGAAGAACTTCGATATTTCAAGGCATTGGCACCGGAACGCACGGTTTCCAGCATCTTTTTTGGCGGCGGCACGCCCTCGCTGATGGAGCCAGAGACGGTGGATGCGGTGATCTCCGAGATCCGACGGCTCTGGCCCTGGACAAACCAGGTCGAGATCAGCCTCGAAGCAAACCCGACCTCGGTCGAGGCAGGAAAATTCGCTGCTTTCCGGGAGGCCGGCGTGAACCGGGTCTCCCTCGGTATCCAGGCGCTGAACGACGCGGATCTGAATTTCCTCGGCCGTACGCATGACGCAGCCGAAGCCCGGCGCGCGATCGGTATCGCCCGGGACACATTCGAGCGCATGTCTTTCGATCTGATCTATGCCCGGCCGGGACAGACAGTGTCGGCCTGGCGCACGGAGCTGAAAGAAGCGCTGGATCTCGCCGTCGATCACATTTCGCTCTACCAGCTGACCATAGAGCCGGAGACCCCGTTCTTCGCCCGCCACGCAAAGGGCGAAATCAAACTGCCGAAGGACGATTCCCAGGCTGCGCTCTACGAAGCGACGCAGGAAGCGCTGGAGCTGGCAGGCATGCCGGCCTACGAAATCTCCAACCATGCCCGCAGCGGGGCTGAGTCCCGGCACAATCTGGTCTATTGGCGATATCACGACTATGCAGGCGTCGGACCAGGCGCCCATTCCAGGATACGGACCGACGGTGCTGACGGTCAGGTCATTACGAAAGCGATCCAAACAGTGCGGGCGCCGGCCATCTGGCTCGACCGGGTCGGCAAGCAGGGTCATGGCATTGCCGAGGAAGAAGCTGTCGGCCGAACCGGGCGCCTGACTGAAATGCTGATGATGGGTCTCAGATTGCGCGACGGAGTCGAGAAAGACCGGCTGGAACAGGAGGCCGGACGCAATCTGGAGACGTTGTTCGGCGCCGGCCTGCTGTCGGACCTGGAAGCGGCCGGCTACATAGAGCCGCCGCACACACGGCTTGCCGCGACCCTGGAAGGTCGACAACGGCTGAACGCAGTCATCGCCGCGCTGACCGAGCGACTCGGAGACAAGGCCTGAGCATCAAGCCCGGTGTCTAGTTCGTCAGATCCGTGAACTGCTCCGGCGCCGGGTCAACCACATCAAGTGCCCTGTCACCGATCTCGAAAACGGCAAGACCGCGTTGATTGGTGCCATCCTCGACAAAGCGGAACAGACCGTTAAGCGCGACAAACCCGCCTTTGGACATCAAGGCTGCACCACCGAAGTTCGCGCCGTTCTCACCACGCTGCAGCGAGACGCTCAACGCGATCGAATCATAGGCGAGAGCAGCCAGCCCCGAAGGCCGCTTACCGAACGCTGCCTCGTAGCGCACCGCGAAATTCTCCCGGTAGAGAGACGGTGGCGCGGCGAACCAGCCGCCGACCAGACTGGGCTCCGTGCCGAGGCTCGGATCTTCCCATTGCGCCGTGCCAAGCAACTTCACCCGCCGCGTGTCGACATCGTAGAAAGCAAGCAGCGGCGCGATCGTACGCAGCGCATTGCCGCCTTCCGGAATCAGGATCGCGTCATAGGGCGGATCGCCAAGCGTATCCATCGCCTCCAGGCGCGCGAGGGTCTGCCGGGAAATCTCGTCGGTCCGGCCTGCCAGCTCGTCCTTCTGAATCTTCAGGGATTCCCGCCGGCTGTCATATTCGGCAAAGGAGCGCGCGGTCTCGGTGAAATCGCTTGCCAGAGCATCGTAATAGGCAATCCGGGTGATCTCGGCCCCGGACGCGATGGCGGAGGCGCGGGCGCTTTCCAGTACCAGATCTCCATATCCGCCATGCGGCAGCAACAAGCCGATCCGCCGGTACCCGCGCTGAACGGCATAACGGATCACCCGTTCGATCTGCTGCTCCGGCATCAGGCCCATCAGGTGAACCGGTGTTCCGGCCACGGTGCGGTCGTTGGAAAAGGCAACAGCATTGATCCCCGCAGCCGCGACAATCGGCCGGACGGCGGCAGCGGAGCGCCCATAGAGCGGCCCGAGCACAATCCTTGCCCCATCCGCAACGGCGAGCTTGGCCGCGTCCTCAGCACCTTCAGGCGTGCCTTGCGTGTCGTAGACCATCAGGTTGAAATCGTTGCCGGCAATGTCGAACACCGCCATCTGCGCGGCGTCGAGCATGCTCTGCCCAACCGAAGCGCGGGCGCCGCTCAATGGCAGCAACATGGCAACGCCAACAGTTGTTCCTTCCGGTTCAACCAACTGCAACGGCACGGCAGGAGTCTCGAGCGACAGCTCAGTCTCAGGAACCACCGGCCCTTTGCCAGCACCCGATGCCTCGGCACCCGTTCCCGCCACGCCCGACGGCGGGGTGATCGGTTGCGGCTCCCTTGTCGCAGCAGGCACAGTGCTGGACTGCTGCCCGAAGCCTGCAAGGGGATTCGGCGTCTGGCAAGCCGTCAATGCAACACAGACCAGAAGCAGACAAAGTCGGCCCGCCCCACCCGCGCTGGCGAAAAGGGCTTGGAGAAACCGCCCGGTTCCTCCCATAACTCGACTGTCGCTCCAGTCACTTTCGGTACGGTATGAAGACTCGTACACCTCAGATCTCCTCCCGCTCTTTGGCGCCAAAGGCTAATCAAGCCAGCGACGAGAGTAAACCGCTGCAAGATGGCACCATTGTGACCCCTGCTGTAACCACTGCGCCAGAGCCGGAAAATGAGCTTCTTGTCGAGGCACCGGGACGCCCTGTCGAGGGGTTGATTCTGGTTGCGACGCCAATCGGCAATCTCGGCGATATCTCGCGCCGGGCACTGGAAACCCTCGCCACGGCGGACATCGTCGCCTGCGAGGACACACGGCTCACCGGTCGCCTGCTGCAGCGTTTCGCCATCAAGGCCCGCATGCTCGCTTACCAGGATCACAATGCGGAGCGCAGCCGCCCCGAACTGCTGCGCCTGCTTGCCGGGGGCAAAAGCATTGCACTGGTGACCGACGCCGGTACGCCGACCATTTCCGATCCGGGTTACAAGCTGGTCCGCGAAGCCGCCGCCCAGGGCACACCGGTAACGTCGGTGCCCGGCCCGGCGGCACCGATCGTGGCCCTATCCATATCCGGCCTTCCGACCGACCGGTTCTTTTTCGGTGGTTTTCTGCCGACCAAGCAGGGCGAACGCCGCCGTATTCTGGAAGAGGTCTCCGGCCTGCGCGCCACACTGATATTTTTCGAGGCGCCGCGCAGACTGGCCGAATCCCTTGCTGTGGCCGCTGAAATTCTTGGGCCCCGGGACATGGCCGTCGCACGGGAGCTGACAAAGCGGTTCGAAGATGTGAACCGGGGCCGTCTTGAAGATCTCGCCCGCCACTATGCGGAAACCGAGCCGCCGAAGGGCGAGGCCGTGTTGCTTTTCGGCCCTCCGGAACAGCACGACGTGATCGAGGAAGCGGATCTGGACGACATGCTCACGGAAGCCCTCACCCGGCTGAAGGTCAAGGATGCGGCAAAGGAAATAGCCGCGAAGACCGGGCTGCCCCGCAAGACGCTCTATGACCGGGCCGTGCAATTGAAGGACGGTGCCGGGTGATGTCCCGCCTGACCTGCCCTCTTGGCCCCGGCAATGCGTCCAGTCAGAGGGGCGGTCAACGGGAGGTCAGACGCCGAGCGCTCCGCTACGGAGCCTTGGCCGAAGGACTCTGCCGCCTGATCCTGCGCCTGAAAGGGTACAAAGTCCTGGCGACCCGCTTGCGCACGCGGGTTGGAGAAATCGATATTCTCGCCGAGCGGGGCCGCGTCCTCGCCATCATTGAGGTGAAGGCAAGGCCAACCGAAGCGGCGGCGCTTGAGGCCGTTTCGATATCGCAACGGCGACGCCTCGAACGCGCCGCCCTCTGGGTCCAGCGCGGAAACAGCCGGCTCTCGAACCATTGCCTTAGATTCGACCTCTTCGCAGTGGCACACTGGCGCATTCCTCGCCATATTCAGAATGCTTGGACCGTCGATCCCAACCGATAGAGTGACCCGATGATGCATCGCCTCGTTTTCATTCTGCTTCTCCTGCTCACCCCGCTTGGGCTTGGCGCCTGCACGCCCGTCGGCGTCGCCATCGGTGCTGGAGCGACCGCCGCAACTGCAAGCCAGTCGGAACGCGGGCTTGAGGGAACGGCCAAGGACATCGCCCTCAGTACGGAGATCAATCACTATCTGTTCCAGAGCAATGTCGATTTGTTTTCCGCGGTTGGGCTTTCCATCAAAGACGGGCGCGTCCTGCTGACCGGCTCGGTGGCGAAACCGGAAGACCGGATTGAGGCAGCGCGGCTTGCCTGGAAGGCCGATGGTGTCCGGGAGGTGATCAACGAAATTCAGGTCGTCGACAATTCGGACATCATCGACAAGGCGCGCGACACCTGGATCGAAACCCAGCTTGAAACAAAGCTTCTGTTCGATGGCGCGGTTCAGTCGATCAACTATGACATCGATACGGTCAACGGCACCGTCTATATCTTCGGAACGGCCCAGGATAATGCGGAACATCTGCGCGTCGTCAATCACGCGCGCAATCTCAAATATGTCCGCAATGTCATCAGCTATGTGCGTATCCGCGGCGCCCCGTAAATCATGGCCCCCGACCCGGAATCCACCCGCGCCACACTCAGACGGTTCGGTCAGTCAGACCTGACCGATGGCGATCTCGGCGAAGCCGCTCTATTGCTCGCCTCGCTGGATTGCCCCGGTGTGACATTGGACCAGTATCGCGACCACCTAGCTTCCATCGCCAAGACGGCGGCGAATTTATCCGCCGATGATCCAAGTTCCGCCCTGCGTCAGACAATCGCTGGCGAATTTGCCTATGAAGGCGACCAGAAAACCTACGACGATCCGCAAAACGCGAACCTGATCCGGGTGATTGACAGGCGCAAGGGCCTGCCGGTTTCACTCGGCATACTCTATATCGCGACGGCCCGCGCGCTCGGGCTTGAGGCCTGCGGACTGAACTTCCCGAACCATTTCCTGATCCGGCTGCAATGGGACGGTGGACGCGCCATTGTCGATCCGTTCAATGGCGGCGTCACTCTGGATGCCCGCGCCTTGCGCAATCTGCTCACCCATTTTCAGGGGGCGAACGCAGAACTCAGCCAAGACCACTACAGCGATGTCAGCGATCTCAACATTTTGTTGCGCCTTCAAAACAACATAAAGTTGCGCCTGCTGCGGGATGGCCAACTGGAGCCTGCCCTGCAGGTCATCCGCGACATGCGGCTGCTCGCGCCCGGCATTCCGAGCCTGCTGCGCGAGGAGGGTCTGCTGCTGGCCCGCAAGGGAGAACGCAGGGCGGCAATCAGCTGCCTGCGCGACTTCCTGACCCGTGACAATATCCGCGAGCCGGAGCGCGTGGATGTCACGCGGGTTCTTCAAGTTCTTGAAAGTCAATTGAACTGAGCCGGAAATCCGGTTGATCCGGCATGCCGGATCGCCACATAGTCCCGGCTCGTAAAAAGCGCTTACCTGACGGAGGAAGCAATGGGTCTCGGCGTCGCCATCCAGATGGATCCCATCGAACATATCGACATCAGCGGCGACAGCAGTTTCGCCATGGCACTTGAAGCCAAACGGCGCGGCCACACGCTGTACCACTACCAGCCGAAGGACCTCAGCTTTCAGGACCGCAAGGTGATGGCCCGTGTACGGGCTCTCGATGTGCGCCGCGAAGCGGGCAACCACTTCACGCTGGGTGCCCCGGAACTGATCGACCTCTCCCAGATGGACGTGGTGTTGATGCGGCAGGACCCGCCTTTCGACATGTCCTACATCACTGCGACCCACATTCTGGAACACATCCACCCAAAGACATTGGTGGTGAACGATCCGGTGGAAGTCCGGAACGCGCCGGAAAAGCTGTTCGTCACCCATTTCGACAATGTCATGCCGCCGACCCTGATCACCCATGACCGGGAACGGATCCAGGCTTTCCGGGCCGAGCATGAAGACATCATCGTCAAACCGCTGTTCGGCAATGGCGGGGCTGGCGTGTTCCACCTGAAGCCCGGCGACGAGAACCTCAACTCGCTGCTGGAGCTGTTCACCGAAATGTATCGCGAGCCGGTGATCGTGCAGCGCTATCTGCCGGAAGTGCGGCAGGGCGACAAGCGGATCATCCTGATCGACGGCAAGCCGGTGGGTGCCATCAACAGGGTGCCGGCTGCTGGCGAAGCGCGCTCCAACATGCACGTTGGCGGCCGGGCGGAGAAGATCGGCCTGACCAAGCGCGACGCGGAAATCTGCGAGATCATCGGCCCAACCCTGGCCGAGAAGGGACTGATCTTCGTCGGCATCGACGTGATCGGCGACTATCTGACGGAAATCAATGTAACCTCGCCGACCGGGCTGCAGGAACTCGGCCGTTTCGAGGGCCGTTCCATCGAGACCGAGCTCTGGGACGCCATCGAGTCCAAACGCTGACCCCTCAGCTGCGCGGCGCCACCTCGGACGACGAGATGATCGCCGCGCAACCGAGGCGCGCCCGCAGCGTTTTGACCGGACTGCTTACCAGGTCCGAGGCAAACGTCAGGCCGGACCGCGAGGCAATTTCAGCAACGGGAACCGTGTAAGCCTTGTCACAGAAATCGGCTTTTCGCGGCGTTTCCTGATCCAGCACGAACCCCGCGACCTCAAGCTCACCCCCGCGCAACAGCGAGATGATTTTCCAGTAACCACTCGGCACGCGGTGCGCCTCGTCCGCCTGCGGAAGCAGCGGCATATCACGCTCATAGAGCGGCCCTGTAACGACATGAACATGTCCGGCCCTGGACTTGGCTAGTTTCCGGACAGCGCCCTCAAGCCTCTTCCAGGGACCCTGGTTGAGAGCACTTTTCTGCGGCGTGATATTCGAGAGAGTGTTTGTCGCCTTCCAGCCCGGCGCCCCAGAGAAGCTGGCAAGCGGCGCCTGATGTCCACGGTCCGTTTTCAGCGCCTTGTGCGCGCCCTTGTAGTCCGCCGGCTCCAGCGTTTCATCCGGCGGCAGCATGGGATCGGGGCGCCAGACCCGGCGTTGGGACTTTCCGATCCCTGCCGGAACAACGTCATAGGCCACCCAGTCTGCGAACTTCGTTGCGGCATTGTTGGAGAGCGTGTGGCTGGCCCTTACCACCACCCGATTATCCGTCGTCGTGGCCGGGCATTGCTGGAAGCAGTTTGGATCCAGCGGTTCCGCCCGGAGCCCCGAAACAGGCATGAGAACAAGAAGCAGGGCGGCCGCAAGGACCCAGGCATGCAACAAGCGAAGAGAGCGCATAAACAATCGCACCGATGGTTATCGATACGATCGAATATCATATTATTCACTCGCTTGAGTAGAAATATATTCCTTACGCGGCCCTTTTCAGCACCAGGCCTCGATAGGCCAGTGCCTCGGCTATATGGTGCCGTCGAACCGGCCCTGACTGCTCAAGATCGGCGATGGTCCGGGCAACCCTCAATATGCGGTGATAGCCACGGGCCGACAGAGCAAGGCGGGCGGCAGCCTCCTCCATCAGCGCCTGTCCCGGCGGATCGGGCCGGGCATGCTCCTCAAGCAGCTTTCCGCCGAGGTCCGCATTGACCCGGCCAGAGGCCCCCTCGACACCCTCGAACCGGCGGCTCTGGAGCCGACGGGCGGCAGCCACCCGGGCGGCCACCGTCTCCGACCGCTCGGCATCGAGCGGCTGCCCCAGCTCCTGGATCGATACCGGCTCAATCTCGATACGCAGATCGAATCTGTCGAGCAGCGGGCCGGAGAGGCGCGCCTGATAGTCGAGCCCGCATTTAGGCGCCCGGCCGCAGGCCTGAGACGGGTCGGGAAGATAGCCGCACCGGCAGGGGTTCATTGCCGCAATAAGCTGGAAGCGGGCCGGATAGGTCACCCGGTGATTGGCCCGGCTGACAACCGCCTGCCCGGTCTCGATCGATTGCCGCAGTGAATCCAGCACCGTGCGCGGGAATTCCGCCAGCTCGTCCAGAAACAAGACACCGCAATGCGCGAGGGAGACTTCCCCCGGCCGGGCCTTCAGACCACCGCCGACCAGCGCCGGAATGCTGCTGGAATGATGCGGATCGCGATACGGACGGGCGCGCGATATCCGGCCGCCCTTCAGGTCGCCGGCGACGCTGCGCACCATGCTGACCTCAAGTGCCTCCCGCGCGTCGAGCGGCGGCAAAAGTCCCGGCAACCGGGCGGCCAGCATTGACTTGCCCGCACCGGGTGGTCCGGTCATCAGCAGGTTATGGCCACCGGCTGCTGCGATCTCGAGCGCCCGCTTGGCGCTTTCCTGACCCTTCACATCCGCAAGGTCGGGGAACAGGCCCGGCTCCTCAGCCCCTGCGGGCTCGGGCGGGGTGAGCACCTGACTGCCCTTGAAATGGTTGATGAGGGAAAGCAGCGTTCGTGGCGCCAGCACGTCCAGATCCCCGGCCCAGGCGGCTTCCGGTCCGACCTTTTCCGGGCAGATGATACCGACGCCACGGGAAACCGCCCCGAGCGCTGCCGGTAATATCCCCGAAACTTCCGTCAATTTCCCGTCCAGCGCCAGCTCGCCAAGCACCAGGTAACCGGCGACTTCCTCCGCCGGAAGGACGCCCATCTGAACCAGTATTCCAACGGCGATCGGCAGATCGTAGTGGCTGCCTTCCTTGGTGACATCCGCGGGGGCAAGATTGACGGTAATGCGCTGTGGCGGCAGAGCCAGACCAAGCGCGCTCAGCGCCGCCCGGACCCGGTCCTTGCTCTCGTCTACGGCCTTGGCCGGAAGCCCGACGATGGAAAAGGCCGGGAGCCCGTTTCCCATATGCACCTGGACATCGATATCAAGCGTATCGACCCCCTGAAACGCCACCGTCCGAACCCGCGCAACCATAACCGCTCCACCAAGAGTATCTCCCGGTTGGTTATGAGCCGATCTGGCCTGTTTTCAGGAAAACCGCAATGTGACCTAGGAGTTTTCTTCCAGCATGGCGGGGTCACCACCACGCACATCAAGGAAGGAACAGGACCGCACCGCCACTTCGGTAAAGCTGGCATGGGTCACGTCCGCATGATCGAAGCAGGTATCTTCAACAAGGGCGCCGGCGAAATCGGCGCGCTGCAAGTCCGCACCGACCAGTGTGGCGCCACGCAGATCCGTCGGCCATTCCCGCAACACCTCAAGCGTGCCCGGTTTCAGGATCGAAATCCGGGACAGCCGGGCGGAAACCAGGGTCGCGCCGCTCAGATCCGCATCTTTCAGATTGGTCCCGCGCAAGTCGACGCGGGTCAGGTCCGCCTGGGTCAGGTTGGCGTTCTGCAGGTTGGCGAGCCGAAGGGACGCGCCCTTCAGCTTCGTGCCGTTCAGTTTAACCCGGGACATTTCCGCCGCGCTGAGTTCGGTCCCGCTCAAATCCATGCCGGAAAGATCCGTATCCCGGAAATCCCCGCGCGTGCCTTTGGTCCCGCCGGAGGAAACCCAGTGAAAGTGCTCGATGAGCCGGTGCCGGATATCGTCCGGCAGATTCTCCATGCCGGTGGCAATCCGGCAATCGGTCAGGTCCGCATCGGTCAGATCCGCGCCGTCAAAATTGCAGGAGCGCAGATCCGCGCCGGAAAGGTCACTGTTGCGCAGCTGCGCCTGGGTCAGGTTAGCGCCCTGAAGATTAGCGTTCTGCAGCACCGCATCCTTGAAGATGGTCCGGCTGAGGTCGGCATGATGAAGATTGGCGCCGACCAGCTTTGCGGCGGAGAAATTCGCGTTGACCGCAACAGCACCCGAAAGATTGGCATTGGTGAGGTCGGTATGGATCAGCTTAGCTTCGGACATATCGCTGTTCTGCAGATCGGCTACCTGCTCGATCGCATGATGCACGTCGCGGAGCTTCATTGGCCGCAGATCGGCATTGGTCATGTCCGTCGCCATCAGCTTCGCGCCGGCGAGAGAGGCCCCCCGCAAATTAGCACCGACGAGGCGGCTGCCCGACAGGTCGGAATTGCTGAGGCGCGCCGTCAGCATCTGGGCGTCGGAAAGATTGGCACCGGCAAAGACGCTGTTCTGCAGGTTGGCACCCGCGAGCAAAGCCTGACGCAAATCCGCACCCGGCAAACGAACACCGCGCAAGTCGCGCTGCCTCAGATCGGCAATTTCACCGCCCGGATAGCGCCGCAAAAACGCCTCGTGTTTCGAGACGGTTTTGTCGAGTTCTTGCTGAAGTTCATCGACAATCATTGTTCAATTCCAGGCCAGTATTCGAGCGTCTGGTAAACAGACAACAACATATAGAAAAAATGGATACTGTTTTGTCTATATATTGGTACCTATTTAGAGTTTTACTTTAATCAACCCAAAGGCGCATATCAATCAATAAAATCAACACTCTATGGTGTGGATTAAAAGCTAATCCTTAAATCACCCCTACCTAAAGACTTATTTGCAACTCAATCGGGCGCCGGTTCGCGCATCCGTGTCCTTGCAGATTGGATCGCCGCACCCAAGATCTTCAGTCTTGGTCATCAAGGGAGAATATCTGTGGCAGAGAATGATTTGCCCGACACCGTCGCCCCGGTCGAGGGAGCGATCCGCAATCCCGCCAATCCGCATCATTTCATGGTGGTGCAGCCCGCCGGGCGCAGGGTCCGTATCTTTTTCGGCGACCGCCTCGTCGCGGACAGTATGGATGCGGTGCGTGTGATCGAGATCGGGCGCCGCGCCTACGAGCCACGGCTCTACCTGCCGGAGCAGTCCCTGACCGTGCCGCTCACCCGGCAGGACAAGGTCACGCACTGCCCCCTGAAAGGGGACGCGGACTATTTTTCACTGGAAGGACAGGAAATCGCCTGGGCCTATCGCAGCCTCGAATTTGCCGCGGTGCTCAACGGGCTCTATTCGTTCTGGGGCGATACAATGCGGATCGTAGAGGGGGAATAACCTCCTGTAATCTCACCGCCCTGCCCGGCGTCAGTCCTGCTTCTGCAACATCCGGCCAAGACGTCGGCCGCCAAGCAGGTGGATATGGAGATGCGGAACTTCCTGCACACCATTTTCACCCGTGTTGACGATCAGACGATATCCATCCTCGCGGGCTTCCATGATTTTCGTGACCTTGCCGATGGCCCGGACCCAGGCGACGATCTCTTCATCGCTGGCCTGCTCGGAGAATTCGTTCATGCTCTTGTAGGGGCCCTTCGGGATCACCAGCACATGCACCGGGGCCTGGGGCTGGATATCCTCGAAGGCGAGGACATGATCGTCCTCATAGACGGTCTTGTTGGGAATTTCGCCGCGCAGGATCTTGGCGAACACATTCTGCTCATCATAGGACATCGAACTTCCCCTCGCTTCCAACCGGCCGCCCTCACTCCGAGCGGCTGGCCTTTTCCTCGATCCCGGACAGGCCCTCGCGGCGCGCCAGCTCGGCCCAGACATCCTCCGGCTTCACCCCGGACGCACTCCACAGCACGAGCAGATGATACAGCAGGTCGGCACTCTCCGCCGTCAGCCCGTCATGGTCCCCGGCAACGGCCTCGATAACAGCCTCGACCGCTTCCTCGCCGACCTTCTGGGCAATCTTCTTCGGGCCCTTGTCGAAGAGCTTCGCCGTGTAGGAGCTTTCCGGAGCGGCGCCCTTGCGGCTGGCGATGACGGCGTGCAGCCGGTCGAGAATATGCTCGCTCATTGCGGCCTCACGGGAACACCGGCCTTTGCCATCGCCGCTTTTGCCTCGGCGATGCGGAACGTGCCGAAATGGAAGACGGAAGCGGCCAGAACCGCCGAGGCATGACCCTCTAGAATACCTTCGGCGAAATGCTCCAGCGTGCCGACACCGCCGCTGGCAATCACCGGAATGCTCACCGCATCGGAAATCGCCCGGGTCAGCGGCAGGTTGAAGCCCTGCTTGGTGCCGTCCCGGTCCATCGAGGTCAGCAGGATCTCGCCTGCGCCGTATTCGGTCATCCGCCGGGACCAGGCCACGGCGTCGATGCCGGTCGCCTCGCGGCCGCCATGGGTAAAGATCTCGTACCTGTCCGGCCCGACGCTTTTCGCATCCACCGCCACGACAATGCACTGGCTGCCGAATTTCTCCGCCGCCCGGCGCACGAAATCAGGGTCCTTCACCGCCGCCGTGTTGATCGACACCTTGTCGGCACCGGCCAGCAGCAGCTTGCGGATATCCTCCAGCGTCCGCACCCCGCCGCCGACGGTCAGCGGCATGAAGCACTGCTCCGCCGTCCGGCCGACAACGTCGAACAGGGTATCCCGTTCCTCATGGCTGGCGGTGATGTCGAGGAAACAAAGCTCGTCCGCGCCTTCGCGGTCATAGATCTTGGCCTGCTCCACCGGATCGCCGGCATCGACCAGATCGAGAAAATTGACGCCCTTGACGACACGGCCGTCCTTCACGTCGAGGCAGGGGATCACGCGCGCTGTCAGCATCAGACGGCCTCCGCTTCGGGCGCGGCCAGCAACGCGACCGCCTCGGCAAGATCGATCCGCCCGTCATAGAGCGCCCGGCCGGAGATCGCGCCGGCAATGCCCGGTGCGCCCGCCGCTTTCAGTGCCGCCAGGTCCTCAAGCGAGGCCACGCCGCCGCTGGCAATCACCGGCGTGGAGATCGCGTTGGCCAGTGCGGCTGTCGCCGCCACATTGACGCCGCCGAGCGCGCCGTCCCGGTCGATATCGGTGAAGATGATCGCCGCCACACCGCAGCCTTCGAACCGGCGGGCGAGATCGACGGCCGACAGGGTCGAGGTTTCGGCCCAGCCCTCGACCGCGACCATGCCGTCGCGGGCATCGATGCCGACCGCGATGCGGCCCGGATGGCGCGCGCAGGCCGCCTTCACCAGCTCGGGATCGCGCAGCGCCACGGTGCCGAGAATGACCCGGGCGATGCCCTTTTCGAGCCAGGCATCGATCGCCGCCATGTCGCGGATGCCGCCGCCGAGCTGCACCGGCACGTCGACCGCCGCGAGGATACGGTCGACCGCCTCCCCGTTCCGGGTCTCGCCGGCAAAGGCGCCGTCCAGATCGACCACATGAACCCAGCCGCACCCGGCGTCCTGGAACAGCCGCGCCTGGGCGCCCGGATCGTCGTTGAAGACCGTCGCCGTATTCATCTCGCCCTTGAGCAGCCGGACACACTGGCCGCCCTTCAGGTCAATCGCGGGAAACAGGATCATTCCGCGTCCAGTTCCTTGTAAAAGAAGTGCCCGGAGACGTAGCCGTCCCGCACATAGGCATAATGCGGCAGGCTGCCGAACCGGACATACCCGAGCCGCTCGTAGAGCCGGATGGCGGCATGCTGGGTCTCGCGCACATCCAGCGTCAACACCTTGAAACCCTGGTCCCGCGCATGCTTCTCCGCGATCTCCATCAGATCCCGGGAAAGACCGTGCCCCCGGGCCCATGGCGCGACAAAGGTCGTCGTCAGGCTGCAGGTATGGCGCTGCGCCTCGTTGTTCCGTGCGGGTTTCTGGACCTGGCAGGATCCGGCGATCACCCCGTCGAGCCGGCCGACAAAGAGATCCCGCTCCGGGATCAGCAGAACCCCGCGCCAGAAGGCTTCCAGCGTCTCCCGCTGCGGCGGGGTAATCCAGCCGAAGCCGCCGCCGTCCTTGATCGCCGCTTCCGCCGCGTCCGACAGGTCCTGCAGGTCGCCGGGACCGAACTCGGTCAGCATTTCGACCGTGGGGACCGGCGGAAATTGTGGTTCAGCGTCGCTGTCGTCCATGCCGCTCTCCCTCACGGGGTCCAGTCGAGAAAATTCCGGATGAAGGCAAGCCCGTTGGCCTGGCTCTTTTCCGGGTGGAACTGGGTTCCGAAATAATTATCACGCCCGACAAGCGCGGCGATCTCGCCGCCATAGTCGCTTGATGCGATCAGGTCGGAGCGATCTGCCACGTCGAACAGGTAGGAATGAACATAGTAAACATAGGCGCCGTCTTCGATACCCTTCAGCAGCGGATGCTCCGGCTGAATGAGGTTCAGACGGTTCCAGCCCATATGCGGAACCTTCAGCGCACGGCCGTCCGGCGCCGGCGCGGGTTCGATCAGGCGGACCTCGCCGCCGATCCAGCCGAGCCCTTCCGAGGTCACGTGCTCCAACCCGCGCTCCGCCATGAGCTGCATGCCGACGCAGATGCCGAGGAAAGGCGTGCCGTTTTCAAGCACGGCATCGGACAGCGCCTCGACCATGCCCGGCAGGCCGTAGAGGCCGCTCCGGCAATCGGCGAAGGCACCGACCCCCGGCAGCACGATCCGCCCGGCCGCGCGCACCACCGCCGGGTCGGACGTCACGACGATCTCTGTGCCTTTGCCATGTTCGGAAGCCACCCGTTCGAAGGCTTTCGCCACCGAACGGAGGTTGCCGGACCCGTAATCAACGACTGCGACTGTGGTCCGGCCGCCCGAAGCGGTCACAGGCTCCCCCCGAGGGTGCCTTTGGTCGAGGGCACGGCATCGGCGCGACGCTGGTCGATTTCAATGGCGACCCGCAACGCCCGACCGACGCCTTTGAAAATGGACTCGACGATATGGTGCGTGTTGTCACCATACAGGTTCTCGATATGCAGGGTCAGCCCGGCCGCCTGAGAGAAGGCCTGGAAGAACTCGCGGAACAGCTCCGTGTCCATGTCGCCCAGCTTCTGTGCCGGCATGCTCGCGCGCCAGACCAGAAAGGGCCGGTTCGAGCAATCCAGCGCAACCCGGCTCAGCGCCTCGTCCATCGGCAGATAGCAGGAGCCGTAGCGGTTGATGCCCTTGCGGTCCTTCAGCGCCTTCGACAGCGCATCGCCGATGGCCCAGCCGCAATCCTCGGTGGTGTGGTGGGCGTCGATATGCAGATCGCCCTCGGCCCGGACCTTCAGATCCATCAGGGAATGTCGGGACAGTTGCTCCAGCATATGGTCGAGGAAACCGATTCCGGTCTCGACGTCATATTTCCCGGTCCCGTCCAGCGAAAGCTCGACGGAAATGCTGGTCTCGTTGGTCACGCGCTTGACGGTTGCGCGGCGGTTGTCCGACATGGGTTCTGCTCCCAAGCAATATACGGCGGCTATGTAGCAGGAAGTACGGCGAAATGCCAATCACCGGACCGCAAGTTCTCTCTATGCTTCCACCCTTGTCAAAAGCGTTCTCTTGACGTTATCCGTCCGATGCCCAAATTGGACAGGCACGTTACCCATGGAGTTCTCATGAGCAATCAGGCCGCAGACCCGATCCAGTGGCACGGCACCACAATCCTTTCCGTTCGCAAGAACGGGCGCGTGGTGGTCGCCGGCGACGGTCAGGTCAGCTTCGGCAATACCGTGATGAAGGCGCAGGCCCGCAAGGTCCGCCGGATCGGCAATGGCGATGTGATCGCCGGATTCGCCGGCGCCACCGCCGATGCCTTCACCCTGTTCGAGCGGCTGGAGGAAAAGCTGGAGAAACATCCGGGCCAGCTGACCCGGGCCGCGGTCGAGCTGGCCAAGGACTGGCGCACCGACCGCTATCTGCGCCGTCTGGAAGCCATGATGGCCGTGGCCGACAAGACGACTTCCCTGGTGCTGACCGGCAACGGTGACGTGCTGGAGCCGGAGGACGGACTGATCGGCATCGGCTCCGGCGGCACCTTCGCCCTCTCCGCCGCCCGCGCCCTGGTGGATCTGGACGGCATGGATGCAGAGGCGATCGCCCGCAAGGCGATGAAGATCGCCGCCGGTATCTGCATCTATACGAACGAGAATCTCACCCTCGAGATGCTCGATACCGAATAACGCGCTGATACGTGAATCAGCCCCTGCATCCTGACGATTGGTAGCCCCACGCATGTCCGCCTTCAGCCCGCGTGAAATTGTTTCCGAGCTCGACCGCTTCATCATCGGCCAGAACGACGCCAAGCGCGCCGTCGCCATCGCCCTGCGCAACCGCTGGCGGCGCCAGCAGCTGGCCGACGACATCCGCGAGGAAGTGCAGCCGAAGAACATCCTGATGATCGGCCCGACCGGCGTCGGCAAGACGGAAATCGCCCGGCGCCTCGCCAAACTCGCGGAAGCGCCGTTTATCAAGGTCGAGGCGACCAAATTTACCGAAGTCGGCTATGTCGGCCGGGACGTCGAGCAGATCATCCGTGACCTCGTGGAGATCGCGATCAGCCAGGTCCGCGAGAAAATGCGCAAAGATGTGCATGCCAAGGCGGAACTGGCGGCCGAGGACCGGGTGGTCGAAGCCCTGGTCGGCGAAAACGCGAGCCCGGACACCAAGCAGAAATTCCGCATCATGCTGCGCGAGGGCCAGCTCGACGAAAAAGAAATCGAGATCGAGACCGAAGATTCCGGCGGCGGCGGGATGCCGACCTTCGAGATCCCCGGCATGCCAGGCGCGCAGATGGGCATGCTCAATCTGAACGACATGTTCGGCAAGGCCTTCGGCGGTCGCACCAAGAAACGCCGCATGGCGGTGGCGGAATCCTACAAGGTTCTGGTCGAGGAAGAGGCGGACAAGCTGCTCGACGAGGAAAAGGTCGTGCGCCAGGCCATCGAGACGGCAGAGCAGAACGGCATCGTCTTCCTGGACGAGATTGACAAGATCACCAGCCGTGCGGAGCGTGGCGGTGACGTCAGCCGCGAGGGCGTGCAGCGCGACCTGCTGCCACTGATCGAGGGCACCACGGTTGCGACCAAGTACGGCTCGGTGAAGACCGACTTCGTGCTGTTCATCGCCAGCGGCGCCTTCCATCTGGCGAAACCCTCGGACCTGCTTCCTGAACTGCAGGGCCGTCTGCCGAACCGGGTCGAGCTGCGGGCACTGGAGCGGGACGATTTCCGCCGTATCCTGACGGAGCCGGAAAACAGCCTGCTGCGCCAGTACACGGCCCTGATGGCAACCGAGGAAGTCACGCTCGATTTCACCGACGACGCCATCGACGCGCTCGCCGACCTGACGGTCGACATCAACAAGAATGTCGAGAATATCGGCGCCCGCCGGCTGCACACGGTGATGGAAAAGCTGCTCGACGAAATCAGCTTCACCGCCTCCGACAAGAGCGGCGAGACGCTGAAGATCGATGCGGCTTACGTAAACGAACGGGTGGGCGAGCTGGCGAAAAACACCGATCTCAGCAAGTTTATCCTCTGACGGGACATCGCCGCGCTCAGTGACGTGGCCCCTTGCCCGGCGGCGCGAGTTCGGCGAGCAGGGTGTCGATCCGCGGGTCATCCAGCTCACGGATGCGGACGGCGAGCGTGTTTGCGAGTTCCGTCGCTTTAGGACTGAGTCCGGCCGTGTCGATGACGACACGCGGGTTCGAGTGTTTCGCGAGCTTCTTCAGATCCTCCGCATCGTCCCAGATCAGGCCGAAATACTGGCAGATCTGGTGGATCAGACCGACGGTCGGACGCCCCTTCTTGCCGTGCTCCAGGGCCGAGAGATAGGCGGAGGAAACCTGCAGGGCGGTTGCCATCTGCTTCAGGGTGACCCCACGGTCGGCTCTCAGCTCGCGGATCTTTGCGCCGAACGGGGTCATGCGTTGCCTTGCCTCGTCATCAGCTCTTCTGCCGACGCAGCATGACATAGAGCGCGCCACTGCCCCCGTGCTGTGGCTGGGCTGGGGAATAGGTCAGCACCTTGTCCTTGTTCGCCCCATCGGCCAGCCAGCGCGGCGTCATCCGGCGCAGCACACCCACCTCCCGCTCACCGTCATCGGCCGAGCGGCTGCCCTTGCCCGTAATCACCAGCACGCAACGCTGGCCGCGCCGGTAGGCAGACGCGATGAAGCCGTTGAGCGCCCGGTGGGCTTCCTCCTGGCGCATGCCATGAAGGTCGATGCGGCCGTCGATCTGTTGCTTGCCGCGTTTGATCTTGAGCGCCGTGCGCCGGTCTATCCCCGGAACCTTGCCCGGAGCGTACTCCGCCAGCGCGCTCGGCACCTTGATCGCGGCAAAGCCGGGGTCGTTCTGGGGACGGCTGTGATGGCGGGCCGCCTGCTGCCCTTTGCCGCTCTTTTTTGGCTGTTTCGTGCTGAGTTCCGGGACTTTTGGAACCTCTTCGGCCTCGGCCAGGGCGGCACGACGCTCAGGCGTCAGGGGCACCGTGTCGGCGACCACCTTGCGCCACAGATCAAGCTCCTCCGCTGTCGGTCGCCGTGCCATGAAATCCGTTCCGCTTTCGGGCTCAGTCCTTGACCAGCATGATATGCAGACGCCGGGGACCGTGCGCGCCGAGCTGGATGATCTGTTCCACATCGCCGGTCCGCGACGGACCGGTGACGAGATTGACCGTGCGCGGCACACTTGCTCCCGGCTCCAGCCCCAGCTTCTGCCGCAACATGTCCCAGGCATCCTCGTAGGCGCCAACAATCTGGCTCTCGCGCAGCAATACCACGTGCGTGTCCGGCACGAAATGCAGGCTTGTCGGGGTTTCGGCGGAGGAATGCAGCATCAATGTGCCGGTCTCCGCGATCCCCGCATGGGCCGGCGTCAGCCCCACCGCATCCTCGTTGACGGCGGCACCGCTGGTGATTTCAAGCGCGGGCGCCTTGTCCCACGGGATCACCGTGTCTTCCAGGGCCGGTGACTGCTTGATCCGGGCCGGCAGGTTCTCCCGGCGGAGATAGTCCGCCAGCCGCTCCGGCACGGATTCTAGGGACTCCAGCCTGTCGACGGTACAGGAGACCCCTTCCGCCATCTCGACAAAGAGGCCGATCTTGTGGGCCTGATCCCCGTCTGAGCGCTTCGGCACAAGAATGCGCTCATGCCCTTTCAGGCGCGCCTCGACGGCCTCGGCTGCCGCGCCTTCGAGCTTGCCGCGTCCAAGGGACTTGCGGATGCCCGCCAGGATCTGTTCCCGTGCCTCGCTCATCGCGCGTCTCCCTTCTTGCCGTGCCCGCTCATCTTGTAGAGCTGCTGGAAGGTCCGTCCTTCAGGTGCAGGCATGTCGCGCACCGAGGTCCAGCCGGAGGCCAGTGGCAACTTGGCGATCCGGCCGCGCTTTCCGCCCAGAGCATGCAGTAGCACAGCCCCCAACTTGGTCGATTGCCGATAGAGCCATGGTCTTTTGGCAAAGTACGACCAAAGCCCCAAACCCGCGCGAACCTGCGAGGTAGTCTTGTTCTCAGTGAACTCTTTTGCCCGGTAGTGACGCATCATCTTCGGCAAGGGGATGCGCATTGGGCATACCTGCTCGCAACGGCCGCAAAAGGTCGATGCATTGGGCAAATGACCCGCCTCATCGATGCCGATCAGGCTGGGTGTGAGCACCGCGCCCATCGGTCCCGGATAGACCCAGCCGTAAGCATGCCCACCGACGGCGGCATAGACCGGACAATGGTTCATGCAGGCGGAACAGCGGATGCAGCGGAGCATGTCCTGATATTCGGTGCCGAGCATGGCAGAGCGGCCATTGTCGATCAGCACCACATGGAAGGAGGCCGGGCCGTCCAGGTCGGTTTCCCGACGCGGCCCACTGGAGAAGGTGGTGTAGACGGAAAACTCCTGTCCGGTCGCCGAGCGGGCCAGCAGCCGCAGGATGCAGCTCGCATCCTCCAGCGTCGGCACGATCTTCTCCAGGCTCGCCACCACGACATGCGCCTTGCCGAGGGTCTGGGTGAGGTCGCCGTTGCCTTCATTGGTGACGATGACCGTCTGGCCGGTCTCGGCAATCAGGAAATTGGCGCCGGTGATACCGACATCGGCAGCGAAGAATTTGGGGCGGAGCTGCGTGCGGGCTTCGTCGGTGATGTCGCCAACTTCCTCCAGCGGGCGGTCCGGTGGCAAATCCGTGTGTTTCTTGCGGAAGGCCTCGACGACCTGTTCCTTGTTCACATGGATCGCCGGCGCGATGATATGGCTCGGCGGCTCATCCCGGAGCTGGATGATGTACTCGCCGAGATCCGTCTCGATCGGCTCAACACCGTGCTCTTCCAGATACTCGTTGAGGCCGATTTCCTCGGCCACCATGCTCTTGCCCTTGGTCACCGTCTTGGCATCGACGGAGCGGCAGATCTCCATGATCGTCTGCCGGGCTTCCTCGGAATTCCGGCACCAGTGAACCTGCCCGCCATTGGCAATGACATTGCTTTCGAAGCGCTCGAGATAGAAATCGAGATTCTCCAGCACATGGTTCTTGATATCCCGGCCCCGGTCGCGGAGATCCTCGAATTCAGGCAGTTTGGCGACTGCATCCGCCCGCTTCTGCTGGAAGCCGGGACGCATCTTTGAAAGCGCCTTCTGCAACTGGACATCGGTCAGTGCATCACGCGCATTCTGTTTGAAATTGTGCGAGGTGGTTTGCATCAGCGCTCTCCCTCGCCGATGGAGGGTTGATCTGTCATGCCGGCCAGCACTTCGGCAACATGCCGGATCTCCGTCCTGGCGCCGAGCCGTTTCAGCTTGCCGCCCATATTCAGCAGACAGCCAAGATCGCCCGCCAGCAGGTAATCGGCGCCGCTCTCGACGATTTCGGCTGCTTTCTGCGTCACCATCTTGTCGGAGATTTCCGGGTATTTGACACAGAAGGTGCCGCCGAAGCCGCAGCAGATCTCGGCGCCCGGCATCTCCTTGATGGAGGTGCCGTCCACCGCTGCCAGCAGCTTGCGGGGCTGGGTTTTGATCTCGAGCTCACGCAGGCCGGAGCAGGAATCATGGTAGGTCACCGTGCCGTCGAAAGCCGCGCCGGTGCTCTCCACACCCATGATATCCACAAGAAAAGAGGTCAACTCGTAGGTCCGCTTGGCCAGGTGCTGGGCCCGCATGGCCATCGCCGGGTCATCCTCGAACAGCTCCGGGTAATGCTCCCGGATCATCCCGGCACAGGAGCCGGACGGCGCGACCACATAATCGAAGCCCTCAAAGGCCTCGATCACATTGGCCGCAATGTCGCGGCTGTCCTTGAAATCACCGGAATTGAATGTTGGTTGGCCGCAGCAGGTCTGCGCTTCCGGCACAACCACTTCACATCCTGCCTTCTCAAGCAGGGACAGGGTCGCGAAACCGACGGACGGACGGAACAAATCGACAAGGCATGTCACGAACAGACCAACGCGTGGACGGGCATTCTCGGACGCAGACACAGCAGGCTCCCACTCACATCTCTTTTTTCTTGAGGATGCGGGGCCCTTGGACCGGCACGCCGTATCCTATTGCTTTAAGGCAATATCGAGATTTTTGGGCAGAAGCACGTAATATCGACCGGGGGCTGCCATCGGTCCGGCTTTTTCGGCCGCCGTCGGACCGTGGCCCCAGAACACGTCGCCGCGGACCGCGCCCTTGATGGCGCCGCCGGTATCCTGGGCGACGACCAGGCGCTGCAAGGGGCGGCCGCTTTCGTCCGGATAATCGACATCAAGCCAAACAGGCGCGCCGAGCGGGATATACCGCCGGTCAACGGCAAGTGAACGCCCGGCTGTCAAAGCTACGCCCTGGGCGCCGATCGGGCCATCGCCATTGATTCTGCGGAAAAATATGTAAGAGGGGTTCCGGTCCATCACACCGCGCATCTGATCAGGATGACGGTGTAGCCAGTCACGGATGGTCTGCAACGATACCGCCTCGCGCTCTATCTCGCCGCTTTCAACGAGATAACGTCCGATCGGGTAGTAGATGTGTCCATTGTGACCGTCGTAGCCAACCCGCAGCACCCGGCCGTCGTCAAGCCGTATCCGGCCCGACCCCTGAATGTGCAGGAAGAACGCATCAACCGGATCGTCGAGCCAGACCAGCGTCTCCGCATTGTTGCCAAGCGCGCCGGACTCGATTTCCGACCGGCTTTCATACGGGATCAAGCGCCCGCTGCGCAGCCGACCGGCAATACGCTCTCCGCGCAGGCCCGTCCGCCAATCGCCGAGATTGACCAGAACCAGATCGGACGGCTTTGCCAGCAACGGGGTCTCGAAACCGGCGCGCCGTTCCAGCGAACCGTTCAGCTCCGGCTCGTAGTATCCCGTAAAGAGCCCGTCACTCTTGCCGGCCCGGACCTCGTAGGCATCGAACCAGGTCGAGAGAAACTCGCGCACGGTACCGTCGCCGCTGCCGTCGGACAGCCGGGAAAGGGCATCGCAGGCGCCACGCCAGGCGGCAACCGTGCCACCGATTTCTGCCGGTGCGATGGAATCGGTATCGGATTGACGCCGGAGTTTTCCGCAAGAGCGCTTCAAGGCCGGGAGGGCCTCGCTGACCCGGTCACTATTCCAGGACGGCAGTCCCGCAAGGTCGGTCCGCTTATAGCTGACCGGCGGCGAGTCCGCGCGATCCGGATCCTGGTCCGGCGTGCACGCAGCCAGAAGAAAAACTGTCAGCAGCCACAAGCCGCGCCACGTCAAAATATTCTCCAGTCCGTTTCGGACCATTGTGATCGACGCTTTATTCTTCAGGCACACGTGTCGCGACGAGGCGCCAGTTGGGGTCCCGTCCGGCAACATCGCGTTCGAATGTCCAGAGATCGGTCACGGTTTCGATCTTGTCCGGATCGCCGTCGACGACCGACCCATCCTCGGCACGGGTCACCTTTACCTGATCCGTGATGAATTCGACCGTCACGCGGGCAATTGAGCCAACCAGGTGAACTTCGCTGATCAAGGCTGACCGCATGGAGGAAATCGTTGTTTCCTGCGTCTCGCCGGCCTGCTCACGCGCGTCAATCGCACCGGCGAAGGCAGACATCAGATCGTCCGCCAGAAGCGGGCGGAGGCTTTCCTGATCGCCTTTGGCGAAAGATTCGACCACCCATTCAAACGCGGTCCGCGCACCTTGCAGGAACTCGATCTCGTCAAAGGACGGATCGGCCATTTTAAGGCGCATGGCTTCTGACAATTCGCCGTCCTGTTGTTCGGCACTGTCGATTTCCCCGTCACGGCCCGGAAGCTGGATCACGTTATCCGACTTGTTGCCCTGCTCGGGTGCCGGCGAAAACGGGTCGCTGTGACGTTCTTCATGCCCGGTACGTTTTCCAAGCACGCTGCGCAGCTTGAAAACAAGGAAGCCCGCAAGTATTGCGAACAGAATTATCTCGAACAAAGCGGCACCGTCGCCCATATCGCCCTTAACTGCGGGTTTAAAAACCCTTATCCATTGATGAAGAAGTCGCCTTCGGTTTGTACGGCAGATTGGCTGAGTTCTGACCAGAGAGCTGCCGCTTTAACCTTCGGGCGACCGTACTACAGCATACATAGGCTGTCACTTTTGAAAGAACAACTATGGCCCTGATAATCCTTTTCATCTTGATAGGCATCCCGGCCATCGAGATTTACGTCTTTGCCGAAGTGGGCGGGATCATCGGGGGCTGGGCAACGGTCGGCCTGACCCTGCTGACCGCCGCACTGGGTGCAATTATGTTCCGGAGCCAAGGCACAGCCGTTCTGCAACGGGCCCAGGAGCAGCTACAGCGGGAAGAGACACCGCTGGCTGAAATCATTGACGGGGTTGGCCTCCTGCTGGCAGCAGCCTTCCTTTTCCTGCCCGGTTTCGTGACTGACATAGCCGGGTTTCTGCTCTTCATACCGCCGCTGCGCATCGTACTGATCGGCATGTTGTTCCAAGGCGCCGCACGCGCTGCCCACTCTCATGTCTGGATTGTCCGTGGTCGGTCGGATAAAACCTCCTCCGGTTCCAGAACGGTCATCGACGCAGAGTTCGAGGATCTGACGGATACGGACGATAAATCCGATACCGGTGCCGACAAGACCGATCGCAAATTACCGCCGCGCTGATCCAGCCGCATCTACATCCGTATCTGAGGGATTTCACCTGCATGTTGTTCGTCCGTCATGGCCAGTCCGAATTCAATGTCGTCTATGGCGCCACCGGGCGCGACCCGGGGATCGAGGATCCGGCTTTGACCGAGCTCGGGCAGGCCCAGATCCGGCACAGCGCCGAAGCTTTACGCGGGCACGATGTCGATCACATCGTCTCCAGCCCCTATCGCCGGGCGCTTGAAACAGCGCATATCATCGCCGAGGCCATCGACCGCAAGATCCGGATCGAGCCATTGATCCGCGAGCATCGGCATTTTATCTGCGATATCGGACGCACCCGCACGGAGCTGCAGGCTGACTGGCCCCATCTGGCTTTCGACCATATCGACGAGCAATGGTGGACGGACCATCACGAGGAAGAGCATGAGGTTCATGCCAGGGTGAGTGCGTTCCTGAATGCCAACCACCAGCGAACGGACTGGGATCGCGTGGTTTGTGTCAGCCACTGGGGTTTCATCAACCGTCTCACCGGCCTGCCTGTCGGCAACGGAACTGTGGTCAAGGTCCAGCGGGACGGCGCCGGAGAGGTTGTTCACACCCCTGATCCGTGATACCCACGCGCCTTCAAATTGACCCGGCAGAGACAAGATCGAACCGATGACCGACACAGATACCGGTACTGCGCCCGCCCAAAAGGGTGACGCGATCAACACCTTCTCGATGACCGTTGAGGCGCAATACATCAAGGACATGTCCTTCGAAAACCCGAAGGCGCCCTTTAGCTTGCGTGCCGATATTCGTCCCGACATCGAAATTGCTGTCGATGTTCGCGCCGAGCGGATGGCTGACAATGTCTTCGAGGTCATCCTGCTGCTGAACGTCAATGGCGTTCACGAGGGCGAGAAGGTATTCATCGTCGAGCTGTCATATGCCGGTGTTTTCAGGTTCGAAAATGTCCGGCCGGATCAGGCGGAATACGTGCTGATGGTCGAATGCGCCCGGCTGCTCTTCCCGTTTGCCCGCCAGATCATCGGTCAGGTGACAGCCGATGGCGGTTATCCGCCGCTGCATATCCAGCCGATCGATTTCCTGGGCGTGTTCCAGAAGAACGAGCAGCAGCGTCAGGAAACCGGTGGCATCGACGTTGCGGCGGTCGAGACCGAAGGCAACGCCTGATTATTCCGCGGCTTCCCCGGCCCGGTTCCAGATCGGGTCTTTCACCTTGTCCATCAGTGCTGCATGTGCAGCGAGTTCGTCTGGGCTTGCCGCGTGCGGACGCGGCGGCCGGATAACTGCCTCTCGGATTTCCGGCGCGGCTGCTCCGGCCTTTTCCTGCCCCGCAAGCTCAAAACCGGGCTGCCGTCCACCGATCAGTTCCAGATAGACTGACGCCAGCAAATCCGCGTCGACGAGGGCACCGTGCAGATCGCGATGCCCGTTATCGATCTCGAACCGCCGGCACAGCGCATCCAGACTTGCCTGCGCGCCGGGATATTTGCGCCGCGCCATGGTCAGCGTATCGATCGACCGCTCCATCGGCATTTCCGGATGGCCGAGCCGTTTCAGCTCGGCATTGATAAACCCCATGTCGAACTTGGCATTGTGAATAACCAGAGTGGCATCACTGACGAATTCCAGAAACCCGTCCACGATCCCAGCGAAATTCGGATAGTCGGCGAGGAACTCTGTCGAAAGGCCGTGCACCTCGAATGCGCCCTGCTCGACCTCGCGTTCCGGATTGATATAGACGTGATAGCTCTCGCCGGTCGGCACATGATTGACCAGCTCGATGGCGCCGATTTCGATAATCCGGTGCCCCTGTTTCGGATCGATACCTGTCGTTTCCGTATCAAGAACCAGTTCACGCATGTCGAATTCCCAAGTGGCGGAGGATCTTCTTGATCGCCCGGGTGGTAACAGCCAGGCCAAGGCCGGTAGGCAGAATGTAATCCGCACGGCGGCGCTTTTCACGATCCGGCATCTGCTTTTTCAGAATAGAAGAGAGCCGCTCTGCTGTCATGCCGGGACGGGCCAAAACCCGCTGGCGCTGCAAAAAAGCGGGCGCTGATACGACGAAGACATAGTCACAAATCCCCTCTCCACCAGTCTCGAAGAGAAGAGGCACATCAAGCACGGCCGCCCGGCGCCGGGCCCGGCGCTGCAGATCAAGAAATCGGTCCCTCTCGCGGCGCACCAGCGGATGGACGATGGCTTCCAGATCACGCAGCGCATCCGCATCGCCGAAAACAATCTTGCCGAGCCGCTCCCGATCGACCGCCCCGTTGACGACGGCCTCGGGGAACCGGCGGGAAATCGGTGCCACCGCTGGGCCGCCGGCCCGGAAAAGAGCATGCACTGAAGCGTCTGCATCATGCACCGGGAGCCCCAGGCGCCGGAATATCGCGGCTGCAGTGCTTTTCCCCATGCCGATGGAGCCGGTCAGACCGAGGACCAGCATTGATTCAGGTCCTGAGCGCGCTGTGCGTGCGCATGAAATCGAGCAAGGGAAGCAGAGGCAGCCCGAGAACGGTGAAGAAGTCGCCCTCGACCGCTGTGAAAAGCTGGGCCCCGACAGATTCAAGCTGATAGGCCCCGACGGACTCCAGCGCCATGTCACCGACAGTATCGAGATAAGCGTCTATGAACTCGTCGGAGAGGGGGCGGACAAGCAGGCTTGCCGTAGCGATATTGTGCCATATCCGGGTTCCACCGGCGGAAACGACCACGGCACTTATCAAGCTATGGCGCTTGCCGGACAAACGTCGCAGATGCGCGGCGGCGCCTGCCCGGTCTTCCGGTTTATCCAGCCACTCCCCGTCGATATCGAGCATCTGATCGGCACCGATCACCAGCGCTTCCGGCACCGCGCGGGAGACGGTGTTTGCCTTCATTTCGGCAAGAAAGGTCGCGACCTCAGCTGCGCTCGCCCCTTCGGCCCGAAGGCTCCGTTTGAACTCGGACTCGTCGACTGCGGGTTTTCGTATTTCCACGGCCAGGCCCGCCGAGCGGAGCATATCGGCGCGGGTCCGGCTTCCGGAGGCCAGCACGACCGGTTTTTCACCGGTACCGGCAAGATGAGAGGGATCAAAATGCTCGGTCATCAGGATTCCAGACCGTGAAACTTGGCGTATTTCTGAAGCACTGCCGCAGCAGTTTCCTCGATCGAACGACGGGTCACATCGATTACCGGCCAACCGCCTTTTGTGAAGAGTTTGCGTGCATCTATCACCTCGGCACGGACCTTTTCAGGATCGACATAGTCCGTTTCGTTGCTGTGCTGGAGCATCAGCATCCGGTTGCGCCGAACCTGGGTCAGCCGGTTCGGATCGTTGGTCAGGGCGATCACGAACGGCTTTTTCAGGCTGTAAAGCTCTTGCGGCAGTGCAACCCCCGGCACCACCGGGATATTCGCCGTCGCATAGCCTCTGTTCGCGAGATAGAGAGAAGTCGGGGTCTTCGAGGTTCGGGAAACGCCAACGATCACAATGTCGGCATCTTCAAGGTCATGGACCATCTGCCCGTCATCATGCGCCAAGGTGTAGTCCATGGCGCGGATCCGGTCGAAATAGGCCGCGTCCAGTTCATGCTGCCGACCGGGCCGGCCGTGGCTCTCTTGACCCAGAAAGCTGCCCAGGGCATTGACCACCGTATCCAGCACGGAAATGCAGGGAACACGGCGCTGCTGGCAGCCCTTTTCCAACTGCTGGCGAAGCTCCGGATTGACCAGGGTGAAAAGCACCGGCCCCGGATAGACGCTGACCGCAGCGAGCACCTTCTCGATATGGCCCGATGTTCGGACCAGAGACCAGACATGCTCACGTGCACGGACACCCTCGAACTGAACGAGGCAAGCCCGGGCGACCTGATGGTTGGTTTCACCGGTCGCGTCCGACACAAGGTGAAGATGAATATCCGTATCGGTCAAATTCCACATCCGGTTGGGGATAACTGTGTACGATCTGTTTACAGAATCCGGAATCTCTTCCGAAAGAAAAACTGCACCACTTCATGCCATAGCTAGCAGGCCGGTTGTTAATACAGGGACAATCTTTTCCCGACAGATGGACAACTCCCATCCGGCCCAGCGGCGACAAGATATCCCCGCTATTCACAATAACCCGGTGTGATAGATACCGGGGCCTTGCGACGTTTTTACCCCTCCTTGTCCCCGATCCAGCCCTGTATGCTTCCGGCAGAACAGAACTGTGGATGACCTGTGCTGAAACGGTAATCCACAGGACTCACAGCACCACTACAACCACTTCCTACTTATTTATAATAAGATTCTTTGATAGGAGTGGCGCGCTTATCACCAAACGGACAGGCAATCGATGACCGATAAAGCTCTATTGAATGTGCTCGCCGGAAAAACAGCGGAAATCCCGCCGATCTGGCTGATGCGGCAAGCTGGACGGTATCTGCCGGAATATCGGGCGATCAGGGCAGAAGCCGGATCTTTCGTCGATCTTTGCCTCAATCCGGAGATGGCGGCGGAAGTGACTTTGCAGCCGATCCGCCGGTTTGGCATGGATGGCGCTATCCTGTTTTCCGATATCCTGATCGTGCCTTACGGTCTCGGTCAGCCTCTGCGCTTTGTCGAAGGCAAGGGTCCCGTTCTCGAACCGGTGACAGATCGTGCAGCGCTGAAGAGTCTCGATATCAATGGCCTCTCAGAGCGCGTAGGGAACGTCTATGAGACCGTCTCGCGGGTTCGGGCCGCCCTCCCTGCCGAAACCACGCTGATCGGCTTCTCGGGCAGCCCCTGGACCGTGATCACCTATATGGTCGAAGGTGGAAGCAGTAAGGATTACGCAGCGACCAAGCGCTGGGCCTATTCGGATCCGGAAGGCTTTCAGGAGCTGATCGATATCGTGGTCGAGGGCACGATTATCTATCTTCTCGGTCAGGCGAAAGCAGGGGCTGAAGTCCTCAAGCTCTTCGACTCCTGGGCCGGAGTGTTGTCATCGCGGTTATTCCGCATGGCGGTATTGGAGCCGACAAAGAAGATCGTCTCGGCGGTAAAAGCCCAGTATCCGGATCTGCCGATCATTGGATTTCCGCGCGCGGCCGGGGCCCATTATCTCGACTATATCGAGGAAACGGGTGTCGATGCGGTCGCGGTCGACACAGCGATGCCGCTCCGGTGGGCTGTCGAGAACATCCAGACCCGGATGCCGATCCAGGGAAACCTCGATCCAATTGCCTTGCTTGCCGGGGGGGCCGGGCTTGAAGCAGAAGTCGAGAGCATCCTTTCGACGGCAGCCTCGAAGCCATTTATCTTCAATCTCGGGCACGGCATCTTGCCGACCACGCCGATTGAACACGTGGAACAGCTTGTCCGGCAGGTCCGCGCCGGGCGCTGACGCTACTTGCAGGGAGAGATGCGCGCATGAGCTACGAATGGATCAAGGCTCTTCATGTGATCAGCATGGTCGCCTGGATGGCGGGGATGTTTTATCTGCCGCGTCTCTACGTCTATCACGTGGGCGCCGCGGCTGGCTCCGAGCTCTCCGAAACCCTGAAGGTGATGGAAAGACGGTTGCTGCGGGCGATTATTAACCCGGCGATGATTTCGACGTTCATATTCGGTATCTGGATGCTGGTTCTGGTTCCGGACTATCTCTCGGAGCCGTGGATGCATGTGAAGCTTGCCTGTATCGTAATCATGACCGCTTTTCACGGCGGACTGGCGCGCTGGAGACGGCAATTCGCTGCGGATGCAAATCCGCATAGCGAACGCTTCTATCGCATAGCGAATGAAGTTCCGACGATTTTGCTGATCGTGATCGTGATCATGGTAATCGTGAAGCCGTTTTCCGGATGAATTCCATTTTTCTCAAATATTCGGGTTTGACATTAAGCGCTGAAGCACTGTAATTGAAATCAGCGCTGATCGCCTTAGGGCGCTGCGTCAGGTCTTTCCCGCACAAGAACGAATAATAAAAGTCTGCTCTAACCAGCACACTCGTGCGGCTTGCTCATGAGGCCGAACTCTCAAAACATTCGTTATACCTGATCATCGACAGGACGATGCATCTTCAAGAGCTGAAATCGAAGACACCTCAAGATCTTCTCGCATTTGCGGAAGACTTGGAGATCGAGAACGCAAGTGTTCTGCGCAAGCAGGACATGATGTTCGCTATTCTTAAACAATTAGCTGATAACGATCTACCGATCTACGGCACAGGTGTTCTTGAAACACTGCCGGATGGCTTCGGCTTCTTAAGATCGCCTGAATCGAATTACTTACCGGGTCCGGATGATATCTACATCTCTCCGAGTCAGGT
The DNA here is from genome assembly GCF_000426505.1 of Nisaea denitrificans DSM 18348. Taxonomy (GTDB): domain Bacteria; phylum Pseudomonadota; class Alphaproteobacteria; order Thalassobaculales; family Thalassobaculaceae; genus Nisaea; species Nisaea denitrificans. The sequence continues at coordinate 376,888 of NZ_AUFM01000015.1, read as the reverse complement.
GCGGCGCTTTGGGCTGCGCACCGGCGATACGGTCGAGGGGCAGATCAGGGCACCGAAAGACGGCGAGCGGTACTTTGCGCTGCTCAAGGTCAATCAGATCAATTTCGAAGATCCGGACGCGGTTCGCCACCGGATCAATTTCGATAATCTGACCCCGCTGTATCCGGAACAAAGGCTCAATCTTGAGCTCGAAGATCCCACGAACAAGCAGCAGGGTGCCACAACGCGCGTGATCGATCTGATCGCACCGCTTGGCATGGGGCAGCGTGGTCTGATCGTGGCGCCGCCGCGTACCGGTAAAACGGTTATGCTGCAGAACATCGCGCATGCGATTGCCGAAAATCATCCGGACGCCTATCTCCTGGTGTTGCTCATCGACGAGCGGCCGGAAGAAGTGACCGACATGGACCGTTCGGTGAAGGGCGAGGTTATCAGCTCGACCTTCGACGAGCCGGCGTCACGCCACGTCCAGGTCGCGGAGATGGTGATCGAGAAGGCAAAGCGCCTTGTCGAGCACAAGCGCGACGTGGTTATTCTGCTGGATTCCATCACCCGTCTGGCACGTGCCTACAACACGGTGGTGCCGTCCTCGGGCAAGGTGCTGACCGGTGGTGTGGATGCGAACGCCCTGCAGCGGCCGAAGCGCTTCTTCGGTGCGGCCCGGAATATCGAGGAGGGCGGCTCGCTGACGATCATTGCGACCGCGCTGATCGATACTGGCTCCCGAATGGATGAAGTTATCTTCGAAGAGTTCAAGGGTACGGGTAACTCCGAGATCATCCTGGACCGCAAGCTGGCCGACAAGCGGACGTTCCCGGCCATCGACATCACCCGTTCGGGTACCCGGAAGGAAGAGCTTCTGGTGGATCGTGCGACCCTCAACAAGATGTGGGTGCTACGCCGTATCCTGACCCAGATGGGCACCGTCGATGCCATGGAATTCCTGATCGACAAGCTCAAGGTCTCGAAGAACAACCACGATTTCTTCGATGCCATGAATTCCTGACCGGCCATAAAGATCAAAGAAAAGGGCGGAGCCTCCAGGCTCCGCCCTTTTTGTTTGTCCAGAGACCGGATCCTACGGGATCAGTATGGTCGAACCCGTGGTCTTCCGTGCCTCGAGAGCCTCATGGGCAGCCTTGGCTTCTGCCAGCGGGAAGGTCTGGTCGATATGGATCTTCACCGCGCCTGAGGAGACTGCATCGAACAAATCGCCAGCCGTCGCGCGCAGATCTTCAGCGGTCGAGATGTAGTTGAACAGCGTCGGCCGGGTGAAGAAGAGCGAGCCCTTCTGTGCGAAAACCCCGAGATTGACCGGCGGGATCGGGCCGGCGGCCTGGCCGAAGCTGACCATCAGGCCGCGCGGACGCAGGCAATCGAGGGACTTGTCGAAAGTCGTCGCGCCGATCGAATCATAGACCACCGGCAGCATCTTGCCGTCCGTGATCTCCTTCACCCGCTCAACAAAATCCTCGTCATTGTAAAGCACCGGATGATGGCAGCCGTTGGCCTTGGCGATTTCCGCCTTTTCCTTGCTGCCGACAGTACCGATGACGGTGGCACCGAGATGGTTGGCCCACTGGCTGACGATCTGGCCGACGCCGCCGGCCGCGGCATGGATCAGGATCGTGTCGCCCTTGCTGACCTTGTAGATCTGCCGGATCAGGTACTGCGCGGTCATGCCCTTCAGCATCATCGCGGCGGCGGTCTGGTCCTCGACACCGGCCGGGATCTTGACGACGCGGTCGGCGGCGATGTTGCGGGCCTCGGCATAGGAGCCCGGGGGCGGGGAGGCGTAGGCCACGCGGTCGCCGACCTTGAGGTCGGACACGGCGCTGCCGGCAGCCTCGACCACGCCGGCACCTTCCATGCCGATGCCGGCGGGAAGCGGCAGGGGATAGAGTCCGCTGCGGTGATAGGTATCGATGAAATTGAGGCCGATCGCGGTATGCCGCACGGTGATTTCACCCGCGGCCGGGGCCGCGAGATCGATGTCGGTCATTTCGAGAACTTCCGGACCGCCCGGTGTCTTGAACTGGATTGCCTTGACCATGTTTCTTGTTCCCTTGTTTCAGCCGAGATGGGTTTTGAAGAAGTCCGTGGTGCGGGCATTGGCCGTCTTGGCCGCCGCCGCATCGTAATGCGCGCCTCCCTGACGCGCAAAAGCGTGGTCCTGGCCGTCATAGACATGCAGTGTGACCTGCGGATTGTCTGCCAGGCCCGCCTTGATCTTCGCCTGCGCCTCTTTCGGGACGAAACCGTCCTCGGAGGCCATGTGGTTCAGATAGGGTTTTGTAATATTGGAGGATTCTCCAAGAAGATCATCCAGACCAACGCCGTAATAGCTGACAGTGCAGTCGGCGTCGGACCGGGTGGCCATCAGGTAGGCGAGCTTACCGCCGAGGCAATAGCCGACGGACCCGGCCTTGCCGCTGCAGCCGTCCATGGTCCTCAGATGGGCGAGGGCGGCCTTCAGGTCCTCAACGCCCTTGTCCACATCGAAGGCATTGAACAGCGCGAACGCCCTGTCCCATTCGGCCTGGCTCTGGTCGGTGATGTCGATGCCGGGCTCGATGCGCCAGAAAACATCCGGGCAGAGCACGTGATATCCTTCGGCCGCATAGGCGTCCGCCTGGTCGCGCATGACCTTGTTGACGCCGAAGATTTCCTGGATCAGGACGATGCCCGGGGCTTTTCCGCCGCCTGCGGGCGCCGCGTGATAGGCCTGAAAAGAGCCGCCGTCAGCGGCTTTGACTGTCACATATGCCATTGAATGCCTCCCTCCAAAGCTGTCATTGGCGAGAGACTAGGCGTGCGGGCGATCCCGTGTCCACGCTCCGTTGCGGCATGGGTGTCCGTCAAAACAGAGAGAGCTGGTCCGACTCATGGTCGAGCAGGCGCTGCTTGGTGGCGATGCCGCCATCACCGGAAAACCCGGTCAGTTTGCCATTGCTGCCGACCACCCGGTGACAAGGGATGATCAGCGGGATCGGGTTGGAGCCGCAGGCACCGCCCACCGCCCGGGCGACACCGCCGACATGGTCCGCGATATCGCCGTAGGTCCAGACCGTGCCGAAGGGGATTTCCTGCATGGCCCGCCAGACCGATTGCTCGAAAGCGGAGCCGCGATTGAAAGCCAGGGGCAGGTCGAAATTCCGGCGTTCTTTCGCGAAGTAGGCACGTATCTGACGCTCTGCTTCCGCCATAAGATTGGTTGTTGCGTTGTCGGAATGAAGTGCAGGTGTTTCACGTGAAACCCATGTCAGGCCTGTGATGGCTCCGCCCTCTTCGGTCAGGTGAATGCGGCCGATGGGGCTGTTGAAGCTGTGCTGATGGGGCGCGCTCATGGCCGGGCCTCAAGGGCGGTTTGGAACGCTTGCGGATCAACTTCCGGCGCTGAGCAGACCTGGTTGACGCAGAGATAGGCGGCGGGTGCGCCATCGACAGGTCCCTTGCCGTGGGCGGGATGATCCTCCGGAAGCGCGGTGCCGTCCCGGATGATTTGCACGGTCGAAAGGGCCCGTCCGGCGGTGCGGGCGCTATGGGCCAGTGCTTTGGTCTCTGCTGCCTCCGGATCGCCGACAATGACGATCTGCCGGCCATGCAGGAGCCATTCCATGCCGTTGAGCAGGCCGGGAAAGCCCTGTGGCTGTTGCTGGAAGGATCCGGCGAAGGCTTTTGTCAGGGTGTCTGCCCGCTCTGCATAGGCCGTCTTTCCGGTCAAGAGCCAGAGCCGGGCGAGGCATTCGACCAGTGTGCTGTTCCCGGCCGGGGTCACATTGTCGATCGCGGTCTTGGTCCGGAGCATCAGATCCGTCTGGTCGTCGGCCGTGAAGAAGTAGGAGCCGTCCTTTTGATCGCGGAAATGCCGATCGAGGACGGAAACCCATGTCTCCGCTTTCGCCAGGTACGCGGGCTTTCCGGTCGCGGCTTCGAGGGTAAGGGCGGCGAGGATCATGTTGGCATAATCGTCCAGGGTGGCCGCATGCTTTGCCTGTCCGTTCCGGCAGGAATGCAGCAATCGCCCGTCTTTCTCCATATGCTCTGTGATGAAGGCGAAGGCGACTTCGGCCCGGGCTAGCCAGTCCACCTCTCCGAGCAGGATTGCCGCATCGGCGAGCGCCGCAATCATCAGGCCGTTCCAGTCGGCCAGCACCTTGTCGTCCCAGCTTGGGCGGATGCGTTTGTCGCGCTGGGTCAGCAGATGCTGACGGGCGGCGCGTAGTTTGGCTTCGATCTCTTCGGGGAAGGGGCCCTTGCGGTGGCGCCGGTTCAGGATCACCGTGCCTTCCCAATTGCCGCCGGGCGTGACGTCGTAATGTTCCGCGAAGAGCGTCGCGTCGAGCCCGGCTTCCGTCAGGCTTTCGGAGATCTCTTCCGCACTCCAGACGTAGAACTTTCCTTCCTCGCCTTCGCTGTCCGCGTCGAGGGCGGAGGCGAAGCCCCCGCCGTCCGAGATCATTTCCCGGAACAGCCAGTCAATTGTCTCCCGGATACGTTGTTCATAGAGCGGGTTTGGCTCCTGGCGCTGCATCTCGGTCATCAGGGAGACAAGCTGGGCATTGTCGTAGAGCATCTTCTCGAAATGCGGGGCCAGCCATTCCGCATCGGTCGAATAGCGGGCGAAACCGCCGCCCAGATGATCGTAGATCCCGCCCTCGCACATGGCGGTGACGGAGGTCCGCACGGCCTGCAGCATCTGGTTGTTCTGGGTGCGCTGGCCTGTCCGCCAGAGGAATTTCAGGATGGTCGGCTGGGGGAATTTCGGTGCATCGCCGATCCCGCCATAGACCGGGTCATGCTGGGAGAGGAACTGGGCGGCAACGTCCGGCGCGGCCTCCAGCGGGATGCGCGTGCCGGGGTTGCCGGCAAAGACGGTCTCCAGACGTTGCGCGATGGCCGTAACATTGCTCGATACGCGTCCGGGGTCCTCCCGGTAGACGCCTTCGATCTGGCGCAACACATCCCGGAATGCCGGCCGGCCATAGCGCTGATCCGGTGGAAAATAGGTGCCGCCCCAGAACGGCGCGCCTTCCGGCGTCAGGAACATGGTGAGCGGCCAGCCGCCCTGCTGGCCCGTGATGGCGAGCGCGGTCTGATAGATCATGTCGAGATCCGGCCGTTCCTCCCGATCCACCTTGACGTTGATGAACAGCTCGTTCATCACCGCTGCGGTATCGGGGTCCTCGAAGCTTTCGTGGGCCATGACATGACACCAGTGGCAGGCGGCATATCCGACGGAGAGCAGGATCGGCTTGTCCGCCCGGCGCGCCATGGCGATGGTGTCCTCCGACCAGGTCTGCCAATGCACCGGGTTTTCCCGGTGTTGCAGCAGATAGGGGCTGGTTTCCTTGTCGAGCTCGTTGCGCATGGGGCAGCATCCGGGTCGGGGTTGGTATTGTTCTCAAGCTCAAGGTGAGGGCTGCGACCTATGAGGTCCAGCGCTGCGTGTGGCACGGGAGTCTGGAACGGGATGAACGGATCGACGGAAGAGACGATTTACGCGCTTGCCACGGCATCGGGGCGGGCGGGTGTCTCCATGTTCCGGGTTTCCGGCCCGGCGGCATTCGAGGGATTGCGGCGCCTGACGGGCCTGATCGGGATTGAGCCGCGGATGGCTGTGCGGGCGACGGTCTCGGATGGTGAAGGCGCGATTGATGACGGTCTGGTTCTGGCCTTTCCGGGCCCGGCCAGTTTTACCGGCGAGGATGTGGTGGAGTATCAGATGCACGGCGGCCGCGCCGTGCAGTCCGCGATGCTGAAGGCGCTGGCGGCCCAGCCGGGATACCGGATGGCTGAGCCGGGCGAGTTTTCCCGCCGTGCGGTGCTCAACGGCAAAATGGATCTGACAGCCGCGGAAGGCATCGCCGATCTGGTGGATGCGGAGACGGAGGCCCAACGGCTTCAGGCACGGCGGCAGAGTCGGGGCGCGCTGGGCGCGCTGTACCAGGATTGGCGGCAACGGATGCTTCGGGTGCTCGGCCATATCGAGGCGCTGGTCGATTTTCCGGACGAAGATCTGCCGAAAGAGGTCTGGGACGGGATCCGGGGCCAAGTGTATGACCTTGATGCGTCGATTTCGGCTCATTTGGACGATGGCGGGCGGGGGGAGCGCCTTCGAGACGGTCTGCGTATGGCCATTATAGGCCCCCCTAATGCCGGTAAGTCCTCCCTCTTGAACTGGCTCTCCAAAAGGGATGCAGCGATAGTGTCCGACGTAGCGGGTACGACACGCGACATCATCGAGATCCATCTGGACATTTCGGGGTATCCCATCCTGGTAGCGGATACGGCAGGACTTCGAGAAGGGGCGGACTTTATCGAGTCCGAGGGCATTCGCAGGGCACGCGCCTGGGCGGATTCGGCTGACCTGGTCCTCGATCTGGCGGACGCGCGGTCTACCAGGGAGAAAGATGAGGCGGAGCCGGTCTCCGGAAATGCCGAACGGATCTTGATCGCGACCAAAGCTGATGTGCTTTCCGAGGCTGAACGAGGCCTACTTGATAAAGACCGTGTCGCGGTTTCCGTGGCGACGGGTGAGGGCATGGACGGGCTTCTGGCGATGATCGCCGATAAAGCGGCGATCCTGATGGATCTGGGTGAAGCACCGGCACTTACCCGGGCCCGGCACCGTGAAGGGCTGACGGAATCCCTGGAGCATTTGCGCCGCGCGCTCGGACAATGTGCGTTTGAGGCGGATGAGTTTGATGTGGAATACGGTCTCGTGGCTGAGGACTTGCGGCTGGCGGCGCGGGCGCTGGGACGTGTGACGGGAGCGGTTGATATCGAGGAAATCCTCGATCTTGTGTTCTCGGAGTTCTGCATCGGTAAATAGAGCCTCTGTTTCACGTGAAACATGCAGAGCGGATATCGCGAAACAGAGATTGCCTTTTGCCGGGCGTCACAGCATTTTGGGCTACATATTTTCCGCACTGATCCGGAGACGGACGCGATGTACGACGTGATAGTCGTTGGCGGCGGCCATGCAGGCTGCGAAGCGGCCGCAGCAGCGGCCCGGATGGGCGCTCGCACGCTTCTCGCCACCCATAAGATCGAGACTATCGGAGAGATGTCCTGCAACCCGGCAATCGGGGGGCTCGGCAAGGGGCACCTCGTGCGCGAAGTGGATGCGCTGGACGGCATCATGGGGCGCGCTATCGACCGGGCGGGCATTCAGTTCCGCATGCTGAACCGGAGCAAGGGCCCGGCCGTTCGCGGCCCGCGGGCCCAGGCGGACAGGGCGCTGTATCGCGCGGCAATCCGGGACCTGCTTGAAAATCAGGACAACCTGACGATCGAAGCGGCTTCCGTTGAAGACCTGCTCCTGAACGAGTCCGGTGAGATTACCGGGATCGTTGTCGATGGCGGCCGGGAGATCAAAGCCGGTGCCGTTGTGCTGACGACCGGGACGTTCCTGCGCGGCGAGATTCATCTGGGTGAGGAACGTCGCCCGGCTGGCCGCGTCGGTGACGCACCGGCTGTTGCGCTTGCCGAGACCCTGGCGCGCTTTGGCTTCAAGCTCGGTCGCCTCAAGACAGGAACCCCGGCACGGCTCGATGGAACGACAATCGACTGGTCGGGTCTGCAGGAGCAGAAGGCGGATGATCCGCCCGAGCCATTTTCCTATCTGACGGACCGCATCGCGGTGCCGCAGATCAGCTGCCACATCACTTATACGAACCCTGAAACGCACCAGGTCATCCGCGACAACCTGCATCGTTCGGCGATGTATGGCGGACGGATCGAGGGGGTTGGGCCGCGCTACTGTCCCTCTATAGAAGATAAGGTCGTCCGGTTCGAGGATCGCTCTCAGCATCAGATTTTTCTTGAGCCTGAAGGACTTGATGATCCGACGGTCTATCCGAATGGGATTTCGACGTCGCTACCGGCCGATGTTCAGGCGGAAATGTTCAAGACCATCCCGGGTCTGGTGAATGCCCGGATTATCCGTCCGGGATACGCCATCGAGTACGATTATGTGGACCCGCGCGAGCTTTCCCACACTCTGGCGACCAAGAAGATCCCCGGGCTTTATTTTGCCGGGCAGATCAATGGCACGACGGGGTACGAGGAAGCGGCCGCGCAGGGCTTGATGGCCGGCGTGAATGCCGCGCTCCGCACCGGCGGCCAGGAGCATGACTTCGTTTTGGATCGTGCGGACGCTTATATTGGTGTGCTGATCGACGATCTGGTGACCAAGGGGGTGAGCGAGCCCTATCGCATGCTGACCTCACGCGCGGAGTACCGGCTGCGGTTGCGGGCCGATAATGCGGACCAGCGGCTTACGCAGAAGGGCATGGAAATAGGCTGTGTCGGAGCGGAGCGGGCCGGGATCTTCGAGGTCAAGCGTGGCGCGATTCAGAAGGGTCGGGAACTTGCCCTGAGGCTCGGCGATACACCAAACGCGCTGCAGAAAGCCGGAATCAAGATCAATCAGGATGGCGTCTGGCGCAGTGCCTACGATCTGCTTGGGTATCGCACCGTCGGCTGGGATGCGCTCGTTGCGCTCTGGCCGGATCTTGGCGCTCTGGAGCCGGCAGTAGCCGAGCAGGTGCAAATCGACGCGCAGTATGCCGGTTATATAGAGCGGCAGGAGGTAGACGTTGCGGCCTATCGCCGGGACGAGGCGCTGGAGATCCCGGCGGACCTCGACTATGCCCTTATCTCCGGCCTCTCCACCGAGGTGCGCGAGAAGTTCACCAAGGTGGCGCCGCGTACCATCGGGCAGGCGGCCCGGATTGACGGAGTGACGCCCGCAGCCGTTATCCTGCTCCTGCGGTATGTCCGGCGTCTGGCTAAACAAGACGCCGCTTGAAGACGGAGACACCGTGAATCCTGAAGAGTTTGCCGCCCGCGCCGGCGTTTCACGTGAAACGCTGGATAGGCTGAAAATCTACGCAGAGATGGTCGAGCGATATCAGCGAGCCATCAACCTGGTATCCAAAAACACACTCGCCGATATCTGGCGCCGGCACTTTCTGGATTCCGCGCAGGTCTTTCCTGAGTTACCCCAAAATCACACACGCGTTCTCGACCTTGGAAGCGGGGCTGGCTTCCCCGGCATGGTCCTCGCGATCATGGGCGCGCGGGACGTGCATCTTTGTGAATCAGATCAGCGCAAATCGGTCTTTCTGCGGGAAGTGGCGCGGGCCTGCGGAGCCCAGGCGACGGTTCACTCTTGTAGGATTGAGGAACTCGAGCCACTAGATGTAGATGTAGTCACGGCGCGTGCTCTTGCGACTGTCGATGTATTACTCGACTACTCCAAGCCACACCTCAAGGAGGACGGGTGTTGCCTCTTCCTGAAGGGTAGGGCTGTCCAGAAGGAATTGACTACTGCACGGGAAAGGTGGAATATGGCTGAAACCCTCACCCCGAGCTGGTCGGACCCCGAGGGATGTCTCTTGCGCTTGGAGGGCATATCATATGTCAGAAGCAATGGTGCTGAGGGGTGATGCAGCCGTAGCGCCCCGGATTTTGGCGGTTGTTAATCAAAAGGGCGGGGTTGGCAAGACTACGACAGCCATCAACCTCGCGACCGCGCTTGCGGCCTGTCAGAAAAAGGTCCTGGTGATCGACCTTGATCCGCAGGGCAATGCGAGCACCGGACTCGGCGTGCCGCGCAATAATCGTGAGAATGACTCCTACTCGGTCCTGATTGGCGCTTCGCCGATTTCCGAAGCGATCACGGAAACCGATGTTCCCCGGCTTTCCATTGTTCCGTCCTCCGTCCATCTGTCCGGCGCGGAGATCGAACTGGTCACCATGGAAGATCGTGAGTTCCGCCTCCGGGAAGCTCTGGTCCGGCATCTCGCCGCCGGCCGGAACACATATGATTATATCCTGATCGACTGCCCGCCCTCGCTTGGGCTGCTGACCCTGAACGCGCTAGTCGCGGCCGACGCGGTGCTGGTGCCGCTGCAATGCGAGTTCTATGCGCTGGAAGGTCTGAGCCAGCTGATGCGGACCATCGAGCGGATCCGGCAGGCTTTCAACCCGGACCTGGAAATCCAGGGCGTGGTGCTGACCATGTTCGACCGCCGCAACAATCTCTCGCTTGCGGTCGCCGAGGATGTACGGGAGCATTTCGGGGACAAGGTTTACCGGACGGTGATCCCGCGGAATGTGCGGATCTCGGAAGCTCCGTCTCACGGGCTGCCGGTGATTGTCTATGATATGCGCTGCTCCGGCTCGCAGGCCTATATCCATCTGGCCAGCGAGGTGATGAAGCGCGAAAGGAGCATTGCCGCGTGAGCACGGAAGAGGGCAACGCCAAGAAACGCCGTCTCGGACGGGGACTTGCCTCACTGCTTGGCGAGGATGGTTCAGAATCCGGCTCGGTCGACCGGATGCAGCAAAGTCGGACGGTGCCGATCGAGCATGTCCACCCGGGCCGTTTCCAGCCGCGCCGCATTTTCAATGAAGAAGAGCTTGAGGCGCTTGCGGAGAGCATTCGCGAGAAGGGTGTCATCCAGCCGATCCTGCTGCGGCGGGACCCGGACCGGGACGGCACTTTCGAGATCATTGCCGGCGAACGACGCTGGCGGGCGGCCCAGCGTGCGCAGCTCCATGAGATCCCGGCACAGATCCGCGAGTTCGATGACCGCGAAGCACTCGAGATCGCGATCATCGAGAATGTGCAGCGCGAGGATCTCAGTCCGCTGGAAGAAGCGGAGGGCTACCAACGCCTCGTGGACGGTCACGGTCACTCCCAGTCCGATGTTGCGCAAGCCGTTGGAAAGAGCCGGAGTCACGTCGCAAACATGATGCGTCTCCTGGCACTACCGGCAGAGGTCAGAGCGCATCTCGAAGAAGGGGATATTTCCGCCGGTCATGCCCGGGCTCTGCTGACGGCGGAGCATCCGGCGGCACTGGTTTCCGAAGTTGTCCGGCGCCAACTCAATGTACGCGAGACGGAACGTCTGGTGCAGAAGGAGAGGCAGCCGGCTTCGTCCTCGACGCCACGTCAGGCCCGGCAAAAGCGGTCGATCGAAAAAGACGCCGATACCAGGGCGCTGGAGAAAGACCTCTCGGACAAGCTTGGACTGCATGTGGAAATCGCCGCGGGCGTCGATGGTCAGTCGGGCGCGGTGATGATCCGGTATGAGTCCCTGGAGCAACTTGACTCGCTGCTGGCGATCATGAGCGCGCCCCGGACGGTGTCCGCCGACATGAGTACGCCGGCCATGTCCGGGTTTCTGGCGGACGTCCCGGACTATGATCAGGAGACAGCGAACGAAATCGCCGGTGCGGATGGCAACTCCATAGACTTCAGCGACCTGATGGAAGAGGGCGATACGGCGAAACCGGCCTGAACCGGTTATCGCGCCCCTCTAGGACGCCCTCTGGCGGCACTGTAAGCAAGCCCCAGCAGGGTCTGCCCCGCAACAGACAGATCCGGCGTTCCTGTGGACTTACAGAGCGTTTCAGCCTCGGAAAGCCTGGTCAGAGCGAGCCGAAGCCGCTGAATTGGCCAGGAGCGGAGCTGCGCCATGAAAGCCGGCTTCACGGCGAAAAATATTGGCGGTCTCAGTCTCTGTACGGCCTGGTCTGCATTTTCGCCGGCGGCGATATGCGCAGCGGCCCGATGCAGGCGCTGAAAATGCCGGATTGCCGCTCTGAGCACGCCCACCGGATTAAGTCCATCGGCATAGCCCCGCCGAAGCAAACGGTCGGCGGCTGTTATATCTCCGCTGGCCACCGCGATCGCGATCTGGTCCAGGGCGAGGGCGCTGCTATCCCCGACCATGCTCTGCGTATCCTCGAGGCTAGCTTCGCCGCCTTTGCCGACATAGAGCGCAAGTTTTTCCAGCTCGGACCGGGTGACCCGCCGGTCGCCACCCAGATGCTCCATCATGTAGGCATGGGAATCCGGTGTGGCCCGGACGTCGAAAGCGCTGAGGGTTTCGCGGATCACGGCATCCAGTCCCGCTCCACTATCGAGATAGCAGGGGATGGCGGCCGCGCTCTTGCTTGTCTCGAAAAGTTTGCGCAGCTTCGAGCGTGCCTCGAGGGCGCCGGCTTCGACGATGATCATGCTGTCGCCGGTTTCGGCATTCAGCGCCAGTTCCGCAGCGGCGGTTACCGTATCTGTCGCGCCACGCAAGCGGACCAGCCGACGTCCACCGGTCAGGGAAATAGCGGCTGCCTCATCGGCAATCCGGCTTGGCTCATCCTTCAGAACTTCCGGCGTAAGATCAGCGACCTGAAACGGGTCGGACAGATCCTCGACGATGGTTTTGCCAATTCTATCGGAGACTTCGCGGACCTGACCGCCGTCCGCTCCATAGATCAGAACGGCTCCGACGCTATCCGGCGGGCGGCGGATGAAACCGGCAATCTCGTTCGATTTCAGCTTCATTGCCTGTCCGGGTTAGCTGCCGCGAATACGATTGAAATAGAGTCCGAGGCGAAGCCGGATGTCCTCGCCGATTTCATCGGCGGCCCGTCGCCGTGCATCCTTTTCCGCCGCGAGAATGGCAAAATCGGAATCCACCCGGTTGAAGGTGGTGGTGGACTCAGCCCGACCACTATTCACCGGCTGTCCATCTGTCAGATCTACAAGAGTGAAGTCCGCGACAAACCGGACCTTGGAAAAGGTCGAGGTGGAATCCTTCAGGATCACAAGGTCGGATCGGTTTTCGGTCAGGCTTACATCCAGCCGGTACCGGGCCCGGGCCGGAACGCCCCGCGGTGTCAGCTTGTCCTGCAGGCTGTTGCGGAGCAACTGGCCGCCACGGTCTGCAATTGGAGAAATCTTGATGGCGGCCAGATCGACTGTGACGCTGCTGCTCGTGCCGCCCGCGCTCCGCGTGCCGTAAACCGGCTGAAACCCGCAGGCGCCGAGGGTCAGGACCAGAAGGACGGCAAGGGCTGTCAGCGATCTAGGCAACGATATTCACAATCTTGTTCGGCACCACAATCACGCGGCGCGGCGGTTTTCCTTCGAGGATCTTCTGCACATTCTCGACGGCCAGTGCGGCTTCCTCAACCAGTGCTTTGTCAGCATCGCGTGCCACCTCGATTGTGCCGCGCAGCTTGCCGTTGACCTGAACGCCGATAGTGAGCGTGTCGTCCGTAACGAGGGCTTCATCGAAGACCGGCCAGGGCCGGTCCGTCAGCATGCCGTCTCCGCCGAGTTGCTGCCAGAGCTCTTCGGCGATATGCGGCACCATCGGCTCGATCAGCCTGACCAGCGTTTCATAACCGAAGCGCCGCGCCCAGGCCGAGCCGTCATCGTCGCCATCGAGCTCTGCAAGAGCGTTGCTGAGTTCGCGAACCTGGGCGACCGCAGTGTTGAAGCGGAACCGTTCTACGGCCTCTTCGATTGCCTTGATGGCTTTATGGGTCGCGCGCTCGGCCGCTTCCGCCGCGGCACCAATATCGGCCGGGCGGGCTGTTCCATGCGGGGCGAAAGGTTTTGCCGGCTCGGTGATCAGGCGCCACAGACGGCTCAGATAGCGCCAGGCTCCGTCAACACCGGACTCCGTCCATTCCAGATCCCGCTCGGGCGGTGAGTCCGACAGCATGAACAGGCGTGCCGTATCCGCGCCGTAGGACCCGATGATGTTTTCCGGATCGACCACGTTGCGCTTCGACTTGCTCATCTTCTCGATGCGCCCGGTCTTCACCGGCGCATCGTCCTTGATCGTGACGTAGCCGTCGCCTTCCTTGCGGACCTCGGTCGGGAACAACCAGGCGCCGTTCTGATCCTTGAAGGTTTCGTGGCAGACCATGCCCTGGGTCATCAGGCCGGCAAACGGCTCGTCGAGATCGAGATAGCCGCACTTGTGGAGTGCGCGGGTGAAGAAGCGGGAATAGAGCAGGTGCAGGACCGCATGCTCGATGCCGCCGATATACTGATCCACCGGAAGCCAGTATTCGGCCGCTTCCTTGGAGAAGGCGTTCTCGGCCTTGGCGTCCGCGAAACGGGCGAAGTACCAGGAGGATTCGAAGAATGTATCGAATGTATCGGTCTCGCGCTCGGCCTTGCCGCCGCAGCTCGGGCAGGTGACGTGCTTCCAGGTCGGATGCCGGTCCAGCGGGTTCCCGGTGCCTTCGAAATCGACATCCTCTGGCAGCTCAACGGGCAGGTCGGCTTCCGGAACGGGAACCTCGCCGCAATCGGGGCAGTGGATGAACGGAACAGGACAGCCCCAATAGCGCTGACGGGATACGCCCCAGTCGCGCAGACGATAGGTTGTGGTTTTCTCACCCTGTCCGGCACCCTGAAGGCGCTCGGCGACTTTTGACTTTGCGTCGTCGACGGACAAGCCGTCCAGAAAGTCTGAATTGTAGATCTTGCCGGGGCCGGTATAGGCTTCGGTGCCGACTTCGAAACTATCGGCATCGGCTTCCGGCGGAAGCACCACGGGCGTCACAGGCAGATCGTATTTACGGGCGAAGTCCAGATCGCGCTGGTCGTGCGCAGGGCAGCCGAAGATGGCGCCGGTGCCATATTCCATGAGCACGAAATTCGCGACATAGACCGGCAACTCCCAGCTGTCGTCCAGTGGATGGGTGACCTTGAGGCCGGTATCGAAGCCCTTTTTCTCGGCGGTTTCGATTTCGGTCTCGCTGGTGCCCATGCGGTTGCATTCGGCAATGAACTCGGCCAGTGCGGGATTGTTTTCGGCCACCTTGGCCGCGATCGGATGGTTCGCCGCGATCGCGCAGAAGGAAGCGCCGTAGAGCGTATCCGGCCGGGTGGTGAAGACCTCAAGCTTGTCGTCCGCATCCTTCAGCTTGAAGAAGACGCGGGCGCCTTCGGATTTGCCGATCCAGTTGTGTTGCATCAGCGTGACCCGGTCCGGCCAGCGGTCCAGACCTTCAAGAGCCTGCAGCAGGTCCTCGGCATATTCCGTGATTTTCAGGAACCACTGGGAGAGCAGGCGCTTTTCGACAGGCGCGCCGGAGCGCCAGCCCATGCCGTCGATGACCTGCTCGTTTGCCAGCACGGTGTTCTCGACCGGATCCCAGTTGACCCAGCTTTCCTTCTTGTAGGCGAGGCCCGCCTTGTAGAAGTCGATGAACATCTTTTGCTCATGCTGGTAATAGTCCGGATCGCAGGTCGCGATCTCGCGGCGCCAGTCGTAGGACAAGCCCATGGTCTTGAGCTGCTCGCGCATCGAGGCGATGTTTTCGTGAGTCCATTTTGCCGGATGGACGCCGCGCTCGAAAGCCGCATTCTCGGCCGGAAGCCCGAAGGCGTCCCAGCCCATCGGGTGCAGGACGTTGAAGCCCTTGGCTTTCTTGTAGCGGGCAACGAGATCGCCGAGCGTGTAGTTCCGGACATGTCCCATATGGATGCGCCCGGACGGGTAGGGGAACATCTCAAGCACATAATATTTCGGCTTGTCCGGGTCCTCCGTCACTTCGAAGCAGCGGTTCTCTTCCCAGGCGCGCTGCCATTTGGTTTCGGTTTCGCGGAAATTGTAACGGGACATCTTTTAGCCTTGGTCGGTGGCGCTCTGCGCCTGATCTTCTGTAATGGTCCGGCACATGAGCGTGCCGGTGCCAAAACTCATATTGACGAGGGTGATCAGTTCTTGGTGGAACCGATGCGCAGTTGCCGCGCCCGCGTTAAAATCGCGTCCTCAAGGTCTCTGTGCAGCTTTTCTTCCGTGCCCAGATCCTGCCACTGGCCGGATGCCGTGAGCTTCTGCTTGAAGACCTTGGCCCTTATGCCGTCGGACCGCAATGCGCGGTCGAGGATGAAGACATTGATCTTGAAGCGCTCGCTCGGCGTGTCCGGTGGCGAATACCAATCGGTGATGATGACACCACCAAACGGGTCTGCCGATGCCAATGGCATAAAGGAGATCGTGTCGAGAGATGCGCGCCAGAGGTAGCTGTTCACGGCAATGCCGGACCCGGCAGAAGCCTGCTGGTTGTCCACATCGCTCCCAAGCAGGGTGAAGCCATCCTCGCCGAAGATCTTCTCTTCTTTTTCGTAGGTTGGTCTTCCTCCGGCACCAGTGCGCGGATATTCGTATTCGATATCAGCACCTGAACATGCCGTAAGGGATGCCATCCCAAGCAGCGCCAGCAGGCGCAGGCTCTTGTTTAGCTCCAGAAGACCCGGAATTTTCATATCAGCCAAGACTCGCACTCGCGTTTCGATACGGACGAGACGCCTTTTACCGTTTCTCTTGCCCGTGAACAACTTGACATATGATCACGCCGGTTCTGCATGCAAGAATCCCGATAAATACAAGCGCAGCCATCGATTTGTGGCATTTTCGCCACATTGAGACAGATTTGCATAAATGCCCAGCCTGTCTTTCTTGACGGTCAAATGGTGAGAGAATAGTGATGCTGTGACGTGAGGTTAGGGGGTTAGGCAGATTCTCTGCAAACAACTTACCGCGTTACTTAACCGATGACTCTCGGGAGTAGGGGAAAAGATGAAAAAGATTCTTCTCGGAACGACTGCGATTGTTGCCGCTGGCATGATCGCTGCGCCGTCTGTGGACGCTGCTGAAAAGCTTAAAGTGTCCGTTGGTGGTTACATGGAACAGTGGTTCGGCTACACGACAGCTGACGACCAAAGCTCCGCTGATTATCAGGGCTTCGCTAACGTCTCTGATGCGGAAATCCACTTCAAGGGCATGACCACCCTCGACAACGGCATCTCTGTCGGCGTCAATGTCCAGCTGGAAGCCAACAGCAACCCTGGCGACCAGATCGATGAATCCTACCTGATCGTCAAAGGCAACTTTGGTGAGATCAACCTGGGTTCTGAAAACTCCGCGCTGTACAAGATGAACTACGGTCCGTCTGACTACGGCATCGGCATCAACTCCGGTGACCAGACCGCGTGGGTTCCGAACTCAATCGGTGCTTCCGGCGGCTTCTTCCGCAGCCCGTTCGGTTCCACCAATGTTGAGCCGAACCGGACCAACGACTCCGAAAAGCTGACCTACTACACACCGCGTGTTGAAGGCTTCCAGCTCGGTGTTTCCTACATTCCGGAATCCGGCCAGGATGACAACGGCACCGTTGATCGCAACTCTGAAGTGTCCGATGGTTATGCCATCGCTGCTAACTTCAAGCGCGACTTCGACGGCTTCAACGTCGGCCTGTCCGCTGGTTACGGTGCGTTCACCGATGGTGTGGCCGGCGCTGAAGATCCGTCTGCTTATTCCTTCGGTGCTACCGCTGGCTTCGGCGGCTTCTCCCTCGGTGGCGCTTATGCTGCCAGCGAAGGCACCACAACTGGTGACGAAGAAACCGGTTACACCCTCGGCGCCGCTTATGCGACCGGTCCGTGGGGCGTCAGCGTCAACTGGTTCCATGGCGAGAGCGATGCGATCACCACCGCTGGTGTGATCACCAACGACGGCGAGCATGACACCTACTCCCTGAACGGCAAGTACGCTCTGGGCCCGGGTGTCACCGCTGCTGCCACGCTCGGTTATACCGAACTCAGCACCAAGAACACCGCTTCTGCTGGTAACAGCGACACCGACGGCACCTATTTCGTCGTCGGCATGAAAGTGTCCTTCTAATCCAAACGGGTTAGGGACTATGGGAAGGGGCCGCCTCGCGCGGCCCCTTTTCTTTTGCCTATCTCTTCCACAAGCAGCTTGCCCTCTGGAACTCACAACGTCCTTGTTATACAGATCACTGACCAACCGGTATCTGGGGGCAACACGGTGCAGTTCGAGACTTTCTTCAAGAAAATCACACGCGACCAGTTCCTGAAGGATTACTGGGATAAGGCCTACTATTTCGAGCAGGGGGCCTTCGATCCCGTCAGTGATCTGTTCAACTGGGATCAGATGAACGATCTGGTCAATCGCTCCAAGCTCTGGCACGCCAACTATATGGAGATGGCGGTTGACGGAAACGTCCTGCCGTCCGAGCAATATTGCCGTCCGGGGCTCGATCGGAAGGGCATGAACGTAATGGTGCCGGACCCGGAGCGTGTACGCTTCCTGATGTCCAAGGGCGCCAGTCTTGTTCTCGACTATATCGAGGGCATTCATCCCTCTATCCAGGACGCCACCCGCTTTATCGAGCGGCTCACCGGAACGCACGCCTCCTGCAACGCCTATTGTTCCTGGAAGAGCGTGCAGGCCTATCACTCGCATTTCGACACGATGTGTGTGTTTGCGATTCAGATCGAGGGTGAGAAGACCTGGAACATCTATCGCGGACGTGTGAACGAGGCGATCGACGTCCCGCAGGTGCGTCCGGGAGACTTTTCCCGGGAACAGCATGATCAGCAAAAGGGCGAGATCATGCAGCAGATCGTCATGCGCCCGGGCGACGTGCTCTATCTGCCGCGGGGGCTGTATCACGACGCAATGACGACGGACACCGCCTCGCTGCATCTGTCCTTCGGCGCGACCTATGTCGATGGCCACACCTCGCTCTCGATGCTCGCGCCCTTCCTGCATCAGGATGAGATTTTCCGGAAACGAATCCCACATTTTGATGATGGGAGAGACCTGGAAGACTACATAACCGAGCTTGGCAAGCGTGTTGCGGATCATATGGCTCGCCCGGAGTTTCATAATCACGTCCGCAGCGTCCTGATGAGCAAAGTCGCTGACAAAGTGGTCCGGCATACGCTGCCTGACCGTACGCCTGACATCAATTTCATGGTGACCCGCCGGCCTCTGAAGCTTGCCCGCAGGGGCCAGGCCGCGATGCTGACCGGGGACGGCTTTACGCTCGATATCGCCAAGGACGATTTTGCGGTTGCCGACTATATCGTGAAATCCGAGGAGTTCTGGCTTTCTGATCTGCGCGCGAAGTTCCCCGATCGTGTCGCGCACCTCGAACCCTTGCTTAAAGCACTGGACCAGAGTCGCGTCATCTGGCGCCTGCGCGGATGAGCTGGACCGGCATGACCTCATGAGCGGTATCCTCTGGCTCGCGTCCTTTCCAAAGTCCGGAAACACCTGGCTCCGGGTCTTTATCGAGAACCTGTTCCGCAACAGTGCGGAGCCGGTCTCGATCAATGAGCTCGGCGTGGTCCGCTACGGCGATATGATGGGGCCGCTCTACGAGAAAATCGCCGGAAAGCCGTTGCAGGAAATGAGCGATGCCGAGCTGCATGCATTGCGTGAGCCTTTGCAGAAATCCTGGGCGCAGGAACCACAGACCACCATTGTGAAGACCCACAATGCTCTTGTACTGCATGAAGGACGGCCGCTCATCTATCTCGAATGCACGGCGGGCGCGGCCTATGTCGTGCGGAATGTGTTCGATGTGACGGTTTCCTATGCGGATCACTATCGGCTCACGCTTGACGATGCGGTCGAGGCAATGACCTCGGGACTGCAGACCACGCGGACCAGTCCGGCGGCGGTGTTTCAGGTCCTTGGTACCTGGACAGACCATTACCGCAGCTGGCACGCGGTGGAGAACTTCAATCCGCTGACGCTGAGATACGAGGACATGGTGAAGAGCCCGATGAAGGCCTTTGGCTCTTTCATGCGTTATCTCGGGGTGCCTAAAAGCCCCCAGCGGTTGAAGCGGGCGATCAAGAACAGCAGCTTTTCCGTGGTTTCCAGCCAGGAAAACCAAAAAGGCTTCCGCGAGCGGGTGCACCAGTCGCAGAAATTCTTCCGTTCCGGCGGTGTCGGCGGATATCGCAAGGTATTGAGCGAGGATCATGTGAAGCGCTTGACGGATCGTCACTATGATCTGCTCCTGGAGCTCGGCTACATTACAAAGTCCGGAGTTCCCCGTGTCTGAATCTTGCGGTCCTGAAGCCCATGTCCGCTCCATCGATTGATTTCGAGCAGGTTCAGAAGCTTGCGGCCGCCGGGCGCTGGCGCGAGGCGCGGGAGCGTTATGCCCGCATCCTCCGGAAAGCAGGCAAGGATTGGCGGCCTTTCTATATGGCCGGCATGCTTGAAGCTTCGGGCGGTGATTTCGACCGGGCAGTGAAAGCGCTGGAGAAAGCCCGCTCCCTGGCGCCTGGCGAGCTACAGGTGGCTGTAAATCTGGCCCAGGTTCATTTGCATCGCGGGAAGCCTCGCGACGCTCTTGGTATTCTCGATCCGCTTGCCAGCCGTTTGGGCACAAGCCCGGCAGTGCAGAAACTCTACGGCACGGCATTGCTGGAAGCGGGCCGCGAAGAAGAGGCAGTGACTGCATTAGAAGTGGCGTTGCGTCAGGGAGAGGACCCAACGGTGCTGAATAACCTTGCCCTGATCTATCGGGGCATGGGTGACCTTCAGCGAGCCGTCACCATGCTGGAACGCGCAGCAAAGCAGGATGGCGGAATAGAGATCCGGAGCAATCTCGCCAGCCTCTATCTTGCGACCGGCCGGTTTGATGACGCGCAGTTGCTGTTCGACGGGATCGCCAAGCAGGGAAGCACCGATCCGCGGGCCTTGCGTGCCCAGGCGATTTTTGCCCGCGATACCGGTAATGCGGAGCAGGCGGTGCGTCTGGCCATGCGGGCCCTTCTGCTCGATCCGGTCCAGGGCGCCTCCTATACGATGCTGGCAGAACTGCATGATCGGGTATCGGATCTGGAGAGGGCACTTTCAGTGGCTCGCCAGGGTCTCTACCTGTTGCCGTCTGACCAATATCTGGCGGCGTTAGAGGGCCGGGCTCTCCGCCGCCTGAAACGGTTCGACGAAGCTGCCGCCGGGCTCCGGAAAGCCTTGGACGGAACCATTGCGGGTCCTGACACGCACCGGCTTGGATTCGAGTTGGCGCAGGCACTCGACTCCCTTGGCGATCATGCCGGTGCCTTTTCCTGGTTTGAGACGGCGAACCGGACCCAGCTCGACCAGTTTCGTGGCGGGCTCGCCGATCCGAAGCGCGCTTTTGCCGAAGTCGCGGCTCTCAGCGCGGCTTTTGATCACCCTCCGGCCTGGGCTGCTTCAGCGCCGCAGCCGGAGGGTGGTGAAGCAGATCCTGTTTTCCTTATCGGTTTCCCGCGCTCGGGCACGACGTTGCTCGATCAGGTCCTCGATGCTCATCCTGGAGTCGAGGTGCTGGAAGAGCGCCCACTGATCACGGGCCTGGCGACGAGACTGGGAGAGGCGGCAGGGTATCCGGGGGCACTGGAGGCTCTGCCGGAAGCGATGCGGGCGGAAATGCGCGCGGCCTACTTCGCGGAGCGGAACCGGTTTCTTGAGCCGTCCGACGGAGCGATCTATGTCGACAAGATGCCGCTCAACATCGTGCATGCAGGACTGATTCTGAGAATCTTTCCCCGTGCGCGGTTTATCCTGGCCCTGCGGCACCCTTGCGACGTTTGTCTCAGTTGTCTGATGCAGAATTTTGGCCTCAACCATTCAATGGCAGTCTTCTGTTCGTTGCCCGATACGATCCGCTTCTATCGCGAGGTGTTCGGGCTCTGGCAACGTTATCTGACGCACTTGAAACCAGCCTTCGTTACTGTGAAATACGAAGACATGACCCGCGATCTGCGCGGGGCGGCAGAGCCGGTTCTCGATTTTCTCGGCCTTGATTGGGATGAGCGCGTGATGGACTTCCATGAGCATGCCCGCCAGCGCGGCTATATCGCGACACCGAGTTATGCCCAGGTGACGCAGCCGCTCTACAGTCACGCCGTGGCGCGATGGAGGCGTTACGGTAGCGTAATGGATGCGGCCGCGAAAGAGCTCGCGCCGGAGATCGAAGCGTTCGGATACAGGGATAAGAGCAATGGAACAGCAGATGCCTGAGGCGAGTGCGACGGTTGATGTAGGGGCCAATCTCCGGGCTGTGAAGGCACAGATCGAGGCCGCTGAAAAGGCGGGTGGCCGGGCACCCGGAGAGGTCACGCTGGTCGCTGTCGGCAAGGTGCAGCCGGTCGAGAAGGTCGAGGCGGCTCTCGCGGAAGGGCAGCGTATTTTCGGCGAGAACCGGGTGCAGGAAGCGCAGGGAAAATGGCCGGAGCTGAAGGCCCGCTATCCAGACGTGACATTGCATCTGATCGGCCCACTGCAGACCAACAAGGCGGCGGACGCCATTGCGCTCTTTGATGTGATCGAGACGGTCGACCGGCCCAAATTGGCCCGGGTTCTGGCTGCGGAAATGAAAAAGCAGGGCCGGGCGCTGGAGTGTTTCGTGCAGGTTAATACCGGCGAGGAAGACCAGAAAGCAGGCGTCCTGCCGGGTGATGCTGATGCGTTTATCGAGGCGTGCCGGAATGAGCATGGCCTGAACGTGGTCGGCCTGATGTGCATTCCCCCAGCGGATGACGAGCCGGCGCTTCACTTCGCCCTCTTGCGCGAAATTGCCCGGCGCCATGGGTTGGAAAAGCTCAGCATGGGCATGAGTGGAGACTATGAGGTCGCGATCGAATTCGGTGCGACCCATGTCCGCGTCGGCACGGCCATCTTCGGTGACAGGCTGAAACCCGCCGGTTAAGACGGCCCTGTTGTGTCCGCAAGCTCTGGCGGCACAATAACGGTGCCGTTGCCCGCGGTCTGCTCCAGGACCCGCAGCAGATCCGGAAGGGCCAATGCGATACAGCCTTCCGTTCCGGAATAATCCGGCCGGGCCACATGCATGAATATCGCACTGCCGCGACCCGGTATCGGCGGGGCATCGTTGTAGCCAAGCTCCACAACCACATCGTAGACCGCATCCTCGCGCTTCAGGCTTTCATGAGAGTGCGGATAAGGCAGTTTGACCAGCCGGTTGTACTGTTCCGGGTCAGCCGGATCGTCGCTCCAGCCATGATCCTCTTCGATCGGGATCGCATCCGGGCATCCGGGAATATGTTTCAGGCGATCTGCCCGGTAGAAGATCCGCCGGAAAGGAAACCGCCCAACCGGCGTTGCCCCATCACCCTCGCGTTTGTATTCACGGATGCCGCCTTTGCCGATAGCACAGGACAGCGCCTGCCCATCCAGTACGATGCTGTGGGAACCATCTTGCTGAGCGCGGAGGATGAGGTCCAAGGGGGGCACTCCTGATCAGACGCCGGAAAGCAGCGTCTGGCGGAGTTTATCCGACACCGCTGCCGCTGACCTTCATGGTTCCATATTTATCGAGCGCCTTCATCATCCAATCTGCCAATCCGGCGCGCTGAGACGGATCGACAGGCAGAGCCGGCTCGCTTGCCGGTGCCTGGGCGCCACGGGTTTTCAGACCGGGCTGTACCAGGGACGGCAAGGCCGGGCCACGCCGCCGCGTCGCTGTCTTTGCCTGACTGTCCCGGATGAGGGCATCAAGGCCTCCTCCGGAAACTGCTTGCATGCCGGTGCCGGACTCTGCGGCGGGTTGTGTGATCACGCCGTTGGTCCAGTCTACGGAGCCTTTGCCTGGTGTAGGCGCTGTAAGGGCGCTTGCCCGGGCATAGGCGGCCATGGCCTCGGGCGTCATGGCCGCATCCGCGTTGGCGGTCTCAATACCTGGAACGGCAAAGCTGCGGTGATTGGCGGCAGGTGTAATTGCGCCATCGTTCGGAGCGGGTACCGGGGACGGTGATACTGTTTGAGGCGCTTCAGCCAGTAAGGCCGCTTCGGCCGGGGCGGCATTGACTGGTGTTGATCCTCCACCCGTCAGCTCTGCGACCATCGTCGCGCCGATATCGGATCCGTTCTCGGCTTCGAACATCACGTTTGCCACGCCAGCCACGAGCCCCGCAGGGCCGCCATACAATGCGCCTCCCGCAGTACGAGCCGCAGGCGCAATCGTGTCGCCGGTGAATTCCCGATAAAGGGTGGAAACAAACGGAAGATGCTGCAGCGGATTGATGATGTCGACGAAATCGTCGAAACCGAAACCATCAGGACCCCAGCCATCATCACCGGCTGCGGAAGCGGCCTGCGCTGGCTCGTACATATCCTCTTTCACGTCCCGTTCCCCGTTTTGGGAGGACTGTGACCACCAGGCCGGTTGTGCTGCTGCCGTTTGACTGACATCCATCGCGAAGGCTCCTTTGCCTCGCTTTGATGCAAGCCGCGTACCATTAACAGACGGTGCTGAAAAAGCCCGGTTTTCCTAGAAAAGATGCCCTGTGCGGTTCGCTTTGGTGCGCAGGTACTCTTCGTTATGGGTGTTGGACGGGAAAATATGAGCCACCCGTTCGACCACATTGACCCCGGAGCTCCGGAGCTGGGCAATCTTTTCCGGATTGTTCGTCATCAGCCTGACGGATTCGACGCCAAGCTGATGCAGCATTTCGGCGGCGGTCAGATAGACCCGTTCGTCCGCTTCGAAACCAAGCTGCTCATTTGCATCGACTGTATCGCTGCCGAGATCCTGTAGCTGATAGGCACGGAGCTTGTTGATCAGGCCGATATCCCGGCCTTCCTGCGCCAGATAGAGCAAGATGCCAGACCCTTGCTTGCCAATCTCCCGAAGGGCGCCGCGCAGCTGGTCGCCACAGTCGCAGCGCAGGCTGCCGAGCAGGTCGCCTGTCAGGCATTCGGAATGCAGTCGCACCAGAACCGGCTGGCTGACATCCGGCTCGCCGACAACGATTGCCAGATGCTCCTCCCCGCCATCTGCCGGGCGGAAGGCGACAATGCGGGACGCTTCGGCATCCGCCAGGGGCACGCGGGCGGAGGCAACCCGGGTGAGGCGCCGCGCGCTCTCCTCGACGTAATCTTCGGTGTCCGACACGCTGACTGACAGGAGGCCTTGTCCATGTGCCCAGGATTCAGCGTCGGCGACTTTCACATCGGTCAGCCGGGCGACGACGACAGACGGCAACAGCCGGGCCCATTTGGATAACTGGACAGCCGCCGGTCCAAGCCGGCCCGCGCGCACCGGGACCACGGTAAGGCCGCGCCGAAGCGTGCCAAATTTCTCCGGCTCGAAAAGCGGGTCGGCGATCTGCCGGATCAGGGCGGCATCCGCCCCTTTGGGGAGGGCCATGCTGGAATAGGGCGGCAGCTCCGGGTTTCCGGTAATATCGCGGGCCCGGTTCTTCGGTACGATGACCGAAGGCAGGCTTCCCGCCAGCCGGATCATTGCACCGAGACCGCTTTCATTCGCCATTTCGGCGGCGAGCACCAGCAGCACGCTCTCCTCGGCCGAACCGTGCAGCAGGATCAGCCCACCGCGGCGCAGCTCGGAGATTGCCCTGTCAACATGGGTCTGGGTCGGTGAGCCTGCGGGCGTGCCGGTACCCTGAATTGGGAGTGTATCTGTCATGGACCGCATCATGTTCCGACCGGGCTGGAGGTCAAGCACCTTGAACCGGCTTTCTGCCTCCCGCACTGTTAGCAGAGATGTGCACAGATGGACCGGGATATGACACTTTTCAATTCCTATGACCGCGCCGGGCTCGACCGCGAATACGACAATCGTGCGAAAGTCGCCAACAGTGCTGAGATTTCAGCACGTTGGGAAGCGGCTGGCGCCGATGTACGCAAACAGTTCTCGGCTGATCTCGACCAGCCTTACGGCGATCATCCACGCCAGCGCGTCGATGTTTTTCCTGCCGGGAAACGGGATGCGCCGGTGCTGATTTTCATTCACGGCGGCTATTGGCACATGCGCGACAAGTCGATCGCGCATTTTCTGGCGCCGACCTTCATCGCCGCGGACATCAATTTCGTCTCTGTCGGCTATCGGCTTTGCCCGGAGGTCACGGTAGCGGATATTGCCGATGACATCCGTGCGGCGATTGCCTGGGTCAAGGAAAACGCCCACCGCTTCGGCGGTAATCCGGGGGATCTCTATCTTGCGGGGCATTCGGCGGGGGGACATCTCTCGGCGCTGATGGGGGGGCCGGCCGGGGTACCGGCAGGCACATTGAAGGGCATTTGCTCTGTCAGCGGTCTGCATGATCTGGAGCCGATCAGGCTCTGCTATCTGAATGACGCACTGTCCCTCACGGAAAGCGATGTGAGCCTATTGTCTCCGATCCGGCTTGTGCGCGATGCGGATGCTGCCGGGCTGCGTTTGCCGCCACACCTTCTTACGGTCGGCGGTCTCGAAGGGCCGGAATATCTGCGTCAGCGGGATGAGCTTGCGGGTGCGTTGAGGGAGAAACGGCAACCCGTCGAGTGTGTCGATTTGCCAGATCGCGATCATTTTACCGCACTTGAAGCCTTCGGCGATCCGCATCATCCAATGTGCCTGGCGATGCTCCGGCTGATCCTGGCGCCGTCTTTCTGAGGGGCAGCACGCGATGTTCGATCAGGTCTTGGTGGCGCGTCTCGGCGAGACGGAAATAGCCCGGGCGCCGGAACAAGAAACCGTGACGATCGAGGGGAGTGTCTATTTTCCGCCGAATTCCGTGCGTTTCGAGCTGCTGCGGGAGACGGCGACCCGGACCCGGTGCCCCTGGCGCGGGGAGGCTGTCTACTATGATGTGGTCGACGGAACGCGCATTTCCGCAGACGCGGCCTGGTCCTACCCGCAGCCTGGCCGGAAGGCAAAACGCGTCGCCGGCTTTGTCAGTTTCTGGAAAGAGGTCGAAACTGGGCCGGTTTAAGCCTCTGGTATTCGCCTCCCTTTCTCCTTAAGTGTGGACGGGTACGTAGCAACGGGTCGTGGCTGGTGATGGTGAACGGTAAGAAAGTCCTGTTGGTCGAGGATGACGAAGCTCTTCGGGTGACGCTCAGCGAACAGCTGGAGCTGCATGAGGAATTCGTGGTCAGCGCAGTGGAGAACGGAGCCGCGGCGCTGGAGGCAGTCAAGTCGGCACATTTCGACCTGATCCTGCTTGATGTCGGTCTTCCGGACATGGACGGCCGCGATGTCTGCCGGCTGATCCGCCGCAACGGCGTGAAATCGCCGGTCGTCATGCTGACCGCCCAGGACGGCGACGCGGATACCATTCTCGGCCTCGACGCCGGGGCCAACGACTATGTCACCAAGCCCTTCAAGATCGCCGTGCTACTGGCCCGCATGCGGGCGCATCTGCGGCAGCATGAGCAGAGCGACGACGCGCTTTTCACGATCGGCCCCTACAGTTTTCGTCCCAGCGCCAAGCTGCTGCTCGACGAAGCCCGGAACAAGAAGGTCCGGCTGACGGAAAAGGAAACCGCGATCCTCAAGTATCTCTATCGGACCGGCGGACGCATGGTGAAGCGTGAGACCCTGCTGAACGAGGTCTGGGGATACAATGCGGGCGTGACCACGCATACGCTGGAAACCCACGTCTACCGGCTGCGGCAAAAGATCGAGATCGATCCGTCCAATGCGCAAATTCTGGTGACGGATCCGGGCGGTTACAGACTGGTTCCCTGATTGCGCTCGGTGCCAAATAGAGTCTTGTCCTGAATTAATCTTTTCACGTTGGCCCTGCTCATGCAGACTTGGCGCTCCAAAATAGCCGGCTGTGGATTGTGGGTTGGGAGTTGTTGTGTCGCCGGGAGCCGAATTCTTTGTCCGGATCTGGGGCGCCCGCGGAAGCATTGCATGCCCGGGGCCTGAATTCGTGCGCTATGGCGGAAACACCGCCTGTCTTGAAATTCGTTGTGGCAATCGGGTCTTTATTCTCGATGCCGGCACGGGCCTCCGCAATCTCGGCCTGATGCTGGACAAGTCCGGCCCGGTGGACGCGGATATCCTCTTCACCCATTCTCATCTTGATCATCTGGGCGGTCTGCCTTTCTTCACGTCAGCCTTCAAGAAGGGCAACGTCTTTCGTGTCTGGTCCGGACATCTGGGCGGCAGGGCGAGTATGCGCGATGTGGTTGCGCGGCTGATGTCCTCCCCGCTTTTTCCGGTGCCGCTGGAGATTTTTCAGGCGGAGCTCGAATTCAACGATTTTGTCTCGGGTGACACGTTGGCCTTCGGGCCGGATATCTCCGTACGGACCACGTCGCTCAATCACCCGCAGGGTGCTGTCGGGTATCGCTTCGATTATGGCGGCAAGTCGATTTGCTACATTACCGACACGGAGCATCGGCCGGGCGAGCCTGACCAGAATATTCTGGAGCTGGTGCAGGATGCGGATGTGATGATCTACGATGCCTGTTACACGGATGAGGAATTCCCGAAATTTGTCGGCTGGGGCCATTCGACATGGCAGGAGGGCATCCGGCTTGCCGATGCGGCAGGGGTCAAGAAGCTCGTTCTCTTCCACCACGACCCGAGCCACACGGACGAGAAGATGGACGAGATCCTTCACCAGGCCGACGAACGCCGCCCCGGCACCATAGCGGCCTACGAAGGCCTGAAAATTACTCCCTGATATGACCAACTCAAAATCGACAAACCGAGGTCATTCATGGCGTCGGCTCCGTCTTGGGTTAAGTACGATTCTTGGCTTAAAACCAATGGGTTACTTTGTTCCATACCGGTACGCATCGCAGGTTCCCACGCAAGGTAGTCGGTATGACTGGGTCGAGGAGCGCTTCGCCACTGATGCGCTACCCGCATTTTCCGGGATGCTTTCCGATATTGACCGCTACCGGGATGCGCTACAGGCGGTAGGTGATCAGGAGCCGCCGGAACCCCGCTGGAGTCAGGACTGGTTTCCCGGACTTGACGGTGCCGCGGCCTATACTCTCGTGCGGGAACGTCGCCCGGCGCGCATTCTGGAGATTGGCTCGGGCCACAGCACCCGCTTCCTTGCCCGCGCCGTCCGCGATGGCGGCCTTGAAACCGAGATTACCTGTGTCGATCCGGCACCGCGTGCCAGCCTTGCCGGGACTGGTGTGCGCTTCCTTGAGCATACGATCCAGGATGTACCGCGTGAGAGTCTGCCGGATCTTGGTCCAGGTGACGTGCTGTTTCTGGATTCAAGCCATTTGGCCCTGCCGGGCTCCGACGTTGACCTGGTCTTGAATCACCTGTTGCCGACCCTGCCTGCCGGCCTGCTGGTTCACATCCATGACATTGTGCTGCCCGACCCCTATCCGGAAGCTTGGGACTGGCGAGTCTATAACGAGCAATTGCTGGTGGCGGCTCTGCTGAGCGGAGGCGGATTCCGGCCGGTTTTCTCGAGCCACTATGCCCGCACGCGCCTGCTCGGCCGTGATGGTGTTCCAATGCTCGACGGGCCTGCACTTGACTGGTTGCCGCTGCAACAGGGGGCGCTCGAGACGAGCCTCTGGCTTGAGAAGCTATAGCCCGCGCTGCGGGTTTGCCGTCAGTCGGATCGGTTTTATGGAATGGCTGGGGCGGCAGGATTCGAACCTGCGCATGGCGATACCAAAAACCGCTGCCTTACCGCTTGGCTACGCCCCAATCGGGCGCGAACATAATCAGAAACCCAAATCCATGCAACTGCTTCGGCTCTGCTCCCTTAACATCTTGATCCGAAACAGCTAGACTCCTTAGATTATTTCGCTTTTTGGGGATGAGGATAATCATGTCCAAACCTGTCTTGCCGTGGAGCCTGAAGGGCGTGTCGCCCGAAGCGCGGGAAATCGCGAAAAAGGCGGCGGCCCAGCAAGGCATGACCATCGGTGAATGGGTCAGCCGTGCAATCCGGGATGTTGGCCCGGAACAGGAACCGGAAACCGTGCCGGAGAGTGTTCCGGTGCATGACGAAGCTCCTCTGTCCGGCGGCACCGAGACGGATGCAGAAACGGTGCGCGAAGCTGTCCGGACCCGGATCTACGAGTCCGAAGAGCGCGTCGCGCACATGGTCGGCCCGTTGCAGGAAATCATCGAACGGCTCTCCCGTCGGCTGACCCGGATCGAGGAGAGGGATGCGAGGGTCGAGGACCGGCCGGAACAGCGCGTCAACGATGATGCCGATCCACGCCGCCTGGATGGCTGGTAGCTCTCACCTCCGCAGCCCCGTAGGCCGGTCGGAAGGCCGGTCATATTTGGGCATTCGATTTGCGCGTAGTGCACAGAAACCCTTGCCTTACCGGGTAACCTTTGGTATTTTTCCGCTCCTTTGGTGACCATTCGGTGGCCCGGCCTCCGAAACAAGATAAAGGCAGGGTGTCGGTTGTCAGGTAAATCCCCCTGGAGCGTAAAAGGTATCTCGGCGGAAGACCGCGAGGTTGCGAAGATCGCGGCCCGTAAAGCGGGCGTGCCGATTGGTGTCTGGCTGAGCGAACAGATCCGCCATGCGTCTGAAGAGCCGCCGCCGCCTGAACAGCCGCCTGCGGAACGGCCCCGCATGCCTGATGAGGAAGATCATCGGCACCCACAGGAACCCGGGCCGCGCGATCATCCCCCACAGCAGCGCCAGCGCAGCGGCCAGGTAGACCCCCGCTTTGCGTTCGGACGCGGGCAGTGGAGTGTTGCGGAAGAGGCCGTGGACAAAGGGATGGTTGGAAATGCGTCCGCAGCCTATCCGTGGCAGTTCCGCAATACCCAGCATCCGCCCCCTGCCATAGCTGCGCCGTCAGTACAGGCGCCGCCAGTACCTGCGAATGGCGGCTATTCGACGCCCATGCAACAACCACAACAGATGCCAGTGCCCGCGCCTCAGCCGCCCGGTATGTCTCGCGAAGAGGCGGATGCGATCGAAAAGCGTGTTGATTCCCTTGAAGGCCGGCTCCGTGATCTGCAACAGCGGATCAACACGGTAGAAGACAAAACGCTTGCCCGTTTCGAGCCAATCCTCGCCAAGATCGAGTCTCTCGCCGCCGAGATTGACCGGATCGACGCCAAGCCTGCGATGATTGCGGAGGGCGAAGCGTCTTTTTCCACGGCGCCCATAGAGCGCGCGGTGATGCGATTGTCTGAACGGTTGGGCAGGGTAGAGCAAACTGTTCTGCCCGGCTCCAGGCGCGGCCGTGGATTCTTCTCGCGCCTCTTCCGTCGTGGGTAGCGCTACTTTCCAGAACTGTATAAATTGAACAAAAGCGATAGGTTAGGCGGGTTCGGAGGGACCACTACTCCGACTGTTACCCGTAAACCCGCGCATCCTGCATCGTGAGGAGTGCCGGTGGTCCGAAAGCCGACGACATGGAGTGTGAAGGGTATCGAGGAAGATATCCGTGATATCGCTCGTGCTGCGGCGGAACGGGATCAGCAGACCATCGGCTCCTGGATAGATCATGCGATCCGTGTCCATGGCGGGCAGCGGCCACGCGATGCCGGCAAAGATGATGCTGGTAAAGATAAGGGGCCGGTCGCAGTCACACCCGCACCGACCGATACGGCAAAGCAGCAGACGGCTGCGCCCAGCCTGACGGACCAGGCCCTGCTCGATATCATTGACCGGGAGCTGGACGCCTCGACGAACCGGCTTGATCGTGCATTGCGCCCCATGGGTCTCGCTCTGCTCGATCTGGCCGAGCGGATGGTTTCCGTCGAGAAAGATCGGTCGGGCCAGGCACGCATCGGAGCGGCGCCTGGCGAGCAGGGCCCCGAACATGCCGGGGCCCTCGGGCTGGATGAGGCAGTCGACGATGATTTCGGGCCGGAACTTCCGCCGGAGACATTTGACGAGCCTGCCGAAGAGCAGGAACTGGAAATGTATGACGCACCGGCTCCCAGTGTGGCGCCGAGTGTAGCGCCGGACCCGGAGCAGGCGCCGCCTCCACCGTCTCACGATCTGGCTACGGACTTCGACAGTCTCGATGTGCCGATGCTTCCCGTCGAAGAGACGGATCGCGCCCGGGAGATCGATCGCCGTCTGAGGGCTCTTGCCGGTGAGGTCGACGCGGTTGATGCCGTCGACGGGGACCCGCCACCGCCGACAGGCGATCTCGGTCCGGCGGAAATTGTTATCGACGCGCCGCCACCGGAAAGCGAGCCGGAGCCGCCTCTCGTGCTTCCGATGGCGTTCCGCGGGCTACAGCAAGACGCTTTTGAGTCTGCTCCCGGTGCGGTGGCTGGTGAGGTCGCGCGGGGCACACGGCGTCAGCGCAAACGTGGGCTTCGAAAGATTCTTCTGGGAACGACAGGCCTCGCCGTCGCTCTGGCGATCGGGCTCTATGTTTTTGCCGGTCAGCTTGGGCTAGGACCGCTGCGGCATGACCTGGACAGCCGTCTGAAGCCGGCTGCACATCACATCGCGGAAGGGGCGGCCCACATCTGGGAGAATGCGGCGGCGCGTGTCGCGCCGATGATCGAGCAGGCCCGGACAGCGTTGCTTGGTGCAGATCGTCCCGAAGCTCCCGCGCCTGAAAAAGCACCTGAAAAAGCGATGGACGATGCGGTGGAGGCAACGCCGCCCGAGGAGCCTGCGCAGCCTGATCAATCCGGCAGTTCCTTGCCGTCCAGTGACGAAGGAGATGCGCCGCAGACCGCAGAGCCGGCAAAAATGGAGCCCGCGGAGACGGCACCAGCGGGGCCGAAAACGGCCACACCGGGACCGGTTGAAGAAACGGCACCTGTATCCGCGGGCGAGATCGCTCCGATGCCCGCGCCAAGTGAACCGCCGGTTCCGGTGCCTGACGCGGCACCCGCGCCGAAAGTCTCGGAAGCCGTGCCGCCGCCCGCCCCTGCATTGCCGACATCGGACGCAAAAGATCCGGTCGATACGGGGGCGTCCGCATCGCCTCAAGCCGGGCTACAGCAAGGAGAGCGGAAATCGCTTGAGCAGAGTGCCGACGCCGGAGACGCAAAGGCTCAGCATGATCTTGCCCTGGCTTATCTGACCGGCGCGGCGGGCACGCAAAACCCCGAACGGGCCGCGGAACTCTTGCGGGAAGCCGCGATCCAGGGCTTGCCTGGTGCGCAGTACAATCTCGCCGTGCTGTATGAAACGGGACAGGGCGTCCGGCAGGACGATGTCCGGGCACTGCTCTGGTACCATAGCGCTGCCGAGCAGGGGCATCCGAATGCGCAGTACAATCTCGGTGTGATGTATGCCGAGGGCCGGGGTATCCCGCTGAACTTCGGGGAAGCCGCCCGTTGGTTTCAGGCGGCAGCCAAACAGGGCATGGCACGGGCGCTCTATAATCTTGCCGTGATGACCGATGAGGGTCTTGGCGTGGCGCAGGACAAGAAGAAAGCTCTTGAGCTGTTCAGCGCCGCCGCGGAAGCCGGCGACCAGCGAGCCATTGAAATGCTCTCGGGCAGCGGCGAGACGTCAGGAGAAAACAGCTCGACCTTGAACGGCGCGGATGGAGTGCAAACCGCAGCCGACGCACCGGCAGCTATGGTCGCCGCGGTTCAGGGAGAGCTCACCCGTCTTGGCTTCTACTCGGGGCGCATTGACGGTTTGATGGGGCCGAAGACCCGCGCCGCTATCCGTGAGTTCGAGCTATCTGCCGGAATGGATGAAAGTGGCGAGGCGACGACAATCCTGCTTGAGGAACTGAAAGCGGCCAAGCCTTAGCCTGAAAACGCCGGTGTCTCCGGAAACAGGGAATCCGGATCCCAGTTCCTGAGTGCGCCCGCATGCATCCAATATGCCGGATAAGTCTGCCGGAACAGCTCCGCCGCCTGATCCCGCGCGCTATCGGTCTTGAAAAGCGTGAAGCAGGTGGCGCCGCTGCCGGACAGACGTGCGCCGAGAGCACCCGGCAGGCCGGACAATGTGCGCAATACCGGGCCGATCTCTGGAGCCACCGCGACGGCGGGGGCTTCGAGATCGTTTCTACCGGCGAGGATCTCCTCCGTAAGGCCATGCGGGACCGAAGTGTCTGTCGCGGCTTTCTTTTTCGCGGCCAACGTCTTGAATACGGCGCCGGTGGGGACAGCGGCCCCCGGATTGACCAGTAGAGCCGGATAGCGGGCAAATCCGCTTTGCTCCGGATCAAGGGTCGTTCCGGTGCCGCGCATATACCGGCATCGGGATTGAAGGCAGACCGGAATATCCGCGCCGAGCCCGGCGGCAATCTCTTGAATGGGCGGAGCCATGGCGGCCAGGCCATGTTGCCGGGCCAGCAGCCGCAGGATCGCGGCCGCGTCGGCCGATCCTCCGCCAAGACCGGCGGCAACAGGGATGGTTTTGTGCAGCGTGATCGAAAGCGGCGGCACCGCCTTGATTGCGTCGCGGACGGCCGAGACCGCCTTCAGGATGAGATTGTCCCGATCAAGGCTGCCGGCAAAGGGGCCCGCTACCGTGAGCTGGTCAACCGCAGTCTCTGCCAGCGTCACTGACAGCACGTCATGCAGGTCCGCGAAAGCAACCAGGCTGACCAGATCGTGGAAGCCATCCGGACGTTTGCCCAGAACGGTCAGGCTGAGGTTGAGCTTGGCGGGAGCAATCAGGGTGGCTGAATAGCCTGTTTTAGCCATTGTTTGCTGAATGTTTGCCCGTTTCCGAGATTAGCCCGTCGCGAAGCTTCCGTTCGAGTTGCGCGGCCAATTCGGAATCAGGGTCCATTTCCAGCGAGCGGCGCCATTGATAAGCCGCCTCGCGGCGGCGTCCAACCTGCCAATAGGCATCGCCGAGATGATCGTTTATGACGGCATCGCCCGGCCGGAGCTGAACGGCGCGTTCAAGGTGGGGGACCGCTTCCTTGTGCTGGCCGGTGCGGTAGAGGACCCAGCCGAGGCTGTCCACGATATAGCCGTCATCCGGACGCTGCTGGACGGCGCGTTCTATCAGAGTCTGCGCTTCTTTGAGGTTGAGGCCCTGTTCGACCCATGAATAGCCGAGGTAATTCATGACATAGGGCTGCTCCGGCGCGAGCTTCAGGGCGGCCAGAAAATCGGATTCCGCGCGTTCCCATTTTTTCGCCCGTTCGAGCGCGATGCCCCGTGTGTAGTAGAGCGTCCAGTCCTGCGTCGCGGCCTTTCCGAGTTTGTCGAAGGCCTCGTCATAGGCCGCAATCGCCGCTTCCCAGTTCTCTCCAGCCCGCAATGTATCGGCCAGGCGGACGAGGATCGTCCCGTTGTCCGGATAGGTCTTTGCCAGCTCCTGCAGGACGGAAAGGGCGCTGTCCCGGTCACCCTCGGCATCATATGCGGAAGCAGACCGGAGCCGGGCCATCATGTGATAGATGGAATCCTCGCCGATGCCGGCATAGATCTTCAAGGCATCGCCATGCCGGCCTCGATCGTCGAGAATTTCGCCGACAAGCAGCCGGGCAAGCGGGAAGTCTGGCCGCATATAGAGCGCGAAGCGGGCGTAAATCAGCGCAATCTCACTGCCCCGGTCCCGTTGCAGGGCGCTGGCGATATCGAACAGCGCTTCCGCGACGCCGTCGCTGGCGTTTGAGACGAGACCTTTGGCTTCCTGTCCGGCTTCTGCGGCGAACAGAGCCTTTGAAAGCGCCGTCATGTTCTGGTCCGACAAATCGCCGGCCGCCAGAATTTCCCGTGCCATGTCGACGCGGCCGAGTTTCGCGTAATGCAATGCCGCGCCTATCCGCAGACGCGCCGGCGGGCGGTCCATAGCCTTCAGTGCTGCTTTGAAGGCCGTGTCGAGGGCTTCGAAGTCGCCTTTCAGCGCGGCGATGTAACCCGCGTGGAGCTCTGCGAGCAGGCCGAAACCACCCTGTTTCCGGATCCGGTCGAGATTGGCATCGGAGGCCTGCCAATTGCCAGTTCCAGCCTCGACCCAGGCGAGCAGTAGCGGGCGCATGACCTGGGTCAGCCGGGATTCGGCGAGCGCATCGAGGTGCCTGCGCGCGCCATCGTAATCGTTCTGTTTCAGGGCTGAGAGTGCGAGGGCGAGCCGTCCGAACGCGTTCCCGCCCTGACTTTTGATCAGCTCTTCCGCCAGCTCCAGGGCCTCGTCCGTCCGCCCGTCGACAACTTTCGCCAGGAAGGTGCGCTGCATCAGCCCCGGGTTGCCGGGATCGGCCTCAAGCACAGCCGCGAAGTTCTGGGCGGCGGCGCTGAGGTCGCTGTTTCTGTAGGCATGCAGGGCGTTCAGGTAGTCTCCGGAGACGGTGTTCCGGACGGGGATATCAGGCAGCGCATCCGGCGCACCCGACCCCATTCCGGCACAGGCGGAAAGAGACAGAGCCGCCAGAACCGCAAGCGTAGCGGCTCCTTTTCGCGATCCTGATCCAGTCATTCGGTTTGCCTCCGTCTCCGGCTTGTCGCCGTTCCGCGTTCGAGTATTCAGCCGATCACATATTCGGATAATTCGGACCGCCGCCGCCTTCCGGCACCACCCAGTTGATGTTCTGGGTCGGGTCCTTGATATCGCAGGTCTTGCAGTGCACGCAGTTCTGCGCGTTGATCTGCAGCCTCGGGTTCGAGCCGTCGTCGTCCCGCATGATCTCGTACACGCCTGCCGGGCAATAGCGCTGCTCCGGAGCGTCGTAGATCGCGAGGTTGTACTCGACCGGGACGCTTGGGTCTTTCAGGGTAAGGTGCGCCGGCTGGTTTTCCTCATGGTTCGTGTTCGATAGGAACACGGAGGAGAGCCGGTCGAAACTCACCTTTCCGTCAGGCTTCGGATAGGCAATCTTCTCGCACTGTGCCGCCGGGCGCAGGCTTTCATGGTCATGGTGATGGTGCAGGGTCCAGGGGCTCTTGCCTTTGAACAGGGTCTCGACCCCGGCATTTGCCATGCCCATCAGGAAACCGGCCTTGAAGCCTGGGCGGATATTGCGGACCGCCTTCAGCTCGTCCCAGACCCATGTTTTTTCCATCCTGGTCCGGTAATCGGAGATTTCCATGCCGGCGCCGGCACCGTCCTTCATGGTGTCGAAGAGGGCTTCAGCGGCCGTCATGCCGGACTTCATCGCTGTGTGCGAGCCCTTGATCTTCGGCACGTTCAGGAAACCGGCCGAGCAGCCAAGGATGGCACCGCCGGGGAAGGTGATCTTCGGGATGGACTGGAAGCCGCCTTCGTTGATCGCCCGCGCACCGTAGGATATCCGCCGGGCACCCTCGAAGAAGGGGCGGATCTTTGGATGCGTCTTGTAGCGCTGGAATTCCTCGAACGGGCTCAGATGCGGGTTCTCGTAATCGAGACCGATCACATAGCCGACCGCGACCTGGTTATTTTCCAGATGATAGAGGAAGGAGCCGCCATAGGTCTTGCCGTCCACCGGCCAGCCGACGGTATGCACAACCAGACCTTGCTGGTGCACTGCCGGATCGACTTCCCAGAGCTCCTTGATGCCGAGGCCGTAGGTTTGCGGGTCGACGCCCTCACGCAAATCGAAGCGCTCGAACAGGGTCTTGGTCAGCGACCCGCGTACACCTTCGGCGAACAGC
The DNA here is from genome assembly GCF_000426505.1 of Nisaea denitrificans DSM 18348. Lineage (GTDB taxonomy): Bacteria > Pseudomonadota > Alphaproteobacteria > Thalassobaculales > Thalassobaculaceae > Nisaea > Nisaea denitrificans. The sequence goes on along the minus strand of NZ_AUFM01000015.1, from coordinate 340,012 downwards.
GTCTGCTTGGCATGCAGCTCGATGCCTTGGGTGTAGTTCGCGGTCTGCTCGCCGTCCTTGCCGATGCCCATGTCGCCGGTGGCGACACCGCGCACGGCGCCATTCTCGTCATAGAGCACTTCGGCGGCGGCAAAGCCCGGATAGATCTCGACGCCCAGCGCCTCGGCCTGCTCGGCCAGCCAGCGGCAGACATTCCCGAGGCTGACGATGTAATTGCCGTGATTGTTCATCTGCGGCGGGCAGGGCATCTGGATGCCGGAGTTGCGGGTGAGGAACATGAACCGGTCCTGGGTCACCGGCGTGTTCAAGGGCGCGCCGCGCTCCTGCCAGTCCGGGAACAGCTCTGCCATCGCCCGCGGCTCCATGACGGCGCCGGACAGAATGTGGGCGCCGACCTCCGAGCCTTTTTCCAGCACACAGACGCTCAGGTCCTGACCATGCTCCGCACTGAGCTGGCGCAGCCGAATGGCGGCCGACAGGCCGGAGGGGCCGGCTCCGACGATCACGACGTCGTATTCCATCGACTCGCGTTCCATGAACCTCTCCAAATCGTTTCTTACACAGGTTACTGTCTTACTTGGCACAGCTGTTTTGTCGCGACAAGCGACGCGAGAGGCCGTGCGGCAAGATTGAAGGAACGGATCCAGTGGGTTTTTCGCCGGAACAGAATGCAATGCCGCCAGAGGCGCTGCTCGAGTGGTATGTCGAGATGGGCGCTGACGAGGCGATCGGCGATGCGGAAACCAACTGGTTCGCCGCGTCCGAGGCAGCGTTGGCTCCGGTGTCCCGGGCGGAAAACGCCCCGGCCTCGGCTCCACCTGCAGCTCAAGCCCCGTCTGCCGCTCAAGTCCAGAGGCCGGTATCTGCCGCGCCGGCACAGGCCCGGCCTCGGGCGCTGGCGTCAGGTGCCGAGCCTGCGACGGATAAAGCAGCCAGCGCGCTTGCCGGTGCCGCCCAGTCCCTTGAAGAATTGCGGGGGGCACTGGAGAGCCTCGAGGGATTCCCGCTCAAGGTGACGGCCACCAATCTCGTGTTCGGCGAGGGCGTCGAGACGCCTGACGTCATGTTCATCGGAGAGGCGCCTGGCGCGGACGAGGACCGGCAGGGCCGCCCCTTTGTCGGGGCAAGCGGCCGGTTGCTTGACCGGATGATGGCGTCGATCGGCCTGGATAGGGCTGAAAACGCCTATATCACCAATATTCTGCCCTGGCGCCCACCGGGGAACCGGGAGCCGACCGCAGCGGAAATCGCGATCTGCCAGCCTTTCATTCGTCGGCATATAGCTCTTGTCCGCCCCCGTATTATCGTTCCAGTTGGAGGGACGGCGGCGAAAGCTCTGCTGGATCAGCGCCAGGGGATCATGCGGCTGCGTGGCCGGCGCTTCGAATTCGCGGATCCGGACATCGAACTGGCTTTACCGGCCGTGCCGTTATTTCACCCGGCTTTCCTGCTCCGGTCGGCCGGTCAGAAGGCGCTGGCATGGCGTGATTTATTGACAATAAAGCAAATTATTCAATAAATTAGAGTGATTAATTTAAACAATTTGATGAGAAAGCCTCATCTGTTCTCTTAATACTATATTTACCTTGTAAATTATTGATATCATTTAAGGTATTACCGTGTATTCACTCTTTACATCAAAGTTGATATTTAAGTAGTTGTGGTAATTGACACGCATGCGTTCAGCGAAATCGCTGCTTGAGATTGGTGCCCGCATGGCCTACTTAGCGTGGTCATGAGCGAAGTTGTGAAACCGAATACTCGCCTGTTCAAGTGGTTTTCAATGTCGTTGATCGCGGGTGCGATCCTTGGCATTGCCGCGGCGATTTCGATACATACCGGACCTGTTGCTGCTGCGGCTCGCGATGACGCAATGCCGTCGCGCGCCTCCGCGCTTGGTGTCCTGGAAACGGACCCGGTGGTACCGCGCGTCCGCTACGATATTGTCAGCGCGCTGGATGCCGAGCGGTATCAGGCCATCTTCACCCTTCAGGAAGCCGGAAACTGGAGTGCTGCTGACAAGCTGATCGCGGCGCTTGAGAGCCGCGTCCTGATGGGGCACGTGCTCTATCAGCGTTACATGCACCCGACGGCCTATCGCTCCACCTACAAGGAGCTGAAAAACTGGATGGCGCACTACGCGGACCATCCGGGAGCCCGCAAGATCTATCGGCTGGCCCTGCGCCGGAAGCCGAAGAGCTGGAAAGCGCCTGCTCGGCCGCAGAAGGGCTATCTGAACGGCAGTGGAGCCTCGCAGGTGAATGGCGCGGTCGAACCGCAGCAGCACCTGTCCCGCCACGGCCCCAAGGTGTCCCGTCAGGGGCGACGGGTCATCAGGGAAATCCGGCGTTTTGTTCGCAATGGATACCCAACGGGTGGGGTAAAATATCTTAATTCCAAGGCCGGGCGCTCCCTTCGCGGCACGGACCGCGCTCATGCGCTGGCAGAGATCGCGCATGGCTATTTCGTCTTCAATGTTGACGATAAAGCCATTCGTTACGCTGTCGAAAGCATTGAGGTTTCTGAAGGCCTGATCCCGACTGCGCACTGGACAGCGGGTCTCGCGCTCTGGCGTGAAGGCCGGCACGACGAGGCGTCCCAACATTTCGAATCCCTTGCCCGCGCACCTGACGTGTCGCGCTGGGTGAAGGCCGCTGGTGCCTATTGGGCATCGCGCGCGCATCTTGCCGAACGGCGCCCAAGGCAGGCGACGCTCTGGCTGGCCCAGGCCGCAACCCATTCGGCAACCTTTTACGGTCTGCTGGCGCGACGGGCGCTCGGTATCGACATGCCGCTCGACTGGACCCTGCCGGAGCTGGACGAGGACACTCAGGACGCGTTGCTGAATTCCCGGGGCGGCCAGCGCACCTTTGCCCTTCTGCAGGTCGGCCGCACCGACCTTGCGGAAAAGGAGCTGCGGCGCCTCTACCCAGTTCTCCCGGACTTCATGCATGGCGCGATCATGACGATTGCGGCCGGCAATGGCATGCCGGGCCTTGCCATGCGAATCGCCGGAATTCTTAAGGCGCGGGGCGATCGGCCCTACTACGCGGCCTTTTATCCCCTGCCTGACTGGCAGCTCGATTCCATCGCGGGCATCGACAAGGCGCTGATTTATGCCATCGCCCGTCAGGAATCGAAGTTCAGCGCGACAGCGCGCAGCGGGCGCGGGGCGATCGGCGTCATGCAGATCATGCCGCGCACGGCGGCCTTCGTGGCGAACGATCGCAGTTTCCGCAGCCGGGATGGCCGCAAGGCCTTGCTGGATCCGTCCCTCAATCTGAAGCTCGGACAGGAATATGTCGGCCACCTGCTGAAGCAGGACAGTGTCAATGAAGGCCTGTTCCAGCTTTTGGCGGCCTACAACGCGGGCCCCGGCACGCTTCGGAAATGGACGCGGAAGATCGATTTCAAGGAAGATCCGCTGCTGTTCATCGAATCTATCCCGCGGCATGAGACGCGCGAATTCATCGAGCGGGTCCTGACCAATCTGTGGATGTACCGGCTGCGTCTCGGCCAGCCGGCGCCGTCGCTGGATCACATTGCCGCCGGATCCTGGCCGCGTTATGAGTCGATAGACATTTCGCAGCAGCCTGGCGGTCCGAAACATGCCCGGAATTGACGAGTCCCGTCCGTTCGTTCCCGTTCACATCGCGGTCCTGACGGTTTCAGACACAAGAAATCTCGAAAATGACCGGTCAGGCGATACGCTGGTCCAGCGTCTGACCGATGCAGGCCACATCCTTGCGGACCGGAAGATCGTGACGGATGACGTTCCGGCAATTTCCGGCCAGCTGACCTCCTGGATCGAGGATGACGGCATCGACGTGGTGATCTCCACCGGCGGCACAGGGTTGACCGGCCGTGACGTGACGCCGGAAGCCTTCCGCTCTGTCTTCGAGAAGGAAATCGAAGGCTTCGGGGAGCTGTTCCGCTGGCTCAGCTTCCAGAAGATCGGCACCTCGACCATCCAGTCACGGGCTATCGCGGGCGTTACCCGGGGCACCTATCTCTTTGCCCTGCCGGGTTCTACCGGGGCCTGCAAGGATGCCTGGGACGATATCCTGGCCAATCAGCTGGATATCCGCTTCCGGCCCTGCAATTTCGTCGAGATCATGCCGCGCCTGCGTGAGCATGAGCTGTTCGGGCGCTCCGCCTGACGCCGCTCTAGGCTGCCGGAAGGTCCGTCGCCTCGTCCACATCCCGCATTTCCGCGGCGAAGCCGATCCTGGTGCCGGGCCGGAACCCGGCCAGCGTATCCTCAAGCGCCCATTCGGTTGACCATCGGACATCCGTGAACGGATTGCCCCTATAGCGCGGCGAGAAGCCGACCAGCCAGTAGCCGCCATCGGCGGAAGGCCCGAACACCGCATCGTTCCGCTCAAGCGCGTTGAAGGCCGTTGCGATGTGCTGCGGCTCGATCCCCGGAATATCGCTGCCAATCAGTACCGTCGGGCCCTTGGTCGCGCTGCGGAGCGCCTTGAGCATCCTCTGGCCGAGATCGCCGCGGGCCTGGTGGCTGAACCGCCACGGCTTCGGCCAGGGCCAGGTGACGGCGTGGTACGGAGCCGCGATGATGCGGCACTCCCAGCGTTTCGTGAGGCCGAGCCGCCGCAGGGTGGTGGCAAGGTTCTGCCGGTACCACCGGGTCGCGGCAGCGGCGCCGATATCCCGGGCGAGACGGCTTTTCACCAGTCCCCGGCGTGGCGCTTTCGCGAAGATGATCAGAGTCCTGCGCGCCATCGGTCAGCTGTAGATCCGGGCGATCAGCCGGGGCGGCACCCGGAGGAAAAAGAGCGTCAGGCAGAAAAGGTTGCGCAGGGAGCGCCGAACATAGCCGCCGCGCACATAGCGTTCCGCCGAGGTGATGGCCCGGATATCGAACAGGGCGAGGCGGCTCATGCCGATGCGGCGGATGAATTCCACATCTTCCATCAGCGGGATTTCCTTGTAGCCGCCGAGCCGGCGATAGAAACGCCGGTGGAGCAGCAATCCCTGATCGCCATAGGGCAGGCCGAGCCATCGGTTGCGCCAGCGCACCATACCTTCCAGCCGTCGGGCCGCAGGGCTGTCGTCGTCCAGCGCGAAGGTGAAAACAGCCCCGCGCTCACGGTTCCGGTCATTGCTGGTGAACACCATGACGCTCGATGCCCAGCCCCGCTCCAGTGCGGTGTCAGCATGCAGGAAGAGGAGCCAGTCTCCTTTCGCCGCCCTGGCGCCGGCCGCGAGCTGGATGCCGCGGCCAGGGGGGCAATCGATTACCCGGGCTCCGGCCGTCTCGGCGATCTCCCGCGTCGCGTCGGTGGAGCCGCCATCAGCAATGACGACCTCTGGGGTGAAGCCGGACCGTTCGGCGCTTGCCAAGGCGTCGAGGGTGCGCTTCAGGCCCTTCTCGGCGTTGAGGCAGGGGATGATGACACTGATTGACAGATCCGGCGCCGGCGCACCGATGCGGCGGCCATGCGCATCCAGTGGTCCGAGTGCGCCCGGCAGCGGCACCCGCCACAGATCTTCATTCTTCGATGTGTCCGATGATCCCAAGGCCGGTCCTTATTTTTCCGCAGCGCTGCCTGGTGTGTTAACAGAGGTGCAACCGACCCTGCCAGCGCGGCAGGGTGTCCCGATTAGAGCATTTCAGAGCATTCGCGGCCATGACGACCGACCTCGACCTGCGCAATCTCCACGCTGAGCTGATGAAGCTCAAGACCTTCCCCACGCTTGCTCTCGAAGATCTGATCAGGCTGCCGGCGCGGGGGCTGGCCCATGATCACGTTCTGCTCGGTGAGAGGCCGTGGAAAGGCAAGCGTCTGCTGGCCCGTGTCCCGCGTCTGGTCCGGCGCGATGTGACGCCGGAAGACGCACTGTCACTCCAGGCGGAATGCTTCCGGCGTGCCGGACCGAGCCGCCACACGCCGGTTCTTCATGGCTATCTCGATCCGAGTCCGCGGCTGCCGAACGGCGCGCTGATCGTCGATGCGGTCGAGGGCAGGGCGGTGGATCTTTCAAAGGACCTGCTGCAGCTTGCCGAGACTCTGGCCAGCGTGCACCGTTTGCCGACACCGGACGATCCGGCCCCGCTCGCCTGGACAGCACGTCCGGTGGAAGCGCTCGTCGGTCTGATCGAGGATCAGGCGGAATTTATTCCCGCTCTGGTGCAGGACAGGCAGGCCCGCGCCATTCTCGACGAAGAGCGCAAGTGGGCCCGTGATTTCGCTGCAGAGCATGGCAGGGCGCCTTTGCCACCGGCGCTTGTCCTGACTGACACGCATCCTGGCAATTATGTCGTGCAGAAGGATGGCCGGGCGATCTTCGTCGATATGGAGAAGACCCAGTACGGATCGCCCGCAATCGACCTTGCGCACGCCAGCCTCTACACCTCCGTTACCTGGGATCCGGATGTGAGCGGAGAGCTCAGCAATGAGGATGTCGCGGATTTCTACGATACCTACCGGACGGCGGTGCCGCCGTCGCTTGCGCGTGTGCTGGAGCCCTGGTTCCTGCCGTTCCGCCGCCTGACCTGGCTGCGTACCATGACATGGGGCTGCCGCTGGCACGCCGAGAATGAAGGCCAAGTGGCGCGCAGCGGCGATCAGAGTCAGCGGGACCGGATGCTGTCAGGTGTTCTTGACCGCTTGCGCCGGATGGCCCGGCCGGAGACGATGGAGCGCGTGCGCCGGGAATGGCTGGGGCCGGACAAGCTGGTGCTGGACTAGGCCGCCGCAGGGTGCGCGGTAAGGAGGGCCGAATGAGTGGCAAGATCGTCAATCTGCGGCAGGCTCGCAAGCGGAAGACCCGCGAGGCCGCCGAAGAGAAAGCCGCCGACAACAGACTGAAATTCGGCCGTACAAAAGAACAGCAGGCCGGGGACGAGGCAGCTTCAGCGCGCCGTGATCAGGCATCCGAACGGCTTGAGCGGCATCGCATGGAACCTGACGAGCCGCCCTCTGAAACTTAATTGTTCTTGTTTTGTTCTATTGCCGGATTTATCATCCGGCCATGGTCGATCCTGATTTTCAGCCACCGGATGCACCGGACCCGGACATTATGCAGCGTTCCCCGCACAAGGGGCGCGGGGCGATCACCAATGTCAGCGGCCGGTTCGAACAGGAGCAGCGCCAGCGGGTCATTGGCGGCTGGCCCGGCGATAATCCGTTCCAGGGCGCCTCCACCGAGTTCCCGGATCTGGACGCCAGACCCAGAACCGAGGTGGGGATTGATGCCTCCCGCACGATCATCGCCCGGAACAAATCCCCCGATATACCGTTCGACCGCTCGATCAATCCCTATCGTGGCTGCGAGCATGGCTGCATCTACTGCTTTGCCCGGCCAACCCATGCCTATCTCGGCTATTCGCCGGGGCTCGATTTCGAGACCAGACTGCTGGCGAAACCGGATGCCGCGGCCCTGCTCGACGATGCGCTGAGAAAGCCCGGCTACAAACCGGATGTGATGGCGCTCGGGACGAATACAGACCCCTATCAGCCGATCGAGAAGGAGCACGGGATTACCCGGCAGGTGCTCCAGGTCCTGTCCGATTTCGGCCATCCGCTCTCGATTGTCACCAAGTCGGCGCTGGTCACCCGCGATATCGACATTCTGGCGCCGATGGCGGCGCGCGGGCTCGTATCTGTGGCGATGAGTATCACCACTCTGGACCGGCATCTTGCCCGCATCATGGAGCCGCGAGCGGCGACCCCCGGACGGCGGCTGGACGCGGTGCATGCGCTCAAATCGGAAGGCATTCCCGTGCACGTTCTGGCAGCGCCGATCATTCCGGCAATCAACGACGGTGAAATCGAGGCGCTGGTGGAGGCATCGGCGGAAGCCGGGGCGCGCGGCGTCGGCCATATCCTTCTGAGGCTGCCGCACGAGATCAAGGATCTGTTCCGGGAATGGCTGGAGCAGCACTTTCCGGACCGTGCGGATCGGGTCTATTCGCTGATCCACCAGACTAGGGGCGGTGAATTATACCGTGCGGAATGGGGAGAGCGCATGCGGGGCAGCGGCCCCTATGCGGCCCTGATTCACCGCCGCTTCGAGATTGCGAAGAAGCGGGTGGGCCTCACAGGGTCGTTCCCGAAACTGCGCTGTGACCGGTTCGTCGTTCCGCCGCGCGCCGGCGACCAGCTAAGCCTGCTGTAGGTCAGGCCAGGAACAGGGACGACAGCAGCAGCAGGGCAAGCAGGATATTCGCGATCCTGAGCCGGATGCCGTCCTGCAGCCAGCGCGAAAGTCCCGCCCCGATCCCGGCCCAGGTGAAGCCGGAGAGGATTACGACGGCGAAGAACAGCGCACACATGACCGGCAGCCGGGACGAAATCTCCGCCGAGCCATCGGCCGCCACGCCGCTGAAGGTTGTCATGGCGCTTGCCGAGATCAGCCAGGCTTTGGGGTTCACCCACTGGAAGGCGGCGGCCTCGTAGAACCGCATCGGGCGCTCCGGCCGGCCGATCTTGCCGGCTGAACCGCCGGCGATCTTCCAGGCGAGGTAGATGAGGATGGCGATGGAAACGTAGCGCAAGGCTTCCAGCAGTCCCGGAACGGCATTCAGCAGCGACCAGAGGCCGAGGGCCACCGCAGCAAGCATGGCGGGGAAACCAAAGGCCACGCCGAGGATGTGCGGGACGGTTTGTGCGATCCCGAAATTCACTCCGGACGTCGTGAAGAGCGTGTTGTTCGGCCCCGGTGTCAGGCTGAGGGTGAGGGCAAAAATGATAAACCCGGCGATCCATTCGTCGAACATCGGAGTAACCTTGCAGCAGCGCCCGTCTACGGGCTTTCGACTGAATAGGTCGCTATCTGGCCATGACACCGCAAGCAGAACCATGTCATGGATACAATATTTCGTGGTTTCCTTCGTGGCAGTATCTAGGTGTAGCGCCAGGGAGGACTATTTCGTAGGGCCCGGTGCGAAAATGCGGCAGACCCGGTGCTTCCATATCCGGAATGACCGCGTAGCGACTTGGTATCAAACGGATTTTCAGGTAGGGTCCTATCCCGATTTTGTACCTCAGGAATGAGTTTTTTGTCTGATTTCAGTCTGGAAATCGAAGCCGGCGCCGAACAGGGCGCCGTGATTGTCGGCATTGACGAGGTCGGGCGCGGGCCGCTTGCGGGGCCGGTTATGGCGGCGGCGGTGCATATTCCGTTTGCCCTGCATACCGACCCGCTTCTGAGGGACGTTACGGACTCCAAAAAGCTGAACGCGGCCAAACGGGAGCTCATCGCCGGGGCGCTCGTCGGTCTGGTTCCCTATGGCATCGGGGTTGCGGAGGTCGAAGAGATCGATCGCATCAACATACTGCAGGCAACCTACGTCGCGATGGGACGGGCTGCTGCTGCTCTGTCCCAACGTCTCGATAAAACTCCGGATCTATACCTGATCGACGGTAACCGCTTGCCGCCCAATCCCGTTCCCGCGCGTGCAGTGGTGAAAGGCGATCTGAAATCGCTCAGCATCGCCGCCGCCTCGATCATCGCCAAGGTGCACCGGGACAATGCAATGCGCGTTCTGGCGGCGGCTCATCCGGGATACGGCTGGGAGCGTAATGCAGGTTACGGCACAGCCGAGCATCTGGCCGGTATTGCCGCGCACGGGGTCACGGATCATCACCGGCGGTCCTTCCGGCCGGTCCGCGAAGCACTTCTCGCCGATGGCGTCACACTCTGACCAGAAGACGATACCGTTCTTCACACAATATCTTGTGTTCGTCCTGTAAGTATTTGACTCTATTTAGTAAAAAGAAATCGACGCCTTGACGTGATTCGCCGGATACCGGAGACTCCAGCCATCTTTCCTGGCACGGACGGACGATATGACGGCGCAAGACACGCTGCCGCTGGACCAGATTCTGGTCGGCGACTGCATTGAATTGATCAATAAACTGCCGGAGAAATCGGTGGATCTGGTGTTTGCAGATCCACCCTATAATCTCCAGCTTCAGGGCGAGCTTCTCAGACCCAACAACTCGATTGTCGACGCGGTCGACAATGATTGGGACAAGTTCGACACCTTCCAGACCTATGACCAGTTCTCCCGCGACTGGCTCGCGGCGGTGCGTCGCGTCCTGAAGGACGATGGCGGGCTCTGGGTTATCGGCAGCTACCACAATATCTACCGGGTCGGCTCAGTGTTGCAGGATCTCGGCTTTTGGATCCTGAACGACGTCATCTGGCGCAAGACCAACCCGATGCCGAATTTCCGCGGGCGCCGTTTCACCAACGCGCATGAGACCCTGCTCTGGTGCTCGAAGAGCGAGGACAGCAAGCGGTACACGTTTAATTACGATGCCATGAAGGCCTTCAACGAAGACCAGCAGATGCGCAGCGACTGGCACCTGCCTCTTTGTACCGGTTCCGAGCGTATCAAGGTGGATGGCCGCAAGGCACACCCGACGCAGAAACCGGAAAGCCTGCTGTCTCGCGTATTGCTGTCGACCTCCAAGCCGGGTGACGTGGTGCTGGATCCGTTCTTTGGTTCAGGCACCACCGGTGCCGTTGCAAAGAAGCTCGGGCGCCATTTCATCGGGCTTGAGCGCGAGCAGACATATGCCGAGATCGCCATGGACCGCATCGCTGCGGTCAAGCGGATCGAGGATGAGAGTCTTCTGGCGGTAGAGACCAAGCGGACCGAACCGCGCGTGCCGTTCGGCAACATCGTCGAGCGCGGCATGCTCAACCCGGGCGAGGTTCTGTTCGACCAGCGCCGCCGCTGGTTCGCCAAGGTGCGTCCGGACGGCTCTCTGGTCTCTGACAGTGCCAAGGGTTCTATCCATTCTGTTGGTGCGGCGGTTCAGGGAGCACCGGCCTGCAACGGCTGGACTTTCTGGCATGTCGAGCGTGGCGGCAATCCCGTCTCGATCGATGTCTTCAGGCAGCAGGTGCGCGCGGAGATGCGGGCCTGACAAACGCAAGCAGGGCAAGGCCGACGATCCAGAAGCCGAGGATCGTCGCCATGCCCGCGCGCTGACTGTCGAAGGTAAGCGTCGCCCAGCCGAGCAGGGCTGGTCCTATGAAGCTCGTGGCTTTTCCAGACAACGCATAGAGCCCGAATAGCTGCGTGCGTTTCTCAGGCGGAGCCATCCGCGTCAGCAGGGTCCGGCTCGCTGACTGGGACGGGCCGACGAAAATGCCGAGGGCCAGGGCGAATACCCAGAACCAGGCGACATCCTCGACCAGCAGCACGGCAAACCCGAAACAGATCAGGCCGACCAGCGAAATCGCGATTGTCGGTTTGGCGCCGATCCGGTCATCGACCCAGGCAAAGCCGAAGGCGCCGATTCCGGCCGTGACGTTGAGGGCGATGCCGAACTGGATGATTTCGGCAAAGCTCATCCCGAAGGTACCGGCGGCATAAAGACCGCCAAACTGGAACAGGGTGGCGAGGCCATCGGCATAGAGCATGCGGGCAATCAGGAAGACCCAGAGATCGCGATCTTCCCGGAGCGACCTCATGGTCTGCCAGAGGCTATTCAGCCCCGCACGCGCGGCGGCAGGAACGGACAGAGCTTGCCGCTGATCGTCCGGCACGAATTTCAGCAGTGGAATGGAAAAGATCACGAACCAGGCGGCCGCCAGCAGGGCGGTTGCCCGGACATGCTCCGCCTTTGCCTTGTCCAGCCCGAAGGGCGGTGTCTCGGCCTGAACGAACCCCAGAAGGGCGATCAGCAGGCAGACGATGGCGCCGAGATAGCCGAGCGCCCAACCCCAGCCGCCGACGCGGCCGAGCCGCTCTGGCGATGCGACGCGGGCCAGCATGGCGTTGTAGAAAATATTGGCGAACTCGGTGCCGATCAGCACCAGCCCGACGGCGATCAGGGCAAGCATCGTATCCGCCGGGTCCGGATGGACGAACCAGAGCGCCCCCGCCGCCAGGATGCCAATTGCGGAAAAGCCGGCCAGCCATGGTTTTTTCGGCCCGGTCTGGTCCGCAATGGCTCCCAGTATCGGTGCCAGCACGGCGACGGTCAGACCCGCGATGGTCAGGGCCTGGCTCCAGAGCACGGTGCCCGCGACCTCATCTCCGACCACACCGCGCGCAAAATAGGCGGAAAAGACGAAGGTGATGATCACCGTCGGCAGAGGGGAATTCGCCCAATCGAACAGGCACCAGGAGAGTGCCGCGCGCCGACCCGGATATCCGCGGCCGGAGGGTTGACCGGATTCCACGAAGACCGACCCGCCGCGGTTAGTGTGCGAGCAACGAGCGGAACTGGCCGTTCGCTACAGCCAGCATGGATAGATCGACGCCGTCGGCAGCCCGCAAGTCAGCCAGCAGCCGATCCATCCGGGCTGACGCATCGCCGCGTGTATCCGACCATTTTTCGATGAGAGCCTCGGCCGACGCCTTCTTGCTCTTTCCATTGCTGCGTTCCGCCAGGACGTTCTGGGCAAGCTGGAACTGGTGACTGTAGAAATCGTCGACGATGGCGGCCACGGCCATCTTCTGCCAGTGCGACTCTGCAACCACGTGATCGGCACGCTCCCGCAGCCAGTCGAGCGAGAATTCATGCCCGACCGCGAAATAGACTTCCGCCACCTGCAGCACGCTTTCCCCGGTCTGGCCGGACAGCCGGACGATGTCGCAGCCGGAAATCAGGATATCGGCGCTGGCAACGCCACGGGCCAGTTCCTTCGGCACCCCGGCGGCCTCGTGCTTCGCCGCTTTCTTCTGGACAGCTTCGCGATGGGAGTCGGTTAATACCGTGTCGAGCTCCGCCGTCAGTTCGGCGACGCCGTCGAGATAAGTTCCTGTCAGAGCCTGGAGATCAAGCGGCCGGCGCTCGCTTCGCAGGAACCAGACCGCGGCCTGTTCCACCAGGCGTTTGATATCCTGCAGCATCTCGGTTTGCACGACCGCGGGAACCTTGTTGTCGAGATCCTCAACCGCAGACCAGAGGCGGCGGATGCCGAACACGTCCCGGGCGACGGTATAGGCCCGGGCAATATCAGGCGAGGAATCGCCGGTCTGCTCGCGCACCGCGTTGACGAAAGTGGCGCCGACCCGGTTGATCATGCTGTTGGCGATATATGTCGCGATAATCTCGCGCTTCAGCCGGTGGCTGCGGATCGTGTCGTTCATCTTGCCGTGCAGGCGGGCCGGGAAATACCGGATCAGATCCTCTGCCAGCATCGGGTCGTCCGGAAGATCGGAGGGCAGGATCTCGTCGTAGAGCTCCATCTTCGCATAGGCTAACAGGACCGCGAGTTCCGGTCTGGTCAGGCCCTGTCCGTCCGCCATGCGTTCCGACAGCGTTTCGTCGTCGGGCAGGAATTCGACCGCCCGGTTCAGCTTCAGGTGACTGCGCTCCAGCTCCCGGATCAGCCGGGTTTCGGCGTCGAGCAGAGCGGTACCCTCTGTGACCGCCATGGTCAGGGCCTGGCTCTGATCGTAATTATCCTTGAGCACCAGGGTCGCGACCTCGTCGGTCATTTCCTCAAGCAGCTTGTCCCGCTGCTTTCGGGTCATATCGCCATCCGTGACGACTGCGCCGAGGAGGATCTTGATATTGACCTCGTGATCCGAGCAGTCGACACCGGCTGAATTGTCGATGGCGTCGGTGTTGATTCGCCCGCCGCCCAGCGCATACTCGATGCGCGCACGCTGCGTCACACCGAGATTGGCGCCTTCGCCGACGACTTTTGCGCCAATCTCCTTGGCGTCGATGCGCAGCGAGTCGTTTGCCCGGTCGCCAGCGTCGGCGTTGGTTTCCTTGCTCTCCTTGATGTAGGTGCCGATCCCGCCAAACCAGAGCAGGTCGACCTGGGCCATCAGCATCGCCCGGATCAGGTCGTTCGGCGTCACTTTGTCCGCCTTGATACCGAGCACGGACTTCATCTCCGGCGTGGTCTCGATCGATTTCAGCGATCGCGGATAGATCCCGCCTCCCTTGGAAATCAGCTTGGTGTCGTAATCGGTCCAGCTGCTGCGCGGCATATCGAACAGCCGCTGGCGCTCGGTCCAGGTCTTCGCTGCGTCCGGGGTGGGATCGAAGAAGATATGCATGTGGTTGAAGGCGCCGATCAGCTTGATGTGCTTCGACAGCAGCATGCCGTTGCCGAAGACGTCACCACTCATGTCGCCGACACCGATCACGGAAAAGTCCGTGGTCTGGATGTTGATGCCGATTTCCCGGAAATGGCGCTTCACCGATTCCCACGCGCCGCGCGCCGTGATGGCCATTTTCTTGTGATCGTATCCGGCGGAACCGCCCGATGCGAAAGCGTCATCGAGCCAAAAGCCATATTCCTGCGAGACGCCGTTGGCGATGTCGGAGAAGGTGGCGGTGCCCTTGTCGGCGGCGACCACGAGATAAGGATCGTTTTCGTCATGCCGGACGACATGTTCCGGCGGAATGATATCGGTGCCGGAGATATTGTCGGTGATATCCAGCATGCCGCGCATCATCGTCTTGTAGCACTCGATCGCTTCGGCCTGCATGGCCTCGCGGGTGCCGTCAGCCGGTGGGCGCTTGACCACGAATCCGCCCTTTGAGCCGACGGGAACGATGACGGCATTCTTGACCTGCTGTGCCTTCATCAATCCGAGAATCTCGGTCCGGAAATCCTCCCGGCGGTCCGACCAGCGAATACCGCCGCGGGCCACCCGGCCGCCGCGCAGATGCACGGCCTCGGTGCGGGGCGAGAACACCCAGATTTCGACCAGAGGACGCGGTAGCGGCAGATCCTCGATGGCCTGGCTGTCCAGCTTGAACGAAATGTAGGGCTTCGGGTTCCCGTCTGCGTCAGGCTGGTAATAGTTGGTCCGCATCGTTGACAGGATCAGGTTGAGATAGCGCTGGATGATCCGGTCCTGATCGAGATTGGCGACATTGTCGAGCGCCGCCTCGATCTCGGCCAGGATCTCGCTTGTCGTCGTGGCACGCTTGGCCTCTTCCACTGCCGGATTGAACCGGACGTCGAACAGACGGGCCAGCAGCTTTGCAATGGACGCGTTCTCCGCCAGCGTCTCTTCCATATAGGCTTGGGAGAACGTGAAAGCTGCCTGACGCAGATATTTCGCGTAGGCCCGCAACATGGCGACTTCTCGCCATGTCAGGCCGGCCTGCAGAATGAGGATATTGAACCCGTCATTCTCCATCTTTCCGGTCCAGACAGCTTCGAAGGCATCATGGAACGGTTGGCGCATGGCCTCGATATCGACGCTTTGCCCGCTGCGGAGCTGCATCTCGAAATCGTGGATCCAGACAGTGCTGGAGAGGTCCTTGGAGACGACTTCATACGGATGCTCGCTCAGGACGCGGACACCCATATTTTCGATCATCGGCATGACGTCGGAGAGCGGCACCGGCGTGTCGATGTGGAAAAACTTGAGGTAGAGCTGGGTCTCTTCGGATCCGATGGGGCGGAAGAGATTCATGGCGAGACTTCCGTCCGCCATGGTTTCCTCGATCCGCTCAATGTCGAAAATCGCGCCTTGGGCGGAATAGGTTTCGCGGTAGGAAGAGGGAAAGGCGTCCCGATATCGACGGTGCAGCGCGTTGCCCTGCTCCTCGCCCTTGGCTTCGATCAGGGCCTGATGCAGCTTGTCGGACCAGGACCGGGCGGCATCTGCAAGGCGACGCTCAAGTTCCTCGATGTCGACATCGGGGACCGACCCCCGTTCCGTTGCAATAATGAAATGAAGGCGCGCGAGGACGGATTCGGACATCTGGGTATAGAAAGCCGCAACGTGGCCCTTGAAGGCCTGCGCGAGAATGTCTGCGAACCGTTCCCTGATTTGGGTCGTGTAGTGATCGCGTGGAACAAATAATATTACAGAAACGAATCGTTCGAACGGATCGGAACGCACGAAGAGCGCGGTTTTCTGCCGCTCCTGCAAGTGTAGAACCCCGATCGACGTGGTCAGCAAGGCATCCTCGCTGGCCTGAAACAGCTCATCGCGCGGATAGGTCTCAAGGATGTTGATCAGAGCCTTGCCATCATGACTCTCCTGCGCGAACCCCCCTCGGGAGACGATCCGCTGCACCTTTTGCCGCAGCATCGGAATTTCGCCAGGGCTCTGATTGTAGGCGACGGACGTGAAGAGGCCGATGAACCGATGCTCGCCGGTGACCTTGCCCGCCTTGTCGATCTTCTTGACGATGATCGTGTCCATATAGACAGGGCGATGGACCCGGGCCTTCCGGTTCGCCTTCATGATCAGCAGCAGGTCTGGGCTGGTCAGGAAACGTCTTACATCCTCGGGAAGTTTGCCTAAATCCCGTAACCCACCGAAGACGCTGGTCTCCGGTTTACGCAGGATGCCAAGACCCGAGCCGGCGACAACCTCCATATGCGCGCTCTTGCCGCTGCCGACATAGTCCAGCTCGCGATACCCGAGGAAGGTGAAGTGATTGTCTTCAATCCAGCGCAGGAAATCGATGACCTCGCTGACTTCCTCCCGATTGTGCGGGGTCTCGCGCACACCGATCTCGGTGACGACGTCGAGTACCTTCTCCCGCATCGTCCGCCAGTCCTCGACGGAAGCCCTCACATCATCGAGCACCGAGTGCAACTCGGCCTCGATATTGGACAGGACCTCTGCCGAGCTCTGCTCGGAGATGCGCAGCTGCATGAAGGATTCCCGAATCATGCCGTCGCAAGCTTCTTCCTGATCCAGTAGCGCCTCGGCCTTGCCGCTTGGTGACCGGTTGAGCTTCAGGATCGGGTGGATGACGAGGTGGACCGTGAGGTCCAGCGTTGTCAGCGCCGTGGTGACTGAATCGACCAGAAACGGCATGTCGTCATTGACGATCTCTATGACAGTGTGTGGCGACTGCCAGCCGGTGGATTCGAAACGGGGATTATAGGCCCGAATCTTGGTGGAGCCGGGAGCCCGGGTCTTGCCGAAGGCCCAGATTGACAATGCGCTGCCGAACAAGTCTTCCGGTTCCTCGGACAAAATGTCCTGAGGCGCGACATTTGCGTAGAATTGCCTGATGAAGCTTTTGGCTTCCGCCTGCTTGTCCTTGGCGATCCGCTCTTCTGCGAGTGCGATAACGCCGTCGACGAGTTCTTGCTTCAAGGTGTGCAACTTATCGCGCATGCGATTTCCTCCCGCCACCGTACGCTTGAGCCAGCCCATAAACAGGCTAACCCAATTGAATCGGGCGCTGAAGCGTCAAATTATTGAAATTTCGGCAAATAACGGAGTTCTGCACCCAACGGGACCTGGCCGAATGAGGAATGCCGTCTGATTATCGCGAGGCAGGATGCAGCGTAACTGACATGTCGTCTGGTTAAGACCCTGCCGCACTCTCTTAAGGGAATAGTAACGGCGTTCGGCCATGTTTCAGCGGAGACAATTCTGAATAGAGGGGGGCCGCAAGCGGCCTTGGGTCAGGAAGAGCGTATGCGAGGTCGATTTATTTCCATGGCCCCGGCCGTCATGGCTATTGCAGTGACACTCGGGGTTGGGTTTCTTCTCGTGGAGGAGGCCCGGGACAAATATTTTGCTGAAACGCGGCGCCATGTTTCCGAGAAACTTAATCTGCTCCGGACACGCCTTGAAGGCGAGATCGGCGCGAACCTTAGACTTGTAGGCGGTCTCGCCGCTGTTATCTCCACTGACCCCGATATGTCTGAGAAGCGGTTCGACAGTATTGCGGAGCGCTTGTTCACAAATAGGCTGCAACTCCGAAACATCGGCGCCGCGCCTGGTCTCGTGCTGCGGTATATTTATCCTCTCGAAGGGAATGAAGCCGCGATCGGGCTTGATTATCGAAAGAACGAGAAACAGCGCGCTGCTGCGCTCACCGCCCGCGATAATGGAGACTTGGTGCTCGCCGGGCCGCTGACTCTTCTTCAGGGCGGCATCGGGATTATCGGGCGATACCCGGTCTTTGCCAAAGATGAGGACGGCACCGAGTTTTTCTGGGGTCTGGTCTCGGCCGTGATCGATGCAGAAAAACTTTATGCCGCCGCCGGGGCAGACCCGGCCTCACTGGATTTTGATTTCGCGATCCGTGGACGTGACGGGGCCGGTCTGAACGGCGATGTGTTTTTCGGCAGCGAAGCAATCTTCGAAGACATGCCTGTCCTACAGCAGGTGAATTTGCCGGTCGGTAGCTGGTATCTGGCGGGGCGTCCAAAGGGCGGCTGGATTGTCCCGGAATCGATCTACTGGAATGTTTGGGTGCCCGTCAGTCTGATCGGCATGGCGATAGCGATACCGCTTTTCGGGATTGGACTTTTTCAGGAGCGCCGTCGCCGGGATCTTGAGACTCTCGCGGCGCAGGAAAATGGCCTGGTCGAGGCTAAGGAAAAGGCAACCGAAGCGGAACGGCAGTTGCGTATCGCGCTCGATGCCATGAATGGCGCTTTCATTCTCTATGACCGCGACATGCGGATGATGATTTGTAACGAACGCTTCAAGAAACTCTACCCCAACGCGGGAGAGGCCATGATCCCCGGGGCCCTCTACGAGGATATCATTCGTGTTGCCGCTAGTGCTGGAGAGATAAGCGAGGCTGTTGGGCGAGAGGAAGAATGGGTTGCCCTCCGGATGCAGCAGTTCATTGAGCCAGGGCCGGCATTCGAGCAGGCTCTGCCGGACGGGCGCTGGATCCGTATTCAGGATTCGCGAACACCGGATGGTGGTTTTTTGTCTTTTCGAGTCGATATCACCGAATTGAAACAGCGCCAGGAAGAAGCGGAAGCCGCAAATCGCGCAAAATCCGGATTTCTCGCCAATATGAGCCACGAGATCCGGACACCGCTCAATGGCATTGTTGGCTTGAGCCGTTTGCTCCAGCGAACCGAGCTCAATGAGAACCAGTCAGATTTTGTCAGGAAGATCGTGTCCTCGTCACAGATCCTGATGGGGATCATCAATGACGTGCTCGATTTCTCGAAGATTGAAGCCGGCGAGCTCGAGATCGAGGCGACGGACTTCGACTTGAGGGAGGTTATCGAACAGGTCGGCGGCCTGGCGAAGGACCGGGCGGATGAGAAGGGGCTGTCGTTTGAAATCCAGATCGATCCCGACATGCCGGTTGATTTGTTCGGCGACCCGCTACGGATAGGCCAGATTCTGACGAACCTTTGTAGCAATGCGGTGAAATTCACAAAGACCGGGCTGGTCAAACTCTCGGTTCGCCCGCATGAGCTCAGCGAGGATTGCGCCGAGTTGCATTTCATGGTCGAGGATTCCGGTATCGGCATGACTGCCGAGCAGCAGCAGAAAATCTTCAAGCCGTTTGCCCAGGCCGATATCTCGACCACCCGCCAGTTTGGCGGAACCGGTCTCGGACTTTCGATTTGCCTGGATCTGGCCACCCGGATGGGCGGGCGGATCTGGGCTGAAAGCACACCGGGCAAAGGTAGTATATTCCATGTGGTCCTACCGTTCACCGTATCGTTGCTCTCGCAGCGGGTAGGCGGGCTGGACGCGGAGCGTTTTGAAGCCTGGCGGGTTCTCGTTGTGGATGACAATCCGACAGCCCGGCTGGTTATAACTGGCATGCTCAAGCCGCTGGCGCTGGAGGTTGCGGAAGCGGGCTCTGCCGCCGAGGCGATCACGGCGGTTTCCACGGCCCGCCGCGCAGGCGCGCCGTTCAAGGTCATCTTCATGGACTGGATGATGCCCGATGGGGATGGTGTCCAGGCTACGAGAGATATCCTGGCGACCGTCGATGATGATGACGCGCCCAGAATTGTACTGGTCACCGGTTCGAATAAAGAAGCACTCGACGAGGATGCGCGGGAGGCTGGAGCCAGTGCAGTTCTCACGAAGCCACTTTCACAACATCGTATGTTGCAGCTTCTGACTGCATTCTGGAAAAACCAGGAGCCATCGGATGTGGATCGTGAACTTGCCGATGCAGCGACCGTGCACCTTCGGGGGATGCGAATCCTCGTCGCCGAGGATAACCAGATCAACCAGCAGGTTGTCGAAGCCGTGTTGCGCGGAATAGGCGCCGAAGTCGAACTTGTCTGGAATGGTGAAGCCGCAGTGCAGGCGGTGACGGGGTCAGACCCCGACCGCTTCGATGCAGTGCTGATGGATATCCAGATGCCCGTGATGGATGGCATTGAGGCAACCCGGCAGATCCGCAGTGATGGCCGGTTTGTGGACCTGCCGATTATCGCTGCGACGGCACACGCGATGACATCGGAGGTCGAGCGATGTCTGGCCGCAGGCATGAACGGCCATGTCGCCAAGCCGATCTCGGAAGAAAAACTCTATGAGGCTCTATCTGCCGCCAGAGTAGAGAGGGCTGCCATAGCGCTATCGTCGGCCCGGCAGCCGCAGTCCGAAGAGCCCACGCGCGTATTCGCGCCTTTCGACAAGATGGTGCAGTTGCTTGGCGCGCCGGATATCGCGGCGAAGTTGTTCAACGAGTTCTGCCGGCAGAACACAGGATCGGCCGAGATGCTGCGGACTCACCTTTCAGCGGGCGACAATATCGCGGCAGAGAGGCTGGCGCATCAGGTGAAGGGGGTCGCCGGAAACCTTGGTCTCTCAGCTCTCAGTGCGGCAGCCGGCGATCTGGAAAAATCTCTGCGTGAGGATGGCGGCTCCGGGCCGTCAATCGCAGCTGCTCAAGCGACGTTCGAGCAAGAAATCGGGACCGCCCTCGGCGAGATCCGGGCCCATCTGCAGGCGCTGGATCTGCTCGAGAGCGATCTCATCGATAGCTGAAAAACTCAAGCGGTCAGGAAGCCCGCAATCTCATCCTTGAGGGCCAGCCGCTTCTTCTTCAGCTCCTCGGCATAAGCATCGGATGTGGTCTCGATCTCCGCTTCGATCCGGTGAATTTCGCGGTTCACTTCATGATATGCGTCCGCGATTTTGGCAAAATGGGCGTTGTTGAGTTTCAGGTCATGGATCTTCTCGGCCGCATCCGGGAATTCATCCGCGAGCTCGTGGGGGACGTGGGACATTTTTTGCCTCCTGGCAGTCAGTAATGATCGCAAGATCGCCTGAGATCACAGGAACACAGGATGTTTTCCATATCTTTGATCCAGATCATGAAACCGAACCGTGACGGATGAAATTCGGCTTGCTGGTCAGGACGTTCCGGGCGGGATAGTCTCCAGGTCCCCTCCGCCCTCAGGCTCCTTTGATATGTTCATGTTCGCCGCCTTCACAAGATTGCCGGTACCGGTCCAGGCGACGCTGCTGATGAGCACGGCGATGGTTTTCTTCACCTCGATGGGAATTTTCATCCGGCTTGCGTCGGAGAATTTGCACGTTCTCGAGGTCGTGTTTTTTCGCAATTTTCTCGCCGTTGTGCTGATGGCTCCCTGGATCATGGGGTACGGCTTTTCGGCGCTGAAAACGGACAAATACAGTCTTTACAGTTTGCGTGCGGTTATCAATCTGGTGGCCATGGCAGCGGGGTTTGCCGCGATCACCATGATCCCGCTTGCCGAGGCAACGGCGCTCGGATTCACGGCGCCATTGTTTGCCACCATCGGCGCCGTTCTGGTGCTTGGCGAGGTGATCAGGGCCCGCCGCGTCGCCGCCCTTGCCGCCGGTTTTGTCGGCATGCTGCTGGTGTTGCGGCCCGGTATGGAGGCGATGTCGATCGGTGCGCTGCTTGCGCTTGGCAACGCATTCGGGATCGCGATCACGGCGCTGGTCGTGAAGAAGCTGACGGCAACGGAACGGCCGGAAGCGATCGTGCTCTGGATGGTGTTGCTGCAGAGCCCGCTTTCACTGGTCCCGGCATTGTTCGTCTGGACTTGGCCCGATCCGATGACCTGGCTCTGGCTGTTCTGTCTGGCGGGTGCCGGGACAGCCGGTCACGTTTGCTGGACCCGGGCCTGCGGTCTGGCCGAAATCACCCAGCTGCAGCCGCTCGAATTCATCAAGCTGCCGCTTATTGCGGTGATGGGATATCTGCTGTTTGGCGAAGAGCCGACCGTCTGGGTTTGGCTCGGCGGTGCAGTGATTTTCTGTTCAACCGCGTATATCAGTCACCGCGAAGCGCTTCTGGCCAGGAGGAGCGCGCGCAAAAAAGGCGGCTGACGCCGCCTTTTTGTTTCTCGACCCTCCATATCTAGGAGGAATTGGAGCGGGCGATGAGATTCGAACTCACGACCCTAACCTTGGCAAGGTTATGCTCTACCCCTGAGCTACGCCCGCATCCATCGGCATTCAGTGATGCCGTCGAGAGGCCGCGATAATACAAACTGTTCTTGGCTTTGCAAGCCTCGAAATAATTTTTTTTCCAGGCGCCCCGCCAAACCGTCAAAACACTAGGAAAGCCTTGGAAAATACCCACTTTCCAGCTATCCCAGAACCCAGAATTTGCCGTGGCGCGGTACCGATCGCGCAATAAGAGGAAGCAGAGCGTTATGTCCGAGAGTGAATCAGTCTCCGCCAATGGGCAATCTGGCCCAAGGACACCGGATGAACTGCTCGCCCATCTTGACGGGTTGGAGCTCGGCTACGAATTGCATCGCCATCCGCCTCTATTCACCGTGGAAGACAGCAAGGCGCTGCGTGGAGAGCTTTCGGGCGGCCATTGCAAGAACCTGTTCCTGCGTGACCGCAAGGGCAAGATGTGGCTTGTCGTGACGCTGGAGGATCGGCCAATCGACCTGAAGCAGCTCGGGGCGGCTCTTGGCGGCGCTCGTCTGTCCTTCGGCAGCCCGGACCGGTTGATGACGCATCTCGGTGTGATCCCGGGGGCCGTTTCACCCTATGCCGTGTTCAATGACGTGGGGCGGGATGTCACGGTGGTGCTGGACAAGGAAATGCTGACGTATGACCCGCTCAATTACCACCCGCTCTCCAATGAAATGACAATCGCGGTCTCACCCGACTCGCTTGTGGCATTCCTCAGGAATCTTGGATACGAGCCTGAAATTCTCGACCTCGCGGCTCTGGCCTGAGCGACGTCCCGGCTGTTGTGAACGGTCGGGGACTTGCCAAGCGACGGCCGCGGCCAATCTTTACCGGATATGAAAGAACGGACGACAGGTATGGAAACCCTTATTAACGCCGCCCCGGACTCCGCCGATCTGATCAAGGACTCCAATACGCAAACCTTCATGGCTGATGTTGTCGAAGCGTCTAAGGACGTTCCGGTCATCGTCGACTTCTGGGCACCGTGGTGCGGCCCCTGTAAGCAGCTCGGCCCGATGCTGGAAAAGGTTGTGCGTGAAGCCGCCGGCGCCGTGCGCATGGTGAAGGTCAATATCGACGAGAACCAGGCCATCGCACAGCAGATGCGGGTCCAGTCGATCCCGGCTGTGTTCGCCTTCCACAAGGGGCAACCTGTAGACGGTTTCCAAGGCGCCTTGCCGGAAAGCCAGATCCGCGAATTCGTCAAGCGGCTGACGGGTGGCGCCGCGGGCGAATCCCCGCTCGATGAAGCGCTGGATGCTGCGGACCAGATGCTCGAGGCGGGCGATGCGCAGGGCGCTGGTGGAGTTTACAGCCAGGTGGTTGAGCACGATCCGGAGAATGTGCGCGGCATAGCCGGCCTGATCCGTGCTCTGGTCGCTGTTGGCCAGGTTGAGCAGGCGCAGCAGATGATTACGGATTTGCCGGACGAGATCAAAAAGGCGCCGGAAGTGCATGCTGCGATCGCGTCGCTTGAACTCGTGACCGAAAGCCAGGATGCCGGCGAGGAGGCCGCACTTCTTGCCGCCATCGAAGCCGATCCGGACAACCACCAGGCCCGCTACGATCTGGCCATGGCGCGCTTTGCGTCGAACAACCGCGAAGGTGCGGTCGAGGCGCTGATCGAAAGCATCCGCCGCGATCGCGACTGGGAAGAGCAGAAAGCCCGCATGCAACTGGTGAAGTTCTTCGAGGCATTCGGTCATACGGACCCGGTAACCATTCAGGGCCGGCGCCGTCTCTCAGCAGTTCTGTTTTCCTGAGTTCACAGAGATCTATCGGAAAGGAGGCACCGGAATCCATGACACGCAATCCCTTTGCTCCCGGCCTAGAGGACATGCCTGCCTGCATTCCGGTCTTCCCGCTGCCCGGGGTTCTGTTGCTGCCCGGCGGCAAGCTCCCGCTCAATATTTTTGAGCCGCGCTATCTGGCGATGACACAGGATGCGCTCGGCACCGACCGGCTGATCGGCATGATCCAGCCGCAGGAAGAGGAGGGTGATGCCAGCCTCCACCGTACCGGGTGCGTGGGCCGCATCACGTCCTTCTCGGAAACCGAGGATGGTCGTTTCATGATCACCTTGACCGGAATAGCCCGCTTCCATGTGGAGCAGGAACTGGAATGCCGCTCCGGTTATCGCCGGGTGGTGGCTGACTGGTGCAGTTTCGCGGATGATTTTGAAGCCCAGGACGATCTGTCCCTGGACCGGGATCGTCTGATGCGCGGCCTGAAAGACTATTTCGCGCTGCACGGCATGCGGGCCGATTGGGATTCCATTGAAAATGCGGAAGACCGGCAGCTTCTGACCACGCTGGCGATGGTCTGCCCGTTCGGTTCCCTCGAGAAGCAGGCCCTGCTTGAGGCGCCGACGTTGCAGGAGCGTGGCGAGACGATGCTCACCCTGCTAGAGATGTCGCTTCACGATGATCTCAAGGATAATCGCCATGCACGGCACTGAGAAACCTGCGGCCGGCAGCGCGGAGCGGGAAGTCGATCCGAAGTTGCTGGAGATTCTGGTCTGTCCGTTGACAAAGGCGCCGCTGGTCTATGATCGTGCCCGCTCCGAGCTGGTGAGTGAACAGGCCGGGCTGGCGTTTCCGATCCGTGACGGTGTGCCGATCATGCTGCCCGACGAGGCGCGGCACCTGAATGATGACGGAGACCCCGTTGCCGAAGGCAGGGCCGCTCTGTCCGCGCGTCAGGATGAAAAATCATGAGCGAATCCTTCGCGAGCGATATCTGGCCGACGGAAATCCGCGTTCAATCTGCGGACAAGTCCCTGGAGATCGATTTCAGCACCGGTGAAAGCTTCTCCATTCCGGCCGAACTTCTGAGGGTCGAAAGCCCGTCGGCAGAAGTGCAGGGCCATGTACCGTCCCAGAAGAAACTGGTGGCCGGGCGTGCCCACGTGAACATCATGGGCATGGAAGCGGTCGGCAATTACGCGGTGAAGATCAAATTCGACGATCTGCACGATACCGGGATCTATACGTGGCGTTATCTGCACAAGCTCGGCTCCGAGAAAGAGCAGATTTGGCAACGCTATCTCAGCGAACTCGAAGCGGCCGGTCTCAGCCGGGAGCCCTGAAAGCCCGAATTCTAGTGCCGCGCGGGGTCTTGCATCAGGCGCGGCAGAGTGCCGACCGTCCCCATTGCACCGCGCATAAAGGCCCGTTTCAGCGGACCGATGCGCTGAACCAGCCCAAGCCCAGCATCGCGCAGCAGCCGGATACCTGCTGAGTCGTTCGAGAACAGGCGGTTCAATCCATCCGTTGCGGCGATCATCGTCATCACATCGAAGCGCCGCCAGCGCTGATACTTCTCCAGTACGGGCGCCGAGCCGAAATCCAGCCCGATGCGGCGCGCATCCTCGATCGTGTCGGCGAGCGCCGCGATATCGCGCAGTCCGAGATTGAAGCCCTGGCCTGCAATCGGATGGATGCCGTGAGCGGCGTCCCCAACCAGTACCAGCCGCCGGTCGATATAGCGCTCGGCATGGATCAGGCCGAGCGGATAGGCCCAGCGCTTGCCCGTGACGCGAAGCCGTCCGAGGGTTTCTCCGAATGCTCTCTGCATTTCCAGATCGAATTCGCCGTCAGTGAGTCCCATGAGGGCATTCGCTGCGCCGGTGCGCTCGCTCCAGACCAGACAGGATTGGTGCGTGCCGTCCGCCGCGTCGTTCAGAGGCAGCATCGCGAAGGGGCCGGCGGGACGGAAGTGTTCAAAGGCGACATGATCGTGCGGCCGCTCGTGCGTCACCGTGCAGGTAATCGCGGTCTGATCGTAGGACAGCTCGGTTATGCGCAACCCGGCCGCTCGACGGGTTGGGGAGCCGCGCCCGTCTGCGGCAACAGCGAGCTGTGCGGTGATGCGGCGTCCGTCCGCAAGAATGGCCGTTGCTGCCTCGCCATTCCGCTCCAGCCGCTCAACGGATGCCGGCGAGACAATCCGGATACCGGGGCGGGTGGCGGCAGCGCGGTAAAGGCCGGCCTTCAGTGAGCCGTTATCGAGGATGAAGCCCATCGGGTCCGGGCCGGCATCTTCGTGATCGAATTGCAGGAAGAGCGGCGATCCGCCTTCCCGGACGCGTATATCCTCGATCGCGCAAGGGGCTTCCGGCAGGGCGCCCCAGACTCCGAGCCGAACCAGCATCCGCTTGCTGCTTTGGGAAATTGCGGTTGTCCGGCCGTCATGCCCGGCCGCGACATGCGTCTCTACGGGTACCCGATCGATCACGGTGACCGACAGTCCGGTGGCATCCAGCGCCAAGGCTGTGGAGATGCCGGACAGGCCGCCGCCAATGATCAGCGCATCGCAGAGAATGTCTTTCACGCTCTTTGGTCCCTTACCTTGGCGCCCGGTCTCGGCGCCTGTTCCTCATAGGCAAGATACAGCGCCCAGCGCGCGGAACAAGCGTTCGCGCAACAGATGAAAATGCCCTTTTTCCAGTGCTTAAAATAGCATCACGACCTCTCCTGTGCCTAAAAAATGTGCATATCATTTAGGCGCTGGGGAAGTGCCGATTCTTGAAATCAAAGTATAACTTTTTGATTTAGCAGGAAAATTTGAAATAATTCAATCTTGGCCCGCATTTTGTAATGAATTCGCCGATCTGCGCTGAGCAGGTACTCCGGCTGTCCTGATTTCAGGGCGCCGGAAAAGCACAACAGAAAAAGGTTGGGCGGCATGAAACTGATCATGGCAATCGTAAAGCCCTTCAAGCTTGACGAAGTCCGCGAATCGCTGACCGCCCTGGGGATCCAGGGGCTGACGGTTAGCGAGGTCAAGGGCTTCGGACGGCAGAAGGGACAAACCGAAATTTATCGAGGCGCGGAGTACGCCGTAAATTTCCTTCCAAAGGTCAAAGTCGAAGTGGCGGTGCCGGACGACTTGGCGGAACAGGTGGTGGAAGCCATCCAGAAAGCAGCGAATACCGGTCGCATCGGTGACGGTAAGGTTTTCGTGCTGGATGTCTCCCAAGCCGTCCGGATCCGCACCGGCGAGACCGGCAACGACGCGCTTTAAGGAGCTCATCAGATGAGAAAATTTTTCGGCTTTTCCGTTCTGACGGCCGTCACCGCGTCGGTAACGATCGCGCTGACGAAGACCGCTTCAGCGGCCGTCGACCCAGAGACGGCCTTCATCTTCAACACGCTGTCTT
The DNA here is from genome assembly GCF_000426505.1 of Nisaea denitrificans DSM 18348. Lineage (GTDB taxonomy): Bacteria > Pseudomonadota > Alphaproteobacteria > Thalassobaculales > Thalassobaculaceae > Nisaea > Nisaea denitrificans. The sequence goes on along the minus strand of NZ_AUFM01000015.1, from coordinate 312,773 downwards.
TCCTGATGCACGGGTTCCTCGTGATGTGGATGGCGGCCGGTTTCTGCATGCTTGAAGCGGGCCTCGTCCGTACCAAGAACACGACGATGCAGTGTGCCAAGAACATCACCCTCTACTCTGTCGCCGGCCTGCTCTACTGGCTCGTCGGTTACAACCTGATGTACATGGACGTCTCCGGCTTCATGGGATCCTTCGCGATCTGGTCCGGTTCTGACGATGTCATCACCGCCGACGGTTTCACCGGCGACGGCTCCGGCTATGCAGCGTCCTCCGACTGGTTCTTCCAGATGGTGTTCGTGGCAGCGACCGCTTCCATCGTGTCCGGCACGGTTGCCGAGCGCGTGAAAGTGTTCCCGTTCCTGATCTTCACGGTTCTGCTGACCGGGATCATCTACCCGATCCAGGGTTCCTGGACCTGGGGCGGCGGCTGGCTCAGTGAAATGGGCTTCTCCGACTTTGCCGGCTCCACGATCGTGCACTCGGTTGGTGGCTGGGCGGCTCTTGCCGGCGCCATCATCATCGGCGCGCGTACCGGTAAGTTCGGCAGTGACGGTTCCGTTCATCCGATGCCGGGTTCGAACCTGCCGCTGGCAACGCTGGGCACGTTCATCCTGTGGCTCGGCTGGTTCGGCTTCAATGGCGGCTCCCAGCTCGCCATGGGCTCTGCCGCTGACGTTCGCGACATCGCGACCATCTACGTCAACACCAACATGGCCGCTGCGGCCGGTGTTGTCGCCGCGGTGATCCTGAACCAGATCATCTACAAGAAGCTCGACCTGACCATGGCGCTCAACGGTGCCCTCGGCGGTCTGGTCTCCATCACTGCCGAGCCGCTTGCCCCGAGCATCGGTACTGCGGTGCTGGTTGGTGGCATTGGCGGTATCCTCATCGTCGTCGCCGTTCCGCTTCTCGACAAGCTGAAGATCGACGACGTGGTCGGTGCGATCCCGGTTCACCTGATCTGCGGCATCTGGGGCACCATCGCGGTGGTCCTGTCGAACGGTGATGCCAGCTTCACCACCCAGATCATCGGCATTGTCGCCATTGGCGCCTTCGTCCTGATCACCAGCGCTGTTGTCTGGGGTGTCCTGAAGCTGACCATCGGTCTGCGGGCCAGCGAGGAAGAAGAATTCCTCGGTCTGGACCGAGCCGAGTGCGGTCTTGAGGCCTATCCGGAATTCGGCGGCGGCTCCGGCCGGGTCTAATCCGAGAAAAACTTTCTGAACGGGCCCGGATGGCGACATCCGGGCCTTTTCTTTATTTAAAGCAACATTTTATGTGATTTTCAAAACATCATGCGCGAACCTGCAAAATTGTGAGGTTTTGCATTAAAGTTGCCCCATAACTATCCGGCTTCTATTATAGAATCGAATTTAACCAGGGATAGTTCGCGCCGGAAATCCGGGCGGATAGGGCAAAACCGATGATAAACCCGGCGCTTCAACCGCTTAGCGACTACACCTTTGCGCGCCTGAACAAGATGCTGGACGGCATTGAGCCGGCTGCGGGCAAGCGCCCGATTATGCTTTCTGTTGGCGAGCCGCAGATTCAGCCGCCCGCATTCGTCAATGAAGCTATCGCTGCGAGCGGCCATCTCTGGAACAAATATCCGCCGCCGAAGGGCGATCCTGCCTTCCGGGACGCGGTGACGGGCTGGCTCGACAGCCGCTACGGCTTGCCGTCCGGATTTCTCGATCCCGAACGTCACGTGACGTCCATCTCCGGTACCCGAGAAGCACTCTACCAGCTCGGCTTTCTCGCCGTGCCAGAGCGAAAGAAAGGGCAGCAGCCGGTCATCCTGATGCCGAACCCGCTTTATCATTCCTATCGCGGGGCGGCCATGCTCGGCCGGGCCGAGCCGGTCTACATGAACGCAACGCCGGAAAACGGCTTCCTGCCGAAGCTGGACGATATCGCGCCGGAGATCCTGGAACGGACGGCGCTTTGCTTTCTCTGTACGCCGACGAACCCGCAAGGCCGCGTGGCATCGCTCGATTACCTGAAACGGGCGATCGAACTGGCGCGTGAGTATGACTTCATGCTGGCGGTGGACGAATGCTATGCGGAGATTTACCGCGGTGATCCGCCGGTGGGCGGGCTGCAAGCGGCAGCCGCTCTCGGGGACAGCCTGCACAACATTGTGGTTTTGCATTCGTTATCGAAACGATCCAGCGGTCCCGGGCTGCGCTCGGGCTTCATGGCGGGTGATCCGGAACTGGTCGGCCGGTATGGCGAGTACATCATGTTTGGCAGTGCCTCGACGCCGTTGCCGATCCAGCATGCCGCCACCGCGCTTTGGAAAGACGAGGCCCATGTCGAGGCCAACCGGGCGCATTACGCCGAGAACTGGCGCATCGCCACGCAGGTACTGGGCAACAAGAAGGGCTATCACGAAGCGGAGGCCGGATTCTTTGTCTGCATGCCGGCCGACGACGCAGAAGCCCTGACAAAGCAGATCTGGCGCGAGCAGGCGGTGAAGATCGTGCCGGTGGGTCTGATGGCGCGAGAAGATGCCGACGGCGTCAATCCGGGTGATCCCTATGTCCGTATCGCCCTTGTCTATGATGCTGCGACAACCGAAGAAGGCCTGCGCCGGATTGCGCCTTATTTCTGAGGCGGCCGGTGATACGGGGGAGAAGCAAGAGCATGAGCGCATCGACGAAAACTGCCGGTAACGGGTCCGCGGGCGGGGGATTTTTGCCCGAGAGCGCCCGTCTTTACCTGCGCCGCCGTGCTGCCGAGCTTTCCGGCCTTGCACTGATCCTGACCGCCGGTCTCGGGGCCGCGCTGCTGCTGAGCTATATGCCGGGAGACCCATCCCTGAACGCCGCCGGCTCCGGCAGTGCCGCTAACCTGCTCGGCCCGGTCGGCGCGCTTGTCGCCGATATCATGGTGCAGACCATCGGTCTGGTGAGCGCCGTGCCTGTGCTGCTCTTCGCTATCTGGGGCTGGCGCCTGCTTGCCCACCGGCCGATCGAACGCGTGGCCCTGCGCATCGCGCTGCTGCCGGTGGCGCTGATCGCAGGCTGCCTCGCGCTTGCCGTGCTGCCTGTTCCGGAAAGCTGGCCGCTTCGGGCCGGTCTCGGTGGTGCGATCGGCACATTGGCCCTGACCAAGATTTCCGCGCTCGGCCTGCTGGCGGCACTGGATGCCGCCTGGATTGGTTTTGTCTCGGGTCTGGCCGCTGTCTCCCTGTTGCTCTGGACCTTCGGGGCCTCCTGGAGTGAATGGCTGTCTCTGGCGCGCGGTGCGGGCCGTGGTGTTGGCACGGCGGCAGCGCTTGGGGCAAAGGGTGGCGCCCTCGGTGGCCGCGCCCTGGGTTCCGGTTTTGAAGCCACGGCAAGTCTCGCCCGCAAGAGTTTCGACTCCGTTGGCCGCAAGGAGCCGTCCTTGTCCGGCAAGGCGCTGGACGAGAAACCGCGGCTCTCGGCGAAACCGAGACGGGCACCTGAAGTGGAAACAGCGGCGCCGGTTCTGAAAGCAACGCCCGATGCCGCCCCGGCGTCGGCCAGGGCGAAAACGGCAAAGCCCGCGAAGGTGGAGCAGACCAGTTTCGATCTTGCCCAGGCAGGTGACTACGAGCTGCCGGCCATGGATCTGCTGACCGAAGCGGCCGAAGGCATGGCCGGACCGCCGCCGCAAGCACTGCAGGAAAACGCCCGGATGCTCGAATCCGTCCTCGCCGATTTCGGCGTGAAGGGCGAGATCGGCAAGATCCGGCACGGTCCGGTGGTCACGCTTTATGAGCTTGAGCCGGCGCCGGGCACCAAATCCTCCCGCGTCATTGGCCTGTCCGACGATATCGCCCGCTCCATGAGCGCGGTCTCCGTCCGCGTCGCCGTGGTGCCGGGCCGCAACGTGATCGGCATCGAGCTGCCGAACGCGCGCCGGGACACGGTTTACTTGCGTGAAATCCTCGAATCCGACCCCTACGAGCGCTCCGGCGCCAAGCTCGGCATCGCGCTCGGCAAGGATATCGGCGGCACGCCGGTGGTGGTCGATCTGGCCCGCATGCCCCATCTGCTGATCGCCGGGACCACCGGGTCCGGTAAGTCGGTCGCGGTCAACACCATGATCCTGTCCCTGCTGTACCGGCATTCGCCGGAAAGCTGCCGGATGATCATGATCGATCCGAAGATGCTGGAACTCTCCATTTATGACGGCATTCCGCATTTGCTCTCGCCGGTCGTCACCGATCCGAACAAGGCGGTGGTGGCGCTGAAATGGACCGTGCGGGAGATGGAAAGCCGCTACCGCGCCATGTCCAAGCTCGGGGTCCGCAATATCGACGGCTACAACGCGCGCCTCGCCGAAGCCCGCAAGAAGGGCGAAGTGCTGAAGCGCCGGGTGCAGACTGGTTTCGATAGCGAAACGGGAAAGCCGGTGTTCGAGGAAGAACCCCTCGACCTGACTGCGCTGCCCTATATCGTCGTGGTGATCGACGAGGTCGCGGACCTGATGCTGGTCGCCGGCAAGGATATCGAAGGTGCCGTCCAGCGCCTGGCCCAGATGGCCCGTGCCGCCGGTATCCATGTGATCATGGCCACCCAGCGCCCGTCGGTTGACGTCATCACCGGTACCATCAAGGCCAACTTCCCGACCCGGATCAGTTTCCAGGTCACCTCCAAGATCGACAGCCGCACCATTCTGGGCGAGCAGGGCGCCGAACAGCTCCTCGGCCAGGGCGACATGCTCTACATGGCCGGCGGCGGCCGGGTGACCCGCGTGCATGGCCCGTTCGTCAGTGACGAGGAAGTCGAGGATGTGGTCCGCCACCTGCGTGCGCAGGGCGAGCCGGAATATAACGACACTATCACCGAGGATGACGGTGAAGGCGGCGGAGACGGCGGGTTCGGCGATCTCTCGGGCCTCTCCGGCGGCAACACGGACAGTGGCGACGCGCTATACGATCAGGCCATCGCCATCGTTGCCCGCGAACGCCGGGCCTCGACCAGCTTCATCCAGCGCCACCTGAAGATCGGCTACAACCGTGCAGCCACGCTGATCGAGCGGATGGAAAGCGAAGGCGTAGTCAGCCAGGCGAACCATGTCGGCAAACGCGAGGTGCTGGTCCGCAATCCGAACGAGGAAGAGTAGGGACCATTCCCCTCTACCCAAATTCGTCGTCCCGGCCGGAGAGCCGGGATGGCGGCGTGATTTGACTGGATCGTGCACTCTGCCTTGGAATTGCCGCTTGCAAGCGGGGCGAACGCCTGCCATTTCAGGTTTTATGAAAAAGCTGATCGCCGCCTTTGCCGCCATCCTGTTCCTGGCCCTCCCGCTTGCCGCGAAAGCAGCGCCGCTCAGCGCGGACGACAAGAAGGCGCTGAAGCAGATCGAGGCCTATTTCAACGGCATCACCACCCTGCAGGCTCGCTTCCTGCAGGTTGCCAGCACGGGCGCGACGGCACAGGGCATTCTCTCCCTGAAGCGGCCCGGCCTGATGCGGTTCGAGTATGACGCGCCGTCACCCATCCTCTTGGTCTCGGACGGCACCTGGCTGGTGTTCCAGGACAACGAGCTGGAACAGACGACGCACGTTCCCCTCGGCAGCACGCCGCTTTCGGTCCTGGTCGAGGACCCGGTGGATTTCAAAACCGATCTCGAGGTGCTAGACGTCGCCCGCAATCCCGGCGTCATCCGCCTGCTGATGCGGATGCGCGACGATCCCGAAGCAGGCATGGTGCAGATGGTGTTCTCGGACGCGCCGCTTGCCCTGCGGCAATGGACGATCACCGACGCCCAGGGTGTTGAGGTGAAGGTGGCGCTGCTGGAAACCCGGCGCGGGATGGTGCTGAAGGACGATCTGTTCAAGCCCCGGGATTTCGAGGGCGATACCTTCGTCGATAAATAGAGTGGTCAGTTAGCCAGTTTTTGACTTGGTATTTCTGTCACACCCACTTCTGTTGATGGAATTTCAGGGCAAACAGGCGCCTGCGCGCTGTGATCGTCAGTTTTTTCTTTATCTCTCCAGAAGAAAATAACCAATAAATAGAATATGTTATTTGTAGCTGGAATCGATATCAGCAGGTTCCACCATTTTGAAATGCCGATACGATTTGTACGCTGGATTCCCAGATAGATCAGGTAGGTCTGCCAGATCATGAACAGCGACAAGAACATCCACAGAGGGTGCGCCTTAATATCATCAGCGGAGACAATGTTCACGATTGTCGTGGAAAACGCGAAGCCGATTACAGACGCTGTAACCGAACGGGTGAGGAAGGCTTGGCGATCCAGTGTGCGCTTCGTCCGAATGGCATAGACAAAAACTGAGTGAACCACGCACCAGATAGCAATGGTAAGCGCAACAACGGCAGGCTCTTCGATAACAGCATGACCGGCCTCACTGAGTGTTTCGAAGACACCCGGTGTCTGTTTTGTGCTCATTCGAATTTACCGAAACAGATCTTTGCGGTCAGTAGACAGCAACAAACTATGAGGAATACATAGTGGCGGCAACGTCTTTGCGAATCTACTTTTCGCGAGAAAATGGACGGGCTAGTAACGGAAGCGTCTCCTCGTCGTGCCGCCCTTCTACCCCAATCTTCATCTCCGGCGTTCGAAGCGTTGCACTTCGTGAGCGAAACACCAGATCCCACCAGCTGAAAATCGTGGCGTAGTTCGAATCCGTGTCCTTGCGGATCGCGTGGTGATGGATCCAGTGGATCGACGGGGTGACGATGACGTGGGCGAGTGCGGCTTCGAGCCGTTCGCCGAGCCTCAGGTTCGAGTGGTGGAACAGGGCGGAAAGGATCACCAGGGTCTCGAAGACGATGACCGAGGTCAAGGGAATGCCAAGCAATATGATGACCGCGGCCCTTGCCCCGGCACTCAGCAGCACTTCGCCGAAGTGAAAGCGCACGGCGGAGCTGACGTCGAGGAATTCGTCCAGATGGTGAACCTCGTGAAAGCGCCAGAGGAACGGGATTTCGTGGTTCAACCGGTGCCACCAGTAAATCAGCATATCGAGTAGTAGGACGTCCACGATCAGGCCCATACCGCCTCCGAGCCAGTCTGGACGCCAGCCGAGCGCATGGTTGGCGGCCCAGAGCGAGACCGGGATGACGATCAATGGCGAGAGGGCGCTGTTCATGAGCCAGAGCACGGCATTTCGGATCACGCGGGTCCAACCGCCCCGGCGCGGTGCGGCGGGAAGCCATCGTTCGGCGGCGAAGAGCAGCGCAATCCATGCAAGGATCAACACGCCCTTATGCTGCAGTAGCTGTTGCGTGGCGTCGTTCATGGAGCGAATATGGCAGCTGAATTCCGGCGCCGCCAGTTGCGCGCCCTCACAGCCCGGAGATCCGGGCGTTACCAGTCATGAACCAAGGAGCTTTTGATGCTGTCCGTCCCGAGCCTGCCCCTGATCGGTGTTACCGCCTGTCATCTGCAGGGGGACGACCATTCGACGCAGAAAGTCTCCGAAAAGTACGTGACCTGCGTGCCGACGCCCACCGGCGGTCTGCCGATGATTATCCCGGCGCTGGAAGCGGGCGCGCTGGATCTGGACAGTCTGGTTGCCCATCTCGACGGGTTGCTGTTGACCGGCAGCCCTTCCAATGTGGAGCCGCATCATTTCAAAGGCCCCGACAGCGTCGAGGGCACCCAGCACGATCCGCGCCGCGACGGCGTTACCCTGCCGCTGATTCGCAAGGCGATTGAGGCGGGAGTGCCGGTGCTCGGGATCTGCCGGGGTATCCAGGAATTGAATGTCGCCCTCGGCGGCACCCTGCACCAGCGCATCTTCGATCTGGAAGACCGGTTCGACCACCGCATGCGCCGTGATGTCGACTTTGACCGGAAATACCGCCCGGCCCATGAAATCCGCATGACTGAAGGCGGTCAGCTTGCCCGCATCGCCGGGGCCGACACCGCGCTTGTGAACTCCCTGCATGCCCAGGGCATCGACAAGCCTGGCGAGGGCGTGGTGGTGGAAGCGACGGCACCGGACGGGATCGTCGAGGCGATCAGCGTCCCCGGGGCCAAGGCGTTCGTGCTCGGCGTGCAGTGGCATCCGGAATGGCCGGTCCCGATCGAGGGTCTGAACAAGAAAATCTTCGAGGCTTTCGGAGGTGCTTGCCGGGCCCATCTGAGTGCCCGCCTCGGCCTCGCGACTGCGGCCGAATAATCCTTATTTATCCGAACCGAGAGACAGAGTGATGCGGATTGCCACCTGGAACATCAATTCCGTGCGCCTGCGCCTGCCGACGGTGCTGGCCTTTCTTCAGGAGCAGGCACCGGATGTGCTCTGCCTGCAGGAGACCAAGACCGAGGACAAGACCTTCCCGGCTGAGGCGCTGAAAGACGCGGGGTATGTCCACCAAGCGATCCGCGGCATGAAGAGCTACAACGGCGTTGCCGTGATCTCCCGCGTGCCGTTCACCGATGAGGGCCAGCGTGACTGGTGCGGCAAGACCGACTGCCGGCATCTCGCGGTGAAACTCGATGGCGGCCTCGAGGTACATAATTTCTATGTTCCGGCCGGCGGCGACGAGCCGGACCCGGCGGTGAACGACAAGTTCGCCCACAAGCTCGATTTTCTGGCCGAAATGCAGAACTGGTTCGGGGCAGAGCGCAAGAGCAGCGATCCGATGGTGCTGGTCGGCGATCTCAATATCGCGCCGCTGGAACATGATGTCTGGTCCCACAAGCAGCTTCTGAAAGTGGTCAGCCATACCCCGATCGAGGTCGAGGAGCTGGACAAGTTGCAGACCGGGCTCGGTTGGGTCGATGCGGTTCGCCATTTCGTTCCCGAAACGGAAAAGCTCTATTCCTGGTGGAGTTATCGTTCGAAGAACTGGGAGCTGGCCGACAAGGGCCGCCGTCTCGACCATGTCTGGGTGACGGAACCGTTGAAAAGCCGGCTGAAATCGGCCGCCGTGGTGAAATCAATGCGTGGCGTCGAGAAGCCGTCTGACCATGCGCCGGTGATCGTCGATCTGGATTGACGCTCGAAGCCTCCCCGATAGCCGTCATTCCCTCGAAAGAGGGAACCCAGCGATCATCGAACCACGCCCGTCTTCCCCCGGGTCCCCGCTTACGCGAGGATGACGGACCTATAGTGAACTCACCCGCAGCTTTGCGTTTCCGGCAGGGCGGCCAGCAGGGGTGCGGCTGGATCATGGATACTTGCCGCTTCCGCCGGACGGATCATGTCGCCGCCGGAAATGCCGTCGAACAGCCAGGCGATATCGCCGGGTGCTGACCGGGCATTGCGGACCCGTTCCGGCATAATGGCCTTCCAGCGGTCCCCTTCCGGGGCCGCGACGCGAAAATCGAACACGAAACTCGGCGTTACACCCATCCTCAGATCGGCAATCCGGAGTCCTTCTTCGTCAGTAAAGGTGCGGTAATAGCCCTTCGAGAAGGCGGCCACGGCGGCACCGCTCGGGATCGTGTCGAGACAGGGGCCATTCCCTGCCAGGCGAGGGTGAATATGGATACGGACCGCGTCCGTGCCGGCCAGAAGCGGCTGATAGACGTTGTAGTAGCGGCTGTCGTCGATGGCGATGGTGCGCCAGAACAGGGTGTTGAAAGGCATCGGCGTCGCCAGCAGCTTGTCCGCCTTGAGCCCCGCTTCCGCCAGTGCAGTCCGGGCTTTGCCGTCAGCGATCTGCTGCGCCACCAGAGACCAGCCGAGATAAAGGGTCGACAGGGCGAGAGCCACTTCGGTGACTCGTCCGACCTTTGCCGACCAGTTGCGTCGCAGCACCGCCCACACGGCGGCAATCGCAAGCGGCAGGGTATAGAGCGGGTCGATGATGAAGATGGAGCCGATGCCGAAGGGCGTGTCATCCAGCGGCCAGAGCAGCCGGGTGCCATAGACCGTCATTGCATCGAGCAACGCATGGGTGGCAAGGCAGAGGAACACGGTCAGATAGGCCGTGATGCGGTGCTCCCGAAGACCGTTGAAGACCCGCATCGCTCCCTCGGCGATTAGCGGTGTAAGCGCGGCATGAACCAGCAGGGAATGGCTCCAGCCTCGATGCAGGATGAAGTCGCTCACTGCGTCTCCATGGCGAACCAGCACATCGAGATCAGGCAGGGTGCCCAGCCCGGCGCCGAGCAAGGCTGCTTTGCGGGGGCCGATGCGGCGGCCGGCAACGGCGACGGATACTGCTGCGCCGAGCACGATCTGGGTCATTGAGTCCAAAGGGAAGCCCCGCTTGAATGATGATTTCCTGGATCAGAGATGCGTCTTTTCCGGTCTTGTTCAACCCGGCAGGGCTAGCCGATCCTGTAGAGGTGGATACGGCCGGGCTTGATACCTTCCGGCAATACCGCGCTTGTCCAGCGCGGCAGCGTCACCGGCTGGTCGCTGACCACGACGGCGCCGTCGGCGAGCAGACTGTCAACGAGCGGTGCAATTTCAGCGGCCAGCGCGATGCTGGCCTCTTTATCGCCTGTGCCGATATCGAGATGGGCCAGCAGCACGGTCTGGCCGAGAACCTGCTTCGCCTTGATCAGCGTTTCGCGAAAGTCACCGAGGAAAATCCGGTCGTCGGCCGGGATGCAGTCCGGGTGCGCGGCGATCTGGCGGTCGAACACATAGAGAGGCCGTTCCGGCATCAGAGAGCGCAGATGGTCGAAGGTCCGGCCGTTGCCTAGGCCGAGTTCTATTGCGTTTCCGGAATGAGTTGCAACGGCTGAGGCGGCCCATTCCAGGCTGAGTTGCTGCGCCTGAAGACGCCGGATGGCACTGTCGAGGCGGCTCATGCGCTGTTGCTAGTTTCCGTTATCTGAAAGAGCGGCGCGGAGCTTGATGTTTGTCTGTTCCAGACGTCCCGCCAGCTCGCGCATGATTTCGACCGCGATCTGCGGGAAGTCGGTGACGAGGCGGAAGAAGGCTTCCTTGTTGATCTTCAGGGTGGTCAGGGATTCCTTGGCCTGCACGGTCGCGGTCCGCGGCACATCGCAGAGAATGGCGATCTCGCCGACCACGTCTCCCTTGCTGAGTTGAGCAACTTCGACCGTGCCGTTCCCTGTTCCAATCAACACCGAGGCGGTGCCGTCGATAATGATATAGGCGGCGTCGCCGGTATCCCCCTGACTGAAGAGCACCTGTCCGTCCGCATAATTCAGTCGCTCCGAGGTGAAGGCGAGAAGCTTCAGCTTCGACGGCTCGATCTTGGCGAAGAGCGGGATATTCTTCAGGAGCTCGACTTCTTCATTCAGACTCATGGCAGACCTTTTACGTTACCGGTTCCGGGTTATTCCTCGTCCAGCAGTGCCCGAAGCGCGGTCCCTTCCTTGTCGAGAGTATCAAACGAGCCGTCCTCGATCACCCGGCCGCCGCGCATTACCAGAACACGGTCGAACGGCTGCGCCAAGCGGGCGCGATGCGCAATGAGAATAACAGTACGGTCGGCAGCCTCATTCAGGATGCGGGCAATGGTCGGCCCCTGAACCCCGGAATCGAGGGTTGAAACCGCCTCGTTCAGGATGAGGATATCCGGCCGGCGGAGCAACATGCGGGCAATCGCGACTTTTTGCCGCTGCGGGGCGGTGAGACGAGAGCCGGCGATCCCGGCCTCAGCCCCCAACCCGATCAAGATCACCGTATCACGCAAGCCTTCGGACTCGATGACTTCCGCGAGGACCGCACCGACACGATTGCCGGCATCGGCCTGGCCGTAGGCGATCTTGCCGAACAGGATATTGTCCTGCACCGACGCCGCGAGATTGAACTGGTCGACCGAGAAGAACTCAAGAGCCGAACGCTGCTCTTCCGGCAGGCCTTCGCGAAAGGCTTTGCGGGCTTCAAGGATCCGGGTCTGCTGATCGTCCTCGATCATTCCGAGGCGATGCCGGGCCGGGATCAGCTTGAACGGCAACTCGAGGAAGCGGTTCCGGTCCGCCGGCTCCATACCTTCCAGGCCGACCCTGTCGGCCCGCTGCAACAGGGTCTGGAAGTCCGGCAGGTCGTCGGCCGAGATGAAGGCATACTGCGCGAAGAATTCATGGTCAGGCGGCAAGTCCTTGAACAGCTCGACCATGGTCGTGGCCACATCGCGGCCGATCCGGATAAAATCTTCTGTCAGACCGACCTTGTCGAGAATCGAGCGGACATAGGGATCCCCCGCGAGATGATCGAGCCTGAACTGTTCGCCAACAGGGGTGCCGAACAGAAGGTTTTCGGCGACGGTCGCATTGGTATTGAATTTCTCGGCATCGAATGGCTCGATCAGATGGTCCAGTCCAAGTTCCTCAAGGCGTGAGCGGAGTTTTGACCGTGCTCCGAGGATCCTATGGCCTGCTTCTTCCTTGCCCGCCACATTGAGAGAGCCGCGCAGGCCAAAGGCATAGACTTCGTCTTCAAGGCCGACCACGCGTAACAGGTCGGCGAGGCGTACATTCAGGTTCTCTTCGTCGATGCCAACCGCCTGGTAGTCGACCCAGTGGGCTGAAATCGGATCGAGCGAGTTTCCGGCTGCCTCGGCGGCCAGGCGCTGTGCCGGGGCGTCGGGGAAGCAATCAGGGTCCGGATCGCCGTGCGGGAAGTGGCGAGCGCCCATCAGCAGGTTTTCGCGTATTGTCCTGGAGAACACGAAGGCGCCCGGTCCGACATAACCGATCCGCCGCCCGGTGACGGCCTCTGGCAGTCCCGCGATATCGATCCCGTTCATGGTGATGCTGCCGGATGTCGGCGACAGCAGGCGGGCGGCGACCATGGCCAGCATATCTTTGCCGCCGCCGCCGGGTCCCGCGATCGCGATTTTTTCGCCTTGCTTGATCTCGAAATTGACGTTTTCCAGCAGGATTTCGCCGTCGTCATCCTTGAGGCCGAGATTTCGCACCACGACCGGTCCCGCAAGGGAGACAGGCTCTTCCGGCTCGTCCAGTTGCTGGGCTTCGCTCAGGCTGCCTGCAGTATCGAACTGCTCGATCACCTGATCGTACTTGATCCGGGAATCTTCCTTACGCTGGTAGTAGGTCAGCAGTTCCTTCCAGGGCGCGGAAAGATCCTTGTAGGCAGCGAGGATGGCGACCAGCGCCCCGAAGGTGAGATCTCCCTTGATCACAAGGACGCCGCCGATCGAATAGAAAAAGAACGGGGTGAGCTGGGCTATGAAGTTGTTCAGGAACTTGATGAAGAACTTCCGCCGGTAGATTTCGTAGCGGATCGTGTAGATCTCGCCCAGCCGGGCTGTGAAATTGGCGAGCGCGAAGCGCGCCGTATTGTTGGCGTGGATCTCCTGAACACCGGAAATGCTCTCGCCGATCCGGTCGGATAGATTGCGAACCGCTTTCACCCGTTCCTTGCCGAGCTCATTCACACGACGTTGCAGTTTCGGAATGATATAGCCCTGGATCGGATAGAGCGCGATGGCCGCCGTTCCGAGGATAGGGTCCTGCACGAACATGAAGATCAGAATGGTCAGCAGGGTGCCGCCCTGAAAAGCCGGCAGCGACACTGAATCACCTATGAAGCCGCCCAGCGGTTCGACCTCGGCGGTGATCATCGGGATCACCTCGCCCTGGCTGACCCGTTTGAAATGTGGCAGAGGGAACCGCAGAACCCGAGCATAAAGATCGTAGCGCAGCCGGCGTAACATACGTTCGCCGAGCTGGCCGCGATAGACGTTGATATAGTATTTGAATGCGCCATTGATGCAGACGAGGGCGAGGAAGATCACGCTCAGCAGCAGCAGATAGGGGATCTGATCAAACTGATAACCAAATAGGTCGCGGGGGAAGTCTTTTCCGCCGATGGCCTGGTTGATGATGGTTTTTGGCAGATCCAGGGAATAATAAAGAAACGGGAAAGAGAGCCCGGTCAGCACAAGAAGGAAGATCTGCTCTTTCTTGCTATGCCGGAAAATGAACCGGAATATCGTAGGTTCCATGCGATCGGTAGCCTATGCCGGTTGATGCTGTCGGCAAAAATCGTTTGCACGCAAAACAGTAACTGAACAGTGTCATAAGGTAAATCAGTGAAGGGCCAAACTGGTTTTGCCACAAGGCACACTGTGGCATAGTGAAAAAATGGGGATATGCGTGGGGATCGAACCTGCGAGTCAGCGGGGCCTTCAGCTTTCAAGGCCGATGTGTGAGTGGATGGGCGTTTGACATACGCGAGCAACAAGCGCGGCCCGAAACGTGTGCTGATGTACAGCCACGATACGATGGGGCTGGGCCACCTTCGGCGCTGCCGGGCAATCGCGCACTCCTTGGTGGAGCAGCAATCCGATCTGTCCGTGCTGATTTTGTCCGGCTCGCCAATTATTGGCAGCTTCGATTTCCGCACGCGCGTCGATTTCGTCCGCATTCCGGGCGTGATCAAGCTGCGCAACGGCGACTACACGTCGCTCAACCTGCATCTCGATATTGAGGACACGCTGAATCTGCGGTCTTCGATCATCAAGCACACGGCGGATGCGTTCGATCCGGATCTTTTCATCGTCGACAAGGAGCCCTGGGGGCTGCGCGGTGAGGTCAGGCCTACTCTGGAGATGCTGAAAGAGCGGGGAACTCCGCTGGTTCTCGGTCTGCGCGACGTTATGGACGAGCCTGAGAAGCTGCTGCCCGAGTGGGAGCGAAAGAACGCGGTTGAAGCGCTCCGCGATTTCTATGATGAGATCTGGGTCTATGGCCTGCAGTCTGTCTGCGATCCTTATTCCGGCATGCCGATGCCAAAATCCGTAGAGGCCAAAACGTCCTATACAGGGTACCTGAAACGCAAGGTGCCGAGCCATGTGCACCCGATCATGACGACGGATCTGGAAGATCCGTTCATTCTTGTCACGGCCGGTGGCGGTGGCGATGGTGACGGTCTTATGGACTGGGCTCTCAAGGCATACGAGGCAGATACGGATCTCCCCTATCGCGCCCTTCTCGTGCTTGGACCGTTTATGCCGGCTGAGCTGCAGAACGACTTCATGGAGCGGGCAGCCGAGCTTGACCGGGTTGATGTCATCACCTTCGATTCACGGATCGAGAGTTTGATGGCGCGGGCGGCGGGCATCGTTGCCATGGGCGGTTACAACACCTTCTGCGAGATCCTGTCCTTCGACAAGCGAGCGCTCATCGTGCCCCGGACGGAGCCGCGGATGGAACAGTATATCCGGGCCGCGCGCGCCGAAGAGCTGGGGATCACCGCCATGCTCGTGGATGATGGCGAACGCGATCCGCATGTCATGTCAGATGCCTTGCGGCGCCTGCCCAGCCAGCCGAAACCATCGGAAACCATGGAATCCGGAATGTTGGACGGGCTTGAGGAAGTCAATCGGCTGGCACAGCATTGGCTCTACGAGCACGGCAACGTCGCCAAGGTCTCTGTACTCCGCCGCGAAGCCTGAGCCAGGGTCCGGATCGCGGACAGGCGTTACATTGGTTCAGTAAGCTATGACAAGATCAGCGACGAGTGTTCCGACGGCAATCGTTCTGAAGGGCTATCCGCGTCTCTCGGAAACCTTCATCGCGCAGGAGATTCTTGAACTGCAGCGCCTCGGGCTCGATTACACCATCGTCTCCCTGCGTCGCCCGACGGACAAGGCCAGTCACCCGGTGCATGCCAAGATCACCAGCGCGGTGAACTATCTGCCGGAATATCTCTATCAGGAGCCGTTGAGGGTTCTGAAAGCCTGGTGGAAGGCTCGCCGGATGCCTGGCTACGGCGCGGTCTTTCGTCTCTGGCTGACGGATCTGAAGCGTGATTTCACCCCGAACCGGGTTCGGCGTTTCGGCCAGGCGCTGGTGCTGGCCACCGAGCTCGATCCGCGGTTCCGCCACATCTATGCGCATTTCCTGCACACACCGTCCTCGGTTGCCCGCTATGCGGCGCTGATGAGCGGACGGAGCTGGTCTGCCTCGGCGCACGCCAAGGATATCTGGCTCTCGCCGGACTGGGAGAAGCGCGAAAAACTGGCCGATGCGGCCTGGGCCGTGACCTGCACGCGCTATGGCTTTGAGCATCTGGACTCCCTGGTGCCGGGCAAGACCAGGCTGGTCTATCACGGTCTCGATCTCTCCAGTTTCTCGCCTGGAGGAGAGAGCATGATGGAGCGCGATGGCGGCAGTGAGCCTGTGCGCCTGCTGTCGGTTGGCCGTGCTGTTCCGAAGAAGGGGTTCGACCAGCTGTTGGATGCCCTTTCCCGGCTTCCGAAGGAATTATCCTGGCACTGGACGCATATCGGTGGCGGCAAGGAGCTGAAGGCGCTGAAGAGCCAGGCTGAAGAGCTTGGGCTCAAGGACCGTGCTACCTGGCGGGGCGCGGCGGCGCAGAGTGCAGTTCTTGAAGCCTATCGGGACTCCGATCTTTTCATTCTGCCGAGCCGGATCGCCGAGGATGGCGACCGGGACGGGCTGCCAAATGTATTGATGGAAGCGCAGAGCCAGGCGCTCTGCTGCCTAGCGACCGATGTATCCGCCATCCCGGAGCTCATTGAAAATGGGGTGACCGGTGCTCTCGTCCCACCTGACGATATCACCGCGCTGACTGCGGCTATCGAAAGTCTGATCCAGAACCCGGCTCTCAGGATGCAATATGGTGTCGCCGGCGAAGCCAAAGTGCGTACCCGGTTCGGTCATCAGGCGGCAATCGGGACGCTTGCGGCGTTACTCGGGCTTAATTCGGCGGAGACGGGTGCTGCTGCCGGAGCGGATGAAGCGGCGTGAGGATTGCCTTCTACGCGCCCCTGAAATCGCCTGACGCGCCAACCCCTTCCGGCGATCGGCGCATGGCGCGCCTGCTGATGGCGGCTCTAAGGGCGGGTGGTCATGACGTGTTCCTTGCTTCCCGGCTACGCAGCCGGGACGGTGAGGGGGATCCGGAACGCCAGGCTCATCTGGTGCGTCTGGGGGCGCGCTTTGCGGACAGGTTCGTTGAACGTTGCGAATCCGGAAGAATTCCGACACCAGACCTCTGGTTCTCGTACCATCTCTATTACAAGGCGCCGGATCTGATCGGCCCCGCGGTCGCCCGGCGGCTTGGCATTCCCTATGTAGTGGCCGAAGCCTCGAATGCGCCGAAAAGGGCGGGAGGCCCCTGGGCGGACTCCCATCATCGGATCCTGGATGCGCTCGGCCAGGCGGCTCTTGTCATTGGCTTCAACAGCCGGGACAAGCCATGCGTGGCGCCATGCCTGGGGCCCGGTGGGACGTATCTCGAGATCAAACCGTTCCTCGACGGGTTGCCCTATCAGGTTGATTCGTCTGCCGGCCCGGCCTTGCGGGCAGAGCTGGGGATTGCCGCCGGGGAGCCGCTACTGCTTGCTGTCGGCATGATGCGGCCGGGTGTGAAAATCGATTCCTACCGAATTCTGGCTGATGCTTTGTCGCGCGTTCCAGCTGAAAGGCGTTGGGCGCTGGTGATTGCTGGCGATGGTGCCGGCCGGCCGGAGGTTGAGGCCTGCTTTTCTCCGCATCGGGCGCGTGTCCATCTGCTTGGGACGGTGGATGTCGCGCGGTTGCGGTTTCTCTATCAAGCGGTGGATATCCTCACCTGGCCCTCCATCAACGAGGCTTATGGCATGGCATTACTGGAGGCGCAGGCGAGCGGCCTCCCGGTGGTCGCTGGCGATGTCGGCGGGGTGCCGGACATCGTGAGCGATGGGGAAACAGGTCTGCTTTGTCCGGAAGGAGATGCCGTAGCCTTTGCCGAGAACCTTGACCAGCTGCTTCTCGATATGGATCTGGCGCGCACGCTCGGCGCGGCGGGTCGGGAGCAGGCAAACCGCTGCCATAGCCTCGAAAGCATCGCAGGGCAATTGACCGTGGCGCTGCAGGCCCTGCCATGTTGATCGGCTTCCTGCGGCACGGGCCGACCGACTGGAATGCCGAGCGCCGGGTGCAAGGCCGAACTGATATTCCGCTTTCGGAAACCGGCCGGGCACAGGCGGCCCGCTACCGGCTTCCGGATGCGTTTCGGTCGGCGCCAGCCCTGGTCTCGCCGCTTGGCCGCGCCCGGGAGACCGCATCATTGGCGAGATGCGTGGCCCTCGAAGTAGAGCCGCTGTTGATCGAAATGGACTGGGGTGACTGGGAAGGTCAGCGGCTTGTTGATCTCAGAGCTCAATTCGGTGCCGAAATGAAGGCCAACGAGGATCGCGGTCTGGGTTTTCGGCCGCCGGGCGGGGAGTCTCCGCGCGATGTTCAGGCCCGGCTCGGGATTTTGTTTGAAAAGCTGCGCGCCCGGCAGCCAGCGCCGGAATGTTGCGTTGCCGTCACCCACAAGGGTGTGATCCGGGCCGCGCTGGCGCTCGCCTGGGGCTGGGACATGATGGGAAAACCCCCAGTCCGGCTTGACTGGGCTGCCATGCATATGGTCCGTCTCGACCCGGACGGGAATATCCATCCCGACGCAATGAATGTGAGCCTGCTTTCATGACGGATATCCGGCCCAAGACGCTCTTTCTCTACGTCCAGAACCTGCTGGGGATCGGCCATCTGCGCCGTGCGGCGGCGGTTGCGCAGGCGGCGGTCGCCGATGGGTTCGAGGTGCATTTCGTCTCCGGCGGCATGCCGGTTCCGCATCTGGATATTGGCGGTGCGATTTTGCACCAGCTGCCGCCCGTACGTGCCGTGGACAGTCTTTTCAAGGTTTTGGCGGACGAAAGCGGGCAGGAAATTGACGATGCCTGGCGCGCCGTACGGCGCGACACGTTGCTCGACCTGTTCGAGGAGATCCGCCCCGATATTCTCTTCACGGAGCTTTTTCCATTCGGACGCCGGCAGATGCGTTTCGAGCTGTTGCCGTTGCTGGATCGGGCAAAGGCGGCGCCGTGGCAGCCGAAAATCGTCTCCTCCATGCGCGATATTCTGGTGACCAAGCCACGCCCGGACCGCAACCGGGAGATCGTCGAGACGGTGGATCGTTACTACGACATGGTCCTGATACACGGCGACGAAGCGGTCATCAGCCTCGCCGATACCTTTCCCATGTATGACGAGCTTACGCCGCCGGTCCGCTATACCGGCTATGTGCTTAACCCGATCGACATGGCGGGCGATGGTACCGGGGATGGCACGGGCGAGGTGGTGGTTTCGGCCGGCGGCGGCGCCGTCGGCGGTGATATCATGCGCGCGGTGGCGCGGCTCCGACCCGAGCTGCCCTATGCCGACCGGACATGGCGCTTTGTCACCGGCCCGCACATGCCGGACGATGCAGCGCGCGAGATCGAAAGCCATGCAGGCCCCGGTGTGATCGTCGAGCGCAGCCGGCCCGATCTGGCAGCAATCATTTCGAGGGCGTTTCTTTCTATCTCTCAGGCGGGCTACAACACGCTTGCCGAAGTGCTGACAGCAGGAACGGCGTCCGTGGTGATCCCCTATGAGGGAGGCGTCGAGACCGAGCAACGGGTGCGGGCGGATTTGTTGGCCCAGCGTGGCCGCCTTGCCGTCGTGCAGGAAAATGCATTGAGCCACGATGCACTTACGCTCGCGATGCAGCAGGCGGTGGCGGGCCGGGATACGGGCATTTCGGGTATTGATCTTGACGGCGCAGCAGGCACGGCGCGCATCCTGAGTGAATTGCTGGAGCCGGCATGACTGGAGCAGGGGCGCTTCTGCGCGAGCTGGATCGCTGGGCCTCTGACCGACTGACCGCCACGATCTGGTGGCGGGACGACGATCTGCAGCGCCCGACCCCGGCCCTGGAGCCGTTGCTTGCAATGGCTGATGCAACCGGATGGGCGCCAGGTCTTGCTGTTATCCCCGAGGGCGCTGATACAGACGCTCTGGCGGCCCGCCTGACAGGAGTGGGCGCGGAGCTTCTGGTCCATGGTTTCGCCCATCGCAATCACGCGGCGGCGGGTGAAAAGAAATGCGAATTCCCGGCGTCACGGCCGCTCTCGGGCAGCTGCCGGGATGCCGGGGAGGGCCTCACCCGGCTTCGGCAAGCATTTCCAGACCGGTTGCTCCCTTGTTTCGTTCCGCCATGGAACCGAATTGCGCCGGATCTGGTGGACTGCCTCACCGATAGCGGCTTCACGGGGCTTTCGACTTTCGGTCCGCG
The DNA here is from genome assembly GCF_000426505.1 of Nisaea denitrificans DSM 18348. Lineage (GTDB taxonomy): Bacteria > Pseudomonadota > Alphaproteobacteria > Thalassobaculales > Thalassobaculaceae > Nisaea > Nisaea denitrificans. The sequence continues at coordinate 292,816 of NZ_AUFM01000015.1, read as the reverse complement.
CCATGCGTCGGAAGCCGCGCCCGGCCTGCGCCGCGTTAACACCCATATCGATGTCATCGACTGGCGCGGTACGCGGAAATTTGTTGGGACAGGTGCCGTGGCGGCTGCTTTGGCCAATCATCTTGAAGCGCGCCGGATCGGCCGGGCGGATGCGAAGGAGCCAAGCGGACTTTTGACGCATCATCTGGTAATGGTGGATGAAGATTGGCGCGCGCTTGAGACTCTGGCGCTGGAATTGAAGTCCCATGCGGCCGTTGACCTGATCGCGCCACGTGACTGTTTTTGCCTATAGAGGATCTGGAATGAGCCTGCACGGATACCAGCAAGGTGCGATTACGGGGGATTATGTACGTGGTGGCCTCGGGTTTGCGATAACCGCCTTCCCGGTCGCTTTTGCACCGATGATCGGGGCTTTCCAGATCGTTTTCGTGCTGTTCGCGCTGCTCTTTGCCGGTTTCGTCGTCAAAACCTGGCTCCGGGGACAAACCAAATTCGAAGTCGATGACGACGGAATCCGGGCGCTCGGCCCTCTAGGCAAGGACATCAGGTGGTCCGAACTGGGCGTGATGGACCTGCGTTACTATTCGACCCAGAAAGAGAAGGACAAAGGCTGGATGCATCTTGTCCTGAAAGATCGGAACGGTGCGAAAATCGCCATCGAATCGACACTTGACGGTTTTGAGGCCGTGCTGGAGCATGCCGCTTCCGCTGCCAGAAAAAACAATCTTGGCCTTACCCAGGCGACAACCGATAATCTGGTGGCTGCAGGGATAAACACGGGGCTGGCCGCAAGGGATCATTAGGATGCCGGCGGATCAGGGGGATTAAAGGCATGAACGACCAACTGACACCGCTGCTGCGGGTCAGGGATTTGCAGGTCGGGTTCGACTTGCCGGGCGGAGAACTGCTCGCCGTAAACAAGGTCTCTTTTCAGGTGCGGGCGGGTACGACCGTGGCCCTGGTCGGGGAATCAGGCTCCGGTAAGAGCGTTGTCAGCCAGGCAATCATGGGCCTGTTGCCGCCGACCGCCCAGATCCGCAATGGCTCGATCCTGTTCGCCGATGACCGGAAAAAAGGCACCATCACCGACATTGCGCGGCTCCATCGCGACGGCAAGGCGATGCGGCAGATCCGCGGCGGTCAGATATCGCTGATTTTCCAGGAACCGATGACCTCGCTCTCGCCGCTACACACGGTGGGCAACCAGATCCGCGAGGCACTGGAGCTGCACCGAAACGTCTCCGGGCGCGAGGCGCAGGAGCTGACCGAGGATATGCTCCGGATGGTCGGCTTTCCGGATCCGGCCCGGGCGCTGCGCACCTATCCGTTCGAGCTGTCCGGGGGCTTGCGGCAGCGGGCGATGATCTCGATGGCGCTGATCTGCCGTCCGTCCCTGCTGATCGCGGACGAGCCGACAACCGCGCTCGACGTCACCATCCAGGCGCAAATCCTGAAACTCATGAAGGACCTGCAGGCCGAACTCGGCATGGCCGTGCTGATGATCACGCACGATCTTGGCGTGGTCGCAAACATGGCCGACGACGTTGTGGTGATGTATCGCGGCCGGGTGATGGAGAGCGGTACCCGCGAGCAATTGTTCCGCGATCCGCAGCATCCCTATCTGAAGGCTCTGATGGCAGCGGTGCCGCGCTTCAACATGGAGCCGGGCGAGCGGCTTGTGCCGATTCGGGAGATCAAGAGCGAAACCGGTCATTTGCTGGCGCCGACCGAGTCCGACAAGGCTCCGGTCGACAGCAAGAAGCCCATTCTGAAGGTCGAAAACCTCTCGAAATGTTTCACCATCCGCCAGGGGGCGTGGCTTTCCAGCGATGAATCGAAAGTCTACGCGCTGGATGACGTCAGCTTCGAGGTGTTGCCGGGAGAATGTCTAGGCCTCGTCGGGGAATCCGGGTGCGGCAAGACAACCCTCAGCAAGACCATCATGCGGGCTCTCACGCCCGATCAGGGTGCTGTCACCTACGCGGATCAGGATGGCGAAATCGATGTGCTGGGGCTTGATGGCGATCGTTTGACCGATTTCCGCCAGAAGCTGCAGTTCGTCTTCCAGGATCCGTTCAGCTCCCTCAACCCGCGGATGACGGTGTTCGATATTGTCAGCGAGCCGCTGGTTATTCACGGTATCGGGGACGATGCCTACCGGCGCGAGATGGTGTCGGAGCTGATGAAGCTGGTAGGTCTCGATGCCCGGCACCTGAACCGGTATCCGCACAGCTTCTCCGGCGGTCAGCGTCAGCGTATCGGCATCGCCCGGTCACTTGCCCTGAAACCGCGCATGCTGATCTGCGACGAGCCGGTCTCCGCGCTGGATGTCTCGATCCAGGCGCAGGTCCTGAATTTGCTGAAAGACCTGCAGGAGCAACTGAACCTCACCTATCTGTTCATCTCCCATAATCTGGCGGTGGTGGACTATATCGCGGACCGGATCGCGGTGATGTGTGCCGGACGCCTTGTTGAGTTGGCGCCGCGCGAGGAGCTGTTCCGCAATCCGGTGCACCCCTATACCAAGGCGCTGCTCCGGGCGGTTCCGGATCCGAGCCTCGACAACCCGCTTGATTTCGAATCCGTAATGGATAGCCGCTGCTCGATCCCGTCCGAATGGCCGGCGCCGTTTACGGTCAGCGAGGAGACCCATCCGCGTCTGATCGATCTCGGCGACGGGCATTTCGTGCGGGCCGACGAATCTGCCCTGACCCTGAGGCTGGCATCGTGAAACACTGGTTTGCACTTCCGGTCTTCTTAATCGCTTTGCTGATGACAACGGTGCCGGGTATCGCCGCCGAGGTACCGTCTCTTGAAGAACGTGTGGCCGCTGGCGAGCTGCCACCGATGGCCGACCGGCTGCCGCAACCGCCGCTGACATTGGATTTCGAGGCCCGTGGCGCGGAGCTCGGTCAGTATGGCGGCACGCTCCGCATGCTGATGTCGCGGAGCAAGGACACGCGGCAGATGACGGTCTACGGCTATGCCCGTCTCGTCAGCTACCAGCCCGGTGATTACGAGTTCTTCGCGGATATTCTCGAGGACTTCATCGTCGAGGACGAACGGGTCTTCACCTTCATCCTGCGCAGGAATCACCGCTGGTCCGATGGCCACCCGTTCACGGCAGAGGATTTCCGGTATTTCTGGGAAGACGTGGCGAACAACCCGGACTTGTCGCCGGCCGGCCCGCCAAGCGTCATGATGGTGGATGGTGAGGCGCCGCTGTTTCAGATGATCGACGAGCGCACGGTGCGCTATTCCTGGTCGAAGCCGAACCCGGACTTCCTGCCGGCGCTGGCCAAGGCGAGCCCGCTCTATATCTACCGTCCGGCCCATTATCTGAAGCCGATGCATGCTGCCTATGCAAAACCGGACGAAATGGCCAAGCGGGTGGAGGACGCCAAGCAGCGGAACTGGGCGGCCATGCACAACAAGATGGACAACCTCTACAGGATGGATAATCCGGACCTGCCGGTGCTGCAGCCCTGGAAAGTGACTGGAAACGCGAACTCGACGCGGTTCCGGTTCGAGCGCAATCCCTACTTCCACCGGGTCGACCCGAAAGGCCGCCAGCTGCCCTATATCGACGAAGTGATCTTCGACATTGCCAGCCCGGGACTGATTCCGGCGAAGGCGGGCGCGGGCGATACGGACCTGCAGGCCCGTTATCTTTCCTTCGACGATTATACTTTCCTGAAAGAAGCGGAAGACCGGTTCCCGTTCCGCACGCGGCTCTGGCGCACGGCCAAGGGTGCGCATATGGCACTGTTTCCCAATCTCAATGCCATCGACCCGGTCTGGCGAGAGCTGTTTCGGGATGTTCGGTTTCGCCGCGCCCTGTCGCTTGCCGTCAACCGGTACGAGATCAACCAGGTGATCTATTACGGCCTGGCATACGAGGGGAATAATACGGTTCTGCCAGCATCGCCGCTTTACCAGAAGGATTACCAGACCCGCTGGGCGACGTTTGACCTGAAGCAGGCGAATGCTCTGCTCGACGAGATCGGTCTCAAGCGTGGCGAGGACGGTTTGCGCCTGCTGCCGGATGGCCGGCCGATGGAGCTGATTGTCGAGACGGCGGGCGAGAGCACGGAGCAGACCGACGTTCTGTCCCTGATCCACGATTCCTGGCTGGAGGCTGGCATCAAGATTTTTACCCGGCCTTCCCAGAGAAACGTCTTCCGTAACCGGATTTTCTCCGGAGAGACATTGATGTCCGTCTGGGCCGGTGCTGAGAACGGCCTGGCGACGGCTTTGAACAGCCCGCAGGACTTCGTTCCGTATTCGCAACAGCAGCTGCAATGGCCAAAATGGGGCCAGTTCATCGAAACCGGCGGCATGTCTGGCGAAGCGACGGACATGGGCCCGGCAAAGCGGCTGGAAGAGCTTTACGTCATTTGGCGCGATGCCTCGACGCGGTCCGTGAAGAAGGGCGCCTGGGAAGAGATCCTGCAGATCAATGCCGATCAGGTTTTCACCATCGGGCTGGTTTCCGGCGTGCTGCAGCCGGTCGTGGTTTCGAACGCGCTCCAGAACGTGCCGAAGGAAGCCGTCTATAACTGGGATCCGGGGGCCCATTTCGGGGTCTATCTGCCGGATACCTTCTGGTTCGACGAGACGTCGGCCACGAACGCAAGCGCGGATTAGGGGAGAGAGCCAGTGCTGACTTACCTAGCCCGCCGCATTCTGATCATGGTGCCGACGTTGATCGCCATCAGCATCATTACCTTCATCATCATCCAGCTGCCGCCCGGCGATTATCTCACCACGATGATCAACGAGATGCAGAGCCAGGGCGAGAATGTCGACCAGTCCAAGATCGACGCTCTGCGCGCGCAATACGGCCTCGACCGGCCGATGTACGTGCAATATTTCCACTGGGCGACGGGCTTGCTGCAGGGCGATTACGGTTATTCCTTCGAATATCAGCTGCCCGTCGCGGACGTGGTCGGCGACCGGGTGTTCCTGACCTTCGTGCTGAACTTCGCGACCATTATCTTCATCTGGGTGGTGGCTTTTCCGATCGGTATCTATTCGGCGACCAATCAGTACAGCCTTGGCGATTACGGTCTGACCTTCCTCGGTTTCATCGGCCTTGCCACGCCGAACTTCCTGCTGGCCTTGATCCTGCTCTACCTCGCCAATATCTGGTTCGGAACATCCATCGGCGGGATGATGGATCCGAAATACCTCGACCAGCCCTGGAGCGGCGAGAAGGTAATGTCGGTGCTGGAGCATCTCTGGGTGCCCGTCGTCGTCATCGGCACGTCCGGAACCGCCGCGATGATCCGTCGGCTGCGCGCCAACCTGCTGGATGAGTTGCAGAAGCAATATGTCGTCACGGCGCGGGCCAAGGGCCTGCATCCCTTCAAGGCGCTGATGAAATACCCGCTGCGGATGTCGCTGAACCCCTTCATCGCCGATATCGGCAATATGCTGCCGCAGGTGATTTCGGGCTCTGCCGTGGTTGCCATGGTGCTGTCCCTGCCGACCACCGGCCCGATGCTGATCGGGGCACTGCAAAGTCAGGACATGTATCTTGCCGGCTCTTTCCTGATGTTCCTGGCGTTGCTGACCGTGATCGGCATGTTTATCTCCGATCTGCTCCTGGCGGTGCTTGACCCGCGCATCAGGCTCGGCGGAGGGACGAACCGATGAGCATTTCCTCCGCCGACGGGCCGCGTACCGACCATTACGTCAACCGGGAACCGTTCGATCCGAATTCGGACACGGTGCTGACGCCGGAGCAGGAACGCTACTACATGGCGTCCCAGTGGCAGATGATGTGGTGGAAGCTGAAGCGCCACCGGGTCGCGGTCATCTCGGGGCTGTTCCTGATCCTGCTGTATCTCTCGACCATCATCAGCGAGATGATGGCGCCTTATGGCCTGGCCACCCGTCACACGGACCATATCTATGCCCCGCCACAGCCGGTGCATCTGTTCCATGAAGGATCGTTCGTCGGGCCGTTCGTTTACGGGCTCGACTACACGCTGAACATGCGCAACCTGAAGCGCGAATACACAGACAACCCGGAGAAGGTGCAGGAGCTGCGTTTCCTCTGCAGCGGCGATCCATACCGGTTCTGGGGTATGGTGGAGATGGATTTCCACCTGGTCTGTCCGGCCGAGGGCGGGACTTTCTTCCTGCTCGGCACCGACCGGCTCGGCCGCGACATGTTCTCGCGTATCATCTACGGCACCCGGATCTCGCTCACCGTCGGCCTGATCGGCATTGCGGTCAGCTTCGTGCTGGGCATCGTGATAGGCGGTATGGCCGGCTATTACGGCGGCTGGATCGACAGCCTGACCCAACGGGTGATCGAGGTGATCCGGTCTTTCCCGGAACTGCCACTCTGGATGGCGCTCTCCGCCGCCCTGCCGGTGACCTGGAGCCCGATCCTGATCTATTTCGGGATCACCATCATTCTCGGCCTGCTGGACTGGACCGGCCTCGCTCGCGCAGTCCGCTCCAAGCTGCTGGCCCTGCGCGAGGAGGATTTCGCGGTCGCCGCCCAGCTTATGGGCGCGAAGCCGAAACGGATCATCGGGCGGCACTTGCTGCCAAGCTTCATGAGCCACCTGATCGCCTCGGCGACGCTGTCGATCCCGTCGATGATCCTGGGCGAGACGGCGTTGAGTTTCCTTGGGCTCGGACTGCGCCCGCCGATCACCTCCTGGGGGGTGCTGCTGACGGAAGCGCAGAACATAAACGCGGTGGAACTCTACCCCTGGATCATGACGCCGGTGGTGCCGGTGATCCTCGTTGTTCTGGCTTTCAACTTCTTCGGTGACGGCCTGCGCGACGCGGCCGATCCCTATAAGTAGCCGTCCCGCGCGTGACCACACTTGAAACTGCGATCCGACTGTGATTGAAAGCGGCGGAAATCGGCGCGGAGACCTGATGATGCCAGCTTATCGCACTCTTGAAGATATTGACGCTCGCGGCCGGACTGTTTTGCTCCGGGTTGACCTGAACGTGCCGATGAAAGATGGCGCGGTGACGGATGCGACAAGGATCGAGCGGGCCGTGCCGACGATCCGGGCGCTTCGGAGCAAGGGCGCGAAAGTCGTGGTTCTGTCTCATTTCGGCCGCCCCAAGGGAGCCCGGGTTCCGGAAATGTCGCTGGCGCCGATCGTCGCGCCGCTGTCTTCGGCTCTTGGCGGCGATCCGGTCACCTTTGCGGAAGACTGTATTGGAGAGACGGCGGCGACGGCTGTCGGGGCCATGAACAATGGCGACGTGCTGCTGCTGGAAAACCTCCGCTTCCATGCCGGTGAGGAAAAGAACGCGGAAGATTTCACCGCAGCATTGGCAAAGCTGGGCGACGTTTATGTGAACGACGCCTTTGCCACGGCACATCGCGCCCATGCCTCGACCGAAGGCCTCGCCCGTCACCTGCCGGCTTATGCGGGCCTGTTGATGCAGGCCGAGCTGGAAGCGCTCGGTCAGGCGCTGGAAGCGCCGAAACGCCCAGTCGTTGCGGTTGTCGGCGGCGCCAAGGTTTCCACCAAGCTCGAACTGCTTGGCAATCTGCTGCCGAAGGTCGACTACCTGATCATCGGCGGCGGTATGGCGAACACCTTCCTCTTCGCCCAGGGCCATGAGGTCGGCAAATCTCTCGCCGAACGCGATCTGGCGGACACAGCGCGCGATATCATTGCAAAGGCGGAACAGGAAGGTTGCACCATCTGCCTGCAGACCGACTGCGTGGTCGCGGGTGAGTTCGCGGCGGGCGCGCCTTCAGAAGTTGTTCCTGCTTCCGATGTGCCGGCGGACAAGATGATCCTTGATGCCGGCCCGGAAAGTGTTGCCCGGTTCGCGGATGTTCTCAGGGAGAGTGAGACGCTGGTCTGGAATGGCCCGCTTGGCGCTTTCGAGATCACGCCGTTCGATGCCGGGACCGTGTCCCTCGCGCGGACGGCGGCCGAGCTGACCGATCAGGGCGCTCTGCTCAGCGTGGCCGGTGGCGGCGATACTGTGGCCGCGCTCGTGCATGCCGGGGTGGCGGAACGCTTCAGCTATGTGTCGACGGCGGGCGGCGCGTTTCTTGAGTGGATGGAAGGCAAAACCCTTCCCGGCGTGGCCGCTCTGATGGCGGGCCGCTAACGTTCCCAAATCCCACGAATCGGCGGTTTTCCTCGGGTCGATTTGACTCTTTATCATTCTTCACGCATATTTAACGGTGTTGGAGAAGGTAAATGATCCCCGCAGTCCCGGTATCAGTTCCGCTGAACGCGACACTCCCGACACTGGTTGCCCCCCGACCGGTGGAACAGGAGCGCGACCGGAATAACCGGCCGCTTACGAAGGCGGCGATCGCCAGTTCCGACGAAAGCAGCGATATACAGGGCGATAACGAGCGAGCAACCGCGCTCCGGAATTCAGCCCGCAGGGAGAGTCAACGCCAACGCGGTGATGAGATAGACATCTTCGTCTGACATCGCCACAGCCCCCAGAGTTTATGCGCGGCCTTGCAAAGGGTCGCGCTTTCTTTTGTCCGCTCTGCTACGGTTTCGGGGTGCGTGTGAAGACAGAAAACCAGTGGTGAGCGATATGGCCGACTCCCGGTCAAACCTGAAAGGTCCGGTAACGAAACTCATACCGGAAGGGGATGAGCGGGAGCGGCTGGTCTGCACCGATTGCGGCTTCATCAACTATATCAATCCGAAAATCGTCGTCGGAGCGGTGGTCACCTGGGAGGACAAGTTCCTCCTGTGCAAGCGGGCGATCGAGCCTCGCATCGGCTACTGGACCCTGCCTGCCGGTTTCATGGAAGAGGGCGAGTCGACCCAGGACGGGGCCGCCCGGGAAGCCTGGGAAGAGGCCAATGCTCGGATCGAGATTGGCCCGCTGCTCGGCGTCTACAACATTCCCCGGATCAGCCAGGTGCAGATGATCTACCGTGCCCGGCTGCTGTCACCAGACGTCTCCCCAGGCATTGAATCGGAGGATGTCGGCCTCTTCACCTGGGATGAGATCCCGTGGGACGAGATCGCTTTCCCCACAGTGCATTGGGCCTTCGCCCATTACCGGGAAACGCTGGGCCAGGGCGAATTCGCCCCACGCTCCGAAATGCCGATGGGTGTTTGAAGAGAGCTGCTGCTCTGGTTTTCTCGTTTTTTCATCGTCTTCCCCGACCCTGATCGGGGACCCAGAGATCGTAAAATGACGCCCGTCTCCCCTGGGTCCCGTCTTTCGACGGGATGACGATGTAGGGAGGGATAACGGTGTAGGAGAAACCTATTCCAGCCCCATCAGATCGCGGGCGAAACGATCTGCGTCGAACGGTTGCAGATCTTCCGCACTTTCACCGACGCCGACCGCATGGACGGGCAGCTCGAACTGATCCGCCAATGCCACCACCACGCCGCCCCGCGTGCTGCCGTCGAGCTTGGTGATGACGAGGCCGCTGACCGCGACCATTTCCTTGAAAGCCTTGACCTGATTGTGCGCGTTCTGGCCGACCGTGCCGTCGAGCACCAGCACGCAATCGTGCGGTGCCGTCTCGTCCTGCTTGCGGATCACCCGGATCACCTTGGCCAGCTCTTCCATCAGCTCGGCCCGGTTCTGCAGGCGGCCGGCGGTGTCGATCAGCAGCACGTCCGCACCGGCGGCTTTTGCCTCGTTGATGGCGTCGAAGGCGAGGGCGGCGGCGTCCGACCCTTGCGCTTTGGCAATCACCGGCGTGCCGGTGCGCTCGCCCCAGACCTGAAGCTGCTCGATGGCGGCGGCGCGGAAGGTGTCGCCAGCGGCCATCATCACCGAGAGGCCGCGATCCTTGAATTGCTTGGCCAGCTTGCCGATGGTCGTGGTCTTGCCGCTGCCGTTCACACCGACCATGAGGACGATATGCGGCTTCCGGCCGGTGGCGACATCCAGCGGCCTTGCCGCCGGGCGGAGGATTTCGGCGATATCCTCGGCAAATGACGTCCGGACCTCTTCGTCGGTGACGTCCTTGCCGAACTTCGCCTTCGAGAGGCTGGCGATCAGCCGGGCGGATGTCTCGATACCCAGATCGGCAGTGATCAGGACGTCTTCCAGCTCTTCCAGGCTGGCTTCGTCCAGCCGTTTGGTCGTGAAGACACCGGAAATGCCGCCAACCAGTTTTGAAGAGGACTTGGCAAGCCCGTCCTTCAGGCGCCGGAACCAGCCCCGGCGCTCTCCGCCCTCACCCAACTCGTCACTCATGCGGCGGATTTCCGTTCGATCTGTCCAAGAAGATGGGTGCCGTCCGTCCCGGTGATGCGGACAGACAGCAGCTCGCCAGCTATTCCGCCTTCGATCCGCACCGGTGCGAAATTCTCCGCCCGGGCAAGACCGGGTTTTTCGACCAGCACCGACTGTGTGCTGCCGACAAGCCCCTCGAGGAAGGTGGCAAGGGAGCGTTCACCGGCGGCGCGCAGCCGGGCCGCGCGTTCCTTGCGGACGGGACCGGGAACCTGCGGCATGCGGGCGGCAGGGGTGCCGGGCCGGGCGGAATAGGGAAAGACGTGGATGTAGGAGAGGCCGCATTCCTCGACCAGGGCGAGACTGTTGGCGAACATCTCCTCCGTCTCGGTCGGGAAGCCGGCGATGATGTCCGCGCCGAAGGCGACGTCCGGACGGGCCGCACGCATTTCGCGGCAGAATGTAATGATATCGGAACGGTTATGCCGGCGCTTCATCCGCTTCAGGATCATGTCGTCGCCTGCTTGCAGGCTGACATGGAGATGCGGCATCAGGCGCGGCTCGTCCCGGACCAGCCGCAGCAGATCGTCGTCGATCTCCACCGCGTCGATGGAGGAGAGACGCAGGCGCGGCAGTTCCGGCACCTGGGCCAGCAGCCGGCGGACCATCTGGCCGAGTTCCGGCTTGCCCGGCAGATCGCCGCCGTATGAGGTGATGTCGACGCCGGTCAGCACGATTTCGCGATAGCCGTTCGTGACCAGCTCACGCACCTGACGGACAACCTCACCCATCGGCACCGAGCGGCTGTTGCCGCGTCCGAAGGGGATGATGCAGAAGGTGCAGCGGTGGTCGCAGCCCTGCTGGACCTGTACGAAGGCCCGGGCACGTCCTTCGAGACCGGCCACCAGATGGGGCGCGGTTTCCTTCACGCTCATGATGTCGTTGACGAGGATTTTCGCCTCGCCGGGAATACTTCCGGATGTGGCCCAGGTGTCCGCCTTCAGCTTTTCCTCATTGCCGACCACCCGGCTGACCTCGTCCATCGCGGCATAGGCATCCGGGTTGATCTGCGCGGCGCAACCGGTGACCACGATCTCGGCGTCCGGATTGGCGCGGCGGGCCTTGCGGATCGCCTGCCGGGCCTGGCGCTCGGCTTCCCTGGTGACGGCACAGGTATTGATCACGACAACATCCTCTCGCCCGGCACGGACGAGATGGTCGCGGATCACCTCGGACTCATACGCGTTCAGCCGGCAGCCGAAAGTCTCGACCGGCCGGGCCTTTTCGCGCCCATCCGAATTGTCGTCAGTCATGGTCATGGGCGGAGAAATGGCCGGAATCGGCGCGAAATGCAAGTGTGGCGGGCTGCGGGGAGCCATGCGCGCACGGCATGGTGCGGGCCTCAGGCCAACTGATCGAGGTCGAGCGTGCCGCGGAAGCTGGTGGCGACCGGCCCGGTCATCAGCACATGGCCATCCTCGCGCCACTCAATGGTGAGGGTGCCGCCGTCCAGTTCCACATCCGCCTTGCGTCCGGTCAGGCCCTTGCGCGCGGCAGCCACCAGCACCGCGCAGGCGCCCGACCCGCAGGCCTCTGTGATGCCCGCACCGCGTTCCCAGACCCGCATGCGGATCAGTTCGGGGCCGCGGATCTCGGCAAACTCGATATTCGCCCGGTCCGGGAAGATCGGATGCAGTTCCAGCTTCGGACCGACTTCAGTGAGCGGGATCGCATCCACGTCATCGACGAAGAAAACGGCATGCGGGTTGCCCATATTGACGCAGCAGGCGCCGGAATAGGGTGCATCCGGGATCTCGACGGAAAGTGTGTCGGTCTCGACCGACAACGGAATGGCGGCGGCATCGAGCCGCGCCGGTCCCATATCCACCCGGACACGGCCGCCCTCGACCCGCTCGCAGACCAGCGTGCCGGCAACCGTTTCGAGATCGATCCGGTTCTTGTCGAGTTCGTCCATCACCAGGCCCGCGACGCAGCGCGTGCCGTTGCCGCAGGCGCCAGCCTCGCTGCCATCCGGGTTATGGATGCGCATAAAGGCGTCGCCGCCGTTCTTCGGTACCTCGATGGTCAGGAACTGGTCATAGCCAACGCCGCGCCGCCGGTCGCCGACGGCGCGATAGTCCGCGACCGCGAGGGCGGGGCCGGGAAGGCGGCCGTCGAGTACGACGAAATCGTTGCCGAGGCCATGCATCTTGAGGAATTCGATCTGTCTCATGCGGGCATATATATCCTCTGTTTCCGGCAGTTCCAATATGTCGTCGCCCTCGTTACCGTGAGCGCTGAATTTACGCTGGGGAGCGAAACATGATTACCGTCGCGCATGAGGCATTGGAAAACCTGGTCACGGAGATGATCGGGCGGGCCGGCAGCAATCCGGAAGAAGCGCGGCAGGTGGCGCATAATCTGGTCGAAGCGAACCTGCTCGGTCATGACAGTCACGGCGTCGGGCTGGTCGCGCAATATATGCGCCACGCCAAAACGGGCACGCTGACCGTCAACGGCCATGTCAGTCTGGTGTCGGATAATGGGGTTTATCTGCTGCTGGACGGCAACATGGCTTATGGCCAGGTGACCGGCGGGGAGGCTATGAAGCTCGGCCTTGACCGGGCGCGGACAGCCGGTGCCGCCATCGTGGGGCTGCGCAACACGCACCATCTGGGCCGCATCGGCGCCTGGGGCGAGATCTGTGCGCAGGAAGGCTTCATCTCCATCCATTTCGTCAACGTGATCGGTCACAAGCCCATCGTCGCGCCGCATGGTGGGGCGGAAGCGCGCTATTCTACCAACCCCTATTGCACGGCCGTCCCGGCGACGGACAAGAACCCGATGTTCGTGCTGGACATGGCAACCAGCCGCGTCGCCTTCGGCAAGGCGCGCGTCGCCTACAATGCCGGCAAGGAGATGATCGAGGGTGCGCTGATCGACCATCACGGCCTGCCGACCCGCAATGCGGCAGTGATGTTCGAGGAGCCCAGAGGCGCCCTGACCAGCTTCGGCCAGCACAAGGGCTATGGCCTTGCCCTGCTCGGCGAGATCCTTGGTGCGGCTTTGCTCGGCGGCCCGGTGACCGATCCGGTGCATGAGGGCAGGGACACGATCTGCAACAACATGCTGACGGTGATCATCGACCCGAAGGGCTTTGGCGCCGACATCCCCTTCGCCAGCTCCATCGATGCCATGCTCGGCTACGTCACCAGCGCCCGTCCGGGCGAGGGCGTGGACAAGGTGCGGGTGCCGGGAGAGCCGGAGCGCGAGACCGGCGCGGACCGCCGGGCCAACGGGGTGCCGGTCGATCCGGGAACCTGGGCTCTGCTGGTCGAGGCTGGTGTCGAGGCTGGTATGGACCGGCACCGGTTCGACGGTCTCGCTGGGTAGCTCACCCGCCGCCGAACGGCTTGCCTGCAACTTCGAACGGCTCCTGGCTCATTTGCAGATGTAGCTCGTTGCCTTCATAGGGATGAGCGAGTGCCACCTCTTCGTTCAGCTCGACTCCGAGGCCGGGCGCCGTCGGCGGAATGACATAGCCATCTTCCCAGCGCATCGGCGTCTTCAGGATGTCGGCGTGGAAACCGTCCCATTTCCGGATGCTTTCCAGCACCAGGAAGTTCGGCGTGCAGGTGGCGAGCTGGACATTGGCGGCGCCGACCACAGGGCCGCAATAGAGGTGCGGGGCGATCTGGGCGTAGAAGGCCTCGGCCATGCCGGCGATCTTCTTGCCTTCGAGAATGCCGCCGACCCGGCCCAGATTCATCTGGATGATGGAGGCGGCGCCGGTTTCCAGCACGCGCTTGAATTCCCACTTGGTGGTCAGCCGTTCGCCGGTGGCGATCGGGATCGAGGTTGCTTCGGCGACCTTCGCCATTTCTTCGGGCATGTCAGGCGGGGTGGGCTCTTCGAACCAGAGTGGATCATACGGCTCCAGCCGTCGGGCGAGACGCTTGGCGCCGGAGGCAGTGAACTGGCCGTGGGTGCCGAACAGCAGGTCCGCCTTGTCGCCGACCGCCTCCCGGATCAGCCGGCAGAAGGCTTCCGAGCGGTCCAGGATCTCCATGTCCGGCTGGTGCCCGCCGAAGGCGGTATAGGGGCCGGCCGGATCGAACTTCAGCGCGGTAAAGCCTTCGGCGACACAGGCGGCCGCTGCCTCGGCGCTTTTCTCCGGGCTGTTATAGAAGGTGGCCGGATCGTCCTCGGGGCGCGGATAGAGATAGGTATAGGTCCGCAGCCGCTCGTTCACCTGCCCGCCGAGTAGCTCGTAGACCGGTTTGTTCGCAGCTTTGCCGACAATGTCCCAGCAGGCCATTTCCAGCGCGCTGACCACGCCCATCATCGACGGGTCCGGGCGCTGGCTGAAGCCGGACCCGTGGGCCCGGCGCCAGAACCGCTCGATATGGTGCGGGTCCCGGCCTTCGAGATAGCGGCCGAACACATCCTCGACCATGGCGACGGTGGTTTTCGGCCCGAAACTGGCGGCATAGACCTCGCCAACACCTTCGATACCGCAGGCGGTGCGCAGTTTGAGAAACAGGAAATAGCGGCCGCCGAAGCCGGGAGGCGGATTGCCGACGATGAAGGTCTTCAGGCTTTCCAGCTTCATGGGGGCAAACTCCGTGGCGTGTCTTTGATCTATGAGGGTGATCCGGCAGCATCGCTACGCTAAGAGTCCGGGCAGCATCAGGCTAATGAAAAAACGACAGAATGACGGGTCTTGTGTCCGGATCGGGCGAGCCTCATCTGAGGGCGTGAGGAACGCGGGAATGCTTGACTCGGAACGCTGACGCCCATATGTTCCGGCGCTCTCGGCAAAAATCAGTGCGCTGAGACCTTCACGGGTTCCGTCCGTCCTCGAGTTTTCGAGCACGGGCGCGCTTTCGTTTTGCGTCTCGCTTGTCTGATAGTTCGGGAAATATTGGAGCTTACGAACGCATGTTCGACAGTTTGCAGAACCGGCTCGGCGACGTTTTCGATCGCCTCAAGAGACGCGGCGCGCTCAAGGAAGCGGATGTGACCGCAGCGCTGCGCGAAGTGCGCGTGGCCTTGCTCGAGGCCGATGTCGCGCTGCCGGTGGTCAAGGACTTCGTCGACAAGGTGCGTGAACGCGCCATCGGCCAGGAAGTCATCAAGTCGGTCTCCCCGGGCCAGCAGGTCATCAAGATCGTCCACGACAATCTCGTGGAAATGCTCGGCACCGATGCCAGCGGCATCAATCTGAACGCCGTTCCGCCGGTGCCGATCCTGATGGTCGGCCTGCAGGGTGGCGGTAAAACCACCAGCACGGCCAAACTGGCCCGGCGCCTGAAGGAACGGGACCGCAAGAAGGTCCTGATGGCCTCGCTCGATATCTACCGCCCGGCGGCCCGCGAACAGCTTCGCGTGCTGGGTGAGCAGATCGATGTGGCGACCCTGCCGATCTCCGAGAACGAAACACCTGTTTCGATTGCGAAACGGGCGATGACCGCTGGCAAGCTGCAAGGCTTCGATGTGGTCATGCTGGATACCGCCGGCCGGCTCTCCATCGATGAGTCGATGATGGACGAGGTGATCCAGGTCCGCGATGCGGTGAAGCCGGTCGAGACCCTTCTCGTCGCCGATGCCATGACCGGTCAGGATGCCGTCACCACGGCGCGGAACTTCAACGAGCGGGTCGGGCTGACCGGTATCGTGCTCACCCGGATGGACGGCGATGCGCGCGGTGGCGCGGCTCTCTCCATGCGGGCGGTCACCGGCGTGCCGATCAAGGCGGTCGGTGTTGGTGAGCGCGCGGATGCGCTTGAGGATTTCCATCCGGAACGTGTCGCCGGCCGGATTCTCGGCATGGGCGACGTGGTCAGCCTGGTCGAGAAGGCTGCCGAGACCATCGAGGTCGAGGAAGCCGAACGCATCGCCAAGAAGATGCAGAAGGGCGCCTTCGATCTTGAGGACATGCTCTCACAGCTTCGTCAGGTGAAGAAGATGGGCGGCCTCGGTGGCGTCATGTCCATGCTTCCGGGCATGGGCAAGCTGCAGAAACAGATGGCCGGCGCCAATATGGACGACAGCGTCATCAAGAAACAGGAAGCGATCATCCTCTCCATGACCAAGGTGGAGCGGAAGAACGTGAAACTGATGAATGCCTCGCGCCGCCGCCGTATCGCGGCTGGTTCCGGGACCAGCGTTCAGGAAGTGAACAAGCTCCTGAAGCAGCACCAGGACATGACGCGGGTGATGAAACAGATGGGCAAGAAGGGCGGCATGAAGGGCCTCGGGGCACTTCTCGGCGGCGGGGGCGGAATGCCCGGCATGCCATCGCCCGGCCAGATGCCCGGTCAAATACCGCCAGGTCTCGGCGGTCAGGGAATGCCGAAGCTTCCGGGAGGCATGCTGCCGCCCGGTTTCCCCGGCAAAAAGTAATCGAACACACGTGAAAAGCTAAGAGCGTTACTGAAAGGAATACCCAATGTCACTTCGCATTCGTCTGTCGCGCGGCGGCGCCAAGAAGCGCCCGTTCTACCGCATCGTTGTCGCCGAGGGCACGTCCCCGCGCGATGGCCTCTTCATCGAGCGTCTGGGCACGTACAACCCGATGCTGCCGAAGGGTCACGAAGCACGTCTGGTGGTCAAGGAAGACCGCATCAAGCATTGGATGTCCGTTGGCGCCAAGCCGACCGACCGTGTCCACAAGATGCTGGCCAGCATCGAGCTGGTCGAGAAATTCGAATATCGCGACCAGCCGAAGAAATCCGCTCCGGGCCGCAAGCGCCAGGAACGTGAGGAAGAAGCTGCAATCGCTGCTGCTGCTGCCGCTGAAACCGCTGCTGCCGAAGCCGCTGCCGCTGCTGAAGCTGCTGCTGCCGAAGCCGCCGCTGCTGCTGAAGCTGCCGCTGCTCCGGCCGAAGAAGCTCCTGCTGCCGAAGCTCCGGCTGAGGAAGCGGAAAAGTCCGAGGGCTAAGACCTTATGGCCGAGCCGGTCACACTCGGCGTCATCGCCGGCGTCCATGGGGTGCGGGGTCTGGTCCGGGTGAAGAGTTTCACCGAGGACCCGGACGATATCGTTTCCTATGGGCCGCTGAAGGATGCTGCCGGGAAGAGCTACGAGCTTGAGGTGACCGGCCGGGCGAAGGGTATGCTGCTGGTGCGCCTTGCCGGAGTCACCGATCGTAACGCGGCCGAAGCCCTGAAGGGCACCGAGCTGCAGATCGATCGGGACCGGCTGCCGGAAGCGGACGAGGACGAGTTCTACCACGCGGACCTGATCGGCCTTCGGGCGGATCTGGTCGCGGGGGAGTCTCTCGGAGAGGTGGTCGCGGTGCAGAATTTCGGCGCCGGCGATCTTCTGGAAATCCGGGTCGACGGCAGTCGCAAGACGGTACTGGTGCCGTTCAACGGTGAGGTGGTGCTGGAGATCGATCTCGATGCCGGCCGTCTGGTGGTCGATCCGCCGGCCGGCTTGCTGGATGACGAGACGGAGTCCTCAAGCGCTGAGAGTGCTGGCGCCGAGGGCACTGGCGATGAGCGCTGAGGGCGGCGCGCCATGGCAGGCGACCGTGCTCAGTCTTTTCCCGGAAATGTTCCCGGGGCCGCTGGGCCACTCGATTGCCGACAAGGCCCGGAAGTCCGGGCTTTGGTCCCTGAAATCTCTGGACATCAGGGATTTTGCACGCGATAAGCACCGCTCCGTGGACGAAACCCCTTTTGGGGGCGGCTCCGGAATGGTGATGCGGCCCGATGTGGTCGACGCGGCTCTGGCCTCCGTCGATGACATGCCGGGCCGGCGGGTCTATCTCAGCCCGCGCGGTGCCCGGTTCGACCAGGCGATGGCGCGGGAGCTCGCGGCGGAACCCGGTGTGGTGCTGCTTTGTGGGCGTTACGAAGGCCTTGACCAGCGGGTGATCGACGCCCGTGGCCTGGAAGAGGTCAGCCTAGGGGATTTCGTGCTTTCGGGTGGCGAGATCCCGGCCCTGGCGCTGCTGGATGCCTGCATCCGTCTGCTGCCGGGCGTGCTCGGTGCGGCGGAAACGCTGGACGAGGAAAGTTTTGAAGAGGGGCTGCTTGAATATCCCCACTACACGCAGCCTCGGGAATGGAATGGTATGTCCGTCCCCGAGATCCTGTTATCCGGCCACCACGCCAAGATACGATCCTGGCGGCGGGAACAGTCGGAAGAGATCACGCGGAAGCGCCGGCCCGATCTTTGGGCCCGTTATCGCGGATCGGAAGAGTGAGCGGTACGGACGGCCTGGCTGTCCGGATCTCGCTCGAACGGTAGCGGCATGCCGCTCCTCTGCGGTCCGATAACCGGACACGTACGAGCTGTGTGTTTTATTAGAAGAGCCGGTATTCACCGGTCCCTGGATGGACCGGTCGCCACTGGCACGAATTGGAGAAGAAGAATGAATATCGTTCAACAGATCGAAAAAGAGCAGGTTGAAAAGCTCTCTTCCGAACGTCCGGTTCCGGAATTCGGCCCGGGTGACACCGTGCGTGTCAACGTGCGTGTCGTCGAAGGCACCCGCGAGCGTATCCAGGCCTATGAAGGCGTTTGCATCGCGCGCAAGAATGACGGCCTGAACTCCGCTTTCACCGTCCGCAAGATCTCCTACGGTGAAGGCGTCGAGCGCGTGTTTCCGCTCTACTCCCCGCGCCTGGACAGCATCGAGGTGATCCGCCGCGGTAAAGTGCGCCGCGCGAAGCTCTACTATCTGCGCGGTCGTCGCGGTAAGTCGGCTCGTATTGCCGAGAAGAACACCTGGACCAAGACCAAGACTGCATAAGCGTCGGTCCATATGAATTCCGGACGGGAGCGCCTTGGCGCTCCCGTTTGCGTTTGCCTGTTTGCGTTTGAGCGTCTGTTTTGAGCCTTTTGGAGCCTTGGGGCGCTCAGCTGAACAATGTGCCGCCGCCGATCACGGCCAGCAGCAGATAGGCAATGCGCCGGAAGGTCTGCTCGCTCGCCTTGTAGAACAACTTCCCGCCCAGCCAGATGCCGCCGACATAGAACGGGGCGAACATTGCGCCGAGCAGCATGCGATCAGGCGTGAGCACGCCGAACCAGAAATAGCTGGCAACCACGAAGACAAAGCCTATCTGGAAAAACGCGGTGATGTTGGCCCGCACCGCCGCCGGGGCATAGGGACCGGACAGCAGATAGAAGATGATCGGCGGTCCGCCAAGCCCGGTCGATCCGTTCAGGAAACCGGCAACGGTGCCGACCGCGAAATCGATCCCCAGCCGGCGGGAGATCGTGTGCCGGTACCCGCTTGCCAGCAGGGCGACCAGCAGCAGAACAATGCC
Organism: Nisaea denitrificans DSM 18348; assembly: GCF_000426505.1. Classification (GTDB taxonomy): domain Bacteria; phylum Pseudomonadota; class Alphaproteobacteria; order Thalassobaculales; family Thalassobaculaceae; genus Nisaea; species Nisaea denitrificans. The sequence continues at coordinate 273,361 of NZ_AUFM01000015.1, read as the reverse complement.
GGAAATCAGCCGCCTCAGCAGATCCTGATCTATGCTGACCAGAATCCAGGTGCCAAGCGGCAGGGCGATGATGCCGCCGAGCGCCATGGGAGCCGCCTGTTTCCAGTCCGCCTCCCGGCGCGACATACGCAGAAGCTGGATCTGTGCCGGCATCTCCATCGTCGTCAGGCAGGCAAGGGCGGTTTGCGGCCCGAACAGCAGGCTGAGCAACGGGATCGAGATCATGGCCGCGCCAAATCCGGAAAAGCCGCGGACCAGGCCGGCCAGACCAACCGCAACGGCGCCGAAACCGAGTTGCCACAGGCTGGCCGCTTCCAATATGGAAGTAATCGAGTTCAGATCCATTCGGGATTGGCCTTTATCGGTTTGATTATTTCTAAAAAGCCCGGATTTACCGCAAGATTCAGCTTTTGTCGCCGGGAGCGACTCGGTATGCTCCGGCCCCGTCGTGAACGACGAGAGATATGGTGCTGCGGCAACCGGAGGGGCATTTGTTCCCAAATAAACCGGGGCCGCGCAGAGAGACGAGAGGAAGCATAGCAGCGATGTCCAAGCCGCGTACGCTGTTCGATAAAATCTGGCAGGATCACCTGGTCGACGTCCAGGACGATGGAACATGCCTGATCTATATCGATCGACACCTGGTTCATGAAGTGACCAGCCCGCAGGCCTTCGAGGGGCTCCGGAATGCCGGCCGCAAGGTGCGCCGCCCGGATCTGACCCTCGCGGTCGCCGACCATAACGTCCCGACCAAGGATCTCGACAAGGGTATTACCGACGAGGATTCCCGGATCCAGGTCGCGACCCTTGAGGAGAATGTCTCCGACTTCGGCGTGCCCTATTTCAGCATGACCGACCATCGCCGGGGCATCGTGCACATCATCGGACCGGAGCAGGGCTTTACCCTGCCGGGCACGACGATTGTCTGCGGCGACAGCCACACCTCGACCCATGGCGCGTTCGGCGCGCTGGCGTTCGGTATCGGCACCTCCGAGGTGGAGCATGTGCTGGCAACCCAGACGCTGGTCCAGTCCCCCGCCAAGAACATGCGGATCACGGTCAAGGGTACGTTGCCGAAGGGCGTGAACTCCAAGGACGTGGTGCTGGCCATCATCGGCAAGATCGGTACAGCCGGCGGAACCGGCCATGTGATCGAGTTCGCTGGCGATGCAATCCGTAACCTCTCGATGGAAGCGCGGATGACCATCTGCAACATGTCCATCGAGGCGGGTGCCCGCGCGGGTCTGATCGCGCCGGACGACACCACCTTCGAATACCTGAAGGGCAGGCCTTTCGCGCCAAAGGGAGCCGCCTGGGAGCAGGCCGTTGCCTATTGGAAGACGCTGCCGACTGACGAAGGCGCGGTTTACGACACCGAAGTCGAGCTCGACGCTGCCGAGATCGTGCCGCAGGTGACCTGGGGGACCAACCCGGAAGAGGTGATCCCGATCACCGCGAACATTCCGGACCCGGAACAGCTTACCGATCCGGTGCGCAAGGCAAAGATCACCCGCTCGCTCGAATACATGGGCCTGACAGCCGGTGTGCCGATCAATGAGGTGAAGATCGACAGGGTCTTCATCGGCTCCTGCACCAACGGTCGGCTGGAGGATCTGCGGATCGCCGCCGGTGTGGTCAAGGGCCGGAAGGTTTCCGATGGCGTGAACGCGATCATCGTTCCAGGCTCGGGCATTGTGAAGGAATTGGCCGAGGAAGAAGGTCTGGACAAGATCTTCCTTGAGGCCGGTTTCGAATGGCGCGAGCCGGGTTGTTCCATGTGTCTGGCCATGAATGCCGACCGGCTGGAGCCGGGCGAGCGTTGTGCCTCGACCTCTAACCGTAACTTCGAAGGCCGTCAGGGCCGTGGCGGACGGACCCATCTGGTCAGCCCGGCAATGGCGGCAGCAGCAGCGGTAACCGGTCACCTGACCGATGTCCGCGACCTGCTGAACTAGGGGAGGAGAGAGACAATGGATAAATTTACCAAGCTCTCTGGTGTCGCGGCGCCGATGAACATCATGAACATCGACACCGACATGATCATTCCGAAGAACTTTCTGAAGACGATCAAGCGGTCGGGCCTCGGCAAGCATGCCTTTGCCGAAATGCGCTACAACGACGATGGCAGCGAAAACCCGGACTTCGTACTGAACAAGCCGGCTTATCGGAAGTCACAGGTCATCGTGGCCGGCGAGAATTTCGGCTGTGGCTCCTCACGCGAACATGCGCCCTGGGCATTGCTCGATTTCGGCATCCGCTGCGTGATTTCGACCAGCTTCGCCGACATCTTCTTCAACAACTGCTTCAAGAACGGGATCCTGCCGATCAAGGTGACCCAGGAGCAGCTGGACGAGCTGATGGACGATGCCGAGAAGGGCTCCAACGCGGTGCTCGAAATCGACCTCGAAAAGCAGGAAATCGGCCGTCCGAATGGTGAGAAGATCACTTTCGACGTCGACTCCTTCCGCAAGCATTGCCTGCTCAACGGTCTCGACGATATCGGCCTGACAATGGCGAAGGGCGACTCGATCGAGAATTTCGAGGAGAAGCGGAAAGCCGACCGGCCGTGGCTGGCGGCGTCCTGACGGGGAAATATCCGGCATAACGGAACCAATCCGGCGCTCCGGGGTTTAACCGGAGCGCCGGTCTGACTATAAGAAACACACAGAATTCGGACCCCTAGCGGGTCAGTTTCACCAAGATAACCGGTCTCACTAGGGTAAGCAGAGTTCATGGCCTCCAATCGTAAAATGCTGGTTCTCGGCGGTGACGGGATCGGTCCCGAAGTCGTCAAGGAAGTGCTCCGTGTCGTCGACTGGATGGCGAAGAAGCGGTCTGTCAGTTTCGACCTTCAGGAAGGTCTTGTCGGAGGTGCCGCTTATGACAAGCACGGCACGCCGCTGACCGACGAAACCCTGGCGGATGCAGTTGATTCCGACGCGGTCCTTTTTGGCGCCGTCGGCGGTACGCAGTATGACAGCCTGCCTTTCGAGGTGAAGCCGGAGCGCGGCCTGCTGCGCCTGCGCAAGGAAATGGACCTGTTCGCCAACCTGCGCCCGGCCATGGTGTTCGACGCGATGGCCGACGCCTCCTCGCTGAAGCGGGAGCTGGTCTCCGGGCTCGATATCATGATCCTGCGCGAGCTGACCGGTGGCGTTTATTTCGGCCAGCCGCGTGGCATCGACGATCTGCCGGACGGCACGAAGAAGGGCTACGACACGCAGGTCTATACGACCCCGGAAATCGAGCGGATCGGCCGCGTTGCCTTCGATATGGCCCGCAAGCGGGACGGTCGCGTCACTTCGGTCGAGAAGGCCAACGTGATGATGTCCGGTGTGCTCTGGCGCGAGGTCATGACCAATCTGCACAAGGCCGAGGGTGAAGGTGTTACCCTCGAGCACATGTATGCCGACAACTGCGCCATGCAGCTGGTCCGCAACCCGAAGCAGTTCGATGTCATCGTCACCGATAACCTGTTCGGCGACATTCTCTCGGATTGCGCGGCGATGCTCACAGGCTCCCTCGGGATGCTTCCCTCCGCATCGCTCGGCGCGGTCGACGACGTGACCGGCAAGCGCCATGCTCTGTACGAGCCGGTACACGGTTCCGCCCCGGATATCGCGGGCAAGGGCATCGCCAACCCGATCGCCGAAATGCTGAGCTTCGCCATGGCGCTCCGCTACTCCTTCGACATGGGCGAAGAGGCGGACATGCTCGAGACAGCAATCAAGAACGTGCTGAAATCGGGGCTGCGAACTGCGGACATCATGCAGGATGGCATGGCACGTGTGTCGACGACCGTGATGACAGACAGCCTGCTTAAAGAGCTGGACAAACTTGTATCGGGATAGCCCTCCCCAACCAGCATGACTTGAGTTTACTCGGCGGGGGGCGTAAGTCTCCCGCCGAAGTCGTTTATGGACTTCAACAACCGAAGGATTGGACCAGAACCATGGGCTACAAAGTTGCCGTAGTCGGCGCAACGGGCGCCGTTGGTCGTGAGATGTTGACTACCCTTGCCGAGCGCGATTTTCCGGCGACCGAAGTCGTCGCGCTTGCTTCCGAGAAATCGGCGGGCACAGAGGTGTCCTATGGCGAGGAGAAAACACTCAAGGTTCAGAATCTGGCGACATACGACTTCAAAGGCACAGATATCGCTCTGTTCTCCGCGGGCGGTTCGATCTCGGAGAAATATGCACCGATAGCGGCTGCTGCCGGTTGCGTTGCCATCGATAACAGCTCGCACTTCCGGATGGACCCGGATGTGCCGCTGGTCGTGCCGGAGGTAAATGCCGGGGCCGTTGCCAAGTACGGCAAGCGCAACATCATCGCCAACCCGAACTGCTCCACGGCGCAGCTCGTCGTCGCGTTGAAGCCGCTGCACGATCTTGCCCAGATCAAGCGCGTCGTTGTTTCCACCTACCAGTCGGTTTCCGGTGCTGGTAAGGAGGGCATGGACGAGCTCTTTACCCAGACCCGCGCGATCTACGTGAACGATCCGGTGGAAAATACGCAGTTCACCAAGCAGATTGCCTTCAACGTGATCCCGCATATCGACAAGTTCATGGATGACGGATCGACGAAGGAAGAGTGGAAGATGACCAGCGAGGTGAAGAAGATCCTCGATCCGGCCATCGAGCTCGTTGCCATGTGTGTCCGCGTGCCGGTCTTCATCGGTCATGCCGAGGCGGTGTTCATCGAGACCGAAGACTCGCTCAGCGTCGAGGAAGCCCGCGATGCCATGCAGGATTTCCCCGGCCTCGTTGTGGTCGATCATCGGGCGGACGAAGGTTATGTCACGCCGCAGGAATGTGCCGGTGAGGATGCTGTCTATGTCAGCCGTGTGCGCAAGGATCCGACGGTCAAGAACGGTCTGATCTTCTGGTGCGTGTCCGACAATCTTCGCAAGGGCGCTGCCCTCAATGCGGTGCAGATTGCAGAGACCCTAGTGAAAAACCACCTCGAAAAAGCTGCCTGAACCAGGCTGAATATCAAATCAGGAAGCGGCCAGCGATATGCTGGCCGCTTTTTGTTTGAAAATAATTTCAACTTATAAGTTCACATAATTCTGCGTGAGCCCGTCTTTGGTGTGATGCGCTGAGTATAAAAATACTCACTTCGTCGCATTTAAAGAACAGAACACTTTGCAATGTGTCGGGGCTTAACGTGGGGATTGAAAATCGGGACACCGGCAATGGCCGGTTTGCCAGTCAAGCGAGCGTGCTGGGCGATATCGTCGCCGAGGCGATGATAAACGCTGTCGATAGTGTCTCCATCACAACGCCGCCGCCAATCCGGTCGACGACCCGGCCGCCGGTGCGGGAGGCGCTGGACCAAAGGCCCCGGGACCGCCCCGATCCAGATAAACCTTGCGACGGCGCTCCCGCTTTGCCGCCTGATGCCTTCTGGGATCTCTGGTTCGAGCATCAGCATCAGTTGCTTCGTCAATGCATGAGGATGATGTCAGGCAACATGGCGGATGCCGAAGATGCGCTGGGAAACGCGATGCTTCGGGCTTCGGCCCATTTCGCCGAGGGTGGTGGCGGCGCCATTGCCAATCAACGCGCCTGGTTGTCCCGACTGGCCCATAACGCCTGCATCGATTTCTACCGCGCCCGATCCCGCCAGAAACGCTGGACCGATGAGGTCGTGGCCATGACGGACGGCGAGTTCATACCATCAGCACCATCGCCGGAACCGACGCCGGAGGAAGTCGCGGAGACGGGTGAGTCCATGCGGTCGCTGCAGCGCGGTCTCGACGACCTTCCCGAACTTCTGCGCCGTCCGGTCATCCTGCGATTTCTGGAAGGACGTTCCTATGCAGAGATCGCCGAACGGCTCTGCATCACGAATTGTACGGCCCGCAAGCGTGTTCAGCTCGCCCGCGAGCGGTTGCGCCGGCACGAAGCCGACCCGGCCTGAATTCCTGGATAGTGGCCCTGCACCAGAGCGGCCGGGCAAAGAGTCTTCAGGCTTTTCAAAATAGCAGGAAGATCCAGTTCCATCCTTTTCGCCTGCGCCGTTATCCGTGTCGCCGCATCAAGGCCTCCGGCGGCGCGCGCGAAGGCGGACCGGATGTCTCCGGAGCGTACGAACCATGCTGTGAGCAGGGCGGCGAAGAGGTCACCAGTGCCGTTGAACCCCCGATCCAGACGCAGTGTCATGGTTTCATAGCTGGTCTCTTCGAGTACTAGCAGATTGGACACCATGCCGGCGCGCTCGATACCGGTGACAGCGACCGCCTTCAACCCGGATTTCCGGATCAGGGTCCGTGCCGCCTCGGTAATGACATCTGCCTCGTCGGGTATTGCCGCACCACAAAGCACCCCGAGCTCGTAGAGGTTCGGGGTCACGATATCGGCGCGCGGCAGAAGCTCTTCGCAAATAGCCTCGGCCACGCCTTCGCGGACAAAATGCCGGCCATTGTCGCCGATCACCGGATCAAGCACGAACGGAAGGTTCGGGTTAGATGCGCGGGTCCGGTCGACGGCGGCGGCAACCACGGCGGCGGTGCCGGGCAGGCCGAGATATCCCGAGAGCACGGCCGAGATCCCGTCCAACACCCCCAGTGCAGTCAGGCCGTCGATCTGTGCTTCCAGTTCCGCGGCAGACCTGACCTCGCCGGTGAACTGTCCGTGCCCCGGATGGTTGGAGAAGGAGACGGTGTCGAGCGGCCAGACCTCAAGGCCCGTCGCCTGGATCGCCGGTACCGCAATGCTGTTGCCGACATAGCCGTAACTGACCCTGGACTGGATCGATAAAATTGCCATGCTGGCTCCTCTGACCATGCCGTCCCGTCTTCCTTGAGATGAAGCGGCGAGGGGGCTCCGGTCAAGTGACAAGTCACTCTCTCCGCTTGGTTTTCTTCTGCTATCCACTAGGATGCGCTGAACGGGACAATCGGAGATCGATCAATGACTGCTTCCATCAGACCGCGCCGCTCGGCGCTCTACATGCCGGGATCGAACGCGCGCGCGCTGGAAAAGGCGCGAACACTGGAAGCCGACGTCCTGATCATGGATCTCGAGGATGCCGTGTCGCCGGACAAGAAAGCGGAGGCCCGCACGACCATCGCGGCGGCCCTGAAAGAGGGCGGTTACGGCGATAGGGAAATTGTCATCCGGGTCAATGCGGCGGACGGCCCGTGGGGGCCGGAGGATCTTGCTTTTGTGGCCCAGTCCGGTGCGGATGCCGTTTTGCTGCCGAAAGTCGAGCATGCCGATCAGGTCTGGTTCGCCGAAGAGGCGCTGTCTGCGTCCGGGGCGCCCGCGAACCTCTCGATCTGGTGCATGATGGAAACCCCGCTCGGCATGTTGCATGCCGAGGAGATTGCCGGCGCCAGTCCGAGCCTCGGATGTCTGGTGCTTGGCACGTCGGATCTTGCCAAGGATCTGCATGCCCTGCACACGCGAGATCGTTTGCCTTTCGTAACAAGTCTCGGGCTCTGCGTCCTGGCTGCCCGCGCTTATGGTCTGGCGGTGCTGGACGGGGTCCATCTCGATCTGGGCGACACCAAGGGCTTCGAGGAGGTTTGCCGGCAGGGCCTGCAGCTCGGATTCGATGGCAAGACCCTGATCCACCCGAAGACTCTTGAGCCGGCCAACCGGATCTTTGCGCCGAGCGGCGAGGAGATTGCCTGGTCACGCAAGATCATCGACGCGCACCAGCAGGCGGATGCGGAAGGCAGCGGCGTGACTTTGGTTGAAGGCAAGCTGGTTGAATCTCTGCATGTCGAGAACGCCCGGCGGATCCTGGCCCTGGCGGAAATGATCGAGTATCGGGAATCCAGTGGCGAGAGCGCTGGCTGACGCCGCCCGGCCTAGCGGCAGAAACTGATCGAACCCTCGGCGCAGATCCGCTTGCCGTCGATCCAGGTTGCTCCGGAAAGATCGGCCCGGAAGAAATCGGCGTCGCGCAGGCGGGCGCCGGTCAGGTTGGCGCCGCGCAGTATCGCTGTCTGAAATCGCACGTTGATCAGGTTCGCGCCGGTGAAGTCCGTGTCCGTCAAATCGGCCTGGCTGAAATCGGCATCGCGGAGTTGGGCATCCCGGAAGGTGGCGCCTTTCATCTTGGCCCGACCAAAACGCACGCGTCCGCGGCTCTCGTCGAGCTTGGCGCCGGTCATATCCGCCCAGTTGAAGCTGGCATCGTTCAGATTGGCGCCTCTCAGGTCGACGCCGGCCAGCGGATAATTGTCGAAATTGCAGCGCCGCCAGTCGACGCCGGGGCCCGGCGGATCGCTACATGCCGCTTGGCTCATGGTCGGAAAAAGCACTAGCGCGGCGAGCAAGGCGACTGCCCCGCTCAGGTGCATGCATCTGGATTGGATAGTTTGAAACACGGATCGCTGCATCCCGGACATCTCGTCTAATGGCGCGGCCGTACCGTATCAGATGGGCCGGGCAATGCCAGCCGGCAGATCGTCGCGATTTCAAAAGGATGCAGGAAGGCTTCTGGAAGACGAACGGGCCGCCCGTCAGAAGACGTGCGGCCCGTCGGACATGGAAGGCAGACACCAACAGGACCAATGCGACTGTCTTGGCACGGACTCCGCCGGTACATTTTATGGCGCCCCACTTTATCCCAGCCCTGAAAACAAGACCGAACTAAAGCAATGCTTCCATGTCTCCAATAAAACTATCACCGGTTTTTGAGGCCGGATCAATAAAAATATCAAAAACTGGCCGTGGTGATCCCGAAGCTTCAGTAAACGCAAAGTTAGTATCAATTAATGCACATTTTAATGTTAAGTATGAGGAAAGATATGCACATTTGGATACATAATTAATTATCTGATTTTGCGTATAAAAAGGGGCCTCAAATAATTTTCTCACAAATCATCCACAGCTAAGTCAAAATTTTATCCACAGACCCCGTGTGCATGAATTTACGGACGCTTGTCTGGCGGGGGGCTGGACAAGCCAGAGGGGCGAAATAAATTGAGATCACGTTCGCACTGCAATATGGTGCGGCTTCATTGTTGATGTTCCTCAGGAAAGGCGCGCTATGAGCGTTTCCAACCGCCCTCTTTCCCCGCATCTTCAGGTCTATAGGCTACCTCTCACTGCGATAACGTCGATTTTGCACCGCGCAACAGGAGTCGCGCTTGGCATCGGAACGTTACTTCTCGTTTGGTGGTTGATGGCAGCGGCGACCGGTGGGGGCTATTTCGAGTTTGTGCAGAGCGTAATGGGCTCGTGGATCGGACTTCTGGTCCTGTTCGGCTTTTCCTTCGCCTTGTTCTTCCATCTCTGTAACGGCATCCGCCATCTGTTCTGGGATAGCGGTTACGGCTTCGAAATCGAGACAGCCGAAAAGGCGACCAAGCTGGTCATTGCCTCCTCGGTGGTTCTGACTGTTCTGGCCTGGATACTTGCCTGCGCCCTCTAAGAGGCGGGGCCAACAAAAAGACTCTTTTGAGAGGCTGGTATGACTGACAATTCAATGCGTACGCCGATCGGCCGTGTGCGCGGCCTTGGCAGCGCCAAGAGCGGTCTGCATCACTGGTGGATGCAGCGCGTGACCGCCGTGGCGCTGATCCCGCTCACACTCTGGTTCGTGGCATCCCTGATCTCGCTGGCCGGTGCCGGTTATGCGGAGACCGTGGCCTGGCTCGGCTCACCCGTCGTCGCCGTTCTGATGATCGCCCTGATCATTGCGACCTTCTATCATGCAGCGCTCGGGTTGCAGGTCGTGATTGAGGACTACGTTCATCACGAAGGCGTAAAGCTGGCGCTCCTTCTCGGTGTGAAGCTGCTCGCTTCCCTTCTTGCAATTGCCGCCCTGTTCGCGGTGCTTAAACTCGCTTTCGGAGGCTGAGCTCCATGAAGTCCTATGAGATCATCGATCATACCTACGACGTCATCGTCGTGGGCGCCGGCGGTGCCGGCCTGCGTGCCGCCTTCGGGATGGCAAACGAAGGCCTGAAGACCGCCTGCATCACCAAGGTCTTCCCGACCCGCTCCCATACTGTGGCTGCACAGGGCGGCGTTGGCGCTGCGCTCAACAATATGGGTGAGGGCGATAACTGGAAATTCCACATGTACGACACCGTCAAGGGGTCGGACTGGCTGGGTGACCAGGATGCCATCGAATATATGTGCCGGAACGCCATCCCCTCCATCATCGAGCTGGAGCATTTCGGCGTGCCGTTCTCGCGAACCGACGAGGGCAAGATCTACCAGCGCCCGTTCGGCGGTCACACGCTGGACTTCGGCAAGCGCATGGCCAAGCGCGCCTGTGCTGCGGCTGACCGGACCGGTCACGCCATTCTGCACACGCTGTACCAGCAGAGCCTTAAGGCCAAGGCCGAGTTCTTTATCGAGTATTTCGCTATCGATCTGATCATGGACGAGGAAGGCGCCTGCCGCGGCGTCATGGCGATCGATCTGGCGACCGGCACTCTGCACCGCTTCCGCGGACACCAGACGGTGCTGGCGACCGGCGGTTACGGCCGGGCCTATTTCTCCTGCACTTCCGCTCATACCTGCACCGGCGACGGTGGCGGCATGGTGGTGCGTGCGGGCCTGCCGATGCAGGATCTGGAATTTGTCCAGTTCCACCCGACCGGGATCTACGGCTCCGGCTGTCTGATCACCGAGGGTGCGCGCGGCGAGGGCGGCTACCTGACCAACTCCGAGGGCGAGCGCTTCATGGAGCGGTACGCGCCGACGGCCAAGGATCTGGCCTCACGCGACGTCGTCAGCCGGGCCATGACCATCGAGATCAACGAGGGCCGGGGTATCGGGCCGCAGAAAGATCACATCTATCTGCATCTCGAGCACCTTGAGCCGGCTGTGCTGGCACAGCGGCTTCCGGGCATTTCCGAGACTGCGAAGATCTTCGCAGGCGTCGATGTCACCAAGGAGCCGATCCCGGTTCTGCCGACCGTGCATTACAATATGGGCGGTATCCCGACGAACTATCATGGCGAGGTTCTGTCGCCGACGGCGGACGATCCGGACCGGGTTTGCCAGGGCCTGATGGCCATTGGCGAGGCGGCTTCCGTCTCCGTGCATGGCGCCAACCGTCTTGGCACCAACTCCCTGCTCGATATTGTCGTGTTCGGCCGGGCCGCTGCCTTGCGGGCCAAGGAAACCGTCCGTCCGGGTGAGCTGCACAAGCCGCTGCCGTCGGATGCGGGCGAGTACGCCATCGCGCGTCTCGACAAGATGCGCCACGCCAAGGGTGAGCGTAAGGCTGCCGAGATCCGTCTCGACATGCAGCGCGCCATGCAGCAGCACGCGGCGGTGTTCCGCACCACCGAGCTGATGGATGATGGCGTGAAGAAAATCCAGGATATCGCAGCCACGCTGCCGGATATCGGCCTCAGCGACCGTTCCCTGATCTGGAACTCGGATCTGGTCGAGGCACTTGAGCTCGAAAATCTGATGACCCAGGCGGTGATCACCCTGACCTCGGCGAGCCTTCGTCCGGAAAGCCGCGGCGCGCATGCGCACGAGGATTTCCCGGACCGGGACGACGCAGACTGGATGAAGCACACCGTCATGTGGCTCGACGACAAGTACAAGCACAAGGTGATGTATCGCGACGTGCACATGTACACGCTCTCGAACGAGGTTGAGGTCGTGCCGCCGGCGGCGCGCGTCTACTGATCGCTTGAGAACGAAGAAAAGATCGGAATTGAGAGATGGCTGAATTTTCTTTGCCGGCAAACTCGAAGGTCAAGATCGGCAACACCCACAAGGCTGGAGCCGGCGCGAAACGGGTCAAGGCATTCAAGATCTACCGGTACGATCCGGACACCGGGCAGAACCCGCGGCTCGATACTTATGAGATCGACCTCGACGAGTGCGGCCCGATGGTCCTGGACGCGCTGATCAAGATCAAGAACGAGGTCGACACCTCCGTCACCTTCCGCCGTTCCTGCCGCGAGGGCATCTGCGGGTCGTGCGCCATGAATATCGATGGCACGAACACGCTGGCCTGCCTGAAGAGCATCGACGATGTGAAAGGCGACGTGAAGATCTACCCGCTGCCGCACATGCCGGTGGTCAAGGATCTGGTGCCGGACCTGACCCAACCATATGCGCAGCTTGCCTCCATCGAGCCGTGGCTGAAGTCGAAATCGCCGCCGCCGCCGGACGAGGAGCGCCGCCAGAGCACCGAAGAGCGCGAGAAGCTCGACGGTCTGTGGGAATGCGTCCTCTGTTTCTGCTGCTCGACTTCCTGCCCGAGCTACTGGTGGAATGGCGACCGTTATCTCGGCCCGGCTATCCTGCTGCAGGCCTATCGCTGGATTGCGGACAGCCGCGACGAATATACCGGCGAGCGGCTGGACGAGCTGGAAGATCCGTTCCGGCTCTATCGTTGCCACACCATCATGAACTGCACCAAGACCTGCCCGAAAGGCCTGAACCCGGCCAAGGCGATCGGTGAGATCAAGAAGCTGATGGTCCAGCGTATGTAGGTCTGCGGGATATCGTGGATAGAAAAAACGGCCGCTGGAAACAGCGGCCGTTTTTATGATGCGTTAGGCAAAATACGGGAGTGGCTTTCCGGAAAGGGAGCCGCTGCGGCTTGGTGTTACGAGGTTTGTGCCGGTTTGCTCTGTTCCGCTGTCTTGTGCGACGAAGAGCAGCCTGCAAACGCGGCTGGCGCGGTAAAGGCCACGACGGCAGCCACGAGAACGAACAGTCCGATCAGTTTACGCATTGGTGAACCTCCACTGTCAGTTGCAGCGCTATCCTATCGCGATTTTTTGCGCCGGGCCAGTCGCGATAGCGTGAATGCATTGACGCAGGATGGTGGAAATTCGGCGTATGTGTCATTTTGCCGACGTAATTCAAGGCGATAGTCGGCCTGTTCATAGTCAAGTCACAGTCCTTCAGCTAAGCCGGAGCCATGCAATGACCCGACTCTTCCTCTCCGCCGCTCTTGCGGTCCTGATGTTGTTTGCGTCTCCCGTCGTGCAGGCGGAAACGGTGCGCGACGATACCGTCACGCTCGATCTCAGCCTGGAAAAATGGGTCGAGACCGATTCGGCGACGGTCACTGTGGTGGCCGATCTCGCGGTCAAGGCTGGCGGTTTCGGCGTCGCGCGTGCCGCTGTGCAGACGGATCTGACGACAATATCGGACAAGGCTCCCTGGCGCCTGATCGGATATGACCGTTTGCGGGACGAGGCCGGGTTCGAGCGCTGGCGGATAACGGCGGAAGCCCGCCTGCCAGGCACGGCTCTTGGCGGCATCGGCAGCACTGTCGGGGATCTCGGCGAAGCGGGCCGCAGCTACGCCCTGCTCGGGATCGATTTCACGCCGACTCTGGCGGAACGGGAAGCGGCATTGGCCGATCTTCGCGCCGAAATCTACCAGCGTGCCGCCGATGAGCTGGCGCGCCTGAAAGCAGTTTATCCGGGCCGTGGCTATCGCGTGGCCGCGATCCATATTGCGCAGGGTGCTACCCCGCGTCCGCAGCCAGCCATGATGCTGCGCTCCGAAGCGGTGCCGAAGTTTGCAGCTGATGCCAGCGGTGGCGGCGACAGTGTTGCCCAGAAAGCCGAGCTGCGCGCGTCCGTCCGATTTGCTGCGGAAGTTCGCTCCGGCGACTGAACCGCGCTATGATCCCCCCGGAATCAAATGTTCTGGGGGGAACGATCCATGAGTAGAGGGCTTTGCATCATCACCGGCGCCAGCCGCGGTATCGGCGCGGCAACAGCCGTTCTGGCCGCGCGCAACGGCTGGGACATCGCGGTGAATTATGCCGGCAACGAAGCCGTTGCCCGCACCGTTGCAGCCAAGGTTGAAGCCGAGGGACGCAAGGCTGTCGTTATCCAGGCCGACACCTCGAAGGAAGCCGACATTGTCCGGCTCTTCAATGAGGCGGAGGCGGCCCTCGGTCCGGTGCGCGGGCTGGTCAACAATGCTGGGATCACCGGCAAGATCTCCCAGGTTCGGGACATGTCCGAAGCCGCGATCCTCGAGGTCATGCAGCTTAACGTGATCGGGCTGATGCTCTGCTGCCGTGAGGCGGTACGCCGGATGTCGCAGAAGGGCGGCGGGGCTGGAGGTGCCGTTGTCAATCTCTCCTCGATAGCCGCCAGGCTCGGTGCGCCGAACGAGTTCACTCATTACGCCGCGTCCAAGGGGGCGGTGGATTCCTTCACCATCGGTTTCGCCCGCGAAGTCATCGCCGAGGGCGTGCGCGTCAACGCGGTGGCGCCAGGCATGATCGACACCGACATTCACGCCAGTGCCGGCGCACCGGACCGGGCGGCACGCCTGGGACCGACCACGCCGATCGGCCGGGCGGCTGCGCCGGAGGAAGTGGCGGAGGCCATTGTCTGGTTGCTCAGCGATTCGGCGGGATATTGCGCCGGCTCGATCCTCGAGGTGGCAGGCGGGCGATAACCCTGCCTCATGTCTGCCTCAGCTTGACGGACCCCGACTTGACGGGAACCGCGACTTGCGCAACTTGTGTGCGCCGAGGGCAACGGGCCGAATGGCTCGTCCGACGGGAGAACGAACTGTGAATCATGAAGGGCCGTTGGCCCGCTATGAAGCCCTGATCGCCGAGGGTTCCGTTACGGCCGATCCGGCGCAGGCAGCGGCTGCTGCGAAACTGCAGTGGCTGCACGACCAGTTGATCGATTACAGGCCGCCGCAAGCCAAGACAGGCTGGACCGCGAAGCTCGGCTTTGCCCGGAGCAAGCCGTCCACTCCGCCGAAAGGCCTTTATATCCACGGCTCGGTTGGGCGCGGAAAATCCATGCTGATGGACCTGTTTTTCGACGGAGCGCAGGTTGAGCGGAAGCGGCGCGTGCATTTTCACGAATTCATGCGCGAGGCCCATGAGTTGATCCATCAATGGCGGCAGGAGAACAAGGTCTCGAAAACGGCGGAGCCAATTCGTCCGACGGCGCAGAAACTCGCCGACAGTGCCTGGCTGCTCTGTTTCGATGAGTTCGAGGTTCGGGATATTGCCGACGCAATGATCGTATCCCGTCTGTTCTTCGCCATGTTCGAACTGGGTGTCGTGGTTGTCGCAACCTCCAACCGGGCGCCGGACGAGCTCTACAAGGACGGATTGCAGCGCGACCTGTTCCTGCCGTTTATCGGCATTCTGAAGGCGCGGCACGAGGTGTTTCGGCTGGATGACGGGGAAGACTACCGGCTCGGGCGGATGCGCGGGCAGACCGTCTATCATGTTCCTTGCGGTCCGGAAGCGGATGCGGCTCTGGATCGGACCTTTGCCGAGCTGACGGACAATGCGGTGGCAAAGCCGGATGCGATCAATCGCAAGGGACGGGAGATCGCGGTTCCGGCTGCCGCCTCGGGTATTGCGCGGTTCGGGTTCCGGGATCTGTGCGATGTGCCGCTGGCCGCTGCCGATTTCCTTGCGGTAGCGGAACGATTCCACACGGTGATTCTTTCCGACATCCCGATCCTCGGTGCCGGAAACAGAGATCAGGCGCGCCGTTTCATGACCTTGATCGACGCGCTGTACGATCAGGGCGTTCGTCTGGTTGCCTCGGCGGAGGCCGAGCCGGAAAAGCTTTATGACGGCGAGGACTGGGGCTTCGAATTCGACCGGACGATTTCCAGGCTGATGGAAATGCAATCCTCTGATTACTTCGAATCGCGCCGCCGCTGAGGTGCGGGAATAGTTTGTGGTGCAATAACTTGCCCGATAGCCGCAAAAAGACTTAAATTTAAATCTAACTCTTAAGAGTAACTTAAGATAGAGCGTGATAAGGCTCACGGACGGCAGAAGGCCCCGTAAAAGGCACCTCATCCGGGAGTGAGTCATCGCATACGCCATCGATTTCTCGGGACAGCGTAATCCGCTGGTTCCAGACCGCGATCAGGACGCCCTTCATACCCTGCGCTGCGACATCCTTCCGCTGCGGACTAACGGACTCAAAAAGGTCCGGCTGATCAAGAATGTCCGGATGGAAACCCGCATCGAGCTTTATCGTGAAGCGGGGATGGGCAGCGGACAGGTTGCAATCGACGAGTTGCCCGCCTTCATGAGTGCGACCGACGATCTCCTGCTCCACGATATTCCAATGCTGACCAGCGTCGGCGAGATGGATAGCTTCGATCCTTATTCCCTGCGCCGCGGCTTGAGGGCTGCAGGTATTTCGGTCGACAATCTTGACGCTCTCAAGCTGAGCGATCCGAAAAAGCGTGAATTGCAACCGCATATGCGGAACCTGACGCGACCGCTGCTGCAGCATGTGTTCGGCGCGAGCAATATCGAGTTGACCGACCCGGAAATGCTCCGTGACCGGCTGATCAATACAAGCAGCGCTGCCGTTCTCCAGCGGATTAACAGCCTTGCCTCGGCTTTGGATACGTCGCCTGAAGAGCTGCCGGACCTGCTAGAGGATTACGGCGACGTGTTCCTCTCGCTCGGCTTTTACAAACAGCATCTGGCGGAGATCGGGCCCCGGATCACGTTACTCCAGATCTGGGTCGACGAAGCGTACCAGGTGCCGCATATCCGCAAGGACCCCATGATGGGGCCGGTGCTGCACAAGGCGGAGCGCGTGCTCGGTGCCTTGCAGCAATCCCTGGAACGTCGCTTCAGTAATTTTGAGAATAAGACGGACATCCGGTGGGAGCGCGTGACTCTGGGAACGTTCAACCAGGTGCGTGCCCTGATCACGGATCATCAGGCGAGTCTCGCCGCTGTTCTGTGCGGGCTCACGGTCAAGATTTTTGAATGGGAAACCCGATTTCCCGGCGGCGGCGGCAGCTTTGAGCGGCGCGCCGATTTTGTCTTGTCGGACCTTCGGGCCGGACTTGACCGTCTGACCGAGATTGAACGCGATGCCGCCACTTTCGAATAGGTCTCAAAATAAGCCCGGTCGCCCGGATTTCCTCCGTGTGTCGCGCCTATTGTCATGAACACCGTGCCCGGGTCGACCCACCAGGAAGACAGTGAACGCGTCCTCATCGACCGTGAGGATCGGGACTCCATCAACACGTTTGCCTGTGCGGCGCTTCCCGTTCGTAACAGGGGCCTGTCCCGGCTGCGTCTGATCAAGAATGTGCGACTGGAAACCCGCGTCGAATTGTTTCGCGGCAGCGGGACGGGCAGTGGCCAGTTCGGCATCGATGAATTGCCGAACTACGTCAACCGGGACGAAGACCTGATCAAGCACGACATTCCGTTGTTGAAGGAGGCGGCCAAGCTTCCGGCGTTCGACTGCTATTCCCTGCGCCGCGCGGTCCGGTCCAGCGGCATTGATGTTGAAACATCGGACGTGCTCAGTCTGTCGGATGAGAAGAAGCGTGAGCTTGCGGGCCATATGCGCAATCTGACCCGGCCGCTTGTGCGGCATGTGTTCGGCGGTGCCGGGATGGATATAACGGATCCCAGCAGTTTGCGGGATATCATGCAGATGGCAGACAAGGCGACCGCGCGGGAGAAGCTTGAGCTGTTGTCCGAGGTCCTGGAGACGGATCTCGATAATCTGCCCGAGCTGCTTGAAGATTATGGCGACGCTTTTCTCTCCCTTGGCTATTACCGGAGCTACCTCAATCTGATCGTGCCGCGCGTGAAGGAGCTGCATGGCTGGATCGACGAAGCGATTGAGCGCGGCTCGTTCCGCAAGGGCGATCCGGCGATCAAGCGCATGAAGCAGGTATCCGCCGCCATCGATCACATCGTAAAAAGCGTTGTGGAACGTTTCCGGGAATTCGACCGAAGGGCGGTGTTCAACTGGGAAACGCTGACGCTTGAGGATTTCCGCACGGCACGGCAGCAGATCCTCGAACATCAGGCAACTTTGGCAGAGGTACTCTGCGGTATCACGGTCAAAGTCTTTGAGTGGCGTAGTCGTTTTGCCAAGCCGAATGTAGGAATTCAACAGCGCGTGGACTTCGTAATGTCCGACCTTCAACCGGGCCTGGATCATCTGCTTCAGGTTGAGAGTTCGGCCCCGCGCTTCTGATCTTTGTACTTTGTAGGCACGTTCGACCGGCAGGACCCTTGCGGGGGTGCCGGAATCGCGCTACACCGCGCCTCGGTTTTCCGCCGCCCAGGAGGAGGCCGAAGCCTTAGATGGCGCGGCGGATCTGTCCCGAATCAGAGGAGTGGGGAACAAGATGGCTCGCAACAAAATCGCGCTGGTCGGCGCTGGGAATATCGGCGGCACGCTGGCGCTGCTCGCCGGCCTGAAGGAACTCGGCGACGTGGTGCTCTTCGATATCGTTGAGGGCATCCCCCAGGGTAAGTCTCTCGATATCGCGGAAGCGTCCCCGGTCGAAGGCTTCGACGCCAAGATGCTCGGCGCGAACGACTACAGCGCGTTGGCAGGCTCAGACGTCGTTATCGTCACCGCAGGCATCCCGCGTAAGCCGGGCATGAGCCGCGACGATCTCATCGAAACCAACACCAAGGTCATGAAAGCCGTTGCCGATGGCATCAGCGCGAATTGCCCGGACGCGTTCGTGATCTGCATCACCAACCCGCTCGACGTCATGGTTGGTATCCTGCAGAAGCTGAGCGGCCTGCCCGCCAACAAGGTTGTCGGCATGGCCGGCGTGCTCGACAGCGCCCGCTTCCGCTATTTCCTGGCCGAAGAATTCAATGTCTCGGTCGAGGACGTTACCGCCTTCGTGCTGGGCGGCCACGGCGACACCATGGTGCCGCTGACTCGTTACTCCACTGTTGCCGGCATCCCGGTTCCGGATCTGATCAAGATGGGCTGGACCACGCAGGAAAAGATCGACCAGATCGTCCAGCGTACCCGTGACGGCGGTGCCGAGATCGTTGGCCTGCTGAAGACCGGCTCCGCTTTCTACGCGCCGGCGTCTTCCGCCATCCAGATGGCCGACTCCTACCTCAAGGACAAGAAGCGTGTGCTGCCGTGCGCGGCCCAGTGCACCGGCGAATACGGCCTCGATGGCCTCTATGTCGGCGTGCCGTGTGTGATCGGCGCGAATGGCGTCGAGCGCATCGTCGAAATCGAGATGAACGCGGACGAGAAAGCGATGTTCGATCATTCGGTCGGCGCGGTGAAGAGCCTGAACGAAGTTGCGGCGAAATTCGGCCTCTGAGGCCGAGATGGTGGTATATTGTATACCACCATATGTTATCGGGTGGTTCGGTGCTACAGTATGACTGCGGCACCGGGCCGCTGCCCGCGTTTGGGGAATAAGCTGGCCCGTTGGGCCGGTTGCAGCAACGGCTTCGGCGGTTCTCGCGCCAAAACCGGTGCAAGGGAAATGGGAGAGCCATGAACATTCACGAGTATCAGGCCAAGCAACTCTTGGCCAAATTCGGTGTTGCAGTGCCGCGGGGCGGCGTTGCCTACACCCCGGAGGAGGCCGAGAAGGTCGCCAACGAGCTTGGCGGTCCGGTCTGGGTCGTGAAGTCTCAGATTCATGCCGGTGGACGAGGCGCTGGACGCTTCAAGGGCAATGAAAACGGCGCCGGCGGTGTCCGCGTTGTCAAATCGGTCGCGGACGTCAAGTCGAACGCGGGCGAGATGATCGGCGCCACGCTGGTCACCAAGCAGACAGGTCCGGCAGGCAAGGAAGTCAGCCGCATCTACGTCGAGGAAGGCTGCGACATCAAGCGCGAGCTTTACCTCAGCCTGCTGGTCGATCGCGACAGCAGCCGCGTCACCGTGATGGCCTCGACCGAGGGCGGCATGGAGATTGAGGAAGTCGCCGAAGCGACCCCGGAAAAGATCATCACCATCGCCATCGACCCGGTGACCGGCCTGCAGGGCTTCCACGCCCGCCGCATCGCCTTCGCTCTGGGCCTTGAAGGCGACCAGGTGAAGTCGGCGGTCAAGTTCCTGATGGCCATGTACAAGGCCTTCACGGATCTCGATGCCGCGATGGTCGAAATCAACCCGCTTGTCATCACCGGCTCCGGTGACGTGATCGCGCTCGATGCCAAGATGGGCTTCGACGACAATGCGCTTTTCCGGCACAAGGACGTGGCCGAGCTGCGGGACGAGAGCGAGGAAGATGCTTCCGAACTCGAAGCAGCCAAGTACGAGCTGAACTACGTGAAGCTCGACGGCAGCATCGGTTGCATGGTGAACGGCGCGGGTCTCGCGATGGCCACCATGGACATCATCAAGCTCTACGGCTCCGAGCCGGCGAACTTCCTCGATGTCGGCGGGTCGGCAACGAAGGAGCGGGTCACCGCCGCCTTCAAGATCATTCTCTCCGATCCGAACGTCGAAGGCATTCTGGTCAACATCTTCGGCGGCATCATGCGCTGTGACGTGATCGCCGAAGGCGTCGTCGCGGCGGCCAAGGAAGTCAGCCTGCACGTGCCTCTGGTCGTGCGGCTGGAAGGCACCAATGTCGATCTCGGCAAGCAGATCCTCGCCGATTCGGGCCTGCCGATCACGTCCGCGGACAATCTCGCGGACGCGGCGGAAAAAATTGTCACTGCGGTGAAGGAGGCAGCCTGATGGCCGTTCTGGTCGACGAAAATACGAAAGTCATCTGCCAGGGCTTCACCGGAAGTCAGGGCACGTTCCACTCCGAACAGGCGATCGCATACGGCACCAAGATGGTCGGCGGCGTCACCCCGGGTAAAGGCGGTCAGACCCACCTCAACCTGCCGGTGTACGACACGGTCATGGAAGCGAAAGACCGGACTGGCTGCAATGCCTCCGTCATCTATGTTCCGCCGCCGTTTGCTGCCGATTCGATCCTGGAAGCCATCGACGCGGAGATTCCGCTGGTGATTTGCATCACCGAAGGCATTCCGGTGCTTGATATGGTTACGGTCAAACGGGCACTTTCTGGCTCCAAGACCCGCCTGATCGGCCCGAACTGCCCCGGTGTGATCACGCCGGACGCCTGCAAGATCGGCATTATGCCGGGTCATATCCATCGCCGCGGCAAGGTCGGGATCGTCTCCCGGTCGGGTACGCTGACGTACGAAGCGGTGGCTCAGACCACGGCGGCCGGCCTCGGTCAGTCGACCTGTATCGGCATCGGTGGCGATCCGGTGAACGGCACCAACTTCATCGACGCGCTGGACCTGTTCCTTGGCGATCCGGAGACAGAAGCGATCATCATGATCGGTGAAATCGGCGGCTCGGCGGAAGAGGATGCGGCCGAATTCCTCAGGCAAAACAAGGTGAAGAAGCCGATGTGTGGCTTCATTGCCGGCGTTACCGCGCCTCCGGGCCGTCGCATGGGCCATGCCGGTGCGATCATCTCGGGCGGCAAGGGCGACGCCAATTCCAAGATGGAGGCCATGAAGTCCGCCGGGATTCTCGTTGCCGACAGCCCGGCATCTCTCGGGACCACCATGGTCAAGGCGATCAAGGGCTAAATGACATGTTCCGGACGGCACCAACATGCTGCCGTCCGGACACAGTCTTGCGATTTTTTGCCCTCTGCCATGCAGAACGGGTTCAAGTTAGTAATTTCTTAGCTAGTATAAGAAGATGCTTGCCCGTGCGGCTCTTTGCCGCAAGGGTTACCTAGGCCCTGCGCGAGGGGCGCGCGGAGCCGAAACAGATAGGACCAACAGCCACTTCGCAAAGGGGCAGGTTCCAATATGGCGACGGCAGTGAGCGACCAATCTTTTCTTTCCGGTGCTAACGCACCGTTCATCGGTGAACTCTACGAACGATTTCTCCAGGATCCAGCCCTAGTAGACGAAAGTTGGCGCGAATATTTCGCGGAGCTGCACGACGATGTCGGGCCTGTCCAGGGGGATGTGCACGGACCAAGCTGGGCAGACCGTGGCAACCGTGTCATCGGCGGCATCGGCGAGGCGGCAGACGGTTCGGGTCCGATCACGGATGACAAACCCGCCGCGGCAGCGGACCCGCTTTTAGGCAGCGATATCCGGCAGGCCAGTCTGGACTCGCTCCGTGCGATCATGCTGATCCGGGCCTACCGGATCCGGGGACACCTGAAAGCGAAGCTCGACCCGCTGGGTCTAGAGCCGCCGACCCCGCACCCCGAACTCGATCCCGCCCATTACGGTTTCACCGAAGAGGATTGGGACCGCCCGATCTTCATCAACAATGTTCTCGGTCTGGAAACAGCGACCCTGCGGCAGATCATCGAGCTGCTGGACCGCACCTATTGCGGCAGCATCGGTGTCGAGTTCATGCATATGCAGGACCCGGAACAGAAGGCCTGGATTCAGGAACGTATCGAGCAGATCCGCAACCGGACCGAGTTTACCGAGCGCGGCAAGCACACGATCCTTGAGCGGCTGACCGCCGCCGAGACCTTCGAGCAGTTTCTCGGCCGGAAATATGTCGGCACCAAGCGTTTCGGCCTCGATGGCGGCGAAAGCCTGATCCCGGCGCTGGAACAGATCCTGAAACGGGGTAGCCAGATCGGCCTGGAAGAGGTCGTGATCGGCATGCCGCACCGCGGCCGCCTGAACGTGCTCAACAATTTCATGAGCAAGCCGTTCCGCGCCATCATCTCCGAGTTCCTCGGCAATCCGGCGAACCCGGAAGACGTGGGCGGCTCTGGCGATGTGAAATACCATATGGGCGTTTCCGCCGATCGTGAGTTCGACGGCGCCAATGTCCACCTGACTCTAAACGCCAACCCGTCCCATCTGGAAATCGTCAACCCGGTGGTGATCGGCCGTGTTCGCGCGAAACAGACCCAACGGGATGATGCATCCGATCGCCAGAAAGTGCTCGGCATTCTGATGCATGGCGATGCGGCCTTTGCCGGTCAGGGCGTGGTGGCAGAGACATTCGCTTTCTCCGATCTGCGCGGCTACCGCACCGGCGGCACCATCCATGTCATCGTGAACAACCAGATCGGCTTCACCACGGCGCCTGCCTTCTCGCGCTCTTCGCCCTATCCGACAGATGTCGCGAAGATGGTCGATGCACCGATCTTCCATGTGAACGGGGACGATCCGGAAGCCGTCGTGCACGTCGCCCGGATCGCTATCGAGTTCCGTCAGGAATTCGGCGTCGATGTGGTTATCGACATGTTCTGCTACCGCCGCTTTGGGCACAACGAGGGGGATGAGCCGATGTTCACACAGCCCCTCATGTACTCGAAGATCGCGACCCAGAAGACCACCCGTCAGCTTTATGCCGAGCAGCTTGAGCGCGAAGGCGTCATCAAGCCCGGCGAGGCCGACAGTATGGCCAAGGAGCATGATGACCACCTGAACAGCGAGTTCGAGGCCGGGCTGAACTACAAGCCTAACAAGGCCGACTGGCTTGAGGGCAAATGGTCCGGCTTCACCAAGGCGCACGGCGATGCCCGCCGGGGGGAGACCTCCGTCGACAAGGAAACGCTGCGCGATGTCGGCATGAAGCTGACCGAAGCGCCGGACGGCTTCGCCATGAACCGAAAGCTGAAGCGCGTTGTAGAGCAGCGTCGCAAGGCGATCGAGAACGGCGAAGGCATCGACTGGGCAAATGCCGAAAGTCTGGCTTTCGGAACGCTGCTCGTGCAGGGCGACGGGGTCCGGCTCAGCGGCCAGGATTCCGGCCGCGGCACCTTCTCCCAGCGGCATTCGGTCTGGATCGACCAGAACACCGAAGAGCGGCACATTCCGCTCAACAGTCTGGGCACGGACCCGCTGCATTACGAAGTGATCGACAGCCCGCTGTCAGAAGCCTCGGTGCTCGGCTTCGAGTATGGCTTCAGTCAGGCGGAACCGAATATTCTCACCCTCTGGGAAGCCCAGTTCGGCGATTTTGCCAACGGCGCCCAGGTCGTGGTCGACCAGTTCATCAGTTCCGGTGAGCATAAGTGGCTGCGTATGTCCGGTCTCGTGATGCTGCTGCCGCATGGCTATGAAGGCCAGGGGCCGGAGCATTCCTCCGCCCGCCTCGAGCGCTATCTGCAGCTCTGCGGCGAGGACAACATGCAGGTTGTGTACTGCACCACGCCGGCGAACTATTTCCACGCATTGCGCCGACAGCAGCGCCGCGATTTCCGCAAGCCGCTGATCGTGATGTCGCCGAAATCCCTGCTGCGCCACAAGCTCTGCGTTTCGACTCTGGACGACATGGCCGAGGGAACCAGTTTCCACCGGGTCATGTATGACAACGAGGTGCTGTGCAAGGACAAGGACGTGAAGCGGGTCGTGATCTGCTCGGGCAAGGTCTATTACGATCTGTACGAGGAGCGGGCCCGGCGCGGTCAGACCGATGTCTTCTTCCTGCGTCTGGAACAGCTCTATCCGTTCCCGCGCAAGGCGCTGATGGAAGAGCTGGCGCGATTCCCGCAGGCCGAGGTGGTCTGGTGCCAGGAAGAGCCCTGGAACATGGGTGCCTGGTCCTTTGTCGACCGCCGCATCGAAAGTGTGCTGGTCGAACTTGATGGTGTCTGCAAGCGCCCGCTTTATGCGGGCCGGGCCGAAGCGGCGTCGCCGGCAACAGGCAACCATGGCCGGCATGTCCGCGAGCAGGAAGCCTTGGTTCAGGAGGCTCTCGCCGTTGGCGAGGAGATGAGTAAGGGCAGCAGGTACGCGGCCGAGTAATCCAAACAAATATCAGCCGCCGGCCCATCCCCGGCGGCAACTCATATGACGCGCCGGTTATGGCGCAATAAAGAGAGAATGGACGGAAAAATGGCGACGGAAATCAAGGTCCCGGTTCTTGGGGAATCGGTGTCCGAGGCAACTGTGGCGCGCTGGATGAAGGCCGTCGGAGATGCTGTCGGTCTTGACGAGCCCCTGGTTGAGCTGGAAACCGATAAAGTGACCCTTGAGGTCAATTCCCCCGCTGCGGGAACCCTGCAGGAAATTGTCGCTGACGTGGACGCGACCGTTGGTGTCGATGCGCTGCTCGGTGTGATCGCCGAAGGCGCCGCTCCCGCGAAGAAGGCGGAACCGGCAGCCAAGCCCGCGGAAGCGAAGGCTGAAGCTGCTCTGGCGCCTGCCGCGAAGGCAGAAGCGCCGAAGCCCGCTCCGGCAGCTGCCGCCGCGCCCGCCGCTGCCGGGACCCACGAGGTCAAGACCCTGTCCCCGGCCGTGCGCAAGCTGGTCGAGGACAACAACCTGGATCCCGCCAAGATCAAGCCGACCGGCAAGGACGGCCGTCTGGTGAAGGGCGACGTGCTGGCCGCGATCGAAGCCGGTACCGCCAAGGCCTCCGCGTCCGCTCCCGCTGGCGCCGCACCGGCCGCCGCAGGTCCGTTGCCGCCGCGTGCGGATGACCCGCGCGAAGAGCGGGTGAAGATGACGCGCCTGCGTCAGTCCATCGCCCGGCGCCTGAAAGAGGCCCAGAACACCGCCGCCATGCTGACCACCTTCAACGAGGTGGATATGGGCGCGGTCATGGGGCTGCGCTCTGAATACAAGGATGCTTTCGAGAAGAAGCACGGCGTGAAGCTCGGCTTCATGTCCTTCTTCGTGAAGGCCTGCATCGCCGCTCTCAAGGAACTCCCGGCAGTCAATGCCGAGATCTACGGCGACGAGCTGATCTACAAGAACTACTACGATATCGGTGTCGCGGTCGGCACGCCGCAGGGCCTGGTCGTGCCGGTTCTGCGCGATGCGGACGATCTCAGCTTCGCCGGCGTGGAAAAGGGTATCGGCGATCTCGGCCGCAAGGCGCGGGACGGCAAACTCACCATGAAGGACATGACGGGCGGTACCTTCACCATCACCAATGGCGGTGTGTATGGCTCGCTGATGTCGACCCCGATCCTGAATCCTCCGCAGTCCGGTATTCTCGGCATGCACAAGATCCAGGACCGTCCGATGGTCGTGAACGGCAAGGTCGAGGTCCGGCCGATGATGTATCTGGCGATGAGCTACGATCACCGCATCATCGACGGCCGCGAGGCGGTTACCTTCCTGGTCCGCGTCAAGGATGCGCTGGAAGATCCGCGCCGCCTGCTGATCGACATGTAATTTCATCGCGCGCGGGCTTGTCCCGCGCGCGGCCTTTCAAGAACGAGCTGGACAAGAGAGCGATTTATCATGGCTGACAGCTACGATCTCGTCGTCATCGGTGCGGGCCCGGGCGGTTATGTGGCCGCCATCCGCGCTGCGCAACTGGGCATGAAAGTGGCGTGCGTCGAAAAGCGTGCGACCCTCGGAGGCACCTGCCTCAATGTCGGCTGCATTCCCTCCAAGGCGCTGCTTTCCTCGTCGGAGAAATATGCCGAGACCCAGGATCACCTGAAAGACATCGGCATCGATGTCGGCTCCGTGAAGCTGAACCTGAAGCAGATGATGGCCAACAAGGCCAGCGTCGTCGAACAGCTCACTGGCGGCGTCGCCTTCCTGTTCAAGAAGAACAAGATCGACTGGAAGACCGGCTCCGCCGTGGTGAAATCCGCCACCGAAGTTGAGGTCACAGGCGAGAAGGGCAAGAAGGAAGTGCTCAAGACCGAGCGCGTCCTGATCGCCACCGGCTCCGAGCCGACCCCGCTACCGGGTCTGGAAATTGACGAGAAGAAGATCGTCACCTCCACCGGCGCGCTCGACATCGCCAAGGTGCCGGATCATCTCGTGGTCATCGGCGGCGGCGTGATCGGGCTTGAAATGGCGTCGGTCTGGGCTCGTCTCGGCTCCAAGGTCACGGTCGTCGAGTTCCTCGACCGGATCGTCCCGGGCATGGATGGCGAGGTTGCCAAGAAGTTCCAGCGCGTGCTGCAGAAACAAGGCATGGCCTTCAAGCTCGGCACAAAGGTGACTGCGGCGAAGAAGACCAAATCCGGCGTCACCCTGACGGCCGAGCCGGCCAAGGGCGGCGATTCGGAAAACATCGAGGCTGACGTGGTTCTGGTCGCCATCGGCCGTCGTCCCTTCACCGAAGGTCTCGGGCTCGACAAGGTCGGCGTTGAGATGGACAAGCGCGGTTTCATCCCGGTCGATGCCGATTTCGAAACCAATGTTCCAGGCATCTTCGCCATCGGCGACGTGATCCTTGGCCCGATGCTGGCCCACAAGGCCGAGGAAGACGGCGTCGCCGCGGTCGAGACCATGGCGGGCCAGTCCGGCCATGTGGATTACAATCTCGTTCCTGGCATCGTCTACACCTGGCCGGAAGTGGCGAGCATCGGCAAGACCGAAGAGCAGCTGAAGGAAGCGGGCGTCGAGTACAAGACGGGCTCCTTCCCGTTCAGCGCCAACGCTCGCGCCAAGTCCGTCGGCATGACAGAGGGCTTCGTGAAGATCCTCGCCGACAAGAAAACGGACGCGGTGCTCGGTGCCCATATCATGGGCCCGGAAGCTGGCAACCTGATCCACGAAGTCGCGGCCGTCATGGCGTTCGGCGGCTCGTCCGAGGATATCGGACGGATCTGCCACGGCCACCCGACCCTTTCCGAAGCGGTCAAGGAAGCGGGCCTCGCAGCCAGCACCGGCGCGATTCACATCTAATCGGGCTTTTGAGATCGAACAGAAAACCGCGGCCTTCGAGCCGCGGTTTTTGTTTGTGTGTTCATTCCCCAGACCGTCATCCCGTCGAAAGACGGGACCCAGGGGAAGGCGGGCACGCCCTATGATCGCCTAGGTCCCGGCTCTCCGGCCGGGATGACGACGTGAGAGATTACTCCCTAATATCCTTCGCATCCTGATGCCGGCTCAGCGGCAGCCATACAGAGAAGGCGAGTGGGGCCAGCTTCGGGAACATCACAGGGTCCGGCGCGGTGATCGGCAGCGGCAGGTCCTCGTTGGCGCCGCCGGAGAGCCAGTAGGCCAGCTTGCGGCCGAGGGCGGTGGTCATGGCGATACCGCGTCCGTTGCAGGCGATGGCGGAGAACGCACCGTCGCCGAGGCGCATGAGCCGGGGCATGTAATCCCGTGCGGCGGCAAGGCGGCCCTGCCAGGCGAATTCTGGCTCCAGCTTCGGCAGTTGCGGCAAAAGTTCCTGGAGACGGCCGAGATGGTGCGTGCGCCCGCGTTCCAATGAGCCGAGTGGATTTGCCAGCAGGCCGCCGGTGACGATCCGGTTGTCGTTGGTCCAGCGATAGGCGATCAGGTCCTTGCGGGTGTCGGCCGAGCAGCGGTCGTTCGGCAGTACGCTTTCGCGCAGCTCCGGATCGAGCTGCTGGGTCGCCACCTGGAACAGGGTGATCGGGAACTGGGTGCCTTCTGCTTTCGGCGCGAGCCCGCCGCCGGTGCTGTTGGTGGTCAGCAACACCCGGTCGGCGATCAGTGTGCCGTGATCGGTCTTCAGGTGCCATTCGCTGCCCTTTTTTCCGATCTCATTGGCCCGGCTGTCGATATGCAGCGTGACCCCTGCCTTCACCGCGGCATGGGCAAGCCCGCGCACAAAGGCGAGTGGGTTGATGTGACCGCCGGTCGGGTCGAGGAACGCGCCGTGATAGGCTTCCGAGCCGGTCTCGGCCACCGCCTCGTCGCGGGAGAGCAGCTTCACCGGCCGTCCAAGGTCTTGCCATTGTTTCACCCGGTCTTCCAGCCAGGCTGTTTTCTTCCCCGTATGGATCGGCTGCATCCAGCCGGTTTGTTTGCCCCAGCAATCAATTTCGTGACGCTTGATCAGATCAAATACCAAGTCGCCGCCTTCACCGAGCATGCGAACCAGCAAATCGCCTTTCTCCGGCCCGAATTTCTCTTTTGCATAGCGCGGGTCGAGACCGGTGAGGAGGTTGGGTACGACGAAACCGGTATTGCGTCCCGAAGCGCCGAACCCGGCCTCGTCCGCTTCCAGCAGAGTGACGTTGTGCCCGGCCTCGGCCAGATGCAGTGCTGTCGAAAGACCGAGAAAACCGCCGCCGACAATGGCTGTCTCCGTCCGCGCCTCACCTTCAAGGCGGGTGCAGACCGGACCGGCGGGAGCGACGGAATGCCAGAAGGAGCTCTGGAAACTGATGGAGGGGTGTGGCGCATCGGCCAGGCTTTCCCAGATGGTCGGCGCGTAGCCTTTATGCGCAATCTCGGGCATCGGCAGTTCCCTGTTCCGGCGGTATGATCAGAGTGGCGTGCTGTATGGATGATGCGGCCGCCGGGTGACTTGATGAAGAGCATGGCCGAGCCGGCGGGGCCGCGCAAGCTCACTCGGCCGAACATTTTGGCGAAATGAATGAGGAGTATCCGGGAGATGCGGGTTGTCTTGATAGCCCTTGGCTGTGCGCTTCTGTGGTCCGGCGTTGCCCGGGCTCAGGATGTGACGGAGGGGGAGCTCAACGCCGAGATGCGGTACCAGGGCGGCCAGTACGTCTTTCATCACGACTGGCAGGTCGAGACCGACGATGTGACCTGCGACGGCTTTCAGGACAAGGTTGCCGGGTATGTCGATCTCGATAATCCGGACGGTCGCTCGTTCCTGATGGTCGTGGTGACGCACGAGCAGGGCGAGCTGGTATCGGAGGCTGTGGCGCCCTTCTTCAACAGTGCGGACCAGATGGGGCTGTGCGGCGACGGTAACCCGCCGCCGAAAATCTCCCTGGAGGAATTCACCAAGGAAGAGGTGAAGGAGATGACCGGTATCGACGGCGCCTGTCCGGTCGCGATCATCCTCGAGGACGGGATGTGCGACCTGCACTATTATTTCTGGGTGCCGGACTGGGAAGAGGACCGCAAACTGATCTTCTTCCGGAACTAGGCGCACCCTAGCGGTCGCGCGGGTGTGCCCGGCTGTGTACGTCCATCAGCCGCTCCGCATCCACGCTGGTATAGCGTTGCGTGGTGGTCAGCGAGGCATGGCCAAGCAATTCCTGGATGGCCCGCAGATCGCCGCCACCGGCCAGCAGGTGCGTCGCAAAGGAATGCCGGAGGGCGTGCGGTGTCGCGGTTTCCGGCAAGTCCAGCCAGCCCCGTGCCAGCCGCATGGCGCGCTGGGCAACACCAGCCTGCAGGCGTTTGCCCCGGGCGCCAAGAAACAGCGGATCGTCCGGGCTGCCGCGATAGGGGCAACGGGCGACATAATCGTCGATGGCGGCGCGGACGGCGGGCAGTATCGGCACGATGCGCTGCTTGTTGCCCTTACCGGTGATGGAGAGTGTGTCGCCTATCGGGTAATCGCTGCGATTGAGCGCCAGTGCCTCGCCGATCCGCAACCCGCCGCCGTAAAGCAGGGAGACGAGAGCGACATCGCGGGCGGCGATCCACGGCTCCGACGCGAGATCTCCCATGGCATCGAGGGTTTCCGCCGCTTCGGTGACGGTCAACGCTTTCGGTACCGAGACAGGAATGCGCGGTCCCCGGATTGAGAAAACAGCCGCGTTCGAGAGTACGCCCCGCCGTTCGAGAAAGCGGAAATACCCACGTACGACGGAAAGGGCCCGTGCCGTGGAGGTTTTCGCAAACCCCTTCGAGACCCGGCGGGCCAGGTATCCGCGGAAGTCTGCGGGCTTCAATGCGGCGAGGTCAGATATGCCGGGGGCTGCGCCCAGATGGTCCTGCAGAAAATCGAGAAACTGTTCGAGGTCCCGCTCATAGGCGGAGAGGGTATGGGCCGAGGCGCGTTTTTCGCTCGTCAGCCATTGTCTCCAGGCATCTGTCGCGCCAGCCAGGTCCGTGATGGTCTCGGTATGTGTCAGCCCGGAAGGTTCAGCCATTGCCGGATGGTCAACTCCGTGGTGCGGGCGAGGAAGCTCAGAAGCTCCGTGGCCTGCCCGTGATGATAGGCTTCGGCGTCCCGTGTCCCGAAGGCCATCAGGCCCATCGGCGAGTGCGGGCTGACCTGGATACGGGCCAGCGCCATGGACGAGACCAGCCCGGCGGCCGAGCCGAAGATAGCTTCATCGCCCTCGACATTGGCAGCCAGGAGGACGTCCTTGCCGACGCCGATCTTGCGGTCGATCGTGCCGGCCGGGATGGAGCGCACGCCCGAGGCATAGGCCTTCGGGATCGGCACGTCGCCAGCCTCGATGCAGATCGTCACCACGTCGATGCCGAGCATGACCGGAAGGTCGATCGTTACCGACTGGATCAGGTTGTCGAAGGAATTCGCCGCCACGATCCGCAATATCGCCGCGTGGATGCGGTTCTGGGTCGACTGGTTCCCGCGCGCGGTGGAGACCAGCCCGGCGTGGGAATCCTTGAGCTTCTGATTCTCCGAGCGTAACCGCTCCAGCATGAAATGCTGCATGTCGACCACCGCCTCGCCGCTGGTCCGGCTCGGCGGGGTCAGGATGTCGATCAGTTCCGGGTGCTCGATCAGGAAGTTCGGATGGGAGGAAAGGTAGTCCGCGACTTGTCCGGCCGTTAGCATCGGGGCAGGCTGATTTGCCGCCTGCTTGACGCTCTTCTTGCCCGGTTCCGCCGCGGAGCCCTTGCCTGTCATCGCTTGCCGCCCGTCCCTAGAGGATGCTCTGACCGGTCTTCGCCCAATCCTTCAGGAAGGCGTCGAGACCCTTGTCGGTAAGCGGGTGATTATACAGGGCGCGCAGCACGGCTGGCGGCAGCGTGGCGACATCGGCGCCAAGCTTGGCTGCGTCGATGACATGTTGCGGGCCGCGTACGGAGGCGACGAGGATTTCCGTGTCGAAATCGAAGTTGGCGTAGATGTCCGCGATATCCGCGATCAGGTCCATGCCATTGATGCCGATATCGTCGAGCCGTCCGACGAAGGGCGAAATGAAGGCGGCACCGGCCTTGGCGGCCAGCAATGCCTGCCCGGCGGAGAAGCAGAGCGTCACATTGACCTGAATGCCATCGTCGCTCAGCGCCTTGCAGGTTTTTAGCCCGTCGACAGTCAACGGCACCTTGATGGCGATGTTGTCGGCCAGCTTCAGAAGCAGTGCGGCCTCTTTCATCATCGTCTCGTGGTCGGTCGCGGTGACTTCCGCGCTGACCGGGCCGTCGACGACGCCGCAGATTTCCTTGATCACTTCGAGGATCGGGCGGCCTGATTTGGCGATGAGTGACGGGTTGGTCGTTACCCCGTCCACGAGACCCGTGGCGGCCAGATCCTTGATCTCCGCAACATCCGCAGTGTCGATGAAAAACTTCATGTCGTCCTGTATCCTCGGCAGGTGGTGAATCCGGGCCTCGTATGGCCGAATCGACGAGGCGAGTCTAGCGCATACAGGGGACTGGTGCCAGTGACGCCGGGGTAACGTCACCGGCTTTTCACGGAACTGCAGGAAACAGGAGGCCCGGCACGTCCCTGTGAGGCCGGCGGCCCGCCGCTACAAAACCGAGACCGTTGCGGAGTGTGGCGAGGTGTTCGACACTCCGCCCCATGTCCGATCTTTTCCCCGATGAGTCCCGCCGTATCCAGGTGTTGATTCCGCTGCCGCTGGCTGGTCCTTACGACTATCTGGCGGATGCGGAAATGGCGTTGCAATGCGGCAGTATCGTCGAGGTGCCGCTCGGCAACCGGCGCACCACGGGTGTGGTCTGGGCCCTTGATATGGCGGAAGATCCGGAGAGCGGTCAGGTGGCACGAAGCCGGCTGAAGCCGGTGATTCGCGCTTTGCCGGTGCCGCCTTTGCCGGAAGCGGTTCTGAAGCTGGTGGACTGGACCGCGTCCTACACGCTGACCGCCCAGGGCGCTGTACTGCGCATGGCCATCAGCGTACCCGATGCGTTTGAGCCGGCAAAACCGGTCACCGCCTATGCCGCCCTTTCCGGTGGGGCTGAGGCGGTGGAAGCGCTCGGGTTGCGGCTGACACCGGCCCGCCGCCGGGTGGTGGAGCTGCTGTCGGACGGTCCTCCGCGCACGGCGCGGGAGATCGCGGACGAGGCCGGGGTCGGCACATCTGTTGTGAAGGGCCTGGCCGAGGCCGGAGCGCTGGCGAGTGTCGCCCTGCCGGCAGACACACCGTTTCCGGAGCCCGATCCGGACCTGCCGCGGACAACGCCACTCTCCGAGGAGCAGAAGGAGGTGGCCGACGCGCTATGCGAGGCGGTCAGTGCTGAGAGTTTTACACCCGTTCTGCTCGACGGCGAGACCGGGGCGGGCAAGACCGAAGTCTATTTCGAGGCGGTCGCGACCGCGCTGCGCATGGGCAAGCAGGTGCTGGTGCTGTTGCCGGAAATCGCTCTCTCGGCAGAATGGCTGAACCGGTTCGAGGCGCGCTTCGGCGTGCGCCCGGCGGAATGGCATTCCGAGCTGAAGCCGCGCCGGCGCCGTCACACCTGGCGCCAGATCGCCGAGGGCAAGGTCCGGGTGCTGGTTGGCGCCCGTTCGGCCCTCTTTCTGCCGTTCCCGAATCTCGGTCTGATCGTGGTCGATGAAGAGCACGAATCCGCCTACAAGCAGGAGGAGGGGGTGATCTATCACGGCAGGGACATGGCCGTGGTTCGTGCCAGCCTGACCCCCTGTCCGGTTGTCCTTGTCTCCGCGACACCCGCGCTGGAAACCATGCGCAATGTCGAGAATGGCCGATACAGCCAGCTTCGCCTGACCGCCCGGCATGGTGTCGCGACCTTGCCATCGGTGGAACTGATCGATTTGCGCCGGGAACAGCCCCAACGTGGGCGTTGGCTCTCCCGGCCGCTGATTGAGGCGATCACGGGCGCGCTTGCTGCTGGCGAGCAGTCGCTCGTCTTTCTCAACCGCAGGGGCTATGCGCCGCTCACGCTCTGCCGGGCCTGCGGACACCGACTGGAATGCCCCAGTTGCTCGGCCTGGCTGGTCGAGCATCGATTGCTGGGCCGGTTGCAGTGTCATCATTGCGGCTATAGCGCGCGGTTGCCGAAAACCTGTCCCGAATGTGCTGCCGAAGACAGTTTCGTCGCCAGCGGTCCTGGCGTCGAGCGGATGGCAGAGGAAGTCGCGGCTGTTTTCCCCGACGCCCGGTTCCAGATCGTCTCCAGCGATACCTTGCAAGGACCCGCCGCTGCGGCCGAGTTCGTCCGCAGCGTGAGGGCGGGCGAGGTTGATATCCTGCTCGGTACCCAGATCGTGGCCAAGGGGTATCATTTCCCGAAACTGACTGTGGTCGGTGTGGTGGATGCGGATCTCGGCCTTGCCGGCGGCGATCTCCGGGCGGCGGAACGGACCTACCAATTGCTGCATCAGGTGGCGGGCCGGGCCGGCCGGGCGGAACATCCGGGCCGGGTGCTGCTGCAAACCCATCAGCCGGAGAACCCGGTGCTGAAGGCGATAACCGCATGGGACCGCGACGGCTTTCTTGCGGAAGAGGCAACGGCGCGGGAACAACAGGGCATGCCGCCGTTTGGGCGCCTGGCCGCGATCATCGTCAGCGCGGCGGATCCAAATCAGGCGGATATGGTGGCCAGCCGGATCGGTCGCGCGGCGCCGGATTTCGACGGCGTCTCCGTGCTTGGGCCCGCGCCGGCACCGCTGGCATTGCTTCGCGGCCGGCACCGCCGCCGCTTGCTGATCAAGACCCGGCGCGACGTTAATATCCAAGCGGTTCTGCGCAGCTGGCTCGGTCGCATCGAGGTTCCGAATTCGGTTCGTGTGGCGGTGGATATCGATCCTTACAGTTTCCTCTGAGCCTTGCCGCCTTCCGGACTATGCCGCCCACCCTGCGAGAAGCGACAACCCACCGCTTGCACGGTCTGAACCTCTATGCTAGAGAACCGCCGCGCTTGGCGGAAACTGCCGTCGACGAGGGTTTTTATTGGTCAATATTCGCTGATAAACGGTGCGCTTTCGAAACGGTGCCCGGTAAACGGCGATAATCTCTGGAATGAGGCGTTCCCTGGTGGCTTCCGAAACGACAGGCTTGGCCGGAAGATATGCTTCCGCCCTCTATGAGCTGGCGGAAGGGGAAAAGGCTTTGGATGCCGTTGCGGGGGATTTGAAATCCCTGCGGCAGGCTCTGATCGAAAGCCCGGACCTCTCTCGCTTGGTACGTTCCCCGGTTTTGACGCGGGCAGAGCAGACGCGTGGTATCGCGGCGGTGCTGGAAAAGATGGGAGCGCATGCGCTGACCCAGAAGTTCCTTGGTACGGTCGCGTCCAACCGCCGTCTTTTCGCGATGAACGCGATGATTACTGCTTTCCTGGCCCAGCTTGCCGCCCGGCGCGGTGAAGTGACGGCCGATGTGACCTCTGCCGTCGAGCTGAGCGAAGCCCAGCTTGCCGACATTTCCGAGGCTCTGAAAAAGGGCGTTGGTCAGAAGGTCTCCGTTAATCTCTCCGTCGATCCGGCTTTGATCGGCGGGCTGGTCGTGCGTGTCGGTTCGCGCATGATCGACAATTCAATCCGTTCCAAGCTGCAGCGTTTGCAGCTTGCCATGAAAGGTGTTGGCTGATGGATATCCGCGCCGCTGAGATTTCTTCGATTCTGAAGGAACAGATCGCGAATTTCGGTACCGAAGCAGAAGTGGCCGAGGTCGGCCAGGTTCTCTCCGTCGGTGACGGTATCGCCCGCGTCTATGGTCTGGATCAGGTCCAGGCTGGTGAAATGGTCGAGTTCCCGGGCGGTATCCGGGGCATGGCGCTGAACCTTGAAGACGATAACGTCGGTATCGTTATCTTCGGCGACGACCGTTCAATCAAGGAAGGTGACACGGTCAAGCGGACCGGTTCCATCGTGGACGTTCCGGTCGGCAAGAGCCTGCTGGGTCGTGTTGTCGACGGTCTCGGTAACCCGATCGACGGCAAGGGTCCGCTGGAAAATGTCGAGCGCAAGCGCGTTGAAGTCAAAGCGCCGGGCATCATGCCGCGTAAATCCGTGCATGAGCCGATGCAGACCGGCCTCAAGGCCATCGACAGCCTGATCCCGGTCGGCCGTGGCCAGCGTGAGCTGATCATCGGTGACCGTCAGACAGGTAAGACCGCTATCGCAGTCGATGCTTTCATCAACCAGAAAGCCGTCAACGACGCCGCCGGCGACGACGACAGCAAGAAGATGTTCTGCATCTATGTCGCGATTGGCCAGAAGCGCTCCACCGTTGCTCAGATCGTGAAGACTCTGGAGGATTACGGCGCGATGGAATACTCCATCGTCGTGGCCGCCACCGCTTCCGAGCCGGCGCCGATGCAGTACCTGGCACCGTATACCGGCTGCACCATGGGTGAGTTCTTCCGCGATAACGGCATGCACAGCGTCATCGTGTATGACGATCTGTCCAAGCAGGCCGTTGCTTATCGTCAGATGTCCCTGCTTCTCCGTCGTCCTCCGGGGCGTGAAGCATTCCCGGGTGACGTCTTCTATCTGCACTCCCGCCTTCTCGAGCGTGCGGCGAAGATGAACGACGATCAGGGTGCAGGTTCCATGACCGCGCTGCCGGTCATCGAAACCCAGGCCGGCGACGTCTCCGCTTACATTCCGACCAACGTGATTTCCATCACCGACGGTCAGATTTTCCTCGAGACCGAACTGTTCTATCAGGGCATCCGTCCGGCCGTGAACGTCGGTCTCTCGGTTAGCCGTGTTGGTTCCGCCGCTCAGATCAAGGCGATGAAGCAGGTTGCCGGTTCCATCAAGCTGGAGCTCGCGCAGTATCGTGAAATGGCGGCCTTCGCGCAGTTCGCGTCGGACCTCGACCCGATCACGCAGAAGCTGCTGGCCCGTGGTGCTCGTCTGACCGAGCTGCTGAAGCAGCCGCAGTACTCTCCGCTGACGGTGGAAGAGCAGGTTGCGGTGATCTATGCCGGTGTGCGTGGCTATCTCGACGAGCTGCCGCTCGGCGATGTGACCCGCTTCGAGCAGGCCTATCTCTCGGAAATTCGTGCCAAGGGTAAGGACATCCTTGACGCGATCCGCACCGAGCAGGCGCTGACCGCTGATATCGAAGAAAAGCT
Organism: Nisaea denitrificans DSM 18348; assembly: GCF_000426505.1. Lineage (GTDB taxonomy): Bacteria > Pseudomonadota > Alphaproteobacteria > Thalassobaculales > Thalassobaculaceae > Nisaea > Nisaea denitrificans. Next base: position 236,824 of record NZ_AUFM01000015.1, on the reverse strand, counting down.
GAAGGCATTCCTCAGCGGCTTCGTCAAGACCTTCGCCTGAGGATCGGCAGCTAGCGAGCAGAGCGAGGAGCATACATGGCCACCCTCAAGGACCTGAAGATCAGGATCAACAGCGTCAAGTCGACGCGGAAGATCACCTCTGCCATGAAAATGGTCGCGGCGGCTAAGCTCCGCCGTGCCCAGGAACAGGCGGAAGCCTCCCGGCCATATGCCGCGCGGATGAACCGGATGATTGCATCGCTGGCAGGCGCCGCGACGCAGGCCGGTGGTCCGAAGCTGCTGTCGGGAACCGGTCGTGACGATATCCACCTTCTGGTGGTCTTCACGGCAGACCGGGGCTTGTGCGGTGGCTTCAACAGCACGATCATCCGGGCGGCGCGCCAGCGTGTTCGGGCGCTTCGTGGTGAAGGCAAGACGGTCAAGCTGTTTTGCGTCGGCCGTCGTGGCAAGGATGCCCTGAAGCGCGAATTCGGCGATATCATCGTCGGCTCCGTCCAGGACGTGACCCGCAAGGGCGTGGCCTTTGCTTCGGCCGACGAGTTGGCGGCCCAGATCCTGAAGATGTTCGAAGACGAAGATTTCGACATCTGCAGCCTGCTGTTCAACCGCTTCCAGTCGGCGATGACCCAGATCATCACCAACCAGCAGATCATTCCGGCAAGTGTGCCGGAGGTGGAAGAGGACTCGTCCGCTTCTGAGAGCGGCGCTCTCTATGAGTACGAGCCGGACGAAGAAGCTATTCTGGCTGCGTTGCTGCCGCGTAATGTCGCGACGCAGATTTTCACCGCGCTGCTGGAAAGCAATGCCAGTGAACATGGAGCCCGGATGACCGCGATGGACAATGCCACGCGGAACGCAGGCGATATGATCGACAAGCTGACGCTGAACTACAACCGGGCGCGTCAGGCGAACATTACTAAGGAACTTATCGAGATCATCTCCGGTGCCGAGGCCGTCTAGGCCGTACTGAAGATACTCTTGATCGAATGGAATTAACGAGGATCCGGATATCCCGGATAGAGGTTTGGAGCTGACTTATGGCTAAGAATGCGACAGGCAAAGTCACACAGGTAATCGGCGCCGTTGTCGACGTTCAGTTCGACGGCGAGATCCCGGCCATCCTGAACGCCCTGCATACGAAAAATGGCGACAATCTGTTGGTTCTGGAGGTTGCTCAGCACCTCGGTGAGCGTACGGTTCGTACGATCGCCATGGACGGAACAGAAGGTCTGGTCCGCGGTCAGCCGGTGGAAGATACCGGCTCCCCGATCATGGTTCCGGTCGGTCCGGAAACCCTGGGCCGCATCATGAACGTCATCGGCGACCCGGTTGATGATGGCGCGCCGGTCAAGACCAAGAACAAATCCCCGATCCACCGTCAGGCTCCGTCCTTTGCCGAGCAGTCCACCGAAGCCGAGATTCTGGTCACCGGCATCAAGGTCGTTGACCTGCTCGCACCGTATGCCAAGGGCGGCAAGATCGGCCTGTTCGGCGGCGCCGGCGTGGGCAAGACGGTCCTGATCATGGAGCTCATCAACAACGTCGCGAAAGCGCACGGTGGTTACTCCGTGTTCGCGGGCGTTGGTGAGCGGACCCGTGAAGGTAACGATCTGTACCACGAGATGGTCGAATCCGGCGTTATCGTGCCGGACGGCGAAGGCTCCAAGGCAGCCCTGGTCTATGGCCAGATGAATGAGCCGCCAGGTGCCCGTTCCCGTGTTGCGCTGACCGGTCTGACCCAGGCCGAGTATTTCCGCGACGAAGAAGGCCAGGACGTGCTGTTCTTCGTGGATAACATTTTCCGTTTCACGCAGGCCGGTTCCGAAGTGTCCGCACTTCTCGGTCGTATCCCGTCGGCGGTGGGCTATCAGCCGACCCTGGCGACCGACATGGGTATGCTGCAGGAACGTATTACCACGACCAAGAAGGGCTCGATTACGTCCGTGCAGGCCATTTACGTGCCGGCCGATGACTTGACCGATCCGGCGCCTGCCACGTCCTTCTCGCATCTTGACGCGACCACGGTTCTCAGCCGTCAGATTGCCGAGCTCGGCATCTACCCGGCCGTTGACCCGCTCGACTCCACCTCCCGGATGCTTGATCCGCGGATCATCGGCGACGAGCATTACCAGATCGCCCGTTCGGTGCAGGAAGTGCTGCAGACCTACAAGTCCCTGCAGGACATCATCGCCATTCTCGGCATGGACGAGCTCTCGGAAGAAGATCGCCAGACCGTGGCTCGCGCCCGGAAGATCCAGCGTTTCCTCTCCCAGCCGTTCCACGTTGCCGAAGTCTTCACCGGTTCTCCGGGCAAGCTGGTTTCTCTCGAAGACACCATCAAGGGCTTCAAGGGCATCATTGCAGGCGAATACGACGATCTTCCGGAAGGCGCCTTCTACATGGTCGGCACCATCGAGGAAGCCGTCGAGAAGGCCAAGAAAATGGCGGCGGAAGCGGCTTAATTCAGGCCGCCTAACGGAGTGGAGCCATAGACATGGCCGAGACGACACAGTTCGAGCTGGTATCGCCGGAAAAGCTTCTTTACTCGGAAGCGGCCGAAATGGTCGTCGTCCCGGGTACTGAAGGATATTTCGGTGTGCTGCCGCGCCACGCGCCGATGATCTCGACCCTCGAGCCCGGTGTGATTGATATCCATCAGAACGGCTCCGTCGCCGAACGGATCTTCGTTGCCGGCGGTTTCGCCGAAGTGACGGAGACCCGCTGCACGGTGCTGGCCGAAGAAGCGCAGGTGCTGAAGGATGTCGACACAGCCAAGGTCGACTCTGAGATTTCCGACCTGCGTGATGATCTGAAGGACGCGAAGGAAGAGCTCGATCGTGAACGGATCGAGCGCCGGATCAAGATCCTGGAAGCGCTTCGCGCCGCGGCCGATTAAACGCCCGGATCAAAGACACTGAAATAACGAAACGGCTGGCGCTTGCGTCGGCCGTTTTGCTTTGGGAGCTGTCTTGCTTTGGCTGCTTGCCAGAGCGGCATAGCAAGGGCGGCATACCCGGGACGGCCTACCAGCTGGATTTTTCCTCGCTGGCCTTTTCCTTGCCTTTCTCGACCCGGTCTTTCAGCTCGTGATCCAGCTCGTCGGTCTGCCAGGAATGCATTTGGCTGACGATCCTGACCCGTGCCCGTTCAACCGAAGACTGGGCGTCGAACGCATCGCCATGCAGTTCCTTGTACGGCAATACGGGCAGATGCCACAGAATATGGATGATCGCCCGTTCCAGACCCGCTTCACCGCCAATCAAGTGCCTGTTCTCGAACGCGTCCAGCCAGATGGATACAAGGTCGTCCCAACCATCCAGCCCATACGCGACTTCCCGCCGCAGCTTCTGCAGTTTGGCGACAGAATTATCGACCTTCGAGAACATCCCGGCGATGCTCGCCAGCAGGCTATCGAGGGTGACAATCCGCTCGCTCACATAGCCGATGGTCTGATCCACCACCCTGAGAACAAGATTGATTGAATCAGCCACCTCGGGCCGCGATTCAGAAGCATAGATCTGCAGTGAGCCCCGAAGTTCCAGCAATCGGAGATGCTGGCGGAAAAGGAAGCCGTCGGTTTTTTTCTCCTTGTCGGAAGCAACAGAGCCAAACGGTGCGATGAGGCCGACGAGCGGTTCAAGCCAGTCACGGACCTCGTTGACCGTACAGCCGGCGCGCAATGCCGTGTGAGACATCACCTTCGAGACCAACTCGTCCATCCGGAACTCGGCGACGGCACTCTTGCCGGTCATCAAATTCAGCAGGGTTTGCGTGCTCGCCCGTGCCATAAAGGCGTCACCCTGCGCCACGCCACACTCGCGTGTCATCTGGGCGATACAGGACATCCGGACGATCTCTTTTTCTTCAAGGTCGCGCTGCGCCTGCTCGCGGGCCAGGCGGCGGATTTCCTCGTCCGGGTTATAGGCGGCATCGGCCTGTTGCAGGATGGAACGGATATTGAGCGGATCCAGATCCTGCGCATTCCGTGTGCCTAAAATCCTGCCATGAACTTCCTCGTCACGCTCGGACAAGACGCCCATGCTCGGGATCTGCTTCCAGTCGACAATGGCGAACTCTCCCCGGCGGGTGCCGGAGAAATTCGGGATCGTCGCTTCCAGCAAGCGCCCGCGCCCGCCGAGATACTCGCGCACACGGAGATGGTTGAACGCCGGTACGGACGCAAAGGGGACGCAAGTCCCGCGGCGCTCGAATGTCTGTGGAAGGTTGTTCGCGGCCCCGGACATTGTGTAATTGGCCTTATGTTATGCTCAACCGATGGTCGGCAATCGTGCGGAAACGCCACGGTGACGGCTGACGGTCAAGACCAACCCTATCAGTCCAGCGGCTGAAGGCAAGAAGACTAGCTAGCGCGACAGAAAACGCGCGAACCGGTCGAGGGCTGCCTGATAGACGGGCCGCTTGAATTCCACAATCAGGCGAAGAACCTCATCGCTGTCGGCCCAGCGCCAGGCATCGAATTCGACAGTATGGGCGGACAGGTGGATATCCTTGTCGGAACCGGTGAACCGGGCCAGGATCCATTTCTGCTTTTGCCCGCGATATCGGGATTTGATCCCCTTGCGGACGGCTTCAGGTGGAAAGTCGTAGGTCAGCCAGTCCGGTGTGATATCGAGCACCTCACAGGCGGTGACGCCGGTCTCTTCGGCGAGTTCGCGCAGGCCGGCCTGCAGTGGGTCCTCGCCATCGTCTACGCCGCCCTGGGGCATTTGCCAGGCAGCGGGCTTCATATCTGCGCGCCGGCCGATAAGGACCTTGCCCTCGTCATTGATCAGGACAATCCCGACGCAGGGACGGTAGGGGAGAGTGGCAGGTTCAGGCGCCATAAGCGGCATGATCCATTCTAAGTGTGTCTAGCGCAGGCTTTGCTTGTTCGCGATGGATGTCGCTGGCACCAGCGTGAAGCCGCGTTCGGCAAGCGTTGCGGACCAGGTTGCGAGCATATCTATCGTCATCGGCAGGGGCGGGACGACACCGAGTGCGTATCCGGTGCGCTGTGCGGTGCGCTCCAGGGCAGCGAACCGCCGCTCCATTTCCGAAATAGCCGGATTGTCGTCGATATTTGCATTTGCCACGGCCCGGGGAAGCTGGATGGAACCGGCGATTTCCAGCGCGATGGTCCGTGAGGTCGCGGCGCTGTCGACATACATCAACCCGCGTTCCTTCAGGACCGCGAGGACCGGCGTCAGCGCCTCTTCGTCAGTGGTGAATTGCGATCCTTTCACGCCGATCACGCCGGCATAGCCGACGGTCCGGCCAAGCGCTGATTCTAGCCGGTTGAGATTGTCGACCGCGCTGAGCGACGTCAGCAGCGTCAATGGTCCAGGGTCGTTGATCGGGTACCCGAAGGGCTCCATGGGAATATCGAGAAAAATCTCATGCCCCGCCCGCTGGGCTATCGCGACCTGATCGTCCAGATCGCTCGCCGCGGGAGAGAAGGAGAACGAGATCTCCGGGCTGAGAATTTCGGCTGCCGCCTCCGTCAGGGAGCGGGACACGCCCATCCGGGTCATGATAATGGCGATCCGGGGAAGTTTTGTATCTCCGTCGAAGGGCCTGGCGTAGGTCTCCCAGGCTTTGCGCCCGTCGGGAGCCACCATCGGGAGCATGCCCTTCTCGGTTTCCTCGACAAGCGCCAGTTCGAACCGCGGACCCTTCTGTTCTTCCGGTGCGGGCTCAGTACCGGCCTGGCCGGTACCATTGGGGTCCTGCCCATCCGGGGCCGCACCTTGCTCCGGACTTCCATGCCCGTCGCCCTCAGCGCTCGCCATGGCGTGATCGTCGCCATGACTGTCGGGCTTCGGCGCAGGCTTGTTGTCGAGGCTTGTATTCGACTCCGGAACGGCACCGTCCTCAAGGACGGCAACCTTCAGGATCGGCCGCCGGGCCTCGCGCTCGGCGACGGTTTCCGGACCGTTCACCACCAGCCATCCAACGACGGCGCCGAGGCCTCCGATTACGGAGATGCCAAGCACCGCCATCCCGGCGATGCGCAGGATTTTGCCAATCCGGCTGGTCTTTTGCGGCGGATTGCTATCGCCAGCGATATCGTCTTCAGCGCCTTCCGCCGGGTTCCGTTTACGAAACGGAAGTCCCGGCAGCTTCAGGCTGATTTTTGGTATGGGTAGCTTCAATTCACGATGCGCTGTTGGTAAAGGTCAATGCCGCGCAGCAGATCGATGGCCCGGGCGAGCTGGTAATCTTCCTGCTCGGGCTTTGTCTCTGCTGTGTCGTCTGCGTCTTCCGGAGTTCCTGCCGGCGCGGCTTCGCCATTGCCTGCAGGATTGTTCAGGGCGCCGCGCAAGTCGGCTTCACGGCGTCCCCTTCCGTTATCGAGCTTTTCGATCCGGGCCAGCGGCACGTCGATGTCCGGCTCGATCCCTGTCTGCTGGATGGAGCGGCCGGACGGTGTGTAATAGCGCGCCGTGGTCAGTCGCATGGCGACCTGGCCGGAAAGCGGGATGATGGTCTGGACCGACCCCTTGCCGAAGCTCTTGGTGCCAAGGAGGATCGCGCGGCGATGGTCCTGCAGCGCGCCGGCGACGATTTCGGAAGCGGAGGCCGAACCGCCGTTGATCAGCACCACGATCGGTTTGCCGTCGGTGAGGTCGCCGGGCTTGGCGTGAACGCGGGATGCATTCTCCGGATCGCGGCCGCGGGTGGACACGATTTCGCCCTGCTCAAGGAAGGTGTCGGATACCGTGATCGCTTCGTCGAGCAGGCCGCCCGGGTTGTTGCGCAGATCAATCACATAGCCGGTGAGCTTGTTGCCCTTCTCGGCCTTGATCTTCTCGATCGCCGTGCGCAGACCGGAAGTCGTCTGCTCGTTGAAAGTGGTGATGCGGATATAGCCGACATCGTCGATCATCCGCGAGCGCACGGACCGGATCTTGATGACCGCACGGGTAAGCGTGACGTCGAACGGTTCTTTCGTCCCGCGCCGGATGGAGATGGTCAGATCGGAATCGACCGGGCCACGCATTCTTTCGACCGCCTGGCCGAGGGTCAGGCCCATGACCGGCTCGCCATCGAGATGGGTGATCAGGTCGCCTGGCTCCAGACCGGCTTCCGCCGCGGGTGTGTCGTCGATGGGTGAGACGACCTTGACCAGGCCGTTCTCCATGGAAACCTCGATGCCGAGGCCGCCGAACTCACCCTTGGTCTGCACCCGCATGTCGCGGAAGCTCTTGGAATTGAGAAAGCTTGAATGCGGGTCGAGGTTGGTCAGCATGCCGTTAATGGCCGCTTCCATCAGCTCCTGATCGGTGACTTCCTCGACATATTCGGACCGCACCCGTTCGAACACGTCGGCGAACAGCTTGAGCTGGTCGTAGGTGTCATGGGTCGGCTTCAGTTGCGCCTTCGCATCTTCCGATGGCGGCGCGAACAGCAATGCGGTTACGGCCACGGCACCAACCAAAGCGGCTGTGGTCCAGAATTTCGTCTGACGGATCGATTTCATCATCGCCTTACCTTGTTCGTGCGCGCGGACCACCATGGTAACGGATCGATCGGGGCACCATTGTGGCGAAACTCCACATAGAGCCCCTCTGTTCCGTCTGCACCCGTCCCGACATCTCCCATGCGAGCCACAGGCTCGCCTGCAAGCACGCCCTGCCCGACCTGAACATCGACCAAGGACATACCTGCCATCAAGGTAAGGTAGTCTTGACCATGTTCAATCATCACAATCTGACCATATCCGCGAAACGGTCCGGCATAAATGACTTTTCCGTCAAAAGGGGCAACGACTTGAGCGTTTTCGCGTGTCGCGATCACAACCCCCTGTTCGGTCAGGCCCAACCGGTTCGCGACACCGTATCGCTGGCTGATCTCACCGGTGGCCGGATAGGTCAGCCCGCCCTTACTCGCGCCAATCTCCGGACCCGCTGGCAGGTCTGCGACGAAATCCGGTGAGACAGCGGCAATACCGGGTGTTGCGCTGACGGTATCGGCCGGTGCGGCGCCCGGCGCCACGGCACTCTCGCCGGAAGGTACTGCGTCTTTCTGGACCATCGAATCCAGCCGGGCCCGTGCTTTGTCTCCCGCTGCCTTGTGGCGTTCGATTTTCTGCATCAGGTCGCGCAGATCCCGCGCCGAGGCGGCGAGCGCATTCAGCCTGTCGACGACCGCTGATCGCTCCCGGACCATCGACCGCCTTGCTTCCTGCTTCTCCTTGAGAAGAGCGGTGACGGTTGCCCGTTCGCGATCGAGCGCGCTCGTCGCCGAGGCAAGACGCCGCTTTTCCTCCATGATGCCGCGCTCGACGGCTTCATGCCGGGCAATCTCGGTTGCGAGTTGCCCGGCGTCCCGGCGCAGGCTCGGCGCGAGAGAGCTGAGCAGCATGGCCGTGTGCACGGTATCGAGCGGATCGGCGGGAGACGCGACCATGGCGACCGGCGGTCGTGCGGCCAGACGGCGGAGGGCGCCGGAGACCCGGGCGAGCTGCCGCTTCTTCGCCCCGAGAACCTCCGCGCTCAATGTCCGCTTGCTCTTGAGATCTGCAAGTTTCTGCTCGACGGCGGTCAGTGCCGCTTCGCGCTCCTGCGTGGCTTCGGCGGCCTGGACCAGCGCGTGCCGCAGGCGCTGCAGTTCCTGCTCCACGCTGTCAGCGAGCTCGTCCAGGTCACGCTTGCGCGCGACACCGCTTTGCAGTGCCTTTTCCACCTGGTCGAGATTGTGGTTCAGGGTTTCCGCCTCGGGGAGCGGGTCGGCGCTACGTGCCGGCATCGTCCCGACAAGCAGGCCAGCCACTGCGAGCGCCGCGACGGAAACCGGCACCCGGCCTGCCATGCCTCGTTTGCTCCTCATGGTGCAGGCCCATGGGGTGCGGGTCCATGGGCGCGTGTCATGGCGCGCGCCGTCGCTACTCTGCCGCGCTGGCGGCGCTGGAGCGCAACATGGAAGTGCCCGTCATGTCCGCCGGCTGGGCCAGGCCGAGCAGGTCCAGCAGGGTCGGCGCCACATCGGCAAGACGGCCGGTTGCGAGGCTCTCGATCCCGGCCGGGGCATTGACCAGAACGGTCGGCACCAGATTGGTTGTGTGCGCCGTATGCGGGCCACCGTTCTCCGGGTCCCGCATCAATTCACAATTGCCATGATCGGCTGTCAGGAACATGCAGCCGCCGGTCTTGCGCAGGGCCGCTTCGATCTTTCCGACAGCGCCATCCACGGTTTCCACGGCCTTGATCGCCGCTTCCAGACTGCCGGTATGGCCGACCATGTCCGGGTTGGCGAAGTTGCAGACGATCAGGTCGTATTTGCCGCTTTCGATGGCATCGACCAGTTTTTCGGTCAGCTCCGGCGCGGACATTTCGGGTTGCAGATCATATGTCCGCACTTTCGGTGACGGCACCATGATCCGGTCCTCGCCCTCGAACACTTCCTCGCGACCACCATTCAGGAAGAAGGTGACGTGCGGATATTTCTCGGTCTCGGCCATGCGCAGCTGGGCGAGGCCCGCTTTTGCCACCGTCTCGCCGAGGGTGTTCTTCAGGTCGAGTGCGGGGAACAGCACCGACAGGAACGGGTCGAGCGCGCTCGAATAACTCACCATCCCGGCGGCAGCGGCGAATTTGAGCGGCCGGGGGCGGGCGAATCCGTCGAATGCGGGATCGAGCAGGCTGGCCAGGATCTCCCGCATCCGGTCAGCCCGGAAATTGGCGGAGAGCAGGACGTCGCCATCCTTCACGCCGTCATAGCCCGGCATTGCCGCCGGGGTGACGAACTCGTCGGTCTCACCGGCTGCATAGGCCTGGCTGATTTCCGAGAGCGGATCGGCAGCGGCATTTCCTTCCGCTTCCGCAATGACCTTGTAGGCCTTTTCAACGCGTTCCCAGCGATTGTCCCGGTCCATGGCGTAGAAGCGGCCGGAGATGGTAGCGATCTTCGCGCCGTCCGGAAGATCCGCCAGCAGGCGTTCCATATCGCCGCGCGCACTCTTCGGCGGGGTGTCCCGGCCATCGAGGAAGGCATGGATCAGGACGTCGATACCGGCATCGGTGAGCACCCGCGCGAGTGCTGCGATATGAGACTGATGCGCATGCACGCCGCCGGGAGAGGTGAGGCCGAGCAAATGGCAGCGTCCGGTGCCGGCTTTTGCCTTATCAATAAGCGCTTTCAGAGCGGGGATGCCGGCGAGGCTGCCATCGGCAACCGCCTTGCTGATGCGGGGCAGGTCCTGCATGACCACGCGTCCGGCACCGAGATTCATGTGCCCGACTTCGGAATTGCCCATCTGGCCGTCCGGAAGGCCGACATCGGCGCCGCTGGCGCGCATGTAGCCGCTCGGCTCGGAGGCGGTCAGTCGATCGACATTCGGGGTGTTTGCGAGGGCGACGGCATTGTTGTCACGCTCGCTGCGCTGTCCCCAGCCGTCCATGATGCAGAGGACGACGGGACGCGGTTTGTTCAGCTGCTCGGTCATGGTTCCGGTTTATACAGAATTAGGGGGCCTTGGTCATCCCGATGATGATGATCGGGTCATTCCCGATGATAGGGATGTCCGGCCAGAATTTGCTGCGCGCGATAGAGCTGTTCGGCGATCATCCCGCGTACCAGCATGTGCGGCCAGGTTGCCCGGCCGAGCGAGAACAGCAGATCCGCCCGGCTACGGACGCGATCGTGATGTCCGTCCGCACCGCCGATCAGGAACACAATGTCGCGGATGCCGTCATCGCGCCAGCCACCGATCCTGCCTGAGAATTCAGCACTTGAAAGCGCTTTGCCCCGCTCGTCCAGTACCACGGCGATGGCACCGTCCGGCACGAGGGCCAGGAGCTGTGTTGCTTCTTCTTCCTGCATCTGTTCGGGCGGGAGCTTGCGGCGGATATCGACTTCGCGAAGCTCCAGCGGCCAGGAAAGGCGCCCGCTGTAATGCGCGAACAGGTCCGAATGGACGTCACGACGGGCTTTGCCGACCGCAGCGAGGGTCAGTTTCATGGATATTTTCCGTGACCGGGCGATGTCGAGGCGGGCGCCGGTTCAAATTGTCGGCGCCGCGCCAGCATCCGATCGGTTACTCAGGCGTGGGCAAATTCCCGGGCATCGTCCATGCCGCCGACCTGGACGGTCCTGCCGCTGTCTGCGAGCTCGCTGCCCCACATTTTCTCAAGTCCGTAGAATTCGCGGACTTCCGGGCGGAACAGGTGCACGATGATGTCACCGGCATCGACCAGAACCCAATCGCCCTGCGAGAGACCCTCTACCGAGATTCCCTTCACGCCGGCGGATTTCAGTTTCTCGATGAGGTGTTCCGCCATAGAGGCGACTTGGCGGGTGGATCGCCCGCTTGCGATGATCATGCAATCGCATATCGAGGTTTTGCCTTCGAGGTCGATAACGACCAGATCCTCAGCCTTAAGATCGTCGAGCGAGCGAGAGGCCAGATCGACGAGGCTTTCCCTTGAAGGGAGAGCGGATTTTTTCGGTATGACTGTCTCCTTTCGCGCCAGAGGCGCTAAGCCGATCAAATAATGCGGCCCCGTCAATCCGGAACGGCGCCACAATGCGTGCCATATATCAGGAATAGCGTCCGTTTGTCCTGCTATCCCGCCCCATACCGGATCCGGGTAGCGGACAACGGATTAAGCGGGGTGTGAAAGAACACCCACGCCGGTGCCCGTCGATTGCGAAGCTGTGACCCGGAACGCTCCCGGATACGCATCCTGGCAAAACGGCGGGCCGCCGGGCCCGACAAGGCCCTTAGAGAATAGGATGGACGGTCGAAAACTGCAATGACGACACTGTTGAAGATTTGTTGCCATGCAGCCCAGCGATGGAAGCCGACCAGATTATCCGCCCCCATGACCCAGATGAACCGGGCGTCCCGGACGGTGCCGACCAGGGTGCGGAGCGTGTCGGCCGTGAACTGTGTGCCGAGCTGAACCTCGATATCCGTGACCCGGATCCTGGAGTGATGCCGGGCCAGCCGCTCGGCCGAGGCCATGCGCTCGGCGAACGGCGCCATACCGTTCGCGGTTTTCAGCGGATTCTGCGGCGAGACCATCCACCAGACCTCGTCCGCTTTGAGCCTCCGCAGGGCGTAGAGCGCGACGTCGAGATGGCCTTTATGCGCAGGGTTGAAGGACCCGCCCATCACCGCGATGGTCTTGCCGCGCGCGGCGGCCAGGAAGCGACGGGCCTTGGGGTTCTTGATCATGACAGGGTGCCGGACATGCTGCCAGTCTGGCGCAGATGCCCGCTCACGGGCGAGTCTGGCCGGTTCCGGTCACGACATATTTGAAGCTGGTCAGCTGTTCCGCCCCGACCGGTCCCCGCGCATGCAACTTGCCGGTGGATATGCCGATCTCCGCGCCCATGCCGAACTCGCCGCCGTCGGCGAACTGGGTCGAGGCGTTATGCAGCACGATGGCGCTATCCACGCGGGAGGTGAAGCGCGCGGCCGCCGCGTCGTCATCAGTCACGATACTGTCCGTGTGGTGCGAGCCGTAGTGGTTGATATGGTCGATTGCCGCATCCACACCATCGAGTACCCGGATCGAGAGAATGGCGTCCAGATACTCCGTGGACCAGTCGGCTTCCGTCGTTTCTTGCATATCCGGAACGATTTTCCGTGCCGCTGCGTCGCCCTTGATCTGGCAGCCCGCTTCCCGTAGCGCGGCGGCGATGCCGGGGAGTTGGTCGGCCGCGACTTTTTCATCGATCAACAGCGTTTCGGCGGACCCGCAAACGCTGGTCCGGCGCATTTTCGAGTTTAGTACGATATCGCGCGCCATGGCCGGGTCCGCCGCCGCGTCGACATAGACATGGCAGACGCCGTCGAGATGGGCGATGACCGGAATCCGGCTTTCTTTCTGCACCCGCTCGATCAGGCTCTTGCCGCCACGCGGCACGATGATGTCCACGCTGTCGTTCATGGTCAGCAGCACGCCGACCGCCGCCCGGTCGCGGGTCGGGATAAGCTGCACCGCAGCTTCCGGCAGACCGGCCGCTTTCAGGCCCCGATGCAGGCACTCGACCAGCGCGTTCGAGGAATGGAAGCTCTCCGAGCCACCACGCAGGATCGCCGCGTTACCGGATTTCAGGCAAAGGCTGCCAGCATCCGCCGTCACGTTCGGGCGGGATTCATAGATGATGCCGATGACGCCGAGGGGCACCCGGACACGGGCGATTTTCAGCCCGTTCGGGCGGTCCCATTCGGCCATCACGCCGCCGATCGGATCGGGCAGCGCGGCGACGTCTTCCATGCCCTGGGCGATGGCTTCGATCCGGCCCGCATCCAGTTTCAGGCGGTCCATCAGGGAGTCTCGGACGCCTTTTTCTTTTGCAAAATCAATGTCTTTCGCGTTTGCGGACAGGATTTGAGGCTGAGACGCACGGATCGCCTCGGCAGCACCCTTAAGCGCCGCATTTTTTTGTTCCGTTGTCGCAATGGCCAGGGCTGCGGCGGCTTCACGCGCGGCCGCGCCAAGGCTGGACATCATCCCGGCAATATCGCCGTTATCTGTGCTGTCGATCTCAAGAATGGCCATCGGTCCATTCGCTCCCCAATTTCTTCCGGTGCGCGCCGGTCAGCGCTCAAGCACCAGATCGTCCCTGTGGACCAGCTCGTCCCGGCCACGGTAGCCGAGGACCCGCTCTATTTCACGGGATTTGTACCCGGCGATCAGCTTAGCGTCCGCTGCACTATAGGCCGAAAGCCCGCGCGCAACCGGCCGTCCCGCCGGATCGAGGATTTCCACCAGATCGCCGCGTTCGAAACTTCCGCCGACCGCCGTGACGCCCGCCGGGAGCAGGCTCTTGCCACGGGTCAGCGCTTTCAGGGCGCCTTCATCAAGTGTGAGGGAGCCTTTTGGCGTGAGAGAGCCGGCAATCCAGTTCTTGCGGGCACCGCGCGGTGTGGTCGCTGCCGCGAACCAGGTCACGGGCGCGCCTTCACTGACGGCGCGGAGCGGATGCGGCGCGTAGCCCTTGGCGATGGCCATGCGGCACCCGGCGGCGGTGGCGATCTTCCCGGCGGCGATCTTGGTCACCATGCCGCCCGACGCGTGATCGCTGCCGGCGGTTCCGGCCATGGCTTCGATCTCCGCGTCGATAAGCTCGACGAAGGGAATATGAGCGGCGGCGGCGTCGCGTCGCGGGTCGGCGGTATAGAGGCCGTCGATGTCGGAGAGCAGGATCAGCGTATCGGCACTCACCATCTGGGCGACGCGGGCGCCGAGCCTGTCATTGTCCCCGAACCGGATTTCCTCGGTCGCGACCGTATCGTTCTCGTTGATGACGGGCACCGCACCGAGGCTGAGCAGCGCGGTCAGCGTGGAGCGCGCGTTCAGGTGGCGTCGCCGCTCTTCGGTATCGTCGGGAGAGAGCAGGATCTGCGCGACCGTAATGCCATGGCGGGCGAGCGCTTCCTGATAGGCATGGGCAAGCCGGATCTGGCCGGTAGCGGCGGCGGCCTGCTTTTCTTCCAGCTTCAGCGCCCCCTTGGGCAGGCCGAGATGGCGCCGTCCGACGGCAATGGCGCCGGAGGAGACGACGAGCACCTGCTTGCCGCGCGCTTTCAGCTCGGCGATATCATCGGCAAGCGAGTTCAGCCAGTCGCGTCGGACCTCACCGCCGTCTTCGTCCACGAGCAGGGCCGAGCCGATCTTGACGACGATCCGTTCAGCGTCGTCCAGACCGGCACTCTTCAGTTGTTCGGTACCGTCGGGCCTCATACGGGAGACCAGCCGGCTCCAGTCTTGCCGGTTTCTTCGGAGGCTTCTGTTTCGTCTTCAGGCTCGGAGAAGTCGGTGTCGTCCTTCGCCGCCGCGTCCTTACGCGCGCGGCGCGCTTCCTGAACGGGTCCGATAAGGGCAGAAAGCGCGGTATCGAGGCCGGCGCCGGAGATGGCTGAAAGGGTGATCACCTCGCGGCCGATTTCCTCCTGCACCATATCGACCAGCACCGGGATATCTTCCTCGGGCACCGAGTCGATCTTGGAAAGTGCGACGATCTCCTGTTTGTCGGAGAGGCCCCCGCCATATTCCTCCAGCTCCTGGCGCACGGTGCGATAGGCCGCGGCCGGATCGTTCTGAGTGGCGTCGACCAGATGCAGCAGCACGGCGCAGCGCTCAACATGGCCGAGAAAACGGTGGCCGAGCCCGGCTCCTTCGGAAGCGCCCTCGATCAGGCCCGGAATATCGGCAATGACGAATTCTTCCTTGCCGACCGTGGCAACGCCGAGACCGGGATGCAATGTGGTGAAAGGGTAATCTGCGATTTTCGGGCGGGCCCGCGTGACACTGGACAGGAAAGTCGATTTTCCGGCATTGGGCAGGCCGATCAGCCCCGCGTCGGCAATCAGTTTCAGCCGCAGCCAGACCCACATTTCCTCCCCCGGCCAGCCGGGCAGGGACTTGCGCGGGGCCTGGTTTGTGGAGGTTTTGTAATGCGCGTTACCGAAACCGCCGTCGCCGCCCTTCATCAGGACGATACGCTCACCGACCTTCGTCAGATCGGCGATGACATGTTCGCGGTCGTCGTCGAGGACCTGCGTGCCGACCGGCAGGCGCAGCACGGAGTCGCCGCCGCTGGCGCCGCTGCGGTTACCGCCGGAGCCGGGACGGCCGCTGTCTGCCTTGAAATGCTGTTGGTACCGGTAGTCGATCAGCGTGTTCAGGCCATCGACGCATTCCAGCACGACGGCGCCGCCGCGACCGCCATCGCCACCGTCCGGCCCACCATATTCGATGAAAGCCTCGCGCCGGAAACTGACGCAACCGGGGCCGCCGTCGCCGCTCTTCAGAAACACCTTGGCCTGATCGAGGAACTTCATCTCATGTCATCCAGTGAGAACCCGGCCCGGCGACCCGAAATTGGGGCCGGAATTCGGGCACGAAAAAAGGGAACAGCCAAAGGACCGTTCCCTCATCCGCAGCCATGACCCGCCCGAAAGCGGGTGCGGCGTTATTCTGCTGCTTCAGCCAGCGCCACTTCCACGAAGGTGCGGCCGTTGCTCTTCCGGCGGAAAGCAACTTTGCCTTCCGACAGCGCGAACAGGGTATGGTCACGTCCCATGCCGACATTCTCGCCCGGATGGAACTTGGTGCCCCGCTGCCGGATGATGATGTTGCCCGGGATCACGGCTTCGCCACCGAACTTCTTGACGCCAAGACGACGTCCGGCGGAATCGCGGCCGTTACGGGAACTACCGCCTGCCTTTTTATGAGCCATGGATTACTCCTTCGTCTCGGCTTTGGCCGAAGCCTCTGCCGGAGCTTCAGCTTTCGCCGGAGCTTTCTTGGCAGCGGCCTTCTTCGGCGCAGCTTTCTTCTTACCGTCGGCCAGGATGTCGGTCACGCGCAGCACTGTCAGTTCCTGACGGTGTCCGCGGGTCCGGCGATAGCCCTGACGGCGCTTCTTTTTAAAGACGACAACCTTGTCGGCTTTGGTCTGCTCAAGCACTTCGGCGCGTACAACAGCACCTTCGACAGTCGGCGCACCAACTGTGAGGTCTTCGCCTTCACCCAGCATCAGAACGTCGGCAAGATCAATGGAAGAACCGGCGTCGCCGGAAAGCTTCTCGACCTTGATGACGTCGTTCGGGGCGACTTTGTACTGTTTACCGCCGGTTTTAACGACTGCGAACATTGTCAATACTCTGGCAATGAAAAGGGCGCGCGGACACTTACTCCCGCGTCAGAGCGGCGGACTATACTCCTGGCGACGTTCAAGTCAACAGCGGATTGCCCGGTTTTTGAGAGAATCTGCGGGGCAGATATGTTGGCCCCGGATGTCCGCGTCGTCATCGGATCAGGCCCCTATATATAGTGTCTGGAGAGGGCGGGCGCAAAGGCCCGGAAACACCAGCCCGCAGGACAGGAGACGTGCTGGCGGATCCGCCGCGCTTTTGACGGGTCCTATACCGCCGGATACGATCAGCTTGGGTGAACTGGTCCGGTGTCATGACGCACGCAATTCCGCCTTTCGGGAACCAGGCCGTCGCGGCCGCTTACCTGTCCTTCCCGCCGCCGATGCGGAAGGGACTGCTGACAGTGCGCAAGCTGATATTCGAGACGGCAGCGGAGACACCTGGTGTCGGTGCGCTCGAGGAAACCCTGAAATGGGGCCAGCCCGCCTACCTGACGCCGGAAACAAAGTCAGGCTCGACCATCCGGCTGGGCCTGCCGAAAGAGGGCGGCTTCGCCCTCTATGCCCATTGCCGGACGACGATCATCCCGGATTTCCGCAACCTCTTCCCGGATGAGTTCCACTATGAAGGTAATCGCGCGGTGCATTTCAAAGAGGGCGCACCCCTGCCGCTCGACCCGCTGCGGCTGCTCGTCCGCAGCGCCCTGACCTATCATCTGAAATAGATGGGTGAAATAGACGGGTGTCATAGCCGGCACGGGCCAGTGTGAAAGCCGGAACGCCGGGCATGCAATTCCGGTATTGAATCCCGCCACCCGCCCCGCTATGTTCCGGCCCCTGTTCGGAGAGGTGCCGGAGTGGTTGAACGGGACGGTCTCGAAAACCGTTGAGCGCGCAAGCGTTCCGAGGGTTCGAATCCCTCTCTCTCCGCCAGACCCCTTAAATCACATTCAATGAGTTATACCCGCCGACGACCGGTAGGACGGCGCGTTCCTATTTCGCCGTCTCCGCCCGAGCCTGAGTCCCTTGCATGGCAAGGGCGCTCCGCCGACCGAACCCACTAGAGTCCCTTGCCGGGACCCTTGCCAGGCTCCTGACCGGGCCAGAGCCGGGTGGCGGTGGCGAGGTCGGGCCAGCCGATTGGCGCACCGGCCTCCTTTGCGGCCTCGCGCTCGGGCAGGGCGGTGTCCCAGAAGCCGGCGATGTAGCGCTTGCCGGTGATCCCGTCGGATTCGGGGCTGGCCAGCCAGGCGGCCGGTGGTCCCATCACCTCGGGCTTCAGCATCTTGGCGCGCGGAATGCCCGCCCCGTCGCTGATGAAGGCGGTATCGGTCGGTCCGCCCGGGACCAGGACGTTGACGGTGACGCCGGTGCCTTCCAGTTCCTGCGCCCAGACCGCTGAGCTCGCCTCCAGGGCGGCTTTCAGGGGGCCGTACGGCAGCACCCGCAGCATGGTAATGAAACTGGTCGTGTTGTTGACGACACGGCCCCAGCCACGGTCGACCATGGCCGGCACCGCGGCGCGGATCATGTGCACGGCGCCCATGTAGTTGATTGAGAAGAACCTGGTCATCAGCTCCGGCGTGACCTCGGCGATGGTGGGAAGGTTCGTCTCGGCGTCAGGCCGGAAGGTGCTGACGCTGATCCCGGCATTGTTGAACAGGATGTCGAGGCTGCCGAATGCGGCGATTGTCTCGGCGACGGCCATGGTGCAGTCCGCCTCGACCGAGACATCGTGAGGGAAGGCGATGGCGGAGCCGGCACCATGCCGCTCGTTGATTTCGCCGGCCACGCTTCCGGCGGCTTGGCCATCTATGTCGGTTACGGCGATCCGGACGCCGCGTGCGGCGACCGCGCGAGCCATGGCGGCCCCGATTCCGCCGCCCCCGCCTGTGATCAATGCGACTCTTTGCTCGCTCATACTGGTTCCCTTTCCCTTTGCCCTGTTGCGGGTTCGCATTCCGGGACCGGCCTGGCTAGTCCCGCGGTTGATGGCGGTCGCCTAGCCGGTCTTGGGCAGCACCGCGTCCAGACTGGTATCGACGACAATGAATTGCGGCCCGGGCGCGATGCGCAGGCGGCGTTATGTGCCCGACGCGCCCACTGTCGCATTGGCATGGGGCCATGGCTTGCGTTTGTTGAGGTAGAAGACCACGGCAAACACGGTAAGCGCGGCGATGTTGACATAGAGATGGGCCGGCCACATCAGGGCGAAGCCGACCGCGCCGATCACCGCGCGTTCAAGCAGGTTCATCCTGTTTTCCCAATGGCCTTCCAGGGCAGCGCAGAGCGCCCAGAAACCGAAAACGGCGAAGCCGAACACTTCCAGCATCTCCCCCCAATTGCCGCTCATGAGCGGCGTGAAGGCGATCAGGAAGGGGACGAAATACAGCCCTTTCGCAATTTTCCAGGAATAGAATCCAGTCAGCATCGGCGGCGATTTGGCGATTGCGGCCGCGGTAAAGGACGCCAGGCATACGGGCGGGGTCACATTGCTGTCCTGGGACAGCCAGAACACGATCATATGCGCTGACAACAGGGCGGTCGCCAGCACAGGGGCGGTGAACGCCGTGTCATAAAGCAGGGACAGGCTCTCAAACGGCATGCCCTTGATCAGCGTATGGGCCTGATCGAAAGGCATGGGGCCGGCAAGCGCCGCTATCGCTTCAGGCGCGGTCAGCATGAAGATTGCCTTGGCGGTGTCCGGCAGGGTGCCGCTGACCAGTTGATCGATCAGTTGGTCCTGCAGGATGAGCTGGTTCAACGCGGGGGCCGAAAGGGTGCCTAGCACGATATAGGCAGCGGTTACCGGCAGGCCCATTCCCAGGACGAGGGAGGCCAGCGCCACCAGGATGATTGCGATGGCCAGTGAGCCGCCTGCCCAGCTGGTAATCATCAGCGAGAAGGTGTTGCCGAGCCCGGTTGTCGCAATGACGTTGACGATGAGGCCTACGGAGCACAACAGGACGGCTGTCATGATCATGTTCCGCGACCCGAGTTCAAGGGCCGCGATGATCTGTTTCAATCCCATCCGGTTCGGGGTCAGCCAGGACGCCGCGATACAGATCAGAATTGCGTAACCGGCGGCATAGGTCGGGGTATAGCCGATGACCAGCATCGCGATTAGCAAGGCGACCGGGATGATGAATGGCGGACCACCTTCCTTGAAAACTTGCCAGACGGTCGGCGAATTCCCATCCGGTGGCAGCACGGCGTTGACCTTGCGCGCCTCGATCCGGACGAAGAAGGCAACAGTCAGAAAGTACAGGATGGCGGGCAGGATGCTGACCACGACGATGGTGGTGTAGGGAATCTGGGTGATGGAGGCCATGACGAAGGCACCGGCGCCCATGATGGGCGGCATCAATTGCCCGCCGGTGGAGGCGGCAGCTTCCACGCCGCCGGCGAATTGCGGCTTGAACCCGGCCTTTTTCATCAGCGGGATGGTGATGACGCCGGTCGATGCCGTATTGGCGACGGCAGACCCCGAAATCGTGCCGGTCAGGCCGCTGGCGATCACCGCGACCAGGCCCGGCCCGCCGACAAGCTTGCCGGCAACGGTTCTGGAGATATTGACGATGAAGTTCCCCGCCCCCGATTTCAGCAGGAACGCACCGAACAGGATGAACATGAAAACAAAGGTCGAGGAGATCCCGGCGATATTGCCGAACAGCGCATCGTCGCCATACATCGACCGGAACATCAGGGTTTCGGGTTGCAGCCCGGAAAACCGGAACACACCCGGCACATAGGCACCGAACCAGGAAATATAGGCGAGGGCCGTGACGATCAGGACCGGAATGATCATCCCGGTCGTGCGGCGGGTAAATTCGATCGCCCCGATGATACAGATCGATCCCATGACCCAGTCCAGGGACGAGAGCCGGACGCCGCGATCATAGATCGCGCTTTCGGCATTCACGATATAGAGCGCGGCAAGGGCGACAAGGATTCCGAAGCCGATATCGAGTGCCCGGATCAGCGGTCGCCGGGCCCAGGGTTTGCTTGAGACCGACGTCACGAGACCGCAGAGCAGTGCAAATCCGGCGAAATGGAATCCGTTCTGAAACAGCGTGGGCAGAGTGCCCAGCGTGTTCATCCAGATATGGAAAAGTGCGATGCCAACGGCAAGAAAAAGGATGGTGACCTCGGTCTTGGACCTTTTCTTGACGTCAATGTCTTCGGCGTTCTCGGGATTCATCTGTGCCCTGCCCGTGGTGTTTTTTCTTGCACCGGCTTGATGCCGGATTTGAAAAACCGGAGGCCGCGCAATCCGGCCTCCGGTCAAGCTGTCCAACGTTAGACAAACGGTATCTGCTTCTTATTTAGCAATCAGGCTGTCAGGGATGGCGATCCCGACTTCCTTGTAGTACCGCGCGGCACCGGGATGCAGCGGTACCGGCAGACCGCCGATTGCCTTGTCGATCGACATTGCTTTCGTGGCGGCGTGGATGGCGTTCAGGAAGCCGAGGTTTTCAAAGATCGTCTTGGTGATCTGATAGACATCTTCCTCCGGAATATCCGCCGTCGTGGCCAGGAAGTTCGGCTGGGCAACGGTCTGGATGTCCGTTGTCTGACCGGGATAGGAGTTGGCCGGAATGGTGTACGGGACCCACAGGCCGCGACCGTTGTCGGCCTTCTTCATATCGTCGTCGGTCATGCTGAGCATCTTCACACGGTCGCCCGCGGTGGACATCAGTTGAACCAGCGCGCCGACGGGAACGCCACCTGGCACTCCGGCGCCGACAACCTTGCCATCCTGCAAGGCTGCGACCGACGGGCCATATCCGCCGTACATCAGTTCAAAATCCGTGTCCATGTTCAGGCCAAACCCGGCCATGATGGTACGGTTGGATCCGATTGTGCCGGAATTCTTGGCGCCCATCGCAACGGCTTGGCCCTTCAGGGCAACGAAGTCGGCCATTGTGCCGGTCTTCGCCTTGTCGGCAGCAACGACGTAATGCTCCACATTCTGCCACAGCATGCTGATGGAGCGCAGTTTGGTCTGCGGACCGTCGGCGGCGACAGGACCGGTGCCGGTTGCGGCATAATAGCCGAAGAGCCCCTGAAGAATTGCGAACTGGGCTTCGCCGTCGCGGAGCAGTTTCACGTTCTCGCCTGATCCGGCCGAGGAAATGGCGGACATGCCAATCTTCGTCTTCGGCTCCAGCTTGACCTTTGTCAGGGTGGCGAGCGCCACACCAACCGGGTAGTAGGTGCCGCCGGTCGACGCGGTCGACAGGATATAGTTCTTTGCTTCCTGGGCTGAGGCCATTCCGGCACTCAAGGTAATTCCAAGAGCAACGGCACCGGCCGTGATCACACGTGATGGACGAAAGTTCATTATTATACTCCCTGATGTTTTTTATCTTGCGGGGTCGCCGAATGGGCCCGTGCGATGAAAATGATGCCAACGATATTCGGCATCAAGCTCAACTTCGTCTTTTCCATTTTCAGCTCAGTCGCAACGCGATGGCTATCGCACGCTGATACTGATCGACTACTCTCGGGTTGAATTGTTGAAGAGTTTGCCCGATGTCCGCCTTTGCTGCCGATCCTGATTATCTGACAGAAACCCGCCGCCTGATGGCCGACGCCCAGGCGGCGTTTGAGGGTGGGGATCTGGCGGGATCGGCGGATGGGTTCATGCGTGTCGCCCGGCGCCACCCGGCGGCGGTGGGTGGATGGGTTCAGGCGGCGGCGGCGGGATTGCGGGCTGGAGTGTCCTTGCTTGCCCTGACGGCGGCGCGGCGGGCTGTGCTGCTTGATCCGGCGTCCCCATCCGCGACGGCTTTGTTGACTGTTGCCTCCACTGCAGAACCTCTGGCCGGCCGTCACAGGGCGACTGCGCTCTGGGCGCTGACCCATCCGGGCAAGGCAGAGGCGCTGGGTGCCCTTGCAAGCAGTTATCAGGAATTGGGACGACTCCGTGAAGCGGAGCGCGCTGCCCGGGATGCCTTGCGGGCCGATCCGAACATGGCGTGGGTACGGGTCAATCTTGCCGTGATCCTGCGTGAATCCGGCCGCGAGAGAGAAGCCGAGACGGAGTTGCGCCGGGCCGTGATTGCCGAGCCGGGGACTAACCTTGCCTGGCGGCGCCTGGCGGGCTTTGCCGAGACACTTTCGAAGCTTGAGCTCGCAGGCAGGGCCGCCCGCCGGGCTCTGATCATTGACGCCGAGGATCATGTCAGTGCGGTGTTTCTCTCGATTGTCGAGCGTCGCCAGGGCGATCTCGAAGGGGCGCTGCATCGCTTGCAGGCTTTGCCGGAGGCGCTGGACGGCGAGGCGGGACGCGATGCCGTCGAGTTTGAGCTGGGGACCGTTCTCGACCGGCTCGGGCAATATGATGAGGCCTGGGCTCATTTCGAGCGTGGCAATGAGATCGCGGTCCAGCGCGCGCCGTCGGGTACTGCCGACCCGCGCCTGTTTTTGAACACGCTCAATGCCTATGCGGGCGCTGTATCGGACGGGTGGCCGACCCGCTGGACGCCGCTTCCGGAAGCGGAACCGCCCGCCGTGTTCATGGTCGGCTTTCCTCGCTCGGGAACAACGTTATTGGACCAGATTCTGGATGCCCATCCGGATGCGGGGGTGATCGAGGAGCAGCCGGTGCTTTCCAGCGTCGGGGCCGGGTTCGCGGCGCTGGGGGAGGGAACGCTGGCCGAACGGCTGGCCGCGCTCACGCAGGCTGACGCCGACAAGCTGCGGGCGGAATACCGGGCAAAGCTGGCGCGCTGGGCAGGGGAAGAGGGGAGCCGGCCGCGCGTGGTGATCGACAAGATGCCGCTCAACATCGTCTATCTTCCGCTGGCCCTCAGGCTCTATCCGAAGGCCAAGGTCATCCTGTCCCTGCGCCATCCCTGCGATTGCTGCCTGAGCTGTTTCATGCAGTCGATCCGGCTCAATTCGGCGATGGCTAGTTTCACTTCGATGGAGGGGGCCACCGGTTTCTATGCGCGTGTGATGGCGCTGTGGCAGGAGATCGAGCGGGCACTTTCGCCAGACCATATTACCGTGCGCTACGAGGATCTGGTTGCGGACACGGAAGGAACTGCCCGGCGGGTGACCAGCTTCCTTGGCCTTGACTGGACCGACGCGGTTCTCGATCACACGGCGCACGCCAAGGCCCGCGGGATGATCCGGACCCCCAGTTTCCGGCAGGTTTCGGAGCCGATCTATACGCGCGCCGTTGGCCGGTGGGCACGATACCGGGACCAGATGGCGCCTTATCTGGACACACTTGCCCCGTATGCCGAGCATTTCGGCTATGGCGATCCGGGGATCATCCCGCGCGGGGAAGACGAAGCTCAGGGTTAACGTCCGGCGCCGATCGCGTCTTTCCCGATGAACTCCAGGTTTGGCTTGCTTCTTGCTTACCTCACGTCTCGACAGAGGCGCGCCGCCGGGCGGGCCTGAACAGGTGATGGAAGCAGTTGCCGATGGCATTTGCCGAAAGAATGGATTCCGCGTCTTCAGGCGCGGACGGCCTTCAGATGCACAGTTTTGGATTCTGGCAGCAGGGAGTTGCGCCGGGCGACTGGTCGCGCGAGGTCATCGCGCGGAATCTGGACGGAGAGGATTTCAAAGGCTACCGGCGGGCTTCAGACCCGTCGCATCTGCGCGAGTCCAGCCCGTCCTTGCCCGAGGCAAGCGGTGCGGAGCCCGCCGAGATCGTGATCGAGACCGGAAGCCTTGTTGCCGGGGTGGAGACAGACCAGACCTTTGCCGCGATCAGTCGGCTGGTTGCTTCCTATGGCGAGGACAGTGCCCGGGACGAGATCGGCGCGGATGCGCTGGTTCGTTCAGCTGGCGCCGATCTCTATGAACTGGAACTGGTCGATACGGTCGCCGGTGCTGCCCGTCGGGCCGGGCTTGAAGGCTCGCCCATGCATGCCGCCATGCGGGGCATGGAAGCGGCCCGCGCCGTTCCGGAAGACGGCTTGGACGAGATTGGTCTGCATCGCCGGGCCGCGGATCAGGAGACCGGGACTGTTTCCAGCGCGAGCGACGCCGAGCTTTTCCGGTTTGACGCGGCCAGCCAGCCCCTGATCCAGAGTGCCGACGATTTCCTGATGCTTTGAGCGCGGTCCGTGCCGCTACCGCCGGATCTTCTTTCCTGACTGCCCCCTTGCGCTGACATGACAGCGCTGGTTCCATGCTCGGGTCGCTTCGTTCCACGATCCATTTCATGAGCAAAACCATGTCCGCCTCCAGCACCGGGGCTTCCCTGCCCTACCGCCTGCGTCTGCCCGGCCCGACCGCCGTTCCCGAACGGGTCCGGAATGCTGCGGCACAGCCGATGATCGCCCATCGCGGGCCTGAATTCCTGGCCCGGTTCAAGGCGATCCAGGACCGGTTGCAGCCCATTCTCGGCCGCTCCGGCGTTCCGCCCTTTATCTTCGCCTCGACCGGTATTGGCGCCATGGAATCGGGCGTTATCAATGTCGCTGGGCCCGGTCAGCGGGTGCTGATCGCGACCAACGGCCAGTGGGGACCGGTCTTCCGGCGGCTGGCCGAGGGGATCGGCGCCGAGGTCGACGAGGTGGTCTCCGGTCTTGGCGATCCGATCGATCTTGATGGCGTGCGCCGGGCGCTGGGCGAGAAAAGCTATGCGGCTGTCCTGACAGTGCACAGCGAAAGCTCGACGGGTGCGCTGACCGATCTGAAGGCGCTTGGCGGGATCGTTGCGGAAACGGAATCGGTTCTGGTCTGCGACAGTGTCAGCGGTCTTGGCGGGGCCGAATTGCGCGCCGATGAGTGGGGCGTCGATATCGTGGTTTCCGCCTCGCAGAAATGCCTGATGTGCCCGCCGGGCCTCGGCATCGCCAGCATCAGCGAGAAGGCATGGGGTGTGATCGAGCGCGATGATCGCGGTCCGCGCGGCTATTTCGACTATCGCCGTTTCCGGCCGATGGCGGAGAAGGGCGAGCCGACCTATACAGCTCCGGTCGCCATGCTGAACGCTCTCGACGAGGCCCTGACTATGATCGGCGAAGAGGGGCTGGATGCGACACTGGCGCGGCACCTTTCCTTGAACAAGGCGCTTACCGCCGGGCTTGAAGCCCTCGGTTTCTCGGTTTTCCCGACAGGCACGCCGAGCCCGACGCTGGTTGTGGTGAAAACGCCGGAGGGGGTTTCCGCTCCGGCGCTGATCGATCATCTGGCGGAGTGCTATAATTTCATGATCGCCGGCACCCGGTTCGAGGACCTGAAGGATCGCCTGGTTCGGATCGGCACCATGGGATGGGTCAGCGAGGCAGATATCCTGACCGACCTGGAACAGATTTCCGCTGCCCTTGCCGACCTTGGTGCCAGCGCCGATAAAGGTGCTGCACTTGCAGCCGCGAAAGCAGCATTCGCAGGATAAAAAAGGGAGGCGGTGGATGACGGCACGGGACAATTGGGGCTGGAAGGCCCGGATCGGCATGTTCATTGTCAGCAGCGAGGCCGTTCCGGAGGCGGAATGGTGGGCAATGATGCCGCCGCATGTCTCCGTCCATGCCGCCCGTGTCACCGCGCCGGCGCCCTGGGCTGCCTGGGACACTGCCCGGACACATGTCACCTTGTCGGAGGATCTGGAACGCGGTGCGAAGCAGTTCGCTTCCATGCGCCTGTCGGCGGTGGTGCTCGGCCACAGCTCCAGCAGTCTGGTTGGCGGAAAGGGCTGGGATGAAGCGGTCGTACAGGGGGTCTCGGAGATTCTCGGGCCCGATATCCCGGTCACCACCAACGCTCTCGACTGTTTTGCCGCTCTGAAGGCGTCTGACATCAAAAATCCGTTCCTGGTCCTGCCGCCCTGGTTCAACGACGCCACACTCGCCGTTGGCCTCGGCTATTTCCGCGACCACGGCATCGAGCCCGCCGGGATGCTGCGCTACGATCCGGGCCCGGGCTGGCGTGACGTGCCGACCGGCGACATGTACCCGATGGGTCTCGGGTTCGAGCAGCAGATCGAACCGCTCTACAACCAGATCAAAGCCGCCTGCCCGGATGACGCCGACGGGGTCCTCATCCTCGGCACCGGTTTTCGCTGCGTCGGGATTATCGAGGCGCTGGAGGAGGATTTGCAGCGTCCGGTGATTTCAGCCAATCAGGCGAGTCTCTGGCACTGCTTGCGGTTGGCCGATGTACAGGCGCAGGTGCAAGGGTATGGGAATTTGCTGGCATATTAAATTGCGGCTGACTAGGCCAGGTTTCAGCGCCTGATACAGCACAGCCGGATCGCTCTCGATGTGAACGGGATCGGCGCTTGCCCTCTCATGCCCGGCCACGTCACAGTATCCGCCACGTTTCCGAGTGATCCCGAGAGTTGTTCCCGATGATTTCCCTCAAAGCCCCTTGGCGGATTGGCGTCGATGTGGGGGGCACGTTCACGGATATGGTGGTGGCCGGCGCGGACGGTGCGCTGCATGTCTTCAAGGTGCCCTCGGTTCCGTCGGACCCTGCGCGCGGCGTGATGAACGCGGTGGCGAAGGCGGCGAACGACATGGGGCTGAGCCAGGACGATTTTCTCGGGCAATGCTCTTTCTTCGCGCACGGTTCCACGGTCGCGACCAACACGCTGCTGGAACGCAAGGGTGTGCGCGTCGGGCTGCTGACCACGGAGGGTTTCCGGGACTCACTGGAGATCCGGCGTGGCATCCGGACTAATCCCTGGGACCACCGGACGCCTTACCCTGAGGTGCTGGTGCCGCGTTATCTGCGGAGGCCCGTTGCCGGGCGGCTGGACACGCACGGCCAGGAGCTTGAGCCGCTCGACCTTGATCAGGTCCGGTCGGTGGGCGCGCGGTTCCGGGCCGAAGGGGTGGAGGCGGTGGCAATCTGCTTGCTGAATGCCTTCGCCAATCCGGCGCACGAAGAGGCTGCGGCCGCGGTGCTGGCGGAGAGTTGGGGCGGGGACTGGATTGCGCGCTCCAGTGCGGTGGCACCGATCATCGGGGAATATGAACGCAGCTCGACCACGGTTGTGAGTGCCTATGTGGCGCCGCGTGTGGTCGGTTATCTGCAGGAACTGGAGGCGACGCTGGCGGCCTCCGGATTGCGGCACAAACTCTTCATGCTGCAGTCGAATGGCGGTGCGGTCTCGGTTGGACAAATTGCCGAACGCCCGGTGAACCTGATCCTCTCGGGCCCGGCTGCCGGGGTTGGCTCGATGCGCCATCTGGCGGATGTCTCGGGTCACGACAATCTGCTTTCGATGGAGATCGGCGGCACAAGTTGCGATGTGATGCTGATGGGAGCGGGCCGGATCGCCGTCACCGACGAGCTGTCGGTGGCCGACTACGATCTCGTTATTCCCTCGGTCGATATCCACACGGTCGGCGCCGGCGGCGGCACCATTGCCGGGGTCGACGGCGCTGGCATGCTGTTCGCCGGACCGGAAGGCGCGGGCGCTCGTCCGGGCCCGGCCTGCTACGGGCATGGCGGGACGGAGCCGACAGTAACCGACGCCAATCTCGTGCTTGGCCGGCTGAAGCCCGGTGCCTATGCCGGCGGGTCCGTGACCCTCGACCTTGAGAAAGCCCGCACCGCCGTGCGGACGCGGATAGCGGAGCCGCTCGGGCTTTCGGTTGAGGACGGGGCTGCCGGGATCATCCGGCTGGTGGAACAGAACCTGCTGCATGCAGTGGAGCGGATCTCGGTGCAGCGCGGGCAGAATCCGCGCCGCTTCCGGCTGGTTGCCTGCGGCGGGGCCGGGCCGATGCACGGAGCGCCTGTCGGCCGCCGCCTCGGCTGCGCTGCTGTCTATGTGCCGCGTCAGGCCGGTGCCTTCTGCGCCCTCGGCATGCTGCATTCCGACGTCCGGCAGGATTTCATGGACGTGCATTTCCAGGATCTCGATACGATTCCGGAACAACCGGTCGAGGCGCGTTACACGGCCCTGGAGGAGAGGGCACGGAGCCTGCTTTCGGACGAAGGTTTTGCCGCCGCGGAGATGCGGACCGAGCGGGAGCTAGACCTGCGCTATGACGGCCAGCAATGGGACCTTCGCATCCCGGTGGCACCGCGGGATAGCGCGGCGGAGATCCGGGCCGCTTTCGAGCAGGAATACGCGCAACGCTTCGGCCATCTCGTGCCGGGCGGCCGGATACTGATTACCGCGCTGCGCGTTGTCGGCAAGGGGCTGCTACCGCCGCTTGCCGAGGCGCGCCTGCCCAAGGCGGTAGGGGTGGCGGAACCGATTGAGCACCGCCCGGTTTTCATCGACGAGCAACATGGCATGGTGTGTGCGGACATCTATCGCGGCGCGGATCTTCTGCCGGGGCACACGATGGCGGGACCGCTGCTGATCGAGGAGGAGACGACGACAATCTTCGCCGGTCCGGGCGACCGGGTGACGGTGGATGCGGCAGGAAACTATCTCGTTACCTTCGAGGACAGGGAGGACGCGGCATGAGCATGCCCCGGACGAAAGCCGTCGACCCGGTTCTTCTTGCCCTGACGCAGAACCGGCTCGATCACATCTCGCAGCAGATGGGGCATGTGATGGTGCGCACGGCCCGCAGCCCGATCTTCAGTCAGGCGCACGACTTCACCTGTTTCATTGCCGGTCCGGACGGCCGGGTGACGGCGCAGGCGGATGGCATTCCGATCCATAGTGGCGGTGGCGGCTTCGCGGCGCGTGCGATCCTGCGTGACTTCGCGGGCGATATCGCGGACGGCGATGTCTTCCTACTGAACGATCCCTGGGCAGCCGGCGGCAACCATCTGCCGGACTGGGTGATCGCCCGTCCGGTCTTCGTCGAGGGCCGTCTGGTTTCCCTGGTCTGCAACCGGGCGCACCAGTCCGATATCGGGGGCGGTGCGGCGGGCACGTACAACCCGGAGGCGACCGAGGTCTGGCAGGAGGGGGTGCGGCTGCCGGTGCTGAAGCTTGTCGAGGCCGGTACGGTCAGGCGGGATCTCTGGAAACTGCTGCTGCTGAATACCCGCACACCGGACCTCCTTGAAGGCGATCTCGGCGCCATGCTCGGCTCGACCAGGATCGGCTCCGAACAGGTGGCAAGCCTGGTGGCGGAGCTCGGAGTCGACGAGGCGCTCGGTTATTTCGACGGCATCCTCTCTCATGCTGCGGGCCGCATGGGTGCCGCGCTCGCCGAATTGCCTGCTGGTGTCTATGAGGGCGAGGAACGCAGCGATAACGACTGCTTCGAGCAACGCGACATCTGGGTCCGGGTCAAAGTGACGATTGAGGCCGGCCGGGCGAAAGTGGATTTCACAGGCACCGATCCGCAGATCCGTGGCTTCAAGAACTCGACCGTCGCGAACACCCATTCGGCGGTCTATACCGCCTTTGCCGCCTTTTTTGATCCGGCGATACCGCGTAACGAAGGTACTTTTTCGGTTATCGATATCGTGGCCCCGGAAGGCAGCCTGGTGAACGCGCGCGAGGGCGCGGCGACGACCATGGACACCGTGTTCGTGGCACATGAGATCATCCATGCCGTCTGGAAGGCATTGAACCGCGCTGCGCCGGAACGGGCTGCCGCCGGCTGGGCGAAGAACATATTCGGCGTGACGTCAGGCCGTGAGGTCGCTGCGGACGGGACGGAAGGCCGCCCTTATGTCTTCTATCATGGGCTGGCCGCGGCGGGTGCCGGTGCCGTCGAGGGCCGGGACGGCTTCAACCAGATCGGTCACCTCTGCACCCTTGGCGGGCTGACG
Source organism: Nisaea denitrificans DSM 18348 (assembly GCF_000426505.1). GTDB lineage: Bacteria > Pseudomonadota > Alphaproteobacteria > Thalassobaculales > Thalassobaculaceae > Nisaea > Nisaea denitrificans. The sequence goes on along the minus strand of NZ_AUFM01000015.1, from coordinate 206,548 downwards.
ATTTCCAACGCGGAGACTTACGAGCGCCTCTATCCGGTGCATTTCGAGCGTCAGGAATTCCGGTGTGACTCCGGAGGCGCCGGGCTCTGGCGCGGCGGGACTGGCGCCCATTACGATGTCGAAATCAAAACGCCCGCGCTTTACTCATTCCGTGGCGAGGGGCTGCGCTACAGGACCGGGTTCGGCATCAAGGGCGGTGACTGGGGCGCTGCCGGGGAAATGCACGTACAGGAGCGTGGCGGAGCACCGGAGCCGGCCCCGAAATTCGGCCTGAAACGCATGGCGGCGGGGCGTCTGACGGCAAGCTCTCCCGGCGGCGGCGGCTGGGGTGACCCATTGACCCGGCCGGTGGAAGCCGTCTGGCGAGACTGGCGCGACGGCCTTGTTTCATCGGAGGCTGCGCGGGAGCAGTACGGAGTCGTTCTGCGCGGTGATCCGGACGATCCGGGAGCCACCCTTGCAGCAGCGTTCGACGAAACGGCCACGGCAGCTCTGCGCAAGAAGTGAACTTTACTGCGACGCCCGTCCCCGGACCGCGCGCAGAGCCGTCGGCATGTCGCGGTCATAGTCGGTGATGTAATCTCGGGTCAGTGGAACGGCTTCCTGGTCGAGCGCCATCTGCACCTGAAACACCATGTGACCGAAGCGCCGGAAAGAGAGTTCGGAGCTGATCAGGTAGAATTCCCACATCCGGCAGAAACGTTCGTCATAGAGCGTAGCCATGGCGTCCTGCTTGGCCATGAACCGCTCGCGCCAGTGCCGCAGGGTCTCGGCATAATGCAGGCGGAGGATCTCGACATCGGTCACCCAGAGCGCCTGCCGTTCGATTTCCGGCAGCACTTCGGAAAGGGCCGGCGAATAGCCGCCGGGGAAAATATAGCGTCTGATCCAGGGATTGGTGACGCCCGGACCGTCCATGCGGCCTATGGAATGCAGTAATGCGACCCCGTCGTCTTTCAGGGTGCTCCGGATCTTCCCAAAGAAATCCGGATAATGGCCGGCGCCGACATGTTCGAACATGCCGACAGAGACGATGCGGTCGAACTTCTCCTCGATCAGGCGGTAATCCATCAGCTCGAACCGGACCTGGTCCGACAGGCCGGATGCCTGTGCCCTGGCGACGGCGCTCTTGTGCTGCTCTTCCGAAAGGGTGACCCCGAGCACCTCGACATCCGCCATCCTCGCCAGGGCAATGGCGAGCCCGCCCCAGCCGCAGCCGATATCGAGCACCCGTTGCCCCGGCTTCAACAGAAGCTTCGCCGCGATATGCCGAATCTTTGCCTCCTGCGCAGCGTCGAGTCCCATACCGTGTTGGGAGAAGTAAGCGCAGGAATACTGCCGTTGCGGATCGAGGAAGCTGTCATAGAGTGCGCCGGAGAGATCGTAGTGGTGGGCCACGTTCTCGCGCGAGCGGCTGATTGGATTGTATTGCTGCAGTCCGCGCACCGCCCAGCTGATAGCGCCGAGCATCCGCTGCAGAGGCTGATGTTCAAGGCGCTGGTAATTCACCATGCCGATCTCGATAAGCTCGTAGAGCCGACCTTCTTCGATGCTTAGCCGGCCGTCCATGTAGGCTTCGCCGAGTGTGAGCTGAGGATATAGCGCAAGCTGCAAGTCGGTGACGTGGTCATGCACGCGGATCGTGACGGACGGTGCGCCCGATCCAACACTTCGGCGTTGGCCGCCAGGTCCGATAATCGTGATCGTCCCGGTTTTGACCATCCGGGACAGGAGGTTTGCAAACAACATCGATCCGCCCCCACATTCACTGAAGAAGACGATGGTGTGGACCGCTGCGGTCAACCGATCCGAATCCCGCAATCTCCTAATTACACGGTCCGGTTATGGTTAAGGATGCGTCAGATCGCGGGAGAATTCAAATTGTCATATCGAATATAGGGAGATCCGGGCGTGGAACGAATGAGGCGAACAGGATGCTGCAGCCTTAGGCGAACTTTCGCCTCAGCCAGTCCGTCAATTGTTCCATTCCCAGAACGATTACGAAAATCGCGAGACTACCGGTCGGAATTCTCCATGGCTTCGGTGAAGAAACGCCCTCTATAGTTGGAGATAATCCCTTTGCCGGAGTGACTCTCATGCGTCTTGTTTTCGATCATCTCGCCCTTGTCGTCGCCGACCTTGAAGCCGGGGCCGAATGGGCCAGGGAGCGGCTCGGCGTCGATCTGACGGTTGGTGGCGCGCATCCGAAAATGGGCACGCACAACAGATTGACCCGGACCGGGCCGGATAATTTTCTCGAGATCATCGCCATTGATCCGGAACAAGCCGCTCCGGGTAGGGTGCGCTGGTACCGGATGGACGATCCGGCGGTTCACGAAATGACAAAAACGGTCCCGCGGCCGCTTTCCTGGATTGTGGCGACGGACGACCTGGACGCCGTCCTTGGCGCGGCCCGGGATCTTGGTCTCGATCTGGGTAGGCCGGTTCAGGTCAGCCGGGGAGATCTGGCCTGGCGGATTGCCGTTCGCGATGATGGAGATTTGCCGGAGGGCGGGACCTTGCCGGTTTTCATTCAATGGCCCGAGGGTCCGCATCCGGCGATGCGGATGCCTGAGCTTGGTCTCGGAATCTCCAGAATTCTGCTTCGCCACCCGGATCCGGCATGGCTGGACAGAACGCTCTCCCAGTTGGGCGTCCGGCATATGGTCGAGATTGAAAGCGGCCCCGCCGGGATCGCGGCGGAGATATCACGCGAGAATGCGTCGCCCGTACTGGTCCGCTAGGCCGGTGCGTCTCGAGGGACAAGATCTTCATAGCTGGTATCGGTTCCGAAGCCGAGATCGATAAAATCGCGCCGTGTCACTACCGATTCGATCATGCAAGGCCGGATCGCCGAGCTGACCTGCGGTTGATCCAGTTGTTCGTCTGCCAAGAAAATGAATCCGTCAATACCGGGCTCGTCGGATCGCAGCGGAAAAGCACAGGCCTCGGCCGTGTGTTCCTCTCCATTGTCGTATCGTTGAAGAAGTTCGGTGCGAAAGCCGCAGGGAGTGCTGACAACCAATTCCATCGACCGCATTGCATGGCCTCGCCGCACCGGATCGACCAGTTTGTAATAATCAACGCCGACCAGATTCTGCCCAAAGCGCTGGAGGAGCGCTTCACCGGCAATTCGGAAAATGCAGGCCGAGCCGAGCGTCACAGCCGTAAGCGCGACATTCGCCATGGCCGGGGCGAAATCCGTGATGTCCAAACCGTTTTTCGGTGGGATGCCTCCATCGCCGCGTTCGATCAGGCTGGCATATCCGGTTGCAAGCAACTTGCAGCTCCGCGTCGTGAAATTGGGCAGGGCTTCCGCAATACTCCCAAAACACTCCGGTCGGCGCGTGGTCCAACGAGACATGCAATATTCCCTCAAATCAGGCGCATCGCCGTCCCCCGACAGCACCTTACGCTGCTCCACTTTGCATGGGCAGGCTTTCCAAAAAGTAAACCCCCGTTCTGGGTGCTCGCTCTGGGTGAGGCTATTCTTTAACCGGAGTCGCGGGCTTCCGCCTCGATGTCGGTCTTTATGACGGTGTGACGCGGCGTCGTCTTGCGATTCGGTCAAGGCCTCTATATCTGTACGGCCCCTGTGGCATAAATGCGGCAAGTGAAAGCGTTGTGCGCACCATTGCCGATCGAAACCCTTCCGGACCCGAGCCAGAATGAGCAAGATTAAGAACCCCTCGCTGCCCAAGGAAAAAATCAAATTCCTGCTGCTTGAGGGCATTTCCGAAACAGCAATTCGGCAGCTTGAGCTCGCTGGGTATCCCTGCATAGAGCGGCAGGCGAAAGCACTGGAGGAGGACGCGCTGAAAGCTGCGCTGGCCGATGTTCGGCTGCTCGGTATTCGCTCGCGCACCAAGGTGACGGAAAGCGTCATCGCCTCGACGGATAAGCTTATCGCACTCGGTTGTTTTTCGGTCGGTACCAATCAGGTTGATCTGGAGGCGGCGAAGCGCAAGGGCATTCCGGTCTTCAATGCGCCGTTCTCGAATACGCGCAGTGTGGCTGAACTGACCATTGCTGAGATCGTCATGCTGTTTCGGCGGGTCTTTCCGCGGTCTGTCGCTGCCCATGAGAGCCGGTGGGAAAAATCGGCGGCGGGCAGCCGGGAAATTCGCGGCAAGACGCTGGGGATCGTCGGTTATGGCAATATCGGCACACAGCTGGCGAACCTGGCCGAGGGAATGGGCATGCGGGTGATCTATTTCGATCGCTCCGACAAGCTCAGTCACGGCAATGTGGAGCCGGCGGCAACACTCGATGAACTCCTGGAAGCCTCCGATGTGGTTTCCCTGCACCTGCCGGAAACCCCGGAAACGAAGGACATGATCGGTGCCCGCGAAATCGCCAAGATGAAGCCGGGCGCCTATCTCATCAACAATGCCCGTGGCACCATTCTGGATGTGGACGCGCTGGCAGCAGCATTGAAAAGCGGGCATCTCGCCGGTGCGGCGGTGGACGTATTCCCGACAGAGCCGAAGTCGAACGCGGACCCGTTCCAGTCTCCGCTGCAGGGGCTCGACAACGTGATCCTGACGCCACATGTCGGTGGCTCGACCGAGGAAGCGCAGGAGCGCATCGGCGAGGAAGTCATCCGCAAGATGATCGAATATTCCGATGTCGGATCGACTGCCGGGGCAGTGAATTTCCCCGAAGTGCAGCTTCACCCGCGCCCGGCCGGCACCCGTTTCATTCAGGTGCAGCGAAACTTGCCGGGTGAGCTCGGGCGCCTGAATGACGTGTTTGCGGCCCACAATATAAATATCGCGGCCCAGCATTACCAGACGGACGGTGAGATAGGGTATGTCGTGCTCGACGCTGAAGGGCATGTTCCCGAGGCGGACAAGGTGATCCGTGCCGTGCGCGCGCTTGAGGGCACGATCCGTGCCCGGGTGCTTAACCGGGTCACCTGAGCGATCTCTGGAATCTGACCCAGGCTGCTAGGTGTCCCGATACTGGCAGGATAAGTTTGTGCCGGGGCGAGGAGACCGAAATGGAGTCACTTTTGGACATGCTGCGGCGCGACGATCTGGTCGCGCTGGCGATCTTCATAACCTGCTGGTTCGGCTACGAGACTTTTGTGGCGTTCAGGATCAAGCGCGGGCACGGTCTGCCGGCAGCCATGCAGGCCTGGCGGCGGGACTGGTTCGAAGCGTCCGCGACCCGGGAAAACCGGATCATCGATATCCAGATCCTGCGCTCGCTTGCCGGGAATTCGGCCTTCATGGCCTCGACCAGCATTTTCGTCGTCGGCGGTCTTGCCGCCGTCTTCGGGGCGTCTGAACAGGCCGTCGCGGTACTGAACCAGTTTCGTTTTCTTGCCGAAACAAGCCAGGACCGGTTCGGCCTGAAGATCGCCTTGCTGATCTTCATCTTCACCAATGCCTTCTTCCGGCTGGCCTGGTCCATCAGGCTGCACAACAACGCGGCCGTGGTTCTGGGAGCGATCCCTCAGCCTGAATTCGAGGATCTGCGTGAGGTCGGTCGTGAACGGGCCGGGGTTGCGGCCGAACTCGCGAGCCTGGCTGCCCGGCATTACAATGGCGGTGTACACTCCTATTATTTCGGCCTCGCGGTCTGCACATGGTTCGTGCATCCCTTCGCCTTCATCGCCGCCTCGCTCTGGGTCGTCGCGGTCCTGCATCGCCGGGAGTTCCGCTCCCGGGCCCTGCGCACGGTGCGTCGGAACTAGAGGTCCTTGGCGAAGCGCAAGCCGTCATAGATCGATGCGTGGATATTGCGGGAGGCGACTGCGTCTCCGATCCGGACCAATGTGAAACCGGCATCCGGATTGCGTGCCGGGAAGGCGTCCTCGCCCCTGATCAGGGCCTTGTAATCCACGGCACCGAGATTGCGGGACTGCGGCTTCAGATCGAAATAAAGTTCGTCCATCGGCAGGGTGCCATGTTCGACCACGACATGATCGACGGCGCGGGTCTCCGTCCGCTCGCCGTAATCCGAGCCAAGCGTGGCTACAAGTTCGTTCCCGTTCCGAGAGACGCCGATCAGCCGCATGTTGATGGTGATACGGCTGGCCGACTGGTGCAGCGCCTTGGCATAGGCGACATGATTGAGGCCGCCGATCTCCGGCGCGAAAAAGCGCTCCGGTGTGACGATCTCGACTTCCGCCCCCTTCTCGATCAGCATTTCCGCCGCCTGCATGCCGGGATGACCGCCATTATCGTCAAAGACCAGCACCCGGCCGGTTGCCGAAAGATCGCCTGACAGCACATCCCAGCTCGAATGCACCAGCGCGTTGCCTTCTTCGAGGATTTCCGTGTTCGGCAGACCGCCGGTGGCGATAAAGACGAAATCCGGTTCTTCCGCCAAAACGTCCGCCGCTTCGGCGTAGGTATTGAAGCTGATCTGGACCCCGGCTGCCTCAAGCTGTGCCAGACGCCAGTCGACAATGCCGATCAGCTCGGACCTGCGCCGGCTCTGCGCCGCCAGACGGACCTGGCCGCCTGCATCCGGCGCGGCTTCGAAAACATGGACATGATGCCCTCGCGCGGCGGCGACCCGAGCGGCTTCAAGGCCGGCTGGACCTGCGCCAACCACGGCGATGCGCTTGCGCGGTCCTTCCGTTGGCGAAATGACCTGCGGCATGGTCAGCTCGCGCCCCGTCGCCGCGTTGTGGATGCAAAGCGCTTCGTGCCCTTCGTAAATCCGGTCGAGGCAATAGGTGGCGCCGACGCAGGGCCGGATATCGTGTTCGCGGCCCTGGCTCAGCTTCAGGGCGATATGCGGATCGGCGATATGGGCGCGGGTCATGCCGACCATATCGAGTTTACCCTCGGCAACGGCGTGCCGGGCAGTGGCGACATCCGCGATCCGGGCGGCATGGAAGACCGGGAACCTGGTCTCGGACCGGACCTCGCCGGCGAAATCGAGATGCGGGGATGCCGGCATGCCCTGTACCGGGATGACGTTCGACAATGCCGCGTCGCTGTCGATATGGCCGCGGATGACATTGAGGAAGTCGACCTGACCGGTGCCGACCAGCCGGCGGCAGATCTCTATTCCCTCATCCTTTGAAATCCCCTTGTCCCACTGCTCGTCCGCGACCAGCCGCAGGCCGACAATGAAATCGGCGCCGACCCGGTCCCGAATGCTGTCGAGTACCCGGCGGGTGAAGCGCAGCCGGTTGTCGAGGCTGCCATTATGCTCGTCCTCGCGGAAATTCGTCGCCGGAGACCAGAAGCCGTCGAGCAGGTGACCGTAGGCCTCAAGTTCGATGCCATCGAGCCCGGCGGCCTGCATTCGCTCGGCTGCCGTGGCGTAATCTTCCGCGATACGGTCGAGATCCCAGTCCTCGGCTTCCTTCGGAAAGGCCCTGTGGGCCGGCTCGCGCACTGGGGACGGGGCGAGGACGGGCAGCCAATCCGCCTTGTTCCAGTTGGTGCGCCGGCCAAGATGGGTGATCTGGATCATCACTGCGGTGCCGTATTCGTGGCAGTCGTCGGCAATGCGTTTCAGATGCGGAACGATCTCGTCGCGATAGGCATGCAGGTTGCCGAAGGCGGCCGGGCTGTCTTCGGAGACGAGGGCGGACCCCGCCGTCATTGTCATGGCGATGCCGCCCTTGGCCTTTTCTAGATGATAGAGCCGGTAACGGTCGGTCGGCAGGCCGTCCTCGGAATAGGCGGGCTCGTGCGCCGTGGACATCAGCCGGTTGCGCAGGGTCAGGTGCTTGAGCTGGAAAGGCTGCAGCAGGGGATCTCGGGTCATCGGCATCTCCGAGGAGAGAGGGCGGGAGCCATCAGGCTAGCAGGTTGATGCGCATGTAAATGCTTCACGGCGACATGAATGCCGTTCCTAGAAAATTCCGGCCTCCAGCCCGGCAGACATGCCGGCACCGAGATCGTGGCATTCCTCGATGAATTTCGGCTCAAACGCGCCGCGGCAGACCAGCGGTTCCTGAACCGGGCGCCAGCGCAGACCGGTTGTGATCGATTGTACTGCCCGGCAGGTGCCGGTGCCGTCATGCCCGGCGCGCACGAAAAGCGCATAGGGCAGGCCCTGGGTTTCCTCCAGGCAGGGATAATAGATCCGGTCGAAGAAGTCCTTCAGCGCTCCGCTCATATAGCCGAGATTTTCGGTCGTTCCGAGGATCATGGCATCGGCGGAGAGGACGGCATCAGGGCCGGTATCGAATGGTGAGAGGCAGGTCACGTTCACACTGCCGTCGCCGGCTTCCTCGGCGCCGCTGCGAACCGCATCAAGAAGGGTGCGTGTGTTTTCGGACGGAGCGTGCGCGACGATGAGGAGAGATTTGATCATTCGCTAACGGTAGCAAATCCGCAACGTGGTGCACGCTGCTTATTCTTGCCGATGGGGAACCGCTGGAATTCCGGTGTTCAGCCCCACATTGTGGCAGGGCCGCTTGCAGCCCTGCGGCGACCGGGTAGAGTTGCCGCCAACAGACGCAGCCGAGGCTGCGCGATCGGAACCGGAGAAACACCGCCAATGCCCGACAGTCAGAACATCCCTTCGAACGATGTGATCGAAACGCTCCTGAACCGGGTCAGCGTTCGCAAATACACCGACCAGCCGGTCAGCGAGGAGATGATCGATACGATCCTGAAGACTGCGTTCAGGGCGCCGACTTCCTCGAATATCCAGACTTATAGCGTTGTCGTGGTCCGCGATCAGGAACGACGCGATGCATTGATGGCGGCGTGCGGCAATCAGCGACATATCGGCACAGCGCCGGTCTTCCTGGCCTTCTGCGCGGATCTTACCCGGATCGAGGATGCTCTGGTCCGCAACGGACACAACATCGACAGCAACAATCTGGAAACCGGCCTGGTGTCCGCCCTCGATGCCGGGCTGGTCGGCATGTCCGCCTATCTGGTGGCGGACAGCCTGGGTCTCAAAGGCGTGATGATCGGTGGTGCCCGCAACAAACCGGTCGAAGTCGCCCGGATTCTCGGTCTGTCGCCTCGGGTCTTCTGCGTTTTTGGCATGTGTCTCGGCTGGCCTGGGGAAGCTCCGGCGCAGAAGCCGCGCATGGATTACGACGGTCTGGTGCATTTCGAACAGTATGGCAAAAGCCGGAGTGGCGCTGACGCAACGGCAATCGTGGACAGCTACGATGGTGCGCTGGCGAAACATTATCGCTCCCAGGGCCGGGAGACCACCGATGCTTCCTGGTCCGACGATATGGACAAGAAATTCTCTCCGCCGCTTCGCGACGATCTGCGCGAACGGCTGAAGGAACTCGGATTCGATTTCCGCTAGAGCGGGTTAACCGCCGGCCGGACAGTACAGGGAGGACTGAACATGGACTGGAAAGATCGCCGCCGCCGGTTTCGCGGCGTTATCGAGGGCGAGCGGTGCATTCGGCCGGGCTCCGTGCATGATGCGCTGTCCGCCCGGATCGCCGAGGATCTCGGTTTCGAGGCTGGAATGCTTGGCGGCTCCGTCGCCTCGCTCGCAGTCCTCGGTGCGCCGGACGTGATGGTGCTTACCTTGTCCGAGCTTGCCGGGCTGGTGCTGCGGATCAACCGTGCGGGCAACCTGCCGCTGATGATCGACGCGGATCACGGTTTCGGCAATGCGCTGAATGTCCGCCGTACGGTGGAGGAGCTGGAGACGGCGGGTGCCGCCGGTCTCTCGATCGAGGATACGGACCTGCCCGAGCCATTCGGCAGCGATGGAAAGGCGCGGTTGCTCAGCCTTGAGGAAGGCGTCGGCAAGATGCGGGCCGCGCTTGCCGGCCGGCAGGACCCCGATCTCGTCATTGCCGGTCGCACCAGTGCCGCCAGCATCAACGGCGTTGCTGATGCCATAGAGCGGGCGAAGGCGTACGAAGAGGTTGGTGTCGATGTGATCTTTCTGATCGGCATCAAGACCCGGGCGGATCTCGATGCGGTCTCCGAGGCGGTGAGCCGGCCGCTAATCATTGGCGGGGTGCCACCGGAGCTGGATGACTGGGATTATCTCTCTGCGCGCGGCGTTCGTATCGCTCTTCAGGGGCACCAGCCGATCGCGGCGGCAGTTGCCGCTGTTGAGGCAACCCTGCGCGCGCTGCGGGACGGCTGTCACCCGTCCGAAATCAAAACGCCTCTGGCATCGCCGGATCTGATGAAGCGTCTGACCCGTGCGGAAAGTTATGAAGACATGTCGGAGCGGACGCTGGGCCGGATTTCGGACTCCTGACAGAAGCAGAAAATCAAAGCATTTCAGCGATTCGGACCCGATTCAGAAATGGCGGGGAAGTCTCGATGATTATCTATACGCGAAGGCCTTGATCCCGGCGTCTGCGTGTGGGGGCGTTGAAATTGGCTGTATGGAAACGGTTTTCACAGAATTATTTTTAAAAAATGAAGTGTCTTTACAAATATTTAACGTTTCTGGTGTGCGGGCTGTTCGCCGCCGCGCACGGCAACGCGCATAACAGCCTCAGGTAGGATTGAAAAAACTAGGCAATCCGCGGATTCCCTTCGAACCGGGAATGGGTCACTCTGCTATCTGTGATGATGTAATCTGAGACCTGTGACTGGCAGCTTGATTTGGTAGTGAACACCAAAAACCGCCCCATCGGCGATGCGGGGGAAACAGTCACGACAATGCCAGGCGGCGTGTTTGCCGCGGCTATTCCGTCGGAATATCGCGGACCCGATCTCGAAATCCTGCACCGCACTCCCGGATTTGAGGCGGCGCTTCTGGATCTCGGGGTCGACGGTCTCGAAGAGGTCGATCCGGGTTATCTTTCCCTGCTGAAGTCGGTTCTGGCCAGTGGGGAGACGCGCAGCCGCAATCTCCGGGCGCATGCGAGAGAGAACCAGCGCTTTCTGCGTATCGATGCCTATCCGATCCGGGACACGGAAGGGGCGGTCTCCGGGATCTCCGTCGTGGTGACGGATAATGCTCCGGCGGCCCGCCGGGAAGAAGCGATTCTGCGTAACCTGGAGCTGGAACGCTCCAGGTTCGACGATTACCCGGTCGGTACCACGGATGAAGACTGGACCGGCGCACGTCGGGTGCTGGAACGTTTGAAGCGGGACGGTCACACTGATATCCCGGCCTATGTCAGAGCGAATCCGGGGATTTTGCTGGATCTTGCCGATGGTGCGCGGATCGTTGACCTGAACGAGGCGGCGGTAAAAACCTACAATGCGCCGGACAAGCGCACTCTGATCGACCATTTCAATCAGGCGCCGGACCTTTCTTCCTACAATCCCGAAACCGGACTCTCGGACATCTTTGTTGAATTGCTTGCGCGTTTCTTTGCCGGCGAGACCAAGGTTGTGGTCGAGGGGTGGGATACGACATTCGACGGACGTCAGATCTATCTGCGGACCAGCACCAGCATCATGCCCGGCTTCGAGGGGAGCTGGGGCTGGGTGTTGCAAACGGTGGAGGACATCACCGACCGTAAGGAAATCGAGGATCAGCTCCGAACGGCGCAGGAGCGTTATGAGCTTGCGGTTGAAGGTGCGCGCGACGGGCTGTGGGACTGGAACCTGGCCGGGAACGAGTTTTTTGCCTCGGCGCAGATGTGCAAGACGGTCGGTTGGGGTACGGAATCCCGTACCATGCCGGGCCGGGCTGCGGACTCCTACATCCATCAGGAGCACCGGAAGGCCGCACGTCGCGCCATGATGCGGAAGCTGCGCGAGGGTGCGGACAGTTTCTCGCTGGAATACCGGATCAAGGATCGTGACGGGGATCCCGTCTGGGTTTCCAATCATTTCCGGGTGGTCCGCAACGCGGCGGGCCGGGTCGCCCGCATGGCCGGCTCGGTCACCGAGGTCACGGCGCGCAAGAAACATGAAGACGAGCTGCGCGCGGCCAAGGAGCAGGCCGAACTTGCCAATCGGGCCAAGTCCGAGTTCCTCGCGAACATGAGCCATGAGCTCCGGACCCCGCTGAACGCGATCCTCGGATTCTCCCAAACGATCGCATCGGAGATGTTCGGAGCCCTCTCCAACGACCGGTACAAGGAATATGCGGGCGATATCCATAGCAGCGCGGTGCATCTTCTCGAGCTGATCAACGATATTCTCGATATGGCCAAGATCGAGGCGAACGAGTTCATTGTCGCCGACGAGCTGTTCGATGCCATCTCGGCGGTCGGCCGCTGCGCCCGCTTCATGAGCGAGCGCGCCGCACGGAAGCAGATTGAAATTGCGGTTTCCATCAATCAGAAGCGGCTTGCGATCGAAGCTGACCAGCGGATGTTCCGCCAAATCCTGCTTAACCTGCTGTCCAATGCGGTGAAGTTCACCGACGAGGGCGGAAAGGTCTGGGTTGAGGGTGGAGAAATCGTCGACGGCTATCTGGAATTCCGTGTCGGAGATACCGGGATCGGCATGGCCCCGGAGGACATCGAGGTCGCGCTGACGCCGTTCGGCCAGGTCGGCAAAGGCCGGCTGGTGGCGCAGGAAGGGTCCGGCCTCGGCCTGTCCATCGTCTCCCGCCTGATCGAGCTGCATCAGGGAAGCCTGAGTATCAATAGTGAGATCGGCAAGGGAACGCTTGTGACATTGCGGTTTCCGGAGAGCCGGTTGCGCCAGATCTGAAGAGGCGGCCTGTATCGGACTCCGGGCCGGTCACGCTGGTGTGAAATCCTTTCATGTGCGGATTAGCGCTGCATGGACTACCTCCAACCTGACCGACAGGAAGATCTGCGAGGTATCAGGTGGTTGAGGAAGCTGGGGTGAGCGGTGTGGTGAACAGCGACGGTGAGCAGGCCGGCGTGGGTAAACGCGGTTGGACCTCCCGTCTGGTGCCGGTTCTTGGTCTCGTGCTCGCCATGGCGCTGTTCTTCGGGCTTGGCCTTGATCGCTATGTCAGTCTCGAACTGCTGCGGGATAATCGCGAATTACTGACCGGTTATGTCGCCGACCACTATCTGCTGGCGGCGCTGGCCTTCATTGCTCTTTATGCCGTTGTCACCGGGCTTTCCGTGCCGGGGGCGGCTGTGTTGACGCTGAGCGGGGGCTTTCTCTTCGGAGCCATTGGCGGCACGGCTTATGCGGTGATCGGCGCGACGATAGGCGCGACAGCTGTTTTCTGGGCCGCGCGGACGGCTTTTGGCGACGCACTGCGTGCCCGGGCAGGCAAGGCGGTCGGCCTGATGCGCGAAGGTTTTCGCAAGGACGCCTTCAACTATCTGCTGTTTCTGCGGCTGGTGCCGGCTTTCCCTTTCTTTGTCGTGAATCTGGTGCCTGCCTTCCTTGGCGTTTCCACCCGGACCTATGTTCTGGCAACTGTCATTGGCATTATTCCCGGCGGATTCGTGTTCGCAACCGTCGGCGCGGGCCTCGGCAGCATCTTCGACCAGCAAGGCGAAATCGGCCTCGGCGATATCATGACTCCGGAAATCATCCTCGCTATGGTCGGGCTTGGCCTGCTGGCTCTGGTGCCCGTTGTCGCCAAACGTTTCCTTGGCCGCCGCTAGGTCAGCTCAGCGCCGTCCCGCCTCGTCAAGCTCCGCTTCCTCAATTCCATTGCGCTCTCTCCGTAACATTCCCATGTTAGACGGGACTTCTGACCGACGGAAATGAGTGATGGCGCAAAAGCACGATCTGAACTGGGACGACGATACTCCGGCACAGCGGCGCGCCATTGCGCCCTGGATAGCGCGTCTTGGCGGATACGGTTTCGGACTGATCGTCGTCGCCGTCGTGGCCTACTACCTTATCGGCATGGCTCTGACGCACCGGATCTCCGACGATGTCGACCAGGCATTGAGCGAGACAACACCGGGTGGCAGCCGCGCCGTTCAGATGGCGGCGGACCTGATCTACCGGGAGACCGAGCAGAACAGTTGGGTCGCGAACAACCCGTTTTTCCTGCCCGGCTACATGCTCGACAACATGCCGAATTTCCAACAGGGCATCATCTATGCGATCAGCCGTTTCGCCATCGAAATGTCGGATCAGCTTGGCCGGACACGCGCTTCCAGCGAAGTCGACAAGGATCTGGAAGATGCTGCTGGGAAGCTGAAGTTCCCGGGCACCATCTGGCTGTTTGATTTCGAAACCTCCTGGGCGCCGACCACTCCCGCGGAAAAGCAATATGCAGCCGCCCGCCGCGCACTGATTGCCTATAACCAGCGGCTGGCCGCCGGTGACGCCACCTTCGAGAAGCGTTCCGACAATCTGCAGGCCACCCTGGAGCGGATGACGGCCGATCTCGGCTCATCCTCGGCGATTATCGACCAGCATCTGACACATGCCGGCGGCTGGGGCATGGATACCAAGGTGGACGATATCTTCTACAACGTGAAAGGCCGCCTTTATGGCTATTACATGTTGTTGCGGGAGCTGGGCGTCGATTTCGACCGGGTGATCCAGGATCGCGACCTCGGATCGGCCTGGAACCAGATGCTTGCGTCCATGCGTGCGGCCGCCGCGCTCGACCCGCTGGTGATCATGAACGGGGCGCCGGACGGCTTGATGTTCCCGAGCCATCTCTCGGTGCAGGGCTTCTACCTGCTGCGTGCCAGAACGCAGTTGCGTGAAATCACCAACATCTTGCAGAAGTAGCTTCGTTTTTCGGGCCTGAAGCGGCTCAAGCGTCGTCTTTATCGTCCTTCTTCGACGATTGCGCGGTCACATTGGCCGTGCCCAAGGTGCTCAATTGCTGCTGCAACTGCACAATCTGGTCCTGCAGTGACTGCAGGGCATCGACGGCGCCCTTGGACGGATCCGCCGCCGCGCTGGCAGGTTTGGTCTCGGCTGCCCCGTTGTCTTCGCTATCCTGCGGCCGGTAGGGGTTGAACATGCCCATGGTCTTCTCGAGCATTGCCATGTTCTGCTTGCCCATTTCCTCGAAATTGGAAAATGGGAACATGCCGCCGAGAGCTTCCTGCATGTAATCGCGGGTGCGATCCTGGTCTTTTGTGAAAGCCGACATCGCGAACTCGAGATAGCGCGGAACCACCATCTGCAGATTGTCGCCGTAGAAGCCGATGAGCTGGCGCAAGAAACTGATCGGCAACATGTTTTGGCCTTTGCTCTCTTCCTCGACGATGATCTGCGTGAGGACCGGGCGGGTGATGTCCTCGCCCGTCTTGGCGTCGTAGACCACGAAGTCCTGGCCGTCCTTGACCATCTGGCACAGATGATCAAGCGTCACATAGCTGCTGGTCGCCGTATTGTAGAGACGCCGGTTCGCGTACTTCTTGATCGTGATGACCCCGGCGGTCGCCCCGGCAGCCCCTTCTGCACCCGTGCCCGGGTTATTCTGGGCCGTCTTCTTGCGTTGAGTTGCCATGCCGGTTTCCCCTTGCTTCCACCCTTGTGACCGTGCCCGGTTCCGGATTCACGGTATTCGACGATATTGCATCGCACAGTGAAAAGCGTATTCGGAAAATCCTTCGTTGCAATGCGAAATATTGCGATGATCTTTCCGGTCTTTGAAATTTTCTCACAGAGATTGCGGAAATCGCCTGTCCCGGTCAGGATTTGGCGGATGGCGAAGGTGCCCCTGGAACCGGCGGAATATTGGTGCTCAAGGAACGATGTCGAAGCAGGTCGACTACGATGCGCTGGCCCACAGCTTTCTTGATCTTTGGCAGGATCAGGCAACCCGGATGGCTCATGATCCGGAAATGCGGACCTTTGCCGAGCAGTGGATGGCCCTTTTCATGCCGTTTGCCCAAGCGCCGGAGGAGCCGGATGGTGCCGCCGGAAGGGAGCATGATGGCTTTGCCCCGGATTACCGGGCGGGTGGTGCCGGCCGGGCGCATGGCGCGGACCGACCGGCAGGCGCCGGGCCTGGCGATATAGGAGAGAAACGCGGTGTCGATGACGGACCCGAAGCCAAAACATCCGGACCGCCCGCCGAGACTGGGGCCGCGCCCGTTGCCGCTGTACCTGACGACCGCGATGCTGAACTGGAGCGGCTCGCGGCTCGCGTCAGAGAGCTTGAGGAGCGGCTTGCCTCCCTTGAATCCCGGCCTCGAGACACTGCAGCGGGATCTGGAACGCCAGCTGAAAGACAGCGCCGCGGAGACAGCCGGAAACGGCGATCCTGAAGGCGATGAGGCGCAGCCGGAAAAGGCGACCTGGGACGCTTTTGTCTCTGCCGTCGACCAGGCGATCCTGGAGCGCAGTCAGGATCTTCTCGACGCGGTCCTGATCTATCGCCGGCATCCTTACGTTCGCGAAACGGAACCGGCGCCAGTGGCCTGGCGGGCGGGCGGTACAGCGCTTCTGGACTATGGAACGCGGAATCTCGACGGCCAGCCGGTGCTTGTCGTCCCGTCGCTGATCAATCGCTATTACATCCTCGACCTGAGACCCGAACGGTCTCTTCTCCGTTATCTGGAGAGCCGCGGCTTCCGCCCCTTCGTCGTGGACTGGGGCGCCCCCGGGCCGAGCGAGGCGCGGTTCACCCTGACCGATTATGTCGCCGGTCGGCTGGATCAGGCGCTTGATGCGGTCCGGGCCATTACCGGGAAGCCGCCGATCGTTCTTGGCTATTGCATGGGAGGTTTGCTCGCGCTTGCGCTGGCAACGCGGCGTCAGGCCGATATCAGGGCGCTTGGGCTGCTGGCCACGCCATGGGACTTTAGCGCCGGCGCACCACCCGTTGCTGCGCTCCTGCCGCTTTTGAGGCCGTTCCTGACGATGACTTCCGACAGAGGGCACCAGGTCGGGACCGATCTGCTGCAGGCGATGTTTCACATGCTGGACCCGATGCTTGTCATTAAGAAGTTTCTGCGTTTCCGGTCGCTGGACGCCGATGGTGCCGAAGCAATTGATTTCGTCGCGCTTGAGGACTGGCTGAATGACGGGGTGCCGTTGATGGGGCCGGTCGCGGCCGAGGCGTTTCTTGACTGGTACGGCGCGAACTCGACCGCGCAGCTGCAATGGAAGATTGCCGGGCGTACGGTCGACCCTGCCGATATCAGTCTGCCGACAACAATTATTATTCCGTCGCGGGACAGGATCGTTCCGCCGCCCTCGGCCGAAGCGCTGGCGGCGGCTTTGCCGCATGCCGAAACTTTGCGTGTGCCGCTCGGCCATGTGGGCATGATGGCAAGTTCGAATGCCAAGAAAGCGGTCTGGGAACCGCTTGGGGCTTGGATGGAGGAGACAATCAAATGAGTAGCGTGGTGTCCGGCATGAATGAGGCGGACAATACAGACCCCTCGGAACGGTTCTTGTGTCTGCACGAGATCGTCGAGGCGGCGGAGCAGGCGCTGAGCGAGAATATCTGGAACTATTTGCGCGGTGCTACGGAAACCGAGACGACGATGAAACGGAACCGCCAGGCGCTGGACAGCGTGGCATTCCGGCCCCGGGTTCTGAACGATATGCGCGAGGTTGCGGTTGGCGGGCGTCTGCTCGGAAAGGACCTGGCCCTGCCGGTCCTGCTGGCGCCGGTCGGCTCGCTGGAGAGTTTCGAGCCCGGCGGCGGAAAAACCGCGATGCGGGCGGCTGCCGAATTCGGCAATGCCCTGATGCTGAGCAATGTCGGCTCTATTCCGATTGAGGACGTCGCTGCCGAGGCCGACGGAATGTTGATCTCCGCCCTCTACAAGCGCGGCGACGATGGCTGGCTTGATGAGCAGGTGCAGCGGGCGAAGGATGCCAAGTGTTTTGCGGTCTCGCTGACCGTCGACAGCGCCTATTACAGTCGGCGCGAGCGGGATATTGCCGCCCGTTTCGTCAAGCCGTGGCGCGCTGGTGCCGGCGCGGACTGGCAGGCGGCTCTGAACTGGAAAGACGTGGAGCGCTTCAAGGAGCGGTATGACATTCCGCTGATCCTGAAAGGAATTGCCACGGCCGAGGATGCGGTCATGGCCGTCGAGCGTGGCGTGGACGTGGTCTATGTCTCGAACCATGGCGGCCGGCAGCTCGACCATGGACGCGGATCGCTTGATGTTCTGCCGGAAGTCGTGGATGCGGTCGCCGGGCGGGCGGAGATCGTCGTGGACGGCTCGATCCAGCGCGGCACGGACCTGGTGAAGGCCATTGCACTCGGTGCCAATGCTGTCGGCATGGGGCGTCTGTTCTGCTGCGGTCTTGCGGCGGCCGGCGATGCCGGGGTGGTGCGCATGCTGACGCTGCTCCGGGACGAGGTGCGGACAGCCGTTGCCCTGCTCGGCGAGAACAGTCTTTCCGATGTGCGGGCGAGCCATGTTCACCCGGCGGCTCCTGTCGCCGGGCCGGATGTGTTCAGTGCGTTTCCGTTGATCGGCGCTTACCCGTCATAGTTTTGATCTGACGCAAAGCGCGGGTCACAGTTTGCGTGTACTGATCTATTGTGTGACGGTGCTTTACAAGGGGTATCGTCACACGATGGCCTCTGGGTTGACTAGGGGCGCCGGGAGAGGCGCCGAGGGAGAAAGAGACTATGACCGATGTGGTAATTGCCGGGGCCGCACGGACCCCGATCGGAGCGTTTGGCGGCGGCCTGAGTTCCCTGTCGGGAGCGGATCTGGGCGTCATCGCCATCAAGGAAGCGCTGAGCCGAGCGAAGGTCAATGCAGGCGAGGTCGACGAGGCCATTCTGGGCCAGGTGCTGACTGCGGCCGCGGGTATGAACCCGGCCCGTCAGGCGGCTATCGGCGCCGGTATCCCGCAGGAACGAACAGCGATTACGATCAATCAGGTCTGCGGCTCCGGCCTGCGCGCCGTCGCCCTCGGCGACCAGGCGATCCGCGCCGGAGACAGCAAGATCGTGGTCTGCGGCGGTCAGGAAAGCATGAGCAACGCGCCGCATGCCCAGACCCTGCGCAATGGCTACAAGATGGGCGATGTGCAGCTCATCGACACCATGATCAGGGACGGGCTCTGGGATCATTTCAACGGCTACCACATGGGCAATACGGCGGAGAATGTAGCGTCCAAGTGGCAGATCTCCCGGGATCAGCAGGACGCTTTTGCGGCGGCTTCCCAGAACAAGGCTGAAGCAGCGCAGAAAGCCGGCAAGTTCAAGGATGAGATCGTTCCCGTAACGATTTCCGGCCGGAAGGGCGACACCGTGGTCGACACGGACGAGCATCCGCGTCATGGCACCACGATCGAGGCGCTTGGCAAGCTGCGTCCGGCCTTCGTCAAAGAAGGCAGCGTCACGGCCGGTAATGCATCCGGTATCAATGACGGTGCGGCGATTGCCATCCTGATGACCGGCGATGAGGCGGTGAAGCGGGGCATCACGCCGTTGGCCAGGATCGTCTCCTTCGCCACGCGCGGTGTTGATCCGGCGATCATGGGCTCCGGGCCGATCCCGGCAAGCCGGGCGGCGCTCGAGAAAGCCGGCTGGGCCGCAAGCGATCTCGATCTTGTGGAGGCCAACGAAGCCTTCGCCGCGCAGGCTTGCGCCGTGAACAAGGATCTCGGCTGGGACCCCGAAATTGTGAACGTCAATGGCGGTGCCATTGCGCTCGGGCATCCGATCGGCGCATCCGGCTGCCGTGTCCTGATCACGCTGTTGCACGAGATGCAGAAGCGGGATGCGAAAAAGGGGCTGGCAACCCTTTGCATCGGCGGCGGCATGGGTGTCGCGCTCTGCGTCGAGCGGGACTGAATTCCGGTAGATAAAACCGGTGGCGGAACCGGAGGGGCCGGTTCCGAATTTCTCTCAATAAGTATCGGCTAAATCAAAAACTGGAGGGAATAATGGGGCGTGTCGCAATCGTAACGGGTGGGACCCGAGGCATTGGCGAAGCTATCAGTCTCGGTCTGAAAGAGGCCGGTTGCACGGTTGCCGCGAATTACGCGGGCAATGACGAGCGGGCGAAGGCGTTTACCGAACGCACAGGTATCCCTTCCTACAAGTGGGATGTTTCCGATTTCGACGCCTGCGCGGCGGGTGTGAAGCAGGTTGAGGCCGATCTCGGACCGGTCGACATCGTGGTCAATAACGCAGGCATCACCCGTGATGGCACGATCCACAAGATGGATCACAAGATGTGGCAGGAAGTCATCGATACCAATCTTGGCGGCTGCTTCAACATGTGCCGGAATGTGATCGAGGGCATGCGGGCGCGGAAGTTCGGCCGGATTGTGAATATCGGCTCGATCAACGGTCAGGCCGGGCAGTACGGTCAGGTGAACTATGCCGCTGCCAAATCCGGCATCCACGGCTTCACCAAGGCGCTGGCCCAGGAAGGCGCCCGCTCCAACATCACGGTGAACGCCATCGCGCCGGGTTATATCGACACCGATATGGTCGCCGCCGTGCCGGCAAACGTGCTGGAGAAGATTGTCGCCCGGGTCCCGGTCGGCCGTCTTGGCCATGCGGACGAGATTGCCCGCGGTGTGGTGTTCCTCTGCGCCGACGATGCCGGCTTTGTCACCGGATCGACCATGTCGATCAATGGCGGACAGCACATGTACTGATCGGGCGCGGGCCGGTTCCCGGCCCGCATCCGCCTTCCGATAGCCGAGATGGGGAGACGTTCATGAGCGCCACGGTCACGCCGGTTGCTTACGAGGACGCGCCGGATGAAGTCCGCGCGGTCTATGACGACATCATGTCGTCCCGGAATATCGATTTCATACCGAATGTGTGGCGCACGCTGGCGTCCCATCCGCCGACCCTGGCCCGGATCTGGTATGGACTGAAAGAGGTCATGGCGCCCGGAGCCCTCGATGCCCGGACGAAGGAAATGATCGCGGTCGCTGTCTCGGCGACGAACGGCTGCGAATATTGCACCCGTTCGCACACAAAGCAGGCCCGTGGCCATGGCATGACCGAGGAAATGTACGGCGAGTTGATGGCCGTGATCGGCATGTTCAACCAGACCAACAAGCTGATCGAGGGCTATCAGGTCGAGGTCGACGAATTCCTGAAAGAGGTCTGAGCCTAGAAACGTCTCAGGCCTTTTTCGGCATCACGTCGAGCCGCACCACCGCACCTTCAAGATCCGGCGACGGGGCCGGGTAGTAATCCATCACCAGAGGATCATGTCCGGGCACAATGTGGTCCGGGCTGTCCGCCAGCAGTTCCATGGTGTTGAACCCTGTCATCATCGAGCCGAGGTCGTAGCAGATCACGAACGGTTTGCGTTCCCGGACATTCTCGTAGAAATGGGCGCAATCGGAGGCCAGCACGACCCAGCCGCGCTCGGTGCGCACGCGCACGCACATCAGGCCGGCGGAATGACCGCCAATCTTGTGGATACTGAGGCCCGGCGCGAGTTCCGCATCGCCATCGTGGAATTTCGCCTGTCCGCCATAGACCTTGCGTACCATGGCGACAACATCCTCGACCTCGAAAGGCCTCTGCACAGCCTCGAAACACATGCAGCGCCCTGTGGCAAAGGACATTTCGGAATCCTGGATATGGAAGGTCGCCTTCGGAAATTCTCCGATCCCTCCCGCGTGGTCGTAATGCATGTGCGTAATGATGACGTCCTCGACTTCGGCGGCGTCAATTCCGAGCAGCGCCAGGCCTTCGGTCGGCGACCGCAGCAGCGGTGAGCCCCGTTTCAGGGAGGCAACCTCGCCGAAACCGGTATCGACGACAAAGGTGCGTTCTTCGTTCCGGATGACCCAGACGAAATAATCGAGCGGCATCGGAACGTCATGGGCATCCGGGAAGACGAAGTTCTCGTTTCGCATGCGCTTGGCGTTATGGGCATAGCGCACTGCGTACACTTCGTAAGTCTGTTCGCTGCTCATATTGTTCCTCCCCTGGAATTCGTTTCTGAGCCGAATTATTTTAACCAATCCATTATGGCATAGCATTGCCAGCCGGGAAAAAATATGGAACAAGTCCCTTTTGTGTTGTGAAATCATAGATTTAGACAATTGGCGCAAAATTTGAGCTGAGCTTTAATAAAAGTCTGGCGACGCTGCCACAACAAGATGGCGGGCGCAGGGCAAGGGAAACAAAAGGAGGACGAGAGCAAATGTTCTCGAAGTTTAACGATATGAAATTTGGGGTTAAACTGCTGATCGGGATTGGCGGGATTCTCATCCTGCTGGTGATCAACAGTGGAGCTTCATTTTTTGGCTTGTTGCAGGCTGGCGGCGCGCTGACTCGCTATCAGCAGCTGACGAACCAGGCTGCGCAGATGACCGCGGCACGATCGGATCTGCTTCAGGCCGCTGCCGAAGTGCAGCAGTTCCTGATCGACGGCAGCGCCGAATCTGCTGCAAAGGCGCAAGCCGGCATTTCAGCCGTGCGCGAGGATCTCGAGATTGCCGAGAATGGCGCGACGACGGATGAGGCGCGCGCTCGCCTTGCCAATATTCAGGATAAACTTTCCGGCTACGGTGCGGTTTTCGAGACCGTTGTCGCGAGCCGCGAGAGACGTGACGTGGCGAGCGCCGAAATCAATCAGCTGGGCTCCGATCTGGAGAAGAAGCTGACGGCGATCATGGCCGAAGCGAACGAAGCCTACGATGCGGAGCTGGCGTACAAGGCCGGTCAGGTACTACGCAGTTTGCTGATTCAGCGCGCTGAGCTGAACCGCTATCTGCTGGACCAAAAAGCGGAGACTTTCGGTCTGGTCGAGGCCGAAAAGACACCGCTGAAGACCAGCTTTGACGAATTGATTGCGAACCTTCAATTCGGTCAGGACGACGAGTTGACTGAAGCGCTCAAGACCAGTGTCGCCGCTTATCAGCAAGGATTGCAGGCGGTTCGGGATCATGTCGTTTCGCTCAACGGTATTCTCGCCGAAGAGCTGGAACCTGCGGCTGCCGGCATTCTTGCCGATGCTGCCGGTGCCTATGAGATCATCCGTGACGAGCAGACCACGATCGGAACGGAAGCCCGGGACAGAACCGAGCAGACGGAAATCCTCTCGGTCGTGGCGACGCTGGTCTGTGTCGTGATCGGTCTGGCAGCGGCCTTCCTGATTGCCCGTGGTATTTCGCGGCCCATCAAGGCGTTGACCGGGGTAATGGCGCGTCTTGCTGCCGGTGAATCCAGTACCGAAGTGCCGATGACCGAGCGCGGCGACGAAATGGGAGAGATGGCCAAGGCGGTTCTGGTGTTCCGTGAGAGCATGCTGAAGGCCGAAGAGCTTCAGGAAGCCTCGCGGGCCGATCAGGAGCGGCGCGAGAAGCGGACCCGCCGGATCGAGGAGCTGACCAAAAACTTCGACAGCACGGCGACGGAGACGCTGACGTCCGTCTCCGAAGCGGCTGAAAATCTGCGTGGCTCGGCTAACAGCCTGACCCAGACGGCTGACCGGTCCAGCAACATGGCCGGGATGGCGTCGTCTGCCTCGAACCAGGCGACGGAGAATGTGCAGACCGTGGCCAGTGCCGCTGAAGAGCTTTCCGCGTCGATCACGGAGATTTCCCAGCAGGTCTCGCGGTCGACCCAGGTGGCCGATCAGGCGGTGGAGGATGCGGAACAGAGCCGCGTACTGGTTCACCGCCTCGCCGACAACTCAGCCAAGATCGGTGAAGTGGTGAAACTCATCACCGATATTGCCGAGCAGACGAACCTTCTTGCCCTCAACGCCACCATCGAGGCGGCGCGCGCGGGCGAGGCAGGCAAAGGGTTTGCCGTTGTTGCTTCCGAAGTGAAGAATCTGGCGACACAGACGGCTCAGGCGACAGAGGAAATCTCGACCCAGATCCAGACCATCCAGGACGATACAAAGCATACCGTCTCGTCCATCCAGCACATTGCCGAACGGATCGAGGAGATCAACCGGATCTCCGCCGGGGTGGCGACCGCCGTCGAGGAGCAAAGCGCTGCAACTCAGGAGATCGCCCGCAATGTGAGCGATGCCGCCGCCAGTACCGGGTCCGCGAATGAAAATATCAGCGGGGTCAGCGATGCGACGCGGGAGACCACGACGATCTCGGGCGAGGTGTTGAGTGCTTCGGAGCAGGTCTCCGCGAAATCCGGAGACCTGAGCCAGGTGGTGCAGCGGTTCCTGGCCGAAATGCGCCAGGTTTAACCCGCTTACCGTTCCCTTATTCCGCCGCCGCGATGGCGGCGGATGGGGGCCGGGGCAGCAGCAGCACCGCCGCGGTGATGATTGCTGCCGCAATGGCCGCACCGAGGAACATGGCAGGGAACCCTCCACCCGTATCATAGAGCCAGGAGAGGCCCGGCACCACAGCGGCGGAGACCGTGAAGGTCAGCACGTATTTCACCGCATAGACCCGGCCGCGCCAGCGGTCCGGGGTGTAGCGCGCCACCAGCGTGTCGTTGATCGGGATCTGGCCGAAGACCAGCACCATGACGGCAACGGATGCGGCGACCATGGCCCAACCATCGAGATTGACTGCAACGAACAGCGCGACGGCCTGCCCGGCGGTGACGGCGAGGAAAATCGGTTTGATCGCATGTTTGTCGATAGCGCGGCCGACGACGATCTGGGAGAAGGCGGCAAGTGCGTACACCGCGCTCGCGATGGCGCCGACCTCGGTTGCCGAATAGGACAAGGAGGCGAGCCGGTCATCCAGTACTTTCGGTAGCGCAACGGTCATGGAATTGAAGATGAATCCGCCGATTGCGGCCGAGATGCCGATGACCAGCAGGACCCGCTGCCAGCCTATTACCGGAGCGCCATGATCGGCGCCACGTGACTGCACGGTCTCCACGGGAGCATCGGGTTGCAGCCGCGTCCAGAAGAACCCGGCCAGAATGGAAAGTCCGCCAAGCAGGAAAAAGGCGGCACGCCAGCCGGCGAAATCGACAAAGGCGCCGATGGCCAGCGCGGATGCCGCGACCCCCATATTGCCCCAGACCCCATTGACGCCGAGCCGGCGTCCCAGATTGCCGCCGCCTTTGGCGACCATCGCGATTCCGACAGGATGATAGATCGCAGCGAACACGCCGATCAGTGTGAGGCTGGCGGCCAGATGCCAGTAGGAGGTGGCAAACCCGGTCAGGATGCTGGCGCCACCGATCCCCGTGAAGAAAATCAGCATCATCCGCTCCCGGCCCCAGCGGTCCCCGAGCCAGCCCGCGGGCAGCGAGCAGACGCCAAAGGCGATGAAGCTGCCGGTGGCAAGCACCAGAACCGAGCCGTAGCTGTCCGCGATGTCGGCGGCGGCAAGGGCTGCCACGGCCGGAAACAGCAGCATGAAGAGATGATCGAGCGCGTGGCCCAGATTGAGCAGCAGCAGACGGCGCGGATTCATGGAGTCCCTCCTGAAGGTCTGGCCACAGGATGGCATGCGCCGTATCGTCTGTCTCACGATGAAAAGTCAAAAAATGACGTCCAACGGACAAAACTTACCGATCAGGGACGCGGTCGCGGCACTTTCCGATACCGCGCCGCAGATCACGGCATTCGGCGCTTTCTTCGCGCGGGGACACGATACCGGCGTACATCACCATGACCGGGCCCAGTTCGTTCACGCCGAGCGCGGTCTGCTTCAGGTGTGGACCGAGGAGGGGCAATGGTCAGTGCCGCCGGGCATGGCTGTCTGGGTCCCGGCCCAGGTGCCGCACCGGGTCAGGGCGATCAGCGATGCCGATTTTGTTTCGCTCTATATTCGTGCTCCGCATGGAGACGAGCCGGAGATCCCGGTCCCGTCCCGGTGCGGTGTCGTCACCGTATCCCCCTTGCTCAAGCACTTGATCGTCCATCTGAAAGAGCTCTCCGCGGGATCGGACGGGGATCGCCAGAACCGGTTGGCCGCCGTCATTGCCGACGAGCTGACAGAGCCGGTCTCCGCCGATCTGCATCTTCCGATTCCGTCGGACAGGCGAGCGGCCCGGGTTGCGTTGGCGATGATCGAGGATCCGTCCGATGACCGGGACCTTGCCGCCTGGGGGCGTGAGGTCGGTGCCAGTGGCCGTACCCTGACTCGCCATTTCGCTGCCGAGACCGGGTTGTCCTTTTCTGAATGGCGGCAGCGCTGCCGTCTCTTCGCGGCGCTCGAAATGCTCTCCGCGGGCAAGCCTGTCACAGCAATCGCCCTCGACGCCGGCTATCGGAGCCCGAGCGCATTCTCCGCGGCATTTACCAAGATGTTTGGTATTTCCCCGAGGAATTACAGGATCGCATCGCATCCTGACGGGTGACGAAAATTCAGATTTAAACGAAATTTTAAGGGGTTTGGGAAAAGGTGCGCCATGCTTATGGGTTATATTTGAGGTCTCTTGAAATGCTGAATGCCTTTTCGATCCGCACGCGGATGTTCGCGCTGCTCGCCATTAACATTGCCTTTCTTGTTGGCCTCGCGATTTTTGCGAGCGCTCAACTCCGGTCTATCGGGGATGAGATCGAAGAGATTGCCGAGCTGGACGTCCCGATCTCTGCGCTGTTGACGCAAGTCACGACCCACCAGCTCGAACAGGCTATCCATTACGAGCGCGCAGTCCGGTACGGGGAAGAGATGAATTATCCCAGTGTACCTGCCGACGTGCGCGCGAAGGCAGCCAAGCTTTTCGAGAAAGAGATCAAGGCGTTCCACAAGTACTCCAAACTCGTGGTCGAGGAAGCCGAAGCGGTCCATGCCATGCATGACATTGCGGTGGAACGGGCACTGAATGCCGAGGCGCTCGCGCATTACGACAGCGTCGATAAGAGTATTGTTGAGATCCTCGAAGCTCATAAAACTTATGACAAGCATGTCTTGGAGCTCATGGAGAAACTCCGGTCCGGCGACAAGGACGGGGGCTTCGCGATGATCGCGGCGATCGAGAAAGAAGAGGAAATCTTCATCAAGGATCTGGAGGCGACCCTAACTAGCGTGATCGCCTTCACCGAAGCGACTGCGAAGCGTGCCGAAGAGCATGAGCATGCCGTCGAGACGATGCTGATCTACGTCACAGCAGTAGCGGTTATCTTCAGCGCTCTCATCAGCATCCTGATCGCCAACTCCATCCTGACGCCGATGAAAAAGGTGGTCGAGCTTATCGGCACTGTCATCGGCGGGAACACGGACGTCTCCGTCCCGGATGGATACCGCGCGGAAATGGGCCGCCTGATGGATGCGGTCGCGAAGTTGCGTGATTCAATTGCGGAAGTCGCCAGCGCGCGCGCAGCCCAGGAAGCTGCGGAGCAGTCTTCGGCTGAGGAGCGGAAGCGCTCCCTGAACGATATGGCGAACACTGTCGAGGCGGAGACGAACACCGTATGGGCCCGTGTCCAGAACGAGTCCAAGCACCTCAACGGTATCGCGGACCAGATGGCCGGGTCAGCCCACAATCTGGGTGAGAACGCCACGGCCGTGAGTGCCGCGTCCGAAGAATCTCTCGTCAATGCGGAAGCGGTTGCCTCCGCCGCAGAGGAACTGGCAGCATCCATCGCCGAGATTTCGAACCATGTTGCCCAGAGCGGTGACATCGCACAGTCGGCAGCAGCCCAGGCGGAACAGTCCCGCAGTGTTGTGGAGAGCCTGTCCGAAGCTGCCGGGAAGGTTGGCGAGGTTGTTGGCCTCATCAACGATATTGCCGAGCAGACAAACCTGCTGGCACTGAATGCGACGATCGAGGCAGCCCGGGCCGGAGAGGCCGGCAAGGGCTTCGCGGTGGTCGCATCGGAAGTCAAGAATCTGGCGACCCAGACGCAGAATTCGACCGCCTCGATCTCCGGCGAGGTCAACCGGATGCAGGAGGTGACGTCAGACGCGGTCAAGGCAATCACCAACATCATCGAAACCATTGCCAGCATCAATGAGAAGAGCGAGGAAATCACGGCCGCGGTCGAAAGCCAGGATCAGGCGACCCGTGAAATTGCCAGCAATGTGACCGAAGCGGCCGCTGGCGCGCGTGAAGTCACGGAGCGGATCACGGTCGTTTCCCGTGACGCTCAGGGCGTTGGCTCGCTGTCAGGTGAGGTTTCCACCGCCACGAAGCAGCTCGGCGATGAAGTCGAACAGCTCAAGAATACCGTCATCCGGGTTGTCCGCACGGCGACTCCCGAGGTTGAACGGCGGGAGAGGTCGATTCCGGTCAAGGAAGACCGCCGCTCCCGGTAACTGCGGACGGCAGAGCAGTAGCGTCGTTGACAAGACGGACGCTGATGCTCTGCTCCCGCCCGCGGGCGGTAACTTCCGCCCGCTCGCCAATTTCCAACGACATGCCCGCCGCCGAGATCACGGATTCCGAAAGGATGAGCTGGACGCCGTAATCCTTTGTCAGGGTTTCCAGGCGACTGGCGGAGTTAACGGTGTCGCCGACCGCCGTCAGGCCCCTCGTTTCCCGATAGCCGAGTTCTCCGACAATGGCCGGCCCGCCATGGATGCCGATGCCGATGCGCAGGGGCTCGTCGAGGTCCGCGGCCAGTGACTCGTTCAGCCGTTCGAGGTTTTCGCCCATGAGGCGAGCGGCTGTGATGGCGTTGCGGGCGCCGACCTCGATGCCCCGATCGATCCCGAACAGGGCCATGATGCCGTCCCCGATGAACTTGTCGATACGGCCGCCCGCGCTTTCGATGGCGTGGCCCATTTCGGAAAAGTAACGGTTCAGGATGAACACCGTGTCGTAGGGCAGGCGCTGTTCGGTCAGCTTGGTGAAGCCCCTGATATCGGCGAACAGCACGACGATGTCGCGCTCTTGGCCGGCGAGATAGTCCGGCCGCGCCCCCGTATCCTCGACACTTGCCTGCGCCGGCGGTAGCAGGGGCGTCACTTCTATGTCGACAGTGGGGACGGTCTGGCAGGCGAGCCGCACATTGTCCGGCGCACCGACCCGGTTGAGGACCTTGGCTTCGAGCTCGGACGGTGGCGGCAGGGCATCCAGTCCGATGCCGATCCGCACCCGGCAGGTGGAGCAGCGTCCGCGGCCGCCGCAGACGGAGGCATGAGGAATGCCGGCGCTCCGGCTGGTCTCAAGGATGGTGGCGCCGGGACGCAGTCCGACCTGCTGGCCGGTATGGTAGGTCAAGGTGACATCCGGCACGGCCTGCTTCAGCAGATGCAGGCGCACGGACCGGGCGGCAAAAGCCAGCAGAACCAAGCCGTAATAGCTGTATTCAGTGGTTTCCACCCAGCCCAGAAACGCTTTCTGTCCCTCCCCGCGCGGCAACTCGAAAGACTCCAGGACGAAACCGAGCCACGCGCTATCTTCCGCCATGCGCAGCACTTCCATCCCGGAGGCGACAAACCCCGCGAGGGAAAGCGACGGGATCATCACCGCGAGTGTGAGCCAGAGCGGCTGCAGGCGGCGGTATCCGGGTTTAAATCGCAGCCAGAGATGCAGGCCGATGCAGCCGTGAATCCATGATGCCAGCAGCAGTAAGGTCTGTGTGGCGATATAATGCGGCGCGAACTTCCAGACCACGAGTTGAACATAGAGATAGGACGGGTCGGCATCGAAAAACTCATCCAGGACCCGTGTCCCCATAAGATGGGCAATCAGGAACACCGGGATGGAAAGGCCGAGCGTGAGTTGGGCGAGCTCCGCCCGGCTCGTGTCCCGAAGGGAGTCTCGCCGATAGATGGCGACAAGCGCGATTACCAGGTGGACGGTCAGGGCGGAATATAGGGCTACGGTCGGGAGCACCTGGTGCCAGAAAATCGCGAACCACTTGCCGCTCGCCACCAGGGCGCCGATGGAGAAGATGCCGACGGCATGGTTCAGCAGATGGGAGGCGACATAGGTAAAGAGCACCAAACCGGAGAGAGTGTTCAGCCGCCGCCAAAGCGGGCTGTTCCAGCCACGCGGTTTCGCTAAATCGTCAGACAAGCATTTTGCTCCGGCTATCCGCGTCTGTTTAATTTGGTCAAAAGGGTATTAGATAATCAATCTTGGTAAAAACCCAATCCTTTGAATTTTCTGTGAGATCGGGTACACGAGCAGGAAGGCACACAGCAGATGCCGATAGGGGCCGGGTTCGCAAGATCATGAGTGCGCTACTATCTATTCAGAAGCTGACAAAGCGTTTCGGCGCGATCACAGCCGTCGACGGTCTGGAGTTCGAGGTCGGGCGCGGTGAGGTGCTCGGCTTCCTCGGCCCGAACGGGGCCGGCAAATCCACCACCATGAAAATGATCTCCGGTTTCTTGGCGCCGACCGCCGGAACCGTTGTCGTTGCCGGGCATGACGTGCGGCAGGAGCCGCAGGCGGTGAAGGCGGCGATAGGCTACCTGCCGGAAGGCGCACCGGCCTATCCGGACATGACGCCGTTGTCTTTTCTCTGCTTCGTCGCGCGCATTCGCGGGATTGCCGAAAAAGATGTGGCGGGCGCCGTAGAGCGGGTGATAGCGCAGACCCGCCTGTCCGATGTGGTGATGCAGCCGATCGAGACCCTGTCCAAGGGCTTCAAGCGCCGGGTCGGTCTGGCGCAGGCGCTGGTCCACGATCCCGAAGTTCTGATCCTGGACGAGCCGACGGACGGTCTCGATCCGAATCAAAAGCACGAGGTGCGCGGTCTGATCCAGAGCATGGCCGCGGAGAAATGCATCGTCGTCTCCACCCACATTCTGGAAGAGGTCGATGCGGTCTGTACCCGGGCCATGATCATCGCCCGGGGCCGCGTGCTGGCGGACGGCATACCCGCCGACCTGAAATCCCGGTCCGGCGCCGCAAGCCTTGATGATTATTTCCGCGAGGTCACCGATCATGCGTAACATCGGGCTGATCTTCCGGCGCGAGTTCGCCGCCTATTTCGCCACGCCGCTGGCGTACATCTTCATTGTCATCTTCCTGGTCATGGCCGGAACCATGACGTTTTTCGTCGGTGGGTTCCTCGCCCGCGACCAGGCCGACCTGCAGCCCTTCTTCGGCTTTCACCCGTGGCTCTATCTGTTCCTGGTGCCGGCCCTTTCCATGCGGCTCTGGGCCGAGGATCGCAGGCTCGGCACCATCGAGCTTCTGCTGACCCTGCCGATCACCATGGTCGAGGCCGTGATCGGCAAGTTCCTGGCGGCCTGGGCCTTTACGGGTGTCGCGCTGGCCCTGACCTTCCCGCTCTGGATCAGCGTCAATTATCTCGGCAATCCGGATAACGGCGTCATTGTCGCCTCCTATCTCGGCAGCTACCTGATGGCCGGCGCCTATATGGCCATCGGCTCGCTGATCTCGGCGATGACCAAGAACCAGGTGATCGCCTTTGTCGTCGCGGCGGCGGTCTGTTTCCTCTTCACCGTGGCGGGCTCGCCGATCCTGCTGAACTATTTCGAGAACTGGGCGCCGGGCGAGCTGGTCCAGACCATCGCCAGCTTCGGCTTCATGACGCATTTTCAGGCTATTCAGCGCGGTGTGATCGATCTGCGCGACCTGATCTTCTTCGGCTCCGCAATTGCCATTGCGCTGACCGCGAATGCCTATGTCATCGACTGGAAGAAGGCGGAATAGGATGAGCACTCCCTCTGCCCCAAACCCTTCGGCTCGAACCCGTAGCAGCTTCTTCACGCAAGGCCGTCTGGCCGTCGCAGCCCTGTTCCTGCTGCTGACGCTTTTCCTGGCAGTGAACGTGCTGTCCTCGGCTTTGTTCACCTCGACCAGGCTCGACCTGACCGAGGAAGGCCTGTTTTCGCTCTCCGACGGCACCGAAGCGCTGCTCGAGAGCATCGAGGAGCCGGTCACTCTGAAGTTCTATTACTCGGAGGCGCTGGGCCGGGAGGTTCCGTTCTACGGCATCTATGCCGGCCGGGTGCGGGATCTGCTCGACGAATACGCGGCCCGCTCGGACGGAAAGGTACGTATCGAGGTCTACGATCCGGAGCCCTTTACCGAGCTTGAGGACCGCGCCGTCGCGGACGGTCTGCAGCAGATACCGTTGCAGGAGGGTGGAGAGCAGGTGTTCTTCGGCATCTCCGGTACCAACCTGACCGACGATCTCGAGGTCATTCCGTTCCTGCAGCCGGAGCGGGAAACCTTCCTCGAATACGATATCTCGCGCCTGATCTATTCTCTTGCGAAACCGAAACGAACCGTCCTCGGAATCGTCACCAGCCTGCCGATGCAGGGCACGGTGCGGATGAACGCCATGGGGCAGCAGACCCCGGTGGCGCCTTACATCCTCGCGGACCAGATCGGTGCGACCTACGAGACCCGCTATCTCGATGCGGAATTCGACAAGATCCCGGATGACGTCACCGTGCTCATGCTGGCCCATACGGCCGAACTCGGCCCGCGTGCCCAGTTCGCGATCGACCAGTTCCTGCTCGGTGGCGGAAAAGCGCTGGTAATCATCGATCCATATTCAGAGACCGAAGGCGGTCAGGCGCAGTTCTTCGGGCAACTGGCGCCGGAACGCAGCAATCTCGCGACCCTGTTCGATCATTGGGGCGTGGTCTACGATCCGACCAGGATCGCGGCCGACCGGCTGACCGCGCGCAAGGTGCAACCGGGCGAAGGCCGGCGGCCGGTGGATTACGTGGTCTGGCTGGAACTCAAGGGCGGCAATATCGACCAATCCTCGCCGATCACCACGAATGTCGGCACGCTGGCCGTTGCCAGCGCCGGTCATATCGCTTTGGCCGACGGTGCGGCGGTGACGATGACGCCTCTGGTCTCGACCTCGCTCGGCTCGGCCGAGCTGAATGTCGAGCAGGTCAAAGGCATGCGTTCGCCGGAAGCCCTGCTGCGCAGCTACGAGCCCGGCCCGAAACCGCTGGTCATCGCCGCGCGGCTGACGGCCGACAAGATGACCACAGCTTTCCCCGACGGCCCGCCGGAGAAGATGCTGAAGGAAGGCGATGAGGCACCGAGCGCGGAAGACGATGCGACCTACAAGGCCAAGTTCCCGCAGGTCTTGACGGAATCGACCGCGCCGCTCGATGTGATCGTCGTCACCGACAGCGATATCCTGGCGGACCGGTTCTGGGTCCGGGTGCAGCAGTTTTTCGGCCGACGGGTGCCGGTGCCTGTCGCGGGTAATGGCGATTTCGTGCTGAACAGCCTCGATGCCCTGTCCGGCAGCAGCACCCTTCTGGGATTGCGCGGCCGTGGCTCGACCTCCCGCCCGTTCGACGTGCTGGAGCAGATCGAGCGCGAGGCTGAGAAACAGTACGCGGCCCGGGAAGAGCAACTGCAAAAGACCCTTGCCGATACGCAACAACGGTTTGACGAGCTGCGGCGCAGGATGCCGGACGGATCGGCGGCTATCGTGACGGAGAAAGAACAGGCCGAGATCGAGGCGTACCGGCAGGAAATTCTCCGGATACGCAGCGAGCTTCGTGCCGTGCAGCGCTCTGTCCGCGAGGATGTCGATCGGCTGGAGACTTCGCTCTGGTTCTACAATATCGCCCTGGTGCCGATCCTTATAACGGTCCTGGCGCTCATCCTTGCCTTCTGGCGCAGTCTGCGCCGCAGGCGCCGTCATGCGTCCGCGGCCGCTGGCTAGGGAGAGACCGATGCTGACTTTGCGTTCGCTTGGAATTCTGGCCGCTGTGACCGGAGCAGTGCTCTTGGCGGCAGTGCTTGCCGTTCTCTGGCGTCATGACACGACGATCTCCGTGGTGGACAACGTGCCGGCCTTTCCGGGACTGGAAGAGCAGATCCCCGATATCGCCCGGATCGAGATGTCCTGGAATAAAGATGGTGCGGTTGAGCAGGTGAGTGTCGTCCGCGAGGACGGAACCTGGCGCATTGCGGAACAGAACGGATATCCGGCGGACACCGGAAAGGTCCGGGGTTTTATTCTCTCGTTGTCTGAGCTGAAGCTGGTCGAGGCGAAAACAGCCGATCCCGCGCGCTATGCCCGACTTGGTGTCTCTGATGTGGCGGAGGCCAGCTCGGAGGCGACACGGGTACGGTTGCTCGGCCGGGACGGCGGCGCGCTCGTCGATGCCCTGGTCGGAAACGACCGGACCAGCGGCACCGGCGGTGCGATGCTCTATTTGCGGCAGAGCAGCGATGCCCGGTCCTGGCTTGCGCACGGACAGGTCGATGATGTGCAACGAATCGCCTCGTGGACGGATGAGGCGGTGGTGGATATCGGCGCCGACCGGATCCAGGAGATCCATCTGACGGCGCCGAACGGCGAGGTGCTGGAAGTGCGCCGTACGGGCGAGGGCGAGACGCCGTTCGCGTTGATGAATATGCCGGAAGACCGGAAATTCGCGACATTCTACACGCTAAACGAAATCACCGATGGGCTGACGAAACTGACCTTCGAGGATGTCCGGTCGATGAACGGCATGACCTTCGAGCCGTCGCTCGGCAACGCGATCTATCAGACCCGCGGCGGCCTCACCGTGATCGTCGATTTCGCGGAAGTTCCCGGCACGGGCGGCGTTGTTGAAACCTGGACGCATTTTTCGGTGAATGTCGCTCCGGATGCGACGGAAGAAGCCAAGTCCTTTGCCGCCGCCAATGCGGAGAGGCTTTCACGCTGGGCCTATCGCCTGTCGGACAGCCGTCTGCAGAGGCTCCGCCACAGCATGGAATCGGCAACGAAACCCGCCACCGAGGGCTGACCGGGAGGGGATTGAGCGGGAGAGGCTGGCCCCTCCCAAATCATGACTTCACTTGATCTTCGACAGCAGTGCCGGCGCGGTCACCAGCTGGCGCACGCCGTGCGACTTTTTCTCTTCGAAGACATTGCCCGCTTCGGCCCAGCGATTGAGCGAGTTGATATCGACCCGCGCGCAGTTCGGCCTGACGCTCCAGGTGACCTGAAGCGGGGAGCATTTCGCTTCGGTGTAGCTGGGCCCGGTCGTTGAGCCGGCAAATACCACGGGATTGCCTGTGCCGGTCGGCAGCGCCTTGGGCTGATGCAGGCCGCCAGCCATATGCCCGTCATAGGTCAATGTGGTGAAGTCGATGGCGTTCGGGTCGTTCACCACCAGGAAGGCCTGGGCTTCGACACGCAGTTCCGGGTTGGCGCAGGCCTCGCTGAGGCAGGAGCCCAGCCCCGGCCCGGGGGCAACCGCGCAGGAGCTGAAGACCCAGTGGACTTCAATCGTGTCGCCCGGTTTCACGTGACCAAAGGCGCCGGAACCGCCAGCGGGTTCGGCAAGCTCCGCCGCCGAGAGAGCGCCGGAATCGTTGCATTTGTATCCGCCATAGTCGCCGCCGCCGGCAAAGACTGAAAAGCCCGGGCCCTTGTGCTCGGCATTCGTATGCGTGTGGATATTGCAGAGATTGAGCTTGTCGGAGGCAGGGGCGAGGGAGAAGAGGCGCGCGTTGGTTCCGTCCCGCTGCGTGATATCGCGTGGTGTCTGCGGGCCGTAGCCGGTGCAGATATCAGCCGCATTGACCGGGCCGTTTACGCCGGAAATGGCAAGCAGCGCTGCCATGCCGACAAATGCACAGAGTTTCCTCATGTCTTTTCCTTTGCTTGGGATCATGGGCGCCCTGCGTCCGGCACATGATCCGTTTTCGCTTCTCGCATCTCTCATATGCTCAGCAGAGCTTCCCGTGGGCGCAACCAGAGAGAGTATGGAATAAAACACAATTGAGCTTGATCGCGTTGAGTTTTACCACACAGGAGCATGCCTTCAGACAGCGCCACAGGGCCAGGTATCGCCGACCCGGTAGCCGCCGGGCCAGGGGTCTGTCGGGTCGAGCAGGTACTGAAAGTTTCCGGTAATCCAGGCACTGCCGGTGATCGAGGGAATGATCGCGGGCAGCCCGCCGATCTCGGTCTCTTCCTCGATGCGGCCGGTGAAGGTCGACTCGATGATGGACCGGGCGGTGAGCCGGTCTCCGACATTCATGCGCCCGGTGGCGCATAGCAAAGCCATGCGGGCGGAAAGAGCCGTTCCGGTTGGGGAACGATCGATCTTGCCGGGCTCGATGGCGACGGCATGCCGGGTCTCCAGCCCCTTTTCACCTTCAATGAGCGCTCCTGCGAAGAGGCAAAAGGAGATGTGCCGCCAGTCCGGGTTCGTCGGATGGCTGAAGCCGAGCTGTTCGGTCGCCGCCCGTGTGAGCCGGGCGCCGAGATCCGCGAGATCGCGGCCTTCGTCTGGCCGGATGGCGAAACCGAGGGCATCAGCGTCGACGATCACGAAGCTGTCCCCGCCATAGGCTGTCGACACCGTCAGGGGGCCGTGTCCTTCCACCTCAAGCGGCACGTCGATGGCAGCGGCGAAGGAGGGGTGATTGCGCACCGTAATGCTTTCCGCCTTGCCGTCCCGGCAGTGCGCCTCGATTGCGACCAGACCGCCGGGCGCCTCAAGCATGAAACGGGTCACCGGCTCTTCCATCGGCACGATGCCGGTTTCCAGCAGGACGGTGGAGACGCAGATCGAGTTCGAGCCGGACATGGGCGGGGTGTGCACCGGCTCCATGATGATCCAGCCCATGGCGGCGCGCGGGTCTTTCGGCGGCACCAGCAGGTTCACATGCCGGAAGACGCCGCCTCGCGGCTCGTTCAGCATGAAATCACGGAGCGTCCCGTCCTCGGCGATCCAGCGGGCCTGCTCCCAGATCGTGTCCCCCGGCGGCGGCGCCACGCCTCCGACAATGACATCGCCGACTTCGCCCGCGGCGTGGCAGCCGACTACATGCACCTGTTTCATGCTTCTCATGGAACTTTTCCGCTCCTGCGCTATTTCCCGATCAGTAGCGCATGACGATGGCAGGCCAGGCAACAGGTCTGCTTGAACAGGGGCAGCTATGTCTGCACTCTGGGGATCGGCCCACGTGTGGACTGACGGTCAGAAAGCAGAGATGAGCAAAGCCTTCGTCAAAGAGAATGACAGCGACTTCGAGGAAGAGGACGAGATCCCCGA
This sequence comes from Nisaea denitrificans DSM 18348, assembly GCF_000426505.1. Classification (GTDB taxonomy): domain Bacteria; phylum Pseudomonadota; class Alphaproteobacteria; order Thalassobaculales; family Thalassobaculaceae; genus Nisaea; species Nisaea denitrificans. Next base: position 170,072 of record NZ_AUFM01000015.1, on the reverse strand, counting down.
TCCGTCCCCCAAAGGCGTCAAGAATTACATCACGCCGCCGGGCTTCAAGGCGCTACAGGATGAGCTGAAGCAATTGCGCCGGGTAGATCGCCCCAAGATCGTCGAGATCGTGTCCTGGGCAGCCGGGAACGGCGACCGTTCCGAGAACGGGGATTACATCTACGGCAAGAAGCGGCTGCGCGAGATCGATCGCCGCATGCGCTTTCTGCTGAAGCGGATGGAAGCTGCGGAAATCGTCGACCCGGCCGCACAGCCGAACAAGGACCGGGTGTATTTCGGCGCGACGGTCACCTACGCGGACGAGGAGGATAACGAGCGAACCTTCCGCATCGTTGGCATTGACGAGGCCGATCTTGACCGTGGCGATGTCAGTTGGATCTCGCCGATCGCCCGGGCCTTGCTGAAATCCGAGATTGGCGACGTGGTCGAGGTGCGCACCCCGCGCGGTCCGCAATCGGTCGAGGTAATCAAGATCTCATACGAGAGCAAATAGCAGGAGCGCCGATGCCCGTTTCTCCCAAATTGCCTCCGGTCGCAAAGACTGCGAAAGGACAGGACCGCAGGGTCGGTGTCGAGCTGGAATTTGCCGGGCTGTCGGTGGAACAGACGGTGGATCTCCTGCTGGATGCCTTCGGCGGCGAGGCGGAGAAAATCGACGCGCACCGCACCATCCTGCGCCATGAAGAATGGGGTGAGGCCACCGTCGAACTTGATCTCCAGTATGTGCATGGGAATTCCGGTGCGGAAGGAACAGCGGACAGCTCCAGCTCCCTGTTCAGGGACTTTGAGCTGCCGGACGACTGGCGCGGTCCGCTGGGCGATGCCCTGACCGGGCTGGTGCCGGTGGAGATCGTGTTTCCGCCGATCCCCTGGTCCAGTCTGGGGGCGCTTGATGACGTGTTCGCGCTCCTGCGCCGGCATGGGGCCCTCGGCACCCGGGAAAGCGCGTTTTATGCCTTCGGGCTGCATCTGAATGTGGAGGTCGCAACCGGTGCGCCGGAGGAAATCCTGCGTGTCTTGCAGGCCTATCTCCTGCTGTCCGAAAATCTCAGAGACGCGGTAGCCGTCGATATCACCCGCCGCATTCTGCCGCACACTGCCCATTTCCCGGAGAGTTACGCGCGGAGAATTCTCTCGCCTGACTACCCGGCGGACCTTGAGACAATGATTGACGATTATCTCGAGATGAATCCGACCCGGAACCGCGAGCTTGATATGCTGCCGCTCTTTACCCATCTGGCGCCGGAACGGGTACGCAGCCGGATAACGGATGTCCTGATCAAACCGCGCCCGACCTATCATTATCGCCTGCCGAATGCCGATCTCGGCGATCCGGATTGGTCTGCGGTAACCGAATGGAACCGCTGGGTTACGGTGGAAGAACTGGCTGCTGATCCGGAGCGGCTTGGCGCGGCCATCGTCAGTTTTCGCGCGGCAAGACAGGCCGGTTTTTCCGGGCGTTTGCGCCGCTTGTTCGGTGTTGAATGAGTAACCGCTACCGCCCGCTGATCGGGATCTCCACATCCAGCAAATCCGGTTTGATCCCGCTGTCCTTTCACCGGTTCGCGATCTGGCGTGCCGGCGGGCGGAGCGTTCGGCTCGGGCCTGACCGTCCGCTTGATGCCGATGCGCTCGATGGGGTGATCATCGGCGGCGGCAGCGATCTCGCGCCGGCGCTCTATAGCGGCGAGGTTACGATAGAGGAGGCGATTGATCCGGAGCGGGATGCCTTCGAGCTCGCGCTGCTCGATCAGTTCAGGGATGGAAAACGACCTGTCCTCGGCATTTGCCGTGGGGCCCAGATCCTGAATGTGTATTTCGGCGGCGATCTGCACAATGAAATCTCCGAGGCCTATCCCGGCACCCGGGCCCGGCGGACGCCGTTGCCGGTGAAGCGGATCGAAATCGACGAGGGATCGCGCCTGCGAGAAATGCTCGGGGTGAGCTGGTGCCAGGTGAACAGTATTCACCATCAGTCGGTCGATAGAATCGGCGAGGGCCTCCGGGTGTCGGCACATGATCGGCGGGGCATGGTGCAGGGGATCGAGAGTACCGGTGACCAGCTTTTTTTCGGGGTGCAGTGGCATCCGGAATTTCTGGTTTTCAACCGGCCGCAGCAGCGCCTTTACAAGGCACTGATCCGCGCCGCCGCCGGGGAAAAGTAAACCCCGCTTTCTTGCCGATTGAGGCTGCGGCTCGTTCCCGACCGCTCTCTGGTCAGCCACGGCCGGTCTCGGTACCTTCGTATACAATTACGAAAATCAAGGGAGGAGACCCCAATGGATCTGGATCAGCTTTTCGAACAGGGCTTGGCGACCCGCAAGAAGGTGCTCGGCGACGAGTATGTCGAGAACAGCTTCAATAACGCGGACGAGTTCTCGATGATCCTGCAGAAGTTCGTCACCACCCACGCATGGGGAGCATGCTGGGGCCGGGACGGACTCGATTTGAAAACCCGCTCGATGCTGAACCTCGCCATGCTGTCCGCGATGGGCCGCGAGCACGAACTGCGCCTGCATCTGCTTGGCGCGCTGAACAACGGCGTCACCAAGAAGGAGATTGCGGAGATCTTCCTGCAATCGGCGACCTATGCCGGCTTCCCGGCTGCCGTCAGCGCCTTCAAGATCGCTCGCGAAGTCTTCAAAGAACAGGGAGTCTGAGCATGGCTTCCGACACTAAACCGATCGTCGGCTGGATCGGCCTCGGCATGATGGGCTGGCCGATGGCCCGGCATATGGTCGAGGCGGGCTACGACGTGCGCGTTTTCGATCTCAGACCTGAGGTTTCCCAGCGATTCGCGGGTGAAATCGGTGGCGAGGTGGCGCCGAGCCTGGAAGCGCTTGGCGCGGCGTCGGATATCGTCGTCACCATGGTGCCGGACGGCAAGGCGGCCCGCATTGCGCTGCTCGACGGTGCGGACAATGCCTCGAAGGGCATGAAGAAAGGCGCCGTCGCCATCGACATGAGCTCGTCGGAGCCGACCGGTACGGTCGAACTTGGCGCGGCGTTGAAGGAAAAAGGCATCGTGCTGTGCGATGCACCGGTCTCCGGCGGCACCTGGCGGGCCGAGGAAGGCTCGCTCGCCATCATGCTCGGCGGTGCGGACGAAGCGGCGCTCGATGCGGCCGAGGCGATCATGGAGCCGATGAGCCGTGTGGTCATCCGCACCGGCCCGCTCGGCTCAGGCCATGCCATGAAGTGCCTGAACAACTATCTCTCGGCCATCGCCCTCAGCGCCACCAATGAGGCCATTCTGGTCGGTGCCAAGTTCGGCCTCGACCCGAACGTGATGATCGACGTGATCAACGTCTCGACCGGCCGCAGCAACAATACCGAGACCAAGTTCAAGCCCTCGGTGCTGACCCGCAAGTTCGACGCAGGGTTTGCCACCGCCCTGATGACCAAGGATGTCGGCATCGCCGCGGGCCTTGCCGAAAGCCAGGGTCAGGACATGCCGATCCTGAACCTGCTGACCGGCATCTGGCGTGAGTTCAATGAAGCCCATCCGGGCAGCGACCATTCCGCCTCTATCCAGTATTGGGAAGAGCGGAACGGGGAGAAGCTGGAGCCGACCAAGGGCTGATTGTTTCGGAAGCAAGCCCGTCTTCCCTGGGTTCCTGCTTTCGCAGGAATGACGACCTTTTTAAGCCGTCATCCTCGCGCACGCGGGGACCCAGAGATCATTGGGTCGCGGTGGATCAGAGCGGCCTGCCAAAGAAGCAGACATAGCCGTCCGGATCGGCAATCTCGAACCCCCTCAGGCCGTCGTCGGTGTCGGCGAGAGGCTCCTTGAACGCAACGCTGCGCTCTTTCAGCTCTTCGGCGAGCACATCCGGATCGGCGACATGGACGAATGTGTCCCAACGGGCCCATTCGTGCCGGACATGGTTCGGAAGAGGCGGGACGGTCTTGTCGATGGACTTGACCATGATCTGCGCCTGCCCGCGCCCGACAATGGCAAATTGCGGATCGCTCTCCGGTGCCATGAAGCGGCATTCGAAGCCCATTTTCTCAAGATAATGCTCCAGAGAGACAGGCAGGCTTTCAACGATGAAAAAGGGCGTACACGGCCCCAGACTTGTACTCTCGGACATGCAGTCTCCTCCGGGCGGTGCTTCTGTTTCAGGCGCACTTATTCAGGGAATTTATGCAAATGACACTCATTATCAAGAAATGTTTTTAGCATCGACCGGAGTTGCTTACGCTTCGCCGGGCGGACTCTCCTTGCATTCCGCACCGTTCCCCCGATATAGAACCCTCGGAAGGCTGGGACGGACGAGCTCCTCGCCAATCCGGTCAGGTCCGGAAGGAAGCAGCCGTAACGAGTTTTCGCTCGGGTCGCTTCCCAGTCTTCCACCTCTCCCCTATGATCTCCCGCATGGACGATCAGACACCTTCCGAGACCATTGAGGGCCCCGCGGGCGACGTTGTTGCGCCACCTGCGGAATACCGTGTGCTCGCGCGGAAATACCGGCCGCAGACGCTCGACGACCTGAAGGGTCAGGACGCGCTTGTCCGCACCTTGCGCAACGCACTGGCCTCCGGCCGTCTGGCGCACGCCTTTGTGCTGACCGGCGTACGCGGGGTCGGCAAGACGACGACGGCGCGGATCATCGCCAAGGGCCTGAACTGCATCGGGCCGGACGGTTCCGGCGGGCCGACCGTGACGCCCTGCGGTGTGTGCGACCCCTGCCGGTCGATCACCGAGGACCGGCATGTCGACGTGATGGAGATGGATGCGGCCTCGCGCACCGGCGTCGACGATATCCGCGAGATCATCGACGGGGTGCGCTACAAGCCGGTTTCCGCCCGCTACAAAGTCTACATCATCGATGAAGTGCATATGCTCTCTCGCAACGCCTTCAACGCGTTGCTGAAAACGCTGGAAGAGCCGCCGGAGCATGTGAAATTCATCTTCGCGACGACCGAGATCCGCAAGGTGCCGATCACCGTGCTGTCGCGCTGCCAGCGATTTGATCTGCGCCGATTCGATGTTTCCGAGCTGATGGAGCTTTTCGGCACCATCTGCGGCAAGGAAGGCGTCGAGGCGGACGAGGAGGCGCTGGCGCTGATTTCCCGCGCCGCCGACGGCTCGGCCCGCGATGGTCTTTCGATCCTCGATCAGGCGATGGCACTGTCGGACGGCCGGATCACGGCGGCCCAGGTGCAGGACATGCTTGGCCTCGCCGACCGGGCGCTGGTTTTCGATCTGTTCGAGAAGGTGATGGGCGGCAATATCGCCGAGGCACTGGGCGATGTTCGTTCCATGTATGCTTCCGGCGCCGATCCGGTGGTCGTGCTGCAGGATCTGCTGGATCTGACCCACCTGATCACCCGGCTGAAAACAGCCCGCGACTCGGCACTGGAAGGCGCTTCCGAGCTGGAACGGACGCGCGGCGTTACCTTCGCGGACCAGTTGACGCTGCCGGTTCTGGCGCGGACCTGGCAGATGCTCCTGAAGGGGCTCGGTGAGGTTCAGGCTGCGCCCTCGACGCTGGCAGCGCTTGAGATGGTGCTGATCAGGCTGGCCTATACGGCGGACCTGCCGCCGCCCGGCGATCTGGTAAAGGCGATCAAGGCGGGAAAGCCTGACGCGGCTCCGGGACGCCAACCGGCGGCCGCGCAAAACCAGACGGCACCTCAGACGGAACGCACTCCGGCACCGGTCGCGATGGTGCCGAAGCCAGTCGCCGCTCCGCCATCAGCCCCGGAAGAACCGGTGGCGCCAGCTATACCCGAGACCTTCGAGGCTGTGGTCGCCCTGTTCGAGGAGCATCGCGAGGCACTGCTGCACGCACAGCTCAGCCGCTCGGTCCGGCCGATCTCCGCAGAGGCGGGACGGCTGGAAATCGTGCTCGATCCCAGTGCGCCGGACAGTCTGCCGGGCCAGGTCGCAGCCAAGCTGAAGCAGTGGACGGGCATTCTCTGGACCGTCGAGTCGAACGATGCGATGCCGGGCGACGAGGACATCCATACCCTGGCGGAGCGCAAGGCGAATGCCGAGGCGGCGAAGCGAAAATCGATCTCCGAACACCCGGTGGTCGCAGCGGTGCTTGAAGCTTTCCCCGAAAGCACGATAGAAGCCATTCGACCGCTGGTCAGGGAGATCCCCGAGGAGGCTGCCCCGGAGGCCGCTCCTTACAGCGACGAAGACAGTCAAGCGAACGAGGCATGACCAGATGAAAAATCTCGGCAACATGATGAAGCAGGTCCAGCAGATGCAGGAGCGCATGCAGGAAATGCAGGCGGAATTGCAGGAACTGGAAGTCGAGGGCTCCAGCGGCGCCGGTATGGTCACCGTCCGGATGACCGGCAAGGGCGAGATGAAGGGGATCAAGATCGATCCCTCCCTCGTCGATCCGGCCGATACCGAGGTGCTGGAAGACCTGATCATCGCCGCCGCCAACGACGCAAAGGCGAAGGCGGACGAGAAGATGCAGGACGAAATGCAGAAGCTGACCGGCGGGCTGCCTTTGCCGCCGGGCTTCAAGCTGCCGTTCTGATCCGATAGCGGCCGGCAGGACAGCCCAAGCGATGGATGAGCTCGACCGCGTCATGCACTATCTGGCGAAGCTGCCGGGCCTCGGCCCGCGCTCGGCCCGCCGGGCGGTGCTGCATCTGTTGCGCAAGCGGGAAACGCTTATGCGCCCGCTGGCCGATGCACTCGGCGCGGCGGCGGAAGCGGTGCGCGACTGTTCGGTCTGCGGCAATCTCGATGCCAGCGATCCCTGTCACATCTGCAATGACGAGAGCCGCGACGGCTCGGTGATCTGCGTTGTCGAGGATGTCGGCGATGTCTGGGCGCTGGAGCGGGCCGGCGCCTTCAAGGGTCGGTATCACGTGCTCGGCGGCCTGCTCTCGGCGCTCGACGGTGTCGGTCCGGACGATCTCAATCTCGACGGGCTGATCGCCCGTTCCGGCGCACCGGACGTGAAGGAAGTGATCCTGGCCATGGATGCGACCGTCGACGGACAAACGACGGCGCACTACATCTCCGATCGGCTTGCCGGGCTCGATCTCTCCATCACCCGTCTGGCGCGCGGCGTTCCGGTCGGTGGCGAGCTTGATTTCCTCGATGACGGAACTCTGACCCAGGCCCTTAAGGCCCGCCGGGCTCTTTAGGATATGGACCAGCGTGCAGTCCGCCTGAAGGCGACCGCCATCGGTTTCACCGCGGTGCTCATGTGGGCGGCGCTGGCGCTGTTCACCGCGCTCACCGGCAAGGTGCCGCCGTTCCAGCTTCTCGCTATGTGCTTCACGGTGGCGACCCTGATCGCCTGCGTCTTCTGGCTGATCCGGGGGGAAAACCCGCTCAGCTATATGCGGCAAAAACCGATGGTCTGGCTGCTCGGGGTCGGCGGTCTGTTCGGCTACCATTTCTTCTATTTCGTCGCGATCGATAACGCGCCGACCGTCGAGGCCAGCCTGATCGCCTATCTCTGGCCTTTGCTGATCGTTATCTTCTCGGCCTTGCTGCCGGGTGAGCGGCTGCGCTGGTTTCATGTCGCGGGTGCGTTGCTCGGGCTGGGCGGAGCAGCCCTGCTGGTGACGCGCGGCCAGAGTCTGGAACTCGATCCGCGTTACAGCTTCGGCTATGGCGCGGCCTGTGTTTGTGCCGTTACCTGGTCCGGGTACTCGGTGCTGTCGCGCCGCTTCGGTTCCGTTCCGACCGAGGCTGTCGGTGGCTTTTGCGCCGTCGCGGCCCTGCTCGGCGTGATCTGTCATCTGCTGTTCGAAGAGACGGTCTGGCCGGACGGCATGCTGGAATGGGGTGCGGTCGCCCTGCTCGGGCTCGGCCCGGTGGGCGGCGCTTTCTTCACCTGGGATTACGGTGTGAAGCGCGGGGATATCCAGGCGCTCGGCGCGTCGTCCTACGCGGCGCCCTTGCTGTCGACGCTCCTGCTCATCCTGGTCGGGCTGGCGCCCTTCACGGCGGTTGTCGCCCTGGCCTGCCTGTTGATCGTTGGCGGCGCCGTGCTGGCTTCGAAGGACATGATCTTCCGGCGGAAGACGCCGCAGTCGAACACGAAGGAAGAAGAATGATCGGACGTACCGCTCTTCACTTTGTCACGGAGGCGGGTGATCCATCCCGGCTTGTCGGACGCCAGGTTGCCAATGCCGGTTTTATCTCCGCCTATCTCAACCACGGCATAGAAGGTGCGGTCCCGATACATGCGATGCCGGTCGATTTCGAACGCTTCAAGGCGGATTTTCCGACGGACCGTGAGCTGATCCATGTCCCGGCTCACCAGCCGCGGAAACTGGCAGATCAAGGCGGACTTTTCATGCCGGGACCGGCGCTGGCGAAGCGTGCCTGGCATCGCCGCCTGATCGGGCGTGGGCGTTATTCGCTGACTGGTATCACGCATGCAATGGCCTCGTCCCGGGCGCAGGACGCAGTGCGTGACATGCTGGTGGCGCCGATGACGTCCTGGGATGCGCTGATCTGTGCGTCGGAGCCGATCCGGGGGCTGGTCCGTTCGCTGGCCGACGGTTATGCGGACGCGCTTGGCGATATTGTCGGGCGAAAGCCGACTTTCCTGCCGCAATTGCCGGTGATCCCGCTCGGGGTCGATGTCGGCAGCTTCTCCGCCATCGATCCAGCAGCAGGCAAAGCCTTTTGCGCGGCACAGGGGATCGCCGAGGACAGTTTTGTCGTGTTGTTCCTCGGGCGGCTCAGCTATCACACGAAAGCACACCCGACACCCTTCTATCGGGCGCTGGAAATGCTGGCGGCGAGGATCGGCCGACCGGTCACGCTGATCGAGGCGGGTTGGTACTACAATCCGGAAACCGAAGCGGCCTTCGATGCGGCGGCGAAAAGCTTCGCGCCGAATGTGCAGGTGATAAAGGCGGATGCCCGCGACCCGGCAGTGAAAGCCGCCGTGCTGGCCGCGTCTGACGTGTTTGTTTCGCTCGTGGATAATGTGCAGGAGAGTTTTGGGCTGACCCCGGTCGAAGCGATGGCGGCGGGCCTGCCGACGGTGGTCAGCGACTGGGACGGCTATCGCGATACGGTGGTGCATGGCGAGACCGGCTTCCTGATCCCGACCCTGATGCCGCCGCCCGGCGCGGGTCATGAATATGCTTGGCGTCTGGCCGCCGAGCAGGACGATTACGACGTGCATGTGGGTGTCGTGGCCCAGCATGTGGCGGTGGATATTCCGAAGACGGTCGAGGCTCTCGCTGTTCTTGCAACCGAACCGGAGGTGGCGGGGCGCATGGGGGAGGCGGCCCGGAGCCGTGCTCTTCAGACATATGACTGGCCGGTGATCGTGCGCGCCTATGAAGCGCTCTGGCAGGAGCTGGAAGAGCGCCGGGCTTTCTATATTGAAGAAGAGCCGAAGCCGAGCCCGCAGATTACGGATCCGTTCCGCAGGTTCGCGGGCTTCGCCAGTGAGACCATTGGCCGGGCTTTCAAGGTTCAGCCTGTAAGCGATGCCGAAGCCTTGCTGGATCAATTGGCGCAAAGCCCGATCAGCGCCATGGACCGGCGGTCGTTCGATGATGGAAGAGCGCTGGTTGCCGCCATGCGTCAGCAGGGTGTCATGGAAATGCAGGAAGATCTGCCCGAGACCGCCGTTTCCGAGGCGGCACGCACTTTCCGTGCGCTTGCCTGGTTGCTGAAGATGGGCGTGATTGAACGGCTCTAGCTATTGCGTGGGATCGGCCGCCAGTCGGGCGGTGCCATTTCGAAGCCGGAAAAATCGAAGGCAGGCGCCACGGTGCAGCCGACGAGCGTCCATTCTCCGAGGCTTTCCGCCGCCTGCCACCAGCCTTCCGGCACGACGACTTGCGGTTTCTGCCCGGCCAGCACGTCGGGGCCGAGATGATGCGCTTCTGCGTCATGCCCGTTCGGCGATAGGGTCAGGACGAGCGGTGCGCCCGCGTAATGATGCCAGATCTCGGTCGCGTCCGTGACCCGGTGCCAGGCGGAGACTTCTCCGGCCGGCAGCAGATAATAGATCTGCGTGACCGCGCCCCGGCTGCCGTCGCCCGGCGCGTCGCGCCAGGTTTCGGCGTAATAGCCGCCCTCGGGATGCGGCTGCATCCCGAGTTTCGCGACGATGGCTTTCCAGTCGGCTGAGCTCATGATCGATCAGGACGGCGGCTGGGTTTCCTGCATCGATTTGCGCTCGGAGAACTTGGCGTACCAGGCGCCGAGCGCCGGATAGTTCTCGCGCCAGCCGATATCCGGATAGCGGAAGTCGAGATAGCCGCAGGCGCAGGCCGCGCCGACAATTCCGGCATCGATCCTGTCGCCGAAAGACGCGGCCGCGCCGTCGAGAGCCTTCAGCGCGCCGTGAACTTTCTTGATCTGGCCGTCGGCCCAGTCGTCCCATTGCTTTTCGGCCGGGCGCAGACCGCGCTCGTAGCGGGCATTGACCGCCGCATCCATCAGGCCGTCCGCCAGGGCTTCCATAGCAAGCACGTCCCAGCGCGCGTCGCCTTCCGCCGGGTAGAAGGACGGGGAGGCGACCAGAGAGTCGAGATAGGCCGTGATGACGCGCGAATCGTACAGGCCTTTGCCGTTATCCAGCACCAGCGCCGGAATTTTCGCCACGGGATTGCTGGCGGCGAGCTCCGCACTCTGGTTGACCACCGTGGTGGTTACCTTGGCCAGCTCGACCTTGTCCTCAAGCCCGAGTTCCTTGATGAACACGAGGACTTTCCGGACGAATGGGGACGCCGGGGAATAAAGCAGTTTCATGTGTTGTTCGCTCCCTTGGAAAACCGGCTCTGAGAACCGGCAGGCCCCGATCTAGGGCTTAGAAATTGTCCTTGCGATGCCGCACTTCGGTGAAGACCGCGACCGGATCGGCACCCTCCATGCCGATGGCGGCGGCCAGCGCCGGATCGTCCGCGCGCAGGAACGGGTTCGTCTCCAGCTCATCGCCGAGTGTTGACGGCACGGTCGGCTTGCCCGCGGCCCGCGCTTTGTCGATCGCCTCCGCCTGGGCTTTCAGCCTGGCGTTGCCGCCATCGACCGAAAGCGCGAAGCGGGCGTTCGACTGGGTATATTCATGGCCGCAATAGATCCGGGTCGAGGCCGGCAGGGCGCGCAGTTTTTTCAGCGAATCCCACATCTGCTCCATCGTGCCTTCGAACACCCGGCCGCAGCCGAGCACGAAGAGCGTGTCGCCGGAGAGCAGGATATCCGAATCCGGGAAGAAGAAGGCGATATGGCCCAGCGTATGGCCCGGTGTCTCGAAGATTTGCGCCTTGTGCCCGGCAAACTCGAACGCATCGCCCTCGGCCAGCGTGACGTCCATACCGGAGATCCGTGCCGTCTCCGATTTCGGGCCGACCAGGGTGCAGCCGTATTTCTCCCGCACCGCCTCGTTGCCCTCGATATGGTCGCCGTGATGGTGGGTGTTGATGATGTGGCTCGGCTTCCAGCCGCGTGCCTCAAGCGCCGCGATCACCGGCGCCGCTTCGCCGGGATCGACCACGGCGGTCGCGCCACTGTCCGCGTCATGCAGCAGGTAGACGTAATTGTCGGATCTGGCGGGGACCAGCACCACTTCGAGACGGGCCATTGCTTCGCTCCTTGGAATCCGGTGGGGCATCGTGAAAACGCAGGCGGGACCGTAGCATCAACCTTTTGACGCGGCCAAGCGGGCGACTATGATCCCTTCGCGACATGTGAACTGCCGGTATGGAACATGTTCAACGATGCAGTCGATCTCTGGGATTTTTACGGCACGCGCGTCGGGCAGGTAGCCCGGCGGATGATCCGCCGCCGTATCCGTGAGCTATGGCCGAACACCAAGGGCGAGACCGTGCTCGGGCTCGGTTACGCGACGCCGTTCCTGCGCCCGTTCCGGGACGAGGCGGAACGGGTGATCGCGGTCATGCCGTCCCAGCAGGGCGTGCTGCACTGGCCGCGCGAGGGCAAGGGGCTGGTCTGTCTTTCCGACGAGGCCGAGCTGCCGTTGCAGGATGTCTCCGTCGACCGGGTGCTGCTGGTCCATGCGCTGGAATGCACCGAGCAATTGCGACCCATGCTGCAGGAAGTCTGGCGGGTTCTGGCCGGGAACGGCAAGCTGCTGGTCGTGGTGCCGAACCGGCGCGGTATCTGGGCCCGGCTCGATCGCACCCCCTTCGGACACGGCCATCCCTATTCCCCCTCGCAGCTCTCGCGCTTGCTGAAAGACAACATGTTCGCGCCCTCGCTCACCGCGCATGCGCTCTACATGCCGCCTTCGAACTCGCCGCTGCTGCTGCGTTCCGCCTCCGCCGTGGAAAAACTAGGCGAGCGCTGGTTCAACCGGTTCTCTGGCGTGGTACTGATCGAGGCAACGAAACAGATCTATGCCCGGCCAAAGGGGCGGGCTGTGAAAATCAGGCAACTGTTGCCAATGCCCAGGCGCCGGGCGACAGCCCTGAACACAGCCGGCGGTCATGGCCAATTGGCTGAAAATTTACAGAGGAGGAAACCGAAATGATCGTGATCGCCGTGAAGCTGGTTGTTGCCGAGAGTGACGCCGCAGCCTTTGAGGCGCGTCTGAAGCAGCACGCCGCCAATAGCCTGACCCAGGAGGGCTGCAAGGGCTTCCTCGTCGCCCGCGATCAGGAAAACCCGGGTGCTTTCCAGCTCTGGGAATCCTACACCGACATGGCGGCATTCGAGGAACACAAGGCGGCCGATTTCATGGCCGATTTCCGGGAATTCTCGACCCCGCTGGTCAAGGAGCGGGTGCTGGCGATCTGCGACCAGATCGCCTGATCTGCGCATTAATTTTCCGATTTCCGGGACAGCTGGTCAGGCATTCAACCAGCCGAAGCTGTCCCGATTTCCGCCAACCGGTTCTCTGTCCGCTTGAATTCGCTGCCTGCCACGGCTATTGCTAGCCGCCGCGCCGGGAGTTCGACGGAGTACGACTCTGCGGCATTCTTCTTTTTTCGGGTCCGATTGGGCCCGTTCGGGGTTCGATTGGAAGGCTAGTCCGGTGAGCACGCTTGATGATCTGAGGCGGGAGATCGACGGGATCGACGTGGCTTTGCACGATCTGTTGATGCGCCGTGTCGAGATCGGCAAGCAGGTCGCCGACGCCAAGGGCGGAGACCGAGGCCCCTATTTCCGGCCGGGCCGCGAGGCGCAGATCATCCGCCGCCTCGTCGCGCGCAATGAATCCTACCTGAACATTCCGACGCTGATCCGGTTCTGGCGTGAGATTCTGAGCGCCAACCTGAACATGCAGACGCACGTGCATGCCGCAGTCTACCTGCCGGAAGGCGCCGAGAAGGTCTACGATCTGGCGCGTGATCATTGCGGTATCTCGTCGACGATCGAGCGTATGGACAGCGCCGAAGCTGTGCTGAATGCGGTTGCCGCCGGCGCGGCGACGCTTGGCGTGCTGCCCGGCTTCCCGATGACCGCTGCACGATGGTGGCCGCAGCTGTGCTCCGACAGAACCGGTCTGGCGACGCCGCGCATCATTGCGCGGCTTCCTTTTTGCGAGACTGGTGCTGCTGTCGGGGTGAATGGTTTCGCAGGCGATGCCTTCATCGTCGCCGGGCAGGAGCCGGAAGCCTCCGGTGAGGACAAGACGCTGTTCGCGGTGCGCGACGGCGTCGAGATCGCGGGCGATGTGGTGGATGAAGGCGACGGCTACCGGCTGATCGAACAGGACGGGTTCCTGGAGATCCCGGAAGGGCTGGAGCGACATCTGGGCGGCCGCGAAGGCGAGGTGCCCTATTACCGCATCGGCGCTTACGCGGTCCCGGTTCACGCCGGCTGATTTCTCGGCCCGCCGCCGGACCCAGATCCGATCTCCCTGTACGCTTTTTGAACTGATAAAATCATGTCTTCCAGCAATAAGACGCCATCGATCAAACCGAAATCCTCCATCGCGACCATGGTCAGCTACACGCCGAACCACGGTGGTGCGAGCAAGCCGGGGCGGGTGATCCGCCTGTCCGCGAACGAAGGCGCTCTTGGCATGAGCCCGAAGGCGCTCGCGGCCATGCACACGGCCGATCCGGACCTGCACCGCTACCCTGCCGTCGCCGCCAGCCGGCTGGCGGAAGCGGTGGCAAAGCGTAATGGCATCGATCCGGCCGGCATCGTTTTCGGTTGTGGCTCCGACGAGCTGATCCAGACGCTCTGCCTCGCTTATCTCGAGCCGGGCGACGAGGCCATCCACACCCAATACGGCTTTCTGGTCTACCCGATGGCGACCCGGATTGCGGGCGGTGTGCCGGTGATGGCGCCGGACGACGAATACACCGTCAGCGTCGATGCGATCCTCGCCGCTGTCAGCGACCGCACCCGCATGGTGTTCCTCGCCAATCCGAACAACCCGACGGGCACCTATATCCCGCAGGAAGAGGTGAAGCGCCTGCGGGCCGGGCTGCGGGACGATATCCTGCTGGTGATGGACGCCGCCTATTGCGAATACGTAACGAAGAACGACTTCGACAGCGGTATCGAGCTGGTCGAGGCGCACGACAATGTCGTGATGCTGCGGACCTTCTCCAAACTGTACGGCATGGCGGGCCTCCGGCTCGGCTGGGCCTACGCGCCGAAGGATATCGCGGCGACGCTGGAAAGCATCAAGCAGCCGTTCGGTGTGAACTCGCTGGCCATCGCGGCCGGCATCGCCGCGGTCGAGGATCTGGCCTTCCAGGAAGCGGTGGTCGAGAGCAACAACCGCTGGCTGCCCTGGAGCGTGGAGAAGTTCACCGAGCTCGGTCTTGAGGCGCTGCCGACCGTGACCAACTTCCTGCTGCTGCGTTTCCCGGGAGAAGAGGGGCGCAATGCCGCAGCGGCCCGCGCTTTCCTCGCGGACCGGAACATTCTGGTGCGGGAGATGGCCGGATACGGCGTGCCCGACACCGTGCGGCTGTCCATCGGTACCGGCGAGGAAATGCGCGATGTGGTCGATGCGCTGGCAGACTTTCTCGGCAAGGAAAGGCCGGCATCATGAGCATGACAGATCTTCCCCAGGACGAGCCTGTCTTCAAGCGGCTGGCGCTGATAGGCGTCGGCAATATCGGCTCTTCCATCGCCCGTGCCGTGCGTCAGGCTGGCAATGGTGCCGCGCATCTTGCGGCCTTCGACCGTGATCCGGCAGTCCGGGCGCGGCTGCTGGAGCTTGGCATCGTCGACAGTGTGCACGAGAGCGCCGGAGAGGCCGTGACCGGCGCTGACGGTGTCGTACTGTGCGCGCCGGTCGGCGCTTATGCCGCGATCATGTCCGAGATCGCACCGCATCTGGAGCAGGGCGCGGTCCTGACCGATATCGGCTCGGTGAAAATGGCGGTGGTACGTGACGTCTCGCCGCTGGTTCCGGAAGGCGTTCACTTCGTCCCCGGTCACCCGGTCGCAGGAACGGAGAAATCCGGCCCCGATGCCGGTTTTGCCGAGCTTTTCCGGGGCCGCTTCTGGCTGCTGACGCCGGAAGACGGTGTCGACCTCATGGCAACGGCGAAAGTCGAGGCACTGTGGTCCCGGGTCGGCGCCATCGTCGAGGTGATGGATGCGGCCTACCACGACAAGGTGCTGGCGCTGACCTCTCACCTGCCTCACCTGATCGCCTACACCATCGTCGGCACGGCCTTCGATGTTGAGGAGCAGGAGCGGCAGGACGTGATCCGGTTCTCCGCCGGCGGTTTCCGGGACTTCACCCGAATTGCCGGCTCGGACCCGACCATGTGGCGCGACATCTTCCTGAACAACAAGGAAGCGGTGCTGGAGATGCTGCAGCGTTTCACCGAGGATCTGACCGCTCTGCAGCGGCAGATCCGGTGGGGCGAGGGCGACAAGCTCTATGAGTTTTTCGAGCGCACGCGGGAAGTCCGGCGGAGTGTTGTCGAGGCGCATCAGGAAGGCTCCAACCCCTGGGGGCCGGACGCCAACAAAGAGGATGCGGACTCAGAAGGCGGGAAACCGGAATAAGGTGAAGGGACCGGCGCTGACGCGTCCGTTCTGTGCCGAGACCGGCATGCTGACGACACGGGTTCCGTCTGTGCCGCTGTTGCGGCTGAAGGCGCCCAGCACGAGACGGGCAACTTCTGCGGCGTCCCGGGTCAGATGACCGGCGCTGATGAGGTCTTCTATGACTTCATCGAACCCCTTGATTTCCAGGGTGCCCGCACCTTCCGGACGGAGCAGCTGATCCAGCGCGAGTGTCGCGTTCAGTTTCAGCGCCACCGGGTCGAGAGACAGCGTGAAGCGGTCGATATCGACGGTTCCGCCCGCATCCCGCCAAAGCGCAAGATCCGTTGCATCGGTACCGGAAAGCGCGCCGCGCAGAGTCGCTTCGAGAGAGAGCCTGGCATGGTCTGCCGCTGAGCCGAGCTGCTTCAGGGCAGGCGTTTCCAGACGGGCGGTGGTGAGGCTGACGACGGCCGACGCATCCGTATGGCTGGCAACGCTGTCGGCCTGATCCAGTGTCGCGGTTGTTGCGCCGAGGCGGGCGGCTTCGCGCGGGCCGACGGGATCGCCCTCCCGATGCGAGACCAGCCGGCCGCTGGCGGCACTCAGCCGGGCATGCTCCAGCACCCCTGAATTGTAGAACTTGGCATTGATCGTGGTGTCGGGCGCCGATGTCAGGGTCACCGTTGTGCCTTGCGCGGGGGCCTTCTGGACCGCGGTCAGGCCGTTCTCCGCCGTCAGCGTCAGATCGAGCGGTGCCCAGGGCTTGGCGGACAGCCGCAGCCGGTCGGTCGCCACTGTTTCGACCACGGCTTCCCGGTTCCGCTGGTAGAGAACGTCAGGCGCAAGGATGCTCATTTCGAAGGGAAAACCCTCGAAGCGTAATGTGCCGTAAGCGATCTCGTTGCCCTTGGCGCGTTCTGCGGCGGCCCAGTCATCGATCCGGCCTTCCAGCCAGAACGCGGCGGCGAACCAGTTGCCGACATAGGTCAGCACCGCGAGCGCCAGCACGAAGGAAAGAACGGTACCGATGCGTCGCGGGCTCTTGTGCGGCGCCGGTGGTGTGGTTATCTCGTTGGTCATCTGGTGCAAATTACTTCCCGAGTGTCCCGAAAGATATGACTACCGACAGCGGCGATCTATGGGTTTTCGGCTACGGCTCGCTGATGTGGCGGCCGGGCTTCGACTATGTGGAGCGTTTGCCGGTCCGGCTCAATGGGTATCATCGCGATTTCTGTGTATGGTCGCACAGGTATCGCGGCACGCCTGAGCGGCCGGGACTGGTGCTCGGGCTCGACCGGGGCGGGTCCTGCCGCGGTATTGCCTACCGGATCGCATCCGAAGACAGATCCGCCGTGCTGGATTATCTGCACGAAAGGGAAATGATCACAGGCGTTTACGATCCTCGTTACCTGCCGGTCATCGATTCCATGTCCGACCGCCGCGTCGTGGCCCAGTCCTATGTCGTGAATCGTGCCCATGCGCAATACGCGGCGGACCTGACGGTCGAACAGCGGGCGGCCCTGGTGATCCAGGGCGTCGGGACCGCCGGGCCATGCCGGGATTATCTGGCCAACACAGTTGCCCATCTGGTCGAACTCGGGATGCCGGATCGGCGCCTTGGCACCTTGCTGCGGACGGTGGATGCCATGCTGGCGGGCGATCTTGCGATCCCGGAAGCTCCTGGCGGACCGCCGGCTCATCCCGCCAATCACCCGGGCGTCCGGCCGGAAACGGCGATCTGACCAGCGTTTGACGCTTCAGTTTTGCCTCTCGCTCTTGCCGAGAAGCCATTCCATCACGGCTATCACGGCCGGCGGGCGGGTAGTGCTCTTCTGTGCGAGCAGATGAAAGTCCCGCCCACCATTGAAAGAGCCGTCCGCAACCTCAACCAGTCGTCCTGCCAGAAAATCCTGCTCCACCAGAAAGCGGCTGGCCAGGGCAATGCCCTGACCGGCCAGCGCCGCATCGATGCTGAGCGAGGTCTGACTGAAACTCAGTCTGTTCTTTCCCGCCCAGTCGCGGATCCCGAGCACCTCCCGCAGAAAAGCGGGCCACAGATCATGTGTGTCCTGCAGCAGCGGGAGCGCGCTGAAGTCATGTGCGGAGAGTGGCAGATCCCGCCCCTGCACCAGGGCAGGAGCGGCAATCGCGACAATATTGCCATGGAACAGTAGCCGGGCATCGATGGCAGCCCCGAAGGGAGGCGAACCTTGACGGATTGCGAGGTCGATGCCGTCGCCATGAAAGCTCAGTACGCTATCGGTTGCGAGAACCCGCAAGTCTATTTCCGGGTGGCGCGCGGTCAGGCTTGGCAGGTTCGGTATCAGCCACTTGGCGGCGAAAGTCGGCGTGACGCTGATCGTCACCTTGGACGGCGTGGGGGCCAGCCGGAGTGTCGCCTCCTGCAGCATGGCAAAGGCGGCGCTGACCTGCTGGTGATATCCACGTCCCTCGGCCGTGAAGGCAAGCCCCTTGGAATGCCGGTCGAACAGCTTGAGGCCGAGATGTGCTTCAAGACCGCGAATCTGTTGCGCGACGGCGCCCTGGGAAACCCCCAGCTCGTCCGCCGCGGCCCGGAAGTTCAGATGACGCCCGGCGGCGTCGAAGGCTTTCAGCGCATTGACCGGTGGAAGATGGAGTTTTTCAGCCAATAGAAGTTCTACTTTCATGAGGTAGAGGAACTGACTGGCTCGAGCCGTTTACTTTGCGCATATACTCCTTTAACAGGAAAATTCTCCCGAAGGAAAAGTCCAATGTCTGTAGAAAAAATTGCATTGGTTACGGCTGGTGGTAGCGGAATGGGCGCAGATGCGGCGCGCCGGCTGGCGGCGGACGGGTTTCGCGTCGGTATCCTCTCTTCGTCCGGTAAGGGCGAAGCTCTCGCCGAAGAGCTGGGCGGTTTCGGCGTGACCGGCTCAAACCGGTCGGTCGAGGATCTGAAGCGTCTGGTCGATGGCGCCGTCGAGCGCTGGGGACGGGTCGATGTGCTGTTGAACTCTGCCGGACACGGTCCGAAGGGGCCGGTTCTGGATCTGACGGATGAGGATTGGCACGACGGGATGGAGGTTTATCTGCTGAACGTCATCCGTCCGACCCGTCTGGTAACGCCGCTGATGCAGGCACAGGGCGGCGGCGCGATCATCAATATCTCGACCTTCGCCGCTTTCGAGCCCGATCCGCTGTTCCCGACATCCGGGGTGTTCCGGGCCGGTCTGGCCGCTTTCTCCAAGCTTTATGCGGACCGGTACGCGGCCGACAATATCCGGATGAACAACGTTCTTCCGGGCTTCATCGACAGTCTGCCCGAAACCGAGGATCGCAAGGCACGTATCCCGCTCGGCCGCTATGGCCGTGCCGAGGAAGTTTCCTCACTGATCTCCTGGCTCGCATCCGGCGATGGCGGCTACATGACCGGCCAGAACCTGCGGATAGACGGTGGTGTCACCCGTTCCGTCTGATCAGAAGAGCGGTTGGCGCAATCCCGATGCGATTTCGAAATAATCCGGATGGTCCGGCGCGATGAAGCCATGCCGGACCAGGAAGTCGATGATCGCGAGGTTGCAGTTGTATTTGAAGGCGTCCGGGTCGGTCTCGACGATCTCCATGACCTGGCCGATGGGCAGCAGCTCGAAGCTTTCGACCTCGCCGTCTATTGGCTGCGGGATGAAGGACGGATCGAGTTCCAGATCGTAGGTATAGAACATGTGCCGCCGCAGGCCGGCCGGAATGGCCATCTGATAGCTGATGGTCCCGGTCGGCCGCGCCGTCGCGGCAATCTCCGGCGGGATGCCGGCTTCCTCGTGACATTCCTTCAGCAGGTTGTCGAAGGGGGAGATGCCGAGCGGGTGGCCGCCTGCGACCATGTTGTCCAGCTTGCCGGGGTAGGTCGCCTTGTTCCGTGCGCGCCGGGCGACCCACATGAACGTCCCGTCCACGCGCCGGACAATGCCGTTCAGGTGGAAGCCCCTGTTCAGGATGCCGAATTCGGTGGCGGCGCCCCGGTCGAGAGCGGCCAGGGGTGCGCTGTCCGGATGGGCGAGCAGCGGGTAAAGCTCGTCCCGGGGCTTTGCCGCGAGACCGGCCGCGCGCAATCCGTCGGCCGCTGTCTCCAGGGTTCCGCTCAGCTCCTCGAACGAGGCTGGCGGTAGCGTAAGGATGCTACCCTGATCCGCAAAACCGAACCCGGTCAGATGCTCGGCCACCGGATGGCGGACTTGCCCGATCGTCGTCCCCGAAATCGACCAGGGACGATAATCGGCAGGGTTATAGGCGTTGCAGACCTTCAGATAATGCAGATATCCGCTCACCGGCAGACCTTTCCGCCGGCGGGTTGGATCAGGAGTAGCGCTTTTCCGATACCAGAACAGACGTCACGTACACCATGCCGCGCAGGATGGCCGCCGTGTGGTCGCGCTGGGAACGGGTCAGGCCCTGGACCTGCAGGTCGATGGTCAGCTCGTCTCGGCGCCGGCCGCCGAGATCGCTGTGCCAGCGAGCAGGAATCAGGCCGCGCTTGGCAAATAATTCCAGGACGCGCGGCATCACCGAGGGGTCCGCGACGGCCTGAACGGAAAAGCAGGCGGTCACATCCGCTTTGGTGCGGGTTTCGGAGGTATTGGGGAGAAAAGACTGAGACGCAACAACGTCTTGCATGACAAAACCACTCCGGCTTTGGGGGTCGAATAAGGGAAAACAGCAACTGCCCGGCCCTATCAGAGGACCGGGTTGCTAATTCGCCCGATAATTCGACCGGCCAAGCGCCGGAATGCGTAATTCATCATGAAACAGAACCTATTGTGCCCCAGGAGAACCGTCAAGAGCACCGGCCTCAAGCGCGGGTCAGTTTCTCCAGGGCTTCGTTGAGCTGGCTCATGCGCTGATGGTCGCCGAACGGCGAATCCGGATGGAATACCAGTGCCAGTCGGCGATACCGGCCGCGAATGGCTTTCTGGTCCGGCACGGCGGTCGGGGCAAAGCCCATGACGTGCAGTGCCTCGCTCCGGCTCGTGATCCCCTCACGCAACGGCTCGAAGGCGAGATCGCCGATAATACGCTGTAATTGTTCGATATCTTCCTCAAGGCGTACGCGAACGGCCTGGTCATCGCTGCGTTTTTTGCGGTCGTCGGCTGACTCGACACTGAGGGTCTTCTCGCCTTCGGCCATTTTCAACGCAAGAGACAGGGCACGGCGCAGGCGGGCAATGTCGTAGCCGATCGGCAGGCGAAGCTGCAAACGCGGTTTCCGGCGCAGAGTGCGGCCTTTCGACGGTCCGGACTGGAGTTTAACCACTTCCCGGTCGTCGGGTGCGGGCTCTCCCGGGTCGTCTGTCGCCATCACGGTTTCGTTTGGCACCAGCAGGAATACACCGCGCGCCAGATCGGCAACGCTGGCGCCCTGTGAATCTGCAAATGCTGTTACACGGTCGCGAAAACTGCTCGAACAGGGCACGATATAGGATTGACTCTTCTTGTAATTAATTGAAATGGCATCGTTTTTGTAGTGTGCGGTTGCATAATTCAGGGCTGAATCGTCAGGCATCTGGAGTCGGGTATCCTACTACAAATTGGGGGTCACGGGCTTCGAATAGCAAATCTTGGGGCCACTCAGGAAGTATATTTCGGAAAAAGAGGGCGAATCAACTCATAACGGAGTTACGAAATGTTAAATCTGTTTCGATCTCGGTCCAATTGTTTAACAACGGGTAAATTTTGGGTCGGAATTAAACGGCATTTGCATCAAATCGTTTCGCGTCTGTGCTGTGGCGGATTGCCGCCGTGAACCTTCGGCACTGGTCAATCCTAGTGCTGCGTTCTATATGGGGCGCATGAATGTTTTTGTAATCATCCTGATGGCCTGCTCGCTGCTGCTCGTGCTCGGCACGCTCTTCGGCGGCCTCGTGTCCATGGCCCGTGGCGGGCCTGGGGCTCCTCAGCGCTCGAACAAGCTGATGCGATATCGTGTGTTATTTCAATTCGTTGCGGTTGTTATCTTCATGATCGCTCTGGCTCTGAGCCGCTGACGCGACAGCTCTGCACAAAATAGTTTCGGGGGCGTTCAGATGGTTCGGCTGACCAAAATATACACCCGCGGCGGGGATGCCGGCGAGACGTCACTGGGGGACGGAACCCGGGTCAAGAAGCACGCGCTCCGGCCCGAGGCCTACGGCACGGTCGACGAGACGAACAGCGTTATCGGCCTCGCCCGGCTGCATACGGAGAGGCATCCGGAGGTCGATGCCATGTTGGCCCGGATTCAGAACGATCTCTTCGATCTCGGTGCGGATCTGGCAACACCGGAGCAGGAAAACCCGAAATGGACACCGCTTCGCATCGATGTTGCACAGGTCGAGCGCCTCGAGCGCGAGATCGACGCTATGAATGAGAAGCTGAAGCCGCTGGATTCTTTTATTTTGCCGGGCGGCAAGCCCGCCGCGGCCTATCTGCACCTGGCGCGCACGGTGGCGCGACGGGCGGAGCGATCCATGACCGCATTGGCCGAAGAAGAGGCTGTCAGTGCGGATGCTATCAAGTTTATCAATCGTCTATCGGACCATTTGTTCGTGCTTGCTCGGCATATCAATGATGACGGAGCAGGCGATGTGCTATGGGTTCCGGGTAAAAATCGCTGAAAAGCCGCCACGTTGCCGGATGTCGGATAAAGGGCATAAGGCGGCGGCGTCAGCTTGACAGGCGAAAAACGCTTCGCCTATGACCGAGTGCCGCTATTGAAACTGAAATCTATACCGGGGTCGCCATGAAGGTTCTCGTACCCGTCAAACGGGTCATCGACTACAACGTCAAGGTTCGTGTCAAAGCGGACCAGACCGGGGTCGAGCTCGCCAACGTCAAGATGTCCATGAATCCGTTCGACGAGATTTCCGTCGAAGAGGCCATCCGCCTCAAGGAAGCCGGGACCGCGACCGAGGTTATCGCCGTATCGCTGGGCGCCCAGCAGTGCCAGGAAACCATCCGCACCGCGCTTGCCATGGGCGCGGACCGGGGTATCCATGTGCTGCATGACGGCGACCTGGAACCGCTGGCCGTCGCCAAGATGCTGAAGGCTGTGGTCGACAAGGAACAGCCGGAACTCGTCATCCTGGGCAAGCAGGCCATCGATGACGATGCCAACCAGACCGGCCAGATGCTGGCCGCGCTGCTTGGTTGGGGCCAGGCGACTTTCGCCTCGAAGATCGAAATGGGCGATGGCGAAGCCAAGGTTACCCGCGAGATCGACGGTGGTCTCGAGACCATCTCGCTCAAACTGCCGGCTATCGTGACGACGGATCTGCGCTTGAACGAGCCGCGTTATGCCTCGCTGCCGAACATCATGAAGGCGAAGAAGAAGCCGATCGACCAGTATTCACCGGACGATCTCGGTGTCGATCCGGCGCCGCGCCTCGAAACCCTCAAGGTGGAAGAGCCGGCCAAGCGCGAAGCAGGCGTCAAGGTCGCCGACGTCGCCGAGCTGGTTTCGAAACTGCGTACTGAAGCAAAGGTGATCTGATGAGCGTTCTCGTCGTTGCCGAACACGATAATTCGGAAATCGCCCCCGCCACCCTGAACACCGTGACTGCCGCTGCCGAAATCGGCGGCGACATCACCGTGCTCGTGGCCGGAAGCGGTTCAGCCGCTGCCGCGGACGCTGCCGCCAAGATCGCCGGTGTCTCCAAGGTTTTGCATGCAGACTCAGCGGAATACGCCAACGGTCTGGCGGAAAACGTTGCGCCGCTGGTGGTGGCTCTCGCCACCGGTTACAGCCACGTCCTGGCCCCGGCCACCAGCTTCGGCAAGAACGTGCTGCCGCGCGCTGCGGCCCTGCTCGACGTGCAGCAGATCTCCGAGATCTCCGGCGTTGTCGATGCGGACACCTTCGTGCGTCCGATCTATGCCGGTAACGCGATGGCCACGGTGAAGTCCTCCGACGCGGTGAAAGTCATCACCGTGCGGACCACGGCGTTCGATGCCGCTGCTTCCGAAGGTGGTTCTGCCGCTGTCGAAGCCGCCGATGCGAAGGGCGATTCCGGTCTGACCAGTTATGTCGGTGCCGAGCTCAGCAGCTCGGAGCGTCCGGAGCTGACCTCCGCCAAGATCGTCATCTCCGGCGGTCGCGGCATGCAGAATGGCGAGAACTTCGCCATGCTGGAAGAAGTTGCGGACAAGCTGGGTGCCGCCGTCGGTGCCTCGCGCGCCGCCGTCGATGCGGGCTTCGTGCCGAACGACTATCAGGTCGGCCAGACCGGTAAGGTCGTGGCGCCGGATCTCTATATCGCCGTCGGCATTTCCGGTGCGATCCAGCATCTTGCCGGTATGAAAGACAGCAAGGTCATCGTCGCTATCAACAAGGACGAGGAAGCGCCGATCTTCCAGGTCGCCGATTACGGCCTCGTCGCTGACCTGTTCGAGGCCGTTCCGGCTCTCAGCAAGGAACTGGACGGCTAACGCCAGACGGCCACTAAAACTTGACAGCCAACCGGTGACGGGCGTCCCATGCTGCCCGTCACTGGACGGCCCTGTAGGGGCCGCCCGGAAAGACCGGGGAGAAGGAATATGGACCTGCGCACGATCGGTGTGATCGGAGCTGGACAGATGGGCGGCGGCATCGCCCATGTCTGTGCGCTTTCGGGCTTCGATGTCCGTCTGCTTGATCTCGAAGAATCCCAGCTTGCCGAAGCGATGGAAAAGATCGAGCGGGACATGCACCGCCAGGCGGCGCGCGGCAAGGTCGGGGATACCGACGTGGGCGCGGCTCTTGCCAGGATTTCCACAAGTACAGATTACGCGGTTTTCAGTGATTGCGATCTCGTCGTCGAAGCGGCGACCGAGGATGAGTCGATCAAGCGCGAGATCCTGAAGACGCTGGTGCCGCATCTCTCGGCCGATGCGATTATCGCCACCAACACGTCCTCTATCTCGATTACCCGGCTTGCTGCTGTCACGGACCGGCCGGGCCGGTTCATCGGCATGCATTTCATGAATCCGGTGCCGGTGATGCAGCTTGTCGAGCTGATCCGCGGCATTGCCACAGAGCAGGACACGTTCGAGGCCGTTCAGGCATTGGCCCTGGCGCTCGGTAAGACAGTGTCGGTCGCGGAAGATTTCCCGGCCTTCATCGTGAACCGCATTCTGATGCCGATGATCAACGAAGCGATCTACACGCTCTACGAAGGCGTGGGCTCGGTTCATTCCATCGACACGGCGCTGAAGCTCGGTGCCAATCATCCGATGGGCCCGTTGCAGCTCGCCGATTTCATCGGTCTCGATACCTGCCTTGCCGTGATGCATGTGCTCTATGATGGGCTGGCGGATAGCAAGTACAGGCCGTGCCCGCTGCTGGTGAAATACGTCGAAGCAGGGTGGCTCGGGCGCAAGACGGGCCGCGGTTTCTATGACTATTCCGGCGATGAGCCGGTGCCGACCCGCTGAGCCGCGCGGCTCAGCCCGGCACATATTGCCGGATAGGCAGAAATTTCCTTGTAATTCGATAAAATTTTATCTATAACTCACGGACCTACCAAAACGGTGGGGAATAAATATCCTTTAGAAGGAAGGATTGGACTATGACCGTATCGGTTGCCGAAAAGGCATTGCGGCTTCTCCAGATATCTGTGGCGGATGTTACCGGACGCGAAAGTCATGTCGCGGACGCGCTTAGTGCTGCCCTCAATTCGGGAAGAGCGATCGACCTTATCTTTGCGCAACAGCGCTTTGACAATCTCGACCCCTATACTCGCAAACGCATAAAAGGGCGCGCAATTAACGAAGCCCACACGTTCTCGGTGCACTGACAGAGCAGGCTAGACGCGCTGTTTTCGGGGACTGGCAACCGGTGTGACGTGACTCTGTCATGTCACCGGTTTCTCCGTGCCGCTCCTGCTACTGCAAGACACCGAGATCGCGATAACAGCGCTCTGCCCCGCTGTGCAGCGGGATAGCAATACCGACGAGCGCAGACTCGAGTTTGACGTTGCGGCCTTGGGGATGGCCCTCGTCCAGAATCTTCCGTGTGTTCGTATTCCAGAGCGCGCGGCAGATATCGTACACCAGCTGCTCGGGCAAATTCTCCGAGACGATCCACTGACTGCCGACGGAGAGTGTTTCCACCTCCCCGACGCCCTCATAGGTGCCTGCCGGAATGGTGTAGCGGGTCAGGAACCGGTGTGCGTCGAGCAGTTTGCCGACCGGCGGACCGTTCAGGGTCAGGAGATCGACATCTTGGTTTTCCGCAGTGGTGGCGACCAGATGGCTTGGCATGCCCGATATCTGGAACAAGGCGTCCAGCTCGTCCCGGGCAAGCATGTCTACTGCCGGTCCCGGCTTCAGGTAGGACGCGATCATCTCGTTCTCGTCGATGCCGTACACTGCGAAAATATCCCGCGCCATAACGAGAAGCCCCGACCCGGGCTCGTCGATTGAAACCCTTTTGCCGACCAGATCCTTCACGCCGGTGATCTTCGCAGCCTTGCGAGCGAGCACATGCAGAACCTCGGGGTAGAGATGCGCCAGGCCGCGCAACTGGGTCATCGGTTGCTGCCCGGCGAACGGTCCGGTACCGGAATAAGCGGCATAGACGATATCGGCCTGGGCGAAGGCGGAGTTGACGAGGCCGGTTTCCACAGCATTCACATTATCGACCGACCCGCTGGAACTCTGGGCGGCGGCCACGAGGTCCTTCACACCGCACTCCTCGTCCTCCTCACAGGGCGGAGAGCCCGGCGGCCGGGAGATGGCATTCGCGATTGTCGTGCCGAGCGGATAATAGGTTCCGTCCACACCGCCGGTGGCAATCTGGAAGAAAATCATCTGATTCTGGGCGGTGGCGGGCCGGCTGCCGATGGTTCCGCTTCCCGCAAGTACCGCAGCCTGGATCATGACAATCAGGATGAAGTACGGGCGGGGGATCTGCGTCATCGTCTTCCGGTCTCGGTCAGGCGGTGAGTAATGGAACTATCTATACCGACTATCAGTTTGAAGCATAATAGTTAATCAGATCTTTCGCAGCCGCGGAATCCCATTCCGCATCCCCAACCAAACGACCCTTGATCGCGCCGTCGGGTCCAATCAGGAAGGTGGTCGGCAGTCCGGGTGCCTTGAAGGCCCGCAACAGTGTGGTTTTCGTGTCGGCAGCGGATGCGAGGCTTTTGATCCCGAGTTTTTCCAGGAAAGGCTCGAAGACACGGGGACCGCCACGATCGATCGAAACCAGCAGCACTTCGAACCTGTCGCTCCCGAGTTCAGCCCCGAGTTCGGCGTTCAATCGATCAAGGGACGGCAGCTCCTTGACGCAGGGGGCGCACCAGGTGGCCCAGAAATTCAGCAAAACGGTCTTGCCGCGATACGAGTCCAGCTTGATGGGTTCGCCCGTGGCGCTTATGAAGGGGGTGTCCGGCGCGGTCCGGTCCCCGGCGCTGGGCACGAACTTGACCATGTCGCCCACCAGCGGGGGCTCGGCTTCGGCGGAACCGGCAATCGCGGCCAGGAATGCTGCGACGAGTCCGGCGAATACCGTCTTCTTGACCGCTACTGATGAAATCCAAGACACCGGGGCATCTCCCTAATGAACAAACGGCACAACGACCCCAAGAACGAAGGCGCCAGCACGATCTGGGGCGGACGCTTCGCGTCCGGCCCCGCGGCGATCATGGAAGAGATCAACGCGTCAATCGGCTTCGACAAGCGCTTCTCGGCCCAGGACATCCAGGGCTCGATCGCCCATGCGGAAATGCTCGTGGCCCAAGGGGTGCTCACCGCAGAAGATGGTAAGGCTATCCGCCTGGGTCTAGAGCAAATCGACGCGGAGATCCGCGACGGCAGCTTTAAATTCTCGCGCGCGCTGGAAGATATCCACATGAATGTGGAGAACCGGCTGGCTGAGCTGATCGGCGACGCGGCGGGCAGGCTGCATACGGCACGCTCCCGAAACGATCAGGTGGCGACCGATTTCAAGCTCTGGGTCCGTGGCGCGCTCGACTCCGTCGATGCGAGCCTGACCGGGCTGATCGAAGCGCTGGTCGACCAGGCCGAGCGTAATGCCGATGTGGTGATGCCGGGCTTCACGCACTTGCAGACGGCGCAGCCGGTTACCTTCGGGCATCACCTGCTGGCCTATGTCGAGATGTTCGGCCGGGATCTCGGCCGGTTCAGGGATTGCCGGGAGCGGATGAACGAATGCCCGCTCGGCGCCGCGGCGCTGGCCGGAACGTCTTTCCCGATCGACCGGCACAAGACGGCGGAAGCGCTCGGCTTCGCCCGGCCGTCGGCGAACTCGCTCGATGCGGTTTCCGACCGGGATTTCGCGCTCGAGTTCCTGTCCGCCATGTCGATCTGCGCCACGCATTTCTCGCGTCTGGCCGAAGAGATCGTGATCTGGACCAGCGCGCAGTTCAATTACATCACGCTGTCCGACGCCTTCACCACCGGCAGCTCGATCATGCCGCAGAAGCGTAATCCGGACGCGGCCGAGCTGGTGCGGGCCAAGTCCGGCCGGATCATCGGCGATCTCAATGCGCTGCTGATTGTCATGAAGGGCCTGCCGCTGGCCTATGGCAAGGACATGCAGGAAGACAAGGAGCCGGTGTTCGACGCCGTCGACTCTCTCGGTCTCTGCATCGCCGCGACCGCGGGCATGATCCGCGACATGAAGGCCAATCCCGAGCCGATGCGGGCTTCCCTGAAGGATGGTTTCCCGACCGCAACCGATCTGGCCGACTGGCTGGTCCGGGCGGCGGGCATGCCGTTCCGCCGGGCGCACCATGTCACTGGCACCATTGTGAAGCTGGCCGAGGACAAGGGCTGCGGTATAGAGGATCTCAGCCTGGCGGAAATGCAGGCGGTTGAGCCGGGCATCACCGACGGTGTGTTCGACGTGCTGACGGTCGATGCCTCGGTGTCGAGCCGGACCAGCTACGGAGGAACCGCTCCGGACAATGTGCGTGAACAGGTCGCCCGTGCCCGCGACCGGTTCCTCGGCTGACGCGCGAATGTTGACGCAAGAACGGGGGAGAGGTGCGATGTTGAAACGGATGACCCGGCTTGGACTGCTTGCAGTCCTGTTCGCCGGTCTGGCCCTCAGCCAGGCCGCGTGCGGCAAGAAGGGCAGTCTCAAACCGCCCTCCGGACAATCCTCCGATTTCCCGCGCACCTATCCGACGCAATAACGCGTCAGCCAGAAGACGTTACCCGACCGAAAGTTTGATGAAATGAGTGAGCAAGTCTCCTATGTGGACGGCGCCCTGACTGTTGAGCAGGTTCCGTTCGCGCGTATCGCCGACGAAGTGGGCAGCCCCGTCTACGTTTATTCCAAGGCCGGAATGATCGGGCGGTATCGTGCGTTGGAGAAGGCGCTCGCCGGTCTTCCGGTCTCGATCTACTACGCTCTGAAAGCCAATTCGAACCTGGCCGTGATCCGGCTGTTCGGCGAATTGGGCGCGGGCATGGATGTGGTGTCCGGCGGCGAGATGCAGCGCAGCCTGCGGGCCGGTGTCGCGGCGGACAAGATCGTTTTCGCCGGCGTCGGCAAGACGGCGGACGAGATGGCGGCGGCTCTGGATGCCGGCATTCATCAGTTCAACGTCGAATCGGAAAACGAGCTCCGGCTTCTCAACCAGGTTGCCGCCTCCAAGGGCGTGGTCGCGCCGGCGGCGATCCGGGTCAATCCGGATGTCGACGCCAAGACCCACGCGAAGATCACGACCGGCCGCAAGGAAAACAAGTTCGGTATCGATATCGAACGGGCGCCGGACATGTTTGCGCTCGCGGCCGAGCTTGAGAATATCAGCCTCAACAGCATGTCGGTCCATATCGGCTCCCAGCTGATGGATGTCACACCATACCGCGCGGCCTATGACCGGCTGCGGGGCATGACGCTCAATCTTCGCCAGCAGGGCTACAAGGTCGATCATCTCGATCTCGGCGGCGGTATCGGCATTTCCTATGACGGCACCACGCCGCCGGATCTCGCGGAGTATGCGGAGATCGTGAAGGACACGGTCGGCGATCTCGATTGCCGGCTCTCGGTCGAGCCGGGCCGCTATCTGGTCGGCAATGAGGGCTATTTCATGACCCGGGTGATGTTCGTGAAGCAGGGCGGTGCCCGGCGCTTCGTGATTGTCGACGGCGCCATGAACGATCTCATCCGCCCGACCCTCTATGAGGCACATCACGACATTGTCACCGTTGCCGAAACAGTTGCCGGTGAGGAAGACAGTCTGGCCGATATCGTCGGTCCGATCTGCGAGAGCGGGGATTACCTGGCCCGTGGCCGTCGTCTCGGCCCGATCAGCGACGGGGACCTTATCGTGTTGAAATCGGCGGGTGCCTACGGTGCCGTCATGAGCTCGAACTACAACTCACGGCCGCTCGTGCCGGAAGTTCTGGTCGATGGCGATAGCTACAAAGTTGTCCGCCGGCGTCAGACGCTCGATGAAATGCTGGCTCTTGAAGAATAGTCCGGCCGGGCTAGCTGACCTGTCGCAGGCTTGACCGGGGCGTTCGTCTCCGGGAGAGTATGAGTTATCGACAGGTTCCCGTGCCGCCGCGGGTGGTTAAGCCAGCGGGGGAGGCGGTCGGGATCCGTCCCTGATGACACGGCGCTATGCCGGGGATGGGTCTTTGCATGCGTGACGATGCCCAGACGGCTTCATTCTCCTACCGGCTGAAGGTATGGACGACCGGCCTTGTGCTGGCATGGGAGAGGTTTTTCCCGGCCTTCCGCTGGCCGCTCGCCCTGCTTGGACTGTTTCTTGGATTTTCCCTGATCGAACTGCCCCAGGCACTGGGACAGATCAGTGGCGGCTGGCTGCAGGCGGGTTTTCTCGCCATCGTGCTCGTGCTCTTCCTCTGGACATTCCGGCGCGCGATCATCGCCTTCTCCTGGCCGGGCGAGAGTCAGATCCTGCGCCGGCTGGAAAGCTGGTCGGGTTTGCGGCACCGGCCTCTCTCGGCCCTGAGCGACGCGGTCGCCGGCGGCGGCAGGACGGAAGCCGCCCTTTGGCAGGCCCATCTGAAGCGGCTGGGCGATGTCCGCCGGCAGGTCCATGTAGGCAGTCCGGAGCCGGTTGCGACGCGGCTCGACCCGTTCGGCCTGCGTTCCCTCGTCGGACTGATTCTCTTCATCGGGCTGGTCGCGGGCTGGCAGAATCCGGGCGAGCGCCTGCGCGCCGCGGTCACGCCTGAACTGCGGGGCGCGGGAGCTGCGCCATCGTCGCTCGCGGATGTCTGGGTCAGCCCGCCGGATTACACCGGCATGGCCCCGATCCTGCTCTCCCGTTCGGCCTCGATCCAGACGGAAGATACGTCAGAGGAGGTTCCGTCAGAGCCGGGAACCGTTGCGATCCCGGTCGGCAGCCGTTTCCTGGCGACCGTCAATGGCGGCGAGGAGACACCTGAGCTGATCATTGAGGACGGCGTTCTTGCGGGCACTGCCGACAAGACAGCGGAAGGCATGTCGCAAGGCACGTCGGAGCGGGTCAGCTTTGAGACCATCGCTCCCGAAAGTCATCAGATACAGACACCGATTTCACGCGGTACCCGGCTTGCCGTGATGCAGGACGATGAGGCGCTCGCCCAATGGCGCATCAATGTGCTGCCGGATCTGGTGCCGTCGGTCGATTTTACGGAGCCGCCGGCCGGCTCTGAACGGCAGGCCCTGATCGTGCGCTATGAAGCGGAAGACGATTATGGTGTGGCCCGGGTCCGGGCGCTGATTCATCGCGTTGGGGATGACGGCATCACCGATGAGACGCCGATTGAGATTGCCATGCCGGTGGTGGCCGGGGAGCGGAAGGAAATCACCGGCCGCAGCTTCAACGATCTGACCCCGCACCCCTGGGCGGGACACAAGGTGCGGATCACGCTTGAGGCGTCGGACGACCTCGATCAGGCCGGAACAAGCGCGCCGGTCGAGATGGTGCTGCCGGAGCGGGTCTTCAGTCATCCAGTGGCGATTGCCGTGATCGGTCAGCGCAAGCGTCTGGTGAGTGAGCCGGAAGAGCGCATCGATATTTCCGAAATCCTGCTGACCCTGGCTGCCCGGCCGGGTCGCTATTTCCACGATACTGTTGTCTTTCTCGGCCTGAAAACGGCGGCGAACAGGCTCTATTTCAAAGCGCCGGACGCGGAAGGCGTCGAAGCGCTGCAGAGTTTGCTCTGGGATGTCGCCTTGCGGATCGAGGATGGCGAGGTTTCCACCGCCA
Organism: Nisaea denitrificans DSM 18348; assembly: GCF_000426505.1. GTDB lineage: Bacteria > Pseudomonadota > Alphaproteobacteria > Thalassobaculales > Thalassobaculaceae > Nisaea > Nisaea denitrificans. Next base: position 137,996 of record NZ_AUFM01000015.1, on the reverse strand, counting down.
TGCGCAAGCTGCGCGATGTCGAGCGCAGGCTGCAGGAGGCGCTGGCCGGGGATGCCAGCGACCAGGAGATCGAGCGGCTGATGCAGGAGATGCAGCAGGCGATAGACGAGTATCTGCGGGCCATGGCCGAACAGATGATGAAGCAGGCCCAGCGTGGCGATCAGATGCAGCGCCAGCAGATCGATCCGAACCAGATGATGCGCCGCGAAGATCTGATGAAGATGCTGGATCAGATGCGGGACATGGCGAAAACCGGCGCGCGCGACGCGGCCCGGCAGATGCTGTCGCAACTCCAGCAGATGATGGAAAACCTGCGGATGGGCATGCAGCAGCAGCAGATGTCGCCGCAGCAGCAGGCATTGCAGGAAATGATGCGCCAGCTGAAGGACCTGTCACAGCAGCAGCGTGACCTGATGGACCGGACCTTCCAGCAGCACCAGCGCCAGCGTGGCCAGCAACCTGGCCGGCAGGGTCAGCAACAGGGGCAGCGCGGCCAACAGCCGGGGCAGCAGCCAGGCCGGCAACCGGGTCAGAACGGTCAGCAGCAGCCGGGCCAGTCACCCGGTCAGGGCGACGGTCAGATGACGGCCGAGGAACTGGCGGCGGAGCTTGCGGAAATGCAGGAACAGCTGCGCAAGCAGCTCGGCGAGTTCATGCGCAAGGTCGGCGAGGGCCTCGGGCAGATCCCCGAAGGCTTCGGCGACGCGGAGCAATCCATGCGCGATGCCACCGAGGCGCTCGGTGAGAACGCACCGGGGCAGGCTGTCGGGCCGCAGGGCGATGCTCTCGGCCAGATGCAGCAGGGAGCGGAATCCCTGAACGAGGCCCTGCGTGAGATGGCGAACGGTCAGGGACAGGAAAACCCGAACGCCCAGAGCGCCGATGAGGACGATTTCGAATCGGAGGACGGCGATCCCCTGAACCGCCGGCGCACCGGATACGGTTTCAACGACAACAACGATGTCGAGATCCCGACGGAAAGCGATATCCAGCGCGCCCGGCGGATTTTCGACGAACTGCGGGAGCGCTCGGGCGACCGGTCACGGCCGAGCCTTGAGCTGGATTACATCGAACGTCTGCTGAAGCGGTTCTGACCGGGTCAGTAAAATCTAGTATCCGAGCCCACTTTAGTATCCAAGACCGCCGCCGAGAGCTCGTTCTGAAAAGGTAATGGTCACCTCCGCCGCATCGGCGCCGGGTTGCGGCAGCTCGTATTCGAAGTTGGTCTTCTCGCCCGGCAGCATGACCTGGTTTTCCGCCCGGAACAGCCATTCCTGCATGATATCGCCCTGGCTGCCGGTGAGCTTGCCGGCCAGCGTCGGTACAGTCTGCATCTGCTCTGTCGGGTTGCGGACTTCTCCCTTGATGACCAGCAGCTCGATCGAGCCGTCCGCCTTGCGCCAGACGGCGACATTCTGGATCACCAGCTCCTCGCCGATCACCGGAACACCCAGCCCGATCGAGGCATAGAGCCGGTCGATCGGCGGCCAGGCGGCGACCAGAGAGCCCCGTGCGCCAAACAGAACGGCGAGTACGACCAGCACGGCGATACCGGCGATCGCGGCGACCAGCCCTTTGCGCCGGCGCTTCGGTGGCCGGGACAGCGGCATGCGGCCGCGCGGGATCGGGGGGGCGCCGAATACGCCTTCCTGATCTTCCTGTTCGTCTTTTTCGAAGGCGGGTTCCGCATCGGGATCGGCCTCGCCGCTGCCGAATCGTCCGAACGGGACGACTTCCTCTTCCTCACCGTCCGCTGTGGCCGGTTCCGATGCAGGCGGCAGTGCGGCGGGAGATTCGGCTGCGGCGGGCTTCGGCGCCTTCTTTTCTTCCAGCATTTCCAGTGTCTGATGCCACTCGTGGCTGCACTTGCTGCACCGGAGCTTGCGGCCCTTGGGGCCGATCGCGTTGTCCGGTACGCTGAAGGACTGGCTACATTCGGGACAGGTGAGTTTCATGTGATCCTGTTGTCCACTGACGGTCCGGCCACTATAGGCAAAGCCGACACGCGCGCCTACTGTCCGCCACGCTTTCGATAGTCGGGCTTTGCATGCCAATGCTTTCAATGAAGCTGACGATCTGAAATCATGGGGACTTGAGCAACCGGAAAATCTCGCGAAACCATTTTCGCGGGCCGGTCTGGTGTCTGGGACCGGGTATCTGGGAGAGGGAGGCGCGCCGCGCCGTGATCCAGTTTGACAAGGTGGAGCTCCGCTATCCCGGGAGCCCGGCGATCCTCAGCGATGTCAATTTCGCGGTCGAGGAAAGCTCGTTCCAGTTCATCACCGGGGCGAGCGGGGCCGGAAAATCGAGCCTGCTGAAGCTGATGTATCTCGGCCTGAAGCCGTCGCGCGGACGGCTGTCCCTGTTCGGTCAGAACGCGGCGACCATCGGCCGGGACGGTATTCCGGCGTTGCGCCGGCGCATCGGCATCGTGTTCCAGGACTTTCGGCTGATCCCGCATCTGAGTGCGCTGGACAATGTCGCGCTGCCGTTGCGCATCGCCGGGGCGCGCGAATCGGCGATCCGCGAATACGTTCCGGAGTTGCTTGAATGGGTCGGTCTTTCCGGCCATTTTGACTCGCTGCCGCACACGCTGTCCGGCGGACAGCAGCAGCGCGTGGCCATCGCCCGCGCCGTGATCGGCCGACCGCAGCTCTTGCTCGCCGACGAGCCGACGGGCAATGTCGATGACGGGGTCGCCGTCCGGCTGCTCTATCTCTTCGAGGAACTGCACAAGATGGGCACCACGGTGCTGATCGCGACCCATAACAGGGCGCTGGTGGAGCGCTTTGATCATCCCTGTCTCAATGTTGATGGCGGGCGTGTGACCCGTGTCCGCGGACAGGGTAGCCGGCGTAGCGAGCCGCGTCCTGTCGGTGCGGCCACCAGCGGCGGGACCAGCAATCCCAGCAAGCACCGTCACAGGGGCTGAGGCATGGCTCTTATTCCCCGCGGCGACATTCCGCTGTCGCACGATCCATCCGCCCGCTACCTGCCCTGGCTGCTCGGCATCATGTGTTATTTCGCCGTGCTCGCCTCGGTCGGCGCGGTGATCTCGCATCAGCTCGCCGCACGCTGGGATTTCGCCCTCGGCAGCGTGGTCACGGTACAGATCCCGGCCGCGGTCACCGAGGGCAGCGATGCGCCGCGACTGAGTCAGGCCGAACGGATGATGCGGCAGCTCCCCGGGATCCTGCGGCTGGTCCGGGTCGATACCTCCCGCAGTGTCGAGCTGCTGGCGCCGTGGCTCGGTGCCGAACTCGCTGCCGACTTGCCCCTGCCGCGCCTGTTCGATCTGCATTTCGCCGCCCCGCCGGAGGTCGATCTGAAACAGTTCGAGGCCCGGCTCGGCGAACTCTTTCCCGGCGCCATGGTCGAGGCCCATACCCAGTGGATGAGCCATGTGGCGAAGCTGACCCGGGCGGTCGAGGCGCTTGGCCTGACGGTGCTGGCGCTGGTAATTGGGGCATCAGTGGTCGCCGTGATCTTCGCCGTCCGCACCTCGGTCTCGATCCATCGCGAAGTCATCTCGATCCTGCACCTGATCGGCGCCCGCGACGGCTATATTGCCTCCGAATTTCAGGCCCACGTCCTGAAGATGGCACTGCGCGGCGGTCTGGTCGGCGGCTTTCTTGCCGTTGCGACGCTGGCCGGTGTCGCCGCCGCGCTGGAGCCGGAGGCGGTGGATAGCGCAAACCTGATCCCGACCCTGCTCGGCGGGCTGCCTGCCGGCATCGTCGAATGGATATTGATCGCGTCCGCGCCGGTGCTGGTCGCCTTTGTCGCCTGGATCGCCGCGCGGCTTTCCGTGCTGGGCGCGCTCCGAAAGATGAACCCGTGAGCACCGAGAGCCGGCAGGACGGCCGGAACTGGAAGGCGGGTCCGCTCAGGGGGTGGCTTGTCGGCATCCTGAGCGTGGCCGTTGTGGCCGGCGGCCTCTGGGTCGGCGGCTTCTTCTGGTTCCTTGCCGCCATGCCGTCGGATGCACCGCGTGCCGCACCGGAGGCGGATGCCATCGTCGTGCTGACAGGCGGGAGCCGGAGAATTCCCGTTGCGGTCTCCCTGTTGCTTGAAGGGCATGCGAAGGAGTTACTGGTCACCGGGGTCAACGATATCGTCAGCCCATCCGAATTCCGCGCCGCCATGGCGGAGAGCGGCGTTGCCGTCGAAGCGGAGACGATGGCCTGCTGTGTGGCGCTCGGATACGGGGCCCACGATACCATCGGCAATGCGGAGGAGGCGGCTGGCTGGATGAAGGCGGGCGGCTATCGCTCGATGATCCTCGTCACCTCGAATTACCATATGGCCCGCTCGCGAATCGAGTTTCGGGCAGCGATGCCGGATATCGAGATCAGCGAGTATCCGGTGCGCCCGGCCGATCCGGGCCTTGCCGAATGGTGGAAATCGCCGCAGTCGCGCTTTCTGATTCTGTCGGAATACGTCAAGTACCAGGCTGCCTGGCTGCGGGTGACGCTGGCATCGATGATGCCCGGATGAGGGTTCTCGTGTTATGCTGCTCTTTCGGCGTGACAGGATAGACACGCGACCAAGGTGCATATATATAGCGTCCTCCCGATAGCGCGCGGCTATATATAGTGTTTGACGAGATAGAACGGACGAGCCCGGAATGACTTCAATCGCCCCGGTTTCCCAGCAGATTTGGGACATGAAGTACCGCCTGAAGACCGCAGACGGCGAGCCTGTCGACCGCACCATCGAGGAGAGCTGGCAGCGCGTCGCGCGCGCTCTCGCCGAGGTCGAGACCGATCAGGAAGCCTGGGCGGAGAAGTTCTATACCGCGCTCGCCGATTTCCGCTATCTGCCCGCCGGCCGGATTTTCGCCGGCGCCGGCACCGGCCGTCAGGTCACTTTGTTCAACTGTTTCGTCATGGGAACGGTTCCGGACAACATGGCCGGGATCTTCGAGGGCCTGAAGGAAGCGGCCCTGACGATGCAGCAGGGCGGCGGCATCGGCTACGATTTCTCCACCATCCGGCCGCGCGGCGCGCGGGTGCACGGGGTGGCGGCGGACGCGTCCGGTCCGCTCTCCTTCATGGATGTCTGGGACGCCATGTGCCGCACCATCATGAGCGCGGGCTCCCGCCGCGGCGCCATGATGGCGACGCTGCGCTGCGACCATCCGGACGTGGAAGCCTTCATCGAGGCGAAGCGGGACCCGGCCCGGCTGCGCATGTTCAATCTCTCCGTTCTCGCCACCGATCCATTCATGGAAGCGGTGAAGCAGGACGACCCGTGGGATCTCGTCTTCGACGGCACCGTCTTCAAGACCGTGCAGGCGCGCGATCTCTGGGACAAGATCATGGCCGCGACCTATGCCTATGCCGAGCCGGGCGTGATCTTCATCGACCGCATCAACAAGCGGAACAACCTGCATTATTGTGAGACCATCGCCGCCACCAACCCGTGCGGCGAGCAGCCGCTGCCGCCCTATGGCGCCTGCCTGCTCGGCTCCATCAACCTCGCCCGCTTCGTGAAGAACCCGTTCGAAGAGAATGCGGAGCTGGATCTGGACGAGCTGGCCCGCGTGGTGCCGCTCGCCGTCCGGATGATGGACAATGTGGTCGACACCTCGAAATTCCCGCTGCCGGAACAGGCGCACGAGGCACAGGCCAAGCGCCGCATCGGTCTCGGTGTTACGGGCCTGGCCGACGCCCTGATCTTCTGCGGTCTGCGTTATGGCTCACCGGAAGCGGTGGCGATGACGGAGAAATGGATGGCCGCGCTGCGCCGTCACTCCTATCTCGCCTCGGTCGATCTGGCGAAGGAGAAGGGCGCGTTCCCGCTGTTCGACGCGGACAAGTATCTGGCCAGCGAATCGGTGAAAGAGCTGGACCAGGACGTGCAGGATCTGATCCGGGAGCACGGCATCCGCAACGCGCTGCTGACCTCCATCGCGCCGACCGGCACTATCTCGCTGGTCGCCGACAATGTGTCCTCGGGCCTCGAGCCGGTCTTCAGCTATGCCTATAACCGCACCGTGCTGATGCCGGACGGCAGCCGCAAGACCGAGGAAGTCTCGGATTATGCCTACCGGATGTACAAGCACCTGAAGGGCGACGACGCGGAGCTGACGGATGCCTTCGTCAGTGTCCAGACGCTGACGCCGCAGGATCACGTGGCGATGCAGGCTGCTGTGCAGAAATATATCGACAGCTCGATCTCCAAGACCATCAACGTGCCGGTCGATATTTCCTTTGAGGATTTCAAGGACGTCTATCTCTCGGCCTACGAGCAGGGCTGCAAGGGCTGCACGACCTACCGCCCGAACGAGATCACCGGCTCGGTGCTGAGTGTCTCGGACGAGAAGAAGGAAGAGGCGGCTCCGGCGCCGGCCAACACGCCCGCCAACACAAATCAGGAAGCGGCAACCGCCCCGGTCACGACAGACCCCGCGGCGAACCCCGATGTTGTCTATATGACCGAGCCGCTGGGCCGGCCGGAGGAGCTGCCGGGCAAGACCTACAAGATCAAGTGGCCGGAGAGCGATCACGCCATCTACATCACCATCAACGACGTGATGCAGACCGGCCACCGCCGCCCGTTCGAGGTCTTCATCAATTCCAAGAACATGGAGCATTACGCCTGGACCGTGGCGCTCACCCGGATGATCAGCGCGGTCTTCCGGCGCGGCGGCGACGTCTCCTTCGTGGTCGAGGAGCTGAAAGCGGTGTTCGATCCGCGTGGCGGCTGCTGGATGGGCGGCAAATACGTGCCTTCCCTGCTCGCGGCCATCGGCGGCGTGATCGAGCAGCACCTGCAGGATATTGGCTTCCTGAAAGACCCGGACACGCTGGAAATGGATTTCGGCGGCAAGAAAAAGGTCGTCAATGACGGCCCGATCGCCGGCGGCCCGATCCCGGCCCAATGCCCGACCTGCGGCTCCGTCTCCCTGATGAAGCAGGAAGGCTGCGACCTGTGCACCTCTTGCGGCTATTCGAAGTGCGGGTGAGGGGCTGAGGTCTCTTCCGTCATCCCGGACCTGATCCGGGATCTTATGCAGACGGACTCCGCCCTATGATCTGCCAGGTCCCGGCTCTCCGGCCGGGATGACGTTGTGGACTTAAATCCGGCCGTCGTAGCTTTGCCGGTCGATGCGGCAGGCGCAGAGGGTGAAGGTGTCGGTGGCGAGGCCCGTTCTGATTGCGGAGGCCAGCGTTTCCCGGTCTTCGCACCAGATGCCAATCCCGCCGAGCGCTTCGGCGATGGCGACGAAATCCGTCTCCTGCATATCGACCCCGGCATTGCCGTAGCTCATTTCCCGCTGCTTCTTCTCGATCAGCGCCAGCGAGGCGTCGACGAAGACGACGACGATCACCGGTAGCTTCAGGTCGCGCAGTGTCACCAGCTCTCCCAGCACCATTTCCAAGCCGCCGTCGCCGGTAAAGGCCACCACGGCCCGGTCGGGCGCGGCGAGTTTGGCGCCGGTGGCGAGGGGCAGGGCGCAGCCCATGGTGCAGAGGCCGGTGGATTGCAGCACTGTGTGCGGTGCCTGCGCTTCCCAGATCTGGCTGGCGAGAATGCGGTGGGCGCCGCTATCGACGGTCAGCACCGCGTCGCGCGGGGTGTTGGCGCGGACGGTGGTGGTGATGGCTGCCGGGCCCCAAGCCTCGTTCTGGCCGAAGGCGCCTGCGAGCGCCGACCGTGTGTCCGCGATCAGGCTTCCGGGCCAGGTGGCACGCGGCTCGACCCCGTTCGCGAGGGCCTTCAGGCTTTCGCCGACATGGGCGTGGAAGGTTATCGTGGCGTCATGCATGTAGGAGTATTCCGGCGCGGCCAGCAGCTCGACGATTGTCTTCTCCGCCGGATCCCACAGGTTCTGCCAGCCGGGGCGCATCTCGATCGGGTCATAACCCGCGAGGAGGATGAAATCCGCCGCCTCGATCACCGGTTTCAGATGCGTGTCGGCGAGCGGCGAGAGGCCGGCACCGCCGAGGGATAGCGGGTCGTCTTCCGCCAGTACGCCTTTCGCCTTGTAGCTGGCGATCACCGGGGCGCCGAATTTCCGGGCGAAATCCGCAAGTGTGTCGGCGGCATCCTGATTGACCACATCCAGCCCGGCGACGATCAGCGGCCGTTCGGCCTTTGCCAGTGCGGCGCGGGCGGCATCCAGCGCATCTCCCGGCGCGGGGGCCGAGAGCTGCGGTGCGGGGCGTCTTACCGGTTTGGCGTCTGCGACCTCTTTCGCCGCGACGGCGATGGGCAGATCGATATGCACCGGGCCCGGCCGGTCCGCCATGGCGAGGCGCACCAGCTTGTCGATCAGCGCGTCCGCGTTCTTTTCGGGCATGGTGACGCTGGCCTTGCAGACCGGCCCGAAAACCGCCGTGTGGTCGAAGACCTGATGATTGTAGGTGACGGCTTCACCCGCATCGACGCAGCCGGTCAGCACGATCAGAGGCACCCGGTCCTGCTCCGCATTGGCGGTGACGTTGACCGCGTTCGCGGCGCCCGGACCGACGGTGCAGACCAGCACGCCCGGCGCACCGGTCATGTGCCAGACGCCTTCAGCCATGAACCCGGCGGCATTCTCATGCTTGGCCAGCAGGAAGCGGATGCCCGCTTTCTCCAGCGCATCCACAAGGGTCAGCACCTCGCCCCCCGGCACGCCAAAGGCATAGCGGACCCCCGCCTCGTACAGGCGGCGGGCAATCACATCGGCAATACGCATGGGGCTGTTCCTGTCTGACGGGGCCAGTCTGAAGAGACTATTCGGCGGCGAGGCGCATGGCGGCCTGTTTTTCGGCGAGCCGCTGGTGGCCGTCGCGGGTCTGCGGCAATTTCCGCTCAAGGATGCGGGAGGCAACGACGGTGCGCAAGATCTGCGCGGTGCCTCCGCCAATCGTGAACATGCGGGCGTCCCGCTGCATCCGTTCCATCGGATAGTTCCGGGAATAGCCGCGCGCGCCGAACACCTGCAGGGCGTCCGTGGTCACCTTGATGGCCATCTCGGACGCCATGATCTTGGCCTGCGCCGCGAGCGTCGCATCCGGGAACGGGGCGCTCGGGCCTTCGGCGCTGGCCGCCGCCCGGTAGATCAGCGAGCGGGCGGCTTCGAGCTGCACGGACATGTCCGCCAGCATCCATTGCAGGCCCTGGAATTCAGCGATCGGGCGGCCGAACTGCTCGCGTTCCCCGGCGAAGGCAAGGGCGTGCCGGTAGGCTCCAGCGGCGATGCCCATGCCCACGGTTCCGGCGCCGACGCGCTGTGCGTTATAGGCGCTCATCAGATCGGCGAAACCGCGCTTGAAGCCGCTCGGCGGCAACAACGCCATCGAGGCCGGGATTTCCAGATCCTCGAACATCACTTCGGTTTCCGGAATGCCGCGCAGGCCCATGGTCGGCTCGCGGGTGCCGATGACAAGTCCGTCCGCTTTATCCTTGTCGGCGAGGAAGCCGCCGATGCCAAGCTCGGTGCCGTCCTCGTCGAAGACGCGGGCGAAGATCAGGTGCAGGCGGGAAACCCCGCCGCCGGTGATCCAGTGCTTCTTGCCATTCAGCACATAGGTATCGCCGCGCTTGTCGGCCCGGGTGGTCATCAGCGTCGCGGCGCTGCCCGCATCGGGCTCGGTGATGCAGATGGCCAGCTTGTCGCCGGACAAGACATGTTCGGCGCCGAGCTTCTTCTGGGTCTCGGTGCCGTAGGTCATGATGGCCGAGATCGCGCCCATATTGCCCTCGACCACGATGCGGCCGGTGACACCGCAGGCTGCCGCCATCTCCTCGATCACCAGCACGGTATCGAGATAGGAGCGGCCCGGCCCGCCATATTCCTTCGGCACGGTCATGCCCATGAAACCGGCGTCGGTCAGCGCCTTTATGTTGTCCCAGGGGTACTGCTCGCTGCGGTCCACCTCTGCGGCGCGCGGGGCGATCACATCCGCCGCAAGGGCGCGGGCGCGGGCCTGCAGGTCTTTCTGCTCCGGGGTCAGGTCGAAAAACATGGGCGGCTTCCTCACGCAGGCGTTCTTGTTTTTGCGGAGCGCGGATCTCACGCGCCTCTCACAGGTCCGTGAAGTGTGCGGTTGGGAATAACTTCAGGCAAGCGCATATTTCTGATACTTAAATTCAGAAATAGTGAAGAAAAGCCAATGTCTCTTCGCCGCCTGCAGATCTTTCTCGAAGTCGCCTCCCGGGGCAGTTTCGCCGCTGCCGCCGACCGGCTCGGGGTTGCCCAGTCCGCCGTCAGCATGCAGATGCGCGCTCTTGAGCAGGAACTCGGCGCGGATCTGTTCGACCGGTCCCGCCGCCCGCCGGTGCTGAACGACCGGGGCACCGCGCTGATCCCGAAGGCGCGGGCGATTCTGACCCAGTACGAGGACCTGAAACAGTCTGTGCAGCCGGACGGGCATGTCGCAGGCACGCTCCGGCTCGGCGTGATCCAGACCGCCAGTACCGGCATTCTTCCCGGCGCACTCACAAGCCTGCATGAGCAATATCCGGATCTGCGGGTGCGGATCGAAAGCGGCCTTTCCGCCGGCCTGCTGGGACGGGTTGCGCATGGGGAGCTGGATGCGGCCATCCTGACCGCGCCGGATCGATTGCCCCCGGAGCTGAAAGGCCATCTGATTTTTGAGGAGCCGCTTTCTGTGATTGCGCCGTCGGGGCTGTCTGGCGTGACGGATGCCGAATTGCTGACACGTCATCCCTTCATCCGTTTCAACCGGCGCACCGGCGTCGGCCGGATCATCGAGCATGCCTTACGCGACCGCGCGCTGGCCGTGGATGAGGCGATGGAGCTGGATGCGATCGAGCCGATCATCGAAATGGTGTCCGGCGGGCTCGGCGTCGCAGTGGTGCCTGCCTATGCGCTTGATCCGGAGAGACGTGAGGGAATCCGGGTCTTGCCGTTCGGAGACCCCGTTACGACCCGCCGGGTCATTGTTGTCGAACGGCATGCCTCAACCCGGGCCACGCTCACCGCTGTACTTGTCGCGGCATTAACCGGCTTGCTGTAGCGTTCTCGGCTAACGTGTTTTGCTCAAGACCATGGCTTGCCGCGGCCGCATCGAGATCCCGATTTCCCCATTTGTCACCCCGCCCTTTTTTGTCATCCCGTTGAAAAACGGGACCCAGGGGATGGCGGTCCGTGCTCCATGATCACTGGGTCCCGGCCTCCGCCGGGGTGACGGCGGTGTGTTAGGTAACGGAGTAGGGGGATGCGATCAGGCATCCTTTACCACTCAGCCCTGGCGGGTGCCCTCGAAGCAGAAGTTCTGCAGCTCCTCGCCACGGGCGAAGCGGTCGAGATTGGCGGCGACGAAGGACCAGCGGCGGTTGGCCATCTCGTTGCTCCAGGCCGAGTTGTGGGGCGACATGATGATGTTGTCGAGCTTCTGGAACGGGAACTTGGACGGCCAGGGATTGGGGTCTTTCTTCGACGGGTAGGTGTACCAGACATCGATGATGCCGCCCCGGATCTGCTTGCTCGACAGCGCTTCGTATAGCGCGGCCTCGTCGACCACCGCCCCGCGCCCGACATTGCAGATCACCGCGTCGGACTTCATTTTGCCGAAGGCTTCGCGGTCGATCATGCTGCGGGTGTCGTCGTTCAGCGGTGCCGTGACGATGACGAAATCGCTTTCCGCCAGCAATGTGTCCATGTCGTCGAGGGTGCCGTACCAGTCGACTAACTCCGGCTCGTCGCGCTTGGTGCGGGACAGCGCCATCACACGCATGTCGAAAGCCTTGCAGCGCTTGGCAACTTCACGGCCGATATGACCGTAGCCGACGATACCGACGGTCGCGCCCCGCATCTCGCGATGCATCGGGCCCTTCGAGATGTCCCGGCCGTTGAAGGATTTCTCCTTCATCATCGGATGGGTCTCGCGCATCAGGCCGGTCTGGAATTCCAGCATGCCGGCGAGGACATGTTCGGCGATCGTGGTCTCGTGCTCGAAGGTATTGCAGACCACTGTGCCCGCCGGGATCTTCTCCGGACCGGTCCAGTCGTAACCGGTGAAGGGGATCTGGAACAGCTTCAGCGGAATGCCCTGCGGCAGATCCGGCACGCCGCCGCCGACCAGCACCTCTACATCTGCAATCCGCTCGCGGAAGGCGTCCTCGCCGTCATCCTTCGACCAGGTTTCGATTTCCCAATCCGTCTCCAGATTGTTCTTCAGCATCTCGTAGCGCGGGCTGCCTTTCGGCTGGGTCAGGAGCAGGCGATGGGTCTTCGACACGGGATATCTCTTTCTCGGCGCGGATAACGGAACGGCACGGGGCCACGCTCCGACATAGACCGGTGGCGGATGGCGGGCAAGAGCCGGTGCTTGCACGATTGTCGGCGAGCTGTGCGATCAATGCTGGAACGTATATTCTGCATACCGCAATATTCGAGTGCAGGGCGCGCCGGAATAGATCACACTCGCGCGCTTCCAAGATTACGCATCCAGAGGACGACATGGCCGAGCGGGAACCGAGCATCACGACATGGCAACAGGGCACGCCAAAAGCAGGTGCGGCGGCGTGCGGCAATGCCGATGCAACGCGGGCCGCGCTCGATGTCCTTGAGGCTGGAGGTAATGCTATCGATGCGGCGATTGCCGCGGCTTATGTCATGGGCACGGTGGAGCCGCTTGATTCCGGCATCGGCGCCGGCGGCTTCATGATCCTGCACGATGCCGCCAGCGGAAAGACCGAGTCCGTCGACTTCCTCGGTGTGGCTCCGATGACGGCGCGGTACGATCTCTATCCCTCAGTGGATACCGACAACGCTTATATCGTCCGGGTGAAGGGCCGCGAGAATGAGCGCGGCCATCGCTCGGTTGCGGTCCCGGGCTCGGTGCGCGGGCTTGGCGAGGCGCAGGCGAAATTCGGCAAGCTGGCGATGGCCGATGTGCTGGAGCCGGCGATCAGGCTGGCGGAAGGCGGTTTCAAGGTCGGGCACAAGGCAGCCCTGCGCATGGCCCGCACGGAAGCTCTGCTGAGCCTTACCGGAGCAACGCGCAAACTGTTGCTGAAGCCCGATGGCAGCCTCTACCGGGCAGGGGAAGAGATGGCCAACCCGGAATATGGCCAGTCCCTCCGGATGATCGCGAAAGACGGGCCGGACTGTTTCTACAAAGGCGCCCTCGCGGACCGGTTGCTGGCGGAAATGGAGGCCCATGACGGTTTCCTCAGCCGCGCCGATCTGGAAAGTTACGAGGCGATCTGGCGGGCGCCTGCGACTGCACGGTTCAAGGGGCATGACGTCGCGACCATGCCGCCGCCGTCATCGGGCGGGCTGGTGTTCGCCGGACTGGCGGCGCTGGAGGGCGAGAGCGTCACGGACGGCGCGCATTACGACCTGTTGGCGGGTGCGATGCTGGAGATGTTCCGGAAGCGGGCCGCCGGTTATGGCGACCCGGCGTTCGTGAAGGTTGCCTCCGGTGAGTCGAGCGAGACCACAAGCCTCGCCGTGATCGACAAGGACGGCAATGCGGCCTGCATCACCTATTCCAACAACAACCATTCAGGCGTTGTGCTGCCCGGGACCGGTATCCTGCTGAACAACCAGATGATGCTGTTCAGCCCGTGGCCTGGAAACCCGAACGAGGTGGTCGGCGGCAAGCGCCCTGTCTCCAGCATGATGCCGAGCCTGATGTTCCGGGATGGCAAGGTGCGCATGGCCATCGGCGCTTCCGGCTCGACCCGGATTCCGACATCGATCATGCAGGTGTTGTTCAACAGCCTGGTGCTCGGCGACAGCTTGCCGGATGCGGTTGGCCGCGCCCGGCTACATGCGGAAACCGAAACGCTTCTGGCGGATGCCGAGCTTGGGGAGACCGTCGCCGGCATTGCCGAGGCGCGCAAACTGCAGCTCAAGCTGAGCCCGGGCCGGGATCCGATGCTGGCCTCGGTGCAGGCGGTTGCGGTGAATGATGACGGTACGGCCGCCGCCGTCGGCGATCCCCGGGCCAGGGCCTCGGGGATGGTGCGCTAGCGACCGGACCGGTCTTCCGCGTCAGGCGTTTTTGCTGGCCGCCGCGAAATCGGCTTTCATGCGTTCTTCCAGCTTCAGAAGGTCTTCCGGAGGCTGCAGGCCTTCGGCGCGCATGGTGTTGAGAATGCGCTCAAGCTGTTCCCAGGCTTCATGCAAGTCGGCGTTTTCTTCTTCGACAGATTCCAGAAGCAGCTGTGCGCTCATGGTGAGATCGTCTTGTGGCATATCTTGCTCCTGTTTGCCGACCTGCCCGGGTATGACCAGGGCTTGCCGAAGTGTACTCTGCTCCGTGCGTGCGGGACAGCCGAATGAGGAACAGCCGGAATGACGCAGAGCAGCGGATTGGTGACCTTGGTACTGGGCGGCGCCCGTTCCGGCAAGAGCCGTTATGCCGAGAGCTTGTGCAAGGCGCGTGAAGGCGCCCGGATCTATGTTGCGACAGCCGAAGCGCATGATGACGAGATGAAGGCCCGCATTGCGCAGCATCGGGCGGACCGTGCGGCAGACGGCTGGCAGACGATTGAGGAGCCAAAAGACTTGGCGGCGGTTTTGCGGCGGGAAGCCGTGCCCGGCCGGGTTCTGCTCGTCGATTGCCTGACCCTGTGGCTGACGAACCATCTTCTTGGCGACGCGGATATCGATGCGGAGATTGAGCGGCTTTGTGCGGCCGTCAGCGCGTCATCAGGCGAAGTGGTGTTGGTCGCCAATGAGGTCGGGTTCGGCATCGTGCCGGAGAACAAACTCGCCCGCGCCTTCCGCGATCATGCGGGGCGTCTCAACCAGCGCATTGCGGCGATCGCAGACAGGGTGACCCTGGTCGTTGCCGGACTTCCGGTTCAGGTAAAGGGAAGCTGACGGGGCAGTTGGCCCAAAGGGCGGCCGTCTCAGAAAAAGGTCCATTCTCCGGACAACCCACGCACGCGCAGCACCGAAACCAGATAAATAGCGGCCAAAACGGCAATCACGACGACCGCGGCAAGATCCAGCGTACCATGCGTGACAGCTTTGTAAGCCAGCCATGACATAAGGCACGGCGCGGCAATCCACGTCGTGCTCCTGACCCAGAGACGGCTGGCCTTTATAGCGTGCCGTCTGCGTGTGAAATAACGCCGTCCCATCAGCAAACCTTTCAAACGTAAATGAGGAGACGATTTAACTAATTAAACGATATGTGTTTACGTATTGTAAATTAAAATCGGAAGGCGTAGAGTCGTATGT
This sequence comes from Nisaea denitrificans DSM 18348, assembly GCF_000426505.1. Taxonomy (GTDB): domain Bacteria; phylum Pseudomonadota; class Alphaproteobacteria; order Thalassobaculales; family Thalassobaculaceae; genus Nisaea; species Nisaea denitrificans. The sequence goes on along the minus strand of NZ_AUFM01000015.1, from coordinate 122,836 downwards.
GGTGAGTCCCTTAGCCGATTCTCCTTGTGAGAACTCACTTGAATCGAAATGGCCCGGTCGTCATGACCGGGCCACTTTTTTTGTCTCCAGAGCGCACAGCCCGGATGCGCTCCAAGACATTTGCACCGATAGAATTCTCTGGAAACGGCGCCTGAAATGGTGTCAGTCGGCGTGAACCTGAAAACCGGCGGGAACGGGCAGATATGATCGAAGCGGCATTGCAGAGCACGGCTGGCATTCTCTGCCTTGCGCTGGTGTTTGACGCGGTGATCGGCGATCCGCCTGCCCTGTGGAACAGGCTGCCGCACCCGGTAGTCCTGTTCGGCAACCTGATCGGCTGGGGCGAGACCCGCTGGAACCGATCCGAGGCCGGCGATGCGGCCCGCCGCCGGGGCGGTGTCATGCTGGCCGTATTGCTGCTTGCCGCCGCCGCGCTCATTGGCTGGCTGCTGCATCGCCTTGTTTCATTCGTGAGCTACGGGTGGCTGCTGGAAGCGGCGATAGCGTCCGTCTTCCTGGCGCAGAAAAGCCTGTACGATCATGTCGCCGCAGTGGCCCGCGCCTTCGAGACAGATGGCTTGCCGGGCGCCCGCCGGGCGGTTTCGATGATCGTTGGGCGCGATCCGGAGCAACTGGACGAGGGTGGTGTCAGCCGGGCTGCGATCGAGACGGCGGCGGAGAATTTTTCCGACGGCGTGGTGGCGCCGGCTTTCTGGTACCTGATCGGCGGTCTGCCGGGACTGCTTGCCTACAAGGCGCTGAACACGGCCGACAGCATGATCGGCCACAAAAATGAGCGGTATCTGATGTTCGGCTGGGCATCCGCCCGGCTGGACGATCTGGCGAACCTGATCCCGGCCCGGTTGTCCGCCCTACTGATCTGGACGGCCGCATTTGTGACGCCCGGTGCGGATGCCCGCTCCTCGGTCCGGGCGACCCTGCGGGATGCCCGTCTGCACCGCTCGCCCAATGCAGGCTGGCCGGAGGCGGCGATGGCGGGCGCGCTCGGGCTGCGTCTTGCCGGGCCGCGCGTCTATGGCGGCAAAACTGTCGACGACTCCTGGATGGGAGCGGGCGGTGCGGATGCCGGTATGGGCGATATCCGCCGGGCCCTTGTCCTGTTCCGGCTGGCCTGCGGCGCGTTGATCCTTGTTGCGGGCTTGCTGGCTCTGGCCGCGTGAAGCCGCCTCCACAGATCTGATGGGTCGCCGTTCGATTTTATTCGGATCGGCCGGACAGGCTTGTCTTTATGGTCGAGGCCGGATTACACCCCGCCACCCCGAGCAATCGAAGGCAGCACGAACCATGTCCCTCCAGCCGACCATCAACCGCCGGGTCTGGAACCTCGCCTGGCCCGTCGTGCTGTCAAATCTGACGGTGCCTCTGGTCGGTGCGGTGGATACGGCCGTGGTCGGCCATCTGGATGCCGCCTTCTATATCGGCGGCGTGGCGCTCGGCACCCTCTTGTTCAATTACATCTATTGGGGCTTCGGCTTCCTGCGCATGGGCACCACGGGCTTTGTCGCTCAGGCGAAAGGCGCGGGGGACGGGACGGAGGTTCTGGCCAGTCTCGGCCGGGCCTTGCTGCTGTCGCTGTTATTCGGCGGCATTTGCCTCGCCCTGACTGTGCCGATGGCGGACTTTGCCTTCTCCATCCTGGACGGCAGCGAGCAGGTCGAGGAGGCGGCGCGGTCCTATTTCATGATCCGTGTCTGGGCCGCACCGGCGGCCTTGTGCAATTTCTCCGTTCTCGGCTGGCTGTTCGGCATGCAGGCGATGCGCGGCGGGCTGATCCAGCAGGTCGTCATCAACTCTGTGAATGTGGTGCTGAACCTGATCTTCGTGCTCGGGCTCGGCTGGGGCATCGAAGGCGTCGCGCTGGCGACGGTGATTGCCCAGTATATCGGACTTCTGGTCGGTGCCGTGCTGGTCTGGCGCCTGGCGCCGCGCGATGTCCGCCTGCCGCGTCTCCGGGAACTTGCCGCGGTCCGGCGCCTGAAGGCGATGATGTCGGTGAACCGGGATATCTTCATCCGCACGCTGGCGGTGCTGACGGCCTCCGCCTTCTTCATGAACGAGAGCGCGAAGCTCGGGGACACGGTGCTGGCGGCCAATGCGGTGTTTCTTATCTTCAAAAGCGTCGCGGGATACGGCCTGGACGGTTATGCCCATGCCGCAGAGGCGCTGGTGGGGGAGGCGATCGGACGGCGGTCGCGGGTGCAACTGCGTGCGGCGGTGATTGCCACCACCAAGGGCGCCGCCGTTCTGGCCGTCCTGATGACGGTGCTGTTTTTCGCCGCGGGCTCTCTCTTCATCGACCTGATGACCAGCATCCAGGCAGTGCGGGATGTCGCCCGTGACTATCTGCCGTGGGCGGCGGCGATACCGCTTGTCGCGGTCTGGTCCTTCCAGCTCGACGGAATGTTCATCGGGGCGACGCGCGGGGCGGAGATGCGGAACGGCATGCTGATCGCCCTCGCGGTCTTCGTCGCGGCGGCATATCCGCTGACCAGTCTTCACGGCAACCACGGGCTCTGGGCCGCCTATTGCCTGTTCCTGCTGGTCAGGGCCGGGACCATGGCGCTGTATTACCCCCGGCTGGAACGCGGACTGGCGGGCTAGTCCAGGCGGCCTACAATTCGTGCCGGTCGATCACCATCGGCTCGTTCCTGGCGTCTTCCACCCAGGCCTTCATGGCTGGAAAGTCCCAGACCGCCTCGGCATAGGCCGCGGCTTCATCCGCCAGTTCGACACCATAGGTGCGGAAGCGCGAGACCACCGGGGCGAACATCGCGTCCGCGATCGTAAAGTGGCCGAACAGGAATGGGCCGTCGGCGGGATCGGTCACCCGGCGCCGGTGATTGCGCCAGATCGCCGAGATCCGGTTGATGTCTTCCTGCACGCCGGGCGCCCGTCCGTGCCCCGGAAAGCTGGAGCGGACATTCATCGGCATGTTCTTGCGCACGGCGCCGAAACCGGAATGCATTTCGGCCGAAACCGACCGGGCCCGCGCGCGGGCGATCGGGTCGTCGGGCCACAACCCTGCTTCCGGATGCTTCTCGGCCAGATACTCGCCGATAGACAGGCTGTCCCAGACCGTCAGCTCGCCGTCTTTCAGGACCGGAACGAAGCCGGACGGCGAATGCCGCAGGATTTCCTGACGCGTGTTCGGCGTGTCGAGCGCGATCACTGTTTCCTCGAACGGGATGTCGCACGCGGTCATCATCAGCCACGGCCGCATTGACCAAGACGAATAGTTCTTGTTTCCAATGATGAGGCTGTACGGCGCCATAACGGTTTTCCTCCGAGCTTTGTTGCCGCCATTTGAACCGGCTGGAGCCTGCTGCGCAACCTCTGACATGCAACAGGGCGCCGAGCTGGGGCGATCCATGGCGGCTTCGCTTGAGCGGGTCTGCCGTGCAGGCTAGAACAAAAGCACCGTCTCTTTTACTGGAGCCCCCCGATGCCGTTCCGTTTCGTTGGAAAAGCGACCCCGAAATCCATTCCGCTGACCCCGGTCAGCGCCGCCACCTTGCCGGCATGGCGGAAAGCAGCGGACGCCCGCACCGCGCGTTGGATCGGCGAATCGGAGTTTTCGGCAGCGCCGGGGGCGACCTGCTTCCTGCCCGATGCCGATGGCGGGCTCGAGCGCGTCCTGTTCGGTGTGGAGGAGCAGGAGGTGCCGGGAGGTGGCCTCTGGGATCTGGCGCCGCTGCCGGCCGTGCTACCGAAGGGCCGTTATTACCTTGAGGCGGAGCTGTCGCCCGAGGCGGCAACAAGCGCGGCGACCGGCTGGGCGCTGGCGCATTACCGGTTCGACACGTTCAAGGAAAAGACCGTCTTCAAGGCCGAGCTGGTCTGGCCCGACGGCGCCGATCAGGACGAGGTGCGCCGCCTTGCCGAGGCGACTGGGCTTGCCCGCGACCTGATCAACCGGCCGGCCAACGATCTCGGCCCGGAAGAGCTTGCAGACGCGGCGTCCGATCTCGCCAAGAGCTACAAGGCGAAGATCGAGATCATCGAGGGCGAGGCGCTTCTGGCCGAGAATTTCCCGATGATCCACGCCGTCGGCCGGGCCGCCGACCGGGCGCCGCGGCTGATCGATATCCGATGGGGCAAGAAAAGCCATCCGAAGGTGACGATTGTCGGCAAGGGCGTGATCTTCGACAGCGGCGGTCTGGATATCAAGCCCGCTGCGGGCATGCTGATGATGAAGAAGGATATGGGCGGGTCGGCGCACGCATTGGGCCTCGCCAAACTGGTCATGGACGCGGAGCTGCCGGTGCGGCTCCGGGTGCTGGTCCCGGCGGTGGAGAATGCGATCTCCGGCAACGCCTTCCGGCCGATGGATATCCTGCCGTCGCGCAAGGGACTGACCGTCGAGGTCGGCAACACGGATGCCGAAGGCCGCCTTGTGCTGGCCGACGCGCTGACCGAAGCCGACAGTGAAAAGCCGGAGATGATTCTCGATTTCGCCACCCTGACCGGCGCTGCCCGGGTCGCGCTGGGCACCGACCTGCCCGCGCTTTTCTGTAACGATGACGCGCTTGCCGCCGATCTTCTCGAAGGCGGGCTGGAGACGCGGGACGCGCTCTGGCGGCTGCCCTTGCACAAGCCTTATCGGGAGATGCTGAAGTCGCCGAACGCCGATCTTTCCAGTACCGGATCGGGCGGGTATGGCGGCGCGATCACGGCGGCGCTTTTCCTGGAGCACTTCGTTTCGTCGGAGACACGATGGGCTCATGTCGACGTGATGGCCTGGAACCTGAAGTCCCGGCCGGGCCGCCCGGAAGGCGGGGAAGTCATGGGTATACGGGCTTTTTATAAAATGTTGCGCAAACGTTATGGTTAACGGCCGGTAAATACGGTTAGCTGACAGTAAATTCGCGTTTCGCGAACGATCTTTCGTTGCGCGGTGCGGTTGCTCCCTGTATTGTCAAATCGAATTCGTAACAAACAGGGTTATGCTGGTACCGGATATGGCTGTCGATTCGATACAAGCCCTAGGCATTTGGCGCAAAGCCCTGGTCGAAAGCGTCCGGCGCGATACGCCGGACCTGACCGCCCGGCAACTGGCGGTCCTGCTCACCGTCTATATCGAGAATCCGCCGCACACGGTGCGCGGGCTCGCCGCCGCTTTGAACGTTTCGAAACCGGCCATTACCCGGGCGCTTGACCGTCTCGGCGAATACGGCTTCGTGCGCCGCCGCCCGGACGAGGCGGACCGGCGCAGCGTGCTGGTGCAGCGGACCGTGAAGGGTTCGGTCTTCCTGACCGAGTTCGGCGACCTTGTCGTCGACGCGTCACGCGGCAGCCGGTTCGAGGCAGACGCGGCCGACTGACGCCGGGCGCCTGTTCCTACATTCCACTCAGTACTGAATTTTCGGATCGACCAGATTGTCCGGCGTCTCGCCGCTGAACACTTTCCGGATCGCGTCGGCGACCTGATCTCCGGCGCTGACCGGGTTGGTCTGGGCCGAGACATGCGGCCAGAGATCGACCTTCGGATGCTCCCAGAACGGGCTGTCCTGCGGCAGCGGCTCGGTGCGGAACACGTCAAGAGCGGCATGGGCGATATGGCCGCTGTCCAGTGCCGCCAGCAGATCCTCCTCGACCACATGACCGCCGCGGCCTGAATTGATCACGAAGGCACCCTCGGGCAGCGCGGCCAGGGTCTTCGCATTGATTACGCCCTCGGTCGCCTTGGTCAGCGGCAGCAGGCAGCAGAGGATTTCGGTCCGGGCCAGGAAGTCCATAAGCTGGTCCTCCCCATAATAGCTCTTCACACCCTCGATCTGCTTTTCCGTCCGGCTCCAGCCGGCTGTGTCGAAACCGAGCGCGGCGATCTTGGAGGCGGCATCCGCGCCGAGCGCGCCGAGGCCGAGAATGCCGACCTTGCGGCTCGCCGTATCCGGCGCCGGCAGGGATTTCCAGGTCTTGCTCTTCCGCAGCTCCTCATATTCCGGCGCCTGACGGTGGTAGCGCAGCACATGCAGCAGCACCCACTCGCTCATCGCCTGGGACATCCAGGGATCGACCAGCCGCATGATCTGCGCGTCTTTCGGCAGGTTGGGATCGGCGAAAATATGGTCCACGCCCTGACCGAGGGAACAGATGCATTTCACGTTCGGCATGCCATCAAGCGTGCCAGGAGGCATCTTCCAGGCGAGCACGAACTCGATATCCTCCGGATTGCCGATATCCGGCCAGGACCGGAAGTCGAGACCCGGAATCCGCTGCTTCAGCATTTCTTCCCAGGCAGGCGCGGAATCGCTCGTGGACCGGAACATAACGGCGGGCATGGAACTCTCCGGAAATCTGTTCAAAAGGCAGGAATTCGGTCCTAGCACGGGGACGGGCTGGAGCAAAGGCGGACGGGGTGGGTCGGTTGGAGTCTAGCGGTCTTGATCTGCTATGTAATAGTCGTGCCACGGACGCTGTATTCAGCTTATGTGAAAAAACTAAAATTGACCGCGCGATCTGAATCAATTGCCTAAGGTGATAGCGGACATTGCTACCCGCGAAGATCGCGGCAATCTCTATCTACAACCACAATGCGACGGTGCATCTAAAGTTGGGTTGGTTGGAGACCCGTAAGAGCGAAAGCAAGAAGCGGAGCGACAATGGCTGCAATCGCCATTCTAAATTGGGCCTCGATCATAGCGGGCATGGCTGCAGCGGGTCTGTGGTTCTGGTCGTCTATTGTGAAGGTGCCGCCAGATCCAGAATCACAAGACTTCCAAATTATCGATACAGGACACGGCAAAGATTACGATGTCCTGGAGACCGCGCGCGTCCAAACAGTTTGGAATAGCAGGGCGGCCTTGGCGACTGGTGTAGCTGTAGCCGCTCAAGCCATTGCCCTTTTGTTGCCATCAATTTCAAACTGACCCACAACCCGGGCCGGAGAGCGCTTTTTCGCCATCCCCAAAATCCAGTGCCGTCATCCCTTCGTAGGACCAGAATTAGGTATCAGGTGCACCTAAGCTTGTGTTCACGCTATAGTTAGTGGATGGCGGGATACTGGAGACGGGTTCACAAGGAAGCGTTCCGACGCGCGTGGGGTCGTGTGTTGAATTCACCGGGCGCCGCCGTTCTTTCGTTATTGAGCGCCTTCGGAGCCATTTGGGGCTTAGCTGTGTTTGGTTCTCCTGATGCCGCTTTCGATGAGGTCGCTTCCCGCCTCGGAATCGCGGGGCTCTCACTGATCATCATCTTTTGCATGTACCTCTATGAGGTGTGGCGCGTTCCGGGTGATTGGGACGTGGAGAAAGTGCAGCGTATCGATGATTTAGAGGAGTCTCTAAAGCCGACACTCAAGATCACTTGGGACTCGTCAATCTGCATCGTGGAAAAGCGTCGGGGCTCCATCCAGAGATCAATCAGTGGGCACCCGTGGATGGACATCCGAGAGAACATCACCGAAGTTCGGCTAGCTTGCGACAACATATCGAAGCGGCCGTTTCAGTGCGTCGGGTATTTGACAAGCGTTAAGCTTCTTGGAGATGAACCGGAAGAGTGCTTACACGATCCGCAGCAGCTAAGTTGGTGCGGTAGTCGCGAAGAAGCGATGATGCATGACTCTGTTTTTATTGACCCATACGTGCGTCAGTTCATCTGCGTCTTAAAGGGTGTAGGACGGCCTGAAGTCGCTTCTGTTGAAACGATCAGCAATGTTACGATGTTCAACCGATCTGGCGACTACGAATTGACCGTTGTGATTGTCGGAGATTATCGGACTCAAGCTAAAGTGACGTTGGTCCTCCATCTTAAGTATGATGAGGACAAGAAGCCGCTCCAACTGATCGAAGAGCTTGAGGTTACGAGCGTCAACATCGTTCAGACATCGGCTGACATGTAAATCTGCTGGCACCCGATTGCCGATAGAAATTGCAGCATGGAGGCTGCGATAAATTTTCCGCGCGATAGTTTATTGCGAAGGTTCGCTTCTTTCTTCGGTACGCTCATATTCGCAAGCCTCTCAGTGAGCCGGATCCATGGATCATAGAGCGCAGCGCGTCATGCCGAGATCCCGGATCAGGTCCGGGATGACGATCTTGGGGTGGGGTGGTGGCAGCCTGCTCCGGGGGGCGTTCTTCTAGGCGCAAAGCTGCTTTTCGTATTTTTGGGCGCGTTGCCGGAGAAACGGTCCGATATGGATGTCGCCACGCGCAACAGCGAGATTTGCCTGCCGGACGATTTCCGCCTCGATAGCAATCGAAGGGGCGAGTTTGCCGTTGCATGCCAGCCATTGGGCAACCACGGACCATTCCCAAAGGGGGCTGTCCGAGGTGATTCTGGCCACCGGTGCCGGAAAGGCCTGGCCGCGCTGACCTCTGTAATAGTTGGAAACGGCGGCGCGGGTTATATCCGCGCGCTTTGCGATATCCGACAGACTGACGAGCGGGTCTGGTTCAAGCCGGTCGATCTGCGCGCCGGTCGATGCGACGTTCTCCAGAGCCGAGGCAATCGCATCTTCGAAAGTCTCCGCCTCCCGTGCGAAGTCGATAATGATGTGCCCCTTCTGAAACGACACCAGGGCATCGTCACATCCGCCGTCATAAAACCGGGCCTCAAAACCCTCCGCACGCGGGTCCAGCCCGGATGCGATAACGCTGAATTCAAACGTCTTCATTGTCGGCCTCCCCGTGTTTGTGTGGACAACGAGCCATTGCTCGCAGGATCTGCCTGGCGTGGTTCCCGGAATTTTTGGGCGTACTATTTACACCAACCTGGCATCCATTACGGTCATGGTGCGGGCAGTACAGACGCCCCCAATGACCTTGGGGTCGCCAGGTCCATCCCTCTGATTCAGCGTGCTGAACTGCATCTTCGACCTCCTTGCTCGTGTGGCGAGGCCTATTCATTACATGCGCCGAATATGAGCGGTTCGTTGACATATGTCAACAGAGTAAATGGTTTTACATCAGCGAGCATTCAATCGATCTCCCGGGAACGGGCCGCCCTGCAATACATGCGCGGATCAGTCGATTAAATCAGGCCCGCTTCTGATAGGCCGGGGGTCAATTCCTTGAAGCGATCTCTGGAGAGGCGCTATCCGCGGTACGCCTGGACAGCAATCCGCCGACAGGTCATGGCGCTCTCACCACTCGCAGGCCGTCATCCCGGCCGGAGAGCCGGGACCCAGGCGATGACGGACTGTGCTCTATGAAGGACTAGGTCCCGGCTCTCCGGCCGGGATGACGATGAAGAGAGAGAAGGAAAGAAACCAGCGTCAGCCGTTCAGGATCTTCAGCGCGGCTTCGTGGACCCGCTTGTCGCCGGCGGCGCAGATGCGGTTGGTGGAGCCCGGGGCGGGGCGGTTGCCTTCCCAGTCGGTGACGATGCCGCCTGCGGCCTCGATCACCGGGACCACGGCGAGGAAGTCGTAATCCTGCAGACCGGCCTCGACGCAGAGATCGACATGGCCGCCCGCAAGCGTCGCGAAATTGTGGCAGTCGCCGCCATAGACCTGATAGCGGGTGCCGGCGCAGAGCTTGGCGTAGATCTCTTCGGTGCCCTCGAACATGGCGGGTGAGGTGGCGGCGAGAATGGCGTCGGAGAGCTGCGGGCAGGCGCGGACCTCGACCGGGGAGCCGTTCATGCGGGCCATGTAGTCCCGGCCGCCGATCCAGCGCTCGTCCAGCACGGGCATGTCGATCACGCCAAGCACCGGTTTGCCGTTTTCGACCAGGCCGATCAGGGTGCCGAAGCGCGGGCTGCCGGTGATGAAGGCCTTGGTGCCGTCGATCGGATCGAGCGACCAGACGAATTCGGCATCCTCACGGACCTTGCCATATTCCTCGCCGGCGATGCCGTGCTCCGGAAAGCGTTCCTCGATCAGCGCGCGCATGACCCGCTCCGCGCCACGGTCGGCCACGGTCACCGGGCTCTCGTCGGCCTTGGCTTCGATGTTGACGCCGAAATTGTGATAGCGCCGGATGACACCGCGGGCGGCATCGGCGAGCGAGGCGGCGAAGCTGGCGAGCTCAGTCGTGGAGGGCCTGGTCATAGTCTTGCTCCCAAAATGAAAAAGCCGGGCCACATCCGGGCCCGGCTTGATCCAGAAATCAGTTGGCGATCAGCCGCCAGCGGCTTTGAACGCGTCGTCCGCAGCCTGGATTTCCTCGGCCGACGGCAGCGCTGCCGGGCTGTCCGCGAGAGAGCGGAGATAGGCAACGAGGTCCGCGCGCTGGGAAGCCTTCTTGATGCCGGCGAAGTTCATCTTCGTGCCCGGCGCATAATCCTTCGGCTTCAGCAGGAAGTGGTTCAGCGCTGTGTAGGTCCAGTTGTCGGTCTCGCCAGAGGACAGGAGCGCATCGGAATAGGCGAAGCCGTCAACATGACCCTTGGCGGCCATCACGACATTGAAGAGGTTCGGGCCAACCTTGTTCGGGCCGCCCTTGTCGAAGCTGTGGCAGGCCGCGCACTTCTTCGCGATTTTCTGCCCGCTGGCCACATCGGCGCTGGCGAGAAGGCCGAGGATCGGCTCGATCGGAGCGGGTCCGGTCGGCGCGGCGGCCGTTGCGGCGCCTTCGGCGACTTCGACCGTATAGGCATTGGTTTCGAGCTGCTCGGGGTGCACCAGCACGCCTGCGAACTTGCCGACGCCCATCAGAAGCAATCCGCCACACAGAACGCCCGCGGCCAGCTTGTTGAATTCCAGAGAAGATGACATGCCGAACCTCGTCCCGCCTTTGTTTCCCGCCGCATCGGTGCCCGGAAAGGCTCCGCGCGGCCCAGCTATCTCACATACGAACCGTTTCGCCAAATTAGGCAGGCGACAGTCCTTTAACAGTTTCCTATAAGGTTCCGCCCTCTAAGACGCAAGTCCGGACATTTACCGGCATGCGGACAGAGCGCCCTGGCCGCGCGACATTTCGCCGCAAGAAATGGCAGAATGGGGCGTCCGGCGGGGAACGGAAAGACGAAGAGCGAGACTGACATGGCCGCGAACGCGACACCCTCTAATCCTATTGTCCTGATCCCCGCCCGGATGAAGTCGGAGCGGCTGCCGAACAAGCCGCTCGCCGATATCGGCGGCCTGCCGATGATCGTGCATGTGGTGCGCCGGGCGGAGGAAGCGGATCTCGGCCGGGTTGCCGTAGCCTGCGCCGAGCAGGAGATCGCCGATGCCGTCCGCGATCATGGCGGGGAGGCGGTGCTGACAGACCCGGGCCATCCCTCCGGCTCCGACCGGATCTGGGAGGCGCTGACAAAGCTCGACCCCGACGCAAAACACGACGCCATCGTCAATATCCAGGGCGACCTGCCGGTGCTCGATCCCGCCGTGCCGCGTGGCGCGCTCGCCGTGCTGGACCGGGCCGAGGTCGATATCGGCGCGCCGGCGGCGCTTATCGTGGACGAGGACGACATCACCAATCCGAGCGTGACCAAGCCTGTCGTCGCCTGGGAGGCGGATGGCAGCCGGGGCCGGGCGCTGTATTTCAGCCGCGCCACGGTGCCTCATGGCCCGGGCCCGCTGTTCCACTTCATCGGGCTCTATGCCTATCGCCGGGCCGCGCTGGAGCGGTTCGTCAAACTGCCGCCGTCGGCGCTGGAGCTGCGCGAGAAGCTGGAGCAGCTGCGGCCGCTGGAAGCCGGCATGCGGATCGACGTGGCCCGCGTTGACACGGTTCCGCTCGGTGTCGATACTCCGGCGGACTTGGAAAAAGCCCGCAGAATTCTTGCAAAATCCTGAACCCGAAAGTTCCCGACCCGTGTCCGAGCAAAAGCAGAAAATCGCCTTCCAGGGCGAACTAGGCGCCAACTCCCACATGGCCTGTCAGGCCGTCCGTCCCGACCTGGAGCCGCTGCCCTGCCCGAGCTTTGAGGACATGCTGGACGCGGTGAAGAATGGGGACGCGCTGTGCGCCATGGTGCCGGTGGAGAATTCCGTCGCCGGCCGTGTCGCCGACATCCATCACCTGCTGCCGGAATCCGGCCTCTATATCATCGGCGAGCATTACCAGCGCATCAACGCCATGCTGCTCGGCGTGCCGGGCACGAAAATCTCGGACGTGAAGGAGATCCGCTCCCACGTCCACGCGCTGGCCCAGTCCCGCAAACTGATGGCCGAACTCGGCGCCCGTCCGGTGCAGCATTCCGACACCGCCGGCGCCGCCCGCTCCATCGCCGAGTTGGGGGACAAGACCATCGCCGCCATCGGCCCGAAGCTGGCGGCCGAGATCTACGGTCTGGAGATCCTGCGCGAGGGCGTGGAGGACGCGGAGCACAACACCACCCGCTTCCTGCTCATGGCCCGCGAGGGCGTCGTGCCGCCGGCCGGGAACGGTCCGTGCGTGACCACCATCATCTTCCGGGTGCGCAGTGTGCCCGCCGCGCTCTACAAGGCGCTCGGCGGCTTCGCCACCAACGGCATCAACCTGACCAAGCTGGAATCCTATCTCGTCGGAGGGCATTTCTCGGCGGCGCAGTTCTATGTCGATGCCGAGGGCCATCCCGAAGAGACATCGCTGAAGCTGGCGCTGGAGGAATTGCAGTTCTTCTGCCCGAAAGGCGCGGTCAAGATCCTCGGCACCTATCCGGCCCACCCGTTCCGCCTGGAACAGGCAAAGAACGGCAACGGCGGGGAATAATCAGCCGCCGCCAACACACAAAGCCGCCAACACACACGCACAAGGGAGCATCACATGCCTTACGCCATCATCGCCCGGGACAAGCCCGGCGCCCTCGACAAGCGCGTCGAACACCGCCCGGCCCATGTCGAGTACCTGAAGTCCAAGATGGACCTGATCATGGCCGGCGGCGCCACCACGGGCGGGCCGGACGAGACCATGGACGGCAGCCTGCTGATCCTCGACACCGAGGACCGCGCCGTGGCGGAAGACTTCGCCAGGAACGATCCGTTCGCCCTGAATGGTGTGTTCGAAGCGGTGATCGTGACACCGTGGCGCAAGACGATCTGGGAAAAGGCGCTGCAGGGCTAAGCGACGCCGGCAAAGCCATGTGATTTCGAGCGAGGCCCCGGCTCTCCGGCCATTGAGGCATCGCTCGAAATCCGCAGGGGAGCGCGTCATGACGGAAGCGGCAAAGAACGCGAAAGAAAGCGCCTGGCACGCATCGCCGGTCGAAGAGGCGCTGCATGACTTGAAGACGCATGCCGGCGGTCTTTCGATGGAAGACGCGGCGGCACGGCTTGAAGAATACGGGCCCAACCGCCTGCCGGATCCCGCCAAACGCAGCGTGCTCGTCCGCTTCGCCCTGCATTTCCACAATATCCTGATTTACGTCCTGCTCGGCTCCGCCGCGATCACGGCGGCCCTCGGCCATCTCATAGACACGCTTGTGATCCTCGCCGTCGTTGTCGCCAACGCGGTCATCGGCTTCGTGCAGGAGGGCAAGGCGGAACGGGCGATGGACGCCATCCGCAAGATGCTTGCCCTCAAGGCATCTGTGCTGCGCGGTGGGGAGCGACGGGCGGTGGAGGGCGACAGCCTCGTTCCCGGCGACATCGTGCTGCTTGAGGCTGGCGACAAGGTTCCTGCCGATCTGCGGCTTCTGCGTGTGAGCAGCTTGCAGATACAGGAAGCCATCCTGACCGGCGAGTCGGTGCCGGTGGAAAAACATATCCGGCCGGTCAAACCCGAAGCCCCCTTGGGGGACCGGGTCTGCATGGCCTATAGCGGGACGCTGGTCACCAGCGGGCAGGGCCGGGGCATCGTGGTCGCCACCGGCGCCGGTACCGAGATCGGCAAGATCAGCGGCATGCTTGCCACCGTCGAAACGCTGACCACGCCGCTGGTCCGGCAGATGAACGCCTTTGCCAAATGGCTGACCGTGCTGATCCTGCTGATCGCGGCGGCCCTGCTGGTTTTCGGCTATGTCGTCGGGCATGCCGACTTCGCGGAGATGTTCATGGCTGTCGTCGGCCTGTCGGTGGCGGCCATACCGGAAGGGCTGCCGGCCGTTCTGACGATTACCCTCGCCGTCGGCGTTCAGGCCATGGCGCGGCGCAATGCCATTGTCCGTCGCCTGCCGGCGATCGAGACCCTCGGCTCCGTCTCGGTGATCTGCACGGACAAGACCGGGACGCTGACCCGGAACGAGATGATGGTCGCCTCGGTCGTCACCAACCTTCATACCTTCGCGCTGGATGGTACCGGCTATGAGCCGCGCGGCGCGATCACGCTGGACAATGCTGCCGCCAGCGTGCGGGAGCATCGTATTCTCGAAGAGCTCGGCCGGTCGGCGGTGTTGTGCAACGACGCGTCCCTGCACGAACGGGACAGCGTCTGGCATGTCGAGGGCGACCCGATGGAAGGCGCGCTGCTGGCGCTTTCCGGCAAGGTCGGTATCGATTGGCGCACGGAGCTGGTCACCTGGACGCGCACCGACGCGATCCCGTTCGATGCCAGGCACAGGTTCATGGCCATCTTGAATCACGACCATGAAAATCATGCGTTCGTGTCGGTCAAGGGCGCGCCGGAACAGATCCTCGCAATGTGCAGCGCGCAGCGGACCGCGGCAGGGGGCACCGAGCCGCTGGTCGCGGAATACTGGCATGCCCGGGCCGAGGCGATCGCGGCCCAGGGCCAGCGGGTTCTCGCTTTTGCCGTGCGGCCGGTCGATCCCGCACACACGGTACTCGAGTTTTCGGACGTGGAGGGGGGCCTGACCCTTGTCGGTCTTGTCGGGCTGATCGACCCGCCCCGGCCGGAAGCGATCGAGGCGGTAGCCGACTGCCGGAGCGCCGGCATCCGGGTGAAGATGATCACCGGCGACCATCGCGGCACGGCCGCCGCGATCGGCCGGCAGATCGGCCTGGAAAATCCCGACAGGGTTCTGACCGGGGCCGATCTGGATGCGATGGGCGACGCCGAGTTGAGCGCCTGCATCCTGGAGACGGACATCTTTGCCCGCACCAGCCCCGAGCACAAGCTACGGCTGGTCATGGCCCTGCAGGCGCACGGCATCACCGTCGCCATGACCGGAGACGGCGTCAACGACGCGCCGGCGCTGAAGCGCGCCGATGCCGGCATCGCCATGGGGCTGAAAGGCAGCGAAGCGGCGAAGGAGGCGGCCGAGCTGGTTCTGGCGGACGACAATTTCGCCTCGATCGCGGCGGCCGTGCGCGAAGGCCGGACCGTCTATGACAACATCAAGAAGGTCATCAGCTGGACCCTGCCGACCAATGCCGGCGAGGCGATGACCATCATTGTCGCCCTGCTGTTCGGCATGTCGCTGCCGATCACGCCCGTCCAGATCCTGTGGGTCAACCTGATCACCGCCATCACGCTGGGCATGGCGCTGGCATTCGAGCCGACGGAAGAGGGCACGATGCGGCGCCCGCCCCGCCGCCGGGGCGAACCGCTGCTGACCGGAGAACTGGGCTGGCATATCGTCTTCGTCTCCGCCCTGTTTCTCGGCGGCGTGTTCGGTATCTACACCTATGCCACCGATCGCGGCTATCCCGTCGAGCTGGCCCGCACCATGGCCATGAACACCCTGGTGGTGATGGAGATCTTCCACCTGTTCTTCATCCGGAATATCTACGGCACCTCGCTGACATGGCAGGCGGCGCGCGGCACAAAAGTCGTCTGGGCCACCGTCGCCACCGTTACGGCCGCACAATTCATCATCACCTACCTCCCGCCGCTGCAACGCGTCTTCGGCACACACCCCGTACCGTTCCTGGATGGCGTGCTTATCGTCGCCATCGGCGTCGCGTTGTTCGCCATCATCGAAACCGAGAAGCAACTCCGCCTGCGCATCTGGAAGCTCCGGTCGGAGTGACGACCGGAGTTGGGCGAGCTATGGTTGCGGCGGGTGATAAAGTCGCGTGTCCCTTTAATTCCCGCGTTCGCCCTGAACGGTGTGTTCGAGGCAGTGATCGTGACACCGTGGCGCAAGACGATCTGGGAAAAGGCGCTGCAGGGGTAAAAGCACTGGCCGGAGGCTCAATGGCCACAAACTGCCTCAGTTGTGAAATTGTTTCCGGCAGGCGACCGGTCCCATGCGGGGCGGTCGCCGAGACCGAGCATTTTCACTGTCATCAAGACGTTGCTTATCCGGTTCCGGGGCTGATCATCGTCGCGGCGAAGCGGCATTTCAGGCTGCTGACGGAAATGACCGTGGCCGAAAGCGCGGCACTCATCCCTCTTTTGCAGCGCATCCGCCGTGCGCAGGCAGCGGTACTCGGTGTCGAGCACGCCTATTTCTTCTATAATGAAGACACCAAGCATCATTTTCACGTCTGGGTCGTGCCGCGATATGACTGGATGCGCGCATTCGGGAAGTCCATAGACTCGGTCCGGCCCGCGCTGCTGCACGCGCGCAAGACCGACACGCCGGATTTCCAGCCTCCGAACCTTGAACGTGTCGCATCCGAATTGAAAAGGGAGCTGATCCGCTAGTCGGCAGTTCAGTAAGGTTTCCCTTTGATTTTATCCTTGGGTCCCGTCCTCCGACGGGATGACGGTTAGGGTTTGGACGCGATACGGTTGCGGTGAGCAATTAGGGTGTGTGTCCCCTTAATTCTAATAATTGCAGCAATATTCAATCATGCAGTGTATGTTGCGGTAATTAATGGCGATGCACTTCTTGTCGCGCGTCCTGTGTGAGGCGCCGGTATCGCATTCCGGGGTGAATGATCACTTGGTAGGAGGGTGAAATGACAATCAGTTCAGATGACAGAGCCATCATTCAAGACATGATCAAATTGCATTCTCTGGACGAGGGATCGAAACCTCTCAGTGATGGCATGAAGCAGCATATTAACTGGTACGTCATGAGCCTCGTGCTCGGGGTCTTGGCGATATTCGGTACTGCCGGGTATTTCGTGATCGAATCGGTATCCACGCGAGTAGCGACGACCACAGCGGAGAAAACGGCACAATATGCTCTGGCTCCAACAGTGGAATCATCATTGCAAAACAATCCGGGAATTGTCGCGGCGGCAATCAGGGGCTCTGAACTTGGTGATGATTTCCAGTCACTTCTTGGTTTGCGCGATTCCATGAAGGGCGCTGTCGTCGTCTTTACCCATGGCGAATGCAAGGAGCCATTCGAGAAATACGAAGGCCTGGACGGAAGGTTCGTTCTGGCCACATCGGACCCAACCAAGATAGGCGAGATGGGCGGCACGGCGTTCGCGGACGCCGGGACCGCGCCGCAACTGGGAGTGACGCTTGAGGTGGATAACCTCCCGGAGCACGGTCACGTTGTCTCCGCGCTGTTCCGTCCAAACGATCTTTCGACGACAGGGGGTGGGAAAACCGCCGTCGATAAAATTGGAAGCGCGCCTGATCGAGTCAGTGGCGGCACTAGCGGGAATCAAGCGCGTGAATTCACTGGGACCTACGGCCTCTTGCGGTCAAGCCATCCGGGCGACGGTAACCGGACTGTAGAAGGCAGGCTTTCGGAGGGCGGCGGAAATGCAGAAAATATAGGGAGAAATCTGGGGCGCGTATCTGAGCCAGGGCAGCGTGCGGATATTGAGTTCCCGTACCAGAAATTATGGATGTGCGCGTTCAAGGGGGAATAGTGTCTGCGCCGTCGTATTCGTTGCGGGCAATCGAGGCGCGTGTCCCTTTGATTGAAAACGAGTCTAACTCGCTTTCGTTATTATCCGTCTCTCCAAATCGTCAGCTTCATTCAAAATGGGCTTTAATTTGCGATTTGCTTCGGTCCACAACACCAGCAAGGACAACGGCGCCGGAAGAACCCCTAAAGCAATCACGACAACCATGCACTGGTGGCCCGCCACCGACACCTCGTAGTGGGATAAATATGTTAAAACAATTAATGTTATGAACAAACCCGCCGCTACTAAAAAATTTATTGCGACATATTTTTTATATTCATTGAAAAGGCTAATTTTAAATATTTCAAATTTTGCATCTAGAGAATCAAATTCATCTGAGTATTGTTCAGTATTCGAAATTATTACCTTGTCGTCTTGGAGTAATATTTTGATTCTATCGAGAATACGGATCAAAGGCTGCATGCCAATATCTCCATATAGCTGCAACAGTGCGGTGCCGAGATGCAGGCCAACGCTCAGTTGCACCAACGTTAAGAAATCACCATACTGCAATCACAATTCCTCCGAGCAGGTGTGCCTTGGATTACAATCCTAACATCATAGAGGCCTTACTTGCCTCTCAGTCTACTAGCTACCGTGAACTGGCCGGTCGGCTCGGGTTGGGAGAGAGCCAACTTCGAGCGGAATTGGATACCGATAAAGAGCCCAAGCGCTCTCTATTGAATAGCATCGCAGGCACATTCAAAGTGCCGCCTTTTATATTTTACATGGAAAGATTGCCGAATTTCCCTGCTCCAGTCCTTGATTTTCGCTCGGATAAGCCCGCTGCCACTTTTAGATCGCCCTCAGCCATCAAAGCGCTTCAGTTTGCCGAAAGCGTACAGCGAACCGCCGCTCAAAACCTGAATCTAACTCCCGGAAAACTGCCGCACTTCAAAGCAAAAAAAGACAGAGAGATTGAAGAACTTGCTTATGAAGTTCGTTCTCAGCTTGGAATTACAGCTGAGGATCAAATTTCCTCTAAAGATACTGCTCAGTTTTACACGATTTGCCGCAAAAAAATTGAAGATTTTGGAATTTTTGTCCTCCACGATTCCTTTGACACAGAGGATGGGAGTGGGTTTTGTCTTTCAGATCCAGACGCCCCTGTAATCTTAATCAACACAAAGCGTCAAACTCGTGGCCGCCGCTTATTCACGCTAATACATGAGCTCGCTCATGTATTAATGAACAAGACAGGTTTTTCTGACCCGTTCGTTCAGAAGAACGAGATCGAGCGCAGGTGCAATAGATTTGCCGGGAGCTTTCTGGTTCCGAAAAACATTATTTCTGAGCTGATCGATTTACATCGAACGCCGAGCACACCTGACCCCGAGTTCATTAGACGAATTTCCAGTCGCCTCAAAATTAGTCAGGAAGCTTCCGCGCTCAGGCTTGAACAGATAGGAGTCTTCGAAAAAGGAACGTATTCCGAGTGGAAATCTTTTATTCAGCGCCTCGGAAATCCTGACAAGAACACTCAAACTGGCGGAGGCGGCCCAACAGAACAATATAAAGTCAAACTCGCAAAATATGGATTTCACTTTGCCGATGTATTCAGCAAATTATTAAATCGGAATTTAGTTTCTGAAATCGATGTATATCGTGCATCTGGATTAAAGCCAAAGTATGCGTATTCATATTTTGAGTATACAAAATCTCTAAAATCAAGTGATTTATTTAATTTGGAGTTGATGGATGAGTGACGGAAGTCAACCGTCCGAACACATCATCGACGTCCAAGGACTCCGAGAAATATCACTTATGTCTGGAAACTTGAAACAAGTCGCATTGAAACGCTTGGAAGACGGAGAGATCGGCGTTCCAGCAAAAGTTTGGTCAGAATTTAAAGAAATTTATGAAGATGAAGCGGATGAAATTGAACCATTCGTGCCGAATAAGATTAGAATTACGAAAGCTCATCACGTTGCTGCAGCTCGTTGCGCTGATAAAATGAACTCAGGATTCACACTTAGCCCTTATGATGACAACTCAAATCAATACGCTGCCGCGATCTCCATCTCGCAACCCGCAACTGTCTTGACTGACAAGCATACTCTGCCTTTTTACTCTGACGTCGATTGTGCTGCTGAAGACGTAACTGAATGGGTTGCGAGTGAAGCCGATTAGATATTGCGGCAACGATCTACCCCTCTGGGAGTTTAGTTTTAATTCTCACCTCACGGTCTTGGTTCAGAAATCAAGGAGACATACGCCTCATCTCCGCGCAATCTCCACGACGCTTTCCAGGGGGCGTCTGTGCTTCAAATCAACTCCTGCTCCCGATCATCCGTTTCCCCGAACCGCTGCAATGACGGCTTCTTCAGCCCCTCATAGAGCTTGTCGATCCCTTCATTGATCTCCCGGTTGTTCCGTTCGAACAGCGAGTTCCCGGCGTGGTCGCTTTCGACCAGCAGCGGGCCGAATTTTTCGACTTCCAGCACCCACATGGCCTGGGCGATGCCGAGCTCGTCGAGCCAGTGTGCCGCCTTCACGTTTTTGATCCCGCGTCCGAGCAGGGCGCCGGTGCCGTAGCCGACTGTCGTCAGGTAGACCGCGCCTGCGGGGACGAAGAGGGTTTTGTAATCCTCCTCCGACATGCCGCCCTTGCCGATCACCATCTTGGCGCCGGAGGCGGCAAACCAGTCCTTCATCCATTTCGAGAACCGGAAGCTGGCCGTCGCGGTGACGGCGCTGACGTGCAGGCTGCCGTCTTCCTGCTGCACGGCGGCGGGGGAGCAGTGGAAATTGACGTTGCCGAGCTCCGCGAAGGGGGCGGGCGGGGCCGCGCCGTCTGCCAGGATCTTTTTGTAGACGCCTTCCCGGGCCGTATAGATCAGCCCGTCGAGATAGACCACGTCGCCGAGTTCCAGCGCGGCCAGCGCCTCGTCCGTGACGGGTGTCTTCAGGCGGACTGTCTTGCGCTCTGGGGCTTTTCCCATGAGACCGTCTCCCGTCGCATATAGGGGGTGAACCAGGTCGGATCGGTGCGGAATTCCGCCCTGCCGCCCGGATGAAGCCGCATTGTGGCGCGGCGGGAGGAGAGGCAGAAGGCGTGCAGGCTCATCGGCATGCCGCCGGTGTGCGTGTAGCCAGCCTCGATATGGCAATCGACCACCATGCTCTTGCCGACAAATCCCATGGCGCCCATGCCGATGGAATTGCCCAGCTCCTGCAGCTCCAGCTCCAGCTTGGCGATTTCGGGGTCCGGGTTGCGGTCGCCGACAATGCGCAGGCAGGCGGCCTGTTTGCCGAGCACCATGCAGGTGTCTTTCGAGCCGCCGAGCCCGACGCCGACAATCGCCGGCTGACAGGCCAGGCCCCGTTTGCCAAAAGCGATCATGCCGTCGAGGAAGAAGCGCTTGATGCCGTCGATCCCGTCGCCCGGAAACAGCATCCGGTAATCGGTGCCGAACAGCCCGCCCTTATGCACGGTGGTGATGTCGACCCAGTCCGCGTCCGGCTCGAAGCTGTATTCCACCTCCGGCGCGTTGATGCCGATATTGTTGTTGTGATCCGTCCGCCAGAGCGGATGCACCCGGTTCGGGCGCAGCGGAATATCGTGCGTGGCCCGGGCGGTGGCGGAGCGCAGCGCCTGCTCAAGTGCGATGAAGCCGCCCTCGATCTTCGCCTCGTTCCCGGCCTTCACGTAATAGCGCGGCACGCCGGTATCGGCGCACATCGGGCGGCGGTCTTCCGACGCCGCCTCGTAATTCTCCAGCATGGCTTCCAGCACGAAGGCGGAAAGATCCCCGTCCTCGGCCGCGGCCATCCCCTTGATGCCTGCGAGATAATCGTCCGGAATATCGATCCCGGCCTTGAACATGATCTCGTAGGCAGCCTGTTCGGCTGCTTCTTTACTGATCACCGGCGTTCCTCCCTGTGTCAGGCCACCCCGAGGGGCAACCTGTCGGGAGAAAGCCTAGACCCTTTTCCCGCGCTTGGGGAAGGGCACGGCCGGAACGGGTGCCGTTCCGGCGGTGCGTCCCGGCCGTGCGTCCCGGCCCTGGGCGCGGGTTTGAGCGGATTCTTAATGAACGCTGACGATCTCCCAGACATCGCCGGGCCGCAGGCAGGCTGTGCCGACCTGTTGCTGATTGCTGCTGCCGACCGCGACGCTGCGCCGGAACTCCCGGCAATAATCGCCCGACGCGGGTGTCTTGCCTGCCTGCTGCTGCCATGCGCCGTCAGGCTGCAGGCAGGCGGTACCGTATGCCGGAACCGCAGAACCGCCGATGCTGATCGTGTCCTGATACTCGCGGCAATGGGCTGTGGTGACGGGCGCCGGAGTGGGCGCGGGAGTGGGGACAGGCACGGGCACATAGGTCGGCACCCGGATCACTTTCGGGGGTGTTGCCGGGTATACGGGCACGACCTTATAGACGGTGCGCGTTTGCTTCCGGGACGTGACCCAGTGGCATTTGCCACGCACGATCTCGTAATGCCCCGACCCGCGATGATGCACATTCTTGTTCTTGTAATAGGTCCGGCAATAGCTGTCGGGGTAATTGCCGCGATCATGCCTGTCCGGATTGTTCCAGGAGGCGGACAGGGCCTCGCCTGCGGCGAAGGCGATCAGCATGCCGATCAGGCCGGCGGCGATGCGGAGCAGCAGAAGGCGGGGGCCGAGAAGGTGGGGGGCCATAAGGCGGGGAGGCAAGATAGTGTGCGTGGTCATGAGAAATTCCGATCCGGTAAGCGGTGTCTCGGAATAAAGAACGGCCCATGACGGGAAATCCGTCGGGGGCTGCCGTATAAAGTTTAGTGAATGTGCCCTGTTTCCCGTCCGGTTTTTTCAGCGCCCGCCGTCCGAAATCTTGAGAAACTGGTCTGCGGTGTCAAACCCGGAGTGACCTCTCCAGGTGCTGGCGGCCGAATAGGCCGTCAGGCCCTGCCGGGGTGGGGAGCGGTCACTTGCAACTCCTCGCTGATAGCTAGATACGTCTTAATACGAGACTTGATTCGTCGAGTGTCGTTCAGCTTAAAACGGGTGCAGATTTACGCCCAGCGAGACAGTTCGTTTCTCAGTATTCTTGAGAGACGATCTCGTTCGTATGGTTTTTATCATCGCATTTTTCTTAACGTATTAAAATATATAGATTTTCTCCATTACTTTTAATTGATTCAAAAATTTGGCACTATAGAACTTCGCGAATAGATTGTGCGAATTTCATTATGAAAAATGTTATCAATTTGAGAGTGATCCCTCCAAGCCTGTTCCTCTTTCAGGCCATCATTACTTTCGCAGCTATTGCCATTGCCATGTTTTCCGGTTCGCAAGAACTCCGAGCTCAATCCGGAAACCCCATGGAGTTCAAATTACTGTCAGACGTCGCTAGCGGCGGCCAGGTACAACTCCTGAATGGGCGCACGATTCAGGTGGGCAGTTGGTCAACATTGGTGTTTGCGGAGCGGCCGAGTTTCGGCAGCTACCGGAAATTCTGCACTGGTGCCTTGGTTGGCTCGAACGTCATGCTAACGGCAGCTCATTGCGTGGATCTTGGCGACGGAAATGTGCGGTCGCCCTCTATCGTGGTCGATGACCGTCGGCTTCGAATGACATGCGATATCAGTCCGTCCTATTTGGCCGGAACATTTACAGGTGGTATTCGCCGGATCGGCAACAAGCTGAGCAGCGAAGACCTAGCACTTTGCTGGATTGACGACGGAGGCCAACGACCAGCGTCTATCAAGGCACTCGATTTCGAAGTGCTGGATACCCGGCGGCGGGCCGTTGCTAGCCAAGCGGTACTTTTGACAGGATATGGATGCACGGCGATCAAGATAATCGCGCATCGCGTCTTTCCAGATCGTGCAAACGACGAGGCGGACGGGCTCCTTCGCATAGGCGATCAGATCATTGAGCGCGCGCCTGGACAAGATGAACTCGGCAATGCGTTCTTCACGACGCGGTCTGTATTGGGAAAGACGCCCGCTGTCTGTCCCGGGGATTCAGGTGGGCCAGCCTTCATCAACGAGAGCGGCGATAACAGCGCTGAAACGCGCCGAATCATCGGCGTCAATTCGTCGATCGACGCTGAACTTCGCGCTGACGGCAAGTTCGATCTGATATCGCGGCTGAGCGCAATCGGTACGCCGGGATTTGCGGACTGGGCCCAGGGTTGGCTCGCCCAACGCGCCGACGCAGGCGTTTTCATTTGTGGGCTCAATAAGAAAGCGGGGGATTACCCATGTCGAAATTGAAAGATATCGGCAAATTAAATTGGACCTGCATCTGCCTAGTATCAGCACTTCTTTCCGTTTCTCCTCATGCAGCACGAGCTCAAGAATCCGAAAGTTCACTCATCCTTGGCCTTGGACGTGAACTGACATTGCTGGACGCCGAAGACATGGCCGTTACGATCCGCGCTTTAGTTCCCAACTACAAACGGGAAACGACATTCTATATCGCAAAAAACGCAGAGCCGTACATTTGGGACACAGCGGACTTCACTGATGATCTGGACGCCGCAGTAAACTTGGTAGTGCGGCAGTTATGCGGACGGGTAACCAAAGACTACATGTACGCCTTCGCCGAAGCGAACGACCTTGATTCGCCTTACAATCTCCAAGCCGGACATGTCACACGCCTGAAGATCCCTGCATGCCTCTACACCAAGGTTTATGATGAGGGTCGAGAGGTCGTTATCCGACCAGGGCAAACGGCCGGAGCGATATATAAGTTACTGACAGGTGCCGGCGGTTCGACCAAGGCTATGGAGGAGTTCTTCCGGAAGAGTCCAAATTTGACCAGTATCAATGCTATTGGCGTCGGACAGGTACTTCGGGCCAACTACATGACTCTGCCAACGACTTTAATTCCGGTGCAGGAAAAATCGGTACAGCAATTTCAAGAAGATCTGGAGCAGATTTTCAGCAAGAAAAGAAATGCCAGCCAGGGAGCGGAGGGACAACAGGTCGATTCCCTTGAAGGCCGTATCGTGTCGCCAGTCGAAACGACGCCGGGTGGTATTTCGGAGGCAAACCAGACAAACTGCACACCGTCAGATATCGACGATAATGTGTTTGAGCGGACAGCTAAGGCATATCGTCACTCATTTGGTCGCCGAAAGATTCGAGAAATTAACAAAATAGCGACGACCGCCAAGGTTGCCATTGTTGATAATGGCTTTTTTGGTGCGGATCCAGATCTCGAGGACAATTTCTCAGGAAGCCCTTTCAAATCTACTTATTTTAATTGGAATGAAAAATCGAAGATCGAAGTTAATGTCGGTGGCATTCAGCCGCTTAACTACTTTTACAGACGCAACGGCCTTACCGTAAACAAAGTGAGTGGGCATGGCACACATGTCACTGGGCTTGTTCTTGGCGGACCGCAGTTTTCAGCGTACCTCCCTTCTCTGCGAAAGGAAGGCGATGATCCATGGGTAAAACTGACAATTGTAAATATTGGCAAGGGCCAGAATCGTTTGCTCAAAGGAACACACGAAACGCTGGTTCAATTATTTTCCAACCCGCGAGATTGGATCGTCAATCTAAGCATCGCCTACACCAGTGACGTTGCCGAAGTCGCTTTCTCCAGCCTTATCGAAAACCAGTCCAACTTGTTCATTGTTGCTGCGGGCAATGCCAAGACAGATGGCATCAGCACCTTAGACATCTACCCGGCGGTCCTGGGGGGACCGCTGACACCGAATGTGATCACGGTAGCCGCGACAGATGGGTCGGGAGGGCTGGCCGACTTCAGTAACCGCGGAGATAAAGCCGTCGATTTAGCTGCTCCTGGCTGCAAGATCACTTCCTGGATCGGCAATTCGGAGACTCAGACAGCAGCCTTGAGCGGCACCTCTCAAGCAACACCCCTTGTGACTTTCGCGGCGTCCCTGCTCCGGTCCCTTGATAGGGACGCGAGCGCGACGAAGATCAAGAACAGGCTCATCGCTGCTGGCGATCTGGTTCCTAGATCATTCATGGGTGATCGACTTGCTTACGGCGTTCGTCTTAACATCTGGAAGTCGCTTCTCTGGTTTGAAGATATTGTTCGCGTCAACGGTGAGCAGTCGGGCACTTATCTTGGAAAAGTTCTGCATGTCCGTGATCTGTGGTGTCAGGGACAGAAGTACACCAAATTGGACCGTCTCTGGGCTTTCAAGAAAAAAG
Organism: Nisaea denitrificans DSM 18348; assembly: GCF_000426505.1. GTDB lineage: Bacteria > Pseudomonadota > Alphaproteobacteria > Thalassobaculales > Thalassobaculaceae > Nisaea > Nisaea denitrificans. Next base: position 97,170 of record NZ_AUFM01000015.1, on the reverse strand, counting down.
GCAATGAAGGCTTGGTCTTCTCGGCCCGAAAAGACAAGCAATTACAGTCTGTCTGTCGTTTCGACGGTGCCGCGTCAGGGAAACTCGTTTTTCAGATCACTCACAGGATCGATGACGCCGGCATCCATCTCATTGAGTCGCCCCAGGAATCGACTTTCGAATTTGCGAATGTCGAGGATCTCGTCCTGGGATTGAAGTGACCCCGGCCGGCAGCTAACGCAACGGAGCCAAACGATGAGACCTATAGATCGCCGTCAGGTACTTGCCCTTTCCGGCGGATTGGCTGCGACCGCCACTTTGCCCGCATGCATCTATGATTCGAAAGAACTGGAAGCGAGCGAGCCTGCAGTCCTTAAAATCGTCGATGCACACGCGCACATATTCAACGCGAGCGATTTGCCAAGCATCCGCTTCCTCAAAATAGTCTTCCTGGAGCGCTATCCTGAACTGATACCGCAGGCCGTTGATCTCGAAGATCCGGATATCGTAGATGGGCTAATCTGGCTCCTCACCTTCGTTCTGGGACGCGCGTCCGCGCCATCGGCGAGTGAGGAAATCGACGTTCTGGAGGCGAGAGCTGCGGCCCTAGCCGCGCATCGCGACACTGTAGTGAATGACGAGTTGATCGTTGATGCAATCGCGGCATCTCTCACCCCGCAGCCTTTGCCTAGCGCTTTAGATGACCTGTCGCCAGATGCTCCTTTGATTGCCAATGCGCTGGTGTTCCAGGCGGCGGGCCTTCCTGTCGCGCCCGCCGGCGACGACGAAAGATCCATCGAACAAAACCAAGCCATCGCCGCCTTGGCTTATCGCTCGGAGACCAAAATCGGTCGGACGCTCCGGTGGTTCAGATTGTTCACGAGATACCGCTATGTCCTCGTCGACCAGTTGTCAGAGGACCATCGCAAACAGCGTTTCGAGTCAATCATGGTTTGTCCTGCATTGATCGACTACGATTTTTGGCTTGGCGAACATGTCACGAAGTCGACCCTCGAGGATCAGGTCCTAGTCATGGGTCACGTCGCCCGGCGGCAGGACGGGCCCGCAGTTCACGGCTATGTCGCCTATGACCCGCTACGGCGAGCTCTCTACAAAAGCGGCTATTTTGAGGCTGAGAATCTCCCGAACGCCTTTGATCCTTTGGAACTAGTCAGCACGGCTTTGAATGACCACGGGTTCGCCGGCGTCAAACTATATCCACCAATGGGGTTCCGCCCGTTTGCGAATACAGAGGAGCCGGTCCCTGACTATCAGGTGACGGTCCTAGAACGATTCGCCAAACTGCGGCCACCGTCTGGCCCGGGCTCGTGTGACACCTCGCCTATGGGGCACAAGAACTGCACAGCCTACCTTCTAGATGAAGCCATGTCGGATTTGTTCGAGCTGTGCATAGACCTCGACGTGCCAATCTTGAGCCACGCCACCAATTCGAACAGTGCCGCAAAGGGAACTGGGGATCGAGGAGATCCATATTACTGGGCTCGTGCGTTGGAGAAATTTCCGAAACTGCGAGTGCTCCTAGGCCACTTTGGCCGCTTCAACGAACAGGATAGATCGGCGGGGGCGCCCGGCAACGTTGATTACCCGGAAGCAACCTGGGAATGGACCATCGGTCGATTCATCCGCGCGCATCCTGATGCCCAACTTTACGCCGACATCAGTTTCCTTAGCGAGATCGGTTTCGTACCCCGAGGGAGCCAAAAAGTTCTCGCCGACTGCATGCGCCGATGGTGTGTGGAATTTGATCCAGAATGCCATCATCTTGTGTTCGGAACCGATTGGACAATGTTGGGGCGCATTCCTGCCTATGATGGTTACACCAGCCGAATTTATGACTTTTTCGAGAGTGAGGTCGGATTCTCCAAAGATCAGTTGGAACGACTGTTCCGTGAGAATGCCATTCGGTTCCTGGGCTTGGATCAGAGGGGGGCAACCAGGTCGCGCCTACTCAAGTTTTACGAGCGTTATGGGCTGGGCCCACGAAAACTCCCTTACATCTGAGCTGTGGAGAATTGCCACTTGTGAAAGGCTCTCTGTCTGCAGAGGGTTGATCTGCTCATAGACTTTCAACGTCTGCTTCGGATCGGTTCCCGCCATTCCCAGCGGGTACCAAGCGTCAGATTTTCACCACCAGGCGCGCCTCCCCTATTGCGCGAACAGCGTATCGCTGCCCGCAGCCGGAGTCCCTGCATTAACTGCGCGGCAGAGCGCCTCTCCCGACGCTGCTCATACAGTCTTCACAGGGTGCTCATCAGCAGGCTTGAAAAAATACAAACATCCAAAACATGCGCCGAGCGGCGCTATTTGCCGTCCGGTTTTTTCAGCGCCCGCCGGGTCAGGCGGTGCAGGCTGAACCAGAGTGCGATGACGAGCACCGGCAGGAAGGCGGCGGAGACGATTGTCGGATCGAGCGTGATCAGGTGCGCCTTCACCATGCCGTCGAGCAGATATTTCAGCAGATTGACCGCGTAATAGCTGATCGCCACCACGGACAGGCCCTCGACCGTGCGCTGGATGGCGAGGGACTGGGCGGCGCGGCGGTTCATGCTGTCCAGCAGATCCCGGTTCTGCCGCTCCACCTTCACCTCGATGCCGGTGCGCAGCAGGCTGGACAGGCGCGAGGCGCGTTTCGAGATCGCTTCCTGCCGGCTTTGCACCGACCAGCAGGTGCGCAGGGCCGGATCGATCCGGCGCATCAGATAGTCGAACAGATGGATGTAGCCGTTCAGGTTGACCGCGCCGAGCTGGCGCAGCCGGCCCTCGACGATCTCGAAATAGGCGGTGCTGGCGCGGTAGCGGTAGCTTGAGCTGGCGATGATGGTCTCCAGCTCCGCCGAGAGCGCGGCCAGAGGGTCGAGCAGGCTTTCGTCGCTGCGATCCTGATCGCCGTCGGCGAGCTCGGCGGCGATCTTCGCCAGCCCGCGCTCGATCCGTTCCAGCTTCGGGCTGCTTTCCCGGGCAATCGGCAGCGAAAGCAGGGAGAGGCGCCAATAGGTGTTGAGCTCCAGCACCCGCTGCACGGTCTGGCCGAGCAGTTCCTGGCCGAGGTCGCCGGCGCGCAGATACATCCTGTCGAAGCCGTCGTCATGGGTGCGCAGGTCGCCGTAGATCTCGACCCGTTCCTTCTCCATGCGATTGGCGAACACCTCGTTTCCGTCGAACCAGCGGGACAGCTTGTTGCCGTCGAGCGGTGCGTCCACGCCGTCCGCGACCGCGAGATGCACCGCGACCATGACCTCGCCGAACTTCGCCTCTTTCCAGTCCGCCGGCAGCAATCCGAAAACGGTCTCCTCGAACGGCGCCTCGAAGCTCTCCTCGCGGACGAAGGTGTAGGTCGAGAACTCGGTATGGCGCTCCCACTTCACGGTGAAGGGACCGAGATCGGCGGTGAAATGCTTCATGTCGGCGGAGGGCTCGGCCTTGCCGAACTTGCGGCAGAGCGCGACGAGATCCTCGAAATCCCGGTCGCCGCCATGCTCGCCGGTGCCGAAACCGATATGGCTGATGCGCAGCGGCGCCCGCACCGGACGGATCGGGCGGGCGTGCAATTCCAGGGTCAGCGAGTCCCGTTCGGGATGAAATTTCACTCTGTCTTGCCCTCCAGAGGCAGAGCCGGTCCGATGCTCACTCTACCCATGTGCGGCCGCTTCGCCTATGAGGCGTCTCGCCGCGCTTTACTGGCCGCGCTTTATTCCGGGCGCTACTCCGCTGCGGTTGCCATCTACTCCGCTGCGCTTGGGGGCGCACCGGCCTCGTCCTCGATCAGCGACTGGCCCGGCGCGACGATGGAGAAATCCACCGGTACCATGTCCAGCGCCAGCCCGGCATCGGACTGGGTGATGCGGGTGAAACAGGTTTCCTCCAGCGATCCGGTCTCCGGGAAATCCTCGCGGAAATGGGCGCCGCGGCTGTCCTCGCGGCCGAGCGCGGCCGTGGCGATGACGGCGCTGACATCGATCTGGCTCTCCAGATTCATCCAGTCGTGCCAGGTCATGTTGAAGGCCCGGTCACCGTCGGCGAGTCCGGTCTCGTGCAGCTCCGCCCGGAAATCGCCGAGCGCGGTCAGGGCCGCGCGCAGCCCGTCGCGGGTGCGCAGGATGCCGACATCGTCCCACATGCAGTGGCTCAGCCGTTCGCGCAGGTCGGAAAGGTTGCCGCCGCGCGCCTGAAAGGGGTGTTCTGCACGGGAAATGCCGGCTTCGAGCACGGTTTTGTCGGCTTCGCGCCAGGCGGCGCTTCCGGTTTGCACATAAGCCGCCATGCTCTCCCCGGCGATGCCGCCGAAGACGGTGGAGTTGGCGACGCCGTTGCCGCCGAGCCGGTTTGCGCCGTGAACCCCGCCGCAATCCTCGCCTGCGGCGAACAGACCGGGCAGGCCGGTGCCGCAATCCAGCTCGAATTCCACACCGCCCATCATGTAATGGGCGGTCGGCACAACTTCCACACGTCCGCCGGCCAGATCGAAGCCGCAATCGGCGCAGCGTTCGACCATCCCTTTGAATTTCTTGGAAACATTCTCCGGACCGAGGTGGGCCATCTCAATAAAAATACCCCCGTTTGGTGTGGTATTTCCGGCCCGCATTTCCGCGTAGATCGACCGGCTGACAATGTCCCGCGTCGCCCTCTCTCCGTGCTCGTGATAGCGGCTCATGAAGCGCTCGCCCGCGCCGTTCAGAAGATACCCGCCGGCGCCCCGCAAGCCTTCTTCCAGCACGGTCCCGGTCATCCGCGTATCCGTCCCCGCCAGCAGTCCGGTCGGATGAAACTGCACCATCTCCATATCCCGCAACGGCAGGTTTCGGCGCAGCGCCATGGCCATGCCGTCGCAGGCCTTGTCGCCGGACGGCGTGTGATAAAGATACATCGTCGGCCCGCCACCGCTCGCCAGCAACACGGCCTTGGCCTCGACATAGCGATACTGGCCAGTCCGCATATCCACCAGCAGAACCCCGGCGATGCCGCTGCCGTCCCGGGCCGGGATCAACTCGATGGCGCGGTGCTCTTCCAGCTTGTTCACGCCGCGCGCCCAGATCTGCTCCATCAGCCGGTTGACGATCTCGATCCCGGTCAGGTCGCCCTTGTGCACGGTCCGGTCGAAGCTCTGCCCGGCGAAGGCCTTCTGATGCAGGGAGCCGTCCGGATTGCGGTCGAAGAAACAGCCAAGCTCGTTTTCCAGCTCATGGATGCGCTCCACCGCCTTGTCGACCAGCTTCCAGGCGAGGTCCTGGCGCGGCAGCCATTTGCCGCCGACGATGGTGTCCATGAAATGCCGCTCGACTGAATCGCCGGGTGCCAGCGCCACATTGTAGCCGCCCTGCACCATCCGGGTGCAGCCGCATTTGCCGATCAGTCCCTTCACCGCGATGGTGACGTCCAGATCCGGGTCCGCCTGCAGGGCATGCAGTGCCGCCATCAGCCCGGCCCCGCCGGAGCCAATGATCAGGATGTCGGTGCGGAGGGTCTCTAGAGGTTGGCTCATAGCGCGACGATCCAGAACAGCAGGCCTGCCAGCACCGAAGCGCCGGCGCCAAGGGAAATCAGGGTTTTCAGGGGATCGCGCCAGGGCAGGAATTCCAGCGCCAGCACCCGCACCCCGAAGCCGAGATGCAGGGTCAGCAGCATGACCAACCCCCATTCGGCGACCTTCACCAGCGGCTGATCGGTCCAGGCGATCACGCTGTCGAGCGCGGCATCGCTATCCAATGCCAGCCCGAGCACGAGGAAATGCACCGGCAGAAACAGCGCGAGGGCAAGGCCGGAAAGCCGGTGACCGAGCGCCGCCCACCAGCCCGGATAGTTCCGTGAGGCGCGCATCATACCGTCACCGCCAGCACGGCCCGGAGACCGAGGCCGAGCAGCAGGGCGCCGAAGCCGAGCGTGGCGAGATCGAGGGAACGGCCGCGCCAGCCGGTCCATTCCCGCAGGATGTTGCGCAACCCGATGGGCGCATGCAAAGCCACCGCCGTCACGAACAGGCCGTAGAACGCTGCCCAAAGAAAATTGCCCCGGGTCCGGCCGAGGATTTCCGCCGCTGAAAGTCCGCCCTCGATGGCATAGAGGATCATCACCAGATGAGCGAGCACCAGCGGGACCAGCAACATGGCGCTGGCGCGTTGCAGAAGATAGAGGCGGGCTTCCAGCATCAGAGCTCGCCCTTCATCAGGGCGGCGAGCGTCATCCGCTTCAGTCCGGCGATACCGGCTGTCGGGTTGAGGCCGACCGGGCAATGCTCGACGCAGCTTCCGTGGCTATGACAGGAATGGCAGCCGCCGCCTTGCGACACCGCCTGGAGCAGTCCCGCCTTGTCCGCGTCCCGCTCATCGTTCGCGAGCGTCCAGGCCCGGTTCAGGGCTGCGGGGCCGAGATAGTTTTCATCCCAGCCAACCACATCGCAGGCGGCGTAGCAGACCGCGCAATTGATGCATTCAATCCCGGCATTCGCAGCTTTCCGGGCCGGGCTTTCGGACGAGACCGGGGCCATCGGCTCATGACGGGTACGGGTCGGCTCATGCCGGCCGCGGGCGCCTTGCCATTTCTCGAAGAATGGCGCCATGTCGGTGGCGAGATCCTTGATCCTTGGCAGATTGGCCAGCGGTTCGATCCTGAGAAGACCGTTCTCGGCAACGCGAGAGACATGGGTCCGGCAGGTCCAGCGGGGCTTGCCGTTCACCTGCATGGCGCAGGAGCCGCACATCCCGACCCGGCAGGCGAAACGATAGGCCAGCGCGGGCTCTTCGTTCCGCTGCACCCAGGTGACGACATCCAGCACGGTCTGGCTTTCCCGGCGCGGCACACGATAGGTCTGGAGCGCGCCGTCTTCGCGGCCGCGCCAGATCTCCACCGTCAGCATTTCTTCCCTATCGGCGGTGTCTTGCATTCCACCACTCCTTTTTATGTTGGGGAGTGTGGCGCCGAATTTGGAGGACGGAAAGAGGCGGGCGTGGAAAAAGTCCGGTTCAGTACCGGCAGCTAGTCCCGGTGCCTAATCGTAGCGGCTTTGGCCCCAGAAGCCTGACCGGGTCTCCAGCAGGGAGGTGAGGCCTGTCCGCTCCAGCGCCTTGGCGATGGCGGCGTCCGCCGCGTCCAGCACGCTGCCTTCGTCCAGACTGGAAACGGCCCGGCCGCGCATCAGAACTGCGCCGTCGACAATGGTTGTGTCGATATCGGCGCCGTTTGCGAAATAGACCGCCCGGTGCAGCGGCATGTTTGCCGGCACCAGATGCGGCTTGCGCAGATCGAGCAGCACGATGTCGGCTTTCTTGCCGGGCTCCAGCGAGCCGATCTCGCTCTCCATGCCGATGGCCTTCGCGGCATCGATGGTCACCATTTCCAGCGCCTTGCCGGGCGGCAGGATCTGGTCGTCACGGAAATAACGGCGGTGATAATGCATGGCCTGCTGCATGTGTCGGATCATGTCACCGGACCGATCCGGCGCGGGCGCGTCCGAGCCGATGGCGACGGTGATGCCCTGATCGATCAGCTCCGGCACAGGACAGCGGCCCTTGATCGAGGCCACGGCGGACGGATTGTGCACCACGCTGGCACCAGTTTCGCGCAAGGCGGCGATATCCGCCTCGGTCAGATTGGTGCAGTGGGACAGGAAGGCATCTTGGCCGAGCAGATCCTGTGTGTCGTGGGCATAGGCGATGCTGCCCTCGCGGTGTCCGTCCTGGGTGAAACGCAGGCCCAACTCCCGCGAAAGGGCACGGGTCTGTCTTGCGTGATCGGTGACCAGATTTGCTGTCACGCCATCCGGCAGGGACTCGTCCAGGCGCGATACCGGATAAGTCAGCGCGACCGAAAGCCGCCCGTTCTCCGCGCCATGCCAGAACGCGGCGATCCGGCGGCAGATGTCGAGCTGCCGCTCGAAGCTGATATCCCGCTCATCCTCGCCGTGATCCCAGTCCCTGAAACGCCACGGGAAGGGCGGCCGGTTGGTCCCGACGGCGAGCATGGCGCGGGTGCCTGCCTGCTTGATCGCGTTGAAATGGGCATCCGCGACACCGGGATGATCGGTTCTGCTGATACTGTCGCCGCCACCCAGCATGGAGACACCGGTGGTGACGCCCGCCTTGATCCGCTCGAGGGCGAAAAGCGCTGCGTCGGCGCGCCAGAATTCCTCGTCCGAGCCAAGCGTGTAGATCTGCCGGCAGGCGTTGAACCAGGTTCCGCTGTCGTCGCTGCCGAGAGTTTTTACCAGCGCGTGCCCGGCATGGGCATGGGTGTCGATCAGGCCTGGCAGAACGAGCATGCCGGTCGCATCGATGATTTCCGCGCTTTCCGTCGTGCTGATTGCTTCGTTGGGCCCGGCGATGGCCACGATCCGTCCGTCCCGGACATGCACCGTGCCGCCGTCGATAATCCGCCGTCCGGAATCCATCGTGACGACGGTGCCGCCGCCAATCACAAGATTGCGCATCGTCTCTCCAGGGCAAACAACTATGAATTAGTAGATACTCAAACGGTCAGAGAGCCGTCTGATCAGGGACGATACGCGTTTCTGAGGACATAAAAAAGATCGCTGCCGAGGGGGTGTTCCGGGCAAGGGCCGTTGCCGCCGACATCAGATGTACCTGTTTCTTCCGTCGCCGGGTCGGCAGGAAGACCGAGGCTTTCAAGTTCCGTCATTCCGAGGCGCTTGAAAATGGACTGGCGATTTCGGTTCTCGAAATCCGATTTGTCAGACACCGTTTTCCTCCATAAGAGCGGCGTGAACCCGTCAGCGGGCTGCCGATTCGTAATCATTCCGCCGGTCGAGTCAAGGCGCGGAGAGGTTTTCGTGAACCGCCCCGTGCGACACCAGGAGTTGTATGCGCCGCATGGGCGGGAGTTGCGGTCCGGCACATGGACTGCCTACTCTCGGCTTATTCGCAGAGAAGGGACGCGCGCAGTCATGAAGACAATCGCCGATTTGATTGAAGACAGGTTTGGCCTGCCGGTCGATGCGGGCCGGGATATGCCGGCCGAGGGCGATCTTGCCCATATTCTCTCTCACCGTTCCCATCGCCGGTACAAGCCGGACCCGGTGCCGGACGATCTTCTGGAGGTGTTGCTGGCGGCGGCTTTTTCGGCTCCGGCCAAATCGGATCTTCAGCAATCGGGTGTTCTGATCGTGCGGGACGCGGAGAAACGCCGGAAGATCGAAGCACTGATGCCGGCCATGCCCTGGATTGCTGACGCGCCTGTCTTCATGGTTTTCCTCGCCGATAACAGGCGTATCCGCAAGGTCTCGGAGATGCGCGGCAAGCCCTTTGCCAACGATCATATGGATTCCGTGCTGAATGCGGCGGTCGACGCCGGACTGGTGCTGATGAATTTTATTCGTGCGGCGGAAGCCGCCGGGCTCGGCTGCTGTCCGATCAGTGTTGTTCGGAACCATATCGAGGTGATCTCTGAGCTGCTGGAGTTGCCGGACCACGTTTTTCCGATCTGCGGATTCTGCCTCGGCTGGCCTGCTGGCGATGGACATATCAGCTTGCGGTTGCCGCCCTCCGTGTTCGTTCATACGGATCGCTATGACGACAGCCGCCTTGAACAGGAGGTTGCGGAGTATGACGCTCGCCGGAGCGCGCGTTTTCAAATCCCGGATGAAAAGCAAAGATCGGTCGATGAATACGGGCTGGCGCAAGAATACGGATGGTCAGAGGACAAAGCGCGTCAAGTTTCGAAACCGGAACGCAAGCAATTGGCCAAATATTTAAAGCGCAAAGGCTTCAATCTTGAGTGAGGCATGACTTGCCCTTCGCGCATGGCGGAAAAAGGGCTGGCGTTGCCGTGGGGGATTTCCTAACGTTTCACCTAATAGGGAGAGTGCGCCGCTAAAAAAACAAAAATTGCGGTTAGGGCATGTGCCTGCATCCTCTCTAGGACAAGGGAGGAACTTGAAATGCGTTTCCTGAAAATGGATTTGCGTGCCGCTACGGTTGCGGCCGCGCTGACTGCATCGCTCGGCCTTGCCGCTGCTCCGGCAGAAGCCAAGGTTGAAGGCGATACCATCATTCTCGGCTCGGCGATTTCGCTGACCGGCAAATATTCGACAAACGGTATTCACGCCCAGAACGGTTACGAGCTCGGCGTGAAGGTGATCAACGACAATGGCGGCGTGGTCGTTGGCGGCAAAAGCTACAAGCTTAAGATCGTCTACTACGATGACGAGTCGACCCCGGCCCGTGGCGCGCAGCTTGCCGAGCGTCTGATCAGTCAGGACGGCGTCAAATATATGCTTGGCCCGTACAGCTCCGGTCTGACCAAGGCGATCGCGCCGGTTACCGAGAAATACAAGATCCCGATGGTCGAGGCGGAAGGCGCATCGCGTTCGCTCTTTACCCAAGGCTATCGCTATCTGTTTGCCGTGCTGTCCACCTCCGAGCAGTACCTCGCCAGTTCAATCGAGCTCGCTGCTGAGATCGCCAAGAAGAACGGCAAGAAGCCGTCCGACGTCAAAGTGGCTATGGCGTTCGAGAACGATCCGTTCTCGCTCGACGTACGGGCCGGTGTGGTCGACGATGCGAAGCGGTTCGGCATGAAGATCGTCATCGACGACAAGCTGCCGCGCGACCTTTCCGACATGACCTCGACCCTGACCAAGGTAAAGGCACTCAAGCCGGACCTGCTGGTTATCTCCGGTCACTCCAAGGGAGCGGCTACCGCGGCTCGCCAGATCGCGGAGCTGAAGATCAGCACGCCGATGATTGCCATGACTCACTGCGAGGCCGCGAAAATCATCAGCAAATTCGGAGCCGGTGCGACTGAAGGTATTCTTTGCCCGACCCAGTGGGCTGAAACACTGAGCTACAAGGACGACCTGTTCGGCACCGCTGCCGAGTATGACTCGCTCTTCAAGAAGTCTTTCGAAGGATACAAGAACGTTCCCTATCAGGCTGCCCAGGCAACTGCCGCTGTGATGGTCTGGAAAGATGCGTTCGAACGGGCGAACAGCTTCGATTCCGAGGCACTGCGCGACGCGATTGCCGATACTGACATGAACACCTTCTATGGCGGTATCAAGTTCTCGCCGGCCGGCAACAACATCGCCAAGCCGATGGTGCTGCGTCAAATTCAGGACGGCAATCTGAACGTGGTGGCGCCGCTGAAATGGGCGTCTTCGGAAGCACGCCATCCGCGTCAGCCGAAATACTGATCGCATAACCGAACAGTGAACGGCGGAGGGGCATTGCTCTTCTGCCGTTCTCCTATCCTTTGAAAGCTATTGACTCGCCAGGCCACGTTTGAGGCCCCAGGGCGCGTTGCGGGAAGGATTGCGACCTTAAATGCTCGACAATATCTCGATTTTATTCCAGGCGCCGATCTTCGCCGTGGACCTTCTGGTTCAGGGGTTGTTGATCGGGGGGATATTTGTCCTCGCCGCCTATGGGCTGGCCCTGGTCTGGGGCGTCATGAACGTGAAAAACCTGGCGCAGGGCGACATGGTGATTCTCGGTGGGTATGTGGCCTATCAATGCACGCTCTGGGGAATACATCCGATTTTGGCCCTGCCAATCGCTTTCGTCGTTCTGTTCGTGCTCGGCTGGGGCGTTTACGCGGCGATCATCCGCCGTGTTGTCGACCGGGATATGTTCACGTCCCTGCTGGCCACATTCGGGCTCAGCCTGCTGATCCAGCAGGCGCTGAACCTGCGTTTCGGTCCGGAAGTGAAGATCGCGGAAGCCGGTTTCGGCACGTTTGATATCGGAGAGCTCAGCATTCCCGCGATCCGCTTTGTCGGGTTGGGGCTGGCGGCCATACTGGCGATCTGCATCGTGCTCTTCATGCGCAACTCGCGGATGGGGCAGGCGATCCGGGCAACGTCGCAGGACCCGCGTGCGGCGCGCGTTCTTGGGATCAACACGGATCAGGTCTATGCCTTCACCTATGCACTCAACGCTGCCATCTGCGGCGCAGCCGGGGTGCTGGTGGCGATGATCTGGAATATCCAGCCCTTCTACGGGCTCGTGCATTCGATCCGGGCCTTCATCATCGTGACAGCGGCCGGACTAGGAAATCTGCCGGGCGTGATTGTCGCTGGCTTCGGTCTCGGGGTCTGGGAGAATTACTCCGGCTTCATATTTGGGGCGGAGTTCGCAGTCGCGGCCGTGGTTGGCTTGCTCGTCGTCGTGCTCATGGTGCGGCTCTTCCAAATGTACCGGTTAAGGCAGGTCGTCCGATGAGCGCTCAGAAACTCGACCTCTCACTCTACGGCGTCCTCGTTGCCGCCGGAATTCTGGTGCCTTTGCTGGCACCGGCCTTCACCAGCCAGATGGCCATTCTCTGGCTCATGGTGCTCATGGCGGTGACCTGGGACATGACCGGCGGGCAGATGGGTTACAACTCGCTCGGCAACATCGCCTTCTTCGGGATCGGTATGTATGCCTCTGCGGTGGTGCAGATCGGTATTGTCTACGATGTTGCGGAGTACACTGCGGCCTTTGGCGCCATCAAGGTGGATTTCACGGTGGAGCAATACTGGACGGGGCTGCTTCTTGGCATAGGTTTCGGCGGTGTCGTGGCGACCGTTTTCGCCCTCATCATCGGTCCATTCATGCTTGGGCTGCGCGGTCCCTATTTTGCCATTGGCACGCTGGGCCTTGCGGTCGCGGTGGCCGAACTGGTCAGCGGTTGGTCCTATGTCGGCGGCGGTAGCGGCATTTCCATGCCAGTCTTCCCGGGCGAGGCGGCCAGCGGCTCACAGGTATTCTATGTGCTGCTGTTCGTGCTCGCCATCCTCGCACATGTCGTAATCCGCGCGATCTACAAGACCCGCTTCGGGCTTGCTATCAATGCGATCCGGGATGACGAGGACAAGGCCGAGGCGATGGGTATCCATACCACCCGCTACAAGGTCACGGCCTGGATGGTCCCGGCCTTCTTTATGGGCATGGCCGGCGCCGTTTTCGGCAATATGTCCGGATTCATCGAGCCTTTGGAGGTGGCCTTCCCGACCGCGACCTTCGGTATCTTCATGGTGGCAATGGCACTGCTCGGCGGTAAGGGAACGGTCTGGGGGCCGGTACTCGGTGCCATCCTGTTCCACATCGTCAAGGAGGTGACCTGGACCCATCTGCTCGGCTGGCAGTGGGTTGCTCTCGGCGCCATCATCATCATCAATATCGTCTATTTTCAACAGGGTATCCTTGGCTGGGCGCAGGATCGCTGGCCATCTCTGTTTGGCGTGACGGTGGATGAGAAAACGACCCGAACGGGTCAGGCGGAGGCAGCCAAATGAGCGGATCGCTAATCGAGGTGCGCGGTGTCTCCAAGAGTTTTGGCGGCGTCGTCGCGAACAAGGAAGTCAGCATTGATGTCGCCGAGGGCGGCATCACCGGGCTGATCGGGCCGAACGGGTCGGGCAAGACCACCCTGTTCAATTCGATTGTCGGCTATCACCCGATCGACGAAGGCTCGATCAAGTTCAAGGGGCAGGAAATCTCCAGGCTCCGGGTGCCGGACATTGCCCGGCTCGGCCTGCTCCGGACCTTCCAGCAGACCCGGATCTATTCGAAAATGGACTGCATGAAGAACATGCTGATCTCGGTCTCGCACCGGGATGAGGGCCTCGGCTCCATGTTCGGCTCCATGCATGACCGGGAGACAGAGGCCTTTGCCGAGGAACTTCTGGAATTCGTCGGGCTCTATCAGAAGCGGTTCCTGATCGCGGGCGAGTTGTCCTTCGGTCAGCAAAAGCTGCTGGAATTCGCCATGGCGCTGATGAACCGGCCGAAAGTTCTGTTGCTGGACGAGCCGACGGCGGGGATCAATCCGACCCTGATCAACGGCCTGATCGACCGGCTGAAGCGGGCGAACGAGCAGTTCGGCATCACCCTCTTCGTCATCGAGCACAATATGCGCGTGATCATGAACCTCGCAGACCGGATCTCATGTCTTGCCCATGGTGAGCTGCTCGCCACCGGGACACCGGATGAGGTCCAGAACGACCCGCGGGTCGTCGAAGCCTATCTGGGAGCACACTGATGAGCGACAAGGAAGAAACCGTGAGTGTGACGGTGAGTGAAACGCGCATCAGCGGCTATGGCCGCGGCGGTGTCGAAACAGTCATCTCCGTTGAGGATGTAGTCCGTCAGGTCGAAGCCATTGCCGACGGCCCGGACCAGGCCCGCATCGATGCGCTGGCCGGGCCCGATCCGTATCTTGCCATCGACAAGCTAAAGGCCGGATACGGCAAGATGGAGATCCTGCACGACTTCTCCCTCAAGGTCGGCAAAGGGCAGTCCTGCTGCCTGATCGGACCGAACGGGGCGGGCAAGTCGACCGTGCTGCACTCGATTTTCGGCTTCACCAACATCTTCTCCGGCTCCGTCAATGTCGGCGGTCAGGACGTCACCAATTTCTCCTCCAACGAGAAGCTGAAGAATGCGGGCATCGCCTACATCCTGCAGGACAAATCCGTATTCGGTGGCATGACCGTTGAGGAAAATCTCTGGATGGGCGGCTATCTGAAGGAGAAGACTTCGGAAGCCAAGGAAGCGGCGGAGCGTATCTTCGAAAAATACCCTCGCCTTGCCGCCCGCCGAAACCATCAGGCCAAGGTACTGTCCGGTGGCGAACGGCGCTTGCTGGAAATCAGCCGGGCGCTTGTCATGGAACCGGAAATCCTGCTGGTGGATGAGCCGTCAATTGGGCTTGAGCCGCGCTTCATCGACATGGTGTTTGAGATCCTGGATGACCTGCAGCGGGTCGAGGGCAAGACCATCCTGATGGTGGAGCAGAACGCCAAGAAGGGCCTGGAATTCGCCGATATCGGTTATGTGCTTGTTTCTGGTCAGACGGCGATGGCCGGTACTGGCGAGGAGTTGCTGGCTAACCCGGAAGTAGGGCGGCTGTTCCTCGGAGGGTAGCGGCTCTTATCGTTCGAGTTTCAACCGCTTGTGCCAGGCTTCGATGCTTTCCTCCGGGTAGGCATCGAAGCACTGGTCCTTCGCGCCTTTTTCGAGCGATACCCAGTCCGGTTTCGACTCAAGCATCAAATGCGTCAATTCCGGTGCTGCGGGGAGCGGTGTATCGATGGCGCCTGCCTGCGGATGCACCAGTTCGGGCCAGCGCGGGTCCCAGAGCCAGAGGGCAGAGCCGCAATTCTTGCAGAAGCTGCGCTCGGCCGGGCTTTCACCGCTTGCCATCTTGGCGTGGTATTTCGAGATGTTCTCCGCACCGTCTATTTTCAGACTGTCGAAGTCTCCGGACAGATTGATCGCATAGCCGCCGCTGCCCGCCGTCTTTCGGCAGATCGAGCAGTAGCAGCGATTGAACGGGGTGGGATGCTTGCTTTCCAGGCTGAAGCGGACGGCGCCGCAATGGCAGGACCCTTCTAGGTGCATGGCGCAACTCCCTTTGTTTGGCGTTCGATCAGTCCGCGTCGCCGGACATGCTTGGGCGCAGGAAGCTGATCTGGGCTTTGCCGTAGCGCCGGTTATCCAGCACTTCCAGCCATTCCGGGATTTCCAGCTGCTCTGACTTTTCGCATTCGACAACGATCAGCGTTTTCCCGCCGACCCAGCCGCATTTGTGCAGCTGGTCCAGCGCAGGGGCGGCGAGACCGCTATTGTAGGGCGGGTCCATCAGAATCAGATCCGCCGGGCGCGGCGCTGTGCGATGCAGGGAAAGGATGTCGCCCTCGATGACCGTGGCAGCGTCACCGGCTTTCAGGCGCGTGATATTCTCGCGCAGGGCCCAGACGGCTTCTCGGTCATTCTCGATGAAAACCACTTCCGTGGCCCCGCGCGACAGGGCTTCGAGGCCGAGCGCGCCGGTGCCGGCAAAAACATCCACCACCAGCGAGTCCGTCAGGACATCACCCATCCTGCCTCCCTCAAGGACGCCGAAGAGGGATTCCCGGGTCCGGTCGGCAGTGGGTCTCGTGTTCCAGTTCTCAGGGGCGGCGAGTTTGGTTCCGCGATTTCTGCCCGCGACGATCCGCATTCTTGTCTCCTCGAGCGGGGCTAGCTTTGGGCGCGTCCCGCTTCACATTCGGCTTGCCGGCCGTGCCCCGCGTCGAGGGCTTCCGGTCGTCGCTGGCCTTCCCAGAGCCTGCGAATTTGCCAGGATCGCCTGATTTTCCGGCGGCCCCGATCTTGACGGCACCGCCCGGTCTTGCGGCGCCTCTGGGTTTGCCAGCGCCCGTGGGCTTTGTCGTTCCATCTTTCCCGGCACCGCCTTTCGGTGCGGGACGACGGTCGCCTTTGAACGGCGCCTTCTGTTTGGCCTTCGCAGTGCCGACCTTATCTTCTTTGATGCCAAGCTGTTCTTTCAGCGTGGCCTGCCGCACCTCCACAACCTCGCCCTCCGGCAAATCGCCGAGCTGGAAGGGGCCGTAGGAGACCCGGATCAGACGGTTCACCTTCAGGCCGACATGTTCCATCAGCTTGCGGATTTCCCGGTTCTTGCCCTCCCGGATGCTGAGGGTGAGCCAGGTGTTCGACTTGCCCTCGATATCCCGCTCGACAATGACCGAACCGTATTTGATCCCGTCGACCGTTGGGCCGGATTTCAGCAGGGCAATCGATTTCTCGGTAATGGAGCCGTAAACCCGGACCCGGTATTTCCGCAGCCAAGCAGTCGATGGCAGTTCCAGCAACCGGGACAGCGCGCCGTCATTGGTGAGCAGGAGCAGACCCTCGGTATCGAAATCGAGGCGGCCGACCGTGACCACGCGCGGCAGATCCGCTGGCAGCCGGTCGAATACGGTTTCGCGGCCTTCCGGGTCCTTGTTCGTCGTCACCACGCCACGCGGTTTGTGAAAGCGCCACAGCCGCGTCGGTTCGATAACCGGCAGGGCCTTGCCGTCGACCCGGATTTTCGACTCTGCGGTGACGGTGATGGCAGGACTTGTCAGGACTTCCCCGTCCAGCTCGACCCGGCCGTCGGCAATCCACTGTTCCGCCTCGCGGCGTGAGCAGAGCCCGGCGCGGGCAAGCCGCTTGGCGATCCGTTCCGGGCCGCGGTCTTCGGTGAAAATTTCGCTGAAATCACTCATGAAGCAGGTCTTACGCGCGGATGCGTCCGGATGCAAACGGCTTGGATGCAATACCGCTTCCCGCTAGGTATGGAGCTATGAGTACTGAACATCAGACAATTATGGCACGGGCACTGGCCGAAGCGGAAGCGGCCGCAGCGCGGGGCGAGGTTCCGGTGGGTGCGGTGGTCACCGGCCCGGACGGCGCAGTGCTGTCTGCCGCCGGTAACCGGGTGGAGGAGTTGAGCGATCCGAGCGCCCATGCCGAGATCCTGGCGATCCGTGCCGCGGCAGCGAAAATCGGTGCGCCGCGTCTGATCGACTGCGATCTGCATGTGACGCTGGAGCCCTGCCCGATGTGCGCAACGGCCATCAGCTTCGCCCGTATTCGCCGCCTGGTCTTCGGCGCCTACGATCCGAAAGGCGGCGGGGTCGAGCACGGACCCCGGATCTACGGTCAGCCAACCTGCCATCACATGCCGGAGGTGATCGGCGGGGTCGAGGAAAGCCGGGCCGGTGATCTGCTTCGCAAATTTTTCCAGGACCGCCGCTAGGAGCCACCCATGCAGCTCAATCTTTCCCCCAATGCTTCCATCGTCATCCTGACCGGCGCTGGTATCTCCAAGGAATCCGGTCTCGACACGTTCCGGGACGAGGACGGCATCTGGTCGAAGGTCAATCTGGAGGATGTGGCGACACCGGAGGGCTACCTTAAAAATCCGGTGATGGTGCATGAGTTCTATAACGCCCGCCGCCGTTCCCTGACCGACAGCGATGTGGTGCCGAACGCGGCCCATGCGGCGCTGGCCCGGCTGGAGCGGGACTGGCAGGGGGATGTGCTGCTGGTGACGCAGAATATCGACGACCTGCATGAGCGGGCGGGCTCTTCGAAGCTGCTGCACATGCATGGCGAGATGCTGAAAGCGCGCTGTGAGCGCACCGGCGAGATCTTCGACTGGCGTGAGGACCTGACGCTGGAAAGCCGGAACCCGACCACGAACGAGGCCGGAACACTGCGCCCACATGTCGTCTGGTTCGGCGAGATGCCCCTTTATATGGACGAGATCTACGAAGCGCTCTCCGACGCCGATCTCTTCATCTCCATCGGCACCTCTGGCAACGTTTATCCGGCAGCGGGTTTCGTCCAGGAAGCCCGCATGCACGGCGCCCACACGATCGAGCTCAATCTCGAGCCGTCAGAGGGCGCCACGCTCTTCGCCGAGAAACGCTACGGTCCAGCCAGCGAGATCGTGCCGGCCTATGTGGAGGAGTTGCTGGGCGGGGTTTGAAGCTCGCCCGCCTCCTTCCTTCCTCCATCGTCATTCCTGCGGAAGCAGGGACCCAGGGAAGACAGACGGTGTTCTTCGATCTCCTGGGTTCCCGCCTGCGCGGGAATGACGGGTTTTGTGGATAGAGTGAGATTTACCGCGGCTGCATCCGGATGGCGCCGTCAAGCCTCACGGTCTCGCCGTTCAGCATGATATTGTCGATCATCGCCATGGCCAGTTTCGCGTATTCCTCCGGCGTGCCGAAGCGGGACGGGTAGGGCACGGTGGCGGCGAGGCTGTTCTGAACGTCTTCGGGCATGCCGAGCAGCATCGGGGTACCGAACAGGCCCGGCGCGATGGTGTTGAAGCGAATGCCCGCCTTGGCGAATTCGCGGGCGCCGACGATGGTCAGCGCATGCACGCCGCCCTTTGATGCGGCATAGGCGCTCTGGCCGATCTGGCCTTCGAAGGCGGCGACGGAGGCGGTGGAGATGACGATGCCGCGCTCTCCGTCCTCCAGCGGGTCCGTGCCCTGCATGTCGGCGGCGGCGAGGCGCATCATGTTGAAGGTGCCGATCAGATTGACCTCGATCACCTTGCGGAAATTGTCGAGCGGCATCGGGCCGTTGCGGCCGACGATGCGCTCTGCCGGTGCGATACCGGCGCAGTTCACCAGGATGCGGGCCGGGCCGTGGGCGTCGCGGGCTTTGGCAATGGCGGCTTCGGCGGAAGCCGCATCGGAAACGTCGCACGGTACGGCGATGCCGCCGATTTCGGCCGCGACTTTCCTGGCGCCCTCTTCATTGACGTCGAACATTGCGACCTTCGCGCCCGCTGCCGCCAGTGCGCGCGCGGTGCCTGCACCCAATCCACTGCCGCCGCCTGTGACGATCGCGGCTTGCCCCTGAACCTGCATGTTCCTGTTTCCTCCGGTGCTTTCGGGTCCGGCCTTTGCCGGCCGGATGCTTGAACGGTATAACGGGGCGCAGTGAAACCGAAAGCCGCCCGCGCGTCCAGCGCGGCAAAGGCCAGTGCGATAAAGGGATCAACCGCGATGCTGCCTTCATTCCAGGACGTGCCCCGTCCGGCCCTGATCCTCGGCCTTGGCGGCCTTGTCCCGTTCTACGCGATTTCCCTGCCGGTCTGGCTGACGGACCCGCTTTACAGCTATGTGCTGATCGACAGCCTGATCACCTATGGAGCGGCGATCCTCTCCTTCCTCGGCGCGGTGCACTGGGGCGCGGCCATGTGGCAGGGCGAGCTGGAAGAAGCACGGGAAGAGGACGATGAGGAGATGGACCGGGCGGCCTGGGCTCGCTACGGCTGGAGCGTGGTACCGGCCCTGATCGCCTGGATCGGGACCCTGCTGGGGCCGTTCTTTGGTCTGGTGCTGATCACACTCGGCATTGCGTTCGCCTATTTCATCGACGTCCGTGCCTGTAACGCCGGTTTTTTGCCGGAATGGTACGCGAAACTGCGGAAATGGCTGACTATTTTCACGCTGATCGCGCTTGCCAACGCCGGGATCGGCGGAGCGGTCGTACCCTATTAGGTACTTTTTTCCGTTGCGGGCTGTTCCTCTACCAGCACCACCGGATGGTGATCGGTCTTGTTGCGCATGGGCGTCTTGCCGAGCTTGGCTTCACGGCGGGCGATGTAGAGCGTTGAGGTGACGATCAGGGCAGCGCCGGCGAGGGTGTGAATACCGGGCACGTCGGCGAACAGCCAGTAGCCGATGAAGCCGGCGAAGATCAGCCGGGAATAGTCGAACGGTACGACCGCTGTCGCTTCTCCGACCTTGAAGCCCTTGACTGCGCAGGCCTGTCCGGCAGAGCCGAGGGTGCCGACCGCGAGCAGCATGGCCATTTCAGTCCAGGTCGGTTGCTGCCAGACCAGGATGGCCGGGATGGTCATGATCGAGGTTGAGATGATGCCGAAGCTGAACAGGATGGTGAGCGGAGATTCCGTTTCGGCCAGCTTTTTCACCACGACCACGACCAGGGCGACGAAGAACGTGCCGAGCAGGGCGACACCGGAAGCAAAACCGATCTCGGAGGAGCCGGGCTGAACCATGATGAGAACGCCGACGAAACCGACTGCGGTGGCGGACCAGCGCCGCCAGCGGACTTGCTCGTTCAGGAACAGCACGGCGAGCACGATCATGAAAAGCGGTTTGGCGAAGCTGATTGCCGTCGCGTCTGCCAGTGGCATGTGGGTTACGGAATAGAAGCCGCAGGCCATCGCGCTGGCACCGAGGCAGCCTCGCAGAAAATGGGCAAGAGGGCGTTTGGTCCTGAATACAGCAGGCCCGGCCTTGACCATGAAGGGCAGGATCACGGCAAGCCCGAAAGCACAGCGGAAGAAGGCGATCTGGAAGGTGTCGAGCCGGGCACCGAGCAGCTTCACCTCTGCCTGCATGATCGAGAAAAGCACGCAGGAAACGATAATCCAGAGCGCGCCCTGGGTGTTGGGAGACAGGGCGGCCCAGCGGGAAGACAGCGATGATTCGGCGAGCGCCATTGAGACTCTGCAGGCGCTCGGCAGCGCCATGTCCATAATCTGCGGAAGACCGCCAGAATACGCTTCGCCGCACTCTCTACCAGCGCTGATTGCGCATTGCTGCCTTGTCGATCACGGAAACGCGCGGGTGCCGGGCTTCCGGATGCGCATGGCCGGAAGGGATCTTTACGTCAGCCTGTTTCGGTTCCCGCTGGCCATATGACAAGGATATTGCTGGACTTCCAGATCGGCCCGGGATCCTGAAATTCGGCATGTTCGGTGCCTCCGAGGCATTTGTAGAACCGCCGTGCCGTCATGTTCTCGCGGACCACGGCCAGGCCGATCCCGTTGAAGCCGAGCTCTCCCATCTGTTGAAACGCCTGCTGCAGCAGGCGTCGTCCAAGGCCCCGGCCGCGCTGGCTGCCATCGACATAGAGATGCTTGATCTCTCCTCTGTCGCCAAAGATCCAGGTCGTTGGCGGTCCGTAGCCGACCAGGCCGACAATCTTTCCATCCGCGAGTGCGATCAGCGTGTTCTTCCGGAGGTCGGTCGAGGAGAGAGTTTCGATCCAGCCGGGTAGGCGGCGGTCCTCGTTCAGCACGCGCAGGGCTTCTTCGGGAGCCATGTCCCTGTATGTCTCACGCCAGATCTTCACGTGAAAATGCGCGATTTCTGAGGCTTCTCCGGCATTGGCGGCCCTGATTTCAATGTCGTCCGGTACCTGTGTTGCCGTCATGGCATGGGTCCATGAAAAGTGTGTGACACCGAAGCTAGCCCGGCCCGGAGAGGGGATCACCAGCGCCGATTGCGCATTGCAGCATTGCCGCTGACACGAGCCACCGTTATAGGATGAAGCAACAGATAAGACGCCAACCGGGGAATGGCGCGAAGAACAGGGACGCTGGCAAGCAGGGGACGCCGAGAGACATGACGACAGAAATCACACCGCTCTGGAAACCGAGTGCCGAGCGGATCGCAAACGCGAACATCACCCGTTTTATTGATTTCGTGAATCGCGAGCGCGGTGCCGGCCTGACGGATTATGACAGTCTCTACGACTGGTCGGTGACTGAGCTCGAAAGTTTCTGGGACGCAGTCTGGGATTTCACCGGCATCGTCGGCGACAAGGGCAGCGATCGGATTCTGGCCGACGGCGACAAGATGCCGGGTGCGGCCTTCTTCCCCGACGCGAAGATAAACTTCGCCGAGAACCTGCTGCGCCAGCGCGACGATGCGGATGCAATGGTGTTCTGGGGCGAGGACAAGGTGAAGCGGCGTCTCAGCTTTTCCGAGCTTTATGACGAGGTCTCCAAATTCGCCCAAGCCCTGAAAGCAGAGGGCGTCGGCCCCGGAGACCGGGTCGCGGCTTTCATGCCGAACATGCCGGAGACCATCATCGCCACGCTGGCGACGGCAAGCCTCGGCGCCGTCTGGTCCTCCTGCTCCCCCGATTTCGGCATTCGCGGCGTGCTGGACCGGTTCGGTCAGATCGAGCCGACGGTCTTTATCGCCGTCGAGGGCTATTACTACGGTGGCAAGGCGTTCGACACGCTGGACAAGATAACCGGCATTCTGGCCGAGCTGCCGACCGTGAAGAAGACAGTGATCGTGCCTTACACCCGCGACGAGCCGCCAATCGGCGATATCAAGGGCGCGGTCAGCTATGCCGATTTCACTGGTGCCTATCAGGCGGGCGATATCGACTTCACCCGCATGGGCTTCAACGAGCCGCTCTACATCATGTTTTCCTCCGGCACCACGGGTGTGCCGAAGTGTATCGTGCATGGCATCGGCGGCACGCTGATCCAGCATCTGAAAGAGCATCAGCTGCACAGCGACGTGAAGAAGGACGACCGTGTCTTCTACTTCACCACCTGCGGTTGGATGATGTGGAACTGGCTGATCAGCGGTCTCGCGTCCGAGGCGACGCTGCTGCTCTATGACGGCAATCCGTTCCATCCGGACGGCAACATCCTGTTCGACTATGCCGACGCGGAGAAGATGACGCTGTTCGGCACCTCGGCGAAATATATCGACGCGTTGAACAAGGGCGGGCTGCAGCCGAAGGACACCCACGATCTCTCGACTGTCCGGGCGATGACCTCGACCGGCTCGCCGCTGGTGCCGGAAGGCTTCGACTATGTCTACCGGTCGATCAAGTCGGACATCCAGCTCTCCTCAATTTCAGGCGGCACGGACATCGTGTCCTGCTTCGTGCTTGGCAATCCGGTCGGCGCTGTCTGGCGCGGCGAGATCCAGACCCGCGGCCTCGGCCTCGCGGTCAATGTGTTCAACGATGACGGCAATCCGGTCGTCGGCGAAAAGGGTGAGCTGGTCTGTACCCGTCCGTTCCCCTGCATGCCGATCATGTTCTGGAACGATCCGGACGGCGCGAAGTACCGGAGTGCCTACTTCGAGAGCTACGCCAATATCTGGTGCCACGGCGACTATGTGGAACTGACCCCGCGCGGGGGCATGGTGATTTACGGACGCTCCGACGCGGTGCTGAACCCCGGTGGCGTGCGGATCGGCACGGCGGAGATCTACCGCCAGGTCGAGAAACTGCCGGAGGTGCTGGAGGGTCTCGTCATCGGACAGGACTGGGATGACGATGTCCGCGTGGTGTTGTTCATCCGTCTGGCCGAAGGCGTGAGTTTGGATGATGCGCTGACGAAGAAGATCAAGGACACGGTCCGCAAGGGAGCGTCTCCGCGTCATGTTCCGGCCAAGATCATCGCCGTCGCCGACATCCCCCGGACCAAGAGCGGCAAGATCGTCGAGCTGGCCGTGCGCAACGTCGTGCATGGCCGCCCGGTGAAGAATGTTGAGGCGCTGGCCAACCCGGAAGCGCTGAAGCTTTATGAGAACCGCCCGGAGCTGACTGACTGACCTGCCCGGCAGGCGGATATCTCTCATTGAGCTTGGTTGCGCGTGGCAGAGCCGATAGGCTCTGACCGGGATGTGGGATCGGCAAGGTTTAACGAAGGAAAAATACGATCTCGGCTCAGGATAACTCCGCGCAACAGCAGGCACCGGACTCAGCGCTGTCCCGTCCGCAGCTTGAGGAGATCGTGCGCGAACTCGAAGCGGCGATGGAAGAGACGCGGCAATGGCTCGCGCTCTTTCACCGGGCGCTGGTTTGCCGCTTGCGCCCCGATCCGGAAGTGGTGACGGAAGATGCGCACCGGATGAGCCGCTTCGGCCGCTGGTACTCCACCAACCGGGATGATGACATCTTCTCCCAGCCAGCCTTCGCCATGCTCGTCGGCATGCATCAGGGGCTTTACGCGCATGCGGCTATCCTCGCTGTGCGGGGCTGGAAGGATGACGGAATCCCGGCCGAGGAATACGACGCACTGCTGCACAAGATCGACAGTTTCAACGAGCAGGCCGGCCGTATGGCCCGGGCCTTTCGGGCAGCGCTTTCCGACCTGGATCCGCTGACCGGCATGAACACCCGCATGACCATGGAGCGGGAGCTGATGCGTGAGCAGCAGCGGATGCGGCGCAGCGGCCGCCCCTGTTCAATCGCGATCGCCGACATCGACCGGTTCAAATCGGTCAACGATACCTATGGGCATCAGGCTGGAGACCGGGTACTCGCCCGCGTGACACGGATCATCGAGGACACGCTCAGGCCGTACGATTCGATTTATCGGTTCGGAGGCGAGGAGTTCCTGATCTGTCTGCCGGATTCCGGCCCGGAGGATGCCCGCCGGGTCCTCGACCGGGTCCGCAAGACCATCTCCGAAACACCGATCCCGATTGATAAAGGCGATCCGCTCTGCGTGACCGTTTCGTTCGGTGTGGCGCAACTCGTGCCGAGACGGAGCCTGAAGGATATCATGGAGCGCGCTGACCGGGCGCTTTATGAGGCCAAGAACAACGGCCGGGATCAGGTTGTGGTCTGGACTGCGGAGCTGGTCTGATGCCGGCAGCATGTATTCCCGGGTGAACGGGAATGGGATTGCCGCATCTTATATGCCGGGTATGATGCCCTGCCTTTATCTTTAATGGGTTATTTCATTCGCTTAAGGGGACGCCACCGTGACAATTGACAAGGGCAGAGCAGCCGAACTGGATCATATGGTCCGCAAGATGGGCGGCATTATCTCGGTGTTTGAAATCCGTTCCGACCCGGTGGGAAACCCGCGCTTCAGTGCCTTTCGCGTCATGATGGATATCTTCCATTCAATGTGCGAACGCTCCCTCAAGGAACAGAAAGACTTCGTCGACGAGATGGTCGATCTGACCGAAGAGGAGACCGAGGAGCTGAAGGTCGCGTTCGAGAAAGTCTATGGCAAGCCGCCGAGCAGCCTCTGACGGAAAGTCTGAGTCGGTTTTTTCGATCAAGCCGGTCTACTGAATTTGGTGGAAGGCGAAGCCGCCTTCTTCCTTCGCCCGTTTCTTCAGGTCGGCAAAGGCCGTCAGAACGGTTTCCAGATCCGACTGATGCTCGCCGGGATCGACCACCAGCATGGCGGCGCTGCATGTCAGGAGCGGGTAGGAGCGGAGATGGCCGTCCCGGCCACGCGCTTCGATGGAGCCGCGCTCACGGGCTTCCTTGTCGTAGAAGCTTTCCACATCCATGGCGAACTGCTTGCGGGCCTCATAGGCCAGTTGGCTGATTTCGGTCGGCTGCAGGCCGCAGGCACCGACGAAAAAATCATCGCCTCCGATATGCCCGAGAAAGAATTCCTGGCCGGTGAAGACCTGCCGCAAAGTCTCCGCGAAGAGCAGCAGGGCACGGTCGCCTTGGCGGAAGCCGTAGGTGTCGTTGAACGGCTTGAAATTATCGAAGTCGAAATGCAGCAGTGCCCGGGTTTGGTCGTCCTCGGTCAGCGCGTCGGCGATGAAATCCGAGATGGCTGTGTTTCCGGGCAGCTTTGTCAGCGGGTTCATTTCGCGGGCTGTGATCAGGTTCTTCTCGTTCAGCACCCGCAGCAGCGATGAGTTGTCGAGGAAGCCCGCATATTGTGCGTTCTCGACGATGATCACGCCGTTCAGGGCGTCATTGTGGCTGTAGATCTGCAGGATGCGTTCCGCCTGGGTATGGATATCCGCAACCGGGCAGGGGCGGACGAAATCGCCGAGCCTCTTGCCGAAGCTGCGATTAACGATCAGGTCCTTGCCGTAGGGCGAGAAGGCATAGGCCTTGAGATCCGCATCCCGCACGATGCCAAGTGGCCGCTGATTGGCATCGAGGACGGGAAACAGGCGGGTACTTTCATTTGTGCGGAAGGCATCGAAAACGTCCTGCATCGGTGTTTCGATGTTGAGGGTCGGCACATCGACGATCTGTTCGCGCAGAAGATGCTGGTCCGATGTCCGGGAGCGTCTGTCGCGCCGCCGGGCCGAGATCAGGCTTTCGTAGCTCCGGCTGAGGCTCTCGTGATCCAGCGTCGGGCGGGCAACGAGATAGCCCTGGACCATATCGAATCCGAGTTCCCGGCAGCTGGAGAGATCCTCGTCCGTTTCCACTCCCTCGGCGATGGTCTGGATGCCGAGCACCTCGAACATGTCGATCAGACTGGAAACGAACAGTTTCTTCTTCGGGTCGCGGGCGACATTGTTGATGAAGTAGCGGTCGAATTTCACATACTCGGCATGTTCTTCATGCAGCAGGCGGAGCCGGGCATAGCCTTCGCCGAAATCGTCCAACGCAATCTGGATGCCGCTGTCGCGGGCTTTGCGCAGGGCTTTGGTGGCTGCGCTGTCCTGCGAGATGTCCGACTTCTCGGAAACTTCAAGGCAGAGCTGTGTGCTGGAGAGACCGAGATCGGTCATGGTGTTCAGTGTCTTCGGAACGTTACGCCCGAGCTCGGGTAGGCTGCGGGCATCTACATTGAAAAACAGATGCAGCCCTTCGGCGCAGGAAAGGTTGGCGAAATCGCTCAGGGCCTTGGTCAGCAATCGTGACTCAAGTTGTTCCACAACACCATTTTCGGCAGCCCGATCGAACAGCTGGGCAATGCTTTCAAAACCAAGCGTGTCCGTGCCGCGCAGCAATGCTTCGAACCCGTGAGTGAGGCCGGTGTCGAGATGGACGATTGGCTGGAACGCGTGGCTCACCCCATTAAGGACATCTTCCAACGGGGGGAATGTTTCAACAGTCTCCACGTCGGCGGCAGGCGCTGCAACTGCTGAGTTCATATCAAACACAAAAACTCGTCCTAGAAACTTAAGGCGCGGATGTTACTGCGCTTTCTATTTCATTCCGAGCGTTTTTAAATCCTTTTGTGTGTGAATGTTAAATGAATGAAGTCTAAGAATTCATTTTGTTTTATAGAAAATTTTACTTAGTTGAATTGGCAGACTCTCGTGCGACGGCACGCCAACCGATATCATTTCGGTGAAAACCATTGGACCATTTGATGGCTTTTACCGTCTCGTAGGCCCGGGTCTGGGCGGCGGTAACGCTCTCGCCCAGCGCGGTCACGACAAGAACCCGTCCACCCGTCGCAAGCAACACGCCCTTGTCCGTGCGCGCGGTGCCGGCATGGAAGGTGGTCACGGTGTCGCTGTCCGGCGCGAGTTCGGCGATCAGCGTGCCCTTCTCGTAGGAATTGGGGTAGCCCTTCGAGGCGAGCACGACGCACAGCGCGCTCTCCGGGCGCCAGCGCAGGGTAATCTGGTCGAGCTGGCCGTCCGCGGAGGCGATCAGCGCTGGCAGGATGTCGCTCATCAACCGCATCATCAGCGCTTCGCATTCGGGATCGCCGAAGCGGACATTGTGTTCGATCAGCTTGGGGCCGTCCTTGGTGATCATCAGACCGGCGAACAGCACGCCCTTGAACGGCATGCCCTCGGCCGCCATGCCGTCGACTGTCGGCTGAACGATCTCTTTCATCACCCGCTGGACCATGGCGTGGTCCATCACCGGGGCCGGTGAGTAGGCGCCCATGCCGCCCGTGTTCGGGCCGGTATCGCCATCGCCGACAGCTTTGTGGTCCTGGGCGGTGGCCAGCGGCAGCGCGGTCTTGCCGTCGCAGAGCGCGAAGAAGCTGGCTTCCTCGCCGATCAGGCACTCCTCGATCACGACCTCTTCGCCGGCGGCACCGAAAGCACCGCCAGACAGGGCGTCTTCAAGCGCGGAGATCGCGTCGTTGACGGTCTGGGCGACGGTCACGCCCTTGCCGGCGGCAAGCCCGTCCGCCTTGACGACAATGGGGGCGCCCATTTTCGTGACGTAGCCCTTCGCGGCTTCCAGATCGGTGAAGCGGGCATAGGCGGCCGTCGGGATATTGTGCCGGTCGCAGATGCCTTTGGTGAAAGCCTTGGAGCCTTCGAGCTGGGCCGCGGCGGCGCTCGGCCCGAAGGCCTTGATCCCGGCTTCGTCCAGCTTGTCGACCAGACCGGCCACCAGTGGCGCTTCCGGGCCCACCACGACGAAGTCGATGGCGTTTTCCTTGGCGAAGGCAACAACCCCGTCGACATCCTCGGCCTTTACCGCGATGCATTCGGCGACATTGGCGATCCCGGCATTACCCGGCGCGCAATAAAGGTGATCGCAAAGGGGAGAGGCCGAAATGGCCCAGCACAAGGCATGTTCCCGCGCACCCGATCCGACGACCAATATCTTCATTTTTCTGTTCCCATGCTTTCACTCGGCGGCCTTGTAGCATAAATTCTCCTCATGCAAGACGACAGCGCGCCGCCGCTCGGCAATATTCCCGAATTCTCCGTCAGCGAGATCTCCCATCAGGTCAAACGGACCGTCGAGGGGGCGTTCGAACATGTCCGTGTCCGGGGGGAGGTTTCCCGGCCGACACGGGCGGGATCGGGCCACCTTTATCTCACCCTGAAGGACGAGAAGTCGGTGCTCGACGCGATCTGCTGGCGCGGCGCGGCGCAGCGGCTTTCGATCCAGCCGGAAGAAGGCATGGAGGTGATCTGCACCGGCAAGCTCACCACCTTCCCCGGTCGTTCGAAGTACCAGATGGTGATCGAGCAGATGGAGCTGGCGGGCGAAGGTGCGCTGCTGAAGCTGCTGGAAGACCGGCGCAAGAAGCTGGCCGCCGAAGGCCTGTTCGATGCCGCCCGCAAGCGCCCGCTGCCGTTTCTGCCGAAGGTTATCGGTGTGGTTACCTCGCCGACCGGCGCGGTAATCCGGGATATCCTGCACAGGCTGTCCGACCGGTTCCCGAGCCATGTGCTGGTCTGGCCGGTGCTGGTGCAGGGTGAGACGGCAAAGGATCAGGTCGCGGCCGCAATCGAGGGCTTCAACCGGATGGCGCCGGACGGTGCCGTGCCGCGCCCGGACTTGCTGATCGTCGCCCGTGGCGGCGGCAGCCTCGAGGATCTCTGGGCCTTCAACGAGGAAATTGTGGTCCGCGCCGCCGCTGCGAGCGAGATCCCGCTGATCTCCGCCGTCGGGCATGAGACAGACACCACTCTGATCGATTTCGCCTCCGACCGCCGGGCGCCAACCCCGACGGCAGCTGCCGAGATGGCAGTACCGGTACGGGCCGATTTGCTGGCGACGCTGATGCAGGACGAGGCGCGGCTGTTCAACGGGCTGCGCCGTAAATTCGCCGAATCGGAAACCCGACTTACCGGCCTTGCGCGCGGGCTCGGCGATCCACGCTCGATCATCGAGACGAAGGCGCAGACCGTCGATTATCGTTGGCAGGCCGCGGGTGCGGCGGCGGAACGCAGGCTTTCCCGGGCGAATGACCGGATGCGCGATCTGGCCTCGAAAATCCCGGACCCGCAGGCCGAACTCAACCGTATGGAAAGCCGCTTCAAGGTAGCGGAACAGCGCTGGGCATCCTCGATTCGCAGGGTTGGAGAGGTCGCGGTCAGCAAGCTCGGTGCGGTCGCCGGACGCTTGCGGCTTGAGCCCATCGCCGAGCGGACGGCGCGTGCTGATCGTGATCTTGGCCGGCTCGGAAGCCAGTTTGAACAGGCCTTTGCGCGGGTTGTTGACCTGCAGGGAAAACGGCTGGATGCGGCGGGCCGCCTGCTGGAAAGCAATTCCTACGAGCAGACCCTGAAGCGCGGGTTCGCGTTGGTCCGGGATGCAGATGGCGCGCCGGTCACGCGCGCCGAGGCGCTATCGGAAGGTGATGGGGTTTCCATCCATTTCGGCGACGGCGCGCGCGATGCGGTGATCGGGGGAGTATCTGCTTCGGTTACGGGCAGTGGGAATAAGGTGGCGGAAAGTCCGGTCGAGCCGAAACCCGCGCCCAAGCCGAAACCGAAGAAACCCGACCCGGCTCAGGGGAGTCTGCTGTGATCCGCCTTCTGCTTGTTGCCGTCCTCACTCTGCTGGCCCGTCCGGCAGATGCCGTGACGCTGGAGATGAATGGCGCCTTCACCCAGGGCGGGATCATCATGGGTCGCACCGACCCGGACGTTAAACTGACCCTCGACGGCCGTCCCGTGCGGGTCAGCGCGAACGGGGTATTCGTGCTCGGCTTCGGCCGTGATGCGGAGCCGGATGCCGTGCTGGTCGCCAAGGGGGCTGACGGGACGGAGGAGCGGAAAGCTCTGAAGATCGCCAAGCGGTCCTACAACATCCAGCGGATTGACGGGTTGCCACAGAAATATGTCGAGCCGAAGCCGGAAGTGCTTGCCCGTATCCGTCGGGAGAATGCGAAGATCGGCAAGGTTCGGAAAATCGACACCGACCGTCCCTATTTCGCCGAAGGTTTCATTTGGCCCGCGAAAGGCCGGATTTCCGGAGTCTATGGCAGCCAGCGGGTCCTGAACGGCGTTCCGAAACGGCCGCATTTTGGCGTCGATGTCGCCGGGCCTGTTGGCTCTCCGGTGATCGCGCCTGCGGGAGGGATCGTCCGGCTGGCGGAGAAGGATCTCTATTATACCGGCGGCACGGTGATCATCGATCACGGGCACGGGCTCAGCTCGGCCTTCCTGCATATGCAGACGGTGACGGCGAAAGTCGGCGGGGAAGTGAAGCGTGGTGCGCAAATCGGCACTATCGGAGCGACCGGCCGGGCGACCGGGCCGCATCTGGACTGGCGGATCAACTGGTTCGATGTTCGTGTCGACGCGGCTGTCCTGGTGCCGCCACTGCCCCCGAAAAACTAGGCGCCGAAGAACTAGCCGCCGGGTGCGGCGATCCTGTCCAGCAAGGTCTCGATGCCGGTCGGGTTTTCCCAAACAAGCTCCACATCGACCCGACGGATCAAAAGCCGCAGCTCTTCCGGCAACCGGACATGATCCTTGGATGTGGTCAGCAGCAGGGCGTCTTCCTGCTCGGCTCTGGCGATCAGGTCGATCAGATCTTCTCCCCGATAAGGTTCGTGATCGCCGAAGGACCGGGTTTCGATCAGCTCGACACCGAGCGTCCGCAACGTGTCGAAAAACTTCTCCGGACGTCCGATCCCGGCAATAGCGATGGCCTTTTCACCCCGCAAGCCCGCGCTCGCGCGGGTTGGGGTCAGATGACCGCGAAAAACCGGGAGCGTTTCACTGAGCGCGTCTTCCAGACCGCCGGGATCGTCTCCCAGCAGCATGACGGCATCGGCCCGGGCCAGCCCATGCGATACCGGTTCACGCAACGGCCCGGACGGAATGACATGACCGTTTCCAAAGCCGTAGCCGCCATCCACCACCAGCACGGACATGGTCTTGGCGAGGGCCGGGTTCTGGAAGCCGTCATCGAGCAGGATGATGTCGGCGCCGGCATCCGCTGCCACCCGGGCGCCTGCCGCCCGGTCGCGGGCGATCCAGGTCGGCGCCGCTTCGGCCAGCAGTAACGGCTCGTCGCCGACATCGCTGGCACTGTGCCTGTCCGGCAGAACCTGCAACGGCCCGGTCTCTTTCCCGCCATAGCCCCGGCTGAGAAAGGCGACTTTCAGGCCACGCCGGACCAAGGCCCGACCGAGCGCCAGCGCAACAGGCGTTTTCCCTGCTCCGCCTGCAATGAGGTTGCCCACGCAGAGCACGGGAACGGAGGCATGGTATGGGCTTGTCGTCGCGGCACGAAGACATGCTCCGGCCCGGTAGAGCCAGGAGGCAGGTGTCAGAAGCGCCGGAAGCAGGCCCGCGCGCTGCCAGAATGCAGGCGCTTTCACGATGACAGCCCGCCGCGGCCTGCACCGGGGACACCATGCCGGTTGACAATGTCCATGACGCGTTTGGCCATGTCTTCCGCGATCCTTGACTGGCCGCGGGCAAAGGCCAGTGCCGCGCCGGTCATGGCGCTGCGCTTCGTGCTGTCGTCCGTCAGCGCGACTATCCGGTCGCCGAGTACAATGCCGTCCGCAACCTCTTCCGCAACCCCTGCTGCTATCATGTCGGCGGCAATATCGGCATTCTTTGCCATCAGCGGGCCGAACAGGACCGGTTTTCCGAAATGGGCGGGTTCCAACGGGTTGTGTCCGCCCACGGGCACGAATGATCCGGCAACGAAGACCGTATCGGCGAGCGAGAACAGGGTACCCATCTCGCCCATCGTGTCCGCGACATAAATCTCGGTTGCCGCATCGGGCAGAGCGCCCGTCGACCGCCGGGCCGCGGTGAGGCCTATATCCGCCGCCATACGCTTGATTGCGGGGCCCCGGTTCGGGTGGCGCGGTGCGATCACAGTCAAGAGGTCGGGAATCCTGTCCGCGGCATGGCGGTGAGCTGTCAGTATTGCAGCCTCCTCGCCGTCATGGGTACTGGCGGCAAGGAAGACCGGCCGGGTCCCGGTGGCGTGTTTCAGTTCCACCAGTTTTACCTCATCGACCGCAAGCGGGCCGGCCGCACGCTTCAGGTTCCCGATACAGGCGACCGGAGCGTGGGTCAGGCTTTCGAATCCCTTCTTCTGGGCTTCGTTGCTGGCCAGGATCAGGGCGAAATCCTCAAACAGGCGCCCGGTCAGAAAACCCAGACGCCGCCAACGCGCGAAGGAGCTCTCCGACATGCGGGCGTTGGCGAGGATCAGGGGGATATCGCGCGCCCGGGTCTCAAGGACAAGATTTGGCCAGAGATCGGACTCAACGAATATGGCGGCGGATGGGGCCCAGTGATCGAGAAAGCGCGCAATCCAGCGCGGCTGATCGACCGGTACGAACTGGTGAATTGCCCGTTCCGGCAGGCGCCCGGCCATCAGGTCGGCGGAGGTCCGTGTGCCGCTGGTCAGCAGCACCTGCAGCTCCGGGTCGCGGGTCAGCAAGCAGTCTATCAGGGCCAGTGCCGTCTGGCATTCGCCAACACTGGCACCGTGTACCCAGAAGACCCGGCCAGCCGGGCGCGGGCGCGTGGTCTCGCCCCGGCGCTCGCCGATACGCTCGGGGTCTTCCTTGCCGCGCGCGAGGCGTTTTTCCAGCAGCCGGTCAAGTAGTGGGCTGGCGAGGCGCATGGCGACACTATAGAGGCGGAAGATCATGAGGCTTCCGGCGCCGGATCGGCGGGCGCGATCGGGTCTGTTCCGAGGGCGGCGTCCGCTTGGGCGCAGAGCTGGTTCAGACGCTCTTCAAGTTCGAGACGCAGGGCTTCCATCTGCGCTTCGTTCGCATCCCGGGGCACATGGATGGGCTCACCCCAGATATAGACACCGCGGCTGAAAGGCAGGGCGAGGATGAACCTGTCCCAGCTCCGCAGTACCCGGCGGCGGGAGACGTTCCAGGTTACTGGGTAGATCGGCGCGCCACTCATCCGGGCAAGTGCGATGACTCCGCCGGAGGCCCTCATGCGCGGCCCGCGCGGCCCGTCGGGTGTGACACCGACACTGGTGCCGCTTTTCAATGCCCGCAGCATGCTGCGCAAGGCCTGGGCTCCACCCTTTCCCTTGCCGGCCGAGCCAACGATGTCCTCGATGCCGAGATGCTCGATGGTCCGGGCGATCAGGCGGCCGTCCGGGTGTTTCGACTGCAGCATGGCGAACGGCCGGTCGCTGTTCCAGATCTCCGTCATCAGCATGATGCGATTATGCCAGAAGGCGCCGATCATCGGCTGCTCACTCCGGAAGACGGTGTCCGCGATGTCTGGATTGATGATCTGCCAACGGATGGTGCGCGCGAGGCCCCGAAGCAAGGTGGCCAACAGGCGGCTTGCGACCTCGCGGCCGGTATCCGTGCGCAACAGACGTTTCAGCATGCTTTCCGTTCGAGCTTTGGGGCCGAATCGGCCGCTTTTCACGATAACGGGAATGCATACTAGGGCACCGTTGCCGGGCCAAGTTCTTATTAGCGTAAAGCGTCAGGCGACTTTGACGGATCGTGCTCCGAAACGGCCGAAAGCGGCGTCGGAATCGAAGGGGGCCAGATTGCTGAAGAACTGCTCCGCGCAGGCCCGCCAGCTGTAGCCGAGGGCATAATTCCGGCAGTCTTCCGGAGACAGTGCAAGTGCCGCCTTGGCCGCCGCGCCAAGGTCCTCCGACAGCACGCCAACCTTCTCCGACGCGATGACATCCAGCGGGCCGGGAACCGGGAAAGCTGCAACCGGCACGCCCGACGCGAGGGCTTCCAGCATCACGAGGCCGAATGTATCGGTCCGGCTTGGGAAGACGAAGACATCGGCCGCCGCGTAATGCCGGGCCAGCTCCTCACCCTTCTTGGCGCCAACGAAGATGGTGTCCGGAAAGCGCTTTTTCAGCATGTTCATGTCAGGGCCGTCGCCGACGACCACCTTGCTGCCGGGCAGGTCCAGCTCAAGGAAGGCCGGAAGATTCTTTTCCACTGCTACCCGGCCGACGAACATGAAAACCGGCTTCGGTGCGTCGATGGCGTCCTTGGCCTGGGGACGGAACAACTCCGTGTCGACGCCCCGGCTCCAGTCCTTGATGTTGTCAAAGCCGCGTGCCTCAAGATCGGCGCGGATGGATTTGGTGGCGACCATGACGCCGGCGGATCTGCCGTGAAAATGGCGCATGACCTTGTAAGTCCAGGACACGGGCACGCCGAGGCGCGGCTCGACATATTCCGGGAACCTCGTGTGGTAGGCGGTGGTGAACGGCAGCTTGTTGCGAACGCAATAGCGCCGCGCCGTCATGCCCAGCGGCCCCTCGGTAGCGATATGGATGGCATCCGGGCGGGCCGCCTCGATCATTGCCGGGACCCGGAAGAAGGGCCAGCAGGCAAGCCGGATTTCAGGGTAGGTCGGACACGGGATCGTCGTGAACTGGTCCGGCGTGATGGTGTCGACCTCGTGGCCCATTGCCTTGAGCTCGCCGATCACCGTGTTCAGGGTTCGGACAACGCCGTTTACCTGAGGGAACCAGGCGTCGGAAACGAGAAGGATTTTCATGGGGCTTACCGCCTCAGGCGAAGGTGAGTTGTCTCACCTCGGCCCAGTTGAGGATTTCCATACGGCCGTCCGCATGCTCGACAAGCGCCGTGCAGCTTTCCACCCAGTCACCGTCGTTGCAGTAGGTGACGTCACCGATCTGCTTCATCTCGGCCTTGTGGATGTGGCCGCAGATAATGCCGTCGACGCCCCGTTTCGAAGCCTCGTCGGCCAGTGCGTGTTCGAAATTGCCGATGAACTCGACCGCGCGCTTCGCCTTGTTCTTCAGGTAGGCGGAGAGCGACCAGTAGGGATAGCCGAGGAAGCGGCGGATCTGGTTGAAATGGGTATTGAGCGTGAGGGCGAGGTTGTAGGCACCGTCACCGACCAGCGCGAGCCACTTGTTGTACTTCACCACCACGTCGTACTGGTCGCCGTGCAGGATCAGGAAGCGGCGGCCGTCCCGGGTGACATGGATATGCTCGTCCCGGACCTCGATCTGCCCGAAATTCTCGCCGAGGAATCCGCGGAACATTTCGTCGTGGTTGCCCGGAAGGAACATAACCTTGGTGCCTTTGCGCGCCTTGCGCAGCAGCTTCTGCAGCACGTCGTTATGGCTCTGCTTCCAGGACCAGGAGCGCTTCATGCGCCAGATATCGATGATATCGCCGACCAGATAGAGATAATCGGATTCCGTATGTTTCAGAAAATCGAGAAGGTATTCGGCCTGGCACCCCTTGGTCCCAAGATGAATGTCGGAAATCCAGATTGCCCGGTAACGGTCAATACCCTTCTGGCTGTTCATTTACCGTCATCCCGTCTCTGAAAACTTACCGGATCTTGAATGAAAACCGCTTTTGGCCAATGTGTGTTGTGCGCTCTATTATGAATCACCCCATATTTTGTAAAATGAACTTTGTATGACTTCATGAATTCGTAACAAAAAAACGATTTATATTTATCAAGAGCAGCGGTCGCTTAATAAAACTGTCATCTTTTTTGCTGCGAAAAATCCGCGAGCGGGAGTTTCACTTGGATCAAATCACCGGCGATTCGGTCCGGGTGAAGGGAAGCGATCCGCTGGTGTCCGATGCCGGAGATGGCCGGAACCATGTGGTTGTGATCTACAATCCAAAGGCGGGACAACGGCGCTATCCGCTTTTCTCATCCGTCATCGAGCGACTGAAGGCGCATGGCGTCGATGTCACGATTCTGGAGACCGGAGCGCGGGGCGATGCCGAAGCCTTTGCCCGCCACGCCCGGCAGCACAGTTTGATGAAAGCGGAAAATGCACCGGACGCGGTGGTGGCCGCTGGCGGGGACGGAACCATCAACGAGGTGGTGAACGGGATGAGCGGTGGCGATTTGCCGCTGGCCATCCTGCCGCTCGGCACGGCGAACGTGCTGGCCGCCGAGATTGGCCTGAAAGTGAAGGCCGAGGCGATCGCCGATACGATCTGGCGCGGTCCGGTCATCGATGCTCATACAGGCGATGTGAACGGCCACCGATTTACCTTGATGGCCGGGGTCGGTCTCGATGCGGATGTGGTGGCCAATGTGAACACACGGGTGAAAGCCCGGCTCGGCAAAGGCGCCTACGTGCTGACCACCTTGTCAGAGCTGGCATCCTACAAGCCGCATTATTACCGGGTGGCGATCAATGGCCACACCTACAAGGCGGCCTCGGTCGTGGTCGCGAAAGCCCATTATTATGGTGGAACATTCATCTGCGCGCCCGACGCCAGGCTGGATGCGGACATCCTGCATGTCTGCCTGTTCGAACGGGCAGGGCGGTGGAACGCGGTGCGCTATGCGGCGAACATGATGATGGGCCGGCTTCCATCGACGGCCGGCTACCGGATCGTCCAGACCCGGTCGGTGTCAATCTGGGCCGAGGAGGGAGCCTATAGTGGCGACCCTGTGCAGGCGGACGGGGATATCGTGACCAATCTCCCCGCCAGTATTTCCCTGCCGTCGCAACCGCTCAAGCTGGTGGTGCCCAGAGGAGGTTGTTAGGCGAGTCGGAGGTTAGCCACCGCTAAGCTCCGACCAGTTCTCTTCCGCCTGACGGATATAGCCGTCGGGGTTTCGGTGCCAGAGCTCCTGCACCCGTTCGTTGCGGCTGAGATAAAGGCGGCCGTCGATGATGTCGAAGACCGTCGGGTCTGCGCCATACAGCTTGCCTTTGGCGAGGGCAAAGGTGCTGTGGCCACCGAATTGAGGCATATAGCGATTGGGATCCTGCAGGAACTGGTGGCGATTGTCGGCGTTTTTGAAAAGAAACCGTATACCGTCGAATTCAACGGCATACGTTTCGTCCCCATGGACGGCGGCATAGTCTGTGAAATAGGCAACCGGATCGTATCCGCCGATGGCGAGGCCCCGGTGTGCGCTGATTGTCGGGTCGATCAAATTCATTTCGGACGCGTCTGTCGGGTCGCGGGACACTGCAGCAGCCAGTCCAACAGCGACAAGCACAAGGAACAGGCGCGGCAAGCTACGTTTGCAGCTCATCTTCGGACTCCATAGGAAATTTCTCGATTGGGCCTGATCTGGGGTGGCCCAATCGTAATTGCCAGAGTTTTCGAGTCACGAATTAGTGAAAGAAACCGAAAGGCCTATGCGTTCGATCCGGCAAGGGTTAGGCCATCGACGCGAATGGTCGGCGCGTCGGTGCCGTATTTGAATGTCAGATCGTTTGCTGGCGTCATGTTCCGGAAGATTTCCGTGAGGTGCCCTGCAACGGTAATTTCGGATACCGGATAGGCCAGCTCGCCGTTCTCGATCCAGAAGCCGCCTGCGCCCCGGCTGTAATCTCCGGTCACGGTGCTGACGCTGGAGCCCATCATGTCGGTGATGTAGAGACCGGTGCCAACCGATTTGATCAGGTCCTCGGGGCTTGTATCGCCCGGCTCCAGATAAAGGTTCGTGACTGACGGGCTCGGCGGTCCGCCGACGCCGCGTGAGGCGTGCCCATTGCTCTCCAGCCCGAGCTGCCGCGCCGTCGACAGATCGAGGATCCAGGAGGCGAGACGACCATCTTCCACGATCATCTGCTTTTCG
Organism: Nisaea denitrificans DSM 18348; assembly: GCF_000426505.1. GTDB lineage: Bacteria > Pseudomonadota > Alphaproteobacteria > Thalassobaculales > Thalassobaculaceae > Nisaea > Nisaea denitrificans. The sequence continues at coordinate 59,198 of NZ_AUFM01000015.1, read as the reverse complement.
GTCGGCAGACCCTCGGCGTCGAACGGGCGGGAGCGGAAGCCCCTGTCGCGCAGCGGGTCGTCGACGATACGGATGCTATCGGCGAAGATCTGCTCGCCCATCTTGTCTTTCAGGAAACTCGTGCCCCGCGCGATCGACACGCCATTGATGGCGGAGGAGAGGTGTCCGAGCAGCGAGCGGCTGACCCGCGGGTCGAAGATCACCGGAACACGCTGCGACGACGGGCGCTGCGGGTTCAGACGGCGGATCGTCCGTTCGCCTGCCCGGCGACCGATCTCGGCGGCATCCTCAAGATCCGCGAAAAAGACCTTGGCGGTATAATCGTAGTCCCGCTCCATGCCCTGACCTTCGCCTGCGAGCATGACGGCGGAGACGGAGAAGCTGGAGCGCTGATATTGACCTGAAAATCCGTTGCTTGCCGCGAAGGCAACTTCGGTGGTGCTCCAGCCGGCGTCCCCGCCTTCCGAATTGGTAATGCCCTTGACTGCGAGACCGGCTTCTTCGGCGGCGGCCGCCAGATTTGTAAGGTCTTCGGCAGATGGCTCATACGGATCGAACATTTCTATTTCAGGGCTGGTGCCGGCGATCTGGCTGGCGTCGGCAATCCCGGCAAAAGGATCTTCCGGCGCAACCTTGGCCATGGCAACTGCCCGCTCGACAAGTTCGTTGAGAGCGTCGGGCCTTGTATCGGAGCCGGAGACCGAAGCCTGCTGTTTCCCGACCAGAACGCGCAGACCGATATCGTTGCCTTCGGCGCGTTCGACCGCTTCCGGTTTACCCAAACGCTGGGAGACGGAAAGCGAGCGCCCGGTAAGATAAATGGCGTCCGCCGTCTCGGCGCCGGCCTTTCGGGCCTTGGCGATCAGGCTGTCCAGCAGGTCTAGTCCGCCGATATCTGACATGTCTTTTCCGTCTCCGTCACAGAACCGATTGAGACATAGGGCGGATCGGCGGCGCACGCAACCGAGGGCCGGTCCGGGATTGCGGTTTGGCGGCTCAGGATTGCGGTTCGAATGTGGCGAAACCCGTCCTGTTCCCGTCAAAGCCGACCGCTAAACCATGCTCACCCCACTGTTGAGAAGGAGGAACCGATGAAACGGATTCTCACAGCTTTTGCCGTCTCCGTCATGCTGATCCCGGCCACTGCCGAAGCGGCCGCCGCCCAGATGTTCCAACTCTATGACGGCGTTGACGCTGTCCGTGACCAGATCGATACCCGTGACGGGTTCGAGCGCAGTCTAGCCGCCGAATACCGTCGCTTTGCGCTCTATGAGGCGGATGATATGGCGGACTGGATCGATGCCGAGCATTTCGCGGAAAAGACCCTCGCATCCGCCCGGGGCGAAACCGTGCCGCCCGAAGATCTTGCCGACTGGAAACTCGGCGAGGCTCAGCGTCCGGCACTGCAATCGTCCCGGGACCGATTGATTTCGGCCTTTGACCGGGATTCCCGGATTTTGGCGCCGCATGCCTCTGCCCGTGCCCAGGCCCAGTTCGACTGCTGGGTCGAGCAGGCGGAGGAAGGGCACCAGACAGACGATATCGCCGCCTGCCGCACCGGCTTCCTGAACGCCATGCTTGAAGTCGACGCGGCGCTGGACGCCTGGGACAATGCGCGGATCGAGCGGGACTACCCGGCGAAGTAGAGCGCCGGACTATTTCCAGATCGGTTTGCCGCTGCCCGGCAGTCCGAGCGAGGACCATTTCCGGTCGACCAGATCGATGATGTCCTGGTCCATCCGGATTTCCTCGCCCCATTCCCGCTTGGTCTCGGGTGGCCATTTGTTGGTGGCGTCGAGACCGATCTTGCCGCCGAGACCGGATTCCGGGCTGGCGAAATCGAGATAGTCGATCGGCGTGTTCTCGATCATCGTCACGTCCCGGACCGGGTCCATCCGGGTCGATATCGCCCACATGACATCCTTCCAGTCGCGGGCGTTGATGTCGTCGTCCACGATGATCAGCCATTTCGTGTACATGAACTGCCTGAGATAGGACCAGGCGCCCATCATCACCCGCTTGGCATGGCCCGGATAAGCCTTCTTCATGGAGATGACCGCGATCCGGTAGGAGCAGCCTTCCGGCGGCAGCCAGAAATCCACGATCTCGGGGAATTGCTGCTGGATCAGCGGGATGAAGACCTCGTTCAATCCCTCGCCGAGCACCGACGGCTCGTCCGGTGGGCGGCCGGTGAAGGTGGTCAGGTAAATCGGGTCGCGCCGCATGGTAATGGCGGAGACGTTGAAGACCGGGAATTGCTCGACCGAATTATAGTAGCCGGTGTGGTCGCCATAGGGACCCTCGTCGCCATACTCTTCGAGCGAGACATAGCCTTCGATGACGATTTCGGCTTCGGCAGGCACTTTCAGCGGCACCGTCTTGCAATCGACCAGATCGACTTTCTTGCCGCGCAGTAATCCGGCGAACTGGTACTCGCTGAGCGTATCCGGCACCGGCGTCACGGCGGCGAGGATCGTGCCCGGGTCGGCGCCGATCACCACGGCAGCGGGCAGCGGCTCCGGCTTCTCGTTCTTCCAGCGCTGATAATGCTGGGCGCCGCCGCGATGCTTCAGCCAGCGCATCAGGGTCTTGTCCTTGCCCAGCACCTGCATGCGGTAGATGCCAAGATTGAAATCGTCTTCCTTGCGCTGGCCAGGCCCTTTCGTGACCACCAGCGGCCAGGTGATCAGTGGCGCGGGCTCACCCGGCCAGCAGCTCTGGATCGGCAGGCAGGAGAGATCGATGTCGTCTCCTTCCATGATCACGTCCTGGCAGGGGCCGTAGCCGACCGTGCGCGGCTTCATCGCCATCACGGTTTTCAGCAACGGCAGCATGTCCAGCGCCTCTCGCCATCCGCCTGGCGGTTCCGGCTGGCGGAGGAAGGCCAGGGTCTCGCCGACCTCGCGGAGCTGGTCCGGCTCCCGGTCCATACCCCAGGCGACCCGTTCCACCGTGCCGAACAGATTGGCCAGCGCGGGCATGTCGTACTTTTTCCCGTCCGGTCCGATGACATTCTCGAACAGCACCGCCGGGCCACCCTCAGCCAGCAGGCGGGTCTGGATCTCCGTCATTTCCAGGACGGGCGAGATCGGCTCGCTGACCCGGACCAGTCGTCCCTTGCTCTCAAGCTGGGCCATGAAGTCGCGCAGGGAAGAAAAGGGCATGAAAGCACTCCGTCGGTTCTGTGCGTCTTGCAGACGCGTCGTCAGATATAACCGGGAGGCAGGGCCGCGACCAGCGGCGAGCGTCGTGAGTATGGTGCACTGCGATTGATAGCGCTGGTCTGTCGCGGTATACCAGACTCACAAATATGGCACGGAGTTTTGTCATGGCCTTTTGGGTAATTGGCGGCGAATACACGGACACCTCCTTCACGCATATCAAGGGCGGTGACGCGGAGACCAAGATCGGTCCTTTCCCGGACTATGAAACGGCGAAATCCGTTTGGGGAAAGCTGGCCTGGGAGCATGTGGACGACGCCCACACCCGCTACCGGATCTGGGACGATGGCTCGGAGCAGTTCTGGGTTGTCGGCGGAACCTACAAGTCGACGGATTTCAGCGAGACGGTGGATGGCTCTCCCGAGAACCGGGTGGGGCCTTTCACATCCTACGAGGAAGCCAAGGCCGAATGGCAGAAGCGGGCTTGGGAAAGCGTTGATGACGCCCATACCCGCTATCGGATCGAAAAAGTCAGTGGGTAACGCACGTGCCCGATTATGCCCCTCACGGGAATTACGAAATCTGGCTGGATCCGGAACACGACCGAGTGATCCGTGTTGCCGCGTCAGGTTTCGTCAATCTTGAGATGCTGCGCCTCCACAATCACCGCGCGAACGAAATCGTGGAGGGCTTCAAAGGCGGCCCTTACGTCATGATCTGCAACTTCAATGGCGGCATGGTGATGACCCCCGAGGCCGAGGATGCCTGGATCACCAGTGCCGTCGGCCGCGTCGCCCGAGGGTGGGCTGGAGTCGCCTTTTTCTTTGATAGCGAGGCCGAGTTCAAGACGCTGGTGCGGGCGCAGGTAACGCGCGTTCTCGATGCGATCGGGGTGCCATGGCAAGAAGTGGAAGATGAAGGCGACGCAATGATCCGGGCTCTGGAAATGCTCGAAAAGACATATGGTTGATGATCTTCAGAATGGTGGTGTTTCTTAACCGTTTTCTGTCCAGAACCTATCGTAATGGAAAACGACGGGAGCTTTTGTTATGCCTGCCTTCGCGCGTCATGGTGAATATACTCTCGAGATTGATGGAAACATTATCAAACTTGTTGCTTCCGGCGCGGTAAACAGGGAAACCATCGAAGTATATGTGCGGGAGGTTGGCTCTCTGGTCGAGGCTTTTGCAGGAGCCCCGTTTGCTATGTATTCGGTCTACGATCAGCATGTAATTCTCACTCCAGAGGCTGAAGCGCTGCTGGCGCGGAGCATTACTGAGCGTGTTGAGAAGGGGCTGTGTGCGTCCGCACTCAATCTCGTCAATTCAGATCACCGTCTCATTATCTCTGCACAGATTGGCGGCTTGTACAACAAAGCGGGTGTGCCCTGGTGCACGGTCGACAGTTACGAGGCGGCCAAACCGTGGCTTGAGGCTAGGATCGCAGAGGCTGGGTTTAGGGGTGAGAAACTAGCTCGACAAGAATAACAAGCTGTCCCGGTTCAGAGCGCTGTTGCTGGGTGAGACTCCGCCAGTGGGGATCAGGCCGGGACTGGCGCCAGCTGGCTTGGGCGGCTCGTGACGGGCTGGGGTTTATCTCGGACTAGGGAGGTGCTTCTTTGCTTTATGCGCGCAGCGGACCCTTCTAGTATTCCGAAGTAGTTAATCGATGCTCCGCGCTTGGAACTTGCCTGCAGCGGAGCGCAGAAGGTTTATTTCGATGAATGAGAAGCAGAAAAATCAGCAAGATCCAAGCGATGATATCGTATTGAAGCGAATATATGCTGGCGAGCGGGCGATCTTTCCGGATGAGACGATCCCGGAATGGCATGCCGGGCTTTTGACTCATCTTCAGCGCTCAAACGACCGTTACCTGAAGCAGGAGCTATCGAAGATACTGGCTCAGCACACCCGCTGGTATACCCGGAACCTGTCACGCGCCGAAATATCCTCTTCACAATCAGGAGAAGCGCTTCTGCAATCTCTCAGAAGCAATGGCTTCGCGAAAGCAGCACTTCCCAAGCCGGTGACGGACGCTCTGAGGCATTCCGCGGAGAGTGCGCCATTTGGCGCTGCGAAGGATCCAGACTCTATCATGGACCTGAACGAAGTACTGACCAATCCCGGCTGGACGTCCTATTCGACGACTTATGCGAACAAAGCAGGCGCAGCCAATATCCTAGCCTATCCTGCGGTGGCCAAGCTCGCGACCAATCCCGGGTTTTTGGGGGTTGTGGAGCAATATCTCGGTGCGTTGCCATATGTCGGCGGCTTCGAGTTCACATTGAACATTGCGGGAAATGGTGAAGACGTTGCTTCAGGGGATTGGCATTCGGACAAGGATTCCATCGCGTTCATGAAGATGTTCGTCTACCTCTCGGATGTAGGGAACGACAACGGTCCGCACGGATTTGTCCCCGGAAGCCAGACAGCCGAGGGAATCTCTGAGGCCGCAAACAAATCCGGAGTTTTCACCGAGGCACAAAAGAAAGCACTGGTGAACATCCAGCGGTGGGATGACTGGGCTGTGGAAAAGGTCTTTCCGGACAGGGCCGTTTTTTTCGGGGGACCTGCCGGCACAGTCATCCTTGAAGATACCCGGGGGCTTCACCGGGCGACAAAGCTGGGAACGGGGCATCGGTTGATGTTGACGATTCAGTGGTGCCTTGATCTGTCCACGCTGGACCAGCCGGACAGAATTGCTTTTGAAGATTTGCCTGACGAACTCAAGCCGGGCTCGCCCTTGGACGAGGCGCGTTTCCGTCATCTGTTTCATAGGTATCTGAAATAGTGGCCTTTATCTCGGTCTAATTACCCAGCTAACCCCGAATGGGAAGAACTCGTGACTTACAAAATTGTGCATGTTGAAGATCGTCAGGCGTTTAAATACCCGGGCCTCAGTCTAGTCGGGGGCGAGCAACAGCTCTTTGACAACATGGTGGCATCAGATTTCGCGGGATGGGAGCAGTTTTATGACGTGCGTCAGAGCGCCATTCTCAAGGGACAACCTAGGTTGTTCGATGGCGCGGATCGCTCTCCTGAACTCGGTTTTTTGAAGAAAGATTTTGGCCTGAAGCCGGAACATAGATATCTCGATTACGGGTGCGCAACAGTCGCGTCTGGTCAGCATGTCATCAAGTACCTCAACGAATCATGCTACGTCGGCATGGATATCTCCGAGGCAGCGATCGAGATAGGAGCCCAGCGTGTCAATCTACCCCGGCTGGCTGAAAAAAAACCAAATTTGTATCATATAAAAAATGGTGTTTTCCCAAGATTACCGGAGAATTCATTTGATATTGCGGTGGCGCTTTCCGTATTCACGCATTGTCCGCCTGAAGTCATGATGAAAATAATCCGATATGTTCATTCATTGTTGCGAAAAGGTGGCGTTTTTATTGCGTCATTTACGGATGCCGGTGACGATATTGTGTTTCAAGGAGTTCATAATTTCTATTATCCTGGGAAATTTCTGATTGATATTTGTGATAAAATGAAAATTTCAGCTTCGATCGAAAAAGACACTATGTGGGACGAGTCTCGGCGTACCGCCCGATTATTGGGGATGCCCAAGAACCTTGTTATTAGGAAGCCCTGACGAATCCGCTGGGGGAAACATATTGGTTTTCAGGGGTTTCGGAACCCGTGACCTCAATTTTACGACATGAGGCAGCGCAATGCGGGCGCTCTTGGTCGGTTTCCGGACACCGCTTGTTCCGGTCATTTTTTTGTCTTTGCAGGGATCTGCGCACTCACCGCTTGCCGTGGTGGCGGAGCTTCCATTACTTTGCTGCACCGCGAAATCCTAAAAATGCGAGCGAACTGCTATGTCGATATTCGGTGAAGCGGTTCCGCGAATCGATTTCCAGTCCCTCATTCTTACCTTGCAGAGCTATTGGGCGAGCAAGGGATGCGTGATCCTGCAGCCTTACGATATGGAAATCGGCGCGGGTACGTTCCGCCCGGCGACGACCCTGTGCTCGCTCGTCGTCTGGTAGGCCGCACTCGGCGGCTATTCGATCGGCAAGATCCAGAAAATGCATGTGATTCATCTTCGATCAACCAATTCGATTGAATGTTCCGAAGGGGCCCGGTTCGTTCCAGCAAGAGGAGCGGAACAGTGACATAATTCGAGCCACATGGTGACTTTTCCATCAGGTGCGGCGCAGGAATCATGCATATGCGGGTCGCGGGTGCGACTAATATCGAGCAGATCGATCAGATCGGTGCCGAAGTCGACCGATTTCTGGACGGGAATGGTGAGCGTCCTTGCGGCATTCTGGTTGAGCTCGGGGATCACGCCATCATGACGAATGACGCAACGGCGCGATGCAATGAGCTGATAATAGGACATATGGAACGCGGGCTTTGCGCTGCGGCGTTCGTTGTGCACTCCACGGAGTTCCGGGAATTCATCATCGAACAGATCCGCAAATTCTACGATTCGGTCGGTTTGCGCTGGGAGCGTTTCGATGATGCAGCAGACGCAAGGAGATGGCTCGAGGAACAGATTGCCGACATCTAATCCTATCGCTTCCGGTCCCATCTACTAAATCTGCAAAACTCCCGCTTGCCCGGGCCATGACGGTTCCATTACGTTGCCGCACTGCAAAACTTTCGAGCAAGCGAGCCATACCCGATGTCGAGTTCGGCCGAATCCGCGCCGCGGACGGATTTTCAGTCTCTCATTCTCACCTTGCAGAGCTATTGGGCGAGCAAGGGATGCGTGATCCTGCAGCCTTATGACATGGAAGTCGGCGCGGGTACGTTCCACCCGGCGACGACCCTGCGTTCGCTCGGTCCGGACGATATCTGGAAGGCGGCTTATGTGCAGCCCTCGCGCCGTCCGACAGATGGCCGCTATGGCGAGAACCCGAACCGCCTCCAGCATTATTACCAGTTCCAGGCGCTGATCAAACCGTCTCCGGCGGACAGCCAGGAGCTTTATCTCGGCTCCCTGAAAGCCATCGGCCTCGATCCGATGAAGCACGATATCCGTTTCGTCGAGGATGACTGGGAAAGCCCGACGCTGGGCGCCTGGGGGCTTGGCTGGGAGATCTGGTGCGACGGTATGGAAATCTCCCAGTACACCTACTTCCAGCAGGTCGGCGGCATCGATTGCGATCCGGTTCCGCTGGAGCTGACCTACGGGCTGGAGCGCATTGCGACCTATATCCAAGGCGTCGATTCGATCTTCGAGCTCGACTGGGACGGCGTGCCGAAGGAAGAGGGCGGCAAGACCTACGCCGATATCTTCCAGCAGGCCGAGCGTGAATTCTCCACCTGGAACTTCGAGATCGCCGGAACGGATGCCCTGTTCCAGCACTTCAAGGACGCCGAAGCCGAGTGCGAGCGCATTCTAGCTGACGAGCGGCCGTTGCCGCTGCCGGCATATGATCAGTGCATGAAGGCCAGCCATACCTTCAACCTTCTGGATGCGCGCGGGGTGATCAGCGTGACCGAACGGCAGGCCTATATCGGCCGGGTCCGGGCGCTGGCAAAGCGCTGTTGCGAGCGGTGGGTCGAGGCCGGTAAGGCCGAGAGCACGGAGGCGGCCAATGTCTGAGTTGCTCGTCGAACTCTTCAGTGAGGAAATTCCGGCCCGGATGCAGAAGAAGGCGGCGGACGACCTGCTCTCCCTGCTGACCCAGAAGCTGAAGAAAGCCGGTCTGGAATACAGCTCCGCCACCGCGCATGTCACGCCACGCCGCCTGATCGCCGTGATCGACGGTCTGCCGGACAAGCAGCCGGACACCAGTGAGGAACGCCGTGGCCCGAAAGCCGATGCGCCGGAGAAAGCCCTGGCGGGTTTCCTCGGGTCCGTCGGCCTGACGCTGGACCAGTGCGAGAAGCGGGAAACCCCGAAAGGGACGTTCCTCTATGCCGTGGTCGAAACCAAGGGCGCGGAAACCCGTGCCGTGCTGCCGGGCATTCTTGCCGAGGCGGTGAAGGAACTGGCCTGGCCGAAAAGCATGCGCTGGGGCCGTCATGCCTTCCGCTGGGTGCGCCCGATGCATGGCGTGCTGGCGGTGTTCGGCGGTGAGACGCTGGATGGCGCTGTCGATCTCGGCGGCGGCGCGCTGACTTTCACGAACCAGACGCGCGGCCATCGCTTCCTGGCGCCTGATGCCGTTGTGGTCAGCGACTTCGCGGACTATCAGGCGAAGCTGCGTGCGGCTTTCGTCATTATCGACCGGGAAGAGCGCAAGCGCATCATCGAGGAAGGCGCAGCCGCGCTCGCCAAGGCCGAAGGTCTGACGGTGAAGCCGGATCAGGGTCTGCTGGAAGAGGTTTGCGGGCTGGTCGAATGGCCGGTGCCGATCATGGGCTGGATCGACGATGCCTTCATGGACGTACCGGCGGAAGCGCTGGTGACTTCCATGCGCAGCCACCAGAAATATTTCTCCGCCGAGCATGCCGACGGCACGCTGGCCAGCCGCTTCATTACCGTTTCCAACATGGCGGCGGACCCGGAACGGGATGCGACCATCCGGGCCGGGAACGAGAAGGTTCTGCGCGCCCGCTTGTCGGACGCAAAATTCTTCTGGGATCAGGACCGGGCGGTGAAGCTGGAAAGCCGGACAGGCAAGTTGTCCGACATCCTGTTCTACCAGAAGCTTGGCACTGTCGCCGACAAGGCCGGGCGGCTGGAAGCGCTGGCGGAATGGCTCGCGGCGTATGTGCCGGGTGCCGATGCCGGCAAGGCGAAGCGCGCGGCGACGCTCTGCAAGGCGGACCTTGTCACCGAGATGGTTGGCGAGTTTCCGGAGCTGCAGGGCATCATGGGCCGCTATTACGCATTGCATGACGGCGAGGCACCGGAAGTGGCCGATGCCATCGCCGATCACTACGCGCCGCAGGGCCCGAACGACCGGTGCCCGACTGCGCCTGAGAGCATCGCTGTCGCGCTCGCGGACAAGCTGGATACGCTTGCCGGGTTCTTTGCCATCGATGAAAAACCAACCGGCTCCAAGGATCCGTTCGCCCTGCGCCGTGCAGCGCTCGGGGTCATCCGTCTGATCGTCGAGAACAAGCTGCGGCTGCCGCTGGGCGATGCTTTTACGAAGGCTGCCGGGCTCTATCCGGGGCTTGGTGCACCGGACGGTCTTCTCGATTTCTTTGCCGACCGCCTGAAGGTTCATTTGCGCGAAGGCGGTGTGCGGCACGATCTGGTGTCCGCAGTTTTCGCGCTTGGCGGCGAGGACGATCTGGTCCGCCTGCTTGCTCGTGTGACGGCATTGCAGTCCGTGCTTTCCACCGATGACGGCGCCAACCTTCTGGCGGGCGTTCGCCGGGCGGGCAACATTGTGCGGGCGGAGGAAAAGAAGGACGGTGCGACCCATGACGGCGCCACCGACGACGCTCTGCTTGCGCAGGACGAGGAGAAGGCGCTTTCACAAGCCCTGATTGTGGCCGAAGATGGAGCCGACAAGGCGCTTGCCGGTGAGGATTTCGAAGCGGCCATGGCGGCTCTTGCAGGGCTGCGCGGACCGGTCGATGCCTTCTTCGACAAGGTGACGGTCAATGTCGATGATCCGGCGGTGCGCCGGAACCGCCTCGCGCTGTTGGCGCGGGTTGGGTCGGCTGCGCACAGGATCGCGGATTTCTCGAAGATAGAGGCCTGACGGCGGCGCGATGGAGAAGTGGATCTACACATTCGGCGGGGGAGCGGCAGAAGGCTCCGCCGGTATGGAAGATCTGCTTGGCTCCAAGGGCGCCAATCTCGCCGAGATGAGTGCTATCGGGCTGCCCGTGCCGCCCGGTTTTACCATCACCACCGATGTCTGCGGTTATTATCACAGCCATGACGGCACTTTCCCGGACACGCTGGACGCGTCGGTCCGGGAAGGGCTCGCGCAGCTGGAAAAAGCACGGGGCGCCCGGTTTGGCGATCCGGAAAACCCGCTGCTCGTCTCCGTGCGCTCCGGCGGTGCTGCATCGATGCCCGGGATGATGGATACGGTACTCAATCTCGGCCTCAACGATGCCGTGGTCGAGGGGCTGGCCCGGAAATCCGATGACCGCCGCTTTGCTTACGATTGCTACCGCCGTTTCATCAACATGTACGGCGAGGTCGTGCTCGACGTGGACGGTTTCCTGTTCGAGGAGGCCGCCGACGAGATCAAGGAAGACCACGGCGCGGATTTCGATCGCGACCTTACCGCCGATGCCTTTGCCGAGATGGCGGTACGCTTCAAGCAGATCGTCGAGGACGAGTCCGGTGAGTGCTTCCCGGAAGATCCTTTCGAACAGCTCTGGGGGGCGATCGGCGGGGTCATCCGGTCCTGGAACAACCAGCGTGCGGTGATCTACCGCTCCCTCCACGATATTCCGGACGAAACCGGTACCGCCGTCACCGTGCAGGCCATGGTGTTTGGCAATCTCGGCCAGGAGAGTGTCACCGGCGTTGCCTTCACCCGCAATCCCTCTACCGGGGTGAAAGAGCCGTACGGCGAATATCTGCCCAATGCCCAGGGCGAGGATGTGGTCGCAGGGTTGCGCACGCCGTTGCCGCTCGTGGAAAGCGCTATGCATGGCGCGGCGGAGGATGCGGAGGCGCTTTCCGCTCATGCGCCGGGCCTGTTCGACAAATTGCAGACACTCTGCGATCGGCTGGAACGTCATTATGGCGATGTGCAGGACATCGAATTCACAGCCGAGGACGGGGAGCTGTTTCTGCTGCAGACCCGGTCCGCCAAGCGCACCGTCGAGGCCGGTCTGAAGATTGCCGTCGATATGGAACGGGAAGGTCTGATATCGCGCCAGGATGCTGTCATGCGGGTCAATCCGGACAATCTTGACAGCCTGCTCTACCCGTCCGTCGATCCCTCCTCGGGGGCGGAGCCGATTGCCCGCGGCCTGCCTGCCTCGCCGGGGGCGGCAAGCGGTATCGCAGTGTTTGATCCGGACGACGCCGTTAGCCGGTCCCGCGACGGCGAGGACGTTATTCTCGTCCGCAAGGAAACCAGCCCGAACGACATTCACGGCATGCACGCCGCAGTTGGCATCGTCACCGCGCGCGGCGGACTGACCAGCCATGCCGCGGTGGTGGCGCGCGGTATGGGCCGACCTTGTATATGCGGGGCCAGTTCGGTCCGGATCGATGCCGAGGGCACCTGCTTTACCGTTGGAGACGTGACCGTTCGGGATGGCGACGCGATTACTCTCGACGGTACTGGCGGCGGCATCTATCTCGGCCGTATTCCGACCGTTGAGCCGCAGCTTCCGGAAGATCTGAAGACGCTGGTGTCCTGGGCCGACGAGATCCGCAAGCTCGACGTGCGCGCCAATGTCGAGACCATGGAGGATGCCAGGGCCGCCCATGCTTTCGGGGCGGATGGCATCGGGCTGGTCAGCACGGAGCATACCTTCTTTGCGCCGTCGCGGATCATGACCGTGCGGGAGCTGACCCTGGCCCGGAACGAGAAGGAGCGACGCCCGTCGCTTGACCGGTTGTTCCCGTTGCAGCGTGCGGATTTCACCAAGCTGTTCCGCGAGTTGCGCGGCTTCCCTGTCGCGGTGCGCCTGCTCGATCCGCCGCTTGACGAAGTGTTGCCGGAGAGCGACGCGGATTATCAGGAAACGGCGGAGGCTCTCGGCCTGCCGGTCGAGGCCGTGCGCAAGCGTGTCGCGGCGGTGCGTCAGATCGTGCCGGTGCTGGGACATCGCGGTTGCCGGCTGGCGATCTCCTATCCGGAAATCACCGACATGCAGGTCCGCGCCATGTTCGTGGCCGCGAGCGACGTGCTGAAGGAGTTTGGCGATACGGTAACGCTGGAAATCACTGTGCCGCTGGTCGTCGGCAAGCGGGAGTTCGATTTCGTCCGGATCATCGTCGACCGGGTGGCGGCGGAAGTCGAGCAGGAGACCGGCTGCACCATCAGCTATCGGGTCGGTACCCTGATCGAGCTGCCCCGCGCCGCCCTGCGCGCCGGTGAGATCGCCAAGAGCGCGGACTTCTTCAGCTTCGGCACGGACGATCTGACACGCACTGTCTTCGGCATGTCACGCGACGATGCCGACGCGTTCCTGACCACCTACATGAATAATTCCGTGGTCGATCTCGACCCCTTCGTCACCCTCGATATCGAGGGAGTCGGCGAGCTGGTCCGGATCGCGACCGAGCGCGGCCGGGCGGAGAATCCGCAATTGCTGATCGGTATCTGCGGCGAGCATGGCGGCGATGCCAAGACTGTCCGCTTTTGCCACTCCATTGGGCTCGACTACGTGTCTTGTGCCCCGAACCGCTTGCCGGTGGCCCGCATTGCGGCGGCGCAGGCGACGATCGAGCAGGCAACAGTTTCCTGACGAAATGCTTATGTCTCCGGGACTGTTAGCCGGCTGGTAGCGCTGACGCGCAGCCCTGTTGCGTTGACGCCGGAGTGTATGCCTCTCACACTGCCCGCAAAAATATTGTGGAGGACGGTATGGGGCGGAAGAAAGCATTGGTGGTTGGCGCGCTCGGGGTTATCGGGCGCCGGCTGATCCAGCATCTCGAGGAAACTGGCGGGTGGGACATTGTCGGCCTGAGCCGCCGGGCCCCGGATTTTCCAAGCAAGGCGACCTACATTTCCGTCGATCTGCTTGACCGTGCGGACGCGGAAGCAAAGCTCGCACACCTGACGGACGTCACGCATATTTTCTACACAGCCTTCCAGGCCCGGCCGACATGGGCGGCGCATGACGCTCCAAACCTCGCCATGCTGGTCAACACGGTGGAGCCTGTGGCGGCGGTCTCTCCCGTGCTTGAGCATGTCCAGTTGATGGAAGGCAACAAGATCTATGGCAGCCATCTCGGGCCCTTCCGGACCCCGGCGCGGGAAGAAGATCCGCCGCACATGCTGCCGAATTTCTACCACACCCAGGAAAGCTGGCTGCGCGCGGCCCAGGAAGGACAACGCTGGACCTGGTCCGCTCTCCGTCCGCACACAGTCTGCGGCTTTGCCGTCGGCAATCCGATGAACATCACTACCTGCATCGCCGTCTACGCGACGATCTCGAAGGAGCTCGGCCTGCCGCTGCGCTTCCCCGGCAAGCCGGGTGCTTATGATGCCGTTTATCAGGTGACGGACTCGGCCCTGCTGGCGCGCTCGATGGTCTGGGCGGCAACGGCAGGCAGCGCGCAGAACGAGGTGTTCAACATCACCAACGGCGATTTCTTCCGCTGGAAGAATGTCTGGCCCCGTTTTGCCGAGTTTTTCGAGATGGACCTTGGGGACGTGCAGACCATTCCGCTCACCGAGTTCATGGCGGACAAGGCACCGCTCTGGGAGCGGATCGTGGAGCGCGACGGTTTGATGCACACGCCCTATGCCGATATCGCGGCGTGGCCCTTTGCGGACTACGTTTTCGGCACCGACTGGGACGTGATGACCGACACCCTGAAAATCCGCATGGCGGGCTTCAACGACTATGTGCGATCGCAGGAAATGTTCATCGAACTGTTCGACGAATTCCGGGCGCGGAAAGCGATCCCGTAGGATATCCGCCTGTCGCCACCCCTAACCTGTCATCCTCGCGAATGCGGGGACCCAGGGATCATCGGGTGTCGCTCTACGGTCGCTGGGTCCCTGCGTGCGCAGGGATGACGGTCGTTCAGTGAGCTTGGCAGCGCTTACGCGCCCGGACCGCTGTCCGGCTTGTCGCCGATCCGGTGCGGGGCGTTGCGGTGCTCCAGCTCGAGCAGCAGGGCGGTCTGGTCGTACTCGGCAAGCCCGCGGGCGCTGAGTGAGCTGTAGAGATCGCGGGCGAGATTGAGAAACGGCAGGTCGAGGCCACATTCCTTGGCGGTGCGGAGCACGGTGTCCAGATCCTTCAGCGTATTGCTGATTTGGGCGCCCGGGCCCCAGTTCCGCTCGATGATGCGGTTGCCATGTTCCTGCAGGACGCGGCTTTCGGCGAAACCGCCGCGCAGGGCGTCGCGTACCGACTCGGGATTGGCGCCGCCGGCCTCGGCCAGCAGCATCGCTTCGGAAAGTCCGGCGATGGAGATGGCGACGATCACCTGGTTGCAGAGCTTGGTAAGTTGTCCGGCGCCGCAGGGACCGACCCGGAACGGGCGGCCCATGGAGGCGAGCACGGGGGTCGCCTCGACAAAGGTATCTTTCTCGCCGCCGACCATGATGGCAAGGCTGCCGAGTTCGGCGCCTTGGGTGCCGCCGGAAACCGGCGCATCGAGATGACGGATGCCGAGCTTGGTCAGGGCGGTATCGAATTCCTGTTCGGCCTGGGGCGCGATGGAACTCATGTCGCAGAAGATCGTGCCCGGCTTCATGGCATCGGCGACGCCATGCTCGAACAGGATCTCCCGTACGGCGTTCGCGTCGGTGACACTGGTGCAGACGATATCCGCCCCGGCGACCGCTTCCGCGGCGCTTTCAGCAATCGTGGCGTGGTGGGTGACAAGTGAGTCGGTCTTGCCAGAGGTCCGGTTCCAGACCGTCAGTGGAAATCCGGCGCGGGCGATGTTGGTGGCCATGCAAAGACCCATCCGCCCGATGCCGAGAAAGGTGACATTCGGTGTCATACCCGTCCCTTCGTCGCTCCGCACTCACATGCGTTCCTGAAGACTCTTCGCTAACAGGAACATTCCCTGCGCAGCCATAGTCTCCGCGAGTTGGAGCGAGCGTATACCATGGTGGGTATTGGCACGCACATAGAGTTCGGAGAGAGCAGGGTTGCCTATAATGCAGACCTCTTCCCCGATGTCGTGAAACCGGCGGGCTTCGAGGATTTCGGTGCCGATGAGAAGTCCGGACAGATAGGAGCCGCTTTGTTCCACCGGCAGGGAATCCAGCAGCGTGCGCGATCTGATCGAGAAAAGCTCACCAAGCAGCCCCCGATCCGCGTCGGCGGCCTCCAGTCCCAAGTCAAAACCTGAATCAAACCAGGCGTCGTGCTCCATCATTTTCCCGATGATGGTGTGCCGGCGTGTCGCTTCGAAAAGCTCTCCTGTCATGTAGGTTCTGAAGTCGAGGATGACGCCGTCCTCGATAACGGCCCATTTGCTGTGGGTTCCCGGTAAACAGACGATGTGTCTGCCGGGGCCGATTTTATCCAGCGCACCGAGAATATGCATCTCTTCACCACGAATGACGTCATAGCGTCCGCCAATCGTCGTGCAGAGACCTGGCGCGAACCAGATACGGTGCCCGGTCTGTGTCCGGTGTTGAACGGCGAGCGACGCCAGACTGCGGGGATCGGCCGGACATGGAGCATATGGCGACTCCACCCAACCTTGCCGGCTGCTGATCATACCGCTGAGGACGATAAACGGAGCGTTGTCCGGATCGTCTCCCAGCCAGTCGGCCGTTACTCCTTTGAAGATTCTCTCGTGCTCTCCGCGCATCAGATTACGGATGCCTGCCTGCGGATGGCGGGTGTCCAGAATTTCGCCACTCGCGGACATTTTGTAGGCCCGCAGCCAGGTGGTTCCCCAGTCGATTGCGATAAGCCCGTTCTCAATCATTCGCATTTCCTCCACGGGTTAATCTGTCCCTTGACTTGGCTTTGACCGATTGTAACCCTCGCCGCCACCAAATGAGAAAACCTAAGGGAAGGGACGACCCTCATGAAGCTGTTGCGGTATGGCGCGCCGGGTGCCGAAAAGCCGGGAATTCTGGATGCCGACGGGAAGATCCGCGATCTCTCCGGCATTGTCGGCGATATCGACGGCGTGGCGCTCAGCCCCGAGGGTCTGGCGAAAATCAAGGCGGCGGACATCGCGTCTCTGCCCGTTGTTGCCGGTGACCCGCGTCTCGGCGCCTGCGTCGGCAAGGTCGGCAAGATGATCTGCGTCGGTCTGAACTACAGCGATCACGCCGCCGAGTCTGGCATGGACGTGCCGCCGGAGCCAATCATCTTCATGAAGGCCACCTCCGCGATCTGCGGTCCGAACGACGACACTGTCGTGCCGCGTGGCTCGAAGAAGCTGGATTACGAGGTTGAACTGGGCATCGTCATCGGCAAGAAGGCGAAATATGTCTCCGAAGTCGATGCGCTGGATTATGTCGCCGGTTTCTGTGTGGTGAACGACGTCTCCGAGCGTGAATTCCAGGCGGAGCGTTCCGGCCAGTGGACCAAGGGCAAGAGCTGCGACACGTTCGGCCCGACCGGCCCGTGGATGGTGACAAAGGACGAGATCCCGAACCCGCAGGCGCTTGGCATTTGGGCAAAGGTCAATGGCGAGACACGGCAGGACGGCAACACCAACACCATGGTCTATGGCCCGGCCTTCCTGGTGCATTATCTCAGCCAGTTCTTCACCCTGGAGCCGGGCGACGTGATCCCGACCGGCACCCCGCCAGGCGTCGGCATGGGTTTCAAGCCGGACCCGAAATATCTGAAGGCCGGCGATGTGGTCGAACTCGGTATCGACGGTCTCGGCGTTCAGCGCCAGACCTGCGTTGCCGACAGCTAAGACAGCCGAACGGGGAAGTTGGCCATGGTGAGTTACGATTTTGCAAAACGTGCCGCCGTGGTCACCGGCGGTGCACGCGGTATCGGCAAGGCGGTTGCAGCCCGTCTTGCCGCCTCCGGAGCGTCCGTCAGCCTATGGGACACGGATGGGGACAAGCTGGCGGAAACCGCGGCGGAACTGGGTGGCAACATCCATACCTCCGTGGTGGACATCACAAATGATTCCGCCGTTGACCGATCGGCGGCGGAGGTCGAGCGGGAGTTCGGGCGCCTCGACATCATGGTCAACAGCGCCGGCATCACCGGCCCTAACGTGCCGACCTGGCAATATGGCGTCGCCGACTGGCGCCAGGTGATCGATATCGATCTGAACGGCACTTTCCTGTGCTGCCGGGCAGCGGTGCCCTACATGCTGCGCAACGATTACGGGCGCATCGTCAATATCGCCTCTGTCGCCGGCAAGGAAGGCAATCCCAACGCGCCTGCCTACAGCGCGGCCAAGGCCGGCGTGATCGGCCTGACCAAGTCTCTCGGCAAGGAGCTGGCAGAAACCGGTGTCACCGTGAACTGCGTTACCCCGGCGGCGGTGAAGACCGATATCTTCGACCAGATGACCGAGGAGCATATCGATTTCATGCTCTCGAAAATTCCGATGAAGCGGTTCGGTCAGGTCGAGGAAATCGCAAATCTCGTGACCTGGTTGAGCTCCGAGGATTGCAGCTTCAGCACCGGTGGCGTATTCGATTGTTCGGGCGGGCGCGCGACCTACTGAGGTCCGCTCCCGAGGCGTGTAACATCAAGGCGACAGACCATGAGCCGGGCCCGGCAGGCAGAGATATTGATGCGGAACGAGGCTTTCTACACGGCCTTCACCACCCGTGATCTGGCGGCGATGGAAAGCCTGTGGGCCTCGGAAATGCATGTGAGTTGCATCCATCCGGGCGGCACGCCGCTTTTCGGCCGGGAGGCCGTGATCGAGAGCTGGGTGCGTATCCTGTCCAGCCCGGTCCGCTCCTCGCTGGAATGCCTGGAGCCGAAGGCTCATTTCCTGAGCGAAGATCTGGCCCTTGTCGTGTGCTTCGAGCGGCACGGCAACGAAACCCTGACCGCGACGAACATTTTCGCCTTCGAGAGCGCCGACTGGGTGCTGATCCACCACCAGTCGGGACCGGTTGCGTCGGAGGTCAGTGCGCGGGCGGATATTCCGGCACCGCGGTTGCTGCAATAGAGCGACGGCGGCCCGGCCGTCACGGGGTGTTCATTTCCCGAGAGCACCAATCTGTGTCACCCCGGCCAAAGATAACGGTCAGGGAGAAAAGACATGGTTCGGTTGCGTCTAGTTCTGCTCGCACTTTGCGTCACGCTCGGGTTGGCCGTAGCACCGGCCCATGCGGCGGTGCAGGCGCCTTACTCCGGCACGGAAACCATTGCCACGGGAAAACCCTTTATCCCGTTCATCAAAGCATTGTCCGGCGCGATCAAGGCCAAAGGATTTAACATCGTCGGGATTGCCTGCGCGACATGTGCTGCCAAATCCCAGGGAGTGACGGTCCCTGGCAACCGGGTATTCTTCTTCTTTAAACCGGCCTACGCAGTGCGTATGCTCGCCGCCTCGGAAGCGGCGGGGATTGAGGCGCCGATCCGCGTCTATGTAACGGAGGCCGGCGACGGCACGGCAGAGGTGACGTACCGCCTGCCGTCCCATGTTTTCGGCGCCTATGAAGTACCGGACCTTGATGTGCTTGGAGCGGAACTGGACGCGGATGTGGAGGCCATTATTTCCGCTGCGAAAACCAACAGCTGAGCTGATGCAGTCATGACCATTGCCGTTCCGTCTCTCCCGGTTACGCAACGCCCGCTCTTCCTGATCTTCGCTTGTGCGGCTGTAGCCATTGCCGTCCTGCATTTGCAGTATGCGGACTGGCGCCGTTTCTCCATGCTGGCGATCGGCTGCGGGCTCGGCGTCGCGCTGTATCACGCCGCGTTCGGTTTTACCGGCGCGTATCGCAAGCTGCTGGTGGAGCGTGATCTGAGCGGTATCGTCGCCCAGGCGGTCATGCTTGCCATCGCCATGATACTGTTCGCGCCGGTGCTGAGCGCGGGCGGTGCCTTCGGTCTGAAGGCGGGCCCGGCGATCGCGCCGCTCAATGTCTCCCTTGTTACCGGCGCTTTCATCTTCGGTCTCGGCATGCAGCTCGCGGGCGGCTGCGCCTCCGGAACGCTCTTTACCGCCGGCAGCGGCAATGTCCGGATGGTCGTGGTGCTGGTGTTCTTCTGTGCCGGATCCTTCTGGGGCTCGCTCGACCTGCCGTTCTGGCGCACGCTGCCCAGTCTGGGTGCGGTCTCTCTCGGCCGGGAGTTCGGCTATGTGGGCGGCGTCGCAATCCAGCTTGCGATGCTTGGCGCCATTCTCGGCGCTCTCTGGCTTTGGGGTGCGCGGATCAGGCAGCCGCTATGGGGCGGAGCGACGGCGCTGAACTGGCGGACTCTCGTTCATGGTCCCTGGCCGTTGCTGCTGGGCGCGATCATGCTGGCGCTGCTCGGCTTTGCCACCTTGCTGGCAAAGGGTTTCCCCTGGGGGGTGACCTGGGGCTTCACGCTGTGGGGTGCCAAGGCCGCAATGGCGCTTGGCTGGGACCCGGCAAGCAGCAGTTTCTGGACACCGGCCTGGCGGCAGGGCGCGCTGCGTGCGGATCTGTTGATGGAAGCAACGTCGCTGATGAATATCGCGATCATTCTCGGCGCCGGGATGGCGGCATCCCTTGCGGGAAAGATCGCGCCGAACCTGCGCATGGGCTGGCGTCCGTTTATCGCGGCTGTTATTGGCGGGCTTATGCTCGGCTACGGTGCCCGGCTGGCCTATGGCTGCAATATCGGGGCATTCTTCGCAGGTATATCCTCGACCAGCCTGCATGGCTGGGTCTGGATCTTCGTGGCGATGGCGGGGAACGTGATCGGGGTCAGGTTGCGGCCGCTATTTCGCCTCGCCTGAAAATGCTCTGAATCCGACTGGGTGTTTCACATGCGACAAAAATTATAGATTTATTAAGGCGTTATCGATTCCTTAGCCGTCAGATAGTCGTTTTTTGCATGCCTCAATCGGTGGTTGCGGGCGTAGCGTGAACAGATTGTTTCCGCGTCCGGAAGTCTATCTGATGCCTGCCGCTCTTCCCGTTGTTGTCGCCTCTGCCGGATATGGGCGCGGCATTGCCTGCCAGCTCACCGCCGTCTTCCTGTTCGCGATCATGGGTATTCTGGTCAAGGGCCTTGGCGACTCCTATCCGACATCGCAGATCATCTTTTTCCGGAGCTTGCCGGCGCTGCTGCCGTTATTCCTCTATCTCCCGGCACAAGGCGGCTGGCGCGCGCTGCTGACCAGGCGGCCCGACCTGCAGTTCATCCGGGCGTCCGTCGGTGTCGTCTCCATGTTCGCAGGCTTCTACGCGCTCTCCCAGATGGATTTCGCGACCTACGTCACAATCAGCTTCTCCGCACCGCTGTTCGGCACGTTGCTGGCCATCCCGTTTCTGGGTGAGAAAGTCGGCATCAAGCGGCTCGCCGCCGTGCTGACCGGTTTCGCCGGTGTAGCGCTGGCCGCCGCACCGGATGGCAGCGGGGTCAGCCTTTATGCTCTGCTCGCGCTGGCCGCGGCTTTTGCCTATGGCTCCATCATGGTGGTCATGCGCAAGCTCGGCAGCATCGACCGGAGCGCGGCGACGGTGTTCTATTTCACCCTCGCGGGCGTGATTGTCGGCGGCGCCATCATGCCGTTCGAATGGGTGACGCCGACCTTTGTCGATCTCGCCTTGCTGATCGGGGTAGGCGTGATCGGCGGTGTCGCGCAGATGTTCATGACGGAAGCCTTCCGTCAGGCGCCGACTTCCGTGATCGCTCCGTTCGACTACACGGCCATGCTCTGGGCCGCGACCCTCGGCTATCTGGTGTTCGGCAATATCCCGTCGAACCAGGTGATCGCGGGCGCAAGCATTATTTGCTGCGCAGGCCTCTTCATCCTCTATCGTGAGACCAAGCTCGGCCTGAAAAAGCCGAAGCTGAAGCGCTCCAGCCTTTAGGCATGCCGCCTACCGGATGAGCCGCGCCACTTCCGCCTGGAGGTGCGGCAGGATCTCGCCCTCGATCCAGGGATTTTTCTTAAGGATATTGCCGCTGCGCCAACTCGGGTGCGGCATCGGCAGATAGAGTGGTGCATAGTCGCGCCAGCTCCGGACGGTTTCCGTCAGGGTCTTCTTTCGCGCCTTCCCGAGATAATGTTTCTGGGCATACATGCCGGCCAGGATCATCAGATCTATCCGCGGCATGTGGCAGAGCAGTTCCTCATGCCATTGCGGTGCGCATTCAGGTCTTGGCGGCGCGTCCCCGCCATTGGGCAGCACGCCGGGATAGCAGAAGCCCATCGGCATGATGGCGATCCGCTCGGAGGTGTAGAAAGTCTCCCGATCCAGCCCCATCCATTCCCGCAGCCGGTCGCCTGAGCGGTCGTTCCAGGGAATACCGCTCTCGTGCACCCGGGTGCCGGGCGCCTGGCCGACAATCAGGATGCGGGCGCCGGGACGCGGCACCACGACGGGGCGCGGGCCGAGGGGCAAATGGTCGGCGCAGCTGCGGCAGGCGGAAATCCGCGTGACAAGAATTTCAAGCGGATCAGGCACGGCGGCGGTCGAAGCGGCGCCGTTCCCGGTATGGCCGTCTGAGGACCAGACGCCAGATCAGGGCCAACAGGGCGTGCAAAATCCAGGCAACCAGAACGCCGACGATGGCAAATCTCGGATCGATTGTCAGTGTCGGCTTGAAGGCCTGCCATGTGGCGGGGCCGACCACGGGATCGAGATGCTGGAAAGCGATCCAGGGACGCATCATGTAGGGCGCTTTGGCGAGCTCGACGAGCGCCTCGTCGAGCGCCTCGGCCCGGTCGCGCCGGCGCAGCATGTTGTCGGCCCCGGACCGGATCGCTTCATCCTCCGACGCCCGGTACCGGTCCGCGAATTCCTTGAGGGACAGGCCGAAGGCGCCTGCATCCTCAACGTCCTTCTTGTGCGCGGCCATGGCCTCGTCCCGCGCGCCGCCGAGGCGCTGTTCATATTCCTGGACGAGTTGCGGGATCTGGGAGCCGCCAATGCCGCCGGCGGCGATCATGGCGATAAGGATCAGGTCCCGTAACATTTTCATCGCTGGTCCCCTACGCCGCCTGGCCGAAAGACTGGCCGTGCGGCATATCGTTTATCCCGAGATGCCGTGCCAATGTCTGGCCGACATCGGCGAAGCTGGAGAGATGCCCGAAGGCGACATCGGGTCTGGCACCGCCGAGGGCCAGCACAGGGACATTCTCACGCGTATGGTCTGTGCCGCGCCAGGTCGGATCGCAACCATGGTCGGCAGTGATGACGGCCAGATCGCCGGGGCCAAGCAGGGCTTCGAATTCCGGCAGGCGCCGGTCGAAGGCCTCAAGCGCTGCGGCATATCCAGCCGGATTGCGGCGGTGGCCGAAATGCACATCGAAATCGACGAAATTGACGACTATAAGGCTATCGGACCCGGCAGCGCGTGTCTCCTTTAGGAGCAGGTCGAACATCGCATCATTATCCGGTGCCTTGACCTCCCGGCCGGTGCCGTCATGGGCGAAGATGTCGCCGATCTTGCCGATGGAGATGACAGAGCCGCCACGATCCGTTTGGCGTTTCAGCAGTGTCGGAGCAGGCGGCAGTACCGAATAATCGCGGCGGTTGGCGGTGCGCCGGAAACTGGCGCTGTCTTCTCCGACAAAGGGGCGGGCGATCACCCGGCCGATTTTCAGCGGGTCGACAAGATCGCGCGCCGTCTCGCAGAGACGCAGTAGCCGGTCGAGCCCGAAATGTTCCTCGTGTGCAGCGATCTGCATCACGCTGTCGGCGGACGTATAGAAAATCGGCTTGCCGGTGCGGATGTGTTCTTCGCCAAGCTCCTCGATGATGACAGTGCCGCTGGCATGCCGGTCGCCGAGCCAGCCGGGCAGATCGGCGGCCTCCATCAGCCGCTCCATCAGGTCGCGCGGGAAGCAGGGTTCGGTTTCCGGGAAATATCCCCAGTCAAAGCTGACCGGCACACCGGTCAGCTCCCAGTGCCCGCTCGGTGTGTCCTTGCCGTTACTGATCTCCGAGGCATATCCCCAGCTTGCCTCCGGCGAGGCCGCTGTCAGGCCGGGCGCGGGCTTTCCCGTACTGGCTTCGAGCGCACTTCCGAGTCCGATCCGGCAGAGATTGGGAAGGCAAAGAGGACCGGAGCGCTGTTCGTTGTCTCCGCGTCCGTCAGCGCAGGCTTCCGCGATATGGCCGACTGTATTCGAGCCGGTATCCCCAAACGCCTCGGCATCGGGGGCGCCGCCGATGCCGACGGAATCGAGAACGATGAGGAATGCCCGGGCCATCAGGTGACGATCTCGATAATGGGGGAGGCCTCATCCGGCGTACCATTGCCGATGCTGAAAGCCTGCTTCAGTGTTTCGGCCGCGCGGGCGGCGTCCTCCTCGTCCTTCGCATGAACGACCGCCAGCGGCTGCTCGCCGTCGACGGTATCGCCGAGCCCGGCGATTTCGGTCAGTCCCACAGAATGATCGATCCGGTCCTCCGCCCGCTGCCGTCCGCCGCCAAGCTCGACCACGGCGAGGCCGATGCGACGGGTGTCGATTGCCGTCACCGTTCCGGTGCGGTCGGCATGGACAGCAACAACATGCGTAGCCTTGGCAAGAGCTTTGGTGTCGCGCAACAGATGGGTCGGCCCGCCAAGGCAGGAGACCATGCGCTCGAACCGTTCGGCCGCCGCGCCGGAGGCGAGGGTGCGCAGCAATTTTTCCCGGGCGCTCTCCCGATCCGGTGCGAGTCCGCCGGTGACCAGCATTTCCGCGCCGAGCGCGATTACAACCTCATGCAGACGGTCGTCGCGCCGTTCGCCGGTGAGGTAATCGATGGTCTCGCGCACTTCCACGGCATTGCCGGCACTGTGGCCGAGCACCTGATTCATGTCCGTGATGATTGCGGTGGCCGGCAGTCCGGCGCCGTTCGCTACATCGACGATGGAGCGGGCAAGGGCGCGGGAGCCGTCGAGCGTTTCCATGAAGGCACCGGAGCCGGTCTTCACATCCATGGCGAGGCCCTGCAGCCCGGCGGCGAGTTTCTTGGAGAGGATCGAGGCTGTGATAAGGGGGATGGATTCCACTGTCGCCGTCACGTCCCGCACGGC
Source organism: Nisaea denitrificans DSM 18348 (assembly GCF_000426505.1). GTDB lineage: Bacteria > Pseudomonadota > Alphaproteobacteria > Thalassobaculales > Thalassobaculaceae > Nisaea > Nisaea denitrificans. The sequence continues at coordinate 34,387 of NZ_AUFM01000015.1, read as the reverse complement.
ATAGAAGCGCCTGTCCGCCGGGGCCAGATCTTCAGTTTGGCCGATGATGGCGCAGCCTGCCTGCTCGACCGCTCTGCGGAAGCGGGAGACTGACGGCGCTGTCTCGTAGCCACGGATTGAGTCCAGTTTATCCAGCGTGCCGCCGGTATGGCCGAGCCCGCGTCCGGATATCATCGGCACGAAGCCGCCGGTGGCAGCGACCATCGGGGCCAGCATCAGGCTGACCTTGTCGCCGACCCCGCCGGTCGAATGCTTGTCCAGAACCGGCCCGCCGAGCGTTTCCGCATCCCAGTCCATCACATTACCGCTGTCCCGCATCGCCAGGGTCAGGGCGACGGTCTCTTCGGTTTCCATGCCATTCAGGAAGACGGCCATGCCGAAGGCGGCAATCTGTTCCGGGCTCGCTTCATCGTTGGTAATCCGCTCGACAAAGGTCGCAATCTCGGCCTCCGAGAGAGTGGCGCGGTCACGTTTCTTGCGGATGATTTCCTGGGTCAGCATGGCGGTAGTCTCTCACTCTTTGTGCCCGAGTGTCTTCAACAGAGCGTCAAGCAGACTGCTGGCACCGAAACGGAACGTCTCCGGTGTGGCCCAGCCCGGTCCCATGACCTTGTCGGCGAGCCGCAGATAAGCAATGGCCTGCTCCGTTGTGCGAATGCCGCCGGAGGGTTTCAGGCCGACCGGCTTGCCGCTCTCCCGGATGGCTTCCAGCATGATATGGGCAGCTTCCAGAGTGGCGGAGACGGGTGTCTTGCCGGTGGAGGTCTTGATGAAATCCGCACCGGCCGCAATCGCGTCCCGGCTGGAGCCGGCGATGGCATTTGCGGTCTGCAACCGGCCTGTTTCCAGAATGACCTTGAGGTGTGCATCGGGTCCGCAGGCTTTCTTGCACGCGCTGACAAGATCCCCGGCGATGGCGGTATTGCCATTCAGCCAGCTGTCATAAGGCCAGACGACGTCCACCTCGTCCGCGCCATCGGCAACGGCCTGTTTCGTAACCGCGACAGCGCCCGCGATATCCGGGCGGCCGTGCGGGAAGTTCGAGACCGTGGCAACGCGGACAGTCGTTCCGGCAAGTGCGCTCTTGGCCTGCGCCACGAATGCCGGCCAGACGCAGACGGCGGCGACCGGACCAGCGGGCGTCACGGCCCGTTTCAGCATGGCGCCGACCGACGCCGGGGTGTCATCGTCCCCAAGGCTGGTCAGATCGAGCATGGACAATGCACGGGCGGCTTCGCTTCCAGATTCAGCCATGGATCGGATCCTTCAGAAACTCCAGCAGCAGGCGGGTCATGGATTCCGCGATCGTCGCGCCCTGTGCCAGCGTATGTTCGTGATCGAGGATTTCGTTCGCCACCATACCCGCGCCGAAATTGGTTATACCGGAAATTGCGGCAACCTTGAGGCCCGCATGCCGGGCGGCTAGCACTTCCGGTACCGTCGACATGCCGACCGCGTCGGCGCCGAGGATACGGAAAGCCCGAATTTCCGCCGGGGTTTCGAAGTTCGGGCCGAGGGCCCAGAGGTAGGTGCCTTCATACAGCGCCACATCCTCCGCCTCGGCGCTGCGCCGGAGCACGTCCCGCAGGCCGATGTCATAGGCCTGGGTCATGTCGAAGAAGCGCAGCCCGAGGGCCGGATCGTTCGGGCCGATCAGCGGATTGGCGCCGGACCAGTTGATATGGTCCGTCAGCATCATCAGGCCGCCTGGCGCCATGTCTTCCCGAAGACTTCCGGCGGCGTTGGTCAGTACCAGCGTCTCGACACCGAGCAGGGCCAGCGCCCGCACCGGCAGAACGACATCGGACAACGGATGGCCTTCATAGGCATGCGCCCGGCCTTGCAGGACGAAGACTTCGCGGCCCGAAAGCGTGCCATGGATCAGGCGGCCGTGGTGGCCTTCGACAGCAGGTTTCGGAAAGCCGGGGATGTCGTCGAAAGAAACCGAGGCCGGGTTTTCCACCGCATCGGCGACGGGGCCGAGCCCGCTGCCGAGCACCAACGCGATCCGGGCGCTTCGGCCCGGCAGAGCTGCGCGGATGGCCTTGGCCGCTATACTGTAAGGGGTCACGTCCGCTCCTTCACATAAGGGGTGCCGCTGGCTTTCGGTGCTATGGCCTTGCCGATGAAGCCGGCCAGCAGGACGACGGTCAGGATATAGGGCAGGGCCTGCAGCAGCTGAACCGGGAAGATGCCGATTACCGGCAGCTCGACGCCCTGCAGGCGGACAGCCATGGCGTCGAGAAAGCCGAACAGCAGGCAGGCGAACAGGGTCGGCACCGGCTTCCACTTGCCGAAGATCATCGCCGCCAGCGCCATGTATCCCTTGCCTGCCGTCATGTCGCGCACGAAGGCGGCGGAATGGGCGGTGGAGAGGTAGGTCCCGGCAATGCCGCAGAGGGTCCCTGCGATCACCAGTGCGCTGTAGCGGAGGCCGGTGACGCTGATCCCGGCAGTATCGACCGCTGCCGGGTTTTCGCCGACAGCCCGCAGTCGCAACCCGAACCGGGTGCGGTAGACCACCCACCAGGTCAGCGGCACGACGGCAAGGGCGAGATAGACGAGGATGTTGTGCCCGCTGATCACTTCCGCATAGAGCGGCCCGATCACCGGAATGCTGCGTGCGGCATCCGCGAAAGGCAGGGCATGTTCGGTGAAGCGCGCGGAGGCATCGAGGGTCGGCGTCCGGCCACCCTGATGGAACCAGGCGATGCCGAGCACGATTGTCAGCCCGGCGGCCACGACATTGATGGCAACGCCGCTGATCACCTGATCGCCCCTGTGGGTGATGCAGGCAAATCCGTGCAGCAGCGCCAGACCGATGGAGACGGAAATTCCCATGCCGAGCCCGGCCCATGCCGAGCCGGTGACGGCAGCGGTCGCGGCGGCGGCAAAGGCGGCCGCCAGCATCTTGCCCTCAAGTCCGATATCGATCACGCCCGAGCGTTCCGAGAACAGACCGGCCATGGCGGCCAGGATCAGCGGCGTGGCGACGCGCAGCGTGGCGTCGAGGGTGAGCAGGATCAGGAGATAGGTGTCCGCCATGATCGCCCCCTAGCCCCGCGCCGGCATGAGCCGGCCGATCAGCCGTGCCACCAGCGGATTGAACATGTAGGCGAGCGCGCCGGAGAACAGGATGATGAAGCCCTGGATGACGATCACCATGTCGCGGGTGATCTGCTCGAACTCGAAGTCGAGCTCCGCGCCACCCTGATAGAGGGTACCGAACAACAGGCTGGCCAGCACGATGCCGATCGGATGATTGCGTCCCATCAGGGCGACGGCGATGCCGGTGAAGCCGTATCCGGCGGTGAAGTTCAGCAGCAGCTTGTGCTGCACGCCCATGATCTCGTTGATGCCGACCATGCCGGCCAGCATTCCGGAAAGTGCCATGGTCCAGAAGATCGTCTTCTTCGGATCGATCCCGGCATAGATCGCGGCCGTCTCGTTCCGGCCAACCGTGCGGATGGCATAGCCCCACCGGGTGCGCCAGATGAAGATGGCGACGAGGACGGAGGCGATCAGGGCAAGGACAAAGGAGAGGTTCAGCGGCGAGCGGGAGACGTCTATCCCGATGACGGCGAACATCTGGTGCGCCATCGGCAGCCAGGCGCTTTCGGCGAATTCCCGGCTTTCGGGAGACATTTGCCCCGGCTTGATCATCACATTGACCAAAAGATAGACCATCAGCGCCGAGGCGATGAAGTTGAACATGATGGTGGTGATGACGATGTGGCTGCCGCGATAGGCCTGCAGCCAGCCCGGCACCGCCGCCCAGATCCCGCCGAAGACTGCGGCGCCGAGCATGGCCAGCGGCAGGAGTGCGTACCAGGGCAGCAGCCCGTCCAGCGCCAGGATGACAAGCCCGACACCAAGCCCGCCGATATAGGCCTGCCCTTCGCCACCGATATTGAACAGCCCGGCATGGAAGGCGACCGCGACGGCAAGGCCGGTGAAGATGAAATTGGTCGTGTAATAAAGCGTGTAGCCGATGGCCTCATCATAGCCGAAAGCCCCGTAAAGCATGACGTCCAGCGCTTCGATCGGGTTTTCGCCGAGCGACAGGATGACAAGAGCGGAGACCGCGAGCGCGGCGAGGATGTTCAGAGCCGGGATAACCCCGACATCGACCCATTTCGGGAGCTTTATCGGCTGGCTCATGCGGCTTTGTCACCCTCGGGACTGCCCTGAGGGGCATCGTCTTCTGAAATGTTCGCCATCATCAGGCCGATCCGTTGCGGGTCCGCGTCGGCGGCCATCATCTCGCCGACGATACGGCCGTCGGACATGACGAGGATGCGGTCGGAGAGAGACATGATCTCCTCCAGCTCCACGGATACCAGCAAGACCGCGGCGCCTTGGTCGCGCATGGCGACCAGGGTGTTGTGGATGAACTCGATGGCGCCGATATCGACACCGCGCGTCGGTTGGCCGACCAGCAGCAGCTTCGGCTCGGTTTCCAGCTCCCGGGCCAGCACGAGTTTTTGCTGGTTCCCTCCGGAGAAACTGGCTGCCGGGAGATGCGGGTTCGGTGGGCGGACGTCATAGCGCTCCATCTCCGCCGCACAGTCGGCGATGGCCGCTTCCCGGTCCAGCAGCAGCCCGTTGTTGTACTGATCCCAGTCCTGGTGGCCGAGAATGTGGTTTTCATGCGCCGGGAAGGCGGTGACCAGCCCCATATGGTGCCGGTCTTCGGGCACATGGGCGATGCCGAGACCGCGTGCCTCATGCGGATTGTAGGGTGTCGCGGCGGACACCGTGCGGGTGCCGTTTATCGAAAAAGAGCCACCTGAGAGTCGCTGGATACCGGCCAGCGCCTGCAGCAACTCGCTCTGCCCGTTCCCGGCAACGCCGGCGATGCCGACGATCTCGCCCGCGTGGACCGTGAAGCTCACCGCTTTGACGCGGTCAACGTCCTGTGCATCAGTGACGGTGACATTGTCGGCCTGCAGGATGGTCTCGCCGATTTTCGGCTCCGGCTTGTCTACGCGGAGCAGGACCTTGCGGCCGACCATCAGCTCGGCGAGCTCCTCGGCGCTGGTCTTCGGTGTCTTCCGGTGCGCGACCATCTCCCCAAGACGCATCACCGACACGCTGTCGGTGGCGGCCAGGATCTCACGCAGCTTGTGGGTGATCAGGATAATGGTGACGCCGCGCTCCCGGAGGGCATCCAGGATCTCGAACAGCCGGTCGGCTTCCTGCGGGGTCAGCACCCCGGTCGGCTCGTCCAGTACCAGGATGCGGCAGCCGCGGATGAGCGCCTTGAGGATTTCGACCCGCTGCTGCTGGCCGACCGAAAGGTCGCCGACAAGCGCGTCTGGTTCGACGGTCAGCCCGTAATCCCGGGACAGCCGCGCCAGCTCAGCCCGTGCCGCCCGCTCCCCCTTGTCGAGCAGAGCGCCGCCCTCGGAGCCGAGCATGACATTGTCGAGCACGCTCATGGTGTCGACCAGCATGAAGTGCTGATGCACCATGCCGATGCCGAGATCGATGGCGGCCCGGCTGGAGGCGATGGTTACCGGTGTGCCGTCGACCAGAATCTCCCCCGCATCGGCATGATAGAAGCCGTACAGGATCGACATCAGGGTCGATTTCCCCGCCCCGTTCTCGCCGACGATGCCGTGGATTGTGCCCGGCATGACGCGCAGCGTTACGTTCCGGTTCGCCTGAACCGGTCCGAAACTCTTGCTGATGCCCTTCAACTCGATGGCGGGCGGCTCGCCGCCGCCCGCCATGGACTGTTGATGATCGGAGGTCATGTTTTCTGATGCGCGGCCTTTAGTACGGGCAGGTATTGTCGGCCATGTAGTCATGCACCTTGATCTCGCCGGACTTGATGCCCGCTTCGGCCTTTGCGACCGCAGCTTTCATCTCGTCGCTGATCATGTCCTTGTTATGCTCGTCCAGCGCCCAGCCGACACCGTTCTCGCCGAGACCGAGGACATTGATGCCCGGCTTCAGTTCGCCCGCCTTGGCGCTCTTGAAGACATTGTAGGCGGCGATGTCCACGCGCTTCAGCATGGAGGTCAGCATGGTGCCCGGATGCAGGTAGTTCTGGTTGCTGTCGACGCCGATGGCTTTCTTGCCCGCATCTTCTGCAGCCTGCAGCACGCCGAGGCCGGTGGAGCCGGCTGCTGCGAAGACAACGTCCGCGCCGCGGTCGAACTGGCTGCGGGCAAGCTCTGCGCCTTTGGTCGGATCGTTCCAGGCGGCCGGGGTGCTGCCGGTCATGTTCTGCAGAACCTCGACATCCTTGTTCGCCCACTGGGCGCCACCGACATAGCCGCAGGCAAAGCGGCGGATCAGCGGAATGTCCATCCCACCGACAAAGCCGAGCTTGCCGGTCTCGGAGGCTTTCGCCGCCAGCACGCCGACCAGGAACGAGCCTTCATGCTCGTTGAACACGATTGACTGAACGTTCGGCACATCGACGACGCTGTCGATGATGGCGAAGCTGGTGTCCGGATATTCCTTGGCGATCTTCTCGATGGCCGGACCCTGGGCGAAGCCGACACCGAGGATCGGATTGGCACCCTTGCGTGCCATGCGGCGGATCGCCTGCTCGCGCTGGGTCTCGTTGGTCACCTCGAATTCGAGATATTTGACGCCGGATTCCTTGGCGAAACGCTCGGCCCCTTCGTAGACGCCTTCATTGAAGCTCTTGTCGAATTTACCGCCCATATCGAATACGACGGCCGGCTTGAACTCGGCGGCATCGGCAGCGGCGCCGATACCGATTGCGGCGATCGCCGCGATTACCCACTGTTTCATTTTGTGCCACCCCTGTTTATTAAGGCCGCTTAGGGCCTGTTCGCGGATTTCAATCCGTGGCTGTAGTCTAAAAAAGAAACCGGTCGGAGTCCTGCTGCTTTTACCGATCAGTAAAATTGCGGAAAGCCCGCAGATTTTAGCGACCGCCGGGGATAGCCGATGAGTGGACCGCGTCTCAAGTCGAAAATGCTGGTTCAGGCCGGATTGCGCCAGTGCATGGTGCTTGGCCTGATGGCGACCGTGGTGCGCTCAGGGGATGACGATGCGGGTACGGTGTATCTCAAGATCAACCGGCTTGGGCCCGGCTTCACCATCCTGGCGCTGGCCCGTGAGCTGGACGGCAACTTGAAATGGCGGTCGCGAACAGGCGAGGAGCCTGTGCCGGAAGCTGACGCGGATGCGATTTTGGAGAATGAGCGGCGGATAGATCCGGACATCTGGGTGCTTGAAATCGAGGATCGCGAAGGCCGCAATCCGCTTGAAGACGCGATGTTTTTTTGAGGCGGGTTCTTCTTAGCCAGGCTCTTCCAGGCCGGATCCAGGACCGCCCGACGGGCTGGTCCTGGATTGGAGCGATGTTGGTTCAGGTTATTCGGCGTCTGCCGCGACCTGGACCTTGATCATCTTGTCAGGGTCGACCGGCGGCTCGCCCTTCTTGATCATGTCGACGAATTCCATGCCTTCGGTGACTTCGCCCCAGACGGTGTACTGACCGTCGAGGAAACGGGCGTCCTTGAAGCAGATGAAGAACTGGCTGTCGGCGCTGTTCGGGCTCTGCGAGCGAGCCGCGCCGACGGTACCGCGCTGGAACGGCGCGTCGGAGAATTCGGCGTCCAGCTTCTGGCCGGAGCCGCTCATGCCGGTGCCGGTCGGATCGCCGGTCTGTGCCATGAAGCCGTCGATCACCCGGTGAAAGACGATGCCGTCATAAAAGCCCTCGCGAGCCAATTCCTTGACCCGTGCCACATGCTTCGGGGCCAGGTCGGGTTTGAGTTCGATGACCACGCGGCCGTGGTCGAGATCGATGAAGAGGGTGTTTTCCTGATCGCTCAAGGTTTCGATCCTTCTCTGAGTTTCTGGGAAGAGGTGAGCGTTGGACTTACTGAGCGTCCGCGGCGACCTGCAGTTTCACGATGTGATCCGGGTTGCGGGGCGGCTCGCCGCGCTTGATCTGGTCGACATATTCCATGCCTTTAGAGACTACGCCCCAAACGGTGTATTGGCCGTTGAGGTTCTGGCAGTCCGTGAAGCAGATGAACCACTGGCTGTCCGCGCTATTCGGATTGCGTGCCCGAGCTGCGCCGACGGTGCCGCGCACGAAAGGCGCATTGCTGAATTCTGCCTTCAGCTTCTGGCCGGACCCGCCCATGCCGGTGCCAGTCGGATCACCGGTCTGAGCCATGAAGCCGTCGATCACCCGGTGAAAGATGATGCCGTCATAAAAGCCCTCGCGGGCCAACTCTTTGACCCGCGCTACATGCTTCGGCGCAATATCGGGGCGCAACTCGATTTCGACCCGTCCGTAATCGAGGTCGAGATAGAGCGTGTTTTCAAGATCCGCAGCGCGCGCCGGGCCAGTCAAAAGGACTGCCGTCAGCAGCACCAACAGGGCGCAAAGGCGATGGGCCATGTATGCCTCCGAGATTGAGCGTTTCCGGCGGCACCATAAACGACCGCGCTCAGCGGGCAAGACCGAACAGAGTTTCAGTGTCCAGATAGGCTTCCAGATGATCGGCCAGCCGGTCCAGAACGCCGTCGATCTCGGCGGTGAAATTCATGTCTGAAAAGCGGGTGGCGCCGAGATCGGCAAGAAAGCTTCGGCGGAAGCCGTCGTCCGAGAACATGCCATGCAGATAGCTGCCGGCGATTTGCCCCGATGTGGAGACGGCTCCGTCCTCATGCGGGCCATCTCCATCGTCGATGGTGGCGAAGGGCCGGCTTCTGTCCGGTCCGTCAGTCCGGCCGATATGGATCTCGTATCCGGAAATCGGCTCACCTGTGGTTGAGGTGCCGGTGACGCGTTTCAGGGCTTTTTCAGGGGAGAGCACGGTCTCCACGTCCAGCAGCCCGAGGCCGTCAGCCGATCCGGCGGGGCCTTCCAGTCCGTCCGGGTCATGCACCTTGTGGCCGAGTATCTGATATCCGCCGCAGATCCCGAGCACCCGGCCGCCGCGCCGGACATGGGCGGAGATATCCACGTCCCAACCCTGGGCGCGCAGGTCGGCAAGGTCGCCGATGGTCGATTTCGAGCCGGGGATCAGGATCAGCGCGGCATCGCCGGGCAGGGCGCGTCCGGGCTCCACGATATCGACCGTGATGTCCGGCTCCAGCCGCAGCGGGTCCAGATCGTCGAAATTGGCGATGCGGGAAAGCCGGGGAACGGCGATCTTGACTGGCCCCGCGGTCTCCCTGATCGCGGTTTCAAGGGCAACGGCGTCTTCCGCAGGGAGTTTCTGAGCCTCGGGAAAATACGGCACCACGCCGAGCGACGGCCAGCCGGTCCGCTCCGTGACGATGCGCAACCCTTCGTCGAACAGCGAGGCGTCGCCGCGAAACTTGTTGATCAGGTAGGCGGCGATACGCCGGCGGTCTGCCTCGGTTATTACGGCGTGGGTTCCGACGAGGGAGGCGATGACGCCGCCACGGTCGATATCGCCGATCAGAACCACGGGGCATCCCGCGACTTCGGCAAAGCCCATATTGGCGATATCACCGGCCCGCAAGTTGACTTCCGCCGGACTCCCGGCGCCTTCGACGAGGATGAGGTCAGCCTCTTCCTTCAGGCGCGCGAAGCTTTCGCAGACCGCTCCCAGCAGGTTCGGCTTCATGGCCTGATAGGCGTGGGCTTTAGCATGACCGCGCGCCTTGCCCTGCACGACCACTTGGGAGCCGAGATCGGTTTCGGGTTTCAGCAGCACCGGGTTCATGTCCGTGTGCGGCTCGAGACCGCAGGCGCGCGCCTGAAGCGCCTGCGCCCGGCCGATTTCGCCGCCATCGACCGTGACCGCAGCATTGTTGGACATGTTTTGCGGCTTGAACGGCCGGACTCTAATGCCTTTCCGGGCCGCCAGACGGCACAGGCCGGCAACCAGAACGGATTTCCCGACATCCGAGCCAGTTCCCTGAAACATCAGCGCTTTTGCCGTCATCTTCGCCACGCGTCCCATGCACACCGGTACAGGCTAATACCGCAGGTGAAATTATTTGTCCTGTTTACGAAATGTTCAGGTTTAACGGGTAAAAAAAGTATCAAGCCAGCGTTGTCCTTCGGAACGACGCCAGCAACGGAACACTCGAGCCTTTCGACTTCGCTCCCTCCCTCTCGGCTCGAGCTAGGGCGGTCCTTCGGGGCCGCCCGATCTATTTGATCCCGACTGAAATCATGAGGTTTCCGCGCGTTTCTCATCAAATTCTAATACAGACCTATTTTGGTCCTTTATTTTGTATTGACAATCAGTCGCAAGAAGCTTCATATGCGAATGACTCTTAATTGCGGGTAGCGCGCCATGTATGTGTGTCTGTGCAATGGATTTACGAATCGCTGTGTCGACAAGGCCATTGAGGCCGGTGCGCGCACAGTCGGTCAGGTTTATCAGAATGTGGGCTGCCGTCCGCAATGTGGAACCTGCATGAATACCATTCGTGAACAGCTCTCGGCGCGGACCGGCGAGATTGAAATGTCTTCTACGGATGCTGCGTAGAACCGGAATTAAGCGCTAACTATTTGTTATATTGAGTATAGTTCGCAATATTGATTTGGCGAACATACTTGGAATTATTCTAAACAGTGCTATCTTCAGCTCCGGGACATTCAATCTGGAGCAAGGCCTATGAAGGGCGATAGCAAGGTTCTCGAGTTTTTGAACAATGGACTGAAAGGCGAATTGACCGCCATCAGCCAGTATTTTCTACACGCGAAGATGTTGCAGGACTGGGGTTTTTCGAAGCTTGGTAAGCACGAGTACGACGAATCCATCGACGAGATGAAGCATGCGGAAACGCTGATGGCGCGCATCCTTTTCCTCGAAGGCGTGCCAAATCTGCAGTATCTCGACAAGCTGCTGATCGGCGAGGACGTCAAGGAGATCTTCGAAGGCGACATGAAGCTCGAGCTGGACGGCATTGCCAATTACAAGGCCGGCATCAAGCATTGCGAGGCGGTCGGGGACTATGTAACCCGCGATCTTTTTGCCGAGATCCTCGAGGACGAGGAAGGCCACGTCGATTACATCGAGACCCAGCTCGGCATGATCGACAAGATGGGTATCCAGAACTATCTGCTGCTGCAGTCCGAAGCGAACGAGATGGACTGACGCAGATCCATCCATGGATTTGCATTGAATGCTAGGACACCCTGCCGCGCGGGCGGGTGTCCTTTTTCTTCTTAGGGCAAGCGTGCCGGCTTGCCTTAAACCGCCGCAGCAACTGCCGTGCGGGATGAGAATGCGGCCTTCGCCAGGAGCATCGCTGCCTGGGCCGTTGCCGGGACGCTGACCTGCTCCATCCACATTCCGAGGCGGGATTCCACCAGATCAGCCTGGCGCTGCCGGGCTGCGTTCAGGATACGCAGGAGCAGCTGCTCATCAATGCTCAGCGGTGCGGTCTCTATTGTCGCAATGGCGAGGCGCCGGCGGCTGCCGAGAACCAGGAGTGTCATCATCCGGTTAAGCGGCGCGAGAGCCGGAACAAGCCCCGAGAACTCAAACGCGTCGAGAACCGAGCCCGTTGCGCAGCGGCGCTCCTTATGGGCGCGCATCCATTGCCGCATGCCCCAGAGGATCAAGGTTTCGAATTCGTCCAATGCCGGAGTGGTCAATGGCGAAGGGAGTGGCCCGCTTCCGGTCCGCGCCTGAATACCTGTTTGTGCTGTGAGCAAATGCTGCACGATTTATCCCTCCCATCGCATGGTCAGGACAGAGTAGTGATTATGAGAATGAGTTGCAATTAAAACAATTCACCTCAAGGGCGATTATTTACCGTTTTTCCCCGCCAGTTCGAAACAGGCGGAGACGATGGTCTGGAGCCCGGCATCCGGGCTCCCCAGTTCGACCGATCTGGCTGCACCGATAGCTTTTTCGAGAAGGGCATCGTCGCGGGCCGCTCGGACAAAAAATTGTGTCAGCGCCTTGCCGGGAAGTTCTTTTGCCGGATTGTTCAGCACACGTGTCGCACCGAGCGTTTCAATCCGCTTGGCGGTCACCAGATGTTCCAGGTTCCAGGGCATGATCGCTTGCGGGGTCCCGGCCATGGTGCCGGCAACCGCTGTCGAGAGGCCGCCATGGTGCACCAGAAGTCGGGCCTTAGGCATGACCTCGTTGAAGGGCAGGGGCGTCGGGCTGATCCGGAACTGAGCGGTGGAATTCGAGCGTGCTGCTTCGGCGTTGATGCCGCTGATATAGGCCAGAACCTGCAGGTCGCTTTGCTTCAGGGAATCGATCGCCAGCTTCAGCTGCGGATGGGAATGTGGCATGTAGAAAAACACCCCGTCCGTCGGACGCTGGTCCTTCGGTAAGGGAGTGATGTCCGTCGGCATATTGAAGGGCGCGACTGTCTTTTCCTCGCGGTAGGCTGCGTAGGGATCGACGACGGAAAGGGTGAGCGGAAAGGACCGATCACCGTGAAAGGCATCGCTCAGATAGGGGAGCTGTCCTTCGCCGCGCAACCGGAGCACCTTGTTGATAATGGCGAGCAGTTTCGCCTCATGCTCTTTCGAAAAATCCTCCAGTGTGTCCTGCCAGGGCCGGATTGGCGGCATCGGCCGGCCACCGGGCGGCATGGTGTAGCCGTTCCCGATGGTCAGGGACGGGATCCGGCCGCGCGCCGCGATGTTCATGGTCGGACTGAAATCGCCGATCACCAGATCCGGGCGCACAGCGTCGAATAATCCGCTCCAGGCTTCGAGCCGGGCTGCGAAGCCTCCTTCGTTGCCGTAGCCGATAAGGTTCAGCACATCGGCGAAGGAATGGGTCGGCACCGTCCGTGCTTTTGGATCGGACGGCATGTTCCAGCGCGGGATCGGCAGCAGGTGATAGCCGTCCGGGAGTTTTCCCGTGCCCGGGTCCCAGAAGGCGTCCGCGCGTTCCGTTTCCTGCAGGGCGAGGAAGATCTCCGCGCCGCGTTCCCGGAGCGCACGGGCGATTGGCTTGATCCTGTTGATGTGGCCTAGCCCGGCCCCGAATTCCCATCCGAATAAAATACGCATCAACCGTTACTTTTCAGTGCTTTGATTTCTCCGCATAGTGACGCCGCAGATTCGGAAAGCAAGCCGGGAAAGAACGGAACATGGAACAGCCGCGGCAATTGCCAGTCGGAGAGGAGATCTTCTTCGATCATATCGCGCACTTCGTGCCGGACATGGCGGAGGCGCATCGCCAGTTTAATCGGCTCGGTTTCGTGCAGACGCCCTATACCGAGCACCGCCATATCGTCGGTGAGGAGACGGAGCCAGTGCCGTCCGGAACGGCCAATCGGTGCATCATGCTGTCCGAGGGCTATATCGAGGTGATCACGGTCTCCGATGCCACAACGCCGCTTGGTGAGCGCTCGGCAGCCCAGATGGAACGTTATGTCGGATTGCATCTGATCGCTTTTTCCTGTGCCGATCCGGAAAGCGTTCAAGGCCGGCTGACCCTGACGGGCTTCCACCCGGAGCCCCTGGTAAACCTGAAGCGCCCGGTCAGTCTGGCCAGCGGCGGTGAGGACGAAGCCTCCTTCACCGTTTGCCGGGTACGGCCGCAGGACATGCCTGAGGGCCGGGTGCAATATGTAGCGCATCATACCGAGGAGATCGTCTGGCAGGACCGTTGGCTACATCACGGCAATGGCATTGTCGCGCTGCGCGATGTGGTGGTCGGCGTCGAGACTCTCGACAAGGTGGCCGCGCGCTATTGCTGGTTCCTCAACCGTGGCGGCCCGAAGCCGATGAGCGAACATGTCTGGCGCATTCCGCTTGATCGCGGTGGTGTGGTGGTTGTGGATGAGGCCGGGCTTGACGAACTCGTGCCGGACGCCGAGTTGCCGGGGGACGGCCCTCTGATTGTTGGGTATGGGCTGTTGTCCAAAGATCTCGCCAAGACGGAGGCATTTCTGCGCGAGCGAGGTTTTGAGCCGGAGGCGCTGGATGGCTATCTCCGGCTCTCGCTGCCCGAGACCATAGGCGGTACACTGTTTATTGCGGAGGATGAGGCGAAATTACCCTGGATACAGGGATAGAATCATAAAATCGCCAGAAAATGCGTGTAGAAGAGCCTCGAGTTTAGAGGAGTTTGGTCATGTCTAAAACTTTGGTCGCGACAATGATGAGCGCGACGCGTCATACGCAGGAAAACTACACATTCACCGTCGATGACGACGCGATCTGGTCGAAGACACCGATCAAGATTATCCGGGCTTTCGCGGAATATGTGGATGAGAAGGTGTTCCCCGACGAAATGGTGGATTTCGAAATTAACGCCTCCTTCAAGAACGAAGAGCATAAATGCGTAACCGCAATGGGGCAGATGGTGTTCGAGCGTGGCCGGATTCCCTTTACCCTGATGATCGGTGAGCGCGGGGCGCGGGACTAATCCATGATCCCGACCGCGACAGCCGTGAGTGAGATTTGATGACCGACGCTTCCGTGCCCGAGAGCCCCTCTCTTCCGCGCCTTGAAGGCTTTGAGCGTCTGCGCGCCTGGTGGCACCTGATGGCGCAGGATCATGGAATCGTCCGCTCGATCTATCTGAACAAGCATCGGGTGCGGGATGACCTGTGGCGCTCGGCCCAGCCTTCTCCGTGGCATCTGGAGCGCTTCGCCGCGGCCGGGTTCAAAACCGTCCTTAATCTGCGCGGCTCGGAGCAGGACAATTACCGTTATCGGTTGGAACGGGAAGCCTGCGAGCGGCTCGGACTGAAGCTGATCAGCCTGCCGGTCCGTTCCCGCAATCCGCTGAAGCGGGAGACCATGATCGACGCGATCAATGTCTGGGACCAGCTTGAGGGTCCGACATTGATGCACTGCAAGTCCGGTGCGGACCGTACCGGGCTGATGAGTACGCTTTATCTGCATCTGAAGCATGACGTGCCGATGCGTGAGGCGATGGACCAGCTGTCGCTTCGCTTTGGTCACCTGCGGCAGGGCAGGACCGGTGTTGTCGATTTCGTCTTCGAAACCTTTGCCGACCGACACGACGAAACCGGGATCACATTCCGTGACTGGGTCGAGACGGAATATGATCCCGATGCATTGCAGGCTTCCTTCCCCGATCAGTGGTTCTTTTCCCTGATCGTCGACAAGGTGCTGCGCCGGGAGTAATCCGGTTAAGCGGCGATCTTACCGTTCAGCTCATCCTCGATGAAGGCCCGGATCACGGCTTCCATGCCCTCATCCTGCGTAAAGCCGAGCGCGGCCGCTTTCTTGGTGTTGAAAGCGGGCGGCCAGCCGCGCACGATCTTCTCGATGAAGGGATCGGGCTCCCAGTCGATGCGGGAGGCGACGGCCGGGCCGGCGACATGTTCCAGCGCTTTCGCCATCTCCGCAACGGTGAGCGAGAAGCCCGGAAGCGACACCGTGCGCGACGCGCCCCAGGCTTCGCCCGTCAGGTTGTGGGCATGGATCGTATTCTCGACGATGCTGCGCGGGGAGGCGAGCCACATCTTGGCGTCTCCGGCGACCGGACAGACGGCGCGCTGGCCCTGCAGCGGCTCGCGAAAGATCGAGCTGGCGAAGGTGGAGGCGGCCTTGTTCGGTTTGCCTGGGCGTACCACGACGGTCGGGAAGCGCAGGGAACGGCCATCCACGAAACCGCGCCGGCTGTAGTCCGAAACCAGCAGCTCACCGATGGCCTTTTGGGTGCCGTAGGAGGTTTGCGGCGTGGTCGCCGTCATGTCCTCGACGATATTGGGCAGGTCTCCGCCGAAAGCAGCGCAGGAACTGGCGAAGACCATTTTCGGCGTGCCTTCGGCCTGCCGGAGGATTTCCAGAATGTTGCGGGTGGCATCCAGATTGACGGCCATACCGAGTTCGAAATCTTCCTCCGCCCCGGCGCTGACAATGGCGGCAAGATGGAAGACGCTGTCCGTGTCGCCCGGAATGGCCTCGGACAAGAGGGCCTTGTCGGTGATGTCGCCAGAGAGACTGCGCACCCGGCTATCGTCCGTCAGCGTGGCAGGCGCCGGCACTGTATCCAGAAGAGTTAGTTCAGTGACGCTTTGCCGGCTGCCGTCGGCAGCGACAATCGCGTTGGAATCGAGCAGGCGGCGAGCCAGTTTCTGGCCGATGAAGCCCGTAGCCCCGGTGATGGTGATTTTCATAGGGACCACTCCTTCTTCCATCCGAGACCGTCGACGGTCCCGGCTTCCGGCCGGTATTCGCAGCCGACCCAGCCTTCATAGCCAAGCTCGTCCATCAGATCGAACAGGTAACGATAATTGATCTCGCCGATATCGGGCTCGTGCCGGCCCGGGACGCCCGCGATCTGGATATGCTCGATCAGGTCGAGATAATCCTGCATGTGGACCGCGAGATTCCCTTCCATGATCTGGCAATGATAGAGATCGAACTGCAGCCGGACATTGTCCGCGCCAACAGCTTCCAGGATCGACTTGGCCTGAGCCTGATAATTCAGGAAATAGCCAGGCATATCGATGTTGTTGATCGGCTCGATGATCAGCGTCTTACCGCGCTTGGCAGCCAGAGGTGCTGCCTTCCGCAGGTTGGCCGTCAGGGTTTCCGTGCAAGCCTCGCGGGAGACGCCGTCGGGCACCATGCCGCTCATCACATGCAGACGCGGGCAATCGAGCGCATCGGCATAATCGAGCGCCAGTTCCAGCGCCTCACCGAAACTGTCTTCCCGTCCGGGGATCGCCGCGAAACCGCGATCGCCTGCCTCCCAGTCGCCCGGCGGCAGGTTGAACAAAGCCTGCTCTAGGCCAGCCTCCTTGAGGCGCGCCCGGACTGTTTCGGCCGGGAAATCATAAGGGAACAGGAACTCGACGCCCTTGAAGCCGGCATCGGCCGCGGCCTGGAACCGGTCGAGGAACGCATGCTCCTGGAACATCATGGATAAATTGGCTGCCAGCTTTGGCATGAACACCCCCTTGGTTGCCGGTCCTTGAAATTGCCGGTTGTTGCGCGGACCCGCGCTTGATTGGAGAGGCAGCCTACAGCAGACTGCTCTGCCCGATCCAGAAACTGATTTTCCAAGGGAGACATGCGATTATGGCGCCTATTCTTGGCTGCATCGCAGATGATTTTACCGGAGCCACGGACCTCGCGAACATGCTTGTACGCGGAGGCATGCGGACCGTGCAGCTGATCGGTGTCCCCGATGAGAACACGGTTGTTCCCGAGGCCGATGCCATAGTCGTCGCCCTGAAGTCGCGGACCAACCCGGCAGAGGAGGCTGTCGCTCAGTCACGCGCCGCGCTGAAATGGCTGCAAGATGCGGGCTGCCGGCAGTATTTCTTCAAGTATTGCTCCACCTTCGATTCGACCGATGAGGGCAATATCGGGCCGGTGACGGGTGCGCTGATGGCTGATCTGAAAACCGACTTCACGATAGCCTGCCCGGCCTTCCCAGAGACGGGGCGGACGATTTTCAAGGGGCATCTGTTCGTCGGCGACCAGCTTCTTTCCGACAGTCCAATGCGAAATCATCCTCTGACGCCGATGACCGACAGCAATCTCGTGTCGGTCTTGCAACGACAAACTAAAAAACCAGTTAAATTGATCCAATTCGCTACGGTGGAAGCTGGCACGGACGCCATCTCGGCTGAAATAGAGGCGTTGAAATCGACTGGCGGTGGTATCGCTATCGTCGATGCGGTTCTGGATAGCCATTTATTTTCAATTAGTTGTTCCCTGTCTGACCTTGCGTTGATTACCGGTGGCTCAGGAATCGCCCTGGGACTTCCGGAGAACTACCGGCGGCAGGGGCTGTTGGGCGAAACCGGCGGCGCGGATGCTGTTCCGGCGGTTCCTGGTCATGCTGTGGTGCTTGCCGGGAGCTGTTCCGTTGCGACGCTCGGGCAGATCGACCGGTTCAAGGCGGATCATCCGTCCGTTGGTATTGACCCGCTGCGCCTGGCGGATGGCGAGAATGTGGTTCAGGAAGTGCTCGACTGGGCGCGCGAGAAGGTTCCGGCGGGCCCGGTGCTGGTTTATGCCAGCCAGCCAGCGGAGACGGTGCGTGCCATACAGGATCGTCTGGGCCGTGCGGAGGCTGGCGCGCTGATCGAAGAGGCGATGGCCGCGATTGCGACAGGACTGGTTGCGTCGGGGGTCCGGCGCCTTGTAGTGGCGGGCGGTGAGACTTCCGGTGCTGTTGTTTCCGCGCTCGGCGTGTCCGGACTTCGCATCGGTACGCAGATTGATCCTGGAGTCCCGGCGACAGTCTCACTGGGCGACGAGCCCATCGCGTTGGCGCTCAAGTCCGGTAACTTTGGCGGCCCGGACTTTTTTGCCAAGGCGCTGGCGGCAATGCCGTGATGGGGGCGGCTAATCGTTCTGGAAGACAAGCGCGACGGAGGTGCCGAAATTAGGATTACTCCTGATTTCAATACCCACGTCGTAGGGGGCGAGCTGGCTCTTCATGATCGACAGCCCCCGGCCGGTGCCAAGCTCGCCATCCGAACCTTCCGCCGGTTTGACCGGCAGAAACTGGAGAACTTCCGAGAGTTTCTCGGGTGACATCCCCGTGCCGGTATCGCGAATCACCATGATAGCGCCACCGGATTTCGGATCGCATTTGCCGATCACTGCGACGGTTCCGCCCGATGGTGTGAACTTGATTGCATTCGTGATCAGATTGCCAAGTACGTCTTCGAGGATTGCCTGGGGGATTGGCAGAGACGGAAAATCCCGCTCGAATTGGACATACAGAGAGATGTTTTTCTCTCCTGCCAGAGCCATATAGCGTTCGGCAGTTTTTTTGGAGACCGCCGTCGCATCCGTCGGTGAAACAGGAACCGGTGCTCCCGTTTCATCTCCGTCTAGCAACCGGTCGCAGATGCGTACCAGGGCTTCGGCAGCATCGTGGGCCACGGTGGAATAACGATGATATTGCGGGTGGCTGTGCGGCCCGTGCTTCTCGACTTTCAGGAGATGTGTGTAAGCCCGAAGCGCACTCAGCGCATTACGCATTTCATGCGCAATGTCGGTCAGGAATTCCTTGTCGCCATTAGGCGTTACCTCTGTTTCCGGAACATCCGAAATACGGGATTCATCCGGTATTTGCGTCTTTCTCATGCCGATACGCGCCGTTTGCCACCAATTTTATGGTAACGACGCCGCTGCATTAGAGTGTTCTTGTCTTCAATTTCGGTGCATGCATGCCGACGCGCTACAGAACGATTGTTCATCAATCATTGCATACTTTCGTATTAAAGCGCATCTGTCATGCACGCACCGAAATCAGAAATTTTTATTAATGCGACTCGCGCATGACCGGCGTTCCGCTGCGACCGACGAGGAAATCCAGATCCGCCCCTTTGTCGGCCTGCTCCACATGTTCAACGTAGAGTTTGGAGTAACCCCTGTCATAGGGCGATTCGAACCCGGGCCAGGCGGCCCGCCGACGCTCCATCTCTTCGTCTGAAACATCGAGATGCATGCGCCGTGCATCGACATCGACCTCGATCATGTCACCGTTCTGCACGAAGGCGAGTGGCCCGCCTGCAGCGGCTTCCGGTGCCGAATGCAGGATCACAGTGCCGTAGGCGGTCCCGCTCATCCGGGCGTCGGAAATCCGGATCATGTCCTTGATGCCCTTCTTCAGAACTTTCGGCGGCAGGCCCATATTCCCGACCTCAGCCATGCCCGGATATCCCTTCGGGCCGCAGTTTTTCAGCACCATGATGCAGGTCTCGTCGATATCGAGGTTCGGATCGTCGATCTTCTCCTTGTAATCCTCGATGGTCTCGAACACCACGGCCCGGCCGCGATGCTTCATCAGGTCCGGTGAGGCGGCTGATGGCTTGATGATGGCGCCGTCGGGAGCAAGGTTGCCGCGCAGGACGGCGATGCCGCCATTCGGCTTGAACGGCTTGTCGAGCGGGAAGATAACCTCCCGGTTCCAGCATTCCGCGTCCTTGTTGTTTTCCCAGATGGTCCGGCCGTTGACCGTTAGCGCGTCCTTGTGGATGAAACCTTCCAGCTCGCGAATGATCGCCGGCAGACCGCCGGCATAGAAGAAATCCTCCATCAGGAACTCGCCGGACGGCATCAGGTTGAGCAGGCAGGGCACGTCCCGGCCCAGCCGGTCCCAATCGTCCAGCGTGATGTCGATGCCCATACGCCCGGCGATAGCCAGCAAATGGACCACGGCATTGGTGGAGCCGCCAATGGCGCCATTGACCATGATGGCGTTTTCGAAGTTCTCGCGCTTCAGTACGTCCGACATTTTGATGTCCTGACGCACCATGTCGACAATGCGGCGGCCGGCCATTTGGGACAGCACATTGCGCCTCGAATCGACAGCGGGGATGGCCGCGTTGTGCGGCAGGCCGGCGCCGAGGGATTCCACCATGGAAGCCATGGTGGAGGCGGTGCCCATGGTCATGCAGTGACCGGCGGAACGCGCATTGTCCTGCTCCGCATTCATGAAATCCTGCAGCGTCATCTCGCCGGCGCGGACCATCTCGGAAAATTTCCAGACATGGGTGCCGCTGCCGACCAGCTCGCCCCGGTAATGGCCGTTCAGCATCGGGCCGCCGGAAACCGTGATGGTCGG
Organism: Nisaea denitrificans DSM 18348; assembly: GCF_000426505.1. Classification (GTDB taxonomy): domain Bacteria; phylum Pseudomonadota; class Alphaproteobacteria; order Thalassobaculales; family Thalassobaculaceae; genus Nisaea; species Nisaea denitrificans. The sequence goes on along the minus strand of NZ_AUFM01000015.1, from coordinate 13,907 downwards.
AAGATCGCAACTTGCCGCCCCCATCATCAACGACGGCGTGGTCTTGTCGCAGCCGACAAGTAGCACGACGCCATCCATCGGCAGGCCGCGAATCGCCTCTTCTACGTCCATAGAGGCGAGGTTCCGGTACAGCATTGCCGTCGGGCGGAGCTGGCTTTCGGAGGTGGAAAAGACCGGGAACTCGACGGGCAGGCCGCCAGCCTCGTAGACCCCGCGTTTCACCCGCTCCGCGATGTCACGGAAGTGGGCGTTGCAGGGATTGAATTCAGACCAGGTGTTGCAGATGCCAATCACCGGGCGCCCATCGAACATGTCGGCGGGTATGCCCCGGTTCTTCATCCAGGACCGATGCGCCCAGCCATCCTTGTCGGTTTTGCCATACCAGTCGGACGAGCGTCGCTTGCCTTTGTTCGGATCGTCCTTGTTCGAATTGTCCTCGGCCATTATGCCGGTCTCCCCCTTGACCATCGTCCGGTTTTGGTGCCGGACGTTTTTTAACTGTCGCGAACCGTCTCACCGGTTCGCGACGCGGTCAAGGTGGTGACTGGCGTGAGAGCCGTTCCAGGTCAGCCGTTTTGAGCGGCCCAGTCCGTCAGCTTGGCCATGAAATCGACGCATTCCTGGACCTGGGAGATCTCGATGAACTCGTCCGGCTGGTGCGCTTGCTGGATATAGCCAGGGCCGAAGATCACGCCCGGGACGCCGGCCTGTTGAAAGAAGCCGGCCTCGGTTCCGAAGGACACCGCACCCGACTGGTTGAGGCCAGTCAGGTGGCGGATCAGGTCTTCGGCCGCGGATTCCGTGTCCGGCACGAGTGGTGGCACGTCATTCACCATTTCCATGGTCACGCCGGCTTCCGGAGAGACGGCCTTTAGGGCCGGGTTCAGTTCGCTCTCAATATAGTCGCGGACGCGCTGCTCGATGGCCTCGCCGTCATCGCCGGGATGCAACCGCATGCCCCAACGGAACCTGGTGAATTCCGGGATGATGTTATGCGCGGTACCGCCTTCGATGATGCCGAGATCGATTGTGGTGTAAGGCGGGTCGAACGGGCTGTCCTCGTGGGCATTTTCGCGCAGCTCGGTCTGGATCTGTTCCAGCAGGTTGATAATCCGGGCTGCGAACATGATGGAGTTGGCGCCGCGGTGCGGCTCGCTGGAATGGCCGGGTACGCCGCGCACCGTCACCATCAGGCTCCGGCTGCCCTTGTTGCCGCCGATGATCTTCATGCCGGTCGGCTCGCCGACCACAACGGCGATCGGCAGCGGCAGGTTCTCTGTCATGTCCTTGATCAGGCCGCGCACGCCGATGCAGCCGACCTCTTCATCGTAGGAGAATGCGAGATGGATCGGCGTCTTCAGGCCGCGCTTTTTCATCTCCGGCGCCATGGCCAGCGCGATGGCGCAGAAGCCCTTCATGTCGGCGGTGCCGCGTCCGAACAGCTTCTTGTCGGCTTCCCACATGGTGAACGGCTCGTTGCTCCAGTCCTGGCCGTCGACCGGAACCACGTCGACATGACCGGAGAGCACGACGCCGCCCTTGTCTTCAGGGCCGATGGTGGCCCAGAGATTGGCTTTGGTCTTGTCCTCGTTGAAGGTTGTCCGCGTCGGAATGCCGTGGCCTTCCAGATAGTCCCGAGCGAAGTCGATCAGTGCGAGGTTGGACAGCCGGGACGTGGTGTCGAACGCGACCAGGCGGTCGAGCATGGAAATGGATTGGGCGAGCATCTCGCTCATGTCGCGATACCTTTCCGGGCAGCGCCTAGCGGCGCCAGAAGGAGGGAGAGAGCATCACCAGAACGGTGAACAGCTCCAACCTGCCGAGCAGCATCCCGAATGACAAGAGCCATTTTGCACTATCTGGCAGTGAGTCGAAATTCCCCGCCGGACCAATGATCGGGCCGAGGCCGGGGCCGACGTTGCTGATCGCGGTTGCCGCTCCCGATACGGCGGTGATGAAGTCTAGGCCGATGAAGGAAAGCAGGGCCGCCAACGCCGCGAAACACAGCATGTAGAGGAAGAAAAAACCCATCACAGATTCTGAGACCGTTTCCGGGATCGGTTTGCGGTTGTAGTAGGGGATGAAAACGCCGTGCGGGCGCAGCAACCGCTCGATCTGGACCTGTGCGGTGGCATAGAGGACCTGGATCCGGAAGATCTTGATGCCGCAGGTCGTCGATCCGGCGCATCCGCCGACAAACATCAGGCACATGACGACGGTGACCGGGAAGCCTCCCCAGTTTCCGTAATCGGTCGTGGTAAACCCGGTCCCGGTCATCACCGAGACCATGTTGAAGGCGGCATACCGCAGCGCTTGCATCGGCGCGAAATCAAGCACATGCCAGTTCCACAGCGAGACGGCGGAGACCACGATTGCCACGATGGCGAGAAACCACTTCACCTGGCTGTCCTGGAACAGCGGGCGGAGCGATCCGCGCATCATTCGCAGGTAGTAGACGAATGGCAGGCTGCCCGCGATCATGCCAACAAAGACGATCCAGTCCACAAGGGCGCTATCATAGTGCCCGATGGAATCGTCGCGGGTCGAATAGCCGCCCGTCGCGATCGTTGCCATGGCGTGGGTGATTGCGTCAAAGCCCGGGAGGCCGGCGATCCAGAGTGCGGTCGCACATATTGCGGTGAAGGCCAGATAGATGCCGCTGATCCCACCTGCCAGCTGCGCCGCGCGAGGCACCACCTTGTCCGGCGCATCGAACGCTTCGGTCTGAAACAGCTGCATGCCGCCGACGCTCAACATCGGGAGCACGGCCAGGGCCATGACGATAATACCGATGCCGCCGAGCCACTGCAGCAGGGCGCGCCAGAGCAGGATTCCCGGTGGTGCGTGATCGAGCCCGACGATAACGGTCGCACCGGTGGTGGTCACACCCGACATGCTCTCGAAGAAAGCATCGGCGACAGTCATGTCGAGCTGGGAGAAGGCAAACGGCAGTGCGGCGACTGTTGCGATCGTCAGCCAGCTGAGCGTGGTCAGAAGGAACGCCTGCCGCAGGCTTAGATTGGTTACCGACGGACTCGACGTGCTCAACATCATCGAAACGCCGATGAAGAGGGACAACGCGGACGCGCCGGTGAAAACTTCCCAGTCGGAGTTGCCGACGATGAGATCCACACCGGCCGGCAGCAACATGGCCACGGCCATGATCGACATGAGAAGACCGACGATGTGAAGGACCGGACCAATGGCGACCAAGTCCGCGCTCCAAATCCATTTGCACAGAGCGGGGATCATTGGACTGGCTGGAGCCCGATGTCCAGTACCGAAACGGAAAAGGGGCGCTGCCCAGTGGACGCGCCCCCGATGTTCCGGTCCCGGCTATGAAGTGGTCAGTTGCCTTTCGTAACCAGGTCGAAGAATTCCTTGCGAAGCTCGGCATCCTCCTTGAAGCAGCCGGTTAACGTCTTGGTGACCATACTGGCGCCTGGCTTGCACACACCACGGGTGGTCATGCACTGATGTTCCGCCTCGACCATGACGGCAACGCCCTTGGGCTGAAGCACGTCCTGGATCGTGTTGGCGACCTGCGCGGTCATTTTTTCCTGGATCTGCAGCCGCTTTGCAAAAGTCTCGACGACCCTGGCCAGCTTGCTGACGCCGACCACGCGGTTGTTTGGCATATAGGCGATTGAAACCCGGCCGATGACCGGCAGCATGTGGTGCTCGCAATGGGATTCCATGCGGATATTCTTCAACAGGACCATGTCGTGATAATCCTCGGTCTCCTCGAAAATGCGCTCGAGATAGACCCGTGGATCACTGTGGTACCCCTTGAACAGTTCTTCGTAAGAGCGCACGACGCGTGCCGGCGTCTCCAGCAATCCTTCCCGGTCCGGGTCGTCCCCGGCCCATTCGATCAGAGTACGAACCGCCGCTTCCGCGTCTTCGCGCGAGGGGCGCGGTCCGCCGACCTTAACGTCGACATCGTGGTCCGCCGCGGCCTCTGCGCGCAGTGCGTTGTCATAAGGCGACATTCTTGAATTCCTTCTCGGTCAAGGGCGCATGAATTGTGATGGGGTTACGCCCTCAGTGTTCCCAATGAATGCCCGATTTGCGCATCCGCTCAGTTCGGCCGTCCGGCCGCTTCCGGTAGATCCAGCGAGAAACTGGGTACCGAAACAGTGAAAATGTGCCCGTCCGGGCCGGTCATGTCATAGTGACCGCTCATAAAGCCCGAAGGCGTTCCGAGCGGCGTACCACTGGTGTATTCGAAACTTTCGCCCGGGCGGATCACTGGCTGTTCACCGACGACGCCTGGCCCGTCGACCTTCTGTTGGCGTCCGAGGGCATCCGTAATCTCCCAATGACGTGCTCGCAGCTGTACTTCCTCATCTCCGAGATTCTCGATCGTGACCTTGTAGGCCCAGACAAAACGATGTTCCTCCGGATCCGAATGATCCGGAAGATAGTGGGGCTGAACAAATACCCTGATCGCGCCCGTGGTCTCGCTGTACACTCTTTTCACCCTTCACTCGCGCCGCCGCTGTCCTTTGCTACCGGTGTCCCCGGTGCCAACGCTATATGTGGAGCGAAACTCCGAAGAGTCTACATAGAGCGCAGCGTGCGCCACCGCCAACAGTCGGGCAAGCGCCAGCGGCCGCACAATCTCTCACCATGTCGTGACTATATGGGACTGTAAAGCGTCGGAAGGGCGGGAATTGCCCGCGTCGCAGGGGGCTAACCGAAGAGGAAAAGTCCGTCCGAGACAGAACCGGTTGAGACGCCGACGAGTGTGATCGTACTACCGTCATTCAAGGTCAGGATCGTGTTTGCCCCGGAAGCGGTGCTGGAATAGGTCGTGCCGCTGGCGAGCAATATCCGGTCTTCGGAGACATTGAAATCGAGGATCGTATCGTTCCCCGAGTTTCCTGCGAGGACGTCGGCGCCGAGGCCGCCATTGAGGAAATCGTCCCCCGCCCCACCATAAAGCGTGTCAGCGTCCGCTCCGCCGTAGAGAGTGTCGTTACCCTGATTGCCGTAGATCAGGTCAGCGCCGGCATTGCCGTAGACAATATCGGTCCCGTTGTTCCCGGCGAGCCGGTCGGCGTTTCCACCGCCAGCCAGCAGGTCGCTACCGGCCCCGCCATGCAGGGTGTCCGTACCCGTGTCGCCGGACAAAGTGTCGTTGCCCTGATTGCCATAAATCAGATCGTTGCCGTCGACGCCGGAGACTACATCGTCACCGGATCCGCCAAGTACGGTGTCGTTGCCGGCATCGGCTGTGATCATATCGGCGTCTTGGCCGCCATAGAGAGCATCGTTTCCGGCCCCGCCGACAAGAATGTCTGCCCCGGTATTGCCGTAGATGAAATCGTTTCCGTTCTCGCCAAACAGGGAGTCTGCTTCGGCGTGACCGTAAATAAAATCATCCCCGTTGCCGCCGTACATGGAATCCAGGCCGGAATTACCGAACAGGGTATCGACTCCGTCCTCGCCTGAAATCAGGTCGTTCCCAGCCCCGCCAAGAATGCTGTCATTGTCCGCCCCGCCGTACAGGGCGTCATTACCCTGCCCCCCGAACAGGGTGTCGACCCCGGAATCTCCGTACAGAATGTCGTTGCCGGTATTGCCGTAAACCAGATCATTGGATGCACCGCCATAGAGCAGGTCCTGTCCAAGTCCGGTTCCGCCGTAGAGAACATCGAGGCCGCCTCCGCCTGACACGGTGTCATTGTCCGGCCCGCCGGTAAATGTATCCGCCGCTTCTGTGAGCGAGGCGTTGATCTTGGTCTGTGTGCCCAGCAGATTGACGCCGGAGACGGTCACGCCGAGCGTGCTGCCGAACGTTATCGAAATCGTCCCGGACGACGAGAAAAGATAATTTTGTACGAAGGTAATCTCGTGCGCCGCATTGCTGTTGACGGCAATGGTGCCGTAGCCGCGAGCGCTATCCAGAGAGCTGGCCTCAAGAGTGCCGGACGTAATCGTCAGCGTTCCGGAGTCCGATGAAAGCTCTGTGAGAGAGCCGATATCTTCAACGGTTGTGGAGACCATCTATTACCTCCGCTGCAGTCGATTTCTTCGGCTGCCGCAAATCTGCCAATCGTAAGTTCAGTGAGAACCTTTATCGATTTTCAATTCAATATGCATCTACTTAGAGAGAAATGCTTAACAAACGATTTCACTTGTAAGCAGGGCGCTGCTTGCGCATCTTTGGCGGTGTCGCGGGTGTAGTTCAATGGTAGAACATCAGCTTCCCAAGCTGAATACGAGGGTTCGATTCCCTTCACCCGCTCCAGTGATGCCAATCGCGCCTCAACTTATGTTGAAGTTGGCGTGGAGATGATCAGGTGTTCGGCGGATTGGGAATTTGCCAGCATCCCGGCCCGGAATTATCCGCGCAACGCAGCCATGCACATCTCTTGACTTGAATTTCGTCTGGATTTTCGCTATCTCCGACGCCGCGAGCTAATGCTCGTCGGTTTCAATTGTTTCGATCCCGCTCCCGGCCTTGACCGGGTGTTGAGGGATCCAGCCCACATTCGGCGTTTTGATGAGACTTGCTTTCTGGAGTCCGATTTTTCGGCGCATCCCGGGAGTGTCTTGATCCAGGACCGTTCCGGCCCCGCCGCACCCGACGAGACGCTAGAAAAAGGAGAACTAAATGCAGGACAAGCCGCTCACCGGAAAAAATATTGCAATCATGGTCGCCAACGGTTTCGATGAAGTCGAATTCGTCGAGCCCCAAAAGCAGTTGCTTGCCGCCGGCGCGACGGTCAAAGCCGTTTCCCGCGCCACCGGCCTCGTCAATGGCTGGTACGACGGTTCCTGGGGCCATTTCTTCCCGGTTGACGCGGACTTGGCTGACACGCTGGCCGTCGATTATGCTGGCCTCATTGTCCCGGGCGGTGTCCGTGGCGTTGAGAAGCTGGCTGAAGACCCCCATGCCCAGCGCGTCCTGAAGGCCTTCATGCGCGCCGGTATGCCGGTTGCCCTGATCGGCGATGCCACGTCCCTGATGATCACCATCGAGGATGCCAAGGGCCGGACCGTTACCTCCTCCGCCGACACCCGTGAGGCTCTCGAAGCCGCCGGTGCCAGCTGGGAAGAGGTCGCTTCCGTGACCGAAGGCAACCTGGTCACCGCCAGCGGCACCGAAGGTATCGCTGAGATGATCCAGAGCTTCGCAGCCCTGATCAATGCTTTCGAAAGCAATGTGACCGAAGCAGCTTAACGCCGCTTCCGGACTATAAACCGACGCAGACGGCGTGGATTTTTGATCCACGCCGTTTTCTTTTCTGCAATGCTTCGATGTTCTGAAACTGTGGTCGGTAGATTTTCGTCATGCCCGATATTCCATCTCCCTGCGTTGCCGTTTGCCAGATCGACCGCGAGAGCGGTCGTTGTCTCGGCTGCTGGCGAACGATCGAGGAGATTTCGGGCTGGTCACGGTATGACAGTGATCGCAGACTTCAGATCATTGCCGAACTGCATGATCGACGCGGCGCGACCGTGCCTCGGCAAAGGCGCAAAAACCGGCGCAGGGCCGGTACGGCGACCAGCGCGGAGTGATTGGGGAGACGCATCATGGCGGGACCGGTATTTCATTTGTTCAATCAGGCGCCCGCTCCGGTTGCGCCATACAGCCATGCCGTCGAGGTCGATGACTGGTGTCTGATTACGGGTCAGCTTGCGACCGATCCCGACGATGATGCGCGACTGCTGCCGGATGGCGTCGAGGCGCAGACCCGCCGGACCATGGAAAATCTGCGGCTGGTACTTGAGGGGCTCGGGCTCGATTTCAGTCACGTTGTTTCCGCCCGCGTGTTCCTGACGGAATTTGAGCGTGACTACGATGCGATGAACGCGGTCTATGCGGAGTATTTCGGGGCCGAAACGCGGCCGGCACGGACCTGTATCGGGGTCACCGGGCTGGCCCGGAAGGCGCTTGTCGAAATCGATTGCATCGCCTTGCGGCCGCGCTGAAAAATTTGTCGGGTTCTCCTCTTGACGCGGGCGCACTTATTGCGCATTTTTTATCCAGAAAGACACGACCGGCAGGGCACCGCGATGAAGTGGGGCGCTTCCGGTCGAACTTTTTCGAGCGGCGGGTCAGAATTAACTTGCTACGGGGGGCTAAAAGCCTCAGAACGCCGCGCTTATATCCGCTTCGTGCGGAGCGAAAGGAACGCCAGACCATTCCGCCCAACGGTGTTGCGGCAAGCGGGATGCGACGGGGTAACTGGGACATCTACTGGATAGGAGGGGTTGATGGATAAAAACGTCGCCTTCGCTGATTTGGGGATGGACTCGGATACTCAACCGAGCAGAACCAATTCCGACACCACCGGCACGGCCAATAATGATGGCACGGTCGTTCAATGGGCACCGACGCATTCGGATGCATCTCTCGATCATTTCGTGAAGAAGGACGGGCTGGTTTTTGCCGGCACGCACCTGATCATCGATCTGGTTGGCGCCTCGCGACTGGATGACCTCGCACATGTCGAGGAAACCCTGCGCGAAGCCGTCGAGGTTTCCGGGGCGACCTTGCTGCACATTCACCTGCATCACTTCACGCCGAACGGCGGTGTGTCGGGTGTTGCGGTGCTTGCTGAGTCGCATATCAGCATCCACACATGGCCGGAGCGGGGTTATGCCGCGCTCGACGTGTTCATGTGCGGGGATGCCGAACCGCACAAGGCGATCGCGGTGCTGCGCCGGGCCTTCCGACCTGACTCAATTCAGCTCAACGACCTGAAACGGGGCCTGACCGTATGAGCGAGTGGTTCTGCGAAACCCTCCACAGCGGCTACGGGCAACGTTTGGTGATCGACAAGGTGCTCTTCCGGGAACGGACGGAGCATCAGGATCTGATCATCTTCGAAAACCGTGCTTTCGGCCGGGTGATGGCGCTCGACGGCATCGTCCAGACCACTGAGGGCGACGAGTTCGTCTATCACGAGATGCTCACGCATGTCCCGATCCTGGCCCATGGCCGGGCGAAGCGCGTGCTGATCATCGGCGGCGGCGATGGCGGCATGGCGCGTGAAGCGCTGCGTCACAAATCGGTCGAACAGGTGACGATGGTCGAGCTCGATCGCAGCGTCGTCGACATGTGCATCGAGCATCTGCCGTCTCTCAGCAACGGAGCGTTCGATAATCCCCGACTCGATCTGCAATTCGCCGACGGGGCGAAGTTCGTCGAGGAGACGGACGGGCGCTGGGATGTGATCATCGTCGATTCGACCGATCCCATCGGGCCGGGCGAGGTGCTGTTCCGGGAGAGCTTCTACCGGGCCTGCAAGCGGTGCCTCACCGACGGCGGTATCCTGCTTACACAGAACGGCGTGCCGTTTGTGCAGGGCGGCGAGGTGACGAACAGCTTCAACCGTCTCAGCCCGCATTTTGCCGATGTCTGGTTCTACACGGCAGCGGTGCCGACCTATCAGGGCGGGCTGATGGCTTTTGGCTGGGCCAGCGACGATAAGTCTTTGCGCCAGCTTCCCGTCCCGGAGATTGCGAAGCGGTTCGAAGCGGCCGACATCGCCTGCCGCTATTATACGCCGGAAGCCCATGCCGGTGCGTTCGGCTTGCCGCAATTCATCCGCAAGCTGCTGGTTTAGCCCGACCGCTATTTTTCTGCTGCTCGCTTAAGGCTTTCTTTACCGCTGCGCACTACATTGAGTTGCAAGGAAGCGCCGTTTCCCCCAGCGGTAGCAATCACGTCCAGGAGCGTTTTCGCGCATCCCCCTAACCTGGCGAAGTGATCCTTCCGAGACTCTCCCTACGGGGCTCGTCGCTGACGAGCCCCTTTTGTTTGCGCGGATTGTGTCTCCGTGCTCGAAAGCGGAGATAAGGCCATGCTATGGTCATGAAAAATCAGCCAATTGCAGACTCGCATGGTAGCCAGAGCGCCACTGATCTCCGTCCTTGTCGTCGCCTATAACTCGGGCGCGTACCTGCCCCGCTGTCTGACGGCGCTGGAAGCGCAGACATTCCGCGATTTCGAAATCCTGGTGCTCGATAACGGGTCTCCGGACGGAGATGATATTGACCTGGGCGATCTCGGCGTCCCGGCCGAGTTGGTGCGCAGCCCGGAGAATATCGGCTTTGCCGCCGGCAACAATCTGCTTGCCCGGCAGGCGCGGGGGACCTGGCTCGCCTTGCTGAACCCGGATGCCTTTGCCGAGCCGGATTGGCTCCAGGCCTTCGCGGATGCTGTCGCTCGCTATGACGGCATCTCCGTCTTCGGCTCGACCCAGCTTCTCGACAGCGACCCGGGCTTGCTCGACGGTGCCGGGGATCATTACAGCCCGCTCGGTCTTGCCTGGCGGGGTGACCGGCTGAAGCCCGCATCTCTGATATCGGAAGATGCCGAGGTGATGGGCCCCTGTGCCGCTGCTGCGTTCTATCGCAAAAATGTCTTCGAGCAGGTCGGCGGTTTTGCCGAGACCTATTTCTGTTACTACGAGGATGTCGAACTCGGGCTGCGTTTGCGGCTTGCCGGCGAGCGCTGTATTCAGCTTGCCGGTGCCCGGGTCCGGCATGTCGCCTCGGCCATTGCCGGTGAGAACTCGGAATTCTCCCGCTACCACATCACACGGAACCGGATCTGGACGTTCCTGCGCACGATGCCCGCGCCGGCGTTCCATCTGATTCTGCCGTTGCTGCTGGCACAGCTCGCGCTCATTGTGCTGCTTGGCCCTGTGCGCGGCGACAGTGCTGTCCGGGTGCGGGCGATCCGTGATGCGCTTGCCGCCTTTCCTGCCGTCATGAAACAGCGGGCCGCAATTCAGGCCAGCCGAAAGGTGGGGGTTTGCACGTTTCTTTCCGCGCTGAGCTGGAATCCTGCAAAACTCTTCACCAGCGAAGGCGACCGTCGGCCGATCCGGCGCGAAAACAGAGCGGGACCAGTCTCGCCAACCGGGGTGGAACATGCCGCAGACTAGCGTTGCCGCCGTTATTGTCTCTTATCGACCCGATGAACGGCTGTTCCGTGGGCTGGAAGCGCTGGCCCCGCAGGTTGGGCGCATCATTGTCGTCGACAATGATTCTGGCGATCAGGTGACGGAAAAACTGAAGGAAGTGGCTGAAGCCGACGGGGACAAAGTCCGGCTGGTCCTGAATGACGAGAATGTCGGCCTAGCGGCTGCCCAAAATCAGGGCATTCGGCTGGTGCTGGAAGAAGGTGCGGAATGGGTTCTACTGCTCGACGATGACAGTATTCCCGACGCGGGCATGGTCGAGGCCCTGCTGGCTGCCCATACCAACCATCCGGCACCGGAGCGGATCGGCCTTGTCGCGCCGCGTCTGCACGATGCGGAATGCACCCTGAAAGCCCGCGCCTATGTCTCGAAACATGCTTTCGATTTCCGGCGGGTCCGGTTCGGGCCAGGCGATGTGCTCGACAACGTTGCCTTTGTCATGGCCTCGGGCAGCCTGGTGAAAGCGGAAGTGTTCCGAGAGATCGGCCTGATGCGCGAGGATTTCTTCGTCGATTACATCGACTTCGAATTCGCCTTTCGCATGCGGCGGTTCGGCTGGGGGCTGGTCGCAGTCGGCGATGCCGGGCTGGAACACCGGCTTGGCGAGTTCGAACACAAGCGGCTACTTGGTCGTGACTTCCGCTTCAACAGCCATTCAGGGTTCCGCCGGTACTATATCTACCGCAACCGCATGCGCGTCTGGCGGGCACACGGCTTGCGCCTGCCCGCCTTCTTCGCCTTCGAGGCCGCGTCGATCGCAATCGACCTCGCCAAGCTCATCCTGCTTGAGGACAACAAGCTGGAGAAACTTGCCGGAATAGGCCGTGGTGTGATGCACGCTATGTCGGGACGTGCATCACATCGTTCCGGATAAACCGCGAACCACGTGCGTTAAATCAGGTCCCAGCCTGCTGTCGCAGCAGATCCGAGGGCGCTTTGGTTGACGCCTATGAGGGTGACTGTTCCACCATCGGAGAGTGTGAGCAGCGTATTCCCGTCACTTTCCGTTGCTGTGTAGGTCAACCCATCCTGGAATTGCAGGCTGTCAATCCCCGCCTGGAAGTCGTTGACCTGATCGTTTCCGCCACCTGACGCAAATACAAAAGTGTCCGCCCCGCCACCGCCGACAAGTGTGTCGTTTCCGGCATTGCCAAAGAGCAGGTCTGCGCCGCTGTCACCCGCCACGTAATCCGAGCCCTGTCCGCCATAGAGCGTGTCGTTGCCTAGATTGCCGGCAAGTGTGTCGTTCCCGGCATTGCCATAGACAACGTCCTCGTTCTGGCCGCCATAGAGGAGATCTTCGTTCTCTCCACCGTAAAGGGTGTCGTTGCCTTTGTTACCGTAGACGACGTCATTATCGTTGCCACCGAGAACAGTGTCCTCGCCTTGACCGCCATAGACGGTGTCCATGCCGCCGCCGCCGAAGACGGAGTCGGTACCCTGGTTGCCGTAGACGATATCCTCGCCGAAGCCGGAGCCGACTGTGTCGTTTCCGCCGCCGCCGGCCAGGGTATCGTCCTCGGCACCGAGGGAGATGAACTGGGTTGCATCGTCGCCGACCACATAGTTCTGGCCCGCGCCACCATTGACGGTCGCATTGCCGACGATGGCGGCGAACTCGATATTGTCGAGTTGCAAGATAGAGCCCGTTGGCAAGCCGGAGGTATCGATGACGAAAGCCTCCGAGCCGGTAGATGTCCCGGTACCGCCAGTGAGCTGGACGGTCTGCGCCGTGGAGCCCCCGCCGGAGAAGGTGATCGAGCGGATGTCGAGATTAACGCCGCCAGAGCCGGAGATGAAGGTCTGCCCGTGCCCATTGAGGAAGGTTTGTGCGCTTGCGGCGGGTTCGGTTGCCTGGATCTCTCCGGTCAGGGTGGTGCTGGCCGTACTGGTCGGCTGCGCGCTGGAGGTGCCGGAGGTCGTCAGGGAGACGCCGGACGGCAGTGTTGCCGTCACCAGGTTGCCATTACCGGTATTCTGCACGAGTGCGCCAGTCGCGGTGCTGCCGCTGGTATTCGCCAGGGTGCGCCCGGTGGCGGTGCCGGCGGTGTCCGCAGTGGTCTGATTGGTCACCGTCAGGCCGCTGTCGGAAGAGCCGCCGCCGGAGGAGCCGCTTGATGCCGAGACAGAGAAGGTCAGAGTCGTGTTGCCTCCGGTCACGCTCGTGGAGATCGCAAGGTTCGAGGCGGCGTCAGCGAGTGAGATGGCACCACCAGTAACGGCAATCGAGCTTCCGAGCGTTGTCCCGTTCAAGGCGCTTAGATCCTGGCCGTTAACGATAATGACATCGCCGACTGCGAGGCCGGAAATCGTGTCGCTGTTCATCTCCGTCGCGTTGCCGGAGAACGTGTCGTTGCCGTCCCCGCCAACGAGGACGTCCGCGCCGCTGCCGCCATCGAGAAAGTCATTACCGGAAAGCCCGAAAAGGGTGTCGTTATCGTTCTGTCCGAACAGGCTGTCCGCGCCCGTTCCGCCCGAGATCACGTCCGCACCAGCACCGCCTGAGACCAGGTTTGCCCCGTCGCCCGCGTTGATCGTGTCGGCCGCGCCTGTGCCGGTGATGGAATCTGCAGAGGTAGAGCCGGAGATCAGCTCGACGCTGTTCAGCGTGGCGCTGGAGAGATCGAAGGCACCGCCGCCATTCAGGGCCAGCACGTCCGTGCCGCCACCGCCGTTGACGGTCTCGGCAAGGCCTGTGATGTCTACGGAAATCGCGGCAAAGGTGTCCGCGCCCGTACCGCCGATCAGGTTGTCTGCACCTGCACCGCCGGAGACCAGATTGGCGCCGTCACCCGCATTGATAACATCCGCACCGCCGCCACCGGCAATGGTATCGGCACCGCTTGTGCCGGTGATGGAATCGACAGAGGTAGAGCCGGAGATCAGCTCGACGCTGTTCAGCGTTGCGCTGGAGAGGTCAAAGGCACCGCCGCCATTGAGGGCCAGCACGTCCGTGCCGCC
>NZ_KE384531.1:185383-612160 GCF_000426505.1 Nisaea denitrificans DSM 18348 | reverse complement strand
AGCCGTTATCCCGTACCTCAGGGCAGGTTCCCACGCGTTACTCACCCGTGCGCCACTGTCCAGTACCCGAAGGTACCTTCTCGTTCGACTTGCATGTGTTAGGCATGCCGCCAGCGTTCGTTCTGAGCCAGGATCAAACTCTCAAGTTGAGTGAGCCATCCATCCGCAAAAACACGAACAGACAACACAAAACTTTAGATCCAATCCTATGCACAAGAGCTTCTGTGTTAACTTTAGCTCAGGATGCTCAAGATCAATCATTATGATCGAAAACCGGCAAACCAATTCAGGCCCGCCGCCTGCGCATCCCTTTCCTATATCTACAATGTCAAAGAGCACCCCTCCGAAGAGGAGAGACAATGAAACCCTGTTCCGCCTAACCGGCGGCCCGGATGTTCCCCGTCTGTGGAAGCCGCGAAGACGATCAACGTTTCGCGAAATCTGAATGTAGGCGAGGCCGCTGCTGGATGCAAGCCCCTTTTTCGAGAGGCGTGTCAGCGCTGCGGCGCCGCGAAGTGGGCCGGTGTATAGGACCTCGGACCGGGGCGTGTCAACAGCGAAAAAGCCTGACAGCCTCCGAAATTGATGGCACTATATATAGCATAAATATGGCGCAATAAAACATTCTATAGAGTGTTTCGAGGTAAATTGGCGCCATAGCTTGGTTTCGGAACTGGATAAAACTGAGATGCAGAGACAGCGCCGCGGCGGAAAAATGATTTCTGCGCTTCCAATGGCTGTAATTATCACCGTATTGGCGCTCAGCGCCTGTGTTCCACAGGGATTCCCCTCATTCGGACAATCGACGAAAACCGGCGCACCGTCTGACAAGGATGCGGGACAGCCCGGCGCTCAGACCCAGGATCGCAGTAACGGCCCGCAATTCGCCGAATTCAGGGATGTGCCGATTCCGGCCAATGCCGAGATCGACTTCGATAATCTTCTGGTTCTCGGTGCCGAGGATGGATGGATCGGCCGGTTGGCCCTGACGTCCGGCTACAAGATGCCGGACATGTATGCCTTCTATGAGCGGGAAATGCCGCGTTTTGGCTGGATCAAGATCACCAGTGTCCGCTCGGCGATAAGCACCATGACCTATTCCCGCGGCGAGCGGATCGCGACCGTAACCCTGCATAGCCGGACCATAGGCGGCACTGCGATCGACTTTACGGTGGCACCTGCCAATCCACTTGCGAACAGGGGCGGTCTCCCCACCATAGGCAGCGCCAAAAACTGATATCGAGACCCAAAATTCACAAAATATCTTAGAGAATACCGAGTCGCCGGAGTTCAGCCTGCATTTCATCGGGCATGGCGGCGTCAATATCACCGCCCGTCTCATAAAGATCCTGCGGCGCACTCGCCTGTTCCAGATAGCGCCAGCCCTGAAAAGCGCGGTGTGGGCGCGGCACGACCCGGACAACGTTAGGATCGAGGACGATGCCGCAGTGCGGTCGCCCCCCTTCCGCCATTTCGACCTCGTCCAGGCGCTCGATCCGCTGCCGGGCTCGGACTTGCCCCTTGATGACCCAATAGAGCGAACCGCCTTCCAGAATCTCTTCCGCCCGGCGCGGAAAGGACCGCGTCCTGTGTGTGCTCACCGGCTCCGCACCGGATGCTGCGGCATGACGGACTTGCTCAGCGCGGTATTGCTCGAGCTGCTCTACCGTCTCGATCCCGACGCAGAGCTTGATCAGATTGAGGGGCATGGCTGTTGTCCGCCGGGTCCATGGTCTTGATGCGTGACGGTCATAGAGACCTAACCAAACATACCGAGCAGCCACCACCAAGCGAAGTCCAGCGGCAGTATCAGGCCAAGCGATGCAATGGCCAGAAGGCCACAAGCACGCGCACCGACCCGAATCGGCACGTCTCCAAGCTGCATACCGATAATGAATGGCGGCACTTGGTACGGCAGGATCACGGTCGAGAAACCGACCACGATCAGATTGAGCACGAGAAATACCGGAAGACCGCTTGCCTCTGCCACCTGGTCTGCGAGTGGGGCCAGGACCGCCGGCACGGCCGGCATGGTCGAGATCATGCCCATCAGGGTGCCTATACCGGCAATGGTCGCAAAATTCTGCGCCGGCTGCCCAGGCGCGAGCCCCGCTGTCGCGATCAGCTTTTCGCCAATCCAGCTCCCGAGTCCCGACTGCGAGACCAGTGCCCCGACAGCAAGAATACCGGCGATATAAATCAACGGATTGAGAGATATCTTCTGCCGGTAGACCTCGGCCGAGACCAATCCCGCCCCAGGCATCAGGCAAAGCACTCCTACCCCCAGGGAAACCCAGGCGGCCGAAACACCGTGAACTGCATCCGTCGCCCAGAAAACCAACGCGGCGGCGAGATAGAGCGCCATCTTCCGCTCGGCTAAACTCATGCCGGACCAGTTCCCGCGCGTGTCTTCCTGTTCTGTCGCATCGGCATGGCCCGGTTCGCGGAACATCCAGGTCAAGAGAACGGCAATCACCACCGCCTTGACGGCACCAAGCACCGGGAAATGCAGCAGCAGATAGTCGAAATAGCGAATATGCACCCCGTGGGCGGTCTCCGCCGCGCCAACCAGCACATTGTTCGGCACGTTCGCCGGAAGCACCCCGACGGAACAGAGGTACGAGGTCAGGATCATCGCCAGCACCATGCCATTCCGTCCCTTGCTGCCCGCCGGATAGCCCAGGCGATCCGCCAGAGCCGTCATGATCGGCATCAGCAGGACGATTCGCGACAGGGTCGACGGCATCAGGAAGATCAGCACAACGGAGACGATGACGATCCCGGTAATGACCGATCCATAGCCGCCGGAGATTCGCGCTGTAATGGATCGAGCCAGGCGCTTACCAAGCCCCGTAACGTCAACAGCAGCCCCGATGATCAGACCACCGAGAACCAGCCAGAAGGCACCTGAGGCAAAACCGGAAAACACGACATCCGGCGGTGCCACGGAAAACACCATGGCGAGGAAGAAAAGCAGCATTGCCACCAGATGCTCGGTGATCGCTCCGGTCGCCCATAGCCCGATACACAACACAACCAATGCACCGGCAGGCGCCGCACCGTCCGGCATCCCCTCGGGCGGGAGCAGGGCCAGCCACCCCGCGAGGGCGAAAACCGGCAGGAGAATGAGGTGGCGGGGCTGCAAATGCGACATTGGAACAAACTCTTCAACTCAACAGGCGAGAAAGCGATCAAACGGCCAGCCGGTCAATCAGCGATACGCGTCTCGAAGAGCAGCAAATCCGCTCCCTCCTCAACCTGATCGCCGGGTCCGTAATGCAATGCCGCGACAACGCCGTCATCCGGGGCCCTGATCACATGCTCCATCTTCATGGCTTCGAGCACCATCAACGGATCGCCCTTGGCGACTTCCGCACCTTCGGCAACATGGACGGCGATCAGTTTGCCGGGCATCGGCGCGGCGACGTGACCTGAATTTTCTCCGGCATCGGCTCCGGAAGCCAGTGCCGTTTTCAAAACATAGCGGTGCGCCGTACCACCGTAAAAGACGGTAATGGCGTCATCTTCGAAAGCGGCCTCGGCATGAATGGAAATCCCGTCCAGCCGCGCTTCCAGACGCCCGTTTGCATGAAACGAGACACCAATCCGGACCTGCTTTTCCCCTTGTTCGAACACGTAAGTCCCGGCCTCAAGGCGGTAGAGCAGTACCAGCTCGTCCGCACCATGCAGCAGCGTCAGCCTATGCTGAGGACTGTCATTCAGGCGCCAGCCATACGCCATTGCCCAGGGTGAATAGGGATCTCCGCCAAGGCGGGCTTGCCGGACCACATCCAGGCGTTCCGCTTCCAGAAGAGCCGCAGCGGCCAGAGCTGGCATGCTGTCCGATTCCCATGTTCCGCCTTCCCCTGCTCCGCCGGCGGCAAGATCTTCGCGATACGTTTCTATAAACCGCGTATCGACCCCGCCCGCGATAAAAGCTTGATGCTCAACGATTCGCTTCAGGTAAGGGACATTGTTCGCCAATCCGGCGATCCGGACCTCCCCGAGAGCCCGCGACATGCGACGCAGCGCTTCCGCCCGGTCCCGGCCATGGGTGATCAGTTTGGCAATCATCGGATCGTAATGAACGCTGACCGAATCTCCTTCGATCACGCCGGTATCGACGCGCACCCCGTCCATATCCTCAGGAAAGGCCAGACGGCTCAACCGCCCGGTCTGCGGCAGGAATTCACGTTCCGGATCCTCGGCATAGATCCGCACTTCAAGCGCATGGCCCGACGCTGAAATCCGGTCCTGCGTAAGCGGCAGCGTTCCGCCTTCGGCCACCCGGATCTGCCAGGCGACAAGATCCTCGCCGGTGATAGCCTCGGTCACCGGATGTTCCACCTGCAGGCGCGTATTCATCTCCATGAAATAGAAGGCACCGTCCTCGTCCATGATGAACTCAACAGTGCCGGCGCCGACATAATCGATGGCTTTCGCCGCATCGATCGCCGCTTTCGCCATGGATGTGCGCACGATCTCGTCGAGCCCAGGTGCCGGAGCTTCCTCGACGACCTTCTGGTGACGGCGCTGAACCGAGCAATCCCGCTCGAATAGATGCACCGCGTTGCCGTGCCGGTCCGCGAAAACCTGCACCTCCACATGACGCGGCCGGGTCAGATATTTCTCGATCAGCAGCCGGTCGTCACCGAAAGCAGCGGCGGCCTCACGCTTGGCGCCGGCGATACCGTCTGCCAGATCCTCCGCCCGCTCGACCACGCGCATGCCCTTGCCGCCACCGCCGGCACTCGCCTTCAGCAGCACCGGAAAGCCGATATTTTCTGCGGCTTTTTCCAGCGTATCCGCGCCCTGATCCGCGCCGTGATAGCCGGGCACAAGAGGAACGCCGGCTTTCGCCATGATGTCCTTGGCGGCCGCTTTTGAGCCCATCGCCTCGATTGCCGGAACGTCTGGGCCGATGAAGAGAATATCCGCTTCGGCACAAGCTCGCGCGAGTTCTGGGTTCTCGGAGAGAAAGCCATAGCCGGGATGAATGGCGTCCGCCCCCGTCGCCTTGGCCGCCTCAATCAGCCGATCGATCCGAAGATAGGAGTCCGCAGCCGGCGCCGGGCCGATCGGACAGGCCGTATCTGCGGCAGCCACATGCAACGCGGCCGCGTCCGCTTCCGAATACACTGCAACCGTGCGAATGCCGAGCGAACGGGCCGTGCGAATGATCCGGCAGGCAATCTCACCCCTGTTGGCGATCAATAATGTGCGAATAGTGCGCATCTCCGTCATCATGCGATCCAGTCCGGCTTGCGTTTTTCCAGGAACGCCGACAGCCCTTCGCGACCTTCCCGCGTGGCCCGTTGACCGGCAATCCGTTGGGCAGTCTCCCGCCGGGTCGTGTCGTCAAGCTGGCGTCCGGCGACCTCCCGCAGCAGGGTTTTCGAGGCCCGGATAGCGTCCGGGCTGCCTTTCTTCAACTCGCGCAGGATGGCATCAACCGCCTCCTCCAGCGCCTCGGGAGCACAGACCGCGTGCAGCAACCCCATGCGCAAAGCTTCCGCAGCGCCGAACCGCTCACCGGTCTGGAACCAGCGGTGCGATTCCCGGATACCGATGGCCTGAATGACATAAGGGCTGATCACGCCTGGAATGATGCCGAGACGGACTTCAGACAAGGCGAATTGAGCAGGATCCGCCGCCACGGCGATATCGCAGCAGGCGCAGAGTCCGAGCCCGCCCCCCATCGCCGTGCCGTTAACCTTGGCGATCGTGGTCATCGGCAAAGCGTAGAGCGCATCCATCATGTTCGAAAGCCGCATCGCGTCCTCGAAATTCGCGTGCTGCGTATGGTCCGCCGCCCGCTTCATCCAGTTGAGATCCGCTCCGGCGGAAAAGCTCTCGCCGGCACCGGTCAAGATAACGGCAAGAAGATCCGCCCGATCCGACAGCGAGCGAAACAAGCGGTGCAGATCATCGATCAGGGTCTCATCGAAGGCATTGTGGACGTCCGGCCGGTTCAGCGTGACGGTGAGGATACCGTCCGCGTCCTCGACAATCAGGCTTTCCGGGCGTTTTGGCGTGTATTCACTGTGCATCTTTTACATCCGGAAAATGCCGAATTTCGTCGGCTCGATGTCGCGGTTGAGCGAAGCGGAAATGGAGAGGCCCAAAACGGTGCGTGTATCGGCGGGATCGATGATCCCGTCGTCCCAGAGCCGCGCGCTGGCGTAATATGGGTGCCCTTGCGTCTCGTATTGATCGCGGATAGGCGCCTTGAAGGCCTCCTCCTCGTCTTCAGGCCAGCTTTCGCCGCGTGCCTCCAGACCGTCCCGGCGCACTTGGGCCAGAACGCTCGCGGCCTGCTCACCGCCCATCACCGAAATTCGGGAGTTCGGCCACATGTAGAGCATGCGGGGGCCATAGGCCCGCCCGCACATACCGTAATTCCCGGCACCGAAAGAGCCACCGATAATGACCGTGAATTTGGGCACCCGGGCGGAGGCAACCGCTGTCACCAGCTTAGCCCCGTCCTTGGCGATACCGCCGGACTCGTATTTCCGGCCCACCATGAAGCCGGTGATGTTCTGCAGGAACACGAGCGGAATGCCGCGCTGGCAGCAGAGCTCGATAAAATGGGCGCCTTTCAGGGAGGATTCCGAAAACAGGATGCCGTTATTGGCGATGATACCGACCGGATAGCCCCAGAGATGGGCAAAGCCGGTGACGAGCGTTGTCCCGTAAAGCGGTTTGAACTCGTCGAATTCGGAGCCGTCGACAATGCGGGCAATGATCTCGCGGACGTCATAGGGCGTCCGGGTATCCTCCGGCACAACGCCATAGATTTCTTCCGCATCGTAAAGCGGCTCGACCGGCTCGCGCACGGCGAGGGTCGGGCGCTTCACCCGATTGAGATTACCGACGATCCGGCGCGCCAGTCCGAGGGCATGGGTATCGTCCCGGGCGATATGATCGGTCACGCCAGAGATACGGGAATGCACATCCGCGCCGCCCAGATCCTCTGCGCTGACGACTTCACCTGTTGCCGCTTTCACCAGCGGCGGGCCGCCGAGGAAGATAGTGCCCTGCTCCTTGACGATGATGCTTTCGTCCGACATGGCAGGGACATAGGCGCCCCCGGCCGTGCAGGAGCCCATCACCACCGCGATCTGCGGGATACCGTCCGCCGACATGTTGGCCTGATTGTAGAAGATCCGCCCGAAATGATCCCGGTCCGGGAAGACTTCATCCTGCTCCGGCAAAAAAGCGCCACCGGAATCCACCAGATAGATGCAGGGCAATCCGTTCTGCCAGGCGATTTCCTGAGCCCGAAGATGCTTCTTCACGGTGATCGGAAAATAGGTTCCGCCCTTCACCGTGGCATCATTGGCAATGACCATGACCTCCTGGCCCATGACCCGGCCAATCCCGGTCAGGATACCGCCGGAGGAGATATCACCGCCATACATGCCATGGGCAGCAAGCTGGGAGAATTCGAGCCACGGCGCGCCGGGATCAAGCAAGGTCCTGACCCGGTCACGCGGCAGCAGCTTGCCGCGGCCAACATGCCGCTCCTGACTGCGCTGACCGCCCCCCAGCTTGACGCCGGCGACCTGCTCCTGCAGATCCGCGACCAGCGTCCGCATACGCTCCGCATTGCGCTGGAAAGTCTCGTCCCGGCCCACGAGGGCAGTCTTGATAACCGTCATTGAAATACCCTTACCAACCGCCGGTGCTGAGCCACCGTTCGACATGATCCAGCCTGTCGGCGCCCCAGAAAGGCTCGCCATCGACAATAAAGAACGGTGCACCACAGACCCCGGCCTCGATCGATGCATCGACCTCGGTCTTCAGCTTTTCTTTTACGTCCGCATCGTTGAGAGCAGCACGAAGCTCGTCCGGATCGACACCGTTCGCGGCGGCAATCTCTATAACCGCCTCGGCATTGTTGATCGCTTTCATCTCCTGAAAAGCCGCATTGAACAGGGCCAGCGCGACTTTTTGCGCCAGAGCCTCGTCCTTGCCTTTCAACCACCAGGTTGCCCGTGCCGCTGCCACGGAAAGAAACGGAAAGCTCTCCGGAAAACTCAGGGGAAGCCCCATAAGGCGGGCACAGCGGTCAAGATCGCGGCGCGAATATGCTCCCTTCAGCGGCTGGTCCATCAACGGTGTGTTACCGTTCAGCTTGAAGACCGCGCCCAGCAGGGTCGGCCGCCAATCCACCTGGCGGTGATACAGTTTCGCCAAATCGTTGATCTTGTGGGCCGCCAGATAGGCGAATGGCGAGGAATAGTCGTAATAAAAGATGATCGGACTTCCGCCCGTACCGTTCTCAGTCATTGTTTCGCTCCCTTAACTCCGTGGCCGGTCACCACGGCAATTCCGTCCCGTCGTAGTTGAAGAACCGCCCATTGTCGGACGGGCTCAATCCATCGATCACCGACTTGATGCCGGTAGCGCTTTCCATCGGAAGAACCGGGGCCGCCGCGCCCCCCATATCGGTGCGCACATGGCCCGGATGGAACATCACGGCGGTGAGCCCGTTTCCGGCAAATTCCAGCGACAGGCATTTAACAGCCATGTTGAGGGCGGCCTTGGAGGACCGGTAGATGTAGGATCCGCCGGTGCATTCCGCGAGTGAGCCCATCTTCGAGCTGATGAAGGCCATCTGCTTGCGATCACTGGACAGGACATTGTCCTTCATCGCCTCGGCGATACGGATCGGGCCGAAGAGGTTGGTTTCCATCGTGTCGGCCCAGGCCGCGTAATCGATCTCGGCCAGCATGCCGCGCCCGCCGATGATCCCGGCATTGTTCAGCAAAACATCAACCGGACGACCCATGTAGCGTTCAGGCATGGCCGCGATGCTGGCCGCGTCATTCACATCCAGAGGGCAAAGCTCGACACCCTCAATAGCCGCGAGATCCGTGGCCCCGTCCGGGTTCCGGCAGGCGCCGATCACGGACCATCCATCCGCCGCGTAAGCACGCGCCAGCTCGAGACCTATTCCCCGGTTTGCCCCGGTAATCAGAACTGTCGGCATTTTCGCCTCCCTCAGCGTTCGTTGCCAGGCCGCAGGATGGCTTTCGCCGTCACCTCGACCTCGACACGCATCTGCTCTTCGGCAAGATCGCAGATGATCGTCGTGTTCGCCGGACGGGCGGCATCGCAATATTTCTTGATGATCGGCTTGATTCGGTCGAACTCTTCCCGGCTGGCAACAAAGACCCGGACGCGGAGCATGTTTTCAAGGTTGCTGCGCGCCTGAAGCAGCGCCCGCTGGATGTTCAGGAAACACAGCTCGGCCTGTTCCTCTACCGAATCCGGGAAGCTCATGCTCTCCGGATTGAAGCCTGTCGTGCCGGAGACATAGACCATGTCGCCATCGACAACGGCACGGGCGTATCCGGCCATTTCCTCGAACGGCGATCCTGAATAGATGCGCTTTCCGATCATTTGTCCTCCCTCCGGCTCTTGCTGGCCGTCCTCTACCGTCGCTCTCCGACAGTAACGTGACACCCCTCGACATGATCGTCGACCATGCCCATGGCCTGCATGAAAGCGTAGCACGTGGTCGGGCCGACAAAGCTCCAGCCACGCTTCTTCAGATCCTTGGAAAGCGCCGTCGATTCCGGTGTGGTGGCCATGGTCTGCAGGGTCGCATAGTCGAGCCGCTCCGGTCCGCGATGCTCCGCCCTGAAACCCCAGACATAGTCCGAGAGGGAGCCTTCCTTCTCGATCAGCTCAATGGCCCGCTTTGCGTTGTTGATCGTCGAGACGATCTTGCCCCGGTGCCGGACGATCCCGGCATCCTGCAGGCAGCGCTCGATATCCGCATCGGTGAAGGCGGCAACCTTCTCGATTTCGAAATTGGCAAAGGCCGCGCGGAAATTCTCGCGCTTGCGGAGGATCGTCAGCCAGGAAAGTCCTGACTGGAAGCCCTCAAGGCAGGTCTTCTCGAACAGCGTGCGGTCGTCCCGCGCCCGCTGGCCCCATTCTGTGTCGTGATAGTGACGGTAGAGATCGTCTCCGGCACACCACCAGCAGCGCGGCTTGCCGTCAGCCTCATGAATCAGGCCGTTTTCATGATCGATGGCCACGTGGCCCTCCCGGTCAGGCGGTTTCCTTGAAGAGTTCGCGGCCAATCAGCATCCGGCGAATTTCGCTGGTACCGGCGCCGATCTCGTACAGCTTGGCGTCGCGCAGCAGCCGCCCGGTCGCGGTGTCGTTGATGTACCCGTTGCCGCCGAGGCACTGAATTGCTTCAAGCGCCATCCAGGTTGCCTTTTCGGCAGCGTAGAGAATCGCGCCGGCGGCGTCCTTCCGGGTGACCTCTCCCCGGTCGCAGGCCTTGGCCACGGCATAGACATAGGCCTTGGCCGAATTCATCGTTACATACATGTCAGCGATCTTGCCCTGCATGAGCTGGAACTCGCCAATCGACTTGCCGAACTGTTTACGCTCATGGATGTAGGGCACGACGATATCCATGCAGGCCTGCATGATGCCGAGCGATCCGGCAGCCAGCACCGCGCGCTCGTAATCGAGCCCGCTCATCAGTACCCGGGCGCCGCCATTCAGCTGGCCGAGAACGTTTTCCTCCGGGATCTCGCAATTCTCGAACACCAGCTCGCACGTGTTCGAGCCCCGCATGCCGAGCTTGTCCAGCTTCTGCGCCGTCGAGAATCCCTTGAAGCCCTTCTCCACCAGAAAAGCGGTGATGCCGTGCTGATGCGCGTCCGGATCGGTCTTGGCATAAACCACCAGCGTGTCCGCGTCCGGGCCGTTGGTAATCCACATCTTGGTGCCGTTCAGGACGTAACGATCACCCTTCTTTTCCGCGCGCAGCTTCATGGACACGACGTCAGAGCCAGCGCCGGGCTCGCTCATGGCCAGCGCGCCAACATGCTCCCCGGAGATTAGCTTCGGCAGATATTTCTGCCGCTGCTCCTCGGTGCCATTCAGCCGGATCTGGTTGACGCAGAGATTGGAATGGGCGCCGTAACTCAAGCCGACAGATGCCGACGCCCGGCTGATCTCTTCCATGGCAACGGAATGCTCGAGATAGCCCATCCCGGCGCCGCCGTACTTCTCGTCCACGGTCACGCCAAGCACACCGAGCGCGCCAAGCTTCGGCCAGAGATCCATCGGGAACTCGTTTGACCGGTCGATCTCCGCCGCACGCGGCGCAATTTCATCCGCCGAGAAAGAACGCACCGCATCGCGCAGCATGTCCGCGGTCTCGCCCAGATCATAGTTCAGCGAGGGGATATCATTCGGGATCATTCTTGTTTCCTCCGCTTTGCATTTTTACGGCGTCAGTTGCCGCTTCGGTCGTCTTCGCGACCATGCATGAGCATCATTGTGGCAAGCGCGGTCGCGGCCAGTTTTTCTGTGCCGTTCTTCACCGCAAGAACGTCGCACCGGCAGACCACAAGCGAGCGTCCGGGCCTGACAACGTCAGCCCTGGCAACCAGCTGCTCCCCATCTCCGGGCGAGACGATATTCATCTTGTATTCGACGGTCAGGATGCTCGCATCCGCCGGCGCCAGCGTAAAGGCAGCATAGCCGCAGGCATTGTCCGCAAGCGTGCCAATAATACCGCCATGGAAGAAACCATGCTGCTGGGTCAATTCTTCCCTGTAGGGAAGGTCAATCACGCAGCGGCCCGGCGCGACATCGGAAAGCACGGCGCCGATATGCTCCATGAAAGCCTGCCGCGCGAAGCTTTCCCGCACACGACCGGCAAAATCTGGATTGGGTGTCTGAAATCTGGACATCGGACCTTCATTGACGTTCACGTCAATCATTCCCGTCTTTGGCCAGATCCGTCAACGACTCAATGCAACTCGCCTCGACGGCATCGAGTTCGTCCAGGATCAGGGTCATCTCACGCACCTGTTCCTGCAGCTTGGAGCGCCGCGCCCGGAGCTTTCCAAGGAGCAGCAGGATCTGCCGCTCCTCGCCCCGTTCGGCATCATAGAGGTCAATGATTTCACGGATTTCCTCAAGGGAGAGGCCAAGCCTCCGCCCCCGCGCAATAAGACCGACACGCACCTTGTCCCGCTGGCTGAAAATCCGCGTGCGACCGCGCCGGGCCGGGCAGATCAGCCCCAGAGCCTCATAATGCCGGATCGCTCGTGTTGTCAGATCGTACTCGCGGGCAAGATCCGCCGTGGTGATTTCCTTCAGCATCGGAAAAGGAAATCACCGATTGACGCTAACGTCAATCAAACCGGTTATATCAGGAACAGCGCCGCAAGCCCGAGGAAGGTGAAGAAGCCGACCACATCCGTCACTGTGGTTAGGAATACCGTGGAGGCGACGGCCGGATCGATCTTGAACCGCTCAAGCGTGATCGGGATCAGCGTACCGGAAAGACCGGCGACAAAAAGATTGATCACCATGGCCGAAGCCATCACCGCCGCGATCTTCGGGTCCCCGAACCAGGCCCAGCAGGCGCCGGCCGCGATCAGTGCGAACATTATCCCGTTCAGGGATCCCACCGTCATTTCCTTCATCACGAATTTGAAGGCGTTGGTGGAACTCAACTCACGCATGGACAGCGCCCGCACGGCGACGGTCAAAGTCTGGGTTCCTGCATTGCCGCCCATGGAGGCGACAATCGGCATCAGCACCGCGAGGGCAACGATCTTCTCGATCGTGGTCTCGAAGGCACCGATCACGCCGGAGGCGACAATCGCCGTCACCAGGTTGACCGCCAGCCAGGAGAACCGGCTGCGGGTGGTGCTCAACAAACTGCCATGCAGATCGTCATTCGCCACACCGCCGAGCCGCAGGATGTCTTCCTCCGCCTCCTCGTTCATGACATCGACCACGTCATCCACCGTGATCATACCGATCAGCCGCTCGTCAGCGTCC
Source organism: Nisaea denitrificans DSM 18348 (assembly GCF_000426505.1). Taxonomy (GTDB): domain Bacteria; phylum Pseudomonadota; class Alphaproteobacteria; order Thalassobaculales; family Thalassobaculaceae; genus Nisaea; species Nisaea denitrificans. Next base: position 599,326 of record NZ_KE384531.1, on the reverse strand, counting down.
ACTACCGGCGCGGAAACAAGCCCGTATTGCCGGAACATCATGGCGACGTCTTCCTGGTCCATCACGAGCGGCACCTTGTGGAAATCCGTACTCATGACGTCAGCTACCCGCACCGGACGCTTGCTCCGCAGCAAGCGGCTGAGCGACAGTTTCCCAAAAGGGTGATGAGCCGGGTCGACAACGTAGATATCGTAAAAATAATTCGGCAGCTGTTCCGTGGTGCGCAGGAAGTCAATGGTTTGGCCGACAGTCCAGTGCTCCGGAACCGTCACCATCTCACGCTGCATGAGACGACCGGCACTGGCCTCGTCGTAGGCCAGACCCTCCTCGACCATCGCGCGTTCGCGGTCAGGCATGGTGTCAAGCAGACGCGCCTGTTCGTCGTCGTCCAATTCCCCCAGAATCTCGACAGCATCGTCGGATTCCAGCATGTGCATGGCGTTCCTGAGAACCTCCTCGTCAAGCAGAGGAATCACTTCCTCACGCACCTTGTCGTCGAGGTAGGTCAGGGTCTCGGGGTCGAAATAGCGCCCCAGAACGACAACCAGCGCTTCCCGGTTACGTCCCGAATAACGCTCGATCAGGTCGGCATGGTCGGCGGCGTGCAGCGGACGCACAAGCCGGTAGAGCTGGCGCGGATTTTCTCCAGCCAGCGCCTGCGCCACTTCCTTTTCCAGCTCCGGCGTAAGCCCATAAAGCTTCGAGGCAGCAACGCTGTCATAAACGGCGAGTTCTTTCTCCAGAGACCGGATCCGCCGCTTCAGCTTCTTCTTTTTGCGCTTGGCCCGCGCCTTGCGTTGGATGACCGCCGCTTCATCGCCGGGAAGCTTCTCGGCGCCGACAGGCTCCACTGGCTCCTGCACGTGATCGTTGGGACCATCGACGCTCACCGGCTCACCCCTTTTTGGCACGGATGCGGTGATGCTCCTGTGCGTCGACAACAGCAACGGCTGCCATGTTGATGATGCCGCGTACGGTGACCGACGATGTCAGGATATGCATCGGATACGCCGTGCCGAGCAGGATCGGCCCGACCGACAGGCCGCGACCGAGCGTCTTCAGCAGATTGAAGGAGATATTGGCAGCATCGATCCCCGGCATGACCAGCAGGTTCGCGGCCCCGGTAAGACCTGCGCCCGGGAAAGCCCGGTCACGAGTCGCCTCGCTGAGCGCCGCATCGGCATGCATCTCCCCCTCGATCTCGATATCGGGATAAGCCTTTTTCAGCGCAGGAATCGATTCCCGCATCCGGACCGCAGACTCCAGATTTGATGAGCCGAAGTTGGAATGCGACAACAGGGCGACCTTCGGCTCAATGCCGAAGCTGCGCACTTCCGTGGTTGCAAGCCCGACCATTTCCACCAGATCCGAGGCGCTCGGCGTCGGGTTTACGTGGGTGTCGAGAATGAAGATCGGTCCCTGCGGCATGATCAGAAGACTGAGAGCCGTGCAGCGATGCACATCCGCGCGCGGACCAATGATATCAATGACTTCAACAAGATGATCTCGCCAGCGGCCAATCGCGCCGCAGATACCGGCATCGGCCTCACCCTGACACACCATGATCGACGAAATCGCGGTCGGCCTGTTGCGCATGATCTGCCGCGCCCGGTCTGGCGCAACCCCGCGCCGGGCCATCATCTTGTGATAGGTCGCAGCGAAGGAATCGAGTCGATCGTCATTCTGCATATCAACGATCTCGATATCCTCGTCCGGCTTCAGACGGAGATGCAGATCCTCGATCTTTCCGGCGATTACATCGCGCCGGCCAATCAACAACGGACGTGCAATGCCTTCATCCACGATGCTCTGGGCGGCGCGCAGGATCCGGTCCTGCTCGCCTTCCGCAAAGGCAATACGCTTCGGGTCCTGCTTGGCGGATAGCACCACCGGGCGCATCACCTGACCGGAGCGGTAGACGAACTGGCTCAGCTTCTCGTGATACCAGTCGAAATCCTCCATCGGCATGGTGGCGACGCCGCTATCCATCGCGGCCTTGGCGACACGCGGCGCGATCTCCAGGATCAGGCGCGGATCGAACGGCTTCGGAATCAGATATTCCGGGCCAAAGGAAGGAGCCTCTCCGCCATAAGCGCTCGCGACAACGTCGGAGGCTTCCTGCTGAGCCAAATCGGCGATGGCCTCGACCGCGGCGATCTTCATTTCCTCGTTGATCGTGGTCGCCCCGACATCAAGCGCCCCGCGGAAAATATACGGGAAGCAGAGAACGTTGTTCACCTGGTTCGGGTAGTCCGACCGGCCGGTGCAGATCAGCGCGTCCGGACGGACGGCGCGCACATCTTCCGGCGTGATTTCCGGGTCCGGATTGGCAAGAGCGAGAACCAGCGGGTCCTTCGCCATCTTCTTGACCATGTCCTGCTTCAGCACGCCCGGCGCGGAAAGACCAAGGAAGACGTCGGCACCATCAATGACCTCGCCCAGAGTGCGGGCATCGGTTTCCTGGGCAAACGCTTCCAGGTGCGGGTTCATCGCGGCGCGGCCCTTGTAGACCACACCATCAATGTCCGTGACGGTAACGTTCTCGTACTTCACACCCATTGAGACGAGCAGCTTCAAGCAGGCGAGCGCCGCAGCGCCGGCACCGGAGGTGACCAGTTTGATGTCTTCCAGCTTCTTGTCGACGCAGCGAAGACCGCTGAGGATTGCCGCCGCGACAATAATGGCCGTGCCGTGCTGGTCGTCATGGAAAACCGGGATGTTCATCCTGGCGCGGAGCTTCTCCTCGATTTCAAAGCATTCCGGCGCCTTGATGTCTTCGAGATTGATACCGCCGAAAGTCGGCTCCAGTGAGGCTACGACATCGCAGAACTTGTCGACATCGAGCTCATCGACCTCAAGGTCGAACACGTCGATATAAGCGAACTTCTTGAAGAGGACGGCCTTGCCTTCCATCACCGGCTTGGAGGCGAGCGGCCCGATATTGCCGAGGCCAAGCACCGCGGTCCCGTTCGTGATCACGCCGACGAGGTTTCCGCGGGCCGTCATGTTCCGGACTTCGTTCGGATCTTCAACGATGGCCATGCAGGCGTAGGCAACACCCGGAGAATAGGCAAGAGAGAGGTCACGCTGGGTCGCAAGTGGCTTGGTCGCTTCGACCGTCAGCTTCCCCGGCCTTGGGTACTTGTGAAAATAAAGTGCCGCTTCCTTCAGTTCGTCAGCCACGATGGCTCTCCCCGATCACATCCGCATCCGGTCATTGGATAGACCGCATAGCCTTATAACGCCACAGCAGATATGGCGCCGAAAGGCAATTAAGTCATTATGATACTGAGAGAGATGGTGCGGTCGAGAAGACTCGAACTTCCACCCTGTTTCCAGGACAGCGACCTCAACGCTGCGCGTCTACCAATTCCGCCACGACCGCACATGTGGTGACATCTGAAGGCTTGCGCCTTCGGGATGCGGGGGAGTAGCAAATCCCTTTAACGGGATCAAGTAGCATTGTGCGGAAAAGAGCATGGATGCGAAAAAACTTTGACCCGGCCAGGAGAGATATGACGATGCCAGGAACAAAATTACCATGACGGTTGAATGGCGGATATCCGATAAACCGGTCGCCTATCCGGACGCGCTTGCTGAAATGGACGCCCGCGCGGCGGCCATTCGCGAGGGGACCGCGCCGGAACTCGTCTGGCTTCTGGAACACCCTCCCCTCTATACGGCCGGTACCAGCGCGAACCCGGAAGACCTTCTGGAAACCGACCGCTTTCCGATCTTCCAGACCGGCCGCGGCGGCCAATACACCTATCATGGCCCCGGTCAGCGAGTGGCCTATGTGCTGCTCGATCTGAAAGCACGCAAACAAGACATCCGTGCTTACGTAAGCGCCCTGGAAGACTGGATCATCCGCACGCTCTCGGCCTTCAACGTCAAGGGAGAGCGGCGCGACGGCCGCGTCGGCATCTGGGTGACACGTGGCGATATCGGCTCCCCCCTACGGGAGGACAAGATCGCCGCCATAGGCGTGCGCCTGAAACGCTGGGTTTCCATGCACGGCGTGTCGATCAACGTAGAGCCGGAGCTATCCCATTTCGAGGGGATCGTACCCTGCGGCATCAGCGAGCACGGCGTCACCAGCCTGCACGACATGGGGCAACTGGTTTCAATGGCGGAAGCTGACATCGAATTGCGCGCCGCGTTTGAGACCGTTTTTGGGCCGGGACAACAATTCTGCCGTCAGGACGAAACCGGCTCCGTCGCATAAAGAAAAAGCCCGGAAACGCACAGCTGATAAAATGTATTTTAAAGAAATTTCACATTAACTTAACGATATTGAGTCGATACTATATGGAGACATTCATCTGAACGATCTGGTTTTCGAATAATGCGCCACCAGACCAACATAGCCGACACCGTTCGTACAATGTCGCCGGACGAGTGTGAGGTATTCGACCTGATTTTGGACGGCTACAATCCGTCGAAACCAGAAGATGTCGGAGAATTTATTGCCCGCATCGACACACCAATTGCAGATCTTCTTCTCGGCCTCCTCGAAAAACGCCTGCTGCAGAAAACAGAATTTAAAGGCCGTACATCTCTGCAGGCGAACCCTGCTGCCGTCTGGTTCCTCGCCGAGCCGGAATATCGCACCTTTTCGCGATAAGGCTCTTACGCTGCCCGGCTAACGTGCCGTGACCGCTTTCACCATAAGCCCTATTGCACGGCGTGCTTCCTGCTCAAGAAGCCGGCCATCCTGCTGCAGATCCGCAACAGTCACGGCCGGACGCGGGTCGTCCGCGTGGAGAAGATGGTTGCGCCGATTGCGCAGCCAGAGATAGTCGGCTCCGAACCGCGCCTCGTTCTGAACCAGCCCGTCAACGTCCCCCTGATACAATTCAGCATCCAGCGCCGCCTGTGCGAGCACGAGTGCCGCCAACCAGGCTCCGGCAGCAAAGCACCGGCTCATCTCGTCAAAAAGCGCCTCGGCCTGCGGCGAGAGATCCAACCCCTCGCCATCGCTCTCCCGATCGATCAGCCCCCGGATCCAGTCAAGTCTCCGGAGCATCTCGCTGGAGGATGGCAAAGCCTGTCCGAAAGTCTGCATTTTGGTCTCAGAGAGTCGGCCGCTGATGGAAGCCGGAATGGCCGGGCGGATCGGCATCATCGAAACACTCAATGCCGGTCACCTTGGCTGCAGGCGGACCGCTGCGGCAGGCTTCGATCATCGCATTCACACTATCGGACGAGCCGGAAAAGACCGCTTCGACCGTGCCGTCGCTCCGGTTCCGCACCCAGCCGTCAAGGCCGGCCCCGCTCGCCTCGCTCACAGTCCACCCGCGATACCAGACACCCTGGACGCGACCGGAAATCACGACCCGTATCGTTGTCCGCGGAACATGTTCGCTCATCAATGGCCGCCCGTCAGTTGGCGATGGATCTCCTGGAACAGAGTTAGCCAATGCATCGGCAATTGTATAGGGCGGGAACCGCCTGGCCGCCCCCGGTCACACCCGATTCCCGCGCACGGCAAGGCGCGCGACACATCCGGCACACTTAAATATCCAGTCACGCACACTGTTGTTCGACAGGAGATCCGCCGCCTCCACGCTAAAAGACAAAAGTCCTCGCGATCGTCCTTGCCGGGTCAGGGGGGCGATGCGTATAACGGGCCTTTAATGACTAGCACTCAGCCCACGCCCCAAAGTGACGCGCCCGCGCTCCGACTCCGACACCTGCTCGGCATCGAAGGCCTATCGCGCCCCGACATTGAAGCGCTCCTGGATCTTTCCGACCGCTATGTCGACATCAACCGCCGCGCGGACAAGAAAATGTCCAGCCTGCGTGGCCGCACAATCATCAACCTTTTCTTCGAGAACTCGACCCGCACGCGCACCAGCTTCGAGCTGGCGGGCAAGCGGCTCGGCGCCGATGTCCTCAACATGTCGGTCGGGACCAGTTCGGTGAAGAAGGGAGAAACCCTGATCGACACGGCGGTCACCCTGAACGCCATGCATCCGGATGTGTTGACCATCCGGCACGGCGACTCGGGCGCAGTGCACCTGCTGGCGCAGAAGGTGAATTGCGGAGTCATCAATGCCGGCGACGGCACCCACGAGCATCCGACCCAGGCCCTGCTCGATGCGCTGACGATCCGCCGCCGCAAGGGCGACCTGAGCGGCCTGCAGGTTGCGATCTGCGGCGATGTCGCCCACAGCCGGGTTGCCCGCTCCAATATCCATCTGCTCTCGATCATGGGCGCACGGGTCCGGGTCTGCGCCCCGCCGACCCTGATCCCGCCCGGCCTTGAACGGCTCGGCGTCGAGATACATCACGACATGCGCACCGGGCTTGCCGACTGCGACATCGTGATGATGCTGCGGCTGCAGAACGAACGTATGGAAGGCAGCTTCGTGCCATCCGTCCGCGAGTATTACCGGCTGTTCGGCCTCGATCACGACAAACTCTCCGTCGCCAAGCCGGACGCGCTGGTCATGCATCCGGGGCCGATGAACCGTGGCGTCGAAATCGATTCGGACGTGGCGGACGATATTGACCGCAGCCTGATCCGTGAGCAGGTCGAGATGGGTGTTGCCGTCCGCATGGCCTGTCTCGAAGTTCTGGCGGAATCGCAGCTCGAACCATGGGCGAAGAATCAGTGAGCCGTACTCTTTTCAAGAATGCCCGCCTGCTCGACCCTGAGTCCGGTCTGGACGCGCAAGGCGCCATGCTGGTGGATGGGGCGCGGGTCCTCGATATCGGCCCGAATGTCTTTGTCGATGCCGTCCAGGACGATGTGCATGTTGTGGACTGCAAGGGCCTCTGCCTCGCCCCGGGGCTGGTCGACATGCGGGTTTCCACCGGCGAGCCGGGGAACGAGCATATCGAAACTCTGGCGACGGCAGCCCAGGCCGCTGTCGCCGGCGGTGTCACTACCTTCACCTGCCTGCCGAACACCGACCCCATCGTCGACGATGTCGCGGTGCTGGAGTTCGTCGAACGTCTGGGACGCGATGTCGGACTGGTGAACATCCATTCCTATGCCGCCGCCACCAAGGGGCTCGGCGGCAAGGTGATGACGGAACTCGGCCTGCTGCATGAATCCGGCGCGGCCGGCTTCACCGATGGCGGCAAGGCGATTGCGCATCCCCTGGTGATGCGCCGCCTGCTGTCCTATGCGCAACTGTTCGATACCGTAATCATCCAGCATCCCGAAATGCCGGAGATGGTCGGCAGCGGCGTGATGAACGAAGGCGAGACGGCAACACGGCTCGGCCTGCCGGGTATCCCGGCAGCCGCCGAGGTGATGATGATCGAGAGGGATCTCCGGCTGGTCGAGTTGACCGGTGGCCGGCTGCACTTTTCCTGCCTTTCCACCGCTGCGGCAGTCAATGCCGTGCGCCGGGCCAAGGCCTCCGGATTGCGGGTAACGGCGGACACTGCACCGCCCTACTTCTCGCTGACCGAATCCGCCGTGATCGGGTATCGGACCTTCGCCAAACTATCCCCGCCGCTGCGCACCGAAGAAGACCGCAACGCGGTGATCGAAGGCATTGCCGACGGCACCATCGACGCCATCGTGAGTGCCCACATCCCGGGAGACCGGGACCAGAAGCGTCTGCCCTTCACGCAAGCCGACTTTGGCGGCGTCGGACTGGAAACGCTTCTCTCTGTGTCTCTGGAGCTGGTGCATAACGATCAGGTGCCGCTGCTGACGGTCCTGAAAGCCTTGACCCAGTCTCCCGCCGATCTGCTGAAACTGCCGGCTGGAAGGCTGCGCAAGGGACATCTCGCGGACTTCATCCTGTTCGATCCGAACCGGGCCGTGCGGATCGACAGGGATGAGTTGCGCGGTAAATCCAGAAACACGCCGTTCGACGAGCGCCCCGTGCAGGGCCGCGTCGAGCGCACCTATCGGGCCGGCAATCTGGTTTTCGATATCGAGACCTCACCTGTGCCGGAGCGACGGAGATTCCCCGATGCCTGACCTTCTGGGACCTCTTGAATATACGTGGCCGTTCTATGCCTGCGCTCTCGCAGCCTATCTGCTCGGCTCCATCCCCTTCGGGCTAGTGCTGACACGGCTCGCCGGGCACGGTGACGTCCGTGCCATCGGCTCCGGCAGTATCGGCGCAACCAATGTGTTGCGCACCGGTAGCAAGGGATTGGCAGTGGCGACGCTGATCTGCGACAGCGGCAAAGGCGCTGCCGCCGTGCTGCTCGCCTCCCAATACGGGCCTGATATGGCCGTTATCGCCGCAGGTGCCGCGATGCTCGGCCATTGTTTTCCAATCTGGCTGAAATTCAATGGTGGCAAGGGCGTCGCAACCGCATTCGGTATCCTCCTCGCGCTGGCTCCCTTAGTCGGCGGGCTGACGGGCCTTACCTGGCTCGCGGTCGCAGTGACTTTCCGAATTTCCTCGCTCTCCGCCCTCGTCGCGGCTTTAGCGGCGCCGTTCTATATGGAATGGCTCGTCGACCGGCAACATGCGGAACTCGCGCTCTTCATGGCAGTGCTCGTTGTCTTCCGCCATCACGCTAATATCCGCCGCCTGATCAAGGGCGAGGAAAGCCGGATCAATTTCTCCAAAGGCAAGCCGAAGAGCTAAAACCGGCTCCTCCTCTCAGAAATCCTCCCGTCCCGTCCATGGCTGAGACAGGAGGATTACCATGGCCAAAGGACACCAGACATCTGCAGCACCGGATGCAGCCGAAAGGCTCGCCCGGCTTCGTCTGATACGCACGGAAAACGTCGGACCGGTCACATTCCAGCATCTGCTCGCCCGCTTCGGCTCGGCTGGAGCTGCGCTGGAGCAATTGCCGGATCTCGCCCGCCGGGGCGGCAGGCGAGCGAAACTGAAGATCCCGCCGCTGGCGGACATCGAAAAGGAAATCGGGACAAACGAGCAGGCCGGGGGCCGGCTGCTGGTAATAGGAGAGCCGGACTATCCCGCGATGCTCGCCCAGACAGAGGGCGCACCGGCTGCGATATCCCTCTTCGGTCATGCCCACCTGTTTCTGGAGCCGTCGGTTTCCATCGTCGGTGCCCGCAACGCCTCCGGCAATGCCGTGCGTTTCACTGAAAAACTGGCCCGTGACCTCGGAGCGCATGGGGTCGTCGTGATTTCCGGCCTGGCCCGAGGCATCGACACAGCGGCGCACACGGGTGCCCTCGAAACCGGCACCGTCGCGGTTGTCGCCGGTGGCGCCGATGTCATTTATCCGCCTGAGAATGCCGCGCTTCATGCCCGCATCCTCGCCGAAGGCGCCCTGATTGCCGAAGCGCCTATCGGCACGCGGCCGCTGGCCCGCCATTTCCCCGCCCGGAACAGGATTATAGCGGGGCTGACCCGCGCCACGCTCGTCGTGGAAGCGGCAAAACGCTCCGGATCGCTGATTACCGCCAGGTTTGCCGCTGATCAGGGCCGGGAGGTTTGCGCCGTGCCCGGATCGCCAATGGACCCGCGCTGTGCCGGAAGCAACGGATTGCTTCGCGACGGCGCCCATCTGATCGAGCGGGCGGAGGACATATTGAGTCTGCTGCTGCGCGGCGGCGTCCGGGAAGACCCGGCGATCGCCGACCTGTTCGGCATCTCCGGTTTTACCCCTCAACCCGCCGACGAGATTGACGATAAAGCACGCACACGGGTGCTCACCATTTTGGATGCAACGCCGCTAGCGGTTGACGAAATCATCCGCCAATGCCAATTGTCACCGCCGGTGGTCCTAACCATCCTGTTGGAAGCAGAGCTGGCCGGTGAGGCTGAGCGGCATCCTGGGAATCGAGTGGCGAGACGCTATAACCCTCCGTAATATGGAGGGTTTTCGACGCCACGACCGGGCCACCGCCACAAGGAAAGGACTTCCGGTAGCCCATGAAAGTCGTCGTTGTCGAATCGCCGGCCAAAGCCAAAACGATCAATAAATACCTTGGCAGTGATTACAAGGTGCTGGCCAGCTACGGGCATATCCGGGATCTGCCCTCGAAGGACGGATCGGTCGATCCGGACGCCGATTTCGCCATGATCTGGGAAGCCCAGCCCCGGGCGGAAAAGCAGATCAAGGAAATCGCCAGTGCCGTCAAAGGCGCCGAAAGCCTGTTTCTCGCAACTGACCCGGATCGCGAAGGTGAAGCGATTTCCTGGCATGTGCAGAATGTGCTTTCCGAACGCAAGGCCCTGAAGGGCGTCGACGTGAAGCGCGTGGTCTTTCACGAGATCACCAAGCGCGCCGTGCTGGACGCCATCGATAACCCGCGCGAGCTCGATCAGGATCTGGTCGACGCCTACCTGGCGCGCCGCGCCCTCGATTACCTTGTCGGCTTCACATTGTCACCGGTGCTCTGGCGCAAGCTGCCCGGCTCCCGGTCCGCCGGCCGGGTGCAGTCCGTTGCCCTGCGCCTGATATGCGAGCGGGAAGCCGAGATTGAGGCCTTCCGGTCAGAGGAATACTGGACTATCGATGCGGCGTTCCGGACCAAGGAGCGCAAGAATTTCACTGCCCGCCTGACCCACCTCGACGGCGAGAAGTTGCAGAAATTCTCCATCAACACCGAGGCAGCGGCGAAAGCCGCCGTGGAGCGCATTCAGGGCGGGGCCTACGCGGTCCGCTCTCTGGAAAAGAAGCAAACCAAGCGCAATCCTTACCCGCCATTCACGACTTCGACATTGCAGCAGGAGGCCTCGCGCAAGCTCGGCTTCGGTGCATCGCGCACCATGCAGCTCGCGCAGAAGCTCTATGAGGGTATCGATCTCGGTGGCGAGACCGTCGGCTTGATCACCTATATGCGTACCGACGGCGTGCAGCTCAGCCAGGATGCCGTTTTCGCCATCCGCGACGATATCGGCAAGAACTTCGGCGACCGCTATCTGCCGAACAGCCCGCGGATGTACAAGAACAAGTCGAAGAACGCTCAGGAAGCCCACGAAGCGATCCGGCCGACCGATGTGCGCCGGCACCCGCGCGAGATGGCGGCCAAGCTCGACAAGGACATGGCTCGGCTCTACGAGCTGATCTGGAAACGCACCGTCGCCTGCCAGATGGCCAGCGCCGAGCTGGACCAGACCACGGTGACCATCCAGGCTGCCGACAACCGTGCTGAATTCCGCGCCACCGGCTCCATCATCACCTTCGACGGTTTCCTGAAGCTTTATCAGGAAACTCGCGATGAGCCAGCGCCGGGCGGCGAGGAAGACGAGGACGGGCGCCTGCTGCCTGCCGTGACAGAAGGCGAAGCGCTGACCCACGACGAGCCCAAGCCGGATCAGCATTTCACGCAACCGCCGCCGCGCTACAGCGAAGCGAGCCTGGTGAAAGGGCTTGAGGAACTCGGCATCGGCCGGCCCTCGACCTATGCCAGCATCCTGCAGGTGCTGCAGGACCGGAACTATGTCGTTCTCGACAAGCGCCGTTTCATTCCGGAAGACCGGGGACGTCTGGTCACCACGTTCCTGTCAAACTTCTTTACCCGCTACGTGCAGTACAATTTCACAGCCGAGCTGGAAGACGCCCTCGACAATATCGCCGAAGGGACTATCGCCTGGAAAAAGGTCCTGACCGATTTCTGGAAGGCCTTCCACGAAGCGGTCGACAAGACCAAGGACCTGAAAATCTCCGACGTGCTGACCGCCCTCGACGAGGAGCTCGGTCCGCACTTCTTCCCGGTCGACGAAAACGGCGAGACCGTCCGGGCCTGCCCGACCTGCAGCGATGGCCGTCTCGGCCTCAAGCTCGGCAAGTTCGGCGCTTTCATCGGCTGCTCCAACTATCCGGAATGCAAGTTCACCCGGCAGATGACTCAAGCCGGCGACGGGAGCGAGGACGGCACGGCCGATCTTGCGAACGGCCCGAAAATTCTCGGCAAGGATCCGGCGACCGGACTTGATGTCTCGATACGCAAGGGCCCGTACGGAACCTATGTGCAGCTCGGCGAGAAGACAGACGATGTGCCGAAGCCAAAACGGGCATCTCTGACCAAGGGCATGGTTCCGTCCGACGTCACCCTGGAAACCGCACTGGGTCTCTTGGCCCTGCCGCGTGAGGTTGGCCCGGATCCGGAAAGCGGTGAGGTCATCCTTGCCGGTATCGGACGCTACGGCCCCTATCTGAAGATCGGCAGCACCTATGTTTCGATCCCCGCCGGGGACGATGTGCTGACCATCGGCATCAACCGCGCCGTCGACCTGATAGCGAACAACCCGAAGAAAAAGAGCCCGGGACGTGAGCTCGGGGAATATGACGGCAAGCAGATCACCGTCGGCGCCGGCCGTTTCGGGCCCTATGTGAAGCACCTGAAAATCTATGCGACGATTCCGAAGGCCATCACGCCGGAAGAGATCACGCTGGAGCAGGCTATCGAGCTGATCAAGGCCAAGGCGGAGAAATCCGGTGCCGCGAAGAAGGCACCCGCCAAAAAGGCTCCAGCGAAGAAAGCGGCGGCAGCCAAAAAACCGGCAGCGAAGAAGGCGACAGCCAAGAAAGCACCGGCAAAAAAGGCGGCTGCTAAAAAGCCTGCCGCGAAGAAGCCGGCCGCGGCGGCCGGCAGCGACTAGGCCGGCGGCGCGCGTGGCACCACGCAAAATGCCGCCCGGCTTGCCCAGCCGCGAGGCCATACTCGAATTCATCCGTGACAGCCCAACGCCGGTCGGACGCCGGGAAATCGCGCGCGCCTTCAACATAAAGGGCGCCGACCGCATTCCGCTGAAAGCCATGCTGAAAGATCTGGCCGTGGAAGGCCAGATCGATCTCGGCCGTCACAGGCGCGCGGCGGCACCCGGCACATTGCCGGAAGTAACCGTGGTCGCCATCACCGCTATCGACGATGACGGCAATGCGTCCGCACGCCCGCTTACATGGCGGGAAGAAAACGCCCCGCCGGCCATCACCATCCCTCTCTCCACCCGAACACCGTCTGTCGGCATCGGGGACAGGGCGCTGGTGAAGCTGGAGCGTACCGATAAGGACCAGTATCGCGGCCGCATCATGCGCCGCCTGGAAAGCTCGGGAGAGCGTGTCGTCGGACAGTTGCGGAAGGAAGGAAAAGGCTACCGGATCGTCTCGTCTGACCGCAGGGCCCGCAGTGATTACGTGGTGGAACCGGGAGATCTCTCGGAGGCAAAACCGGGCGAGCTGGTCGTGGCCGAGATCCTGCCGCGCGGGCGGATGGGGCTCCAGCATGTCCGGATCACCGAAGTGCTGGGTGACGCCAATGCTCCGCGCGCCGTCAGCCTGATCGCCATTGCCGAGCACGAGATACCGGCTGTTTTCCCCGATGCCTGCACGGTCCAGGCCGAGACGTCGAAGCCTGTTACCCTCGGCAAGCGGACCGACCTTCGGGATATTCCCTTCGTCACCATTGACGGCAGCGATGCGCGCGATTTCGACGATGCGGTCCATGCCGAAGCCGACACCGATCCGAAAAACAAGGGCGGGTATCGCATCCTCGTCGCCATCGCGGATGTTGCGCACTATGTCCGGCCCGGCGATGCGCTGGACACCGAAGCGCGCAAACGCGGCAACTCGGTCTACTTCCCTGACCGGGTCGTGCCTATGCTGCCGGAGGCTCTCTCGAACGGGCTTTGCTCGCTCCGCCCGAACGAAGACCGCGCCTGTCTCGCGGTCGAGATGGTGATTGATTCCCGGGGCCATAAGATCAGCCACAAATTCATGCGCGGACTGATGCGTTCCACAGCGCGCCTGACCTATGAACAGGTGCAGGCTGAGGCTGACGGCACGGCCGATACCGATGTTGTACCGGACGGCATCACCGCGCCTCTCTATGGCGCGTTCCGTCTTCTGCTCGCCGCTCGTGAAAAGCGCGGCGCTCTTGACCTTAACCTGCCGGAACGCAAGGTGGTGTTGGGGGACGATGGCAAAATTGCGTCCATAGAACCTCGGGAACGGCTCGACAGTCACCAACTGATCGAAGAATTCATGGTGCTGGCGAACGTGGCGGCCGCCGAAACGCTGGAAGCGAAAAAGCGCCCTTGCATGTACCGGGTCCATGAAACACCCGATCCGGAAAAAGTCGCCGCACTGACCGAGTTTCTCAAGGGGCTCGAGATCCCGTTCGGCACATCCGGCGTGATCCGGCCGCAAACCTTCAACGAATTGCTCGCCAAGGTGCGCGGTGAGGTTCACGAAACAGCAGTGAACGAACTGGTCCTGCGCAGCCAGAGCCAGGCTGTCTACAGTCCCGAAAACCTTGGCCATTTTGGCCTCGGCTTGAGACGCTATGCCCATTTCACATCACCGATCCGGCGATATTCCGATCTACTGGTGCACCGCGCTTTGATCGACGCCCATGGCTTTGGCAAAGACGGTTTGGGCGATATTGAAACCGAAAGCTTTTTCGAGACCGCAGCCCATATTTCGATGACCGAGCGTAGGGCCGCCGCCGCCGAGCGCACGGCGATCGCCCGCTATGTTGCCGCCTTCCTGAGCGAGCAGATCGGCAATACCTTCGAGGCACGGGTCTCCGGCATCGCTTCAGCCGGGATGTTCATGGCGCTTGCCGGAGTTGGTGCCGACGGGTTGCTCCCCATGAAGCGTCTGCCCAACGACTTCTATGATATCGACGAGCACCGTCACTCCCTCTCCGGTCGCGCAACCGGGCTGAGCTTCAAGATCGGCGAAACGCTGGTCGTCAAACTGGTTGACGCCGATCCGCTGACGGGTGGTGTATTGCTGGACTATGTCTCGGGCGGCACCCCCGGTGTGCCTGGCGGACGCCGCGGAGTGGGACGACAGGGCCCAAAACGGAATCAGCGGTCGGGACCCGCAAAACGCCATCGCGGAAATGCGAAAGGGCGTGCCAAGAAGCCCCGCTGACGTATGCGGTTTTTACGCCTATAGTGGCCGTATGGACGATAAGTCATTGAGCCAAAAGACGCAGTGGGGAGAGATCCCCCCGACACGGCGGGCAAAACCCCGGGCCGTCGTTGCCGTTTGTGGGCTTCTCCTGACTTTGCTTGCCGCCTGCGCCGCGCCTCGCGCTCCATCAGACCCCATGGCATTCAACCGTGACGACGCGGCAGAGGTCTTTTCTGCCGGGTTCGAGGGCATTACCAGCTTCTATCTCGAAGAGACGGACCTGCCCTCACTCGCCGTCGCCGGCCTCTCCGGCTTGAAGACCTTGGATGATGCCATCACCGTCACCGATCGTGGCGAGCTGATTGTGATCGGCCGCAACGGGCATGAAGTCGCCGCCCTCTCCGTCCCCGATGCCGACGACGTGGCTCGATGGAGCATGTTGATGGCAGCTGCGGTCGATAGCGGACGCCAGCTCTCCCCCACGCTCCGGGAAGCACCTCCCGAGATCCTCTACGACGCGATCTTCAAGGCCGCCCTGCAAGACCTCGACCGATTCTCCAGATATACGACAGCGACAGCGGCCAACCGAAACCGGGCACACCGCCGCGGATATTCGGGAATAGGCATCCTGCTGTTCGAAAATCACGGCACCATCTACATCGAAGAAGTCTACGAAGACGGCCCCGCAGCCCAGAGTGGCCTTCACGTAGGAGACAGTATCGTCGCTATCGATGGCGAGACCGTCGACGGACTTGACGCCGTCGCCGTCTCGGATTTGCTGCGCGGACCCAGCGGCAGCGAGGTTCGAGTGACGACATCCAGCGACGAGATCCACAGGACAGCTGTTGCCACACGCGCACCGGTGATCGAACAGACCGTGTTCTCGAGCGGCAAGGGCGATACCGCGTATTTCGAAATCCGCAGTTTCAATGAAGACACAGCCGCCAGCCTTTCCCGCAAGGTTGGGCAAATGGCGGCTAAGATCGGGCCGTCCATGAACGGCATCATCCTCGATTTCAGGAACAACCGGGGCGGCGTTCTGCGCGATGCGATCTCCATCGCAGACCTCTTCATCGACAACGGCCGCATCCTCCTGACCAAGGGCCGGCACCCGCGATCGGTAAAGGAGTTCAAGGCACACAATCCCGACATCGCCGTCGGCATGCCGCTGATCGTGCTGATCAACCATGATTCGGCATCAGCCTCGGAAGTTGTCGCCGGTGCTCTGCAGGATAGCGGGCGCGCCGTCCTGATCGGCGGCCGGACCTATGGCAAGGGCACAGTGCAGATGATCGTCCACCTGCCGAATGAGGGCGAGCTGATCATCACCTGGGCGCGCATGTATACGCCGTCGGGATATCCGATCGGCCCCTTCGGGGTCTATCCGACAATCTGCACTGACGAAATCAAAGACCCCTCGCTGCAGCATGTTGCCGGGACGGCCCGCACAGCGGCCATACGCGCCCGTGAACTCCTCCGGCTACGCCGGATAGCACAGGACCTTGATGACAGCATTCAGGAAGCCTTGCTCGGCCGCTGCGGCGACCGGGCGCCCGCCACAGACGGGAATGACCTGGATCTCGCGCTTGCTTTGAAATTATTGGGACAGCGCAGTCTGTTCGACCGTGCTTTCGAAGCCTCACTGATAGCATCGCAATGGCCGTCGAAAGCCCAATGAAGGCGCTTGAAAATGGCCCGCTGATCTCCGCTTGACAGAGCCTGTTATATGGATATGTTTGCGGCCTTCTAATTCACTTTGACCGATGGGGAACGGCTATGGCCAAGCCCGCGACAGTTCTGATCAAGCTCGTCAGCTCCGCTGACACCGGATACTTCTACGTAACGAAGAAGAATCCGCGTACGCAGACCGAGAAACTTCAGCTCAAGAAGTATGACCCGGTCGTACGCAAGCACGTGCTTTTCAAGGAATCCAAGATCAAATAAGTATCATCTTATTATGATTTCTTGAACGGGTCGCCTTGGCGGCCCGTTTTGCATTTCAGACATGAAATTGGAAATTGCGGCTCTAGCCGGCTTCCGGGATATCGGAGACGACTCGGTTTCGCCCCGCGTTTTTCGCACCGTAAAGCGCCTTGTCCGCGCGCGTCATCAGGTCCTCGACGGTCTTGTCGTCGCCCGTGCGCATGGTCAGGCCGATGCTGATATTCACCGTGACCGGCTCTTCAACACCTTCAAAGGAAACATGGGTCTCAGAGACGCGGCGACGCAACCGCTCGGCCACAGCCTCGGCGAATTCTTCCGAGGTATCGGGCATCACCACCACGAATTCCTCGCCCCCGATCCGCGCGATCATATCGACGGATCTGAGGCTGTTGATCAAAGCTTCCGCGACCGCCTTCAGGACCTTGTCGCCGACGATGTGCCCGTGGGTATCGTTGACCGCTTTGAAATGGTCGATATCCAGCATCAGGAGCGCCAGCGGCTTGCGGCGCTCGACCGCGTTGTCCATCAAGCCTTTCAGATAGGTTTCCAAGTAGCGCCGGTTATAGAGCCCTGTGAGGCTATCGATCAGCGCCATGGACAGGGAACGCTCATAACTTTCGCGCAGCCGGTCCTGGAAGCGCCGGCGGCGGATCTGGGTGCGGGAACGCGCCGCGAGCTCGTTCTTGTCCAGCGGCTTCATGATGTAATCGTTCGCGCCGAGATCAAGCGCTTTCGCAAGCTTGTCGATCTGGTCTATTTCGCCGGTCATCAAGATGGGGATCTGCCGCGTCCGTTCCGTCGAGCGGAACTGGGATACAAGCCGCAGCGCGTCTTCGTCCTCCAGATTGAGGCTACAGACGATCAGCTCGATATCTTCACCCGCAGCGATTTCGCGCGCCTGCGCGGCCCCCGGGCAGGTGAAAACCATGTTTTCATCCCTGCTCAGAATTTTCTGCGTATTGGTGCCGTCAATGGGATTGTCTTCAATCAGAAGAATGCGCCCGGCCCGATAGTCCATGGCCAAGCCGTTCACACCGGTTTCCAGTACGCCGAAATGAGCTGACGTCTGCTCCCTCAGCAGCCACTCGTCGATCATGACCTTCAGACGCAGCAGGGACCGGACCCGCGCAAAAAGAGCGGTATCATCGACCGGTTTTGTCAGGAAATCGTCCGCCCCGGCCTCAAGCCCCCGAACCCTGTCGGATGGATCGCTGAGGGCGGTGACCATAACGACCGGAAGATGTGCGGTTGCCGGGTTGCTGCGAATTCTCTTGCAGACCTCGAAGCCGTCGATGCCAGGCATCATCACATCGAGCAGCACGATGTCAGGCGTATCCGACTGGATCATTTCCAAGGCATCGGGGCCATTTGTAGCCGTTCGAACATCGAAATACTCGCTCATCAGCTTGGCTTCGAGCAGCTTGATGTTCGGCAGGACGTCGTCGACGACGAGTACGCGTCCGGGCATCGCGGTCTATCCGAGGAATTTCTGGACGGTCTCCAGGAAATGGCTCACCGAAATCGGTTTAGCAATATATGCCTCACAGCCGCCTTCCCTGATCTTCTCCTCATCGCCCTTCATGGCAAAAGCTGTGACGGCGATAACGGGAATGGAATTCAAATCGTCATCTTCCTTGATCCATTTTGTGACTTCCAGACCCGAAACCTCGGGCAACTGGATGTCCATCAGGATGAGGTCTGGACGTTTCTCACGCGCAATCTTCAATGCTTCCATGCCATCGCGCGTACCGAGGATATTGTACCCGTGCGCCTCCAGCAGATCGTGAAACAGTTTCATGTTGAGCTCGTTATCCTCAACGATGAGCACTGTTTTTTCGACCGACGTTTCTGCCGTCACTACGTCCTCCATCCGACCCGCTGATCGGGCTTCCTGCCCGGTTATCCTGTATGCCACAGGCACAGGATAAAAAAGAATATCTTACAAATGAATAAACAGTCTAAACCCTTCCAGCGCAAGTGACCAATGAACTAAGCGGAGCTGGGCATGAGGCAGTCAGAGCCATCCGGTTTCAGGATCGGGATTGATCTCGGCGGAACAAAAACCGAGGCCGTCGCACTCAGCCCTTCCGGCGAGGTTGTCGCGCAGGAAAGAGTGCCTACCGTCAAGGGCGACTACGCGGCCACGATCTCGACCATTTCCGGCTTGGTAAACCGCACCGAAGACCTTATCGGGCAGAGCTGCACTGTCGGAATCGGCATTCCCGGTGCCGCATCGCGGGACACCGGGCTGGTGAAGAATGCCAACTCGACCTGGCTGATCGGTAAACCGCTTCAGAAAGACCTTGAAGAGGCCCTGGGCCGTCCCGTCAGATTACAGAATGACGCAAACTGCTTTGCCGTGTCAGAGGCCATAGACGGTGCGGGCAAGGGTGCCGAGATAGTGTTCGGGGTCATCCTCGGCACCGGCGTCGGAGCGGGGATCGCAATCCGTGGCGAGTGTCTTGAAGGCCGCAATTCCATCGCCGGCGAATGGGGGCATAATCCGCTACCCGCAGCCCGGGATGACGAACGCCCGGGACTCCTCTGTTATTGCGGACGGCACGGCTGCATCGAGACCTTTCTCTCCGGCCCGTCATTAGAGCGTCAATATGCAGAAGCTGGTGGCAAAAAGATCGCCGCGCGCGAGATAGAGTCCTTCTCGGCAGCAGGCGACCCGCTGGCGGATGCAACTCTCAGGATTTATGAGGAACGGCTGGCGCGCTCCCTCGCCCATGTCATCAACATTCTGGACCCCGACATCATTGTACTTGGTGGCGGGCTGTCCAATATCCGCAGGCTCTATGACACTGTCCCGGCCCTATGGGGCCCGCACGTGTTTTCGGATAGTGTAAGAACCAGATTGAGTCCTCCCCGGCACGGCGATTCAAGCGGAGTCAGAGGAGCGGCGTGGCTTTGGCCGCCCACGTGTTAGAAAACGGCCGGCAGCAGGCTGCGACGGGACAGCGACCATGACCGGGCATACGTCAGACACCTTGGCGCCAGATAACGCGGTATTGTGCCGGGACTGTTTTTCCTGGCTACCCGAGACAGCCATGCGTGGAGACGCGCGCTGCCCGAAATGCGGCTCGCCCCGCATGGTTACCCATCCCGAGCTTCGCGCCCTTGCCATAGCCCATATCGATTGCGATGCGTTCTACGCCACTGTTGAGAAGCGCGACAATCCGGAACTCCGCAGCAAACCTGTGATCGTCGGAGGCGGGCGCCGCGGTGTGGTCTCCGCGGCCTGTTATGTCGCGCGAACCTACGGCGTGCGCTCCGCAATGCCGATGTTCAAGGCGCTCAAGGCATGCCCCGGCGCCGTTGTCATCAAACCGGACATGCAGAAATACAGCCGTGTCGGCAAACAAATCCGCGAGCTGATGCTGTCTGTCACCCCGATGATCGAACCAATCTCCATCGACGAGGCGTTTCTTGATCTCACCGGGACCGAGAGACTGCATCATGCCCCGCCATCGGAAACCTTGTGCCGGCTGGTAGCCCGGATCGAAGCCGAGACAGGGATCACCGCTTCCATCGGGCTCAGCTACAACAAGTTTCTCGCCAAGGTGGCGTCCGATCTCGACAAGCCTCGAGGCTTTGCCGCCATCGGCCAGGAAGAGGCTACTACATTCCTGAAAAACCGCCCCGTGACCACCATCTGGGGCGTGGGCAAATCCCTGCATGAGAAATTACGGAGTGATGGCATCGAAACGGTCGGCCATCTGCAGGGCATGGAAGAAGCCGCCCTGATCCGCCGCTATGGCGGCATCGGCATGCGCCTGGCCCGCTTCTCCCATGGCCGCGACGACCGCAAGATCGAGCCACGGTCACCGGCCAAGAGCGTCTCCTGCGAGACCACTTTCGCGGATGACATCTCGAAACTGGATGCGCTGGATCCCATTCTCTGGCGCCTCTGCGAGGAACTCTCGACCCGCCTGAAAACCAAGGCCCTGAGCGGGAAGACCATTGTCCTGAAATTGAAAACCTCGGATTTCAAGGGCATCACCCGTCAGGTTCACCACCACGGCTCTACCCAAATGGCGGATACGCTCTATCGGGCAGGCAAGCACCTGCTCGAACGCGAAACCGATGGCCGGAAATTCCGCCTGATGGGCATAGGTGTTTCCGATCTGGCCGACCCTGACGGTGCGGACCTACCCGATCTGGCGGACCCTGAAATGGAACACCGTCTGAAAGTGGAACACGCGATGGATGCCGTACGGGCGAAACTTGGCGCGAAGGCGATCGAAAAAGGCCGCGGCTTCAGGAAAGCCGTCGAGAAGCAAGGCACCAGCGCCCGTATTCCTGAGGAAAACGAAGGCGAGAGCTAAGCCGACGACGCTGCCTGTGCTCAGCAGCCGCCCGGCGGCAGCCGTTCAAGGCGCTGCAAGGCAACATCCACGGTGAATTCCTTGAAATGGATCTCAAGCCGGCGGGCGATACCGTTTTCATGCAGGTCGACGGCCAATTCATAATCCGGCGACTCCGTCTTATTTTCCGGCCCGTAAAAAGCCAGCCTGACCGGCCAGTACGGCCCTGAAATCAGCGGCTCCTCCTCCCCCTCGGGGACAATCTCCAGTCCGATCGCGGCAGAGACAAACCCCGCAGGCTCAAACTCCGAGCCATCGAACAGCGATGCCGAAAAGAACTTTTCTCCGTCGGCCATTTTCTTGAGTAGGGCAATCGTGTGCTGGCTCGGAAACATGACATCGGCCGGCAGCTCCATCTCGACCTCGCCCGGCAGCGTAAAGTTGGCCGTTGCCGAGCCCGATGGAGACCGTTGCGCCCGGCCTTCCAAAGCTTCACCACCACTGGCGCCAAAATCCTTGTTCACAATGAACCGAAACGACGAGCCGTCCTTGGCTTCCCAAGTCGTCATCGTGGAATCGACACTGCTCCTCATACCCTCGGCACTTTCCAGGATCATCAGGTTGCGCTGATTGATTGCCCAGCCATCGCATGCATCTCGCCACTCGAAAGCCATCTGGCCACCGACAGCCGCAACATCGTTGGTCCCCGGCGCACCCTTGAGTGAAAGACGGTAAAGCGCCTTGTGCGGCACGAGCTGGCTTACAGATGCCGCTGCGACTGGAAGCGGCACGGCCCATTGCACCGCAATGGCGGCTAGAATCAGCGCAGTCAGTTTCAGAACGGGTTTCAAACAGTCCTCCCTCGGCTCAGCAGAACCTGGTGGTCAATCTCGCGGAAGGCACCCGGCACAGCTTGCCCCGTACCCGGCAAATCCTTCCGCCCATTCACCAATATGGACCTGCATTTCGAAATTGTAACTGGGCTTAGAGAAAAATATTTCATTAATTTCAATTACTTCCAAGTCACCCCATGAGTGGCACACCCCATGCATTCCCTAGGGAGCGAGAAACAACAACTTAGGTGGTGTGACATGTCGAACCTCATGCACCCGCAGACACAGGAACTGGAAGACACGAACTTGACGAGCGCTTTCGCAAATCTTGACGTTGGCAATCTCCTCTCCCGCATGCCGGCAGATATCGCGGACCGTGCTTCTCAGATCGTTAAAGATCAGGACCTGAACGACACCGAAATCGCATTGCGCCTTGCCATGATTGCAATGACCGAAGCCGAGAACCGGATCGCACGGCAGGAAAAGCGCATCACTTTCCTCGAAGGTCTGTCCGTCACGGACGAGCTGACGGGGCTGCTGAACCGGCGCGGCTTCAGTGATCGCCTGCAGAACGCTCTCGCAGCCGCAAAGCGTCAAGGGCTGACCGGCGCACTGTTGCTGATCGACCTCGACAAGTTCAAAGCCGTCAATGACAGCTACGGGCACATGGCTGGCGATGCACTGCTGGTGACCGTTGCAAGAATTCTCCAGTCGCGGACCCGCGAAACCGACAGCATCGCGCGCCTTGGCGGCGACGAATTCGCGGTCATCATGCCGGGCGCCAACGACGACGAAGCAGCCGCACGGATCGCGGCGCTCGACCAGGAACTGAATACGCGGACCCTGCAGTGGAACGGGTCCTCCATCCATCTTCACGCGAGTGTCGGTCACGACGCCTACGGTCAGGACGACACCGAAACCGAATTGCTCGACAGGGTCGACCGCGCAATGTACGCGCGGAAGCAAAACAGTCCGTTCTCGGCACTGTAATCGCCCCTGCCTTGCAACCTACTTGTCGATACGGGCTTCTGCCTTCTCTGTCGGCAAGCACCCAGAGCAAACCTGAGGGAGCTGAGCAATCAGCTCCCTCTTTTTCTTTCTGCCCCAGCCGCGACCAGGTTGCCCACGCAGATGGAAATGCCTAGGTTTTGCCTGCCCGCGGCACCGAGCGCTCGCTCACTACGTCGCAGCTTCAGCGCATTCACAGGAGCAAGCCACATGGCTTACCTCTTTCTCGCCCTCGCCATCATTGCCGAAGTGATCGGCACGATGGCGTTGAAGGCAACCAACGGCTTCACGGTTATCCTGCCATCGGCCATCGTGCTGGTCGCATATGCCGCCGCCTTTGTTCTGTTGAGCTTCTGTCTTCGGGAAATTCCCGTCGGCATCGCTTATGGTATTTGGGCTGGCATCGGGATTGTGCTGGTGACCGTGGCCGGCGCTTTAATCTACAAGCAGATCCCGGATCTTCCCGCCATCATCGGCCTGCTGCTGATCGTGGCCGGGGTCACCGTCATTCATCTCTTCTCGAAGAGCACCGGGCATTAAAAAACACCCGGCTCGAAAACCGGGTGTAATCCTACTCAATCAGGAACGGCCACGCAGGCCGCCGGGTCAATTCGTTATCTTGGCTGCCCAGGGCTGTTTGCCGGAAACCGGTCCAAGCGCGGAAGCCATTTGCAGTGCGTCCTTGCCGGTGAAGGGTCCGACGGCGACCCGATGCCACAGGCTGCCTCTGACATGCACCGACATGATGACCGGCGCCGAGCCGATAGAGTCCGGCGCCGTTTCTTTCAGGTGCTCCGCCCGTTTCTTGTCACGGAAGGAGCCGAGCATCACGAAATGGTCCGCAGGCTGCGCTTTAACCGCCCCCATTGCAGCACGATGGATCGACCGCTGCACCGGAAGAATCGTCATTTCCGCCGCGCTATCACGGCTTATGCTTTGCTTGTGCTCGGTAAGATCGTCATCAGGCGATACTTTCCAGCTCGCAAGGGAAGAGATCGGCAGGGCAAGTTGATTATCTTTCGAGACAACACTTTTAAGCTCGATCGGCTCCAGCGCATGTTCGGGATCGATCGGAGCAAACCCGGCGACAGTCAAATCGTTGAGCGGCGAGAGGCCCGCGCTGATGGAGGATGGAACGGCACTCCCCCCATCGTCGCCAAAGATCATCTTGGAAAGCGAAGTTTTGGAGGCTGTGACGTCTGGACTCTGCACATCGCGCTCTCCATCAACGAACACCGTCAGGATCGTCTCTCCCGAGACCGTTCCCTCGGGAATTGAATTCTGATCGATCCAGTCGTCGGAATCCCCCGGGTAGTACGCCACGAGTTCTGTCAGAGGCTTCGTGTTATCGCCATCGTAGGTACGGCACGGGTCATCGCCGAAAACGACGCGCAGCATCGAGCAGTCTTCATCCGCTGCGGCGGAAATGACGTGGTCGGCAGTGGTTTTTCCGGTGGTAAGGAACGCGAGACCGGATAATCCGGTGGTGGCAAGGCTGATTGCCGGTGGGATCGCAGGAAGGCAACCACCCAACAAGAGCGGTAACACCGCAACTACAAGACCTCGCCTCATATCGATTCCCCCGCAAGAATCAACGACTTATTCTGTTTTATTTTAGCGAAATCTCAAAAATAGGCAAGCTTCGCAATTTATCTATATTTATCACGTCTCTGCCCGACCGCTTATAGCGTTGAAATCAGGAGACTGTTTTGGCTCAAAGGCAGCATTCCGCTGCGCGTGTTTTCCGTGTATGAGAACCCTATGACCGTTATTACCGATACCGCTGCGCTCTCCGCCGTCTGTGCCGAGTTCGCGACCGAAGACTTCGTGACAATCGACACGGAGTTCATGCGCGAGAAGACCTACTATCCCCAGCTTTGTCTGGTTCAGTTAGGGAACGACGAGAAGGCTGTCGCCATCGACACCCTCGCGGACGGACTCGACCTTGCCCCGCTTATCGAGCTGCTTAAGAACAAAAAGGTTCTGAAGGTCTTCCATGCGGCACGCCAGGATCTTGAGATATTCTACCATCTCTGCGGGGAACTCCCGGCGCCGATTTTCGACACGCAGGTCGCCGGCATGATCTGCGGCTTCGGGGATTCTGTTTCCTACGACAAACTGGTGCAGAGCCTGACTGGCGTTCATCTCGATAAAAGCTCACGTTTCGCGGACTGGTCCCATCGGCCTCTCAGTGAGAAGCAGATCGGCTACGCGCTTGCCGATGTCATCCACCTTCGCCCTGTCTATCGCGCCCTGGTGGAAAGCATCGAGAAATCCGGCCGTATGGACTGGATTGCGGACGAGGTCGCTAAAATGGCAGACCCGGCGATTTACGACCCCGATCCCGAAACCGTCTGGCAACGCCTGAAAGTCCGCAGCGGGAAACCCAGGTTTTTGGCCGTTTTGCAGCAGATCGCGGCCTTCCGTGAACGCGAGGCACGACAGCGGGATGTGCCGCGTAATCGTATCCTGCGCGATGACGTGCTGATGGATATCGCCGCACACGCACCGAGCACACCGGAAGAACTGGCCCGCACCCGGACCTTCAACGCACAGGTGGCGAACGGCCGGCTGGGTCAGGAAATCATCAAAGTCGTCAACAAGGCCCTCGCGATACCGAACGATGCCTGCCCCAGGCTTCCGGCAAAGGACGACAGGCGCGAAGCGCCTGGCCCGATTGTCGAGTTGCTGAAGGTGCTGCTGAAAATCCGCTCGGACGAGGAAAAAGTCGCCGCCCGCCTGATCGCAAATGCGGCCGACATCGAGTCCATCGCGCTGGACGATGATGCGGATGTTCCTGCTCTGACGGGCTGGCGCCGCGATCTGTTTGGCGCCGATGCAGTCAATCTGAAACACGGGCGGATCGGACTGACTGCTGAAGCCGGGAAAATCAAGCTGATGCGGCTCTGACGGAGCCCCATCGCTTTTTAATATTCGATCCGGATATCCTGACCCAGCGCTTCTGACAGCGCTGCGATTCTCCGTGTCACCACGTCACCGCCGAGTCCGCCCTGGTGGCCGTGCATGCTGATGACAAAGCCGCGCTCTCCCACCATGTCACGCTCACGCTCAAGCTGGGCGCTCTCCAGAAGCTCCGTCGCACCACCGGACAGGGTCAGCGCAAGCCGCAGGGCTAGTCCGACCCTGTAGGCCAGATCGCGCCGGCGGATCGACAGCAGCTTGCGGACCCGATGGGTTCCCTCTTCTTCGATACTGCCGGTGTAACGGGCCAGGATCGCAAAAGCGAGAAACACCCGGTCGGCATGGTTCAAGCCGACGACCGGCAGGCGCAGCACCCGGATAAAAGCATGCTCGCCACGATAGCTCGGATGCTCGCCCCAGGCGAAATCACTGAGAATGCACGCCGTCCGGATCAGGCGTTGTTCCGCAGCAGGCACGCCCTCGAAAAATGGTGCTATCCAGCGCTCCAGAACCTCCGGGTGCGGGCTGAAACGGCTGCTCTTGCGGGCAATATCCATGCAGCTGTCGACCAGCGGATCGCGCGCCTGCTCACCCTGCGGCAACCGATCATAGAGGCACCCTTCGCGCAATCCGAAAGACGAGAACACGACCTGGCGCGGACGGCCGAGTTCAATCACCCGCTTCAGAACCAGGGCCGTAACAGGCAGCTTTTCCACGCGGCGTTTTGAAACCGCATCTAGGGCCCGCAGATCCTTCCGGCCCGTCCGGGTGATTTCGTCGAGGAAACGGACAGCTTCCTCCGCCCCAATCGCATAGTTATGGATCACCGCCAAAGGATAGTCGGTCAACTCCATATGCGCGCGTGCAAGGCTGCGCCAGGCGCCGCCGACAGAGAACAGGTCACGCCCGGACATGGCGTCAAGCCAAAGCACGCCATTCAGAATGGAGTCGATCCTGTCCGTCAACTCGTCCCGGTTCTGCCGGGTGAGTTCGCCGAGCCGGAGCGGCCCCAGGGGCGTGGTCTCGAAACGGCGCGCCTTGCTGTTCTGGACATCGACGAGCTCGAGGCTGCCGCCACCGAGATCGCCGACCACGCCATCCGCCTCCGGGAAAGCACTGATCACCCCGAGGGCGGACAGGCGGGCCTCTTCATCTCCCGACAACACCATGACACGGGCACCGAACCGGCCTTCGACGGCCGAGACGAATTCATCTCCGTTTCGGGCATCTCGAACCGCTGCCGTCGCCAGTACACGGACCTCGGAAACGCCCATACCCTTGGCAATCGTGAAATAACGCTCCAGGTTCTCCATCGCCGAGCGGACACCCTGCTCGGACAGATGTCCGGTTTCCTGCAGCCCCGTGCCGAGGCCACAAAGCGCTTTTTCATTGAACAACGGAATGGGCATCCGCCCATCGCCTTCGAAAACGACGAGACGGATAGAGTTCGATCCAATATCCAGCACTCCAACGAGGCCACTATGGTCGGGCCCGTTATTGGAGATCCAGCCGTCTTGAGAAAAGGGAACTGACAAACGTTATTCCGTGCCGCTCAGCTTCTTGGGCATTTCGTTCGACCGCTTCAGAGCACTGCCGCGGCCGGACAGGCTTGGATTGGTCATGAAATATTTATGTGCCGAGAACGCTCCCGCACCGGCGGCAACCCGGACAAAGCGACCATCCGGCTCCGCGATCCAGGAATTCGTCTCATCCTTCAGGTTCGCCACCATGATCTGGTCCAGAACCTGGCGGTGCACCGTCCGGTTTTCGATAGGCACGAAATGCTCCACCCGGCGATCCAGATTACGCGTCATCCAGTCAGCGGAGGACATGTACACTTTCGCCTGATCGGAGGGAAGCTTCCGACCATTGCCGAAACAGAATATCCGCGAATGCTCAAGGAACCTGCCCACAATGCTCTGCACATGGATGTTCTCCGATAAACCCGGCAATCCCGGCCGCAGGCAGCAGATACCGCGGATGACCAGTTCGATCTTCACGCCCTCGTTCGACGCCCGGTACAACAGATCGATCAGGTCCGGATCGACCAGAGAATTCATCTTTGCCCATATCGTTGCCGGCTTGCCCTGCCGGGCAAATTCGATCTCGGTATCAACAAGCTCGTGCACCTTCTGGCGCATGGTCAGCGGCGAGAGCGACAGCTTGTCCATCTGCTGCGGCGTGGCATAGCCGGTCATGTAGTTGAACATGCGCGCGGCATCCCGGCACAGCACCGGGTCGCAGGTGAAGAAGGAAAGGTCCGTGTAAATCTTCGCCGTGATCGGATGATAGTTTCCGGTCCCGAAATGTACGTAGTTCCTGAGGCCATTGCCTTCGCGCCGGACCACCAGCGAGATCTTCGCGTGGGTTTTCAGATCCACAAAACCGTAAACGACCTGGACGCCCGCGCGTTCCAGATCACGGGCAAGACGGATATTCGCTTCCTCGTCGAACCTAGCCTTCAGCTCGACCATAGCCGTGACCGACTTTCCGGCCTCCGCCGCCTCAATCAGGGCGTTCACGATCGGGCTGCCTTTGGATGTCCGGTAGAGCGTCTGCTTGATTGAGACCACCGCCGGGTCCGCCGCCGCCTGGCGCAGGAATTGGACGACGACGTCGAAGCTCTCATAGGGGTGGTGGACAACAATGTCCTTGGCGCGGATCGCAGCCAGGCAATCGCCGCCAAAATCACGGATACGCTCCGGGAAGCGTGGATTGAACGGTTTCCAAAGCAGGTCCGGGCGCTCGCTGACAATCAGCTGCGACAGATCCGCAAGGCCAACCATCTCGTCCAGGGTGAAGAGATCCTCTTTAGCCACCTTCATCTCATCGACAACAAAGTTTCGGAGATCTTCCGGCATGTCCTTGTTCATCGATAGGCGAATGACGTTACCGCGCCGGCGGCGTTTCAGGGCCGACTCGAACGATAGGACGAGATCTTCGGCCTCTTCATCCACTTCCATTTCACTGTCGCGCAGGACCCGGAAGATACCGTGTCCGGCAACGGTGAAATTCGGGAACAGCTGGTCGACATGCTCGATGATCACCTGCTCGATGGCGATGAAACGGATATCCTTGCCCGGCAGGCGGACAAAACGGCCCACCTGCGCCGGAAGCGGAAGCAACGCTTCCATATCGATGGCGTTGGAAGCATCCGTGAGCTGCATGGCGAGGCAGACACCACCGTTCGGAAGGAACGGGAACGGATGCGCCGGATCGATTGCGAGCGGAGTCAGCAGGGGGAAAACCTGATCGATGAAATGGCCCTCAAGCCACTTCCGTTCTGCGGTAGTGAGGTCAGCTGCGGTGATCAGATGGAACCCGGCCGTGCGCAACTCACCAAGCAGCATGGCAAGATATTGCTGCTGAACAGCGATCAGTTCAGCGGCCTTTTCCGCGATGGCGACAAGCTGGTTCGTCGGGGAGAGACCATCCGCGCTCGGCGTGGTCACGCCGGCATTCACCATGCCTTTCAGACCGGCCACCCGGACCGTGTAGAACTCGTCGAGGTTCGACGCTGAAATGGATACGAACCGAAGTCGTTCCAGCAACGGATGCGCGGGATTGTTCGCTTCTTCAAGAACGCGGGCATTGAAGCCGAGCCAAGACAGTTCCCTGTTGAAAAACCGCTCGGGCGATGTCGCGTCAATACGCGTCGTGCTTTCCGCCTGACTCTCGCTCACGGGGCCGTCTCCTCGTCATGACTGTATTGCTGGACCTCGCAGCGCCAACAGCGCTTGTCGCTGTCATAACACAGGTCGGCCCGGGATATGGAATATCCCGGGCCGGACCGTAATCCTGTCGCGTTTCAGTTCGATGACGGTTTCCGTCCGATATGACGAATACCGTCATCCAACGCCTACATGGTGCTGCGGAAGGCCCCGCCGTCCATCAGCACGTTCTGGCCGTTGATATAGCCGGCATGCGCGCTGCACAGGAACGCACAGGTCTGGCCGAACTCGTCCGGATAACCGAACCGGCCGGCAGTGTGCTGTGCAGCCTGCTCCGCATAATAGGTCTCGAAATCGACGCCGGCCTTTTCCGCATGCAGCTTCATGTTGCCGCGCAGCCGGTCGGTGTCGAACGGGCCGGGGAGCAGACCGTTGATGGTGACGCCATCCTTGGCGACTTCACGGGCAATGCCGGCACAGAAACCGGTCAGGCCGGTGCGGGCTCCGTTGGAAAGCCCGAGGATCGCGATGGGCGACTTCACGGCACCGGAGGTGATGTTCACGATACGGCCGAACTTGCGGTCGATCATGCCGTCGATGGTCGCCTTGATCAGCTCGATGGCGGTCAGCATGTTGGCATCGACAGCCTTGATCCAGTCGTCGCGGGTCCAGTCCCGGAAGTTGCCCGGCGGCGGGCCGCCCGCATTGTTTACAAGGATGTCGAGCTTGGCGTCGAACGGCGCCAGCGCCTTTGCCCGGCCTTCGTCGGTGGTGATGTCGCATGCGATGGCATGCACGGTCGCGCCGGTGGCCGACCGGATTTCCTCGGCCGTTGCCTCGATCGCTTCAGGCGTCCGCGAGCAGATCGTCAGATCCGCACCGTTTTGTGCAAGCGCCATCGCCGATGCCTTGCCGAGCCCTTTGCTCGACGCGCAGACGAGGGCTTTCTTCCCTTTAATTCCCAGATCCATGGATAGTGCTCCGTTTGTTTGTTTTTT
Organism: Nisaea denitrificans DSM 18348; assembly: GCF_000426505.1. GTDB lineage: Bacteria > Pseudomonadota > Alphaproteobacteria > Thalassobaculales > Thalassobaculaceae > Nisaea > Nisaea denitrificans. Next base: position 568,871 of record NZ_KE384531.1, on the reverse strand, counting down.
CGTTAGCAGTCCCGGTGCTATCCCGCAGCCCGCGCTTCCAGCGCGCGGCGTGCAAGTGGCAGTGTGATCCGGCGCCCCTCGGCAAGCGACATGGCGTCGATGGTTTCGACCAGTGCCCGTGCTTCCGAAAATGATCGTTCCATGCGCCCGACCAGAAAGGCCAGAACCTCTTCAGCAACGAACAATTGCCGGTCGCGAAAGAGTTTGTCCATAATTCCCGAGATCAATGCGTCGTCGGGATCGCTGATCGCCACGGCAGGCAACGCAGAGAAGCGCGATTTCACATCCGCCGGGTGAAGTTCCATACGCGAGACAGGCGTTCGGGACAACACCAGCAAAGCGCCCCGACGCTCGACAATCATGTTGTAGAGATGAAAGGCGGGCACGCCCGGCAGGCTCTCGTCGACATTGTCCAGTACGATATAGCGGGCCTCGCCGAGCAACGCTCGCAGCCGATCCACATCCAGGTCCGCCGGACGGAGCATGATGGCGCTGGCTTTGCGGGCCCAGACCTCCGCCAGATGACTTTTGCCCGAGGCTTCGGGCCCGTGCACGTTCAGTCCCCATGTCGCCTCCGGCCAAGACGGCCAGGAATCGATCCAGGCAGTTGCTGCCTCATTGCAGGTGGAGACGAGATATTCGCCTCGGTCAAAGGCCGGGCGATGCTCCAGCGACAAGGGCAGCTGCCCGCCTTCGCCGCCGATCAGACGCGATCCGTTGTTCTGTTCAATCATAATAGCCCGTTGGTCCTATCTCAGCGTCCTTCAGTATCCGTCTCATCGTCCGATGGCGGTATGCCATGAAGATGGAGCGGACTGACAAGGTACCGCGACAGAGCAAAGCGGGTGAGCACGCCGATCACAGCCGCGACCGGAACCGCGATCAGAATGCCGAGAAAACCGAACAGCGCCCCGCCCGCCAGCAGGGCGAAAATCACCCAGACCGGATGCAGGCCAACCGCCTCTCCAACCAGATTGGGTGTCAGGAAATTGCCTTCAATAGCCTGCCCCGCGACGAAAACGGCGGCGACAATGGCGATGGGTGTCAGGGAATCGAACTGCATGGCGGCAAGGCCGATGCTGAGCAGGCCGCCAAAAATCGACCCTACGAAGGGCACGAAGGAAATCAGGCCGGAAAACAGCCCGATGATCACACCGAAATCGAGTCCCGCGAGCGTCAGCCCCACAGCATAGAAGCCGCCGAGAATGAGACAGACAGAGCCCTGCCCGCGCACGAAGGAAGCAAGTGTTTCATCGATGATCCGGGCCTGCTCCCTGATCGTCTTCGCCTGTGCACGCGGCAGCCAGCCATCCACCGCAGCCACGATACGATCCCAGTCCCGCAGCAGATAGAAGGCGACTATTGGCGTGATAACCAGAAGCGACAGAAGATTGGCCAGCGCCGCGCCACCGCTCAAAACCTGCCCGGCAACAGAAATCAGCCACTCGCCGGCCTTCGCCGCGATAGCGGAGAGATTGAGCTCCTCCGCACCACCATTGCCAAGCCAGGTTCTGGCCATGCCAACCACCGGATCGGCAAACGCGAGCAATCTTTCAAGATAACCAGGGAGCGTTTTAGCAAGCAAAACGGCCTGAGCCTGAACCAACGGCACAAGAAGAAGCATGACTCCCAGCCCGGCACAGAAGAAGCCGAGCAATACGACCGTGGTGCCCGCAGTACGGGACATTCGGAGCCGCTCGCAGCGGTCCACCAGGGGATCGAGAAAATACGCGATCGCCATGCCGGCCACGAATGGCACCAGGACCCCCTTCAGCACGTAAAGAGCGATAACAAGAGCGATCAGAAGCGCGCCCCAGAATGTCAGGCGTTCACGCTGTGTCATGACGCTCCCCGTTTCCGGCACGTTCTCGAGATGGAATTACTGAGGGCATCACTGCACCAGCGGCGGCAGGATGAGCGGCGCAACGCTGGCGGGCGGTGCAACGGGCTCCGCGTCCGGCAAGGGCGCGACGAGCGGCGCGGTAAGATATCGCTCCGGCAGCTCGATTCCCTCTTTGTAGAGCAACCAGCCGTTCTGTGTTTCCGTCAGGAGGAAATCCTTCTGCTTCAATGCCAGCGCGAGCTGGTTAGCGTCACCATTGATCCAGACATCGATCAGGGCTTCATTGCGTGAAATTCGCAATAATTCGCGTCGCGATACCGACGAGACCTGATCCAGCCCCTTGCGGACTTCCAGCCAATTTTCGAAAGAGGCAATCGGCACGATGACGGTGACCCGCGTCTCGAATCCAGGACTGATCAGGTTTTCCGACTTCCAGGCTTCCTGGATCTCCGACGTCGCTGTTCGTGCCGCGACCGACAGCAGATCCGCCTCAGGGTTGCCCGGATCGGGCGTCACGGTCCGCACCAGGGATTGGCCGTCCGCAATGCCGCCAACATAAGTCAGGTTGAGCTCGACGGCCTGCCCCGCGGATTCGATGGAAATCGGTCGGGCGTTCACGACTACCGCCTGCTCCGCGCCGTAGCGCGCGGCTATTGTCATGATCGCTTCGCGGTCCGCCAGAACGGCTTGAACCGCGGTGATATCGCGAATATCCGCAAGATCCCCATACGGCACCGCGATCGGCACCAGACCGCCTGCATTGGCCCGGTCGAGCCATGCTGCAAGCCATGGGCTTTCCTCATCCCAGAGCAGCGGCTTGCTGCCGTTATTATAGACCGGGAGGATCAGCACGGGTTGGGAGGCTACCTCGGCATAGGCGACACCAAGAGACGTGAAATATTGCCGCACTGCCACCGGATTGAAGCGGAAGTTCAGCGACCCGAGATAACGGACATCCGAGGTCCGTTCCCGTGCGACTTCATATCCGACCGTCAAACCGACAAGCAAATCGTCGGATAGTGGCGGCAGGCCCGCGGCCTGCGCCTTCGGCACCAGGCGATTGATCAGACGGCGCCATGCCTCGCGGCGGCCTTCCCCGATAGCCTGGGCCTGAGCCTGGGCTGCAGTAGCGGCCTGCGCGTCCACCGAAACGCCGCGCACCTCGAAAACTCGGCTCGCATCCGATTGTGCCCGGGCGATGTTCCCCGAGAATGTGGCGGCCAACAGCATGATTACAAACAACATAAGGCGGCAGGCAGCCGGAATGCCGACTGTCCGTTCTGTATCCCGCGCGCGGCTTCCAGCCCCAATACCCATCAGCACGTTCTTCCCTGAACTATGTTGCCGTCCGCCAAATACGCTTGCGGTCCCGGCCCCTGCGTCATACACCCTGATCCGGGCAGAACAATGGCACCGCGGACACTGCCCGCCCCTTATACCGGAAGGCTGAGGAGGAGACCATATCAGCTCCCGATAGACCCAACCGCCCCCTTACCTACAAGGAAGCGGGCGTTGACATTGATGCGGCGGACCAACTGATCGAATTCATCAAGCCTCTGACCAAGTCAACGGTCAGGCCTGGCGCCGATGGCGCTATTGGCGGCTTTGGTGGTGTTTTCGATCCGAAAGCCGCCGGGTTCAAAGACCCGGTCTTCGTTGCCGCGACAGATGGCGTCGGAACGAAACTCCGCCTTGCCATCGATACCGGAAACTATTCCGGCGTCGGTACCGATCTTGTCGCCATGTGTGTGAACGATCTGGTCGTGCAGGGCGCCGAGCCGCTGTTTTTCCTCGATTACTACGCCACCGGCAAGCTCGATGTCGAAGCGGCCCGCACGGTCGTTGCAGGGATCGCCGAAGGTTGCCGCCAGTCCGGAGCCGCCCTGATCGGCGGCGAGACGGCGGAAATGCCGGGCATGTATACGGACGGCGATTTCGATCTTGCCGGATTCGCCGTTGGCGCGGCGGAGCGCGAGAACCTGATTCTGGAGCCGCGCGCCGAAGCCGGCGATGTGATTCTCGGTCTAGCCGCCTCAGGCGTGCATTCGAACGGCTTCTCTCTGGTGCGCCGGATCGTCGACCGCTCCGGCCTCGGCTGGGGTGACGATGCTCCCTTCGCCAAAGGTCAGAGCCTCGGCGACGCGCTGCTGACGCCGACCCGGATCTATGTGAAGTCCTGTCTGGCAGCTCTCGCAAGCGGCGGCGTCACTGGCCTCGCCCATATCACGGGCGGCGGTCTGCTGGACAATCCGCCGCGTTCTTTCGCGAAGCATCTTGCTGCCGAGATCGATGTCGAAAGCTGGACGCTTCCGCCGGTCTTCAGATGGCTGGCAGAAACCGGCGGCGTACCAGCAGAAGAACTGGCCCGGACCTTCAACTGCGGCATCGGCATGACCCTGACCGTTTCGGCGGACCGGGCGGGTGCTGTAACCGAAATCCTGGCAGAGGCCGGCGAAACTGTCTTCCGGATCGGCAAACTGACCGATCGGGCAGGCGACGCACCGTCCGTCACACTGCAAGGGCTCCGGACCTGGCCCGCGTGAGCGAAGGCAAGCTCAGAGTCGGCGTTCTGGTATCGGGCAGCGGCAGCAATCTGCAGGCGCTGATCGACGCCTGCGCCGCCCCTGACCATCCAGCCGAAATCGTCACAGTGATCTCGAACCGTCCGGGCGTTCGTGCACTGGACCGGGCAAAGGCGGCAGGCATTCCAGCCGTTGTCTTCGATCACAAAAACTACGCGGACCGCACCAGTTTCGATGCGGACATGCAGAAAGCACTCGACGCGGCTGGCGTGGAATTCATCTGTCTTGCCGGCTTCATGCGGCTTCTGACGACCGCGTTCGTCGAGCATTGGAGCGGACGGATGATCAACATCCACCCGTCCCTGCTGCCGTCCTTCAAAGGGCTTAACGTCCAACAGAGGGCTATCGACGCAGGCGCGCGGTTCGCCGGATGTACGGTGCATTTCGTCACACCGGAAATGGATGTCGGCCCAATCATTCAGCAGGCAGTGGTGCCGATTCACCAGGACGATACCGGTGATACGCTGGCCGCTCGCATTCTGGTGCAGGAACACCGGATCTATCCCGCTTGCCTTAAATGGGTGGCGGAAGGCCGGGTGCGCATCGAGGGCGAGCGGGTGTTCCTCGACGGGGCCAATTACCCTGATGCCGCCCTGCATAACCCCTCATCTGAACCAATCGGCTGACGATAGAGGCTTGGCGCCTAGGGCCCGCTGAATTATACAGTTTGCAGAGTTACGAACCGGGTTCAGCCCGGCATGACATTTCTACGGAGGCGATATGGCTGCGAGCAACGGATCCACGGACAGCAATTATCCGGAATACAAGAATAATTACGAGTGGTTCATCGGCATGCTGAAATGGTCGACCGTGAGTGTCATCATTCTGCTGATCCTGATGGCCATCTTCCTGGTCTGACCGGCAACAGGTCAAACCAGCCGCAAGGCGGAATCAAAAAGGGCCGGTCAACTGACCGGCCCTTTTTCTATTCGGCAGCAATAATTCAGCCGACGATTTCGTTGCCGCTGAAGAACTGGGCGATCTCGATCACGGCGGTTTCCTCGGCATCGGAACCGTGCACGGTGTTCTCACCGATGGACTTGGCATAGGCCTTCCGGATGGTGCCTTCGGCTGCTTCGGCCGGGTTGGTGGCGCCCATCACGTCGCGATAGGTCGCGATGGCGTTTTCGCCTTCCAGAACCTGCACGACGACCGGAGCGGAGATCATGAATTCGACGAGTTCGCCGAAGAACGGACGCGCGCTGTGCACGGCATAGAAGGTTTCGGCCTGCTTCTGGGTCATCTGGATGCGCTTCTGCGCGACAATGCGCAGGCCCGCTTCTTCGATCATTTTGTTGACGCCGCCGGTCAGATTCCGCTCGGTTGCGTCCGGCTTGAGGATGGAGAAAGTGCGCTGAATGGCCATCGTGTCTCTCTTCTGGTTCTGCTGGACGGCCGGAGCCATCCGCGAAATACGATTGAAAAAGCTAGGCGGGCGCAAAAGCGCCCGGCGCGCGCCTTATAGCGGTGCGGACGGAACGGGGCAAGCCACGCGATGACCTGCCCCGCCCCGAATTTTTCCCTGAATACCCGGTCAGGCGCGGCGTTTCGCCACCGCCGCCTCGATCCGCTCCAGCGCATCGGTGAGGATGGAGCGCGGGCAAGCGATATTGATGCGCTCGAAACCCTCGCCCTCGGTGCCAAAGACATAGCCCTCGTCGAACAGGACTTTCGCCTCTTCATGCATCAGGGCTTCAAGCTCCAGCTTGTCGAGACCAAGTCCCCGGCAGTCGAGCCAGACCAGATAGGTCCCTTCCGGGTGGATCACTTTGATTTCCGGAATCCGCTCGGCAATGAAGCTTTCGAGATAATTGGCGTTTTCACTCAGGTAATCGAGCACCTGGGCCAGCCACTCCTCGCCGTCGTTGTAGGCAGCCATGGTGGCGACAAGGCCGAAGCTGTTCATGCCGCCGATGCCGGAGGCAGCAATTTCCTTGTTCAGCGCCTTTCGGTAAGTCTCATTCGAGACGATCATGTTGGACGTGTGCAGACCCGCCAGATTGAAGGTCTTCGACGGAGCTGTGCAGACAACCGCATTGTCCATCATGTCCGCGCCGAGCTTTCCGAACGGCACGAAGGTGGAGCCGTTCAACATCAGGTCGCCATGGATCTCGTCGGCAATGACGACGACACCGTTCTTCTTGCAGATCTCGCCAAACCGCTTCAGTTCGTCCTCGGTCCAGACCCGGCCGACCGGGTTGTGCGGGCTGCAGAAGACGCAAAGCTTCACTTTGGGGTCGGCCGTCTTGGCTTCGAGATCGTCGAAATCCATCCGGTAGACGCCGTTTTCCATCACCAGTGAGTTGGAAACGACTTCGCGGTCGTTATTCTCGATCGCGTAGGTGAAGGGATAATAGACTGGGCGCTGGATCAGCACCTTGTCGCCCGGTTCGGTCAGGGCCCGGATCAGCAAGTTGAGCGCAGGCACCACACCCGGCGTGTTAACGATCCATTCGGGATCGATCTTCCAGCCATGGCGACGTTCCATCCAGCCAGTAATCGCTTCGTTATAGTCCGGCGTGCGGACCACATAGCCGAAGATCGGATGGTCGATCCGGGCCCGCATGGCGTCACGGATCGGCTCGGCAATCTGGAAATCCATGTCGGCGACCCACATCGGCAAGGTCCGCTCGGCGCCAAGATCAGGGTCCGTGCCCTCCCACAGCTCCCGCTTGTCGCCGCGCCAATAAATCTGCCACTTGACGGAATTCGTCCCGGTCCGCCGGATCTCCTGATCGAAATCGTATTTCACCTGTTACTCCAGGGCTCGCTTATTTCATCCATGACCGGGCTCAGCCGGCCTTCTCCCAACCGCCGCTTTCGGTTTGCCGCCAGTAGGCAAGCGTATGACCGGCAGCCTTGTAATCCTTCCAGCGGGCCCGTGCCGTCTTCACCGCCTCGTCGTTGCGGCCGTCGAACAACTCGAACACGCGCTCGTAATCGCTCACATGCTCCGAGGTCGCGCCATCCGTCAGAAACAGAAAGCGCGCCTCGTTCGGGTTTTCGTCCGTAATCGTCAGCCAGATCGGCTGCAATTCCGCGTTCCCGTCCTTTTCGCTGCCATGGGGCAGCCAGCTATCCTGATCGAACGCCCAGAGATGGGCATTGAGGTCGGCGACGCGCTCCTCGCTCGACGCCATCACGACGACGCGGGCCTCCGCCTGAAGCGACTTTTCAAGAAGCTTCGGCAGAGCCCATTCCAAGGGGCGCGCCGTCAGATGGTAGAAGTTGATGTCTGTCATCACAATGAGCGCCGTGCCGGTCAGGCTTCGTAATTCGCCTGCACCAGCTCATTGAGCAATCGCACGCCCCAGCCGGTTCCGCCTTTCGGCACCGTCGAGGACGCCTTGGAGGACCAAGCCATGCCGGCGATGTCCATATGGACCCACGGCAGGTCGTTGACGAACCGCTCAAGGAAGCAGGCGGCGGTGATGCTGCCACCCCAGCGCGCGCCGGCGTTCTTCATGTCAGCAATGTCGCTGTCCATCATCTTGTTGTATTCCTCGCCGAGCGGCATCCGCCAGATCTTCTCGCCAGCGGTTTTCGAGGCGGCCTCAAGCTTGCCGGCAAGCTCGTCATTGTTTGCGAAGAAGCCGCAATTAACCTGACCGAGAGCGACCATCATGGCGCCGGTCAGGGTAGCGAGATCGAGCATGAATTGCGGTTTGAAGCGGTCTTGCGTGTACCAGAGTGCATCAGCCAGAACGAGTCGGCCCTCCGCATCGGTATTGATGATCTCGATGGTCTGACCGGACATGGACGTAACGACGTCGCCCGGCCGCTGGGCATTCCCGTCCGGCATGTTCTCGACCAGGCCTACAACGCCGATCACGTTGGCTTTCGCCTTACGACCGGCCAGCGCCTTCATCAGGCCGACCACGGTTGCGGAGCCGCCCATGTCCCACTTCATGTCTTCCATGCCGCCCGCCGGCTTCAGGGAAATACCGCCGGTGTCAAAGCAGACACCCTTGCCGACAAAGGCAATCGGCTGCTGCTTCTTCGGGCCACCGTCCCAGCGCATGATGACCATCCGGCTCTCGCGCTCGGAGCCCTGGCCGACACCGAGCAGAGCGCCCATGCCGAGCTTGCTCATCTGCTTTTCGTCCAGCACCTCGATCTTCACGCCGAGCTCTGACAGCTCCTCTACACGCTTGGTGTAGGAAGTCGGGTAGAGCACGTTCGCCGGCTCGCTGACCAGATCGCGAGCCATGAAGACACCGTCCGCAACGGCATGCAGCCCGGCAAAGGCTTTCTTTGCCGCCGTCGCTTCATCGGTCAGAACCGTCAGCTTTTGCAGGACAGGCAGGTCTTCCTTCTTCTGCTTGGTCTTGTACTTGTCGAAACGGTAAGTGCGCAGCAGGCCGCCAAACGCCAGTCGGGCAGCCCGGGCGGCCGCGCCTTCGTCTGCCGTGCCATCCGCAGCATGCGGCTCGAACAACACAGCCGCTTCCTTGTCGCCCGTATCGAGCAGAGCGCCCACAATGGAGCCGCCGGCATTCTCGGCCCAAAGCTCGTCGATCTTGCTGCCGTCACCGAGGCCATACAGAAGCACCGTGCCCGTCGCACCGAACACGGAGAGGGTCTGGTTCGACTTGCCGCTGAACTTGCCGGCCTTCATTGCCCGCGACAGCAGGCCGCCGAGTTGCTCGTCCAGTTCGGCGCCAAGCGGCAGCAGGACATTGTCTTCCATCACTCCGACAACGACCGCGCCCTTGGTCGGCAAGGCCAACTTCTGAAACCCTATTTTCATTCCGATTCTCCCTCTGAGCAAAGGTTCGCGCCGATCAGGCGCATGCGTGCCTGGTGTGCCGACCGGAAGACTTCCGCAGGCGCTGTGTCGCCGGGTAGCCCTGCATGCGCGGGTAACGAACCTGTGCTGCTCGCATCCTGATTAAGTTCGTGATTGGAAACACTTGAAACATCGCTATCATGCGCTCTTCGAAGCGGGTTGCGCAAGAACCCGCCTGGGCACGACCAGCCAAACGGGATCATGAGGATCGACCGCTACGTCATTCGCCAGATAGTGGCCGCGATGATCATTGTTGTGGTCTCGCTGACCTGTGTCATCTGGCTGAGCCAGTCCCTGCGTTTCATCGACATGATCGTGAACCGGGGCCTACCGCTCGCGACATTCATCTACTTCACTGTTCTGCTGATGCCGACTTGGCTATCGCTGGTGCTGCCCATTGCCTGTTTCGCCGCGACGATGTTCGTCTATAGCCGGATGGCAAGCGATCGCGAACTGGTCGTGCTCACCGCGTCCGGCCTCGGGCCGCTGGGGCTTGCCCGCCCGGCCATAATCGTTTCCATCATTGTTACTCTGCTCGGCTATCTGCTGAGCCTGTACCTGGTCCCGGTCTCTTACCGCGGCTTCAAGGAGCTGCAGTTCCAGATCCGGCACAATTACACCAACGTGTTGCTGCGCGAGGGTGTCTTCAATTCTATCAGCGACGACGTGACGGTTTTCGTGCGCGCCCGCCAACCGGACGGGGAGCTTGCCGGGATTATCGTCCAGGATGATCGTGACGAGAGCGAGTCGGTCACCCTGCTGGCCGAACGAGGGGCGCTGATTCTCGATGGCAATGATCCGAAAGTCCTGATGGTGAACGGCAACCGGCAGGCACGCGAAAATGCGACCGGGCGTATCAATATTCTCTATTTCGATCGCTACACTGTCGATCTTGGCGGCCTGGGCGAAGTGGGCCAGCGTACGGCGCGCGACCAAAACGAGCTTTTCGTCGACGAGTTGCTCAACCCGACGGAGCAAATCACCCAGCCCCGCAATTTCCTCAAATACAAGGCCGAGGGGCATAGCCGCCTGGTCACGCCGCTGCTCGGCCTCGCCCTGCCATTGATTGGGCTGGTCGTCATTCTAAAGGGGGAATTCTCCCGCCGGGGCCAGAGCCGCCGCCTGATTGTCGCGGTCGTTCTGGTCGGCCTGGTGCAGGCGGCAGTTCTCGGCTCGAAATACGCGGCGGCCAAGGAGTTCGGATTGCTGCCGCTGATGTATGGCAGCGCAATCGCACCAATACTGATCTGCCTGATCATTCTGGCCCGTCAGAAGCTGCGCCGGCCACGCTCTCCGTCCGCACCGGTCGAAGGGTCGCCCGCATGAAATTGTCGGGGACGCTCTCATTTTATTTCGGCAAGCAGTTCCTGTTCTGGGTGCTCGGCACTTTCTTCGCGATCATGGGGATTGTTTATCTGCTCGATGCCATCGAGTTGCTGCGACGGGGTTCTGACAAAGAACTCGCAACCCTGACCCTGATGCTGCAAATGGCGGCACTGAAAGCCCCCCAGATGGGGCAGACCATCCTGCCATTTGCCACCCTGTTCGGCGCCATGCTGGCCTTTACCCGGATGACGCGTTCGAACGAACTTGTGGTGGCCCGCGCGGCAGGGGTTTCAGTCTGGCAGTTCCTGCTGCCAGCCCTGATGATTGCGTTCCTGATCGGGGTCTTCAAGATCACCGTCTTCAATCCGGTTGCCTCCGTGATGACGGCCAAATACGAAGCGCTCGAGAACAAGATCCTGCGGGATAAGGGAAACTTCATGGCGCTGACAGATGGTGGTCTGTGGCTCCGGGAGCAGACCAGTACCGGCCATTTCGTCCTGCATGCCACTGGCGTGGCGGCCGACGGCGCCAGCCTGTCCGGCCTGACCGTGCTGTTCTTCGAGGGAGAAGACAACTTCGACGCCAGGGTCGACGCCGCAGAAGCAACATTGAAATCCGGCTTCTGGCAGATGAATAACGTCATCCTGACCACCAAGAACGCCATTCCGGAAACCCGCTCTGTTTATCGCCTTCCAACGGCACTCACGCTCGAAAACATCCAGGACAGCTTTTCTCCACCGGAGACCATGTCGTTCTGGGAGCTGCCTAAATTCATCTCTATTCTGGAGAGCGCAGGCTTTTCCGCGGTCCGGCACAGGCTCTACTGGCATGCTTTGCTCGCTTCGCCGCTGCTGCTTTGCGCGATGGTCCTGATAGCAGCCACCTTCTCGCTTCGCCTGACCCGGCGCGGCGGGACCATGGTCTGGGTCAGCGCCGGCCTGTTCACCGGATTTTTTCTTTATTTCGCATCCGACCTGGTTTTCGCTCTGGGATTGTCCGCCCGGATTCCGGAAGTGCTTGCCGCCTGGACACCGGCGACCGTGACCGCGCTGCTCGGCTGCGCCAGTCTGCTTCACCTTGAGGATGGTTAATCCATGATCCTGGGCCTTCATTTCTGGAACCGGACACGCCGCCATCTCGAGACAATCTGCTGCCATGTCCTGGTCGCCGCTGTCTGCTTTAGTGTGCAGGCCACCCAGTCCAGACCTGCAAGCGCCCAGGAGAGCGCCATCGGCGATGCGCCGGTGCTGATGGTCGCCGACGAGCTGGTGCACGACGAAACCCTTGGCACCATCACCGCTCGCGGCAATGTGGAACTCTCGCAGAACGACCGCGTTCTGCTGGCCGACAGCGTCACCTACAATCAGCGCGAAGATACCGTGATCGCCAGCGGCAATATCTCCCTGCTGGAGCCGACGGGAGAGGTCATCTTCAGCGATTATGCGGAATTGCAAAACGAGTTGAAGACCGGCGTCATCGACAATATTCGGCTCCGCCTGACGGACGGTTCTCGTTTTGCCGCGAACCGGGGAACGCGCACCGCCGATCAGCGCAAGATCTTGTCACGCGCCGTCTTCACACCTTGCGAGAGCTGCAAGGAAGACGCGTCACGGCCGCCACTCTGGCAGATCAAGGCCCGGAAGATCGTGCATGACGAGGTCGCCAAGGACATCATTTACAACGATGCGACCCTTGAGATGTTCGGCGTCCCGGTGCTCTACACCCCCTATCTGGCGCATCCGGACCCGACGGTGGATCGGCGCAGCGGTTTCCTTGCGCCTCTGATCGGTACCTCGGACGAACTCGGCTTCATCTATGGCCAGCCCTACTATCAGGTGATTGACGAGTCCAAAGACCTGGAGCTCATGCCTATCGTCTATTCCGAAGACGGCGGCATACTGAAGGCCAGATACCGGCAAAGGTTCGCCGATGGGCTCATCGATTTTCAGGGCACGGCAGGGCTGCTTGATCAGCGCGACAACAATATAGAAACCGGCGAGCAGGATCCCGAAGGCAGCGTGGATCTTGAGGGGCGCTTCGATTTCGACCCGACATGGCGCGGCGGCTTCGACCTGGAGCAATCCAGCGGCCGTACATACCTGCGCCGCTATCGCCTCGACAGCCGTGAGGTCCTGACCTCCCGGGCGTACGCCGAAGGCTTCAGGGGCCGCAATTACACCTCCGTTCAAGCGTTGAAATTTCAGGGCCTCAACCCGGGTGATTCCAGAGACAAGTCCCCGACGGTCGCGCCGCTTTTCGAGTATAGTTTTGTCGGCGAACCGGATCCGGCAGGTGGACGTTTCCAACTGGATGCAACCGCCATGTCGCTGACCCGGGAGACCGGCGCGGACAGCAGAAAGATAGCCATACGCAGCGGCTGGTCCCTGCCCTATATCGCTCCGGCCGGGGACATTTACACCCTGACCGCGACACTCGACAGCGACTTCTACCAGACCGACGACCTTGCGAACGGCGAGGGTGGAGACACCGGGCGGCTGTTCCCCCAGGTCGGGATGAACTGGCGCTATCCGCTGGCCAAGGCTGGAGAAAACTACCACCAGACCGTCGAGCCGATCGTCAATCTCGTGCTTTCCCCCAACGGCGGAAATCCGGACGCGATCTCCAATGAGGACAGTCAGTCCTTCCTGTTCGATGACACCAACCTGTTTCGCATGAACCGGTTCACCGGAAGCGATAGGGTGACGAGTGGCAGCCGCGTCGACTATGGTTTCAAAACGGGCGTCTATGGCAATGGAGGCGGCTCCTCCAGCTTGCTTTTCGGCCAGAGTTACCAGTTCTTCGGGGATGGCCCGTTCGAGGCCGGATCAGGCCTTGACGACGATCTCTCGGACTATGTCGGCCGGGTGCATATCAGTCCGAGCCAAGATCTCGACTTCCTGTTGCGGTTCCGGCTCGACAAGGATGACTTCACCCCGCGTCGCAGCGAGATCGGCATGCGTTATCAGCATCCCCGCTTCTCGATCAACGCTGACTATGTGCTCCTCGACGACGAAACCAATCCCGATGATATTGCGGGTGAGACCAATTTCCTGAAACGGGAACAGCTCGATATCTCCGGCTCCTTGAAACTAAGCGAGTTTTGGAGCGCGAACGGACGGATCGTGCAGGACTTCTCAGATGGTGCCAACCGCACCCTGATCGCATCTTCCGGGCTGGTTTATGCCGATGAGTGCTTCACATTCGGCCTTGTCTATGAAAGAAGCGAACTGGAAGACGACGATATCGAACCGGAACAAACCGTCATGTTGCGAATTGCCTTCAAACATCTCGGCGGCTTCTCCAGCAACTAACGCATACAAACCACGGGTACACATCGAACCAAAATGGCGAGATCTGGGTTGAGTTTCATGAAGTGGCATTTTCCGACTCTGTTGCGGATCGCCGTCACGGCATTTGTTCTGACAGCTGGTGCATCTTGCCTGGGCGGCACGAAAGTCCTGGCGCAGGACGCGCTAAGGATTGCCGCCATTGTCAATGACGACATCATTTCGGTCCGGGATCTCGACGCGCGTGTTCGGATGGTCATCACCGTTTCGAACCTGCCGCGCAACGCCCAAACCTTTCAACGCATCTGGCCACAAGTCCTGCGCAGTCTGATTGACGAGAAGCTGAAGCTTCAGGAAGCCAAGCGGCTCTCAATCGATGTCAGCTCCGACGAACTGGAGCGCGCGAAGCGGGCAATGGAGCAGCGCAACAAGATGGCGCCGGGATCGTTCGACCGCTCTCTTCGGAGTCAGGGCATCCAGAGCGAGACGGTGCTGGACCAGATGCGAGCCGACATCGCCTGGGTGAAACTGGTGCGCCGGCGGTTCCAAAGCACCGTCGAAGTCACGACCGACGAAATCGACGATGCACTGAACCGGTTGGAGCGGAACAGGGGCGAGCCCCAGTTCCGGATCCGTGAAATTGTCCTCGATTCAAACGATCCCTCCGTAAATGACGAGGAAGTCGCCGAGCGGCTGGTCAATCAGTTGCGGTCCGGGGCCGAGTTCGATGCGATTGCGCGTGAATTCTCCCAGGGCGCAACGGCGGCTACCGGTGGCGATATCGGCTGGACCACCAGAGAACAGCTCGGTGACGAGGTTGGAGCTGCTGTGGATGACTTACAGCCCGGCGAGATCAGCGATCCGATCAAGACGATATTCGGCTACCAGATTATCCAGCTGGAAGAACGACGGATCCTGAGCGCCCCCAACCCGGCAAAGGCCAAGGTCACCCTAAAGCAGGTTTTCGTTCCAGTGCCGCCCAGTTCCTCTCCGGAAGCAGAAGCCAGCCAGAAGAGCATTGCGACAGCCGTGTCCGAAACCGCGCAAAACTGCGAAGATATGGACCTGCTCGCGGCCGAGCTGAATTCGCCGGCGGGAACCGATCTTGGAACACTGGAAATCGGTGAATTGTCCGCGCAGCTTCGGGAGGCCGTGATCGACCTCAAGGTTGGCGAGCTCTCCGAGCCGGTGCGCCTGCCGTCCGGTTTCAGCACCATCATGGTCTGCGCCCGCGAGGAGCCGGAGAGCGATCTGCCCGGCCGAGACGAAATTGCGAACCAATTGAGGGCCATCAAGTTCGAGACCTTTGCGCAGCGCTATCTGCGTGACATCCGCCGGGACGCATTCATCGATACCCGCGTCTAGGCCGGGACCATGACAACCAGATCCAGTCTCTCCGACATCCCTCCTCTCGCGGTCACTCCGGGAGAGCCGGCGGGCGCCGGTGCGGAGATCACCATCAAAGCCTGGTCTTCGGCCCGCACGCGCCTCTCCCCTTTCTTCCTGCTGGATGATCCGGAGCGGCTGGAGAGGCTTGCACGACTGATCGGTGCGGATGTCCCTGTCAGGGTCATAGACAAGCCAGAGGACGCGGCCGACGTCTTCGAACGGGCTCTCCCGGTTCTGCCCATCACGTTCTCGACGCCCCCGGCTCCCGGCAAGCTCGACCCGGCAAATAGCGGCGCGGTCATCGAGGCGATAGAACGCGCCGTCCAATTCACCCGCGACGGACAATCCTCCGGCGTGGTGACCAATCCGATCCAGAAAAGCGTGCTATACGAGGCAGGCTTCAAGTATCCCGGTCACACCGAGTTTCTGGCTGCACTTGCCGGCCCGGACATCACACCTGTGATGATGCTGGCAGCGCCTGCGATACGCGTTGTTCCGGTTACCATCCACATCCCGCTGAAGCAGGTCCCGGAGGCTCTCACAATCGAGATGATCGTCACCAAGGCCCGGATTACAGCCGAAGCTCTGAAGCGGGACTTCGGCTGCAAAGCTCCGCGATTGGCGATCGCCGGACTTAACCCTCATGCCGGAGAGGATGGCACCATCGGAACCGAGGACCGGGACATCGTCGCACCAGCGGTAGAATCCCTGAGAGCCGACGGCATCTCTGCCTTCGGCCCCTTGTCCGCCGACACCATGTTCCATGCCGAGGCGCGCGCGAGCTACGACGCGGCAATCTGCATGTATCATGACCAGGCATTGATCCCGATCAAGACCCTCGATTTCTGGGGCGGCGTGAATGTGACGCTCGGCCTGCCTTTCATCCGCACATCGCCGGACCACGGCACTGCGCTGGAGCTGGCCGGCACGGGACGCGCCCACGCGGACAGTATGATCGCCGCGCTGACCATGGCGGGCGATATGGCGCGCACCAGGGCGAAGCATCATGACTGATCCGATCATCGCCGCCGTCGAGGCCCTGCCCCCGCTACGCGACATCATCGCGCGCTTCCAGCTTTCGGCCCGTAAATCTCTCGGCCAGAATTTCCTCTTCGATCTCAACCTGACCCGGCGCATCGCCCGCGCGGCCGGCAATCTTGCCGAAGGCACCTGCATCGAAATCGGTCCGGGGCCGGGCGGCCTGACCCGGGCGCTGTTGCTGGAAGGCGCCCGCAAGGTTATCGCCATCGAGCGGGACCGCCGCTCCATCGAAGCCCTGCAGGATCTTGTCCATGCCGCTGACGGCCGTCTGGAGGTCATCGAAGCGGACGCGATGGACATCGATCTCACGACTCTGGGAGACGCCCCGCGACGGGTTATTGCGAACCTGCCCTACAATGTCGGCACACCGATGCTGCTGAGCTGGTTGAAGCGAGCCGAAGCTTTCGAAAGCTTTACCCTGATGTTCCAGAAAGAAGTGGCGGAACGAATCTCGGCATCACCGTCCACATCGCAATACGGACGGCTCAGTATAGCCGCACAATGGCGGGCAGAGGTCTTCCCGCTGTTCGACATCCCACCGCGTGCCTTCACGCCCGCGCCGAAAATCATTTCTCAGGTCGTCCGGCTTAAACCGCGTCCGAAGCCGCTGGCCGAAGCGGACCCGGACCTGCTCGAACAGATCACTGCCGACGCATTCTCTCAGCGCCGTAAAATGCTGCGAGCATCCCTGAGAAGCTATGGCGGCACGGAATTCCTGGAAGCCATCGGAATTGACCCGACAGCACGCCCGGAAACACTGACCGTCGAGGAATTCTGCGCCCTTGCCCGTGCGGTCGCCGCGCAGCGCTAAAATCCCTCATTCGGAAACAAAAACGGGGCGCCCGACAGGCGCCCCGTTTTCTTTTGATCTCGATTGCCGTCTTAGGACGGAATCAGACGGTTCCACCAGCCACGGCGCGTCTTGCCCTCTTTGGCTGGACTGTCGGCATCGGCGGTCGTACCGCTATCGGCAGGCGCTTTTTTCGGCTCTGACGGAGCAGCTTCAGCGATCTTGTCAGCTCCGTTCCCGGAAGAAACTTCGGCAGCGGCCGGGGCCTCTTTCACCGGAGCCGCATCTGCTTTCGGCGCCTCGTCAACAGCCGTGACCTTCTTGGCTCGGCTACGGCGACGCGGTTTCGCAGGCTTTTCTTCGACCTTCTCTGCCTTCTCGTCGCTTTCGGCTGCGGGAGCGGCTTCGTTATCAGCGGCCTTCTTGCGCCGGACACGCGGCTTGCGCTTGGGCTTTTCTTCCTCCGCGGCCGGAGCGTCAACACTGGCAGCGGCCTCAACCGGTGCGGTTTCCGATGAAACGTCCTGGACTTTGGCCGGAGTCTCCGTCACCTCAGGAGCGGCAACATCAGCTTGTCCATTCTGATCGGCAGACGCAGCCTGACTATCCTGGCCTTCGGATGCATCCTCGCCGGTCTGCTCGCCTTCGCCATTCTCGTTCGCTGCAGCGCCTTCTTCACCATTTCCACGACGCGACCTGCGGCGACCACCGCGCTTGCCGCGACGGCGGCGCTTCTTGTTACCATCCTCATCGTCACCGGACGCAGCTTCTCCTTCGGCCGCAGCGGGAGCAGAACTTTCGTCGCCCTCTTCCGCCGCCTCCTCGGAGACGCTCTCACCCTGGTCCTGCTGCTCGGCAGCGCGTTTTTCACCACCACGGCGACGGCGACGGCGGGACCGCTTGGGACGACGCTCCTCGTCACGCTCTTCCGTATCGCCTTCAACCTCGGCATCGGCCTCAATTTCGACCTCTTCATCATCTTCCTCGACGTGCGGGGCGATAATTGGTGCCGCGAGATCGATCCGGTCACTGGCCGATTTCGGCAGCAAACGCTCGATGCGCATATCCGGCGTCACAAGGCTGTCGTCGGCTTCGAGGAACACCAGGAAACCGTATCGTTCCTCGATAGTCGCCAGCGCTTCACGCTTCTTGTTCAGGATGTAGAAGCCGACCTCGGAAGGCACGAAGACCGAAATCTCGCTTGCCTTCTGCTTGATTCCTTCTTCCTCAATTGCGCGCAGCACATGCAGGGCCGTCGAGTCCGTAGAACGGACGCGGCCGCTGCCGGCGCATTGCACGCAGACCTGGGTCGAGGCTTCGAAGACACTTGGGCGCAGCCGCTGACGCGACAGTTCCATCAGGCCAAAATGGCTGATCCGGCCGAGCTGGATACGCGCCCGGTCGTTCTTCATCGCATCCTTCATGCGCCGTTCGACGGCATGCTGGTTGCGCGGCTCGTCCATGTCGATGAAATCGATGACAACAAGACCGGCCATGTCGCGCAGCCGAAGCTGGCGCGCGACTTCGTCCGCCGCCTCGAGGTTCGTCTTCAGCGCGGTTTCCTCGATGTTCCTCTCGCGCGTGGCGCGGCCGGAGTTCACATCGACAGCGACCAGCGCTTCGGTCTGGCTCATCACCAGGTACCCGCCGGATTTCAGCTGAACGACGGGATTATGGATCGCGTCGAGCTGGCCTTCGATCTGATAGCGGTGGAACAGCGGAACAGTCTGTTCCTTGTAAGGCTGCACGCGCTTGGCATGACTAGGCACCAAGGTACGCATGAAGTCCTTGGCAATCCTGTAGCCATCCTCGCCCTCGACCAGAACCTGGTCGATATCACGGGTGTAGAGATCCCGGATTGAGCGCTTGATCAGGTTGGCTTCCTCGTAAATCAGACACGGTGCCGAGGAGGTCAGTGTCTTCTCACGGATCTGGTCCCAGAGCCGGAGCAGATACTCATAGTCGCGTTTGATCTCGGTCTTGGTCCGCTGACTGCCGGCCGTGCGGACGATCACCGCCATGCCTTCGGGCAATTCCAGCCCCTCGACAATCTGCTTCAAACGCTTGCGATCCGCGATATTGGTAATCTTGCGGGACACTCCACCACCGCGCGCCGTGTTCGGCATCAGCACGCAATAGCGGCCAGCCAGAGACAGGTACGTGGTGAGCGCCGCGCCTTTATTACCGCGCTCTTCCTTGACCACCTGCACCAGCATGATCTGGCGCCGGGTAATGACTTCCTGGATCTTGTATCGGCGGCTGATATTTTTCCGCGGACGGACATCATCGTCGTCACCGTCCGTATCGTCGCCGCCAATGCTTTCCGGCGGCGGGGCGGGCGGACCGTCCTCGTCTTCGTCTCCGGCAGTGTGACTGGCCCGGGCCTCTGCCCGCTCTTCGGGAGTTGGCGCGGGAGCGTCATCTCCAGCTGCGGCAGCAGCGACCGCGTCCTCCGCCCGCTCTTCGGCGAGCAGGGCTTCGCGATCCTCGACCGGGATCCGGTAATAGTCGGGATGAATTTCGCTGAAGGCGAGGAAGCCGTGACGGTTCCCTCCATATTCAACGAAAGCGGCCTGCAGGGACGGCTCAACCCGGGTTACCCGGGCGAGATATATGTTTCCCTTAAGCTGCTTGCGAGATTCTGTCTCGAAGTCGAAATCTTCGACACGATTGCCACTCAGAAGGACCACTCGGGTCTCTTCCGCCTGTGTGGCGTCGATCAGCATGCTTTTTGACATTAAAAGTAGACTCCTGGGCCACGCGTGTCGCGCGCCGTACGTCGGGATTCATTCTTCCGATGCGTACAGGCGCCGCGTCCGCGGGCATGTTCTCTGAGAGCAAAACGGGGGCAGGAGCGCAATGGCCACCAACGCCGCGTTTCCGTTCGATAGCAGGAACCCTGTCCGTTCGATCCGTTCTGAATAGCCCGTTCACGACCTCACCACACGGAGCCGTCAGGCGGCTCTGCGCAGGAATAATCGGATTTGAACCAGCGTGGATCACGATCGGAGCATGTCCCGTTGTGTAGAATATGGGCGCATTCCCGCGCCATTAGGGGCGCCCCGCGACCACGTTTCCGAAAGCTACGGGGCAGAAATCTGCGCTGTCCGATACGGACCGGCACCCGCGTAACATAGTCACTTTGGATTTTAGGAACAATGATTTCCTTCAACCCACGCACAACCCCTGCAAAAATTAATGTTACGCTCAAGAAATCCCGTTCAGAAGACTGATTCGTAGAGATTTTATTGCAATGCGAATCGGCAATGGTTAAAAATGGTTGAGATTGCGGTATGGACGCAGATGCGGGCGCGGACCGGTGCAGATATTGAAAAGACGGATCACGACACTTCTGCTTATTCTCTGTGGCATCCTCGGCGCCACACCAGCCGCCATGGCCATAGACGGGACGGTTGAAGATATCCGCATCGGCCAGCATCCGGACAAGATCCGGTTCGTCATGGATCTCTCTCGCCCACTCGATTTCAAGGTTTTCAGTCTGGCGGACCCTTACCGGGTTATCGTTGATCTGCCGGAAGTCACCTTCTCTCGCGATGCGCACCCGGAGAACCGGCGCCCGAAAGCAATCAAGGGTTTCCGTTTCGGTCTGTTCCGTCCCGGCACGTCACGCGTGGTTATCGACACTGCACAACCCTATTCCATCGCCGCCGCCTTCTCTCTTCCCGCCAAGGGAAATCAGAGTCCGCGCATCGTGCTCGACCTGAAACCAACGACCAGGGCTGCATTCCTGACGGAATCCGCCAAGTCCGTGGCGGCAGCACAGGCAGCAAGACGCCCCATCCTGACCGCGCCAAAACCGGCGGCCCCGCCCTTGTTGACTCGGCCCCAGCGCCGGGCGAATGAAAAAGTCCTGGTGGCGATTGATGCCGGCCATGGCGGCGTCGATCCCGGCGCCATCGGAGTCTCCGGCGTCTATGAAAAACAGATCGTCCTGAATGCGGCCCGCGTGCTGAAAAGCGAGTTGGAGCGCACCGGGCGCTACAAGGTCCTGCTAACCCGGGACCGTGACGTATTCCTGCGCCTGCGAGAGCGGATCGCCATTGCCCGCAGCGCCGGTGCCGATCTTTTCGTCTCCCTGCACGCGGATTCGATCCCCAACCGCAAACTGCGCGGTGCCTCCGTCTACACGCTTTCCGAAAAAGCCTCGGACAAGGAAGCGAACCTGCTGGCGGTGAACGAAAACAAGTCGGATATCATCGCCGGCATGGACTTCGGCACGGAAACGCCTGAAGTCACCAGCATCCTGATCGACCTCGCCCAGCGCGAGACCATGAACCACTCCGCCCGCTTCGCCGGCATGCTTGTCCGCGAGATGCGCGGTGAGGTCAAATTGCTCCGGACGGCCCACCGGTTTGCCGGATTCGCCGTCCTGAAAGCTCCCGACATCCCATCTGTTCTGGTCGAACTTGGCTTCCTGTCCAACAATCACGACGAGAAGCTGCTGCGCTCCAACGCGCACCTGAAGCGTGTCGCCGGCGCGCTCCGCAGGTCCATCGACAATTATTTCGATCTCGTTCAGTCAGCGGCTCGCGCGAACTAATTTCAAAAACCCCCGTGATTTTCCTTCACGCGATAGCCACATGACATCGCGCACAATTATGTCACATTAAAAGTAGTATTCTGCGCTTGGCATGCAGCCCAACGGCTGCGCAACCGGAGGCATCAATCGGCGCATGCGCTGGGTTTTAGTTCTGTTCTCGACGTTTCTGATCGGCTGCGTGATCGCCGTTGGCGGCGTGCTGTGGGGCTTGCACCATTTTGGCCGCGGGCTGCCGGATTATAAGCAGCTCGCCGATTATGAGCCTCCGGTCATGACCCGAGTGCATGCGGGCGACGGGCGCCTGCTCAGCGAATACGCCCGCCAGCGCAGGGTTTTCGTGCCGATCGACGCGATGCCGCGCAGGGTCATCAAGGCCTTCCTCTCGGCCGAGGACAAGAATTTCTACAGCCACCCGGGCATCGATTTCATCGGCCTTGCGAAGGCCGTGATCGACAATGTGCGAAATCTCGCCCAGAACCGGCGCCCCCGAGGGGCCTCGACCATCACTCAGCAGGTGGCGAAGAACTTCCTGCTGACCAACGAAGTTTCTATCGAACGCAAGGCCAAGGAAGCCATTCTGGCGCTGCGGATCGAGCGCGCGATCAGCAAGGACCGGATCCTCGAACTCTATCTGAACGAGATTTATCTGGGCCTGCGCTCCTATGGAGTGGCGGCGGCAGCCCTGAACTATTTCGACAAGAGCCTGGACGAGTTGAGCATCGCCGAGTCCGCCTATCTGGCAGCGCTTCCGAAGGCCCCGAACAATTACCACCCGGAGCAGGATCACGACGCCGCGCTTGGCCGGCGTAACTGGGTGATCGGTCAGATGCTGGAAAACGGCTTCATCACCGCAGAGGACGCGGAGATGGCAAAGGGCCAGCCGCTCACCACGCAGAAACGGACGGTGACCGAGGTCGCGCAGGCTGATTATTTTGCCGAAGAGGTCCGGCGCTGGCTGGTCGACCGGTTCGGCGAAGACGGCCTCTATGAAGGCGGCCTCTCCGTGCGCACTACGCTTGACCCGAAGCTGCAACGCATCGCGGATGAGGCCCTGCACTGGGGATTGATACATTACGACCGCCGCCACGGCTGGCGCGGGCCGCTCGGCCGGATCGACGTCGTGGCCGGCTGGGGAGATGCGCTCGGGGAATTTCAGGTATCGGAAAGTGCTCTGCCTGGCTGGCGCAAAGCGCTTGCCCTGATCGTCGACGACAAGCAGGTGCAGATCGGCTTCGAGGACGGCTCCTTTGGCACGATCCCCCTCGGCGAAATGACCTGGGCACGGGAATGGCAAGAGAAGCAGAGGGTTGGCGGCAGCGTGAAGAGTGCCTCCAACGTCCTGACACCGGGTGACGTGATCTTCGTCGAACCCGTCACCAAGGACGACGACGGTAACGAATATCCGCCGAGTACCTATACCCTGCGTCAGGTTCCGAATGTCGAAGGCGGCCTTGTCGCCATGGACCCGCATACGGGCCGTGTGCTGGCGCTCAGCGGCGGCTGGAGTTTCCGAGACAGCCAGTTCAACCGGGTAACCCAGGCTGAACGGCAACCCGGGTCCGCCTTCAAGCCTTTCATCTATCTGGCGGCGCTCGACAACGGTTATACCCCGGCGACCCGGATCCTGGATGCGCCCTTCGTGATCGACCAGGGGCCCGGCCTCGGGAAATGGAAACCGGCGAACTACACCAAGAAATTCTACGGTCCGAGCCCGATGCGGCTGGGTATCGAAAAATCCCGGAACCTGATGACGGTGCGTCTGGCGCAGACCATCGGCATGGATCTCGTTACCGACTATGCCCGTCGTTTCGGCATTGATGATGCCATGCCGAAACATCTCTCCATGGCGCTCGGCGCCGGGGAGACCACCTTGATCCGAATGACCACGGCCTATTCCATGCTGGTAAATGGGGGCAAACGGGTCGTCCCGACCCTGATCGACCGGGTGCAGGACCGAAACGGCCGCACCATCTTCCGCCATGACGCACGAAATTGTAACGGCTGCATCACCAGCCGCTGGCGGATCGAACCGGTGCCGACAATTCCAGATACCCGCGAGCAGGTCGCCGATCCGGCCTCGGCCTATCAGATGGTCAGCATGCTGGAAGGCGTTGTGAAGCGCGGTACCGGCCGGCGGATCTCCACCATCGGAAAGCCGCTCGCCGGCAAGACCGGGACGACGAACGACAATGTCGATACCTGGTTCATCGGCTTCACGCCCGACCTTGCGGTCGGCGCCTTTGTCGGCTTTGACCAACCCAAAACGCTGGGCCCCCGGGATACCGGCTCCAATGTCGCCGCTCCCCTGTTCAAGCATTTCATGGAGAAGGCGCTCGCCGACCAGCCCTCGATTCCGTTCCGGATTCCGCCGGGCGTCCGCAAGGTCCGGATCAACGTTGCGACCGGCGCCCTCGCCCTTCCGGGTGACCGAGATGTCATGGTGGAGAGCTTCAAGAGCGGCACTGAGCCGACCGGCGAAAGCGAGATCGTGTTCGGCGGGGATACCGCCGGATGGGGTTCTGCCGGTCCCGGCAACACGGCCCCGGTTGCGGGACGCGGCTCCGGGCTATATTAAGAGCGCCCACCTCTTTCCAATCCAATCAGGGAGTGCGTCGGCCATGCGTGCCGAGATCACCGCAACCGCCGAAGAGATCAAGCAGTCGATAGAGCTGCTGAGGAGGCATCTTTGACTGGGATGTTTCCCATGTCCGCCTTT
The DNA here is from genome assembly GCF_000426505.1 of Nisaea denitrificans DSM 18348. Classification (GTDB taxonomy): domain Bacteria; phylum Pseudomonadota; class Alphaproteobacteria; order Thalassobaculales; family Thalassobaculaceae; genus Nisaea; species Nisaea denitrificans. The sequence continues at coordinate 544,547 of NZ_KE384531.1, read as the reverse complement.
CGGAGCTGAACGCCCTCGTCGAGGATCAGAGCCTCTGGGACGATGCCAACCGCGCACAGAAACTGATGCGCGAACGGACCCAGCTTGAGAAAAACCTGAACGACGTCACGCAACTCGAACAGGACCTCGCCGACGCCGTCGAGCTTATCGAACTTGGTGAGATGGAAGAGGATGCCGATATCGTCGCCGAAGCCGAGGCAACGATCCTCAACCTCAAGGAAGTCTGCGAAAAACGCCAGATCGAGAGCCTGCTCTCCGGCGAGGCGGATGGCTTCGACTGCTATCTCGAAGTCCATGCAGGCGCCGGCGGAACGGAAGCCCAGGACTGGGCCTCGATGCTGCTGCGCATGTATACGCGCTGGTGCGAGAGCCACGGCTACAAGGTCGAGTGGCTGGAAGAAAGCGCCGGTGAAGAAGCCGGGCTGAAATCCGCCACGATCAAGGTCAGCGGACATAATGCCTATGGCTGGTTGAAGACAGAGAGCGGCGTTCATCGCCTGGTGCGGATCTCGCCCTATGACAGTGCCGCGCGCCGCCATACCAGCTTTTCCAGCATCTGGGTCTATCCCGTGATCGATGACAGCATCGAGATCGTGATCGAAGACAAGGACATCCGGGTCGACACCTACCGTGCCTCTGGCGCCGGTGGGCAGCACGTCAACCGGACCGATTCGGCCGTCCGTATTACCCACCTCGCAACCGGTATCGTTGCGCAGTGCCAGAACGACCGCTCCCAGCATCGCAACCGGGCAACTGCCATGGACATGCTGAAAGCCCGTCTCTACGAGGCGGAGCTACAACGGCGCGAGGATGAGGCAACCGAGATCGAGGCCGGAAAATCCGATATCGGCTGGGGCCACCAGATCCGCTCTTACGTGCTGCAGCCCTATCAGATGGTGAAGGACCTGCGGACCAACGTGGAGACCTCTGCGACACAGGCCGTGCTTGATGGCGATATCGACCAGTTCCTGGAAGCCTCACTGGCCCAGAAACTAGGCGACGGGAACGCCAGCACGCCGGATTAATCCGGTCAGGTCAGGCAAAAGAGCCGCTGGCTCCGAGGAGGTTCGCGAGCCCATGAGCTTGTATTTCGAAGAATTGGACTATCGGCCCACGCCGATCGGCCCCATCAGTCTCCGGCGACGGCGCGAGCTGTCGCTCGGAGTCGATGTCTTCGAGATCATGCTCGGCGACGAGCACCTCATGTCCAGCCTGTTCACGGTCTCCGAGATCGCCCTCGCCAGGCTGGGACTTGCTGCACTCACCGGTGACAAGCTCGACATCCTGGTCGGCGGGCTCGGCCTTGGCTACACGGCTAAGGCCGTCCTGGAGCATGACAGCGTCGGCTCGCTGTTAGTGATCGATATGCTGGAGGCTGTGATCGACTGGCACCGCGCCGGGCTGCTACCGCTCGGCACGGCGGTGGCGGACGACGCCCGCTGTAAGCTGGTGCAGGGAGACTTCTTCGCCGGAGCAGCCAGCATGGCCGGGTTCGATCCCAACGCCCCCGGCCGCCGGTTCGACGCCATCCTGGTGGATATCGACCATTCGCCCGAAGCTCTGCTCGACAACCGCAGTGCCGGATTTTACGGCCCCGAAGGGCTCAGCGCCCTCGCAGCGCATCTCCAGCCCGGCGGCATCTTCGGCCTCTGGTCGGACGACGGTCCAGATCCGGCCTTCACCGAGCGGCTTTCAGACGTGTTCGCCGAAGCCTGGGCCGAACCGGTATCATTCCACAACCCGCTGCAAGACCGCCCCTTCACACAGACGGTTTACCTTGCGCGCACGGCGGTAGCGGGCTAGGGCGAAGCCTTAAGGCTTCGCCTTGCCGATCGGCGTCACATTGGCAGGATCAGCGGCCGAGCTGTCTTTCGGCGACTCGTCGGCTTTGTTCTCGGGGGACGCGCCAGACGGGACGTCATCGCTTTCGTCCACTTTCCGCTGCAAACGCAGATAAGAGCGGTAGCTGAGCGGAAGTGACAGCAGGTAGGTGGTGATAAAAGCCGCAAAGAACTGCCAGGGAGCGCTGACCAGCCAGGCAACACAGCCGCCAACCACGATCAGAAGCGGTAGCACCAGTTTCTGCGGCACCCGGACGCCTTTGAAGGAATAGGTCGGGACCTGCGAGACCATCAGCAGGCCGACAACAACCTGCCAGATCGCGAGGAAGTGCGGCTGGTGCAGGAAGCCGAAATCCACCTCAAAACTCAGAATCAGGGGCAGCAGCCCCAGGCCGGCGGCAGCCGGCGCCGGCACCCCGGTAAAGAAGCGGTAGGTGAAGGGCGGCAGCGTGGGATCTTCGGTCTTCGTGTTGAAGCGGGCCAGACGCAGCGCCATGCAGGTGGCGAAGAACAGGGCCGCCATCCAGCCGAAGCTTTTCAGTTCCTGGGTCGACCAGAGGAACAGGATTAGCGCCGGTGAGACGCCGAAGCTGATGAAGTCGCCGAGCGAGTCGAGCTCGGCGCCGAACTTGCTCTGGCCCTTCAGGAGCCGGGCCATGCTGCCGTCGAGCGTGTCCAGAATAGCAGCGACAGCGATGGCGCCGACAGCCAACGTCCATTGCTCGTTCAGGGCGAACCGGACCCCGGACAGCCCGGCGCACAACGCCATGACCGTAATCATGTTCGGAATCAGCTTGCTGATCGAAATCACCGGAAGCCGGCGCCGTCTGCCCCTGATCATGGTGCTTTTATCCGTGTCCAGTTGTCGGAACCGCCAGTACCTAGCGGATCTCGCCCTTACGCGCCGCCTCGGCGGAATTCAGATCGGCAATCACTGTCTCGCCCGCAACCGCGCGCTGCCCAACCGTAACCAAAGGATTGACGCCTTTCGGAAGATAGACATCGACCCGACTACCAAAGCGGATCAGGCCGAACCGCTCACCAGCCTGCACAGCCTGATCTTCTTGAAGATAGCAGATGATGCGACGTGCAACCAAACCGGCGATCTGGACAAAGGCGACCTTGCGGCCATCTTTCATCTCGACCGCGACCAGCTGCCGTTCGTTCTCTTCGCTCGCCTTGTCGAAAGCGGCGTTGACGAACTTGCCCGGAACATACGCCAGTTTGCAGACCTTCCCGTCGATCGGAATGCGGTTCACGTGGCAATCGAACACGTTCATGAAGACACTGACCCGGCACATCGGCTCATCGCCCATGTCGAGCTGCTTCGGCGGCGGCGCATCGACGATCATCTGAACCACACCGTCGGCAGGAGTGATGACCAGCCCTTCGCGGCTCGGGGTCACCCGGTCCGGATTACGGAAAAAGTAGATGCACCACATCGTCAGCACGAGACCGACAAAGCCCAGCGGCTCCCAAACGGCATAGAGCAGCAGTGTCAGCACCGCGAAGGCGGCGATGAACGGGTAGCCTTCGCGTGCCACGGGGACCAATACCCCCTTCAGAACGCCGTCGTCCTGCTGATTTAACATATGTTTTCCGTCCGGTTAGTTGACTGTCGGCAACCCAAAGACCTGGCCCGGATAGATCAGGTCGGGATCGCGGATCTGGTCGCTGTTCGCCTGATAAATCTCGGTATAGCGGAAGCCGGAGCCATAGACCCGGCTGGCGATCCGCCAGAGGTTGTTGCCCGGCTGTATAATCACGACCGAGTCTTTCGGCAATCCCATGATCGGCACGGCCCGAATGAAGGGCAACTCGATCCGTGCCACCACCTGGCCGCTTGCGGTTACTTTGTCGACTCGCACCTGATGGGTTCCGGCTTCGATATTCTGCTCCGGCTTCGCCGACCAGTTTCCATCGGCATCGGATGTTGCGCGCGCCGCCAAGGCGTTGTCGACATAGACCTGAACCTCGGTATCGGGCGCGGTCTTGCCACTGAAAACGACAGCGCCTGAGTCATCATAATCGATCACGTCGAGCGTCACATTGGTCTCGGAACTCGCGGAAGCAACTCCCTCCTCCTTTGCCGTCGCGGTCTCGGGGAAGGACTTGACCTTCGGCGCATCTGCGGTCGGCTCTACGGGCTCAGGTTTCGGCGCCGGCGCCTGCAAGACCTTGGTCGGCGCACTGGATGCCTGATCGCGCGGCACCACCATTGCCAGCGGCTTTTCCGTCGCTTTGCTCGCGCGCCCGGCGATGTCCTTGCCCTTTTCCGGGATAACGACGACAACCGCATTCTCGGACTTGGACGGAGTGTCTGCATCCTTGCCGGTATCGCTTTCAAGAGTCAGCACACTGCTGCCCGAGGGTAGTTTTTTCTCCGGAAGGAAGACCCAGTCGCCCTTATCGTCGGCCTGGACCTCGCCGATTTTCTGCTCGCCGTCCATGATCCGGACATTCGCGTTCGGCTTCGCCTTACCCGCTATGACCGTGTTGCCTTCCGGATCGACGCGGACGACATCGAAGCTCGGCTCTGCCAGATCCGCTTTCTCGACTGACGGCTCCGGCGCCTTGGCGGTTGCAGGAGTGCTCGTCGTTCCTGGCGCTTTTGCAGCGGGGGCAGGCGGGACCGTCGGATTTGGCGTGCTCGCGGTTTGCACCGGAAGCGGCAAACCGCCCTCTTCCTTGGTCCAGTAAAAAAGCCCCCCCGCCAAGACGAGTACCAAGATTCCGGCGGCGCCGATCAGATACGGCTTCGATAACATGCTCTGGGACTCCATCACGCGGTCGGATGACAATAAACCCTTACAATCGCGGGCGCAATGCAGCGGAAAACTGTGATTTCATGCGACTTGACCGAACCTTTGCAGGGTGAGATAGACGAACGTATGAAAGAGAAAAAATCCATCTGCGTATTCTGCGGTTCCTCCGGGAGAGTCGATGAAGCCTACCGGCAGGCCGCAACCCAGTTCGGCACCCTAGTCGGCGAGAACGGATTCGATCTCGTCTATGGCGGTGGCCATGTCGGCCTGATGGGGATAACCGCGGACGCGGCGCTCGCTGCGGGCGCGTCTGTCCTCGGCGTGATCCCGAAGTTCCTGCAGGAGTATGAAGTCGGTCATGACGGGCTGAACGAGCTGATCGTCACCGACAACATGCATGACCGTAAGCGGATCATGTATGAGCGCTCCGATGCGTTCGTGATCCTGCCTGGCGGCCTCGGCACCATGGACGAGACCTTCGAGGTTGTGACCTGGACACAGCTCGGCCTCTCCGCAAAGCCGGTAGTAGTTGCCAATATCAACGGGTTCTGGGACCCGCTGATAGCGCTTGTCGATCATCTGGTCGAAACAGGGTTTGCACGAGACGAGAACAGGTCGATCCTGCAGATCGCGGACAGTGTCGAGAATGTTTTCCCGATGATTGCAGCCGCCCCGGTAAGCCACGGGAAAGTGGACTCAAAGTGGGTCTAACCGTCTCTGAAATCCTGCTTTAGACTAGTACATCGGCGGCAGGCCCCTAGCGCGCATCTTGCATTGCGCTGCCTAGCTGATATTTTGCCGCCGCAGCTCAAAAGAATCCATCCACAAGGGAGCCAGCTAGATGGCGAAGATCAAGGTCAAAAATCCTATCGTCGAGCTCGACGGCGACGAGATGACCCGGATCATCTGGGAGATGATCAAGGAAAAACTCATCCTTCCGTACCTCGATGTCGATCTCAAATATTACGACCTCGGTATGGAAAAGCGCGACGAGACGAACGACCAGATCACCATCGACTCCGCGAACGCGATCAAGGAATACGGCGTCGGCGTCAAGTGCGCGACCATCACGCCGGACGAAGATCGGGTTAAGGAATTCGGCCTGAAGAAGATGTGGCGCTCGCCGAACGGCACCATCCGAAACATCCTCGGCGGCACCGTGTTCCGTCAGCCGATCATCTGCAAGAACGTGCCCCGGCTGGTTCCGGGCTGGACGCAGCCGATCGTCATCGGCCGTCACGCCTTTGGTGACCAGTATCGCGCCACCGACATGGTAGTGAAGGGCCCCGGCAAGCTGACCATGACTTTCCAGCCGGCCGACGGCGGCGATGCCATTACCCACGAAGTATTCGACTTCCCGGGTGGCGGTGTTGCCATGTCCATGTACAACCTGGACGACTCGATCCGCGGTTTCGCGCGGGCCTGCCTGAACTACGGTCTCGATCTCGGCTGGCCGGTCTATCTCTCGACCAAGAACACCATCCTCAAGGCCTATGACGGCCGCTTCAAGGACCTGTTCCAGGAAGTTTTCGAGGAAGAGTTCGAGTCGAAGTTCAAAGCCAAGGGCATCATCTACGAGCACCGTCTGATCGACGACATGGTCGCGGCCGCGATGAAATGGTCCGGCGGTTTCGTCTGGGCCTGTAAGAACTATGACGGCGACGTGCAGTCCGACACCGTGGCCCAGGGCTTCGGCTCGCTCGGCCTGATGACCTCCGTGCTGATGACCCCGGACGGGAAGACGGTCGAAGCGGAAGCCGCCCACGGCACCGTTACGCGTCACTACCGTCAGCATCAGCAGGGCAAGGAAACCTCGACCAACCCGATCGCCTCGATCTTCGCCTGGAGCCGTGGCCTCGCCTACCGCGCCAAGTTCGACGAGACACCGGAAGTGGCGAAGTTCGCCGAAGCTCTGGAAAAAGTCTGCGTCGACACAGTCGAGTCCGGCGACATGACCAAGGATCTGGCGCTGCTGATCAGCCCGGACCAGCCCTGGCTCACCACCCAGCAGTTCCTGTCCAAACTGGACGAGAACCTGCAGAAGGCGATGGGCTAACAGATCTCCGGCATTGTCGGACAAGCGGGCCGCCTTCGGGCGGCCCGTTTTCGTTTCGGGCGAATGTTCTGGCCAACCCGCCGCCGGAAACGCTTTATTCGATTTCGGGGAGAGTGGGACCGATGGATTTCTACCATATTTACTGCGACCTGAAGCCGGACGTGTCTGACATGGAGTTCGCAGACTCCGTGCAGAGCTATTTCGCACACCTGAAGCAGGAAGGCCTGATCGAAGGCTCCCGGATCACCCGGCGCAAGCTCGGACTCGGCCCCTCCGACGGCACCGAATTCCATATGTGGCTCGAGACGAAGGACCTGGCGCAACTCGATGCCGCCTTCAACCACGTCTCGACCCGCAGCGAGCCGGTCGAGAGCTTTCATCATGCGGTGAACTCGAAGGTCCAGAACGTCCGCTTCACGCTCTACCGCGATTTCCCGGACCCGCAGCGCCAGCGTGGCGAGGAGCGATTCTGATCTTGGAAAACGAACTCTTCTACTACGGTGTCATTGCACTAGGCGCCTTTGCCGGTGCACTCGCTTCCGGGCTCGCCGGTTTTGCTTTCGCCATCACCTCGCTCGGTATCTGGGCGCACGTCCTGAGCCCGGCGGAAGCCGCGCCGATGGTGGTGATCTGCTCTCTTCTGGTGCTGCTCAGCACTTTCGCGGCGATCTGGCGCTCTATCGATTTCCGCTCGGCCTGGGTATTTATCCTGGGCGGCCTGATCGGTGTTCCTGCCGGCGTCGCCCTGCTGCCCCTGGTCGATCCCGGTCCCTTCCGGATCTTCGTCGGCGCCACACTGATCCTCTATTGCGGGGGCCTATTGCTGAGCGGCCGATTTCCCGCCATCACCGGCAAGCATCCTTTTTTGAACGGTCTGGTTGGCCTTGGCGGCGGTATCATGGGCGGTTTCGCCGGCCTCTCCGGTGTATTGCCGACGATCTGGTGCAGCCTGATGAAATGGCCGAAGGACAAGCAGCGGGCAACCTTCCAGTTGTTCAATGCCGCCATGCACAGCGCCACCCTGACCCTCTACATTCTTCAGGACAGGCTGCCGGACAATGTCCTGACGCTGCTCGGAGCCTCCGCCCCGGCCCTGATCCTCGGCAGTGCCCTCGGGTTTCTGCTCTATCGCCGGATTAACGACGCGCAATTCAAGAAAGTGCTGCTCTGGATGCTCGGCATTTCCGGGATTGGGTTGCTGATCCCTGCCCTCTAGGACGGTACCGCTTCCGGCGCATACTGAGCCAAAAACTCCTGGCTTGGCGCGATCGGTGTGATGACATCGATCAGCACTCCGTTCGGGTCCTGCGTGATGAAATGGCGTTGTCCGAACGGCTCATCCCGCAGCGGCAACAGTACCGGCAGTGCCGCCGCCTCAACCCGAGCATATTCCGCATCCACGTCATCTACTTCGAAATTGAGGATCAGCCCGGCTGTACGGCCGCGGCCACTCTCGGGGATCGTCTCATGGTCGCCCTGAAGCACGGCGATATTTACAGACTCGTCTTCCTTTGACTGAAGATGGACGTACCAATCGCTCTCGAAAGCCGGCTCGAAGCGGAAGTGCTCCCGGTAGAACCGCACTGTTCCAGGAACATCGCCGGTCAGAATGACCGGATAGAACTGCATACATTTCATCCCTTTCGCTCCCTCTCGCATTTACATACAGTGTGCATGTAAAACTCAATAAACATACAGGCTGTATGTATGCAAGAAAATTCCGGCCACCGTTCCAATCGCGAGCGCACCAGGGAAACCCGCGCGGCCCTGCTCTCCGCGGCTCGAGCCCTCTTCGTCGAGAAGGGCTATGCGGACACCGGCACGCCAGAGATCGTGAAAGCGGCAAATGTCACCCGCGGTGCGCTCTATCACCATTTTCGGGACAAGGAAGACCTGTTCCGCGCTGTCGTCGAACGGGAGGCAGTGGCGGTAAGCTCGGAAATCGAACGAAACGCCTGCGCCGCCGCAACGCCTCTAGATGCGCTGATATCGGGATCGAATGCCTATTTCGACGCAATGGCCATAGAAGGCCGTGCCCGTCTGCTTCTGCTCGACGGGCCGGCCGTGCTCGGTCCGGAGGAGATGTCCCGCATCGACAGGGAGACCGGCGGCGGATCGTTGCTGGACGGGCTTGCCGCACTTTTCGGCCGGGCTCCGGATCCGGAAATGCAGGCCCTTGCGGATTTGCTCTCCGCCTCGTTCGATCGTGCAGCACTCGCCATCGCACAAAGCGCCCGCCGCGACGACTACGAAAGTGCTATGGCAACATTGCTCAACACGCTCACCGTGGCAGTAGCCGGAACTTGATCAGCCAGGACAGGGAGCCTGCCTGCGTTTAGGTGCTGGTCCCGTCGGCGACCTCGCCCCGGCGATCAAGGGCAGCCCAAAGGCCCGGATAGTTACGGACCAGCCCCGCTTCATCCAGAAGCAGCATCGCTTTGAAGCCATTGGCCGGTGATACGTACTCAAACCGGTCATTCGTCACGCGGCGATAGATCTGACGGAGCGGCTTCAGACTCCAGTCGGCCTCGTCGAGCCAGGCGGCTGTGGTTTCAACGGCAGTGCCAGGGGCCAGACAGCTCCGCCTGAAAGCAACCGTGTTTGTTGCCGGGGTAAAGCCGAGGTCAATGTCCGACGCCCCCATAACGGCCGGGACCGGCTTTTCGTTGCAGGTCCAGCCTCCGTCATCGTCCCGCCGGATAATGAGATCAATCCGGCGGCCATCCGCCCATCCAAGCAAACGCACTTTCCGGGTCACCCACTCGCTATCGCAGGCGATATGATAATCGAGATGTAACGGCATTCCGCCGTGAAGCCCGGTTGCGGTGCCCTTGAGATGCCACGCGTCTTCGCTCCGCTTGATGCGGCAAAGGTCCGTGCCCGGCTCATCCAGCCGTTGCCAGATGATGTATCGCGTCGCCTTCATTTGCCTTCCTGAACCATCAGGTCTTCGATCAGCCAGGCCAACGAGGCCGGTCAATGGAAATCCCGGCTTACCACCTTCAGGTCCGGTTTCATATTACGGGGATGAGTGTGGAGCGGCTTTGACGGACGGATCTGCTCCGGGTTCGGCGCCGGGCGGAGCGTCAGTTTCGGGCGCGGCGGTTTCTCACGGTAATCTTCCTGCGGCCGGGAGATCTCGTCCGCATTGGCAATGGCCCCGTTAAACCCGGCCTCGTCCACGGTACCGTCAGTCAGCCATCCAAGCCTGTAGGTCAGGTCCTCCAGCTTTTCGACCACCACGTGGATCACCCGCCCCTCCCGCTGCACCAACCCGGTGACGCCAAGAAACTTGGCGCCGAGCACGATGCGGCGAAACTGCTCGAACCGGTCTGGCCAGACGATCAGGTTTGCGACGCTGCTCTCGTCCTCCAGAGTGATAAAGATAATACCCTTTGCCGTACCGGGGCGCTGACGCACCAGCACCAGACCGCCAAGCCGGACCCGCTTGCCGTCGCGCATCCGGCCGAGATCCTCGCAGCGGATACAGCCGTCGCCATAAAGACTGGGGCGCAGCAAGGATATCGGATGCGCCTTGAGAGACAGATGGAGCGCGGCATAATCCTCCACCACCTGTTCCCCGAGTGGCGCCGCCGGGAGATGCACCGCCGCTTCCTGCAGCGTGATATGTGCCTGCTCCCGGACTTCGGCTGCAAGGAAGAGCGGCAAGCCGCCCGAGTCCCGATCCGACCGGACCGGGCCGGTCACAGCACGGGCAAGGCCGCGGACAGCCCAGAACACCTCGCGCCGGGCCAGCCCCATTGAAGCAAAGGCATCGCCCCGCGCCAGCATTTCCAGCACCGGAGGCGTGATCCCGGCCCGGCGCCAGAGCTCACCGGGATCGCGGTATCCCTGCCCCCGGCAGGCCGCGATCATGTCGGCATCTTCCTCACGCATGCCCTTGATCTGCCGAAGCCCCAGGCGGAGCGCAAAACGGCCCGTTCCATCCGGCTCAAGATCGCTGTCCCAGCCACTGCGATTGACGTCCGGCGGCAGCACGGTGACGCCGTGCTCGCGCGCATCCCGGACGATCTGTGCCGGGGCGTAAAAACCCATCGGCTGCGAATTCAGCAACGCCGCAGCGAACACCGCCGGATACCGGCACTTGAACCAGCTTGAGACATAAACCAGCAGAGCAAAACTGGCGGCATGGCTTTCCGGGAACCCGTAATTGCCGAACCCCTCGATTTGCCGGAAGCAACGCTCGGCGAATTCACGCTCATACTTCCGCTCCACCATGCCTTCGATCATCTTGTCGTGGAACTGGCCGATCTGACCGGTCTTCTTGAAAGTCGCCATGGCGCGGCGCAACCGGTCCGCCTCCGAGGGCGTGAACCCGGCCGCGACGATGGCGATCTTCATCGCCTGCTCCTGAAAGAGCGGCACGCCGAGCGTCTTGCCCAGCACCTTCCGCAACTCTTCGGACGGAAACTCTACCGGCTCGATCCCGTCGCGGCGGCGAAGATACGGATGCACCATGTCGCCCTGGATCGGCCCCGGCCGGACAATTGCGACCTCGATGACAAGGTCATAGAAATTGCGCGGGCGCAGGCGCGGCAGCATCGCCATCTGGGCCCGGCTCTCCACCTGGAAGACACCGAGGCTGTCTCCCCGGCTGAGCATGTCATAGACTTTTGGGTCCTCCGCCGGCACGGAGGCGAGATCGTATTCGAGCCCGTAATGGCGCTGCAGCAGGGTGAATGCCTTCTGCACGCAACTCAGCATGCCAAGGGCGAGAACGTCGACCTTGAGCATTCCCAGCGCATCGAGATCATCCTTGTCCCATTCGATCACGGTGCGGTCCTGCATCGCCGCATTCTCGATCGGCACCAACTCGTCCAGGCGCCCGCGGGTGATGACAAAGCCGCCGACATGCTGGGAGAGATGGCGGGGAAAGCCCATCAGCTGCCGGGTGAGATTCATCGCCATGGCAAGCCGCCTGTCTGCCGGGTCGAGACCGACCTCGCGGATCCGGTCGTCCGAGACACCATCTCCGTGCCGCCCCCAGACCTGTGACGACAACAGGCCGACCACATCCTCAGACAACCCCATCGCCTTGCCCACATCCCGCAACGCGCTTCGGGAACGGTAGCTGATTACTGTGGCCGCCAGACCGGCACGCTCCCTTCCGTATTTCCGATAGATGTACTGGATGACCTCCTCGCGCCGCTCATGCTCGAAATCGACATCGATGTCGGGCGGCTCGTCGCGTTCCTCGCTGACAAATCGCTCGAACAGCAGATCGGCCCGGGACGGATCGACAGAGGTGATGCCGAGGCAGTAGCAGACCGCAGAATTCGCCGCCGAGCCCCGGCCCTGACAGAGGATATTCCGGCTTCGGGCGAAGCGGACCATGTCGTAAACGGTCAGGAAGTATGGGGCGTAGTCGAGCCGGGCGATCAGATCCAGCTCATGCCGTAGCTGGATCTGCACCGGTTGCGGAATGCCTTCGGGATAGCGTTCGGCAGCACCGGCAAGGGTCTGCGCCTCAAGCTCTGCCTGAACCGGCCGGCCGTTCGGAGCGATCTCGTCGGGATATTCATAGGCCAGCTCGTCCAGTGAGAACTGGCATCGGTCGGCAATATGGACCGTTTCGGCGACGGCGTCGGGCCAGTCCCGGAACAGCCGGGCCATCTCTCCCGGCGGCTTCAGATAACGCTCCGCATTGGCATCGAGCCGCCAGCCCGCGTCGTCTATCCGGCAATGCGCGCGAATACAGGTCAATACATCCTGCAGCGGGCGGCGCTCCGGTATGTGATAATGCACGTCATTGGTTGCGACCAAGGGAAGACCCGCTCCGCGGGCGAGCGTGGCGAGCGCTCGCAGTCTCCGGGCGTCATCTCCGTGATAGAGCATGCTGGCGGCGAGGTGACAGGCTGCAGGACAAGCCTCCGCCCAGAACTTGAGATCCGCAGCATAGTCTTCCGGAAGACGGGGTGGCGGCAGCAGCAGAAAGAGCTGGCCTTCACCATGCTCGATCACATCCTGACGGGTGAGCAGGCATTCCCCTTTTGCGGCCCGGCGTTTGCCGACACTCAGCATACGGGAAAGCCGGGCATAGGCAGGCCGGTCAGTCGGCAGACAGATCAGACGCGTGCCGTCCTCAAGGTCAAGACACGCGCCGACGATCAGCTTTATGCCATGTGCCCTGGCGGCAATATGGGCCCGGACCACACCGGCGAGGCTGTTCCGGTCAGCGATGGCAATGGCCGCATGGCCCAGCCGAGCGGCCGTCTCTACCAGTTCTTCCGGATGAGAAGCCCCCCGCAGGAAACTGAAGTTACTGGAGACGTGAAGCTCGGCATATCCGGACATGGGTCCATATGAGCCTCAGGAAAACAGGCCGTGCAGATACCATTGCGGTTTCTCGCCGCGCTCTGCCAGCCCTTCGCGATAGAGCCAGAAGCGCCGGCCGTCCTGATCCTCCAGCCGGAAATAGTCCCGTGTCATGGCATCCACCGCCGCCCCGTCTTCGGCATCGGTACGCCACCATTCCGGTGCCAGCCGCTCCGGGCCGGCAGCCTCCGCAACCCGGTACTCTGCGCCACGCCAGCGGAACCGGGCCGGTGGATGATCCGGTAAAAGCGCCGTTGCCTCGACTTGTTCCGGGCGTCGCATAAGCCGCACAGGCCGCGCCCGTTCCGGCGTCAGCGGGCGCAGATTGCTCCAGTGAAGCGGCTTGCCGGACGGACGAATATCTCCCCGTCGCTCTGCCCGTTCGGGCCGGTGGCTCTCAGTCGGCTGCAACCGATAGATCGCCTCACCCCCAAGCCGGTTGGCCAGACGGTCGCCAAGATCGGCCACGGCATCGCGGTCCTGTCCCGCAGTGGCACCGAGTGCACCCTGCACGCCGCCCGCCATATCGCTTTCGAGAATGTCGGCCACGGCAACATCGATACCGAACCCGGGATCGAGTTTATCGAAATGCTGGACCAGCAGACGGAACAGAACATCCGCATCCCGGCAGGGCCGGCTGGTGCCAACGGTGATTTGCGGCACGGCGCCATCAACACGGAAGAAGCGGACCCGCACCCGCCGGGCGCCGGCCTGTTCGCGTTCCAGCCGGCGGCAGAGACCGGCGAGGCACTGCCTGGCCGCACGCTCCAGATCCTCCCGAAGGGCAATAGGCTCCGCAAAAGCCAGCCGTTCCCGGAAAGGCACCTCCGGCAAGCGCATGTCGAGCGCGGCCGGGCGCTGCCCGAGGGCACGGTCCAGCGCTTCCACCATCGCGGCACCAAACCGGCTGACGAGCGGCGCTCGCGGCTTGCCGATGATCTGGGCAATACGGCGCAAGCCAACCCGATCAAGCGCCTCTACAGTTGCCGGCACGAGGCCGAGTGCCGCGACAGGCAACGGTTCAAGTGCCATGGAGGTTTTCCCCGGCGGTACCAACGTCAGGGTAGAGGGGGAGAAACGGGCGATGGCACGAGCAGCGTCAGGGGTATCCGCCACCGCCAGCCGGGCTGCAAAACCAAACCGGCTCAGGGCCGCGAGGCAATCGCGCCCAAGCGCCTGTTCCTCCGTTCGCGTGTCTTCCGCACCTTCCCGTCGGAAGAGGTGCGCGCAACCGGTGATATCGAGGTAGAGGCCAGCGCTGCCGCCTTCCCCGTTGAAAGGCGTCGCGCTGCTGTCCGCCGCGACCATCGGCGTATAGTGCTGGCACCAGGCGGCGAGTTGTTCCAGCCGTTTGCGATCGGCCCCCATGTCCGCTTCAAGAGCCTTCAGATCAGGCAGCATCGCACGGGCATCGGCGAGAGAACGCCCGACCTGAATGCCCTGCTGGACGGCGGCACTGTCTGCCGCAGCGATGATTTCAGAACCCGCGACGCGCCGGGTCATGATCAGAGGCCGGTCCCCCGAGGTAAGAGCACTATCGCCGTTGCGGCGCCAGTCGAAAGCAAAGTCCGGAATGAAGAGATACAGAAATCGCCGTGCCATGAACCGTCTCCCCGTGATGAGTTGATTTCAATTGTTCATGTTTTGTTCTCTATGTCAATATGATCAAAAACAGGCTTCGCGTAAAATGGGATCAGTGACCGGAGAGGCCGAACACCCAGAAGAGATAGAGGGCGATCAGTACGCTGCCGCCGACAACGCTCCAGAGGCCAAGCCTGCGGAACAAAATCCGGCGCTCCGCCGAGCGTTGCTGGCTCTCGATGCGCTGGTGCCGTTCCGCTTCGATGGCACTAAGAAAACGCAGCAAACTGTCGATGGATTCGCCAGCCAGGGACTGGAACTGGGCGGCGATACTTTGCCCGTTATGTAGGCGACGAACGATATCCGCACTGAACGGGAATTCAATCAGCTCGTCACGGCCCTTCCAGTAGATCGTGCCTTCAAGAGGGGTATCGATCTCCCGCCCGTCTTCAGGCAGTCGGGCAAGAAAGCCGCCGATTGAAATATCAATGAGCGGAAGCCGACGTCCGTCCACCGAAGCATAGGCGCCCGTCACGGACCACCGTCCGTGCCTGCGTCTTTCCTCAGCGATCACTGTCTCCGCGACAGCATTCATTCCCCGCCCCTTCATCTTTGGCAACAGTGTACACGACTGCTGCCATTTCGGCTGCGGACGATGATCTTTGCGTCAATCAGGCAAAAGAGTGATCCGGCACAGCACCAAGTAGTGTGCGTAATGTTAACGAGGAATATCAAAAAGTACATATAGGGTTACGCGGCAGCACCCGATGCCGCAAAGCTCCTCGTTTCCGGCCACACAGGACTCACTTCCGGGCGCTCCTCCGGCATTCGGAATCGTCCTTCACGCGAATCCCAGAACAACCGCCAAGCGGCTGGTTGCCCCCCGCGCAAACGGTCGAGAGAAAGCGACCAGAGCGGCCGCGGATCACCGCCTGAAGGCGCGGCCCTGACGGACCAGCGGCTGTCTGCCGTTCCCGCTGCCATCTCTCCTGCAACGCTCCGGAGCAGAAAGCCGGTGACGCCACTTGTTTCCGCCGCGAGCTGCAGGCGCCGCTCGGCGACCCGCGCCGCCTCTCCGGCATGTGCCGGGCCGAACTCGCTCACGACCCCGGCAAGACCGGTGCACCGCAATCCTTCCTCCATGGCCCAGAGCCGTTGCGCCTCGTCCCGCGCCTCAACGAAAAGGACCCGGTCCATATCGAGTCCGAGAGCCGCCAGCCCGCAGCCATAGGCCATACCGCCAAACATGTTGGCATCCCGAAGGCACCAGAGGATATCCCCGCCACGCGCAGCGCCCAGCAGGCGTACCGACATGGCGGCAGCGAAACCGAAGACGCTCGCGTCCCTTACTTCGGTACGCGCTTCGCCGGTGATTTCATGAATACGGCCAAGGGCGAGGCCACCGCCAAGATGATGATCCAGACCCTCCAGGCCGAGCGGACAGCGCGCCGCCCGATCCCCAGCGTCAGTGCCGCGTTCAATAGCCCGCACCTGCGCACGCAGAGATGCCAAATCGGCCCGTTGCCCGACGCCGTTACTGCGCTTAGGATCGCCCATTCGACCACCTAAATGTTCTTGATTTGTTCTAAGGTATGTCTTTCCATGAGTCAATCGGCCGACGCTTCCGCATCCGATCAGCCCCAATCCCTTGAAACCATGCTCGGCTTCAATGCCGATCTCGGCTTCCGCCTCACAGAGTGGGCGGACGGCTATGCGAAGCTGGAGCTGGACCTGACGGAAAAACACCTGAACCGCAGCGGCATCCTGCATGGCGGCGTGGTCGCCACGATAATCGACGCGGTCGGCGGCTATTGCGGTGTCTGGGTGCCTGAAGGGGCCGAGAAAAAGCGCGCCCTCACCCTGTCGCTGACCACCAGCTTCATGGGGACGACCAAGGAAGGCCGAATCTACGCCACCGCCAAACGGCGCGGCGGCGGACGCTCGGTCTTCTTTGCCAGCTGCGAGGTCTACAGCCCCGAAGGTGTTCTGATCGCCATGGGCGAAGGTACCTACAAGGCACTGGTCAGCAAGGTGACCTCCGCCGGCTGATACCCCGCCTTAGCAGCCCAAAGGGATGCTCGTGCAAGAAGGCTTCGGAAATGCCACGGCAGCAGCACCAGGCGACGGTGCTGCTGGCTCTGACGAAGCCTGACGGATCACTTCGCGAAGGCGACATCCCGGCCCGGCGCGGCTGCGAGCAGCGAGCGGGTATATTCGTGCTTCGGATCGGCATAGACCTTCGCCGTCTCGCCTTCCTCGACCACGACACCATTCTGCATGACCATGATCCGGTCGCAGATCTGCGCCGCGACGCGCAGATCGTGGGTGATGAACAGCATGGCGAGATCGTAGCGCTCGCGCACATCGTCCAGCAGGTCCAGCACCTGGGCCTGCACGGAAACGTCCAGTGCCGAGACCGCCTCATCCGCGATCAGCACCTTGGGCTGCATGGCGAGCGCCCTGGCGATACAGATACGCTGACGCTGGCCGCCGGAGAACTGGTGCGGGAAGCGATCCAGCGCATCCGGGCTGAGGCCGACGATCTCCATCAGCTCGCGCGCCCGGCTATCCGCTTCGGCCTCGCTCACGCCAAAATTCATCGGCCCCTCGACAATCGACTGCCCGACCGTCCGGCGCGGATTGAGCGACCGGTACGGATCCTGGAAGACGATCTGGATATCCCGCCGGTGCGGCCGCATCGCATTTTCGGAAATGGTCGCGATATCCGCACCTTCCACTTCGATATGGCCAGACGTCGGGTCCTGCAGACGCACGATACAGCGGGCCAGCGTCGACTTGCCGGAGCCGGATTCACCGACCACGCCGAGGGTTTCCCGCCGGTGCACCACGAGGTTCACATCCTTGTTGGCATGCACCTCACGGCTCTTCCGGAACAGCCCGGTCCCGCCATAGACCTTGTTGACCTTCTGCGCGATCAGGGCTGGCGAGCGTTTGTCGATCTCGACCCGGTGGCTTGGTGTCATAGAAGGCACGGAACCGATCAGCATCTTTGTGTAAGGATGCTGGGGCTTCAGCAGAATCTCATCCCGCGTGCCCTGCTCGACGATCTTGCCCTTCTGCATGACGACGATGCGGTCCGCGATTTCCGCCACCACGCCGAAATCATGGGTGATGAACAGCACGCCCGAACCATGCCGGCGCTGGATGTCCTTGATCAGGTCGAGGATCTGCGCCTGGGTGGTCACATCGAGCGCGGTTGTCGGCTCATCGGCGATCAGCAGCCCCGGCTCAAGCGCCAGTGCCATGGCGATCATGATGCGCTGACGCTGCCCGCCCGAAAGCTGGTGAGGGTAGCTGTCATACATCTTCACATGGTCCGGCAGGGAAACGTCCGCCATGACCTCAAGCACACGCTCTTTCTGCTCGGCCGCCGAGAGGTCGGTGTGGATCTCCAGCATCTCACGGATCTGATCGCCCACCTTGATGACCGGGTTCAGCGCCGTCATCGGCTCCTGGAAGATCATCGCCATTTTCTCGCCGCGCAGGCGACGCATCTCGGCATCCGACTTCTTCAGCAAGTCCTCGCCCTGAAGGATGATCTCACCGCTAACCGGTTTCACCTCCTTCGGGTTCAGCCCCATGGTGGTGAAAGCGGTCACGGACTTACCGGAACCAGACTCCCCCACCACGCAGACGATCTCCCGCGCCCCGACGGTGAAGCTGATATCCTCGACGGCGAACGGGCGGTCCGCCCCCTTGGGCAGCGCCACCGAGAGATTGCGGACTTCAAGAACGGGCGTGGCCGCTGCGGCCCCCATCGTCTTCGCTGCGACTTGTGTATCGGTCATGCGCGCATCTTCCGGGCAATACGGGGATCAAGCGTGTCACGCAGTCCGTCGCCGACAATATTGACGGCCAGAACGGTCAGCGCGAGAGCGACACCGGGATAGAAAATGATCCAGGGGGTGAGCTGGAAATAGGTCCGCCCCTCGGACATGATATTGCCCCAGCTCGGGATTTCCGGCGGGATGCCGGCTCCGAGGAAGCCGAGGATCGACTCGGTCAGCATCGCGGCGCCGCAGATATAAGTGGCCTGCACGATCATCGGAGCGATGGTGTTTGGCAGGATATGCCGGATCAGGATCGCCGGAAGCCGGGTCCCGGAGGCAATCGCCGCTTCCACATAGGGCTCATCCCGCACCGTCAGCACAACGGCGCGCACCAGCCGCACGACCCGCGGTATTTCGGGAATGGTGATGGCGATGACGACCGTGGTCAGCGTCGCGCCTGAAATCGAGATCATGGCAATCGCCAGCAGGATCGCCGGGATTGCCATCAAGCCGTCCATCACCCGCATCACCGGCGCATCGAGCCAGCGCACATAACCAGCGAGAAGCCCGGTGAACAGGCCGATCACGGTTGCGATGGCCGCCACGGAAATACCGACGACGAGCGAAATCCGACCGCCATGGACGACCCGGACGAAAATATCGCGGCCGAGAAAATCCGTGCCAAACCAGAAATCCGCCGACGGCGGTTTCAGCCGGCTGATCACATTCTGCTCGGTCGGCGATCCGGTGAAGAACGGCCAGATAAGTGCGATCGCCGCCATGATCAGCAGCAGGATACCGCCCCAGAACACCGACCTGTTCCGCATCATCAGCGCGAATGTCGACGGCTGCTGCTTTTCCGGAAGGACGTCGTCCACGGACATCTGTTGAGGATCTGTCGCTGTCATCAGTACCTGATCCTCGGGTCAAACAGGGTGTAGGAAAGATCGATCAGCAGGTTGATCAGGATGTAGATGAAGCTGAAGAACAGGATCAGCCCCTGGATCACCGGGTAATCGCGGGCCAGCACCGCATCGAGCACAAGACGCCCAAGGCCAGGAATATTGAAGACCGACTCTGTCACCACCACACCGCCGATCAGCAGTGCGATGCCAACACCGATCACAGTCACAATCGGCACCGCCGCATTGCGAACAGCATGCTTCATCAGGATTTTCCACTCGGACTGGCCCTTTGCACGGGCGGTCCGGACATAATCCTCTTCAAGGACTTCCATGACCGAGGCCCGCGTCATCCGCGCGATCAGCGAGATGAAGATCACCGAGAGCGCAAGGACCGGCAGGACCATATGTCTGAGGAAGGTAAAAAGTCCGTGGTCGAACGGGGACTTGTAGCCCTGGACCGGCAGGATCTTCAGCTGCATCGCCAGCACATAAATCAGGCAATAGGCCAAGACGAAGACCGGCACCGAGAAGCCGCCGACCGAAAAGAACATGACGAACCGGTCAATCAGAGACCCCGATTTCCAGGCGGCGATGGTTCCGAGCGGCACTGCGACGGCGACCGCGAACACAATCGTGCAGAGGGAAAGCAGCAGGGTCGGCTCAATCCGCTGACCGATCAGTTCCATAACCGGCTTTTTGGAAAAGATGGCGGTGCCGAGATCGCCCGAGGCGAGCTGCAGGATCCAGCGCCAGAGCTGC
The DNA here is from genome assembly GCF_000426505.1 of Nisaea denitrificans DSM 18348. GTDB lineage: Bacteria > Pseudomonadota > Alphaproteobacteria > Thalassobaculales > Thalassobaculaceae > Nisaea > Nisaea denitrificans. Next base: position 524,513 of record NZ_KE384531.1, on the reverse strand, counting down.
ACCAACATTGGATCGTTCAGTCCGAGCTGGGTTCGGATACGCTCGACATCCTCAGCCGTCGCATAATCCCCTGCGATCACAGCTGCCGGATCACCCGGCGCAAGTCGCAGAAGCAGGAAAACCAGCACGGCGACAATCACCATCACGGGGATCGTCGAGAGCACGCGCTTCAAAACATAGGTCAGCATGGAGAGGTAAGCTCCTCAAGGCGTCTGTCGCCAGTACGAGCCTTTACCGGCCCGAGGGCAGAGCATTGCAGAGGAGCCGTCCGGACCAGGCGATCCGGACGGCTTTCTGACGGGCGAGATTACTCGACCGACATGTTCCAGAAGAACTGGACCGGAGACTTGATCAGGCCCTTCACATTGTTCCGGTAAGCAACCGGAACGAAGAACTGACCAAGCTCGGCAGAGGCTGCGATGCTCCAGACCCGCTCCTGCACCTTCTTGCCAGCAGTGAGCTTTTCTTCCGCCGTTGTCGCTGCGGCGAAGTCGGCACGCGCTTTCTCGAGCGCCTCATCAGTCGGCCAGCCGAACCAGCCCTTGTCCGGATCGCCGGAGAAGGCGATGGACATCGGGTCGATCACGTCCGCACCGATCCACCAGGTGTGGAAGATGTTCCAGCCGCCTTCGGAAACCGGGTCACGCTTGGCCCGGCGGGAAGTCAGGGTGGACCAGTCCATCGCCTGCAGATCGACCTCGAAGCCAGCCTTGCGGAGCTTCTCGGCGGAGATCAGGGTGAAAGCGGAGAGCACCGGAATGTCCGTCGGGTGCATGATCACGACGGGCGTCCCGTCATAACCGGCAGCTTTCAGGGCAGCGGCGGCTTTTTCGATGGAACCGGTTTTCATGGTCTCGGCCGCCACTTCGGTCGCCAGGGGCGTACCGCAGGGGTAGATCGAGAAACAGGTTTTCCAGAACTCCGGAGCACCGATGGCACCGGCCAGGTAATCTTCCTGCTTCATAGCCATGGTCGCCGCCTTGCGGATCTCGACATTGTCGAACGGCGGCAGCAGATGGTTGAAGCGGGCAAAGCCGATGGAGCCGAGCGGATCGTTAACTTCCGCAGTCACGTCTTCCGCCGCGGAAAGCAGCGGCATCAGATCGGTGGACGGCTGTTCGAAGAAGTCGATTTCGCCGGCGATCAGAGCGTTCATTGCGGTTGTCTGATCGGGGAAGTAGGTCCAGATCACCTTGTCGACCTTGGCGATCTTGCCGCCAGCGGCAGCAGACGGTGCCTCGGAGCGCGGGACATAGTCCTCGAACTTCGTATAGACCACGGTCGAACCCGGAACCCACTGGTCCGCCTCGAACTTGAACGGGCCGGAGCCGATATGCTCGGGGATCTGCTCGAATGGATCGGTCGCGGCAATGCGGGCCGGCATGATGAACGGCACGTTGGAGGAGATCTTGCCGATCGACTCCAGCACCAATCCATACGGCGCCTTCAGCTTGAACTGGAAGGTCTTGTCGCTGACGGCGACCATCTCTTCCATCTGTTCCATGAGCTTCTGGCCCATGCCATCACGGGCGCCCCAACGCTTCAGCGAAGCGATGACGTCCTTGGAAGTGACCGCCGCGCCGTCATGAAATTTCAGCCCGTCGCGCAGGTTGAACGTCCAGACCTTACCGTCGGAAGATGTCTCCCAGGTGTCGACCATCTGCGGCTGCGGCTTGAAGCTCTCATCCATCGCGAAAAGCGTGTCATAGATGAGATAGGCATGGTTGCGGGTGATGTAGGCCGTCGTCCAGATCGGATCGAGGTTCTTCAGGTCCGCGTGCGGAATTACCCGCAGAACCGTTTCGGCGCTCGCCAAAGTCGGGGTCCCTACCAAAGGCAGGGCCACGACCGCGAGAGCCATCAGGCTGCGTCGTGTCCAACGAATCATATCAATATCCCTGTTCCGAATTATTAGGTGAGATGCGAGGTTGACCTCGTCTATTACCTAGTTTGGAGCGGGTATTTTTTGCACCGCACCATGTGCGAGTCAATGAATCCACATCGTGGAACAAGAAAGATTATCGTAATGAAGGCGCACTAATCGCGTGGGCAGGCTGCTCGCAATCAGGTTGCAGAGACTGCCCGCATCTCCCCGAGACCCTGACGGATAATCTGGAAAGAGGACCAGCAGAACAGGCCCGCCATTACCCCGGCAACGGCAAGATCGGGCCAGCCGGTTCCGGTATACCAGACACCGCCCGCAGCGATGACCACGGCAACATTTCCAATCGCATCGTTGCGCGAGCAGAGCCAGACGGAGCGGACATTCGCGTCACCGTCACGGAAGCGATAGAGCAGTCCGACGCTGGCCATATTGGCAATGAAGGCGAGGACACCGACAGAACTCATCACGACGGCTTCCGGCACACCTACCACAAGCACCTGGTAGGCGGTGGAGGCAAACACCCAGAGCCCCATGAGTGCGAGTGAAAACCCTTTGAAAAGAGCCGCGCTGGCCCGGACCCGGGCGGCTTTTCCGATGACATAGAAGCTGAGCGCATAGGTCGCGGTATCGGCCAGAAAATCGAGCGCGTCCGCCTTCAGGGCCATCGACCCGGCGCCGAACCCGGCGGCCATTTCGACAACGAACATCACGCCGTTGATCAGGATTACGGCCCAGAGCGCCCGGCGATAAGCCGCTGACATTCCTTCGAAAACCACATTTTCATGATCGTGACCGCAACAGCCGGCCATGGCACGCCCCTCGACAAATCAACTCATCGAGCCCAAATATGGGAGCTACAGCGACTGTAGGTTCAAGGACAAACGACAGAGAGTTCGAGAAAGCCATGACGGAATTCGCCACAAACGCCACAGCCCCGCGTTATCCGATCGGCGATCTCGCCCGCCAGACGGGCACAAAGGTGCAGACGATCCGTTATTACGAGTCCATCGGGCTGCTGCCGGAACCGGCCCGCACCGCCGGCAACCAACGGATCTACGGACAGGATCAACTCGACCGGCTGGGCTTCATCAAACATGCCCGCGATTTCGGCTTCCCCCTGGATGCCATTCGCGAGCTACTGGAGATGACAGACAAGCCCGCCGCCTCTTGCGTGGAAGCTGACGAAATCGTCAGCCGTCATCTTGGAGAAGTCAGAAGGCGGATCGGCCGCCTGCAAGCTCTGGAAGGAGAGTTGGCGCGGATGCTGGAGAGCTGCTCGCACGGAACCGTGGCCGACTGCCGGATAATAGGTGTGCTTTCGGATCACGAAAAGTGTTGCTCCACCAGCCATGAGCCGGTGGAAACCATGCCCTACCGGTCGCCGGATTAACCCTCGTCCTCCGGGTGAATCGTACGCTCGTCATAGCCGTGCTTGGAGCTGTAATAGGCGAGCCACATCAGACCGCCGCCAAGCAGCAATGTGAAGAAGGCTCCCAAGGCCAGCGCAATGAATCCGTGGATGCTCATCTCGACATCCTCGACGGCGAACCAGACCTCCCAAACACCCCAAAGGGCGCCCGCGAGAAGGCTGAGGAGTACTACGGCGAGCAGGATCACGTTACGCATTGCCTATCACCCGGCGAATTTGACCAATCACAGAATATAGGCGCAATCTCGCGCGGATCGACAAAAACGGGAACAGCTCATGACGTGGTCAATCGTCGCACGTGATCCGAAGAGCGGCCGCTTCGGCATCGCCGTCTCCACTTGCGCCTTCGCCGTCGGCGCCATCTGCCCTTGGTCGCGTGCCGGGATTGGCGGCATATCCACCCAGGCTCACACCAACCCTATGCACGGTCCGCTCGCGATGGACCTGATGACACGTGGCCTGCCGATAACCGAAGCCCTCGCAATGACACTCGCACACGATGAAGGCCGGGAAATTCGCCAGGTGCACGGCGTCGACGCCAAGGGCAACACATTCGCCCATACAGGCGCTAACTGCGTCGACTGGTGCGGGCACCTGACGGGAGAAAACGTCACCGTCGCCGGTAACATGCTGGCCGGCCCCGCCGTGGTTGCGGACACGCTGGCGCGCTACGAAGCAGGCGCGGACCTCGAATTCGGCGACCGCCTGCTGACGGCTCTGGAGGCAGGGGAAGCCGCAGGCGGCGATAAACGCGGCAAACAATCGGCGGCCCTGCTCATTCAGGGAAGCGAGCCCTACGCCGAAGCCGACATCCGCATCGACGACCACCCCGAGCCCGTCACCGAATTGAGGCGACTATTCGGCATCTACGCGGGAAGCCGGCGCGCCTACATGCGCACCATGGGTGGGATCGGCGATTTCGCGGGCATCGTCGATGACGCAGAGCGGGAGGATTTTATGGCGCAGAAGCAGGACAACTGAACGGCAAAAGTCAGCTTCCGCTCTGCGCATCCGACACCAGCTTCTCCATACCGCGGATCAGATTCCGCTCAAGCACCTGAATCCGGGAATGATCGATCCCAGCCGCAACTGCTGCTGCCTGCGCAGATTCTATATCCTTCACAACGGTAATCTCGACAGGCAAGGCTGAGGCTTCGATATCGAATGACCCAATATATGCGACTGAACCTTTCGGAATATCAAAGAGATAAGCGGCACGAACACTGGTCCTGCCATCTTTCTTTTTCAGCGTCTCGGCGAGACGCGTGACTTCCATACCTTGAGCTCCTCCGCCTCGCACATAAACATCGTCTAAAATGTACAATCCCGCGACGACAGGAAACACTTCGTACGACCATCCCTGGCCACCCCGAACGGATATTGCATGATTACGGATGTCACGCCTCTTCGGGATGTGAGACAGACCAATCCCGGCACTGGTCGACGGTGTGAAGAGACCAATCACGCCCTCTCGCATCTTCGGCTCCACACGCGCTCCCATTATTATGTGCGCGTTCGGCGTCTGATAATCCCGCGTGCTTGCACAGCCGCTGAGAGCACCAAACACTAGAAAGAAGAAAAAAACTTGCCGTTTCATCGACCACACCATTCTCAACATTAAAATCTCTAATAAATTCAAATAAATGTGCAATTATTCAACGTAGATATCATATGAGAGAATAGATCGTTCGATCATTTAATTCTCCTCAACTTTCGTACGACAACCCGTGAAACGTCGAGACGGCTGGACATCGCCTCCTTCATTCTACTGACATCTAACCCGAAAGAAAATTTAATATTCTTGGCGTAATGATAAGTCCTCACCTCATCCACAGGCATATTCGAATTCTTGAATGAATAATCTTTATTCATGACATTTTTTGAAACAATATCGAACTCTATTTTTGCATCTGCAACATAAACCAACTCTCCGGCAGAGACAGAAAAACCCAGCGAATTTTGCGACACCTGCCCACGCTTCAATTGCATTACATTATAAAGTGTGTTTCCACATCCACGAGGATTGATACAGCCAAATTTGTCATATCTATAACGCTCGAAGACCCAATTCCCTGGAGTAACTTCAAAAACATCATAAACCAGATATCCCTCGCCAAAAACCTGCGCGCTTTTCCCGTGAAATTTGTCTGTTATTTCAGAGATATCAACGCCTCGACCGCCCCCCCCAAAAACAATAGACTGAAGTGAATTCCGAAAAGGAAAAGGCGAAAGGTTCAAATCAACAATAAACGTCTCATTATCATTCACTGGGTATTTAACGTCGGATAATTTTCCATCGCTGTTATACTTTCTAAAAATCATCTCCCGTCCGCTAGGCATTCCTCGAATTACTTCGGAAGACACCTGCGACTCCAGAGTATCGTTATAGTCAAAATAGTCTTTCCAGCCATGCGCCACAGCTTCCCGACCAACGATCACGTAGGCTTTCTGCTGATTGAGACCTTTGGACAAATCTGGCTGCGTCGTAACACAGCTGCAAAGAGCAAAAAGCAGCACGAAAACCGGCAGCCTGCGAAGACGAAACTCTCTAAACATTACAAGCCCTGGATCTTTTGAAATTTACCTAATCAACGATTATCGCGACTGAGCATGAAAATCGACCCCTGCTACCATTTTTTAATGTCCACAAAGCCCCGCACCCGGTGCATCACTGCATAAACCCGGTCTATCTCCCCGAGCGGGCAGATATCCCAGTCCCATGATCTGCCGCCGGGTGGCAACGGGACGTCATGCAGGGCGGATGCTGTTGCGGTTTCCGCTCCCGACCGGTCACAGATGATGTGCTCCTCGTCAGCAATCAGTGCCACGGGGCAATCGAACGCGCCGAGATAGGCGAGATGTGCGCGAACAAATGCCTGCCCCAACGCTTCGCTTTCCGCATCGCTCTGACCGAAGCACTTTTCGGGTAAGCGTTCGGGACAACGAAAAGCTGGCGCGGCACCAAGCAAGTGCGGGCCTCGAATACAGCAACCGCCTGCTGACGGCCTTGGAGGCATGGGAAGCCGCTGGCGGCGACAAACGCGGCAAGCAATCGGCTGCCCTGCTCATCCAGGGCAGCGAGCCCTATGCCGAAGCCGACATCCGCGTCGACGACCACCCGGAACCGGTCACTGAACTGCGCCGCCTCTTCGGGATCTATTCAACCAGCCGCCGCGCCTACATGCGCACCATGGGCGGGATCGGCGATTTTGCCGGTATCGTCGATGACGCAGAACGGGACGCTTTTGTCGCTGCAAACCTGAAGACGGACGAAGCCTCCTGATCAGCCCGGCACCGGCGCCTTTCTGAAGGACTCCCGCGCCTCGCAACGTTCTGCAAAGGCCGCAAGCGCCGGGAACCGTTTCTCAACGTCCATATTCGGACGGATTTTCCGCGCAAAACTGAAAGCGACGACGGCCGAAATATCGGCCTGGCTGATACGGTCCGTCCCACCCAGCCAGTCATCTCCCGCCTTTTCGACCAGCTCGTTCAGATAGGCCAGGCCACCACAGGCCTGATTTTCATTCTTGTCGATCCAGGGTTGGTGCACTTTCTCCGCCGGATGGAACGTAACCTCGTAAGCGGCCCACTGAGTCTTATCCATCGTCCCGAGCGCGATCGCGGTGATCTTGAGGATACGGCGCCGGTCCGCTCCCGATGCCGGGACAAGAGCCTTCTCGGCCCCCGCCATCTCGTCGATAGCATCAAGAATAGCGAAGCTCTCGACCAGCACCTCGCCGTCATCGAGAATGAGCGTTGGGATCCGGATGAGCGGGTTGTGCCCCGAAACCGCTTCGGGGTTCTTGCTCACCATCACATTTTCCATCTCGTAAGCAATACCGAGCTCATTGAGGCTGATCGCCACCCGCCGGGCGAAGGGTGAAAGATAATTTCCGATCAGTTTCATTGGTCGATGCTCCCCGCTTTTTTCATTGGGGATCATACTAGAGCGCGAGAGCCGTTTTCGAGAAGTGAAGTCGGTTCAGGTTTTTGGAAAATCCTGATACCCCCGCACCCGATGCATCACCGCATGATCCCGATCGATCTCCCCAAGCGGACAGATGTCCCAGTCCCAGGACCTGCCGCCAAGTGGCAGCGGCACGTCATGCAGGGCGGACGCTGTTGCGGTTTCCGCCCCTGACCGGTCGCGAATGATGTGCGTCTCGTCGGCAATCAGTGCCACTGGACACTCGAACGCGCCGAGATAGGCAAGATGCGCGCGGACCAGTGCCTGCCCCAACACTTCGCTTTCCGCATCACCTTGCCCGAAGTGCTTTTCGAGGTAAGCGTTCGGGACGACGAAAAGCTGGGACAGGATGCTGGCGGAGATCACCAGTGAGATTGACGGGTCGTCCAGATAGGCGGTCGGTTGCGTCAGTTCGGTCTTTCCTTCGGCGAGGGATGTGAGCGAAGCGGTGACATCAAGCGTGACCAGCTCTAACCGTTGCTCTCTCTCCGCCGCCCGGCGAGCAGGCGCCATAAAGAGGATATCCGCCAGAATGACGCGTCGGAACATGCCAAGCAGATCCGCCAGGGGAATGTCATGGAGTAATCCGGCACCGAAGATCAGAACCGTATCCCGCGTGTCGCACTGTCCGGCCGCCTCCAGCATCAGCTGGCGGCTTTCTTCCAGATGCGATGCCCATGCCGTGCGGTTCCGCCGGTATCGGCTCTCGATACCGACGCATTCCTGAAGATAGCCCATGCGTCGGAAGGGCGCGGGGCACGGCGTTGTGAGATAGGTGAGACATTCGCGGATCATCCGGCGATGGTAACGGCACGAGAGGCCCGTTCCAAGGACGAGCCTCCCTGCACCGTACGATCAGGTCATGACGACAGTGGAGCGCCCCTCATCCCAGCGCCATGTCGGTTCACGCGGGCGGATTTCGACGCCGCCGACCCAGCGCGGCGCACCCGCGACGGACAGATAGTCCAGTTCACCTGACAACACCTGCCGGCCCGCATCCGTCAGCATATAAATCCGCTTCGGCCAGGGAAGTTCCGCCGCCTCCAGGTCCGTCGAGATGATTGGCTCCAAGCTGCGGCCAAGATCCTTCAGGACATGCCAGAACATGAGGTCGCCGAGGAACGGCAGCGGTTCATGCCGGGTCATCAGCGCATGATAGATCCGGCCCGCTGGCAGGCTCTGCCCATCGGATCCGGCCAAAATCGACAGCGCCAGCTCCTGGGTCATGCCTAGCCCCGTGCGCACAGAAGGTAGCTCCCTCAAGTGCCGTTGCAGAGCTGGCGCCATCAAAGGCAACGCAGGCGTGCCATCGTGGGCAATCCGGGCAAGATGCGTCGGGTCCGGATCGGTAACAGCGTCCCAGACCTCAGCACCGAGCGCGAGTTGCTCTTCTGTCGCGGGTTTCAGCTCGTTTTCCCAGAGCCAGAGCAGCACTTCGGGATGCAACTGGCCGAGACCGACAAAGCCCTGCACGCCCGGCACCTCGCCGACACAGATCATCTGCAGGTCCGGACGTTCATCAAGGCGGGAGAAATGCGCCAGCAAACGGGCGAGGATCAGCTGGTCGTAACTGTCATGTTCGAACCAGAGCGTTACCCGACCTCCCGCTCCGAGCGCGTCCACCGTGTCGTACTCGGCCTCCAGCTTGTCCCTCGTTTCTTTCAACGGGCGCTCATATGCGGACACAATGAAGTCCGAGCGCTTGTCCAGAAAGGCCGCCCGGTCGAGGCGTGGCACAGGCCCCTGACAATAGGGGTCGGAGAATTCGGCAAAAGCACCGACGAACCCCGCGACCTTGAGGCTATGACGGATATCCTCTCCGCAGCGGATATGCACCATGTCGGCACTGTCAGGCACCAGCGGGCGTCCCGCTTCCATGCGCCGCCGGGCAATGCGCAGTGTGTCGATATGCGCCTTCATGCGCGGCCAGCTCGGAAAGCCGTTTTCCCGCGCGACCACAAGCTGTGCATCGGCGAGCAACCGCTCGGCCGCAGCGCCTTTCGGATGAAATGCTTCCAGCCTCGCAAGAGCATCCGCATCGCCGTCGCGGACAGCTTTCAGAAGCTCTTTTGCACGCTTTTTCTGTTGTTCGAGATTGAGCCGTCCGCCGAAATAATCGCGCGGACCGGCCATTGCCGGCTCGTTAGCTTGAGACATACGATTCCCTCGTCGCTTATCGCCTGTGTCCGCCAACAGGCAAGGAAATCGATCTGTTATCGATCAGTCAGGATGGGCGCAGCCCTTTCCGCGGACAGGACGCCAAGAAGGCGCTGCGGAAAACATCGCAGCCTGGGCCCGCGTGATCAAGCCCCACCTGAAAGAGCTTGATTATCAATAATGTTAAACAGACAGGCTATTAATCTGCTTCCTCTACAAACCTCTCCGCATCAGCACTGAGAGAATCCGTGTTCACAGATTTAGGTTCGGCTTTGTCATCTGAAATTTTCGGCGCGGGGGCCTGCCAGTTTCTTAGATTTTGTCCAACCTGTTCATAAAACGCGGGCACGGCACGCTCCAACTCAACGATGAACGTTTTCCGCTGCCCAAATCTAGCCGCCAAGTCTTTTGCATAAATAACCTCAAAGGAAGTTGCCACTTTTCCTTGCAATTCCGCCATTCCTGGATCTTCTCGGAGATCTACAAGAGAAAAAAGTGTATTTTGGCCACGCCCAGGCCAAATCAATTTAATATGAATGTTGTCGGGCACTGATTCTTTCAACTGCCGAAGCAGCCAATTGAGCCGGGCTTTGGTTGATTTTCTATCGCCTGGAGCTGCAACTCGCATCGAGGCATAAATGGACTTTTTGCCAAAATCAGCGGCCACGCTGACCTGACTGACTGCATTTGGAACCACAAAATCAGCATAGAGCTTGTGCGTTTTCGCAAGATTCTCGGCATCCGATTTCAGTCTTGCGATTGGGTCGTTTACGTGTGCGCGAGGGACACGAATATCTACATTCTCATTGAGTTGCCGACACAATACCAGACAAAGGTCCCGGATTTCCTGATGCCAAGCTCCAATCACATCCTGCACATCACTTGATTTCGGAGAAACTTCACCACCGGCATGTACAGACTCAAGTACTGCAGTCCATTGGCTTGGCATTTGGTCAAAGCTCTTAACCCCTGCACTTGGGTGCGTAAGAAAGCGGACCATTTCGTTGAGAATTACCCTCTGATCATCGTCAGATACCTCGTCCCTCTTCAATAATAGCGTCGCAATCGTCAACACATACTTCCACGACCAATGAAATAACTGTGCCTTCCGCAAGGATTGGAAGCTTAAATCCAGAGGATGATGACTCGGCAACGGCGCAAACTGATTTGAAATAGTCAGAACGGCATCAACTCCGTTCATTTTTGCAATTTCCAGATAACTTTCAACCTGTTCGTTCGAAAGTTCATTCTTGCCTACTTTTGCCTCGACCAACGCATGCCAAGTTTTTGAACCCGACCGGACAACGATTAGGCCGTCTGGCCGGAATTTTTTAGATCCGGAATTTTTCAACACAACTTCTGTGTAGGTTTCGATTTTAGCCCTAGTGCCAATTCTGAGGCCAAAGTCAGCCAACATCGACCGCCCAAACTCTTGTACATTTTCCATACAAGACAGCAGGATTGAGAGCGTCCGACCTTCCTTCGAGTTCTCCGCCAGAACAGGAAACAGGCGCGCTCGTTCACCTTGAATCAAAAACGCCGGACGATCTGACATGTTTCCCGCCTTCATATTTTTCTACTTTAAGGGGCAAATATGAGCACGTCTGTCAGTACGGTGTAAATAACTCCGCCCGATTTACCCGCCTGGATAGAGCGCGGAGCGATATGCGAAGAGCGCGGGGAGCCCGCCGGTATGGATGTAGAGCACGCTACCCATGCCCTCAAACGCGCCTGCGCGAGTGAGGCCGATCAGACCTGCCAAACTTTTCGCCGTATAGACCGGATCGACGATCAGCGCCTCGAGACGACCTGCAAGATCAATAGCCTCGTGCGTGCTCTCCACCATCTTGCCGTAGCTCGGGCCAAGCCAGTCATCACGGCATATCACATCGCTCTCGGGAACGATCTCGCCACAGCCGAGCATGTCTTCGGCCAGCCGGGTGATGGAGAGAACACGCTCTGTCTGGCTCTTCGCGTCCCGGCGCACACAGATGCCGTGCACCGGCCCGGTATATCCGGCGAGGCGCAGGCCTAGCAGAGTGCCGACATGGGTGGCTGCACTGCCGCTCGGCACCACGACGGCATCGAATTGCATGTCATTGGCGGCCGATTGTTGAAGCAGTTCGACTGCGCACTGCATGTAACCGAGAGAGCCGGTCGGTTTGCTGTCAGCCGAGAGGGTGAAAAGATATGGCTTCTTGCCCTCCCGTTTCAGACGGCCGGCAATACGGGAGAGGTTGGTGTCCGCCGCCTTCTCGTCCTCGCCAAGCGGGAAGTGATGCATGCGAGCACCGAACATCCGGTCCAGCAAGACATTGCCGGACTTGTGATATTCCTCGCCCATGCCCTCGACCCGGTTTTCGAGCTGAACATGGCATTCCATGCCGAGCTTCGCCGCGAAGGCGGCCGCCGTGCGCATGTAGTTCGACTGCACCGCACCGGTGATCACGGCCGTATCGGCCCCGGCTGCCTGGGCGGCGCCGAAGGAGTATTCGAGCTGGCGCACCTTGTTGCCGCCGGTGGCAAGGCCGGAGCAATCGTCCCGCTTCACCCAGAGCGACGGCACCTGCTTGCCAAGTTCCTCCGAGAGATGCCCGGCGAGCCGGTCCATCTTCTCCAGAGGCGTCGGGAAATGTCCGAGCCGGACGCGCGGGAACCCATTCAATCGGTGTTGCAGCGCGTCCGGCCCCGTCATCATTCCATGCCTTCAAGTTCGGTGATGAAGCCGTCGATCACATCCAGCCCCTTGGACCAAAAAGCCGGATCGCTGGCATCCAGCCCGAAGGGTGCGAGAAGTTCCTTGTGGCGCAGTGTCCCGCCAGCGGACAGCATCTCCAGATACTTCTCCGCAAAGCCCTCTTCCGCGTTTTGATAGACGGCGTAGAGCGAGTTGACCAGGCAGTCGCCGAATGCATAGGCGTAGACATAGAACGGCGAATGGACGAAGTGCGGGATGTAGGACCAGAAAGTCCGGTAGTCGTCGTCGAATTTGATGGATGGACCGAGGCTGGCGGTCTGGGTTTCGATCCAGATATTACCGAGATCCTCCGGCATCAGCTCTCCGTTGCTCCGGGCCGCATGCACCTTGGTCTCGAACTGGTGGAACGCAATCTGGCGGACCACTGTGTTCAGCATGTCCTCGACCTTGCTGGCCAGCATGGTACGGCGTTGCTTCGGATCAGTTTTTGAGGCGAGCACTGCGCGGAAGGTCAGCATTTCGCCGAAGACAGATGCCGTCTCCGCGAGAGTGAGCGGCGTGTCGGACAGGAGCTGGCCCTGCTTGCCGGCGAGGACCTGATGCACTCCATGGCCGAGCTCATGAGCCAGGGTCATCACGTCCCGGGTCTTGCCCTGATAATTCAGCAGCAGATAAGGGTGTGCGCTCGGCACGGTCGGATGGGCGAAGGCGCCGGATGCCTTGCCGGGACGCACAGGCGCGTCGATCCAGGCATTGTCGAAGAAGCGTTTGCCAACCTCGGCGAGACCAGGCGAAAAAGAGCCATAGGCGTCGAGCACCGTCTTTTGCGCTTCGGCCCAGGGGATCGTCGTGTCGTCATCGTCCGGCAGCGGCGCGTTGCGGTCCCAATAATTCAATGCATCGACACCGAACCATTTCGCCTTCAGTGCATAATACCGGTGCGACAATCGGTGATAGCTGCCGGTCACGGCATCGGACAATGCCTGCACCACCTCGTCCTCGACCTGATTGGCGAGGTTGCGTGCCGAAATTGGCTGGGCATAACCACGCCACTTGTCATCAATGGCCTTGTCCTTGGCGAGCGTGTTTGTGACCAGCGCGAAGAGGCCGATATTCTCTTTCAGCACACCGGCGAAGCTCTTCGCCGCTTTCTCGCGGATCGCGCCGTCCTTGTGGCTGAGCTTGTCCAGCACCTCGGCAGAGGTGAGCTGCTTGCCGTCAAACGGGAAGCGCAGGCGGGCGAAGGTCTCGTCGAAAAGCCGGACCCAGGCGGATTTGCCGGTCACGGATTTCTCGTGCAGCTTCTCCTCGATCTCGTCGGAGAGCTGGTGGTCCCGAAACGCCCTGACATCGCGCAGCCACGGCTTGTAGAAGGCGAGTTCCGGCGCCTTCAGGCTGACCTGGAGATCCGCCTCCTTAATCCGGTTGATCTCCAGAGTGAAGAACAGCAGGTCCGTTCCCGCGGCGTTGACCTTTTCCTGCATGGATTGGAAGAAACGGCCATTCTCGGCGCTGCTCATGTCCCCGGCATAGACGAGATAGGCATAGGACATGATGCGTCCCGTGATCTCGTCCATCTTCTCATAGGCCTGGATGGCGCGGCCAAGTTCGGTGCCGCCCAGACCAGCGATTTTTCCGGCATACTGATTCTTGAAAGCCTTCGCGTCCGCGGCAAGTTTATCCAGATCCTTGCTCAGGGCCTCCGACTCCGGCCCGGGATAAAGATCGGAAAGATCCCATTCGGGGAGAATGCCAAGTTCGGATTGTGCGGCTTCGGCCATCTGTTTATCCATTCGTTTCATTAATGTGAGCGCGAACACTCAACAGATCGTTCGTCTGCTAAACTTATCCAGAGCCGCCAAGAAACGAGCGACCACGGGAGGAAACACTAATAATGGACTACAAGGCAGTACGAAATCTCGCAACGCTGTTCTTCGATCAGTCCGAGACGTATTCCGACCGGCCGTTTCTCTGGGCGAAACACTCTGGCACATACGAGAGTCAGAGCTATGCAGAAGTCGGCGCAGAGGTGCAGCGGATCGCGAAAGGCCTCCGGGCGCTCGGGATTGCAAAAGGGGACCGGGTCCTTCTCCTCTCGGAGAACCGGCCCGAATGGGTGATCGCCGAACTGGCCATTATTACCATTGGCGCCGTCGCGGTCCCCGCCTACACAACAAGTACGACCGACGATATTCTCTACATTCTCGACCATAGCGGCGCCAATGCCGCCGTCGTCTCAACCGAGAAGCTGGCGCGCAAGCTCCTGCCGGCGGCGCGGAGCGCAGACGCCTGCGACACGGTCATCTCCATCGATGCTCCCGGCGCAGAGACCCAGGCTGGCGTTCGGGTATTGGGCTGGGACGCGATCGCAGCCATGGGTGCTGACGAGTCAGGCGATCCCGTCGAATGGGCAGCGACCCTGCAACGAGACGAGGTTTGCTGTTTCATCTACACGTCGGGGACCGGTGGACGGCCTAAGGGTGTCATGCTGACCCACGGGTCTCTGCTCGCTAACTGCGACGGGGCGCACGATCTCCTGCGCGGCTGTGGTTTGGAGAATGAGGTTTTTCTCTCCCTTCTGCCGCTGTCCCACTCTTACGAGCATCTCTGCGGGTTGCATTTTCCGATCTCCATCGGTGCACAGATTTACTACGCGGAGGGGCCGGAGAAGGTCGCGCAGAACCTGACCGAAGCGCGGCCGACGATCATGACCGCTGTCCCCCGGCTTTACGAGGTGCTGCACGATCGCATCAGCCGCGGTGTCGAGGCAAAGGGAGGGCTCAGCGCGAAACTGTTTCGCCGTGCTGTTGCCCTCGGCCGGAAGGCCTATAAAGATCCGCATAGCCTGACATTGCTGGAGCGGGCGGAAAACAGGCTGCTGGATATAGCGGTCCGCCGCAAGGTGGCCGGACGGTTCGGAGGACGGCTGAAAGCCTTTGTCTCCGGGGGGGCGGCGCTCAATCCCGATATCGGCACCTTCTTCCTTTCGCTCGGCGTGACCGTCTTGCAAGGCTATGGGCAGACAGAGGCTTCTCCTGTCGTCAGCTGCAACAGAAGCGCCCTGATCAAGATCCACTCGGTCGGGCCGCCCCTGAAAGGTGTCGAAGTGAAAATCGCGGAGGACGGAGAGATCCTCATACGCGGCGAGCTCCTGATGAAAGGCTACTGGCTGGACCCCGAGACTACCGCGCAAACCATAGTCGACGGCTGGCTGCATACCGGAGATATCGGGAAGATCGACGAGGACGGCTATATCGTCATCACCGACCGGAAGAAGGACATCATCGTCAATTCCGGCGGGGACAATATTGCGCCTGCCAAAGTCGAGGGTGAGCTGACGATCGAACCGGAAATCAGTCAGGCGATGACCTATGGCGACAAGCGCCCCTATCTCGTCGCAGTTCTGGTTCCGGAACAGAGCTTCATTGAAGAATGGGCCAAGTCTTCAGGTGTAGAAGCAAACCTTGCCGATCTGTCGAAAAACGAGGCTTTCGGCAAGGCTTTGGGCGGCGCTCTGGAGCGTGCCAACGCCCGTATGTCTCAGATAGAAAAAGTCCGCCGTTTCGTCATAGCGTCCGAACCGTTCACAACGGAAAATGCAATGATGACCCCAACCCTGAAGATCAGGCGGCACAAGATCCGCGAGACATACTGGGAACGGCTGGACGGGCTTTACGCACGAAACTGAGAGCAAGACTGCCAATCGCTGGTTTTGGCCCCGCGAAACAAAACTGGCGAACCAAGCGTAGGTTCGTGTAAAATAAGGAAGATTAAAGCCTAGAATAGGGCAATCAACTCCTGCCGAAACGGTCTGGAATGAAAGGCTCAGAACGTTGAGCAACTACAGTACAAAACCGGCCCCCAATTACGGGCATCGCGTTCTTGACCCAATGCCAACTCGGGAAGAACTCGACCGTTTTTATGCCGAACAATATTACGATCTCATAAACGAGGGTAAGCTTGCCTCCGACATTGCGCGGGCCAACCGCGGCGGCGATGAGGCGGCAGATCAGGGAAACTGGCTCCGGGAAACCGTTCACAAAGATATCATCGATATTCTGTTGGAATACGCGCCCGGGAAGCGAGCCGCCGAAGTCGGATGCGGGCTCGGCGAGCTTATCAGCGACATGAAGCAGGCAGGGCTTGACCCGCTCGGCATCGATCTGGCCAGCGATGCTGTTGAAGCCGTGAAGTCCAAAGGCCTGGATGCACTCGAAGGGTCATTGGATGGTCTCTTTGAAGATGGAGCGATCAAGCCCGAGAGCCTCGATGCGGTGATCTTCAACAATGTGCTCGAGTTTACGCATGACCCGGTACACAACCTGAAGACTGCGTCCAGAATACTGAAGCCCGGCGGGGTCCTGATGGTCCGCGGCGGAAACGACTTCAACGCACTGCAGGTGGCGGCCGTCGATTCGCTTGGCCTCAAGGAATGGTGGGTCTCACCGCCAGGACACATCAACTACCTCACCTTCGATGCCGTTGAGGCCATGATGCACGATGTCGGGATTATGCCCTTCCATCGGCACGGCGAATTTCCGATGGAGCTATGGCTTCTGCTCGGCTTTGATTATATTTCAGATCGTACACTCGGAGCCGACTGCCACAACAGGCGTGTCGCGTTCGAACGATCTATCCCGACCGAGGTCCGCAGGCGCCTCTATAAAGCCTTCGGTCAAGCCGGGCTCGGTCGAACAATGGTGATCGCCGGGAGGCGCGCCTAGGAGATGACGATGCGCGTTGCGATCATGCAACCGACATGGCTCCCCTGGATGGGATATTTTGATCTGATCGATCAAGTCGATCAGTTCGTCTTCCTTGATACCGTGCAATTTTCCAAACAATCCTGGCATTGCCGCAACAGGATCAAGACCAGTCAGGGCAGCAAATGGATCTCGCTGCCTGTTTCCGCCCGCTTCAGCGAAGGTACCAGCCTCGACACGGCGATTGTCCATCCGGAACACCGGATTCGAAAGCTGGCAAAGACCTTACAGCAGGAATACTCGACCGCCCGCGCCTTCAAGACAGAATTCCCCATACTGACGGAACATTTGTCGTCCATACCTGACGGTGCATGCCTCGCGGACATCAATATCGATTTTATCCATTTTGCAATGGGCCGGCTCGGCATCAACACGAATACGGTCCGCGCAGGTACACTTCCGAATTTCGACGGCCGTATCACGCGCCTTGTCGAAATTTGTCGTCTCTACGGGGCCGACACCTATGTCAGCGCCCCCGGTTCGGCCGACTATATAGGGCCGGATGGGATGAAGCGATTTGAAGAGGCCGGGATCAATCTGGTATTCCAGCGATATGATCATCCAATTTACCCGCAGTGCGGATTCGGGTTTACCGGCTTCATGTCGATCGTAGATCTATTACTGAACGCCGGGGCGCAGGCTGGAGCAATTCTCCGCTCTGGCCACCGCGATCCGATACCAGCTCTCGAGTTTTTCAGTGTTTCCAGGAGTGAGTCCGGTGGACGAGAAAACAATTACGGCGCAGCTTGATACATGGCGGGGTCGGTTCGGCGATGCCTATGCCGAACGTAACTCTGCAACAACCGAACGCGTGCGCGACTACACCCGCGCATACGCGAAAATGTGGGAATGCATGGCCGCCGACCCGCCAGCGACCATTCTGGAATGCGGCTGCAATGTCGGTATCGCCCTGCGTGCCTTGTCGAACATCACCTCCGCTGAACTGCATGCAATCGAGCCGAATGCAAAGGCCCGCGCCAAAGCAATTGCTGCTGGCGTAACGGCGAAAGGCAACATCGTCGAAGGGTGGCTGCAATCGATTCCGTTTCCGGATCGGCATTTCGACATGGCTTTCACATCAGGCGTCCTGATCCATGTGGAACCGGATTCTTTGGATACAGCGCTTTCCGAACTTGGACGTGTCGCAAACAAGTACGTGTTGATGACCGAGTATTATTCCAAGCACCTTCAGGAGGTCGAATATCGCGGCCAGAACGAGATGCTCTGGAAAGCGGATTACGGCGAGCTTTTCATGAAAAAAAACCCGGGCTGGCGCCCCGTCGAAGCCGGGTTCTTCTGGGACAAGCTGACCGGATTTGGCGATTCAAACTGGTGGGTTTTCAAGCGCGAAGAATAACAAGGCCACGTATCAATGGCACCGGCAGCAAGCACGGTGAATCAGGAAACCGAGAATCTCGAGCAACTGTTCGCCGAAGCAATCGTCCAGCATGAAGCTGGGCGCTTGGACAAAGCGCGGCCAATTTACGAGAAACTCCGTGCGTCCGTTGGGCCAAACCCGGACATTCTGCACCTGCTTGGCACTCTTGAATTTCAGCAAGGAGCCGCAACAAAAGGTGCCCGGCTGATCCGGCTTGCCATTCTTCAACGGCCCGAGCCAGCTTCCTACTATGACCATTTCGGCAGCGCCATGCGCAGCACAGGCAATCTGACCCTTGCCGGGTCTGCCTACGGGCGCGCCTGTATTATCAATCCTGCATCTGGTTCCGCTTTTCTCAATTCCGCGATTGTCGCGCTGGAAACAGCGGATCCCGACAAGGCAGTGGAAAGAGCCGGGCAAGCGGTTCGCCTCATGCCCGGTAACGCGGAAGCATGGTTGCGCTTCGGCTCCGCCCTTTACACGATCAACAAATATGAGATGGCCTTGGAGGCTTTCGGTCAGGCTCGCGACAGGGCACAAGAATCAGTCGAGCCCTATTTCCATTTGCAGAGAACCCACACTGCCCTGAAAGACACCGCTGCTGCGGACAAAGTGGCTAAACAGGGAATGCTGCTTGATCCTGGTCGACACGAGTTTTATGCCCATTTTCGTGGTGGAGATATCCAGGAAGCCACCAGCTGGAAAGGCCTGTTCCCAAAACGACTTGCAACCATCGTAAAGCCTTCTTCTTCGAAAGTCTGGGAACAGCTCGCAGCCGAATTTTATAGCGAATTGAAATATGTGTCCGTCGCCAGGGCGGCTCAACGTGGTGCGGTTTTAACCCCGGAACTCATCGGCCCCTATAACTCCCTTGCCACGGCCACCTATCACCTAGGCCAGTTCGAGAGCTCCATTCGCATCTCCGGCTATGGCCTCGCTGTTTCGCCAAAATTTGGAGATATCGGGTTTAACCTGAGCCTTTCGGCGTTCAGTATCGGCGATATCGAGACAGGATGGAAATACTGGCCAAGTCGGCTGAGCATGGCCAAGGCCGCGAAACGCTTCCACCTGCCCAAGCACTGGACTCCAAACGAAGACGAGCCTGGCCATCTCCTGGTGGCGTCGGAACAGGGAATCGGCGACGACATCATACATCTCAGTTGCCTGCCTGATCTGCTGGACGAGGTCGAGCAAGTGACCGTCGAGACCGACGCCCGCCTGTTTCCCCTCTTGAAACGCAGCTTTCCAAAATTGAATCTCATAGAGAAACAATTACAGCCCGGCCCAAATGGCGAGACGACTCACAATTATCAAAACGCTCAGAGCGAACACCGGTTCACCCATAGCCTGATATCCGGAGACCTGCCGGCTCTCTATCGCCACGAATCACATAAATCCGACCCGCGAAACGGATATCTCAAGGCCGATGGGATGATGCAGTCGGAATGGCGAAAGCGCCTGAGGGAATGCGGTCCCGCACCATATCTCGGCCTCTGCTGGCGCAGCGGAACCTTGATCACAGACCATCGAAAAATCGCTTATCTAACCCTTGAGGAATTGATCGCGGAAATACCGACCGAACGCTTCACCCTGATAAATCTGCAATACGGCGACCCATCAGATGAAATCAGGGAGCTTCAGGAAAAAACCGGTATTACAGTTCATGACTTTCCCGATCTGAACCAGACAAAGGAACTGGACCGCGTCGTCGCGCTGATGTCTTGCCTAGATCTGGCTGTATCTCCCGGCACGGCAGCGCTCGCTCTGGCGTGTTCGGTCGGCATTCCGGTCATCGGGCTGCAGAAATCATATTTATTTGTCGGTGACGGACGGGACATTTTGTTCCCGAACCTTTACCCGGTGAAGCCGCGGTCCGCCCCAACCATTGTTCCGGACCGGGCACAGCGGATGGGTGAAGCAATCCGCTATTTCCTCCAACACGGAAAACTTCCGATCAGGAAACCCTGATCCGGTTCACGTGGCCCATCTTGCGGCCCGGACGGGCTTCCGCCTTGCCATAGAGGTGTAACTTCGCGTGCGGCTCGGCGGCGATATCCAGCCACTGATCTGCCTCATTGCCAATCAGGTTCTGCATGACAGTCGGGAACAACACGTCCACCGGGCCCAGCGGCAGCCCCGTTACCGCGCGCACGAGTTGCTCGAACTGGCATGTGGCACAGCCGTCCTGCGTCCAATGTCCGGAATTGTGCGGACGTGGTGCAACTTCGTTCACAAGAACCTCGCCCTCTGTGGTCACGAACATTTCGACAGCCAGAAGGCCGACCAACTCCAGCCGCTCCGCCAGAGCAACGGCCGTGGCCCGGGCAGCTTTCTCCGTCGCCTCGGGAATGCTCGCCGGCACGGTGCTGGTGCTGAGGATGTGATCCACATGATGGTTTTCGGCCACAGGGAAAGCCAAAGCTGTACCGTCGGCGCCGCGCGCCACAATGACAGAGACTTCCTTGTCGAAGGAGACGAAGCCTTCAAGCACCGCATCGTCTGTCTTCAACGACGCCCACGCCGCCGCAAGATCCGTCTCCGCCGTGATCTTGACCTGACCTTTTCCATCATAGCCGAAGCGGCATGTCTTGAGGACGGCGGGACGGCCGATTTCCGACACGGCGTCGCACAATTGGTCAAGACCGGTGACATGCCGGTAAGGCGCTGTACCCGCTCCCGAATCGCGCGCGAAATCCTTTTCGGCAACGCGATGCTGAGAGACCGCCAGCACACTCGGCCGTGGCCGCACGGGCGCCAGCTTCGAAAGGCGCTGCACAGTATCGACAGGGATATTCTCGAATTCATAGGTAATGACATCGACCGCTGCGGCGAATTCCGCCAGCGCCGTCTCGTCTTCATAGGAAGCGACCGTGGTCTTCTCGGCCACCTGCGAGGCTGGGCTGTTTTCTTCCGGCGTATAAATATGACAACGATAGCCAAGCGGTGCCGCCGCCAACGCCGTCATGCGGCCAAGCTGTCCGCCGCCGATAATCCCTATGACGGAACCGGGAGCCAATACGTCAGACATCAGGCATCCACCGGAACGTCGCCAATCGCATCGGTCTGCGCCGTACGCCAGGCATCAAGCCGGCTGTGCAAAGCCTCATCTTCATTCGACAGGATCGCAGCGGCGAGCAAACCCGCATTCTTCGCACCGGCCTTGCCAATGGCAAGCGTTCCGACCGGAATACCGCCGGGCATCTGGGCGATAGAGAGAAGACTGTCCATCCCCTTGAGCGCCTTGCTCTCGACCGGAACGCCCAGCACCGGGAGCGTGGTTTGCGCCGCCACCATTCCCGGCAGATGCGCGGCACCGCCGGCGCCGGCAATAATCACCTTGAGTCCCCGTTCCCGCGCCGTCGCGGCATAGTCCGCCATGCGAGCCGGCGTCCGGTGCGCGGAGACAATCCGGGTTTCGTGCGGGACGTCGAGGGCTTCTAGAATGAGTGCGGCTTCCTTCATGGTCTCCCAGTCAGACTGGCTGCCCATGATGATACCGACAAGAGGGGTCGCGGCCTTGGCCATATACGCATTCCTGCTTCCGTCACGACCCCAGCCCGAAAGACGGGAAAGGTCAAAGAAGCGCGGCATTATAGGAGCGGGGCTTGCAGTTACAAGCTTGGACTGACGACTTCCGCCCGCTCCGGCTTCATGCTTCAGTCTTGGCACCTGATATTCTGGGGAGGCAAGCCCAATGACAGCACTTCGAACACGGGATGCAACAGCCTTCCTGCATCAAGCTGACTCCACACCGGTCGACCATGCCTTCATCTCTTGCGAGGGTGCCGGGGCGACAGACGAAACCGGGCACCGGTTCTTGGATTTCCACGGCAACTCTTGCCACAATATCGGCTACCGGCACCCACGGCTGATCGCCGCCCTGAAAGAACAACTCGATACACTCTGCTTCACCCCACGGCTTTTCACCTCCGAGCCTGCTGTTGAGTTGGCGGAGATGCTGGCCGCCCGCTGGATTTATGGCCCGGCGAAAGTACTGCTCGGCACCTCCGGTGCCGATGCCATCGAAATGGCCCTCAAGCTCGCCTATATCGCTACAGGCCGGACCAGCACTGCCGCTTTTGACGGCAGCTGGCACGGCGCCGCGCTAGGCGCTCTCTCGGTTGGTGGCACGACCAGTGAGAGAGTTGGTTTCCCGGCGCTTGAAGGCTGCCATCATGCCCCATCCTATTGGCCACGGCGGCAGGAAGAAGATCCAGAGACCAGCGCCCGAGATGCGCTCACCGGCCTGAAACAGATCCTTGAAGGCAACCAGATCGCCGCGCTGATCGCAGAGCCGGTACGGTCCACCGGACAGACGGCACCCGACTGGTTCTGGCCAAAGATCAGAACGCTTTGCGACCACGCGGGAACCTTATTGATCTTCGATGAAATCCCAACGGGCCTCGGCAAGACCGGTCGGCTTTTCGCAAGCGATCATACCGGCGTCGCACCGGACATGACGGTGCTCGGAAAATCTCTTGGAGGCGGCGTTCTACCGCTCTCGGCGGTGATCGCTAGAGCAGAGCTTGATGTCGCCGGGCATCTCGGGATCGGACATTATACGCACCAGAAAAACCCGGTCCTGGCCCGCTCCGGGATCGAGACTTTACGGATACTCGACTCGGAAAACCTGATTACAGCGTCTGAGAACAAAGGCTGTGACGCTTTGAAAGCGCTGGAGCAAATGACAACGGAGGTTCCGGCATACGAGACCGCAATCGGCCTCGGGCTCTCCATGGCTGTCGCCTGCACAAATCCCGATCAACTAAAAGACCTGAAAGATGCCTGCTACAGGCTCGGCCTCAATACCGGTGCAGCCGACGGACGTCTTCTCACCCTGTCGCCGCCTCTCACCATTTCAGAGGATGAGCTTGCCAAGGCCACCGAAATCCTTCGGCGTGCCAGTCTTGAAGTCGTTAGCTGACGCCAGTTCCATTGCGTTGCGGATCGTAAAGCAGCCAAGTCTTCACCTTCTCAGACCGGCCGAGAACATCAATGCTCTGCGGTTTTGATTTGGTCTTGCCCGACAAGTGGAGGATGCCAAGCGGGCGGTGCGGAATGCCCGGCTCGACAAATTGGGATATCCTGGGATCGAAGGCGGGAAGCGCCATGCTGGCCAGCCAGTTGAACTGGCTAGGCAGGAAACAGCGCGGATGATCTCCAGCATAGACAACGTGATTGAGCGACATCTGGTCTGCAAAAAAGCCGACATGTCGCTGCAAAGCTTCCCTCAGCTTCTCTGCCCACAAGTCCCAAAGCGGATGCGCCGACGGCATCGAAAAGACCCCGCAATTCAGGACCGGGTTATAACCAACCCTCTTTGCGACATCGTGTCCGAAGAATTGCGCCTGCTGGTCAACGGTCCAGCGGACATAAGCCTTGAAGTCAAAACAATGCTCATAGGCCCGGTCCATCTCCGGGGCTATATTGAGGTCGCCACGGCGCGCGCCTTCAATGAGCCAGTCAATTGCCCACCAGTTCTGAACCCAGGCATCCGCGTCAATCCAGATATAGACGTCATAACCCGGAAAATGATCGCGTAAGAATGGCCGGGAGGTCATTGCCTTGAAGCCGTCTCCAACCTTGGTTGGGTCGCCATCCGGCGGTACGAAATCGATATCCCAGCCGGGCGTCACGACACTTGCACCGTATTCGGAGAGCTTTTCCAGATTGCCGGCGGAGAGTCCGAGGTTCAGATAACCGATATCAATATCGCCCTGCTGCTGGCCGCGCACCGAGCGCAGCAAACATTGCGAGATCGGAAAGAACCGATCCTCTCCGGCCGTACAGATGATGGTTTTGACACTCACTGCGCGGACCGCCCGGGTCAGGCAATGATGTCGGGCAGCAGCTCGCTCTCAAGCCTGATCATCTGATCCTTCAGGAGCAGCTTGCGCTTCTTCAGACGCTGGATCTGGAGCTGATTGAACGGACCGTCTTCCGCCAGACGTGCAATCACGTCATCAAGGTCCCGGTGTTCGATCTTCAGCTCTTCGAGCCGGCGGGACAGTTCTTCGCGGTCCTGTTCCAACAAGGCATTCCGTTACAATTTGTATGTGAGACGGTCTGTCATATCGCAAAGCACAATAGTTTGGTAGGGCGCTTTTGCATGCTAGACAAGACGGATGAGCGTGCCTGACACCCCATTCTGGACCTATTCACTCGCGACCTATGGCCGGAAAGACGTGACCGCCGGATGCCTGGCTTTGCAGGACCGCTTCGGACTCGACGTGAACCTTATCCTGCTTTGCTGCTGGCTAGGCTCCCGCGGCACGGCTCTGGACAGGGCTAAAGCCGATCAGGCCGTTGCTCTTGCCGGAGAATGGGCGAACCCGGTGATAGCCCCCCTGCGTGCGGTCCGCCGGCACCTCAAGCCCATGACCGCAGACGCGCACGTCGCGAGCTTCCACAAACAACTTGCCGCCCTTGAGCTCGAAGCGGAACAAATCCAGCAGCATCGGCTTTTCGAATGTTTCGCTGCTCTTCCTGCCGATCCAGCAGCAGCACCTCTCCCGACTACCGCCAATAATCTCGCGCTTTACCTGACCGTTCTCCGCCCCACCACGCCCGGACAACCACTTGAGCAGCCGCTGCGTGAAACTCTTGTAAAACTGCTCGTCGCCGTCTTTCCCGAGGCGGCGGAAGCGGATATCGTTTCGTCTCTTGCCGTATCGGCTACCGATCCGACGATATAGGGAGTTCGTTTATGCGCGACGGCGCCACGGTTACGCTTCGTTTTGAGAAACCCGATGGCGGAATTCTTGCCGTCACAGTGTCCAACCTGATTGTCGGCGGCTGGACCGGCCGCGATACGGACGCGCTCCAGCATCATATCGACGAGCTGAAAGCCATCGGCGTTACCCCGCCGAGCGAAACGCCGCTTTTCTACCGCAATGCAGTCAACGTGCTGATGCAGGACGACGCCATCCAGGTTGTCGGCCCGGATACGTCGGGTGAAGTCGAGGCCGTGCTGGTCTCCACCGATGAAGGCATCTGGGTGACCGTCGGCTCCGATCACACGGACCGCGCCGCCGAGACTTATTCGGTCGCCGGCTCAAAACAGATGTGCCCTAAAATTCTCGCCCGGGAAGCCTGGCCGCTCGATGATCTGCTGGATCACTGGGACGATCTCCGGCTCAGGGCGCGCGCCACTATTGACGGCACCGAAGTCCCCTATCAGGACGGAGCGCTTGCCGCCATGCGCCGCCCGGAGGAAATGATGGAGCTTTATGCCAATGGCGCCCTGCCATCCGGTTCTGTCATGATGCTCGGCACCTTCGCCGCCATCGGCGGTATTCGTCCCGCCAGCCGTTTTGCCATGGAGATCGAGGATCCCGTTCGCGGCGCCACGATCTCTCACGCCTACGATATCCATTCCCTGCCACTTGTGAGTTAAGCCCATGTTCGCCCCCCTGAAAGACCTTGCCGCCGATCTTGCCTCCGGAAAAACAAGCTCGGAGAAACTGACGGAGGAAGCCCTCGCCCGGATCGGGGATGCAAAGGGAGAAGGCGGCAGGGCCTACACGGATGTTTTCGCCGAAGCCGCCCGTGCCACAGCGAAGGCAAGCGACGCTCTCCGTGCTTCGGGCGTGGTGCCCTCCGCGCTCGCGGGCATTCCGATCTCGGTGAAGGATCTGTTCGACATCAGGGGCCGCGTCACGATGGCCGGATCCGTCGCCCGCAAGGACGAGCCTGCCGCCGACGAGGACGCACCGGTTGTTGCCCATCTCCGAGCTGCAGGTGCGGTGATCCTCGGCCGTACCAACATGACCGAGTTCGCCTTCTCCGGCCTTGGCCTCAACCCGCATTACGGCACGCCCAAGAACCCGTTCGACCGGGAGACCGGCCGCATTCCCGGTGGCTCCTCCTCCGGCGCTGCGATTTCCGTCACCGACGGCATGGCCGCCGCCGGCATCGGCACGGACACCGGCGGATCGGTCCGCATTCCCTCCGCCCTGAACGGGCTGACCGGCTTCAAGCCGACCGCGCGCCGCGTGCCTACGGATGGCGCCTTCCCGCTCTCATGGGCACTCGATTCCATCGGCCCGCTGGCCCGCTCCGTCGATTGCTGCGCATTGCTGGATGCGATCATGGCCGGAGAGGCGCCATCGGAGGTCGCACCGCTTTCGGTCAAGGGCATGCGTCTCGTGGTGCCGGGCACCATGGTGATGGACGATATGGACGAGCATGTCGCCAAGGCATTCGAGGCCGCGCTCGACAAGCTGTCGGCCGCCGGGGCGCTGCTGGAAGAGAAGAGCTTCGAATGGCTGCTGGAGATCCCGGCTTCCAACAAGGCGGGTGGTTTCGCCCCGACCGAGGCCTATGCAATCCACCGCGAGCTGCTGTCCCGCAAGGAAAGCGCCTATGACCCGCGTGTGGCCAGCCGTATCCAGGGCGGCGCTAAAATGACGGCAGCGGATTATGTGATCCTGAGCCGGCGCCGGGTCGAGATCCAGGCCGTCGCCAATGCCGCCACGCGGGACTACGACGCCGTGCTGATGCCGACCGTTCCGCAAATCGCTCCGAGCATCGCCAGCCTTGAGACCGACGAGCACCTCTACCACACGACGAACCTGCTGATGCTGCGCAATCCGTCCCTCGGCAACTTCCTCGACCGCTCCGCCGTCTCCCTACCCTGCCACGAAGCAGGCACGGCACCGGTCGGCCTGATGGTCATGGGCGAGACGATGGGTGATGCGAAGACCCTGTCGGTCGCCGCGGGTATCGAAGCGGCTCTGGCGGGTTAAAGCCTAGCGAGCTCCAGCAAAAGGGGAACGCCGTTTCGGGGCGCAGGCTTTCAGCGCCTCGAACGGATTCTTCAGCTTTGCGCCTGCTTCTTTTAGACGCCCGGTCAGTTTCGGGATCTGCATGACGTTCTGGATTCGGCGATCCAGGAACAACCAGGTCTCTGCATAATCTTCTGACGTGTCGTTCAGCCAGAACAGAACGGTCGAGCTGTAGACTGCCGCGAGCAGCCCACGCTTGGTGTAGAAATTATAGTCGGTCGCGGTGTCGCCCGCAGCTTTCCAAATCGCGTCCACCGTCTTGTAAAGACTGCGGGTGCCGAGACCGCTATGGCCGGGTATGGCGAGATAGGCGAGCGTCCGGCGTACTGCTTCTTTATGCGGCGCTGCCTGTTCAAGCCGGATGCGTACGGCAGTTCCAATGCGCTCGCGGACTTTCATCGCAGACGGATTCCTTCTCTGAAAAGCCTGCACCATGTCCCGGTCCGCACGATCCAGAAAATGCCCAATACAATCCGTCACGCCGGCGGGGAACAGGCGATCAAGCTCGGCGATCGAAATGCCCGCGTCCTCGGCGCCGTGACGCAGGGTCTTGCGGCTCCAACCGTCAAACATGACATGCGGCAGGATGCAGTCGAGCACCCGGTCACGTTCCGCCTCGCGTTTTTCCAGCACGGAATCGGTGTCTTCGGTCATTTTCCGTCTCCCCGAATCTCGTCCGGCGACGCATCGACCGCCGCCTGCAACAGTTCCTCGCCATAGCCGAAGCGGCGCATATCCGTCATCCGCTCGGGATAGAGAATGCCGTCCAGATGATCGACTTCATGCTGAACCACTCGCGCATGAAAGCCTTCCGCCCGACGCAGTACTTTCTCACCCTGCAGGTCGAAGCCCCGATAGGCAATCTTCCGGTAACGCGGCACTTCGCCCTTCAGGCCGGGAATCGACAGGCAACCTTCCCAGCCCAGCTCCATCTCGCCGGAAAGCGGCTCGATTACCGGATTGATCAGGACCTGCAACTCCAGCGGCCCGTCATTCGCCGCGGCAGTTGCCCGCTCGCCCGGCACTTTGAAGACAATAATCCGTTTCGGGACACCGATCTGCGGCGCCGCGAGGCCGACGCCACCGGCTGCCGTCATCGAGTCGGCCATGTCCGCGGCAAGGGCCGCGATCTCTTCTGAGGCCGGATCCGGAATTTCATCGGCCCGGCGTCTGAGCACCGGCGCGCCCATGCGTACGATCTGTTGTGCTGTCATACCTTGGATATAGAACCCTCTCCCCATTTGGTAAACTCTCGGCTATAATCTGCATGCGTCAGATTGGCGCCGAGAACAGATTGCAAAGCCGCCATGCAAAAGCCGCGTGATTTATCCACGCGGGGCCTTTGCAAGCGGCAATCTCTTGTGATACACACCGCGTTCTTGTCCCAGGGGGGCGAATTTTCCCGGGGCATTCTGCGTTCTGAATTCGCACAATTGTTTTGGAGGTCGGGTTTCGTGCATGTAACGGTCCGCGATAACAATATTGATCAGGCACTGCGCGCGCTTAAGAAGAAGATGCAGCGCGAAGGTGTCTTTCGGGAAATGAAGCTGCGCCGCAACTTTGAAAAGCCGTCCGAAAAGCGGGCGCGCGAGAAGGCTGAAGCCGTCCGCCGCTACCGCAAGCTGATGCGCAAGCGCATGGAGCGTGAAGGCTTCTAGAGCTTCAGGGCTTCGCCGCTCCGGCGGCAGACTACCCGATCCAAACACGGAACCGCCCTCGCATGCCGAGCGGCGGTTTTTGTGTTTGTAGAATTTCTCCCGGTCAGTCGTCCTGTTTTGGCATCAGCCGCGCCAGCGACATGGCAAGCTCTGCAATCGGCTGGGTCTGCACGATGACACGGCCGGGGCCTGTGACGTGCGTCACGAAAATTCCCTCACCACCGAACACCAGGTTCCTGATGCCTTTCTGGAAAGCAATGTCGTAGTCGCACGTTCCGGAGAAACCGACGAGGCAGCCAGTATCGACGGTGATTCGTTGCCCCGCGGCGAGTTCACGCTCCACCAATGTGCCGCCGGCATTGAGGAAGGCGAGGCCGTCCCCCTCCAGCTTCTGCAGGATCAGTCCCTCGCCGCCGAAGAAGCCCGCGCCAAGCTTGCGGGTCAGCGCGATGGAGACATCGACGCCGCGCGCGCTGCAGAGATAGGCATCCCTCTGACAATAGAAGAGACCGTCATTCTGGCTGAGGTCCATGGCCCGGATCTGCCCCGGCATGGAGCCGGCAAAGGACACGTCCTGCCGCCCATCTCCTTCATTCACGAAATAGGTCAGAAACAGGCTCTCGCCGGAGAACTTGCGGAACAACCCGCCCAGCAAGCCGCCGGACAACTCCGTGGTCATTTTGATGTGCTGGTCCATCAACACCATGGCGCCGGCCTCGGCCTGCACCGCCTCGCCAGGGTCCAGGGTGACTGTCAGGAGCGGGGCGTGATCCCCTTCGATCCGGTAGTCGATAACATCGGCGGCCATAAGAACTCCTGTCGGTGCGGATAAACCGGCGGTCAACGACACATAGTGTCGGCATGTGCGCAATCAACGTGATTACAATCCGGTATTCAGACCAGTAATGCTGCCCTACCAATCAGAGACAAGTCCAGCTTCGGGACCGCCGCCATGACAAATCTTCTCTCCGAAATGCTTGCAACCCGCCCCTGGCTGCTGGCCGACGGCGCCACCGGCACGAACCTGTTCGCACGCGGCCTGCAACATGGCGATGCGCCGGAGCTGTGGAATTTGGAAGAGCCTGAAAAAGTCCGGGCACACTACCGGGATTTCATCGATGCGGGCAGCGACATCGTCCTGACCAACACATTCGGCGGCACGGCGAACCGGCTGAAGCTGCACAAGCTGGAAAACAAGGTCTACGAGATCAACAAGGCAGCCGCCGAATTGCTCGCGGCGGAGATTGCCGAGAGCGGCCGGACGATCGTCAATGCCGGCAGCGTCGGACCGACCGGCGACCTTTATGAGCCGCTGGGCCCGCTTACCATAGAAGACGGAAAGAATGCCTTCGCCGCCCAGATGCGCGGCCTGAAGGATGGCGGTGCCGATGTTGCCTGGATCGAGACTATCTCCTCCGAAGAGGAGCTGACGGCCGCACTGGACGCAGCGGACGAGGTCGGCATTCCGGCGGTCTGCACTCTCTCTTTCGATACCAATGGCCGCACCATGATGGGCATGACGCCCCAGCGCCTGGTGGAGATGATGCATGCGCGCCCCGTGAAACCGGTCGGCTTTGGCGGCAATTGCGGCACCGGTGCGTCGGACCTGCTGGTCGGCCTGCTCAGCGCCCGCGAAAGCCTCGCAGCTGACGACATTCTGATCTCCAAGGCCAATTGTGGCATTCCGGTCTTCGAGGACGGCGAGGTCCGCTACAACGGCACCCCGGAGCTGATGCAGGCCTATGCCGGTCTCGCGGTCGATCTCGGGGCACGGATTATCGGCGGCTGCTGCGGCACCACGCCGGAGCATGTCCGTGCCATGCGGCAGGCACTGGAAAGCCACACCAAGGGCGATACGCCCGACATGACGGCCATCGTCGCGGCTTGCGGCACCCTAACAGGCGCCACCGCGGAACTTCTCGGTGATGGAGTAGGCAAAGAATCTTCTCGCCAGCGCCGTGGTCGCAGACGGAATTAATCCGGCGAAAGCCGATCCGGGAACGGTTCGGTTTATTTAACTTTCCGGCCTTTTCAACACGTTGACCCTCCCCTGCACCGTCCTTACCTTCAGGATCGGAACGGACAACCATTCCCGCGGGATTTGACAGGGCAGCTTGCATCCGCGTCACCAACTGCTAAAGCGCCACGGGTGCGTTCCCGTGGGCCCGAACCGAGTGGCGGGCATGCCGCGTTCTGCGCGGTCTTGCATGACCTGAGCGATGAAACAGGCGGATGATTTCCGTCAACGGGCCGTCTTGTCCGATTGCTGAGGCACGCCTGCGAGCGACGCTGGAAGGATAGAACGAGCATGGCGCAAGCAATCGAACGGATACACGAGGACAGTACAGGCAGGTATCACCGGGCCTGGGATCAGAGCGAAGCCGAAACGGCGGCCCTGCATCGGCGGCTGACCGAGAGTTACGGAAATCTGAGCGAGCAGGACATGCTGTCCGCCCTGACCGAAGAGGAATTTCCCGGTCGCAGCGCCGTGATCGCTTCCTTTGGCACGGAATCCGCCGTACTGCTGGATATCGTCGCCTCGGTGAACAAGAACCTGCCGGTGATCTTCATTGATACCGGTAAGCATTTCGAAGAGACCCTGCGCTACCGGGACCAACTGGCTGCCCGGCTTGGCCTGACCGATATCCGCAACGCCACCCCGTCGACCGCACTGGTCCGGCGTCAGGACAGGGATGGCACGCTCTGGCAGACCGACCCCGATGCCTGCTGCAACCTGCGTAAGGTGCTGCCGATGCGTCAGGCCATCCAGCCGTTTGGCCTGATCATCACCGGCCGCAAGCGCGCCCATGGAGGCCTGCGCTCGCAGATCGAGATGATTGAGCAATTCGGCGAGCGCATCCGCCTCAACCCGCTCGCGGACTGGGACTCATCCCGGATCGATGCGGAATTCACCGTCCGCGATCTGCCGCGCCACCCGTTGCAGGCGCAAGGGTACAGCTCCATTGGCTGCGCGCCCTGCACCGCCCCCGCCGCCGCGGATGGTGACGTCCGCTCGGGCCGTTGGGCACAGTCCGACAAGACGGAATGCGGTATTCACTTCAACGCCGACGGCTCCGTGAGCCGCGACGGGTCGCAAGACCGGAACAACCGGGATCAGGCAGCCGCCTGATCCTCTTTCAACCATCTCAGAGCCATGCAACGGCACGGACCGAAGGTCCCATCCCGCATGGAAAGATTGATCCCGTCGACCGCCAACGCTAGAAAACGGCGGTCGTCGTCCTTTCAACGGGCCGACAAAACCCAGATCGCCGGATCATGACCAGCGGTACCGGTACCAGCCGGCCCTCGCAACAAGTGAGCAGGTAAATGAACATAATGGACAGTCACGCGGCGACTCCCGCCAGCGCCGAAGAGCGCGGCACCGGCGGCTTTCCGATCCCGGACGGCGTCTTCGCCGAAACCGTGACCGAAGTGCAGCACTATACGGACCGCCTGTTCCGCTTCCGCATGACCCGGCCGCAAAGCTTCCGGTTCCGCTCCGGCGAGTTCGTCATGATTGGGCTGCCGAACGCGGAGAAGCCGGTCTATCGCGCGTATTCCATCGCCAGCCCGTCCTGGGACGAGGCACTCGAATTCTACTCCATCAAGGTTCCGAACGGCCCGCTTACCGAGCACTTGCAGAAGATCCAGCCGGGCGACACCGTGCTGATGCGCAAGAAACCGACCGGCACACTGGTCAATGACGCCCTTACGCCGGGCAAGCGGCTCTACATGTTCTCCACCGGCACCGGAATCGCGCCCTTCGCGTCCGTAATCCGCGATCCGGAGACCTACGAGAAATTCGACGAGCTGATCCTGACCCATACCTGCCGCGACGTTGCCGAACTGGATTATGGCAAGGAGCTGGTCGCCTCCCTGAAGGCAGACGAGGTCTTTGGCGAACTCGCCCAGGCCCAGCTCACGCTCTACTCCACCACAACCCGTGAAGAGAGCCCGAAGATGGGCCGCATCACGGTTCTGATGGAAAGCGGAGAGCTTTACGAGGATCTCGGTGTGCCGCCGCTCAATCCGGAAACGGATCGCGGCATGATCTGCGGCTCCATGGCCATGTTGAAAGACGTCAAGGAGCTTCTGGAGAAATCTGGCCTGAACGAAGGTGCGAACAACAAGCCTGCCGAATTCGTGGTCGAGCGCGCCTTCGTCGGCTGACGGCACGACGCATTCCGGCGTCATTTGGCGCCGGAATGCCTACCGACGACCAATCCCAAAAATCCGAAAATTCCCGCGTTTGAACCCGCCCTATTAAGTTCGGCTTAATACTCGGCTTGTAAAATGGCCTTGCCCGCTCAAAAAGCGGAGCCACGTTATAAACCAGGTATGAGCAGAAGCACTCAGGTGGTGGCATGATCAAGGGATGGGAAGTATTCGGGGCTGGCATGGGATCGTATAGGCCATACGCAAACAACATCGAAGAAGACGATGATGCGCTGGTTTTCATGGATGAAGACTCAGACCTCGAAGAGGATGCCGAGTGCGGTCCAGAGAGCCAGATGCCGTGGCGCATTCTCATTGTCGATGACGATGCGGACGTACATCAATCGACACTGTTCGCTCTCGGCGGAGAGATGATGCTCGGCCGTCCGCTCCATTTTCACCACGCATATTCCGGCACCGAAGCGATCGACGTTTTGAGCAAATGCGACGGTATCTCGGTCATCCTGCTTGACGTGGTGATGGAGACACCGGACGCAGGCCTCAAGCTGGCGCATTACATCCGGGAAACACTTTGTCAGGACGATATCCGGATTATTCTGCGCACCGGACAGCCGGGTTTAATGTCCGAACGGGAAGCCAGAGAGAACGACGAAATCAACCGCTATGTCCTGAAATCACAGATCACCCGATCGATGCTGATGGATGTGGTTACCTCAGAACTTCTCGAATATCTAGGCTCGGAATCCTAACGAGCCAGCCCAGCGAATGCCTTTGGAAACTGCGACTTTTCCGGGCAGAAAAAAGCCACCCAAAACCAACTCTGACAGCGCAATTATCGCCCACCGGGAATCTTCGCACTTGCGAAATACCCAGATAAATTGCTCTAATTTCGAACAATGTCAGAAAGCAAAAACGATTACGACGAGATGTTCGGTGGCGCAGGCGATGTCCGCGAGCCGTACCGCGAGTATCATGACTGGGTCAACTCAGAGGATCCGGGTCAGCTGCTCAGAAAATCGGCAGAAGCGGAGACTTTTTTCCGCCGGACCGGCATCACTTTCAATGTCTATGGCGATACGGAGAACACGGAACGGCTGATCCCGTTCGACGTCGTTCCACGCATCCTCTCGGCGTGGCAATGGTCCAAGCTGGCGCGTGGCATCGAGCAGCGTGTGAGGGCCATCAACGCGTTCCTCTACGATCTCTATCACCAGCAGGAGATCATCAAGGCCGGGCGCATACCGGAACGGCTGATCGCCGAAAACAGTGCTTTCGAGCCGAAAATGATCGGCGTCAATCCACCGGGTGGCGTCTACACACATATCGTCGGCATCGATCTGGTGCGTACCGACGACAATGAATTCTTCGTGCTTGAAGACAATGCCCGCACGCCTTCCGGCGTCTCCTACATGCTGGAGAACCGGGAAACCATGATGCAGATGTTCCCGGAGCTGTTCTCGCGCATACCGGTGCAGAATGTCGGTGACTATCCAAAGAACCTGCGGCGTACCCTAGCCCGCTCCGCGCCGAGCGCCTGTAATGGCCGGCCAACCATCGCGGTGCTCACGCCCGGCATCCACAATTCCGCCTATTTCGAGCATTCCTTCCTGGCGGACCAGATGGGCGCCGAGCTGGTCGAGGGGCACGATCTGCGCGTGATCGACGGCCGCGTTGCCATGCGGACCACACGCGGTTACGAGCCGATCGACGTGATCTACCGCCGGGTCGATGACGAGTATCTCGACCCGATGAATTTCAATCCGGATTCCATGCTGGGCGTGCCGGGCATTCTGGATGTCTACCGATCCGGCGGCATCACCATCGCGAACGCGCCGGGCACCGGTGTCGCGGATGACAAGGCCGTCTATTCCTACATGCCGGATATCGTCGAGTTCTATACGGGCGAGACGCCGATCCTGAAGAATGTCGATACCTGGCGCTGCAGCGAGCCGGACTCGCTTGCCTATGTGCTGGATAATCTGGAAGAGCTGGTCGTCAAGGAAGTACACGGCTCAGGCGGTTACGGCATGCTTATCGGCCCGACGGCCAGCAAACGTGAGATTGCCCGCTTCCGGAAACTGCTGAAAAACAGGCCGGAAAATTACATCGCCCAACCGACTCTGGCGCTGTCCACGGTTCCGATCCTGACCAAGGCCGGCCTTGCGCCGCGCCACGTCGATCTTCGCCCGTTCGTCCTGGTCTCTCCCGACCGGATCGACATCACGCCCGGCGGCCTTACCCGTGTGGCCCTGAAGAAGGGGTCTCTCGTGGTGAATTCAAGTCAGGGCGGCGGGACCAAGGACACCTGGGTGCTGGAGGACTGATGCTCGGCAAATCCGCAGGCGGCCTGTTCTGGATGTTCCGCTATCTTGAGCGCAGCGAGAATCTCGCGCGTCTTCTGGAAGCCGGCTTCCGCATCGCCCTCACCCGCTCAAGCGCGGCGACCAGTGAATGGCAATCCGTGATCGCCACCGCCGGCGTGACGGAAGGCTTCGTTGCCCGCCACAGCGAGTACAATGCTCCGAACGTTGTCGATTTCCTGCTCCGCGACCGGGACAACACCTCAAGTGTCCGCTATGTCATTGAGCAGGCACGGACGAACGCCAGACTGGTACGCACCGCGCTGACCCGGGAGGTCTGGGAAGCAACAAACGAATGCTGGATGGTGCTGGATCAGGCTCTGCAGCGGCCGATCCGGGAACGGGACCTGCCGTCCGTTCTCGCAACCATCAAACAGCAGAGCACACTGGTGCGCGGCACGCTCGTCGGTACCATGCTGCGGAACGATATCTATAATTTCGCCCGCCTCGGCACCTTCATCGAGCGGACCGACAACACAGCGCGCATTCTGGATGTGAAATACTACGTCCTGCTACCGTCTCTCTCCCATATCGGCTCGTCACTGGACAATGTGCAGTGGGAGACGATATTGCGCTCCGTCTCTGCAAACAGGTCCTACCGATGGCTGAACGGCGAGGATATCAACCCGACCAGCATTGCTGATTTCCTGATCCTCGACCGCTCGATGCCCCGGTCCATTGCCCATTGCATGGAAGAGATCGTGGATAACCTGGACCAGCTCTCGAACCGCTACGGCGAACGCAGCGAATGCGCGGAGCAGGCAACGGAAATGTTCAGCAAGCTGGACAGGCAACCCATTGACTCTATCCTAGCCTCCGGGCTGCACGAGTTTCTGAAAGGTTTCATTCAGGATACCGGGCAACTCAGCGGCCAGATCGAACAAGATTATAGATTTTATAGCTGATCATGCGTCTCAGGATCTCCCACAGGACAAGCTATCATTATGATACGCCTGTCCATTTCGCACTCCAGCAGCTTCGCAAGACGCCGCGTCCGTCACCTATGCAGTCGATTGTGAACTGGAATGTGAGTCTCGAAGGCGCCAAACAGGAACTCAGCTTTACAGACCAGCACGCCAATCACGTTATCCTGAGCAGTATCGAACCCGGCCAGAGCGAAATGACGATCCTCTGCGAAGGCGAGATCGATACGCACGAGACCCACGGTGTGCTCGGATTTGAAGTGCAGCATGCTCCACTCTGGTATTACCGCCGCGAAACCCCTGCCACGCTGGCCGGACCCGAACTGAGAAAGCTGCTGAAGTCGCTCCGGGAGGAGAAATCCGATCTTACCCGGATGCATATGCTTTCGGCCCTGATTCGCGAACGGGTCGCCTACGAGACCGGCCGGACCGAGGTGACCACAACCGCGGAAGAAGCTTTGAAGGCGGGGCATGGTGTTTGTCAGGATCACACCCATATACTGATCGCCGCAGCCCGTGAAATCGGATTTCCGGCCCGCTATATCAGCGGTTATCTCATGATGGACGACCGGATTGATCAGGAAGCGGCGCATGCTTGGGCGGAGGTCTTCCTTGCCGATATCGGCTGGGTTGGGTTCGACGTCTCGAATGTCATTTCGCCCGATCAACGATATGTTCGTGTCGCCTGTGGTTTGGATTATAAAGAAGCGGCACCTGTGTCCGGGATGCGTTTCGGCGATAGCGTCGAATCCTTCTCCGTTAGCCTCCAGGTGGAACAACAGTAACCGCGCGTTCGGAGCATACTAAAAGAATGACCTACTGCGTCGGCCTTCGGCTGGAGAAGGGTCTCGTGTTCATGTCGGACACTCGTACCAATTCGGGTGTCGATAACATTTCCCAGTTCAAAAAACTGTTCACCTGGTCGAAGCCCGGTGAGCGGGTGATCACCATGATGACCGCCGGCAATCTGGCGACGACACAGACGGTCGTCAGCATGCTCGACGAGCGCACAAAGGCGCCTGAAGACCGCAGCCCGTCGATTCTGGACGCCCCGTCCATGTTCGATGTCGCCCGGCAGGTCGGCGAGTTGCTGCGCGATGTCATCCGGACCGCGTCCCCCACGGGCGAGCGTGCGGATTCCACCTTCGATGCGACCATCATGCTCGGCGGCCAGATCCTTGGCGGCGGCGCCCGCCTGTTCCTGATCTATCCGGAAGGCAACTTCCTGGAAGCCTCGGAGGACACGCCTTTCTTCCAGATCGGCGAGACCAAGTACGGCCGCCCCATCATCCTGCGCGCGTTCGAGCCGACGATGACCTACGAGGAAGCCGTCAAACTCCTGCTGGTTTCTTTCGACTCGACCGTGAAGGCCAACCTCTCCGTCGGCCTGCCGATCGATGTCATGACTTACGAGGAAGACAGCTTCGAGGTCGGCCATGAGCGCCGGATCACTGCTGACGACCCGTACTACCTGACCATTTCACAAGGTTGGGGCGATGCGCTGAAAAGCGCCTTTAACGCACTGCCGGACTTTCATTTCTGAGTTCGCCTCAGAGATGCGTCAGCACGTTCACGAGCCGCCCTTCGGGATCACGCAGATAGAAACGGCGCACGCCCCAAGGCTCGTCAGCCGGACCGTACTCGATCTCGTAACCGGCAGCCTTCACCTTTTCCAGCATCCCGTCGAGATCGTCCACCTCGACGGAGATGTCCGGCACCGGTGCACCTGAACCGCCTTCGCGCATCAGGCTGAACTGCACCCGCATATACTCTTCCGAGCCCAGGGTTGCGATCCAGCCGAGATCCATCTCCAGTTCAAGATCGAACAGATCGCGATAAAACTTCATAGTCGCGGCCACGTCCGGGACCGCGAGATTTGCGACGATCCGCTTCACACTCAAGACACCCTCCTCATTCCGCCGGTTCGACCGTGTCCCCGGGCCGTATCGTACCGCCCTCGACGATCTCGCAATTGAGGCCGCAGCGATTTAACAACAGCTTGAACAACTTCTTGCCCAGCAGATCGTCGAGATACTTGCAGGGCGTGTTCAACCGGCCGCCATAAAGCACCACATCACCGACCCGGAAACGTTTGCCGACAAGATGATTGAGCGGCACGCCGGTCACCGTCAGATTGCGGCGGCTTTCGACCGGGGTGAGCTCCATGTTGTGATCCCGCGCCAGCGCCGCGAGCGTCTCGCTCTCGATCAGGGTTACCTGCCGGTCGGGCGCCGGGTTGTCCGAATAGGTGCCGGTGCCGAGGAAATACCGGTCCCCCTCGATCCCCTGCCCCGCGACGAGTTTTGCTTCCCGCAGCTCGGTCATGGCCTCCGCGCCTTTGGCACAGATATGAATGTGATCCAGACGACCCTTCCAGGACATGCGCAAGCTCCCTCTTTGCATCAGGGAACAGTATCATGGCCTATCAGAACCCACACAGCCGTCATTCCGGCCGGAGAGCCGGGACCCAGGCGATCATAAATAAAGCACAACTCCTCGTTCTCTGGGTCCCGCATCAAGTGCGGGATGACGATGAAAGATGAACATAAAAAAACCGCCGCCCGTTGCCAGGCGGCGGTTCACTTTGTTCGGATCGGATGAGCGTTAAGCCGACTTGAAGCCCTTCTCGAACGGCAAGGTACGCACCCGCTGGCCGGTTGCCCGGAACACCGCGTTGCCAATGGCCGGGCCAATCGGCGGGACGCCGGGCTCGCCAATACCGGTCGGGCGTTCCGTGCTGGGCACGATATGCACCTCGACCTTCGGCATCAGGTCGATGCGGAGCGGCAGATAGGTGTCGTAGTTGCCCTGATCCACCGCGCCATCCGTCAGCGTCAGTTCTTCCTGCAGGACCGAGCCAAGTCCGAAACCGATACCGCCTTCGACCTGCGCCGTGATCACGTCAGGATTGATCGGCGTGCCGACATCGACGGCCGCCACGACCCGGTGCACGATCACCTGTCCGTCCTCAACCGAAACCTCGGCCAGTTCGGCGACATAAGAGTGAAAGCTCTCATGCACGGCGACGCCCCAATGGTGGCCTTCAGGCAGCTTCTTGCCCCAGTCGGCTTTTTCCGCCGCCAGCTTGAGGACGCCCGCGTGGCGCGGATGGTCCTTCAGCAGGTCGAGACGAAACTGCACCTGATCCGCACCGATCTCGGCGATCACCTCGTCGAGGAACATTTCGGTCGCATAGGCCGTGTGAGTCGAGCCCACCGACCGCCACCAGAGAACCGGAACCCCCACATCCGTGGTGGTCAGCCCAACGCCAAGATTGGGAATGGCGTAAGGCAGGGTGGAGGAGCCTTCAACGGATGTGGCATCCACGCCATCCTTGATCAGTCCGGCGAAGGGACCGCCAGCAACGATGGACTGGCCGACAATATGATTGTCCCAGGCCACCAACTTGCCATCAGCGTCAATTCCGGCGCGCATCCGGTGGACATAGGCCGGACGATAGCGGCCGCCGCGCGTGTCGTTTTCGCGGGTCCATTGCACCTTGACCGGCGCCTTCCAGCCAATAGCCTTGGCTATGGCCACCGCCTCGACGATGACATCCGCGTCCGGGGTCGCCCGCCGACCAAAGCCGCCGCCGGTCTTCATGATGTGCATGCGGGTTTTTACCAACTCCACGCCTGCGACCTTTGAGGCCATCTGCTGGTAGAAATCCGGCATCTGGTGGCCGCCCCAGATCTCCAGAACCCCGTCGCTGTTCATATGCGCAACGGCATTCATCGGCTCCATCGCCGCATGGGCGAGATACGGAAACTCATAGGTCGCTTCCAGCACCTTGGCAGCAGAAGCCAGAGCAGCTTCCGGCTCGCCGTCGGTTCGGGCAACCGCCGTCGGGGCCTTCGTGGCCAGAGCATGATATTCGGCCATGATCTGCGCCGAACCGCGGGTCTCCGCCTTGCTCTCGTCCCAGGTGACTGTAACGAGGTCCCGGCCCTTCAGTGCGGACCACATATCCGTCGCCACCACCGCAACGCCCCGGTCGATCGCCACCACGTCGGTGACGCCTTTCAGCGCTTTGGCTTCATCCGCGTCGAAACTGGCAACCGTCGCACCGAATTTCGGCGGGTGGATCATTACGGCGGTCAGCATGCCGGGCAATTTCACATCAATGGTGAAATCCTGCTCGCCTTTGGTCTTGCCGACACGGTCGAACCGCTTCAGATCCGGATTGCCGATCTCTGTCCATTCGGACCTGTCCTTCAGCGCGATGGTGTCCGGGATTGTCAGGCCCGACGCCGGTTTCGCGAAAGCGCCGAAACCGGAAGACTTGCCGGAACCCGCATGGGCAATGACGCCCTTGCTGACCGTGATCTCGGACGCCGGAACGCCCCAGGCCTGCGCGGCCGCCTCGACCAGCATCATCCGGGCGGCGGCGCCGGCCTTGCGATACCGGTCCCAGGAAGACGCCATCGAGGTGGAACCGCCGGAGCCCTGGAAGCCGCCGCCCCACATGACGTTGCCGTAATGGCGCACGTCCGCCGACGCGCCTTCGACCTTCACCTGTGCCCAGTCCGCGCCCAGCTCTTCCAGAACCAGCGTAGCGATGCCGTGATAGGAGCCCTGCCCCATATCGAATTGCGAGGAATAGATGGTCACCGTGTCGTCTTCGGAAATTGCGATATAGGCCGCGAGTTCATCGCCCTGTTTGGACTGCTCTGTTGCAGCCAGACCGGCAAGCGGCCGGTAGCCAATGGCAAGGCCCGCCGAGGTGGCTGCGGCGGACAGCAGAAAGCCGCGGCGGGAGACCGGTTTGGTCTTCGCGCGTTCGGCAAGTGCATTGAGTTTATGAGACAGCATCGATCAGGCCTCCAGACGGTCGGCGGCGACATGGATCGCGGCGCGAATGCGTTGGTAGGTGGCGCAGCGGCAAAGGTTTCCGCTCATCGCCGCGTCGATATCGTCATCCGTCGGCTTCGGCGTTTCCGCCAGCAGCGCGGCCGCCGACATGATCTGCCCGGACTGGCAATAGCCGCATTGCGGCACATCCAGCTCGGCCCAGACCGTCTGCACCGTCTCGGCCACCTTGCCGGAGACGCCTTCGATCGTGGTGACTTTCGCCCCTTCGATATCGCCAAGGAACGTCTGACAGGAGCGCACCGGCGCCCCATCGACATGCACGGTACAGGCCCCGCATTGTGCCAGGCCGCAACCGAATTTCGTTCCGGTCAGACCGGCATGGTCGCGGATCGCCCACAGCAGTGGAGTATCCGCGTCGGCATCGAGCTGATGCTCGGTGCCGTTCAGATTAAGTGTGATCATTTTTCAGCTCTCCCACACGCGCGAAAGCTCGCCGGCGCATCCCCACGCCGCTTTCGTCGCCGTTGGGAGAGAGATGGGTCCTCTTGCGAAAAAGATATCCACCCTTGAACTGCATGTATTGTGCAATATTTTTCAGCAATGCAGAGAGACATCCTCCCCCACCTTCCCGTCGTCCTCGCCGTTGCGCGCCGGGGCGGCTTCGCGGCTGCCGCCAAAGAGCTCGGCATGAGCGCTTCCGCAGTCAGCCATTCCGTCAGGCTGGTTGAGGATCGGCTCGGCCTTCCGCTCTTCGCTCGTACCACCCGCAGCGTCTCACTGACCGACTGGGGACAGCTACTCGTCGATACCACCGGCCCCTCCATTACCGGCATCGACGACGCGCTGGAGCGGTTGAAGTCGGCTCAGGGGCAGGTTTCCGGGTTGCTGCGCCTGACCATTGCCCAGCCCTTTATCGACATGGTGGTGACGCCGG
Organism: Nisaea denitrificans DSM 18348; assembly: GCF_000426505.1. Classification (GTDB taxonomy): domain Bacteria; phylum Pseudomonadota; class Alphaproteobacteria; order Thalassobaculales; family Thalassobaculaceae; genus Nisaea; species Nisaea denitrificans. The sequence goes on along the minus strand of NZ_KE384531.1, from coordinate 482,587 downwards.
TTATCAGGGAAATGACAAAACGATACCCGGACCTGACAATTGAGGTTTCGGCGGACAAGCGTCTGATCGACATCGTTGCGGAGAATTTCGATGCCGGCATTCGACTCGGCGGCACCATCGATCAGGACATGAAGATCCTCCGCCTGTCCCCTCCCTTCCGGACCATCATGGCCGCAGCACCCTCCTATATCGAGCAGCACGGGCAGCCCGCTTCCATTAAGGACCTGGCGGATCATAACTGCCTCTCATACAGGCATTCGGGCGGGGCACTCTACGATTGGGAACTGGAGAGCGGCAGCGGAGAGATTGCTGTCCCCTCCGCAGGCAACCTGATCGTGAACGACATGAACGTCGCGATCGACTTCGCGCTGGAAGGGCTGGGTATCATCTACATGTTCGAGCCGAAAATCGCGGCGGAACTGGCAGACGGACGGCTTGTCGAGATCTTGCCGGAAGCCTCTGTCGAGGAAACCGGCCTGTTTCTTTATTTCCCGGACCGGGCAGGAAACAACCCCAAGCTCCGGGCGTTCATCGATACGGCAAAAACAGTTCTGAAACGCCGGGACAATCCCACCATAGGCTAAAGGGCGGCATCGAAGCCGTCTCCTTCGGCCCGATCCAGCCCGAGATATTTCAGCCACCGCAGCAGCTCTGCCTCCATCCGGGCCTTGCGCTGCGCGGTAAGGCTGAGACGTGGTTCTAGCCAGTGCTTGCGCACCCGGAGCACGCCAGCAGGCCGATCGGCCTTCATGTCGATCCGGCCAACCAGCCTGTCGCCTTCCAGCATCGGGAAGACGTAATACCCGTATTCCCGTTTCGCCTCGGGCACGAAAACCTCGATCCGATAGTCGTACCCGAACAGGCGTTGCAGGCGCTTGCGGTCGCGCAGTGCCGGGTCGAACGGACTGAGGAACCGGATACGGCCGGGCGGTGTCGGTGCGGCGGCCGTCCGGTGAAAGACTTCGGGCCGGGCCAGATGCTGCCGCAGGGTACCGTCCGCATTCTCGACCTCGACCGAAATGGCTGTTTCTGCGGTTTGCTGCTCGGCCCAGGCTTTCGCTTCCGCAGGAGAGATCGCATCCCAATAGGCGGCCAACTCCCCCGGCGTCGCAAAGCCAAGCCGCACAAGGGCGGACCGGCAGGCCCAGTCGATGAATTCCTCGTCATGCACCACCGGCTCGAAATGTTCGGCAGGCACCACGTTGGAGGCGATGTCATAGACCTTCTGAAAGCCTTCACGGGCAGAGACAGCCAGCTCTCCCGTGCGCCAGAGATGTTCGAGCGCGGATTTCGACGGCTTCCAGCCCCACCAGGCCTTGTTCTCGTCGCTGCCATCGTGATGGCTCTCGCCTTCCGTCAGGTCACGGGACCGGACAGGGCCGTTCTCGATGATGTGGGCGCGAATCCGGGCGCAGGTTTCCTCGTAATCCTCGCCAAGCCGTTCCCGCCACCAGTCCCGGCTCATCAGCCGGTCGCGCGTGCGGGCGAATTTCGGCTTCCAGTACCGATAGAATTCGACCGGGATCACCGAGGCATCGTGCGTCCAGTTCTCGAACAGGGTGCGCTCCCGCTCGATATGGTGGTGCAGCCATTCCGGCTTGTAGGAGGTCGCGCGGGAAAACAGGATGTGGTGATGCGCCCGCTCCACGGTGCGGATGCTATCTACCTGCACGAAACCGATGCGATGGATCAGCTCCGGCAGATCCTTTCGCCTGAACGGCCGGCCGGGAGACTCCGACAGCGCGTGCAAATGGAGAAACAGACGCCGCGCGTCGCGATTGGGTATGATGTCGGCCATGAGGTAAGCTTCTTCCGAATTGCCCTACCGGATCGAAACATAACGTGAACAAAAAGGAAAGCCCATGGCGCTCAAGACGCTCGATCACGTGAACCTCCGGACACAGAATCTCGATGCGATGGTCGCATGGTACGGCCGGGTGCTGGACATGCATCCCGGCGAGCGCCCGCCCTTCCCGTTTCCCGGCGCCTGGCTTTACGCCAACGGCGCCGCGATGGTGCATCTGGTCGGCGTAAAGGACGACCCTGCCCCCTACCGCCCCGACGCGCAGCTTGAACATTTTGCGATTTCGGCGGAAGGGCTGGGGACTTTCCTCGCGCATCTGCGGGAGCAGAAAGTTGCCTACCGCTGCGGCGTGCTGCCGGAAATGGGAATTCAGCAGGTGAACATCCACGATCATGACGGCAATCATATCCACATCGACTTTGCGCCCGGGGAAGAAGCTGACCTGATTGACTATGATGGCCGTTAACGAGCCTAACCCCGACATTTCAGACCTGCTGACCCTTCTGTCCTCTCCACAATTCGATGACAGGTTGCGCGGCCTCGTGCAGCCATATTTGCGAAAGGGCGCGCGCAGTTTGGTCGCCACTCTTCCGCTCGCGCGGCATATCGGGCATCTGGGCCCGGAACCTCATTATCTGAAGACAATGTTCGGAAGCATGTACGAGCAGATCGTGCTGATCACACCGCCAAGAAGTGACGCCGGGATCAATCAGGGTCTGTTCGATCTGCTTGCGAAGCAATTCACGATCATCGAGACCAACGACAAGCTGGTGCTCTATTCGTCACTGCTCAATCAGGGGCTCGTACAGAAAGGACCATACGATCTATATGCCGCACATATTTTGCGGTTTTATAGAGATTATGGAATGGAGCGCTGGACCCACGGGCCGTCGTTTCTTTCCATGGATGAGCAGTTACTGGAACGCGGCTGGCATTGGCTAAACCGGCTCGGCATTGAAGCCGGGCGCCGTTTCATCCTTCTCCATGTCCGGGACGTGGAGCACGTATCCAACCCGGTCAACAGACGTGAAGGTGTGATGCGCACAGCGTCGCTGGAGAATTTCCTCCCCGCCATTGAATGGCTGACACAACAGGGGTTCCCGGTTTTCCGCATTGGCAGCAAGGATGACCCGTTGTTGAATACCGGGAGTGGTCTTGTCTTCGACGTGCCCCATCTGGATGACCACGAAGACTGGATGGATGTCTTCCTCTGCGGGCAGTGTTTCCTGTCAATCAATTGCCAATCCGGACCGGAAGGTCTGGTCCGCGCCTTCGGACGGCCGAGCCTGACGACAAACCTGATCCCGACCATTTTCGGTCATCATCTGCCGGGCGATCTGTTCCTCTATAAACCGCTCATCGAAACCGGGGCTTCAGCACCTCTCACCTATCAGCAAATTCTGGAGCGTGACCTACCGATCACCCTCAATTCAACACCTCTGCCCGACGCACAATTCTATCAGGACGCAGGAATCGCTCCGATGGAGAATTCAGGTCGCGCCATAGAACTGGCGACGATGGAAATGATCGGACGACTCGAAAACGGGACGGAAAGCCGGACATCGGAAATGAAGGAGCGTTTTCTCGCCCGGAGCATGTCCTATCAGGCACGACTGAACGGCAATCAGTACGCTAGATCGCGCGGGCTCGATCTTTTCACCCATGCTCTCGGCTGGGGCTCACTGGCCGACGCGCAATTGGATCAGGTTCCAGATTTCGTCTAAATGCCCCCGTCTCAGGGCATATGGCGCCCGGAAATCCAACGTAGCCGTTCTCCCCGCAAGGCAGCGTCATAGGCTTCAGGGAAAAACTCTTCCAGCTCCCGGACGCAGGCCTGGTTTTCGAACAGTTCGTGTTTTCTTGCCTCGATTTTCGCGACGACTTTGGCCCGCCATGCCGGGTCGGTGCCGCAAGCGAGCGTGATACGGACGTAATCATCCGGCGTGTCCGCAACCAGCTCCATCACATCGATGGCCTTCAGCCAGCCAATCGTCATCCTGCCCCGCACATAATCCGCCGGCAGGGTGATCGGTGGGATACCGAGGCCAAGCGCCTGGATAGTTGTATTCCCCCCGCAGAAATGAGTGGTGTCGAGCATCGCCGCGCTGTGTTTCAGCAAGGCGTAATAATCGAGTTTCGGCAGGCGGCCGACCCAGTGAATGCGTTGCGTCAGATCGCCAAGCGTCTCCGACAGGCGTGCTTCGAGCTGACGGTTCCGGGTCTCTTGCCGGTCTTTCAGCAGCACCAGCATGCCGTCCGGATCGCCCTCCAGAATGCCTTTCAGGATCGAATCGAAATCCGGGTGAAACTTGAACAGGGTTTGTGGGCAGAAATAGAGCGTCCGGTCCTCCGGCAGGCCGAAGTAGGAAAGCCGTTTGTCCGGGACCTCCGGCAAATCCGGATAGCAGAGCGGGATATCCTTCACCCGGATCGGCATTTCCGTGTAATGCGCCTCCGCGCCCTCAATTTCCTGCAAGGCGCTGCAAACGAAGTAATCCATATGCGGCAGGCCGGTCGTGACCGGATGTCCCTGCATGACGCATTGCACAGGGGCAAATCGCGCGAACCCGAGATAATAGCTGAGCGGCTCCATCCCGATATCGCCGAACACCAGGATATCCAGCTCCAGCGCCGCAATATCCTGCTGCGCCTGGAAAAGGTCTTCCTCGATCCGTGTATACCCGGCAGGCCCTTGGCCCGGCGGGAAGATATCTACATCCTGCGGCTCCATGGTGCTGATCAGATGCACCTCGAAAAGCGCGGGATCGAGATTGCGGATGATGCCTTCGCTGATGAACTTGACCGAATGATCGTAGAAAAATTTCGACAGGAAGCCGATCTTCAACTTGCCGCCGGAGCGCGCTTTCGGCGACCGGCAATGCGGCGCAACAAAACCGAGAGCGGGACAAAGCGCGAGATAGGTCTCGGCAATCAACGTCTGCAGACCGCGGTCGTTCCGGCCGTGATAGGCAAGATAGAAATTCGGCCGACCGACTTCTTTAAGAGGATCCGTCATCACCATACCGGAGTGCTTGATCGCCAGCATCCGCCGCTCGATATCCGCCCGTATGGCATCGATTTCAGCTTCGGACCGCAGGATGGTCGGGAAGGTCATTGCCCGCTTCATCGCAAGGCCAGCATCGTCCGGTGCAATCCGGAGCGCATGATCGTAGGCGTCGGCGGCGGCCTCCATGTCTGTCATGTCGAACAGAAGCGCCGCGTGGTTTTTGATCGCAGGAAGCAGATCCGGTGAAACTGTGCGGGCCCGCCCATAGGCAAGATCAGCATCGTCGACAGTGCCGACCTGCTTGAGCATCACCCCCCGGTCATTCCATTCCATCGCATCCGCCGGATCGAGCAGCAATGCGCGCCTGTGGCCCGCAATGGCCGCCTCTTTCTCTCCCCCGGCGAAACGGGCAAGGGCAAAGGCAGCATGTGCTTTCGCACTTGTGGGAAGCGCGGCCAGTGCCTGCGCCGCGAGGGCGCGTGCCCGGGCCGGACTTCCATGCAGAGCCTCGATACGGGCACAGAGAAGCAAGGCATCCGGCCAACCGGGAGCAATTGCCAGTGCCCGGTTGCACTCGCGGCTGGCAGCACTGTTCTGCCCGGACAGATCGAGAATACGAGCCGCATTGAAAACAGCGTCCAGGTCTGCCGGATTGAGACACTGGCTCCGTCGGAACGCCGTCACCGCCGCGTCATGCGTGCCGTGGCGACCGAGATGATGAGCCATCAGGAGATGCAAGCGAGCCGAGTCCGGGAAACGCCTGACGGCATTCTCCAGGATCGCCGGCGCATCTTCTGCTTCGGTCCGGAATGCGATCTCGCCAAGCCGTTCCGCCTGCTGCGCCTGCAGGCTTCCGTCAGCCAGGAGCCGGCGGCCTGTGTTCAGAACATCCGCATGCAGACCGGCAGCACAGGCAACTTCGAAAAGGAGCGCCAGAGCTTCCTGACTGCCCGTTGTCCCGGCCCTCCGAAGAGGCGGAACGGCTTCTTCAACCGCTCCGCGCCTCAGTCTGAGGCGGGCAAGATTGAGTGCCGGATCAGCCAGGTCCGGTTCCATCTCATGGGCACGGGCCAGCACCGACTCCGCTTCGTCGGCACGGCCGCTTCCGTCCAGCGCAATGGCGAGCAGGTTGCTTGTTGCCGCATCCGGTCCGCCTTCAAGAACGGAACGGTAACCGGTGATCGCACGCTCCAGATCGCCCGCGTGATGCGCGGATTTGGCGTCAGCCAGGAGAGGAGAAATCGTCATGCCGGAATGATAACGGGTCTGGCGCAGAGCGCCACACTCCGATCATTCGGATATGGTCAGCTTAGTGGATGGGGTCGGTGTCTTCCGCTTTGGTGCGGAAATGCTCCAGCAGGAACATCCGGACAGCAGCGGTCCGGCTCATCTCGGGGAACGCCTTCTCGGCGTCTGTCACGATAGAATCGATGCACAATTCACGGTCATGCGCACACTCTTCCAACGCCTCCCAGAAGTCTTCTTCAAGGATGATGGAGGTCCGGTGACCCGCATAAACATTCTTGCGTGATTTTGAAGAGCTCATGCTGCCCCCGTGAAAATCCAACGCCATGGTTAATTCCCGTGAATACTAAGACAAGTTGTATGCGTTCAACAATCCGAATGATCCGGAAAACCAGAAAAACACGGAACTTATTAATTCTTGTTTAACATCGAATCCCCAAAACGCCCGTAAATCCGCAAAACACAACCAATAGAGCGGAATATTTAGGCACTTCAATCTTTAAGGGATACGGGCTCTGCTGATGGATTACCAAGGATCAGATCCGCAGCCTTTTCCCCGATCATCATGGTCGAGGCATTCAGGTTCGCAGACGGCATGGTCGGCATGATTGACGCGTCGACAACCCTGAGATTTGCCATTCCCCTAACCCGAAGCTGATCGTCGACCACGGCTGTCTTGTCGCTATCCGGGCCCATCCGGCAGGAGCCCATCAGATGGAAAGTCGTGGTGCCCCGCTCGCGGGCGGCGGCCAGCAGCTCGTCGTCAGTCTGCACGCCCGGACCTGGATAGAGTTCACCATCAAAGAAAGGCTGCAAAGGTTCGGTTTGCAACAGGCGCCGGGCGAGCTTCATTCCCGACAACAGCACCTGCCGGTCGGTCTCGTCCGCCAGATAGTTCGGCTGGATCGCCGGCGCCTCGAACGGATCGGCATTTCGGGCGCGGATATAACCGATGCTCTCTGGCCGTTGCTGCCAGGAAGCGATGGTCATGCCCGGCAGATCGTCCAGCTTCGACTGTACGCCGTGCTTGTAGCTGGCCGGTGTAAAGGTGAACTGCAGATCGCTGTTCCGCGCCGCCTCGTTCGAGTGCCAGAAGCAGTATACGAGTGTTGGGCTGAGGCCGAGGATGCTCTTCTGTCCGGTAAAATACTTGAAGACCTCACCCCAGAGCCTCGGCCCCCGCGCCAGCTCGTTGATGCTGTTCGAGTTCTTGACCCGTGCGGTGAAGCGCGGCGCGTAATGGTCGCGCAGGTTCTCGCCAACACCGGGAAGCGCGTGCTGCACATCGATGCCGAGCCCGCGCAGCAGTTCCGGATCGCCTACGCCGGAGAGTTGCAGCAGTTGCGGCGAATTCACCGCACCGCCGGACAGGATCACCTCACGCCGTGCGAAAACCTCCGTCTCGATCCCGTGCCGGCCACCGTCAGAATAGCGGATGCCTTTGGCGCTCTTGCCTTCGAACAGGATTTTCGTCGCATGCGCATTGGTCCGCACGGTCAGGTTCTTGCGCTTCATCGCCGGACGCAGATAACCCCGCGCTGTGCTCATCCGACGGCGGCCGTAGATCGTCCGCTGGGCGTAGGATACGCCTTCCTGGATCTTGCCGTTGTAATCCTTGTTGTGCGGGATACCGATGCTTTCGGCGCCCTTGATGAAAGCATCGCAGAGCGGGTGCTGCCAGTCGATATCGGTCACCGCCATATTGCCCTCGCGGCCGCGGAACGTATCTTCGCCCTCGCCGATACGATGCTCGGTCCGCTTGAAATAGGGCAGTACGTCGGCATAACCCCAGCCCCGATTGCCGCGCTGGGCCCAGCCGTCAAAATCGAGCCGCTGGCCGCGATTGTAGATATGCCCGTTGATGGAACTGGAGCCACCGAGAGTCTTACCGCGCGGCGCGGCGATGGAGCGGCCGCCGGTCCAGTAGCTCGGCTCGCTCTCGTAAAGCCAGTTCACCGAGGGATCGACCAGAGTCTTCATGAAACCGGCAGGGATATGGATCATCGGATGATAGTCCGGCGGCCCTGCTTCGAGCAGGCACACGGTGACGGACGGATCCGCACTGAGCCGGTTCGCGAGCACACAACCGGCAGAGCCGGCGCCGACGATCACATAATCAAAGCTGGTCATTGAAGGGTATTTCCAAGGGTGGGAAGGGCGTTTCCGAGGGTTGGTTAATTGGCCCTATCATTGCGCAAGCTTAACCGGTTGCGCAATTTGGTTTCCTCATGGAGCCGAACCGACTAAGAGAAAGCCCGTGTCACCTGGCGGTTTTGCGCTGCTATTCAAAAGAAACTCGGGAGGATCAGAGATGAAGCATCTCTTCTCGCGCCGCGCCATGATGGCGGGCGTCACCGCACTCGGCATTATGGCCGGGACGTTCGGAACGGCCGTTGCCGCCGACAAGATCACCGTCGGGGCGCTCCGCTTCACCTCGCACTCGGGTGGCTTTGTAGCCTTCGAGAAAGGCTACTTCACCGAGCAGGGTCTCGAAGTCGAGTTCAAATACTTCCAGGCAGCCCAGCCGATGGCCGTCGCGATTGCCTCGGGCGACGTCGATTTCGGCGTGACCTCGATCACCGGCGGTCTGGTCAACCTCGCCGACAAGGGTGCGGTGAAAGTGATCGGCGGCGTGCTGCAGGAAGAAAAAGGCATCGACGGCTCCGCCATCCTCGCCGGCACCGCCGCTTTTGAGGCCGGCCTGACCAGCCCGGACAAGCTCGCGGGCCACAGCCTCGGCATCACCCAGACCGGCTCCTCCTTCCACTACATGGCCTCCCAGGTCGCGGCGAAGGAAGGTTTCGACGTCTCGAAGATTTCCCTGAAGCCGCTGCAGAAGGTCGGCGCCATCATCGGCGCGCTGAAGTCCGGTCAGGTCGATGCCATGATCATCGTGCCGCACATCGCCAAGCCACTGCAAAAAGGCGGCGCCGCGAAGATCATCGGCTGGATCAACGATTATGACGACTATCAGGTGACCACCGCCTTCACCTCTGCCAAGAACGCCGCCGAGCGTCCGGAGCTGGTGAAGAAGTTCGTCGCTGCCTACGCCAAGGGATCGGCCGACTTCAACGCCGTCATGGTCGACAAGACAAAAGGCGATGCGGCCATCGAAGAGATGACCAAGCTGATCCACAAATATGTCTATACCAGCCGGCCCTACGAAAAAGCCGCGCCGTCGATCAAGAACGGCGCCATGCGGTTGCAGCCGGGTCTGAAGCTGAACCTGACCAATGTGAAGAAGCAGCTCGCCTGGTTCCAGAGCGAAGGTCTGGTCGGCAAGGACATCTCGATCGACACGCTGGTCGATACGCAATTCGTCGAAACCTACTGATCCGATATCTATTCATATGGGGGGCCCGGCCGCCAAAGCCGGGCCCTGCCGGAACCTGCGAGCCTTCCCATGCAGCTGATATTGAACGGCATCAATCATCGCTATGGCAGTATGCCGGTTCTGAGCGATATCGACCTCGAAATCCCCGCCGGTGAAATCGTCTGTATCGTAGGACCTTCCGGCTGCGGGAAATCGACCCTGTTGCGCCTGATCGGCGGCCTGGAACGCCCGGACGAAGGCGCGGTACTTGAGCATGGCGCCCCACCGGCCGACAGCCTCAACCCGCTGACCTATATATTCCAGGATTTCGCCCTGCTGCCCTGGCGCAGTGTCGCAGGAAACATCTCCCTCGCTCTCGAAGATCACGGGCTCGGCAAGGCAAAGACCGACGCCATCATCGATGACGTGCTGGCCCGCACCAAGCTCTCCGACTTCAAGACCGCTCTGCCCCGCCAGCTTTCCGGTGGCATGAAGCAGCGTGTGGCCATCGCCCGTGCCCTCGCCGTCCGCCCTGCGGTCCTGCTGATGGACGAGCCGCTCTCGGCTCTGGACAGTCAGACCCGCGAGCTGCTGATGGACGATCTCGTCGGCCTCTGGTCGAAGACGCCATTCACCGCTGTCTATGTCACCCACAACCTGAACGAAGCGGTCCGGCTCGGTCACAAGATCGTGGTGCTGTCCCGCCGCCCGGGACGTATCCGGGAGGTTGTCTCCATCGACATGCCGCTTGCCGAACGTGCCGACCGCGTGGGCGAGCTCGCTTCAAAGCAGGAACAGCTCTGGTCCCTGATCCGGGACGAAGCCGCTGCCGCCGACATGGAGCTGATCGATGCCTGAGAACCCCACTTCTCAACCCGTTCCGTTCCGGGGTGGCGGCTTCAACCCGCGCCCACGCGCTTTGATCGGTCTTGCCGTCATGGTGGTCCTGATCGCCGTCTGGGAGACCGGCTGCCGGACCGGCATCATTCATCCGCTTGTCCTGCCCGCCCCGAGCGAGGCTGCCACGGCCTTCATGGAACTGGTCGACAGCGGCTTGCTCTGGACGCATCTCGGCGCCTCGCTCTCGCGTCTGGTGATCGGCTGGACCGCGGGAACCATTCTCGGCATCACGGTTGGCTTCGCGATCGGGCTGTTCTCCCTCGCCCGGGCCGGAATGGTGCCGCTGGTGGCCGCGATCTTCCCGATACCGAAAATCGCGCTGCTGCCGCTCTTCATCATCTGGTTCGGCATCGGCGAGGGCTCGAAGGTCGCCACGATCCTGTTCGGCACTTTCTTCCCGACCGTGGTCGCGACCTATGGCGGGGTGGATAATGTCGACCGGGGCCTTATTCGCATGGGCCAGTCCTTCGGGCTGTCCTGGGTCTCCATCGTCCGCAAGATCATTCTGCCCGGCGCTTTGCCCGCAATCCTGCCGGGCTTCCGGATTTCCGCCGCCATCGCCATCGTGCTTCTGGTGGCGGCCGAGATGATCGGCGCGGAATTCGGTGTCGGGGCTTATATCCTGATGGCCGGCAGCCTGATGGCGATGGACCAGCTCATCGCCGGTGTCGCCATTCTCTCGACAATCGGCCTTACCGTGTCCTGGATCATCGGCCGGGCGGAAAAAGCGTTGCTGCGATGGCGGGTTTGAGCCGTCAGGGCGATACCGTTCCGTTCAGGCGCCAGTCGTAGCTGTCATCCGCGATCCGCGAAATCCCGGTCAACGCCCCGGCAAGTTCCCCCTGCGCATACGCTTTCAGATGCGCGATGACACCAGCGTCGTTCCCTCCGAAATCAACGTCGAACCAGTCGTAGATACTGGAGACATAAAGCTTCCCGTCTTCAATCCGGGCGCCACGCGGATGGTTGATGAAAGCGATTGCCGCTTCCTCCAGGAAAGCTTCCGCATTCTCCGCCGTCATGGCGCGCGTATGCAGGTTCGGGCAGCCGAGAGAAGCGCAGTTCACCGCATAGTGGATGCGCGGATCGCTCCAGATGGGGCGCAGGATGCGGTGCTCGATATCGTCGAGCGAGACCGCTTCGCCTTCCACCGTGACCAACTTCTTCCCCCACGGCCCGTCGGCGAAAAAACCGGGTGATATGTCGATGTCACGGATCGAGGCAACCGGGTAATGCTCAAGCACCACGCGAACGGTCAGCGCGTTGTAGAGATTGACCCAGAGCGGCAGTTGTTCGGCCTGTGAGAGGGATCGCACAGGCACCGCGGCGAGAGCATCGATATAACCGTCAAGCGCCTTCCGGTCCGCCGTCGTGACCTCGTCGTAGGCGACGCGGTTCACACCGTCGCTTCCGGGCCGGACATATTGTCCAAGAAACCGATCCCAACCCGCATGATCCATAGTGATAGCGCTGGCCGGATCATGCGCCGCCCAGACATCCCACAGCGCGGCTTTCGGCGCCGCGCCGGCCGGCATAATCCAGACAGCCACAACGACAAGCAGCGCAGCAACCCGCGTCAGAAAACTCATGTCCGCACACTCCGTTCAAGCATTCGCGTCAGCACCGCTGGATTCAGGAGACAATGTGCGTATGGTATTGCCTCGCGGCAATGTCCCGCGCCCTCATCCTTCTTCACGTCGCCGTAAGATGCCTGGCGCGAAGCACAAGAAACGACAGACTGAAAAGACCATCGCAATGGACCAGATCTCCCTTCGCGGCTCCGCCTATGAGCTCGGATACGGCCTTGGAAAACAAGCGGCAACAGCCATCGCCGAGGCATCCTTCGCCACACCGCAATTCCGGGCGCTTGAACCATGGCTCGGCTCGAAGCGTCTGAAAGGCCTCGAAGCCGCCGCCCGAAACGCCTTTCCGGAATATGTCCGGGAAATAGAAGGCATCGCGGACGGAGCGGCCCAGCCATTCGAGAGCGTCTTTCTCTGGAATTGCCGGGGCGACCTTCGGGATCTGGTGCGCAGCGACGAGGATGCCTGCACCAGTTTGATGCTGCCACCGGAAGGCGATCGTCCAGCGACCCTCGCCCACAACGAGGATGGTGCGCCGGAACTGGCGGGACAGGGTTTCATTGCCCATTTCGAGCCCGAGACCGGCCCCGCTTTCTCCGCTTACTGCTACCCGGGCATGCTGCCGGGTCACGCCTTTGGCTGGAACGCGGCGGGCATCGTCCAGACCATCAACAATATCCGCCCGCATGACCTGACCGTCGGCATCCCCCGGCATGTCATCACCCGCGCGGTGTTGTCCGCCACGACACTTGAGCAGGTGCTGGAAATCGTCGGACGCGACGACCGGGCCTCCGGTTTCCACCACAATTTCGCGGACGGCAGCGGACGGATGATTTCAGTCGAAGCCCCGGCAAGCGGGATGGTCGCTCTGGAAGTGACTGCGCCGCATGCTCACGCCAACCATCTGGTCCGCCCCGCTCTCGCGACGATCGACCAAACCGTCTCGGATTCCTCCCGGCAGCGGCAGACCCGCGCGGACGCAATGCTGCTCGCCGGAGAGCGCGATGCTCTGACAATCCTGTTCGACCGCACGGTCCAGGAATTCCCGATCCTGTGCCGCGGAGAGCATGATGCGAGCGACAGCTACACGCTCGCGACCTTCTCATGCACTTTCGGCGCGGCTGGCATGGAATGGGCGGTACATCACGGACCGGACCGCAATCCGGTGGCCTCCGGCACCGTCTCCTGACAAATAGCCACACTATGGAAAACCGGTAACCGCATGCGCCTCGACAAACCCATAGCTCTGCTCGCCGTCGCGGAAACCATTGTCTGGGCCGGTCTCTATTACATCTTCCCGGCCCTGCTTGTGCATTGGGAGGCCGATCTCGGCTGGTCGAAGACAGAGCTGACCGGCGCCTTCACCGCCTCCATCGCCATGAGCGCGCTCTGCTCTCCCATCGTTGGCAATCTGGTCGACCGGGGACATGGGGCTGCGGTTCTCAGCGGCGGAACGCTGATCGGCGGCATCCTGATCGCCCTGCTCTCCCTGGTCGACAGTCTGCCCGTCTTCTACGCCGTCTGGTGCGGGCTCGGCATGGCCATGTCCGCCTGCCTTTACGAGCCCTGCTTCATGCTGGTCACCCGGACCCGGGGCATCTCCGCGAAGCGCGGTATTACACTCATCACGCTGGCGGCCGGGTTTGCCGGCACCGTGTCCTTTCCAAGCGCGCATGCCCTTGTCGCTTACGCTGACTGGCACCTCGCGGTTCAGGTTGCGGGCGCCGCCGTCTGCCTTGTCGCACTGCCGCTGATGATCGCAGGGACGCGCGAGCTGGAACGCACCAGAACGACCCATGTGCCCCCGCCAGCAGCGAGCTCCGGCGCACACGCTGCCGTACAGCCGAAGAAATCAGCTTTCCTCGCCAACCCGACCTTCTGGCTCCTCGCCATCGGCTTCTCCCTGATGGCGATTTCCCATGGCGTGGTCATCAACCACCTGCTGCCACTGCTGAAGGAACGGGGTGTCGATGCCGCCATCGCCGTCGCGGCCGCATCAATGATCGGCCCGATGCAGGTGCTCGGCCGGGTGGTAATGATGGCGGTCGAGCGCTACATCTCGAACTTCGTTGCCATGTGTTACTGCTTCCTCGCCGTTTCCGTTGCCTGCGTTCTGCTGATCGGCGCCGGGTCCTGGCCGATCCTGCTTGTCGGGTTCGTCTTCCTGCAGGGCAGCGGCTACGGGCTGACGAGCATCATGAAACCGGTCGTCACCCGGGAGATCATGGGCGAGATGAATTTCGGGTCCATCGCCGGCGCCATGGCGCTGCCCTATCTCGCCTGTTTCGCCGCCGCACCGTTCCTCGGCTCACTGTTCTGGGAGATCGGCGGCTACGACTTCGCACTCGAAGTCGTCGTCGGCACCTCGATCATTGGGTTTTTCTGCTACCTGCGGGCGGCCATGCGGGCCGGGAAAACAGCGTAACCATAAGATAACGCTGACAGGACTTGACCTCTGCCGCAGGGGCGATAGAACCGACGGGACCATCCGCCGAACAGCCGGGAATGTGGCCATGGAGACCGGGACTGTGAGACCCTTGATCGGACCCTTTCCGGCTTGGCTGGTTCCAGCCGGACTCGCCGCTTTCGCCTCATCCATGCTCGGTGGCGCGTTTGCCTTCCAGTATGTCGGCGGCCTCGCCCCCTGCGTCCTCTGCCTCTATCAGCGCTATCCGCACGCGGCCGCTATCGTTCTCGGCCTTCTGGCCCTCGCTTTCGTTAACCGCATCCCAAAAGTCTCACAGTGGCTCTGCGTACTGGGAGGCCTGGCCCTGCTCACAAGCGCCGGGATCGGATTTTTCCATGTCGGTGTCGAGTATCTCTGGTGGGAAGGCACAGCCGAATGCGGCGCGACCTCAATGCCGGACAGTCTGGAAGCGTTGAAGGCGCAGCTCATGAACCAGCCGATCGTCCGCTGCACGGACATTGCCTGGGAAATGTTCGGCATTTCGATGGCCGGGTACAACTTCCTGCTTTCCGCCATCGCTGGCTGCGTTGCCATCTTACTCAGCCTGCCGCGCCGGACCTGATCATGAAAACTGGTGCAAGCGTTCCAACGGCAGAACGCACATCCTGGTTCGACATTCTGATTATTTTCCTGAAGCTTGGCTGCACCAGCTTCGGCGGGCCGGTCGCCCATATCGGCTATTTCCGTACCGAGTTCGTCGAACGCCGCAAATGGTTCGATGACGGGGCCTATTCGGAGTTGGTGGCGCTCTGCCAGTTTCTGCCCGGCCCTGCCAGCAGTCAGGTCGGTTTCGCAATTGGCCTGCTGCGCGGCGGTGTCCCCGGTGCGCTGGCCGCCTGGATCGGCTTTACCCTGCCGTCGGCCGCTCTGCTGATTGCTTTCGCCTATGGCGTCACTGTCGCGGGTGGAGCGGAAGGCCAGGGCTGGCTGCACGGTTTGAAACTGGTTGCCGTCGCCGTGGTGGCGCAGGCCGCATTGCAGATGGGACGCTCGCTCTGCCCCGATGCACCCCGCGCGACCCTCGCCGTCTGTGCCGCCGCCTTCATGCTCATGGCGGCCCCGGCCTATGGCCAGTTGCTTGTGATCCTTGTCGGCGCCATTGCCGGGTTGCTGTTGCCAAAATCCGGTGATGGCCCGCCGGCCGGGACCGCCATGAAACCGGGGATCGGCACGAAGACCGCGTTGACGCTGTTCGCAATATTCGCCGCACTGCTTGTCGGTCTGCCGTTACTGGCCGCACAATCAGGACATCCGCTGCTCCAGCTCACAGACATTTTCTACCGGGTCGGCGCGCTTGTTTTCGGTGGCGGCCATATCGTCCTGCCGATGCTGCAGGCCGAAATCGTACCGCCGGGCATTATCGGCAACGATGCATTTCTGGCAGGCTATGGCATGGCGCAGGCTGTGCCGGGGCCGCTCTTCACCTTTGCCGCCTATCTCGGCGCCGTTATCGCCCCGCCCGGCAGCGAGATCGCCTATGCCGGAGCTGCGCTGCTCGCAATCTTCTTCTCCAGCTTCCTGCTGGTCCCCGCCGCCCTTCCCTTCTGGGCAAAACTGAGAGGCAACAGCAAGGCGCATGCGGCCCTGCGCGGCGTCAATGCCGCTGTTGTCGGCCTGATCCTGGCGGCGCTTTACGATCCGATTTTCACCGGTGCCGTTACATCGCCGGCAGACTTCGCACTCGTCGCGGCAGCCTATCTCGCGCTGACGGGCTGGAAACTGCCGCCGTGGCTGGTTGTGCTGCTCGGTGCGCTTGTGGGGTGGGGTTTGGGCGATCTTGCAGGCTGGCTCGGCTAGATCCCGGACCGACGATCAGAAACCCGGGCGGTTTTCGAACTCGTCCTGATCCAGCTCGCTATCCCAATAGAGATAATCGCGCCAGCTTTCATGCAGATAGTTTGGCGGGAAGGCCCGGCCGTTTTCCTGTAGCAAATAAGTCGACGGCTGCACCGGCTTCACGATCGGCATATAGCCGCGCGGCGTCGGCATCTTGTTGCCCTTGTGCAGATTACAGGCACCGCAGGCCGTCACGACGTTTTCCCAACTGGTCCTACCGCCGCGAGAACGCGGGATCACGTGATCGAAGGTCAGTTCCTGGGTCGGGAACCTTGTGTCGCAATACTGGCAGCTGAACCGGTCCCGCAAGAACACATTGAACCGGGTGAAGGCCGGGCGCCTGGACTGGGGAACGAACTCCTTCAGCGCTATCACGCTCGGCAGCTTCATCTCGAAGCTCGGCGAGCGCACCACGTGATCGTACTCGGAGAGGATATTAACCCGGTCCAGGAACACCGCCTTGACGACGTCCTGCCAGGACCAGAGAGACAGAGGGAAGTAGCTGAGCGGTCTGAAATCAGCGTTCAGGACAAGGGCCGGAGAGGGATGAGCAGCTGATAGGGCGTTCACGCGTTTCTCTCCGTCCTGCCGAGGGATTACCGACTAGGAAACTGACGGGGGCGCGCCAAGCCCGGCCACAATATGTTGTGGGGTATAACGATGTTCATTTCTCGTCGACCTCAGTTTCCAACGTCTTGTGCTTCAAGAGCACCCGCTTGATATCAATATATTGTTACGGTTTTTCGAACTTGTCACCGGCGAATTTTCCGGCCTCTTCCCGGATCGCGGGAAAGCCTTGTCGCCTGTCGTTATTGAGGTAGTACCCGCTGCAGGAAGGCAAGTCCCCGGGCAAGCCCTTCCTCGTCGATGCCATGGCCGAGACCGGGCCGGGAGAGCGATTCGACCTCGATACCGACCGCCTGCAATGCCGCCTCCGCGGCCGGCATTGCCGCATGCGGTACAATCTCATCGGCCAATCCGTGGATCAGCGAGACAGGCGGCTTTCCAACACCTTCGTCAGCCAGCAACCCACCTGCGACAAGAGCACCGGAATAGCCGACCACACCGGCGGGTGCCTGTTTCAGGCGGGGTGCCAGGTGCAGGGACATCATGGTTCCCTGGGAAAACCCGACCAGCGCCAGACGGTCCCAACCGAGCCCGGTCCGGGCCAGCTCACCGGCCAGGAAATTCTCCAGGATCGGTGCGGCCTGCCGCACGCCTTCAAGCATCACCTCTTCCGTCCGCACCTGCAGACTGAACCATTGCCGGCCGAACGGTGCCATGTCGCAGGGGTACGGTGCGTTCGGCGAGACGAACTCGACATGCGGCAAATGCAGCGCCCAGACCGGCGCGAGGCCGATCAGGTCGTTACCGTCGGCGCCAAGTCCATGCAACAACACCACCAGTGCCGTCGGGGCCTCTCCGCTCGCAGCCACCATACGCGGCCCATCAAGTTCGGTCATCTCAGTCTCCCATGCTCCGTCGCGGGAGACCGGTTTCGCTCCCTCACCTGCTACGCTACCTATATCAGGAATGGCTCCTCGCCAAGTTTTGGAGACACACTCTGTCCGTTCCATCCATTTCGCCATCGCCGACGGGAACTGTCACCCGTTTCGCGCCCTCTCCGACAGGCGACCTGCATCTGGGTCATGCCTATTCGGCCCTGTTCGCGGCGGATCTCGCTGCACGCGAAGGCGGCACCTTCCTTTTGCGGATCGAGGACATAGACATCACCCGTTGCCGTCCGGAACATGAAGCGGCAAACCTCGAGGATCTCCGCTGGCTCGGCCTGTCCTGGCCGGAGCCGGTGCGCCGCCAGTCAGAACATTTCGGGTTTTACCAGACGGCCCTCGACCGATTGGAAGAGATGGGGCTGCTCTATCGTTGCTTTCTGTCACGACGCGAGTTGAACGAGACGCTCTCGGCGCCGCACGGCGCTCCGACGGAGGCTCCCACGGACACCGACAAGCTGCTCACCGAAGCCGAACGCCAGCGGCGCTTCGAGGCGGGTGCGCCCTTCGCTCTTCGCTTGCGGATGGCGCATGCGCTTGAACGGACTGGCCCGCTCGTCTGGACGGACAGGAAGCGGGGCGTGCAACAGGCCCGCCCGGAAATGTTCGGCGATGTGGTGCTTGCCCGCCGGGATATTCCGACGAGCTATCATCTCGCGGTGACGCTGGACGACGCGCTGCAGGGCATCACGCTGGTCACCCGGGCCGAGGATCTGCTGGACGCGACCCACATTCACCGGCTGCTGCAGGCCCTGCTCGACCTGCCCACACCCGACTACCAGCATCACGGGTTACTGCGGGACGAAGACGGCAAACGGCTCGCCAAGCGGCACCAGTCCATCGCCATACGGGATTTGCGTGCCGCAGGGCACAGCCCCGGGGAAGTGTGCGCAATGGCCCGGAACCAGGGCTCGGACTGACGCCCGTTCGGAACCTCCGAATGGTTGAATAGGCCCCTTGTCGCAGGCCGGCACCGTGAGATTAAATTGCAGTAACGCAAAAAAACAATCACACGGGAGGAAGAGATGGCTCAGTCCAGACTGGCGGAGCAGACGCTCGACATCAGACCGATCGCCGGCGCCATGGGTGCGGAAATTCATGGCGTGGATGCATCTCGGGAGCTTGATGAGGTCACCGTCGCAGCCGTCCGCAAGGCCCTGCTCGATCACCTGGTGATTTTCCTTCCGGCCCAGACATTGAGCCCGGAACAGCAACTCCGCTTCGCCCGCCGCTTCGGAGAGCCATTGATCTATCCCTTCGCGAAAGGCCTGGACGATTTCCCAGAGATCACACCGATCCTGAAAAAAGAAGACGATCAGTTCAATTTCGGCGGGGTCTGGCACTCGGACACGGTCTACCAGGAGAACCCGCCGATGGGCACGATGCTCTATGCGCGGGAACTTCCGCCCTTCGGCGGCGATACCCTCTTCGCCAACCAGTATCTGGCCTATGAAACCTTGTCCGACGGCATGAAAGCGCTGCTCGCCCCTTTGAAAGCCATCAACATTTCAGGCAAACGCAAGGTGCAAAGAACGCGAACGCACATGATGGACCGCGCCTCGGCAGGACTGACGGGAGACGAGTTCGAATCATGTCATCCGGTGATCCGGACGCACCCCGAGACCGGGCGAAAAGCACTCTATGTAAATGTCGCCCATACGGTCCGGTTCGAGGGCATGACCGAAGAGGAAAGCGCTCCCATTCTGGAGTTCCTGTTCGAGCACCAGATCCAGCCCGAATTCACCTGCCGGTTCCGCTGGTCGGAGGGCGCTGTCGCCTTCTGGGACAACCGTGCGGCGATGCACTATCCAGTGAACGATTATCATGGATATAGGCGTCTTATGCACCGGATCACACTCGCTGGCGACCGTCCGTTCCAATAAAGCAATAGCTTAGGTAATTGCCACCCCAAACTAGATAAAATTTCACTAAACCCACCACTAAATCATGTAGCGCCGCCAACCAATTACACTTAGTCTTGTGATGTGGCGGCGAAGAATTAGCTGTCGGTACCATGCTCAAAATGGGGGAGGGCATGGCCGATTTTGTTCAGATAAATCATCCGGGAACGACCACATTGCCTCATCCGACCCTCCGGGGCCTAGGAGACTTGGAAAAGGACTCAGAACAGCCGTTCGCCGGCTATGTGGGCGGCGTGAGCCAAACCGATCTGCCGATTCCGATCGACGCAGTGCCGGATCCCCTTGTCGTTTTCGATGCCGAGGGCATCATTCGCGGCGCGAACCGGCTATTGAGCCAACTACTCGATTACAACGCGTCCGAGCTTATCGGCCAGCCGGTGGAAATTCTCTATCCCGATGCGGATCGTTCCGCGCACCGCTCGGTACGTCAGACCTTTCTGTCCCAGGCGGCAGAGCCGGCGCAGACAATGCGGCGAGAGGTTTTTGCCCGCAAGCGCAACGGCGCGCTGATTCCGATCGAACTGTCGATGATGCTGGTGCCGACGACGGTTGGCGTCATGTTCACGGCAAGCATGCGGGACGGATCCCGCCATGTCGAAATCGAGAAGGCCCTGACCGAAGCGGCGGACGAGGCTGATGCCGCCAACGTCGCCAAGAGCCGGTTCCTCGGCACCATGAGCCATGAGTTGCGCACGCCACTGAACGCGATCATCGGTTTTTCCGAGATGATCCAGCATGAAACGCTGGGCCCGCTGCCACATGAGAAATATGCGGACTATGTCCAGACCATCGGCGTTTCCGCACGCCACCTGCTTGACCTGATCAACGAGTTGATCGATCTGTCGCTGATCGAGGACAACAGCCTCCGTCTCAAGCTCGAGCCCTCGGACATCAAGGAAATTCTGGAAGAGTGCCAGGCGGTCATAGAACCGAAGTCCCGCTCGCAAAGCCTTAAAATGCGACTCCTTCTGCCACAAGGGCCGGTCGCGCATCCGGTCGATCCGCAACGGTTGCGGCAAGTGGTGCTTAACCTTCTCAGTAACGCTATCAAGTTCACGGATTCCGGCGGCACCATCAGCCTTGCCCTGAGCAAGGACTCCACCGGCATGAAGGTGCAGGTTTCCGATACCGGCACGGGTATCGCACCATCGGTTCTGGAGAACATATTCGATCTCTATGTTCGCTCGGAGACCGACCGCAACGTCACCGCCGGCGGGCTCGGCATCGGGCTTCATGTCTCGAAACGGCTGACGGAAGCCATGGGCGGCTCCATCAACATCACAAGCACCCTCGGAGAAGGCACCGCGGTCACCCTCTCCTTCCCGCCGAAAGCCGCCATTCCAGCGAACGAGCGTTAACTAGTTCATGACAAGCCTCCGCATCCCTGCCTGTTTCATTCGAGGTGGCTCCAGCAAGGGGGTGTTCTTCTCACTGGAAGATCTGCCGCCGGACCGATCCTTCTGGGATCCCCTGTTTCTGTCCGTCATCGGCAGCCCCGATCCCTATGGGCGCCAGCTCAACGGCATGGGCGGCGGGGTTTCGTCCGTGTCGAAAGTAGCCGTGATCTCGCCAAGCGATCGGGACGATGCCGATCTCGATTTTACCTTCGGACAGGTGGCCGTTGGCAATCCGCTGGTGGATTACAGCTCGAACTGTGGAAACCTGTCTTCCGCCGTCGGGCCCTTCGCGCTGGAACGCGGCCTGATCCGGCTCGCCGACGGCCAGCGCTCCGTCCGTGTCTACAACACCAACACCGACAAGATCCTGATTGCCCATTTCGCCGTCGAGGACGGTCTTGCGACCGAAACCGGCGCTTTCGCCATCCCCGGTGTCGCCGGCACAGGCGCCCCGATCCGGCTCGAATTCCTCGATCCCGCAGGCGCTGGAACCGGCAGCCTGCTTCCGACCGGCAACCTGACGGACCAAATCAGGACCAACGACGGCCGGAGTTTCGATGCGACGCTGATGGATGTCGGAAACCCGTCAGTCTTCATCGACGCAGCAGCTGTCGGCCGCACCGCGAATGAGTCCATCGCGGAACTCGAAGCCGACCGGGCGCTGATGGACCTGCTTGATGAATTAAGGCGCAAGGCTGCCGTCATGATGGGGCTGGCCGAGGACGAAGCATCCGCGCCCGCCGCCGTTCCCAAGATCGCCATCGTCGGCGCGCCGCAAGCTGCCCGCGACCTCGCCGGTAACATGATCGATCCGGAGATGGCCGACCTGGCCGTCCGGATGCTGTCCATGGAGAATGTCCACCGGGTTTTGCCCCTGACCGGCGCCATGTGCACCGGCGTCGCCTGCCGATTGTCCGGTACCGTTCCCGCGGCACTGACGAAGATACCGGACGGGGATGTTCGCCTCGCCAATCCATCGGGCATCCTGCCGGTCGGCGCGGACGTGACCGCGAATGACGGCCCCTCGGTCCGCTCCGTCACGGTCGTGCGCACGGCACGCCTGCTGATGAACGGTGAGGTAGCTGTACCGATCTAGCCCCAACCGTTAGCGGTTCAGTGCAATCAGGATCACAGAGCCACAGACCACCAGCACCGCAGCAGCAATCCGCAGCGTCAGAACTTCGCGCCGGAAGACGATCAGGCTCAGCATCATGCTGAAGATCGGCGAAGCGGCAATGATCGGCACCACCGTCACGACTTTACCAATCAGCAGCGCTTGGTTGAGGCAGACAACCGCGCTTCCGAAGGTCAGCCCCGCCAGCGCAAACCAGCGCGGGCCCGACGCGTTCCAGGTGAAAGGCACATCGGCCTTCTTCACGAACCGGGCCCCCGTTGCGACAACCGCCGAAACGGTAAAGCCGACGACCGTGGCGAAATAGGGATCGGGAATGAATTCCATACCCACCTTGGAAAGCACATGCGCGGCCGAACGGATCGCCGCGGCGGCGACCGGGAACAACAGCGCCCAGACCGGCCAGGAAACCTCCGTCATTTTACCCCGGCGGGACAGCATGACGACGGCCACAACGATGCCAACCGTGCCAAGCGCAGTTTGCCAGGTCAGCACCTCACCAAGAACGAGAATACCGAGGGCGAGACCGAACAACGGTGATGTCGACGACAGGGTGGATGACAGGGTCGGGCCGAGATAGCGGATCCCGACGACCGAAAAGTTCGCGGAAAGTGCCGGCCGGAAGATGCCGACAGCCATGAAAATCAGTACCGCCGGATGCGCCCATGCAGACCAGTCCATGAAGAACGGCGCGGCGCACCAGCACATCAAGGCTGAGGTGCTGATCGAAATCGCGGTGCCGGTCCGGGAGTCGACCGTTTTCACGCCAAGATTCTGCAACTGCCCGCCGATGGCAAACAGGAACGCCGCGAACAGCGCGAGAAGTAGAGGCGTGTATTCAGACATCCGGAAAGCCCGCTGCAAAGGATTGGCAACGGGTCTGGTATTCCGTGCCTGAACACTGATTCTGCTAGAAACTCCCCCTCGTCGGTAGCCCTATTCCACGCACTGATCTATGCTAGATCGCGGCGCCAATGCTGAGCTGTCAGGGACTGGCCATAGACCTGTTCGTCTTCTTCTGCATAAAGCGTGAACCCGGCCACCTCATAGACCCGGCGGGCTGCGGTCAGCATGCTGTAGGTCGAGAGCACCATCTCCCGATAACCGCGCGAACGGGCAAAGTCGATACAGGCTCCGACAAGCTTGTGCCCGAGTCCCAGCCCGCGTGCGGCCGGCTCGACATAGACGATCCTGAGACGCGCCGTTTCCGGCCCGTCGCGCACCACAGCCGCTGATCCGGCGACCCGATCATCCACCTCTGCGATCCAGAGACAATCATCGTCCGGATTGTAGCGCTCGAGAAACTCGCGTCCGATTTTCAGCAGCGTCAGCTCAAAACCGCCGTCCCAACCGTATTCCTGCTCATAAAGCATGGCTTGCCGGGCAAGCGCCCAGGACAGCTCGCCGACCCGATGCGGCCGGATCACCGGCACCGGGTTTCCGACGGCACTCTCACCACCGAGCAAGTGCTCAGCCTTGCGCAAGGTGGAGACCAGATCTCGTCGCGCGTCCTGCCCCAGCGGCGCCAGCACAGCGGAAACCTCCGCACGCGATTTTGCCTGAAGTGCTTCAAGAGCGCTGCTTCCGACCTCGGTCAGCGCAAGGACATGGCGCCGCCGGTCCATATCGGATACCGACCGGGTGAGGATACCGCGACGCTTCAGGCCATTCAGAAGGCGGCTGAGATACCCCGGATCGAGCCCCAACATATCCGCCAGATCGCGGGCACTCATCCCGTCGCAATGGCCAAGCTCGAAAATCACACGGGCTTCCGGCAGCGAGAATTCGCTCTCCAGCAGACGGTCCGCCAGGACATTGATCCTGCCGGTATAAAAACGGGAAAAGTGGCGGACAGCCTCCACCGGGTCATGCGTATCAGTCACCATGTTCCTCCCTGATGAGGGAACATGGTGACCACATTAAAGGCCAAAAGCAATCAACTGATTGCCAAAAGCAACTATCTTGCTTTTGGCGCCCGCTGAGAGAAGCGTTTCTCAAATACGCCTTCAGCGATCCGGTTCTTCATCATCTCAAGGCTGCCGCCGGCGATTTGCCAGCCGCGCGTCCGGCGCCAGCAATATTCCACCAGACTTTCCTCCGTGTAACCGAGGGCGCCCAGCACCTGCATGGCGTCATTTGCGGCCCGGAAACCCGCCTCATTGCAAAGAAACTTGGCGATAGCCGTGTCATAGGCGGACGGCAGTCGTTCGGCAGCTTCCGTCGCGACTTTGTAGAGCATGAGCTGGGCCGCCTCGATCTGGGCTGCAGCTTCCGCGAACTTCCACTGAATGCCCTGAAAGTCCGCCAACTCCCGGCCGAACTGTTTGCGTGTCAGGGCATGTTCCCGGGCAATCTCGAACGCGTGCCGGCCAAAGGCCAGCGCCCGGGCGGAGTTGCCGATCCGCTCGATGTTGAAAGCCGCGATCTGCTTGCGGAACCCGCCCTCGCCGAGCAACACATTCTCCGCTGGAACGTAGACATCCTCGAAATAGAGCTGGCACCAGTGTTCGCCGCCGACATAGCGCACCGGCTTGCCCATTGTGAAGCCGTCCTGCCCGCGCTCAAGGATCACCGACCCAATCCCATCCAGCCCCGGCCCGAAGCGCACATAGATCAGGAAAATTCCCGCTTCCGGGCTGTGGGTGGAAAAGACCTTCGTGCCGTTGACCCGGAAGCCGTCTCCGTCCGGCGTGGCCGACGTGACGAGATCGGTCGCGGCGGAACCTGCTTCCGGCTCGGACATTCCGAGTGAGATCGCCATCTCACCGGCCAGAAGCTTGCCCAGCCACTTCTCCTTGTGAGCGGGGCTGGCATATTCAGCGAAGGTGCGGATAGGGCCGAAATTACCAGCCTGGATGACATCGGCGCTGCGTGGGCAAATCTCGGAGACGGCCTGAATAGCAAGCACCGCGTCCATCACCGAGCCGCCCTGCCCGCCGTCGGCTTCGTCGAACGTGATCCCCATCAAGCCTTGCCCGGCCATCAGTTTCGCCACATCGAACGGGAAACTCTCTTCATGGGCCCGGGCGAGCGCGCCCTCCTGCAGGTGACGCTCCGCAAAACCGCGCACGGCATCCTGGAAGAGACGCTGCTCCTCACTCAAATTGAAATCCAAAACTTCCTCCTGTAAGGCGCGGTTATTCCGCTGCTGATTTTGCCGCAATTTCGCCGAATGGCAGATCGGACAGGGATGCCAGGGCATCGGTCCGCCAGAGCGCATCCCGCAATGGCTTGGCCGCCGTGCCCAGCACGCCGCCGGTCAATTCAAAGAATTTCTCATCCAGCTCCGCGTCACTAAGCGGCAAATCGGGATCTCCCTTACGGGTCCGCGCATAATGGCTGAAACGCTGGCCATCCGCGGTCTCGATCGTGACTTTTGCTGAGCGCCGGCGCGGGAAGGCCGCATCGCATTCAGGGTCGACCGTATGCTCGACCTTCGCCGCGATGTCGCGGATCACCGGGTCGGCAAGCGCCTCCGGAGAGAAGGCCGCGATCCGGACCGCACCGGTCGCGATGACCGCGCCGAGGCAATACGGCAGAGAGAACTTCGCTTCGAAAGCCGTTTTGGGATCGGCATTGCCACAGATCTCAAGCGACTTCTGATAGGAACCAGCTTCGATCCGGCGGATCGACTCTGCCGTGAGGTTATTCGCGGTGACGATTTCCCTCACAGCATCGACCGCCGCATGAACATGCCCGCAAGCAGCGTGGTTCTTCTGCGTGGTCCGCTCGATGGTCCAGTCGGAACCAAGCCCCTCAACAGCGGCCTCCCAGTCCACATCCCGGCTCATCGCCGCTCCGAACCCGGCGGCGCCTTCCAGAATATCGAGCGCGCCGGTGATGCCGGCTTTTGCCATCCGCGCCGCCAGCACGCCGCCTTCCGACGCCCGGCCGGCATGCAATGGCTTGCTCATGGCCTCAGCCCGGAAAGCCTGCTGCAATCCGGCCGCCATGGTCCCCGCAGAGGCAAGCGCATGCGCCGCCTCGGAAGCGGTCAGGCCGAGCAGGACGGACGCAGACGCCGTGCCACCGAAATACCCGATGGTCGCCGTTGTGTGCCAGTAATCGTAATGCGCCGGATTGACCGCTGCGGCGATCCGGTTGGAGACTTCGTATCCGGCAACGACCGCACGGAGAAAAAGCGCGCCATCCGCTCCGGTTTCCTCGGCAAGCGCAAGCGCAGCGGGAATGACGGCAACGCCGGGATGATAGAGCCCGTCCCGGTAAATATCGTCGAACTCAACCGTGTGAGAGCCAGCACCATTGATCAGGGCCGCGGCCCGCGCTGTCGCGAACCTCCCAGACGGGATCAGCCGCGCGCGCCCACGATCAAGATCCTCAGGCACCGCATCGGGCAGCAACGTCGCCGGCGGCAGCACGCCTCCCGGAACGGCCGCCGCAAACCAGTCGAGGACACAACGTTTTGCATGATGTTGTGCCGTCTCCGGCACGGGCATGCCGCTCATCGCGGCAATGAAGTCTCCGTATGTTTCGGTCGGGCTCTTGTCGGCCATTCCGCTTCTCCCTTTTAAAACAGCTTCAGCAGCCGAGCTTGTCGGCAACGCCCTCCATCGACTCCGCGATGACATCGAAATCGTGCTCGGCTTTGAAATCGACCGTCTGCTCCGGTCCGTACTCCGTCGGCCGCGCAATGAAAGCCGTTTTCAGCCCGAGTGCGCGGGCAGCGACCAAGTCGCTGTTGTGGGCAGCGACCATCATGCATTCCTCTGGAGCGAGGCGCAGCATGCGGCACCCGGCGAGGTATGTTTCAGGGTCCGGCTTGTAGCTCTGCGCGATCTCGGCCCCGAGAATCATGTCCCAGGGCAGTCCGCCATGCTTCGCCATGTCGACCATAAGCTTCACGTTACCGTTCGACATGGTCGCCAGAATGAATTTGGTCTTCAGCCGGGTCAGCCCCGGCACGCTGTCAGGCCAAGGGTTAAGACGATGCCAAACCATATTAAGATGCTCGACGTCGGCGTCGCTCAGGTCCGCGACCCCAAACTCCTCCAGCACCTCGATAAGGTTTTCCCTGTGCAATATGTCGAGGTCAATGAAACCGCGCTCACCACTGCGTATCCGCGCCATTGCCGGGACGTAACGCCGCCTCCAGGAGAGCGCGAAGGCCTGCCCGTCCAGCCCCAGGCCCTTTTCATCAGAAAAGCGGTCTACTTCCGCCGCAATGCTATTCCGCCAATCGACAACGGTCCCAAAAACATCAAAAAAAAGCGCTTTAACCACCGTCATTTTGTTTCCATTCCCTCGACATGTTCCCGTAGTCCGGAAAAGCACGTCCCGTTATGCAGTGTTTCCTTGACCGGAAATCGAAAGGCGGGACAATGATATTCAGTTCGATCAGCTGAAAGACCGGAAAACAACGGTTAGCAGACTGACGAAAGGGTAGGCGAACGGAGGAACTTCAGACAACGGTCCAATTGGTAATGAGTCCGTTCTTCGCTAGGCGAAGAATGCAGTGACGTTCATTGCCGGCCGAGCCTATTCAAAAAACAATAAACAAATTCGCTACTAGGGAAGGAACACGTCTATGAAAATGCTTTGGCGCTCTGCAGCCACAACAGCGTTCGCGCTGGGTGTTGCTGCCATCTTCGGGCCCGCCAGCCCCGCAACAGCGGAAACGCCGCAATATGGCGACGAGCTGCGGTTGGTTGTCGGTTCGAAAATTCCGTCTTACGACGCACACATCGAATCCACCTTCGGTATGATCCACCCGATCCGCCCGTTCTACAGCGTGCTGATGCGGGTTAACCCGGACAATCCCTCCTCGCCGACAGACTTTGTCTGCGACGTTTGTGAAGGCGATGTTCCGAAGCCGACCGACGGCGGTACCAAGTACACCTTCAAGATCCGCAAGGACGTGAAGTTCCACGACGGCACGCCGCTGACCGCGCACGACGTCAAGGCGACCTTCGACAAGATCGCCTTTCCGCCGGAGGGCATTGCCTCGAACCGGCAGGCATATTTCAAGACCGTCGAATCGATTTCAGCTCCTGACGATTACACCGTCGTCTTCAAGCTGAAAAACCCGACAGGCACCTTCTTGCCGTCTGTCGCCATGCCGTACAACTTCCTCTACGCAAAGAAGGATCTGGACGCGCACGGTTACACCTGGCACCAAAAAAACATCAACGGATCGGGCGCTTTCCGGTTTGTTGAGCACGTACCGGGCAGCCATGTGAAAGGCGTCAAGTACGAGAACTACCATCACAAGGGCATGCCTTACCTGAACGGTTTCACTGCGATTTCCGCGCCGAAAATGTCCGTTCGCCTGCAGGCGATTCGTGGTGGCCAGGCCGACATCGAGTTCCGCGGTTTCCCGCCGAAAGCGCGTGACGATCTTGTCAAAGCCCTTGGCGACGCCATCACGGTTCAGGAAAGCGACTGGAACTGCGTTCTGATCGTGACCCCGAACCACAAGGTCAAGCCGATGGACGACGTGCGGGTGCGTAAAGCACTGTCGCTCGCCATCGATCGTGAGGGCGGCTCCAAATACCTGTCCCGTATTGCGATCGTGAAAACCGTTGGCGGCGTTGTCTTCCCGGGTCACCCGCTCGCAGCAACCGAAGCCGAACTTTCTCAGCTTGCCGGCTATGGCAAAGACGTCGAGGCGAACCGCGCCGAAGCGAAAAGACTGCTGAAGGAAGCCGGTCACGAAAACCTGAAGATTACCCTGCACAATCGCGGCGTCGACCAGCCGTACAAGGTTGTGGGCACATGGCTGATCGATCAGTGGAAGAAGATTGGTGTCCAGGCGGACCAGTGGGTCCAGCCGACCACGCCTTTCTACGCCACACTGCGTAAGCAGAAAGACTTCACCATCTCGCTCGACTTCAACTGTCAGTCGATCGTGAACCCGATTGCCGACATCTCGAAGTTCCTGCCCGGCGCCGGCAACAACTACGCCGAGTTCCAGGATGAGCAGTTGCTCAAATGGTATGACGAGCTTCTGGCCGAAGGTGATGAAGCAAAACAGCGCGCCATCATCCGCAAATATGAAAAGCGGGTACTGGACGAGCTGGCATCGCAGTTCATTACGCTCTGGTGGTACAAGATCAACCCGCACCGTTCCTATGTGAAGGGCTGGAAGATCGCACCAAGCCACTACCTGAACCAGGCACTCGACAACATCTGGATCGACCAGGCCGAGAAGAAAAGACAACTCGGCGGTTAATCGACTGCTAAAGACGTCGGCCGCCCCGCCTCCGGCGGGGCGGTCGCCCTTTTCCAGCAAAGGTTTTACGGCAAGGCATGTACGGATACATCGTCAAACGCTTGCTCATGCTGCTTCCGACCCTGATCGGAGCGGCTATCCTCGTCTTTCTTCTTCTAAGGCTTGTCCCGGGCGATATCTGCCTGATCAAGTTCGGTGGCGAAGGTGCGTACGCGGACCCAGAGCAAATCAGGCAATGTCAGGTAAATCTCGGACTTGAGAACCCAATTTATGTCCAGTTCTGGGACTATATGAAGGGGTTCTTCGTTCTCGATCTCGGCACATCCATGTGGACAGGCAAGGATGTTACATACGAAATCGGCGTCCGGTTCGAGCTGTCGTTGCAGGTCGCAATCATGGCAACACTGACTTCCATCGTAATCGCCATTCCGCTCGGGGTTATCTCCGCAGCGAAGCAGAACACGATGGTCGATTATGTCGTCCGCGGTTTCAGCATCGCCGGCATCGCAATGCCGTCCTTCTGGCTCGGCATTCTCATGATCCTGGGTCTGCTCATTGGAACGCAGGAATTCATGGGAAGACCCTGGATGCCGCCGATCAGCTTCAAATCGATCTTTGATGATCCGGCACATAATATATCGCAGCTCATCTGGCCTGCACTGGCAACGGGATATCGATATTCCGCTGTCGCGACCCGTATGACCAGATCGGCCATGCTCGAAGTGCTCGGGGAGGATTATATCCGCACCGCCCGGGCCAAGGGTCTGATCGAGAAAGTCATCGTCAACAAGCACGCGCTGAAAAACGCGATGCTGCCAGTGGTGACCATCATCGGGATTGAATTCGCGTTCCTGATGGGTGGCCTTGTCGTGACCGAGCAGGTGTTCAACCTGAACGGCCTCGGAAAGCTGTTCGTCGAATCCGTGACCCAGTCCGATTACACACTGACACAGGCGCTGGTGATGCTCGTGGTGACGATCTTCGTCTTCATGAACTTCGTCGTCGATGTGCTCTATGCGTGGCTTGATCCGCGCATTCGCTACAGCTAGGGGAGATGCAGGACATGAGCACCATGGATGCAAGTCCCGAAACGAACACCGGCTTCAAGCGAGTCCGGGTTATCGATCACATCAGCCGTATGGTACGGCGCCAGCCGCTGGGCACCGGCGGAGCCATTGTCATCATTCTGATGGTCTTCATGGCTGTCTTTGCCGAAGTCATTGCTCCATACGACCCGGAGGCCAATAGTTTCGAGCATATGCTGGTGGCGCCGAGCCTGGAATTCCTGCTCGGCACCGACCAGTTCGGACGGGACCTCTTCTCGCGCATCGTGTACGGCGCCAGGACGGCTCTCTTCGTAGGGTTCGCCTGCGCCTTGGTCGGCGCTTTCGGGGGCCTCATTCTCGGCGTCGCGAGTGCCTATTTCGGCGGCTGGTTCGACCTGATCATGCAGCGCATCATCGATGTCTTCATGGCATTTCCGCTAATCATCATGGCTCTGGCCATCGTCTCGATCTTCGGCACCGGCACGGACAAGGTGATCATTGCGATCACCATCCCCTTCGTGCCGCGCTGCGCTCGTGTCGTGCGGTCCAGTGCACTGGCGATCCGTGAGATGCCCTATGTGGATGCGGCCCGGTCCATCGGATATGGGCATATGCGCATCATCATGAAGCACATTGCGCCGAACGTACTCGCGCCGTTCCTGATCATGCTGACAGCCTTCCTCGGTGAAGCGATCCTGCTGGAAGCCTCCCTCTCCTATCTTGGGATGGGTGTGCAGGAACCGACACCGGCCTGGGGCTTGATGCTGCAGGGCGGAGCCGAGGAATATGCGGAAAGTGCGCCTTGGGTTCCGATCTGGCCAGGCCTCGCGATTACCATCGCGGTCTTTGGCTTCAATCTCTTCGGGGACGCGGTCCGGGATATCCTGGATCCAAAACTCAGAACCCGCTGATTAGACCAATACCTTCAGCAAAAAGTCCCGCCATTGGCGGGGCTTTTTCTTTGTCTGGGGATTCACTCAGACAATCAAAATAAAGCTCAAGCGCGGACAGCTTACTGCACAGCCACATCGCCCAGCGTTCCGCAAAACTGCTCGAAATCGATATTCCCGCCAGTAGCCATCACGACGACGCGATTGCCTTGAATATAATCTGGCCGCTGCAGCAAGGCCGCCAGCGCCACGGCTCCCGACGGTTCAAGCACAAGTTTCAGGGTCTCGAACGCAACCCGCATTGCCGCACGGACAGAATCGTCACCCACCGCTACATGATGCTGCATACCCGTTGCTCTGGCGCAGGCGAATGGCACCTCCCCAGGAGCCGTTGCCTGCAGCGCATCGCAAATAGATGAACTGTCGCTGAGGATCCGGGTTACCGCATCCGCTTTGAGGGACTGCCCAAAGCTATCAAAGCCTTCCGGCTCCACTGCGACGAGCCGTGTCGATGGGGAGAAACGGTTGAAACCCGCAGCAAGGCCTGCAATCAAGCCGCCGCCGCCAACGCATGAGAAAACAAAATCGGGCGCCTCTTTCCCACCGCGCCGCAGCCCCTCGATTATCTCCGCTGCCGCGCTGGCATGTCCCGTCACAACAAGCCGATCATCAAAGGGATGCAGCAAAACCTTGCCTTCACGCTCTGAGATTTCCCTGGCCAGTGCGCTGGCAACCTCCTCGCGCGGGCGGTCACCGTGTTCACTCAAAACAACTGTCGCGCCATAGGCTGCCGTCTTGCGGCGCTTTGCCTCCGGTGCGTCCACGGGCATCACAATCGTGGCCGGAACCCCCAAGACCATCGCCGCGGCGGCAAGCCCCTGGGCGAAATTCCCGGAAGAATAGGCGACGACACCCGCCTGTTTTTCCGCATCGGTCAAATTGCAGCACCGCCAATACGCTCCCCGGAATTTGAAGGAACCCGTTCGCTGGAGCGACTCAGCTTTCACATAGACCTCTGCCGCTCCCGACAAGCTGGCTAGGTCCGGAGCCGCCATCAGTGGTGTCTCCTCGGCAACGCCCGCCAGCGCGGCTACAGCCTGATCTATATCCGTGCCGCTGGGTACCGCCTGTCCGAGGTCTGTCATTATCGCTCTCCCGCCTGAATGCCGGCAGACTATATCCGGATTTCACACACCGAGACGGCAACAAAAAACGGCGCCCGAAGGCGCCGTTTCTGATTCCCGGTTAAATCGCTTCCAGATCAGCTCTCCAGCACGAAATGCCCTTCTCCGACCTGCCGGTACACCTGCTTCGGCGGCTCGTAGCCGATCGGCTTCAAAGGGCTCGGGATCTCATCCGTCATCAGGTTGAGGTCACGCTTGCGGCGCGAAGGATCGGCGACCGGAACCGCCGACATCAGCTTTTTCGTATAGGCATGCTGAGCATTCTCGAACACTGCCGCACGGGGGCCGATCTCTACAATCTCACCGAGATACATAACTGCAACCCGGTGACTGACACGTTCGACCACGGCCATGTCGTGGCTAATGAAGAGATAGGCAAGACCGAACTCTTCCTGAAGATCCATCATCAGGTTCACGACCTGCGCCTGGATCGACACGTCCAGAGCCGAGACCGCTTCGTCCGCAATGATCAGCTTCGGACCAAGACCCAGAGCCCGGGCGATGCAAAGCCGCTGACGCTGACCGCCAGAGAATTCGTGCGGATATCGTTCCGCATGCTCGGCATCAAGACCGACACGGCGGAGCAACGAAACAACGCGTTCATCCGCATCCTTGCCGGAAGCGATATTGTGCACGATCATCGGCTCGGCAATGGCCGAACCTGCTGTCATGCGCGGGTTCAGAGAGGCAAACGGATCCTGGAAGATCATCTGCATGTCGCGGCGCAACGGGCGCATGGATTTCGAGTCGAGGTCCATCAACTCCTCGCCCTCGAACTTGATACTGCCGCTGTTCGGCTCCACCAGCTTGATGATGGACCGCCCCGTGGTCGACTTGCCGCAACCGGATTCTCCGACCAATGCCAATGTCTCGCCAGGCTGCAAAGCGAAGGATACGCCCTCAACCGCGTGAACCCGTGCCGTCGCAGATCCGAACATACCCTTGCGGATATCAAACCGGGTGGTCAGGCCCTCGACCGTCAGCAGCGGCTTCGCATCACGACGGACCGTGTCCTTCATTTCCTGCAACTCGTGCCCGGCGGACGCGTCCTTGACCGCATCGCCTTCGGCCCTGTTCACATCTACATTGGAGAACTTGGCCGGGAAGGTCATGCCCTTCATGGAGCCGAGTTTCGGCACGGCGGCAAGCAAGGCCTTGGTGTAAGGGTGCTGCGGCGAATGGAAGATCTGCTCCGCCGGCCCCTCTTCGACCTTCTTGCCTTTCAGCATGACGACAACGCGATCCGCAACCTCGGCCACCACCCCCATATCGTGGGTGATGAACATGACGGACATGCCGATTTCCTGCTGCAGCATCTTGATCAGATCGAGGATCTGCGCCTGGATCGTCACGTCGAGCGCGGTGGTCGGTTCGTCCGCGATCAGCAGACTTGGGCGACAACTCAGCGCCATAGCGATCATCACCCGCTGGCGCATACCGCCGGACAACTGGTGCGGATACTGGCTCAGCTGCTTTTCCGGCTCCGGAATACGGACCAGCTTCAGCATCTCCAGGGCCATGTCGAGCGCTTCCTGCTCGCTCTTTCCCTGGTGCAGCATGATGGTCTCGGCGATCTGGAACCCGATGGTGAAGACAGGGTTTAGCGAGGTCATCGGCTCCTGGAAGATCATCGAGATATCGTTACCCCGAATATCCCGCATCGTGCCCTGGCCGGCCTTGGCGATATCGATCACCTCACCGTTCTTGCGCCGGAAATCGACCTTGCCGGACGCTATATGCCCGCCGGCATAATCGGTCAGCCGCATCAGCGACATCGCAGTCACGGACTTGCCGGACCCTGACTCGCCGACAACTGCCAGCGTTTCGCCC
The DNA here is from genome assembly GCF_000426505.1 of Nisaea denitrificans DSM 18348. Taxonomy (GTDB): domain Bacteria; phylum Pseudomonadota; class Alphaproteobacteria; order Thalassobaculales; family Thalassobaculaceae; genus Nisaea; species Nisaea denitrificans. The sequence continues at coordinate 448,331 of NZ_KE384531.1, read as the reverse complement.
CGGTCAATATGCCAAGAGACTCCATCAACCGCCTTGACCGTCTGGTCATCCAACGGAAAGTGAACCCGAAGATCGTCGACTTCGATCAGTCGGTCATCATGCATTTACACGGCCTCCCATGGCTCGCCTGTTCTGTGCGGTGCTTAAGTTTTTTTTTCTTTTTGCACCATTTTCAGCGGGGCAGTCTGTATGCTTTTGGTAGTCAAATCCAGACGCAATCTGTCAAATTTCGCACCCCGGAAGAGTTAAGACGTATGAGGCGGCCGTGAGCGAACGGAAAACCGAGAGCGAACATAGCCCCAACCGGAAACAAGCCTTTCGTGAAGGCGTCCGTCACGGTCTCGCGGTCCCGTCGATTGTCGTCTTCGCAACCATGCTCGGTTATGGCTCTCTCGCGCATGCCAACGGCTTTTCCGCCTTCGAGGCTTTGCTCTCGACAGCGCTTATATGGGCCATGCCGGGTCAGGTTGCGATGGCGGACCTGCGGGCCTCCGGTGCAGATCTGTTCGTAACGCTGCTGGCGGTCTCCATGGCCAGCGTCCGGTTCTTCCCGATGGCGACGATCCTGGTCGGCACCTTCCGCGATGCCGTCAAACATCCGCTGAAGCGGATCTTCATCGCACACCTGATGTCTGCATCGACCTGGCCGATGGGCATGGCCGCGGCTCAGCGTATGAATAGAGAGTCGGCTCTGGCTTATTATTGGCCCGTCGCGGGGCTCTGCATCACCATGGGCTGCATTGGCACGCTTGCTGGATACTGGCTTTCAGCGGACATGCCGGCAATTATCCGCCTGACGCTGGTCTTCCTCAATGTTGTGTTTCTGTCGTTGCTGTTTGCGCTGAACCGGGACCGACTTGTCATTCTTGCCGTCTGTGCCGGCGCCGTCATCGGGCCGCCCCTGCACAGCATCGAGCCGAATTACGGGGTCATCCTGACAGGCCTGATCGGCGGAACGCTTGCCTACATCGTTCTCGGGAGGCGCCGATGAGCACCGCTGCGGTTTCGCCGCTCGCGCTGGTCCTGCTGGCGGCCTCGGTCACCTTCATATGGCGCGTCCTCGGCGCCCTGCTTGCGTCGAAGATAGACACGGACGGCGCGCTGTTCCGCTGGATCGGCTGCGTTTCCTACGCCACCGTCGCCGGTCTGATCTCCCGCATGGCGATCCTGCCGACCGGCGATCTGGCCGACACCCCGCTCATGCTCAGGGTCGGTGCAGTGGCGATCGGCTTCGCGGTGTTCTTCCTGGCAAAACGCAACCTGCTGCTGGGCGCTGCATTCGGCGCAGGATGTTTTGCCGGAGGACTTGCAATACTCAGCCTCTGATCTGTATTGCCTGTCCACTCAGTTTTCGATCAAAGTCGGCAAAAACGCAGCCGCTCGCGGAACGGCGATTCTCATGTCAAATCTGTCGTCACGACGGAGCATCGGGTGGCAGTTCCCAAACACGACGTCGTGCTCGTCAGCACAATGAAACCGGCACCATCCCAAATGAATCACTTCCACACCGACTGCCGATGCCAGAAGTATGGGAGCGGCCCCCATACCGACAACACAATCAAGCGCCGACAGCATTGCTGCAACGCGGTCCAGTTCATTGCGCTGATCTATCCCCTCGGGGACATGAATCCGGCACCCGTATAGGGATTCAACCTCATCCAGTTCCTCGTCCCGCGCATCATAAACGAGGCTCACATAATCTGCGTCATCTGGACCGAGGGCGCCCACCAAGTTTGCTGCGCTTGTGAAAAAAGCTTCGCGTATTTTTGTAACCAAGCCACTACGCCAGCAGATCCCAATTTTCGGCTTGTTGCCGAGTCGGTCGAATTTCGACTTCCAGGCAGCCTTCTCAGCCTCATCGACCTTGAGATAACCGCCATGAGGCCCCGGCACCTGCGCATCACGGACAAAAAGACCAGGCAGAGAACCCGCGAAAATGGCATGATCTATATCATGGCGGCCTGACCAGTTGCTATAATCAAAAATCGCACGACCATGCTCATCGGCGTGGATATGGCGCCCGACAAAAGCCACACCGGGAAAACTTCGAACATAGAGCGGAAGATTGCGTTCGTCGCACTCGACCGTAAGTCGATCCACCTTCTCGGCGAGCGCCGGAAGAAAACTCAGGAATACGTACTCATCGCCAATACCCTGCTCTGCGGCGACAAAAAGCTGCCCCGGATCCTCCGCCCTGTTTTCCCACAAGGGCGGCAGCGCGATCCGCGCGGGTGACATTCTCGGATCAAGACGCTCCTCGAACAGAGCCCAGCCCTTTTCAAAATTACCGCGCCAAAATTCCGTTTCAGCGGCGATCAATTTCAGTTCGGCAATATACGGGTAAGCGACAAGTCCACGGTAACATGCCCTTCGCGCCGCTTCGTGATTTCTGTTGCGGTAAATATCCGCAGCAAATCCGTTATGGGATGACTCGTTCAAAGGGTCGAGCACTTGTGCCCTAATGCCCGCGCGGACTGCCGCATCGACTGATTGCTCGCGCGAACATTCGACGGCGAGCTTCGACCAGAGATTAGAGGCTCCAGGACGCAGTCGGGTCGCATACCGGGCCCACTCCACATAATCGATCCGCTTACCTGGGGCAGCATTGGAGCCAGAAAGATGCAGGTAGAACTCGAAAGTACCCGGCGCAATGATAATTCCCCGGCGTACCGCTTTTTCAGCAGTAATCCGATCTCCGGTCGCCTTCCATGCCAAGGCGGTATGCAGATAAGCCTCAAGAGCCAACGGATCGGCCCGATGCACCCCGGCCAGCGCAGACAATGCCGCCTCTGCCTGCCCCACTTTCAGCAGAAGCGCGCCCAGTCGGCCCAAAGTGACGGCGTGGGCCGGCAGAATATCCACCGCTCGACGGGCCGAAATGATCGCTTCATCAAGCCGATTGAGCTGTTCAAGCGCCTGCGCCCGGCTCAGCCACCCTTCCGCATTGTCTGCATCTACTGAGCAAACGATCTGGAATTCTTTAAGCGCATCGGCCGGGTTTCCGGCGGCCATCCGCGCGGCGCCCAAATGGAGCCGGGCGGAGGTGGACTCTGGCGCAACGGCGACGGCACGCTCCAGGAATTCGAGAGCCCTTGCGATCTCACCGGTTTGGTGAAGCAAAGTGCCGTAGAGGTCTAGTGTGATCGCATGATTGGGGAACCGGTCAAGAATCGCACGGTACCCTTCTGCCGCAATCTCCAGCTCCCCTTTCTGGTGTGCGCCGAGCGATTTTTCGAGCAGATCGGAAAACTGCCGGGCGCTCTGCTCTGAAGTCATCGACATCCGACGCTCCCCTCGCACGATCCCGCACAACGATCCCGAGAAGACCGGCAAGCCTCATGTCGTTCACAAACCCGGCCCAAGTAACTCTCTGCACGCATTTTAAACCTGTTGTACTGGCATTCTTGAGGGCGACCGGCCCCCAAAGAGAATAGCACCGAAGAACTTCATCGGTCTTCAAGCGTAGCACGGTAAAATATAGTGAGCTATCCGGTCCTCTGTCAGCCGGAGGCCCCAACTCAAGCAAGATTTATGAAAGAACGAAAGCGTTTAGCGCTATTATGTTCGGAATTCCGCCCCCGTTCTCGGCAACGTTGACACGCCTAGGGAAGAGGATGAAGCGACGGAGAGGATCCGATCATGGCCAAGCCACTCAATCCGATCGACACCGATGAAGACCGCGTAGATGCGCTCAACCCGGAGGAAGATACCCCAAGTGAGCTTGAGGAAACGACCCACGCAGAATTCCTCGCGATCTATGCCGATGCCTCCGAAAACCTGCGCTTCGCGAAACATCAGCAATGGCGTGCCGTGCTCTATTTTTCCATCGGTGCCGCAGTCGCGACGGGCTACGGGGAATGGACCCACTGGAAAGATCCGACACTTGCGCATCTGCTTATGGTCATGGTCTGGATTTTCAGCATCGCCAGCGCTGGCGTGATCCTCAGCTTGCAGTGGTGGCAGTCAGCGGAGGCTCGCAAGATCGACTATGTCACGTCCAAGTGGGGCAGCTTCAGTACCGCAGCCCGCAAGCGGAAATCAAAACTGATCAGCGACTTGCAGCGCTACGGCATGATGATCGCAATGGTGCTCTACCTTGAGCTGGTAACGATCGCGGTGACCAGAATCTTCCTGCTGAATATTTAAACTACTGGCCGATGCGCAGGGCAGATGACTCAGGCCCTCCTTCGGAGCGCGGTACCGGAACCATTAAACTTGCCATCAGCAAAAGCCCGCCCACAACGGAAATAGCGAGGCGGACATAAGCCATCCCGGCGAAATCCGCGCCCCATCCAGCAAGAATACTAAAAAGCGTCGTGCCGCTGAGAGAGCCGCTGGTCATGGCGACAGATACAGCAGGAACCGGCGGCGTAGAAAGTGGTCAACCCTTAAGACGGATAGCTGTCTCCACCATGATGGCCGAGTTTCTCCGACTTCCATCTCCTTGCTCGCGGCTGACAAGTTCAGTGAGGCATAGGCAACCGCTGCTAAGGCAAAACACCCGGACGAAATCAAAGCCACAGACCACAGGTCAAGCCTGTGAACGATGGCTGAGGCCATCAACCCCGCCACAGCCATTCCAATCACAAAAGATGTCGAGTTTATCGAAAAAGCTTGCTTGAGCCGCTCCCCCGGAAATTGGAGACGTAGCACGATAAGACGTCCTGACTTTACTGCGACATCGATAAGCCCACGGACCACCAGAAGTGGAAATATTGCGGTAATGCCCGTGATCTCAATTGATCCGATCACGCACACCAGCAGAACGCCCCCGAGCTCGCACGCAATTAATACCAGACGCGGCGAGCTGTAATTGAACAACCAGCTCGTAACCGGAGCCAGGAAGAGCGGCACCAGCCACTGCGCCGCATAGACAAGCGCCGCATTCATAGCCGGGTTGCCGTCAGCTTACCCCGCCCCGCCATTCCGAAGGCGAACAGCCACAGAACCGGCGGAAAGCCGCCGCGAACTTGGCCGGGTTTGAGTACCCGACTTGCAAGGCGATCTCCATGATCGTCTCCTCTGTCCGAAGCAGCTCCTTCGCCCGCTCGATCCGCCGGAAGGTCAGATATTCATACGGCGCGTAGCCGGTCGCGGCGCGGAATGCCCGTGTCAGGCTTCGAACGTCGCGATCAAGTACACCGGCGATATCCGCGACAGTGAGATCCGAGCCTATACGGCTGTCGATCACATCAACCGCCTGCTGCAATTCCCGCGGAGACAAGGGCCTCACCGGCCTGACGGAAGAGAATGAAAGCGGGCGGTCTATCTCAACCAGACGGCGCAGGATCAGGTCCAATCCGTGATCCAGGAATACCGAGGAAAGTCCATGCACCTGAGCATCGCGCCAGAGCGCGGTCATGACGGAGCTGACGAGCGGGTCATCGCCCAGGCTTCCGGCAGCGGGCGCCAGCACGTCTATCCCGCCAACATCCGCCAATGCTTTTTGCGCGCGCTCCGGACATATGTTGATACCCATGAGACGCGCCGTTGGGGAAAAGCCCTCAGCCCTGGAGTTAGGAAGCACAACCGTCTGGCTCCCGCCGCGCAGGATGCCGTCAACCTTGCCCCAGTCTCCTGATCGCCGATAGCTGCCGGCCTTGCCAAGGCACTGGACCAGCGTCAGGTAAGGCGAGACCTCATACGCGCCCTCTGCCGCGTCCAGCGTGGTGACGGTAAGCAAGATCGTGCCATCCCTGTTCGAGAAGTACTCGGTCGGCCCTATGGCGCGATTTTCAACACGCTGCTTGAATTGGCTACGTTCGTCTGCCCAGTCAGTCTGAACCATGGCTGTAAAACCCTTATTGAAGCACGCTTTTGGATTATCCCGCCCGCATATGGAGTAGACAGACCCTCCATATTTCTATGATTTCACACTCACAAACAGGAATGATTATCAGTATTATTATCGAAATTTGGGAATTCTGGCGATGTACAACGGAATGCGGGGCTGTTTTTCGGCTGCAATGGTACTTCTTCTCTCTTCCGTACAGGCCAACGCGCAGGAAACGGATGGGAATGCTGTCCAGCTTGACGCCATCACCGTTTCCGGCGGGTTGATCGAGCGCACCCAGCAGCGCACCGGGACCAGCGTTGATGTCCTCGATGCGGAGGAGCTTGAAAAACGCCCGGCCATGACGAATGTGCGCGATGTGCTCGAAAACACGGTCAACATGACGGTCCCGACCGGCACCGCGAAAGCCCCGACCATCCGCGGCGTGGACGGAACCGGGCCTGCCGAGAATGCAAATGCCTTCTTCGCTGGCAGCCGCGCCCGCATGGGCCTCCGGATTGACGGCCGGCCGGCCAGCTACAACGAGATTGTGTTCGGAAACTCCTCGCTGTGGGATGTGGAAAAAATCGAGGTCTTGCGCGGCGCGCAAAGCACCCTGGTCGGTCGCAATGCCATCGCAGGGAACGTCTCCATCACCACGGAAAACCCGACTTTCGAGCAATCCGGGGCGATCCAGACCTCTGTCGGAAATTACGAAGGGCGCCGCTTCTCCGGCGTGGTCAACACACCGATCATCGAGGATCTTCTGGCCGCACGCTTCTCTGCCGACTGGCAGGCGGGAGAATCCGCCGTGAATTACCAGCCCTTCCCCGGCACCGACAACCCGGGGGAAATCAGCGCTCTCTCCCTGCGCGGGAAGCTGCTTGCCCGGCCTAATCTCGGACTTGATTCAACGCTGCTTTTCACCGCGTCGCACAGCAGTCACAAGGCTCCGCAAGGCGAATTCATCGTGCGGCCGTTCGAGGAAAGGAATTCCAACTTCCCGCGACAACCGGTCCACAAACCTTCGACGACCAGCCTTGGCGGAGAGTTCGAGGTCGATCTGGACGAGAACTGGCGGCTGGAACTGGATGCCTCCGTCACGGATTTCAGATTCACCCGCACGGTGTCGCCGAACACATCCAACGCCCGGATCGATTCACTCGAATTCGCCATGGACCCGCGTGTTCGCTATTCCGGGGACAATGGCTTCGAAGCCCTGATCGGAACGCATCTCTACCGGTCGCGTCAGGATGAGTTCATCGAGTTCGTGGCCCGTCAGAATTTCGACGACGAGGTCGACACTTACGCCATCTATGGCGAGACGATCATTCCCCTCGCAGATGCGTGGGAGCTGACCATCGGCGCCCGTTACGAGCAGGAACAGCACCGGCGCAGCGGCGGCGACGCGAAAGGCTCAGTTGCAACCATCGACAGCGACCGGGCCTCCGACGCCTTCCTGCCGAGGATCGGCGTGAACTGGGAAGCGGCGTACAACCAGAATTACGGTGTGCTGGTTTCAAAAGGCTATAATGCAGGCGGTGGCGGTATCGCCTTCGGCTCGCCCAACCCCTTCCCCGTCGTGCATTACGAATACGATTCAGAGACGGTCTGGAATTACGAGCTCTATGGGCGTCAGACCCTGATGGATGGAAGGCTCGGGCTCACCCAGAACCTTTTCTATGCCCGCTATTCCGACATGCAGCTGCCATTTGACCTGACCCCGCTCGACACACGGGACGAGCTGTTCGTCGTCCGCAATGCCGATCAGGTTGTGACCTATGGTGCGGAACTGGGCGCCACATTCGCTCTTTTCGAAAATATCGATCTGTTCGGTAATGTCGGCCTGTTGAAGACTGAAGTGGAGAAGAACCCGGGCTCAGGCATTGAGGGGAACAGCCTGTTTGGCGCTCCCAACCTTACCGCCGCCGCGGGCATTTCCTGGCAGCAGGACGGCTGGAACGCCAGTCTCGCCGCCCGCTATTCGGACAGCTACTTCACGGACATCAACAACCGGCCCCGCGGCAAGACCGACGCCTATATCGTGACGGATGCCGAAGTCGGCTACACGTTCGGCACCTTCCGCGTATTCGGTGAGATCGAAAACATTTTCGATGCTGACACCGCCGTCGGCTTCTATCCCGGCGCCACCGAAGCCGCCGACACTGCCGTCTTGCTCCAGCCGCGTACATTCCGCGTCGGCGTCAGCGCCCGGTTCTGATTCCTCACCCTGATCATCAAGCTCCACATAACATCCGAGGCCATCATGTCCCGAATAGCGTCCGACGATACGCTCTGGCCCCTCAGCATTCTGATGCTGGAGGGCTCACAGAGCCTGGAGCAGCATGATCAGATGTTAGGCATCTGGAATGCCTGGTTTGACCGCAACGAGCGTTTCATCTCGTTGCGGGTTTATCTCGACGAAAGCTCCCTTGATCAGGTTCCGGGAGTTGGTCGCGTCACGAAACAATGGCTCAAAGCCGGCGCCTCCGAAAACATGCGCCGGCTGGTTTCCTGCATGGCCATCGCGGTGCCTCCGTCCCGCTTCGAGGCAATGAATCGCCAAAGCGTCGAAAAGGCCTTCGGCATTCCGGGCGGCGTATTTCCAAACCTGGACGATTCTCTGGACTGGCTGAAGGGGACCGATCACCTCAAGACCGAGACCATGATTGCCGCGCGCACTATCGTAAAATCGTTTCAAGACACGCGGCTCTGACCCAGACAAGAAGCCAGTCCGGCTAGCCCGCCGCTACTGCTGCAGAACGTAGGCGCCCGGAGCGTCACAAAGCGGCGCATACCCCTTGTCCGGCGCCCCCATCTCCGGCAATGCGGCGCTCTCCGTCGACTGCCCGGTCAGCCAGGCCTGCCATTCCGGCCACCAGGAGCCGTCTTTCGAAGGGGTCTCCGCCATCCAGGTGTCCGGATCGATATAGCGTTCGCCCGCCTTCTTGGTCGCTACCTGATAGCTCCGGCGCGGGTGGCCCGGCTCGCTGACGATCCCGGCATTGTGCCCGCCGCTTGTCAGCAGGAACGTGACATCCGTCGCCGGATGGAAGGTGATCTTGTGCACCGACCGCCAGGGCGCGACATGGTCCTTCACTGTTCCGACAGCGAAGATCGGTGCACGTATATCCGCCAGATTGATCGGTCGCTCTCCCACAGTGAACCGTCCCGAGGCGAGGTCGTTGTCAAGGAACAGGCTGCGCAGATATTCGGAATGCATCCGGTAGGGCATCCGTGTCAGATCCGCGTTCCAGGCCATCAGGTCGTTCATTTCCTGACGCTCGCCCAGCATGTAGTCATGCACCATGCGCGACCACACCAGATCGTTCGTGCGCAACATCTGGAAGGCTCCGGCCATCTGGTAGCCGTCGAGCACACCCTGGTCCCACATCATGTTTTCCAGATAGGCGACTTCGCTTTCCCGGATGAACAACATCAGCTCGCCGGCCTCGGTGAAATCCACCTGGGTGGCAAAGGTGCTTATGGATTTCAGCCGGTCGTCGCCATCCCTCGCCATGGCCGCTGCCGCGATCGAGAGCAGCGTGCCGCCGAGACAATACCCGACGGCATGAACCTGTGTGTCAGGGATGATTGCCGAAACCGCATCCAGGGCATCCATGACACCGAGTTCGCGGTAATCCTCCATACCGAAGTCACGGTCTTCCGATGTCGGGTTGCGCCAGGAGATCATGAAAACCGTATGGCCCTGCTCGACCAGATATTTGACCAGCGAATTATGCGGCGAGAGATCAAGGATGTAGTACTTCATGATCCAGGCGGGCGTGATCAGAACCGGCTCCCGGTAGACCTGCTTCGTGGTCGGCTCATACTGGATCAGCTCGATCAGGTGATTGCGGTAGACCACCTTGCCCGGCGTCACGCCGACATCCCGCCCGAGCTGGAAAGCATCTGCGCCGGACGGCTTCTTGCCGGCAATAGTGCGCTGCCAGTCGTCCGCCATATACCCGGCACCGCGCATCAGGTTCGCGCCGCCCTGCGCAGCCGTCGCCTTCAATGCCTCGGGATTGGCCCAGAGCATGTTCGACGGCGCATAGCGATCGAGCATCTGCCGGGCCATGAACGACACCGCATGCTCGTCTTCCTTCGAGAGGCCGTCGATCTCCGTTGTGGCATTATGCCACCATTGCTGGGTCAGCAGAAAAGACTGGGAGATCATGTTGAAAGGCCACTGTTTCCAGGCCTCGCCCGAGAAACGGCGGTCCTGGGGAAGCGGTTCGATACAGGGGGGCGCTTCCGCGTTCATCCCGGCCGTTCCGGCATGGATCATAATCCGTGCAGCTTTGCGGGCCGCTTTCTCCACCAGCTCCATATGCTTGCCCGGGGACAGCGCGAGATGTGAGAACCAGTTGAAATAGGATGTCGCAAGCCCGGCGGGAGAGATACCGAGGGTCAGCCGCGCCAGATTGGCCTTGAACGCATGGTCGATCGCCTGCGCCGTATAGTGACCCGGTGTCGGCCGGTCACATTCGGGGACAAGCGGGGCGCTGGCGGGGGCGCTGAATGTCCGGGGCTTACGCGTGCCGGTATCCGTGCTCCGACGGGTCTTTCGCGTGCGTGACTTTACGGTATTGGCCTGCATGGCACTGAGCTCCATCAGAGAAACGCGCCCGCCACGGGACGAGTGAGGCAATCGCCATGAAGCGGACTGCGGAGAAAACCGGCTGAGTTCAGCCAGCGTTCACCGTCTTGTCCGATCCAATAGCGACTCATGTGCAGTGCAGCATTGATTCAGGTCAAAAAAAACCGAGCCGATGTATGATTGTCCGATGGTCGCTGCATATCTCATATGATCAGCCCGGGGCTTCCGCTCAAGCCCCCCGCACTCGACCTTTGACCCGCCACCGCCATCGTCATGGTCATTCCCGCGCATGCGGGAACCCAAGGGATCGGGCCGCTGAACCGGCGGATCCTGGGCCGGCTTGCGCTACTGATAGGCGACGCAGGCTTCGCACGCGGTCCCGGCGACGGACTTTCTCAGATGGGCCTCTCTCAGATCCCGGAACCGGTCGGAATGCCAGGCATCGAGGAACGGTGTCGTCGTCAGGTCTCCCATGTGGAATCGTCCGTCATGGTCGAAGCAGCAAGCGCTCAGCTGCCCGTCCCAGGTCACGTGCCCTTCGGTAAAGATCGACCAACACGGCAAGGCCTCGCGAAGCGCGCCTACTCTGCCCCGGTTGCCGGCCGTCGGCGCCCATCCCTGCGCTATTTCACGTTCGGTCACCAGGGATGCCTGATTGTAAAGCGGCAACGCATAGACCTCGTCCGCGATCCCGGCAATGCGTTCAACGGTTTCCCGCATCCGCTTTCCCTGGGCCCCGTCATATTCGATATAGCTGGCATAGATCCCGCAACGGTGCCCCGTCTCCTCGTACACCCGATCGCGAACGGCAACAGAGCTCAAAAGATTGCGTTCGATCGAGTCGTACAGCTTCGGCTTCACCTGGGCCACGCTCTGAAACTGGTCCGCATCGGCGTAGTTCATGGAGAATTTCAGGCTGTCGAGCCCGGCCCGGATAGCCGCCTCGACCCGCTCCGGCGTGCTGACGGTGCCGTTGGTGGTCAGGAAGACATACGGGAACCCCGCCTCCTGCTTTGCAAACCGGACCGCGTCTGCGAGCCAGGGCAAAAGGAAACTCTCCCCAAGATAAAACAACCCGAGCTCCTCCACCCCGGCCTGCCGCATCTCGACAGTCAACCGCTCGAAGAAGGACCGGTCCATGTCCGCGTGCTGCCGCAGGGACATCGATCGGGCGCAGAAGGTACAGGCAAGATTGCAGCGCGCCGTCAGCTCGACCTTCACCGACCGCGGCGCCGGCGGCGCGACCGTCCGATAAACCGGATCGATCCGCGTCACCTGGTCAATTCGTTCCGTAATTCCCATTTCCGGCCCCTTTGGCACCCTTCGGATGTGGTCTCCGAAACCGCATGTCGCGGGCCGGAAAACTCCGAACCGTATTAAGGCCTCGCGCGGTGTATCGATGATATATGTCAAGGCACGCGCCGGTGCGGCGATATGCGCCATCTGCGCCCGGCGATGCCGGAAGATGGGAGGCGCACTTAACTTTTTGGGAATCAGGGAGAATTAAGAGGGAATTAAGGGGACATGGATCACAAGCACCACTCTCCGATCCCCTGAAGAATTAAGGGGACACACGACTTAATTCCGTCCCCGCCCCTCCCATGACACCGGCATGGCACGTTTGGCGCGCGTGGTCATGCCCGGTCTCGCCAATCATGTGACGCAGAGGGGCAACCGGAGACAGACCACCTTCTTTTCCGATGCGGACTACGCGGCTTACCTGGAAATCCTGGCCGAGGCGCTGCCCCGTGCCCGCGTTGCGCTCCAGGCCTATTGCCTGATGCCGAACCACGTCCATCTCGTCCTTGTGCCGGAAACGGCTGGCGGTCTGGCAGAAGCTCTGGGTGAAGCACACCAGCGCTACACACACCGGGTCAACCTGCGGGAACGCTGGCGCGGTTATTCATGGCAGGGCCGGTTCGCCTCCTTTCCGCTCGACGACGCGCATCTGATCGCGGCGGTGCGCTATACCGAGCTGAACCCGCTGCGCGCCCGGCTCGCGGCCCGGCCGGAAGACTGGGTCTGGTCGAGCGCCCGCGCTCATCTCGGTCTCGATGCAGCGGAGCGAAGAGGTGCCGCCGACCGCATCCTCACGTCAGATCTGCCGGACATGATCGGGGACTGGCGGCGCTTCCTCGATGGCGGCATCGCGCCGGAACTGACGGATCTGATCCGGCGCCACGAGCTGACAGGGCGACCGCTCGGGAGCGACGGGTTTCTGAAGAAACTGGAACAGCGGCTCGGCAGAAGACTCAGAAAGCGGAAACCGGGCCCGAAGACGGACGCGACAGACCTGTCATGAGATGCGGAATTAAGGTGTGTGTCCCCTTAATTCCTGCGTGCCCCGCAATTGGGAACACTCCGGACAGCCAAATATCTGGAAAAGTAATTGGAATTAGATAATCTCGACTCACTTTCAAATCCTCACACCAGCAAGAAATAAAACACAACAATTACAGATAAAAACGGCGCGAATGTGAGTAACAACGCACCGTATTTCAGAACCCGCCCACCTCTCACAACAAAAAACAAACTGACAAACAACACGATAACGCAATAAACAACCCACAATATGAAATATTGCCAATTAAAATCTTCATCGTTGGCATATTTTGCAAATAAAACTACACCGCCAGAACCATAATAAGTTACCATTGATAAAAACCATATTATTATATGGTTAGTATAATAATAAAAATAAGCCAAAATATAAATCAAAAACATACCCATGCAAATAAAAAATTCTCTTAATTTTATAAAAATCAATACATCAATAAACTTCTTCATCGCTCCCGCATCCCTTCACTTGCATAGCGCAGTACAGGCTGCAGCACGTATTCCAGCACCCGCCGCTCCCCGGTCAGCAGGTCCGCCGTCACGGACATGCCCGGCACCAGACGCACGTCCCTGCCGTCCACGGTCAGATGTTCCCGCTCGATCTCGATCCGCGCCGTGTAGGACAGCATTTGCGGGGCCGCCTGCGGGCCGGTCGTTGCCGCCCCCGCCGCGCCGGCGGCGTTGTTCACGTCCTGGGGCACGACGGCGTCGGCGCTGAGGCTGACGATTGTTCCCTCGATGCTGCCGTAGCGCATGTAATTGAAGGCATCGACCTTCACCGCCGCCCGCTGGCCGATCTCGATAAAGCCGATATCCCGGTTCGTCACCGTCGCCTCGACCGTCAGACGGTCGCCGTCCGGCACGATCCGCATCAGCGGCGCACCGGGCTGGATATAGCCGCCGAGCGTATGCACCGAGAGGCCGGTGACCTCCCCCGCCACCGGGGCCGCGAGGGTCAGGCGGCCGACCCGGTCACTTGCCTTGATCCGTTCCTGGGCTGCCGCACTCGCCTTCTGCCGGGCTTCCGCCAGGGCGCGCTGGCGCTGTGCCTCGAAGGCGAGCAGCAGGTTCTCCGCCGTCGCCTCCGCGCTGGCGAGCGTCGCCTGCGCCTCCTCGATCTGCTTGTCCAGCACCAGGCCCTGATGACGGGTTTCCAGCAGGGCCTGCTCATGCTCCAGATAGACGGATTTCTGGGTCAGCTGTTTTTCATAGAGGATGCGCTGGCCGTCGACCCGTTCCGTCAGCAGCGGCAGCACCGCCGCCACCTTGTCATGCTCCGCCCGGAGCGAGGCCAGGGTCGCCCGGGCGCGCGCCGCCTCGCGGCCGGCCCGTTGCCGCTCGCCCATCAGCGCCGCCCATTCCGCCCGCAGCACCGCGATGCTATCCGCCACCTCATGCGCGGGCGCGCCCTCCGGCACCTCGAACAGTTCTTCCGGCGGGATCGGGGCGCCGCCGGATGCCAGGGCCACGGCGCCGATCAGATGACCGAACAGGGGCGTATCAGCGAAACACAAGACAAAACTCCGATGCACTTTCTTTGCACCGGATACTATGCATCCGCCCCCGTCGAATCACGCAAAAAACACCTACTCCGACGCCGGCACCCGCGCCTCTTTCAGCGCCGCCGCCTGCCGCTTCGCCAGCGCATCCACATCGAAATCCGCAATCAGATCCTGGAACAGCCGGTACCAGTTCACTTCCGCCTTCAGATGCAGGAACACCGAGCCGAGCCCGATCGCCGCGCGGTCCATCAGGACGAATTCGCGGGGTGGTTTGACGCCGCGCAGGCGGCGGAGTTCGACATGGACCTTTTCCGCCACCTCGCGGCCATACATACCGGTATTGGTTTCCTGGATGCGGCGGGCCTTGTCCTCCATCAGCGGGGCATAGATGAAGCGGGCCCACATATTCAGGACTTCGACGGTTTCCTTGTCCAGCCCCTGGAACCCCCAGCTTTCATAGGCATGCACGGCAAGCGCCTCGTCGTCGGTCGAGAGGGCGTTGTAGAGGTCGATCACGCCCTTGACGAAGCTTGGCGGGAAGACGCGGATGCAGCCGAAATCGAGCAGATTGACGGAGCCATCCTCGCGGACCGAGTAGTTGCCGAGATGCGGGTCGCCGTGGATCACGCCATATTCGTAGAACGGCACGTACCAGGCGCGGAACATGTTGAGGGCGACCTGGTTCCGGCTTTCCTGATCGTCATGCGCGGCGATGAAGTCGAGCAGTTTGGCGCCGTCCAGCCAGTTCATGGTGAGCACACGGGGCGTGGTCAGGGTGTCGACGCTTTGCGGCACATGCACGCCCGCCTCGTCCTTCAGCATCAGGCCATAGAGCGCCATGTGCCGGGCCTCACGCTGGTAATCCAGTTCTTCCCGCAGCCGGGCGGAGAGTTCCTTGTAGATCTCGTCCGTATGGATCGCCTTGTCGTAGCGGGCATAGATCGAGAAAATCAGCCGGAGCTGGCGCAGGTCGGCCTCGACGGCTGACTGCATGTCCGGATATTGCAGCTTTACCGCCAGCGTGTTGCCGTCCGCATCCGCTGCCTTGTGCACCTGTCCGAGGGAGGCCGCCGCCGCCGCGTCATGCTCGAAATGGCCGAATTTCTGCTGCCAGCCGGCGCCGAGCTCCCGGCTCATCCGGCGTTTGACAAACAGCCAGCCCATGCTCGGCGCGTCGGCCTGAAGCTGCACCAGCTCGTTTGTGTATTCCTTCGGCAGCGCGTCCGGGATGGTGGCCAGGATCTGCGCCACCTTCATCAGTGGCCCCTTCAGGCCACCCAAGGCCTCACGCAGCTCCGCCGCGTGGCTGTCCTTGTCGAGCTTGAGCCCGAGATAGCGCTCACCGGCGACCCGCGCCGCGAGGCCGCCGACCGCTCCCGTCACCCGGGCATAGCGCTTCACGCGGCCGCCCAGGGAATTGCGTTCCTGATCTTTCATGATAACGGAAATGGCATCAAATTGAGATTTAGCAATGTCCCTCAATTGCGATCATCGAAAAAACAAACTTGGAGCACAATCACCACGGTCAAATTCTCATTTTACTTCGAATACTACTACAGATTGAATCCAAACCCGGAAACAAGCTACTTTCATCCACGCCCATTACTTCCAGTTCTTGGCGAATTTTCTTCACACAGTCCGCTGGAACGAACCATTTCTTAAGCTTGCTTCCACTTTGCCATCCCTCTCCAATATCTTTAAAAACCGGTTCGGCGGTGAAGATCGAATTTTGGAGCGCAACTCGTTGAGATAGATGAGGAGGTTGGAAAATTTCTATTCTATCAATCGACATTGGATCGTCGTTCGATGACACATCAATTGGCTCCCTACCATGATGATATGCGTACACAATCCCATCACGATCTTCAGAGCTACTCCAAACGGCAAAGAATAGCGCATACAAAGGATTTTTCGTCCAATCTAACAATCGCGTTGGTAGACCGTAGTGTTGACCGACGCATAACCACTCCCAATCACTAGACGGAACCCTATTGAACTCCAGGTATGGAATCGCTCGGAGTTTAAATTGCTCTAAGAGCACTCTCTCCTCATGTTCTCTGCCATTTGGAAAGGCATGTTTTCTATTATATCTCTCCACACCACTCTCTAGATTCCAAATCGCATCTCTCTGCCCCCTGTACACCCAAGAACGCGCGTCATTCAAAAACTGCACTCTCGAAGTAAAATCAGAAACAGAATAAATTACCTCCTCTCTTTTTTCAGATTCACTACCTCCCCCATAAACCTCTTCGAATGCAGCAATGGAGTAAATTTCTTCATTATATTTATAACTATACCTACCATTATAATATATGCACTCTACTCCCATCAATGAGTAAATCCAATCATCTGCATGATTAGGCCAAACCATTTCAGCCGACCAACTTTTTCCTATATTCTCTTCCAACTCATTTAATTTCAGATCTCTCCGCTCCGATTCTAATTCTTTATTCAGCTCATTCAGTTTGTTTTTCAGATAACCTTTGTAATGCAGATCGAAATTCTCGACGATATGATCCGGAATTTCTCTTACAAATTCGGCGTGAATGTCACCAAATCCTTCTCCATACAAGGAGTATTCAACTGAACGGGCGCTGCGAGCAGTCTTCGCCACAACGAAGCAATCCTCAGTTCGGTCAAAATCATTCGTGACCCAATAAAGCTTCCACTTCGCCATCGAAAACAGACCCCTCAACGGATTTTTACTATCGGGCAATTGCATTTTGGACGTTCTGCCAAAACTGATACGACAGCGGCTTTGCACAGCAATATCGATCAGCATTTGCAACAAGAATTGTTAGCAAATATTGTCGCCATGCCAATAATTTTTGGCCAAGTTCTCGGGGCGGGGTGGAACTCCCCACCGGCGGTAACATGAGGAAACTCGTGAAGCCCGCGAGCGCCCGGCTTTGGCCGGGGTCAGCAGATTCGGTGCAACTCCGAAGCCGACGGTCACAGTCCGGATGATAGAGAACAGCATGGGATCGGAAACTACCCTCGCGGGTTTGCGTCCCCTGTTTGTACTCGGCCTCGATTCCAGTAGTTAACGCATGGAGTTGGAACCGATAATGACGACCTCAACAACCACTACCGGCACGGCGCCCGGTGACCGCATCGCCTTCATCCAGGCGAGCTGGCACAGCGACATGACCGACCGAGCCCGGGACGGCTTCACCGACGAGATGAAACAGCGCGGCTTCGATACAGCGAAGATCGACTGTTTCCGCGTTCCCGGCGCCTTCGAAATCCCGCTGACCGCCATGAAACTGATCGCCAGCGAGCGTTATGCAGCCGTCATTGCCTGCGGCTTTGTCGTCGATGGCGGCATCTACCGGCACGATTTCGTCGCCTCAGCCGTGGTCGACGGGTTGATGCGGGTGCAGCTCGATACCGGCGTACCTGTGTTTTCCGTCGTGCTGACGCCGCACCACTTCCACGAAACCGAGGACCATACCCGGTTCTTCCGGGAGCATATGGTCGGCAAGGGCCGGGAAGCCGCCAGCGCCTGCCTCGACGTGCTCGCCCTGGAAGAAACACTCGCGGCTTAGGCCGTTCCGGCACCTCCTGGACACGGCTCTCTCACCGGCACGTGAGTGGCTGTGTCCGGCTCCCTGCCCTATGTCTGTTCCTGAGGTTAGGCACTGCCGGAGGAACATCATGCTGTTGAAGCGACTGAAGGGCTGGGAATTGCCGGAACGGGCGGTCACGCCTGAATCCGTCTTTCACAACAGGCGCGCGCTGCTGAAAGGCCTCGCAGCCGGGCCGATGATTCTCTCGGCAGCCGCATTGGCCGGTTGCAGCGACGAGGCGAGCGCCGAGGCGGATGCGGCGAGGCAGCTCGCCTCCGTGGAGCCCGATCCCTCCTCCCACCTCTATCCGGTGAAACGGAACCCGGCCTTCGCCGACGGCGGACCTGACCGGCCGATCACCGATCCGGACCTTGCCACCAGCTACAACAATTTCTACGAGTTCGGCAGCCACAAGAATATCAGCCGCGCCGCCCAGGCCCTGAAAATCCGGCCCTGGACCGTGACTCTCGACGGCGAGGTAGCCAAGCCGAAGACCATCGATATCGACGATCTGCTGGATCAGATGCCGCTTGAAGAGCGTGTCTACCGGCTTCGCTGCGTCGAGGCCTGGTCCATGGTCGTGCCCTGGAGCGGATTCCCGCTGTCAGCGCTGGTCAAACTGGCGGAGCCGCTGTCCTCGGCGAAATATATCCGCATGGAAACCTTCATGGACCCGGATAATGCCAAGGGCCAGAAGCAGCATTGGTATCCCTGGCCCTATATCGAGGGGCTGAGCATCGAAGAGGCGATGAACGATCTCGCCTTCATCGCCACCGGTATCTACGGCAAGCCGATGCCACGGCAGAACGGCGCACCGCTTCGGCTGGCGGTGCCGTGGAAATACGGCTTTAAATCGACCAAATCCATCGTCCGCTTCACCTTCACCTCGGAGCGCCCTGTTTCCTTCTGGGAAGAGTTGCAGAAGAGCGAGTACGGGTTCTGGGCGAACGTGAACCCCGAGGTTCCGCATGCCCGCTGGAGCCAGGCTTCAGAACGGCCGCTTGGCGGGGGCAACGAACGGATACCGACCCTGCTCTACAATGGCTATGCCGAGCAGGTGGCGGGTCTCTACAAGGGCATGGAGGGTGAGCGGCTGTTCACCTGAGACGGTCAGCACTTCGACAGGCAATATTTCTGAAAGCCTGACATTTCATGGAAACTGGGAAACACTAGGTTAACGTTTCCCTGTATATGTTCGAGCCTCATCTGGGCTTCGACTCTTCCATGACAAACATGACCTCAAAAAACAGAGCGCTGGCGGAGTTCCGCAGACGTATCCCGGATGCGAGCCCCAAGATTCACAGTTTTTTCGGGGCGTGGCTCGATGCGCGTGGGGATGCCCTGGTGCCGCGTCGGAAGTCATTCTCCCCCATGACCATCCCGACCCTGCTGCGCTTTGTCTGGATGTATGAATTTGATCCAAGGCGGCAAGACTTTGTCTGCCAGCTCGCCGGCGAGAGCGTCAACGAAGCCTGGGGAGGAAGCATCCGGGGGCGGACGATCCGTGAAATCGTCGGCAAAATCGATTACCCGGTGTTACGGAGCCGATGGGATATCATCATCAGCCAGCCCGCCATTCAATATGGCGCGGTGGAAGAACGCCTGACATCGATGGAGGTCTGGCAAGCTGAACGCCTGTTGCTTCCGATGGCCTCCAAAGACGGGGCAATCAATGTCATGCTCGGCATCAGTCTCTACAGACTGCAGCGCGGCACACTCGGAGGAAAGCAGGAGATTCCCGAATCTGTAATCCGCATCCCCTGCGCGGAGCTTCTGTAGCTCCACCACGTAGCCCGCGCTGCGTCAGGATGCTTTCTCGCGCCGATACATCACCAGATCGGTATCCGCGATATGCATCAGAGGCAGCGTCTTTGAAAGCTCGTTCAGGAACGCGAATACGTCCGGTGCATCCGGCTTGTAGTCGTGCCACAGGATGACGCCGTCATCTGTCAGCATGTTCAGCGCCTTGCGGGTGTCGCTCTCGACGTAGGAACGGGTGTGGGCGCCATCGACAAAGATCAGGTCCACGCTGCCCCGAAGCGGCTCCTCGTCATAGGATTTGCTGTCGGAAAAGATCTGCCGGATGTGCTTTTCCGAGAGTTGTCCGTTGTAATAGAACGTCTCGAACGAGGATTCAGCGACCGCGATATCCCGATGTTCCTTGTCGTCGCCTAGCCCGAATTCCGTCGCGGCCAGATCGTCGGGATGCAGCGTCAGAGTGAAGATTTCCGAGTCCGGCGCCGCGTTCTGTGCAAACAAATGCGCGGTTTTGCCGGAGCAGGTGCCGAATTCGAAGACCCGCTTCACGTTCTTCGCCAACGCAGCCATGACCCAGGATTCACGGTCCGAGAGTGACGCGACGACGCCCTCCCCGCCAATAAACCGCACCTCCGAGTCCGGGCTCGGCCCGTAACGGGTCATCTCGAAACAGGGCGCAACCTCTGCCAGTTTCACTTTCCGAACGGGATATTCCGAAAAGGCAAAGGCACGTTTTTTCTGTCGCCGGAGCTTCAGCATCCGGCGGGTGACGAAAAAGAGCGCTACCAGCGACAGCAGATTGGTCGCGAGAAGAAGGGCTGTCAGCCAAGCGGGCCAATCGGGCATGGATTGCATTCCAATGCTGGGGCTATTTTTGGATCCAGATGAGACATGACGGCGTGGTTGATGGCTGTCAAGAATCAGCTTTTGAACAATCACGTAACCGTGGAGCATGGGCATGGCGAATGCTGGGACCGAACAGAGAGGGCATTGCCTCTGCGGCGCGACCCGATACACATTTTCCGGCCCGGCGAACTGGGTCGGCCATTGCCATTGCGAAAGCTGCAGGCGACAGACTGGCTCTGCCTACACGACCTATATCGGCGTTCCCTGCGAAGCCGCGCATTTCACAGGAACGCCCCCTGCAGTTTTCGCATCCTCGCCCGGCGTGGAGCGCCTGTTCTGCGGGCATTGCGGAACTCCTATTGCCTACCGCTCCGACCAGTTCGCCGATGAAATCCATTTCTTCGCGGCAACACTGAAAGATCCGGATTCGGTCACTCCCGCATTCCACGTTTACTGGGATGAGCGGCTTTCCTGGACGTCCTGCGACGACGAACTGCCTAAACATGCAGGATCTTCTTATGAATGACCTTCGGACGGCTTGTTCCGCTCTCGCCTGTTGCTTATGTTCGAAGGAACCCTCAGAGACCGGCCGAGACGCCCCCAGATAGCAGGACTGCCCGCCCCCATGACCGAACACCGCGAGAAAATTGTCATCATCGGATCCGGCGCCGCCGGACTGACCGCCGCCATCTACACAGCCCGCGCCAACCTCAAACCGGTTGTGCTCGCAGGCCTGCAGCCTGGCGGTCAGATGACTATTACCTCCGAGGTGGAGAATTATCCGGGTTTTGCGGATGTGATCCAGGGCCCCTGGCTGATGGAGCAGATGCAGAAACAGGCCGAACATGTCGGCGCGCGGATCGTCTACGATCTCGTAACCTCCGTCGATTTCTCCAAACGGCCATACACGCTGTCGATGGATAGCGGCGACACGTTCGTCGCCGACGCCGTGATCATCGCCACTGGCGCTCAGGCCCGGTGGCTGGGTCTGGAGAGCGAGCAGAGATACAGCGGAAAAGGCGTGTCCGCCTGCGCCACCTGCGACGGGTTCTTCTTCCGAAACCAGGAAGTCATCGTGGTCGGCGGCGGCAACACGGCGGTCGAGGAAGCCCTCTATCTCGCCAACATCGCCTCCAAAGTGACGCTGGTGCATCGCCGCGACACACTGCGCGCCGAAAAGATCATGCAGGAGCGTCTGTTCCGGCACGAGAAGATCGAAATGGTCTGGGACAGCGTCGTCGAGGAAGTTCTCGGCGGAGAAGGTCCGATGGCTGGCGTAGAAGGCGCCCGGATCAAGAACATCAAGACCGGTGAGGTTTCCGAGATCGCCGCGACCGGGTTTTTCGTCGCCATCGGCCACGATCCGGCGACGAAACCGTTCGTCGAAGCGCTTGAAGCGGATGATGAAGGCTATCTGATCACCGAAAACGGCAGCCCACGAACCTCGATTCCCGGCGTCTATGCGGCCGGAGATTGTGTCGACAAGGTTTACCGGCAAGCCGTGACAGCAGCAGGAATGGGCTGCATGGCGGCGCTGGAATCAGAGAAATATCTCGCGGCACTTGAGGACCAGGCTGCCGAAGCGGCGGAGTAATTCCGGCCCCTCCCGGTAACGATCCGATAACCCTTTTGCCCTAAAGTGCTTTTTACATCGCGTTCCTCTGGTCCATAGGACTCCTCTGGCTTAGACTGACGCACGGAACGTTGAGCTAAAAAGGCGAGAGCGGTTCATCATGGCCATGGACTGGGACAAACTCAGAGTGTTTCATGCCGTTGCTGAGGCAGGGAGCTTCACGCATGCGGGTGAGACGCTCAATCTCAGCCAATCCGCTGTCAGTCGGCAAATCAGTCAGCTCGAAGACTCTCTCAAGGTCGCGCTGTTCCACAGACACGCGCGCGGCCTGATCCTGACAGAGCAGGGCGAGACCCTGTACCGGACGGCGCGAGATGTCTTCGCCAAGCTCGCCGCTGCTGAAGCCAGCCTCTCGGAAGGCAAGGAGTTGCCGCGCGGGCCGCTGAAAATCACCACACCTGTGGCGTTCGGTTCAACATGGCTCGCTTCGCGTATCGGCAAATTCCTGGAGCTTTATCCAGAGATCACGGTCAACCTGATCATCGATGACGGTGAGTTGGACCTTGGCATGCGTCAGGCCGATGTCGCCATAAGGCTGACACCGCCCCGCCAGCCAGACCTGATTCAACGTCATATCAAAAACATCAAACTGCACCTATACGCCGCCCCGTCCTACCTGAAGCACGCGGGCATGCCGCAGACAGCGGAAGACCTTCAAGACCACCGCCTCGTGCTTTACGGTGATACGCCGCATCCCCCTTTCCCCAACGTGAACTGGTTGCGCGAGGTTGCAACGGGCGGCAACCGGCGCGCGCACACGAACACCTTCTCGGTGAATAATTACTATGCGATTCTGCGCGCCGTTCAGGGCGGTGTCGGCATTGCCGCGATACCGGATTATCTGGCCCAGGAAGACAGTAGCCTGGTGCGCATCATGCCGGATATCGAAGGCCCTCAGGTCCCGGCCTATTTTGTTTACCCGGAAGAGCTAAGACACTCAAAAAGAATTACCGTATTGCGCGACTTTCTCATTCAGGAAGTCGCACTGACGCAGTTTTGAGCATAATGAAATAACGGCCGACCCCACATTGGCGTAACGATATTAAAGCCGAATGGGCATACGGGTTTTGATTCGCGATTTATTTCATTTCACTAATTTGACATATGAAGGCAAATGGCTATGCAATTTTTGCATATCGGAACTGAACAAAAATGCATGGTCGTTAACGTCTTATAGACATATCTAAATCATTATCACGGTGCTGCTTTGCAGCATCTGACCTTCAGGCCCCCGCCTGAAGTAGAGGGTCCTTCGGGATCCTACGTCTCCCAGACGTGAAGCCTCCCTGTTCAACTTGCCGGGAACCTATGGGTTCTCGGCAATTTTTTTTGGAGGATGGCGTATTTAATCCCTGTTCCACTCCGCAGCAAGATCAAACGACCATATCCCTCAAGATCAAACGGCCATATCCCTGCTGCAACGCACAGCCCAACATCGCACCCTCATTCTTCCGCCCCTGCGGGGAGCAGGACACGGATTGTCGTGCCTACTCCGAATGTGCTTTCAACATTCAGACTGCCGCCGTGCAATTCAACGAACTTCTTGGATAGAGCAAGCCCGATACCCTTTCCGTCCGGGTTATGCTTTTTACCGTCCTTGAGCTGATTGAAGGGTTCCAAAGCCTTGGGAATATCAGCCTCGGCCATCCCGATACCCGTATCCGTAACGCTGATTTCCAGAAACCCGTCGGCATTCCTCTTCAAGGCAACGTCAATCCTCCCGCCCGGCAAGGTGTAGTGGATTGCGTTGTTGATCAGGTTGATCAGAACCTGACGCAGCTTGAGGCGCTCTGCCGAAATGATCAGCGGGGCGCCATCCCCTGCAGGCACGACATGCAGCTCGACACCGCCCCTTCTTGCCAGTGGAGCCAGCAAATCCCGGCAGAAGACCATGATCTCCTCGACGTCCACAGGCTCCTTATCGATCGATGCCTGAAGGCTCTCGTTTTTCCCCAGGTTCAACATTTCGTCGATCAGGTTCGACAAATGTTTTCCACTCTCTGCGACGAGTGATCCGTATTCCTTGTATTTGGCATTCCCGATTGGACCAACAGCCTCAGTGCCAATGATTTCAGCGAACCCGATAATGCTGTTGAGCGGCGTTCGCAATTCATGCCCCAGCTTGTTGAAGGTTTCCTGCTTCAGCTCCTTCTCGAGTTCCGCCTCCCGATGCGCCAGCTCGAGGTTGGCAAGCAAGTGCTCCTTCTCGGCAGCGAGCATCAGGCGCTCGTCTACCGCCTTTGAAACGGTCCACCCCCAGATCAACACGACAACCAGAAAGACCACCGCCATGAGTGCCAGAACAAGACCGGCATCTCCGTCCATGAAGGCGAGCCCGGTTGTCGGGCCGATCCCGGCCGGCAGAACAAAGGCCCGGAAGACCTTCTGACTGCCCGTCATGGTGAAGGTCGCGCCTGCCAGCATTCCGCAGGCTGCCATCAACACAACGCCAAGGACTTCGATTGGCATCGGAAAGATCGCTATGGCAAGACCGATCGCCGCCCAGATGCATCCTTGCGCAGCCGCACACAGGAACATGCGCTGCTCCCACATCGGCGCGTCAGAGCTGCCGACTTCCGAGCGGCTAAAGCGTCCGTTGAGAATGATCCGGTATGTGGAGACGCCCCCCATCAACAGGAGCCATCCGAAAAGATACTCAAGCGGGACATGGTCTTTCGCGGCAATGCAGATCAAAGCCGCAATGGCGATATTCGATAAGGCAGGGAATCTGGAATAGAATAGCGGCTCGATACGCCGCAGCACCAATTCTCCACCAGCGTCGTGGAAGTCGGATTCTTTCAAATCCGGAGATGATTTCTTCATCGATCTTCCGCCCCATTGCTCTTTTCTCAAAGCCTATGGGGCGACTAAGCCTGCACGCAATCCAAGAGTCGAGGCCGAATAGAGTTCTCTCAACTCCACCTTCCAGCCATTCCGGTCTCTCAGAGCGCCCCGGAAGCCCCTGATCATAGGTCAGCAATGTTGCCCGCCACACGGTGTTCGGTCCAGCGATACGCAACCTGGCGGTGCATATCGCTGGATGGCGCAGCCAATGAGGCTACCCCTTGTAGCCAAGCAGGCGCGGCAGGAAGAGCACGAAGTCCGGCACGAAGGTGATGACGCCAAGCGCAACCAGAAGAGCCGCCAGGAAAGGCAGCAGATCCTTGACGATCCGGATCAGCGGTTGCTTCGTGATCGAGGCCACGATGAAGAGCAGCAGGCCGTAGGGCGGCGTGATCAGGCCGAGCATGGCATTGACTACGGCAACGACGCCGAAATGCACCAGATCGATGCCCAGCGCCTGGGCCGTCGGCAGGAAGATCGGCACGATAATCAGCAGGATCGCACCGGATTCAAGAATACAGCCGAGCACAAGGAACATCACGTTGATGGCCAGCAGGAAACCCACACGCGAGAGATCATACTGCGCGAGGAAATCAGCCATCATCTGCGGCACGTTCTCCCGCGTCACCACATAGTCGAATGTCAGGGCTCCAGCGATCAGGATACCGACCGTCGCCGTCGAACGGGCTGAGCCGAGCAGCGCCTGATAGAAGCCTTTAAAGGTGACCGAACGGTAGAGCAGGATCGATATCGAGAGGGCGTAAAACGCGGCCACGGCCGCCGCTTCGGTCGGCGTCATCACGCCGCCATAGATCCCGCCCAGCAGGATGACGGGGAGAAGCAAAGCAGGGATAGCGCGGAAAGTCGTCGCCGGCAGTTCCCGCAACGGGATGGCCTCATCGGTCGCAAAACCTCGGCGGTGCGCGATGATCATGTTCATGATGATCAGCACGACGCCCATCAGCAGCCCCGGCAACATGCCGGCGGCGAACAGGTAGCCGACCGACTGGTCCGAGACCAGGGCATAGAGCACCATGGGGATGGAGGGCGGAATGATCGGCCCAATGGTGGCCGAGGCGGCGGTGATGGCAGCGGCATAGGAGCCGGAATATTTCCCGTCCTTGGTCATCATGGTGATGATGATCTTGCCCATGCCGACGGCGTCGGCGACGGCGGAGCCGGACATGCCGGAGAAGATCAGCGACGAGACCACGTTCACATGGCCGAGCCCGCCCTTGAAGCGTCCGACCAGCGCCTGGCTGAAACGCAGCAGCCGGTCCGCCAGCGTGCCGATATTCATGATGTCGGCGGCCAGGATGAAGAGCGGGATCGCAAGCAGCGTGTAACCGTGGAAAAGGCCCTGCAGCAGCGTCTCGGAGGCGATCGAGGGATCGTAACCGCCGAGCAGAAGGTAGGTGAAGGCGCCGCAGATCATCGCCAGGCCCATCGAGAGCCCGCCGAAAGCCAGGAACAGGATGAGCAGGAGCGCGACTGTAAACGGATCAATCATAGTCATGGGTCTCCGCCCCGTGCGTAGGGCTGAAGGCGGGGCCTTTGCCGGAAAGGCCGTACCAGACACTGCGCAGGGACCGGAAGATCACAGCCAGCGCAAAGGGAACGTAAATGGCGAAGACATAATCGAAGCGCAGCCGGATATAGGCCGTCTTCTCGATCTTCATGAAATCGATAAATTCCCAGGCCTTCGGCAGCGTCCAGGCAAAGAGGCCGGCGCAGATCAGGCCCGTGATCACATCGAGGGCACGGCGTCCGCCGCGCGGGAACATGTCATAGATGATGTCGAGCCGGATGATGTCGTTGTCTCGGACGACGAAGGCGTAGCCGAAGAGAATGCCCCACAGCCAGCAGATCGAGACCATTTCGACCGTCCAGCCCAGCGGCAGGTTCAGCACGTAGCGGAAAACAATCTGTATGAGAAAGCTCGCGAACAATGCAGCGAGCACCAGCGCGAGAAAATTCTCGGCGCGACGCGATAGCCAACCCAGCAAAGCGGTCCCTCCGGAAAAGACGGCCGCACCGGCGCCGCACGAGCGCCGGTGCCGTCTCGGATATTAGGTCTTATTGATCTTTTCGAGGAGTCCGGCGGGCCAGTTCTTCGAATAATCGGAGTTTTTGTACATATCGAGCGCGTGGTTGCGGAACGCGTCGATGTCCGGCTTGTAGAGCTTCAGGCCTTCCTTCTCGAAGAAGTCCGCCATTTCCTTCTCAAGCCCGAGCGTGCTCTTGTCCATGCCTGCCTGGAATTCGAGTGCGCATTTCTGCACCGTCGCTTTCTGGGCGTCGTTCAGGCTGTTCCACTTTTTGCCCGACATGGCGAAGATGTTGGTGGCGACCCGGTGGCTGGTCAGGATGATCTGGTTCGTCACCTCGTAGAACTTCATCTGCTTGTTGGTCGGCAACGGATTGTCCTGCCCGTCCACGGTACCGGTCTGCAGCGCCGTATAAACCTCCGTGAAGGCCACCGGCGTCGGGTTGGCGCCAAGTGCTTTGCCGAGGAACTGCCAGCCCTCACCGCCCGGCATACGCAGCTTGATGCCGGCCATGTCCGCCGGCGTCATGATCTTCTTGTCGCCTTTGATGTTGACGTGACGGGTGCCGATATAAGGATTGGCCAGGACCTTGACCCCGGTCTTCTCCTGGATCTCACCGAACAGGCCGTCCATCACATCGCCGTCGAACACCTTGCGCATGTGCTCGTAACCCCGGAACAGATATCCGGTGCCGAGGATCGAGGCGGACGGAACCTGGTTCTCGAAGTCATAGCTGGCGAGGTTGGCCATATCGAGATTGCCGCGCTGCATGGCGGTCAGCTCGGTGCCCTGCTTGAACAGAGTGGCGCCGAAATAGGGCTTGAACTCAAAGCCATCACCCAGACACCCGGCGAAATGTTCCTTCAGGATACCGCTGCGGCGGTCCGTTTCCTGAACGGTGTCGGAATAGATGATCTCGACCTTGTCGGCCGCATTGACGGCTCCTGCCGTGACCAGAAGCGCCATTGCGGCAACGGCACCACGAAGGGTGCCTTTCATCGTTTGACTTCGCATTGTTTCCTCCCTTTTTTGCGAATTTTGCGGACCCTGCGTCCCGCGACGGTCAGTCGAACGAGTCGAATACCGCCTTCATCCGGTCGGCATCCGGCGTAACGCCGGTGAACAGCTCGAAAGCCCGGACTGCTTGAAAGAGCGCCATACCGGCACCCGACAAAACCGCACAGCCCTTTCCGCGGGCATGTGCAAGTAACTTTGTCTCCAATGGAAAATAGACAATGTCCGCGACCCAATGACGGGGCTCGACAAGTGCGCCGTCGATCGGCATTCCCGGCATTTTCAGCATGCCCACCGGGGTGGCGTTGACGATGCCGTCGGCAGCTTTCGCCGCTTCCGCGACATCCTCTACAAGCTCGGCGCGCCCGGCTCCGGCGCGCTCATTCAGCTCGGAGACAAGGGACGTGGCCAGCTCCCGGTTCGTATCGCAAACCAGCAGCGTTCCAACGCCGGAATCCACCAGGGCATGCGCGACCGCATGGCCGGCGCCCCCCGCCCCCATCAGCAGCACCTTATCGCGCGCAACATCCGGAAGGCCGCGTCGCAGGCTTTCCGCAAAACCCCAATAGTCTGTGTTGTGCCCGATCCTGCCGTCCTTGGTGAACAGCACGGTATTGACGGCACCCACTGCATGCGCGTCATCGGACAGCGCATCGAGATGCGTCAGAATGTCTCTTTTGTACGGTACGGTTACATTGACGCCGCGATACCCGGCATCTTCCAGATCGGCAAGGATCCGGGCAAGCGCCGCCTCTTCCAGATCGCGGGGCAGATCGATCAGCCGGTACTCGTAAGGAAACCCGAGCGCGGTCCCTTCATCCATATGCATTCTGGGCGTTCGCGAAGCCTGAATGCTGTTGCCAATCAGGCCAGCCAGCACACAATCCGGCAGCGAGGCTCCACCGATACCCTCGACTTCAACTTCCACAACGCCCATCCCTTATGTCCACAACCGTTAACAGTCGGGCTCATTTTTCTCGATATTGTTCATCGCGGTTAAATATGTCAATAGTGATGCGCTCAACCCCTCACGACAGCCCAGGGGAGGCTCGGCACGAAGGGGCGCACCCGGTGCAGTACTCCGTTATGCTGAGATCAACGAAAGAAACTGAAGAACACGATGGGAGGAAATGTTGGGCGAGGTTGAAACGTCATCAGACCAGCCGGGGGACCAGCCGGGAGAATTGTTCCGCAAGGGATGGAAGCAGGACCCCGACGCGGTTCAGGCCAACATTCTTCAGATTGCCCGCGAGATTTTCGCGGCGAAGGGGCTCTCTGGCGCGCGCATCTCGGAGATTGCGGCCAAGACCAAGACCTCGAAGCGGATGATCTATTATTATTTCGGCGACAAGGAAGGCCTCTACCGGGCCGCTCTGGAAGACGCCTATCAGGAAATGCGCCGGTCCGAGGATGCCCTCGACCTGGCACAGGTCCCGCCGGTCGAAGCGCTGCGTCAGCTTGCCGAATTCACCTTCGACCACCATCGCAACGCGGTCAATTTCGTCCGCCTTGTGACCATCGAAAACATCCATAACGGAGAGCATATGTCCCGGTCCGACGGTATCGTCGGGCAGAACAGCTCAGCGATCCGGCTACTCGAGAACATCTATGCACGCGGCTGCGAGCTTGGCCTGTTCCGGCGCGGACTGACGGCGCTTGAGCTGCACTGGCACATCTCGGCTCTCTGTTACTTCAACGTTTCCAACCGATCGACCTTCTCCCGGATTTTCGGAGATGACCTGTTCAGCCCCAGAGGTCAGCAGATGCTGCGCCGGCATGTCGGCGACATGATCCTGCGCTTCGTCATGCGGACCGATACAGACAAAGGACGCAGCGTGCTTAATTCATTGGATGAAACGCGCCGGATTCTTCCCGGCATTGTCCGGTTTCTTGATGTCTGGGACAGCAAGTGGGCCAGTCTGGCACCGGGTGCCACACCGGCTGATCGCCGTGTCAGGTTCGAGGCCATCGCCCGCGAAATGCGGCTGGAGACGCCGGAGGGTGTGGAGACGGACGAGGAGCACTGGATCGACAGTCCCGGTGGCCCCGTTCGCGTTCGGGTATTCCGTCATGCCGACAGCGCGCCGCAATCCGCCCTGATCTACATGCATGGCGGCGGCTGGATGCAGGGCAGCCCGGAAACCCACTGGGACATTACGGCTCGCATCGCTGACTGGAACAGGCAAACGGTGATCAGCGTCGATTACGCACTCGCACCGGAACACCCCTACCCCGCCGCTTTCCAGCAGTGCACCTCGGTCGTGGAATGGGCACACCAGAACGCCGGGAAACTCGGTATCGACCCGGCCCGTATCGCCGTCGGCGGCGATAGCGCAGGCGGCAACATCGCCGCGGCGGTCGCCCTGAAATGTAGGGAGCTGAACATACCGCTCCGGGCGCAGATGCTCGTCTATCCTTCCTGCGATTTCGACCGCACCCGGCCTTCCTATGTCGAGAACGCTAACGGGCCGTTGCTGAAAGTCGCCGGCATGGCGGAAAATAACGCGCTCTATTGCGCCGACGCGGAGCAACTGAACAGCGACCCCTATATCGCCCCGCTCGCCGCCAGCAGCCATGCCGGGCTGCCCCCGGCATTCATGGCGGTCGCCCAGTACGACCCGCTGCGCGACAGCGGCACCGCCTATGCGGATGCGCTTGAGGCGGCCGGGGTGACGGTGGACCGCGATCCGGGAGAGGGCCTGATCCATGGCTACCTGCGGGCGATGGAATATTGCCCCGAGGCCGAAACGTCTCTGCGCCAGATGTGCGCCTGGCTCAAAGCCACATGCGCATAAATGACGGCGGACACCGCATGACAACTCCCGGACACATGGAGAAGTGACTTCGATGAAAACATCCATCGCCACCGTCTCGATTTCGGGTGACTTCGAGGAGAAAATGGCGGCCATCTCCGCCGCCGGGTTCGACGGGATCGAGATCTTCGAGAACGATTTCCTCGCCTTCGACGGATCGCCCCGGGATGCCGGGCAGCTTGTGCGCGACCATGGGCTGGAGATCACACTGTTCCAGCCGTTCCGCGACTTCGAAGGCATGCCCGAGCCGCAACGCGCCCGCACCTTCGACCGGGCAGAGCGGAAGTTCGACCTGATGGGAGAGCTCGGTGCGGACCTCGTGCTGATCTGCTCCAACGTCTCTCCGCTCTCGCTCGGCGGCATCGATCGGGCGGCGGCGGATTTCGCCGAACTTGGAGAGCGAGCGGCCAAACGGGGAATTCGTGTCGGTTATGAAGCGCTCGCCTGGGGGCGGCATATCAACGACCACCGGGACGCTTGGGAGATCGTGCGCCGGGCCGATCATCCGAACATCGGCCTGATCGTCGACTCCTTCCACACACTCGCGCGGGAGCTGGACCCGAATTCCATCCGGTCCGTTCCGGGCGACAAGATCTTTTTCGTTCAACTTGCCGACGCACCGGCGATCGACATGGATCTCTTTCACTGGAGCAGGCATTACCGCTGCATGCCGGGGGAAGGCGATCTCGACGTCACCAAGTTTATGAGCGCCGTCGCCGCCACCGGGTACGACGGCTATGTCTCCCTCGAAATCTTCAACGACCAGTTCCGTGGCGGCTCCCCCAAGACCATTTCCATCGATGGGCACCGCTCCCTCGTCTATCTGATGGACCGGGTGAAACGCTCCGAGCCCGGGATCGCGATGGACGTTCCGGACATGCCGGACCGGGTCCGTGCCTCGGGCATCGAGTTCATCGAATTCGCGGCGGACGAAAAAGAGGCCGAGGAGCTCGGCTCCCAACTGACGGCGCTGGGGTTCAAGAAAGCCGGACGGCACATCGCAAAGGACGTAAGGCTCTGGCGCCAGGGCGATATCAACATCGTCATCAACACCGAGCGCGAAGGCTTTGCCCATTCGTCCTATCTGGTTCACGGCACAACCGTCTGCGATATCGGCCTGAAGGTGGAAGACGCAGCCGCCACAGTGGAACGGGCCCACCAGCTCGGCGCGACGCTGTTCGAGCAACCCGTCGGCCCCGGCGAGTTGAGCATCCCCGCCATTCGGGGGGTCGGCGGCGGGATCATGCATTTCCTCGACAGCCACAGCGACCTTGCCCGGGTCTGGGAGATTGAGTTCAAGCCGGAAGACGATCAGGCTGCGGGCCTGGATGTCGGCCTGACCGGCATCGATCACCTGGCCCAGACCATGAACTACGAGGAAATGCTGACCTGGCTGCTGTTCTACACATCCATCTTCGATACCCGCAAAACGCCGATGGTCGATGTTGTCGATCCCGCCGGGCTGGTCCGCAGCCAGGTAATTGAAAACCCGGAAGGCTCGCTCCGCATCACGTTGAATGGCGCGGAAAACAACAAGACCCTTGCCGGACATTTCATTTCCGAAAGCTTCGGGTCCGCCGTACAGCATGTTGCCTTCAAGACCGACGACATTTTCGCCACCGCTGAGCTCTTGAAAAAAACCGGCTTCGCCCCCCTCGCCATTTCACCGAATTACTATGACGATCTGGATGCCCGTTTTGCACTCGACGAGGATCTGCTCACGCGCCTTCAAAGCGCCTGCATCCTCTACGACAGAGACGACCAAGGCGAATACTTCCAGATCTACAGCCCCAATTACGGCGAAGGCTTCTTCTTCGAAATCGTCGAGCGGAGAGGCCGATACTCAGGATACGGCGCAAGCAACGCGCAGTTCCGGATAGCCGCCCAGAAGCGGGCACTCGAAAGCGGGTCCGCAACAATCAGCGGGTAATCCTGATCTATCGTTTCGCGAAAACTTGACACCGGCCATGAAATGCAAATGATTCTGCGAATAAATCTCATTATTAAATCCGGCCACAGTACGCCGGGATCGGCGCAGGGTCATGCAAGCAGAACTTTCGGTCTCGGTGGGAAACGCCGGAACCTGGCTAGACGAACATATCCGTCACTTGGAATCTCACGACGTCCTCCCAGTGGCGCGCGCCGCCAATGACGCGACATACGAGACCGATTTCGGACGAATTCACTTAAAGGCTCAGAACAGCGAGCTTCAGGTCCGGATCGATTCGCCCGACGAAGCGGCACTGACAACCCTGCAAGGATCGATCATCGATTACCTGAAGGAAACCGATCCGGCGGTTGCGGAACGTGTTTCCTGGACCGGTGTCGCACCAGCTCCGGGACAGCCGAAGAACTTCCGTGAAATGACGGTGCAGACCGTTCGGCCTCTCTCCGACTGGCTGTTACGGATGACGTTGAAAGGCGATGATCTCGCCCCGTTCGACCAGCGCGGCCTGCATGTGCGACTGATGTTTCCCGAGACGCCGGGTGAGCGTCCCGTGGTATGGCCCAGGATAGAGCCGTCCGGCGCGGTTCATTATCCGGATGCAGACGACACGCTGACGGTCCGGGTTTACACCATCCGGGATATCCGTCCCGAAATCGGTGAGGTCGACATCGATATCGTCCGGCACGCCGGCGGCATCTTCTCCGACTGGTCCGAGACAGCCCAACCGGGAAACAAGATCGGCATGCTCGGCCCGGGAGGCGGATATTTTCCGCCCGAAGGCTGGCTTGCGATTGGCGGAGACGACACCGCGGTCCCGGCCATCCGGCGCATTATTGAGAGCCGCACGGATACCGCCGGCGGCCATGTCGTCATCGGACTGCACCCGCATCAGGCTCCCTTCGAGATCGATCTGCCAGCCAATTTCGCGATCGATTGGGTCCGCACATCCGATCTTGTGGATGCCATGCAGGCAATCGCCCCACCATCGGCCGACACCGGCTTTTTCTGGTTTGCCGGCGAAGCCGAGCAGGCCCGCGCATTGCGGACATATTTCAAATCCGAGCTCGAACTACCGGCGGAACGCCGGTCCAGCGGTGCCTATTGGCGGCGCACTGGGTCCATCAGCAAGTCCTGAAATGTCAGACTAAACGCACGAGCTTGCAGCGCTTCGCGAGCACTCCGCCCTTGCGTTACTCCGCCGCTTCGGGCTGCGGTTCCGGCGGCAGCGTTGCAAGCTGAGCCTCGAAAGCACGCAGACGCTTATAGACGGAGATCAGCTCGACGATGGTGCTCCAGCTCCTGACCAGGAACTGGAAAGATGATTCCACCCGACCAAACGCCCGGACAATCTGCTGCATGACGCCGAGCGTGATGGCCCCGGCAACAATTGTCGGCGCAAGGGCGATATAGGGGACCAGAACGCCAAACTGCAGATAACTCCATTTGGCGATGTCGAAATACATGTAGTGGAAAAACAGCCGGAAATAGTTCCGCCGGACATTCTGGAACAATTCCCACACGGTCGGCGGAGTTGCACGGTCCTCGTGGTCCTCCCCGTAGACCAGCTCCTTCCGGTAAGCCGCCTCAACCTTTTGGTTGTTGAACTCAAGTCCTGGCAGTTTCACACCAACCACAGCCAGCACCGCCGTCCCCAAAAGGGCAAAGATGATCGCGACGTAAACGAGCGCGTGCTCCACTTCGCCAAAGAACGGCACCTCCTTCACCTGCTTCGAGAGGACCCAGAGGATCGGCAGAAAAGCGACCAGGGTCATCACGGAGTCCAGCAGATTGCTGCCGAGTGTTTCCATGATATTTGCAAATCGCTTGGTGTCTTCCTGAACCCGCTGGCTCGCTCCTTCGATATGGCGCAAGCGCTGCCAGTGGGACATGTAGAAGTTGTTCATCGCCTGGCGCCAGCGGAACACCCAGTGCTTGGTGAAAAACCCGAGGAAGACCGCGACGCAAACATAGATCCCGGCAATTTGCCCGAATGTGAGAAGCAGTTTGTAGAATTCTCCGATGGTAATGCTGCCCGGCTCGCCGAGCGCTTTCTGGACGGTGTCGTAAAATCCACCGAACCATTCATTGATCTGGACGTCGAGCTGAACCTGATACCAGGTGCCGCCGAAGATCAACGCCATACCAACCCACGACCAGACCGCCCATTCGCGGGTCAGAAAGAA
This sequence comes from Nisaea denitrificans DSM 18348, assembly GCF_000426505.1. GTDB lineage: Bacteria > Pseudomonadota > Alphaproteobacteria > Thalassobaculales > Thalassobaculaceae > Nisaea > Nisaea denitrificans. Next base: position 413,460 of record NZ_KE384531.1, on the reverse strand, counting down.
GGATCGAAACATCAGGTCACCTGTTTTCGGTTCTGCTCAATGCTCAGGATGTATAGACAGATCGCCCCCGGAACAACCGGACATACGCACGCCCCGCCTGACGCGCCTGAAAGCCTTGGCTAGGCGTCGTCGTCCGGATCTTCTTCGATATCGACCTTGGGCCCCACCGACGTTGTTTCCTGAAGCGCAGGTTTCGGGCCGAGTGCCGCATGCAGCCAGACCGTCACCTTGGTCCCAACACCGAGAGTGCTTTCTATCTTCAACTCACCCGAGTGAGCCTCAACCAGAGATTTGACGATACTAAGGCCGAGCCCGGTGCCTTCATGGCTGTGATGTGGATGATTGCTTGCCTGGGAAAAAGGGTCGGTGATGGTGGGGAGCTTGTCTGCCGCAATACCCTCGCCGCTATCCTCGACGACGATAGCAATCATGTCACCCCGGTCGGGCTGCGCGGAAAGCCGGATCCAGCCATCCTGCGGTGTGAATTTCACGGCATTGGACAGCAAGTTAAGGATGATCTGACGAACGGAGCGGAGATCCGCGAACAGCCGTAGCGGCGCCCCCGGCAGCCCCACCTCAAGATTGATCGATTTATCGGCCGCGATTTTGGAAACTTCGACAGTGCTTTCCCGCAACAGATCCAGGAGGCCGATTTCCTCCTTCATGATCACCCGCTTGCCTGCCTCGATTGCGGAAATATCGAGAATGTCGTTCACCAGTGCCAGCATATGGTTACCACTGTCATTGATCGCATCGGCATATTCCCGGTAGGCCGGCGCGCCGACCGGACCTAGGACTTCCTGCGAGAGCATTTCACTGAAACCGAGAATGGCGTTCAGCGGCGTGCGGAACTCATGGCTCATCGTCGCGAGGAATTCAGACTTCGCCCGGTTCGCCCGTTCGGCATCGAGTAGGGCACGGTCGCGGGAAATCTCCGCCTCTCTCTGCCGGGTCACATCGCTGCCCGTTCCGCGATACCCGAGAAACGTGCCGTCATCGTCATAGAACGGCATACCGTTGATCATCACCGCGACTTCATGGCCTTCATCGCCGTGCAAGAGATACCGGAACCCGCTAAATGGCCGCTGCGCTTCGATGTCGGAGATATGCGTTCGCCATTTCTCCGAAGTCAGGTCCTCGATTGTCGCCTCAAAACGGGTTCGCCCGAGATTGCTTTCAGGGATCAGTCCGCTGTAGTCCCGTGCGCCATGCGCGAAATAGCTGAAACGCCCCTCGGCATCGGTTTCCCACAGCCAGTCCGAAGACGCCTCGGCGAAATCCCGGAACCGCTTCTCGCTTTCATGTAGCTGCATCTCCGTGCGATTGCGGTCTGTCATGTCCTGCATGACGACGACAGCTCCAGACCGGGAATCGTCCGGCATCGCCAGAGACATTCTGGAAACGGCGTAGCTGCGGGCCTGCCCCGACGGAAGAGACAGCACCATGGAGAAAGGCTGGACCCGGCCTTCCGACATGGGCCCAGCGTCCGGTTCCGTGGCTTGCACGATCCCCGCGTCCGACCAGATCTCGTCGATCTTCTTTCCCGCGACATCAGGCAGGTTGCAGCCTGCAAGCTGCGCAAACGCACTGTTCGCATTCACCAAAACACCGGCATCGTCTTCAACGAAAATCGGCATTGGCACGGCATCGATGATGTTCTGCCGCAAGTCGAGCTGCAAAAGTAAGGCGCTTTCGGCAGCATGGCGAGCATCGGCTTCAGTTTCGGACCGCGCCATCATTCTTTGGTGAGCAATGATCATCAGCCCGAACGCACAGCCGATGGCCAGTACCTGCGCCAGAAGAAAACCGTAAGGCGCAAACCACTCCACATTGCGCAAAAACGGGTAATCCAGCTGATGCAGCCCCCAGAAAATAAAGAAGGCTCCCGTTATCCGGTATCCAGTTCCCTTGCTGTCCGCAGCCGCCTTTCGCCAGAGCGACCCGCCGGCAATGATCAACCCGGCTGCGGACAGGAGGAAGACCGGAACAGCTCGAACGAGAAACGGCAGCTGGAAAACTTCGGCTGCAAGGACCCAGAAAACGGTCAGACTAATACCCAGGACAACAAACTGGGCCAAAACTGTATATCCAAGAAATCTGCGCGTTCCGGCAGCCAGCATGAAAGCCGACATGGCCACCAGAGTTTCAAGGAAGATTGCCCCGTATTCCGGCGCAATGAGCGCGATGCAGCCATTTGCACCGGAATAGGCCCAGAACCCGCCGGCCCACCAGCTCAATCCATCCGGGGCATTCGGGATCGACCGCAAATAGGTCAATGCAGCGGCAAGCAACAACGACGCTAGCATTGCGCTGAGCGCTGCTGTCTGCAGTGAAATGGCCATATTTAGGCAGTCCCGACTGTCCATACGGTTTTCATTGGAACGCCGAAACCGCAATTATTTTGAGTGCACTAGCGGATACTAAGCCGCGCACCTCGGGCTTGGGCAAGTCTAAATCGCTTCCGCGACAATAATTTCACAAGCGAGCGAAAGCTCTACATGGCGTTCGGATTGGAGGCGAGCAGTCTCTCAGCGTTCCCGTATGCAATATTACTGCGAACAGGTTCGGGTAAGTCAGCGAGCCACCCTCGCACCCAAGTTATGTAATCGCCCACATCTTCCCAGCGGGATGGTGTGTAAGTATCGGTGCCGATAGTGAAGCGCTCAGGAAAACGAAGAAAGGTCCGGCGCCAGGCGGGAGAGATTTTCCCATTGGAGACGTGCTCGAAGCGAAAAGACAAGTCAGCCCGGAGTTCCGGGTGAGCACCGAGCATGGCTTCGACCCGCTCGCGGCCCTCGAAACCTGCATGTGCCCACAGGATTCGCGCTTCCGGGTCATGGCGGAAGATCCGGGCGATGGCATCGGCATCCGCGTGGGCATGGAGAAACAGCCCGTGCGTGCGTGCCAGGTCGACCAAGCCGCGAACTGCCGGCTTATCCGCATCAGCGCCAGAGACGTGAAATTCTCCGATCCCGGCATAGCGATTAGCCGCAAGCCGCTCGGCCACCATCTCCACCACGGTCGGATCGTCCACCCAGCTCTGCAATTCGCCCCGTTTCCGGTAGGGGCGCAAGACCGGCACGATGAAGTCCGGTGCCTGACGGTAGAGTTTTTGTGTCCCTTCATCCGGGGAGCTGGAAACGAAGGCCCTGCGAAGCCCCGCCTCTCGCAATATTTCCACGGCATTCTCAGCCGAATATTGCTCCCAGGCATCGTGACTGTAGTGAATATGGGTATCGAAGAGCCGCAACTCTTCCGCTTTCACGACATTGCCGCAAAGCATCAGCCCGAATCCGAGTATCGCCAGGCTTCTCGCCAGTGCCTTCATCGAACGTCTCCCTCCTACCGCGAATCAGTTGAAATGATGTGGCGCATTCGTGCTCAACGTCCAGCTTGAGCTCCGATCCGCGCTGACGATATGCTCCGCATCTAACCCAATAACGGAGAGATAAAATGGAGATTAGGGTCGACGATCTGACCGGTCCGGAAATCGCGGAATTGCTGTCCGCGCACCTGGAGCACGGCAACGCAAATTCGCCGCCGGAAAGCGTCCATGCCCTCGATCTCGACGGGCTGCGACATCCGGACATCACGTTCTGGAGCGTTTGGCAGGACGGCAGCCTGCTTGGCTGCGGTGCGCTGCGGGAGCTCTCGCCGGATCAAGGCGAGCTGAAATCCATGCACACGGCTCGGCAGCATCGCGGCAAGGGCGTTGCCCGGCTCATGGTGGAGCATATTCTGGCCGAGGCGAAGAAACGCGGGTACCGGCAGGTCAGCCTGGAGACGGGCTCCATGGAAGCCTTCGCACCGGCACGCGCGCTCTATAGCCGTTTCGGGTTCGAGGAATGCCCGCCTTTCGGCAGCTACACCCTCGACCCGCACAGCGTTTTCATGACCCGCGGCCTGGCCGCCTGAAGCGTCCGGGTATCAGCGGTCGATCTTAGCGGTTCTGCCAAGTCGGCCGGCGCTTCTCCAGAAAGGCCGACATGCCTTCGCGGAAATCGGCACTGGTATAAGCCGCTTCGATCAGATCCCGGTCTTCCGGGACCGCGCCACTGGTGCGCAAGCGCCGCAACGCTTCCTTGGTCACCCGCATGGTGATCGGCGCGTGCCCCTTCAGGGTCTCCGACAGCTCCGTTGCACGGGCCATGACCGCATCCCGGTCCGGCAGCACTTCGGAGACAAGACCGATCGACTTGGCTTCCTCCGCGCCGACAAGGCGGGCGGTCAGCAGCATCTCGGACACCCGCGCCGGGCCAACCAGCCAGGACAGGCGCCGCAGGTTTTCATTCGACAGGCAGTTGCCGAGCGTTCGGGCAATCGGAAAGCCGAATTTCAGATCCGCCGCCGTCAGGCGAATGTCGCAAGAGGCCGCAACCGCTGCGCCGCCGCCCGTGCAGGCCCCATGGATCGCCGCGATGGTCGGCACCGGGCAGCGCTCGATATCCGCCATCATCCTGTTGCCGTTCTCCTCGTAGGCGAAGGCGTCCTCGGCCGTTGAGAAATCCTTGAACTGGCCGATATCCGTGCCCGCCGCGAAGGCCTTGTCTCCGGCGCCGCACATCACGATGGCGGAGACCGCCTCGCCTTTGCCGGCATCCCGGCAGATCTCCGCAACACCTTCATACATGGCGAAAGTGAAGGCGTTACGGGCCTTGGGCCGGTTAAAGGTGATCCAGCCGATGCCGTCCTTCACCTCATAGATAAGATCTTCGGTCGCGTGTTCCACAACGCCTCCCCTTCACCCTTTGACGGGTTTTCGATTTTGCCGGTGTGCCCCGGAGAACTCCGTGGCAGAGTCCGCCCCATGAAAGCAGGAAACAAAACCCTCGGTCCACGTCTTCGCGTCGTGCTGGACACGAATGTCGCCATCGGCCCCGGTCAGGTGGATCTTCTGGAAGCCATTGCTGAGACCGGATCGATCAGTAAGGCCGGACGATCCATGGGCATGAGCTACCGCCGTGCCTGGCTGCTGGTGCAGCGGATGAACTCCCATTTCCAGGCGCCGCTTGTGGAAACCGCCAAGGGCGGCAGCAGCGGCGGTGGTGCACGGCTGACAGCGCTGGGACAGGACATCGCCACCTGCTACCGGCAGATGGAAGCCCGGGCCGCCGACGTGCTGGCGCCGGAGATGGAAAGACTGCGCGGATTGCTGGCCAGTAATATGGAAAGCAGAGCGGACGATGAGGAGGGCGCGGCCTCACCTTGACGAGAGCGTTATATCCAATGATATATAACGCTCTTTTCGCGACACCCGTGCACACCACAGGACCGATCATGAAACCGCGATTCTCCAGGCGACTGACCAGGCAAACCCTGTCCCTGCTGGCTGGCCTTGTGATCGCCATCGCCGGGGCTGTTTCAGCTCACGCAGCCGAAGCCACCATCGCCGTCGCGGCTAATTTCGCCTCCACCGCAGACAAGCTGGCCAAGGCTTTCAAGGCAGAAAGCGGCGAGACTGTTGTCATCGCAAACGGGTCAACCGGGCAGATCTATGCCCAGATCCGGCAGGGCGCACCGTTCGACGCTTTCCTTGCCGCCGATCAGGCCCGTCCAGCACTCCTACACAAGGACGGCACGGCGGCGCGAGCGCCCTTCACCTATGCCACCGGTCGCCTGGCTCTCTGGAGCCCGGACCCGGCCACGATACCGGAGGACGGCGCCGCCTTTCTCAGCCTGGCCGAACTCGAGCGCATCTCCATCGCCAATCCGAAACTGGCGCCTTATGGCGTAGCCGCGAAGGAGAGCCTGACCGCCCTCGGCCTCTGGCAGACCTACGAGAAGCGCATCGTGATGGGCCAGAATATTGCCCAGGCGTTCCAGATCGTAGCCGCCGGCGGTGCCCCCGCAGGCTTTGTCGCGCTGTCGCAACTGCTCGCCGCGCCGGATAATCTGCGCGGCAGTCATTGGGCCGTTCCAGCAAATCTGCACACGCCGATCCGGCAGGACGCAGTGCTGCTGAAACGGGGCGCGAACAATACTGCCGCTGAAGGTTTCCTTGCCTTCCTGACTTCACCCGCCGGCTGCGCGGCCATTCGCGACGCCGGGTACCAGCCGCCCGACGCCTGCAAATGAGCCCGGGCGATCTTTCCGCCATTCTGCTGACCCTGAAGCTGGCCGGCGCAACCTCGGTCATCCTCGTTCTCATTGGCACGCCCCTCGCCTGGTGGCTGTCACACACGCGCTCCCGCTTGCGCTGGATCATCGAGCCCGCCGTCGCCCTGCCGCTCGTCCTGCCGCCGACCGTGCTCGGTTTCTACCTGCTGATCCTGCTCGGCCCCGCCGGCGCCATCGGCGGCGCCTGGGTTCAACTCACCGGAGAGACCCTGGCCTTCTCCTTCTCCGGCCTGCTGATTGCCTCGGTGATCTATTCCCTGCCTTTTGCCGTGCAGCCACTGCAGACCGCGTTCCAGTCGGTCGGCACCAGGCACATGGAAGCAGCCGCCACACTCGGCGCCTCGCCGCTCGACGCGTTCATGACGGTCGCATCTCCGATAGCCATCCGGGGCTATATCACCGCTGCCGTGCTGACCTTTGCCCACACGGTCGGCGAATTCGGCGTGGTTCTGATGGTTGGCGGAAACATTCCGGAGAAGACCCGGGTGATTTCCATCGCCATCTTCGAGCATGTGGAAACCCTCTCCTACACAGAGGCCCACCGGCTTTCGATCGGGTTGCTGATCTTTTCCTTCCTGGTGCTGATGGCGGTGACAATCCTGCACCGTCGAGCGCCTGTGCGGGCGGGATGAGCCGGTCATGCTGATCATGCGCGGCACAATCCGGTTCCCGGAATTCACAGCGAATGTCGATGTCTCGGCTCCGCTCTCCGGCATTGTCGGTCTGTTCGGTCCGTCCGGACACGGCAAGACCACCCTGCTCCGGCTTGCCTCCGGTCTTGAGCGCGGCACGGACTGCTATGTCGAGCATGACGGCGAGATCTGGCAGGACGACAGAAACGGGATTTTCGTCCAGCCTCACAAGCGACGGATCGGCTTTGTCTTTCAGGACAGCCGGCTGTTCCCCCACCTCTCCGCCGGCGGCAATCTCGACTATGCGGCCAAGAGGGCAAATCCCGGTCGCGCCGATCCGACCCGCGGCCAAATCGTCGACATGCTGGACCTCGCTCCCTTGTTGCACCGCAGAGTGGAAGAGCTTTCCGGGGGAGAGGCACAGCGCGTGGCCATCGGCCGGGCGCTGGTCTCGCGACCCCGCCTGCTGCTCATGGACGAGCCACTTTCATCCCTCGACATCCGGCGCAAGATGGAGATTCTTCCCTATATCGAGCGTGTGCGGGAGGAAATGGACATCCCCGTCCTCTACGTCACCCATTCCCTCGACGAACTCAGCCGTCTTGCGGACCACGTGCTCCTGATCAGGAACGGTGGCGTCGCGGCGGAGGGAAGTGTCCCAGAGGTGATGCAGCGCATGGATCTCGGCCCGATGCTGGGACGCTTCGAGGCTGGCGTGATCCTGGAAGGTCCGGTCCTCGCGCAGGACGCAGACTTCTCCATGACAGACCTTGCAATTGGCAAGCAGGTCCTGCGCATGCCGAATATCGACGCCGAGCCCGGCACAATGGTCCGTATTCGTGTCCGTGCGCGTGACGTGTCGATCGCCGTCGAAGAGCCAGTCGGCCTCAGCATCCGCAATGCCCTGCGGGCCAGGATTTCGGATATCGTTCTGGAAGACGGCGCATTCGCCGAGATCTTGCTGGATCTGGACGGGTTCGGCCTCAGAGCAAGGGTAACCCGCGAAAGCGTCGCCCTGTTAAAGCTTGAAGCCGGAATGAATGTCTACGCCCTGATCAAGAGCAGCGCCATCGACCGCCGCCTGATCCCCGGTGGCGGGAAGCGCCGGATTTAGAACGGTTTTAAGAGATAACGAGATCGTTATTCTGCCCCCTCCCTGGACCGAAGAGTGCCGGGATGGCCGCCGACACCACAAAAACGCTTCAGGACAATGGGATAAGCCTCTTTCATCCTAAAAATTCTAAGGATATCAATAATGATTCTCATAATTACAGTTATTGCTATTGATAAAAACTCTCATTATCACACTTCCTCTAACGGCTGATTCTTATAAAAAGCACTCGGAGGAAAGCTCATGCGCAGATCGTCAATTCTCGCCACCACAATGCTAACGGCTTTGGTGTTCTCGTTACCTGCTGCGGCCGACGACCGCGTCTATGCAGACTTTCCAGTCACCGTGAAAGGCTATACCGGCAGCAAGACCTCATCGGTCTCGTACTCCGGCCAGATTGCCCGGCACGCCCTGCATGATTCATTGAAGAAGCTCGCGGGTTCCGGCGACGGAAGCAGCCCGGAAGACCTCAAGACCAGAATGATGGCCTACTTCGCGAAAAGCGATGCCGGACGGGACATCCTGGCGCCGAAGAGCAAAGGTCCTTTCGTCATCAAGCAGAGCAAGATCGACGATATTTCCAAGAAAAAGAACCTCGCCGGGAAAACCACGAAGGCGACCGTTACCGGCATGCCCAACAACATGACCGGTCCCGAGCTGGTCGAGTTCTGGATCGATAAAGCGGCGCAAACCAAGGGCGGGGTCGATCAAGCGAACGGATACGACTACAGCCAGCTTATCTCCAAATTCATCATGGGTGCGGTGTCCTACAATCAGGTGGTGGACGGCTATCTCGATGAATATCTGGGTCCGGACAAGAAACCGAACGACAAGCCTTACCGTGACGGCGCGCCTTATACAGGTAAGGAGCACGCCTGGGACGAGGCCTTCGGTTACTTCGGCACGCCGGCCCATACGATGCAGCTGACCGCGCGTCAGGTCTATGACATCGCCAAAAGGAAGGACTCTGCGCTCGCCACCGCGGACTTCAACAAGGATGGTAAAGTCGATCTGAAAACCGAAATGACGTTCGGACCGGCCTATTACGCCGCCGGCTTCGATGCCTCGGTCTATGATAAAGGCAACGCGACCAATTACCTGCACACGATCACTGGCGCCTTCCTGGACGGCCGTCAGTTGCTGACGGGTGCCAAGGGCGAGAAACTGACTGCCGCCCAGCGTGAACAGCTCCAGGCCTATGCCAAGGTCATCGGAGAGAATTGGGAAAAGGTTCTCGCGGAAGCGGTCTTCAAATATGCTGGCTCCGTCTACAAGGACATGGTCAAACTGCAGACGATCATCGAAGCCAACGGCGATACGGCAAAGGTCGAGAGCAACTACATCAAGCACTGGGGTGAGCTCAAAGGCTTCAGCCTCGCTTTGCAGACAGGCAAAGACAATCTCGGCGAAACAGCCACACGCCTGAACCGGATGATCGGTTACGGACCATTGATGATCAATGCCAGCCAGGTCGTTGATATCGACAGATCCGGCAACTATGTCCGCGATCAGGGCTCGTCCTGGGGTGAGTACATGCTGCATATGGCAAAGATTCAGCAACTGATGATCGACACATTCGGGGTACAGGCCCGGAATAATGACGTCACCGGTGGCATGGCCGAGCTGACGAAAAGCCTCGGCGGAACCAACAGCGCCGAAAACGACTGACCTGAACCATCCGGCGGGTGCTATTACAGCGCCCGCCGGCCACATTCGAGTGTCATCAGCCATGGACGACGTCCTATACAGCTACATGGAGCAGGTCATCGCTCCTTTCTGGAACCCGGAAAAGCGGGTGTTCCTGGGCTATCTGGCTGCTGCACTCTTGCTCGCTGCGCTTTTCTATAGTCTGACCGCGCCGGGAAATTGGCGACAGGCGCTGGCAGACGCCTTCGGGCGGCGGATCTGGTGGTCCTCCTCGGCAAAGGCCGACTACAAGGTCCTCCTGATCAATCAGGCCGTTCTGATGGGGGTGATGCCCCGTCTTTTATCGAAGCTTGCCGTAGCGACCGTGATCTTCGAGGGACTGCACATATGGATGGACGGCCGGACCCTGATATGGCCGGACGCTCCGGTATGGGCCGTCGGCACGCTGTTCACCCTCACCCTGTTCTTGCTGGACGACCTCGCGAAATACCTCACGCACCGGGCTCTGCACCGCTGGCCCCTGCTCTGGTGTTTTCACAAGGTCCACCATTCCGCCGAGACATTGACGCCACTCACTGTTTACCGGACCCATCCGGTTGAGGGCGTGATATTCGCCTTGCGCGGCATCCTCGTACAAGGTGCCGTCGTTGCGATTTTCATCTACTTTTTCGGTGATCGCGCCGAACTGGTCACGATCCTTGGCGCCAATGCGGTTCTGTTCGTATTCAACGCTGCAGGCTCCAACCTCCGGCACTCCCATGTCTGGATTTCCTACGGCCGCTGGATCGAACGCCTTTTAATCTCGCCGGCTCAACACCAGATCCACCATTCCATCGCACCCGAGCATTACGACAAGAATTTTGGGGCGGTGCTGGCGATCTGGGACTGGATCGGCGGCAGCCTGTGCCTTGCGGGCCGCCGGAAACCGGTATCGTTCGGTGTTACCGAAGAAGAAGCCCCGGCGCCGCACACACTGAAATCACTCTATTTAACGCCCGTTTTCGAGGCCGCGCATTGTGCCCGGCTCTCGGCGAGGAAAGGACTGTTCCTGATGTCGCCCATGCTATCGACAGCTCTTCGGCGCACCGTAGCCGGAGGCCTGATGTTTCTGGTCCTGGCCCTGACCACGGCCGGATATGCCTTCTCGCAGCAGGAACTGAATATTTACTCCCACCGGCAGCCCTTTCTGATCCAGCCCTTCATCGACGCCTACACCGAGCAGACCGGCACCAAGGTGAATATCGTCTATGCCTCGCGCGGGCTTGCCCAGCGCCTCCAGGCGGAAGGCGAGAGCAGTCCGGCGGACGTCATCCTCACGGTGGATATCGGCCGGCTTCATGTTTATGCGGACAAGAACCTGCTTTCTGCCGTCGACTCCCCCGTGCTCACGAAGAACATCCCGGCACATCTGCGCGATCCGAAGAACCATTGGTTCGCTTTCTCCAAACGCGCCCGTGTGATCGCGGTCTCGAAAGACGTCGAAGATGTGCGCAAAATCTCCCGCTACGAGGATCTCAGCGATCCCCAGTGGGAAGGCCGCATTTGCTCGCGCCCCGGAAGCCACGTCTACAATCGCGCACTCGTTGCCTCCATGATCGAGGCCAATGGAGCGGACGGGGCGGAAAAGTGGGCCCTCGGCGTCGTCCAGAATCTGGCACAGCGGCCGCAAGGCAACGACCGCGCCCAGGTACGGGCGATCTACCAAGGCGTTTGCGATATCGCGATCATCAACAACTACTATTTCGGCAAACTGAAATTCTCGGACAAGCCGTCGCAGCGAGAATGGGCGGATGCCGTCACTCTCATTTTCCCCAATCAGCAAGACCGGGGAACCCACATCAACATCTCCGGCGGCGGCGTGGCGAAACACTCGCGGAACAAAGCCGAGGCGGTCCGTTTTCTTGAATTCCTGACCTCACCCGAAGCCCAACGGCTTTACGGCGCAATAAACTTCGAGTATCCGGTGAACCCTGCCGTCGACATTCCGGATGAACTCCGGTCGTGGGGAACATTCAAGGAAGATCAGATGCCGATTGCACGCATCGCAGATTTGGCGCCACAGGCACAGATGATCATCGACCGGGTTAGATGGTAGCAGAACCAGTTGCGCCCGGACGCACAGGCGTCCGGACCTTCACCAGCCCACTGTTTCTGGCCAGCGGGCTGCTGGTGGTTGTGCTGCTTTTCCCCATAGCCGCCGTTTTCGTTGCCGCCTCCGGGGACAGCGAAGGTTTGTGGTCACATCTGGCCGCGACCGTACTGCCCTATTATGTCGGCAACACTCTGGTTCTGATGGCCGGCGTCTCGGTCGTGAGCCTCTGTTTTGGAGTCAGTTCGGCCTGGATCGTGACCCGTTATGAATTCCCCGGCTCCCGGTTGTTCGAATGGATGCTGCTTCTGCCTGCGGCCGTTCCCGGTTACCTGATTGCCTACACCTATACGGACTTCCTTGAATATGCCGGCCCGGTGCAGATGGCGCTGCGCGCGCTTTTCGGCTGGACCAGCGCACGCGATTACTGGTTCCCGGAAATTCGCTCGATGCACGGTGCCGCGCTGGTGATGGGCGCAGTTCTTTATCCTTACATCTACATGATGGCACGTTCCGCCTTTTTGACGACGCCCGCGTCATTGCTCGACGCGGGGCGTCTGGCGAACCGCAACCTGTTCTGGGGCATCGCATTACCTCTTGCACGCCCGGCAATCGTCGCGGGGCTGGCGCTGGTGCTGATGGAGACGATTTCCGACTTCGGCACCGTCGAGTTCTTCGCCATTCAGACTCTCACCCTCGGCATCTTCAATGTCTGGCTGGGTATGAACAATCTGGCGGCGGCCTCACAAATTGCCTGCGTGGCCTTCATTCTGATCCTTGCATTGCTCACGCTTGAGACCATGGCCCGAACGCGGCGGCGGTTCGCCGACACATCGCGTCGCGCCAATACCATGACTGCCCTTCCGGCGCGTCGATGGAAAGCCTTCCTCTGTATTCTCGTCTGCGGCACGCCCATTACGATCGGGTTTCTTATCCCGGTTGGCGTCCTGTTGAGCTTCGTCATGAAAGGGCACTCGATCGACATGACAGGCGTCGCCGCCGAAGCCGTGGTGAACTCGCTCAGTCTCTCGGCCATGGTTGCGGCTCTGGTAGTTGCGTCGGCGACTTTCATGGGCCTGATCGCCGTCTATGGCGGCGGCACGCTCCTCCGCAAGCTGACGGCTCTGGCGTCTATCGGTTATGCCTTTCCGGGGACAATCCTTGCGGTCGGCGTCGTAACCGCGGCAGGGTTGCTGGATCGGGGGATGGCCTCGCTTACTGGGTACCTGTTCGGACACGCACAAGGCGGATGGGTGACAAGCGGTATCGGACTGGTCGTGGTCGCCTGCGTTGTCCGCTTTCAGGCTGTCGGCTATGGAGCGGTGGCGTCCGGCCTGCAGCGCGTCCCGTCAAATCTCATCGAAGCGGGCCGGACCCTGGGACGTACATTGACCGGGGGCCTGGCCGAAATCGTTGCTCCTCTGATCCGGACCTCGGTCGCGGCCGGCGGCGTCCTCGTTTTCGTCGACGTGATGAAAGAGCTGCCAATGACGCTGCTGCTCAGACCGTTCAACTACGAGACACTCGCGACCTTCGTCTATCAATACGCAAAAGACGAACTGCTGGAGGAAGCCGCCCTCCCGGCCCTCCTGATCATTGCGGCAGGCATCCTGCCGGTGATAGTTCTGAGCCGCGCGATATCCGCCTCCCGGCCCGGACATCGCCGCCCCGCCTGAGGCCGGTATCGCGAGTTCGCAATGAGTGCTGAGGCTGCAATTTCTGCGGCGGAGCGCCGGAGCCTGTTTTTCCGGCTGTCCGGCTTCTATGGCACCTTCTTCCTGCTGTTCGGTGTGTTGCTGCCGTTCCAGCCGGTCTGGCTCGACAGCCGCGGGCTGAGCCCGATCGAGATCGCCTCGATCATGGCGGCCGTGTTCTGGGTAAAATTGATCTCCCATCCGCTGGTAGCGCATATCGCCGACCGGCGCGGCCAGGGACGGTGGCTCTCCATGATACTGGCCTTGCTATCGCTCTGTACCTGCCTCGCCCTGACTGGCGCCACCGGATTCTGGCCGATCGCCCTGCTCTGCGGTCTGTTCGCCGCGCTCTATAATCCGATCTTGCCGGTGATGGAAAATACCGCGCTTCGCGTGGTGCGCGATGCGAAGCTCGACTATGGCCGGGTCCGGCTCTGGGGATCCGTCAGCTTTATCGTCGGCACAACGGCGACGGGCGCCTTCCTCTCGGGCCGCGATCCGGGCTGGATCATGTGGATTGCGGCTGGTGCGGTCAGCACGATCCTGCTCGCCTGTTGGGGCATGCCGGAACGCGCGCGCCCGGCAACGACAAGCCGCAGCAACCCGCTCTCCCTCCTGGCGCGACTGGACTTCCTGCTGTTTGTCGCGACTGCCGGGCTGCTTCAGGTCAGCCATGCGGTCTACTACGCGTTCGGCTCGATCTCTTGGCGGAATGCGGGGCTGGACGAGAGCATGATCGGGTTTCTCTGGGGTATCGGCGTTGTCGCCGAAGTCCTGCTGTTCGCCTTCGCCGGGCGGTTCTCCCGCAAAATCGGCCCGCTCGGCTTCCTCGCCTTCGCCGCTATCGGCGGGCTGATCCGCTGGCCACTCACCCCGCTTACCAACGATCCGCTGCTGCTCATACCGTTACAATGCCTGCACGCCCTGACCTTCGGGGCGGCGCACCTGGGGGCCATGGCCTATCTGACCCGCTCCATTCCCGATCATCTCGGCGCCACCGGCCAGAGTCTCTATTACGCACTGACCGGCGGGGTGTTGATGGGCGTGACGATGCCGCTTGCCGGCATGATGTATGAGGATGTCGGCACCGCCGCCTACAACGCGATGGGCGCCTGCTCGGCAATGGCCCTGCCGGGATTGTTCATTCTCTGGCGGATGCAGAAAAGGAATACAGCCGAGGCTTCGGTCTAATTCAGGCCGCCTGCCGCCTCGGCACCAGCTCCGCCGCCTCACGTATCAGTTCCGGACGGGAATCCTCGCGGAAGGCGTTTTCCGACAGGTGACGGCGCCACGCGCGGGCACCCGCGCAACCCTGGAACAGTCCGAGAAGATGGCGGGTGATGCTTTTCAGCGGCACGCCTTCGGTCATGCGGCGGGCGGCGTACTCCACCATCGCATCGGCTACCTCCCAGGGAGTGAGATCCGTCTCGCCAGCGCCATAGAACCGGCGGTCAACATCGGCCAGAACCCAAGGCGTCTGATAGGCGGCCCGGCCGATCATCACGCCATCGACATGCGCGAGCTGCGCTTCGGCTTCATCGAGCGTGGCGATACCGCCGTTGATAAAGATCTGAAGCTCGTTGAACTGCTGCTTCATGGCATGGACCAGCGGGTAGTCCAGCGGCGGCACGTCCCGGTTTTCCTTCGGGCTGAGGCCCTGCAGCCAGGCCTTGCGGGCATGCACGATGACATGACGGCACCCGGCGTCTGCAACCTGACGGATGAACGCGGGCAAAACCACCTCCGGCTCCTGATCGTCGACACCGATGCGGGACTTCACCGTAACGGGAATGGAAACCGCGCGGCTCATCGCCTCGACGCAGCGTGCGACCAGATCGGGCTCCCGCATCAGGCAGGCGCCGAAACTGCCGGACTGCACCCGGTCGCTCGGGCAACCGACATTGATGTTCACTTCCGCATAGCCCCAATCCTCGGCCATACGAGCACATTCCGCCATGGCATCGGGCTCGCTGCCGCCAAGCTGCAGGACAAGCGGATGCTCGGACGCGTCATAGCGCAGGAAACGCTTGGCATCGCCGTGCAGCAGGGCGCCGGTCGTCACCATCTCCGTATAGAGGACGGCATGCCGGCTGATCAGCCGCAGGAAATAGCGGTCGTGCCGGTCAGTCCAGTCCATCATCGGTGCGACGGATATGCGGTGAAGTTCAGTCACGTGTCTTTTAGCCTCTGGCTGCAATCTGCCCTTTCATATCGTCTGCAGGGCCAGGTTTCCAACGGGAAAACGGAAGATCAGCCCTGCACCAGGGTAATCGGCTCAGAACTCCTCATGCTCTTCAAGATCGCTGTTCAGCACGGCGCGGTCTTCTAAGCCCCGGCGGGCATTTTGAGAAAGATCACCAAAACCGCCTGAACCGCATTCATCTCCCAGACGCCGAATTTGTTTACTTGCACGATCTTGCATGATGGTTTGGCATTTAATCTGTGCCTGTATCCACCTCACCTTATTACTGGCTGACCCAATGCAAACTTGGCGCCCGTCACAAACTATTGAAGTCAAAGCGCTCGGCCTCGCCTGGCGGAACGGTCTCCTCTTGGCCAGTGAAATTCAGAATGACGATGGAAGCATCAAAGGCGTCAGACCGCTTGGCGGGCGGCTGGAGTTTGGGGAGAGTTGGGGGGATGCCTTGGTACGGGAGTTCGATGAAGAACTCGGCGTAGCGGTTCAAATCATTGGAACCCCGGTGATCCTGGAAAGCATCTATACCCATCATGGTGTCGTTGGGCATGAGGTTGCATTTGTATCCAACATTGCCTTCCCGGATGACGCTTATACGCATGATGGGCCGATAGAGTATTTGGAAGATAATGGAGCACCCTGTCGCGCATCCTGGTTCGATGTGAACACGCTGGACTGTGGTGGGCTTGAACTCTACCCAACTGGGTTAAAAAGTATTCTTCAAGAAGGTACGATCAAGCTCGATTGACGACCCAGTGACCGATATCTGAAATTGGCACGAGTTCAATTTCCGCGTGCCTATCGTATTCTCCCTCCCACTTTTCATCCTCTGGAACTGAAGGAATTTCCCGCCAGTATAGAGGCTTCAGTGGCGCGCCATGCGGATCGTGTGCGGAGGCCAGCTTATTGGCTAGCTACTTGAACTCGTCATAGAGCTTTCCTCCTGATCGGACGGCGCCTCGCACCCGTCCGGCCTTGCTCGGCGGCGCACGGACAGGAGACGCCGTCTGCAGTGCCGGGCGGGGCCAGTGAGTCAGGCGTTTAAGCCGAACAGCTTTGCTGCATTCCGGAACGCAATTTTTTCCTTGGCCTCGCGGGGCAGGTCCACTGCCCGAAACCAGTCGGTTCCTTGCTTCATGTCTGCGAACGGGTAGTCGGTTCCAAACATCACCCGATCCAGGCTGATGTACCTCAGCAAGAGATGAAGCAGTTCATCCTGGAAGAAGGCGCTGGTCGTGAACCAGAAATTGTCGTTGAGATATTGCCCGATAGGCTTCTTCAGCGAACTTTCGGTCGCATGGCCCATATCTCCCACGATGCGCTCGTAGAAAAACGGGAGACCCTCTCCCATGTGGCCCACAATCATCTGCAGTTTAGGGAATCTGTCGAACGCCCCGGTCATGATCATGCGAAGGCATTGAATAATGACTTCCTGGTGCCATCCATAGCCGGATCCGCTGAAAATGTAGTCCTGATACTCCTTGTTATATTCTGGCCGTGTAATGCGGTAGTAAATCTCGAAGACTTCCTCAGGCGGGAAGCCCGGATGCAGGTATATCGGCACGTCAAGAGCCTCGGCACGTTCCAGGACAGGCTCAAAATCGGGGTGGTCAAGGAATTTCTTGCCTATGAATCCATTGGTCATGGCTCCCACGAAGCCATCTTCCCGAACGGCGCGTTCCAGTTCGTCCGCTGATGCCTCCGGATCTTGCAGCGGCAATGTTGCATAGGCCTGGAACCGCCCCGGATAGGTAGCCATCGGGCCATCGGCAATCATCTTGTTGAGACGATACGCGAAATCGATGCCTTCCTGGCCGGGGACATTCTGCACGCCCGGCGTATGTGCGGAGAGGATTTGAACGTTGATTCCCGCGTCGTCCATTGCGCCGATGCGGCCCGGGCCGATTTCGTCGAGACCAGTTTCCTTGAGGTACTCTACGTGATCATCGTTAATCGCGTTCAGTGCTATCAGTTCGTCGGTGGTATATGTCTCTTCCGTTGCGATAAATCGCAGATCCTGGTCTCGCAACGCGATGACCGAAGGTTCTGCCGCGGCGGCGCGGGAGACAATGGCGGGTGCGGACAATCCGGTACCAAGACCAAGTGCAACCGCACCGCTTAGAAAGTTTCGGCGTCCCGTCACAAATTGTTTCAGGGGCTTTGCAATCGGCTTCATGTCAGTTTCCGTTCCGATGTTTGTGCTGTGCAGTTCGGGGGCAGCATTCGCCTCGCGAAGGCTTCGATTGGGGGCACAGAAGGTGGTGGCAGGGGGCACCACCTTCTGTTGTCGGTGCTGACACGAACGTTGTCGTCAGCACCCGTCGTTTGCTGCCCGTGATTGCGCAAAAGTTGTGCGTCGTTGCTGATGGGTGATGGATCAAAGGCGCAATTGTCGGCCCGGAATGATCCCTCAGAATTTGTAGGAGACGGTGACCCCGCCAAAGAGAACGGAATCGTCCTTGCTGATCGGGCTGTCCGCTGCGTCACCGATTAGCTGGGAGTATTCGACCATCGTCAGAATCTCCCAGTTCTCGCCGACGGGATATACGAAGCCGAGCTCCGCTCCGACGGATTTGAAGCCGGAACCCGCGTTGAACCGCGACAGGCCGGAGCGCGCCGACTGGGTCGAGTTGATGCCGAAGTAGCTGTCCATGTACTTGTCATCCGACCACGTGGTGGAGATGCCGGCCATGAAAGCCGGTCCGTCCGGGCCCTCGTCGCCTGAATCCGCCATGCGCGATCCGGAGCCGTCGCCCATCAGGGCGCTCACGGGGATCATGGTTTCGACACCGAAGGACGCTTCCAGTGAGTCGGTGCCTCCGAGATGTCGGGTCAGTTCGACGAACGGGGTCACGGGACCGATGTCATACTCAAGGCTCAAGTTCAGCGTTGGTGCGCCATCGACGTCACCCAGCCCCTTCAGGTCGGAACTGTCGCTTTCGTCGCGACCCCACTCATAATTGAAACTGACATTTACGGTGAAATTGTTGTCGTCGTAGACGACGGCGCCCAATCCATCTTCCGTCGAAAGATACACCGTGTCCTTCCAAGTAATGCCCGCGACCGGGAGGAACGTGGCCTCCATGTCATCGGAGCCCTCGTACTTGGATTCATATCCCACGCCGCCTCCGATCACGAACTCCCATTCGTCCTGGGCCGATGCAATCCCGGGGAGTGTAACAATCGCCATCAGCAGCCCCCCCGCGACGCCGTTGCGACAATCTATGTAGTTCATGTGCCAGCCCTTCATTCAGCTTTGCCATTGAAGACTCGATGCTGGGCAGGCTGGGGGCGACATTTCACACCCGTATGTCAGAAAGGCCGTTAAGTTGTAAAAAAGTGTGACAGCGAGTCTGCGCTTCGATCGCCCTGAGATAGGCGTTTTGGCAGCGCTTTCCGATCCACCGATATGTCCCCACTGGTGATCGAACGTGGTTCCTGCGGCGCGAGTTCCGTTACGATCGGGGCGGTGACCCACACTCCACGGCCGCGTTCTAGTGACGAATTGTCTGAATGATTAGTCCGGTTTGGGCGACTCTGAAAATAAGCCTGTCAACGAGGCGCCCTAGCATACTTTTATACATATTTCTGCTTCTTTGACGCGGAGAAATTGATTATCCGCATGTCCATAACTCGACGCATGGAAGTGATTGGAGATTCTGAACGCAATGCCGCCGAAGAATCCTCACATCTTGGTCGTCGACGACCATAGGAATATCCGGGAGCCCTTGGCGAAGTATCTCGGCGAGAACGGGTTTCGAGTTTCGATGGCCGCCAATGGCGCAGAAATGGATACCGTCGTTAAAGCCGCGTCGATTGACTTGATCGTTCTCGACATCTTGATGCCTGGCGAAGGCGGGTTGGAAATCTGCAGGCGTATACGGGAGACACGTGACATACCGGTCATTCTGCTGACAGCAGTTGCCAACGAGACCGACCGCATTGTCGGGCTGGAGATCGGCGCGGATGATTACCTGACCAAACCATTCAATCCCCGTGAGCTCTTGGCACGGATCAAAGGCGTGCTGCGACGCGTACACAGCTTGCCTAAGCAGTATTCGGGAATTGAAGCGGGCCAGATTGGTTTCGGGGCCTGGGTCCTGGACCTGGGCCGGCAGGCCCTCAGGAAGGAGAGTGACGGCCAGGAAACGGCGCTTAGTACGGTAGAGTTCAGGCTCTTAATGACCTTTCTCGACCATCCGAAGATGGTTCTCTCCCGCGATCAGTTGCTCGATATGGTCAGTAGTCGCGCCGCCAATGTGTTCGACCGGTCCATCGATAATCAGGTCAGCAGGCTTCGCAAGAAGATCGAAGTGGACCCAAAAAATCCTGAAATCGTCAAAACAGTATGGGGTGGTGGTTACATGTTCGCCTTGGACGTAGCCCGCCGATGAGACAGCTTCACAGAACGATTGCAGGCCAATTGATGATTCTTATCATCGGGGCTGTCCTACTGTCTCAAGCCATCATCCTCGTCGTCTTCTATGTCAAGACGGATGAAGGTATTCAAGAACAACAGGTCAGAATGGTCATCGAGGAAGTCGCTACTGCTTATGAGATTGGGCGTACGACATCGGGTGCCGAACGCGAGAAACTCTTACGGGCGACAAGCGATCCAGATATTCAATTCCATGTAGGCGAAGTGCCACTTACTCAGAACAAATTCGATCTTCCGGATGACAGTGTTGCACGCGTGCCTAAGATTCTATCTGGAAGGCCTATATTCGCCACTGATAATACGGTGTCGTCCTTGAGCATATGGGAGTTCTGGTTCGCGGAGAGGATCGAGGACTGCCTTATTGCCGAGAAGCAGTCCAATCAAGGAGGCACCTGTCCGATTGATTACGTTTCGATACAGTTGAATGAGAAGGAATGGCTCAACGCCAGAGTTTTGTCGCCGGTAGATGAATTGGTGATTCTTCTACCGGTAATTCTGTCCGCTGGCCTTACGCTCGTTGGGATCTTGTTAATCGTTGCGATCATCGTCAAACGCATCACGGCGCCGTTGCGGAAATTGTCTTTGGCCGCCGAACGGTTTGGTCAAGGTGAGGCGGTCGGATATGTTGAGGTGGAAGGGCCTGACGAACTCAAATCCACGATAATCACGTTCAATACCATGCAAGAAAGTATTAGCCGATTTGTCGAAGACCGAACGAAAATGCTGGCGGCCGTCAGCCACGATCTGCGGACACCCATCACTTCCCTACGATTGAGAGCGGAATTCATCAAGGATCAAGAGCTAAAGTCCGAGATGGTCCAGACGCTTCAGGACATGGGCTCGATGGTCGAAGATTGCCTGGTTTTTGCTAAACGCGAAGTCCAGGAAGAGAAAAGTGAAACTATCGATCTGGTCGAGACCCTTTCGAATCTCGTCAGAGAGTTCCCGGGGGTAGCTTTCTCGACAAATCTGCGGGCCCGCAGATACCTCTGCCGACCAGTCGCATTGCGACGTGCAATTCGAAATGTGCTCGAAAACGCCGTCAACTATGGAAGTAAAGCCCATGTAAGCGTCGATTCAGAAGAGGATGGCGTTTCGATTGAGATCGTCGACGAGGGGCCTGGTGTACCGGATGAGATGCTCGACGATATCTTCGAGCCATTCTTCCGGGTCAACGAAGACAGAAACACCGAGACCGGGAATGTGGGCCTCGGACTCTCAATAGCACGCACAATCGTCCATAAGCACGGCGGGACAATACGAGCCACCAACGTGCTCAACGGTTTGAAAATGAGGGTCTGGCTGCCAAGCCAGGTGAATAGCCCTTAGCAGTGAATAGGCCTTAGCTCCGCAAATACCTTCTTTCGTAATTTCGAGGCAAGGAGGCGACATTGCCGCCTGATTCGGGCCATGGATTAGTAGAGCCTGCTTTCTCTTGAAGCGGATATGATCGAGGCCTGTTGCGACCGCTGACGTCGGTGCTGCTCCATCAAACTCACGCTTTAAGCGACCGCTTTGGGTCGCAATTAGCTAACAGAAAAATGCTTCACAAAATCCGGGTCCGGCTCGATACCGAGCCCCGGCCCGCCCGGCAGACCGACGCTGCCGCCGCTTTCCTTCACCTGCTCGCCGACCCGGAGCGGTTCGACCAGCAACTCTTCCCGGAACCGGTTCGGCGTGGTGTCGTATTCCAGCATCGGCTGAACCGGGTGCGCGCCGCCCGGCAGGTCCGGCAACGCGGCCAGGAGGTGCATGTTGGTGGCGACGGCCACCGCCGAGCCCCAGACATGGTTCACGATCGGCATGAAATGGGCCTCCGCCAAGGCCCTGACCTTCAGATATTCGGTGATGCCGCCAAGCCCGCAGACTTCCGGCTGCAGAACGTCGACGCAGCGGTTATGGATCAGATCGCGGAAGCCCCAGCGGGTGAACTCCCCCTCGCCTCCGGCAATCGGCATATCGAGGGCGAGGCAGAGATCGCGATAGCCCTGCCTGTCCTCCGGCGCGACCGGCTCCTCGAACCAGGCAACGCCGAGCCGCTCCAGTTCGCGCCCGAGCGGTATCGCTTCCCGTGCCGTATAGGCATGGTTCGCATCCACCATCAGACCAATATCGGGGCCAATAGCACCGCGGACAGTCTCGACCAACGCGATGTCCTCTTTCACGCCGCGCCCGACCTTCATCTTCATCGCCTTGTAGCCGGCTGCGCTGATCGCCGCGCTCTCGACAGCGAAGCGCTCCTTCAGGTCAGGCACCCTCTGCAACATCATGCCGTAGCCATAGACCTGGATACGGTCCCGAAAGGCACCGCCGAGCAACCGGTAGACCGGCACCCCGTGGATCTTGCCGGCCAGATCCCAGAGTGCGATATCGACACCGGAGAGAGACTGGATCGGCATGCCCTTCTGGCCGTGATCTCGCAGAAGGTTATAGACCTTGTGCCAGATCACCTCACGCTCAAGCGGATCCATGCCGAGCACCATCGGCTGGATCACGCGCTCAACGATGGCCTTGTTTGCAAAGGCGATATCGCCGCCGCCGAAACACTCGCCCCAGCCAACCAGCCCCTCGTCGGTCGTGATCTCCACCAGATGGGTGGTGCGCTTCAGGTAATATTGCTGGGAATAGCCGAGCTCTTCATCGAGATCGTACTGGAGCACATGGCTCCGGATGCCTGTGATCTTCATACCCGGCAGCCCCGCATTGTTGCCAACACGGGAAGCCTAGATCATCCGGGATCACCCGGGCCATGGCCTTTTCACGGAACGATCCGACTCTCGGCGCGAGGCGCCAGTGCCGGGCCGCCTCATGCGACGGATCAGGACGGAACGTCGTACGCGGTAATCGTCATGTCCGCCGCTTCCTCGCGCAGCGGAATGATCGCCTGATAGGCGTCCGAAGCGTACCAGGCTTTCAGGTCCTGCATGCTCGGGAAGGAGGCTATGCCCGTCGCCTGATGATTGGCATTACCGCCGGTAAGAACTTCCCCGACCTTGCCGCGCATCACCATTTCACCGCCAAACGGCTTGAAGGTTTCCGCGGCTTGCTTTGAGTAGTCCTGCATCTTGGCCGGGTCCTTGACTGCAACCACAGCCACAAAAAACGCCGTCATGAATATCTCCTCATTCCCTGAACGCTCGACAGAACTTGCCGGGCACGTTATGTACAGAAGTGGATAAAACACGCGCCCATCATTTTGTCCACTTCTGTACAAAAATATTTTCGTGAGTAATTTTGGCCCGACCGAGCAAATTTGACCGAGACGATGCCGTCGATACGGCCATGGAAATCTTCTGGCGTGAGGGCTATGAGGCCTGCTCCGTCAAGGCGCTTTCCGAGCGTCTCGGGATTACCCGGTCAAGCTTCTACAACGCGTTCGGTAGCCGCGAGGATCTGTTCCGCGAGGCTCTTGCCCGCTATGGCGAGCAATCGCCCGACAGCGCGTTCGCAAGCGAGCCGTCCGCCGCCGGTAGTGTCAGGCGGCTGATCACGAACACGTTCCGCACCGCCTGTAGCGCCCGCGCTGCCGACCCCGACGCCAAGGGCTGTTTTGCGGTGAAAAGCGTGGCTGAACTCTGCAATCGGGACGAGGCGCTCGGCCCGATGCTTGATGAGATCGTCCAGGCCAATGTCGCACGGCTGGAACGCCTGCTCGAATTCGGCAAGGCAACCGGCGAGCTTCCTTCAACCCTCGACAGCCACGCCACCGCACTCGCGCTCAAGACAGTGCTGGTCGGCCTCAATGTCGTCTGCAAGGTGATCCGCGAGGAGGAGGAACTCTGGCTCTCCGCCCGCACCGCCCTCAAGGCTCTCGACCTGCTTGAGGAAGATACCGCGGTGTGATGTGAACGTTACCCGCGGGCGGCCCGGGCACTGCGCCGGGTTGCCAGAAGCAGGTTCGTCTCCGAACTGGCGATGCCTTCGATCAGCCGGATGCGGCGTAGCACATCGTCAAAATCCGTCAGGGTCTCGGCACCGATCTCGGCGATCAAATCCCACTTGCCGTTCGTGCTGTGCACCGCGCCGACCTCGCCAATGCCGGTGAGCTGGCGCACCACGTTCTCTGTCCCGCGTCCCTCGATCTCGATCAACATGATGCCGCGCACGGGCATTTCCGTCGCGTCCCCGCGCAGCACCACCGTATAGCCGAGCACATGGCCGTCACGCTCCAGCCGCTCCAGCCGGCTGCGCACCGTGGCACGCGAGACCCCGACCGTGCCTGCAAGCTCGGAAATACCCGCACGGCCATTCCGGCGCAGCGCGGCGATCAGTTTCTCGTCAACAGCATCCATTTTCAGATCGTCACATTTAAGTTATCATTTTGATCATATCATGGATCAAATTGCGCAAATTGCCATCTATTTTGCGCCAGAGACTTGCCCGCATACTAAACACAGTTCGTGCCGGGCAAATGAACCGTGCACATTCATGGAGCCAAAAATGACTGATCGTCGTTCCTGTGTTCTTGTTGGCGCCCCCGTTCAGATCGGGGCGGGCCAACCGGGTTGCCTCATGGGGCCAGACGCTTTCCGAACCGCCGGGCTCGGCCGGGCGTTGGAAAGTCTTGGGCATAGCGTTGAGGATCTCGGGAACTGCGCTGCGGCCGCGCTTGCGCCGCGCGGCCATCCGAACAAGGCGATCAAGAATCTGACGGAAACCGCCGGCTGGGTGGAAACGCTCACCGAAGCCGCCTATCAGGCCAAGCAAAACGGGCGCACGCCGATCTTCCTCGGCGGCGACCATGCGCTGGCAGCCGGTACGCTTCCAGGCATTGCCAAAGCCGCCAAGGAAGAAGGGCGCGAACTCTTCGTACTCTGGCTCGACGCCCATACCGACTACCACGACCTCGACAGCACTGAGAGTGGCAACCTGCATGGCGTGCCGGTCGCCTATTTCACCGGCCGGGACGGCTTCGACAGCTATTTCCCTCCATTGGAAGTGCCCGTGAAGCCCGAGAACATCACCATGATGGGCATCCGCTCCGTCGATCCGGCGGAACATCGCGAATTGCTGGACCAGCCGATCGAAGTGATCGACATGCGTGCCATCGACGAGCATGGCGTCAACACACTGCTCAAGGATTTCCTGGCGCGGGTCGAAGCGGCGGACGGCATCATTCATGTCAGCCTCGACGTCGATTTCCTCGACCCTGAAATCGCGCCGGCCGTCGGCACCACCGTTCCCGGCGGTGCGACTTTCAGGGAGGCGCATCTGATCATGGAGAAGCTGAACGATTGCGGGCGCGTCGGCTCCCTTGATCTGGTCGAACTGAACCCGTTTCTCGACGAGCGCGGCAAGACCGCGCGCCTCATGGTCGACCTGGCCGCGAGCCTGTTCGGCCGCAAGGTCATGGACCGGCCGACACGTTCATTCTGAGCCTAGGCCTTTCTGATACCCCGAACCACGGAGACAATCATGGCAAACGCCGCAGACTTCATCGCCACCGAACAGCGCCTGGGCGCACACAACTACAAGCCGCTGGACGTTGTGTTGTCACGCGGTGAAGGCGTGCATGTCTGGGACGTGGACGGCAAACAGTATCTCGACTGCCTGTCTGCCTATTCGGCTGTCAATCAGGGTCATTGCCACCCGAAGATCTTCGAGGCGATGGTCGAGCAGGCGAAACGCATCACCCTGACCTCCCGCGCCTTCCACAATGACCAGCTCGCCGGTTTCTACGAGGACATCGCCCGGCTGACCGGCTCCCACAAGGTGCTGCCGATGAATTCCGGCGCAGAAGCGGTGGAATCCGCCATCAAGGCAGTCCGGAAATGGGGCTACGAGCAGAAGGGCGTCGAGGAGAACCAGGCCGAAATCATCGTCTTCTCCAACAATTTCCATGGCCGCACCATCGGTGTCGTCGGCTTCTCCACCGACCCGGTCGCGCGCGGCGGCTTTGGACCTTTCGCGCCAGGCTTCCGGGTGGTCAAGTTCGGTGACATCACGGCGTTCGAGCAGGCCATCACGCCGAACACAGTGGCCGTGCTGATCGAACCGATCCAGGGCGAGGCCGGCGTGATTATTCCGCCCACAGGCTACCTGAAGCGGATGCGGGCGCTCTGCACCGAGCACAACATCACGCTGATTCTGGACGAGATCCAGTCCGGCCTCGGCCGCACCGGCAAGATGCTGGCGGAAGAGCACGAGGAGATCGAGGCGGACGTGACACTGGTCGGCAAGGCGCTGTCCGGCGGCTTCTATCCGGTCTCTGCCGTACTTTCGAACACCGAAGTGCTCGGCGTGCTGCAGCCGGGCCAGCATGGCTCCACCTTTGGCGGCAACCCGCTGGCCTGCGCCATCGCCCGGGCCGCGCTCGACGTGCTGGTGAGCGAGGGCATGATCGAGAATTCCGCCGAGCAAGGCTCTTATTTCAAGGCCGGCCTGGAAGACATACGCTCCAACGCGGTCAAGGAAATCCGCGGACGCGGCCTGATGCTGGCCGTTGAGCTACAACCGGAAGCGGGCGGCGCCAAAAAATACTGCGAGGCCCTGAAGGATCGCGGCATTCTGGCCAAAGACACGCACGAACATTCGATCCGCATCGCCCCGCCGCTGGTCATCACCCGCGATCAGGTCGACTGGGCGCTGGAGCGTTTCCAGGACGTGCTGACCAACCTTCACTAAGCGGCGTACGCACCACGCGCCAGCATCCGGAGTCCGAACAGACCTGGCTCCGGATGCCTGATGCGATAGACAGGAATGGCGGCGAGATAGTCCGCCATCCGACCGTCCCCGACGAAATGCGCCCGAAACAGATCCTCCCGGAAATCGGCGCCTATATGTCCCAGAACGCCGCCGTTCAGATAGACACCGCCGCGTGCCCCAACCGTGAGAGCAGCGTTAGCGGCAACAGCGCCGAGGAAGGATGAAAACCGGTCCAGCGCCTCCCGCGCAACCGGGCAGTCCGTGTCCTCCGCCAGCCTTGCCGTGACGTCCTCACCACATACCACCCGCATCCCGGCACCGTTCTTTTCCGCGATGGCATTGAACAAAGCCGCAAGCCCCGCTCCGGAGAGCACTGATTCCGCCGAGACGGGACCGTTGCGGCGGAGCATCCGGTGAAGCTCGGCTTCCGCCTCGTCCCGGCAGGGCAAATCGACATGACCACCCTCGCCATCAAGGATGGTCCAGCCTCGCTCCGCAGGAACCGCCGCACCGACTCCAAGCCCGGTGCCCGGACCGAGCACGAGTTTTGGTGCTCCATCGTTGCTCTCACCGGCCTGAACTGTCTGTAGACCCTCACCCGAGAAGTAAGGCAACGCCGCCGCGACGGCGGAAAAATCATTCATCAGCCGGAAACGGCCCCAGCCGTAGCGCTCCGCAACGGCGCGGCGGGAAAAGCTCCAGGGACAGTTGGTCAACCGACACCGGTCGCCGGATACGGGGCCTGCCACGGCCAGAAGGGCGGAGACCGGTCGGGCCGTAGCAGGCAAGCCGTCAAGATACTGATCGAGAACGGATTCCAGTCCCGGATGATCCGCTGTCCTGAATCGGGCTTCGGCTTCGATGGATGTGCCGTTTGTCAGAGCAAGGCGCAAGTTCGTCCCGCCGAGATCGCCGATCAATATCCTTGCCGTCATGCACTACCGGTCGCGCGCGGCGCGAGCCGTCCCTTTGAATTTCACACTCACGGGGTACCGGAAGCCGACATTCTGTGCAACCGGGACGCAGTAACGGCTCCCGGCCCGACGGTCGGCCGGGCAGAGCTGCAGGCTTTGACATTGCCGGGGATTGCAGGCTCCTGACGGAGGCGTGATTTCACAGGACGGGCCGGAACAGGCATATGCATAACCTTGGTGAACGTGGGAAATACCAATGGAAAGTATCTATTACGTCCTCTCCTGGGCCTGTCATCGGCGGTGCAAGCATTGCTACGAAGACAAGTTCCGCCCCTATGTCCGTGACGAGCTGAAAGCGGTCGTCGGCGCGGCGCAGGAGAATTTCCCGCGGATCATCGCCAACCTTCCTGAACGCCTGACCTACCTCGACCTCGAGCAACCGGACGACAATGCGCCCGGCGGCTATGTCGAGCGAAACAGCCGGATCATCGTCTCCGGCGGCGAAGTCCTGATCGACCCCGTACGGGAGACCATCCTCTACCCCGCGCTGGAAATGATCCGCGACAAATACAAGGAGCAGGGCGGCGTCAGGCTGGTGGTGCAGACCACTGGCGACCTGCTCACCGAGCAGATCATCGACGAGCTGCTGGAGCGCGGCATCTACATGATCTCGGTCGCCGGGATGGATGATTTCCATGTCGGCATGGAGGGCGAGAAGCGGGTTCCGCTACAGGAGCGGCTAACCCAGTGGTTCAAGGCCGCCGGTATGCGTGATTTCGTGCACGAGCCGTCCGAACGAGCCTGGGACGATGACGGGCCGGCCTTTTCCTTCTTCGGCGCGACCGAGGATGCCTGGATCGGCAAGATCTGGCCGCGCGGCCGGGCCTGGAAGAACGGGCTTTCGAAAGCCACGATCAGCGACAATTTCTGCAATGTCTGGTCCGGCGGCCTGAACTTCCTGAACCGGCGCTATTCCGGCTCCGAGGTCTCCATCGACCCGAACGGCGATGTCTTTCCCTGCTGTCTGAAGACCAAGGCGCCGCTTGGCAACCTGACGGAAGAGCCGCTGGAAGACATCATCGATAGCCTGGTCGGCCATCCCGCCTTCGAGGCGATCTCGATGGGCCATCCGGAACGCATGGGCATCGCCCACGGCTGGGATGTCGAAACCTTCCTGAAAAAATCCGAGACGATCACCGTGAAAGGTGAGCCTTACCGCAATCTTTGCATCGGCTGTGACCGGTTCCATACTGAAGTCCTGGCCGGCGTGCTGGAGACGGCAAGGCACCAGCGTCTCTCCGCCAGGAGCCAGGACGCGGCCGACTAGCGCGGACCGCTCGTCGCCAGCAGGACCGTGTAGACGCTTTTTGTCGCGGTGATGAAAAGCCGGTTCCGCTTCGGCCCTCCGAAGCAGAGGTTCGAGACGACTTCCGGAACAAGTATCTTGCCGATCAAGTCGCCGTCCGGCGTGTAGCAATGCACCCCGTCCGCCGCACTGGTCCAGATCCTGCCCTTGTTGTCGAAGCGGAACCCGTCGAAGACGCCGGCCTCGCATTCGGCAAAGACCGCGCCGCCCCGGAGCCGGTTATCGTCGGTGACGTCAAACACACGAATATGCTTCGGCGCGCCCGGATAGCGCGTCGCTCCGCTGTCCGCGATGTAGAGCTTCGTCTCGTCGAGCGAGAAAGCGAGACCGTTTGGGCAGGTAAAATCGTCTGTCACCTGAGTAATCGCGCCCGTTGCACCGTCGATCCGGTAGACGTGCTGCCCGCCGATCTCTTCGTCGCCTTCGAAACCCTCATAGTCGGATTCAATGCCGTAGGCCGGATCCGTGAACCAGATCGATCCGTCCGATCTCACAACCACATCGTTCGGACTGTTGAAGCGTTTCCCTTCGAACCGGTCGGCAAGCGTCTCGATAGAGCCATCGTGGTTCATGCGCGTGACACTCCGGCTGCCGTGCTCGCAACAGATCACCCGGCCCTCGCGATCAAGGGTGCTGCCGTTCACATTGGCGCCCTCGTTGATGCGGAACTCGCCGACCGCGCCGCTGCATTCGTCCCAGCGCAGGCGGCGGTCGTTCGGGATATCACTCCAGATGAGCGACTTGTAGGCCGGGACATAGACCGGCCCCTCGGTCCATTTACCGCCGGTCCAGATCTGCTCGACGGTCTCGATCGCCTTGACGCATCGGCGGAAACGATCGTCACGGATCTCGTAATCGCTCGCACTCATTGTTGTTTTCTCCCCGCATGAAACCCCGGTCTTCCCATTGTCTTCACAAATCGGCAGGCTCGCTATGACAAAAGAAAATGCATTGGGGGGAACAATGGAACACCGTTACGACGCAAACGCGCTCACGGCCTTCGCCACAGGTCTGTTCGAAGCCGCGGGTCTCGATCGAGACAAGGCAGGTACAATCGCCCCCCTGCTCGTCGAAGCCGATCTTATGGGCCATACGACCCACGGCCTTCAGCTCTGCGCCCCTTATCTGAAAGCGCTTGAGGACGGCACCATGCGCAAGGAAGGCGGCCCGGAAGTGCTGAGCGACCGGGGCGCCGTGGCGACCTGGGACGGCCGCCGCCTGCCCGGCGTCTGGCTCACTGCCCGGGCGGTGGATCAGGCAGTCGAACGGGCGAAACTTTACGGCACCGCGGGCATCGCAATCCGGCGCAGCCACCACATCGCCTGTCTCGCGGTCTTCCTTGAGCGGGCGACGCGGGAAGGCTGCATGGTGCAGATCACCTCTTCCGATCCGGCCGTTGCCAGCGTCGCTCCCTATGGCGGAACCGAGCCTCTCTTTACACCGGACCCAATTGCGGTCGGCATCCCCACCGGCGGCGATCCGATCCTGATCGACACCAGCGCCTCGATCACCACGAACGGGCTGACCGGCCGGCTGCACAGCGAGGGAAAGAAGCTGCCCGGCAAATGGGTTCAGGATGCGGGCGGCACGGCAACTGACAACCCGGGCGTCCTCTTCACCGATCCGCCGGGCACGATCCTGCCAATCGGGGGCCAGGAATACGGGCATAAGGGATATGGCCTTGCCCTGATGATCGAGGCACTGACGCAGGGGCTCGCCGGGCATGGCCGCGCGGACCCCGCTGATGGCTGGGGTGCCGGCGTCCATATACAGGTCTCCGATCCAACCGCCTTCTGCGGTAAAGACGCCTTCAACCGGCAGATCGACCATATCGTCGCGAAGTGCCTCTCCAACAAGCCCGCCACTCCCCGAACCCCGGTGCGCCTGCCCGGACAGAACGCGATCCGGAAACGCCGCGACGGCCTGGAGAATGGCGTGCCGCTTTATTCCGGCATCATGGAGGCGCTGCAGCCATGGGCCGAGAAATACGGGATTCCTGCGCCATCAAACCTCGCCCGCGCCTAAAGCGGGTCAAATTCAAGATCGCGCAACCAAGCATGCTGTAAACCATATTAATTTTGCGTAAATAGCCTTCCTAATTCTTGCAATGACAATTTTTGCCTGCAATGCTGTTCGTCCCCAATCGGTCCGGACAGTCAGTCCGACGGCTGCGCGGCCCGCCCAACTTTCGCTCGCAGTCCAGAAACCGGCCTAACGAACAGGAGTGGACATGAAGAAATTTCTTGCTGCGTCAGCGTTGGCTTCGCTGGCGCTTGTCTCTGCTATTCCAGCGGCTCTCGCTGGCAAGGCAGACGACACACTGAACATCGTGTGGGAACGCGAACTGGAGAATGTTGACAGCTACTTCAACACCGCCCGTGAAGGCATCATCGTTACCCGCCTGACTTGGGACGGTTTGCTGTACCGCGATCCGAAGACGATGGATTACGTGCCGCTGATCGCCAAATCCTTCAAGTGGGTAGATGATACCACGCTCGAGTTCGAGCTGCGCGAAGGTCTCACCTTCCACAATGGCGAGGAACTCGACGCCGACGACGTGGTCTTCACGTATAACTGGGTCGCGAACCCGGATAGCGGCGTGAAGACCCAGCGCAATGTGAACTGGATCAAGGAAGCCAAGAAACTGGACAAGTACAAAGTCCAGGTGATGCTGAAAGAACCGTTCCCGGCCGCTCTTGAGTTTGTTTCCGGATCTGTCCCGATCTATCCGCAGGACTACTATTCTAAAGTCGGTCCGGACGGCATGGGCCAGAAACCCGTCGGCTCCGGCCCTTACAAGATCACCGAAGTGGAACCCGGCAAGAAGATCGTCTGGGAAAAATTCGATGGCTACATGAAGGACGGGCCGAAAGGCACGCCGACCATCGGCAAGATCGTCCAGCGCACGATCCCGGAACGCAACACCCAGATCGCAGAGCTTCTGTCTGGCCGGGCCGACTGGATGTGGCGGGTACCCGCCGACCAGGCCGACCGTCTGAAATCCTCCGGCAAAGTGCAGATCATCAACGAGGAAACCTTCCGCATCGGTTACATCACCATGGATGCGGCGGGTATCACAGGCGACACACCGCTGAAGAACCCGCTGGTTCGCAAGGCGATTTCCTATGCCATAGATCGGAACGCCATCGTCCAGGCTCTGGTCCGCGGCAAGTCGCAGGTGGTTAATTCCGCATGCTTCCCCAGCCAGTTCGGTTGCGAGAGCGATGTGACAAAGTACCCGTATGATCCGGCCAAGGCGAAAGCCCTGCTGGCGGAAGCCGGATACCCGGATGGCTTCGCCATCGATTTCTATGCCTACCGGAACCGGGACTATGCCGAAGCGATGCTTAACTTCTTGAGCGAGGTCGGGATCAAGGCCAACTTCAGCTATCTGAAGTACGCCGCCCTGCGTGACAAGATTCGGTCCAAGGAAGTCCCGATGGCCTTCATGACCTGGGGATCCTACTCGATCAACGATGTATCGGCGATCACCAGCCATTTCTTCACGCACGGCAAGGACGACCTTGCCCTCGACCCGAAAGTGAAGGAGCTGCTGCAGAAGGGCGACACCACGGTGGATTCGGCAGTCCGCAAACAGGCCTACAGCGAAGCGCTCAAACTGATCGCCGAGCAGGCCTACTGGTTGCCGCTGTGGTCCTACAACACGAACTACGCCTTCTCGAACGACGTCGATTTCACGCCGACATCTGACGAGATTCCACGGTTCTTCACGGCATCCTGGAAATAACCAGATCATCTTTTCGCCCCCGCTCCGGCCTGAACGCCGGGGCGGGGGTCCTTAATTATAATCCGAGCTGGTAAAAACCGGCCTTACGGGATTTGAGGCATGCTGGTCTACACCCTGAAACGACTGTTTCTGGCTTTGCTCGTCGCCATGACGGTGTCAGCTATTACGTTCTCGTTGACCTATCTTGCGGGCGATCCGGCCATTTCCATGGCCGGCGAAACGGCCAGCGACGCTGACATCGAGTACATCGAGAAGCTTTACGGCTTCGACCGTCCGATTGTGGTGCAGTATTTCGAATGGGCACTCAACGCGTTCCGCGGCGATTTCGGAGAGAGTTACTACTTCAGGATCCCAGTTGCCGACTTGTTGCTGGAGCGCCTGCCCGTCTCCATGACCCTCGGTGTCTCGGCCATCAGTTTTGCGATCCTGTTGTCGATCCCTCTCGGAGTGCTGGCCGCCATGCGCCCGAACAGCCTGCTTGATCGCCTTGCCCTCGGCATTTCCGTCGTTGGGCAGGCCATGCCGAGCTTCTGGTTCGCGTTGGTGCTGATCGTCATGTTCGCCGTCTGGTACCCGATCTTTCCGACCACCGGGTCCGAGACCTGGGTGCACTTCGTCCTGCCGACCATTGTCCTCGGTTACTATGCGACACCGGCCATCATGCGACTGACCAGGACCGGTATGCTTGAGGTACTGGGCTCTGATTATATACGCACGGCCCGGGCCAAGGGACTGCCACAACACGTCATCCTCTTCAAACACGCTCTGCGCAACGCCGTGATCCCCGTCGTATCGCTGGCCGCCGTCCAGTTCGGCTTCATGTTGGGCGGCTCAATTGTGATCGAGAGTATCTTCGCGTTGCATGGTGCCGGCTACCTCGCCTGGGAATCGATCGGACGGAACGACCTGCCGGTTGTGCAGGCCGTGGTTCTGGTTTTTTCACTTTTCTATATCGTCCTGACATTCCTTTCGGATCTGCTGAACGCTTGGCTCGATCCGCGTATCCGGGTGGGCTGAGAGCATGACCACAACTATCGCCAATCGTGGCCTGCCCGCTGCGGAAGACATCGTCGGACCGACACCGGGCCAACAGCTGAGACGTCGTATATTCGGTCACCGGGGCCTGATGATCGGCGGCGGCATACTCGTCATCATGTTTCTGATGGCACTCACGGCGCCGTTTCTGGCGCCTCACGATCCCTATTTCCAGGAACTGCTGGCCCGTGTGAAGCCGCCTGTGTGGACGACGGGCGAGTGGAAACACGTGCTCGGCACCGACCAGCTTGGCAGGGACTACCTCTCCCGCATCATGTATGGCGCCCAGATATCCCTGCTGATCGGTTTCGCAGCCGCCTTCATTTCGGGCGTCATCGGCACAACACTGGGTGTGGCCGCAGGCTATTTCGGCGGTCGCGTCGACATGGTGGTGACTTTCCTTATCACTGTGCGCCTCTCCATGCCTGTGGTGCTCGTCGCACTCGCGGTCGTCGCTCTGATCGGTGGATCTCTTACGGTCGTGATCAGCGTGCTTGGGTTGCTGCTCTGGGATCGCTATGCCGTGGTCATGCGGTCGGCAACCATGCAAATCCGGCAAATGGACTATGTCGCAGCGGCCAAGGCTGTCGGCTGTTCAACGCCGCGCATCCTGCTGACTGAAATCATGCCGAATATCATGAACAATCTGATCGTGGTCGCAACCCTTGAGATGGCACATGCGATCCTGCTCGAAGCGGCGCTGTCGTTCCTCGGAATGGGCGTGCAGCCACCACTGCCCTCATGGGGGCTGATGGTGTCAGAAGGCAAGGACTACATCCTCTTCGAAGCCTGGATGATCACAATACCGGGTGTCGCCCTCTTCCTGCTGGTGCTCGCGATCAACCTCGTCGGCGACGGCATCCGTGACGTTACTGCACCGGAGAACAGAAACTGATGCAAGCCCCCCTCAATTCCGAAATTGGAGCGAAGCGTGTCAGCGGTTCTTGAAGTCAGCGGCCTCACAGTCGACATCCCGGTCCCCTCGGGTGACCTGCACGCAGTGCGCGGCATCGATTTCTCTGTCGATAAGGGGGAAACGCTCTGCATTGTTGGCGAATCCGGCTGCGGCAAATCCCTTACGTCCCTGTCCATCATGGGGCTGCTCCCGAAACGGGCCAAGGTCAGTGCGGACAGAATGCATTTCGTCGGCACCGATCTCCTTGGCATGAAGGAACGGGAATTGGCGGCCATTCGCGGTAACCGGATGGCGATGATCTTCCAGGAGCCGATGACCTCGCTGAACCCGGCCTACACAATCGGCAACCAGTTGATGGAACCGCTGATACGGCACAAGAATGCGAGCGACAAAGAGGCTCGGGACCGTGCCATCTACCTGCTCGAGCGGGTCGGCATCACAGCGGCAGCCAGCCGCCTCTCACAATACCCGCATCAGCTTTCCGGCGGTTTGCGTCAGCGCGTGATGATCGCCATGGCGCTGATGTGCGACCCGGAGCTGATCATCGCGGACGAGCCGACCACGGCGCTCGACGTCACCATCCAGGCGCAGATCCTGCACCTGCTGGCGGAGCTCCGGAAGGAGTTCAACTCGGCCCTGATCCTGATCACCCACGATCTCGGCGTAGTTGCCCGCGTCGCGGACAAGGTGGCCGTGATGTATGCCGGCAAGATCGTCGAGGCCGGTACGGTCGACGAAATCTTCAATCAGCCGCTGCATCCCTATACCCAGGGTCTGATCAACTGCATCCCGGTGCCCGGCAAGACCGCGCGCGGCTCCCGCCTCGGTTCCATCCCCGGCATCGTCCCGACCCTGATCGGCGACATTAAGGGATGCAGCTTCCGCAACCGCTGCGCCTTCGCGCATGGCGAATGCGACACGAAAGACCCCTTCCATACGCTGAGCCCGGGGCGCGGTTACCGCTGCACCCTCGATGTGCCCGCGTGTGAAGCCAATGCGAAGGAGCTGGTATCCGCATGACCGGACAGACCCCGCCCCCCGTCCTCGAAATGCGGGACGTGACGAAGACCTACATGATCCGCCGCGGCATCTTCAGCCCGAAGCAGCCGCTGCGGGCAGTGAATGGTGTTTCCCTGAAAATCGACAGAGGCGACGTCCTGGGCCTGGTCGGGGAATCCGGTTGTGGCAAATCCACTCTTGCCAAGATCCTGCTCGGTCTCGAGATGCCGACCGACGGGGAAATCATGATCGACGGCAAACCGGTCGATCGAGACGGCGACCGGAAAGCGATCGCCCGCCGCATCCAGCCGATCTTCCAGGATCCTTATTCGTCTCTCAACCCGCGCAAGACCATTGGCTCCATCGTTTCCCTGCCATTGCGCGTCCACAAGGTCGGCGATCCGCTGACATGGCGGAAATCGGTCGAGGACATCCTCGACATCGTCGGCCTGCCGCGCCGGGTCTATGACAGTTATCCGAACCAGCTTTCCGGCGGTCAGCGTCAGCGTGTCGCCATTGCCCGTGCACTCATCATGAAGCCCGAAATCGTCATCTGCGACGAGCCGACCTCGGCGCTCGACGTCTCGGTGCAGTCCCAGATCCTGAATCTGCTGATGGATCTGCGCGAAGAGCTGAACCTCACCTACGTACTGATCAGCCACAACCTCGCCGTGGTGGAGCATATCGCCACCAAGGTGGCGGTTATGTATCTCGGCCGGATCGTCGAGGAGACAGGCACAGAGGCCCTGTTCGACAAGGCGCGTCACCCCTACACGAAGGCGCTGCTCAGTTCCGTCCTGACGCCGGAGCCCGGTCTCGGCGTGCCTGACAGCGGTCTCGGCATCGCCTTCCCGAACCCGATCAATCCCCCCAGCGGCTGCACCTTCCACCCGCGCTGCGCCAAGGCGTTCGGCCCTTGCTCGGTAGACAAGCCGCCGGTCATTATGGATGCCGACGGCCGCGTGGAATGCCATCTCTACGCCTGAGGATCAGAGACACGCCCATTCCTTACCGGGCCCTGACACTGGCGGGATCGATGGAGGCCGATGGCCCGAGACACCTGCGGGGATACCCTCGGCTCTCTCTTCCATCGTGCTGCTTCCCGCCGCGCTGCTCGCAGCCACCCCGCTCGATGCCGCGCCCGAATACATGCCTGCCATGGCCGGTTTCGGTCTTGTCTTCGCGGTCGCCTCGATCACGTTGATGGCCGGCGCACGGCTGCTTCCGTCCGCCGAGACCCCACTGCTCAGCGCTCTGGAGACACCCGTGGCGCCGCTGTTGGCATTTCTGTTTCTGGCCGAAGTGCCCCCGACGGCGACCTTTATCGGTGGCGGCGTGATCCTGTCGGCCATCCTCTGGTCCCAATGGCCCCGAAGATAACGCCGGACGTCAGGTCCCGGCGCGCTTGCGCCGGGCGACCGCTTCGCGATGCGCAATGTAGGAAATGCTGCCGACGATAATCGCCGCCCCGATCCAGGTGAAAATCTCCGGCACCTCACCGAAAATCGCGAAGCCGATCAGGGCGGACCAGACCAGCTGCACGAACTTGATGGGCTGGATCGCCGACATCTCCGCAACCTTGAAGCCTTGCGTCATCAACAAATGCCCAAACGTCGCCAAACCTGCCGTGACAAAAACCAGTGCGAGTTCTTCGACAGTCGGTGCGCGCCAGACATAAAGGGCAGGAATGAAGGTGAAAATGGTCACGAAAACCGAAAGGTAGGCAACCACTGCGGCGCCCGTCTCCGTCACCGTCAGTTTCTTGGCGACGATATCGGCGCAGGCAAAGATTGGCGCCGCGAGCAGCATGGCGATTGCGCCAGGATCGACCACCTCGAAACCCGGCCGGATGATGACAAGAGCGCCGAACAACCCGATCACGATGGCAACGATGCGGCGCAAGCGGATGACCTCGCCGAGGAACAGGGCGGCCAGCAGCGTGGTATAGACCGGCGCCGTGAAGCCCATGGCCGTCACTTCCGCCAGTGGCATGCGCGACATGGCATAGAACCAGAGTAAAACGCCGGAGCCATGCAGGATGCCGCGCAAGGCATGCATCGGCAGCTTGGCTCCCCGCAGATCCGACGGCCGCAGCTTCAAAAAGAACGGCGCCATGAAGAGCAGCGCGAAGGCATAGCGCAGAAACCCGGTCTGGATCGGATCCAGCGTGGCGCCGACATAGCGCACGATTGCCATGAAACAAGAGAAGACCAGCCCCGAGAGGGCGATCCAGATCATGCCCTGAACATTGGGCGGAATGGCGTTAAAGCGGGATCTCAGATCCCTGAAGACGATCAAAGGCATATTGGCCATTTGGAAATAATCACGGACCTATAATTACCATTACTCCTGCAAAGGGAAATGACAAAGGCCACTTCGCGGCACCGCTATCGGTGGATACCGGCACGAGACTCATCCAAACGTTATGCCTCTTCCTGGGCCGACAATAAATGCAGACGGGCCTTCTGGGCTCCCCGAATATGTTCCCGCATCAGACGCTCGGCACTTTCCGGGTCTTTATCCGCAATTGCCTGAACGATTGCCGCATGTTCGGCTTTCGCCGCATCGGATCGGCCCTGCACACGCATCGTGGTCGGCCCCAGCAACGCCATCGCGTCCTGCAGGACATTCAGTGTCTTGAGCAGGTATCTGTTGTGAGCGGCATGATAGAGGCTGGTGTGAAAGCGGCGGTTATGTCCGGCCACTGCCGCGGGAGGGCCTTCACCGGCGGGATCGATCGAGACGATTTCCTGAAGGATCGACACTTCCGCTTCCGAAGCACGATGGGCGGCGAGACCGGCGGCGGTGCCTTCCAGTACCTCACGCATGAAATAGAGTTCCATCACGGCCTGATGGTCGAGTTGAGAAATCACCATCCCGCGATAGGGAGCAAAACTCAGCAAGCCATCCGCCTCCAGACGGCGAAAAGCCTCGCGCACCGGCGTGCGGCTGACATCAAGGCGTGCTGCCATCTCGCTTTCCCGGACCCTTTCGCCCGGCTTGAGCTCGCCAGACCGAATCGCGTCCTTCAGCTTCAGATAGGCGGTCTCTCCCCGCGGCTCACCTGCCGGCGCCGCATCGCCATCCTTTGCCATCCGCTTGCGCGTCATTGCCGCCCCCTCCTACGCCGACTTGCAGGCGCTCTTGATATTACGCAACGATACTGGAACGTTCGCCTCGCGCCCACCCCAATGGACCAGACACTGACTTGTCTCTGGCCCGGCGCGACGGCCTCGGCTACGGTGCGCGTCATCTTGCCTGGAGGGAACCCAACACGATGCCTTACGTCTATCCGATCCCCAACCTGCTTCCGCCCGAACTAGTCACCGAAATCCGGAACCGGCTGGAAGCCGAACCGGATAACTGGGTTGACGGCGCACAGACCGCGGGCCGCGAAGCCTCCAAGAAAAACAATCAGGAGCTTGCAGCGGACAGCGCGCTGCGCGTGCAGGTCTCGGACGCGATCACGACGGTGCTGCGCGATTATCAGAGGCGCGAATCCCTGCTCTTCACCTTCCTTGCCGCCCCCGCAAAGATCGGCACCTTCCTGGTCTCCAGCACGGAGACCGGCGGCGGATACGGCGATCACATGGACAACAACGTGATGAGCAAGGGAACATCGGAGGAACTTCGCTCCGATCTCTCCATGACGATTTTCCTATCCGACCCGGAAAGCTATCAGGGCGGTGAGCTGGTGATCGACAGCGACATGACCTTCGCCCCGAGCTTCAAGATGCCGGCGGGCGGCGCGGTGCTCTATGCCACCAATTCCATACACCGGGTCAACCCGGTGACGGCGGGTAAGCGCGTCGTTGCCGTGACCTGGATACAGAGCGAGATCGCCGACCCCTTCATGCGCCAGATGAACGCCGACCTGCTGCAATGTCTGAATGCTGTGTCGCAGAATGCCGAGCAGATACCGCAGCTGGCGAACTTCCTGACACTGAAGCTGGAAAAAGTCCGGGGCAACCTGCAGAAGCGGCAACGCTGAGGGAAATCGTCCGGGCGGGATATCCTTCAGGCCAGCCGGAAGGTCTCAGACCTTCCGGTTTTTCTTGGTCGTGACGTAGGTACCGTCCTCGTTCTGCACCAGGTCAACCACATCATCTTTCTTGGCCGTGTCAGGGGCGCCGGCGCCATTGCCCCGCGCGGCTTCCTTCAGCTTCTGCTTACGCGCGGCATCAAGCCTGCCCACGAGTTTGAAGCCGTACCAGATCGCCGTGATGACGGCGACGAGCACGAAGATTTTCTGGATACTGAACATAACCCCGTTTTAGCTGATCGGCCCGGGAGTTCAAGACCCGGAATCGCCATCCATCATATACTTGACGACTCCGTGAGGATGGCCGGGGCTTTCCCGCCGTCCAGCAAAGGTCATTCCGATCTTCTCCAACACGGCGTGCGAGCCCCGATTATCGCCGCGTGAATGGGCAATCAGGACGGGAAGTTTCAACACATCAAGGGCGATATCACAGATCGCTGCCGCCCCTTCAGTCGCATACCCTTTTCCGCGAAACGGCTCGAACAGGCCGTAGGAAATCTCCACCTCCGCACCGTCATCAGTGTAACGCAGACCGCATTCGCCGCAGAACGCGTCGCTCTCCCGTTCGATCATCGCATAAAGACCAAAGCCATGCGTGCGCCAGTGCTCCATCAGAATATCGAACGCCAAGCTGGCGGCCACCGGATCACGCGCACCGTATTTACGGATCGCCATGACCTCGGGGTCGCCATAGAAGCGCACCATCTCGACACGGTCGGCTTCCTCGAACCGGCGCAGCAGGAGACGTCCGGTTACGATCCGTTCCGGAGCAGTCGACGTTGCCACGATCACCCGCCGCACCAGTCTTCCGCATAATGGGAATTACCGTGGTTGTTATTGAATTGCCTGCTCATGCGATCATCTCTCCGATACGATTACATACTATGCCGGTGTCCCGCGCCGACAACAGCCGAGGAGAAAGCGTATGAAAGCCGCAGAATTGTCACGTGTTGGTCCGGCAGAGGAAGTCGTGATCTGCCGCGAGGTTGCGGACGCGCCCCCTCCGGGCAAGGGTGAAGCCAGCATCGAGTTGATTGCCTGCTCGATCAATCCGGCGGACATCCTCGGCATCGAAGGCAATTACGCCAGCATTCCCGAGACGCCGTCCCCGCTTGGCATTGAAGGGGCTGGCCGCGTGACCGCCGTTGGCACCGGCGTAAGAGATCTCGCCGTGGGTGACCTGGTGATGAGCCTGCACCGCGCCAACTGGAGCCAGAGCCTTACCTTGCCGGCGGCAGCCCTGATAAAGCTCCCTGCCGAGATCGACCCGGAACAGGCAGCCATGATGAAGGTCAATGCTGCCACCGCGATGCTGATGCTGAAAAGCTACGTCACGCTGAAGTCCGGCGACTGGGTGATGCAGAATGCCGGCAATTCCGGCGTCGGCACCGACGTCATCAAGCTTGCCCGGAAGCG
Organism: Nisaea denitrificans DSM 18348; assembly: GCF_000426505.1. Classification (GTDB taxonomy): domain Bacteria; phylum Pseudomonadota; class Alphaproteobacteria; order Thalassobaculales; family Thalassobaculaceae; genus Nisaea; species Nisaea denitrificans. The sequence goes on along the minus strand of NZ_KE384531.1, from coordinate 372,454 downwards.
CGGACTCAACACGGTCAGCGTGGTGCGCCGGCACGAGCTGATCAAGCCGCTGCACGATATGGGTGCCAATGTCGTGGTTCTCGAAGGCCCCGACCTCGCCGAACGGGTTTCCGCGGCGACCAACGGAGCGGAAATCAAGCTCGGGCTGGATGCCATTGCCGGCTCCGCCGTGAATGACATGGCGGCATGCCTTGCCGAAGGCGGCGTCATCGTCAATTACGGGCTCCTCAGCGGCAAGCCCTGCACGCTGGACGCACATCAGGTCGTGTTCCGCGACATCACCCTCACGGGCTTCTGGCTGGCCAAACTGATGCGCGGCATGCAGCCGAAACAAATCCGGGACATGTATGCCGAACTCAGCGGCTATTTCATCGACGGCACCCTGAAGGTCGCGGTCGAGGCACGCTACGGTCTCGACGACATCCAGCAGGCAATGGCCCACGCCAAGCGCGAGAGCCGGAACGGCAAGGTGCTGTTGCGTCCAAACGGATGACCTACATCCCGAACCTGTTCCAGAGTAGCCGCTCCTCGATCGCGGCGATCAGGGAATGGGCAAGCGACGGCGCCTCACCTGCGGGGCCGCTGAAATCGGTCCCGCGCCGCAGCCGTTGCCAGAGCGAGCGCCTGGGTCCGTAGCGGCGGAAACGGACATCCTCGCCATAGCGTTCCCGCATGACGCCGCGCAGCTCCCCAAGCCCGTCTACCAGGCCCTTCTCTAGTGCCCGCGTTCCGGTCCAGACGGCGCCACTGAACAGCTCCTCGTCATCGCCCTTCAACTTCGCGCCGCGGCGGCGGCGCACCAAGTCCTTGAAGGAATCATAGAGATCCTGCTGCAGGGCATCGAGATGCGCCAGATCCGCCGACTTCTCCGGCTGGAACGGGTCCAGCATACCCTTAGACGTGCCTTTTGTGTGGACGCGGCGTTCGATGCCGAGCTTCGCAATGGCGTCCTGCATTCCAAAACTGGCCGTGATCACGCCGATGGAACCGACGATCGAGGAAGGATGCGCGATGATCTCGTCCGCTCCCTGTGCGATCCAGTAGCCGCCGGACGCGCAGAGATCCTCGGTGAAGGCGGTGACCGGCTTGTCAAACTCGCGGGCCAGTGCCTCGATCCGGGTCTTGATCAGATCGGACTGCACGGGGGAGCCGCCGGGCGAATTGATCGAAAGCGCCACAGCCGTCGTCCGGCGGGACTCGAACGCGGCCCTAAGCGGCTCTTCCAGACTGTCGATGGACAGCCCTTGCCGGAAGTAAGAATTCCCGCCGATGGGGCCATGCAGGCTTACCACGGCAACTTGCGGGTCCTTGGGGCTGAACGGGTTCAGCCGCGACCAGATCGGGCGGGACATGGATGCTCTCCTCTAAAGTGGCGCGCCGAACGCGAGTGCGGACCCGTCGAGGGCGGCCGCAATCGGCGGTGTATAGCTCCCATCCATATTGTGCAGGACCACCCCGGATGAAAGGGAAAGCGGCGTCCGCACGCCCTTACGGGCCATGACGATGACCCGTTTCGCGTCGCGGCCGACTTTCGGATAAACCGGGTGGATCTGCAGTCCGCCGAAGCGTTTCTGTATGGGTTCCAGCATATCTGCCAGCCGGTCAGCCCGATGCACCATGGCAAGTCTACCCTTGTGACGCAGCGCTCGGTAGGCCGCCTCGACCCACTCGGCAAGCGGCACCTCTCCCTCGACATGGGCAGCTGCCTTCAGCGCGCTCTCAGGCAGATCCGCGCGATCTGTCTCAAGATAGGGTGGATTAGCGAGAACAAGATCGAACGCGCCTTCCTCGAAGAGAGGTGGCCGCGCCTCGACCCGCCCGAGATGCGGCGCGAAGCGATCGGTTACGCAGTTGAGAGCCGCATTGCGTTCGGCGAGATCGCGCATTTCCGGCGCCTGCTCGATACCGGTCACGGTCAGACCCGGTACCCGCGCCAGCAGACAGAGAGAAATTGCTCCGGCGCCGCAGCCGAGATCGAGCACCCGGTCACCGTCCTGCGCCGGAGCGGAGGCCGCCAGCAGCACCGGATCGACCGCGGCACGATATCCATTAACCGGCTGCAAAAATCGCACGCGTCCACCGAGCAGGCTGTCCTCGGTTACGGCCACAGGCAGATCAATCCTCGTCGAGCTGCTCACCCGACTCCTCCAACACCCATTTCGCCCGGTCGAAATCTTCATCCCGGACGGCCAGGCGGCGCGGGATCGCGTTAGCGCTGCCCTCGAGCACGCTCATATGACTGTCCAGCACCAGCGGCTCCACACCCGCATCACGCAGCAGCGCGCTCAGGAAAGACAGCCGGACAATGTCAGTCGTACGCAGCAATTCTTTCATGGACGCTCCCTGGAGTGAAATGTGATCGGCGGGCACCAGCCCGCCACATATTCCCGGGTGCGTCACCGGGAAGCGGGCGCAAGACTTGACCGCCGCAAAACCGGACCTATGCTCGCTTCGCGAATGTGAGGCGTCAAGCGACACGGAGTTTGCCTTGGGCGTGGTTGTGGATTTCGAGGACAGCGGGAAGCGCAAAGCCTCAATCAATGGTCTGACCGATCTGGTCAAGGCTGATCTGGAGCGGGTCAACCAGACCATCATCGAGCATATGCAGAGCCCGGTGGCGCTGATCCCGCAGCTTGCGGGGCACCTGATCGCCGCCGGCGGCAAGCGACTGCGGCCGATGCTCACCCTCGGCGCGGCTGCCCTCTGCGACTACAAGGGCGACAGGCATATACGCCTCGCGGCCTGCGTCGAGTTCATCCACACCGCCACCCTGCTGCATGACGACGTGGTCGACGAGAGCGACCTGCGGCGCGGCCAGGAATCGGCGAACGCTGTCTGGGGAAATCAGGCCAGCGTGCTGGTCGGCGACTTCCTGTTCAGCCGCTCCTTTCAGCTGATGACCGCCGACGGCTCCATCGAGGTCCTGCGGATTCTGTCCGAGGCGTCCGCCGTGATCGCCGAGGGCGAGGTGCAGCAGCTCATCACGACGAACGACACCGCGACCGACGAAAGCGCCTATCTGGAAGTGATCCGGGGCAAGACCGCCAAACTGTTCGCCGCCGCCGCCGAAATCGGCGCCGTGGTCGCCGAACGGCCGAAGGCGGAACAGCAGGCGCTGGAAAGCTATGGCATGAATCTCGGCATTGCCTTCCAGCTGGTCGACGATGTGCTGGATTATTCGGCCCAGCAGGAAAAGCTTGGCAAGACGGTCGGGGACGATTTCCTCGAAGGCAAGATCACCCTGCCGGTGATCCTCGCCTTCCGGCGCGGAGACGACGAGGAGCGCGCCTTCTGGCGCCGCACGCTGGAAGAGCTGGATCAGCAGGACGGCGATCTGGCCAGGGCCCAGGAGCTGATGGCAAAGCACAACACGCTGGCCGACAGCCTGGAGCGGGCCCGCCACTACGCCGCCATCGCCCGCGATGCCCTGGGCCTGTTCGAAGATGGCCCCGCCAAGGACGCCCTTGTCGACGTTGTCGATTTCTGCGTCGAGCGGGCCTACTGAAACGGGCCGCTGAGAAAACATGCGCACAAGTGTAAAACAGCGCTTGATGCACTCGGGAGGCCACGCTATATAGCGGCCTCTCCTCGGTCGGGGAGTAGCTCAGCCTGGTAGAGTACTGCCTTCGGGAGGCAGGGGCCGGAGGTTCGAATCCTCTCTCCCCGACCATTTAACCAAACCTTTCAGTGTTCCGGGTGAGCTCGCCAGCACCGGTTTAGGCAGCCCTCCCAGCACCGAAATCCGTCCATATAGTTCCCTGCGGCTTGCCACGACCACAACGTTCGGTCCACATAGCCTGGCTCCGGAGCCCTAGAGTTCAGCAGGCACCTTCTTGTGCAGGCCGACGTGCGCCCCGCTCCCACTGTCTCGACGCTCCTGTTGCATCCCCATTTGATCGAGGGTAAATCGCGCCAGCGCAACAAAAGCGAAGGTGTTGCCATCGATCCGGTAAGGGCAGATCAGACGCTCGATTTCCCGGACATACTCGAACTTACCAATATACGGCCCCCTCGAGTAGATCGGACAGCGATTCAGGACGGTCAGCCCGAATTCCCGCGCCATCACCTTCTTGTTTTTCAGGGGCACATCGGCCAGGAAACGCTTCGATGCGGAAAACCCGTTATGGGTCTCGATCGCCTGTCCGACCAACTCGTAGAAAAAGCGTCTGGGCGTGCCGATCAGCTTGCACAGGATCAGATGGCTGATCAACGCCGGCGGTATGTCCAGAACATCGAAGTGCCGATAGGACGGGAAGACGTCCTCGGTATCTGCCTGGTGCCTGTGCCAAGCCTCGAGCAAGGGGGAGAAGAATGGCGGGACACGTATATCTCCGTTTGTGAGCAGATGGCGTTCGACTGTATCGAGGCTCTTCATCGTCCCTCCCTCGCCCATCCGAACCGACGATATGACGGCAGCAATCATGTTTTGGGTTTACGCACCCCGAACACAAGCAATGATAAAGAGCTTTTTCCAGCCCAATAACCTCATAAAGGATATTGATTTAGGTCGCCAGCATCTGTCGTGTCGATCAGCCCAGCAGGTCGAGCCGCGCCTGCAGCCAGATCAGCGACGGATAGGCGGCGGCCCATACCCAGACGAACCTGTTGAATCCGAACATGACGAAATTGGCGACGTGGAACGCCATGGCGAGTGTCAGTCCGGCGGCAAGAGCCTCCGGCGACAGCATTGCCAGTGGGAAAAGCAATTCCAGCAATATGACGGCCCACGACATGGCCCAGAGCAAGCGCGGCTGTGTGGCCCATTCTCTGGTCGCTTCGCTGACCGGATAGACGGAAAAAGCGAAGACATCCCTCAGCGCCTGCCCGCTCCGCCAGTCCCGGTAGATGACCTTGGCCCAGCCGGACTTGAAGTAGGAAAACACCACCTGAAGCGCCAGGTATCCGAAGACATATTCCTGCCATTGCGCGCTCGGCATCAGGTGTACGGCGCAGAGGCATGTGATCAACAGCACGCTCAACAGATCGCTGCCGCCGTTATATGGCCCCTGAAAGCGTCTCAGAATGAACAGCGCGTTGATAAACAGAGCAACGCAGACCCATTGAGGCTGGATGCCCACCAGCAGCAATACGCTCAGCACCAGGCGCACGAAATAATGCACCCGCTCGTCCCGCAGCCCGAAGACGTGCTCCAGGCTCTGCTGGATGAGAGCGATCGACAGCAGGATTTCCGTCAGGCGGATGGCGAGATCCAGGCTCATCGGTCGAGCGGATCGACGGTTTGATATGGCGGGGAGACGAAGGCGACATCGCGTCTCAGACTGTCATCGTCACGACTGACGAACACCAGCCTGAAGCGGAAAAAGGCCGGTATGTTCCCACCATCCCCCTCGCCTTCGGCACGCAGAAGATCACTCCTCAGGCGCCGCCGGATCTCGCGACTGGCATGCTCTTCCTGGCCCTGAATGAAACGTTCGGCGCAATTCGTCAGGTAGAGTGTTTCGTTCCATCGCGCATTCCAGAAAAACCCTGTCAGCCGGTCCCGAAACCTGAGCTGCGCCGGCCTCGGGCGGCATTCCCGCCAAACCGCTTCATCGTTTTCGGGGTTATCGGTCAGGCAAAGCTCAACGCGCGGAGATGGCCCGATCACGTCAAAAAAGCGCCATGACGGAAACAAAGCGGGCAGAAGCAGTTTCAATAAATTCGGAATCGCCAAAACGTCAGCCCGCTCCTGAAGCGCTTAGTGACACAGGTCGTACGCACGTGCGTATCTCAAGTATCGACCAGATCACGCGAAACAGGCTACCGCCAACTTACCGCTTTTGACTTAGCGCTTTCGGCCCGAGGATTTTTTATCCACGACATAAAGTTTCGGCGGAACAGGCGGTGTCGTCGGCGCCGGAGACTCGCTGAGGGCCTTGCCCATTATCGTGTTAATCGCAGTGACGGGCGCCTCGATCAGACCCCGGTCACCCGTATCGATCAGGAATTCCAGAACATCCGGTGCAAGCCGCGCCGCCTGGTCCGGTTTCATATCGAACCTTACAAGCTGCTCTGCAATCTCTTCGGCTGTCAGCCCCAGATACCCGTCGGCCCCGGCCTCTATCCTGGCTTCGGATCCCTCCTGAAGCCGCAGGCCAATGACGCGTCCCGCCACCGGGCGCATCTCGGCGTCATGCATGGTCACACCGCTCAGGATTCCGGCCAGCACGACGCCGGGCGCAGGTGGCAGCGCATAGGTAAAGGTGAGCAGCATCTCCTGATCCCGGCTGACAAGCTGGGTGGTCATGTTCCGGCCGATCCGCTGAGCCGGGCCGTTCAGCTTCAGCGTGCCCCAGGGCAAATGCTCGATATAGTTTATGAGGAGATTGCCGTCCGGCCCGTGCGAGATGTCGGTCACACCGGTAATAAGACATCCGGGGCGGTGCGGAGACCAGGCCCGCGAAAGAGTAAGATACCTGCCGACAAGATAGTCCGGAAGCGGATAGGCGGGCGGCGCCTCGTCACTTTTCACCTGCGCCGCCACAGTATCGTGGCCCGGGGCGCGGTCCGGTGCGGGAATATCCAACAACAGGTCGCCGTAGCGCCCGGCAAGCAGACGGTAGAAATCATCATAAGAGCAGGTACGCAGGTCGTCGCCGCTCAGCCCCAGATCAATAAGGCGGGCAAGATCTTCATAGACCGAGCGGTTACGAGGGCTCGACCGTCCCTGAACCCATTTATACGCCCTTACCGGATCATATCCCGTGTCCGGGTTGACGGATTTCAGCTTGGCGTAGAACTCTTTTTGGGTCTCGCAACCTGTGACACGCAATATCAGCCGAAGCTTGTCCGCGAAACTCTGGGTCACATCTGTCATCCGGGTAGGACCTTCAATCCAGAAACCCTTTGGAAAAATTGGAAATTGGCCACGCTCAACCTGCCCCTGACATATAATGAACCGGGACGATAAAATGAAGCCCATTGTAGCAAGAACATTGTTATACAGTGATAAATCCCACGATTTTCCTGAGCGTTAACAGTAAAAGACAGTAATTAACGCGTGCTTTCTTTTGGTATTTGTTTAAAAAAAAATGCAACAAAAAATTGTTATATAGGAATTATTGGCAATTCCAATAATTCCAGACTACTTCCAACACCTCCCGATATAACTTGGCTGCGGCACCGTTATCTGCAGTCAGGTGTTGGTGCGGCAGGTGCGGATGTGGGATCGGCTCTACGTGGCAATTCCAGAAGACATTGCAGAGACGGTGTCAGATTTTCATTTTCTGCTTTTCAGGAAATCGGATTCCACAGGCCCTCCTGCCTGTTTCGGTCACACCAAGATAAACAGGCGCATTCAACTTATTATTAATTTCACAACATTTTAAAATCATTCGGCAATTTCCAAAAAAGACAATTTGTCATTTTTGGAAATTCCAACAATTCCAGACCAGCTTTACGCCCCTTCCAGTCTAAAGGTGTTCCGCGCCTTCATCCGTGGCAGCGCTCCTCGACAGCTGCTTCTGCAAGCCACCGCCCAAAAGAACTCACCTAGGGATTCAGGATGTCCTCCGATCGTTCTTTGCACCATTACGCCAAGGCCATGACGACCGGCTCAGCGCCCAAGCGGCGCACTCTGGCAATCCTAGACGCGGCGGTGCCGCAGCCAGGCCTGCTGCTGGCCGGAGCCGCCGGATATCGCCATTGCCCGGACATGCCCGCACGCCGCCGATCCGGTCGGCAGCGCCCTTGCGGACATGGCGAACCAGGTCAACGAGCTGCATCTGGTCAGTCACGGGGCGCCGGGGCGTCCTGCAATTGGCGGAGAAACACTTGATGGGCGGCAGTGACAACGACACAATTTCCGCCCTCGCCGGGAACGACCTCATCAGCGGCTCCACCGGCAACGACATCCTCTACGGCAACCAGAACGAAGACACGATCTATGGCGGCCGGGGCGACGACTCCCTCGCCGACAGCTTCGTCTTCCATCCCGGCGACGGCAACAACACCGTCTCGGACTACAGCAAGGCAGAAGGCGACGTTCTGCAATTCGACACCGGCACAGAGGTGACATCCGCCGCCACCGAAACCGGCCTCACCCTCACTGCAGGCGACACGACAGTCACCCTGATCGTCGTCGCCACGATCGAGGATGTCTCGACCCTCTTCGCCTGAGCACGGGGCGGCACGAAGGATTTCCAATGGCCGGATATGACACAATCACAAGCTGGGATCCGGTTCCGGCAGTCGACCACCTCGAGACGATTGTTGCCATCGACAACCGCGTCCCGGACTCGGAATTTCTGCTGGCCGCACTGGCGGTGCCGGCCCAGACCATCCGGATCGGACCGGACGACGACGCTCTGGCGCGAATATTGAAGACAGTGAGGAAGTCTCCGGGGAACCGGCTCGTCATCATCTGTCACGGGGCGCCGGGCGCCTTGTTGCTCGGCGAGCACACAATCACCAGGGATGTGTTGCTGGCGCGGCGGAACACGCTCTCCCGAATTGGCAGGGCACTCTACGGTGCTTCCGTTTCTCTCTATGCCTGCTCGGTGGCACACGGGCGGGACGGCCGCGCATTTCTGGCCGCGCTCTCCTCTGGAACCGGATGCCCGGTCTCGGCCTCCTCGCTATCGGTCGGCGACGCGGCCAAGGGAGGAACCTGGTCTCTCAACACAATGGTGTCGACAGACCCCAGCCGCTTACCGGCACGCGCCGGACCGCCGCATGCCGGGCCGTTCGATCAGGACAAGCTTCCCGCCTATCAACACCTTCTCTGACGAGCGCCGCTGTTTTATCGGATCAGCTTGCAGCCACCGCGAGCAACGAGATGGAAAAAGTACTTCCCTCACCGGGAACACTGCTCACCTTGATCGACCCGCCATGCTTTTCGACAATCTTCTTGCATTGTGCCAGGCCGATTCCTGATCCGGGCTGGCTACTGCCGCTCTGTAGCCGGGTGAAGAGGATGAAGATTCTTTTTTGCTCCGTCTCGGACATACCGAGGCCATTATCCTCGACAGTGAAGACGTAGTACCCGTCGTTCCGCCTACAAGCGACACGAATCAGCGGCGCCACGTCCTGACGGCGATATTTGATCGCGTTCTCGATCAGGTTCTGGAAAAGCCGCAGGAGCTGGGTCTCGTTGCCAACGACCGGCGGCAGCTTTTCAATGTCAATTCGGGTGCCGGTATCCTTGACGAGTTGCGCCAGGTTCGCCTGGACATCGGTCAGAACGGACGCGGTCGATACCGGTTTGTGTATCTTCTCACCACCTGTTGCCAGCGAATACTCGAGAAGTCCCGCGACCATGGCGATCGCCTTGTCGATCCCGGCACCAGCCCGTGTCAGTAAATTGATTTCATCCTCCCCCAGCTTGTCCCTGGCAGAGTGCAACAGGAGAGAGACGAATCCCTTAGCCGCGCCGAGCGGGTTGTTGAGGTCGTGGGAAATCGCGTGGGCAAACTGCTGGAGTTCCTCGTTCGACTCCTTGAGCTGGTTGGTGCGCTCACTGACCCGCCGCTCCAGCTCCGCGCGTTCCTCTTCCAGAAGGAAAGTGACATGTTTGAGGCGCCTGTTGAGGATGAACATGGCGACGGAGAAACCGGACAGCAGAACGATCAACGCTATCGTGGCCATGATGACCCAGCGGTATTGCTCCCAAACGGACTGCTCCGCGAAACGGATTTCGGCATTGGGGGGAAGCCGGCCGGTGGCGATATCCCACTTCTTCAGTTGCCGGTTGTCGTAGATGGACCGCATGTTGGTCCGGCCGGACAATACCGGCGCCGCGCCATGCATGATGGCGCTGATATGCTCCGCTGCGATCCGCCCGACCGCTTCGCCGGATAGCAGGCGTCCGCCCACGATACCGCTGCCCATCAATGTGTCCCATGCGGAAAAGACCGGGGCATTGGCACTGGCTGCGATACGGCGCACAGCCTCATAGGGGATAAAACGTTCCCCCGCACCGTCCACGAAGACCGGCAAAAAAAAGATCGCGCTATCCGGAGGCAGATCAGCGACCCGTTCCTGGATCTCGGCCATAGGCAGGTCCACCAGATATTCGACATCGGCGTCCGGCTTCAGTCGCGCGACCGCGGCCTCAGCCCCGCCAACACGGGTCTTACCGATGGGCCCCGTCGTGTCCGCCACGATGAAGATGTGGCGCGGATCGGCGACCCGGAGCATCTCGGCGAACGCCTGTTCCACGTTCGCATTGTAATCAACCCGGGAAGCATCGGCGGGAGCCATAGAGCCGGCCCGGAGGTAGAGGCGCGCTGCCCCCGGGAACAGGTCCGGATTAAGGGCGAGAAACCGTCCGGCGGGAAGGCTTTCCGAAATGACCAGATCCAGGGGCACACTGGAGAATTTTGCGTCAAAAAGCCTCCGATGCGCGTCCTCGATCTGCTTCTCCGGGAAGCGTCCCGCGTCAAGATATTCCACGTAGACCTGCGCCTTCAGACCCGCTTCGTGAAGCCCGTCCCGGATCCCTTTCTCAACTGCCGCCTGCCAGGGCTGCTCCGGAAACCAGGAATGCAGGATGAGGATGGACGGTGTTATTGCGCCATCCTCGCCGCGGGACGGAACGGAGCTCACGGCGATAGCGAAGAAAGCCAGAATCGCTGACAACGCGACGAGGCGAAGCGAAAGAAGGCTCCCTTTGCCGAATTCACGAGCTGGAACCGCCCGCAGCGGTCGGCGGTCGACCAGGGCACGGGCTCTTGTCATCGGTCCACTCTCAGATTTCCCCAAAGCAAAAAAGCTTCCAAACTGAGCTTAATGAATGAGTGATTGCCAGATCGTAAACCCAGGAACGAAAACGCAGGAGTCTTTTTGCCGACTATCCGTCGGGACCGGAGCGACCATCCAACCCTCACCCGAACCGCGCGAACGCGAACGGCTCCAGCAGCTTCGTCTTCTGCCCCTTCAGCACCCAATCCGCCATCATCTCCGCCACCGCGGGGGCGATGGCCCAGCCATGGCCAGTCCAGCCGACGGCGTAGAGCACGTTTGCGTTGCCGGGCAGGCTGTCGATGATCGGGATATGGTCGATGCTTTCGGCCTCGAGATGGTTGGTATCGGCAGTCTCGATCTGCATGCCTTCAAGTGACGGGTATGTCGCGATTGCGTCGGCGACATTCAGATCGACTTCTTTCTGGATCGGCGTTCCCGTGCGCGTGGCAGGGTCCCACACACCAAGGCGGCCGCCGGAGATCATCAGCCGTCCGTCCGGCTCCCGCTTCAGCGACAGGGTGCGGCTGGCATGGCCGACGAGGTGGCGCACCGGATTGTTTTCCAGCGGTTTGGAGACGGCAACGAGGAAGGTCCGGCTCCAGACCGGCAGGTCGATCCAAGGGGAAACAAACCCCTTCACACCGGCATTGCAGAACAACAGCACCTTGCCGTCCACCAGGATTTCCTCGCCTTCCGTGGTGAGAATACCGAGTGCTTTTCCGTTCCGCTCCAGCAGCTGCTCCGCCTCGACGCCTTCGCGCAGCACCGCACCCGCTTCCCTCGCAAGGGCGGCATAGGCCAACGTGGTTTTCTCGTGAAAGGCAACACCGTCATCCGGACAGAACAGGCCTCCGCGGATCGCCGGGGACACATCCGGCTCAAGCTCCCGGACTTCATCCGAAGACAGGACGCGGGACGGAATGCCGAGCCGGGTCTGCAGGGCCGCCCGGGCCTGCGCCGGGGCGATGTCGATCTCCCGCTCGATAAGCTGCAACTGGCCGGTCGTCTCGAAAAGCGGCTCGGTGCCGAGAGTTTCATGCAAAGTCGGCCAGAGCGCCCGGGCCCGGACCATCAGCGGGATTTCCCTGACATCGCGCCCGTTTGCCCGCACGCCGCGCCTGCCGGGCCCGCCGGACGCGCCAGTGGCGAGCTTTCCGGCCTCGATCAGCTCGACCGCCTCGCCGCTTTTAGCCAGATGCCAGGCGACGGCCGCGCCATAGACGCCGCCGCCGACAATGAGATGTTTGGACATGAGCCACTCCAGAACAGGATTGCCCTTCTCCTATAGGCGAAGACGGGCTCTCTGCGAAGCGGTGCGGAGGAAAATGATCTATTCGAATTCCATCTGCGCGAAGACCCGCCCGGCATTCTTGGTGGCCAGTTCCTCGAACGTGTCCAGATGCCTATAGGGAGACTGGTCGACATAGTAGGCATCCGCGAGGGTGCCGCCCTTGTCGAGATGCTCCCTGATCCGCGCCCGGAGATATACCAGGTAATCCTTCGTGTAGCGCCGCACCTGATCCATGTTGGTCGGGTGGCCGTGCCCCGGAATGACATAGGTCGCCTTCAACGGCTCGAAGCCCGCGTCCCAGCTTTCCAGCCAAGCCGCTGTATCGGTCTCCTCGAAGATCGGCAACATGCGCTCATGAAAGGCCATATCGCCGGCAATCACCAGGCTTTGCCGGGGCAGCCAGACGGATACGTCCCCCGGTGCATGCGCCGGCCCCAGATTGAGAACCTCGATCGGGAAGTCGCCGAACTCGACGACATAACGCTCGGCGAAGGTCTCGTCGGGCATGACAACCGTTGTCTTCTCAGCCTTCTCCTTCTGGAGGCGACGAGCCGCCTCGAGACTGTCGTAGCCAGTCGCCTCGAATTCCTCAGCCGCCTCTTCGCTCGCCACGATATTCACTCCCAGCGAATGCCAATAGCTGTTCCCCAGCATGGCATGGCCCTGGCCGTTTTCATTGACGATGAGGCGGACCGGCTGATCGGTAACCGCCTTGATTTCTTCATGCAGCGCAGCCGCCAGTTGCCAGGACGCGCCGCCATTGACGACGACAACACCGTCGCCGGTCACGATGAAGCTGAGATTGTTGTTGTGGCCGCTATTCTCATAGCTCGGCGGCGCGGTGGCCCCGATCGCCGAGAAGACACCCGGGATGAACTCGACCGGCTTCGAATACAGTACCGATGCCGGATACTGGTCGGGAATGTCCTGGCTGGCCCGGGCATCCCCGGCGACGCTCCAGAACAGCACACATGCCGCCAGAGCGGCGCCTATCTTGACCCTGATCATCTGATGACATTCCTCCCGTCACGCATTGTCGCTGGAGCGTTCAGCTCCTTGATTAATTGCCCGGACTTCCGGACAAAAAACCCCGGCACGATGCCGTGCCGGGGGTAGAAAAGAAGCAGGCCTATTCAGCCGGAGCCTCGTGCCCCTTGGATCCCAGGATCCGTTCCGGCAGCAGCCAGGCAACGGCGATAAAAGCCAACCCCATGACCAGGCCGACCAGCTCACCCGAAACATCGAACAGAGCCGGGTAGTTCGTGCCTGCGATGGTGCCGAGCGTTGTCTTGCCGCCGGCGATATCTGCCAGAAGGCCCGTGGCCTCGACATCGGCATAGGTGACCATATAGGCGAAAGCGCCGAGCAGGCCGCCAAGAGCGAAGACAATGGCGTCATACCGGCCTGAGGCCGCCGCCGCGAGACCTGTGCCTGGGCAATAGCCCGCAACAGCGAAGCCAAGCCCGAGCAGTAGACCGCCGACAAAGACACCGAGATAAGCGGCCTTCACCGAAAGATGCCCAGGATCGACCAGGCCTGTCAGCAGACCGCCGAAGGCCAGCACCGCGGCAACGCCAATGCCCATAAGGATGGCCCGCATCAGGTGCAGGTTGGTGAGGTTCAGCATCCGGATGATGAAGTTCGGGTTGGTCGCGCCGATCCGGTCAAGCGTGAAGCCGAAAGCACCGCCGATGACGATGGCAAGAATAATGCTGCTCATCTTATTTCTCCTTCCGGAACAGAATGAGGGCCGTCGGGATACCGGCCGCGAAGACCCCTGCCGCGAAAATGAAACCGGAGACGGCGGTCTGCATCATCCCGCTCATCATGTGGCCGGAAGTACAGCCACCGGCCAAGCGGGCTCCATACAGCACGATAAATCCGGCCAGGAAGGTCGCGAGATAGCGCTTCCATGGCTCATCGCCGAAATTCACGCGCCAGACTTCGGGCATCGACCGTTCGGCTTTTTCCACACCGCCGCGCAGCCGCGCAGAGAGGGCGGCACCGGCCATCAGGGCCAGGACAAAGACGAAGCTGTAATTCAGCGGGTTTTCGACTGATTTTGCATAACTCCCCCCGCTCTTGGCGAGATAGGGATTGCTGCTGGTGTAACCGCTTTTGGTTTCAGCAGACTCGGTCACGATTGAACTGTCGAACGCATCCCAGAGGATGCCATCAAGGATCACAAACTGGGTCGAGACACCGATCGGCTTCACCAGAAGGACCGCCGCAAAGAACACGATCCCTAGCAAAAGTCCGCCGGCTTTCCAGGACAGGGGAGCTCTCATGGCACGACTTCCTTCATCTGCTACTGCAACAAACCGTTGTGCACACACCATACAGGACATGGCATTCATCGGCTGCATGATACATATTCATATTTTTGAATATAACAAACTTTTCTGCTGCATTTCACTAGAAACGGACGCTTTGTCGCACCCCGGGCGACTGATGCACGCTCCTATTCGGAGAGAAATGCTCACGCCCTGCTTGCGTTTTCGGCGTAAAGTGAAAACATAAAGAAAAAGTAGGCCTTGGGAGAAATCGCTATGATACGACGCGTGGTCCCTGATGTTGTTTCCAATCAGAACCTCCTGACCCTGCCGAAAACCGCCACGGTCGAGCAGGCTGCGGTGTGCATGGCAGAGCGTCATGTTCGCTCCGTTCTGGTGGTCGACGAGGACCAGCTGGTTGGCGTCTTTACCGGCACCGACCTCATTGAGCGGGTCATCGCTGTCGGGAAAGGCCCGCAGGCAACGGTTCTTTCCGACGTGATGAGTGCCAGCCCCGAGACGATCGCCCCCGACCGCCCGGCAATCGAGGCACTTCGGATCATGCAGGCAGGTGGCTTCCGTCATCTTCCCGTCGTTCATAAAAACAAGCTTGTCGGCGTGCTGTCCCGGCGCGACTTCATCCGCGAGGAAGAAGATGAGATCGACCTGGAAGAAAAACTCTGGGAAGAAATGTAGAGATCGGGCTTATCGGGAGCTAATGGTCCTGGAGACCTGACCTGCCGCCAAACCGCTCCACCAACCTCTCAGAGGCCTTTTTCACACTGCGGATTTCACGCCCCATCATATCTGGACGCGGCGGCCAATTGGCGTCCACACTCTCGGCCAAATTAGGGAGCGAGAAAGATGGCTGACAAAAAGAATTCCACCGAGGCGCACGGCTTCGCACGCGGCCTGACCAATTACGGTGATTTCGATTTCTCGCTCTACCTGCGGCGTTCCTTCGCCGCCTCCATGGGCTATCTGCCGGAGACGCTGGAAAAACCGATTGTCGGCATCGCCTATACCGGCTCCGGCTTCAACAATTGTCACCGGCATTTCCCGGAGCTTCTGGAAGCCGTAAAACGCGGCGTGCTCATGGCAGGCGCTTTGCCGATAGACTTTCCAACCATCTCCCTCGGCGAGGTCTACCTCAACCCGACCAGCCTGAAATTCCGCAACCTGATGAGCATGGATACCGAGGAGATGATCCGGGCCCAGCCGATGGATGCGGTAGTGCTAATGGGCGGCTGCGACAAGACTGTGCCCGCCCAGTTGATGGGCGCTGTCTCCGCCGACCTGCCCGCCATCCAGCTGATTGGCGGGCCGATGATGACCTCCCGCTACACAACTGCGGCCGGTGATGAGGAACGGCTCGGCGCCTGCACCGATTGCCGCCGGTTCTGGGCGCAATACCGAGCAGGTACCGTCGATGACGTCGAGATCAGGGACATCGAGCGCCGGCTCGCTACCACGGCGGGTAGTTGCGCCGTGATGGGCACGGCCTCGACCATGGCCTGCATCGCCGAGGCCCTCGGCATGGCCTTGCCCGGCACCGCCGCCATCCCGGCCGTCCATGCCGACAGACTGCGCGCCGCAGAAGCGACCGGCGCCGCCGCCGTCCGTATGATCAGCTGCCCGATCAAACCGACCGAGATCGTCACCCGGGATTCCGTCGAGAACGCGCTGCGTGTCCTGCTCGCCCTCGGCGGCTCGACCAACGCCGTCATTCACCTGACCGCCATCGCCGGGCGGGCGGGCATCGATATCCCGCTGGATTGGTTCAACGAGCTTTCAGAAACCACGCCGGTGCTGGTGAATCTGAAACCGGTTGGCAGCCATTACATGGAAGACCTGTTCGCCGCCGGCGGCCTCGGCGCTGTTCTGCGGGAGTTGAAACCCCTGCTCAATCTCGACTGCATGACGGTCACCGGCGAGACCCTGGGCGAGCGGCTGGCTGCCGAGAGCGGCCCGGTGAACCGGGATGTGGTTTCCCCGGCCAGCGATCCGCTCGAGCCCAAGGGCGGACTGGTCGCTCTGTTCGGCAGCCTTGCCCCCGGCGGTGCCATTCTGAAACGCTCCGCCGCCGACCCGGCCCTGCTCGAGAAGGAAGGTCGCGCCGTTGTCTTCACCTCGCTGGAAGATCTGGCGGCCCGGATCGACGACCCCGACCTCGATGTCACCGCGGACGACATCCTGGTTTTGCAGAATGCCGGCCCGCGCAGTCCCTCGGGCATGCCGGAGGCCGGCTATTTGCCGATCCCGAAGAAACTGTCCTCAAAGGGCGTGAAGGACATGGTTCGAATTTCCGACGCGCGGATGTCCGGCACCGCCTTCGGCACGATCGTTCTGCACGTCACTCCGGAAGCCGCGATCGGCGGTCCGCTCGCCCTGGTGAGGAACGGCGACAGGATCGCATTGTCGGTGAAGGAGAAACGCCTGGACCTGCTGGTGGACGAAGATGAACTAAACAGTCGGCGTGCGGATCTGGTAACCACAGAGCGCGACCTCCAAACATTGCGCGGATATGACCGGCTCTATGCTGAACAAGTCCTCCAAGCTGACCAAGGCTGTGATTTCAGCATGTTGCAGCCAGTGGTGAAGAACTTAAAATAACTGAGGCATAGACTGTTGCGACACCCTTGCGAACACGCTATGGTACTCAAATCACTGGCACGGGTGACATCTCGATGGACGACAATATTCCACCGAACTGGAATTTCTTCGGTACTGTAGAACGCCTGATCAAGGCGACAGAAGCGCTTATAGACGAGCGTCCGGGGAAGACCGGCGACGATCAGGATCTGGTACGGAACATGGTCATGCGCCTGACGGTGATCATGGAAGATTCCGCTGGCTATCTGGCACAGGAAGAGCAGAGCCGACGCACCCTGCTTGAAAACCGGCTGAACTCAATCAGGGCCAGGCTTTCGCCTGACTACGTTATGCGACCGGAAGCCGGGCGGGAACGCGTTGCCTTGGGTCATAACGTTCGGCGATTAGGACGGGCTCCCCTCTAGGTTCCCCTTTCCGACGCTCGGCGGGAAGCGACGAAAAGGCGGGACGCAAATAATTCCGGGTACTACTCCGCAGCCATCAAAATACCATTGAAGCTGTCGACAGTGGTTCGCATGCTGTAGCCCGGTGCGGTTTCGAGATACTGGGTGCGCATCCGCACTTCTTCCCGCATTTCATCCTCCGTGATCCAGACCAGAGCAAGCGGCACCTCCCCCTCGGCAAATGGGAAAGCATGCGGCTCCGCCATAAGCGAATGACGATATCCGTAAAGACGGGGAGCGAGTTGGGCCGCCGTAATCTTGGGGAGCGTATTTCCGACCGTCGCGGAGGCGCCGGCCTCGATCGCATAGGTATAGGCCACCGTCGTGATATACCAGCTGATGCTGTTGCCGCGGTCATAGCTGTGAAGCCCACCGCGCGAACAGATGTTTCCGCTCAGATTGACCTTTCCGCGCAAGCCGGAATGATGGTGACGCCAGTTATGCTCCGAGGGCCTATCGTAGAAGAAGCGGCCTTCCTCGAAATCATCCATAAAGTCGTCCGTCTCGAAGAAACGGAAAGCAATCGTACAGGCAAGTTCACCCGACTCCTTGCGGATACTGACGTAGCGGCTTGCAGACTGATCGAGGTTTTCCGGCATGAATTGCGGATTCACGAATTCGGAATGGCGGCGGATTTCATCGCACCAGAATTCCATGTCCGTACCGCTTTCGAGCGTGTATCCGAAACTCTCAAGGTAGCTTGAAAAGACCCGCCGGCAACGCGGTACCAAAGCCGAAGATGAGTAATCCATAATTGATAACCCCGTCTCAAATTCAACGGCATTGCCAATTTCCCAGCGCCGTCGATCGCAAGCACACGGCGTTCTGCCGCCAGCCAAATAATGACCCTGCAGTTTCAACTGCAAGTTCCCAAACCTGAACAGCGGAATATAGTTTTACCCTTCACCGTCGCGAAAGAACATCCGCCTTGACGTAATTATACACAACTTGAGTGTGAATCAGACGCGGATTCGTTTAGGGATTATTCATAAATCGGAAGAATCATTATTTTGAAATAACTTCCGCGCGCTTGAGCGGCTGGAATTTCAACCGAACTACGTCTCGGTACCTCCGTTGACCGCGATCATCTGACTACAGACGAATCCACCTTCTTCGCTGCACAGCATAGAGACCACGGCGGCGATCTCACTTGCCTCTCCCAGACGTCCAACAGGGATGCGCGATAGCTGCGAACGGATATGTTCGGCATGTTCCGAGTCCGTCTCTTCGGGACGAATGGGGCCGGGCGAGATCACGTTCGTGGTAATTCCTGCCGGGGCGAATTCCTTGCCCAGCGCCTTCGTCAGGCCCCATACCCCGTGTTTGGCGGCCGACACCGGCGCGCGGCCGGCATATCCGTGAATAGCGTTCATCCCGGCCATATTCACAACCCGGCCCCAACCCGCATCGACCATCCCGGGTAGAAAAGCGCGGGCGAGATAGAAGGCACCGTTCAGGTCAACGGAAATAACCTGGTCCCAGTCGTCGTCCGACATCTCCAGAAGCTTCTTCTGCGGCCGGATCGCGGCATTATTGACGAGGACATCGACTCGCCCAAACCGTTCGAGGGCCTCGCTGGCCATTGCGCGGACATCGGCGCTGCTGCCGACATTGCCCATGACGACCATGGCATCAACGCCGACTTCCTTGACTTCGGCCGCCACACGCTCGCAAGCGTCGCGGTCACGGCTTCCGTTCACGATGATATTGAAACCGTCTCGCGCCAGACGGAGCGCGATGGCCCGCCCGATGTTCCGCGCCGAGCCACTGATGAATGCCGTTTTGTTTGTCGATGCCACGAATGCCGTCCTCCGATTTTTGACGGCAGGATAGCTGTTAAAATCCGGAGGCAAAAGGTGGGATTATTAACGGCGGCAGCGCGGTGGTTGGTCGTAGATCGCCATGTTGGCGCAATCGCGCTCAAAAAAACCGGCCATATATTCGAACGGATTTTTATCGGCATAAGCTTCCGTGCCAACCCACGCAGCTCCGCCGACAACAGCCGCAGCACAACCGGAAAGGCCGAAAAGAATGACCAAAAGGCCAAGCAATCTGGTGTATGGACGCATTTTGCCCCCTCAATCGCAACGCTTTTGTTGCAAATACTATCTAATATACTCTACCAGAACTTTCGACAAAGCACCAGAAGCTAGCGGCACGCTTCTTGCTCCGTTCTCATTGTACCCGGGACAGGGTATACCGGGTTACGCGAACGATAGCCGCAAACAGCATTCGGACGGACAATAATGGGTATTAGTTGGACCAGCGCAGACTATCCGAGACTTACCGATCCTCACTTCATTGATGCAATCGGTCAGATCGTCCATGCGCGCCAGGCAGACGGCTACGAGTTTTCCATCGCGCTGATGGGCTATCAGGCGCTGTTCTTCGACCCTGCATTCGAGGAAATGGTCAAACAGGAAACAAAGATCACCGGGCTGCAGACTGTCGTTCACGAGATCCGACGGGGCTCCTTCATCAAGCCCGGTGCGGACGGCTGGGAAGTCAGTTTTCGCGCCGATATCCTGATCCGCAACGAACTTGATCTGGCAACCAAAAAGCCTGTCGGCGATGTCGACTATGCTTCCGACCTCGAATACCGCGATCAGGTTCTCTATGCGAGCGATGAAAACGGCTTTGAAAACTTCAAGGCCTGGTGCCGCGAAGGTGGCATTGAGCCCTGACCGGAAGGCGGGCTGCTCAAAAACCTTTCCTTCGTTTGCCTGCTAGTCGCTGAACAGTTTGTCGAACGGGATCGAGTACACCAGAAGCACCGATTCCGTTCCCGGGTTCTGCTCGTCCAGCCCCGCATTCGAGATGTGATGGAAAGTCAGGCCCAAACGGGAACGATCATTGAATCGGTAGGCAAGCTCCACCCCGGACCGGAACTCAACAGCGTGGCCAAGGTCCTTGCCATCTCCGTTGCCATAGAGGCCAACCGCAAAGTTCGGCGTCAAAACCCAGCGATTACCGAAGAAAATATCGAACCCAATCCCGCCATATCCGTATGTCGCGCCCTCGGCAGTCGCCATAAGCCCGACGAATGGTGTGAAATGCCAGAGCTTGTTCGCTTCCGAGAAGCGGTACTCAACACGGGCTTCCCCGGTCGTCTCGCTGTCGTTCACATCGTAGATGCCGGCACCCACGGAAAGGAAAGCCGGCTCCTGCGCACGAACGGCGCTTTCCATCGCAATCAAGGCTGCAATCGCCACAATCGCGAAGCTCAAATACTGACGCACAATGATCCCCCCACTTGGAACGCGGGCATGATAACCGGCCCTGCGCGCGCATCAAGTCCCGATAAATCTCCGCAAGCGATCCAGCGCCGCGACAAGCCCCTTGGCGATACCGGGCTCCATGGCCGAATGCCCGGCATCCGTCACGACCTCAAGAATCGCACCGGGCCAGGCAGACGCAAGGCTGACTGCCGTTTCGACCGGGCAAATCACGTCGTACCGCCCTTGAATGATTGTGGCGGGCAAATGCGCGATACGGTCGATGCGATTGATTATTTCACCCGGCTCAAGGAAAACCCGATTCACGAAATAATGAGCTTCCAAGCGCGCCAGGGAAAGCGATCGCGCCGGATCTTCCTGCCCGACGGCAGGCAACGGTAACAGCGTCGAACAAGCCCCCTCATACCCCGCCCAAACCACAGCCGCCGGTAGATGAACGGCAGGATCGGAATCGACCAAGCGGCGGTGATACGCGTGCAGGAGATTGCCCCGCTCGCTCTCTGGCAGGAACTGCTCAAACCGCCGTGCCGCTTCGGGGAAGAATTTACCCATGCCATGCATGAACCAGTCGAGCTCGGCATCAGAACCAAGAAAAATGCCTCGCAAGATGAAACCGAGACAGCGCTCCGGATGCGCCTGGCCATATGCCAGCGCAAGGGTGCTCCCCCAGGAACCGCCGAACACGATCCATCGCTCCACCCCGAGCATTTCCCGGAAGCGCTCAATATCCGCGACAAGATCCTGCGTTGTATTGCCCGTCAGCTCCGCCAGAGGCGTCGACTTCCCGGTCCCCCTCTGATCGAACAGCAGGACGTTGAAATGCTCAGGATCGAAAAACCTGCGATGCGCTTCGGAAATACCAGAGCCAGGACCGCCATGCAGGAACACCACCGGAATACCGTCAGGATTGCCCACCTGCTCCCAATAAAGCCGGTGCGGCTCGTCTACCGCCAAATAACCGCTGCGGCGTGCATCAACCCTCGGGAAAAGAACTCGGTCCGACACATCAACTCCCGCAGGCTAAAACGCTATACGACTCAGGCATTGTCATCCCCATCGGCAAATGTCCGCGCGGAAAAGCAGCTTGCCCGAATTTGTACGTTTGGCGAATGCCTCGACATAGTCGAGGTCACGCAGGAAGAAACATTCACCGAAAACCTACATCACTGACGAATAAACAATCAATCCGACCATTTTACCCCCAACAAAACTGCATTCTCTTCTAGCTCTTGAGACAGTGCGATGGGCGTGATCGGATAGCTCATGAACATTTCCCGCGCCCTGATCCGCTCCCTCGCGCTTTTCGTCGGTCTGCTTCTCTGCGGCACACCTGCCGCACAGGCCATCGAGTGGCCCCAAACAGCACCAGCCGCGACCATCAAGGATCAGGCCGTGACGGAGATTGTCGACGGCGACACGCTGGTGCTGGCATCCGGTAAGGAGGTCCGCCTCGTCGGTATACAGGCGCCAAAACTGCCGCTCGGCCGTGCAGGCTTCAAGACCTGGCCGCTTGCCGAAGAATCCAGTACCGCTCTGCAGACGCTGATCGGAAGCCATACTGTCTCACTTCATTTCGTCGGGCGACGGGAAGATCGTTACCGGCGTTATCTTGCCCACCTCACACTGCCGGACGGCACCTGGATCCAGGGAGAATTGTTGGCAAAGGGCATGGCTCGAGTCTACAGCTTCAAGGATAATCGGAAACTGATCGGCGAAATGCTTGCACTCGAACGGGCCGCTCGTCTTGACCGGCGCGGCATCTGGGACCTTCCCTACTATCGCATCCGCAATCCGGCCGAGACCTGGAACGATATAGACAGCTTCCAGATCGTCGAGGGACGGGTGGTTGACGCGGCACGGGTACGCAACGTGGTCTATCTCAATTTCGGCCCGGACTGGCGGACCGATTTCACTTTCAGGATCGATCATCGCGCGCTCCGCCTATTCGAGCGTGCCGGCATTGATCCCCAGGCCTTTTCCGGGCGAGCCGTCCGCGGTCGAGGATGGATCAAGCCGCAAAACGGCCCGTTGATCGAAATCACACATCCCGAACAACTTGAACTCCTGGGCGAATAGGTAAACATAACGGACACCGGAACCGTGATCCGACCGATGGAGAGCCTTTTGCCTGACTCGATCCGGCCTATGTTTGCCGCCTCACGTCGCAGCTTGGCGGCCGCCATACTGCTTTCCGTCGCAACGGCCACGCCGCTCCTTTCCGGGTGCAGCACCAATCCAGCGACCGGAGAACAAAGCTTCACGGCTTTCATGTCTCCGGAACAGGAACGTCAGGTCGGGCGCGAACAGGACCCGCAGATCAAACAGGAATTCGGCGGCGCCTATGACGACGCGGAGCTGGCGGCCTATGTCACCCGGATCGGCAATAAACTCGCCGCCACATCCGAGATGCCCAATCTGGACTTCACGTTCACGGTGCTCAACACACCTGATATCAATGCCTTCGCCCTACCGGGCGGCTATGTCTACGTCACGCGCGGGCTGGTTGCCCTGGCAGAGAACGAAGCTGAACTGGCCGGTGTTATTGCCCATGAAATCGGCCATGTCACAGCCCGCCACAGCGCAGAGCGCTACAGCCGCGGCACGGCGATCGGGCTTGGCGCCGCGATCCTCGGCATCCTCACGGACAGCCAGGCAATCGCCGATCTCGCCGGACTAGGATCGCAGCTCTATCTGAAAAGCTACTCGCGGGATCAGGAATTCGAGGCCGACACCCTCGGGGTGCGCTATCTCAGCCGATCCGGGTACGAAACCGCTGCAATGGCAAGCTTTCTCCAGAAACTGGGCAACGCCAGCCGGCTCCAGGCGGAGATCGCCGGCGCCAATCACGACCCAGATGCCGTCGACCTGATGGCAACGCACCCGCGGACCATCGACCGCGTGCAGAAAGCCCTCATTGCGGCCAGCGTGCGGCCGGTATCAAACCCCATCGTCGGGCGCGATCCGTTCCTCGACCAAGTCGACGGCGTTCTCTTCGGAAGCGATCCGAAAGAAGGGATGATTCGCGGCCAGACCTTCCTGCACAAAGACCTCAGTTTCCAGTTCGAGGTGCCGCCGAATTTCCGGATCTACAATCAGCCGCAGCGGGTTCTGGCGGCAGATCCGAATGGCGCCCGGTTCATTTTTGACGCCGCGCCTAAATCCGCAGGACAGGCCCCGGCCAGCTATATCCGGGATAGCTGGGCAAAGGGCCAGGCAGTGCGCGATCTGGAAAATATCGCGATCAATGGCATGGATGCGGCCACCGGCTGGCTGGCAATCACGGCAAAGAACGGCGCCACCTACATCTTGCGGCTGGTGGCCATTCGGTATGATGCAGACACGCTCTACAGGATGCAGTTTCTCATCCCGAGCCAGCGCGCGGGTGCCCTGAACGAAGACATGCGACGGACAACCTACAGCTTCCGTCCGCTTTCCGCGGAGGAAAGGGCTGGCATCCGTCCCTACCGCGTAAAAGTGATGCGCTATGACGGAACGGCGTCGGAACAATCGCTCGCAGGCAGCATCCCGTTCCCGGGATATGAAGTCCGGTATTTCCGGATGATCAATGGCCTTGAAAGCGGCGAGCAGCCGACGTCCGGATCACGCGTGAAAACGATCAGTCCGCAATAACGGCGGACCTTACGCCTCTGAATAGAGATCCGAACTGCGATCGACATTGCGGCTGATATGCTGCTTCAGCTTGAGCAACGCGCGATGCTCAAGCTGCCGCACGCGCTCCTTGCTGACCCCGAGCACCGTCCCGAGTTCTTCCAGCGTTGCCCCATCATCAACGAGCCGACGGCGCTCTATGATGGTCTGCTCGCGCGGGCTCAACTCAGAAAGCGCTTCTTTCAGCCATTTTGAGCGGGTTTCCGCATCCCGCATCCCGATAACAATGGTTTCCGGAGTCGGGCGTTCGTCCGACAGCATCTCCATCCACTCATCCTCACCACTTTCCCCGATCGTGGAGTTCAGCGACTGGTCGGCGCCGGACATGCGCTGCTCCATCGTCTCGACATCCTTCAGCGGAACGCCAAGTTCGGCCGCAATACGCTCGCGCTGCTCCTCCGGAGAAAGGGTTTCGGAAGCCTGCTGGATCTTCGCGCGGAGGCGCCGCAGGTTGAAGAAAAGGGATTTCTGGGCCGCCGTGGTACCGGTCCGCACGATGGACCAGTTCCGCAATACATAATCCTGAATGGCTGAGCGTATCCACCAGCTTGCATAGGTCGAAAAGCGAATCTCCCGCTCCGGCTCGAACCGGGCAGCGGCCTGCATCAGGCCGATATTACCTTCCTGGATCAGATCACCGATCGGCAAGCCGTAATTGCGGTAGCGGGTAGCGGAGCTGACCACCAGACGGGTGTAGGAGCGGACCATAAGATGCAGGGACTTCTCGCAGCCATCTTCACGCCAGGCTCTCGCGAGCTCGAATTCAACCTCCCGCTCAAGCAACGGCTCGTTCATGCTCGACTTGATATACGAGACGTTGGCGCGCCGGGTTTCGGGATCGTCAATATGTGCCATGGCTTCATCTCCAGACCGCACCAGCGAGTTTTCTCACAAGTGGATACGCTCCCCCATGGAAAGCGGATCATTTCGGCACGGTTATGGCGACTCCTATCGAATCACAAAACCGCGAGCCTACCAGATATGGAAAATTCGCCGGGGCCGGACCTAAGCGCTGATCTGATCGACGATAGCGCCCGCGGCATCGAGGCAGACGGCATTCAACGGTCCGCCAAATCCTGCGCCCCCGTCGATGCTGAGCGTCACCTCATGCTCGACGATGCCTTCCCGGGCCGCGTCGTATCCGCGGACCAGTCTTGTGAAGCCCCGGTAGCCGGACTCGGCGGCTTCAGTAAAGCCTTGGCTGTTCCACCAGAACCCGTCTTCCTGTTCGTTGAGATCTTTGGACGGGTCCAGCCCGCCGCTGACAAACAGAAGCGCACCGTCATCCGTGTAAGCAGCCCGGCGAAATCCGGTCATGAATTCATTGTGCCCGGAATGCCCCCGGATGGCCTGCCGCAGCTGCCCCGTCCATCGGCTGACGGCGAGCAATCCCTCCATGATGGCGGAGCGGGCGTCAGAGGCGCGACCGCCATAGGCCGCAAGGGTCGCGTCCGCACCACGCTCCAGCATCCAGTCCAGGATCTCCTGACAGTCACCGGAGAACTGAAGCTGCAGCATCTTGCGCCACATCTCTTCCTGGCGGCCGCGCAAATACACGATATCGTCGAGATGCGTGTAGGGTGGCTGCGCCAGCACGATCCGCCGGAACCGCAGTAATTCGTCCACCGTTTCCAGAATTGCCGGCCCGTACCCGTAATAATTCCCAAGGTAGACGAAGCGATCCCCCGCCTCATAGCGGTTGGTCAGCGTCTCATGCAGAGCATTGAGCCGTTCGACGTCGCCATGAATGGAGGCAATAGTCCAAATTCTCCGGCAGCGGCGCAATATCGCGAAGCGCTTGTCCGTTCCGTATGGAAGGCTGATGGTCTGGATCACGTTCTGTGCCGCATCTGACATTGCTGATGTGCTCCCACACTCCAGATAGCAATTTCAGCGTCGGCCGCCAACGCCTGTGCTGTATCCGGGGTTCCGCACAAATGAAACAGGCGGCACCGGAGGCGCCGCCTGTAATCACGAAACAATGAAGTTTCGACAGCCGATCAGGCTGCTGCCATGATTTTTTCAAGCCGGTCCGTGGCCGCGTCTTCATCGATTTTTTCAATCGCTGCGAACTCACGGGCAAGACGATCAAGCGCCGCCTGATACATCTGGCGTTCGCTGTAGGACTGATCGGCCTGTCCGGTGTTGCGGCGCAGGTCGCGCACGACTTCGGCGATGGATACCGGATCGCCGGAATTGATCTTCGCTTCGTACTCCTGCGCGCGGCGGGACCACATGGTACGTCGCACGCGTGCACGGCCTTTCAGCTTCGTGAGCGCGACATCCATCTGCTTGCGCGTGCTGAGCCGGCGCAGACCGGAATCGTTGGCTTTTCCAACGGGGATACGCAACGTCATGCGATCCTGCTCGAAGGTGATCACCAGAAGATCAAGCTCAGTACCCGCGATCTGCTGCGACTCGGTGCCAATGATCTTGCCGACACCATGAGTCGGATAGACCACAAAATCCCCAGCCTTGAACTCCACTTTTTTTGTCATTAGTCGGTCTCTCTCACTTGTCAGGACCACGTAAAACGCGTAAAGCGCAAGGAATCGCCGGTATCGCTAAAAAGCAGGCCTCAGCCCGTCTTTGCGGATACCGCTCGGAATGGTCCGAAACCTTCGCGGAAACGGCGGCGAGGCGAGACGTTTTGCCCCACCGAATTCATAGACCTTATCACAAATCCGATAAAAGTGGGAGTCTGCGGGCGCATGGCCTGCTTTCGTTTAACGCATGGCTTACCGTTTTGTGACGGTTAGCCTCAGTCTCCCTTGCCCGGCGCGGGCGAAAAAAACTTTTCCATCTTGCCCTTAACCTGCTGAAAATCGTCAGCATCGGGCATGGCGTCGATCTTCCGGGTGATGTTCGGCCATTCCTCGGAATATTTCCGATTCATTTCAATCCAGCTCTCTGCTTCCGGTTCCGTGTCCGGGAGAATCGCCTCGGCCGGGCATTCCGGTTCGCACACACCGCAGTCGATACACTCGTCCGGGTGAATGACGAGCATGTTCTCGCCCTCATAAAAACAGTCAACCGGACAGACTTCGACACAGTCGGTGTATTTACACTTAATGCACAGGTCGTTGACGATGTACGTCATCGGCAGACTCCGGTCCGACTTCAATCGTCGGTTTCGTTAATGAAAAAACGCCTATTCGGCAAGTCCGAGTTTCTGCATGACACGCTTGCGTGCAGCGCCACTCTCCTGATCGGTCACGTAGATCAGTCCCGTGACCCGGCGCATCAGACTGGCTTCATAGTCATGCAAGACACCGTCGGCATAGGCGACCTGCCAAAGCATTTCCATGAGCTCGACCCGCTGATCATGATCAAATTCATCACGAATCACCTTGGTGAAGCTGTAGAAATCGACACTGCTTTCCAGATCTTTCACCGCCCCATCAACCTTTTCCGCCGCCTCATCCGGAGAACAGGCGAAACGGGCGGCGAGCAGAGCTTCAATGGCGTGCCGCTCGTCGGCGCCGAAATCGCCATCAAGCGTCGCAGCCTTCACCAGCAGCGCGGCAACGGCTTCTTCTGATCCGTCGACCTTTGAAGCTTCGCTTGATCCCCCGGAGCGGACCGCATCGAAGAAAACTTTAAGGGAGCCGATCATGGCATTTCCCGGAGTTGGTTGGAATTCAGCCCTTTATCTAAGCTCTCGGCCCGATTTCGCAAGCACGTTTCCGGCGGGCGGACTATCCGGGCGTTTTCCAGACGGCAATCGATAATCGACCAGATCACTCATCAGGGGATCGCAGATGGTCGATCAGCCGCCGATCCCGCTTGGTTGGCCGCCCGGCACCCGGGTCACGCTGTGCCGGGGTCGATTTCACCTCGGACCGTTCACTTTTGCCCGCGCCCGCTTCGATAGGCGCGAGATCCTCGTACAGCAGCTGGGCTTCCGGAGCCGGTCCACGGCGCTCAGCCAGAAACAGCACCTTCACGACCCGGATATGAGGTCCCTGCGGAAACGTCAGCACATCGCCGGAGCGAACAAGCTGGTGCGCCTTCGCCACCACCTTGCCGGAAAGACGCAAGCGCCCCGCACCAACCAATTTGTTGGCGAGCCCACGGGTCTTGAAGAACCGCGCACACCAGAGCCACTTGTCGAGACGCTGTGTCTCGTCTTCGTTCATTTTGCCAGTTTGAGCTGCTGCAATATTGCGAAGGGAGAATCCTCGGGACGCATGGCCGGCCCGTTCGAGCTGATCACCTTTGGCCCGCTATTCTGGCGTTTCGGCCGCTCATCCTGGCGCTTAGGCTTGCGCGGCCCGCCCTTTTGTCCGCCCTTGGCGCCAGCATTCCGATCCCGCTTTTCACCGGAACCATCCTGCGCCGGTTTACCCGGCTTCCTGGCGCGATCCGGTTTGTCCCCGCGCGCGGCTTTGCCGTCACCTTCAGACTTGCCGTTCTGTTCCGCCTTACGCTCGCCTTCCGGCCGGCGCTTCTGTTCCTGACGACGCCGGGCGATGAAACGAGGCTGCTCCTCGACATCCTCGCCACGGCGATATCCGAGATCCTTCAGGATCTCGGCCATGGCTTCATGGCCAACACCGGCAAGCGACAGCATGTCCGCCGAGATGGCGAATGCGCCCTCGCGGGCCGCCTGACGCACCATCTGGGCGACGCGTTCAAGCATATCCGCCCGCACAGCGTGACCGCCGACCCGCTTGTATCCGATCGCCAGGTAGAAGGCGTCGGTCGCATCCTCGGCACGCGTGATCATCACTCGGCCTGCCGGCGGCGGGCCTCCTTCGGGGAACTGGCCGGAGAATACGCTCCAGAGCATGGCCCGGAACTCCACCGCCTTCGGCTTCAGCAACACCGGCAGGAAGACGGTTTCTGTGCCGAAGCGGATACCGAGACGGGCCAGCGACTTGCGCTGCTCATCATCGAGATCCCGGCGCAACCCGCCGATCTGATCGGCGGATACACCGCCGATGCCTTCGAGCACCTGGAACCCAATACCGCGCGCGGCGCCCTCGAGTTCAGCCGTCTTGATCGCCAGCAACGGGCCGAGCCGTTCTTCCATCTCCCCCGTCAGCCAGGTGCGCAAACGGGTCTCGATCCGCTTGCGCATCTCGCCGTCGATCATCTCTTCGTTCACGACGCGGATCTGCGGCGACAGAATGTCGGCACCGGCTTCCAGCGATGCGATTTCCGCCCCGAGCCAGATCACCGTCCCCTTTGGCCCGATCGAAAAGGCTGCGTTGTCGGCGGATTCGATTTGGCCCGTGCGCCGGGCCAGTTCTTCCGGCAGGACCTTACGCGCAGCCGCCAGCACGGGCTTTGCGTTGGTGCTATCCACTACATCAGGCACGAACTTCAATCCTTCCATGTGACCGACGGCATGGCCCTCCACGACCACTGTACTGTCAGTTTTTACTGCCGCCGCCAAGTTCCCCCCGTCCTTCAACTTGCGCAAGAACAATGCTGCGCGCTTGTCGACAAAACGCTGGGTAAGCTTGTCATGCAAAGCATCCGAAAGCCGATCTTCAACAGCTCTTGTCTGAGCCTGCCAATGAACAGGGTCGGATACCCAGTCTGCACGGTGCGTAATATACGTCCAAGTGCGAATATGTGCGATACGGTTTACCAGCGTGTCTATATCACCGTCCGTCCGGTCGAAACGACTGACCTGATTGGCGACCCAATCTGTCTCCAGACACTGCTGCCCATCTGTCAGATCGAAAAAGATCTTTGCCAGCAGATTGGCGTGGGATTCGCTCATGGTCTTGCGGAAATCCGGGATCTGGCAAATGTCCCAGAGCAGCCTTACACGGTCCGGTCCGGTTGCCCGCTCGACCACGGCTTCCATCCGCGCCAGCGACTCAAGCGTCCGGTGGTCCTCGCCGTCCCGCTTCCTGATCATGTGAGGCTGATCGCTGTGCAGCCCGAGCGCACGCTGCAAATCACCAAGGCTGCGGAACGACAAGCGGTGATTACGCCAGAAAACGTGCCGGAGCGGATCGAACCGGTGGCTCTCCAGCGCCTCGACCATCTCCTCGTCCAGAGGCGGGCAGTCTCCGGTGACGCCGAACGTGCCGTCATTCATGTGCCGTCCCGCCCGGCCGGCGATCTGCGCCATCTCCGGCGGGGTCAGGCGGCGCGGCGCGCGGCCGTCGAATTTCATGTCCTCGGCGAAGGCGACGTGATCCACATCCATGTTGAGGCCCATGCCGATCGCATCCGTCGCGATCAGGTAATCGACCTCGCCCTCCTGATACATCGCCACTTGCGCGTTCCGGGCCCGTGGCGACAACGCGCCCAGGACAACAGCGGCACCGCCGCGCTGGCGCCGGACGATTTCGGCCAGGACATAAACATCCGCCGCCGAGAAAGCGACGATGGCGGTCCGGCGCGGCAGCCGGGTCAGCTTGCGCGGCCCGGTATAGGTCAGCCGCGACATGCGCTGCCGGCCGACGATCTCCGCCTTCGGCACCAGCTTCCTGATCAGCGGGCGGATAATGTCGGAGCCGAGAAACATGGTTTCCTGACGGCCGCGCGCATGCAGCAGCCGGTCGGTGAAGACATGACCGCGCTCCCGGTCGCCGCAGAGCTGAATCTCGTCGATGGCCAGAAAATCCACCACCCGGTCGACCGGCATGGATTCCACCGTGCAGATAAAATAGCGGGCGTGCGGCGGAAGTATCTTTTCCTCGCCGGTGATCAGGGCGACAGCGTTCTTGCCCTTCAGGGAAACCACACGCTCGTAATTCTCCCGGGCCAGCAAACGCAACGGAAAACCGATCATGCCGGAGGCATGGCCAAGCATCCGCTCGATGGCGAAATAGGTCTTGCCGGTGTTGGTCGGCCCCAGCATTGCGGTGATCCGACCGTCCTCGAAAACGCTGCTCATGGGAAATTCGGATCCGATCTCGGCTCAGGCGGAAAGCGCTGGGGTCTTGCGATTAATGCCAACTTCCCACATATCAGGCTCCATCAATCATAACGATGTCATTCTAGGCAAGAGGTGATCAAGAAGATGACTGCGGAAAAGCGGACGTTCCAGGCCGAGGTCAGCAAGCTCCTGAAGATCGTCGCCAATTCGCTCTATAGCGAGCGTGAAGTATTCCTGCGCGAATTGATCTCCAACGCATCCGATGCCTGCGACAAGCTGCGCTATCTGGCGCTTACACAGCCTGATCTGACCACTGGCGACGGTGAATACAAGATCAGGATCGCGGCGGACAAAGATGCCAAGACCCTGACCCTGTCGGATAACGGTATCGGCATGACCGCCGATGAGCTGAACGACAATCTCGGCACCATCGCGCGCTCCGGCACGGAAGCCTTCGTTTCCAACCTGTCCGGCGACGAGAAAAAGGATAGCGGCCTGATCGGCCAGTTCGGCGTCGGTTTCTATTCGGCCTTCATGATCGCGGACAAGGTCGAGGTGCTGACCCGGCGTGCCGGTGAGGACAAGGCGCATCTCTGGAGCTCGGACGGGCTCGGCGAATACACCGTCGCGGATGCCGAGAAGGCCAATCGCGGCACCATCATCACCATGCATCTGAAGGACGACGCCCTCGAATTTCTCGAGGAGCAGCGCCTGCAGCACATCGTGAAGCGCTATTCCGACCATATCCCGGTGCCGATCCTGTTTGTGGAAACCAAGGACGGGGAAACCGAAGAGCGCCCGCTCAACGAAGCATCCGCTCTCTGGACCCGCTCCAAGAGCGACATCACGACGGAGCAGTACGGCGAATTCTACAAGCACGTCGCCCATGCTTTCGACGAGCCCTGGCTGACCATGCACTGGAAGGCGGAGGGTGTGATCGAATACAGCTCCCTGCTCTATGTGCCGACCCAGCGCCCGTTCGACCTGTTCCATCCGGAGCGCAAGAGCCGGGTAAAACTCTATGTGAAGCGGGTCTTCATCACTGACGATTGCGAAGGGCTGGTGCCCGATTATCTGCGCTTCCTGCGCGGCGTGATCGATTGCGAGGACCTGCCGCTGAATGTCAGCCGCGAGCTTCTGCAACGCAATCCGGTGCTACAGAAGATCTCCTCCGCCGTCACCAAACGGGTGCTCACCGAGCTCAGCAAGAAAGCTGAGAAGGACCCCGAGGCATATGCGGTTTTCTGGGACGCTTACGGCCCGGTGATGAAGGAAGGCCTCTATTCCGAGAACGGCGAGCACAAGGACACCCTGATTTCCCTCGCGCGCTTCGATACGACGGAAAGCGACACGCTGGTCAGCCTCGCCGACTACAAGAAGCGGATGAAGGAAGGCCAGGAGGCGATCTACTACATCATCGGCGAGAGCAAGGAAGCCCTGCTGAACTCACCCCATATCGAAGGCTTCAAGGCCAAGGGTGTGGAAGTTCTGCTGCTGTCGGATCCGATCGACGATTTCTGGATCCAGGCCATGTTCGAGGGCTATGAAGGCAGCCCCCTCAAGTCGATCACCCGCGGCTCCGCCGATCTCGATGCCGTCAAGGGAGCCGAGGGGGACAAGTCCGACGAGGACAAGGCCGCGGACAAGAAGGACGAGGAAAAAGCCTCCGCCGATATCGCGCCGCTGCTCGCCTCCATCAAGCTGGCCCTCGGAGAGGAAGTGAAGGACGTGCGGGAATCAACCCGCCTGACCGACAGCCCGGTCTGCCTGATCGCCGATGACGGCGACATGGACATCAACCTCGAACGCCTGCTGCGCCAGCACAAGCAGATCGACAAATCCAATCCGCGCATTCTGGAAGTCAACACCAAGCACGCGGTGATCAAGGCCCTCGCCAAACGGGTGAAGGACGGCAAGACCGGCCAGGAACTGGACGACGCGGCCCACCTGCTGCTCGACCAGGCCCGGATCATGGAAGGCGAAGCCATCCCCGACCCGAAAGCGTTTGCCCGGCGGTTGGCGATATCGATGGAGCGGGGGCTGGCGCTCTAAAGACACGCCCACCGGACAACAGAAAATAAACGCAGCGGCCGGGAAATCCCGGCCGCTGTTTTTTTGGCCACACTCCAGGCCGCATACCCTGCCTTCCTGACCTTGTATCAGACTCCCCGTGACGACACTCTAACCACCGCCTAATATTCACGGAAGGATAGCGCGCTGCGGGGTGAAAGAGTTGGGAGCACTTTCGGAAAACAGGAGGTATGGCTCCAGCTCAGTAGCTAGCCTCTCTGTGCACACGCTCGGCGGTTATGTCCAGCCCAGCGCGCCGCTGATGCGGATCGTGCCGGACGGGGACCGTCTGACGGTCGAGGCGACGGTGACCAACCGGGATATCGGCTTCATCGAGATCGGCCAGCGTGCCGCCGTAAAAATCGATGCCTTGAACTACATGCGCTACGGCAGCATCGAGGGCACGATCGTCAGCCTCAGCGCCGATGCCGTCGTGCCCCAGGACGCGAACAACGCCGCCGGCGCGGCGGGAGCGGCCACAACCGGCCCGCAGGCGGCGCCGCAGATGCTGTCCTACACGGCACGGATCGAGATCGAACGGGAACATCTGACTGTGGACGGCAGAGACGTGCGTCTTGTGCCGGGCATGTCCGTGACGGCGGACCTGCTGACGGGAGAGAGACGGGTGCTAGAATATGTGCTTCAGCCGGTGCTGCGCTATGCGAGTGAAGGGATGCGGGAAAGATGAAGTTAATTTTTGAATGTTACCTCTTGTTGCGATCAAAAGTAAGAAGAATATTTGCACTATCTTTGATCGCAATCTGTGCTTCTTTTCCGTCATTTGCTGATAGTGATACGTTTTTTGGGCAGAATATCAAAGATTTGGCGATTGAGTTAAATGAAATAGATAAAGAAAAATCATTTAATATCATTAGGGAAAATATCTTCTCTTCTAGTTTTTCTAATAAAACAATTTCTAGAGCAAATAACATACGCCTCAAAGATGAGGAAAATATAATTGAATTTCAAATTCTTATGCACCCTATTGTAAGCTCACATAAATATCAAAAAATTGAAAAATATATGAATCAGATAAACTATATTATAAAACCAAAATTAAATAATGCATACAGCATAAATGATTATTCAGATACAAGAAAAGATAAAGACATAAATTTTTATTTTATATCAAATGATAACATAAAAAAATCTATAAAACACATGAATAAAAAAGGTATTAGAATGGTAATATATGATTGGAATTTAGACTACAGTTGCGTGTCTGTAAATCTAATAACAAATAAAAGGAGAATTTATAGAATTATGAATTTTATATCTAATAACATTGATGATATTCGTTTTGATGATTGCGCTAAAAACTCTGCTTTTAAATCTATATACTTTGGATCAATGGAGGGTATGGTTTGGAATACGCTAAAATCTGGAGATATATCTTGGTCTGGCGACGTTCTAATTTATGATATTATTGGAGCTCATATGGTTTACAAAAATCATCAAAGCATCGAGTATTTACTTTTAAACAAAAATAATTTTATGAAAATTATGAATGAAAGTATTTTAGAAATAAGTAATTGTGTGAATTCTACATTTAAAGGATGTAAAAATGACTAACAATATTGAAAATGTAAATTCAATTAAATCAGAATTAAGGGGACACGCGACTTAATTATAGGCGCATGACCCACGGCATTTGGATCAATCGCACGCCCCCATATCAAACCGCGTTCCGTATCGGGCCATATCTCTTCCCGCCGCCAGAGCACAAATCGGCGTAATCCAACGCTTGACAACCGTAAGGAATTGCCTTACATTTTTCATGATCAAGAGCATCGCTCATAAGGGCCTCAAGCAATTCGCCGCCACAGGAAAAGGCGGAAAATTGCCGGTTCAGGGCGCCGCCCAAAACCGGCTGGTGCAGATGCTTCAAACCCTGAATGCCGCGTCGCAGCCAGAAGACATGAACCTGCCGGGTTTCCACTTTCACGAGCTGACCGGAGACCGCAGGGGCACATACAGCGTTCGCGTCACCGGCAATTGGCGCCTCACCTTCGAATGGGACTCAGGCGCCACCAATGTCAAACTGGAGGATTATCACTGATGCTTCAAGGTCTCCCCCCGATGCACCCCGGCGCGCTGCTGCGTGACCAGATCCTGCCCGAGCTTGGCGTCAGCAAAACGAAACTGGCGGAGACCCTGAAGATCTCTCGGCAGACGCTCCATGACATCCTGAGCGAGAAAGCCCCTGTGACCGCCCAGATGGCAGTACGGCTTGGCAAGCTCTGCGGCAACGGCCCTACGATCTGGGTCAACCTCCAGTCTCAATGGGATATTGCCCAGGCTGAGAAGGATCTGGCTGACATCATCAAGCAAATCCCGACACTACAGAAGGCCGGGTAACACCGGGCGAACGCGCCCAATCGTCATCCTGCCCACCCCCACCATTGCAGTCCCACGTGAAGGCGCTATCGTGTCGCCCGATCCAGATTACCGTTCACAGGATATCGCTCCATGGTGCCGCAGACGGCCAGCTCACAGCTTCTCGACAATTGTCTTACCAACGCGGAATTCCCGGAATTGCCGGACTTCGTCCGGGGCAAGGTGCGGGATGCCTACAAGCTGCCGGACCGGCGGCGGCTGCTGATCGCGACGGACCGGCAATCCGCGTTCGACCAGGTCCTGGCGGCCGTGCCCTACAAGGGGCAGGTGCTGACCCAGACGGCGCGCTACTGGTTCGATCACACAGGCGATATCTGCCCGAACCATGTGATCTCCTACCCGGACCCGAATGTCGTCCTGTGCAAGGATCTCGAGATGGTGCCGATCGAGATCGTGGTGCGGGCCTATCTCACCGGCTCCACCAACACCAGCGCCTGGACCATGTATGAGCGGGGCGAGCGGGTGATCTATGGCCACCCCCTCCCCGATGGCATGAAGAAGAACCAGAAGCTCGCCGAAACCATCATCACACCGACGACGAAACCCACCGGCGGCGGGCATGACGCGCCGATCACGGAAGCGGAAATTCTCGAAACCCGGCTCGTGACGCATGAGCAATGGCGCGAGCTGGCGGAGAAAAGTCTGGCGCTGTTCGCGCGCGGGCAGGAACTCGCCGCCAAACAGGGACTCATTCTCGTCGATACAAAATACGAGTTCGGCATCGATGAGAACGGCACGATCACCATCGCCGATGAAATTCACACCCCGGATTCAAGCCGCTACTGGCGCGCCGACAGCTACGCGCAGAAGTTTGCGGCGGGTGAGGAGCCGGACAGTCTGGACAAGGAATTCCTGCGGCTGTGGATTGCCGGTCAGTGCGATCCCTACAATGACCCCATCCCGGAAATCCCCGCCGACACCCTGATCGCCTTCAGCAACAAGTATGTCGCCCTGTTCGAACAGCTGACCGGTCTGGATTTTGAGCGGCCCGACCCGGCGGTTCCCGTGCGCGACCGTATCCGAAAGGCGCTGGTCGCGGAACTGCCCGAGTATTTCTAAGCGAACCGGCTTTCCGGCTCTGCGGCCAGGGTGACGGTCTCCACAGTGAAAATAGGCGCCACACGACCCAATTCGGCGCTTCGGTCACGAGATCCAGATCGACCGGGTGAAAATCTGACTGCCGCCGCCTGCCCTGCCTCAAACAAACTAGCCCACCTCAACCCTGACGATGCTGCCGACAGACGCCAGATTTTGACCACCCGAACATATTGCACGCCCAGACTTCCTTGATTTAATTATATATATTGCGTCAATTTCATACTAATTCAGGCTTAAAAAATCACTTTCCTCGATCGTCCACACAACTAATAGTTTTCATTCACATGCGCTTGCCTCGCAAGTAGGTGCGCGATGATAGACAAATCCCTGAATTAAGAAACTCGGGCTGAGGTATAACCCCCGTTAAATCACCCACGAAAACACAAATAATCACCATACATAAATGAATACTGATGCCAGACTTCTATAGAAAAAACCCTGCTTTTGCTGTTGGAAAAGATCAAAAAAATTAATAATAAAAATCCTACACCCCAAAAATATTAACACTCAATTGTACTGATCAACATCAACACTGAAATAGATGAAATTTTATAGAAATTTCCAAGTATACAATGCTGTGTAATTTCCAATTTTTCCAAAGTCTTTTCCAAAAATTCCCAAGAAGACAGCTTATCTTGCTCAATTTTTATTGTAGGACTCGGAGGCGGGCGCAGAACTCGAATTGCGCACGCGATACGGAGTAACTTCGAGTTCAAGGGCTTGCCATGCGTTCCGGTTCATCTGTCGCTTTCATCGATCCGTCTGTTTCCCAGCCGGAACTGCGTCATTCAGAGCTGATGCCAGATGCCGCATTAAAGGGAACACACCCTAATTCCCGTCGCCCAGACTTCTATAGCGAAAGAGCATTGTGGATGAGCCATTCCAGACACCCATCCATCCTGTTCGTCGATAGCGCCGTTCCTGATCGCGAAATCCTTCTGGCAGGCGTCGATCCGCGCACCAAAATCATCCCGCTATCGCCAGCAGGCGATCCGATTGGACAGATTTCGGATGTGCTTGCCGGTCTGACCGGCGTCCAAAACCTCTCGATCCTGAGTCACGGCGCTCCCGGCCAATTGCACCTTGCCGGGCGCGTTGTGGACCTGACAGCGCTGAGCGAAGCGACACCTCATCTGCTCCGGATCAAAGCCGCGCTCGCGCCCGATGCGGAAGTCACACTGGTGGCTTGCGCAGCGGGGGCAGGCACTGCCGGCGCGCAGTTTGCCAACAGCCTGGAAGACGCGCTCGGCGTTCCCGTGCACGCCGCATCCGCGCCACTCGGCGCAGATGCCGGCTGGCACGCCCTGCCGGCCGCAGCGGCGCTCTTTTCGGCCAAGGCCCTCGCCACCTACGCCCATCGTCTGGCCACCCTTAACGGAGGCGCAGATGCCGACACGATACTTGGCACCGGAACTGCCGATGAACTCAACGGCCTCGCCGGAAACGACCTGATCAGGGGGTTCGGAGGCAATGACACCCTAGACGGCGGCGCTGACAACGACCAGATCTCCGGCGGTACCGGCGTCGACAGCCTGCTCGGCGACACAGGCGACGACACCTTCTTCATCGCCTCCGGCGATGTCGCGGGTGGCGCCGAAACGATCAATGGCGGCGCCGGGACGGATATCATTTCGCTGACCGGCGGCGGCAGTTTCGACCTCTCCGGCGCGACCATTTCCGTGGAGACCATTTCCGGTGGCACCGGGGCGGACTCGATCACAGGCACCACGGGCGCGGACCATATCGACGGTGGCGGCGGCGCCGACATTATCTCGGGCAATAACGGCAACGACACGCTCAGCGGCGGCGCCGGTGCCGACACGATCGACGCTGGTGTTGGCAACGACAGTATCTCCGGCGGCACCGGGGTCGACAGCCTGCTCGGCGGCGACGGGTTCGACACCTTCTTTGTCGCCTCCGGCGATGTCGCGGGCGGCGCCGAGACGATCGATGGCGGCAACAACTCGGATATCATTTCGCTGACCGGCGGCGGCAGTTTCGACTTCTCCGGTGCAACCGTGTCCGTGGAGACCATTAACGGCGGCGCCGCCGCCGACACGGTCACCGGCACCACGGCCAGAGACGTGATCCACGGCGGTAACGGCGCCGACATTCTGTCCGGTCACGACGGCAACGACGATGTCTTCGGTCAGGGCGGCAACGACACCCTCTACGGCGGCGACGGAAACGACCTGGTCCGGGACAATTCAGGCAACAACGTCATTTATGGCGATGCCGGCAACGACACGCTCTCCGGCACAGTCGGTAACGACACACTCCAGGGCGGCACCGGCAACGATTCCCTGCTCGCGGGCAGCGGAACCAACCTGCTGGATGGCGGCGCGGGCAATGACACGATCCAGGGATCGCAGGCAAACCTGAATGGCGACACCCTGACCGGGGTCGATGCGGGTGATACACTGCTCGTCCTCTCGAAGGACCTGTCGAGCCTGAACGGCAGCAGCGTCAGCAGCTCCATCGATCTTGGCGACGGCAACACGCTCAATCTTTCCCTCGGCAACTTCACCGCCACGCTCAGCGCGAACGTGAGTGGCGGCAACACGACCATCGGCTTCACTCTGAGCGAGATCCAGTCCTCCTCCGGTGACGGGTCAATTTCGAAGTCGAACCAGTCGAACGGGGACGTTGCCGGGACGGAAACCTCCTTCACCCTCGCCAATACCGGTAGCGCGGCGCAAACCGGAACCCTGCTCGAAGACTCCGGAAGCGGGAATATAGTTACCGTTCAGTTGCCAGGCTTCGTCTCTGCCACGGTCAGCGGCCCCGCTTCCTCCGAAGTGCCCGGATCTGCCAGCGGCACCCTCAACGGCCAGGTCGTGGGCACCGGCTCCACTGATGCAAGTTTCCTGAATCTGCAGGGCTCCCGCTTCCTCGACAGCCTCGGTGCCGGGGCCAGCGTCGATGTCCGTACCATCACCTTCTCCGGCGCCGGCGTCACCACGCCGCAGACCATCGAGATCAGCGACCAGTCAACCGGCTCCGGTGTCGAGGCTTTCATCTTCGACCTGTCCGCCCTGCCTGCGGGCTCCACGCTGGTACTGAACGATATCGACTTCGCCATCGTGATTGGCAATGTGACGGTTAACAGCAGCGGCAACGGTCCGATTTATCTCGCGGGCGACAGTTCGGCGCAGACCGTCTCCCTCGGCAATTTCGGCGATACGATCGCCGGCGGCGGCGGCACCGATACCGTCGATGGCGGCTATGGCGAGGACCTCGTCTATGGCAACCAGGGCAACGACAGCCTCTTCGGCGGCGGGGGCCAGGATACGCTTTTCGGCGGTCAGGATCAGGACAGCCTCAATGGCGGCAACGACAATGATGTCCTCTATGGCAACATGGGCGAGGATACTCTGATCGGGGGCGGAAATTCCGATCTGCTTTATGGCGGCCAGGGCAACGACATTGTCTATGGTAATCTGGGCGACGACAGCCTCAACGGCAACATTGGCAACGACATCCTGTTCGGCGGTCAGGGCAACGATGTGGTCAATGGCGGAGACGGAGCGGACCAGATCGCCGGCAACCAGGGCGACGACACGCTGGTCGGTGGAGGCGGGGCAGATACCTTCCTCTTCGGCTTCGATACCGGCAACGATCAGGTCAGCGACTTCACTGCCGGCATCGACAGCTTGCAGGTCGCAAACGGGCTGACCTATACGGCGGAGGACAGCGGCGGAAATACTCAGCTCACCCTCTCCGACGGCGGCACTGTCACGCTGATCGGCGTCTCCAAGTCGGAACTCGGCATCACCGCGACCGCGGGCTGGGATCTCGCGTAGAAGACGGAGGCGCCGTAAACAGACTGTCCTCCCGTTAGAAAGCGGAAAGCTATCACCGACCGCCCCGCCAAGGCGGTAAAGCGGGATCGTGCGCGCAGAACTCTACTGAAAACGCTCACCTTTTAGGTCTGGCGCTGCCTGGAATATGGCGTTTGGCCCCATAATTTCACCTTTTTTTAATGTTGAATTGAAATAATCGGTTGTCTATCAGCTAGTCAGCACTCGCGGATTGGCCGCTTAGGTGCCTACGACGGCAATGGTTGATTGAGAGACCGAATTATTGAAAAGTGAATTTGAATCCGCAGCGAACATGAGGGATGCTCTCATCAGCGACGACCTGAATGCGGTCGATCGCTATTTCCTGCAATTCGGCGCCCGCAATCCGACTGTCGTCTGGAATCCGGAAGGCAATCAGCTTGAGGATGAGCGCCTGCAACGCCTCTCGTCTTACTGGCGCGGGAAAGCCAACGGCAAGGATGCCGCCCCCGTCGCATCCATCGACCCGACGGATATGCGGTTTGTCCTCGGCTATCTCATGTTGCTCGATGTCATCGAGGGCGGCTTCGATTTCCGCTACCGGCTATACGGCACGATGATTTCCCAACGTTTCGGCAGGGATGTCACCGGCACGACGGTCCGTGAGTTCGGCGACAAGGAGTATATCGTCAACTTCTTCCTTGGTGCCTATCAGGCCGTGATGGAGCGACGTCAACCGCTGCTGACTGTTCACTATCCGAAAAAAGCCTCGGAAACTGCGAGCTGGACCCGCCTCATTCTGCCGCTGAAGAGCGAGAACAACGAGATCGCGAGGCTGCTTGTCGGACAAATCCCCGGTGAGTGGCGGCCAAGGCCTCACGGCGCGGAAGCACCGGCCTTCTGACTTGTCCGGCTAGACCTTCGGATAAAGGCTCCGGGCTGCCTCCACATTTTCGTCAAGGCGCGCGTGCAGTTTCTCGAAGACCCGCTCCAACGCGGCGCGCTCCGTATCATCGAGCGCCGAGAGCAGATCCGCCTCGAAGCCGCTCGCCAGCGGTACGATCTGCCGGTAGACGGACCAGCCTTCGTCTGACAGCGTGATATCCAGCAACCGGTTATCGGCCGCATTGCTCGCCTTCAAAACGAGTCCCGCTTCTTCCAACCGGCTGACCGCGCGGCTGACCTTCACCTTGTCCAGGTTCACCCGGGCATGGATATCCCGGATCGAGACCCGTCCCGAGCCGGCGAGATGGGCGATGACCCGCCATTCGGCGATGGAAATGCCGAACTTTTCAGCATAGAGCACCGACATTGCCTTGCTGACACGGGCGGCAATCACCGCGAGCCGGTAGGGCAGAAAACAGTCCAGGTCGAGCAGGTCCGCTTGGTCATCCATCCGCAATTGACATTCATTTCATTTGTAATGATCATGATGATCCTACGGCAGACAGGCCCTTAAAACCAATCAGAAAACGCGCCTTGTCAGACCCTGCCGACGGGAGGAGCGAGATGAACAAGGTATCGAATTCCGCAACCGTGCACAGCAATCCGCTGTCAGGCACCACCTCGGGCTATATGCCGGGTTTCGGCAATGATTTCGAGACCGAAGCCCTGCCCGGCGCCCTGCCCCAGGGTCAGAACAGCCCGCAGAAATGCAATTACGGCCTCTATGCTGAACAGCTTTCCGGCAGCCCCTTCACCGCGCCGCGCGGCGAGAACGAGCGCAGCTGGCTGTATCGCATGCGCCCGTCGGTAAAGCATACCGGCCGCTTCGCGCGCATCGCCGTGGACGGATGGAAAACCGCCCCGCATCAGCCGGAGCACGGCCTCGCCCTCGGCCAGTACCGCTGGAACCCGGTGCCCCTGCCGGAAGCGCCGACCGATTTCGTGGCCGGCATCCGGACCATGACCTGTGCGGGTGACGTGAACACCCAGGCCGGGATGTCCGTGCATGTCTATGCCTGTAACGCGGACATGACCGACGACTACATGATGAATGCCGACGCCGAACTGATGCTCGTCCCGCAGCTCGGCCGCATAGAAATCTTCACCGAGCTTGGCCGCATGACGCTCGCCCCGCGCGAGATCGCGATCATCCCGCGCGGCATGATCTTCAAGATAACGCTGCTGGACGGCGAAGCCCGCGGTTATGTCTGCGAGAATTACGGCGCCAAGTTCACCCTGCCGGGGCGCGGGCCCATCGGCGCCAACTGCCTCGCCAACCCGCGCGATTTCAAGACACCTGTCGCCGCCTACGAAGAGAAAGAGACGCCCTGCCGTCTGATCGTGAAATGGTGCGGATCATTCAACGTGACGGAGATCGGGCACTCACCGCTCGACGTCGTTGCCTGGCACGGTAATTACGCGCCCTTCAAGTACGATCTGACCACCTTCTCTCCGGTCGGCGCCATCCTGTTCGACCATCCGGACCCGTCGATATTCACCGTGCTGACGGCCCCCTCGGAGGTGCCTGGCACGGCCAATATCGACTTCGTCATCTTCCCGGAGCGCTGGCTGGTCGCCGAACACAGCTTCCGGCCGCCCTGGTATCACCGGAACATCATGTCCGAATTCATGGGCAATATTTACGGCTCCTACGATGCCAAGCCCGAAGGCTTCGTGCCCGGGGGCATGAGCCTGCACAATTGCATGCTGCCGCACGGCCCGGACAGCCAGGCCTTCGAGGGCGCCTCCAATGTCGAGCTGAAGCCGCACAAGCTTTCAGAAACCATGGCCTTCATGTTCGAGACCCGGTTCCCGCAGCATCTGACGGAGTTCGCCGCCAGCGAAGCGCCGCTTCAGGACGATTACGCAACCTGCTGGACAGGCCTCGACAAGAAATTCGACGGAACGCCGGGCATCAAGTGACAATGAAAAGCTGGCTTTCCGCCGCCAACGCACCGGACTGCGATTTTCCGGTCCAGAACCTGCCCTTCGGCGTTTTCTCCCGGAACGGCGAGCCGCCACGCTGCGGTGTCGCGATCGGCGACCGCGTGCTGGATCTTGCTGCGCTGGAACTGGACGGACTGATATCCACCGGCGGTACCCCTGTCTTCTCGGAAGATGCTCTGAACCCCTTCATGGAACGGGGCTCCAAAGTCTGGGCGAAAGTACGAACACGCCTGACGGACCTTCTGCGTGAAGGCGGCGATACAGCCCTAAAACAGAAGACGGAAGCCTTTCTCGTCCCGCTCTCGGATGTCACCCTGCACCTGCCGTTCCGGGTCAGCGAATACACCGATTTCTATGCGGGCAGGCAGCATGCCTTCAATGTCGGCACCATGTTCCGGGGACCGGAAAACGCCTTGCCGCCGAACTGGCTGCATATCCCGATCGGCTATAACGGGCGGGCCTCCTCCGTTGTTGTCAGCGGCACGGATTTCCATCGCCCCAATGGCCAGTTGAAAGCGCCGGACGCGGAGGCTCCCACTTTCGGCGCAAGCCGCCGGCTCGATATCGAACTGGAGATGGGTGCCGTAGTCGGCACCGGAAACCCGCTCGGCAGACCAGTGACAGTGGCTGAGGCAGACGCGATGATCTTCGGCTATGTGCTGCTGAACGACTGGTCGGCGCGAGATATCCAGGCTTGGGAATATCAGCCGCTCGGCCCGTTTCAGGGTAAGGCCTTCTGCACGACGATCTCGCCCTGGGTGGTGACACGGGCCGCGCTGGAGCCGTTCCGGACCGCAACGCCGAAGCGGGAGAAACCACTGCTGCCTTATCTCGCGGAGCCGGGCCCGATGCTCTACGACATCGCGCTTGAGGTCGGCCTGACACCTGCCGGATCAGACGAGGAAGCGGTACTGTCGCGGACCAACTACAGCACGATGTATTATTCCGCTGCCC
Source organism: Nisaea denitrificans DSM 18348 (assembly GCF_000426505.1). GTDB lineage: Bacteria > Pseudomonadota > Alphaproteobacteria > Thalassobaculales > Thalassobaculaceae > Nisaea > Nisaea denitrificans. Next base: position 328,212 of record NZ_KE384531.1, on the reverse strand, counting down.
AGCAGCTTGCCCATCACACCAGCAGCGGCTGCCCGATGCGGCCGGGCGACCTGCTAGGCTCCGGCACGATCTCCGGAGACACGCCGGACAATTACGGCTCATTGCTGGAAATGAGCTGGGGCGGCAAGACCACGATCACCCTGCCGAACGGAGAGAGTCGCAGCTTCCTCGAAGACGGCGACCGGGTCACCCTGCGCGGTCATGCGGCGGGAGATGGATATCGCATCGGATTTGGAGACTGCACGGGCACGGTACTGCCCGCGATTAGACAAGACTGACAAAGAACAAACGGGAGGAAGGCCAAATGGCCAAGCAATTCGCATCAGCCGGCGATATGGCGGAAAAGAAGATCACCTTCAGCGAGATCGGCCGGGACATCTGGGCCTTCACCGCCGAGGGCGATCCGAATACCGGCGTCATCATTGGCGACGATAGCGTGATGATCGTCGATGCCCAGGCCACCCCGCGCCTCGCCCACAAGGTGGTGGAGAAGATCCGCACCGTCACCGACAAGCCGATCAAGTATGTCGTGCTCTCCCACTATCACGCCGTCCGCGTGCTTGGCGCCTCGGCCTACGGGGCGGAGCAGATCCTCGCCTCCGAGAAATGCCGCGCCATGGTCTCGGAGCGCGGTCAGGAGGACTGGGACAGCGAGTTCGGCCGCTTCCCGCGCCTGTTCCAAGGTCATGAATCGATCCCCGGCCTGACCTGGCCGACCATGACCTTCACCGACAAGATGACGGTTTATCTCGGCAAGCGCCGGGTCGACCTGATGCATCTCGGCCGCGCCCACACCGCTGGCGACATCGTTGCCTGGGTGCCGGACGAGCGCGTCATGCTGACCGGCGACATCGTCGAGTACAAGGCTGCCTGCTATTGCGGCGACGGCCATTTCAGCGACTGGGGCAACACGCTCGACGCCATCAAGAGCTACGATCCGACCGCCATTGCGCCGGGCCGGGGGGACGCGTTGGTCGGCACCGAAATGGTCGATGCCGCGCTCGATTTTACCCGCGACTTCCTGCTGAACACCTATCGTCCGGCCGCCGCAGTCGCCGCACGGGGCGGAACCTTGAAAGAAGCCTGGGATGCCGTGCGCGCCGCGTGCGATCCGAAATTCAGCGACGTGCCGATCTACGAGCATTGCCTACCCTTCAACGTGACCCGGGCCTATGACGAGGCACTCGGCATGGACACGCCCCGGATCTGGACCGCCGAGCGTGACCGGCAGATGTGGGAAGCCCTGCAAGGCTGAGGCGGGAGCCGTCCCATGGCCGATATCTTCGAGCAGGCGCTCTATCCCTACCGGCGGTCTCCGGATCAGGACGCGGCGGCGCCTGCGCGCCATCCCGTGATCGTGGTCGGTGCCGGTCCGGTCGGGCTTGCCGCCGCGCTGGATCTAGCACTGAAGGACGTGCCGGTCCTGCTGCTGGACGACAATGACCGGGTCAGCACTGGCTCCCGCGCCATCTGCTTCGCCAAGCGCACGCTGGAGATCATGGATCGGCTGGGCTGTGGTCAGCCGCTGGTCGACAAGGGCGTCACCTGGAACAAGGGCAAGGTCTTCTTCGACGAGCGGAAGGTCTACGAGTTCGACCTGCTGGCCGAGGCCGGGCACCGCCGCCCGGCCTTCATCAATCTCCAGCAATTCCATTTCGAGGCCGTCTTGCTGGAGAGGCTGCGGGAACTGCAAGCGGAAGGCCGACCGGTCGAGATTCGGGGCCGGAACAAGGTCACCGGCGTTACCCGGGACGACAGCGGCATCCAACTGACCGTCGAGACGCCCGACGGCCCCTACACCCTCGAAGCAGACTGGTTGGTCGCCTGCGACGGCGCCAAGTCTCCGATCCGTTCGTTCATGGGGCTCGATTTCCATGGCCGGATCTTCGAGGACAATTTCCTGATCGCCGACGTAAAGATGGAGGCCGATTTCCCGACTGAGCGCTGGTTCTGGTTTGACCCGCCCTTCAACCGGGGCCAGTCGGCGCTGCTGCACAAGCAGCCGGATGGTGTCTGGCGTATCGACCTGCAACTCGGCTGGGACATCGACCGGGAAGTTGAGATGCGCGAGGAGAACGTGATCCCGCGCCTGAAGGCGATGCTTGGAGAAGAGGCGAAATTCAGCCTCGAATGGATCTCGATCTACACCTTCCAGTGCCGCCGAATGGAGCGTTTTGCCCATGGCCGTGTACTGTTTGCGGGGGACAGCGCGCATCAGGTCTCCCCCTTCGGCGCACGCGGCGCCAATAGCGGTATTCAGGACGCGGATAATCTCGCCTGGAAGCTGAAACTGATCCTGGACGGCACCGCACCGGAAAGCCTGATGGAGAGCTATAACCGGGAGCGAGTGCAGGCCGCTGACGAGAACATCCTGAACTCCACCCGCTCGACAGATTTCATCACCCCCAAGTCGGATATCTCCCACGTCTTCCGTGATGCCGTACTTGATCTTGCCGAAGCCCATCCGTTCGCCCGCCCACTGGTGAACTCCGGACGGCTCAGCGTGCCGGCGACCCATGCGGGATCTGACCTGAATGGTGAGGATGCGCTGCCAGGCGGGCCGGAGCGCACCCGTCCGGGCGCCCCCGCCGTCGATGCCCCGGTGGGCGACGGATGGCTGCTGGAAAGTCTTGGGACGGATATTGTCTTGCTTGGAATCAATACGTCACTGCCGGACATGTCCGGCGGCGATACGCTCCCAGTGACAGTCCTAACGATTGAGACCGAAGACGACAGGCTGGGCGCCTTGAGAGAGCGTTATCTCGGGAGGAACGAACAGGCGGTCTACCTGATCCGCCCGGACCAACATATCGCCGCGCGCTGGCCCACCTATGACCGTAAGGCCATCTCCGCCGCCCTTACCGCCGCGACCGGAGGGATGTCATGACGGATCTGAACACCGCTCCTAACCTGACGGATGCCGACGGCTTTTACGAAGCACTGATCGCCGCTCATGAGGGCCTCACGCCGGAGCAAAGCACAGCACTGAACGCGCGCCTGATCCTGCTGCTGGCAAATCATGTCGGCGACCGGGATATTCTGCTCGACGCCCTTCGCAAGGCGCGGGGAACCGGACGCTAGCCCCCCCGTCATCACCGCCATCCCGACCGGGATGGCGAATGAGTGCAGGGATATCTAGATGTCTCGAGGAACGTAAGGCTCACCCTCGCCACCGGCAGAGCGGGCAAAGACAAAGACGCTCTCCGGGGTCGATTTGATGATCGAGAATTCCGGCGCCTCATCGACGAAACGGACATCGTCGACACTGGTGAAGTCCAGATAGACCTGATGATTGAAGCCGCGCTGGAGATAGAACGGGATACCACGCCAGTGGCCGGAGATCGGCCGGTGTACGTGGCCGAAAATCATCTGGTCCGGCTTGCGCTTCTGCAGCACTTCCCACAGCGCCTCTCCGTCCAGCAAACGGATCTCATCCATATGCGGGATGCCGAGATCGAACGGCGGGTGATGGACCGCGAGCACGAACGGCACGTCCGACGGCAGGGCGTCGAGTTCCTTGTCCAGCCACGCCAGACGGGTCTCGCAGAGACGGCCGGCATGATCGCCCGGAATATCGACCAGGCTGTCGAGACACACCACGTTGGCATCGCCGGTATCGACGGTGAACTGGATGAAGCCGCCCTCAATCTCCGGCGCATCCGGGAAGACCTCGCGGAACGGCGCGCGGCTGTCATGGTTGCCCATCATCAGATGCACGGGCATCTCCAGTGGCGCCAGCACCTCCTTCAGGGTCTCGTAGGCTGCCTTCTCGCCGTAATGCGTGAGGTCGCCGGTGGCGAGCACGCAATCGACATCACCGTGGTCGCGGCGGATCAGGGATACGCCGTCCGCGAGACGCTGTTTCGGGCTGGTTCCGAAGAGCGGCTTGTCACCGGGGACGAAGTGCAGGTCTGTGATCTGGATGAAGCTCATGACACCGATTTCTTTCCGCCGGACGAATACCGGCGACAGGAAGGTAAGCGATTAAACGCACGTAGCACTTAAAAGAGCGGGCCGACAGGGTGGAACCCCGTCGGCCCGATGAAGGTTTTATTTCGGCAGCATGTCGCCGACTTCGGCCACCAGATCGCTCTGCAGGGCCTTCATGTCGTCTTCCTCGCCGGTGACAATGCTTTCGATGCCGTCATAGATCACCTGGGTAACCGCGAGGCCCTTGTCGCCCGGATAAGCGAGCCAGTCGCGCAGCAGCGGGAGCTGACGCACGGCGGTCTCCTTGTTCGGGTTCCGCTTGTAGAAATCCTTCAGGATGATTTCGTTCGCGGCCTTGTTCGGCGGCATGTAGCCCGTGGTCTCGGCGACAGCAGCGGCGCCGGTGCCGGAGGTGATGTATTTCAGGAAGGTCCAGGCAGCCTGCAGCCGCTCCGGGTCCTCAGACTGGGAGACCAGCAAGGCAGCGTTACCGCCGGCAGGAAGGCCCTTCGGCTTGCCACCGATGCCCGGGAATTCGGCCGTCTTCATCTCGAAATCGCCTTTCGAGCGCTCAACCGCGCCTAGCGCCGAGGTGGACCAGAACATCATGCCGACATCACCGGAAGCGAAAGCAGCCAGCGCGTCTTTCCAGGACAGGTTCTGCATCTCGCAACCCCGGAAGATCTTCTTCATGGTCTCGAAGGAGGTCAGACCGGCCTCGCCGTCGAAATTCACCTTGTTGCCTTTGACGATCGGCTCGTCCTGGCTCCACATCAGCGCCTGCATGAACCAGTTGCCGGTGATGTTCCAGCCCCAGAAAACCGGGTTCTTCACACCATTGGCCCGCATTTCCTTGCAGAGCGTGACCACCTCGTCCCAAGTCTGCGGCAGCTTGTCGGAGCCGGACTTGCGCACCAGATCCATATTGTAATAGCCGACCGGCAGGGAGATCGAGAACGGAAGACCATGCACGTCGCCATTGAAGGTCGACAGATCGAGCATTGCCTGATGGTAGCCTTCCTTTTCGAAATTGGCTTCCTTGGCGATGAACGGTTCAAGCGAACGGGCGATGCCCTTTTCCACCAGAATGGCCTGACGGTTGAGGCCCTGCATGGTCACGTCCGGCAGATTACCGGAAACGGCCTCACGCAGGATGATGTTGGTCGCATCCTCGTAGCCTTCATAAGTGGCACGGAACTTCACCTGGATCTCCGGATGCTCCTTTTTGAAGCTCTCCATGATCTTCTCATAGGTGACATCGAACAGGTGGCTGTAGGGATAGCCGACCTCGATCTCCACCGCGGCGGCGGGCGCTGCGTAAAACGCCGCGGCAGCGGCCATTGCAAAAAGACGTTTCATACCGTAACTCCTCACTGTTGCTGCGTGCGGCCGCGATGCTCCAAATGCTTGCGGCGGCCCACATTGCACGCCCCTTAACCGGGCATTGCGGCGGTCCCCATTGCAGTGGGGGCCGCCAATTTCTTTCACTTCAAATCATACCGGCCGGTCATTTCATGCCGGTGAGCGTGATGCCTTCGATAAAGCGCTTCTGCGCCATCAGGAACGCGACGATCAGTGGCGTGACAATGATCATTGCCGTCGCCATCATCGCGCCCCAGTCGGACCCGTCACTGCCGCCCCTGAACTCCCGCAGACCAAGCGGCGGCGTGTAGAGATCCCGATCCCCGGTGATCACCACACGGGGCCAGAAGTAATCGTTCCAGTGCGCCACCACGGAGAAGATCGCAAAGGCCAACAGGGCCGGGATCGCGGTCGGCAGCATGACTTTCCAGACGATGGAGAACTCGTTCATCCCGTCCATCCGGGCGGCATCGATCAGATCGTCCGGCACGGTCTTGAAGAACTGCCGCATCAGGAAGATACCGAAGACGGAAATGGTCCAGGGCACGACAAGGGATGCGTATGTGTTGGTCAACCCGAGCTTGGCCAGCATGATGTAGAGTGGCAAAGCGATCGCGTGGACGGGGATCAGCAGGCAGACCAGCACCATGCCGAAGACCATGTCGCGGCCCCAGAATTTGAGCTTGGCCAACGCATAGGCGCAGGGCAGCGCCACCAGGGCCTGGATCAGGAAGATCGATGCGGTGACGATCACGCCGTTCGCCAGATAGCGCAGCAGCGGCGCCTTCTTGAAGGCCTGGGTATAATTGAAGATCGCAGGCGTCTCGAGGCAGTCTTCCCGGGCATTGCCCAGCTTGACGCAATATTCGTCGACCATCTGCTCCTGGGCGCCGAAGAAGCCGCCGGTATTGGTCTCGATCTCGTGCGGCGCCTTGAGCGAGTAACTCACCATCACATAGAACGGCAGGATGACGATCAGAGCGCCAATGATGAGAACCGCGTGCTTCAGGGCTTCCGAGAAAGGCGACGCATGTCCGGTCATGTGTAATGCACCCTTCTTTCGACGAGCCAGCGCTGCAGGAACGTCAGGAACAGCACGAAGGCGAGGAAGACGACGGTGATCGCGGCACCGATGCCGATCAGGTTGTGTTGGATCGCCTTCTCGTAGATCGCGAACATCATCACGTAAGTTGTCTTGGAAGGACCGCCCCCGGTAATCGCCTCCACCGTGTCGAACACCTGGAAGGAGCGGATCGTCGTGATGGTGAGCACGAAGATCGTGGTCGGCCCGAGCATCGGCCAGGTAACCAGCCGGAACCGGTCCCAGGCACTGTCGGCGCCGTCGATGGCGGCGGCCTGATACAGCTCTCGCGGCACACCGGTCAATCCGGCCAGATACAGCACCATGTTGAAGCCGAAGCCCTGCCAGATACCGATGAAGCAGATGGTCCAGATGGCGTAATCCCGGTCGCCGAACCAGAGCGGGAAGTTCCGCGCGCATCCGGCCGCGTACCAGTCCGAGATCTGCTCCAGAAATGTGCCGCAACCGGACTCGAGAGTTTGGTTCACGATGCCGACCGTCGGGTGCAGGGAGAATTCCCAGACGATGGCCATGGCCAGCAGGGCCGCCATGACGGGCAGGAAATAGATCGTCTTGTAGAAGTCGCCAAAACGCTTCAGGGAGTTGATCAGCAGCGCCGCACCAAGCCCGAGGCCGATGGATGCCGGCACGACCACCAGCACATAGGTCGCCGATGCGGTCAGCATTTTCGTGTAGGTCGAGCGGGAGAACATCTTCTCGTAATTGTCGGTTCCAACCCAGTCGAACCCGGGATTGCCGAGGCTGTAATCGGTAAAGGAGAGCGCGGCCGCGATCAGCACCGGAGCCACCAGGATCACCAGCATCAACAGGATCGCCGGGGCGACGAACGCATAACCGGCAAGGCTGGCAGGCGCGAGCGCCCGGCGCCGGGCCGGTTGAACCGCCACCGGAAGGGCCGAGCTCGCTGCTACATCAACCGCCATCTCAGGCCTCCGCAAACCGCAGGCGCCGGTTGTCCGCGCCGAAGGCCATGGCTGTGCCGGGCCTCGGCCGGACATGGATTTCCTGCCCGAGAGACACTTGTGCCGCCAGTTCCGGCGCGGCGCGGGCGATCACCCGCTGGCCGCCGCCATTGACATGGCCATGCAGGAAATAGTCGGAGCCGAGATTTTCCTTGTGGCTGACCCTGAACGGCCAGGATTCCGCATCCCCGCCTCCCGGCAGTACGTCGAGATGCTCCGGACGAACACCGATGGACAGTGCCTTGTGTGCTCCGCCGAGCGTCCGCTTCAGGTGAATGCCGTGCGCAATTACCCGTCCCGCACTGTCAGCCTCGCCGTCGACCATGTTGATCCGGGGACTGCCGATGAATTCCGCCACGCGCCGGTCGACCGGGTCGAGATAGATCTCGTCCGGCGCGCCGAGTTGCAGGATGTCCCCCTCCATCATCACCGCCATCCGGTCCGACATGGTCAGCGCTTCAGCCTGATCGTGAGTGACGTAGATAAAGGTTGTCTTCAGTGCGTGATGCAGCTCCGCCAGCTCGGAGCGCATGTGCACGCGCAAAGCCGCGTCGAGGTTCGACAGCGGCTCGTCCATCAGAAAGGCAACCGGCTTGCGCACCATGGCCCGGCCGAGCGCGACACGCTGGCGCTGCCCGCCGGAGAGCTGCCCCGGCTTGCGCTGCAGCAGATGCTCGATTTTCAGCGTCTCGGCCGTCTCCCGGACCAGTCCGCGCAAGGTCTTGAGCTTTTCTCCGCGTCCCGGCATGGCGGCACCGACCAGCGGCATCCGCTCCCAGCCGTTCAGGTCCCGCAGCCGAAGCGGCGTCTCCATGTTCTGCTGCACTGTCAGATGCGGGTAGAGCGCGTAAGACTGGAACACCATTGCCAGGTCACGGCGGCTTGGCCGTATCTGGTTCACCACCCTGCCGCCGATGGCGACGTCTCCGGCGCTCTGCTGTTCAAGCCCGGCGATGATCCGCAGCAAGGTCGACTTGCCGCACCCGGACGGCCCGACAAGGGTCAGGAATTCCCCATCGGCTATGTCGATATCGAGCCCGTTGAGGACCCGTGTCGTACCGTAGCTTTTCTCGATACCCGATAGAGTGATACGCGCCATAAGCCTTGCTCCGGCGAAAACAAACCGGAGCGATCAGTATCAAAGCTCGTTGACATCAAGATGACGCTGCCTTTGGACGACTTGCGAAATTCGTCTAGACGAAGCCGGACAACGGCAGCAGTAGTATCCACACAAAGAAAACGGGAACCCTGAATAATGTCAGGATTCCCATTTGGTAAGATGGTATTCGCCTTGCGAATGAGGCCTCGGCCCCAGTCACAAAAGCTTCAAGAAAAACCCGGAGATCGCGCCCCCGGCAGCTATCTGTCGCCTTTACCGGCAAGCCCGCCCGCGACTTCCTCGGTCGACTCCGCCGACAGCTCCTTCGGAAGCACGAGGTTGAGGACGATGGCGATGAATGCCGCAGGCAACAGACCGGACGTCATCAGAATGCGCAGCGTATCCGGCAGATACTGCACCGCCTTCGGCTCCATCTGCAGACCAAGCCCGATGCTGAGAGCAATGGCGAAGATCACCATGTTCCGGCGATTCCAGCGCACATCGCTCAGCATCGAGATACCGGCTGCGACGACCATGCCGAACATGACGATTACGCCACCGCCCAGCACCTCGATCGGGATGGTCCGGATAATCGCACCAACCTTCGGTACCAGACCGCAGACGATCAGGAAGATCGCGCCGTAGGTCACAACATGGCGGCTCATCACCCCGGTCATGGCCACCAGCCCGACATTCTGGCTGAAGGAGGTGTTCGGCAGACCGCCGAAGAAACCGGCCAACGCGGAACCAATACCATCGGCGAAAGTCGCGCCCCGGATTTCCTTGTCCGTCGCTTCACGCCCGGCACCGCCCTTCGTGATGCCGGAAACATCGCCAACGGTCTCCACGGCGGAGACGAAGGCCATCAGGCAGAAACCAAGGATCGCCGCGCCGGAAAACTCGATGCCGTACTTGAACGGCTGCGGCAGGGCGAAGACAGCCGCCCGCTCCCACGAGGTACCGATGGCGCCGAGCGGCAGCATGCCGATGGCAATGGCATAGAGATATCCGACGATCAGGCCTATCAGCACCGCAGACACAGAAAGCATGCCCCGGGCGAAGAACTTCAGACCGAGTGTGACCAGAATGACGATCCCGGCAGCGGACCAGTTCAACAGCGAGCCGTATTCCGGCTGGTTCACCGCCGGAACACCGCCTGCGGCATACTGAATCCCGACCTTTACCAGCGCCAGTCCGATCAGCGTGACCACAAGCCCGGTCACCAGCGGCGGCAGGGCAAAGCGGATACGCCCGATGACGGTGCCGAGCAGGGCATGGAAGATGCCGCCAACAATGACACCGGTGAACAGCGCCGCAAGCCCGTCCACGCCTTTGCCCGCGACCAGCGGGATCATGATCGGCAGGAAAGCGAAGGACGTACCCTGCACCACCGGCAGTTTCGCGCCGACCGGGCCGACCGAGAACGTCTGCAACAGCGTTGCAAGACCAGCGAACACCATCGACATCTGGATCATGTAAAGCAGTTCGGGAAAGTCCGGCGAGTTGGAGCCGAACCCGAAACCGGCGGCACCGGCAACGATGATCGCCGGGGTGACGTTCGAGACGAACATCGCCAGCACATGCTGGATCCCGAGCGGTATGGCCGTCATCGGCGGCGGCGTGAAATCCGGGTCGCGAAGCTGTTCCGGCGTCCCAATTGAATTGTCAGACATTCCTGCACTCCTGCTGTTCACAAGACAGGGCGTTTCCCCTTAGCTTCGCTTGTTCCCCCATGGAGTGTCCGTGCGGCCCCCGCCACACCGCGAAGTCTTGAATTTTCTGTATCATACATTCTGGTGAAGAGCATCCGGCACAGCGCAACCATTGCAGGCCGGCAACATCTCACTCAGCCGATAAGGAAGCTCGCCGCGTCGAGTTCGGGCGGTGCCACGCCGATCAGGGTGACGGAGTTGCCCCCGGCGAGATCAAGCACCGCGTTTCCGGAGCCGTCCGATGTGATGCGGGCCAGCATCTCGTCCGCACTGGTGACGCCGGTTCCGTTGATATCTGTGCTCACGCCGATCACGTCCTGTCCGACCACGAAGTCCGTGATCACGTCCGCGCCGTCGCCGTCTGCGAAGCGGAACAGGTCATTCCCGTCCCCGCCGACAAGAGTGTCCGCCCCCGCACCGCCGAGAAGCGTGTCCGCGCCGAGATTGCCACACAGGGAGTCGTTGCCAGCGCCGCCGTCGAGATAATCCGCGTCTTTCCCACCGTAAAGCGTGTCGTCTCCGGTTTCGCCCTGAAGGCTGTCGACACCCGTATTGCCGTAAAGCAAATCGTTCCCGTCACCGGCCCGAAGCGTGTCCGTACCGTGATTTCCCCAAAGCCTGTCGTTACCCTTGTTCCCACAGAGAACGTCATTGTCCTGACCGGCATAGATCCGGTCGTCGCCCGATCCCCCATAGAGCGCATCCTGGCCGATATTCCCGTAAAGAATATCAGCGTCCTGATTCCCGTAAATCAGGTCGGCACCATCACGCCCGTACAACAGGTCATCTCCGGCACCACCTGAGATCGTATCGTCCCCCGCGTTGGCAGATACGGTGTCGTCTCCGCCAAACACCTTGATATGGTCCGCTGTGGAGCCTCCGACGAGCCGGTCGTCTCCCTCAGAGCCCGACATAATCCCGTCCCCGGCGGCGGCAGGCGTTGCAGGTAGCGTCAGAACCACGTCGTTACCGGTCCCGCCCGCATAGCTGATCGTGTAGGTGGCGCCACCGGCGGTAATCGACGCGCCTTCCGCCAGACCGGAAAAGGTCCCGGTGACCGCGTCAACACCGTCATTGTCGATCAGGACATAGGTGGCACCGGCTGAGGGAATGTCGGTGACCGTCAGGCTCAGGGTGGCCCCCGAGATCGTAACGGTTCCGGTGACAGCGATCTGGTCATACCCGGTGCCAGCCGTGGTGCCCTCGATCTCCATGTTCGCCGTGGAGCCGGAGGCCAGCGTCAGGTTGCCGGTCGATATCTTCCCCGGGCTGTTGCCGGGCGCTATTGTGCCGCCGCTCTGCACGGTCACTGCCGTCGAGAAGGTGCTGCTGCCGCCAAGGGTGGCGCCGGATGCGACCGTATAGGTGCCGCCGCCGGCGATCGTGCCGGTGCCGCTGATGGTGCCGGAGAAGTTGGTCGAGGCAGAGTCCGTGAGCGTGAGAGTCCCGGTGCCGATATTGAGCGTGCCGCTGCCGGTGAGGCTACCGATGGTCTCGCTTGTCCCGTTCAGGTCGAGCGTCGCGCCGGACGAGACGGTGACAGCTCCCGCGTCGGCGAGGGCATTGCCGCCGGAAACCTGCAGGGTGCCGCCGTTCACCGTAGTCCCGCCCGAATAGGTGTTCGTGCCGCTGAGGGTGACGGTGCCCGTACCCGACTTCGTCAGGCCACTGGTGCCGGAGATGTCGTTGTCTATCGTCGTCGCGCCGGTCACCGTCAGCCCGCCGCCGCTCAAGGCCACGTTGCCGGTACCGAGATTGCTGTCCGTCGAGACGGAGAGCGTGCCGCCGCTGACCGTCGTGGTGCCGGAATAGGTGTTCGTGCCGCTCAGCGTCAGCGTGCTGGCACCCGTCTTGGTCAGATTGCCTGCGCCCGAGACCACCCCGCTCATGGTGACGTTGGCGCCGACATTGACGGTGCCGTTCGACGCCCCCAGCGCGATGGCATTGTCGATCGTCGTCGCCCCGGTGACCGCCAGCGTGCCGCCGTTGATCGTCACCGTGCCGGCGCTCAGGTTGCCGTCCGCCGCGACGGAGAGCGTACCCTGGTTGAGCGTCATCGAGCCCGAGGCGGAGTTGGTTCCGGAAAGCGTCAGCGTGCCGGTGCCGGTCTTGGCCAGCACGTTCGTGCCGTCGTCGGTCACATTGCCGGATATGCTGACGTTATTGGCGCCGGTATCGATGGTCGCCGTATCCTCGACCTCGATATTCGAGGTGTAGGCACCGCTGGTCGTAAACCGCACGGTCGAGTTGCCGAGGATATCGATGAGGGGCGCCGAGGTCGTCGTCCCGATCTCGGCGGTCGTGCCGCCGAGGACCCAGATCTTGTTCGTCCCGCTGATCGAGCCGTTGAGAGCGATGGTTCCGCCGCCTGCCGTCTGAAGAATTCGGGCGCCGGCCGAGAAAGAGACCCCGGAATTGAGGGTCAGCGTCTTTCCCGCGGTGACATTGAAGTAGAGATGCGAGGCCGCGACGATGTCCGAACCGCCGATCGTGAGAGAGGTTGTCGTTCCGGTGAAACTGAAATTTGTGGCCGCCACATTCGTGAAGGTCGGCGAAGCCGCGAGGGTGATCGTGCCACCCGCCCCGAGATTGCTGAAACGCACGATTTGATCGACAGCCGCTGCCGCCGCTCGGAGTGTTCCCGCGCTCGCGTCGCCGAGCGTGCTCGTGACGTCTACCGCGAGCAGGCCGGGCCATGCGGCCGCCCGCTCAGGGTCGAAGAGAGGCCGCAGGTCGCCCGGCGACATGCCCGCCGCAACGTCCAGCTTCCAGTCGCCGCCGCGCCCGGCAGCACCGGTCGGCGTGCTCGACGCATGCACCGGCGCGTCCAGCGCGAAGGAAAGCGCTTCGACGAACCGCTGCCCCGCCGCGCCACGTCCAACCGAACAGCCATAGAGAACGAGCGGCCGTCCGGCGAGCGCGCGCCGGAAACCAGCGATACCGTATGCGTCCCGGGTTAGCGTATCGAGAGACACTTCTCCCGCAGAGAGGGAGAGCACGCCCGGCCGGCCATGGCTGAACAGATGCACCGAGGAAGCCCGCGGGCTGGCCCGCCTGATCGCATCGCCGAGCACCTGGAAGGCATCGGCGGCGGCGCCAAGCCGGACAACATCTGGCGCCCCCGTCATCGCCTGCATCAGCAGATCCGGGGCGGGAAGTCCGCTGTCTAAAAGAACAAAAGGCGCATGACTGGATTCTGGAAAATGCGAATCACTGCACTTTCGCGGATCAAAATCCGCCCCACAAGATACTTTGCAATCTGAAAGCAGTTCGACCATCTGGATTTAAATTCGTCACAAATTCTCCACGGGAACTTGATGACTTTTTAAATCGCGAGCCGGGAAATAGCTGTTGGAAAAGTTGGAATTTCCAAAAATGACAAATTGGAAATTCTTTGCGCAGCTTTGGAAGTTCGCTGAATGGCTGGATGCGGAACAACACGGGCAGCCCCGTCGGCACGGCGCTCCACACATTCTATAAAAGCGCGTCGTTCGCCTGCCTACTCCTCGGAGCAGCCCGTGGCGTCACGATCGCGGTCGTATCGTCGGGTGTCCGGAAACGGCGGCAACCAGCCCCCCCCCGACGGACACATTGCCCGAACCACTCCCCAGTGAATTTCCAGAAATCTGGCCGTGCTGCAATAGTGCGTCGACATCCGACCAGCCGGGTTCGTCGCATCATTCTCAATTCAAAGCCTAGAAGGCCATGCGGCATCAGAAAAACTTTGCCCTTCGACGCTCTAATATGAGCTCAAAAAGGGACCACTTCCGGCCAAGCAGAGCGCAGGACATTTTTTGAAACAAAGCGGCTGTCGCACGACACTCGAAGATCCAGCACCGAAATGAGCCCTTGTATGCGTTGCAATTCAGGCTTGCTATAATGCTCTTGCACAGTTATCGCACCAGACTGACCGGGACGATACCGCTCAGGGAAATGGAGAATTTTATCGTGCCTGCAGCCAGGTTCAAACGCACCGAGATGCTACAACGAGGAAATTCACTTCTGAGCGAGGGAGCTTTCGATCAGGTCATCGACGAGATGACGTCGGTCCTGTCTGAAGTTGAAGATTTCGCCGAAGGCCATTACTTCGTTGGATTCGCCGAAATGTCCAAAGGGAATCTCGGTCTGGCCGCATCGGCTTTTAACAGAGCTCTGGCACGACAACCCAACCTGATTGCCGCATATTCTCACCTTCTTCCCATATTGAAGCGTGCCGGCAAAACAGCCGAAATCGAGGCCGTTGTTGCGAAGCTTCTTGCCGCGCCAGCCCAAGGACATCGCGTCGAGCGATTGCGCGGCCAATGGCTTCACTTCCTCGGCAAATCCGCCGACGCCAAGCACCACTTCGAACTGGGCATAAATGATTCGTCGGATCAGGCTGACCTTCACTTGCAGCTCGCACTTGTTGAAACCGATCTTGGCAACAGCAAGGATGCCGAACGGGCGTTCAAACGCGCTCTGATATTGCAGCCGACGCAGGCGCAAGTATATGCACAACTCGCCCGCTCTCTCGACAGCGCCGGACAGCTCGAAACCGCAGCCAGGGTCTACGCGCAGGGTATTGTGCTTGGGGACCTGAAAAACTGCGCCTACGCGTTGAGCCGTATCCTTCAGAGATTGAACCGCTTCGACGAATCCGTCGCCGTTGCACAAAAACACGACATTGATAAATTGCATTTTCGAAGCGGCGTGACCTTGGGGCATATGGATCGCGGTGACACTGCGGACCTCGACGCCTACACGTTCTCGGATGCGGAAAACACGGTTTCAGCGCCGGAATTCGACGCCGAAAAATCAGGAAAACCGGCCAAGTCCAAAGACAAATGGCACTTCAAATCCCGAACGATCGATTTTTTCCCCCGAAAAACCAGCGATTTCGACGATTTGAAGACGATGATGCGAAAATTCATACTGCATCGCCTCGTTCCCGATTCCCCAATCTTTGGCTCGGACGCAACCCTCCTCACAATGGGCTCCTGTTTCGCCGCACATTTGCGCAAACGCTTGCTGGCGCGCGGCAAGCAATCGGACACCATCTCCGTGCCCGAAGGACTGAACAACAGCTTCGCCGTACGTCAGTTCATCGAGTGGGGTCTCACTGGAGATATCGGATCAGCTTCATACTGGTATGACGCGAATGAAGATGGCGGCGTCGATCACTGGACTCCACCCTCCGAACACACGTTCTACAAGGAACAGTTCAAGACATTTGATGGCTTGGTGATCACACTCGGACTGGCCGAAGTATGGCGTGACCGGGAAACTGGAGGTGTGTTCTGGCGGGGCGTTCCGCAAAAGATATATGAGGCGGAACGGCACGTGTTCCAAATCTCGACGGTAGAAGAGAATGTCGAGAACATGCGGGCGATCATCCGGACCGTTCACAATGAACTCGGGGCGAAACCGATCATTTTCACCCTGTCTCCTGTTCCACTCATTGCCACGCACCGAACCGACGCCAATTGCATGGTTGCAGACAGTGTATCCAAGTCCATCCTGCGCGTCGCCATAGACCAAGTCATGCGCGAAGCGCATGAGAATGTGTATTACTGGCCATCTTTCGAAGTCGTGCGCTGGGCGTCGGGACACGCAAAATACGCGGCATTCGGCGATGATGACGGGCAACCGCGGCACGTAAACGAACGCCATGTGGATACAATCATCGAAGCATTCGTCGAATGTTTCTTTGCTGCTGAAACGTCGGCATAAGCCGCCCGGCTCAGGCGCCGACGCGATTACGTTCCTATTTTTTTTCCGGACACACCATGCCAAATGCTCTTCCAACAGAAAAAACAAAATCCATGACTGAATATGATTCAATTGCGGAAAATATCCGGGGCGACGACTTCACATCAGAACAAATTATTGCCCTTGCCAATCTCTATGGAAGAGCCAAATTTACCGACTCTGCACTAGGGTACCTCGTTCTTGCATCGGCATTATCACCACATGATCACCTTACAACATTCAAAATAGGCCATCTTTTATTAAGAGAAAAATCTTATACTGTAAGTTTATTTTGCTTTCTAAAAACAAGAAACAACAACTTCAAAAAAGAAGAATCACACAGATTAATAAAAGAAATTGAATCAAAAATAAAAGAAGAACTACCTAATAATAAAATATACTATAAAGAATGGAATCCTGAAAGGTATATAAAACTTTATGGTTTTAATGAAAAACACAACAAATATCCTATTGTTTTTTCACTGTCATCAGGCGCTGAATCAGAGGGATCATACGCAGAATCCATAAATAATACATTTAACAAACATTACAAATCCCGATTTATATCATTCAACCTTTCTGCATTAAGGAATGAACTAGAAATATCTGTCGATAAATTTATTTATTCGGCATCAATAGATATGAACCCTACTGTATTTTTTTATTACAATCAAAGCATCTCAAAAGTCGAAAACACAATTCGCCTGGAAACGATTTCCTGGATCAAGAAACTGACAAAATCCGCACTTGTCCTGATGAGCCTGGATTTGGCAAAACCCTATTTTGAAAACTCGATCAGACTGCTCTCCGGCGTTGCCGACTTGCTCGTAACGACAGATCAAACTGCCAGCAAGGATATTCGCGAGCTGATGCGCGGCCGTGTGTACCAAGGCTGGCATCTTGTCGACCAACAGACCTACTGCGATCAGGGTGAGGCGCGCGACATCGATGTGTCATTTGTTGGAAGTGTTGTCGGGGCTTACACATACCGGAAGCCGATAATTGACTATCTGCAAAAAAATGACGTTCCGCTTTTTCTGGCTGGGTCTGGCCTCGGGAAAAGGTTGAGTAATGACGAATACGCTGCGGTCATGCGGCGCTCGCGAATCATCATAAATTTTTCGAGTTTCACGCTGTTATCGGGATGGGACTATCATCACGTGACCAGAGTGTTCCATCCGTATGATCGCCCCATGCACCATTTGAAAGCACGGGTCTTTGAAGCGATTGAAGCCGGTGCATTGCTGTTTGAATCCGAAAACGACATAACGCCCGATTGGTTCAGGCCGTACGAACATTATATCCCCTTCTCCACCAAGGAAGATTTGTTGGAGAAACTTCGCTATTACCTCGATCACGAAAGCGAGCGGGAACGCATCGCAGCGGCGGCGCGAGACTATGCGCAGGAACACTATCGTCCGGAAACATTCTGGCGGAGTATTTTCGAGAAGCTGGAACAAACCGGTCAATTTCCGCACCTGCCGAAACCCCGCGATCTCGACCATGACGATATGAAGGAAAACCACGCATGACGCGGCCTGTTGCACTCATCACCGGTATAACGGGACAGGACGGCGCCTATCTTGCGAACCTGTTGCTCGACAAGGGATATATCGTTCACGGCTTGCGTCGGCGCGTGTCCCTGTTCAACACCGCCCGCATTGATCAGATGCTCGCCAACCGCGAACACCCAGACGATGGCATTGTCCTGCACTATGGCGACCTGACAGACTCCAGCAGCATCATCAGGATCCTGCAGGAAACACGGCCGACAGAGATCTACAATCTGGCGGCGCAGAGCCACGTCCACATCAGCTTCGCCACACCTGAATACACGGCTCAGGCCGACGGGATCGGGCCCCTGCGCATTCTTGAAGCCATGAGAACTCTGAAACTTGATGAAACATGCCGATTCTACCAGGCTTCCACCTCGGAGCTTTATGGAAAGGTTCAGGCCGTCCCGCAATCCGAGACAACGCCCTTTTACCCTCGCAGTCCCTATGCGATCGCCAAGCTCTACGCTTACTGGCTGACCATCAACTACCGGGAAGCCTATGGCTTTCATGCCTCGAACGGCATTCTTTTCAATCATGAAAGCCCGGTACGCGGGGAAAGCTTCGTGACCCGCAAAATCACTCGCGCCGTTGCCCGGATCAAAGCCGGCACGCAGAAAGACCTTGCTCTTGGCAATCTGAACGCGTCGAGGGACTGGGGCCATGCAGAGGACTATGTCGAAGGCATGTGGCGGATCGTGCAGCATCCGACGCCGGATGATTATGTGCTGGCCACCGGCAAGGCGCATACAGTGCGCGAGTTTGTCGACTTCGCGTTCGCTGAAGTCGACATTTCAATTGAGTGGCATGGCGAGGGTGTCGATGAGATTGGAGTCGACAAGAAGACCGGACGCAAATTGATTTATGTCGACCCGGTCTATTTTCGCCCGACGGAAGTCGATGAACTCCTTGGTGACTATTCGAAAGCCAAAGCCGTTCTTGGCTGGGAGCCTAAAATCTCATTCGAGGACCTGGTGCGTGAAATGGTGCGCATGGAAGCTGTGTAATCGGATCAGCACACCGCGCTATCAATACGATCAATACAACATGGAAAAGGACGGTTGAATGCTCGCCGCCGAAAGAAAACACTGCAGGCTCTGTGGCTCAGCCCAGCTCAACATGTCATTCGACCTAGGCAACCTGGCGTCATGCGGATTGTTCCCCGGCATGGCAGACACGGGAGATGACCCTTCGGCTCCGCTGGCAATCATCCGCTGCCGTGACTGCGGCCTGGTTCAGGCAGCCCATGACTATGAAATGTCAGACCTGTTCGGCCATACCTATGGCTATCGTTCCGGCCTGAATGAGTCGATGAAGGCACATCTGGAATCCCTCGTCGCAGACCTGCGGACGAGAGTTTCCCTCGGCGACGGCGACTACGTTCTTGATATCGGCTCCAATGATTCGACCCTGCTGAATAGCTATAGAGGCACGGGCGTCAGACGCGTCGCAATCGATCCGGTTCTCGAACAATTCCGCTCGTACTATGACGATGACATCCTGACAGCCGCCGATTTTTTCAACGCGGCGACTTTCCGGGATCTGGCTGGCACGGTTAAAGCCAAAGCCGTGACATCGATTTCAATGTTCTACGATTTGCCGGACCCCGTCGCGTTCGCCCGTGACATCGCTTCCATCCTGGATGAAGACGGTATCTGGGTGTTCGAACAAAGCTACATGCCGACCATGGTTGAGCGGAATTCGTTCGACACGATCTGTCATGAGCACCTCGAATATTATTGCTTCAAGCAAATCGAGAAGATCCTGGCGGATGCCGGGTTGCAGGCCATTGATGTCACGTTCAACGACACGAACGGCGGCAGCTTCAGAGTGTTTGCCGCTCATCTGGCATCTTCCCACACCCCCAAAAGCAGCCTGCTGAATGAAGTCAGAGAGCGCGAAGTTGCGCAAGGATACGATACCGACGCCCCACTCGAGGCATTCTCCAGCCGGATCGCCAAGCGAAAACAGGAACTTTTGTCATTGCTCAACGAGCTCAAGGCAAAAGGGAAACTTGTGCACGGATACGGCGCATCGACCAAGGGGAACACCCTGCTCCAGCATTACGAGATAACGACAGATCTCGTGCCGGCGATTGCGGACAGGAACGAGATCAAATGGGGATCGCGGACACCTGGCACACGCATTCCCATTATCTCGGAAGAGGAATCCCGGGCGGCAAAACCCGACTATTACCTGGCCTTACCATGGCATTTCAGAAACGGATTCCTTGCAAGGGAACGCGCGTTCAGGGAAAATGGCGGGAAATTCATTTTCCCGCTACCTGAGGTCGAAATTGTCTGATCGCAGATCAAGCGGATGCCTCAACGACCAGAAAACCATACACCCGTTTCACTGATCGTCGGCAGCGGCGGTCAGGATGGGTTCTATCTGACGCAGCACCTCAACAGCTTGAGACATCGTGTCATTGGCATTACAAGAGATCGTGTTGTTGACAGCGCATCAGGCGTCTGGCCGACGGTCAGCCTTACCGACCGTACGTCCATCAAGGCCCTGCTCACGTCAGTGCAGCCCGACTTCATCTACTATCTCGCCGCGCACCACCATTCCTCGCAAGACGGTACGCTGAAAGACCCGAACATCCTGGGCAGCAGCCTCGCAGTTCACGTTGTCGGCCTCGAAATCATACTGACAGTGGCCGCTTCGCTTCCAAAACGCCCCCGTGTCTTCTATGCCGGGTCATCGCACCTTTTCGGCAGACCCGACGTCTCACCGCAGAACGAGGACACGCCCTTCCGGCCTGTTTCGGATTATGCCCTTACGAAGCAAATGGGGGTGCAGCTGTGTGAATTTTTTTCCAAACACCGAGATCTCTTTTGCGCACCTGGCATTCTCTACAATCACGAATCGCCACTCCGGTCGCCAAACTTCGTCTCCAGAAAGATCACTCTAGGTGTTGCAAGGGCTGCGCTTGGGCTTGGCTGCGAAATTGAGCTCGGAGACCTCAGCGCTGTTGTTGACTGGGGAGCGGCGGAAGATTATGTGCGTGCAATGGAGGCAATACTCTCGCTGGATAGCCCAGATCAGTTTGTCATAGCCAGCGGAACTGGCCATTCCATTAACGATTTCGTCGATATCGCTTGTACCGCCGCTGGAATCGATCCCGGCGGGATTATCACCGAAAACCCGGCCATCGTGGTCCGCAAAGCTCAAACCGTCCCATTGATCGGCGACCCGTCACACCTCAAGAGCGCCACCGGCTGGCAGCCATACATCAAATTCAGCAAATTGGTGACCCAAATGGTTAAGTCCGATCTCAACTTACTTCGTTCGAATGTCGGTCATCTCCCTTGAGTTAACATCACAAAGCCCCTCGCCCCCTAAGGAGCGTTGAAGTCACAAAAGCTGGCTCATCCCAACACTCCCGGAGGACTCAATCCACTCACGGGTCACATCGCGGATCGCGCGCTCGGCTGGATTTATCGACCTTCAGGGTGCCGCTCATCGGAAAAGCCCCTTCGCAAAGTGCGTCCGCCCTACTCCTCGGAGCGGCCCGTGGCGTCACGATCGCGGTCGTATCGTCGGGTGTCCGGAAACGGCGGCAACCAGGCCTCCCGGCGGACACACCAGAGCTCATAGGTCGGCTTCAGCTGGTCTGGTTCGTCCAGGGATCCCAGATTCACTTCGATTTCGTCCGCGCTACGACCGAAAACGGTCGAGCCGCAGCCGGGACAGAAAAACCGTCCTTCATAGTTGCGCACCTCACCGTCGACCGTCACCGCATCCTGTGGAAAGATCGCAGAAGCATGAAACAGCGCCCCATGGTGCTTGCGGCAATCCAAACAGTGACAAACGCCGACCCGGTAAGGACGCCCCGACGCCACAATCCGGACATTGCCGCACAGGCACCCCCCGGTGAAGCGGTCCATGCTGCGTCTCCTCTAAATTCAAACGGTCGAAATGGTTACAACGAACAGCACTGTAATGACATTTGCCCGTTGTGGGCTGGGAGAAAATTAACTTCCGCCGCGGACGCTGGCGTAAATATCGCTCCGCAAGATCGATCAATCGATATGCAGGAACGGAATGCGGATTTCATTTGGGAAGGGATGGTGGGCGCGACTGGGATTGAACCAGTGACCCCTACGATGTCAACGTAGTGCTCTCCCGCTGAGCTACGCGCCCTATATGTCGCGGCATCGGGAAAAGTGCGCCGCGAAGGAGGCGTGTGTATAGCCAGCGGCATTCGGATTTGCAAGACCTGATTTAACGGTTTTTCGCCCAGCTTTCGTGCAACCGCTCCGGCAGCCGTCACTGACCATGAGCCCGGCCAAGGATACGACCCTCTTCTTGGTTTGCCCGTTACCATTTCCATATTAGGGTGAGATTAAATTTGCCGGTCCGGGAGACTGCGCTTGAGTGCGGATAAAACGACAGGGAATGCCGTCGGAGACGCGACGGCCGGGGACAGGCTCGAAGATGTCGCCTCGACGCTGATTGAGCCGGGTTTCCTCTGCTCTGGCGATGTGGCCACGCATCCGGCTCCGGCGGTTCCCGACGAGATTGCCGGCGTTTACCGGATTGAACGCCCCGCACACGCCAACAGCCCGCTTGTCGTCGCCTCACCGCACAGCGGCCGTCTCTATCCACAGGATCTGCTGGACGCCACCCGGCTCGACCCGATGGATTTGCGGTCTTCTGAAGACAGCTTCATGGAGCAGGTGCTTGAGGGGGCCAATCAGGCCGGGGCGGCTCTGCTGACGGCTCTTTTCCCCCGGGTCTATGTCGATGTGAACCGGGAGCCGTTCGAGCTGGACCCAAGCATGTTCTCCGATCCGCTGCCCGACGGCGCCGCAACCGACAGCATCCGCATCTCGGCGGGGCTCGGAACCATTGCTCGCGTAGTCGCCAATTCCGAGCCGGTCTACGACCAAAAGCTCTCCTTTGAAGATGCCGCACACCGCATCGGTAATTACTACGCGCCCTACCACCGGGCCCTGCAACGGCTGATCGCTGAAGCGCTCGAACAATTCGGTTTCTGCCTGCTGATCGACGGGCATTCCATGCCGTCCAGTGCCGTGCGCCATGTCCGCAGCGAACGCCGCCCGATCGATATCGTCCTGGGTGACTGTCATGGCGTGACCGCCGCTCAGGCTTTTACCGAACAAGCCGAGACCTTCTTCAGGGAGCGGCACTACGCCGTGCGACGCAACAGCCCCTACGCCGGCGGATTCGTAACCCGGCATTACGGCCGACCGGAGGTTGGTGTTCATGTCCTGCAGATCGAGATCAACCGCGCCCTTTACATGGACGAGCGGCGGATAGAGCCACGGGCCGGTATCGAACCGCTGAAGAAGGACATCGCGGCTCTGCTGAGCGCTCTGTCGGAAACCGCGCGGCGCATGGCCGAGGACGGCACGGCCTCCATCCGCGCGGCAGCTGAATAGCCAGCAAATCAAATAATCGGCACGGTCCTTGCTTATATCTCCGGGTCACAGGAGAAAGACCATGCGCTATCTATCGATGCCGATCATTTTTACCGCGATTGTAATTGCCACACTCGGCCTGCTAGCCGCGCCCAAGGCGCACGCACTCGGGCCGTCGGACAAGATATGCGCCAATGCGACCCGTCATGCCGAGGAAGAGCATCGTCTACCGAAGCACCTGCTGTTCGCGATCTCCCTCAAGGAAACCGGACGCTGGAATGATGAGCGCAAGGAAAGCTACACGTGGCCCTGGACGGTGACTTCCGGTGGCGAGGGCCGCCATTATCCGACGGTATTCGCCGCCATGGCCGAAGTGCGCCGCCTGCTCGCCAAGGGTACCACGAACATTGATGTCGGATGCATGCAGATCAACCTGCGCTACCACGGCACCGCCTTCGAGGATCTCGCCGAGGCTTTCGATCCGCTGAAGAACGCCGACTATGCGGCCCGCTTCCTGACCGAGTTGAAAGAGCGGCACGGATCCTGGCGGGATGCGACCGAGCACTATCATTCCGGCAACAGCGTGCGCGGCAAAAACTACCGGGATGCCGTCTCCAAGCTGCAGCAGAAAGCATACAGGGGCGAAGCCGTGACCATGGCCGATCCCTCCACAGATAATCTGACACTCGCGGCAGGCGCGGCAGATCGTGCCGACGCCCTGACCGCGAAAGCGCTGGCCCGCAAGGAACAGCAAGCCATCGAACAGGCCCTGCGTGACGAACGAGCGGCCCGGCAGCGGGAGATCGCCGAGAAAAGAGCCCTGCAGCTGCGCCAGGAATTCGACGATCGCAAAGCCCGCCTGCTTGCCGCCTGGGAACAGCGAAAAGCCGCAAGACGGATCAAATCCGGCATTCTCGCTTCGGCCAATTAATCAGCCTCCGCCAACGGCCTGACGCCTTTGCAAACAGCTCTTGCAGATCCATGCGAGCCGGGCGAGCTTAGCCCCCCTTGCCATTCAGAATCATGGAGCCGCCAATGCCCGGGCCCATCCGCGGAGTGCTGTTCGACAAAGACGGCACGCTGATCGATTTCGAGAGAACCTGGCTCCCCGGGCTGTTGTCTGCCGCGCGCCAGCTTGCCGTAACCCATGATATTGAAACCGACGTCGATAGCCTGACCCGGGCCGCCGGAGGCGATCCTGAAAAGGGTACGATTGCTCCCGGGACCTTGCTCGCACAAGGCACGGCAACCGAAGTCGCCGCGCTATGGTGCCGGCTTGTTCCCGCATTGCCCTCAATCGAGGAGACCGCCGCCTGGCTTGACGCCTACTGGCTCGATCACGCGGCCCGCAATCTAGCTCCTGCCTGCGATCTTCGCGAGTTGTTCCTCACTCTTCGCGCACAGGACATCCGAATCGCGATCGTTACAAATGATGCCGAACGTGGCGCATGGGACATGGTCGACGCGCTGGACCTGAGGGGGCTGGTCGATTTCGTTGCCGGCTACGATAGCGGGCACACTCCTAAACCGGCACCGGATATGCTCGAAGCCTTCCTGCGCACCGGAGGCATGGCGGCGGACGAGACAGTCATGGTTGGCGATAGCCGGGCGGACATGGAAGCCGGGCGTGCCGCAGGGTGCCGTGCCACGATTGGGGTCCTCACGGGCGCCACCCCAGAGCCGCAACTGGCCGCTTTGGCGGACTTTATCATCCCCGATGCGGGGCATCTTCCGAACCTGCTTTTACAGGTGCACTGACCTGAAAAGACAAGAAATTCAAGCATAATAACGTATACACAAACGCATTTCCTCCTGACGGAAAAACCCTGCCCCCCAAGCCCTCTGCGAAATTGAAGGCTTTGACGGCGTGTTAAATCACGGCAATACTTCGCGCACCACGGGACCAAGACGCTTCGGATATCGTCCGGGGATGAAAAAATTTCACTGTGGAATGAAGCTAAAGAGGCTCGGATAACCGGGTCCGAAAGCGGATTGAACAAGGGAGGAAGTTCATGAAATCGGGTTTTCTGAAATCATTCGGCATGCTTGCGATCGCCTCGACGATCGCCATCGGCCTCGGCTCAAATGATGCCGAAGCCAAGAAAGTACGCTGGAAAATGCATGCTGCTTTCGGTCAGAACGTAAAAGTTCTCGGCCAGCCGCCGCACCGCATTTCCAAGGGCATCGACCGTATGTCCGACGGCGACTTCGACATCAAGGTGTTCGAGCCAGGCGCACTTGCCGGCGGTTATGCCTACTACGATCCGGTGAGCCAGGGCGCGATTGACTCCGCCTTCGGAACATCGGGCGCCAACCAGGGAAAAAACTCTGCCTTTGCATTCCTGTCGACCTGGCCGTTCGGCCCGGCCGCGCCGGAATTCGTGGCTTGGTTCAAGTATGGCGGCGGTGTGGAGATCGGCACTGAACTCTACGCTCGCGACAACATCAAGTTCCTGCTCTGCGGCATGATCCCGCCGGAAACCTCCGGCTGGTTCCGCGAGGAGATCAAGAGCCTCGATCAGCTGAAGGGCCTGAAAATGCGCTTCTTCGGTATCGGCGCGAAGGTGATGCAGAAGTTCGGCGTTTCGACCCAGCAGCTTGCGGGCGGCGACATCTATCCGGCTCTGGAGCGTGGCACCATTGACGCCACCGAGTTCTCCATGCCGGCGATCGACCGGTCCTACGGCTTCTATCAGATCGCCAAGTACAACTACTTCCCCGGCTGGCATCAGCAGTCCACGTCCAACGAATTGCTGATCAACATGGACAAGTGGAATGCCCTGTCCGACGGCCAGCAGGCGATGCTTGAGATCTCCTGCGACAAGAACATTACGGACATGATCGCCGACGGCGAAGCGTCCCAGTTCGAAGCGATGATCGCCAACGAGAAAGACGGCGTGAAAAACATGACCTGGCCGGACTCAGTCCTCGA
The DNA here is from genome assembly GCF_000426505.1 of Nisaea denitrificans DSM 18348. Lineage (GTDB taxonomy): Bacteria > Pseudomonadota > Alphaproteobacteria > Thalassobaculales > Thalassobaculaceae > Nisaea > Nisaea denitrificans. The sequence continues at coordinate 302,446 of NZ_KE384531.1, read as the reverse complement.
CCAGCTGCGTGGCGCCTGGAACGAGGTTCTTGCCGAAGAACTGGCGTCCAACCCGGACGTGAAAGTTCTCTGGGACAGCTTCACCAAGTTCCACACTGGCTACAAAGTCTGGGGTGACCGCGGTTACCTGAAATAAGACAGAACACATGCGGGAGACTCCGGGCGGAGTCTCCCGTCTCTTTCTTTGTGCCCGTGCCGGGCGCAGCGGATACGTCGGCTCACCGCGTCCTGCGAACCAGGCCCAGCCGCTCATTCCGGTCCACTCTAGGAAATCGAGGTTTCAGATATGAAAGCCGCACTGAGTATTGCGAGCGTTCTGGATCGCTTCTCGCGCAAGGCGGGTCAGGCCGGGGCTTGGCTTATACTGCCGCTCGTCTTCGTCATCATGTTCGACGTGGTCACCCGTAAGGTCGACTTCATCAGGCTCTATTTTTCAGATTTCTCCATCGAATACGGTTATTCGGTGTCCACTATCCTGCAGGACTTCGAGTGGCACTTGCACGGCGTCATTCTGCTGTTGACCTTCGGGTTCGGCTATCTCGCCAACGCCCATGTCCGCGTCGATGTGTTCCGTGAGCACATCCCTCCGCGCAAGCAGGCCTGGCTTGAGTTTATCGGCCTGTTCATCATGGCCGTTCCTTTCCTCTTTCTGGTCGGCTGGCAGTCCTGGATCCTCATGGCGATTTCTTATCACCAGGGTGAAGGCTCGGAATCCCTCACTGGCATTCCGTGGCGCTATGTCATCAAGTCTTTCATGATCATCGGCGTGGTTGTGTTGAGCATGGCAGTCGTGGCCACGCTGTGCCGTCTCGCCGCCTATCTGTTCGGGTCCCGAGAAGAGCATGAAGAAGCGCGGGATTCGCTCGAAATCTTCAACTACGAACATCACCGGCCGGAATGAAAAATGAACAACGAAAAACCGGCAATCTCCTGGGGGGCAACGCGGTAACCGATGTTTGAAGCTCTATACGACCACATGTACGAATTCATAGGGGCGTACATGTTTCTCGCCCTGGCGCTGATGCTGTTCACAGGGCTTCCCGTCGCGTTCGCGCTTGGCGGGGTTGCCGTCGGGTTCGGCGCACTGGGAATCTGGCTTGATGTGCTCGATTTCGCGGTCTTTTTCCAGGTCATTCAACGGATCTGGGGCGGCGACGGCGCATCGGGCGCGATCCAGAACCCGATCCTGGTCGCGATACCCTGTTTCGTCTTCATGGGCACCATGCTGGAACGGTCGAGGGTGGCCGAGGATCTGCTGCACATTCTGCAGGTGCTGTTCCGGCGGGTCCCGGGAGCGCTCGCGCTCGCGGTGACGGTCATGGGCACCATCATGGCCGCAACCACAGGCATCATCGGCGCCTCGGTTGTCATGATGACGCTGATGGCGCTGCCGACGATGATCTCGCAGAAATATGACCGATCGCTCGCCACCGGTACGCTCGCGGCCAGTGCCACACTCGGCATTCTCATTCCGCCGTCGATCATGCTGGTTCTGATGGGCAGCCTGCTCGCGGTCTCGGTCGGCAACCTCTTCATCGGCGCGATCTTCCCCGGCCTTGTGCTCTCCGGTCTTTATGTCGCCTACATCGTGACCATGGGCATCATCTCGCCTGAAAAGGCACCGGCAATCGCCGACGACGCGATCCAGATGGAGCCAAGCAACAAGGCGAATATCGCCAAGTTCTTTGGCTTCAGTGTGATCGCAATCGGCTTCTGCTACTTCATGGAGCAGAGCCATCTCGCGGATATCTTCAACTGGGGCCTGATCGGATTTCTGATGGTCTTCGGTATCTCGATGATCATCGGCCGGATGGAAGGCGACAGTTATCTGGGCGGTGTCCTGAAAGGCTTCGTGCCGCCGATTTTCCTGATCACGCTGGTGCTCGGCTCCATCTTTGCCGGCTGGGCAACCCCGACCGAAGCCGCGGGCGTCGGTGCATTCGGCTCATTGATTCTGGCCGTCTCGAACGGGACACTGACCCGGGACGTGCTACGGGATGTCGTTCACCGGACCGGCCTGACCACCTCGATGATCTTCCTGATCTTCGTCGGAGCCACGGCCTTCTCGACGATCTTCCGGAACGTCTATGGCGAAGACCTGATCATCGAGTTCATCGAGTGGCTTCAGCTCGGGCCCTGGCCTCTACTGTTCATGCTGATGTTCGTCGTCTTTATTCTCGGCTTCTTCTTTGACTGGCTGGAGATCACCCTGATCATCCTCCCCGTCTTTGCGCCGGTCATCCAGACAATGGCTCCTGCCTTCGCGCCCCATCTCGGTCTCGAGGTGCCGACCAACAACGCACAGCTCGAATTTGTGCAACAGCAGGTGATCTACTGGTTTGCGATCATCGTGGCCATCAACCTGCAGACATCGTTCCTGACACCCCCCTTCGGCTTCGCACTCTTCTATATGAAGGGCGTCGCCAAGGAGATGGTCTCGATGCAGGAGATCTATAAGGGCATTATCCCCTTCGTCATCCTGCAGCTGATCGGTCTCGCGATTGTGGTTATCTGGCCGGAAATCACGCTCTGGCTACCCAGCGTGTTGCTGGACTAGAGCCAGGCATACATCGAAACAAGAAAACGCCCGGCACAAGCCGGGCGTTTTTGTATCGACGTCAATTCACAGCGCTTTCAGCCCAAGAACCCCGCCTTCAGGTGGCGAATTCAGCCCGGATCGCATCGCTGTGCTGACCGAGTGACGGCACGGGCCCAAAGAACGTATCCGCACCAACGAACTGCGCAGGCGGCGCCACCGTTTCGATAGTGCCGACGGGTGTCTCGAGCGGCACCCGCCGCAAGGCAGGATGCTCCAGCACATCAGCGACGCTGTTGATGGCGCCGAAGGCAATCCCCGCCGCCTTGAGTTTTTCCTTTACCCGATCACGGTTCAGCGGGCCGAAGACTCCGTTGATTGCATCGTTCATCGCCCCGCGATTGGCTACCCGGTCGGTATTCGTGCGGAACCGCTCATCATCCGCGATCTCTTCACTCCCGAGCACAGAGGCGCAAAAGCGGCGCCATTCCCTATCATTCTGCACGGCGATCAGGATCATATCCCCGCCGGCACAGACATAGGCCCCGTAAGGCGCTATGGCCGGATGACTGAGACCGATGCGCTGTTCCTTCAGCACGCCATAGGCCTGATGCAGCAGCCAGGGCGACATCCACTCGGTCATACCGCCGAACAGGGATAGCTTGATCTGGCTGCCCTCGCCGGTCCGCGCACGCAGCAGCAGAGCCTCCAGCACGGCCGTGCGGGCAAACATGCCGCAGGCGATATCGCAGATCGAGACACCGACCCGTCCCATTGCCTCTTTCGAGCCGGTGACCGAGATCAGGCCACTCTCCGCCTGGACCAGAAAGTCGTAGGCCTTCATCTCCGCATAAGGCCCCTCGTCCCCGTATCCGCTGATATCAACCGTAGTCAGCCGCGGGTAGCGTTTGCGGAGGTCGTCGGAGCCAAGCCCGAGCCTGTCCGTCGCGCCTGGCGCCAGGTTCTGCAGGAAGACATCCGCCTTTCCCATGATCCTGTGCAGCAGGGCCAGATCCTCCGGGTTCTTCAGATCCGCAACCAGGCTTTCCTTGCCCCGGTTCAGCCACATGAAAAAGGCGCTCTCGCCCTTTATCTCGTGGTCGTAGCCGCGCGCGAAATCTCCTTCAGCGCGTTCGATCTTGATCACGCGGGCGCCGGCATCGGCAAGGCGGGAGGCGCAATAGGGTGCCGCCACCGCCTGATCGATGGAAAGCACCAGCATGCCGTCGAGTGGCTTTGTCATGACATCTTCCCCGCTCAGTAGGAGCGCGGCAGGCCGAGCACATGCTCGGCGATGAAGGACAGGATCATGTTGGTGGAGATCGGCGCCGTGCGGTACAGCCGGATCTCCCGGAATTTACGCTCGACGTCATATTCCTCGGCGAAACCAAAGCCGCCATGGGTCTGCATGCAGGTATCCACCGCATCCCATGCCGCTTCCGCCGTCAGCAGCTTGGCCATGTTGGACTCGGCCCCGCAGGGCTCACCCGCCTCGAACAGCTTCGCAGCCTTCTCCGCCATCAGGGCGGCCGCTTCGGTTGCCGCAAAGGCTTTCGCGATGGGAAACTGAACTGCCTGATTCTGTCCGATCGGCCGACCGAAGACTTTCCGCTCATTCGCGTAGTTGGTCGCCTTTTCGATGCACCAGCGAGCGTCACCGATGCTCTCGTGCGAAATCAGGATACGTTCCGCGTTCATGCCGTCGAGGATATAGCGGAAACCTTTGCCTTCCTCGCCGATCAGGTTCTCCGCGGGGATTTCCAGATTGTCGAAGAAGACTTCCGTCGTCGCATGGTTGACCATCGCGCGGATCGGGCGGATCTCGAGCCCGTTACCTTTCGCCTCGCGCATATCGACGATGAAGACGGACAGGCCGTCCGTGCGCTTCTTTACCTCTTCCTTCGGCGTGGTCCGGGCGAGCAGCAACATGAGATCAGAGTGCTCGGCGCGCGAGGTCCAGACCTTCTGTCCGTTCACAACATATTTGTCGTTTCCCTTCTTCACCGCGGTGGTGGCAAGGGAAAGCGTATCGGTGCCGCTGGTCGGCTCTGTCACGCCAAAAGCCTGCAGGCGCAACTCACCGCTGGCGATCTTCGGCAGGTACTGCCGCTTCTGCGCCTCGCTGCCGTGCCGAAGCAGGCTGCCCATGATGTACATCTGGGCGTGACAGGCGCCGCCGTTGCAGCCGGATTTATGAATTTCCTCGAGGATCGCGGCGGCGGCACTGATCGAAAGACCGCTGCCGCCATATTCTTCCGGGATCAGAACCGCGAGATACCCGGACTCGGTCAATGCCTGGACGAATTCCGTCGGGTAGGCGCGCTCCCGGTCTTTTTCCCGCCAGTACTCACCCGGAAAATCCGCGCACAATGCCTGAACGGCACGCCTGATCTCGGCGATAACATCGCTGTCCGTACTCATATTTCCTCCCGTTGCGGCTCTTGGCAGCGGCCGCAATCTGGTTTTCAGTCTTCTTTCAGTTTGAAGATAGCAAGCCGGACGGCAATCCGGCCCTCCTTCAAATTGCGATAGATGTGTTTCTGCTTCCGGACGAAGGACTCGCCCATGATGACCGGCGCGCCCGTCGGCGGTTCCGGTTCTCCCTTTTCCGCGCGTAGCTGACGTGCCACGCGCTGATCGTCGAGATAGGTCTCGACCAGGGCTGACTGATCCTCGGATCGTTCAGTTTCTAGCCCGGCGGCATTCGCCAGCGCTTCAATCTCTTCTGCCGAAACCAGATGACTGTGTTCCGGCAGGGTCGCCCAGGGAACGGGCATATGGATCGGCTCTCCCGATCCGGCAACAACGTCATAAAGGCCGAACCGGCCGCCCGGTTTCAGGACCCGGGCGATCTCTCGATAAAGCTCCATCTTGTCAGCGATGTTCATCGCTACATGCAGGGTGAAGATCACGTCAAAACTGTTGTCGGGGAACGGCATGGCAAGCGCGTCGCCCTGCTCGATCCGGATATTTTCCAGCCCGACCAGAGCATTGAGCTGCCGCGCGCCGTCGCAGAACGCCTCTGTCAGATCTATGCCGGTGACATCCGCGCCATAGCGGGTCGCGGCCATGCGTGCCGGTCCGCCCAGACCGCAGCCGACATCCAGCACCTTGTCTCCGGCCTTGATGTCGAGGCTGTCCAGAAACTCCGTCGCCGCCGTCCGGCCACGCAAGTGCATCTGATCGACGGAATGCAGGTCCGCTTCGGTGATGCTGTCCCGGTCGATGCCGGATGCTTCAAGGATTGCGATCAGCCGATCCGCCAGCCCGTCCGAGCTGTAGTGGGACGTGACGTCCGGCAGATCGCCCATCGGAAGGCTAGCCCCAGGTCCCGAATTCGGGAGGCTGAATGATGCTTCCCTGATAGGTCAGTCCCGGCTCCCGGTCTTTCGCCAGCAGCAGCGGCCCGTCGAGATCGACCACGGCGCATCCCTGCGCCACGAGCACGCCCGGCGCCATGGCGAGCGAGGTGCCGACCATGCAGCCGACCATGACCTCGAAGCCCATTTCGAGCGCCTTGTCGCGCAACACCAGCGCTTCGGTCAGACCACCGGTCTTGTCCAGCTTGATGTTGATCATGTCGTATTTGCCGACCAGCGCATCGAGGGTCTTACTGTCGTGACAGCTCTCGTCGGCGCAGACCGGTACGACGCGATCCAGCCCCTTGAGACCTTCATCGTCAGCTGCAGGCAGTGGCTGCTCGATCATGACCACACCGAGTTCGGCGAATTTCGGCGCGTGTTCCTGATACTGCGCCACGGTCCAGCCTTCATTGGCATCGACCACGAGCTTCGCGTTTGGGGCGTTCTTGTGGATCAGGGTAACCCGCTCCAGATCTTTCTCGTCGCCGGTCATCTTCAGCTTCAAAACCGGGCGTGCCGCGTTTTCGGCCGCTTTCGCGCCCATCACTTCCGGATCGTCAACGCCAAGTGTGAAGACGGTCGTGACCGGCTTCGGTTCGGGCAGACCGGCAAGCTCCCAGACCCGCTTGCCGGTCTGTTTCGCCTCAAGATCCCAAAGAGCGCAATCGATGGCATTGCGGGCTGCACCCGGCGCGAGCGCCGCCGCCAGGCCGGCACGGTCCATACCGTTGGCAAGCTCTCCCGCCACGGACTCGATCTGGGCCGCTACGCTATCCAGAGTCTCGCCATAGCGCTTGTAGGGAAAGCATTCTCCCATGCCGGCGACATCGTCGCCGGCAATTTCCACCACAATGACTTCCGACTCTGTCCGGGCGCCCCGGGATATCCGGAAAACACCCTGCAGCGGCCAGCTTTCGCGACGGACGGTAACCGACCTGTACATCGATTGCTCCTCTGAGTTCAGATAGGCCTAGAGCGGCATGTTATCGACGATGGCACCAACACCGTTGCGGATCGGATCCACAGCAGGCAGGCCCGTTTCGTCGCTGGCCTTCTTCAGGAATTCCTCGGCAGCCTTGTCGTCCAGACTGGAGGTATTCACGCAAACGCCAACGAACTGGGCGTCCGGGTTCGTCAGGCGGGCAGCCTGCAGATAGTACGGAATGCACTCGGTCAGGCTCGGAACCGAGTATTCCGGCAGACCGCGCATGTGCGGACGGTTGGCTTCGTGGCAGAGCACGAGCGCATCCGGCTGGGCGCCGTGGATCAGTCCCATGGTGACGCCTGCATAGGAAGCGTGGAACAGAGAGCCCTGACCTTCGACCAGATCCCAGTGATCCGCATCGTTGGCCGGTGCCAGCTCTTCGACCGCACCGGAAATAAAGTCGGCGACGACCGCATCGACCGAGACACCGGAGCCGGCGATGAAGATCCCGGTCTGGCCAGTCGCGCGGAAGGTCGCCTTCACATCGCGGTTGTGCAGTTCCCGCTCGATGGCGAGCGCGGTGAACATCTTGCCGACGGAGCAGTCCGTGCCGACCGGAAGCAGACGCTTGCCGGTGCGCTTCTTGCCGTTCGCGACCGAGAAATTGCCGGTCGGATGGCGCACGTCATAAAGGCCGAGGCCCTTTTCCTTCGCCTTTGCCGCCAGTGACGGAATAGTGCTGATGCGGGTGTGCAGTCCGCTGGCGATCTCCATACCGAGATCGAGCGCTTTTTCCAATTCGACCAACCAGGTATCCGGCATAAACCCACCGCGGTTGGCGACACCGAGGATCACGGTCTTCACGCCGGCCTCGGCGGCTTCCTCGATGGTCATGTCGGGAAGCTTCAGATCTGCCTTACAACCCGGCAGACGGAACTGGCCGACGCACCAGTCCTCGCGCCAGACCTTGACGCCATTGGCGGTCTTGGCTGCGAGCTGATCGGGCGCATCGCCCAGAAACATAAGATAGGGATTGCGGATTTCCACGACGTCACCTTGGCAAAAATGTGGTTGCGCATTGCCCCGGACGGGGCACGAATTCATCTGTGCCCGCGTCCGGGGGAACTTTATCGACCCAGGGCCGTCTCCATGGCGGAGGTGGCGTGCCTTGGTCAGGTCTCCTCAAGATGGACTTCATGATCACCCGTGGGTGCCACTTTCCATCCGGACGCTGCACTTCGCCACAGAAGATAGGCGGAAAGTGCCAGCAACGCTACTCCGATAATCGGCCGCACAAAGCCCTCCATCATGAAGAGCGGAACCGAAACCGCAGCGAGCAGGACCGGGATGTAGGCTAGGGTCCAAGCTTTGGTTGTCCGTGCTTTCTGGTACCAGGGGAAGCCGATGGAGAAGACTGACACAAGCAGGAAAAACAGCGACCACGGCCGGGTCAAGAACAGCATCAGATCGCTGTCGATCGCCAGCGAGCGTGACAGGTTGAGCTCGGCGACATGCCCCAGAACCACACCGAGAATAATCGGTGCCAGCGGGAAGCCGAGCTGCCGCATCACGTAGCCGATGATCCCGAAGAAGAACAGCACCCAGATATCGTAGGTAATGTTGTTCAGGGCAAAGACGCCAATAGCACAATAGGCCAGGATCACGGAGGCCAGTAGATACATCGGAATTCGCGTCACCATCACAAACAGCCGCAGAGTCACCGACTGCATGGCGATCATGATGAAGTGGGCCAGGAAGAACGCGACAAAGATCGCGTAGGCCAGATCCGGATTGTCGGAGATGAAAGTCGGGCTTGGCTGAACATTATGGATCAGCAGGGCTCCGAGCATCACGGCGGTGATGATGTCACCGGGAATGCCGAGCGCCATCATGGTGATCAGGGCTCCGCCGGCCGTCGCATTGTTCGCGCTTTCAGGCGCGATAATGCCATCGGGAGTACCCGTGCCGAACTTCTCCGGTGTCTTCGACGCCTTCTTAGCCTGGTCATAGGCCAGAATATTGGAGATCGAGCCACCGGCGGCGGGAAGTACTCCCGTAAATACGCCAATGACGGACGACCGGAGCAGGTTGGTCCAGCGGGCGAACACCATCCTGATCGCCTTCAGATGCTCAATCCGGATCCGGGCATCGGCGCCCGACGCATCCATCAATGGCTGCCGTGCCTTCACCCGGTCCTGCAAGTCGGACAACAGCTGGCTGAACGCAAAAAGGCCAATCAGAACCGGCAGGAAGGTGAAGCCGGATTCAAGATCATCGATGCCGAAGCTGAAACGCGCCACGCCATTCACTTCGTCCTCGCCTATCGTCGCGATGAAAAGACCCAGCGCACCGGCGATCATGCCCTTGACCAGATTCTCGCCGGAGAGGCTCGCGGTGATGGTCAGAGCAAAGAGCACGAGAGAAAAATAGTCCCAGGGACCGAACTCAAGGCCGATTACGGCCAGACGCGGCGCCAGGGTCACCAGCAGAACGGCGCTGAAGATCCCGCCGAAGAACGAAGACCAGACGCCGAGGCCAAGTGCGAGGCCGGGCTTCCCGTTCCGCGCCATCGGGAATCCGTCAAAAGTCGTGGCAATGGAGGATGGTGTGCCGGGAATACCGGTCAGCATGCCGGACATCAAACCACCGGACAGGCCGCCGACAAAGACACCGATCATCGTCGACAGCCCTTCGACCGGGCTCAGCCCGAAGGTGAAAGGCAGGGTCAGAACGACAGCCATCGCAATGGTGAAACCCGGGATCGCGCCGGCAATCAGGCCCGCGGTGACGCCGATCGTCATCAGTGCCAGGTTCCATGGCGCGAAGACATCGGCGAAAGCATACATAAGTGTTTCGATCATCGCGCTCGTCCTAATTCAGCTGCAAGAGTTCGCCGTCCGGCAGCAGAACGCCGAGACCGAAGGTAAAGATGGACCACATCAGCCCCACCGTTCCAACGGCAACGGCCAGATGAAGCGGCACACGTTTCAGCTCCGGCTCACCCAGAAGCGTCAGAGCGAGAAAGACGAAGCCGATGCCGCCAAGCAGCATGCCGAGATAGGGCAAGGTCACGAGGAAGAGGAAGAACAGGACATAGACGGTAATCGCGTTACGGTACCGACCGAGACCACTGCTCCCGCCGCCGTTCTCCGTTTTGACAACGGATGGCTTGAGCACACTCTGCCCGAGCATTGCGAGACAAAAGACCGTCAACACGCCGAGCACGACCTGGGGCCAGACGCTCGACTGCATTGTCCCGTAATTTGTCTCTTCGATGTCCAGGCTCGCGGAAATCATGACACCGCAAAAGACCAGAAGCAGCAAAGCAATCAACGTATCGCGATTCAAGCGCGCCACCGGCGTTCCTCCACATTCCTTATCGTTAAACGCAAACGGCGGCCCCCGGGGAACGGGAGCCGCCGCGCGTCGGGCTGATTAATCAGTCGCCCTTGTAAAGTCCAACTTCAATCGCGATCCGTTTCCAGTCCGCGAAGGTCTTTTCGAAGTAGCCCGTGTACTCTTTCGGGCCGAGATAGTTCACGGTCGTGCCCTTGGCGGTCATCGCTGCGACCACTTTCGGATCGGCAGCCGCTTTCTTGAAGACTTCGGCGTAGTGATTGATCACGTCCTGGCTGACGCCCTTCGGCAGAACTACACCGCGGTCCGTACCATAGATCAGGTTGTAGCCCTGTTCTTTCAGGGTCATGACATCCGGGATTTCCGAGTTCCGCTCCGGCGTAGTGATACCAAGCGCCTTCAGCTCGTTGGTCTGGATGTACTTCTTTGCCGAGGCAAGGTTGATTTCACCGATATCGATGTTCTTGGCCAGAAGAGCGGTCATCCGCTGACGGGTACCGTCATAGGAAACGTGCTTGAACTTCACGCCCGCAGCATCTTCGAGGAGCAGGAAGATGAAGTGGCTGGTGGAGCCGAGCGTACCGCCCGCGGTCACCGAGCCCGGCGCCTTTTTGGCGGCTGCGACCAGTTCCTTGATGTTGTTGTACGGCACGTCCGGGCTGGCGCCGATGATGGCAGGGGTCCGGGTCAGCAGGGCGACCGGCTCGAACGCATCCCAGGTGAAGTCGACCCGGCCGTTGAAGAAGCTGGTCAGCGCGCTCTGGTGAATGGCGAACAGGGTGCAACCGTCCGGCTTCGCCTTACGGGCTTCCTTGGCACCCTTGTTGCCGCCCTGGCCACCGATATTGACGACCTGCAGCTTCGGCTTTGCGCCGGCTTCGTTCGCCGCTTCGACGAACTGACGGAAGATGACATCGGTGCCACCGCCCGCGCCCCACGGCACGATCAGTTTGGCTGTACGGCAGGACAGATCCGCGGCCTGGACGGCCGACGCGCCGGCAAAAGCAACTGACGCTGTCGCAAGAGCCGCGAAGAGTGCTGTCTTGAGCTTCATTTTATTCTCCCTTAAGGCACACCGACCGGACGGACGGTGCTCGAAACCTTCCAGGCGCACCAGAAGCGCGCCCATCTTGTGGCTGACACCCTATGAATACCCTGCCATCTGTCAACTGTTCACAAACGTTGCCGTGGGCATTCCATTGGAACGTGCATAAAGTAAAATAATTCGCCCAGTGGCCAGGCATATTGATTCAACGAAGTCTTTCGCCCTCAGCTTTTTTGTCCCAGGCGCCCGCCGTTATTCTGGCGTTGAATCATTTCACCCCAATCGGCTGCAAGATTTTCAAGATATCGTGCAAATCCGTCACCGGTGATTAAGGCCGCCTCAGTTCCGTATTCATTGTGCAGGTCCGCCAGAACGCCGCGAGTTTCCATGACCTTCTGCATAATTTCGGTAAGGCTTTTGACGATATCGTTTGGCATATCGCGTGGCCCGAAGAGCCCGTGATCGATCCCGAATGTCAGCCCTCCCGCCTCGGATCCAATCGTGGGTACACCGGCCAGCATGCCCGGCTCAAACGCTCCACTGACCGCGAGCACATGCAACTGCGTCTCTTTGATCCGCGCCGCCGCAGCCTTGAGAGAAACAAATCCCGCCAGACCCGCCGGACCACTCACCAACTCCCGATAGCGCGATATGCCGCTGGGATAGCTGCGGATCCGAAAACGCACACCGAGCGACTCCTCCATCCTCAGAAACAGTAATTGTTCAAGCGGGTCCTCAACGAGGGCGAAAGTAACGCTCTCAGGCTTCTCGCGAAGTTGGGCAACAATGCCGGAAAAACTTGGCGGCTCCGGTTTCTCACCCTTCGGAGCGGCGGGAGGCGGCCCTCCGGCCGACAATACGATTGCCATCGGCGTCCGCGTCAACAGGGCTATCGGCTTGAATTCGCGCCAATCGGTCTTGCCTTTACCCAGAACCTCGAATGCGACCTGAATCTGGGTATCGAGCATCAGAGTACAGCCGTTAGGCGCCGCATCCTCGATCAACTGGCGGGCAATATCCCGGGGCCGGTTGCGGACCCGGAAGGCGGAGCCCCCAAGCTTCGTTGCCGCATCCGCAACGGCGCGGCCAACCAGATCGCCGGCAGAGCCGACCGCTGACGGTACGATTATGGAAACCGTAATACAGGAAAGCTCTTGTGTCCGGACTTCGTTTGGACGCGTGAGCAGCGCCAAGACGGCCAAGACCACAAGCATCAGGAATTGAAACGGTCTCATTGTGCTCCCATTCGACTGGCGCCCCACTATACCCGGCCCGGTATCGCCGTCCAGCGGCAGCAGATTGCCGCCGCCGTTTGACCCGTCGGGATTTTCCGCTACAGAAGGGTGACGAACTCATCGCGCAATCCAGGAACGAAGGAAACAGAAATGGCTGAAAACATGAAAGTCGGCATCGGCGGACTGGGTGCAATCGGCCTGACACTGGCCCGCGCAATCACCGACGGCCGCCTGCCCGGCCTCGAACTCGGCGCCGTTTCTGCCCGCAATGTAGAAAAGGCCCAGGAAAATCTGGCGTCCATCGGCGCCAGCGCACCTGTCGTATCACTGGAAGCCCTGGCCGATACCTGCGATGTCGTCGTCGAGAGCGCTCCGGCTTCGGTATTCCCAATAGTCGCGGAAGCAGCGATCTCCAAGGGACGGATCTTCGTGCCGGTCAGCATAGGAGCCCTGCTCAACCACATGGAGCTTGTTGAGAAAGCGAACGAGACCGGCGCCCGGCTCATTCTGCCAACAGGCGCCCTGATCGGGCTGGACGCTGTACGCGCCGCTGCGGAGGGTACTATCGAATCCGTGACGCTGGAGACCCGCAAGCCGCCGCGCGGGCTCGGCGGCGCCCCTTATCTCGTCGAGAATGACATCTCTGTCGAAGGATTGACCGAGGCAAAGAAAGTTTTCGAGGGAAATGCCAGGGCCGCCGCCAAGGGCTTCCCGGCCAATGTCAATGTCGCGGCAGCGCTCAGCCTAGCCGGCATTGGCCCGGACCGGACCAGCGTGGAAATCTGGGCTGATCCGTCCGTCACCCGCAACACCCACACGATCAGGGTCGAGGCGGACAGCGCGCGCTTCACCATGACGATCGAGAATATTCCGACGGAAGAAAACCCGAAGACGGGCAAGATCACGGCACTCAGCGTTATTGCGACCCTGCGTCGCCTGAACGCGCCGCTGACAGCAGGAACTTAATCTCCGTCAACTGACCTGGCGGTCTAGCTGAGCAGATTGAGCAGACCGCCACCGCCGCTGATATCTTGGAACAGGCCGACCAGAGATGCGTTCTTGGGCTGCGCAGTGGTGCTGCCGCCGATCGCTTCGAGGTCTTTCTTTATCAAATACTGCTCGATGAACTTGATCGCATAGTTCGTGTTCTCAAGCGGCTTCAGAAAATCGAGGGACTCCGCCGACCCGCTCGTATTGGTAAGCGAAGATTTTTTCTCGCCCAGAATCGAATTCTGGATGTTCAGCGTGAACTTCTCGGCGTTAATCCGGCTGAGGGTCGAGCCCACAGAAAACAGGGCGTCGTTAAGAATACTCTCGCGCGATGCCGCCACCCCGCCGCTGACAGCGACATACTGGAGTGAACTCAGGGCGTTCTTGAAATCTTCCTTGAAGCCACCTTGCGCGTCGACAGTGATTGTCGTGCTCAGCGTTCCAAGAGCGATTTTAAGATCACGGCCGAATTCCTTGAGCAGGTTGTCCCCGCTCTCACCGGCACGCTCAATGATCCCGTCAAGGTCACCACTGATCTGCCGAATTTCAGCATCGATAGACCCCAGCGGATCCGCGACATTCGCCGCAAAGGCAAAGACTTTTCGATCCGTGACAAGATTGTCTTTCAACTCGGAAAGGGAATCCGTCACCGTCGTATCGATATCGCTCAGAATACCATTCGCATTTGCAGCGCTAAGAGTAGTGGGAAGCGCTCCGAGAATCACGGTATCCAGAGAACCGCCACGCGCATCGATACTCTTCCCGGAGGCTGCATCGGCTTCGTAGCTGATCGTGCCGCCGGTCAACAGATTGTCGAACGTAAACGTGTTCGTTCCGTCGGTCGCCGTCCCTGCATCGTTGATCAGGGATGCCAGCTCTTCGAGTTTCCCACCATAAGCTGTATTCAATTCGTCAATATCGGCATCATCGGCTTGGGCATCAAATGCCAGCGTCCGAATCTCAGAGATCACTGCCGCTGCTTTCGAAAGGCGCGTGAGCCCATCATCTACTGCCGAGATTCCTTGGGACAGCGCCTGCGTGTTCAGGGAGTAACCGAAATTCACACTGCTCACGCTGCCAGCAAAACTGGATGCATTGACACCGTTATAAACTTGCGCAGATTTGAAATCAGTTTCCACAGCCTCAAAATCAACCTTGGCCGCCGCAATATCCGCAGACAAAGACCCGAGATTGATTGCCTGAAAAGCCGCGTTGCTATTATCCAGATTCGTCAGAAAACTGGAAAGATCAAGCGAGCTGGTCACAACCCCTGTGCCATCCGACTTCACCACCGTCGTCGTCTTGGCCGACGGCAGGGCATCGATACCGCTCCCCCCATCACCTGACGGCAAGAACAAATTCTCGGTCGTACCGGCAGTACTGTCGCTGTAATTCGAACCTTTGATAAAGCCGTCCGCACTGGTGATTTCGGTCACCAGCCGATCAAACTCGCTCTTCAGGGCGTCAAGTTCTTCCTGCGTCTCGACCCCGGCCGCTTCTTTGAATATCGCATTGATCCGGGTCAGGTTCGGGTCGGTATTAATCAGCGCTTTTTCGGCTGCCGCGATCAATCCCTGCTGGCGGATCAGCTCCGGTATGGCGGCTTCCTGAACAGGAATTTCGTCCGCAAGAACCCCGGCCGGATCAGTAATATTATCGATGTCCTGCAAGTGAATGCGAAGATCTTCGAGCTGATCCTGCAAGGTCGACAACTCAAGGCTGGCGTTCGTGACAGCGGCAAGCCCTTTTTTGACGGAGCTCAGGTCGTCATTGACCAGATCGAGCTCGGTCTTGGAGGCATTCTCCTCGTCCCGATCCAATGTATTCAGTCTGTCAAAATCGAGTTTCGCATCGATCAAGGATTGCTGCTTCAGCACGGATTGATTAGCGATCTGCGCCGGCAAACCGAGGGCCGTCGTCACAATATTCCGCAGGGGCAAATCACCAAGAATTTCGAGCGCGCTATCAATTTCATTGATGCGCCGCAGGAAAAACACGGCCTCGCGCGCCGCCGGGTTCTCGAACCCGATCGAAACTTCGAACGCATTGGTGAGGTAATCGTCAATGACCTGGGTCTGCGCTTCAGCAGATTTCAGCTTGTTGAAGCCTTCGTTCTTGACGTTCAGAAACTTCGCCAGCTCGCCGTAACGTGAATCTGCCAGTCGGTTAGCATAGGAATTCACATCGTCCGGATCGCTGTTGATGATCGCCTTCAGCTTGCCCGGATTGTTGAGTTCCGCTTCCAGGCCAAAGGCTGTCAGGACGAATTCGAGGGTCTTCCGGTCTTTCAGAAAATCTTCGAGCGAGCTGATCTCGTTCGCGCTCGACTGGAAGTTCTTGATGTTTTTCTGAACAGCAGCGCTTTCGTAAAAATCACGACGCGCGCCTTCCGGATCCCGTTTGTACTTTGCAAACGCGGCAACACCTGAGGTCGTCCCGCCACTACCGGCGTTGAAGGACCCACCCAAAATGCTCAATGCGGCGGCTGCGTTAGTCATCGAACCCTCTGCTTCTGCTTGCTTTGTGCAGATATATTAACAAAAATTAATATGCACAAAACGGGCCATCTCTTCTGAGATCCCGGAACATATAGCATTTTTTCCTGAAAACTACAATGCAAGATAGAGTCTGGCGCAATTGCACCCGCGGGCATCCCCGGACTATAGTTGCAGCCCATTCCAACCGACCCTCGCGGATCAGTCATGTTTACCACCAGACCCGAAATTCGCGGCACCTTTGGTGTCGTTGCCTCTACGCACTGGCTGGCCTCCTCGGCCGGCATGGCGATCCTTGAGCGCGGCGGTAATGCGTTCGACGCGGCGGTTGCCGCAGGGTTCGTGCTGCAGATCGTCGAGCCACACCTGAACGGCCCGGGCGGCGATCTGCCGCTGATCATGCACAGCGCAAAAGAAAACCGGACGCAGGTGATCTGTGGCCAGGGACCGGCGCCAAAAGCCGCGACGATCCCGGCAATCCGCGATCTTGGCCTCGATCTGATCCCAGGCAGCGGCCTGCTTGCCGCCGTGACACCCGGCGCCTTCGACACCTGGATGCTGATGTTGCGCGACCATGGCACCATGGGCCTCGGCGATGTCTTGGAATATGCCATCGGCTATGCCCGCAACGGCTACCCCGTGGTCTCGAAAATCACCGACACGGTCGAGACAGTGCGCGGGCTTTTCGAAACCGAATGGACGACCTCTGCTGCGATCTATCTGAAAGACGGCAAGGCGCCAAATCCGGGCACGCTGTTCTCCAACCCGAAGCTGGCCGATACCTACGAGCGGATCGTGCGCGAAGCGGAAACAGGCGGCGGCAGCCGCGAGGCCCAGATCGACCGGGCACGGGATATCTGGTATCGCGGCTGGATCGCGGAAACCATCGACCGGTTCTGCCAGGATGCCTACATGGACGCGACCGGACGGCGCCATAAAGCGCTGCTGACCGGAGACGATCTCGCAGACTGGTCGGCTACGTATGAAGATCCGCTGACCTACGACTATGGCCGGTTCACCGTCGCGAAGTGCGGCGCCTGGAGCCAGGGCCCAGTGATGCTGCAGCAACTCTCACTGCTGAAAGCCATGGGCATCGCCGACATGGACCCGACCGGACCGGATTTTGTCCACGCGGTGACCGAAACCTCAAAGCTCTCTTACGCTGACCGCGAAGCTTACTACGGCGATCCGAACTTCGTTGACGTGCCGATGGAAACGCTGCTCAGCGACGCCTATGCGGAAAGCCGCCGGGCTCTTCTGGGGAAAGATGCCTCCGACGCCTTCATTGCCGGCACCATCAAGGGTTACAGCAACAACATCTCCCACTCACTGCTGCCGCATGCGCAGGATATTTCCGGCGCCGGCATGGGCGTTGGTGAGCCGACCGTCGGCAAGATGGGAGAGGCCCGGGGCGACACGGTCCATATCGACATTGTCGACAAGGACGGCAACATGGTCTCGGCCACGCCGAGCGGCGGCTGGCTGCAAAGCTCGCCGATCATTCCGGAACTCGGCTTCTGCCTTGGTAACCGGGCGCAGATGTTCTGGCTCGAGGAAGGCTCGCCTTCCACACTGGCGCCGGGCAAACGCCCACGCACCACGCTGTCGCCCTCCTTCGCGCTGCGTGACGGCGAGGCCTACATGCCGTTCGGCACGCCGGGCGGAGACCAGCAGGACCAGTGGTCTCTGCTGCTGTTCCTGCATCATGCGGACCATGGCATGAACCTGCAGGAATCCATCGATTGCCCGGCTTTCCACAATGAGCATTTCCCGAGCTCGTTCTGGCCGCGCGGCCGGGTCAACAAACGCCTGGTGCTCGAGGACCGGTTCCCTGCGGAGACTTATGCCGAACTGCGCCGCCGGGGACACGATCTGGAGGTCGGCGACCCCTGGTCCGAAGGCCGCCTGACAGCGGCCGCCAAGGATGGCGACATGTTGCGGGCCGCCGCCAATCCGCGCGGCATGCAGGGCTACGCTGTCGGCCGCTAGAGCGGCCGGCCGCGCGCCGCGCGTTCCATCAGGCCTGTCGTAAGATATTCCCGGAGATAAAGCGCGAGATCGTCATTGAGCGATATCGCGCGCTCCCGTCCGTCCTCGAACCGGAAGGTAATGACGAACCGGTCATCGACAAGATCGATCACGAATGATGCAACCTTCGGAACATCGCCCGCTGACTCCTGAGTCAGCCGCTCGTGGGGCTGTTTCGCGAAAAAATCCAGCCACTCGCGCGCTTCCTTATCCTGCATTATCCCCCCACTCCCTCGGCCCGCAACAGTATCATAGGATCGAAACTCCAGAGGATTGCAGCGGAAATACTGTTCATTCAAATAGGATAGCTGCTAGTCCATAAGCAATAACGGTCCCGGCCAGAATGGAGCGAGCCCCGTGAAGAAACTCATCATATTCGTCACCCTGCCGCTGATGCTCATCGTCGGTGCCGGAATGGGGGCTGTGATGTTCGGGCTGATTCCGGGGTTCGACCCGCTCGGAACCCAGAAGAAAAACGACATGGCGAACGCGAGCAGCGAGCCGAAAGAAGAGCCCTTTCTGAATGAAGCGCCGCCGACATTCGCAGCTTCTCCCCCGGACGCCGTTAATTTTCAGCTTGAAGAATTCGTTATCAATTTGCAGACCGAACGGCATTATCCGGTCTTCATGCTGCTCAGCATCGCGTTGGAGCTGAAAGACCCGGCGGCCCAGATCCGGGTGACCGCGCTTGAACCACGCCTTCGGGACAAGGTGATCATCTTCGCCAGCAGCCTGACCGAGCAAGAACTGAACGGGTTCGAGGGTATCAACAGGATCCGGGACGGACTCTGGGTTCGTCTCCGCGAGATCATCCCCAAGGAGGATCTGCTTAACGTCCAGATCCTGAAGATGACGATCAAGTAGCGGCCGCGCTTTCCAGCTTGCCGGTCTCGGTTTCGATGACCTCTTCGAGCCGGGCCATGAAGCTCTTCCGGTCAAGCCCCGGCGGGATCGGCTCCAGCACATGAACGTCGATCACGCCCGGATATTTCATGAAGCTCACGCGGGCCCAGAACTGACCGGAATTGAGGGCAATAGGCACCACCGGAACATTCAGCGCACGGTAAAGCGCGTAGACACCCGGATGATAGGCCTGCTCCGTTCCCGGTGCGACGCGGGTGCCCTGCGGGAAGATCACCACCGGCCGGCCTTCGGCAACCCGCTCCTCCGCCGCCTTGACCATCAGCTTCAGCGCACCGGCACCGGCTGACCGGTCGATCGGGACCATGCCGACGCGTCGGAGATACCAGCCGATCACCGGCAGTTTCAGCAGTTCCTGCTTCAGCACGATGGCAGGGTCCCGGCAGAACAGCTGCAGCGCGATCGTCTCCCAGGCGGACTGGTGCTTGCAGGCGATCAATACCGGGCCATCCGGCATCCGTTCCGCACCAGTCAGGCGCCAGCGCAATCCCACCACTAGGCCGAGCAGTGCAATGACACTTCTGGACCAGGCATCCCTGACGGCGCAAACCCAGCTTCGCGGTCCGAGACAGGCCGGCAAAAGCAACAGGCCGACAATTGGCGTGAGCGTGTAGAAAAGAGCGTTAAAGAGCGATGCCCGGAAGGCTTTCATTTTGGAGTCCCTTGATTTATGGGACACCCTTTACTGAAGAATGCCGGGCCTGTCAGGGCAAAACTGACCGCACGCCCGTTGTACACTGGAGCCCGAAGCCCCGATGAGCGATGCACAAGGCGCCGGACGTCACGACCATGAACCCTGGTTCGCGCGCATGATTGAGGCGCTTGAAGAACAGGCCCGGGCGCAGCAGACGATCACCTATGCGGAACTCGCGGTAGCGGCCGGCATCGCCGGACGCTACCGCATCCATCGCCTGACCGAGGCGCTCGAGGACCTGACGGCACGCGACCACCGGATCGGCCAGCCGTTGCGCGCCGCGGCTGCAATCTCGAAAGCCCGGGACGGTCTGCCCGGCCCTGGTTTCTTCCAGCATTGTGCCAAACTTGGCCTTTATTTCGGCCCAGACCACGGCCCGCAGGCCGAAACCTTCCATCGGCTGGAGTTGAATCGCCTATTTGTGAGGTTCGGATAACGTGGTTTCACTGGTAATTGCGCCGATGAAAGCTGATTAATTATCCTTACTTCCGATATAGTCATGTATTCAGAAATTGAAGTGGACGATTTGATGTCTCTTCCAGGATTGCTTCGCGTCATGCTTTCGGCGGCCGTTCTCCTCGGCACGTCCGGGACGATGATCGCCATCGCAGCGGACCCGGCCGCGACAATCAGCCAGAAGGGCCGAAATTTCACACCCGATGATGTCACCGTGAAAAAAGGCGACATGGTGCGTTTCGTGAACGACGATTTCTACGGACACAACGTCTATTCGGAGACTGAGGGCGCCGACTTCGATATCGGGCTGCAGCCGCCTGGCGAGAAGCGGGACGTTGTCTTGGAGAAACTCGGCATCGTCGATGTCCGCTGCCGGATCCACCCACGGATGCGCATGAAGATCACCGTAACCGAATAACCGGCACGCGATGTCTCTCCGCCTCAAACTGATCGGCGCGTTTCTGGTAGCCGTACTAGCCGCCGGCGCTCTCGCGGGGACCAGCTTCTTTGCCACATGGTCGCTCGGCGACATCGCCAAGGCGATGTATGACCGGCCGCTGCAATCGATCAATTTCGCCCGCTCCGCCCAAACCAACTTCCTGGTCCTGGAGCTGGAGGAACGGCTTACAGGTGCCTCGTCGGAAGAGCGCCTTGGCCGCCTGCGCGAAGATTTCTTCATCGATCTTGAAGTCGCCTCGGATCGCCGGATGTCGGAACGAACACTGGAGCTGGCCGAGGCCCTGCGCATGGACTTCGAAGCTTGGTGGGACGCTGCCCATACCGCGCGGACCGATCCGGCCATGAAGCCCCAGAGGGACATCATCGCGGAACGGCTGAAGGTCAATCTCGACATCCTGGTACAGACCGCCGCCGAGGACGGGTACCGCTTCTGGCTCGCCGCCGAACAGAGCGTCAACGATACCAAACTGCTAACGAGCTACATCCTCGGCGGCGTTCTGGTGGTCTCCCTGATCGTCGCCGGCCTGCTGGCCCGCAACATCATCAGACCGCTGAACCGGCTCGCCAAGGGCACCATATCGCTCGCCTCCGGTGACCGCTCCGTCGCCGTCGACTCGCGCGATCGGACCAGGGGCGACGAGATCGGCGGCATGGCCCGCTCCCTGCTGGTGTTCCGGGACGTCATGAACGAGGTGCGCGAAGCGCGAGACAGCGCCGAGGCCGCCGCCAAGGCGAAGTCGGACTTTCTGGCCATGATGAGCCACGAGATCCGCACCCCGATGAACGGCGTCATCGGCATGACCCGGTTGCTGCTGCGCCGCCCTCTCGGCACTGAGGAAAAACATTTCGCCGAGACGGTACTGGAAAGCGCCGAAGGGCTGATGCACCTGCTGAACGGCATCCTTGATTTCTCAAAACTGGAAGCCGGCAAACTCGATCTCGAACTGCTGGATTTCGACCTCCACCGTATGGTGGATGGCTCCCTCGCCCTGATGCAGGGCCGGGCGGAGGAAAAAGGCCTCACCTTCCAGGCCGATGTGGACGAGAACTGCCCGCGTTACCTGAAGGGCGATTCAGCCCGGCTGCGCCAGGTGCTGCTGAACCTGGTCGGTAACGCCCTGAAATTCACTGAAACAGGCGGCGTCACCGTCTCCGTCAGCCCGGCCTGGACGGAAGGCAGCTACCGGTTCAGCGTCACCGATACCGGCGTCGGCATCCCGCAGGACAAGGTCGACCGGCTTTTCCAGGAATTCAGCCAGGCGGACAGCTCAACAGCCCGGCAATATGGCGGCACCGGGCTTGGGCTCGCCATCTGCAAGCAGATCGTGGAACTGATGGGAGGCCAGATCGGCGTCGACAGCGTCCCCGGTGAAGGCAGCACTTTCTGGTTCGAGATCCCGCTCGCCGACGGTGCGATGCCGGACAACCGCGATCTGCCGGCAAGCGCCCAAACGCTGCCGCCGCTCACTCTGCTCGTCGCCGAGGACAATCTGGTGAACCAGCAGGTCGCCCGCGGCCTGCTTGAGGCCGAAGGTCATAGTGTGAAAATCGTCCCGGACGGTGCCGCCGCGCTTGCGGCGTTGGAGGCCGAGCCGCCCGGCACCTTCGACGCGGTACTAATGGACATGAACATGCCGGTGATGGACGGGCTGGAAGCGACCCGCCGCATTCGCGCCCTCGACCCGCCGCTGTCGGACATTCCCATCGTTGCCGCCACGGCGGCTGCAACGGCAGAGGAGGTCCGGCGCTGCCTTGCCGCCGGCATGGACACCTATGTCGCCAAGCCGATCCATCCGGGCCTGCTGTTCGGCGCTCTGGCCCGCGTGCTGAAGCTCGACAGTCTTGAAGACAGCAACAGTGATGACGACTGGGCGGACGACTTTCCCGAAGACACCGCCTCCCCCGTGACCGAGCGGTTGATGCAGGACGGGCCGGCGCTGGAACCGGACATTCTCGCCACCTACCGGGATCAGCTCGGCGAGGAGTTCGCGGATGAGATGGTGTCCGACTTTCTCGGCTCGGTCGATGCCCACGCAGCCATCATCGAGGAACATCTCAAGGCCCGGAATGCCACCGGACTGAGCGAGGCCGCCCATACGCTGAAGAGCGCAGCCGCCTCTGTCGGGCTACGCGATGTCTACCGGGCTGCACTTTCGGTTGAAACCGGCGCCGAAGCGGATCATTTAGAGAACTGCACGGCAGCCGCCGAAAATCTGCTCGCTGCCCTTGAGCAAAGCCGCACCCTTTTCGACAACCAGGCCGCCAGATGAGTTTCATGACGGATCATACCAGCAGCATTCGCCCGAACTTTTCCGAATACCAGGTGATCATCGCCGAAGACGAGCCGATGGCAACCAAGCTCGCCCAGGGCGCGCTGAAACTGATGGGCTTCCGACGGATCTTCCACGCTGCGGACGGGCTGAAAGCCCTGAAGCTGCTGAACGAGCTGAACGGCGACGTCCAGCTCATCGTCTCCGACTGGAACATGCCAGAGATCAACGGTCTCGAATTCCTGCGCGCCGTGCGGAAGACCTACCCGAAGATGCGCTTCGTTATGCTGACCGGAAACGCGAACAAGGATTTCGTCATCGCCGCCCGTAAATACGGCGTCGATGCCTATATCGCCAAACCCTTCACGCCGGATCAGCTGAAAAGCAAGGTCGAAGCGATTTTCAAGCTCTGAGTGCGCTCCGTTACGGGTGCCTCATCTTATCCTGATCTGATCTAGTCTGCCGAATGCTTCGTAGAAGGATGTACGCGCCTTACTTGATTGCTCGTTTCATGCGCTGATTGCACTTTTTAGCAGACTGGAAAGCAGCAATGACCTTCTCAAAAGCCCTGGCCGCGGCCGCTTTGGCAACCAGCCTCACCTGGGCAGCCCCCGGCTTTGCCCTCGATCTGATTGCCCTGACGGCCAACAACCAATTGCTCCTGATGACCGACACGCAGCCGGGCTCGGCGCGGTCACTCGACATCACCGGGGTCGACACCAAGGTGCTTGGTATCGATATCCGCCCGGCCGACCTCGCGCTCTATGCCGTCACCGCAACCGGCACGATTTACACCATCGACATCAAAACCGGCGCCGCCACCCGCAAATCGAAAACCTCCGAGCGGCTGGAAGCGGTCGACAATCTGGTCGTCGATTTCAACCCCCAGGCCGACCGACTGCGGGTCATGGCCTCAAACGGCCAGAACCTGCGCGTCGATGTCGAAACCGGCGCCGCCGTGATCGACGGCCGCCTGGCTTATGACAAGAGCGATACACATGCCGGAGAGGAGCCAGGCGTGCTGGCCGGCGCTTACATAAATTCCTTCAAGGGGACGAAATACACCCAGCTGTTCGACGTCGACAGCAAGAACGGCATGTATGTCGTGCAGGACCCGCCAAACGATGGCGTGCTGAAAACCGTCGGGCCGACAGGTCTCGCCAAGGGAACCAAGATCGAAGCCATCGACATCTTCACCGACCCGAAAGACGAGTACCACGGCTTCGCTGCCGCCGGGGGCGCGCTTTATACCTTCTCAGTGGCCAAAGGTGCGATGAGCCGCGTCGGCAAGATCGCCTCACCCGCCGGGGCCGACGTGATCGATATCGCCACGCCGGTCGTGAACCGTTGATCGTGGAAGCGCGCGGCCGGACAAAAGGAGACTGCTCCGGCACTGATCGGAGCCGCCGTTTCGTCACACTTCTCGCGCTGACGACAGCAGCCTGCTGGCTCTCAGTCGGAGGGCTCTACGCGGCAACACCGTTTGTGATCGAGCAGTCCGGGATCGCCTTCCAGCCGAAATCCATCACCATCAAGGCCGGGGACACCGTGACCTTCCTCAACTCGGATGTGTTCGGCCACAACGTCTACTCGGACAGCGAAGATGGAGAATTCGATATCGGACTGCAATCGAACGGGTCGGAAGTGCCTGTGATTTTCGAGAATCCGGGCCGTTTCATCCTGCAGTGCCGGATTCACCCCCGCATGCGGGCCGAGGTGATCGTCACCCCCTGAAGGCCACCTATCGAGATGATTTTCAAGCTCTGAAAACCCGGTCATACTCCCCGTTAACGATTAGCCTGAAAGGGCATCATGGGAGGACCGGACAATGAGCCACATTCAAACAGAACATCTTTTCGACATCACACTCGCTGTCGAAGCCCCATTGCAATTGCTCGGCCACACGCCGTACGGCGAGCGCAAGATCGCCAAGGTCACCGGCGGTAGTTTCGAAGGTCCCGCGATCAAAGGCACCGTGCGCGGCGGCGGCGGCGACTGGATTCTCGTGCGCAACGATGGCGTCACGCAACTCGACGTCCGTCTGGTGCTGGAAGCCGACGACGGCGCCCTGATCTACATGACCTACAAGGGCCTGCGCCACGGCCCCGAAGAAGTCATGGCCCGGATGAATGCCGGCCAGCCGGTCAACCGCGACGATTATTACTTCCGGATCACGCCCAGCTTCGAGACATCGGCGGACAAGTATCTCTGGCTGAACAAGGCTGTGTGCGTGGGATCAGGTGACCGGACGCCAGCAGGCCCGGTTTATAATGTTTATCGGGTGTTGTGAGGAACTTTAGATACCCCGGTATTGTCATGTAATTCAGGTCGTTACGCTTCATCAACGCAGACAGAGGCCGACACCAGATCAAAAAACGGACAAGACAAAAAACAAAGCAACTGCGGAGAACAGGAAATAAACGGCAAAATTGGCAACAATGAACTTCGCAGTTGCAATCCGGGATACAATCCACACTTGGGCAGAAAGATCAGCCTCTACCTGATCTAATGGTTTTCCAGAATCGAACTTTTTTTCAAGAGAAAGGCCGTATTCTTCCAATGTTTTATACATAGCGATGTCACGAAAATATACTATCCCCTGATTTTTCAAGACTTCTTCACTCTGGTACATTTTTTTATTCACCCAATTCAAGAAACTTATTCTACAGGATTTTCTCGAAATAGAAGGAATAAGCGCCAGAGCTGACAGAATAAAAGAAGAAAACAACAAAGCTAAAATCAGGAAATCTTTCTCGACTAAAACAGGGAAATTGTCGGAGGCCACAATACCCCAAGTCTTCCTCTGACCTCCCAATAAAAACTGAAGGTACGACAATAAAAGCGTAAAACTAACACCAGCAATTACGACGCATTTTGCATCACCATAGCGCACCGAGTTCCCAACTTCCCGGAACACATTCAACAGAAACCCTTTCACAACCCCACCCCGTCGGCTCATCGAGAACAATGCTGCTTTCTACAACATCATGAAAAGATAAGAAAACAGGGAATTGAGGGGGAGCTGAGCCTGCTTGCCGGCAGGGTCATAAGACATAGGACAGAGGCGAGGACAGGGGGCGAATTACTCCGGCCGCACGGCCTCGGCAAGCATCGTCATGCCCGGGATCATCGGCCCAACCTTCACATCCGTGAAGCCCGTCTTCTTCAACTGCTCCGCCAGCCATTCATCGTCGAGCGAACGCGCTTCAGGCGTGAAGGCGGTGTGCTGGAGCTGCCAGAGGGCGGCGAGTTTCGGGCCTGTGCGGTCGGCCGTAACCACGAAATCGTGGATCAGCAGGCGGCCGCCGGGAACCAGATGATCGTAGGCGCGCTTCAGCAGGCTGTCATGCTCGTCACCGGCCACGCCGGAAAACAGATAGGACATCAGGATCGCGTCCTGCTCGCGCGGCCATTCGGTGCGCAAAGCATCGCCAATGACATATTCGATCCGGTCGCTGAGCCCGGCCTTCTCGACATAGCCTTTACCAAGCGCGGCGACGTTCGGGAAATCGACAATGGTCGCGGCCAGGTCCGCGAACGCTTTACATAAAGTGATGGCAAAAGCGCCGGTACCGCCGCCGACATCCAGCAGCTTCTTGCCGCCACTGAGGTCGATCAATTTCGCCAAGCCCCGCGCCGGGCCGAGGGAGCCGGCATGCTGGCTGTTGGAATAGAGCTTTGCCTGTTCCGGGTCGGAGAACCAGTCGGCGTAGGAGCTGGTGGCATCATCCGGCAGGTTGTTGGCGATGGCATCCTCGATCTGATCCAGCAGACCGTACATCTGCCGGTCCACCTGCAGACGCAGATAGTCGCCGAAATCGTATTTCGCGCCTTTCACCAGGAAGCTCTCGGCCGCCGGCGAATTTGCAAAGCGCCCCTCCACCGCGGAGACCACGCCGAGCGAGGCCAGCGCGGTCAGCAGGGTCTGGACCCGATCCGGATGCAGGCCGGTTGCCGCGGCCATCTCCTCGACGGAGAGCGGACCGTCTGCGAGGCAGGTGAAAACCCCATGATGCAGCGCAGCAAATAACGCCTTAGACCCCATGAATCCGAACGCGATATCGGAAATCTCTTCGGCGTTTGTCAGCAACGTCATCGTCATATCCCTGCTTTTTTATCGTTATTCCGACATAAGTTATCTGATTTTGCCAATAGCTGCAAAACGGTCATGGTTTTTCGCGACAGGGATTGGACTTAGCGGGATCTGCAGGGGTCAATTCATGCTGCGCCGCACACGCAAATGAATTTTGAAGGAAGCTATCCGCCGTCGGCGGATCCACCACCTCCCCCTCTCCTTGACTCGCCCCGCCATCGGTTGAACGATAACTCGATCAAACAACGAATGGAGATGACCATGGCTCTCTACAAAGATGATCGGTATCTCTTGAAATCGGCAGTCCCCGTCTTCGACGAATTCCACCGGCCCGGCGACGATGCGCCGCGTTCCGGAATCTATCGCTGCGAAGGGTGCCGGAAGGAAGTGGCATCAAACCAAGGGGAGCCGCTACCGCCGCAGAACCACCATCAGCATGACGAGAGTCTGGGCGATATTCTCTGGCGGCTAGTCGTCTCAGCGGATCACGATCCGAAATAAGCACGGTCAGGCTCCGGCAGACGCCCTGCCGGCTTCCTGTTGGCGGTAAAATTGACTTTATAAAATATGCAGGCACAGAAACGCGGAGAAGCTTTTCGGCTTCTCCGCGTTGTATGTCAGGACCAGAGAACGTCCACCAAAGGCCCTAGATCAGGAGCGGATACCAGCAAGGAAGCGCTGGATCTCGGCTTTCAGCTTTTCCGCGTCCTGCGACAGGGCGAGAGATTCGCTCTGGATCGTCTGGGCAACCTCTCCCGTCACCTGGGTGGCGGCGGAGACCTCGGAGATATTGCTGTTCACCTGGTTCGTGCCGGCAGAAGCCTCTTCCACGTTCCGGGCAATTTCCTGGGTGGCGGCGGTCTGCTCTTCCACGGCGGCGGAGATGGCGGCCGCGATCTGATCAACCTGCTCGATGGTTTGCGTGATCGCACCGATCGCCGTCACAGATTCGTCCGTGGAAGCCTGAATGCCCTGGATCTGGGCCGAGATTTCCTCGGTTGCCTTGCCGGTCTGGCTGGCCAGATTCTTCACCTCAGAGGCAACGACCGCAAAGCCCTTGCCTGCCTCACCGGCCCGCGCGGCTTCAATGGTGGCGTTCAGAGCGAGCAGATTGGTCTGCTCGGCGATGTCCGTGATGAGGCCCACCACTTCGCCGATTTTCTGCGCGGCTTCCGCCAGACCCTGCACCTTGCTGTTCGTATCTGCCGCTTCGCGCACCGCACCGGAGGCGATGCTGGATGCCTGCGAGACCTGTTGGCCGATTTCCGTGATCGAGGCGCTGAGCTCCTCGGTGGCTGCCGCCACGGTCTGGATGTTCCGGGCCGCATCCTCGGACGCGGTCACGACGAGCCCGGCTTTTGCCTTGGTTTCCTCCGCCGTCGCCGACATGTCTCTGGCGGACGTATTGAACTGTTGCAGCGAAGTGGAAACATGGTCGACCATGCTGCCCACCGTGGTTTCGAAGTCGTCGGCGGTTCGAACCATCATCTGCCGCTTTTCGGCATCGCCTCGCTTCTCGTCCTCAATACGCTGATCTGAAAGAGTACGGCTCTCCATGGACGCGGTCTTGAACATCTCCACAGCCTGAGCCAGATCGCCAACATCGTCTTTACGGTCGAGATAGGGAACGTCGACATCAAGCTCGTTGGCGGAAAGCCGGTGAATGACCCCGCGCAAGACCGGGAACGGCTTCAAGAGGCGACCGACAACCAGCACGGAGACGGCCACAACAATAACGGCAAGCACAGCCATGACGCTCAGCAGGCTGAACGTCAGCTCGTCCCTGATCTCCGCGATCGCGTTTCGACCGACGCCCACATAGAGGATACCGATAACCTTGCTCTTGTCAGTGGTGGAGAATATCGGCTCATAGAGGGTGAAGTATTCTTTGCCGAGGATTGTCGCCAGCCCACGGAAAGTCTGCCCATTGGTGATGATCGGGTAGACCTTGCCTTTCTTGCCAAGCGGCGTGCCGATGGCACGGCTGCCGTCGTTCTTCTTGATGTTCGTGGTACGGCGCCAGAAGTCCCCGGTTTCCTCGTCCCAGGCAAAGATCGTCGCCGTCTCGCCGGTGGCAAAGCCAACATCGTCGATGGCGGCGTGCTCTTCGAATGCGGGGATCTGTCCCTTCCAGGAAACTGAAAGTCCGTCGCCCTTCTTTGTGACAACGAGATTTTCGTAACTGTCCGACAACATCATGGCTGCCGTTCGCAAGTTACGATCCTGAGCCGTCGCCGCCTGTTTCTCGACATAATCCGCGATCAGGAAGATCGCTGAATACGCTGTCGCAAGCATTGCAATGGCAACAAGAATAACAGTCACAGATGTGACCTTATTCCGCACGCTTATGCTGGAAATATTCATGTACCCCACCCACTTTGCAAACATATCTCTCGACGGACTAAGACACCGCTTGATGTACAAAGTAGGCAATATTCCTTAACTAAAACTTACTATGACTTTGTGAAGTCAGAAATCTCAAATACGTCCTTATTCGAATGCTTTTCGGAGAAACAAACAACAAAAATATCAATGCGCTACAATCGCCAAGAAGTGACCTTATTGAATATAAGGACTCAAAAATATCCTACGCCGAAACGGAGATATCTTGGACTTATGATGATGCGCGGCCGTATCTGCACGGCGACCACTCGACACGGGCCGGACGGCGCCGCCGCTTGGACTGATCTTCATCCGGGACTTGCTCGCGTTCGACTTTCTTCGCTATCGCCTGAATGTGCCGAATTATTTTGCGATCGGCCACGCCCCAAAGCCGTACAATGCTTCCGGATTCTCAAGTAAAATGCGATCCCGCACTTCTCCATCGGAAACCCAGGTGCCGAGTGATTCCATCAAGCCCGAATTTACGGGTAAGGAATCAGCCTCTCCCGGCCAGCTCAAATGCGGCCAGGCGCTACCCCAGATCATGCGCTCCGGCGCCCAGTCGACAAGCGCACCGGCAAGCTCGCTCACTTCCGGGTCTTCCGGGTTACCGTCTTTACCGATCGCGTAAGGCGCCGAGAGTTTCACCCAGACATGTCCTTTGTCGACGATATGGCGAAGCGCCCGAAACCCCGGCTGCGTCAGGCTGCGGGAGAAGCGGAACCCGCCAAGATCTGGCAGGATGATATTTCCGGGCCAAGCGCGAACCATCTGCTCGACCTCATGCAAGTCCGAGCCGTCCATCGCCAGCTCGATATTCCAGCCGGTCAGGTCATGCACACGCCGGACATGGCGGTCGATCTCGTCCCACGGACAACTTTCCCGGTGCCGCAGCATGGTCACGCGCATCCCTGTGACACCAGCGGCCGCAAGATCCTCAAGCTCCGCTGCCTCGATCCCCGGGCGCACCATGCAGAAGGCCCGCGCGCAGTCCTCGACATAACCGTCCGGAGCGACGGCCAGTGCTTCTAGAGAGGCAAGCAGCGTATTGTTGTCGAAGCCAAGCTCGTCCGGCTGGATCAGGACCACCCGCGACAGGCCGATTTCTTCCTGAACGTCGCGATACGCTTCCGTCGGGCGCTCCGGCAGATCTTTTGGAGGTGCCTCGCCGGAAACGCTTGTGATGCGAACGTCGCAGTCAACAGAGCCGGGGGGCGGCGTGATGCGGCGCTCGTCCGCATCCGCGCGGAGTTCACCAAGGAAAGCTTCGAAGGACATGCTGTTTCCGGTGGTCAGAAGAGCTGGAACGTGCCGGTTTCCCGATACCGGGCGAAATGACCGAGCGCACTTTTATGGGCATGGATCATCTCCGGCAGATCGTCCAGCGGAAACCAGTCCAGCGCCAGGGTCTCGGCCCCGTCAGCCTTGAGGTCCCCGCTCCATTTGTGGACGACGAAATCCACACCGAAACCCTGGATCGTATCGCCGTTGGGATAGACCAGCGTGGATTCTTCCGGGGAGGAAGCGTGGCCCCATGGCGTGGGATCGAGCACGGTGAGACCGGTTTCCTCCCGGACCTCCCGGACAAGCGTCTGCAGCACGCTCTCGCCAGGCTCGGAGAACCCGGCAGGCAATCCCCAGACACGGAAGTCACCCCGGAGCTGCAGAAGCACACGATCCTGATCATCTAGAATGACGCAGCGCGCACCCGGCATCAGCACCATGCGGCTGCCGATCAGCTTCCGAAGCTGGCCGAGATAACTGTCGGCGAAATCATCACCCATCATGATCGCTCCGGCGATCTCTACATCACCGCCCCGACCTGCCAGGGGATAAACTCATGATCGCCGATGCCAAGTTTCTCGCTCTTGGTCTTCTCGCCGGAGGCGACGGCCAGCACCTGCTGGAAGATCTCCTCGCCCATTTGCTCAATCGTCATGCCTTCGTCCAGCACGGCCCCGCAATTGATGTCCATATCCTCGACCATGCGGCGATACATCGGCGTGTTTGTCGCCAGCTTCATTGAGGGAGCCGGTTTGCAGCCATAACAGGAGCCGCGCCCTGTGGTGAAGGCGACCACATTACTGCCGCTCGCCACCTGGCCGGTGATCGAGCAGGGATCGAAGCCGGGGCTATCCATGAAGACAAAGCCCTTGGTGTCGATCCGCTCACCGTACTTGTAGACGCCGGTGAGGTTCGTGGTACCGCCCTTGGCCGTTGCGCCGAGCGATTTCTCGAGAATGGTGGTGAGGCCGCCCGCCTTGTTGCCGGGGGACGGATTGTTGTTCATCTCGCCGCCGTTGCGGGCGCAATAGGCTTCCCACCACTTGATGCGCTCGATCAGCTTCTCGCCAACTTCCTTGCTGACCGCACGGCGCGTCAGCAGATGTTCCGCCCCGTAAATCTCGGGCGTCTCCGCCAGCACGGCGGTCCCGCCATGGCGCACCAGCAGGTCCGCCGCATAGCCGAGCGACGGGTTCGCGGTCATGCCAGAATAGGCGTCCGAGCCGCCGCATTGCAGGGCCAGCGTCAGTTCCGAGGCGGGACATGTCTCGCGCCGACTCTGGTTGGCCAGCGGCAGCATCTCCTCGATCAGGGCAAGGCCCTTTTCGATGGTCTTCCGCGTGCCGCCGGTTTCCTGCAGCGTCATGGTCCGCAGGCGGGGGCCGCGCTCAAGCTGATGGGCTTCCAGCAGGAAGTCGATCTGGTTCACCTCGCAGCCAAGTCCGACCAGAATGATCCCGGCGAAGTTCGGATGCCCGGCAAAGCCCCAGAGGGTGCGCTGCAGGTTCTCGTACCCCTCGCCCGTATCCGCCATTCCGCAGCCCGTCGCGTGACTGAGCGCCACCACCCCGTCCACGTTCGGATACTTCTCCAGCATTTCCGGACTAACCGCGTCGGCCAGATACTTCGCCGCCGAAGCAGAGCAGTTCACGCTTGTCAGGACACCGATATAGTTGCGCGTCCCAACCTTGCCGTTCTTCCGTCGGAAGCCCTGAAAAGTCGCGCGGTCCGCCTCCGGGATATAGTCTGTCTCGGTCCGATCCATACAGAAGGCGTAATCCCGCTCGAAATCCTTCATGGCGACATTGTGGGTGTGCACATGTCCGCCCGGGCGGATGTCCTCGGTCGCGAACCCGATGATCTGATTGTACTTCTTCACCGGCTCACCGGCGCCGATCCTGCGCGTCGCAATCTTGTGCCCCTGCGGCACAGGTGTGAGCGTCGCCACCATCTCTTCCGGAATCTTGACGTTAGCCCCGATCTCGGAACGCGAGGTAACGACATTGTCCGCCGGGTTCAATCGGACCGTCAATTTCTGCGCGTCCTGCGCCCCGCCTGCTTCAGCCATCACCAGCACTCCCTATTATTTAATTATGGTGATGATAGCCCACCACATGTGCCGCGCAAACGCTTGCCGCATGGAAACCCGATGCCGTACTCATGAACCTCGAGAAAATCAAAATCGGGGGAAACATCATGTCAGGACGTTTGGCGGGGAAAACCGCTCTTGTGACTGCATCCGCGCAGGGTATCGGCCGGGCCACTGTAGAGGCTTTCAGCCGTGAAGGCGCGACAATCATCGCGACTGACATCAATCAGGAAAAGCTCGCCGAACTCGAGGGACTCGCCGGTGTCACCACACGCCGACTCGACGTGCTCGACGGCGATGCCGTTAAAGCCGCGGCAGCAGAGATTGGCGCAATTGATGCGTTGTTCAACTGCGCCGGCTTCGTGCATCACGGCTCGATCCTCGATACATCCGACGAGGATTGGGACTTCTCCTTCAATCTGAACGTCAAGGCGATGTTCCGCATGTGTAGGGCCTTCCTGCCGGCAATGCTCGAATCCGGAGGCGGCTCGATCATCAACATGTCCTCCGTCAGCTCCAGCATGAAGGGCATCCCGCTGCGCTGCGTCTATGGATCAAGCAAGGCGGCGGTGATCGGCCTCACCAAATCGATCTCCGCCGATTTCATGAAACAGGGCATCCGCTGCAACGCGGTCTGCCCCGGCACAGTTCAGTCTCCGTCCCTGGACGGACGAATCAACGCGTTCGACGACCCGGTGCAGGCCCGCAAAGATTTCATCGCCCGCCAGCCGCTCGGCCGCCTTGGCACGGCAGAGGAAATCGCGGCGATGGTGCTCTACCTCGCCTCGGACGAAAGCGCCTACACAACCGGCCAAGCATTTGTAATCGATGGAGGCATCCTCAATTGACCGACCTGTCCGACTTCAAGGCCGCCGCGGAACGTATCCACGGCAAGGTCCGCCGCACACCGCTGCTGGACGCTATCGCCCTGAAAAGCGATCCGGCGCCCGGCGCCCGGTTGCTACTGAAGCTCGAAAACCTGCAACCCACGGGCTCTTTCAAGGTGCGCGGCGCCACGAACACCGTGATGTCGCTGACGGATGAAGAGCGGTCGCGCGGACTGATCACGGCCTCCGGCGGCAATCACGGCCTCGGCGTCTCTTTCGGCGCCCGCATGACCGGCTGCCCGGCAGTGATTTATCTGCCCTCCAGCACGCCGCCTTCAAAGGTGGAAAAGCTGAAATCCCTGGGCGCCAAAACCATCATCGAAGGCTCCGTCTGGGATGAAGCGAACGAAGCTGCCCTCGCCCACGCAGAAGCGGATGGCCTGACCTATATCCACCCCTTCGCAGATCCGCGCGTCATCGCCGGACAGGGCACCATCGCACTTGAAATGCTGGAAGACGCGCCGGAAATCGACATGCTTATCGTCGCCATTGGCGGCGGCGGGCTGATCTCCGGGGTGGCGACAGCGGCCAAGTTGCTGAAGCCGGGTATCAAGGTCATCGGTGTCGAGCCGACCGGCGCGCCAACCCATCATGCCGCACGCGCGGCGGGCCACCTAGTGACTCTGGACAAGATCGAGACGGCGGCGGGCACGCTGGCACCGCGCACATCTGCCGAGCTCAATTTCGAGCTGATCTCGAAGAATGTGGATGAGCTGGTGCTGGTCAGCGACGCGGAAATGAAAGCAGCCGCCGAATGGCTCTGGGAAGAGACCGGCCTGTCCGCCGAGCTCAGCGGCGCAGCGGCCCAGGCCGCCCTCATGACAGGCAAGGTCCCCGCACCGGCTGGCAGCACTGTCGCCGTTATCGTCTGCGGTGCCGGTACGGACGGGCTACCCGCCGCTTAGCGACACATCCATAGCCAACAAGCCCCCCGTTCAGGGGCCCTTGCGGATGACAAACGTGAAGGTGCCTTCCGCCTCAGCTTCGCTGACGAGTTCATGGCCGCCGCTGTTACAGAAGTGTTTGAAATCCAGTGGAGAAGCCGGGTCCGTCGATTGCACGGAGATCAACTGGCCCGCCTCAAGGCCTTTGATGGCCTTACGGGTTTTCAACACCGGCAGCGGGCATTTAAGGCCGCTTGCATCCAGGGTAAGTGCCGGTTCGCTCATAAGTCTCCGTCCCACAGGTGATCACGTTTTCTGCATATTGGGTCGCAGGGCCCGTAATGCCAATCCCGGTAACGTCGCGGCCATGTCCCGTCGGACGAGCATCCGCAATCTCCCGGATAATCTTGGCAAGCAGGACGTCTGCAAACGGCGTCTCTTCGTCCGCCACCATAGCGAAGGCACCGAGCCCGCCAATCACGTCCAGCCGGTAATGCATTTCCAGCGGAATGTTTCCCGGCCCTCGATGCCCACCGCCACGACTCTTTACAACCAAAGCATTGATGGTGATACCCGCATCCACCGCCCGGTCACGGGCCCAGTCAATCGGCCGGCCGCCAATCTGCGGGCCATCACCGGAAACATCGATGACCATGCGCACGCCCTCATAGGTATTCGTCAGGATCTTGTCAGTGGAATAAGCAATGGCCTCGCTGATCGAATTATAGCCCCAGGCTGCCCGGGGCGCGGATAACAACGCCTCTCCAAATGCGCGAGCATCTTCCGGCCCCGCAATCTCTCGCCAGTCGACAATTGTGTGCTGGGACGCTTCATCACCCCATTCGATATAGCTAACCGCGATCTTGCCCCAGCGGCCGGATGCCACGGCATCCAGAACGCGCCGATCAAGCAGCGCCTCCGCATAACCCTGCCGCTGAAGTAAAAGCTCGTCATCGTCAATCGAGCCGGAACCGTCAGCCGTAAAAACCAACTCGAGATCTACCGGTTCCGCGACACCATAGGGTACACAAACTGTTATTCCCAACAGCCCAAGCGCGGCCGGCAGCCAGCAACGCATAAAACAGACATGTAGACTTAACTTATTCGAAAAAAACCGAAACTTACCTGTGGATAACTTTTTTGGCCATACAAGAGAGCTAGAAGCTTTAGATATGAGAGATCCCGCTCGCCCCATGGTTACCCGCCTCTTGACATTCGGACTTAAAAGTCAATTCAGGATATCGCTTTAAATTGGAAAAGATTGATATTATTCACAAGCCATTCACAGCTTGGCATTTTGCATGTACTGGCGGTGAGTGAAGTTCACCTTGGAATCTGATTTCCAACTAACGAACCCAATTAAATATACTGGTCCCTTCGCTTTTTCAAAACATCAAAAAGACGCGGCCCAGAGAGATCGGAGTGCGGGGCCTCGAGGCACAATGTACATCCCGGCGAAACGGCCGACGGGGACTGTCGCGCCACATCACTTTACACAGCACCTGTTCAATAACCCGCACCACCACCGGGCATCACCTCTAGGGCTCGTCTTTCCGAATGAACGGGATTCCCGTCCATCCCCAAAAGCTCAGTCTCCGCTATGAGCGAGACAGGCTCCCTCACCCAATAAGGGAAATCTATCTGCAGAACCAAGCGGCCACCGCCGCCGGTCATCCGCTGAAGCTCACGCCTGTAGCGGCTCTGGTCGACATAGCTGGAGAAAGCGCCATCGATGGTCATGCGCATACGGTGTTCGCCTCTCTCTGCGACACTCATCCGACCAAAGCACACCGGGCCTTTGAAGACGTTGCGATCCGGCGGGATCGCAACCAGATCGCCGCATTCACCGCTAACGGGATCCCGGGCCGCAATAGAAAGGCTGATTAAACCGACCGCATTTCCGCCAGAGCTTTGAGTCTTGTTGTCTGTCGAAGAGAGCCGCAGAACAAAGCCCGCAAATGCGGAAAAAAACAGAATGGAAATAAAAGCCCCCGCCAAGACGGGCGCTCTTAAACGGCTTCGCCATGACGCTATCTTCTTCCCTACAGATGGAGGCTGCTGGAGCAAGAAACGCTCTGCCGCCTCCCGCCCGAGACAGATTTTCAGCGCATCCCGCACGTTTGCCACTGGTAGAGACTGCCAGCCGTCCGTATCCGCGATGGCTTCAGATCCATGCGGGTACAAGAAGACACCCTCTCCCTGATCAGGAGCGTCGGCCCGGGCCAGTTTTTCAGCGACATGCGTTACCGGCGTCACCTTCAGATCCCGGCCCAGACCGCCGGTAACCAGGATCGTTTTCCCGGCCGCGTCCCCCGGCTTGGCCAATACACCGGAAAGCTGGAAGGCATGAGCCAGGAACATTCCCAGCTGCCAGCTCTCTCCCGCCTCTATCGGTGCGGCAACATCGGTACGGTAAACTGGATGCCCCGTCATGCGCTCCACAACACCTGTCGGCTCGCGCACGAACGCATCATAGGCCGGGCTGACCGGCAAGGCCGTGAATGCCCCTCCGACGCAGATGACGGAGCGGACCGCCGGGTTTTCACGCGCGATGTTCTGGACCTCTACCGGCCCGCGCGTTGTTGCGATCAGCACCCTGATCAGCGGCATCGTCGCCATCAGGCCAACAGAAACCGGCTATCCGGGTCGCGAAACAAGTGAAGGAAGGGATCATCGGACGGCAACATGAGCTGAACCCCGCCATCGACGCTTTCAGGCAAAGCCCGCATCACCGGCTCGCCCGCTTCGGGAATGCCAATCGCGAGACGCGGCATGTCACTTCCGTCATCCAGACGTTCCACGATGAAATATGCCAAACCGCCGGCGTCATACGCAGCTTCCAGACGCATCCGGAACGCATCCGTTTCACGTACAGCCAAGGCCCCGTCACTCGCGGCGGCAACTGCAGGGAGATGTCCGAGGGCGAACCGACTGGCCAACGTCATGAGGGCAGCCCTGACGTCCGGACGCCGCACGGCCATTTCCATGACGCGCCGCCCCGTAGCGCTTTCGGGGTCCGCAAGACATTGCACGAACGCCGCGAACGGAACCGGTTTGTCCTCCACCGCCGCCGCCTCTGAAAGCCAGAGACGGATATCCCGGTCCGCGGAACTGGCGACAAAAAGGGCTTTGGCAAACCCGTCATCGTCCCCGGGGAGCTTTGGTTCAGTCATGCCGTCTCCCGGTAAAGCGCCGCGAGTGCGGTATGGAAACGGCGGCAATCCTCTTCGAACACCTGCTCTGCGGGGATCAGGTTGAAATGACGTTCAAGTGCCGCAAGGAACGCCCGCAGCTCTTCCCCGCATACCCGCAACAACGGCTCACATGCCGTGGCGGCCTCCATGATCTCGAGCTCGCACACCCGTTCCTCTTCAAAACCGCGTCGGTTCACCTTGGCAAAAGCCAGACGGGACGCCTTGAAAAGGCCGGCTTCCGGCATCGTCTCCGAATCACCTTCAACAGCGCCCTGAAGCAAACGACCGATCGCCCCGCCCGGGCGCAATGGCACCACGTTGTCAGCAAAGTCAATTTCAGGCTCGTTGATCCGGTTTCGCAGTGCCCGTGCCACCTCCGGGAACAGATCGAAACCAATTTCGAAAGCTTCGGGCCGCGCATTCCGGAACAGGATAAACATCAGGGCGAGCCGGACCTTCCTGATCTGCACCGTCAATTCCTGGAAGTCGTCCGTTGCAGCCCCGTAATCCTCGACCGGCTTCTGATCGATCAAGGCCTCAACCGCCCCATGAGGCTCTGTCGCCTTTCTTTTCCGGACAGCCTGAACGATCCGGGCCTGATGCGCGCCGAAACATTCCGCTCTCAATATGGTCAAAGGCAGGACGGCGGCCGCATCGCCCGCCTCCATCACCAGTTCCAGCCGCGCGCTCTCACGCTTGTTGATGGCCTTCAACCGGTCAGCCGGTGGCAGGGCCAATTCCGCAAGCACGGACCGCCTACCCTCGACCACCTCGAGGGCACCGCAAATCTCCTCCGGATCAACCTCACCGGCATCCCGTGATGAGCCGATCGGCGCCGCCGCATCAATGGCGAGCCGATCGGCGGCCGTCTTCAGCGCCAGTCTCAGATGGAGAAAGTTGATCGCAACCGTCCGGAAACCTTTGAAATCGCTCCCCGCACGACGGTCGGAACAGCATTCCTCCCAGAAGGCGAGCACCGTTCTGTCATCGATTGCATCGGCACTGACCCGCCGGTCCGTTCTGTCCGCGATGAAGCTGCACATCGCGTTAAACTTCCGCTCATATTGCTGCGACGGCAGGTGATCTTTCAGGAAGTCATAGAGCCGCCGGGACAATCCATTGGCAAAGGACTGCATGTCTTCCCGGTCTTTCGGACCAGACAGGAAAGCGGATATTTCATCATCCATTTCGGAAAACCCGAGCGCGGTGACGCAAAAATCCAGCAGCGCCGCCAGAAAGGGCATGCGTCCGTAGCTCACCCTGAACACCGGCCCCGGATAACTGATGATCAACTCATCCGCTCCCGCCTCGATCTCCCTTGGCGCGGCACTCCGCCCCGCTGCCGCGAAAGCAGCGGCCCTGTAGGCACCAGACGTCGCGGCCCGGACACCCCAGAAGAAACCGACATACCCGTGACGGCCGGAAAGCTGGTCCGCGGCCGCTATCAGATAAGCGAGTTCAAGAAGGGGTTTGCCGTAAGCCCTGGCGGCGATTGTCTGAACCAGAGAGCGGCGGGTCCGCGTATCGTAGCGCCCGCCATCGTCACCAGAGGCATCAAGCACGGCGGAAAGCGCCGAGGCCAGCTCATTGCTGATCTCGGTCCTGAGACCAGATGCGCTGCCACCGAAATCCAAAATCGGCACCGGACCTACCCAATATGGTGAATATGCTTCTATTTATTCGTTTTTTACGTGTTTATATTTGTCGATTTTTCCATTAACGGCAACAGCTTATCCTTGGCAGAACAAGCCGCATTAAGGCTCTGAGGCGATGACAGTCAAATGGGTGCCGGCTCCATCATCGACGACACGGGCTCCGGATAATCCGGCTCCCTTGGCGATCTTTCCCAAACGCTCACGGAATTCTGTTTCGGATGCCAGGCTGCTGTAGCGGAAGCCAATGCCGCCCCCCTCTTCCGGCAGGTTGATGACAACAGGCGCCAACGGCCCGTCTCCCTCGACCGTAAGGATATCGGCAATTGTGAAAACCGCTTCCGGGGCAATTCCGTCGAAAGCGACCTCGAACGTCACGGTCTCTCCCTTCCGAGAGATACCCGCCGGAAGTCCCGCCGCTGCGATCATATAGGGAAGAATGTGAAGCGCGCCCTTTTGCCGCCGCGTGACCGCCGCCAACTGCCGGAAAAAAACACCCGCAGAGATGGGAGTTGCTTCCGCAAGTACAGCGGGAAGGCCCTCGGTCAGCAGAACGAAGACGGCCTCCCGATCCTGCTTCAGCCCGGTTCGCGCGGCGACGAAAAGTCCGGGCGTACCGCCAATCGGGATAAGGTGCTCCTCACCCGCCGGGACCTGAAGCACGGGCCCTGACCCATCCACCGTCAGCCGGCCGGTAAAGTAGATAGGCTGGACCAATCCATCCGCCGTCCGGGCATAAAACGCAGCGCTGCGCATGTGCGGAGATGCGGCGATACGGACACGCGGCACGGCACCGCCACGAAGTTCCGCCACATCCAGCCGGACCTCCTGCTCTGCCGCGCCGGCATTCAGCGGCACAATAAGGAAGAACGAAGAAATGACACCTGCGAGCAGGAGAGCGAGCACCGGATCAGCTCTTGCGTGCCGCGACGGCCTCGGCGAGGACACAGAGGATCTCGAACATGATCGTGGCACCGGTCAGGGCGGTAATGCCGCTCGGATCGAAAGGCGGCGAGACCTCAACCACATCCCCGCCAATCAGGTTCGCTCCGCTCATCCCGCGCACGAGCAATTGCGCCTCAAGCGCGGTGAAACCGCCGATCTCGGGCGTGCCGGTGCCGGGCGCGTAAGCCGGATCGATGCCGTCGATATCGAAAGTGAAATAGGTTGGCCCGTCCCCGATCACCCGGCGTGCCTCGGCAATAACCGCATCCAGCCCCATCTCGTAGGCTTCATGTATCTGGATCACGCGCATGCCGTGCTCGTAACTGAAGGCCCACTGGTCCCGTGAATTGATGCCGCCCCTTATGCCGATCTGCACGCAGCGTTTCGGGTCGAGCAGCCCTTCCTCAACCGCGCGGGAGAATGGCGAGCCGTGGTGAAAGCGGGAGCCGAGATAATCGTCCCCGGTATCGCAATGAGCGTCGATCTGGATCAGGCCGACGGGCCGCTCCCGGGCCAGAACCCGCAGGATCGGAAGCGAAATGGAATGATCCCCGCCTACGCTGAGCGGGACAGCACCGGTAACCGCCAGATCCTTGTAGTAACGCTCGATCTCTTCATGGGCGCTTTCAAGCTGGAAAGGCCGCTCGACCACCGCATCACCAACGTCGCCAATGCTGCACAACTCGTAAGGACAGACCCCGGTCGCCTGATTGATCGTGCGCATCAGACTGCTTTGATTGCGCACCTCGCGCGGGCCGTGCCGGGCACCGGGTCGATTGGTGACGCCGCCATCGTAGGGCACGCCGACCAGGGCGATATCGAGGCCCGCCGCACTCTCCCGGTAGGGCGTGCGCATGAATGTCGGAATGCCTGTGTAACGCGGCAATCCCATCGCCTTGATTTCCTGATCCGACATCGTCATCGCCTGTGTCCCCCGGTGCTTTCGTTCCAGTTTGCGATTGGGCCAGCGCGGATTGCAAGTCTGGACCCTCCCGACAGAAGGGCGCTACTGTCCGTTTCCCGCCGAGTTATCAAGAGACCGAGATGACACAGTATTTTCCTGCCTCAAGCGAGTCTTGGGAGCCTATTGATCCGCGTGACGCCGGCTTCGACGCCGCCGGCCTGAAAGCCGCCAGCGACTTCGCCATCAAGAACGAGTCGACGATGGATCGCGATATCCGTCGCGCCCTCGACAACGATCTGTTCGGAGAGCCGGAAGGCCTGCGCGACGTTATCGGCATCACCCGGCCACGCGCCGACCCGCACGGCATGATCCTGAAGGGCGGCCGCATCGTCCATGAATGGGGCGACACCACCCGCCCGGACATCACCTTCAGCATCGCGAAAAGCTACCTCTCGATCTGCGCCGGTCTGGCTCTGGATGACGGCCTGATCCCCAGCTTCGACAGTCCGGTCGCCGAGCTGGTCGACGATGGCGGTTTCGACGACCCACAGAACAAGCCGATCACATGGGCGCAACTGCTGCAGCAGACCAGCGAGTGGCAAGGCACGCTGTGGAGCAAGCCCGACTGGATCGATCACAACCGCGATCTCGACGCTCAAACGGGCGAAGGCACGCTCAAGGGCAAGACCCGCGACATGCAGACCCCCGGCACTTTCTGGGAGTATAACGATGTTCGCGTGAACCGGCTGGCCCTCGCCCTGCTCCGGGTCTGGAAACGGCCGCTTCCGGAAGTCATCAAAGAGCGGATCATGGACCCGATCGGCGCATCAACCGACTGGGAATGGCACGGCTACGAAAATTCCTGGGTTGATATCGACGGCAAGAAGATCCAGTCGGTCTCCGGCGGCTCGCACTGGGGCGGCGGCATGTTCATCAGCTCCCGCGATCAGGCCCGCACCGGTCTGCTCATGGCCCGCAGTGGCGTGTGGAACGGCAAGCAGCTGATCTCCGATAATTATATCGGCCAGGCGACAACTCCGTGCCCGATCAATGCGGATTACGGCTATCTCTGGTGGCTAAACGGCGAGGGCGGCTCCGCGCCTTCCGCACCGCGCACCAGCTATTTCGCCAAGGGCAAAGGCTCGAACGTCATCTGGATCGATCCGGAACTCGACATGGTCGCCGTGGTCCGCTGGATCGAACGCGATGCGTTTGATGGATTCTGTGCCGCCGTGATGGATGCCGTCCGGGAGACGTAAGAATTTATTAATCCAAACAGAGGATTGTTGCGCATTCGGTTGGGCATCCAGCTGAACCGACGGAATTCCAGAATAGCGAATGCCGAGGCTGAAGGAATGCGCATCAATTCTCTGCATTACGCGATCCTGTTCGGGGGAATGGCGGCGACTTTTCTGCTGAATGACACAGCAGTCAGTGCGGAAACCGCCACGGCCCCAACGACAACGACCCAGCCGTCATCCCCGGCAGAAGCAGCCACGGACACTGTTGCGGCTAACAATTCCGCATCTTCGTTTCCGAGTGCGACGCTGATCTGGTGCGGGGCGCTCTTTGTTCTGCTGCAAGGCGCTCTGATCACCCTCCTGGTATTCGGTCATTTACGACGCCGCCGGTTGAGCCAAGCTCTCAAGGCAAGCGAAAAACGTTTTCAGGACTTTGCTTCCATCTCGCCCGACTGGTTCTGGGAACTCGACGCTGAGCACAAGCTGACTTACTTGTCGGACAGATACGAGAAAGTCACCGGGACGCCGGTCGCCATTCAATTGGGCCATTCATACCTGCGATTTGCAGCATTGGAGTGGAACAGCAACCGGGCTGACGTGTGGAAGGAGCATCGCGAGACGCTCAAAGCCCACGAACCGTTCCGCAATTTCGAATACGCAGCCCTCGGCGCAGACGATAAGCCTTGCTTTCGACGTATAAGCGGCACGCCGATCTTCGAAAATGGTGTG
The DNA here is from genome assembly GCF_000426505.1 of Nisaea denitrificans DSM 18348. Lineage (GTDB taxonomy): Bacteria > Pseudomonadota > Alphaproteobacteria > Thalassobaculales > Thalassobaculaceae > Nisaea > Nisaea denitrificans. The sequence continues at coordinate 259,389 of NZ_KE384531.1, read as the reverse complement.
TTCAAAGGCTACCGCGGGACTGGCACGGATATCACCGAGGAACGGGACCGTCAGGCACAGCTGCTAAGGACGATATACGAAGCGGATCACGCAAACCGGGCGAAGAGCGCGTTCCTCGCGAATATGAGCCACGAGCTGCGGACCCCACTGAATGCGATCATCGGCTTTTCCGAGATCCTGACCGATCAGCTCTTCGGGAAGATGCAGAACGATCGGTATCTTGAATATGCAAAAGACATCAACGACACCGGCCAGCATCTGCTGACAGTTCTGAACGACCTGCTCGATATTTCCCGTATCGAAGCCGGCTTTCTGACGCTGGACGAGAACGTGATTGATGTGCAGCGAATGATGCGGTCTTGCGTGCGCATGTTGAACGAAAAGATCTCAGCTGCAGCTCTCACCCTCAGTCTGAATCTCCCAGAGGATCTGCCCGCCCTTCTTGGGGATGAAACGCGCCTTCGTCAGGTCGTTATCAACTTGCTGACAAACGCCGTCAAATTCACCCCTGCGGGCGGAAAGATCTCGGCAAGCGTCAGTATTATCGATGACGGCGGCCTTGAGATCACGGTCGAAGATACCGGCGTCGGAATATCCGAGCGGGACCTTGAACGTGTCATGGAGCCTTTCCAGCAGGCCGAACAGGATCTCTCCCGACGCTACGGCGGCGTCGGTCTTGGCCTCTCCCTCGCCCGGAACCTGACCGAAATGCATGACGGGACGATCAAGCTGGAAAGCGAGCCCGGTGTCGGAACTCTGGTGCGTGTCCACCTGCCGGCTGACCGCGTACGAGCCTACCCTGCCCAGGAGGCTGAGAATGCCCCGGGCCAGACCGAGACACTCACTGACTAAAGGCGTTTTCAGATCTCGACGATCTTGCCCGGATTCATGATGTTGTTCGGATCGAGAGCCCGCTTGATCGACCGCATCATACCCAGCGCCGGACCGTGCTCTTCCTGAAGGTAAGACATCTTGCCATACCCAACTCCATGTTCCCCGGTACAGGTACCGTCCATTTCAAGAGCCCGATAAACCATCCGCTGGCTGTGCGCCTTGGCCCGTGCCATCTCATCCGCATCGTCAGGATCGATCACATAGACGAGGTGGAAATTGCCATCACCGACATGACCGACCAGCGGCGCGCAGAGTCCCGAATCGACGATATCCTTTTTCGTCTCCCGAATGCACTCGGCCAGCCGGGAAACCGGCACGCAAACATCCGTCGGCCAGCCCTGTGAGCCAGGACGCAGCGCAAGTCCCGCATAGTAGGCATCGTGCCGCGCCTGCCAGAGAACGTTCCTATCCTCAGTCCTGGTCGCCCATTCGAATGAGCTGCCGCCGAAATCGGCGGTGATCATCTCAACCGTTTCGGCTTGTTCCTTAACCCCGGCTTCGCTGCCGTGAAATTCGAAGAAGATGGTCGGCTTGGCTTCATACCCTTTAAGCTTAGAATAATCGATACAGGCGCCCATCTGGACTTCATCCAGCAACTCCATACGGGCGACGGGAACGCCGGCATGGATCGTCGTTATGACCGAGTCGACGGCCCCTTCCAGAGTGTCGAACTGGCAGACAGCCGACGAGATAGCTTCCGGAATACCGTATACCTTCAGCGTGATCTCGGTGATCACGCCGAGCGTGCCTTCGGAGCCGACGAAAAGGCGCGTCAGATCATAGCCTGCGGAAGACTTCCGGGCCCGCCGCGAGGTCCGGATGATTTCCCCGCTCGGCGTGACAACACGCAGTGACAGCACGTTCTCCCGCATGGTGCCGTAGCGCACCGCATTGGTGCCGGAAGCGCGGGTCGCCGTCATGCCGCCAATCGAGGCGTCGGCCCCGGGGTCAATCGGGAAGAACAGGCCGGTATCGCGCAGATGCTCGTTCAATTGCTTCCGGGTAACGCCCGGCTGCACGGTGACGTCCAGATCCTCGGCATGGACCGCAAGGACCCGGTTCATCAGCGAGGTATCGATGGAGACACCGCCCCTGAGGGCAGCGATATGGCCTTCAAGCGAGGTTCCGGTACCGAACGGGATGACCGGATATTTCAGCCGGTTGCACACCATAACGGCGCGGGCGATCTCGTCTTCGCTTTCCGCGAAAACGACAGCGTCCGGCGCCATCGGAGCATGATAGCTCTCGTCCTTGCCATGCTGATGGCGGACTGCTTCCGCAGTCGTGAATCGGTCCCCGAATATCTGCTTCAGAGCATCGAGCGCTGCGTCACGGGTGGCAGCATCGACTGGCTTCGCCTCTACGTCCATTTCGGGATCTCCGTTCGAAAAGGTAGGTCTGGCAAACTACTCCCAGCTACAAGCTCCAGCAAGAGGGCTACGCTATCGCGCTGACGGCGAACGCCCTGTTGACGGAATTACCGGCAGCCGACATGTTCCGATGATATTCTACAAATGTTCCACCATCTCGGCAGTGCTTGAAACGTGAGTATCTGGGGTAAAATCATTGGCGGCGCGGCCGGTCTTGCGCTCGGCGGACCAATCGGCGCGTTGCTTGGCGCGACCGCTGGCCATGCCGTGGACCGGTTCGCCAGTTCCGATACGCCAAAAGACGAGGAAGCGGCGACCAAGAAAATCGCCTTTACCATTGGCGTCGTCGTGCTCAGCGCCAAGATGGCGAAGGCAGATGGTGTGGTCACCCGCGACGAGATCGCCGCCTTTCGCGAAGTTTTCCATATCCCCCCCGAAGAGGTCCGCAATGTCGGCCGGGTCTGGGACTTGGCCCGACACGATGTCGAAGGCTTCGAGGTCTATGCCCAGCAGATCGCCCGGCTGTTCAATCCGGGCTCACCCGTTCTCGAAGAGCTGCTGCTCAGCCTCTTCCATATCGCCAAGGCAGATGGTGTCATCCACCAGAATGAGATCGCTTATCTTGAACGCCTCTCCGAGATCTTCGGCTTCGATGCCCTTGCCTTTCAGCGCATGCGCGCCGTCGCCGGTGACAAGGACGCGGAAGATCCCTACAGCGTGCTTGGTATCGCGCATGGCGCCGACGATGCTGAGGTCAAAAAAATCTATCGCACCCTTATCCGTGAACATCACCCGGACCGGCTGATCGCCGAAGGCCTGCCAGAAGAGTTCGTCGCTGCCGCGACAGCAAAGATGGCCGCCATCAACGCCGCCTATGACCGTATTGCCAAACAACGCGGTATGAACTGAGCATGGCCCGAGCCTCTTCCGCGCCGCCGATCGTCGCCCTTCGCAACGCCCGGCTCACCCTCAGTGAACGCGTTCTGTTCGACGATGTAGACGTGACCGTGGCCAAGGGCGAGCGCATCTGCCTTGTCGGTCGCAACGGTTCAGGCAAGTCGACCCTGCTGAAATGTCTCGCGGGACAAGTGGATCTCGATCAGGGCGAGCGGTTCGTGCAGCCCGGCGCCAAGATCGCCTATCTGCCGCAGGATCCCCCTCTGCCAAAAGGCATCACCATCCGCGAGCATGTGCGGAGCGGTCTTTCGGTCAATCCAGGTGAGCATCCGGCGGAATATCTGGTCGATTCCATGTTGCTGCATCTCTCCCTCGACGGGGACCGGCTGACCGATGCCCTGTCCGGTGGAGAGTCTCGCCGCGTTGCCCTGGCGCGGGCGATGGTGTCCGAGCCCGACGTGCTGCTGCTGGACGAGCCGACAAACCATCTCGACCTGCCGACCATCGAATGGCTGGAAGAGGAACTGGAAGCCTTCAAGGGCGGCATCCTGCTGATCAGCCATGACCGAACCTTCCTCAGCCGCCTGTCGAACCGGACCTACTGGATCGACCGGGGCGAGGTGCGCCGCAATTCCGAAGGCTTTTCAGCGTTCGCCGATTGGGCGGACAAGGTGCTGGCGGACGAGGAAGCGACCCAGCGCCGGGTCGACAAACAGATCGCCGAGGAAACCCGGTGGCTGCGCGAAGGGCTTACCGCCCGGCGCAAGCGGAACATGGGCCGGGTCCGCGGTCTGCTCGGCATGCGGCGGGAGCGCGCCGAGCGAATGAAGCGGACCGGGCTGGTCAATCTCAGCGTCGGAGATGCCGAGTCCGGCGGCCAGCTCGTCATTGAAGCGAACCATATTTCAAAGTCCTACACGCAACCCGACGGCAGCGAGAAGGTCCTGGCGAAAGACTTCTCCACCATCATCAAGCGGGGCGACCGCATCGGCCTGGTCGGCGCCAATGGTGCCGGCAAGACCACGCTGCTGAAAATGCTGATCGGCCAGGAGAAACCTGACAAGGGCCGCGTCCGCGTCGGCTTCGGCGTCGAGACCGTCTATTTCGACCAGTACCGGGAGACGCTGGACGGCGACGCAACCCTCTGGTCGACGCTCTGTCCCGGTGGCGGCGATACAGTGTTCGTCCATGGCAAGCCGAAGCATGTCGTCTCCTATCTCCGCGACTTCCTGTTCGAGGAGCGCCAGGCACGGGCACATGTGAAGAACCTCTCCGGCGGGGAGCGCAACCGGCTGCTGCTGGCGAAGCTGTTCGCCGGACCGCACAACCTGCTGGTGCTCGACGAGCCGACCAACGATCTTGATATCGAAACCCTCGATCTGCTGCAGGAAGTGCTCGGCGAATATGACGGCACGATCATCCTCGTCAGCCATGACCGAGACTTTCTCGACCGGGTGGTGACCTCCATCATCGCCGTCGAGGGCGATGGCAAGATCGAGGAATTCGTCGGCGGTTTCAGCGACTACGCGGCGTTCCGGAAATCGGAAGCCGAAGAAGCGGCCGCACCGAAAAAACGCGAGAGCAAGCCATCGGCGAGCCAGGCCGAAAAACCGTCCCAGCCACGCGCCAAGCTCAGCTACAAGGATCAACGAGCCCTCGACATGCTTCCGGACACGATCGACAAACTCGGAACGGAAATCGAGACCCTCGGGAACGAGCTTGCCAATCCTGACCTCTTCACCCGCGACCCCAAACGGTTCAAGGCCGCGAGCGCGCGACTGGAGGCGGCCCAGGCCGAACTGGACGATGCGGAGAACCGCTGGCTTGAACTCGAAGAACTGCGTGAGACGGTCGAGAAAGCCCGCGCTTCATGAAGCCGCAGGACATTCTGCTCGGCGTCGTTGTCATGGTGGTCTGGGGCATGAACTTCGCCTTCGGCAAGATCGCCATGGCCGAATTCTCACCAATGATGCTGATAGGGCTGCGCTACCTGCTCACCGCCATCCTGCTGCTGCCTTTCCTCAGATGGCGGGGTATCAAGTTCCTGCATATCTTCGGTCTCTCGGTCACTCTTGGCGTGCTGCACTTCGCCTTCATGTTCACCGGGCTGAAGGGCACCGACGCCTCACTCGCGGCCATCGCAGCACAGATCCAGGTGCCCTTCGCCGTAATTCTCGCGGTTATCTTTTTTCGCGAACGTCCGAACCGGCGGCAAATCCTCGGGATTGCCATAGCCTTCGCTGGTGTGGCCATGCTGGCGGGCGCACCAAAGACGTCCAGCAGCCTGTTCAATCTCGGCCTGGTCATCATCGCCGCGCTGCTTTGGGGGCTTGCCCATATTCAGGTGAAATGGATGGGGACGGTAAACCCGTTCGTGCTGAATGCCTGGATGTCGGTGCTGGCCGCCCCCATGATCCTCGGCTCCTCGCTGATCCTGGAGGACGGGCAATGGGAAGCACTGCAAACGGCCGGGACCGCCGGTTGGGGCGGCGTCATCTACATGTCCGTCGGCGTTACCATCTTCGGCTACGGGATCTGGTACAAGATTCTGCAGAAATACGATGTCTCCCAGACCATGCCGCTGACAATTCTGGCTCCACTGGTCGGCGCAGCCTCCGGCATCATCTTTCTTGGCGAGCATATGGACGCCTTCCAAGTTGCCGGCGCCGCCCTTACCATCGTCGGGGTTGGCGCCGTTACCATCGGACGGACGGCACCAGCACCGAAAGCCGCTGTGGCAGCGGAAGCCGAGGGAAAAGCGCAAGATGGAGGGAATTGAGAACATCATCGACCGCCCCTCCCCGAATCATGACGCTCGTCCGGACGGAACAGCCATCGATATCCTGCTGCTGCACTATACCGGCATGCAGTCGGCAGAAGCCGCTCTCGACCGGCTGACCGATCCGAACGCCAAGGTCAGCGCCCACTACCTGATCGACGAGGACGGCTGCTGCTACCGGATGGTAGACGAGACCCGACGGGCCTGGCATGCCGGTGTCGCTTCATGGCAGGGAGCGACGGACATCAACGCCCGCTCTATCGGCATCGAGCTGGTTAACCCGGGCCATCAGTTCGGCTACCGGCCTTTCCTCGGCTTGCAGATGGACAGCCTGATCAATCTCGCCACGGACATCCTGTCGCGCCACCCCATTCCCGCCTCCCGTGTCCTTGCCCATTCCGATGTCTCCCCGGACCGCAAGGAAGACCCGGGGGAGCTATTCGACTGGGAGAGCCTCGCCCGCAGCGGCATCGGCATCTGGCCCGCGGACGCCCCGACAACAACCGAAATAATGAAGTTTTCGGAGGCGATGAGACTGCTTGCGGAAATCGGATATGCGGCACCTGAAGATACCGTGATGAGCCAGTCAGCACGCAACGTTCTACTCGCCTTTCAGCGCCGCTGGTTGCCCCTTGGTCTGACCGGTGCCCTGACACCGGAGACGGCTGCGCGCATCCGGGAAGTGCATTCAAAGATAATGAGCGCCTAGAACACGCAGCCCCCCATTCGTCATCCCTGCGGACACAGGGACCCAGAGATGACGGGGGAAATAAGGGATGACGGAAGTTAGCGGGTGTTGAGCAAAGGCAAGAGGCGCTGATGCACCTCACTCCATTGCAGCGAGTACAACCGGCTGCGTTGCCCGGCCGAGATACCCCGCCTCGTCGTAAAGATCGCTCGTGGTGATGCCGAGGCCGCTGGCATTCCAGAACGGTTTTGAGTCCACACCCAGCCAAGGACCGGCGGGCGGGCGATGCAGGTGGATAGTGATTTCCGGGTTCGGGAAAACCACTTTCTCCGCATCTACCCAAGCGGGGCGGGAAAGGCCTGTTGCCCAATCAGCCAAAGACAGAACGCGGGTCAGCGGCCCCATGCCGTCCACCACCGGATTAAGATGCCGCATCCAGACGCGGCCTCCCTCTTCCCGGCGCATCTCGCAAGCATCCGCGAACCAGGTTTGATCCATCGACCGGCCGACATGGAAATCCGCCCCCGCAACCGGGGTCCGTTCCACAGGCTGTTCTTCCAGAAACGGCAATGACTCCGGCGTCAGAAACAGGGCGCTCGCCACAGCGCAAGTCTTGCCGCCGGCGACGAGTTCCGAGGAGAGCTGAAGGGAACGGCGCCCCTGACGCAGGGTCCGGACGGAAATCGCGACCGGTTCCATCGGTGTCGGGCGCAGCAGGGACAGGGACATCTGCAATCCCATCCCGCCACCGCTTTCATGGGATGTCTTTTCCATCTCGGCGGCAAGCAGACCGCCGACAACGCCACCATGCAACCCAGGGAAAGGTCCCTTGGCGAGTGGTCCCGGCACCCAGTGGGTGCCGTCGAATGCGCAAACGGGGGAAGCTGTCATATGTCAGCTTCCCCCGTTCACGAAAGATATGTCCAGTGCCTGGAGAGAACGGGATCGTTCCCCCGGGACCGGAGATCGTTTTGCCTTACTCGGCCGCGACCTGCACGCCCGTCGCGTGGGCACGCACGGCCACGTCATAGGCGTCGACCAGCTTGCGGGTCATCTCGCCCGGTGTGAACTTGTAGGTGCCGATGGTGCCGACCGGGGTTACTTCCGCGGCAGTTCCGGTCAGGAAGCATTCGGTTGCCCGCGCCATCTCTTCCGGACGGATGTGCCGCTCGACGATCTCGTAGCCGAGATCGATAGCGAGCTGCTTCACCGTGCGGCGGGTGATGCCGTCGAGGAAACAGTCGGGGGTCGGCGTATGCAGCCGGCCGTCATCCATCAGGAAGAAGATGTTGGCGCCGGTCGCCTCCGCGACATAGCCGCGATAATCCAGCATAAGAGCATCGTGGAAACCACGCGCTTCGGCATCGTGCTTGGACATGGTCGCGATCATATAGAGACCGGCAGCCTTACTGTTCGTCGGCGCGGTGTCGGGAGCCGGACGGCGCCACTTGGCGATATCCAGATTGATCCCCTTCATCTTCGCTTCCGGATCGAAATAGGACGGCCATTCCCAGGCGGCGACGGCCAGATGAATGGTGTTCTGCTGGGCGGACACCCCCATCATCTCGCTGCCGCGCCAGGCAACCGGACGGACATAGCCATCGACGATCCCCATAGAGTCGATCACCGCCTGCTTGGCGGCCTCGATGACATCGACATCGTAAGGGATCTTGAAGCCCAGAATTCCGGCGGAACGGTGCAGCCGTTCGGTATGCTCGCGGGACTTGAAGATCTGTCCGCTATAAACCCGTTCGCCCTCGAACACCGAACTGGCATAATGCAGCCCGTGGCTAAGTACATGCAATTTGGCGTCACGCCAGTTCAACAAGGTACCGTCCATCCAGATGGCACCGTCGCGATCATCGAAAGGAAGCAGGCTCATGAGGTTTCATCCCAGCAAGCTCCAAAGCCTAACCCGTTCGAATTGTTCATGTTGACGGGTGCTTTGGTTAGATTGTTACCCAAACTTGAGCCAAGAGCTAACATTCAAAAGGAATTAAGTCAACATGGTTGACGTAAAAAGCATGGCCAATCCGCTTTTCCTGCGGGAGGAGGAACTGAGGCAAGGCATAGAGATGCTGTTTTTTGCCTATCGGGACTTCACGGGTGAGCCGGATGCCATCCTTTCGGAAATCGATCTCGGGCGGGCCCATCACCGGGTGATCTACTTCGTCGGACGCAATCCCAGGATCACCGTCACCGACCTTCTGAAGATCCTGAAAATCACGAAACAGAGTCTCTCCCGAGTTCTCAGCCAACTCGTGAATGAAGGCTATATCGACCAGACAACCGACCAGGGAGACCGGCGCAAGAAGCTGCTGACCCTGACCGAGAAAGGCGTCGATCTGGAGCATCGTTTGACGGAAAACCAGCGCAAGCGGATCGCCCGCGCGTACAAGGCCGCCGGGGCGGAAGCGGTACAGGGGTTCCGGGAGGTGCTGCGTGGCATCATCGATCCGGGCGATCAGGAGCGCTTCGAGATCGTCGCCCCGGCCATGCCACCTCAACGCCGCGGCAAGGGATGAACAGCCCGATGGATGGCGAGGACCAGGCCCATATTCTTGTCGTCGACGATGACAGCCGGCTACGCGATTTGCTGACCCGATTCCTGAGCGAAAACGGTTTTCGTGTAACCGCCGCAGGCGATGCTGCCGACGCCCGGCGCAAACTGGCGGCAATCGAATACGACCTGATCGTTCTGGACGTCATGATGCCGGGGGAAACCGGCTTCGAGCTGACCCGGTCGATGCGCCAGACCCGCGACCTGCCGATCCTGCTGCTCACCGCCATGGGCGAGGTGGAAGACCGCATCGAGGGACTGGAAACCGGGGCGGACGATTATCTGACCAAGCCGTTCGAGCCACGTGAACTCTTATTGCGCATCCGCACCATCCTGCGACGCACCCGCATCGCCCCAGGCATGCAGGAAGCGACCTCACGCGTCACCTTCGGCCCATACATCTACGACCGGACAGACGCCGAGCTGACCAAGGACGGCAGCGCGGTGCACCTGACCGAGTCGGAAGCATTGCTGCTCGGATGCTTTGCCCAGACACCAGGCCGCACACTGAGCCGGGAGGACCTGGTTGCCCGCAATGCCGTGAACGGCCACGAGCGTACCGTCGACGTACAGATCAATCGGCTGCGCCGGAAGATCGAGAAAGATCCGAAATTCCCCCGCTTCCTGCAGACCGTGCGCGGCAAGGGGTATGTGCTGAAAGCAAACACGGTCGACAGCTGAGTTTCTCCCCGACGCGCCCAGCTATCCGTCCGGGCCAATTTATTTTACATTCTTCCCAGATTTACCGGGCGTGAGCGCCAGCAGAAAGAACGGCATCCGATCAATGGCAACTCTTGCCGACTCCCCACCCCGGACCAAGCGCCGGTCCTGGCTGAAGCGCCGCATGCCAAAGACCCTGTTCGGACGGGCTTTGGTGATTTTCCTGACCCCGCTGATCCTGATGCAGGTGATCTCGACCTATGTTTTCTATGACCGGCACTGGGACACGATGGTGCGCCGGCTTGCGACCTCGCTTGCCGGAGACATCGCCCTGATCGTCACGGAAGTCGAGACGGATTCAAGTCCGGCCGCGCTGGCCCGGATAGACCGGCTTTCCCGTAACCACCTCGGACTGGTTATCACCTACCGGTCCGGCGGCATCCTGGAAAACCGCGGGACTGTAACCCTTTTCGACCCCACCTTGCAGCAGATGCGGCGTTCGATGACGGAGCAGGTACGCCGCCCCTACATGATCGATACCGAAGCGGGCGACCGGCAAATCGCCATCACGGTGCAGCTTTCGGACGGCGTGCTCGAAGTGCTCGCACACGAGAAGCGCCTCTATACCTCCACCACCTATATCTTCGTCATGTGGATGCTGGGCAGTGCGCTGATCCTGTTCGCTATTGCGCTGATTTTCATGCGCAACCAGATCCGGCCGATCCGAAGACTCGCTATAGCTGCCCGCGCCTTCGGACTTGGCCGCGAGGTTGCCAACTTCAAGCCGGAAGGCGCCCATGAAGTCCGTCAGGCCGCGGAAGCCTTTCAGCAGATGCGGGCCCGGATCCGGCGCCAGATCAAACAACGCACAGACATGCTGAGCGGCGTCTCGCACGATCTGCGCACGCCACTCACCCGGATGAAGCTGCAACTCGCCATGCTGGGCGAGGACAAGGCCGTGCAGGAACTCCAGGCCGACGTGCAGGACATGGAGCGGATGGTCGAAGGCTATCTCGCCTTTGCCCGCGGCGAGGGAACAGAGGCCGCCGTCACGACGGATATCAAGGCTCTGGTTACCGATTTCGCCATCGGTGAGCGGCGCGGCGGCATTCCACTCGAGCTTGAGATTATCGGCCAGCCTGTGCCGCCGTTGGAAATGAAACCGCAATCGATGAAACGAGCGCTGACCAATCTGGTGTCAAATGCAAGACGGCACGCGAAAACGGTACGCATCACGCTCGACGGATCCGAGGACGCGTATGAGATTTTTGTCGATGACAACGGACCGGGTATCCCTGAGGCTGAACGCGGCCGTGTCTTCAAACCCTTCTATCGTGGCGACCCGTCCCGCAACCCGGAAACGGGCGGAACAGGCCTCGGGCTGACCATCGCCCGCGATATCGTGCACAGCCACGGCGGCGAAATAGGCCTGGAAGACTCGCCTCTCGGCGGCCTGCGTGTCCGGATCAGAATGCCGGTTTAGTAAAGCCGTCCCCCGTTCGGGACATCGAGTGTCGGGCTGATCAGCACAACTTCTCCATCCTCATCCGGGAAGCCGACAACCAGGCACTCGCTCATAAACTTGCCGATCTGTTTCGGCGGAAAATTGACGACAGCAACCACCTGTTTGCCCTTCATATCTTCCGGCGTGTAGTGCTTGGTGATCTGGGCGGAGGTTTTACGGACACCGGTTTCCGGTCCGAAATCGATCCAAAGCTTGATTGCCGGCTTGCGCGCTTCGGGATATGGCTCCGCATCGGTCACTGTGCCGACGCGGATCTCGACTTTCTGAAAGTCGGAGAATTCGATGGTCATGAGCGGCTCCCTTATCCGGGAGCGGACCTTATGCGCTCTTCCATTTGTCGTGAAGAAGTTTCCCGCGCGCAAAAACAAAAAGCCGCTGGAACCAGAGGCTCCAACGGCTCTTCGCACTCTCTCGGGGAAAGCTTATTTCTTGCCGGTCAGGGACTGGACTTCTTCGAGGCTTTCGTTGATCCGCTTGTTGATCACTTCGAAGGCTTCCTGGTTCGATTTCGCGAGCATCTCGGAGATTTCACGAAGGTTCGTAACAGTGCGCTCGATCGTGGTCTTCACGGTCTCGGTCTGCTTCGCGATCCGGTCTTCCGGTGCACCCTGCGTCATCAGATCGCCGAGGGTCTTCTGGGATTCCTCGACAGCCTGCTGGAAGAGTTCGGCCTGACGCTTGCCAATGGCCTGAAGACCTTCCACAGCCAGCTGGTTGGCGTTGGTGATGGCTTCGATATTCTTCTGCTGCGCGTTCATCAGCGCGTCTGCATCGATGCCGGGCATCTTGAAGTCCATCATCATCTTCTGGAAATCAAGATTGAGAAAAGGGTTTTCCTGCTTGGCCATTGAACGTCTCCACATTTTTGACCCCGTATTACGCGTGTCATCATGACCGGGATACGGTGGTTATTTTTCGCGTCGCAGCGTCATATTGCACTGCATCATCCGCCTTGATATCGGTGTATCCAAGGTAAATGTCAAGAAATATGTTGCACCGCAACAAAATCCTCACCCGCCCGAAAAATCCCTTTTTCAGCTGCGCCTTTTTCGCCCGATAGGCGTGGACGCAACAATCTCGTCAAGCTGTCTCAGCCGCTTGTCGAGCGCGGCCATGGTCGGGCCAAGATCCTCGCTCTCATCCTTGAGCCACACCTGCATAACTGAAATACAGAGTGCGCCCAGAACCTTACGACGCAGACAACCGAGCGGCCCGCGATCTCCGAGGCCGGTCTGCCGAAGGACCATGCCCATCGCCGGAGAAAGGCGGGTCAAACCAGCAAGCGTCATACAGGGGTCCAATCGCGCCGCGGCAAGGATCGCCACATAACCGTCCCGACGCTCCTGCAACAGCTCGAACCGGGTCATGATTGCGTCAAAAAGCCGCTCCGGAACCGGCAGGGATGGATCGCATGCGTCTTCATCAACCGTCGCGTCGGCGAGCCGTTCGAACCGGTCCGCCAGGGCATTCAATATCGCGCGTTTGCCTGGATAAAGACTGATGACTTCTGGCGCGGAGAACCCGGCCCTATCGGCCACCATCTCAACGGTCAGGTCACGCCAACCCTGTTCGCCCGCGACCTGGAGAACCGTATCAAGGATCTTGTCGCTATTCACCGGTTCCATAGCTCGCTCCTGTTGACGTCCCTTTCACATATGTCCCGGTCGGGTATCAAAACAACCGCGTACCTCGGTCACCCCTGATACTCGTCCAGCACCACCACTGCCGTCGCGGTCGAGACATGCTCAATTGCCGAGATCCGGTCGACCAGAGCAGACAAGGCCTGTGTATCGGCAACCCTCACAAGGACCACCGCATCCGTCGGCCCCGCCACGGAAAACAGTCTCTCGACTCCCGGTAAAGCCTGAAGATGCACAAGGACAGGTGCACAAGGCCGCTCCGAAATTGTGATGGAAACAAGAGCGGCGATAGTTGGCAAATCGTCCGCCACCGAGATAACTGCCGTATAGCCGAGGATGACGCCCGCCTTTTCCAGGCGCCGTATACGATCCTGCACCGCCGTTCTCGACAGGCCGAGTTTACGGCCTAGGTCAGACGCGCTGGTACGGCCATGCTCCTTCAGCAGAGCCAGTAAACGCCGGTTCGTTGGATCCAGCTTTCCGTCTTTTCGCATGACGCCCTCCAAAATTCACGCCCTTTTGCAAGGCAGATACGTCAGCCCGCAAATTGCCAGCCCTGTCGTTTCCTGCGACCAAGGAACGATCCTGAAACCGTGATGATGGCCCCCACAATGAAGCACTATAACGCCGCAGACTTCCGCCCCTCAAAGGCCTGGCAAGCGCTGGATATCGAGGTTATCGCGAATGCCAGCGTACGGCTGCACTGGACTGACAAAGCCTACAAATGGCACGTGAATGATGGCCCGGAAGTTTTCGTCGTGCTCGACGGCGAAGTCGACATGAAATACCTGGATGGAACTGAAATACGGTCCATCCGCCTGACACCGGGGGACATCTTCCACGCCGAGGACGGAGATTCGCATGTCGCCGAGCCGATCGGCGAAGCCAGAATACTCGTTATTGAACAGGAAGGCAGCGTGTAGCTAGCCTGCAAGTTCCCGGGAACGGTCCGCCGCCGCTTTCAGCGCTTTCTCGAAGACCGGACCGATACCGTCATCAGCCATCAGGACCTTGAGGGCTTCCGCCGTCGTCCCGCCCGGGCTGGTGACGTTCTGCCGGAGCTGTGCCGCCGGCTCGGAGGATTGCCGGGCAAGCTCACCCGCGCCGGAAACGGTGGCCGCAGCCAGCCGCATGGCGAGATCTGCCGGAAGGCCAAGCTTCTCGCCGGCGGCAGCCATAACCTCGATCACCAGGAACACATATGCGGGACCACTGCCCGAAACAGCTGTGACCGCATCGAGCATGCCTTCTTCAGGGACCTCAAGCGCTTCACCGACAGCGGACAGCAGGTCGCCCGCCAGGTTCATCTGTTCCTGGCTGGCGGCCTTGTTGCCGACATAGGCGGTGATCCCGCGTCCGACCGCAGCCGGCGTATTCGGCATGGACCGGATAATCGCGGCGTCGGAGCCGAGCAGACTCTCGAAGTACTGGATGGTCTTGCCGGCGGCGATGGAGAGAAAGGCAGTCTCCGGGCCGGCATAGCGGGCGAGCGGAGCCGCCGCATCCATCATCTGGGGCTTGAGCGCCAGCATGATCATGCCCGGATGGAAATCGTCCGGGACGTCCGCAATATCCCGGACGATCGTCACACCGTCGATGCCTTCGAATTGAGCCGTCGCGGCCTCGGAATGTTCGATGACGCAGATGCCATGAGCGGCGTAGCCTTTTTCAAGCCAGCCTTGAAGAAGGGCGCCGCCCATTTTGCCGCATCCGAGCAGCAGGAGAGATTTGTTCATTGGAATCTCAAGCTTCTCCGACAACATCCAGCAGCGAGGCCTGCATGGCCTCTTCCGCCGACTTGCCGCCCCAGATGACGAATTGGAACGCGGGGAAAAAGCGCTCGCATTCGGTCAGGGCAACATCGACCAGATCCTCAAGCTGCTCGACGCTCGCGGATTGCGCGCCGCGCAGCAGACACGTCTGCCGGAACATCGGTGTCCCGTCCTCGGTGGAGAGGTCGAAATGTCCGAGCCAGAGTTTCTCGTTGATCATTGCAAGCAGGGAATGGACCTCGCGCCGTTTCTCGACCGGAACCCGGCTTTCAAAAATGCACGAGAAGTGAAGTGCTCCCATATCCTCCTGCCAGAGGAAAAAGAGCCGGTAGTCAGCCCAGCGGCCTTGGATTTCGACGGCAAGCTCATCTGTGCTCGCACGCTCGTGAGCCCAATCATTGGCTCCGACAATTTCCTCCATCAGGTCTAACGGATTACGGGGAACTTCAACCGTTTCGACGTAAGTCAGAGACATACTATCAAACCCCCTCTGAGAGGTGCGCTGTCCGGCGCTCCGGGACGATCGTAGACAGGGAAGCTCGGTCCGTCAGACCGCGATTAACAGCCCGACTAGATCTAGCGTGGTACCAATCGCCAAGTACCACGAGGAGTAGCCTCTCAAATGCGAAACCCGCGATCAACCTATATTTCGTGGGTCGCGTCCGAAATATTGGTACATTTAGTTTTCTTTAGAAAACAGCGGCTTATTTGTTCTTTGCCGTATCCGTCGATGCCGATTTGGCGGAAGCCGTTGTTTTTGCCTGCTTTGGCGCCCGGCGCGTTGTCTTCGCCTTGGCCTCCTTGAGGCTTGCGAGCTCCTTTTCGAGCATTGCAACCCGTTGCGCAAGCGCTTCCTGCTCGGAGCGTGCCTTGTTCGCCTGCTCGCGCACAACCGCGAACTCCTCATAGGTCACGAGGTCATGTTCGCCGAGATAACGCTCGAACTGCTGCCGAATCATCTGTTCCATCTCTTCGCGAACACCGGCGGCGGCGGACATAGCGCCATTCGCCATCTTGGCGATGTCGTCGAAAAACCTGTTATTCGTCTGCATCGGCGGCTCCTCCTATCTGGCCACGGCTGCCGCATAATCGGCAGAAGTACGGGGCACAAGCAGCGTCCGTCCCCAGACCTACTACTTTCGAGCTTGCGAAAGCAATCGGCGTCGGGCGAGAAACGTTCATATAGAGCCAATAAGCGCGACAGGCAGATCGTGGGTCTGTTTGTCGCAGCAGCGGAGGAACGAGCATGATTGTCGTTACAGGCGGGGCCGGATTTATCGGATCGAACCTGGTTGCCGCACTCAGCGAACGCGAAGACCTGGCCCGGGACATTGTGGTCTGCGACGTCCTCGGCACGGGCGAGAAGTGGCGCAACATCGCAAAGCGCGAGCTGGCCGACATCATCCCACCCGAGGACCTGTTCAGCTTTCTCAACTCGCACAAGGACATGGTCGAGACCGTGTTTCATCTTGGCGCCAGCTCCTCGACCACCGAACGCGATGCCGATTTCATCGTGAAGCAGAACTTCCGCACCTCCGTCGATCTGTGGAAATGGTGCGCCGAGAATGACGCGAGGCTGATCTACGCCTCGTCCGCTGCGACCTATGGCGACGGCAGCGAGGGGTTTGAGGATGATGCCAGCATCGACGGCCTCGCCGGTCTGCAGCCGCTCAATCCCTATGGCTGGAGCAAGCACCTGTTTGACCGCCGGATCGCCCGGCTGGTTGCCGAGGGGCGTAAGACTCCGAAACAGTGGGCCGGCCTCAAATTCTTCAATGTCTACGGCCCCAACGAATCCCATAAGGGTAGCCAGCAGAGTGTGGTGGCGCAGATCTACCCGCGCGCAGCAGCCAACCTGCCGGCCACTCTTTTCCGCTCACACAACCCGGATTACGAGGATGGCGGACAGCTTCGCGATTTCGTCTGGGTCGGCGATTGTGTGGACGTGATGATCTGGCTGCACGACACGCCGGATGTCTCCGGCCTGTTCAATCTCGGCACCGGCCAGGCCCGCTCCTTCGGCGATCTCGCCCGCGCTGTTTATGTCGCGCTTGAGAAGGACCCGCGAATCGATTTCGTCGATACGCCGGTGGAGATCAGGGACCGTTACCAGTACTTCACCGAAGCATGCATGGAAAAGCTTCGGGACGCCGGATATCCGGGCCAGTTCACCCCGCTTGAAGAAGGTGTACGGCGTTACGTCCAGGACTATCTCGATACCGAAGATCCTTATCGCTGAGCGCGGGAGCGACACTGATGGAGCAGGCTGGCCTGCCTTTCCCGAATATCGATCCGGTGATCTTCTCCATCGGACCGTTCGCCGTCCGCTGGTACGCACTGGCCTATATTGCCGGCCTGATGCTCGGCTGGCGTTATTGCGTCCATCTGTGCCGCCGCGCTCCGCGCTTCATGGACCCGTCCTCGCTGGATGACCTGCTGGTCTACGCCACGCTTGGCGTGGTGCTCGGAGGGCGTCTCGGCTACGTGCTGTTCTACAACCTCCCCTACTACCTCGAAAACCCGGCGCAAATTCTCATGGTCTGGCAAGGCGGCATGGCTTTCCATGGCGGTATGCTCGGCACGCTCGTCGGGTTGTTTCTGTTCGCCCGGAGGCGCGGCATCAATCCGCTTCTGGTTGGCGACATCGTGGCGGCGGCTGCACCGATCGGCCTTTTCTTCGGTCGCATCTCGAACTTCATCAACGGCGAGCTCTTTGGCCGCGCCACCGATGTGCCATGGTCGATGGTGTTTCCGAATGGCGGCCCGATGCCGAGACATCCGAGCCAACTTTATGAAGCCGCGCTGGAAGGCCTGCTTCTGCTCGCTGTTATCGTGCTGCTGATCGCCCGCACCGATATCAGGCGCTATCCGGGTGCCATCGGCGGCCTGTTCTTCGCCGGATATGGCATCGCCCGCTTCACCGTCGAGTTTTTCCGGGAGCCCGATGCGCAACTCGGCTTCCTGTTCGCTGGCGCGACAATGGGGCAACTTCTTTCAATACCGATGATCCTGGTCGGAAGCTCAGTCATGATCTGGGCCCTCCGCCGCCCGCCGCTCTCTGATAACGCATGACGGCAAGCCCGCTTTCCACTCATCTGAAGGCCTTGATCGAGGCAGACGGCCCGCTCACCGTCGCGCGCTACATGCGGGAAGCCCTGCTGCACCCCGAACATGGCTATTACACAACGCGCGAGCCGTTCGGGATCGCGGGCGACTTCATTACCGCGCCGGAAATCAGCCAGGTTTTCGGCGAATTGATCGGCCTCTGGTGCGCCGCTGTCTGGCAGCAGACGGGCAGCCCGTCCGAAATTACGCTGGTCGAATTCGGCCCCGGCCGCGGCACATTGATGGCCGATGCCCTTCGCGCCGCCCGCATCGTGCCGGGTTTCCGCGACGCCATTGAGGTTCATCTCGTCGAAGCCAGTCCGAGGCTTCGCGCGCTCCAGCGCGAGACGCTGTCCGGTATCGAGGTCAGCTGGCATGACACAGCGGAAACGCTCCCGAGCCATCCGTCTCTGATCCTCGGCAATGAATTCTTCGATGCCCTGCCGATCCGGCAACTGATCCACCGTGATGGTATGTGGCGGGAGCGATGCATCGCCTGGGACAATGAAAGCGACGCCCTAGGCTGGTCGGATATGCCTGCACCAGTGCAATTGATTCGGCTGGTACCTTCCTCCCTGGCTCCGGGCGAGGGCGACATATTCGAGATCTGCGAGGACGGCCGCACGGTCGCGGAGCAGATCGCCCGGCATATTGCCATTTGTGGCGGCGCCGGACTGTTCCTCGATTACGGCCACGGCGAAAGTGCTTTCGGCGATACCTTCCAGGCACTGCGCAGCCACCAGTATGCGGAAGAGCTGGACAGGCCGGGGACCGCGGACCTGACCGCCCACGTCGACTTCAATGCACTTCTCGATAGCGCCGCATCCAGCGGGTGCACCTGCTTCGGCACCGTGACACAAGGACAATTCCTCTCCGCGCTTGGCATAGAGGCCCGGGTCGAGGCCCTTGTCGGAAAAGCCTCCCCCGCCCAGGTGGCAACAATCCGTAGCGGTGCGCGGCGCTTGATTGAACCCACCGAAATGGGCACGCTGTTCAAGGCAGTGGCAATCGCCGCACCGGGAGTGGGTGCACTTCCCGGTTTCGGCCCGCCGCGGGGCCTGTCGGTGCGTGAAACGGGAGCCTTTTCAGGGTGATCCAACTTGACGAGATGAACACGGACAAAATCCGCCACGCTTTCTATACAAGGCGCGGCGGGGTCAGCCAGGGGATCTACCGCTCGCTCAATTGCGGGCTCGGTTCCGGCGACTCGCGAAAAGCTGTCGTCGCCAACCGGGCACGAACCATGGCCGCACTCGATTGCGATGCAGAGTCCCTTTTCACCTGCAACCAGATCCATTCCGCAGTCGTCCATGTCATCGACAGCAACGAGCGGCCGGAAGAACCTCCACGCGCCGACGGCATGGTAACCACGCTCAAGAATGTCGCCCTCGGCGTTCTGACAGCGGATTGCACGCCTGTTCTGTTTTCCGACCCGGGAGACGGCATCATCGGCGCCTGCCACGCAGGCTGGCGCGGCGCCCTGAACGGCGTCATGGAAGCGACGGTCGACGCGATGATCGAACTCGGTGCACGGGCGGACAACATCCAGGCAGCCGTCGGCCCATGCATCGGCCAGACATCCTACGAGGTCGGCCCGGAATTTCCGCAGTCCTTCCTTGAGCAGGACAAGAACAACGCCGCCTTCTTCAGCGCCAGCGCGCGCGAGGGGCACTTCCAGTTCGACCTCTCGAACTACTGCACTTCGCGTCTGTCCCGTCTCGGGCTGGGTGAGATCTACCGGCTGGATTGCGATACCTGCAAGGACGAGCCGAACTTCTTCAGCTATCGACGTTCACGTCTGCGCAACGAGCCGGATTACGGCCGGCAGCTCTCAACCATCGTCATATCGGAGTAGCGCGTGCTGCACTTCACTGATCAGGAACTCGCGGATCGCCGCGCGCGGACTATTGCCCTTATGCAGGAGCGCGGTCTCGACGGCCTGCTGATGTTCCGCCAGGAGAGCATGTTTTATCTGACCGGATATGACACGTTCGGCTTCTGCTTCTTCCAGTGCCTCTATCTCGGCGCGGACGGGCGGCTGGCCCTGATGACCCGGGCGCCAGACCTCCGGCAAGCACAGAATACCAGCATGATCCAGGATATCAGGATCTGGGTGGACCGGGACGGCGCGACACCGGCGCGTGAGCTGAAAGCGATGCTGAGCGAATTCGGCGGCGGCGGGAAGACGTTCGGGATTGAATACGCAGCCTATGGCCTGAATGCACGGAACGGCATGGCGATCAACGCAGAGCTGGAAGACTTCTGCACATTGATCGACAGTTCCGAGCTGGTCTCGGAACTCCGTGTGGTGAAATCGCCCGCAGAGCTGGCCTATGTCCGTCGCGCTGCCGAGCTGGCAGACGATGCCCTCGTCGCCGGACAGGAGCTGACCGCACCCGGCGCCTTTGAGGGAGACATACTCGCCGCCATGCAGGGGGCTGTCTTCAAGGGGGGCGGAGATTATGCCGGCAACGAGTTCATCATCGGCTCCGGCTCCGACGCCCTGCTCTGCCGCTACTTTACCGGCCGCCGCACGCTGGACGCCGAGGATCAACTGACATTGGAGTTCGCCGGGGCATACCGGCACTACCATGCCTGCATGATGCGCACGCTCCCGATCGGAAAGCCGAAGCCGGAGCATGACGACATGCACAGCGCCTGCGTGGAAGCACTGCAGGCATGCCGCGAGGCACTACGCCCCGGCAATATCGTCGGCTCGGTTTTCGACGCGCATGCCGGTGTTATGGACCGGCGCGGATACAGCCATGCCCGGATGAATGCGTGCGGTTATTCGCTGGGGGCAGTCTTCGCGCCGATCTGGATGGATTATCCGATGTTCTATCATGGCAACCCGGTTGAAATCCGCCCCGGCATGGTGTTCTTCGCACACATGATCCTGATGGACAGCGATAAGGATCTCGCAATGACCCTCGGTGAAACCTTCATTGTCACGGAAGATGGAAACGAGCGTTTGTCGAAGCTTCCGCTCGACCTTGTCCGCAAGTAACACCCCGGGAAAGAAGTCGACGGATGCCTCACCTCCAGATCCTGTTCGCCGCCGCAATCATCGGGCTGCTTGTCAGCTGCGTCCTGGTGATTTAAGCCCCCGATCATGAAAGACAGCCTCCCGTGCCGGGACTTTTCCGCGTTCCTTCTCATTCTGCCGGTACTGCTGGCACTGTTCCTGACCGGCTGCGGAGAAATACCCCGCCCGTTCAGCCGACAGCCTCACGAGAAGCCTGCCGTCGAATTTTTTCTCGCCCCCGAAGCCGCCGGCATTTACGTCGAGCCAATTGAGGGACCTGTGGGCTGGGTCGGAGAAGCGATGGCGGCGGCAATCTCGAAATCGCTGGTCGAGCATAATGTCATCGCGAGCGTCAGTGCCCGGAACAAACGCAGTTATGTCCTGAGAGGTCAGGGCTATCAGCAACTCCATGTCGGCCAGCCGGCCGAACTTGTCCTTGATTGGGAGCTGAGTGATCCATCCGGCAAGGTCATCGGAGAGAAACGCGTCTCGTCGACCCCGCCCCCCGCATTCTGGGAGGCGCCTATCGCCGCTCATTTCCGGGATATCTCCAACCAGAATGCGCCAGGCATCGCAGCCTGGCTGCTCCCGCAGCTGGAAACCGTGGCCGCGGCCGATCTTCCGGGACTCTATGTCGATTTGATAGAAGGCAAGGCCGGCAGCGGGAACGCCATCCTGCGCCAAGCCCTGCTACGCAAGCTTCGCGCCCGCGGCGTAACCATAGAGAACAGCATCGCGACTGCGGAAAGCACCCTCTCGCTAAAGGGCAAGATCGACATCAAGCCAATCAATGCGGATACGGATATCGTCGCCATATCCTGGCGCCTTATCGATCCCGTCGGCAGAGAAATTGGCGTGATAGACCAGCAGAACGCGGTACCTTCCGGCAGCATGGATGACAATTGGGTCGCCGCCTCCCCGGTTATTGCTGACGGTGCCCTGCAGGGCCTGTTGCCGCTGCTGCGGGCGTATGAGCGCCAAAGAATAGGCGAGAAACCTGTCACAAAGCGGCAATAACCCTTGCGCGCTTTCAACACGCGCTGATATGTTCCGCCCGCTTCTACTGATGCTGGTTTCCTCGAGATCAGGCACAGCAAGATAGGGATTTCACCGCTCCTTTCCCAACCGAGATCACAGGGCACGAATGTCAGACGTTCGTATGAAGATCCTGGCCTGTAACAGTAACAGGCCTTTGGCGGAAACAATTGCCGCCTACCTCAACATGCCATTGGCAAAAGCCGACATCCGCCGGTTCTCGGACATGGAAGTGTTCGTCGAGATCCAGGAGAACGTGCGCGGGGAAGACGTCTTCGTCATCCAGCCGACCTCCTATCCCGCGAATGACAATCTGATGGAACTGCTGGTCACGCTCGACGCGCTGAAACGCAGCTCGGCACGGCGCATCACGGCTGTCATCCCCTACTACGGCTATGCCCGTCAGGATCGAAAGTCGGGTTCCCGGACGCCGATTTCCGCCAAACTGGTCGCCAACCTGATCACCTCCGCCGGCGCCGACCGGGTGCTGACCATGGATCTCCATGCGGGGCAGATACAGGGTTTCTTCGATATCCCGACAGACAACCTGTTCGCCGCACCCGTGTTCCACAAGGACATCACGGAGCGCTACGGCGATGAGGAAATCACCATCGTCTCGCCCGATGTCGGCGGTGTCGTGCGCGCCCGTGCGCTGGCCAAGCCGCTGAACGCCGATCTGGCGATCATCGACAAGCGCCGCGAACGTGCAGGTGTATCCGAGGTCATGAACATCATCGGTGACGTGAAAGACCGGCGCTGCATCCTGGTCGACGATATCGTCGACAGTGGCGGTACCCTCTGCAACGCGGCCGAAGCCCTGATGGCCTCGGGCGCGGTGTCCGTCGATGCCTATATCACGCACGGCGTTCTCTCCGGTGGCGCGGTCGCCCGCATCACCTCCTCGCCGCTGCAGTCCCTGGTCACCACCGACAGCATCCAGACCACGGAAGCCGTCCGGGTAGCCCGGAATATCCGGCAGATTTCGGTCGCGCCGCTGCTTGGGGAGTCGATCCGGCGGATCAGCGAAGAGCGCTCGGTTTCCAGCCTCTTCAACTTCTAGACCTGTCGCGCCGGACCGGTATCCCGGTCCGGGCCGCTTTGCGCTAGCTTTTTCCGGCGAAAGCCACTAAAACGCCCCGCTCATCCGTTCCGCCTTGCGGGCTGGCACCCCTGGAGGTCAGCCGCACGCGGAACATCTTTATTGGAGAATAAAATGTCTGATGTGATCGCACTGAGAGCCCAGACGCGTGACCGGGTCGGTAAGGGGTCCGCCCGTGCCGCCCGTCGCGCGGGGCTCATCCCGGCCGTAATCTACGGCGACAAGAAAGACCCGGTTTCCGTAACCCTGAATGAACGCGCACTGACGAAGCTGCTTCATCAGACCGGTTTCTTTTCGACCCTGATCGACCTCGAAGTCGACGGCAAGAAGCACAGCGTACTCGCCCGTGACGTCCAGCTGCACCCGGTCACCGATCGTCCGGAGCATGTCGATTTCCTTCGGGTCAGCGCCAGCTCGACGATTACAGTCGAAGTGCCGGTTGAGTTCATCAATGAAGAAGAGTGCCCAGGCCTCAAGGCCGGTGGTGTTCTGAACATTGTGCGGCATGAAGTCGAAGTTAGCTGCCGTCCGGACCAGATGCCGTCTTCACTGACGCTTGATCTGTCCGGCTGGAATGTCGGCGACAGCATCCACATCAGCGCGATCGAACTTCCGGAAGGTGTCACCCCGACGATCACCGATCGGGACTTCACCGTGGCAACCATCGCCGCACCGTCCGCGATGAAGAGTGAAGCCAGCGAATCCGAAGACGAGGACGAAGATACGGCTGAAGAAGCCGAAACCGAGTCCGAAGACTAATCGGCCACGCCGTGCCCGCCTCCTCGCGAGGCGGCCCGGCGGGAGGGGACCGAGCGATGTTTTTGTTCGTTGGCCTTGGAAATCCCGGGGCGAAATACGAGCTGACGCGCCATAACATCGGCTTTCTCGTCGCGGACGAAATTGCCTCAAGCTATGGTTTCGGTCCTTTCCGGTCACGCTTTCAGGCCCTCACCGCCGACGGTACCGTCGGCGGTGAGAAGGTCCTTCTGATGAAACCGACCACCTTCATGAACGATTCCGGCCGCGCGGTCGGCGAAGCGGTCCGGTTCTTCAAGATCCCTCTCGAGAACATCATCGTCTTCTATGACGAGATCGACCTTGCCCCGGGCAAGCTGCGCGTGAAGCGCGGTGGCGGCTCCGGCGGCCACAACGGTATCCGCAGCCTCGATGCCCATATCGGCAAGGAATACTGGCGGGTCCGGCTCGGCGTCGGCCATCCGGGTGACAAGGATCGCGTGAAAGATTACGTTCTGCAGGATTTCGCGAAGGCGGAACGCACCGGCTGGCTTTCGAAACTCGTGCCCGCCGTCGCCGACGAAGCGGACCTTCTGGTCCGTGGTGACGAAAGCGGTTTCATGAGCCGGGTCAGTCAGGCCGTGTTTCCGCAGCGCCCGAAGCCGCCAAAACCGCCGAAACAAAACAACAAGCCGGACCCAGCCAAGGCTGACGGCGCCAGCGATAACAGTCAGGAAAATTAAGTCATGGGCTTCAAGTGCGGCATCGTTGGCCTGCCGAATGTTGGCAAATCCACCCTCTTCAACGCGCTGACCGAAACGGCAGCAGCGGAAGCGGCGAACTATCCGTTCTGCACCATCGAGCCGAATACCGGCCGGGTGGCCGTGCCGGACCCGCGGCTCGACAAGCTAGCCGAACTCGCCAGCTCGAAAGCCATCCTGCCGACCCAGCTTGAATTCGTCGACATTGCCGGTCTGGTGCGCGGCGCCAGCAAGGGCGAAGGGCTGGGCAACCAGTTCCTCGCCAATATTCGTGAGGTCGACGCTATCGTGCATGTGCTGCGCTGCTTCGCCTCCGACGACATCACCCATGTCGAAGGATCTGTCGACCCGCTACGGGATGCGGAGACCATCGAGACCGAGCTGATGCTGTGCGACCTCGACAGCCTGGAGCGCCGGATCTCCCCGCTGGAAAAGAAAGCCAAGTCCGGCGACAAGGATGCGAAGATCCAGGTCGCCATCATGACCAGGCTTCTGGAAGCCCTGCGCGACGGCAAGCCGGGCCGCTCCATCGATGACTGGAGCACGGAAGAGCAGAAGATCGTCGCGACCCTGCAGCTGCTGACCACCAAGCCGGTGCTCTATGTCTGCAATGTCGACGAGGAAAGCTCGGCCGAGGGCAACGAATATTCCGCCAAGGTGTTCGAGATGGCGAAAGCCGAGGGCGCCGTCGCCGTTGTGATCTCAGCCGCGATCGAGTCGGAGATTGCCCAGCTCGGCACCGCGGAAGAGAAAGCCGAATTCCTGGAAACCCTCGGCCTTGAGGAGACCGGGCTTGCCCGTGTGATCCGCGCCGGCTACAGCCTGCTCGACCTGCTGACCTTCTTTACGGTCGGCCCGAAGGAAGCTCGCGCATGGACCGTCGGCCGGGGCGCCAAGGCCCCGAACGCGGCAGGCGTGATTCATACCGATTTCGAGCGCGGCTTCATCCGGGCGGAAACCATCGCCTATGACGATTTCGTCGCCTGCGGCGGCGAGAGCGGCGCCAAGGAAGCCGGCAAGATGCGGGTCGAGGGCTCGGAATACCTGGTGAAGGACGGTGACGTCTTCCACTTCCGCTTCAACGTCTGACCTCAATAGCTTTCACTCGGCATTGGCGGCGGGTAACAACTTCCGCCGGGCCAGCGCAAGAAACAGCAGCCCGGTCGCGAACATGATCAGGCTGTATGTTGCCGCTGGAATGACGTAAGCGCCGCCGCCGAAGAGCAGCACGCCCACCGCGATGGCGAGGGTGCCGTTCTGAAGGCCGCATTCAATACAGATCGAAATTCTCTGCTCCGGCCCGCTGCCAAGCGCTTGGGCGCCGAGGAAGGCGAGCACCATCATGACGATGTTCAGTGCAAGCGTGACCAGTCCGGCTTCGGCAAAATACGCCACCACATTTTCCCACTCCTGCAGAATTGCGCCCGCAAGTACGAGTACGAAAAACAGGGTCGAGAGCTTGGTGGCGTAAGGTACGCAACGGTCCGTCAAATCGGACACGAAGTGACGCACCGCCATGCCGAGCAGGACCGGCACGGTAACGATCAGGAAGATGCTGATTGCGGTTTTGCCGATCGAGACTTCCCCGGCCAGTGCCTCACCGACAATCTGTTGATAAGCCATACCAAGAACCAGCGGGATGGTTACCACGCTGAGTAAACTGGCGACCGCGGTCAGCGACACCGAAAGCGCGACGTCTCCTCTTGCAAGCGAGGTCAGGAAATTCGATGTCACGCCGCCCGGCGCCACCGCGATCAACATCACTCCCATGGCAATTTCGGGGGCCAAAGGCCAACTGGAAACCAGAAGAAAACCAACGAGCGGCAACAGCAGCATCTGGAAGACCAGACCGGTCACCATGTCTCGTGGCTGCGTCAGCAATCGGCTGAAATCGGAAATCCGGAGCCCCAGCCCCAAGGTGAACATCATGAAAGCCAGGACCAAAGGCAGGACGATGTCAGTGACGATCCCCATTTCGAACCTCGTTATTCAATTTTGACCGCCCCTCGGCGTGCCGGGGATTTCCCCAATATCACAAAGGGTTCGTGAAGGCTTCAAAAGGATGGCACAGGGCCAGATCCGGTATCCGTTCAGAGCCCGCCATGCACAATGAGAGCGAGTCCCTCATCCTGCTCCGGCGTCTCGAAATATCGGGAGATCAGGTCGAAATCCGCATCGCTCGGCGCGAAGGCATGTGTTCCGCTCGCATTGCGCTTGCGGAGACGGTCGCGGCATTGCGCTTCGGAGAGATCGAGATAATGCAGGATCGGCAAAACCTCCGCCGCTTCGGCCATCTCCCGCATCCAGGCCCGCAGGCTCCGCGTATTGGCCGGGAAATCCAGCGCCACAGTTGTGCCGCCGCGCAGCAGGGAGATCAGATGCGGCTCCATGACCGACCGCAGCCGGGCGGAATACCGGACATAATCATCGAAGCTCTTCAGCTCTGGCCCATACAGTTCGCTCATCCAGTCATCCTCGCAGATCAGCAGAGCGTCGGACTGATGGGACAGGCGTTTGGCGAAAGTGGATTTACCGGCGGCGATCTTGCCGCAGAACAGATGCAATATGGTGGACATGGCGCTTTACCGTTTCCGGGTCTAAGCCCGGCTGCGGGCGTAACCCGCGGGTTTTGGAACAAGGGTATACGATGACCCGGCCTGTTGGTCAGACCGGGTCGGTAATAACTCGGCGCACCACGAGGGTCGCCGCCTTGTTCAGAAGCGCGTTCATGCCTTTTGACTAACGCATCATGCGGTGCCCGTCACGCGGAAACCGCTTTGCCATCTGCAGGCGCTGGCTCTAGAGTCCGCCGCACGGAGCCAAGCCACCGGAGGGACTGATGGGCGAGTTCATGCAATTGACGGCGTCGGACGGGCACAAATTCGACGCATATCTGGCACAGCCGAGCGGCAAGCCCCGCGGCGGCGTGGTTGTCGTTCAGGAAATTTTCGGCATCAACGCGCATATCCAGAGCGTGGCGGATGATTATGCGGCGCAGGGTTATCTTGCGATCGCACCGGCACTCTTTGATCGGATCGAGCCGAAGATCGAACTCGGTTACGAGGCCGACGATATCGAGAAAGGCCGGGACTACAAGGAACGTTCCGATACCGACGCGGCATTGCTGGACATAGCGGCCGCTCGGGAGACCGTGGCGGCAGCCGGCAAGGTCGGCGTGGTCGGCTATTGCTGGGGCGGGTTCCTCGCCTGGCTGGCAACGACACGGATCGACGGTTTTTCCGCCGGCGCGAGTTATTACGGCGGCGGCATCGGCTCGGTTGCCGAGGAGAAGCCGAAATGCCCGGTCATCTGCCATTTCGGCGAACAGGATCATGCAATCCCGAAGGACGATGTCGACAAGGTCCGCGCCGCACACCCGGAGTTGACGGTCAACATGTACCCGGCCGGACACGGCTTCAACTGCGACCACAGAGGCAGCTTCGACGCCACAAGCGCCGAGATCGCCCGGGAGCGGACGCTGGAGCTGTTCGTCCAGCATGTCGGCTAGGTCTCGGATGACTAAGACCGCGGCGCTTGCGTAAGCGTCGCGGTTGTATCCAGAGCGTTGGCAGAACCCAGCAAGCGAGCGCAGAGATTTGGAATCCCTTGATATCTCGATCGACTACCGTGATCCGGCTTGGATAGCTGTCGCTTTTCTGTCCGGTTTGGCGGTACGACAAATCAGCCTGCCGCCAATGGTCGGCTTCCTGATCGCAGGTTTCGTCCTGCATTTGCTTGGTGCCGAAGACGGCCCGTTTCTTCGCGCCGTTGCCGATATGGGCGTCACGCTGCTGCTCTTCACCATCGGCCTGAAGCTGAGGGTCAACACACTCTTCAGGCCGGAAATATGGGCGACGACGACCATTCACATGGCGCTCAGCGTCGGCTTCGCTCTCAGCTTCATACTAACCCTCGGCTGGGCAGGTTTTCTGCTCTTCAGCGAGGTCAATTTTGGCAGCGCACTCATCGCCGCATTCGCCCTGTCGTTCTCGAGCACGGTCTTCGCCGTAAAGATCCTGGAAGACCGTGGATCACTGATGTCCCGTTACGGTCAGGCCGCCATCGGGATCTTGATCATGCAGGATATCGCCGCTGTGGTGTTCCTGGCTTTTTCGTCAGGAAAACTGCCCTCCCTTTGGACATTCGCCCTTCTCGCTCTCATTCCGGCGCGTCATCTCCTAGCCTCCATCATGGATCGGACAGGGCATGGAGAATTGCTTGCCATATTCGGCTTCAGCATGGCGCTTGGCGGCGCATCGCTTTTCGAACTGGTGGGGATGAAAGGAGACCTCGGCGCGCTTGCCGTGGGCGTCCTGCTATCCCACCACGCGAAGGCGAAGCAGTTGTCCAACAACCTGATGACCTTCAAGGACGTGTTTCTCGTCGGTTTCTTCCTGACGATCGGCCTGACGGGCCTTCCCACTTGGGAAACAGCGGCAACCGCCCTTGTCCTTATGATCCTCATTCCGGTCAAGGCGGTGTTGTTTGTCATCTTGCTTCAGCGGTTTCGGGTGCGCGCCCATGGCGCGGCATTCGGTGGCCTGGTTCTCGGCAACGATTCCGAATTCGGGTTGATCGTTGTCGCGATCGCCATCGGAACCGGTTGGCTTCAACCCGAATGGTTGACCGTAGTCGCCATTTCGCTCTGCGCGTCTTTAATCCTCTCGTCGTTCTTCAACGTCTATGCGAACTCGATCTACAACCGGTTCCATTCGGGACTGACCAGATTGGAATCCCCGCGGCGGCTTCCCGGCGACGAGGATATCGATCTGGGCGGTCACCGGTTCCTGATTTTCGGCATGGGCCGCGTCGGACGCGCGGCCTATGACGAGATGCGGGAGCATGCTCGGGGTATGATCGTCGGCATCGACCTGGACGAGGCCCAGGTTGAGCGAAACCTGAAGGAAGGCCGCAATGTCGTGCTCGGAGACGCAACCAATCCCGAATTCTGGTCCCGGCTCATCACGCCGCACCAGGAAATCGAGATGATTCTGGTCGCGACACCCAATCACAGCACCAACATCGAAGCCGCGAACAGGATGCGGGAGCGCGGTTACAAGGGCCCGATCGTCTCCACTGCGCTGTATCCGGACCAGGAACAGGAGCTGCACGACAATGGCGTCGACGAGGTCTTCAACATTTACGAAGAGGCGGGCAGCGGTGCCGCAAAGCGGATGCGCGCTCTGCTGGGTGGGCAAGAGACCTGAGTAGAGGCTTACCACCTCGACCCAAGACCACGCGCCGTCACACGCCGGGTAGCCGGTAGTCCCTGAACTGCTCGCGCAAGGTCATCTTGGACAGCTTGCCGGTTGCAGTGTGGGGGAGTTCGTCGACGAACACCACATCGTCGGGCAGCCACCATTTCGCGACCCTGCCGCCGAGAAACTCCTGCATCTCTCCAGCAGTCAGCCGCGACCCGTCCTGCAGGACCGTGACCAGCAATGGCCGCTCTACCCATTTCGGATGCGGCACCGCGATCACCGCACATTCGGCAACGTCCGGATGCGCCAGCGCCGCGCTCTCCAGATCGATCGAGCTGATCCATTCCCCGCCAGACTTGATGACATCCTTGGTCCGGTCCACGAGGAACAGGAAACCCTCAGGGTCGATCCGGGCAACATCGCCGGTCTTCAGCCAGCCCTCTTCGTCGAACGCGCCATCCGTCGCCTCGTCGTCATTGAAATAGGCACTCATGATGGCGGCCCCGCGCACATGCAGCTCGCCGAAAGCAACCCCGTCATGGGGCAGGCGGTTGCCATCGCCGTCGACGATCTTGAACTCGACCCCGAACATGCGGCGCCCCTGCGCCGTCTTCAAATGCATGCGCTCTTCTTCCGGCATGGCACGCTGCCGGGCGTAGAAGACACCGACGGAGCCGACCGGGCTCATTTCGCTCATGCCCCAGCCATGCACGACGGTGACACCGAAATCCCGCTCGAATTCCTCGATCATCGGTTTCGGCGCGGCTGAACCGCCGATCAGCACGCAGTCGAACCCGTCCGGCTTGCGGCCATGCTTGCGCATCTCGGCGAGCAGACCGAACCAGACTGTCGGCACCCCCCAGCTCGTGTTCACCTTTTCCTGATCCATGAAGGCGAAAAGCCCCGGCCCGTCGAGCCGCGGCCCCGGAAGCACGAAATCGGTGCCGACAAGCGGCGCGGCAAAGGGCAGGCCCCAGGCATTCACGTGAAAAAGCGGCACCACTGGCAGAAGCGAACGCTCGGGGCTGAGGCCGATGCTCTGCCCGACCGCCAGCAGCCCCATGGTATGGATCAGGGTCGAGCGATGGGAATAGAGCACGCCCTTCGGATTACCGGTCGTCCCCGAGGTGTAGCAGAGCCCGGAGGCCTGACGTTCATCCAGATCAGGCCAGATGATGGTGTCAGGCTGCCCGGTGAGCAGATCCTCATATGCCAGAACGTTCAGGCTGGTCTCCGGTAAATCTTCAGCCGCGCACATCACCACATAGCGCAGGTCCGGCGGCAACCGGTCCGCCAGCTTCTCCACCAGCGGCAGGAAGCTGGTCTCCAGAAACAGAACCCGGTCTTCGGCATGGCCAACGATGTAGAGGATCTGATCCTCGAAGAGCCGGGGGTTGATCGTGTGGCAGACCGCGCCGATGCCCGAGATCGCGTAATAGAGCTCGAAATGCCGGTAGCCGTTCCAGGCCAGCGTCGCCACCCGGTCACCGTCTCCGATGCCGAGCTGACGCAGCGCATGGGCCAGCCGTGAGACGCGCCTGTGCACATCGGCATAACTGTAGCGGTGCACGTCTCCCTCGACCCGGGCCGATATCACCTGGGCATCGCCGTGAATTTCGGCGGCAAAATCAAGGATGCTCGGAACCGTCAGGGGACGGTCCATCATATTGCCTGGCAGCATGTATTTCCTCCCTCGCGCCAGCCCGCTCTCCGGCCGGCTGCGGCGCGATCGAGGAGGACTCTAGCAAGGCCGGGTCTGCTTTGAACAGATCCCCCGGCATTGCCCGGCATACAGGTCCGCGCCATAGTCACCCCGTCGCGCCGACAGGGAGGGCTTCATGACACATCCAGCATTCGCCGAAGGAAATGTAGCGGTAATCACAGGCGCTGCCCTCGGCATCGGACGGGCCGCCGCGCTGCACTTTGCCGAGATGGGTATTAAGGTGTGTCTGGTCGACCTGCCGTCCGACGATCTGGTGACGGCAACGGCGGAGGTCATCGCGAAGGCGGACGATGCTGCGAATATCATCGCCGTCCCGACCGATGTCTCCGACCCGGACCAAATAAAGAAACTTGAGAAGGCCGTACGGGAAAAATTCGGCGGTGCGGACATCCTGCTGAACAATGCCGCGTCCCGCACGGGACGCGGTTTCGACGGAGATATCGAAGATTGGCGCCACCTCGTCGAGGTCAATCTATGGGGTGTGATCTACGGCACGCGCGCCTTCCTGCCGGGCATGCGGGACCGCGGCACCCCTGCCGTGATCGTCAATACAGGCTCCAAGCAAGGCATCACCAACCCGCCGGGCCACCCGGTCTACAATCTTAGCAAGGCGGCGGTGAAATCATTCACGGAAAGCCTCGCGCATGAGCTGCGCAGCACCGGTGTGGAAAATGTGACGGCACATTTGCTGATACCGGGCTGGACGACAACCGGCAAGAACGAGCATCGGCCAGGTGCCTGGCTGCCGGAACAGGTCATTGAACGCATGTTGCAGGGGATAGAGGCCGGATCGTTCTACATCGTCTGCCCCGACGATGAAGTCAGTGAAGAGGAAGATCGCCGCCGCATTCTCTGGGGCGCGGCCGACATAACAGAGGACCGCCCGGCCCTCTCACGCTGGGATCCGACCGTCGAGCATGCCTATCACGCATTCAAACCATAGCCCTAAGGCGTGTTGTCGCTCGATCATACCATTCGCCACCGTAATGAAAGAACATGCGGTCACGTTTAATAAACATGTGGTACGGCCCAGCCTGCCCTTCCTGATTACCCTGAAGCCCTACAACACACCAGTCAGTCCATTGGAAAGGGAACAGGAACAATGCAGGGAATGGTCGCCTTCATGAAGGCCGTACAGGAAGACGAGGCTCTTGCCGGAAGCTTCTACAAATTGGTTCAGGACGATGATGGCAGCGCGACTGACGAAACCGTCGCACAATTTGTCACTGCGAAGGGCTATTCGGTTACGGCCGACGATGCTGCGGCCTTTCGGTTGGCCGCTGCGCGGGCCGTCAATACCGAGTCCGGCGCCGACGGAGATCTTGATGACACGGACCTCGACGGGGTCTCCGGTGGAAACGGTGCCAGAACGATCTTCGGAGACATCGCCGAATTGGCCTCACCATCGGGCAAGAGCAACGATTTCTCGCGTGCCATGTGGGACGCCGATCGATTCCTGAGGAAGTGGTGACGCTCCTCGCCGACCTCAGCCGCCGGCGATCTCAATTACCGTCCGGCCGCGGACGGCGCCCTTGAGGATCGCCTTGCCGAGTTCCGGCAGATCTTCCATCGTGTGGCGCTCGATCATGTGATGCAGCTTCCGCATCGGAAGCTCCTTCGCGATCCGCTGCCAGACCTGCAGCCTGCGCTCTTTCGGGCACATCACGCTGTCGATGCCGAGGATGCTGACGCCACGCAGCAGGAAGGGCAGCACGGTGGTGTTCAGATCGTTCCCGCCGGCAAGGCCGACCGCGGCAACAGCACTGCCGTATTTCATCTGGGTCAGCAGGTTCGAAAGCGTGGTGCCAGCGACATTGTCGATGCATCCGGCAAACCGTTCGGCCGCCAGAGGACGTGACGGCGCCTCCGCCAGTTCGGCCCGGTCGATCACCTGGGAGACGCCAAGGTCGCGGAGGTAATCCGCCTGATCCGGTCGTCCGGTCGATCCGGCAACGCTGTAGCCGAGATTGGAAAGGATCGCGGTCGCAACGCTGCCGACGCCACCGGCCGCCCCGGTGACCAGCACATCGCCCTGATCCTTCGTCAGGCCATGCCGTTCCAGCGTGTCCACAGCAAGCATCGCGGTGAAACCGGCGGTGCCGATTGCCATGGCGTCGTCGAGCCCGAACCCGTCCGGCAGCTTGACCAGCCAGTCGCCCTTCACCCGCGCCAGTTCGGCATAGCCACCCCAATGCATCTCGCCAACCCGCCAGCCGGTCAGCACGACCTTGTCGCCCGGCTTGAAGTCAGGATGATCGGAAGTCTCGACGGTGCCGGAGAAATCAACACCCGGAATATGCGGGTAAGTCCGCACCAGCCGGCCGATCCCGTTCAACACCATCCCGTCCTTGTAGTTCAGCGTGGTGTAGGAAACGCGCACCGTCACATCGCCGTCTGGCAGATCCGCCATCGGCACCTGTTCGATCGCTGCCGTAACCTTTTTGTCCGCCTCGCGCAGCAGCACTGCTTTGAATGTGTCGCTCATCTGTTCCCCCCTGCTCCGAATGGCTTTCGCATCGCCACCCGTTTTTCGCTCGGAAAATTCGCCACTTCCGATTGCCAGGCGAGCCGAAGCGGCTCGTCCATTTCGTCCGGTGCCACGATGCCGAAACCGATGCGCTCATAATAGGGCGCATTCCACGGCACATCGATGAAGGTTGTCAGGCTGATATATGGGATGCCCCTGCCGGCGAAGAAGCGCTCCACCGCATTCAGGATTGCAGCGCCCAAGCGCGCGCCGGCATGGTCCGGATGCACGTCCAGTTCACGAAGATGCAGCCCGTCCCCCAATATCTTGAGGTGCGCCGCACCGACCGGACGGTCATCAGCATCGACCGCGACCCAGAGCCACCAATTATCCTGCGCCGCAGCCAAAGTCTCCGCGTCGTCAACCGGATCGCCGGCTGCTTCTGGATAGGGTGTCTCGAGAAACATGCGGCCCGCCGCCCGCTGGATGTCCCGGACGATTTCGATCTCGTCCGGGCGAGCCAGCCGGCACGGGCCGCCGGTACCGTCAGTCATTGATAGCCTTTAACGCAGCGGTTCGAGGATCGAGACGTAGTTCGCCACGGCGGCCCCGCCCATGTTGAAGATACCGCCCATCTTGGCGCCCTGGATCTGCATGTCGCCGGCATCGCCGCGCAATTGCATGGAGGTCAGGACGTGCATGGAAACGCCGGTGGCGCCGATCGGATGCCCCTTGGCCTTCAGGCCGCCGGACGGATTGACCGGAAGCTTGCCGTCCTTGTGGGTCCAGCCTTCCTTGACAGCACGGGCACCCTGGCCCGGTGCCGTCAGGCCCATCGCTTCGTACTCGATCAGCTCGGCGATGGTGAAGCAGTCATGGGTCTCAACGAAGCTGAGATCGTCCAGACCGACCCCGGCGGTGCCGAGCGCCTGCCGCCAGGCCTCGCCACAGCCTTCGAACTTGACGATGTCGCGCTTGGACAGCGGCAGGAAGTCGTTCACCTGCGCCGCCGCCCGGAAGGCGATGGCCTTGTCCCGGCCGAGCGCCGTCTCGACATCGGTCAGCACCAGTGCCGCCGCTCCATCGGAGACCAGCGAGCAGTCGGTGCGCTTCAGGGGACCTGCAACAAACGGGTTCTTCTCGGACTCGTTCCGGCAAAACTCGTAGCCAAGATCCTTGCGCATCTGGGCATAGGGATTATGCACGCCGTTGGCATGGTTCTTCGCCGCGATCATGGCAAGCGCGTCGGACTGGTCGCCATGGCGCTGATAATAAGCCTGGGCTATCTGACCGAAGACCCCGGCGAAACCGCCTTCAATACCGGCCTCTTCCTTCAGATAGCTCGCCTTCAGCAGCGTTTCGCCGATCTGCTTGCCCGGCAGCTTGGTCATCTGCTCAACACCGACGCAAAGCACGACGCGCGCTTTCTTTGCGGCAATCAGGTTCAGCCCCTGATGCACGGCGGCACTGCCGGTCGCGCAGGCATTCTCGACCCGGGTCGCCGGCTTGAAGCGGAAATCGTCGGAGCTCTGGAATACCAGGCTCGCGGTGAAGTCCTGAGGCGAGAAGCCGCCATTGAAATGGCCGAGATAGACGGCATCGACGTCTTTCGGCTCGAAACCGGCATCAGCCACAGCTTCCGAAGCAACCTTGACGATCATGCTCTCGACATCTTCGCCCTCATGCCTGCCAAAAGGCATATGGGACCAGCCGACGATACATCCGGTCATGAGACTTTCTCCCTCATTGTCAGCGCCGTGCGTATACGGCTTTGGTTTTCCCTAGCAGAAATCGGAGGACGAGTCCCAGTCGACAATGCTGCACCGCGGGATGTAAGCGGTGCCAATCAGGAAAGACCGCCCCGTCAGGTAAAGCACTTCCGAAAGCTTACAGTGTCTCGACGAACCTGACCGGCGCGCCCGATGCCTTGCCGACCAGCTCGTCTTCGCGCATCACGACATTCCCGCGCACCAGCGTCGCCATCACCCAGCCCGTGACTTTCTTGCCGTCATAGGGCGTCCAGCCGCATTTGCTGGCGATCCAGTTGTTCGTGATGGTGCGCTTTGCCTTCAGGTCGACGATGGCGAAGTCTGCATCGTAGCCTTTGGCGATCCGGCCCTTGCAGGCGATGTTGTAGACCCGCTGCGGGCCGGCCGAGGTCAGCTCGACCAGGCGGCGCAGGGACAGCCGTCCCTCGTTCACATGGTTCAGCATGTTGACCAGCAGCGTCTGTACCCCGGTCATTCCGCTCGGGGTCTGCGGATAGGGCTTAGCCTTTTCCTCCAGCGTGTGTGGCGCATGGTCGGAGCCGATTACGTCGACCACACCCTGCTCAATGGCGCGCCAGAGCGCGTCCTGATGATGCTTCTCACGCACCGGCGGGTTCATCTGGGCGAGCGAGCCGAGTTCCTCGTAGCAGTCCGGCGCCGCCAGAGTGAGATGGTTCGGCGTCACCTCGACGGTGGCGATATCCTTGTTGGCGGCGAGGATGTCCATCTCCTCCGCCGTCGTCACATGCAGGATATGAACGGGCCGTCCAGCCGCACGGGCGAGCTTCAGAATGCGGTTAGTCGCCAGGACAGCGGTTTCCTCGTCGCGCCAGATATTGTGGACGCGGGGATGGCCCTCTTTTTCGGCAATATGCTTACGCTCCTCCAGCCGGTATTCGTCCTCGGCATGCACGGCAAAGCGGCGGTGGCCGTCGGCGAGGATCTTCGCCAGGGTCTCGTCATCCTTCGCCAGCAGGGAGCCGGTCGAGGAACCCATGAAGATCTTGATGCCGGGGCAGCCCGGCAGGTTCTCGTATTCATGCAGCTTGCCGACATTCTCCGCCGAGCCGCCGACGAAGAAGGCGAAATCGACCCAGCCGCCAGCCTCGCCCCGGGCGATCTTGTCCGCGTGGGTTTCCGGCGTCAGTGTCAGTGGGTTGGTGTTCGGCATCTCGAAGATCGCCGTCACGCCCCCCATGGCCGCCGCCATGGTGCCGTGCGCGATGTCTTCCTTGTGCTCCGCACCCGGCTCCCGGAAATGCACCTGGGTGTCAATCACGCCGGGCAGCACATGCAGGCCCGTGGCATCGAACACCTCGGCCGCCGATCCCGCATCGAAGCACCCCAGCCCGGCAATCTTGCCGTCCTTCACCGCGACATCCATCGCCTCAATCGCGCCAGGCGTGGCGACGGTACCGTTCTTGATGATCAGATCGTAAGAGGACATGGGAGCGGGCCTTTCGGGAGGATCTTGTGGCGAACGCCTAGCGATACAACCGGACGCGCGCCCAGACAAGGCGGAGCGAGTCGATTATAGGGCGCAGCAATTTTTGGGAACCCGCAGGTGACACAGATTGCATCTCAGGATACGACAATAATTCAAAGTACAACGTCTACGTGATTTGGGGACATTGATGACGTTTGAAAGCAGTGGTGCGGGCAGCATCGGGATTGCCGGGGAAAAGGATATTCTGGCTCACAAACTGGAATTCGACCGGAACGGGGTTGGCGGCCTCCTCATGCTTCACATCGTGAACATCGTCTTCATGGTGTTGACCTTTTTCGTCTACCGCTTCTGGGCTCTTACCCGCGTGCGACGCGCCCTCTGGCCACGGATGCGTTTCGACGGCAGCCCGCTGGAATATACAGGCACCGGACTCGAGATCTTCATCGGCTTCCTGAAAGTCTTCCTGCTGATCCTGCTCCCCTACGGTATTTTTTCGAACTGGGTGAACTCCCGCATCATCGACCCGGAGATCGGATTCAGCTTCCTGTTCGCCTTGCTTTCCTATCTCAGCGTTCTCGGAATTGCCTTTCTCTATTCGGCCGCCCGTTATCTTGCGTATCGCTATCGCGTCAATCGCACACACTGGCGCGGCATCCGTGGATCTGTCGACGGGGCGGCCTATATGTACGCTCTGAAGTCGTTCGGGTGCTATTTTCTGGTTTTCATTACATTCGGGATCATGAAACCCTGGATGGATGTCAAATTACTTCAATACAAATTGGACCATACCAAGTTCGGCGGGCAGCAATTCTGGTTTGCAGGCACGACAGAAGGACTATGGCGACCATATCTGCTCTTTCTGCTTATGCCTCTTATTGTGCTCTTTGCTTTTGTCGATATCGACGGCGGAATAATTTCTATCAGATTTAGCTTTCAATTTGACTCTTCCGACAGCGCGGCAGCCATACATTGGCAGAGTGTAGGGATTGTTGTGATAGGAGCGATCTGCTCGGCACTCGCTTACCTGAATTACCAGATTCAGTTCTGGAAAAAAGCCGCTAGCAGGCTCACATTCGGTGCAGCTCATTTCAGCTTTCAGCCAACGATACGCCAAGTTTTCGGCCTCTATATCGGCAACTGGCTGATCACCTATCTCTCACTATGGATCCTTTTGCCCATAGCTTGGCTCCGAAAGGGCCATTTCCTTGCACAGCATTTGACGATCACCGGCAATCTGAACTTGGACGCGCTTGTACAGGCCGAATTCGATACCGATTCAAAGGGTGAAGGATTTCTCGGTGACTTCGATATTGCATAGATCATGAGTTCGCATTTTTTCGACGGCAGCTCCGCCAAGCGTTACGAGATCACGCCGGAAGTCTGGCAGGAGGGCATCTCTTTCTCGACCGAACGGGGTGATCTTGCCTGGCGCTACGAGGACTTGATCCGGCTCTGGGATTATCGACCGTCGGACCATCTGGCCTTCACCCATCGCAAACATCAGGACTCGCGCCTGATCATCGAAGAGCCGGAGCTTGTCAAAGCGATCGGGCAGCATGCGCCCGATCTGCTCAATCGCAAGAAGGAAGGATTGCGGGCGGCACGCGTTGCCGGAGTGCTTGCGGTCGGCGTGATCACGGTGGTCGCGGCAATCTATTTCCTCGTTCCGCCGATCACCGACACTCTTGCACGCATCGTGCCCTGGTCCTTCGAGGTGGAAGAGCGGCCGGAGCTCGCGGCGCTGGAGAAATTTTTGGGCAAGCGTTGCACCGCCGGGCGCCCAAACGAGATCCTCAAAAGCCTGACGGACCAACTCCTCTCAGTCTCCGACTTCCCGCATCCGATCCTCATCGATGTTCTGGACAACAAGATGAGCAACGCCTTCGCCCTTCCGGGCGGGCGCATTGTCGTGATGCGCGGCTTGATCCGCAACGCGCGCAGCCCAAATGAGCTTTCAGCCGTACTCGCGCAC
This sequence comes from Nisaea denitrificans DSM 18348, assembly GCF_000426505.1. GTDB lineage: Bacteria > Pseudomonadota > Alphaproteobacteria > Thalassobaculales > Thalassobaculaceae > Nisaea > Nisaea denitrificans. The sequence continues at coordinate 220,265 of NZ_KE384531.1, read as the reverse complement.
GAAATCGGCCATGTGGTGAACCGTGACCTGACTGAACGCTGGATGCGGAACAGTGCGATCGGCGCAATCGCCACCTTGCTGTTCGGAACCGGTCCAACCTCCCTCGGCGACACGTTGTTCCAGAATAGCCTGTCACTTTCTTTTTCCCGTTCGGACGAAGAAGCGGCGGATCGCTATTCAGTGCACCTGCTGAACCAGCTCGATCTCGACCCGAGCGGCGGCGCAGCTTTCTTCGAACGGCTGTCCAGGTCGGGCGGGCTTGGCGAGACCCTGCCCGACTATCTCAACACGCATCCCGAAAGCGAAGGACGCGCCGATTATTTCCGGGAGCGCGGGACGGGGACCAAACAGGCACTTTCACCGGCGGACTGGCTGATCCTGAAACAGATCTGCGTCAAATCGAGCTAGAGCGGCTCGCCTTCCCGCAGCTTCTCCAGCGCTTCCAGCCGCTCCACGATCCATGGCATGTGCGGGTTGATTTCGAGCGCGGCGGTGAAGGCCCTGATGGCACCATCGGCGCTTTCAATCTGCTCATAGATCAGACCAAGACCGGACAGCGCGCCAAAATGGCGTGGCTCCAGAGCCAGCGTGCGCTCGATATCGCGTACCGATCCCACGACGTCTCCCATGAGATAGAGCAGGGTCGCGCGCTTGTTCCAGGCTTCGGAAAACTCGGGATCTATCTCAACAATCGTGCTAAAGATCCGGGCCGCTTCTTCCAGCCGCCCGGCATTCATCAGTAATATGCCGCGCTGGAAGCGAAGATCTATTTCCGCATCCGAGCCGTGCTGGGACCAGATGGCCCAGATCTGACGCTCGACATAGAGGGCATCGGTAATGGAAGCGGCCGCCTTGAGTTCCGCGAACAACGGATCGAGCCGCGTGTCGGTCTGGTCCGCCGAAACCGGGGAGGAGAGGAAGATGGCGAACAGAGCCGCGAGGATCAGTCTCCGCATAATTCTGAGGTAGATCCCGATCCGGTCCCGCCAAGCCCCCGATCACACGTTTTCGAGCGCTTCCGGTTTCGGCCCGCCGGTTGCCCAGTCGAGCAACTCCACCGTGTGCACAACCGGCACGCCGCTGCCCGATGCGATCTGCGTGATACAGCCAAGATTGCCCGCCGCGATCACTTCCGGCGCGGTCTTTGCGATATTGGCCAGCTTGCGGTCCCGCAGGCGGGTGGCGATCTTCGGCTGCAGCATGTTGTAGGTGCCAGCCGAACCGCAACAGAGATGCCCTTCCGGCACATCCTTCACCGTAAAGCCCGCCTTGCGCAGCAGGGCCTGGGGCAGGCTCTTGATCTTCTGGCCGTGCTGCATGGAGCAGGCGGAATGATAGGTCACCCGGAGCCCATCCCCGGCAAGGCTTTCCGGCAGATCCAGCTCTGTAAGCAACTCGGTGACATCCTTTGCCTTGGCAGCAATCCGCGCCGCCTTCTCCGCATAGGCCTTATCCTCGCGTAGCAGAAAGCCGTAGTCCTTCACCGTGGTGCCGCAACCGGAAGCATTGATGATGACGGCATCAAGACCGCCTTCCTGCTCTTCCAATCCTACCCAGGCATCGATGTTCGCCCGGGCCGAGGCCATCGCCGCCTCTTCCTTCCCCATGTGATGGGTCAGCGCGCCGCAGCAGCCCGCATCCTTCGGCACCACCACCTCGACATTGTGGCGGGTCAGCAGGCGGATGGTCGCATCGTTGATCGACGGCGCCAGCGCCTTCTGGGCGCACCCGGCAAGCATCGCCACCCGAAGCTTGCGCGGACCCGCCGCAGCATGCGTACCCGGCTTTTCAAGCGGGCTGCGCGCGGGAAGCTGTTTCGGTGCGAGGGACAGCATGGCCTTCACCCGGCCACCGAGGGCATCGCCAAACAGCCCGGCGAAAGGACGCGCCATTGCCGCCCCGAGCAGGGCGAAACGAAACCGGTTCGGGTACGGCAGCAGCCAGGCCAGCAGGGAGCGCAAGGCGCGGTCCATGAGGGGGCGGCTGTAGGTCTCCTCGATATGGGCGCGGGCATGATCGACCAGATGCATGTAGTTCACGCCGGAGGGACAGGTGGTCATGCATGAGAGGCAGGAGAGACAACGGTCGACATGCCGGACCACCTCGTCATTGGCCGGCTTGTCGTTCTCCAGCATATCCTTGATCAGGTAGATCCGGCCGCGCGGACTGTCCAGCTCGTCGCCAAGCAGTACGAAGGTCGGACAAGTCGCGGTACAGAACCCGCAATGCACGCACTTGCGCAGGATGCTTTCGGATTCCTTGACCGCCGGATCGGCGAGCTGGGCGAGGGTGAAGTTTGTTTGCATTATATCTCGCCCTCTCAGACGCCCGCATACATGCGGCCGGGATTGAGGATGTGTTTCGGATCGAAACTCTCCTTCAGGCGCATGCTGAGCGCTGCAATCGCATCCGGTTGCGGATGGAAAACTGGAACAGCCGCGCGCACTTCGTGCCCGGCACGTACCAGCGTCGCATGTCCACCGGCAGCGCCGACAGCCGCACGCACCACCTCGGCACCAGCATTGTCCGAGACCGGGAGCTGCAACCAGATCAGGCCACCTGCCCAGTCCGAGAACCAGGCAGCGCCGTCCATCGCGGACAGCCTCCCCGCGACATCGGCTCCGGCGGACGGCGGTACGGATATGCGCCAGACGGGAGCGGGCAACGGTGCCACCAGATACTGCACATCACGCACCTCACGCCAGAAACTCTGGCTGTTCATCGTGTGCAGTTCCTCGACAGCGCCGAACGCGGACAACTCCTCGCGCAGATCGGCACAACGGCGCTCGACGGACGGCCCGAAACCCTCGATCCGCAGCGCCGTGACGGACACACCGGCGCCCTTGATATAGGACACGCCGGACTTCCCGGTGAGATCCGCAGGTATATGAGCCGCAGCGGACACTTCATGGGCGCTGTTCATGGCCGCACTCATCGCCTTCACGGCGGCCGGGCCATCAAGGCCAAGTACCAAAACGGTGTAGACCTTCTCCGGCGAGGGCAGGACCTTCACGTCGATCTTCGTCACCGCCGCCAGCGTGCCGTAAGAGCCGCAGATCACCTTCGGCAGATCGTAACCGGTGACGTTCTTCACCACCCGGGCGCCGGACTTGAACTGTTCGGCCCGCCCGCTGACCGCCTCGAAGCCGAGCAGATGATCCCGGGCCGAACCCGCCTTGATACGGCGCGGCCCGCCGCTGTTGATCATCAGCGCGCCGGCAAGGCTGCCTTCGGACGATGCGCCACCGAGCAGAGCCGTCAGATCCATCGGCTCGAAAGCGAGCATCTGGTTGTTCTCGGCCAGCAGCTTTTCCACCTCGGCCATCGGGGTAGAGGGATAGGCGGTAAGGACCAGTTCCGCAGGCTCATAGTCGATCACGCCGGAAAGCCCCGACAGGTCCAGCATGGTCTCCGCCTGGAAAGGCCGCCCCAGAGCGCGCTTGCTGCTCCGCCCGACAATCGCCAGCGGCTCCCCGTTGGAGACCGCCCAAGCGACGGCTTCCTCAACCTGTTTGCTGTCTTCCGGCTTAAACGTTGATGCCATGTGTCGTCCCTGTTGCCCCGATGCGGCCTGCCGCCGCTATTCCGTTTCGGTTGGTGTGCCGTCACCCCGGCCACGCTGCTGTTCCGGATGCAGCGATTTTCCGAGGATATGATGATCGTCGCCGACGACATGCGCGCCGGAGCCGACGATCAGCGGGTCGGGCCCGCGCACGATCCGCCGGTCCTTGTTGTCATAAGGCAGACTGGACAGGAAGTGCTGCATGCAGGCCAGCCGCGCCCGTTTCTTGTCGTCCGACTTGATGATGGTCCACGGCGCATCGGCCGTGTCCGTATAGAAGAACATCGCTTCCTTGGCCTCGGTGTAATCGGGCCACTTGTCGAGCGACGCCAGGTCGATGGGAGAAAGCTTCCACTGCTTCAGCGGATCTGTCTTCCGCGCCTTGAAGCGCCGTTTCTGCTCTTCCTGGGTAACCGAGAACCAGTATTTGTACAGACGGATTCCGGAGCGGGTCAGCATCTGTTCCAGCACCGGCGTCTGGCGCATGAATTCCAGATAGTCGGAGGGAGAACAGAACCCCATCACCCGCTCGACACCGGCCCGGTTGTACCAGGAGCGGTCGAACATAACCAACTCACCACCCGTCGGCAGATGCTCGATATAGCGTTGGAAGAACCACTGATTCTTTTCCCGGTTGGTTGGTTTGTCGAGTGCGACAACGTGGGCCCCGCGCGGGTTCAGATGCTCCATGAAGCGCTTGATCGTCCCGCCCTTGCCAGCTGCATCCCGTCCCTCGAAAAGGATGACGACCTTCTGATCGGTATCCTGGATCCAGCGCTGCGCCTTCAGAAGTTCAGCCTGCAGACTGGCTTTCTGACGTTCATAGACAGCCCGCTTTATTTTCTGATGATAGGGATATTCGCCAGTCTCGAAGATGCGATGGATCTCTTCCGGGCTATGCCGCATTTCTGAGAGGTGGTGGAGCGTTTGCCCGGCAGCTGCATGAGCAGCCTGGCTACGGTCCGCTGCATCAGGCGCCGCTTTATCAGACACAGTGTCCACGGCAGGCGCAGTGGGTGCTTTACTCTTCGCCGAGGCAGTCGTTCGCCGCTTGGCTGCCGCAGGCTTCGTCACATCTGTCATATCAATTCTCCCTAGTCGGCCGGCCCCAACCGATCAACCATTTGGCGCCTACAAACCGGCCCCATCATTGACAGACATCAAAATCGTGGAATTTCGGGAAACGGTAGCTGGCCCGCGCTGACATGCATCCGGCCGAGCTCGGCGCAGCGATGCAGTTGCGGGAACACCTTTCCCGGGTTCAGCAAGCCATCCGGGTCGAAGGCGCATTTCACCCGCTGCTGCTGGTTCAGGTCGGTCTCCGTGAACATCGCGCCCATCAAGTCGCGCTTCTCGATGCCAACTCCGTGCTCACCAGTCAAAACACCACCAAGCTCGACGCATGCCGTCAGGATGTCGGCGCCGAAAGCCTCCGCCCGCTCCAACTCACCTTCCTTGTTCGCATCGAACAGGATCAGCGGATGCAGGTTACCGTCCCCCGCATGGAAGACATTGGCGACCCGCAGATTGTGCTTCTTCGACATCGCACTCATCCGGGTCAGGATTTCCGGGAGCTGTTTGCGCGGAATGGTACCGTCCATGCAGATGTAGTCGGGCGAGATCCTTCCGACCGCCGGGAACGCGGCCTTGCGTCCGGCCCAGAAGGTGTTCCGCTCGTCCTCGCTCTCGCTGATCCGGATTTCGCTGGCGCCGTTCGCTTCCGCGATCTCCCGCACCTGGCCGATCAGATAATCGACCTCGACCTCCGGGCCATCGAGTTCCACGATCAAAAGAGCGCCGACATCGCGCGGATAACCGGCATGGACGAAATCCTCCGCCGCGTTGATCGCCGGATTGTCCATCATCTCCATGCCGCCCGGAATGATCCCGGCACCGATCACAGCCGCGACGCAGGCGCCCGCTTCTTCCGGCGTCGGGAAGCCGACCAGCACGGCGCGCGCGGTTGAGGGCTTGCGCAGGATCCGCACAGTGACCTCTGTGACCACGCCCAATAGTCCTTCGGAGCCGGTAATCAGGCCGAGGAAATCGTAGCCGTCCGCTTCAAGATGCTTGCCGCCAAAACGCAGGATCTCACCGTCGATGGAGACGAACTCGACGCCGAGCACATTGTTGGTGGTGAGACCGTATTTCAGGCTGTGCACGCCACCGGAATTCTCCGCGATATTGCCGCCGATCGAGCAGGCGATCTGGCTGGACGGGTCTGGCGCGTAATAGAAGCCGTCATCCTGGACCGCGTGAGTTATGCCGAGATTGGTCACGCCCGGCTGGGTCACCACTGCGCGGTTGTCATAATCGATATCGAGAATCCGGTTGAACTTGCCGAGGCCGAGCAGGACACCGTCAGCCAGCGGTAGAGCGCCCCCGGACAGACCGGTTCCCGCACCGCGCGGCACGACCTTCACACTCGCTTCCTTGCAGTAGCGCAGAATATCCGCCACCTGCTGCGTGGTTTCAGGCAGCACCACGATCATCGGCAACTGGCGATAGGCGGAGAGGCCGTCGGTCTCGTAGACTCGCATGGAATCGGTTTCGGTGATCACCCCCTCACCAGGGACGATTGCCCGAAGCGCGGCTGCGATTTCCTCGCGGCGGCCGATAACGGACTGATCAGGCTCCGGCATCTGCATAGCGCTCTCCCACTTGTTTTCAGTCCACAATAGGACCGTCGGACACGGTGGGCAATCTGACGTCGAAATTCCGTATGGAAAGATCCAATCCCACGATATGGAATTACTTTTTCAGACATGAAAAAGGCGGCGATCCTTACGGACAGCCGCCTTGATCGGATCAGGCCGAGGCTATTAGCCCTGACGTGCCTTGAAGCGCGGATTCTGCTTATTGATCACGTAAGTCCGGCCCTTGCGGCGAACAACGCGACAATTACGGTCCCGCTTTCTCAGCGTCTTGATCGAATTCGCGATTTTCATGACACGAGTCCAAATAATTCTGTCGGAAAGGCTTGCTGCCTTCGAGAAGCGCGGAACATATGGTGGGGGATTGGGGTTGTCAACGCCTGATCCCCGAAAAACGCCCTTGCGGAAACGTTTCCCGGATCAGGCCTTTACGGGCTTCAGAGCGAAATAACGATGCAGCCGGATCTCGCCCGCTTCAAGCAGTGCCGCCAGCCGCGCCCAGCGCTCGACCTCACCCATCAAAATCTCAAGTTGCCGAGGAGTGGCGCTGATCTTGCCTTCCTGATACCGGTCAATGAAGCTCTGGAAAGCTCGGGTCATATAGCCATGATAGTCTTTGCTGATGTTTTCGGACACCCGGACATCCATTTCCAGCGCAGCCATTTCCGCGTCGTAGCGATCCATCGTCCAGAGGTGAATCGGGAAAGGATCGTTCTTGATCCATTTCTGGACCGCAGCTGAAGGCTCTTTGCCAGGCGGGAGTACGAAATCGGTGAGCGACAATTGCCCGTACATCCGAAGCGCTCGCTTCAGGGTACGCAACATCCGGGTCTTATCCTCGGTCCTGAACAGGAACTCCCTGGTCAGGATACAGTCGAAACTGTTCGCCTTGAGCGTGATATTGGCCGGATCGTACTCCTGCAACTTGACCTTCGCCCGGGTCTGCGACATGTCGATATTGCGTTTGGAGATCTCGGTCAGCTCCGGCACGTTCTCGAGCAGCGTCGCATAGCAGCCAAACTGACCAACTACCGCGATCGTGCCGCCGCCCATGCCGCTGGTCAGGTCGAGCAGGTTCATCTGGTTGTCGAGAGCGAACGGTTTGGCCAGGGTCAACGCATGCTGCGCACCGCCCGGCATGTTGAAGCCCTTGCCCCAGATAGCCTCTATCATTTCGATGGTTTTTGGATGCCAAGGACCGAGGGCTTCTTCCTCCTCGGGTTCCTTCTCCTCGAGTTCGAAATCGAAATCGAGTTTTGTCTCGTCAACAGAGAGTGTCCGCAAAAAAGCGTACCAGACACGCTTTACGCGCCTCGCCACTTTGCTCTGTCTCCAACCACCCGCCAAACTATCCCCCAAAGACTTCACGCAAATAAAGATACAATTTTATGTTAACCATGAATTTTTTAACACTTTATGAATCTCTCACGGAGATTTCATTCTATCCACCTTTGCTTTCCCGCGAAAAATTTTCAGGCATCATTCATGGAATGACTTTCGCGTATCGCCCGATTCTCCAATTTTTTCAAGTAATAGAAACACAAGACCATTGAAATAGGGGAATTGACGATCATCAAGCTGAGCGGCCTATAGTCGCATTCTGACTTTGCAAAGCTGGATAGTGGACATGAGTGCTGGATTCTCCGAGACCTTTCGGGGTGACGTTAAAGCTTGGGAATGCGACGTCGTCGAACATTTCACCGTCGCCTATTACTATGAAAAATTTGAAGCGGCCGGCTGGCGCTTCCTGCGGGACCATGGCCTCGACCCGAGGAAAGCTCGCACGACGGACTGCTACACGCGCTATCATGCCGAACTTCGAAAGGGCGATCTGTTCCACATCGAAACCGGTCTGATCGAGACCGGGCTGCGCCCCGTCATTGCCCACAAACTCTTCAATTCAGAGACAGGCAAGCTCTGCACCACCATGGAGCAGACGCTGGACGGCGCAGCACTGACCGGCTCCGAAGTCGAGTGGGACGGACCGCCGAAGGAAGAGCGGGCGCCCGCATCCGCGTCGGCCAAATGGGTCCGTGCCGGGATGGATGTGGTGCGGCCGAGCGATCTCGACTGGACAGGAAAACTCGGCCTTGGCGGGCTGATCCACCAGTTCTCCGGCTCCGGTTTCCACGCCCTTGCCACCATCGGCATGAGTCCGACCTACCTGCGCGACAACCGACGCGGCTTTTCGACCTTCGAATTCCAGATCGAGATGGATCATTGGCCGGACAGCGGCGATCTCGTGCATATCGACAGCACGGTCGCCCATGTAGGCTCGTCCTCCATCCGGATGGTCCATCGTTTGATGGACACCACGAAGAACACGCGGCTGGCCGAACTCAGCCAGTTCGGTGTGCATCTCGATCTCGACGCGCGCAAACCAACACGGCTACCGGAATCGATCCTCGAAAAGGCAAAGGAAATGCTCGGCGCCTAAGCCCAGGCCGTTCAGTCCGTCCCATTCAGGAAAGCGGCGTCCGACCGGAGCTCGATCAGAGTCGGGCCCGTTGCAGAGAAGGCTTCGGCGAGCGCATTGCCGAAGCCTTCGGCATTTTCAGGCCGGGCATAGCCGCAATGATAGGCCGCTGCGAGTGCGGAGAAATCGGGCACCAGCAAATCCGTGCCGAGCGGCTGCACGCCCGCATCGATCATGTGATCCCGGATCTCGCCATAGCCGCCATTGTTCCAGACCACCACGGGCAAGGGCATACGCAGCTCCGCCGCGACGATCAGCTCCTCCGCCGTGAACAACAAACCGCCATCGCCGGCAATCGCCATGGCCGGCCGCTCTGGCGCCCCGAGCTTTGCACCGATCGCCGTCGGCACGCCGGTGCCAAGGGTCCCGAAGCCGTTCGGGAAATGCCAGCCATTGGGATGGTCGATCCGGAAGTAGGAGGCGCCGGTATAGGCGACCTGCGTCGAATCGAGGGAGATGAAGCAATTCTCCGGCATATATTCGGCCAGCATATTGAGCATGCGGCAGCGGTTCATCGTCTCGGGCGCCTCATGCACCGCACGGTTCTCTTCCCAGAGACGGGCGGCACGTTCTTCTCCACCAGTAGCAGGCGTGCGGCCAAGGCGCTGGGTCAGCGCCTCCATAGTCAGCGCGGCGTCCCCCAGGATCGCGAGATCGGGTCTGAAACCGCGCACGAGCTGCGCGGGGTCGATATCCACGCGGATCAGCCGGGCACCAAGCTGAATATCCGAAGCACTCGTCCAGAAACTCGTCTCCGCCAATTCGGAACCCACCGCGAGGACGATGTCGGCATCGGCGAGCGCGCGCTGTGTCGGCTCAAGTTCAAGAGTTGCCCCGGCGCTGAGGGGGTGCGTTTCCGGAATCGTCCCTTTGGCGGCCGTGGTCGTAACGACCAGGGCGCCAAGCCGCTCCGCCAATACGAGCGCTTCGGCCCCGGCCCATTTCGCCCCGCCGCCGAGCAGCAGTACCGGCCGTTCTGCCTCGGATAGGAGCGCAGCCGCTTTGGCTACAGCACCAGCTTCAGGTCCGGGCTTCGACGTTCTTGGCCATGCGGTGGCATCAACGTTGGCGGGCTGATCAAACAGATTACGCGGCACTTCCAATCCAACCGGGCGGGGACGCCCGCTGTCGAACTGGGCATAAGTCTGCGCAAACACCTCCGGCAGATTTTCCGGAGCCCGCAGTTGATGATTGAAGGTAGTGACGGTCCGCGCCGCATCGTGCTGGTTCGGCATTTCGTGCAGGAAGCCCTGCCCCATCCCGAGCTCGTTGCTCTTGTTCGCTGCGGCGACGACGAGCATCGGCACAGAATCCGAATAGGCCTGACCGATCCCCGTCGCGGCATTGAGAAGCCCCGGGCCGGTGATGACCGAACAGGCTGCCGGACGGCCGGTCGCAAGACCATATCCATAAGCCATCAGCGCCCCGCCCTGCTCATGCCGTGGCGTCACGTGGCGCAGACCGCTCGATACCAGCGCTCGGTAGAAGGCTACGGTATGCACGCCCGGAATGCCGAAGATCGTATCGATCCCGTAGCTTTCCATCAGTCCGACAATCGCATCGGCGCAGCTTTTCTCGGCCATCTCGCCTCCGTTACTTTCTGGTAATTGACGCCGACCCGGGCCGGTACCGTGCACCGCTTGGCACTTCACGGGACCCTAACGCCCGGTCTATCGTCGGCAAAACAACAAATTCTTAAGCGCAGATAAGCCCACTTGGAGAGAGCCGCCATGACCACGGACATTCAGCAAGCCCGCATCGATCTCGCCTGCTCACTACGCTGGTCTGCCCGCATGGGCCTCAATGAAGGTGTCGACAATCACTTCTCGCTGGCCCTGCCCGACGATGACGGCGTGATGCGCGGCAATCGGTTCCTGATCAACCCGTTCGGCTGGCACTGGTCGGAAGTCACCGCTTCCTCGATGGTCCTCTGCGATGGTGACGGCACTGTGCTGGAAGGCACGGAGACGGTCGAGGACACGGCCTTCTTCATCCACAGCCAGATGCACAAACACGTGCCAAGCGCGGTCTGCATCATGCACACGCACATGCCCTATGCCACCGCCCTCACCCTGCTGGAAGGCGGGCGCCTCGAGATGTGCGAGCAGAACGCCCTTATGTTCGACGGCCGTATCGCCTATGACGACGAATATGAAGGTCTGGCACTGGATGAGGATGAAGGCGCGCGGATGGCGAGTAAAATCGGCAATAACGCGATCCTGTTCCTCGCTTGCCATGGCGTGATCACCACCGGCGCCACGGTGCAGGACACGTTCAACGACCTTTATTATCTGGAACGCGCCGCGAAGGTGCAGGTTCTGGCGAAATCCACCGGCCAGAAAATGCGCACGATTTCGGAACGAGTCCGCTCCCACACCCGCCAGCAGGCCTCCACCGAAAATGCCCGGGTCGCGGACCGGCATTTCAAGGCATTGCGCCGGATGCTGGAAAAGGAAGAGCCCGATTTTCTGAATTAAGATGACAAAGTCTGAAATCGGAACACCAACTGAATAAACTTTTATGGCGAATATTCGCGCATGAAAATAACCCTTTAAGGGCATACTGATTGGTGGCACGATCCCGCCTTGTCGTGGGCACAGGTCCGCGACGATGCAGGACCGGGATCGATGGACGGGCACGGGAAAATCGATAGCGACGCCGAGCAGGGGAGTAGTGCGCCAATCGAGCACGCGCTGTCCCCTTACCTCACCATTCAGAAAGCGGCCGCCTGCCTGCGGTCCTTCTATGGCGATCCGGTCAACCGAGCCCAGCTCCTTGAGGAAATCGGCAGGGTTGTCGCGGCACACAAGATTACTCTGCTGTCTATCGACGTCTTCGATACAGCATTGCTAAGGTCACCGGGATCGGAACTTGGCCGTTTCTGGTCACTCTCGAAGCGCTTCCATGAAACACTTCCAGCAAGTGCCAACGGACCGGATCCGTCGGCAGAAGATGCAATGCTTGTCCGCATCGCCGCGATGCGCGCCGCCTATGGAATGCAGCGACACTCCGTCATTGGGAGCGACCCCTCACTCGACGATATTGCCGGAACCGTCTGCTCACTTCTCAACCGGCCGGATCTGACGGAACATTATGTCCGGACCGAACTGGAATGCGAGATTGAAGACGTCACGCTCAACCCGCTGATCTCCGAGATCAGGGAGCACTTCCCCTCTCTGCGGACTGTATTTCTCTCCGACATGTATCTCGACAGCCGGCGGATCGGGCGCATCCTCACGACAAAGAGCGACATCAGTTATCGTCCAAAGGTCTATTCCTCGGCGGACGGGCACGGCAGCAAGATTGGCGGAGGCCTGTTCGATCATGTTGCGAAGACACTGCGGGTCAAACCAAACCACGCCCTGCATATCGGCGATCATCTGGAACATGATTATCGCGGTGCCAAGCGCCGTGGCTGGCATGCTCTGCACCTTCCCCTGCCGGATGAAGAACTTCGCGAACGGCGGGCCCGTTTTGCCGGCACCCGTGCCGAGATCATCGCGCTGGATGGCGGCTTCGGTCATGAATGCAGGTTTGCGCCATGACCAAGCGCCCCGCAGAGACGAGAGATCTTCGGGAGATCGGGCGCGACCTATTCGGCCCGCTCGTCAACCTCTACCTGCTGAAACTGCACGCACATCTTTTGCAGACCGATCCGCGCCGCGACCGCATCCTGTTCGGGCTCCGTGCAGGGCTGCGTATCCGGTCCCTCTACGGCATATGGCTTGAACGGCGCGGCTCCTCCCTTCCAGATCATGCGGTTCTATTCAAAACCTCCCGGCTGATGGCCGTAAAGGCTGCCTTCAAGGCCGTTCCCGATCTCGCCCTGACGGCTCTTGCCCGGGAACTTGATGGAGAGAGCCTCGACAGCATCGTCCGCGCCCTGCTCCGGGCGGAGGTGCCATCCAGCGAACTCAAACGCGACAATCCACCTATCCAGCAGCAGCCGCTGCACGAGTTTCTGCGCAGGGATATTCCGGAGGCACGGCGCGTCCGGCGCCACCTACGCCAGCAGGCGGACCTCTTCGCGGACTATCTCGATGCCGTTTCCGGTCCGGCGGAGCGGCTTGTTCTTGTCGATACCGGATGGCGAGGCACTCAACAGCTCCTGCTCGAACGCACCTTCCCGAAGAGAGACTGGGCCGGTGTCTATTTCGGCTGTATCGGTCGCGCCGATATTCTCGGGGTAAAACCTCAGGAAATGTCCGGCCTGCTATTCGACAGCCCGGATATCGACCCCGATAACCCTGCCTCGACTCTCATCCTTCACCGTCATCTGATCGAGAATCTATTCGAGCCGTCTTTCCCATCGGTCGAGCATCTCGACCGCAGCGACATCAAAGCCGCAAAACACGGAACCACGGTAAAGAGTCCAGTCCGCGAACTGCCCGACCCGGCATATGAAGGCGTCATCGACCATATCGAAGCCCACGCTTCGGACAGCCCTCGGGAAATCGCAACTGCCTATGCGATGGCAATGACCCGTCTCCCGGACATGATCGCGGCACCGACACCGGCAGACCTGGAACAGCTCACCCTGAAACCGCGCTCTCTCGATCTCGGCCGGACCGGCTCCGTTTCCGTACTCCTGCCTGCAAGGGACCGCTATCCCGGCGACAGCCCGCAACAGCGTGTCGAGGAAGCGCTTTGGGGGCCGGGACAGGCCACTATCGAGTTTGATGGGGAGCGGAGACAGCGCGCCCAACGTGCACTGCAAGCAGAGGTCACCCGGTCGCCGCGCCCCGATGAGCCATCCGTTGCAATCATCACCCGCACCAAGGATCGCCCGATCCTTCTGGAAAGAGCGGCCCGCAGTGTTGCCGGGCAGACCTATCGAAACATCCGCTGGGTTGTGGTCAACGATGGCGGTGATCCGAAACCGGTGGGCGATGTTCTGGAAAGATCCCTGGTCGATCCAGGCCGGATTGTCTTTCGCTCACACCCGGAAAGCCTCGGCATGGAAGCGGCCTCGAATGCCGGCATCCGCACCTCCATCTCCGACCTGATCGTCATTCATGACGATGACGATAGCTGGGAGCCGGATTTCCTTGAACAGTCCGTCAATTTCCTCAACCGGCATCAGGGTCTGTATGACGGCGTCGTCTGCCACAGCACACATGTCGAAGAGATCATCTCGGGAAACACTGTTCTTGAGTGTGGCCACCGCCCCTTCAACAACTGGCTGCACAACGTGCAGACCGCCGAAATGGCGGCGGGCAATGTATTCCCGCCGATATCCTTCCTGTTCCGCCGCGCCTTATGGGAACGCCTCGACGGGTTCGACGAGACACTCCCGGTGCTGGGGGACTGGGATTTCAATCTGCGCTTTCTGATGGAAGCAGATATCGGTGTGCTGCCATTGCCGCTGGCAAACTATCATCATCGCTCGGACGAGGGCGAGGACACGGACGGCAGTTACGCGAATTCCGATAGCGGAAGAGAAAACCCGCATGTCGCTTTCAATGCAATTTTGAGAAACCGCTATCTACGGCGGGCGGCGCGCGAACCACAATTTGCCACACTCGCCGGGCTGATGGGGCAGGCATACGGATTGGGAGATCTGCGATCGCGCCTTCAGACAGTCCCGGCTACGCCATCCGCAGCGCTGGACGAGGCTGATGCGGGAATACTGAAAAAGCGCTGTGCCGCCCAACAGCAGGAACTCGACCGGCGCTGGGTTCTCCTGCAAATGACCGTAACGGAAATCATCCGCACCCGGGGTCTGTCCATCGAGGCGGGTGATCTCATCCGGCAGATCTCCAGCCTGGCCGATGAATATGTCCAGTCGACCGTGATCCAGCCGCCACCGGATTTCGACGAGACAGCGTATCGGATGGAAAATCCGGATATCGCCCGGGCAATTGCCGAGGGGCGCTTCAAGACCGCTTTTGACCACTTCACCAAGTTCGGCCGGCACCAAGGTCGGCAGCGGCCACATGCGGAACCTGCCGACCAACAACGGATGCCCGCCGATGACTGAGCAACTCCCCGCCGCCAGCGCCTATATCCGCACCTTGCGGACGGAGATCAGTGCCGCCCAGGAAAAGGCGCAACGAGTGCGGCAGACCATCGAGTCCTGTTGGTCGATGGCTGCAAACGCGCTCCCGCCGCCAGCCATGATGAATATCGTGGGGAGCCCGGATGAGACCCATTTCCGTACAACAATGTGTGATCTGTTTGGCGAGTTGGTACAGCGCGGCAGCATCGACCGGACGGACACAATCCTCGACCTTGGCTGCGGTTGCGGGCGGCTGGCGATCCCCTTCGCCGCTCATCTGGATGGCGGCGCCTATTTCGGCGTCGACGTCTGGCCGGAGGGGCTCGATTGGTGCCGGGAAAACTTAGCCTCTGAGACGGGAGCCATCCGGTTCATTCAGAGAGAAGCTGTCAATAACTACTACTTCGAGCCCCGCGATCCCGGTGCCGCCAACCGCTACCACCTCTCAGAACTGCAACGCGAGCAAGTCGATTTCGCGTTTGCCGTCTCCCTCTTTACCCACCTCCAGAAACAGGACTGCATCAGCTATTTCTCCGAACTGTCGCGTGTCCTGAAACGAGGCGGCTGCGCGTACCTGACCTGCTTCATCATTGACGAATTCTTCTTTGATTTTGTGCGCCGAACCGGCCTGCACCGATCCGTCTCGCAAGAGGAGCAAGGGTGCTATTACGCCTATCAGGGACAGGATTTTTTCGCCGGGTACACCCGGAAAACCTGGACCCGGATGCTGGAGGACAGCGGCCTCAAAATAGTCGGGTTCGACCCCGGAAAATGGGCCGAGAAACCAGGCGCCCTGCATTATCAGGACACATTCATGGTCGTGCCTCAAGGGTATCGAAAGGACTGACATTGGCCACGACAACGACACGACCAAACAGGAGGAGCATCTCGTGGCATCCCTAGTAGGGGGCAGTTTCGATCCGCTGGAAAACCGGAACATCGACGCGGAGCAGAGCACGCTCATTCGCGATTTTCTCGATCAAATCGGCTTGTCGGAAGGGTCGGTCGAGACTGTCACGGTCCAATCATCTGGAGGCTCGTCCGGTATCGATAGCCAAGAGCCCTTCGTCCTTCCCGACGCAACGACCGCGGCGACCGTTCTGGCTCCTGACGGAGAGCAGATTTCGATCTCGCTCAATCCGGATTCCGCAACCGGACGGGTTCTGATCGTGCAGGGCTCCGGCGACGCCCTGATTACCGGCGGTGGCGGCGACGACAAGGTTCAGGCGGGCAGCGGCGCCGACACTGTCGATGCCGGCCGCGGCGACGATCTTGTTCGCGGCGGTCTCGGCTCCGACAACCTGGCTGGCGGCTTAGGCAATGACATCATTTACGGCAACACGGGAAGCGACACGATCGGCGCGGACGACGGCGCGAACAGTCTTTTCGGTGGCCAGGGAGAAGATTGTATATCCGGCGGAGACGACGGCGATTTCATCATGGGGAACCGGGACGCGGACATCGTCTACGGAAACATCGGCGCGGATGTCGTTTACGGAAACCAGCAGAACGATACGATCTTCGGCGGAAACGGCCGTGACACACTCTACGGCGGTCAGAGCAACGATATCCTGGAAGGCGGCAATGGAGACGATGCCTTGCACGGCAATCTCGGCGCCGATCAGTTCGTCTTCCGAACCAACAGCGGCGTAGACATCATTTATGACTTTGTGGCCGGAACCGACACAATCAGAGTCGCGTCGGGGATCAACGGCTTGCCAGTCACGGAAGCAGGGGATCTCGTGAGCCGCATCTCCAGCGATGCGCTCGGCAATGCAGTGATCGATTTCGGGAACGGCAATGTTGTCACCATCGACGGCCTGAGCGCCAGCGACCTGCTTGGCGACATAAACTCCTACATCAGCGTGGGTTAAGATTAAAGCCACCGGAGATTGAAGAGCTCGGAGATCTCCCGGAAATGGTAAAAGTCCCCTAAAACCAACAATTCGAGACGACTCGCATACAAATGCAGTCAATGATAGAAACTTATTGGTTGTATTTATGTGAAATCAATAGTGATGCCAAAGCAAGCCAATACAGCCCTGTCATCCTCCCGGCATTTTCAGTCAATTATGATGAAATGCGTACCCGGGCTAGTGCTCTGCATTGTTCTGAGTTTCGCCATTTCACTCACTATGTTCGTTCCGCCCCTCTACATGCTGAAACTGTTCTCCGGTGTAACGGAAAGCGGCAGCGTTGCAACTATTGCCGGATTGTCGCTTCTCGCCGGCGGAGCGATCCTGCTCTATTCTATCCTCGATTACCTGCGCAGCCTCACCTACCAGCGCCTTTCCGGCTGGCTGGCAGAGCAACTAGGTGAGGTGGCAATCGCGCCGATCTCGGCGCTCTCTCTCGGGGGCGGCGAGAGACCGGCCGAACTGCTAAAGGATATCGGACTGCTGCGCGACTTTGTGTCGGGAGGCGCGCTTACCGCCGGACTGGAAATGATTTGGGCGCCGATGTTCTTCGGGGCCCTCTTCCTTATGCATCCCTATTTTGGCTGGCTCGGCCTCGGCGCGGGATTTGTCCTCATGGTCATGGCCGTGACAAACGATCTGCTGACCAGAGCACCAGCCCGGCAAAGCAGCGACTGTGCGGAAACCGCCTATCGCGAGATCAGCGATGCCCTGCGCTGTGGCGAAGTCATCGATGCCATGGGAATGCTCGGCAACGTCGCCCGGAGATGGCGCATGCAAAACGCGGCAATGATCGCCGCGAATATGCGCGGGGCGCAACGTCAGGCGATCATTCTGAGCACAGCGAGGGGCTTCCGTCTCTCGGTACAACTGGCCGTGTTTGGCGGCGGCACCCTGCTGGTTCTGGAACAGGCCGCCAATTTCGGCACGCTGCTCGCCAGCTCCATCATCCTTGCCCGTGCCCTCGCGCCGCTCGAGCAACTTCTTGACCGCTGGCGGCATTGGAATGCGGCGGCAGGCGCGATCCGGCGCATTGCGGCCACGCTGGGTGAACCCGCCCGGTTGCAGCGCTCGTTGATGCCGCAACCCCGTCCGTGCACCAGGTTGAGTCTCGACAATGTCTCTTTCGTGCCTCCCGGTGCATCGCGGCCAACCGTGAAAGGCGTCTCTTTCGATGTCCGCAGCGGAGAGTTCGTCTGTATCGCAGGCGCGGCAGCGTCCGGAAAAACCACCCTGCTTCAGCTTATGACGGGCCTATGGCAGCCGACCGTCGGCTTCGTCACGCTGGACGGCCACGATACCCATAGCTGGAGCCGCGACGATTTCGGCCACCATGTCGGCTATCTGCCGCAATCGGCCCAGCTTTTTGGCGGATCAATCCACTCGGTTATTTCGCGGATGTCGGAGAGCGATCCCTACGTCACGGTCAAGGCCGCGAAACTTGCTGGCATTCACCATGTGATCGGCAGATTGCCAAACGGCTATGACAGCCCGCTCGACAGACTGACCGGCGGGCAGAGACAACAGATAGGCATTGCCCGAGCGTTTTATGGCGACCCCGCACTGATCCTGCTGGACGAGCCAGACAATAACCTGGACGGACACGCCCTGAACACCCTGATTACCACGCTCAAATGGCTGAAGGAGAGGGGCCGGATGATCATTGTGACCAGTCATCGCCAGGAAATGTTGCGTAGTGCGGACCGGGTGATCCTGCTCGACAACGGAGCCGTCGCAAAAATCGCTGTGCCGGCTCCCCCCCCTTCGCCCGACCTGTCCCCACCTTTGCCTGAGCCGGCCCCATCATGAGCACGCTTACAGATTATCGAACCGGGAAGTTCGATTCCGGTCCTCGCATCGGTTTAATTATCCTGTCCGCTCTCTCTGCGATTACGCTCTTCGTGATCGGAGCAATACTCTGGAGTTGGCTTATTCCAATCAATGCCGCCGTGCTGGCCGAAGGCCGCGTGCTGGTTCAGTCATACAAAAAAACAGTGCAGAGCCGGGACGGCGGGCGGATTTTGCGGATTCTGGTTTCGGAAGGAGACAGCGTCACCGCAGGGCAACCTCTGCTGCGTTTCGATCCGGCGGAGGCCTGGGCCGAGCATGACATGACACGCAACCGGCTGATGCAGACACTCGGCCGCGAGGCCCGTCTGTCGGCCGCCCTGCGCGGGGCGGACCAACCGGATTGGCCGGCCGCCCTGACCCGGAACCCAACTGACCCGGATGCCCTGCGGGTGATGGAAATCGAGCAAACCCTGTTCACTGCGGCAAAGCAGGAGCAGGAAGGCAAGGAGCTGGTGCTGGCCCGCCGGATCGCGGAGATAGAGGAAGAAGTCCGCTCCCTTGAGGCGCAGGTTCGCTCGACGGACAGACAGTTGCCGATGCTCGAAGAAGAAACTGCGGATGTGTCGACGCTGCTGAACAAAGGGTTGGAGCGCAAGCCTCGGCTGCTCGCCCTGAAGCGCGCCCGGGAAGCCCTCCTCGGCGAACGGAACACGCTCCGAAGCAAGATCGCCCAGGCCGAGGAGAATCTGGCAGCCGCCAGGCTCAACCTGCTGGCCTTCCGGAGCCAGAGCCAGACGGAACTGGCCGAAGCCCTGACCCGAACCTCCAATGAAATCGCAGCGTTGCGCCAGCAAATGAAAAGCGCGCGCGACCGTCTCCGCAATACGGAGATACGCGCGCCTGCAGCGGGAGAAGTCGTCGATCTCGCTTTCCACACCATCGGCGGCGTGGCCCAGCCGGGGGAAGCAATCCTGAGCATCGTCCCGCGGCAGGATGAACTGGTTGTCGATGCCCGTATCCGCGCGGCGGATATCGACGCAGTCTATCGCGGACAGCTCGCCGAAATCCGTATCAGGGCCTACCGTTGGAGAGACCGGCCACCGCTGCATGCACGGGTCGTTCGGATTTCAGCGGATCTGCTGGAAGATGCGACAACCGGCCAGCCATTCTACGAAGCGCGGCTGAGGTTCGATATCGGCAGCAGCCAAGCGGCCGCGATATCCGCCCTCAAAGTAGGAATGGCGGCAGACATCGCTCTTCTGACTGAAGCTCGGACCGCCGCCGACTATATCCTGGGCCCGGTCTCCCAGCTTCTGTTCCGCGGATTCCGGGAACGCTGAGCCACGCATTTCATCACTCGAACCGCTCACACTTTAAATCCGCTTCCCCTGCGCGATATGCTCTTCGCCGAGGGAGAAAACAATGACGCCGACCGTAACGATACTGCAATCACGTATCGAGCTCGTGGATCCGCAGGACTGCACCGATAACTCGGACACTCTCGCCTTGCTAGAGGCCTTGTTCGACGCACTTGTCCGGCGTGGCCGAGACGGACGGTTCGTTCCCGCTCTGGCGGAGAGCTGGGCATTGGCTGAAGATGCCTGCCGCTGGACTTTCCGGCTCCGGCCGGGGCTGCACTTTCACGACGGCAGTCCACTGGATGCGGAAGCGATGAAGTACTCGATCAAACGCATGCAACGGCCTGACATCGGCGCCACCCTCGGCGCACCGGCTGTCTGGGGCCAGTATCTCGGCGACGCCCGCATCACTGCCCCCGATCCCCTGACCCTGACGATAGAAACGGTAGAGCCGACTGCGGATCTGCTCGATATTCTGGTTTCCGGCTATGCCCTGCCGCCCCATCTCGCCGACCGCCAAGATTTTATGCAGCACCCTGTCGGCAGCGGAGCTTTTCAATTCGAAGGCGCCGAGCCCGGTCGGGAGGTTCGCATGACAGCCAATCCCCATTGGTGGGGCGGTGCCCGGCCACAAGAACAATTGATCTGGCATTGTGTGCCTCTGTCAGAAGCGCGGGCGGAAGCGATCGTGGCTGGACGGGCGCAGGTGGCAACCCGTCTGTCGCCGGCAGACGCCGAGCAGCTTAGCGACGGCATCACGCAGCACGATTACTTCGACCCGACAGCGATCATCTACTTGCTGAACGCCGCATCGGGGCCATTCAGCGATCCCCGTGTCCGGCGCGCGATCACGCTCGCTGTTGACAGACAAGCGCTGATCGCCGATGTGCTCGACGGCGCCGGGACACCGCTGGGCGATTTCGTCAGCAGTGCCCATATCGGCGCCGCGCCGGAGCCGGCAGACATAAAACCCGATCCCGAGGCCGCTCGGGCCCTTCTTGCCGAGGCCGGTTATGGCGACGGCCTTGTGCTGGGTGTCGACTGCCCGACCAGACTACCGGACGAAGCGCAGGTCCTGACCAACGCCCTTGCCCGTCAGTTGGCGCAGATCAATGTTTCACTCATTGTGCGCACGGTAGAGGATCGAGTGGCCTATGCGGAGCAGATCCGGGACAAGAAAATCCACGACATGTGCGTCTTCGATTCCAGTCCGATGAGCACGTTCCGCGTGCTGAACGAAAAGATCGACAGCCGGGTCCGCGGTTCCTGGTGGGAAGGCTACCGGAACGATGCGGTGGAGGCACTGCTCGACCGCTCCCGCCGGACAGTTGATCCAGACGCACGCGAAAACATCCACCGGCAGAGCTACATGGCTCTCCGGCAGGACCCGCCATGGCTGCCGCTCTATCATCATCGTTTCACGGCGGCGATCGCCGGCGATCATCCGGACTGGCGGATGCGCGCCGACGGTGTTCTCGATGTAACGACCCTGCCCTGAGATCAAACGGTCAGGCGTTGCCGGTCAGATACTCCATCGCTGCCTGGGCGCCGCCCTTCTTGTGCGGCACACCGGCAACGGCAAAGCCCATCTCGACACCGGAGAGGGTGCCCATCAGCATCAGGTCGTTGAAGTAACCGAGATGACCGATGCGGAAGACTTTTCCCGCCACCTTGCCCAGACCTGAGCCGAGAGACATGTCGAACTTGTCAAGCACGGTTGCCCGGTAGGTATCCGCATTGTGGCCGTCAGGCATGACGACGGCGGTCAGGACGGGGCTGTATTCGTCGGCCGACTGACAGAGCACTTCAAGGCCCCAGGCCCGGACAGCGCGGCGGGTCGCCTCGGCGAAGCGCTCGTGCCGGGAGAAGACATTCTCCAGCCCCTCTTCCATCATCATGTCGCAAGCCTCGTTCAGGCCGTAGAGCAGATTGGTTGCCGGAGTATAGGGAAACCAGCCGTCCTTGTTCATGCCGATCTGGCTTTTCCAGTCCCAGTAGGACCGGTTGATGCGGGCATTCTCGCTCGCCTTCACCGCCTTCGGGCCGACCGCGTTGAAGCCGAGGCCCGGCGGCAGCATCAGGCCCTTCTGGGAGCCGCTGACGGTGACATCCACGCCCCATTCGTCATGCTTGTATTCGGCGGAGCCGAGACCGGAAATGCTGTCCACCATGAACAGTGCCGGATGGTTCGCCGCATCGATGGCCTTGCGCACCTTCTGGATCTGCGACGTCACACCTGTCGAGGTTTCGTTATGGACGACGCAGACCGCCTTGATCTCATGCCCCTTGTCTTCCAGCAGCCGCGCCTCGATGGCCGCCGCGTCGACACCATGGCGCCAGTCGCCCGAGATCACTTCCGGCTTCAGGCCAAGACGCGTGGCGAGTTCTGCCCAGAGCGAGGAGAACTGACCGGTCTCGAACATCAGCACCTTGTCGCCGACATTCATGGTGTTGACCAGTGCGGCTTCCCAGGCACCGGTGCCGGAGGACGGCAGGATCACGACCGGGCATTCCGTCTGGAAGATCGGCTTCACCTTCGCCAGCACCTCGTTTGCGAGGACCTGGAATTCCGGGCCGCGATGGTCGATCGTCGGCTGACCGATGGCGCGCAAGATCCGGCCAGGGACGTGGCTTGGCCCGGGAATTTGCAGAAAATGGGGTCCGGACTTGTAAGTCATTGGTCTTCTCCTAAGTGCAGGATCACGCCAGCGCGCGGTCCAGAATGGTTGCGACATGCACCGCCTCGCGGGCGGCGCCGTCCTTGATCTGATGGCGGCAGGAGGTGCCGTCGGCGACGAGCACTGTGTCCCCGTCAGCGGCGCGCACGGCGGGCAGCAGATCGCGCTCCGCCATGGCCATGGACACCTCAAGATTCTTTGCTTCGTAGCCGAACGCGCCGGCCATGCCACAGCAGCTCGACTGGATGACTTCGACGTCCATGTCCGGCACGAGCCGCAACGCGGTCTCAATCGCGCCCATGGCGTCAAAGGCCTTCTGGTGGCAATGGCCATGTACCAATGCCTTGGTCGCGACAGGCTTGAAAGCAGCGGTAATTTTGCCGGCATTCTGCTCCCGGGCGATGAACTCCTCGAACAGCAGGGCATGCTCGGCGATCAGGTCCGTGTCCGCCCCCGGCAGCATCGCCTTGAATTCATCCCGCAATGTAAAGAGACAGGACGGCTCCAGTCCGACAACGGGAATCCCGCGCCGGGCATAGGGCAGATAGGCCGCGATCATGCGCCGCGCCTCTTCCTTCGCCTTGTCGACAAGGCCGGAGGCCAGGAAGGTTCGCCCGCAGCAAAGGTGGCGCCCACCCGAACCACGCGGATCGACGACATGGACACGGTAGCCGAGTGCCTTCAGGACCCGCAGCGCGGCCCGCAGGTTTTCCGGCTCAAAATAGGTACTGAAGGTGTCGTTCAACAGCACCACGTCCCGTCCGTCATTCTCGTCCGGGTCGACATCGTCGGCCTCGCTGCCGGAGAACGGCACGTCGCTCCAGACCGGCAGGCTGCGCTTGGCGCTGAAACCAAGCAGTGCTTCGGAAAGGCCCTTAAGCCCCGGCACCACATCCCGCGCATTCGCCAGATACCCGAAGCGGGACGCCGCCTCGGCATAGCGCGGCAGGTAGGAAACGAGACGGTCCTTTAACTTTAAACCATGTTTCTTTGTATAGTGATGCAGGAACTCGACCTTCATTCGCGCCATGTCGACGCCGGTCGGACATTCCCGCTTGCAGCCCTTGCAGGAAACGCAGAGATCCATGGTCTCTTTCATCTCCGGCGCAACCAGCGCCTCGGGGCCGAGTTGACCGGACAGAGCGAGCCGCAGCGTGTTTGCCCGGCCGCGGGTCAGGTCTTTTTCATTCTGCGTCGCCCGGAAGCTCGGGCACATCACACCGGCGTCGCGTTTCCGGCAGGCGCCATTGTTGTTGCACATCTCCACCGCACCGGAGAGGCCGCCCCACTCGGACCAGTCCAGCGCCGTGTCGATCGGAGTTGGCGCATAACCCGGCTTGAAACGGAACAGCGAACGGTCGTCCATCTTCGGCGGGTCGACAATGCGGCCCGGATTCATCATCCGCTCCGGATCGAACGCGCGCTTCACCTCGCCGAAGGCATCGACCAGCCGCTTGCCGAACATCTTCTCGTGGAACTCGGAGCGGACAATACCGTCGCCATGCTCGCCGGAATGGGAGCCTTTGTATTCCCGCACCATGTCGAAGGCGGCTTCAGCGATGGCGCGCATGCGCTTCACATCGCCCTCTTCCCGCATGTTCAGTACCGGGCGGACATGCAGGCAGCCGACGGAGGCATGAGCGTACCAGGTGCCGTGTGTGCCGTGTTTTTCAAACACTTGGGTCAGCCGGTCTGTAAACTCGGCCAGATCTTCCAGCGGCACCGCGCAATCCTCGATGAAGGAGACCGGCTTTCCCGCCTGCTTCATGGACA
The DNA here is from genome assembly GCF_000426505.1 of Nisaea denitrificans DSM 18348. Lineage (GTDB taxonomy): Bacteria > Pseudomonadota > Alphaproteobacteria > Thalassobaculales > Thalassobaculaceae > Nisaea > Nisaea denitrificans. The sequence goes on along the minus strand of NZ_KE384531.1, from coordinate 196,059 downwards.
TCATGATGTTCAGGCCTTGGCGCCGAACCTCCCCGATGGTTGCCTGCAGGGCCGGCGCGGTCGCATCCACCACCGCATCCGGATAGCCAAGGTCCGCCATCAGCACTTCAAGCTGACGCAACTGCGCGACACAGGCCGCATGGTCTTCGCCCGCGAATTCGACGACCAGAACAGAGTCCGGCTCACCCTTCACGAATTCGGCGATCATCGGTTTGAAGATCGGGATCTCGCGGGCCAGCTCGATCATGTTCCGGTCGATCAGCTCCACCGCATGCGGCTTCAGCGTCACGATATGCTGGGTCGCATCCATCGCCTTGTAGAAGGTCGGGAAATGGCAGACCCCCATGACCTTGTGCGTCGGAATCCTGTGCAGCTTCAGCTCGACCTGACGGAAGGCCGCGAGCGTGCCTTCGGAGCCGACCAGCAGGCTCGCCATATTGTGCCCGGCGGGATTGATGGTGTTGATATTGTAGCCACCGACCCGGCGCATGAGCTTCGGGAACCTCGCGGCAATCTCACCGCCTTCCCGGTCGGCGATAGCGCGCATTTCCTGCACCAGATCGCGATAGCGCGGCTCTGTTTCGATGGCGCCGAGATTGCCCGGCACCGGTCCGAAATGAAGCTGCTCACCGGTCGGCAGAACCGCATCGATGGAGAGCACATTGTCCACCATGATGCCGTAATGGATGGACCGGCCGCCGCAGGAATTATTCGCCGTCATGCCCCCTATGGTCGCCCGGCTGGCGGTCGAAACATCGACGGGGAAGAACAGACCGTAAGGCTTGAGGGCCGCGTTCAGATGATCGAGCGCGATGCCCGGCTCGACCACCGCCCGCATGTTCTCGGCATCGATCTCGATGATCTTGTTCAGGTGTTTCGAGCAGTCCAGAACGAGAGACTCGTTCACCGTCTGCCCGCACTGGCTGGTGCCGCCGCCGCGCGGCAGCAGGGAGACGCCGTTCTCCCGCGCGATCTCCATGGCCGCAATCAGGTCGGCCTGGTTCTTCGGGATAACGACGCCGACCGGCTCGACCTGATAGATCGAGGCATCGGTCGCATAACGGCCGCGAGAGAAGCGGTCGAAAAGCACCTCCCCCTGCAACGCGCGCTCAAGACGCGCTGCCAGATCCCCATCTCTTGGCGACACGGCGGCCATCACTTACTCCTGACAAAAGCTAAGCGCAAAGTCTGGCGGGTTTTTCCACCATGACAAATCGACTTCCACGATGCGGCAACGAGCCGCCGCATATCAGTCCTGCGCGTGAGCCTTTTCGAAGTCCCAGACATCGCCGAACCCCATGGTCCGGGAGAAGGCTCCGAAATCGTCCAGCTTCTGGGAGGCTCCCTTGCTCGAGCCAGTCTCTTTCAGCCGCCCATAGACGGAGCGCAGCGCGGCGCCCATGGCAAGGAAACCGGTGCCCGGATAGATCGCCATCGAATAACCGAGGTCGGTATATTCTTCCGCGCTCAGGACTGGCGTCTTGCCGCCCTCGACCACGTTGACCAGCAGCGGTTTATCGAAGCTGGCGCAGATTTTCTCCATCTCTTCCACCGTCTCCGGCGCCTCGATAAAGAGGACGTCCGCTCCCGCTTTGGCGAAAGCCTCGCCCCGGCGCAGGGCTTCGTCGAGTCCGTAATTCGTGCGTGCATCGGTTCGGGCGACGATGGCGAAGTCCGGATTGTCCCGGCTTTCCACCGCGACCTTGATCTTCTGCACCATGTCTTCAAGCGGGATCACCTTCCGGTTCGGGGTATGCCCGCACTTCTTCGGAAATTCTTGATCCTCAAGCTGGATACCGGCGGCACCCGCCGCCTCGTAGCCGCGTACCGTGTGCTGGACATTCAGAAGCCCGCCATAACCGGTATCGCCATCCGCGACCAGTGGTGCCGAGACCGTATCGGCCAGCACTTTCACCCGGCCGACCATGTCGGAGTAACTGGCAAGACCCGCATCGGGCAGTCCCAGATGGGAGCCCACCGCGCCATATCCGGTCATGTAAAGCGCTTCAAAACCGAACTCGTCGGCGATGCGCGCGGAAATACCGTCGAAAATACCGGGAGCAATCAGCAGTTTGCCCGGCTTGATCAGGTCCAATAGCCGCGTCACGGCACTTCCTCCAGATGTCTAGGGCTCAAGCCCTTGTTCCGGGGACGATACCCAGCCAGACTAGAGACAATCAATCCTCGCGCTTTCCACTCTCGGAAAAACAGCCTGCGCGGTTTGCCCCTAATTCGAACATGGTGACCCATGACACAGGATCTTCTCGCCCCCGTGCTCGCCCGCATTGATGCCGGTCTGGACCAGTCAGTTGAACGGCTTGTCGACGTGCTGCGCATCCCCAGCATCAGCACCGACCCGAAATTCGATCCCGATGTGCATCGGGCCGCCGAATGGATGGCCGACCAGCTGACAGAGATCGGCTTCGATGCCGCCGTCCGCCCGGCATTGAAACACCCGATGGTGGTCGGCCACATGAAGGGCCCTGAAGGCGCGCCGCATATCCTTTATTACGGTCATTACGATGTGCAGCCGGCCGATCCATACGAGCTCTGGGATTCCGACCCGTTCGATCCGGTGATCGTCGAGGCCGAGCGCGGCAAGCGCATCGTCGCCCGGGGCGCGGTAGACGACAAAGGCCAGGTGATGACTTTCATCGAGGCCTTCCGCGCCTGGATGGAGGTGCACGGCTCCCTGCCGATCAGCGTGACCGTGCTGCTGGAGGGCGAGGAGGAAAGCGGCTCCGAAAGCCTCGAGCCTTTCCTTACCGCCAACAGGGACGAGCTCAGCGCCGATGCCTGCGTGGTCTGCGATACCGGCATGTGGTCCGTCGACAAGCCCGCCATCACCTACATGCTGCGCGGTATCGTTTCCGTCGAAGTGAAGATCAAGGGCCCGAGCCGGGACCTGCATTCAGGCATGTATGGCGGCGGCGTCATCAACCCGATCAACCTCCTGTCCAAGATCCTCGGCGACTTTCATGACGAGACCGGCCGGATCAGGATCGAAGGCTTCTATGACGATGTCCTGCCGGTCGGCGACAACGAGCTGAAACAATGGGCCGGGCTCGGTTTCGACGAAGAGGCTTTCCTTAAGGAAGTCGGACTGGAGGTGCCGGGCGGCGAGCAGGGTTTCAGCGCTTTGGAGCGGATCTGGGCCCGGCCGACACTGGACGTCAACGGCATTACTGGTGGCTATCAGGACCCGGGCGGCAAGACCGTGATCGCCTCCGAGGCATCCGCCAAGATCACCTGCCGGCTGGTCCCGGACCAGGACCCGGACAAGATCATCGCCGGGCTGAAAGCCTTCGTCTCCGAACGGCTGCCGAAGGGCTACAGTCTGGATATCGTCCATGAAGGCGGCTTCCCTGCCCTGCGGGTGCCGACAGAATCCGACTATCTGAAAGCGGCCGTTGACGGGCTTCGGGACGAGTACGAGACGGAGCCGGTGCTGATCGGCTGCGGCGGCTCCATCCCTGCCGCCGGATCGATCCGCAATCTGCTCGGCATGGACAGCCTCTTGGTCGGCTTCGGCCTGGAAGATGACCGGGTGCACAGCCCGAACGAGAAGTTCGAAATGGTCTGCTATCACCGGGGTATCCGCTCCAACGCCGCCATCATGGCGCGCCTTGCGGAACTCGCCGGGTAACCGGCACAGCATCAGTCGAAAAAAGCGCTGCGGAGGAATTCCCGCAGCGCTTTTTTATTGGCACGTCACGGCCTTATGCAGTATTTGGCAATGAGTTTGGGAAATTGGATGCCATGAACATCACGGCCAACACAGAGCGACGAGGCAACCCGCGACGACGACGTATCGCCGCGCGTAGTGCGCTGTCCGTCATCACGCTCTAGGCCGCTTCCCGCTTCGGGACGGCCTCCCCAAGGCCGGAAGTCCCGACAATGATCGTCATCGAAAAAGAAAACGCCGCCGACGCGGCAGCCATTGAGTCCCTGCTGAATATCGGTTTCGGCGAGGATCGCCTTTCCAAGACCGTCTACAAACTGCGGCAGGGTCCGTCCGTGCCGTCCCTCAGCCTCGTTGCCCGCACCGGGTTCGATGCCAAGCTCGGAGCCTCCATCCGGTTCTGGCGCTGCGACGTGGAAAACGGCGATGAAATTCTCCCGGCACTGGTGCTTGGCCCGCTGGTGGTCGATCCGGCATTACAGGGCAAAGGCCTCGGCCGGACGCTGGTGGCACGGGCGCTGGAAGAAGCGGATCAGGAAGGCTGGGAGCTTTGCCTCGTGGTCGGCGAAGCCTCCTATTACAGCCCCTACGGCTTTGTGCTGGCAGAGCCCTATGGATTCGAGCTGCCGGGACCGGTCGATCAGCCGCGCTTCCAGGTGCGCGCAGCGCCGGACCTGTTGCGATCCCTCACGGAGGAACCGATGGCCCGCAAAGTGCTGCCTTGGAGCGGCACGGCAAGTGGCGTAGAAGAGTCCGGGGACGCATCCTGCGCCGCCTGAGGTCCTGACACCGGCAAAGGCTCCACCAAGCAATGTTCGAGACGATGCATTTCGGGTGGGTCCTGCATATCTGGACCGTCGCCCTCGTCGCCACGCTGATCGGCGGGATTGTCCGGGGATTTACGGGCTTCGGGTTCGCGCTGATCCTGATCAGTGCATTGCTGCTGGTGGCCGATCCCGTCTCCGTCGTCCCGCTGACGTTGATCCTTGACCTTCTGGCAGGCTTTACCTTGCTGCCACGCACCTACCGGGACGTCCATTGGACGGGTATCCGGCAACTTATGATCGGATCCGTCATCGGCGTGCCCGTCGGGTTCGCCTGCCTGCTGCTGGTCGAGCCAGAGCCGATGAAGATAGCGATCTATGCAGCCATCCTCATATCCGTGATCCTGATCGCCTGCGGCTTCAAGATGGCCACCGTCCCGAACAACAGAATGCTCGCCGGGACCGGAATTGTCTCCGGATTGATGTCCGGCGCCGCCGGTGTGCCCGGCCCACCGATGGTGCTGCTCTATCTTTCCTCGCCGCTGCCGGTCGCGATCACCCGGGCGACGGGGATCGCCTTCTTTATTTTCATCGACATTTTCGCCATCGCACTTGCCGGCTATAAGGGACTGATACACGCGGACATGCTGATCCGCTGCGCCATCCTGGTGCCGGTCATGGCGGTCGGAACCTCCATCGGGCACAAGCTTTTCGCCATCACACGCCCGGAAACAGTCAAACTGGCGGCCATTATCCTGCTTGGCGTGCTGGCGATTGTCGGCATCGGCAAGGTTCTGGTAGTTTAGCGCCGCCAACCGCAAGGCATCCCCCAGACCTAACGGTGAATTGAATGCCGACCCTCTATCACCTTTGGATTTCGCCTTTCTGCCGGAAGATCCGCGTGTCCCTCGGCGAGAAGAAAATCGAGGCCGAAACCAAGGTCGAGCAGATCTGGGACCGGCGCCCGGAATTCCTCGCCAAGAACCCCGACGGCACGGTACCGGTCTTCGTCGACGATGACGGCACCGTGGTCGCCAACTCGGGCGCCATTTCCGAATATCTCGAAGAGACCCGCCCGGATGTCCCGCTGCTGCCGGGAGATGCGGCCGCGCGCGCCGAGATCCGCCGTCTGGTCGCCTGGTTCGACCGCAAGTTCAATGCGGAAGTGACCGAGATGCTGGTCGGCGAGAAGCTGATGAAACGCTTCCTCGGCACCGGCGAGCCTTCCAGCGCGGCGATCCGCGCCGGGCATACCAATATCGCCACCCACCTGGGCTATATCGGCTTTCTGGCGGAGCGCCGGAACTGGCTCGCCGGAGACCATTTCAGCCTCGCCGACATCGCCGCCGCGTCCCACATCTCCACCGTCGACTATATCGGCGACGTGCCGTGGGAGAAGTATCCGGAGGCCAAGGAATGGTACGCCCGGGTCAAGTCCCGCCCGAGCTTCCGCCCGCTGCTGTCAGACCACATCCCCGGCGTCCGCCCACCGGCGCACTACGCCAACCTGGATTTCTGACCAGCTCAGGGCGTCATCCCGCCCCACGAGCCGGGGCCTTTTCGATCGCAGGCTTTGCCCCGCTTCGGAAGATCCCGGGTCAAGCCCGGGATGATAAAATGGAAGGTGGCGAGAAGGTCCGCGGACTACCCGAGCTCCCATCCCGTCGCGGCCGCGAGGTCGGTCTTGGAGACGCCGATCACGGTCACGGTGCCGCCGTCGGAGAGGGTGACGATGGTATTGCCGCCGCTCTCGACACCGCCGCTCGCGCCGAGCCCGACTTCAAGAGCAAGCGTGTCGGTGCCCGCCTGAAAGTCTGCCACCTGATCGTTGCCGCCATCGAAGCTGAAGACGAAGGTGTCCGCTCCCTCGCCGCCGGTGAGGGAATCGGCGCCCCGGTTGCCGGCAAGATGGTCGGCGCCGCTGCCGCCGGCAAGCGCGTCGTTACCCTGGCCACCGCAGAGCGTGTCGTCGCCGGGATCGCCGTACAGCGTGTCGTTCCCGGCATTGCCGTAGACCATGTCGTTGTCCTGCCCGCCATAGAGCAGATCCACCCCCTCGCCGCCAGAGAGGGTATCGGCGCCCTTGTTGCCGTAGAGCACGTCCGCATCGTTGTTGCCGTGGAGGATATCGCCCCCCTGGCCGCCAAAGAGCGTGTCCCTACCGCCGCCGCCAAAGAGAGCGTCCGCACCCTGGTTGCCATAGACCAGATCCTCGCCCCAGCTCGATCTGACCGTGTCCGCGCCGCCGCCGCCGGCGATCGTGTCGTTGCCTTCGCTGAGCGAGATGAGCTGCACGGCATCGTCGCCGACGATGTAGCTGGAACTGCCGCTGCCGCCAGTGACCGTGGCGTTGCCGAGGATCGCGGCGAAGTCGACATGATCGAGATGCAGGGTCGAGCCCGGGGTCAGGCCGGTGGTGTCGATCACCAGGGCCTCGGGGCCGCCGGTTGCTGTTCCGCTGAACTGGGCGGTCTGCTGCGAGCCGTCCGCTCCGGAGAAGGTGACTGTCCGGATGTCGAGCGCGGTGCCGCCGAGGCTGTTCACGAAACTCTGGCCGTGGGTATCGAGGAAGCCCTGGTTCGTGGCCGAGGTGCCGCTTGCCTGAATCTGTCCGGATAAGCTTGTCCCCGCCGCATCTCCACTCACCGCCGTGCCGGTGCCGCTGTTCGTCAGGGAAAGCCCGGCGGGCAGGGTGACGGTGACGGTATTGCCGCTGCCGGTACCGGAGATCAGCGCGCCGGATGCGGTACCGCCGACATTGTTCACCAGCATGTGGTTGGTCTCGGTGCCGGCAATATCCGCTGCTGTCTGGTTCGTCTTCGTCAGACTACCGTTCGAACTGCCGCTCTGTGCGCCTGCCGCGACCGAGACCAAATTACCGGCGCTGTCGAGCTTGAGCAGGAAGGCGTCGAGAGAACCGGCGCTGGTCAGATTTTCCGTTCCCGTGCCGGGATCGAAATCCACCGTTCCCTGGAATACTCCCGTAACGTGGACGTTGCCGCTGCTGTCGACCTGGACAGATCTGCCTTGATCATCACTTGTTCCGCCGAAACTTTTCACCCAGACCAGGGCGCCGCTGCTGTCGTATTGAGCGATGAAGATGTCTCGCGCGCCGGCGCTGGTCAGGTTTGTGGTCCCGGCCCCGGGATCGAAATCCGCCGTACCCTTGAAATCTCCCGTGACGTAACTGTTGCCGCTGCTGTCGACAGCGACCGACAGGCCAATATCATTCTCTGTTCCGCCGATGTTTTTCGCCCAGACCAGACCGCCGCTGCTGTCGTATTTGGCAATGAAGGTGTCGTACAAACCGGCGCTGGTCAGGTTCGTTACCCCAGCATCAGGATCGAAATCCGCCGTTCCCTGGAAAATTCCCGTGACATAACTGTTGCCGCTGCTATCGACCTGGATCGAGTTGACAGCGTCATAGTCTGTTCCGCCGACATTCTTGGCCCAGACCAACGCGCCGCTGCTGTCGTACTTGGCAATGAAGGCGTCGTTACTGCCGGCGCTGGTCAGGTTCTGGGTCACGCCGCTGGGATCGAAATCCGACGTTCCCTGGAAATTTCCCGCGGCATAGCTGTTGCCGCTGCTGTCAACCTGGATCGAATCCCCTTGGTCTCCACCTGTTCCACCGAGATTTTTTGCCCAGACCAGACCGCCGTTGCTGTCATATTTGGCGATGAAGATGTCGTTACCGCCGGTGCTGGTCAGGTTCTGGGTCACGCCGCTGGGATCAAAATCCACCGTTCCATCGAAATATCCCGTGACATAGCTGTTGCCGCTGCTGTCGACCTGGATCGATTTGCTGTCGTCAGCACTGGTTCCGCCGACGCTTTTCGCCCAGACCAGATCGCCGCTGCCGTCATATTTGGCAATGAAGATGTCGCTCGAGCCGGCGCTGGTCAGGTTCTGGGTCACGCCGCTGGGATCGAAATCCGCTGTTCCCTGGAACTGCCCCGTGACATAGCTGTTGCCGCTGCTGTCGATTTCAATCGAACGGCCATAGTCGCTACTTGTTCCGCCGACGCCTTTCGCCCAGACCAGACCGCCGCTGCTGTCATATTTGGCAATGAAGATGTCCTGATTTCCGGCGCTGGTCAGATTAACCGTTCCCGCGCCGGGATCGAAATCAACCGTTCCCCCGAAATATCCCGTGACGTAGCTGTTGCCGCTGCTGTCGACCTGGATAGAATCGCCTTGTTCAGCACTTGTTCCGCCGATCCCTTTCACAAACTGCATGACAGACCCTCACGTCATTTCGGGGACAGCGGATTGACGAAAAGGACGCGCTTTCCGTTTCCATGTGGCGGACAGGCTAAGTTGCAGGCGGGCTAAGTGGCAGACAGGCTGACCGCCCGCGAGGTGAGCTATCTTTGAAGTAACCTGAAGATGCTTGTGGGGATTGATGCAAGCTATTGGAATTTTTGTCTTTTCCAACTTTTCCAAAATTTCCAATTTTTCCAATGCGGCCTGACACCGCTCGAAAACGGCTGTGGAAACGCCTTCACCGGAAAGTTCACTGATCCTTGGTGTCCGTCCGTCGGCGCATTGCGCCACCCCGGATTTCCAATCAGATCAGGACGTCATCCCGGATCGGGTCCGGGATGACTAAAGAGAGGGTCCGAGAGGGTCCGCGGACTACCCGAGTTCCCAGCCCGTCGCAGCCGCGAGGTCGGTCTTGGAGACGCCGATCACGGTCACGGTGCTGCCGTCGGAGAGGGTGACGATGGTATTGCCGCCGCTCTCGACACCGCCGCTCGCGCCGAGCCCGACTTCAAGAGCAAGCGTGTCGGTTCCGGCCTGGAAGTCGGTCACCTGATCGTTCCCACCGTCGAACTCGAAGACAAAGGTGTCTGCCCCGTCGCCGCCAGAGAGCGTGTCGTCGCCCTTGTTGCCGCCCAGGAAATCGTCGCCGCTGCTGCCCGAGAGCAGATCGTTGCCCTGACCGCCATAGAGCGTGTCGTTACCGAGATTCCCGTTCAGGCTGTCATTGCCGGAATTGCCGTAGACGATGTCCTCGCCCTGCCCGCCATAGAGCAGATCCGCATTCTCGCCACCCCAGAGCAAGTCATTGCCCTTGTTGCCGTAAACCACGTCGTTGTCGTTGTCGCCTCTGACCGTGTCGGTGCCCTGGCCTCCATAGAGCGTGTCCATGCCGCCGCCGCCGAAGACGTTGTCCGTGCCCTGGTTGCCGTAAAGGATGTCCTCACCCCAACCGGAGCCGATGGTGTCCGCCCCGCCGCCGCCGGCCAGCGTATCGTCCTCGGCCCCGAGGGAGATGAACTGGTTCGCATCGTCGCCGACGACATAGTTCTGGCCGCCGCCGCCATTGATGGTCGCGCTGCCGACGATGGCCGCGAACTCGATATTGTCGAGTTGCACGGTCGAGCCCGCGGGCAGGCCAGTCGTGTCGACGACGAAGGCTTCACCACCGCTGGAGCCCTGGCCGGTGATCTGGACGGTCTGCGCCGAGCTATCCGTTGAGGAGAAGCCGATGGTGCGAATATCCATCGACATGCCGCCACCGAAGCCATTGACGAAGGCCTGACCATGCCCCTCGAGGAAGCTCTTGCTGGTCGTATCGGCGCCACTGCTCTGGATCTGCCCGGACAGCGTGGAGCTGGCGACAGAGCTGACCTGGGCGGTGGATGTGCCCGAGTTGGTCAACGAGACCCCAGTGGGCAACGTCGCGTTGACGGTGTTCCCGTTGCCAGTGCCGGAGACGAGCGCACCTGTCGCCGTGCTACCGGTATTGTTCACCAGCGTATGACTGGTCGCAGTACCGGCGGAGTCGGTCACTGTCTGATTGGTCTTCGTCAAGCCGCTACCAGACGAGCCGCCACTGCTCGATGACACCGAGACGAAGTTCCCGTCACTGTCGAGCTTCAGCAGGAAGGCGTCTGCCGCACCCACGCTGGTCAGGTTCGTCGTCCCGGTCCCGGGATCGAAATCCACCGTGCTGCTGAAATCTCCCGTAACATAGCTGTTGCCGCTACTGTCGACCTCGATCGAGTTGCCTCCATCACTGCCTGTTCCGCCGACATTTTTCGCCCAGACCAGAGCGCCGCTGCTGTCGTACTTGGCAATGAAGACGTCATTGTTGCCGGCGCTGGTCAGGTTTGCAGTCCCGGAGCCGGGATCGAAATCCGCTGTTCCCTGGAACTGCCCCGTGACATAGCTGTTGCCGCTGCTGTCAACCTGGATCGAATCCCCTTGGTCTCCACCTGTTC